>CAVPEH010000009.1:0-185297 GCA_963703415.1 uncultured Actinomycetota bacterium | reverse complement strand
CTCGACGGTTGGTCTTGCTCATCACCGGGCGGCCGGTCATCTGCGCGATGGACAGCGCCGCACCGCCGCGCGCGTCGCCGTCGAGCTTGGAGAGCACGACGCCGGTGAAGTCGACGCCCTGGAGGAACGCCTCGGCCGTACGGACGGCGTCCTGGCCGATCATCGCGTCCACGACGAAGAGGACCTCGTCGGGGTCGGTCGCGTCACGGATGTCGGCGGCCTGCTTCATCAGCTCGTCGTCGATGCCGAGACGTCCCGCGGTGTCGACGATGACGACGTCGTGGAGCGTGCGCCGCGCCTCGGCTCGAGCGCGCCCGCGCGACCTTGACGGGGTCGCCGACGCCGTTGCCGGGCTCGGGGGCGAAGACGTCGACGCCGGCCTGCTCTCCGACGACCTGGAGCTGGGTGACGGCGTTGGGGCGCTGGAGGTCCGCCGCGACGAGCAGCGGCGAGTGGCCCTGGCTCTTGAGCCAGAGGCCGAGCTTGCCCGCGAGCGTCGTCTTGCCGGCGCCCTGCAGGCCCGCGAGCATGATGACGGTCGGCGGGTCTTGGCGAAGCGGAGACGTCGGGTCTCGCCGCCGAGGATGCCGACGAGCTCCTCGTTGACGATCTTGATGACCTGCTGGGCGGGGTTGAGCGGCCTGGCTGACCTCGGCGCCGCGGGCGCGCTCCTTGACCCGGGCGACGAACTCGCGGACCACGGGCACGGCGACGTCGGCCTCGAGCAGCGCGACGCGGATCTCCCGGGCGATGGCATCGATGTCGGCCTCGGACAGCTTGACCCTTGCCGCGAAGGTTGCTGGAAGGTCGTCTGGAGGCGGTCCTGCAGTGTGTCGAACAAGAGCAGCCGTTCCTCAGGTGTCGTGACGGGTCCGCGGGTCGCGGCACGTGCATTCAAGCCTAGCCGCTCGCCTGTCGCCCGAATCCGCAGGCGTCACCGTACGGTGCAGGTGCGTGGGCGTCCAGACGTGCCCGTCGCGTGGACGGCGGCGCACCGACGCCCCTCGTGCGTCCACGCTCGCGCTCACAGAGGAAGGGCGCGGATCCGCTCCGCCAGCACAGCCGCCTCCGGCTCCGGCAACGCCGATCCGTCCGGGGTGACGACGTAGAACACGTCCCGGGCCTGCGGGCCGAACGTCGACAGGTGCGCCGACCGGATCGCGTACCCGGCCTCGGCGATCGCCCGCGCGACGGCCCAGACGAGTCCTCTGCGGTCCTGGGCCCGCACCTCCACCACCGTCGCCGACGTCGAGGACCCCCCGTGCACGAGGACCTGGGCCGGGACGGCCGACGACGCCTCTCCGAGGCCGATGCGGTCCTCGAGGAGAGCTCGCCTGCCAGCACCTGCCGGATGCGTCGGACGAGCCGGTCCGGTTCGACCTCCGCGTCGGCGACCTCCCAGATGCTGGTCGACGCGCCGTCCCGGTCCACGAGCCGCGCGGAGCGGATCTGCTGACCGGCGACGCTCAGCGCTCCGGCGAGGGCCGCCAGGAGCCCGATGCGGGCGTGGGCGCTGATCTGCACCAGCGACCCGTCGTGGTGAGGGCGGACGTCCACGGTGAACGGCTCCGCGTCGCTGCTCGTGAAGCGCGCCGCGGGCAGCGGGACCGCGGCCGGCCACCCCTCGTACGCCGGGTCCGCGAGCGCGTCGGAGTCGCCGAGCACCGCGCGAGCCTTGGTGACGAGGCCCCGGATCAGCCCAGCTCGCCACGCGGACCACGCCGCGGGACTGGTGGCCCGCGCGTCCGACTCGGTGAGCGCGGCGAGGAGATCGAGGTGCTCGGCGTCGCCGACCCTCTCCGCCACGTTCGCGGCGGTGTCGGGGTCCTCGATGTCGCGCCGGGTGGCGAGGGTCGGGAGGAGCAGGTGCTGACGGACGAGCGCGCCGATGGTGGCCGCGTCCCCGGGCGAGAAGCCCCACCGCAGCGCGACCTGCTCGGCGAGCGGACCGCCCACCTCGCTGTGGTCGCCGTCGTGCCCCTTGCCGATGTCGTGCAGCAACGCCGCCGTGCAGAGGATGTCGGGGCGTGCCACGTCGCGGATCAGGCCGGCGGCGACGACGCACGCCTCCACCGAGTGCCGGTCGATGGTGAAGCGGTGCACCGGCGACGACGAGCCACGCAGACGGATCGCCCGCCACTCCGGGAGCCACCGGTCCACCAGCCCGGCGAGGTCGATCTCCTCCCAGACGGGCACCAGCCCGGGGCCGGCCGTCAAGGCCTCGACGAGCAGACGCCGAGCCTCCGTCGGCCATGGCTCCGCGGGCGTCGGCACGCTCGCGAGCCGCGCGGCCGACGCCGGCGAGAGGGGTAGGCCCCGTCGGGCCGCCTCGGCGACGGCACGCAGGGCGACCAGCGGGTCCGCCGCCGGGTCGGGCGAACCGGTCAGGACGATCTCACCACCCGCGACCGCAACGCCGGGCGCCACCGGGTCGAGCCGCGGGCCCGGAGCCGTACGGGTCCGGGGACGCTCGGCGAGGACGGCGTCGAGGCGCCGCCAGGTCGTGGTCGCGAGGTGCGCCGTGCGCCGGCCGAGGTCGCGGACGTGCAGGTCGAGGTGGTCGGGGGCGAAACCCATCGCCGCAGCGACGTCGGGGACGAGCTCGGGCGTCAGGCGGTCGGTCGGCCGCCCGGTCACCTCGTGCAGGACGTCGCGTACGTCGAGGACGGCCGCGCGGAGCGCCTCCAGCTCGCGGTGCGGGACGTCGACGAGCCAGCTCGCGACCAGTGCCCGCATCGTCGTCGCGTCGCGCAGTCCCCCGCCGGATTCCTTGAGATCCATGATCGCCGACTGCGACAGCCAGCCGACCCGCGAGACGCGCTCGTGGTTGGCGCGCTGCAGGACGGGCAGGCGCTGCCGAGCGGTGCGCCGCCATGCGGCGAGCACCTCCGACCGCAGGGCGTCGACCGCAGGGGCCTCGCCCGCGACGGCACGCGCATCGAGCATGCCCAGCGCCGCCCGATAGTCGTCGGCAGCGGTACGCAGCATCTCGTCGGTGCTACGGACTGCGTGGTCGAGGGCGACGCCGTCATCCCACAGCGGGTACCAGAGCTGCTCGGCCACTCTCGCGACCGTCGCCGCCGGCACGCCCGTACGGTGCACCAGCACGACGTCGACGTCGGAGAACGGGGACATCTCCCGGCGCCCGTACCCCCCGACCGCGACCAGCGCAAAGCCGTGCCCCCCTGCCGCAGGCAGGTCGGACACGGCTTTGGTGAAGCACTCGCGCAGGCGCCGGTCCAGGACATCCGCCCTCGACCGGCGCCGCGCGCTGAGCTCCTCGATCAGAGCGCTGCCTCGTCCTTCTCGCCCGTACGGACACGGACCACGGACTCGACGGGGACGACCCAGACCTTGCCGTCACCGATCTTGCCGGTCGAGGCCGACTTGACGACCACGTCGACGACGTCCTTGACGTCCTCGTCCTCGGTGACGATCTCGACCCGGATCTTGGGGACGAGCGAGACGTCGTACTCCGCGCCACGGTAGACCTCGGTGTGGCCCTTCTGACGGCCGTAGCCGCTGGCCTCCGTGACGGTCATGCCCGTGATGCCGAAGGTCTCGAGGGCCTCGCGGACCTCTTCCCACTTGTGCGGCTTGATCACCGCGGTGATGAGCTTCATGCCTTGGCTCCTTCAGGGGTGGTGGTCAGCGTAGCGGCCACGGTCGGACGGGCGACGCCTGAGGCGGACGCCAGGTCGTACGCCGACTCGCCGTGCTCGACGAGGTCGATGCCCTCGACCTCGTCCTCCTCGGAGACACGCCAGCCCATGACCGACTTGATGGCGAGGCCGATGATCAGCGTGAAGACGGCCGACCAGAGCATCGCGAACAGGGCGATCGCGAGCTGGACCACGAAGAGCTTGATGCCGTCACCGTAGAACAGGCCGCCGTCGACGGCGAGGAAGCCGATCCCCAGGGTGCCGACGAGGCCACCCACGAGGTGGACGCCGACCACGTCGAGCGAGTCGTCGTAGCCGAAGCGGAACTTCAGGCCGACCGCGAGGGCGCACAGGGCGCCCGCGACGACACCGAGGATCATCGAGCCGATCGGACTGAGCGCGCCGCAAGCGGGGGTGATCGCGACGAGACCGGCCACGATGCCCGAGGCGGCACCCAGCGAGGTGGCCTTGCCGTCGCGGAGCTTCTCGACGACGAGCCAGCCGATGATTGCTGCGGCGGCAGCGACGGCGGTGTTGACCCAGACCAGACCGACCTCACCGGTGAACGCCGTCGCATAGGCGATCGAGTTCTCGACGAAGCCGTCGGCCCCGCCCGAGATCGGCTCCGCACCGGTCGCGTCGACGTACGAACCGACGTTGAACCCGAACCAGCCGAACCACAGCAGTCCGGCACCGAGCATCGTCAGCGGGAGGTTGCCCGGGCGGGTCGGCTCCTTGCCGAAGCCGCGACGCTTGCCGATGAGGAGGACGAGGATCAGCGCGGCGATACCGGCGTTGATGTGGACGACCGTTCCACCGGCGTAGTCGATGGGGGCGACGGTCGCCGTCTCGTCGGCACCCGATCCCGTCGTGCCGAAGATCATGGCGGCGAGGCCGTCGACGCTGCCGGAGAGGAAACCGCCTCCCCACACCATGTGGGCGAGCGGGAAGTAGGCGAGCGTGACCCACAGCGGCAGGAAGACCAGCCACGAGGAGAACTTCACGCGCTCGGCCAGGGCGCCGCTGATCAGCGCCGCGGTCAGCACCGCGAACGTGAGCTGGAAGGCGACGGAGATGTAGTCGACGCCGCCGACGCCGCTGAGACCGAACAGCTCGAACGGGTTGGCGAAGAACCCGCCGACGTCCTCGGAGCCGTACGACATCGACCAGCCCCACAGGACGTAGACGACGCCGACGACGCCCATGGCGCTGAAGGACATCATCATCATGTTGAGGACGGACTTGGTCCGCGTCATTCCGCCGTAGAAGAGCGCCAGGGCCGGCGTCATCATGAGAACGAGCGACGCGGAAGTCAGGATCCAGGCTGCGTGGCCGGTGTCCATGGAACCTCCAGGTGAGTGCTTGTGACAGGGCCGGCGCTCGAACGGCGGTGTCCGGGACGGCTTCGTTGACCAACAGGTTCGCGGCGTCGCGTTTCGGGCCTGCCGACGGTCTGTTTCGGACAAGTGACACTTCCCCGGGTTTTGTTACGAGGCAGTTTCGCCGCGCCGACACGCGGCCTTCCCCGCCTTCTGGCCGAGAACCCCGTCCGAGCAAAGATGGGGGGATGTCGTTCACCCCTGTGCGCCGCGCCACCGTCGGCACCGCTGTCGCCCTGGTCACCGCGTCCCTCCTCGTCGCCTGCAGCGGGCAGTCCCCCGACCCTGACGCCGAGCGCCTCGCCGAAGGACTCTCCGCCCTGGACCTCTCCGAGGTGACGCTCGACGATCCGCAGGCGTCCGAGGCGCTCGGGACCATCACGCGCGGCATGGACGACCTGAAGCCGACGGTGAAGGTCGAGGGCGTCGAGGAGGACGACGACCGCGCGACGGCGACCCTCGCGTACACGTGGACGCTCGGACCCGAGGTGACCTGGTCGTACGAGACCGAGGCATCGATGACGCGCGAGGACGACGCGTGGACCGTCGCCTGGGACCCGTCCCTCGTCGCGCCGGATCTCGGTGAGGGCCAGCGTCTGCGCGTACGGACGGTCGCTCCTGCCCGCGGCGACATCATGGGCGGCGAGGGCACCGCCCTGGTGACCGAGCGCTCGGTGCTGCGGATCGGGCTCGACAAGGCCGCTCTCGACGCGGCACGGCTGGACAGCTCGGCGCGCGCGATCGCCCAGCTGGTGGGGATCGACGCGGCCACGTACGCGAAGAAGGTCACACAGTCCGGACCGAAGGCGTTCGTGGAGGCCCTCGTCGTCCGTACGGAGCAGGCGCCGCCGCTCGGCGCCGTCGAGGCGGTGCAGGGCGGTGCGGTCCTCTCGGACACGCTGCCGCTGGCGCCCACACGGACCTTCGCGGCGGCGATCCTCGGATCCGTCGGCGAGGCCACGAAGGAGCTCGTCGACGAGAGCGACGGACGGCTCCGCCCGGGTGACACGACGGGCCTGTCCGGCCTCCAGCGCCGTTATGACGACACGCTACGAGGCCGTAACGGGTACGTGGTGGAGGTGGTCAGCGAGGCCGTCGACGACCCGGCGAACCCGTCCCCCGAGATGAAGGACGTTCCCGTCTTCGAGCAGGAGCCGGTGCCGGGCAAGCCGCTCCGTACGACGCTCGACCTGCGCATGCAGGAGCTCGGCGAGCAGGTCCTCGCCGGCGTCAAGCCCGCGAGCGCGCTCGTGGCGATCCGCCCCTCCGACGGCGCGCTCCTTGCGGCGGCGACCGGACCGGGGGCCTCCGGACAGGCGATCGCGACGACCGGGCAGTACGCGCCCGGCTCGACGTTCAAGATCGTGACCGCGCTCGCGGCGCTCCGCGACGGGGTCACACCGAAGACCACGACGCCGTGCCCCGCGACGACCGTGGTCGACGGCAAGTCGTTCAAGAACTACGACGACTACCCCTCGAGCTCCCTCGGTCGCATCCCGTTCGCCGAGGCGTTCGCCCAGTCGTGCAACACGTCGATGATCGGGTTGCGTGACGAGGTCGCCCAGTCCGATCTCGCCTCGGCCGCCGCCTCGCTGGGGATGGGGGTCGACAAGGACCTCGGGTTCCCGTCGTACTTCGGATCCGTGCCCACGGAGGCTCCCGCGACCGAGCACGCGGCCTCGATGATCGGTCAGGGCAAGGTGCTCGCCTCGCCGTTCACGATGGCGACGGTCTCTGCGTCGGTCGCCGCTGGGCGGACGGTCGTCCCCGTCCTGCTTCCTGACGTCGCTGCGCCGACGGTCGAGTCGACGCTCACCGCAGGCGAGGCCCGTCAGCTTCAGGCGCTGATGCGGCGCGTCGTCACCAACGGCAGCGGGCGCGGGCTGGCGAGCCTCGGTGGCGGGGTCGGCGCCAAGACCGGGACTGCGGAGTACGGCTCCCCCGTCAAGACGCACGCGTGGATGGTCGCCACCAAGGGCGACCTCGCGGTGGCGGTGTTCGTGGAGACCGGCGAGTCAGGATCGCAGACGGCAGGTCCGCTGCTCAAGCGGTTCCTCGCCGGCGCCCGCTGACCCGCGAGCCACCCTGCGCGCCCTCGCGAGCCACCCCGTGCGCCCTCGCGAGCCACCCCGTGCGCCCTCGCGAGCCACCTCGTGCGCCCTCGCGAGCCACCGCGTGGCGACTCGGGTGACTCGCGGCAGCACCGGGAGTGGCTCGCGGCAGCACCGGAAGTGGCTCGCGGCAGCACCAGAAGTGGCTCGCGGGCGGGAGAAGGGTGGGCTGAGCCGCGTCAGGACAGCAGCGCGTCCACGAACTCCTCAGGCTCGAACGGCGCCAGGTCGTCGGCACCCTCGCCGAGCCCCACGAGCTTGACGGGGACGCCGAGCTCCCGCTGCACGGCGATGACGATGCCGCCCTTGGCCGTACCGTCGAGCTTCGTCAGGACGATGCCCGTGACCTTGACGACCTCGGCGAAGACGCGCGCCTGCGTCAGGCCGTTCTGTCCCGTCGTGGCGTCGATGACGAGCAGCACCTCGGTGACCGGTGCCTGCTTCTCGATGACCCGCTTGACCTTGCCGAGCTCGTCCATGAGCCCTGCCTTCGTGTGAAGCCGGCCGGCGGTGTCGACGACGACGGTGTCGTAGCCACCCTCCTTGCCGGTCTTCACCGCGTCGAACGCGACCGAGGCCGGATCGCCCCCCTCGGGGCCGCGTACGGTCGGGACACCCACGCGCTCGCCCCAGGTCTGGAGCTGGTCGGCAGCCGCAGCTCGGAAGGTGTCGGCCGCGCCGAGCAGGACCGTGTCACCGTCGGCGACCAGCACGCGCGCCAGGCGTCCGACGGTCGTGGTCTTGCCGGTGCCGTTGACGCCGACGACGAGCACGACACCCGGTGTCCCGTCGACACCTGCCGCCGCGACCGCGCGGTCGTACGACGGGTCGACGAGCGCCACGAGCTCCTCACGCAGGATCGCCTTCGCGCGAGCAGGGTCGGCGACGCCCTCCACCTTGATCCGGGTGCGGAGCCGCTCGACGAGCTCCTGCGTCGGCGCGACACCGACGTCGGCGGCGAGGAGCGTGTCCTCGATCTCCTCCCACGTGTCCTCGTCGAGGCGGTCGCGTCCGAGGAGCGCGAGCAGGCCGCGTCCGAGCGACGACTGCGAGCGCGAGAGGCGCTCGCGCAGCCGCACCAGGCGACCGGCCGTGGGCGCCGGCTGCTCGAGCTCCGGCGCGGTCGGCGCCTCCGCGGTGGCGACGGCACCCGGCTCGTTGTCGGCGTCGGACTCGTCGATCTCGCCGGGTTCGGGCAGGACCGGTTCGAGCCCGTCACCGGTCGGGGTGGGCTCTTGCTCGGGGTGCTCACGGAGGTCGTCGAGCCGACGGTCGACCGTGTCGGCGGGAGGCAGGGCCTTGCCGCGGGAGCCGACCACGAAGGCGGCGATCCCGCCGATCACGAGGACAGCGACGACCAGACCGATGAAGAGGTAGAGCGTGGGGTCAGACACGGTCAACGATCCTAGTCGGAGCATCGAGCCGTACGACGTGCGACGCGGCCGCGAGCGCCCGCTCGTCGTGGCTGACCAGCAGGATCGACCGGTACGGCGGCGAGCGCGACGAGGTCGCGGAGCAGAGCCTCGGCGGTGGCGGCGTCGAGGTGCTCGGTCGGTTCGTCGAGGACGAGGACACGGTGGTCGCCGAGCAGCAGCCGTGCCAGGCACGAGTCGCTGGCGCTCGCCCCCGGACAGCCGGTTGCCGTGCTCCCCGACCTCGGTGTCGAGACCGTCGGGGAGCGCCGCGACGAACGCCCCGAGCCCGGCGGCGTCGAGGGCCGCCCGCAGTCATCGCGTCATCGGCGCCGGGGTCGGCGATGCGCAGGTTCTCGCGGATCGTCGTGTCGAAGACGTGCTCGTCCTGGCGGAGGTCGCGACGACCCGTCGGACCTGCTCGCCGGTCAGCGCGTCGATCGGCGTGCCGCCGAGCGTGACGGTGCCGGCGCGCGGGGCCGCGAGCCGCAGGAGCACCGCGGCCAGCGTCGACTTGCCCGACCCGCTCGGACCTGTGACGGCGACCACGGCCCCTTCGGGAAGGTCGAGGTCGAACCCGTGGACGAGGTCGGGTGCATCGCCCCATCCGAGGGCCAGGTCGCGCACCTGCAGGTCGAACCCGACCGGGTCCGGGGCCGGCGCGTCAGGATCCACGACGTCCTCCGGAGCGGAGACCAGCTCGTCGACCCGTCGCCGTGACGCTGCCGAGCGAAGGTCCTGCTGCGCGATCGCGCTCAAGCCCTCGAGGGGCTCGACGAGCGCGACCGGGGCGAGGACGACGACCGCCAGGAGCACCGGCGCGAGGGCACCGTCGGCGACGGCGACGACTCCGGCCCACGCGATCGCGCAGGTCGCCGCACCGAGGCAGACCCGGACGATCAGCACGCCGAGCCCGTCGAGGAAGGCCGACCGCCGCTCGGCGGTGGCCAGCCGGTCACCGGTACGGGTCAGGGCGTCGCGCGCCTGTTCCCCCGCACCGTAGGCGACGAGATCGCGGGCGGAGCGTACGGTCTGGGAGACGTCGGCGGCGAGCGCGCCCCGCAGCTCTGCGGTCGTGGCGTTGGACTCGGCACCGCCGAGGCGGACCGCCAGCAGGACGCCGCACCAGGCGACGACGACGGCGCCGGCGAGGATCACCCCTCCCAGCGGGAACACCGCGAGGACGAGGCCCACGACCACCGCGGCGGACAGGGCGGTGACGACCCGCGGGATCACCACGCGGACGATCCGGTCCTGCAGCGCGTCGACGTCGGAGACGACCCTCGCGATGCGCTCGCCACGGCGCACCGGCCGCGAGGGTCGACGGCGACAGGCGCTCGAGCCGCTCGTAGACCGCGAGCCGCGCTCTCCGTACCCGATCCGGAGCGCGACGTCGTGGGTGCAGAGCCGCTCGACGTAGCGCAGCGCCGCGCGTGCGATGCCGAAGAAGCGGACCGAGCCACGATCGCGACCATGAGGTAGAGCACGGGCGGCTGCTCGGCGGCGCGCGACGATGAGCCAGGCCGAGACCAGCAGCAGGCCGATCGGCGCGAGCTGGCGAGCAGCCCGAACGTGATCCCCGAGCAGCAGGCGGCGGCGTGCGGTCGTCAGCGGTCGCTCAGTGCGGCGAGCTCGACGACGCGGTCGGCGGCCGCGACCGGCTCGCGGCCGGTGCGTCGACGACCAGGACGGTCACGCGCGCGGCGCGCAGGTGCGGCAGCACCTGCCGCCTCGTGGTCGCGTCGAGGCCGGCGGTGGGCTCGTCGAGCAGCACCAGCCGGCGCTCCGCCACGGCGGACGCGCAGCAGGGCGCGGGCGACCGCGAGCCGGCGTCGCTCGCCCGCCGACAGGTCGTCGTCCCCTCCTCGCGGACCGTCGCGGTCGAGGGCCAGGTCGCCGGCCCGGCGTCGCGAAGCGCCTGGGCGACCTCGGTGTCGGACGCGTCCGGGCGCGCCCAGCGCGACGTTCGTCGGCGACCGTCCCCGACCAGGACCGGGCACCTGCGGCACCCAGGCGATCCGAGTCGCGCCAGGCGGCGAGGTCGAGGTCGGCCAGGTCGCGACGTGCCGTCGCGCCGTCACGGTCACGCGCCGGCGGTGGGCACGCTCGAAGCCCAGCAGGACGTCGACGCAGGGTCGACTTGCCGCCGCCGGAGGGACCCGTCAGGCCGGACGAACTCGCCGGCTCGACGGCAGCGTGGTCGACGGCGAGCGCCGGGACGCTGCGCCCCTCGTGCGACACGCTCACGCCGTCGACGACGATCGTGGCGCCGGTGAGGTCGGGCGCGGGGTGGTCCCGGTCGTGCGCGGCCAGGTCGCCGTGCTCGCCTCGGAGCGGCGTCGTCGTCGAGCATCGCGTCTCGTCGTCGGCCTCGCGCCCTCGGTGCTGTCGTGGAACATGCGCGCCGACCTGCCGCAGCGGGAGGTAGCGCCTCGGGCGCCAGCAGCAGCACGAACAGGCGCGTCACCAGGTCCAGGTGGCCCTCGACGACCCGCAGGCCGACGCTGACGGCGACCAGCGCGACCGAGATCGTCGAGATCAGCTCGAGCACGAACGACGACAGGAACGCCAGCCGCAGCGCGCGCATCGTCTCGCCCCGGTGGCGGTCGCCGACCTCGCGGATGCCCTTGCTCCTGGCGGCGCCCGAACACCTTGAGCACCACGAGGCCGTCGAGCACGTCGGTGAAGTGGCGCGCCAGCCGCTCCATCGCGCGCCAGCGCCGCTCCGACCCGGTCGCGGGTCACGCAGCCGACGAGCACCATGAACAGCACGATCAGCGGCAGCGTCACCACGATCGATGACCGCCGACAGCGGGTCGGCCACGCGATCACGGCGACGACCACGACCGCGGGCACGATGCGCGGCCAGCGCCAGCTGCGGGCAGGAAGCGGCCGACGTACCCGTCGAACGCGTCCAGGCCCGGGCCGAGCAGCGTCACGACGCCGGCCGCTCTCGGGCCGCGGTCCGCGCCGGCGCGGGTCGAGCAGGTCGTCGACGACCTCGTGCGCGCAGCTCGGCCTTGACCCGGACGGCGGCGCGCGCGCGGACCACGCCGTGGGCCCACGCGATCGCCGCGCGCAGGCCGCAGCGCAAGACCCGCACCGCGGCCATGCGGCGGGGACCAGCCAGCACCTCGTACCGCCGTCGAAGCGCCGCGCGACGACGTCGGCGAGCGACCACGAGCACGGCGATGACGGTCGCAGCGATGCCGTCGCCAGGCACGCCGCAGGAGCACGCGAGCACGACCAGGTCGGGTCCAGCGGACGGGTCGACCCAGGCGGACCGCCGACGCTCAGCCGGCGGTGCTCCACCGGCACGTCACGCCGGGATGTGCTGCACGCCGATGCGCTTGCGGAACACCCAGTACGACCAGGTCTGGTAGCAGCAGACGATCGGCGTGAAGACCACGGCGACCCAGCGTCATGATCCTCAGCGTGTACGGCGTCGACGACGCGTTCTCGGTGGTCAGGCTGAACGCCGGGTCGAGCGTCGAGGGCATGACGTCGGGGAACAGCGCCACGAACAGCGTCGATGACGACGCCGGCCGATCGCGACCGCCGTGCCGACGAAGGCCCAGCCGTCGCGACGGCCCAGGCTGGCGGCGAGCCCACCGACGAACGCGACCGCGGCAAGGCCGGACAGCACCGATGACCCAGACGGTCGTCGTGCGTCGCGGCACGGTCCAGCCGAGGAACGCGACCGCGAGGACGGCGGCGACCAGACCCGACCTGCGCGAGGCCGCGCGGGCCCGCTCGCGGATGTCGCCGACGGTCTTGAGCGCCACGAAGAACGCGCCGTGCACCAGGAACACCGTCAGCGTGACCAGCGCCGCCGAGCAGCGCGTACGGGTTGAGCAGGTCGAAGAACGCCGCCGACGTACTCGTGCGTCGGCGTCGATCGGCACGCCGCGGACGATGTTCGCCGAACGCGACGCCCCACAGCAGGGCCGGGACGAACGAGCCGAAGATGATCGCGGTGTCCCAGCGCTCGCTTCCAGGCCGGCGTCGTCGCGCTTGCTCGCGGTACTCGAAGGCGACGCCGCGGACGATCAGCGCGACCAGGATCAGCAACAGCGGCAGGTAGAACCCGCTGAACAACGTGGCGTACCACTCGGGGAACGCGGCGAACATGCGCGCCGCCGGCGACGATCAGCCACACCTCGTTGCCGTCCCAGACGCGGGCCGATCGTGTTGATCAGCGACGCGACGCTCCTTCTCGTCCGTGCGCCAGGACAGGCCACGCAGCATGCCGACGCCGAAGTCGAAGCCCTCGAGCACGAAGTAGCCGATCGAACAGGACCGCGATGAGGATGAACCAGAAGGTGGTGAGCTCCATGGACGTCCGTCTCCTCAGTAGGCGAACGCCAGCGGGCGCGTCGGGTCGTCGTCGGGGTCGCGGGCGGATCGACGCTCGGGCAGGCCCTGCCGATCGTAGCGCAGCAGCAGCTTGACCTCGACGACGGCCAGCGCGCCGTACAGCAGCGTGAAGCCGATCAGCGAGGTCGCAGCACCTGGGCCGGCCGAGACGTGTCGGCGAGACACCCGGCCTCGGTGCGGCATCAGGCCGAACACGACCCACGGCTGGCGACCCATCTCGGTGAAGATCCAGCCGAACGAGTTGGCGAACAGCGGCAGCAGCGGCAGCACGACGACGGTCCAGCCAGCAGCGGCCAGCGGCCACCCGAGGTCGGGCATGCGGCCCTTGCGCGGTCGCCCAGAGCATCCAGGCGCCGGCGGCCATCGCGAGCGCAGCCCAGGCCTGATCATCAGGCGGAAGCGTCCAGTACGTGACGGGGATGTTCGGCGCGAGTCAGTGATGCCGGGGCGCGTACGTCTGCTCGTACTCCTGCGTGGAGCGAGTTGATGCCGCGCACCTCGCCGTCGAAGCTGCCGGTGGCCAGGTACGACAGCAGGCTGCGGCACCTCGAGCTGGAGAGCGGCTTGCGAGCCGTCGAGCGTGCCGATCGTCAGGATCGAGAACGGGGCGCGGCTCTGGCGTCCTCGTAGAGCGCCTCGGCGGCGGCCATCTTCATCGGCTGCACCTCGGTCATGACCTTGCCCTGGAAGTCGCCGGTGATCGATCGATGCCGAGGCCGGCGACGAGCAGCGTCGACGGCGCCGAGCGGCAGGCGTGGGCGGAACGCGTCCGCGTCGCGGTCTCGGGCGGCGGATCAGGTGCCACAGCGCGACGGCGGCCACGAAGCCGCCGCCGACCATGAAGGCAGCCGAAGAGCGTGTGCGGCAACGTGATGAGCAGCGACCTTGTTGGTCAGCACGGCGCCGAAGTCGGTCAGCTCGGCGCGGCCGCGCTCGGCGTTCAGCGTGTAGCCGACGGGGTTCTGCATGAAGGAGTTGGCGGCGAGGATGAAGTAGGCCGAGAGCACGGTGCCGATCGCGGCGATCCAGATGCAGGCGAGGTGCAGGCCGGGCGTGAGCCGGTCCCAGCCGAAGATCCACAGGCCGAGGAACGTCGACTCGAGGAAGAACGCCAGCAGGCCCTCGATCGCGAGCGGGGCTCCGAAGATGTCGCCGACGAAGCGCGAGTAGTCGCTCCAGTTCATGCCGAACTGGAACTCCTGCACGATGCCGGTGACGATGCCCATCGCGAAGTTGATCAGGAAGAGCTTGCCGAAGAACTTGGTCAGCCGCAGCCACTTCTCGTCGCGCGTGCGCCACCAGGCGGTCTGCATCGTCGCGACGAGGAACGACAGTGCCGATCGTCAGCGGGACGAAGAAGAAGTGGTAGACGGTCGTGATGCCGAACTGCCACCGTGCGAGGTCGAGTGCTTCCATGTCTCTCCCGTGGCTCAAACTTCACGCTAGTACCAGCGGTCCGACCCGGCGACCCAGAGTCACGCATCTACGACACGCTGTAGGAGCAAACCTACTACGCACTGTCGTAGATCGACAGAGAGGGTACGACCGGCGTCGTAGAGCCCCGTACACTTGCCCTGTGGCACGACTTGGAGAGCTCGAGCGCGAGGTCATGAACGTCCTCTGGGCAGCGGACGAACCGCTCACCGGACGCGAGGTCCTCGACCTCCTCAGTCCCACCCGCGACCTCGCGTACACGACGGTCACGACGATCCTCGACCGGCTCGCCCGCAAGGACGTCGTCGCGCGCGAGCGCCGGGGCCGCGCCTTCACGTACGCGCCCCGCGTCGGGCGCGACGACGCGACGTCGACGCTCCTGCACGAGGTGCTCGACTCGGCCGGCGACGACCGTACGGCGGCGCTCGTCCACTTCGCGGAGACCGCGAGCGTCGACGACGCCCAGGCGCTGCGCGACGCGCTCGCCCGGATCGAGGCGAAGCACTCGTCGACGACCCCGTCGGTCGAGCCCGCCGCTAGCCCATGACCACCCCCCTCCTGCTGGGCCTGATCGGCCTCGCCCTCGCTCAGCCCGTCCCGGCCGTGCTGGCCCGTATGGAGTGGCCGTACCGCGCTCCGCGCGCCGCGATCGTCCTCTGGCAGTCCCTCGCTCTCGCCGCGATCCTGGCGATCACGGGCGCCGGACTCTCCGCCTCGCTGTGGCTGGTGGTCCACGAGGGCGCACCCAACCCCGAGCCCGGCGCGTGGCGGGTCGCACTGCACGTCGCGTTCCTCGCGCTCACGCTGGTCGTGGTCTTCCGCACGGCGTGGTCGATGGTCACGGTCGCGATCGAGGTACGTACCGTCCGCCGTCGCCACCGGACGCTCGTCGACCTGGTCGCGACCCGCGACGCCGAACGACGCTCCGTGCGGATCCTCGACGCCGCGGAGACCTTCGCCTACTGCCTGCCTGGCATGGACGCGCGGGTCGTCCTGTCGCGCGGCGCCGTCTCGTCGTTGGACGACGCCGAGCTCGGCGCCGTCCTCGCTCACGAGCGGGCGCACCTGCGCGCCCGCCACGACCTCGTCCTCGACGCGTTCACAGCGCTCCACCGGGCGTTCCCCCGGGTCCTGCGCAGCGAGGCGGCACTGGCCTCCACGCGGGTCCTCGTCGAGCTCCTCGCCGACGACCGCGCACGTCGCGCGAGCGGCACCACTGCCCTCGCCCGCGCCCTCGTCAAGATGGGCATGCAGCCCGCGCCCGCGGGGACGTTGGGCGCGACGAGCACGCTCGTGCGGCGCATCGAGCGGCTCGAGGAGGACGGGGCCGGCCGGTGGGAGGCGTTCGCCTGCTACCTGGTGGCGGCCGTGGTCGTCGTCGGTCCGACGATCAGTCTCGCGGTGCCGTGGATGAGTTCAGCGTGGGCAACTTTGAGCTGACATCGTCACCACGGTCGGCGTCGGGGTGGTGCCCGATCCCGGCCCACTCCGCGATCGCCACGAGCAGGCGGTCGAGAGCCGCCGAACCGGGGACGGCCCCGGGTACGGAGCGCCCCCGGTACGGGTAGGCGAGCACTGCCGCCAGCAGGCCGGCGGCGATGACGATGAGCAGCATGACGGGCACGATGACGACTGCCGACGACATGTGGTGCGGACCCCCGAGATCGGTCGTAAACGGACTGCTTCAGGCTCTCACACGGGCAGTCCGTCCACTGATCGAGGTCGGGGTGACCTGAGTCACCCCAGGAGGGTCAGTCGGTGCTGGTGGCGTCCGTACGGGACGCCGCTCGGGTGCTGACGTCGCGGATGCCGAGACCGATGAGGATGAAGATCACACCCATCGCGGCAGCCATCGCGGCGACGCCGAAGGCGACGACGGAGGTGAACAGGGACGCCTGCAGGAAGGCGGAGTCCATCGCGGTCTCCCGCAGCGGGTCCTCCCGGTCGAGCTCGGCGTACGTGCGCCCGTCCGTCGCCTCGAGCGTGTGCTTGTCGATCACCTTGGCCTGGCAGTACGCGCTGATCGGGCCTGCGACGGTCGAGCCGGCGGCGCAGTCCGCGTCATCGGCCACGACGATCTTCTGGTCGGAGAGCGTCGAGGACACGACGACCCAGGTGGCGACCGCTGCGACGATCATGATCGCGCCCAGGAGGATCGAGGCGATGGAGGCGGTTTTGCGCATTTGCGGACCTTTCGGGGGATGAATCGTGAACGCTGACTCTCCTGGATATCGGTCCACGCCCGGCAGCGCAACGCGCCACGGCGGAGCCCGAGGCGATACTTGTCAAAGGCCGCGTCCGGCGGTCGCGTCGTCGCCCACCCGTACGATCGGCGCGTGCCCCTCCCCGATGTCCGTATCGTCCACCTGCCGCCAGAGACGATCGCCGCGCTCGCCGACGGCGACCTGGCGGCGGTGAGCACCACGTCGCCCGTACCGCTGTCCGCGGCGTTCGTCGAGGACAGCTTCCGGGCGGTCTGGCGGATGCGCGCACGTCAGGTCGCGGAGGACCCCGCGGCCGCAGGCTGGGTGACCGGGGTCGTCTGGGACGAACGCGCCGCGGTGGCGGTCGGCCGTGCGGGGTTCCACGGGCCGCCGGACGCCCAGGGGATGGTGGAGATCGGGTACGAGATCGATCCGGCGTACCGGCGCCGTGGCTACGCGCGCGCGGCCCTCGGGGCTCTGGTGGCTCGCGCCGACGCCGATCCCGACGTACGGGTCGTGCGCGTCACGATCGCCCCGGACAACACGCCGTCGCGCGACCTCGCCCTCCCGTTCGGGTTCGTCCACGTCGGTGAGCAGTGGGACGAGGAGGACGGGCTCGAGCTCGTGTACGACCGGCCGGTGCGCAGGCCCTGACGGGAGTGGGTGGGCGCTCCCGAGCGACGCGTACGGACGTGTCCCGACCGCGTGCGGTCAGTTTCGTACGAGTGGGGTCACCGCGGCGCGGATCGCGTCGGGTACCGGGGTGACGGTGCGGTCGTCGCGGGTGACATACACGTGGACGAAGCGTCCGATCGCGGCCGGGTCCGGTGACTCGCCCTGGAAGAGCCCGATCTCGTACACGATCGACGACGTGCCGAGCCTCTCGACGGCGAGCCCGACCTCCACGTCCTCCGGGAACCCGAGCTCCCGCGTGAACCGGCAGCCGGTCTCCACGACCAGGCCGATCGCGTCGAGCCGGCGGATGTCGGTGCCGGTGGCGTCGATCAGGTAGCCGTTCACCGCGGTGTCGAAGTACGAGTAGTAGGTCACGTTGTTCACGTGGCCGTACACGTCCTCGTCCGACCAGCGCGTCGTGATACGACGGACGACCGGGAAGTCGTCGCGGGTCAGGCTGCGGGGAGCTGCGGGAGTGGCACTCACGCGCCGACCCTAGCGGTCACGGCGGTCGTCCCGTGGCAAGGAGGGGTCCACGCGGCCGCGACTCGGCCCCCCTCCGCAGACGCGACGCCCCACCGCGAACGACAGGTGGGGCCGACACTTTCCGTGGGGGCCAACGCAGAGTGCCCAAGGCCAACGCAGAGTGCCGAAGGCTAAGCCGGCTCCGCCTCGCGCATCCGCTGGCTGATCACCGCGGACACCCCGTCACCGCGCATCGAGACGCCGTACAGCGCGTCCGCGACCTCCATGGTGCGCTTCTGGTGCGTGATGACGATGAGCTGGCTGTTCTCGCGCAGCTCCTCGTAGATCTCCAGCAGACGCCCGAGGTTGGTGTCGTCGAGCGCCGCCTCGACCTCGTCGAGGATGTAGAACGGGCTCGGCCGCGCCTTGAACAACGCCACGAGGAAGGCGACCGCGACCAGCGACCGCTCACCGCCGGACAGCAGCGACAGGCGCTTCACCTTCTTGCCCGGAGGACGCGCCTCGACCTCGATGCCTGTCGTGAGCATCGAGGACGGGTCGGTGAGGATCAAGCGTCCCTCCCCGCCCGGGAACAGCCGCGAGAACACGCCCTCGAACTCGCGCGACACGTCGTGCCACGCACTGGTGAAGACCTGCTCGACCCGCTGGTCGACCTCGGTGACGATGTCGAGGAGGTCCTTGCGCGTCTTGCGCAGGTCCTCCAGCTGCTCGGAGAGGAACTTGTGCCGCTCTTCGAGCGCCGAGAACTCCTCCAGCGCCAGCGGGTTGACCTTGCCGAGCAGCGCGAGGGCCTTCTCGGCGGTCTTGAGCCGCTTCTCCTGCTCCGCCCGCACGTACGGGACCGGCTCAGGATCGGGATCGTCCTCGGCGGCGTCGACGGGTCGGGGCACGGGGACGAGGGCGTCGGGACCGTACTCGGACACGAGGGACTGGGGCTCGATACCGATCTCCTCGCGCGCCCGCGTCTCCAAGGCCTCGATCCGCAGCCGCTGCTCAGCCCGTGCGACCTCATCGCGGTGGACGGAGTCGGTGAGGCGGGCCAGGTCGACCGAGAGGTCGCGCAGTCTTCGACGGACGTCGGCGAGCTTCTGCTCGCGCTCGGCACGCGCCGCGGTGATGGAGTCACGGGCGGTCCTGGCGGCAGCGAGGGACACCGCGAGGTGCTCCAGCACCACCTGCGTCGCCTCGCCCACGGCGCGTGCGGCGGCGCCCTCGCGACGCATGCGCTCGCGCCGTGCGCGGTCGCGCTCTCGCGCCGCCCGTTCCTCGGCCGCGCGGCGTCGCAGTCCGGCGGCACGACCGGAGATCGCCCGTGCGCGCTCTTCGCTGGTCCGCAGCGCGAGGCGGGACTCGGTCTCCTCCGCACGGCGCTGTCTGGCCGTCTCGGCGAGAGACTCCCTGGTCTCGGTGTCCGGCTCGTCCTCGGGTGCGCTCTCGGCATCGCTGAGCCGCTGCTCGAGCGAGGCCAGGCCGGACGAGGCTTCGTCGCGCGCCCGCTGGGCGTTCGCGATGGCGGTGGTGACGCGAGCCGCCTCGTCGCGCGCCGCCTTGACGGTCGACCCCAGCTGCGCGAGCTTCTCGGTGAGCGCGTTGGCCTTCGCCTCCGACTCGCGCCGCTTGGCCGTCGCCACCTCGAGTCGCTGCTTGGCCTCCTCGCGCTGAGTCCGGAGGTCGCCGACCTCGGCGTCCAGCTCCCCGCGCCGCAGGCCCACGTCGCGCAGCCCGTCGGTCGCCTTGTCGACGGCCGCCTGCACCTCGATGAGGCTGGGGACGTCCTGCGACCCGCCAGCGACGTAGTGGCTGCCGACCACGTCACCCTCGCGTGTGACGGCGGTGACCGACGGCTCCCGGTCGACGAGCGCGTGCGCGGTCGCGAGGTCGTCGACGACCGCGGTGCGCTCGAGGAGCCGCGCCAAGGCGGCACGGACTCCTGCCGGGGCATCGACGACGTCGAGCGCGTACGAGGCACCGCTGGGCAGCGACGGCCAGTCCGCGCGCTCGGGCGCCGGCGCCGATCCCACGACCAGCCCGGCTCGGCCGTCCTCGGAGGCCTTCAGCGACTCGACGGCAGACAGCGCGGTGCGCAGCGAGTCCACCGCCACAGCATCGGCGGCGGGCCCGAGCGCCGCGGCGACCGCTGCCTCGTACCCCGCCCGCACGGTGACCACGGCGGCGACCGACCCGAGCACGCCGCCGAGGCGGTCGGCGGCGCCGAGGACCGCGCCTGCGCCGTCCTTGCGCGCGAGCCCCATCTCGAGGGCTTCCTTGCGTGCCTCCAGGCCGGCGCGCTCACGGTCCGTGGCGTGGACCGCGTCCGTCGTCTTGGCGAGCCGGTCGGTGATGTCGGCGAGCGCGGCCTCGGCGGCCTCGATCTCGGCGGCGAGCCCGGTCCCGCCGGAGTCGAGACCGGCGACCTGGGTCTCGGCGACGGTGAACTCGTGCTGGGCACGCTCCGCACGCTTCTCGGCGAGAGCGCGGTTCTCCTCGAGCCTGCCGATCTCCTCCTCGGCCGCGAGCACCCGGGTACGGAGGGTGTTGACCTGGCCGGTCAGGCGGGCGAGCCCCTCGCGGCGGTCGGATGCGGCGCGGAGCAGGTCGGTGATGCGCCGGTCCTCGGCCTGGTACGCGGTCTCGGCGGCCTTGCGGACCGCGATGGCGTCCTCGAGGCCCTTCTCGGCGGCGGCGACCTCGGCGGAGATGGCCTTCTCCTGCGCCTCGAAGCGCCCGGCCTCCTCCTCGAGCTCCTCAGGATCACGTCCACGGCGTTCGTCGGCGGGCATCGCCGCCGCGTTGCGGACGCGCTCTGCGGCCAGGCTCGCGGTGCCCTGGATGCGGTCGCGCAGGTTGTTCAGCCCGTACCAGGTGTCCTGCGCGGCCTGCAGCCGCGGCGCGTCCTCGCGCAGCGCGTCCTCGAGCGCGGCCTCCTCCGCACGCATCTGTGCGACGGAGCCTTCGACGGCGGTCCGCTTGAGTCGCAGCGCCTCCTCGTCGGCGAGCTCGGACTCGAGCTGCTCGCGGGCACGCAGGACGTCGTCGGCGAGCAGGCGAGCACGGGCGTCACGGACGTCCGCCTGGACGACAGCAGCCCGGCGGGCGACCTCTGCCTGGCGGCCGAGCGGCTTCAGCTGGCGACGGATCTCGGCGAGCAGGTCCTGGAGACGCGTGAGGTTGCCCTCGGTCGCGTCGAGTTTGCGGAGCGCCTTCTCCTTGCGCTTGCGGTGCTTGAGGACACCGGCCGCCTCCTCGATGAAGCCGCGGCGGTCCTCGGGCGAGGCGTGGAGGACCGAGTCGAGCTGGCCCTGGCCGACGATGACGTGCATCTCCCGACCGATGCCCGAGTCGCTCAACAGCTCCTGGACGTCGAGGAGACGGCACGAGCTGCCGTTGATGGCGTACTCGGAGCCGCCGTTGCGGAACATCGTCCGCGAGATCGTCACCTCGGCGTAGTCGATCGGCAGAGCGCCGTCGCTGTTGTCGATGGTGAGGACCACCTCGGCGCGTCCCAGCGGGGCGCGGCCGGAGGTCCCGGCGAAGATGACGTCCTCCATCTTGCCGCCGCGCAACGACTTCGCGCCCTGCTCCCCCATCACCCACGCGAGCGCGTCGACGACGTTGGACTTGCCGGAGCCGTTGGGGCCGACGACACAGGTGATGCCGGGCTCGAGCTGGAGGTGGGTGGCGGACGCGAAGGACTTGAAGCCACGCAGCGTCAGGCTCTTGAGATGCAAGCCATGCTCCTTCGCACGACGACAGTCGGACGGCACTGAGGTGCAGCCGGGTGACTACGGGCAGCGGGGAAGGATGCCGCTGTCAGCGTAGGTGACGGACGGCGTCGAGCCGCCACGCCACGCCCGGGCAGCGCGACGTTGCCGCGTGCTGGGACGACGGATCAGGAGCCGGCAGGCTCGAAGAGATCGGCGGTCGAGAGGTCCACGGAGCCGAGGTCGGCGGTCGAGGCCAGCTCGTCGTTCTCGTTCTTGAGCCGGGTCACCTCGGCCTCGAGATCGGCGATGCGCCGCCGGAGCTGCGCCTCGCGGGCCTGGTGAACGTTCGGCGTCGCCACGTAGCCGAGGAGAGCCTTGGCCATCGGAATCCTTCGCATCGGGAGTGATCGGTGCGGCGTACCCGCACGTCCACGAAACCGCACCAGGACGGCGGTTTACGCCGTCTCCCAGTGTCGCACCCGTTGACGTACCGGGTCAATGTGGCCTCGCTGACGTCCACGCTCGGGGTGGTCAGGCATCCCGGAGGGGCGCGAGATGACCGTCAGGCTTGACCGGGGGTTTGTTCGTCCGCTGAACTAACGACCGTGTTCGCGCGCGCCACCACCGGTCCCGCGATGCGCCGCGCCGCGCACCGGGTCGTTCTCGGGGCCTTCGAGGGCAGCGAGGTGCCCGCCTGGCTGCCCACGCTCGTCGAGGACGGTCTGGGCGGGATCTGCCTGTACGGCAACAACCTGACAGCACGCCCTGCCGATGTGCTCGCGCTCGCCGGCCAGGTCGGCACCCTCTCCCCCGCCCTCGTGGTCACGCTGGACGAGGAGGGCGGCGACGTCACGCGGCTGCACTACGGGACCGGCAGCCCGTTCCCGGGCAACGCCGTCCTCGGCCGGTACGACGATCCTGCAGCGACGGCGGACGTGGCCGCGGCGATCGGCGCGGAGCTCAAGGCCGCCGGCATCTGGCTCGACCTCGCACCCGACGCCGACATCAACTCCAACCCGCACAACCCCGTGATCGGGACGCGCAGCTTCGGAGACACCCCCGAGGTCGTCGCCCGGCACACCGCGGCCTGGGTCGGCGGGCTTCAGGCGCAGGGCGTCGCGGCGTGCGTGAAGCACTTCCCCGGGCACGGCGACACCGAGGCCGACTCCCACCTCGCGCTGCCCCGCGTCGATGCGGACCTCGCGACGCTGCGGGGGCGGGAGCTCGTGCCGTTCGTCGCGGCGATCGAGGCCGGCGCCGCCACGGTCATGACCTCCCACCTCCTGCTTCCCGCGCTCGACCCCACGGCGCCGGCGACGCTCAGCCGCACGATCCTCACCGGACTGCTGCGTGAGGAGCTCGGCTTCGACGGCGTCATCGTCACCGACGCCCTCGACATGGCCGGCGCGAGCGCCGCGATCGGGATCCCCGCTGCCGCCGTGGCGTCGTTGGTCGCCGGCGCCGACCTGCTGTGCCTCGGGCCGTCGCTGCGCGGTCGCGGACCCGGCGACATCCTGGAGGTCGTCGAGGCGATCCTCGCGGCAGTCGGTTCCGGCCACCTGTCCACCGAGCGTCTGCTCGACGCCGCCGCACGGGTCGACGCGCTCGCCGCCACGTACGGGACGGGCACCGTCGACGTCGGCCCCGCTGTCGTCGAGCGCGGCCTCACCGCCGGGCGTACGGCAGCCGCCGCGGTGCTGGACGCCGTCGGCCCGCTGCGTCCCGGCACGCCTCGCGTGGTCAGGATCGACACCGGCGCCAACATGGCCGTCGGACACACCACCTGGGGCGACCTCGGCCTCGGCCCGCTCGAGCGGACCGTCGGTGTCGAGAACCTGCCCGACGTCGTGGCACTCTCCGCGCACGACGGCCCGGTCGTCGTCGTGGCGCGGGCGGCGTCCTCCGACGACCGGGCCTGGACATGGCTACGCTCCCTCGTGGAGCATCGCCCTGACACCCTCGTCGTGGAGCTCGGCTGGCCCGCGCCCGAGCTCGAAGCACTCCCTCGGGTCGTGCGTGGTTGGGGAGCCTCGGCGGCGGTGTCGCACGCGGTCGGGGACGTGATCAGGTCCGCGCTCGCCGCGTCGACCGGAGAGGAAGCATGAGCGCCGTCAGGATCGGGCTCGACATCGGCGGGACGAAGGTTCACGGGATCGCCGCCGACGTGGCGCACCCCGGAGAGGTCCTCGCCGACGTCCGAAGGCCCACGCTCATCGGCCCCGCGGGGGTCGTCACGACCGCGCTCGAGGTGGTCCAGGAGCTCACCGAGCTGCTCCCGGCCGGGACGACGCTGGCTGCCGTGGGTGCCGGCATCCCCGGAGCGGTCGACGCATCCGGCGTCATCGCCAACGCCGTCAACCTGGCGATCGTCGAGCCGCTCGACCTGCGCGGAGCCCTGTCAGAGGCACTGTCCGTGCCGGTCACCGTGAACAACGACGTCAACGCCGCTGCTCGCGGCGTGGCGTCGTGGCTCGGCGACCGCGGTGAGCCGCAGGACGTCGCGCTCCTCTCCGTCGGCACCGGACTGGCGGCAGGCCTGGTGCTGGAGGGACGCCTGCGACGCGGAGCGTACGGGGTGGCGGGCGAGGTGGGCCACCTCTCCGTCGTCGACGACGGTCCGCGATGCACCTGCGGGCAGCGCGGGTGCCTCGAGATGTATGCCTCGGGCCGCGGACTCGCCCGCCAGTGGCCGTACGAGGGCCCTGACCCGCTCCCGCTGGCGCTCTTCGACGCCGCCGATGCCGGAGACGAGGCGGCGCTCGCGGTCCGGCAGTCGTTCGTGCACTGGCTCGGCGAGGCGATCCGCATCGTCACGCTCAGCGTGGACCCTGCACGCGTCGTGCTCACCGGGGGCGTGATGCGGCTCGGACCTCGCGTGGTCGTGCCGCTGTTCGCCGCGTTCGAGGCGGCGGAGTCGGTGTCGCCGTTCGTCGCCAGCCTCAGGCTGCGCGAGCGCACCCTCGCCCTGCCGCCGGACTACCCGGCCGCTGCGCTCGGGGCCGCCGCGCTGGCGGTGCCCGCACACACTCTCGACGAAGAAGGGCAGGCGGCGTGGAAGTCGTGATCTGCGAGAGCGCCGAGGAGATCGGACGACACGTCGCTGACGCGTACGAGGCAGTGCTCCGCCTCCCGGCTCCGGTGATCGGGCTGGCGACCGGTTCCTCTCCGCTGGCCGCGTACCAGGAGCTGATCCGGCGTCACCGAGACGACGGGCTGTCGTTCGCGCACGCGACGGCGTACCTCCTCGACGAGTACGTCGGACTGCCCGCGGCGCACCCGGAGTCGTACGCGGCGGTGATCCGGCGCGAGCTCACCGACCACCTCGATCTCGACCCCGCGAGGGTGCACTCGCCGCACGGCGAGGCCGACGACCTCGTGGCCGAGTGCGCTCGGTACGACGCGGCGATCGCCGCGTCCGGTGGCGTGGACCTCCAGCTCCTCGGGATCGGCACCGACGGTCACGTGGGGTTCAACGAGCCGATGTCGTCGCTGTCGTCACGTACTCGGCTCAAGACGCTGACCCAGCAGACCCGCGAGGACAACGCCCGCTTCTTCGCCTCGGTGGACGAGGTGCCCACCCATGTCCTGACCCAGGGACTCGGCACGATCCTCGAGGCGCGACACCTCGTGCTCGTCGCCACCGGCGAGGACAAGGCCGAGGCCGTCGCGGCGGCCGTCGAGGGACCGTTGTCGGCACGCTGTCCGGCGTCGATCCTTCAATGGCACCCCCATGCGACCGTGTTCGTCGACGAGGCCGCGGCGTCGTGCCTCGACTTCGCGGCGTACTACCGCCACGCTCTCGCCCACAAGCCGGCCTGGCAGCCGTTCTGAGCAGGGGCCCCGGCGGTCCGGGGCCCCCTCCCTCAGCCGAGACGGAGTCCGGTCTCCGTCGAGAAGACGTGCACGCGCTCCGGGTCGGCGGTCAGGTTGACGACCTCGCCGATGCGCGGCGGGGTGCGCCAGTTGACCCGGCTGACCAGGGTCTGGTCGTTGTCGCCGTGCTTGGTGTGGCCGTAGGCGAACGCGTCCGAGCCCAGCTCCTCGACCACGTCGACGACGGTCGCGATGCCGCGGTCGCCGAGCGCCATGTCCTCCGGGCGGACACCGAGCGTCACGGTGGAGGCGTCGGTCTGCGCGAGCACCTCACGAGCCACCGGCACGATGGTGTCGCCGACCTTCACCCCGCCGTCGACGACCGGCACCTCGAAGAGGTTCATGGCCGGCGAGCCGAGGAACCCCGCGACGAACACGTTGTCGGGCCGGTCGTACGTGGCGCGCGGCGTGTCGATCTGCTGGAGCAGGCCGTCCTTCATCACCGCGACGCGGTCACCGAGCGTCATCGCCTCGACCTGGTCGTGGGTGACGTACACCGTCGTGGTCTCGAGACGCTGCTGCAGCTGAGCGATCTGGGCGCGGGTCTGCACACGGAGCTTCGCGTCGAGGTTCGACAAGGGCTCGTCCATGAGGAAGACCTGCGGCGAGCGGACGATCGCGCGTCCCATGGCGACGCGCTGGCGCTGGCCGCCGGACAACGCCTTCGGCTTGCGGTCGAGGTACTCGGTGAGGCCCAGCATCGTGGCCGCCTCGGCCACGCGCTTCTTGATCTCGGACTTCGACGTGCCGGCGATCTTGAGCGCGAAGCCCATGTTCTCGGCGACCGACATGTGCGGGTACAGCGCGTAGTTCTGGAAGACCATCGCGATGTCGCGCGACTTCGGCGGGAGGTCGGTCACGTCGCGGTCGCCGATGAGGATCCGGCCGGCGTCGACGTCCTCGAGACCTGCGAGCATCCGCAGCGAGGTGGACTTGCCGCAGCCCGACGGCCCGACGAGGACGAGCAGCTCCCCGTCGGTGACCTCGAGCTCGAGCTGGTCGACAGCCGGGCGCTCCTGGCCCGGAAAGATGCGGGTCGCCTTCTGGAAGGTGACAGGTGCCATGGTGGATACATCCCTTCAGCGGCAGGAACGTGCCGCACGATCCGAGTGAAGTGGAGACGACCCGGGTGGGCCTGCGGCCATTGTTGCCGAGGAAGACTTATTCCGTCCATGGTTCGTTCCGAATCGTGATCCCGGGCCCACGGTCCCCCATAGGCATGCGGGTAGTGTCGGCGCGTGGACTCCCTCTTCGACCCGCCGGCCGAGGCATGGCAGCCGGTCTCGGTCGCGCTGCGCACGCTCCACCGGCTCATGTTCGTCATCTGGATCGGGGTACCCACGGCGATCGCGTGCGTCGCGGTCGCTCTCGTCCTCCAGTGGTGGTGGCTGGTCGCGGTGCTGGCAGCGGCAGGCGTCGCGGGCATCGTCTGGGGCTGGTTCTGGGCCGCCCGCTCCCAGGCCGCCTGGGGCTTCGCGGAGAACGCCGAGGACCTGTGGATCCGCCGTGGGGTGGCGTGGAAGCGCCTCGTCGCCGTGCCGTACGGCCGCGTCCAGTACGTCGACGTGACGGCCGGCCCTCTCCAGCGGGCGTACGGCATCGCCACCGTCTCGCTCCACACGGCGTCGTCCTCGACCTCGGCGGTCATCCCGGGCGTCCCCGCCGACGACGCCGTCCGCCTGCGTGACCGCCTGACCGAGCTGGGCAAGACCCGTGGCTCCGGGATCTGAGTCCCCACGACCGGCCCCGTACGAGCCGGAGAGGCCGGCGGTGACGCAGGGGCAGCGCACCCATCCGGCCAGCGCCTTCGTTCGCGTCTGGCTCTGGGTCGCGGCGGGCCTGTTCGCGTTCGGCCGCGACCTCGTGGAGAGCGGTGGAGACCGCAGCCTGCTCTCCGCCCTGTGGGTCGGCCTGGCGCTCGTCGGCGCGGCGGCCCTGCTGGGTGTCGTCTTCGGCTACCTGTCGTGGCGCTTCACCCGGTACTTCATCGACGGACGCGAGATCCGTATCGAGAGCGGGATCCTGACGCGCAGGTCGAGGCGCGCCCCGTACGAGCGCATCCAGTCCGTGGACATCGCAGAGCCCTTCGCCGCGCGGATCTTCCGGCTCTGCGAGCTGCGCATCGAGCTCGCGGGCGGTGACGACTCGCGGCTGTCCTTGCAGTACCTGCGCCACAGCGACGCCGACCGTCTGCGCCACCTGCTGCTCCAGCGTGCGTACGAGGCGGGCTCCCAGGCCGTGGGTGCGCCTGTGGCAGGCGCGACGACGGACGGCGGGTCGGTCGAGGGCCACGCCGAGGGCGGACCCACCAGCGGCCCGGCGCTCGGACCCCACGTCGACCTGTCTCCGCCGATCCTCGTCGTCCGACCGCTGCGGTTGGTGGTCGCGACCCTGCTGTCGGCGGAGTTCCTCGTTCCCACGCTGATCATGGCCGCGCTGCTCGTGGCCGGGATGCTCTTCCCCGGCTTCGTCATCGTGGGTCTGCTTCCGTTCCTGTTCTGGGTGGCGCAGGTGATCATGTCGCGGGTCGTCGCGCAGTGGGACTTCACGCTCAGACGTGCGCCCACCGGCCTCCACGTGACGCGCGGGCTGCTCTCGCGGATCTCCCAGACCGTCCCGTACGACCGGGTGCAGGCGGTGGTCGTGCACCAGGCCGCGCTGTGGCGCCCGCTGCACCTCCAGCGTGCCGACGTCACTGTCGCCGGGGCCTCGCGCGACACCGACAGCGGTGGCAGCAGCGCGACGCTCGTCCCGGTGGCGACCCCGGACGAGGTGCGGATGGTCCTCGGAGAGCTCTTCGCCGACGTCGACCCTGCCGTCGTCCCCCGCACGCGGGCCCCGAGGCGCTCGTGGCCGTTCGCGCCGATCGGGTGGCGGTTCCGTGCCGCCGGGTCGGACGAGCGGGCGTTCGTCGCCGAGCGGGGATGGGTCACGCACCGCACCGACGTGGTCCCGCATGCCAAGACGCAGTCGGTCGCCGTCACCCAGGGTCCGCTCCAGCGGTGGCGCGGCGTCGCCGACCTCGTCGTGCACACGCCGGACGGGCCGGTCGACGCGACGGGCCGGTCGCTGGCGGCAGACGACGTCCGCGCGCTCGCCACGACGCAGCTGGCTCGGGCCCGTCACGCACGCGAGACCTCCCCGTCCGCGATGTGAAGGGTTCGGGCCGGAATAGCGGGCCGGATTCCGTCCCGAACCCTTCAATTCGGGGCCGGGACCGTCAGCCGCCGGAGGTCGCGTCCTCGGCTGCGGGGTCGATGCGGGCGACCTCGCGGGAGGTCGAGCCAGCCGTCGGGAAGCGCGACGCGCTTCGGGCTGCCCTGGCGTCCGCGTGGCGTGCCGAGCTCCGCCTCGGGGTACGGCTCGGTCGTGGTCGAGGTCGGCCGAGCAGCGTCGTCGAGGTCGGCGCAGGCGTGCTATCGTCGCCGAGCGCGCTGACGCATCTGGCCGCCGGCGCGCGAAGCCCTTGAGGTACCACGCGATGTGCTTGCGGAACTCGATGCAGCCCGCGCTCCTCCCCCATGTCGGCCGCCGAGCAGCTCGGCATGGCGGCGCATCCACGCCGGCGACCTCCCCCAAGGTCGGCAGCACCGTCCGCGTGCTCACCGGCGAAGGCAGCCGCGAGGTCGCGGAACAGCCACGGACGCCCGAGGCAACCGCGCCCGACGACGACACCGTCGACGCCGGTCTGCTCGACCATCGCGGAGCGCGTCGGCCGCCTCCCAGATGTCCCCGTTGCCGAGCACCGGGATGTCGACGGCCGCCTTGAGCGTCGGCGATCGACTCCCAGTCGGCACGCCCGGAGTAGTGCTGCGCCGCCGTACGACCGTGCAGCGCGATCGCGGCGCAACCGGCGTCCTGGGCGATGCGTCCGGCGTCGAGGTACGTCAGGTGGTCGTCGTCGATGCCCTTGCGCGTCTTCATCGTCACCGGGACCCCGTACGGCCGGGCGGCGCGGACGGCCTCGGTGAGGATCTCGCCCGAGCAGCGTCGCCTTCCACGGCAGCGCGGCTCCCCCGCCCTTGCGCGTCACCTTGGGGACGGGGCAGCCGAAGTTGAGGTCGACGTGGTCGACGCCGTACTCGCGCGCACAGGATCCGACGGCCTTGCCGATCGTAGACGGGGTCGATGCCGTACAGCTGCACCGACCGGACCGACTCCGCCTGCGGCGAAGCTGAGCATCGCGCAGGCTCACCGGGTCGCCCTCGACGATGCCGCGCGACGTGATCATCTCGCACACGTAGAGGCCGGCGCCCTGCTCCGCGCACAGCTGCCGGAACGCCGCGTTGGTCACTCCCGCCATCGGCGCGAGCACCACCGGCGTCGCGACCTCGAGGTCACCGAGACGCAGCGGCGGGCGTACGGGAGCGGTGGTGGGCATGACGTCCATCCTCTCAGGCGCGGGCAACCGGCGGCTCGGTCGCTCGACCTCGGGCGGCTCAGGCTGCGTAGGTCGCCAGGAACGTCGCGATGCGACCGATCGCGTCCTCCAGGTCCTCGACCCGGGGCAGCGTGACGAGGCGGAAGTGGTCCGGCTGGGGCCAGTTGAAGCCCGTCCCCTGGACGACGAGGAGCTTCTGCTCCCGCAGCAGGTCGAACGCGAACTTCTCGTCGTCCGTGATCGGGTACACCTCGGGGTCGAGCCGCGGGAACATGTACAGCGCGCCCTTCGGCTTCACGCACGTGACCCCGGGGATCGCGGTCAGCAGCTCGTACGCCCGGTTGCGCTGCTCGAGCAGCCGACCGCCCGGCAGGAGCAGGTCGTTGATCGACTGCCGCCCGCCGAGCGCCGTCGCGATGGCGTACTGCGACGGCACGTTGGGGCACAGCCGCATGTTCGCGAGCATGTTGAGGCCCTCGACGTACGACCGGGCATGGTGCTTCGGGCCGGAGAGGATCATCCAGCCGCTGCGGAACCCCGCCACCCGGTACGCCTTGGACAGGCCGTTGAAGGTGACGCAGAGCAGGTCCTCGGCGAGCGACGCGACACAGGTGTGCTCGGCGTCGTCGTACAGGATCTTGTCGTAGATCTCGTCCGCGTAGACGATCAGGTTGTGCTCGCGCGCGACCTGGACCAGGTCACGCAGCACGTCCGGCGTGTAGACGGCGCCCGTGGGGTTGTTCGGGTTGATGACGACGATCGCCTTCGTCCGGTCGGTCACCTTGGCGCGGACGTCGTCGAGGTCGGGGTTCCAGTCGGACTCCTCGTCGCAGCGGTAGTGCACCGCCGTCCCGCCCGCGAGGCTGACCGCAGCCGTCCACAGCGGGTAGTCGGGCATCGGCACGAGCACCTCGTCGCCGTCGTCGAGCAGCGCCTGCATCGCCATGACGATGAGCTCCGAGACGCCGTTGCCGAGGTAGACGTCGTCGACGTCGATCCCGGGCACCCGCTCCTCGTAGTGCTGCACGACCGCGCGACGCGCCGGCATCAGGCCCTGCGAGTCGCTGTAGCCGTGGGCCTGGTGGAGGTTCGCGATCATGTCGACGAGGATCTCGTCGGGCGCGTCGAAGCCGAACGGCGCCGGGTTGCCGATGTTGAGCTTGAGGATCCGGTGACCCTCGTCCTCCAGGCGCTTGGCCTCCTCCAGCACCGGCCCCCGGATGTCGTACAGGACGTCCGCCAGCTTCGTCGACTGCATCACCTCGCGCATGCACACAGCATGCCAGCGTGACTCAGGGCACGGGCCAGGAGACCGGCTTCGAGAGGTCCTCGGTCCGCAGCTGCACCGCAGTGAGCTTCGCGCCCTCCGGCACGAGCAGCACGAAGCACGCCTTCGCCGTCGCGCCCTTGTCGAACGTCTTGGGGAGCGCGCCGCCCGGGCACCGTTCGAACGGCTCCCCCGCGAACGTCGTCGGCGGGAAGTACGTCTTGGTCGAGTCGAACCCGTACACCGGGACCGCGGCGCCGCCGAGCGGGTCGGGCCCGTCGTTGCGCACGTCCACCGACACGTAGTACGGCGTCGAGGCAGCGGCGGCGGCGTCGAGGACGTAGCCGGACAGGTCGCTGGCACGGCCGGCCTTCACCGACGACACCGTGACCGTGAGCGCGCTCGCGGCCTCACCGACCGGGTAGCCGACCGTCGCGGGCTTGCCGACCGCGACCTCGGCGCCCGCCTCGGTGAGCGTCACGCCGTCCGGGAGGTCGACCGCCGAGGTCGACGTCGCGGACCCGCCGGAGGGCTTCTCGTCTGCGCCGCTGCACCCGCCGAGCGTGAGCACCACCGCACCGGCCAGAGCGACGACCGCCGCGCGCCGGCCGGTACGCGACGCCGTCATGCGCCGATCAGGCGCGTCGCGAGGTAGGCCGTGACCTGGTCGAGGGCCACCCGCTCCTGCGTCATCGTGTCGCGCTCGCGGATCGTCACCGCGTTGTCGTCGAGGGTGTCGAAGTCGACGGTGATGCAGAACGGCGTGCCGATCTCGTCCTGGCGACGGTAGCGACGGCCGATCGCACCGGCGTCGTCGAAGTCCACGTTCCAGCTCTGACGCAGCTCGGCGGCGAGGTCGCGCGCCGCAGGGCTGAGGCGCTCGTTGCGCGACAGCGGAAGGACCGCGGCCTTGACCGGCGACAGGCGCGGGTCGAGCGCGAGGACGGTGCGCTTGTCGACGCCGCCCTTGGCGTTGGGGGCCTCGTCCTCGCGGTAGGCGTCGACCAGGAACGCCATGAGCGACCGGTTGACACCTGCTGCGGGCTCGATGACGTACGGGGTCCAGCGCTCGCCGAGCTCCTGGTCGAAGTACGTCAGGTCGTTGCCGGAGTGCTTGGAGTGCGTCCCGAGGTCGAAGTCGGTCCGGTTCGCGACGCCCTCGAGCTCGCCCCACTCCGAGCCCGCGAAGCGGAAGCGGTACTCGATGTCGACGGTCCGCTTGGAGTAGTGCGAGAGCTTCTCCGACGGGTGCTCGTACAGGCGCAGGTTGTCGGCCGAGACACCGAGGTCGGTGTACCAGCGCATGCGCTCGTCGATCCAGTACTGGTGCCACTCCTCGTCGGTGCCGGGCTTGACGAAGAACTCCATCTCCATCTGCTCGAACTCACGGGTGCGGAAGATGAAGTTGCCGGGCGTGATCTCGTTGCGGAACGACTTGCCCATCTGGGCGATGCCGAACGGCGGCTTCTTGCGGGCGGCGGCCATCACGAGCGCGAAGTTGACGAAGATGCCCTGAGCGGTCTCCGGGCGCAGGAAGTGCATGCCCTCCTCGGAGTCGACCGGGCCGAGGAAGGTCTTGAGCAGGCCGGAGAACTGGCGCGGCTCGGTCCACTGTCCACGCGTGCCGCAGTGGGGGCACACGACGTCGGACATCGCGACGTCGTCCGGATCGGCGATGCCCTTCTTCTCCGCGTACGCCTCCTGGAGGTGGTCCTCACGGAAGCGCTTGTGGCAGTGCTGGCACTCGACCAGCGGGTCGGTGAACACGTCGACGTGGCCGGAGGCCTCCCACACCTTGCGGGGCAGGATGACCGACGAGTCGAGGCCGACGACGTCGTCGCGGCGCTGCACCATCGAGCGCCACCACTGGCGCTTGATGTTCTCCTTGAGCTCGACGCCGAGCGGACCGTAGTCCCAGGCGGAGCGGGTTCCTCCGTAGATCTCACCGCTGGGGAAGACGAATCCCCGACGCTTGGAGAGGCTGACGACGGTGTCGATGACGGAGGCAGGCACGAGAGAACTCGCTTTCCGGCTGGGTGTCGGCGGGCATGGGCGGAGCACCGTGGTGTCCCGCGCCCGAGTGGGCCGGTCCAGGCTACCGGACGGCACTCCCGCCCCGTCCTGGACCGACCCGTTCCCGGGTCACGCCGACGTGACGTCCTCGCGTCCCGCCGACACCCACGTCGGATCGGCCGACCGACCGCCGACCACGGCAGCCGAGACCTCGTCGAGCGCCGTCATCGCGCCGGCGTCGAGCCGTACGCCGAGGGCGCCGAGGTTCTCGTCGACGCGCTCGGCGCGGCGGGTGCCCGGGATCGGCACGACGGGCAGGCCCCACCGTTCCGCCTGCGCGTGGACCCAGGCGAGCGCGACCTGCGCCGGAGTCGCACCGAGCGTGCTCGCGACCCGGCGCACGGTCTCGACGACGACCTGGTTGGCGTCGAGGTTGCCCGCCTCGAAGCGGGGGAACGTCCGGCGCATGTCGCCCTCGGGGATCTCCGTGCCGACCGACCCGGCGAGGAAGCCGCGCCCGAGCGGCGAGTACGGCACGAAGCCGACGCCGAGCTCGGCCGCTGCCGGCACCACGTGCCGCTCGACGTCGCGGCTCCAGATCGACCACTCGCTCTGGACGGCGGTGATCGGGTGGACGGCGTGCGCGCGTCGCAGCTCGTCCGCGGTGACCTCGGACAGGCCGAGATGGCGGACCTTGCCCTCGGCGACGAGCTCGGCCATCGCGCCCACCGTCTCCTCGAGGGCCACGCGGGTGTCGACGCGGTGCAGGTAGTAGAGGTCGATCACGTCGGTGCCCAGCCGGCGCAGCGACTCCTCGGCGCACTCGCGGACGTACGGGGCGTCACCGCGGGCGGCACGCTCACCGACCCGGATGTTGCCGGCGACGCCGAACTTCGTCGCGACCTGAACCTGACCGGGGCGACGGGTGAGCAGCCGGCCGACGAGCTCCTCGTTGGTGCCGTTGCCGTACACGTTCGCCGTGTCGACGAACGTCACTCCCGCGTCCACCGCGTGCTCCAGCGTCGACAGCGCGCTGTCGGGGTCGGTGCCGCCGTACACGGTGGTCAGCGCCATCGCGCCGAAGCCTTGAGGGCTGGTGCGCAGCCCGTCTCCCAGGGTGATCTCGTCGACGCTCATACCGACGGCCAAGACGTGACGACGCTCACCTATTCCCGTCCGACGGCGCGTCGCTGCCGACGACGTCCTGGTAGGCGTCGGTGTAGGCGCTCGGCTCCTCGACCGCGTGCGCGTACGGGGCGGCCGTCGCGACCTTGACCTCGTACGCGGAGAGCGCGCGGCGGTAGGCACCGACGTTCGCCCACCGGGTGGTGAGCGTCCACAGCGCCGGGTCGTCGAGGTTGCGGCCGGCGAAGCCGTCGACGTATCCGGGACGGGCGGCGAACGCGTCGACCGCGGCGCGGAGCGCGGCGGCGAAGGAGTCCGGACTCTCGGACGGGGCGCGGAAGCGGGTGATGACGAGCACGCGCGCAGCCTAGTGGCGGCTGCGCCCGTACGGCAGGATGGCGGCCATGAGCGATCGGTACGAGCGTCTGCAGTCCGCACGCGGAGCACGGATCGCGCTCCCGCTCGTCGGGGCGGTCCTGCTGGTCGTCGGCCTCTCCGCGCGCCCCCTGCTGGCGATCCCCGCGCTGGTCGTGCTGGTCGTGTTCGTCGGGTGGCTGGCGCTGCGCTCCCCCGTTCGCGGCCCGGGCCTCGACCGGTTGCGGCTCCTCGTCCTCGGGATCCTCCTCGCGCTGCTGGCCGGAAGGCTCGTCGGCGCCGTGACATGAAGCACGCCAAATCCATTTTGGGAATGATTCCCAAGTGCAATAGCCTGAGCTCATGCTTCCCGGATCCTCAGTGCGACGCGCGCTCTCCCAGCGCGTCCTCGCCACGCTCTCCGTCGTTCCCCTCGCCGTCGGGCTGGCAGCGTGCGGATCCGACGGTTCGGGCGGCGCGGACGACACCCTGCGGATCTCGGCCGCGGCGTATCCGTTCGCGTACGCGGCCGAGCGCATCGGAGGCACGATGGTGGACGTGGACAACCTGACCAGTCCCGGCGTGGAGCCGCACGACGCGGAGCTGACGCCGCGCCAGCTCGGCGAGATCCGCGACTCCGACCTGGTGGTCTTCCTCGACGGCTTCCAGCCGCAGGTCGACGCCGCGATCGAGCAGGCGGACCTCGACAAGCAGGCCCTCCTCGACGTCGCCGACGTGGTGACGCTCCTCGACGCCTCCGACGACGGTCACACCCACGTCGAGGGCGAGGAGGACCATGCAGACGAGGACCACGCCGACGAGGGTCACGACCACGGGGCGGTCGACCCCCACGTGTGGCTGGACCCGATGCGCATGAAGGCCGTCGCCGACGCCGTCGCCGACCGCCTGGCAGACCTCGATCCCGACAACGCCGAGACCTACCGCGAGAACGCGGCCACCTTCGACGAGGAGCTGACCGCGCTCGACTCCGACTTCCGTACGGGCCTGGCACAGTGCGAGACCCGCACCTTCGTCACGAGCCACGCCGCCTTCGGCTACCTCGCAGACGCGTACGACCTGGAGCAGGTCGCGATCGCAGGGATCGAGCCCAACACCGAGCCGTCGACCCAGCAGCTCGCCGCGATCGTCGACCTCGTGAAGTCCGCCGGAATCACGACCGTCTTCACCGAGGAGCTCACGAGCCCTCGGACGGCGGACACGATCGCCCGTGAGGCGGGCGTGACGACCGCCGTCCTCTCCCCCATCGAGGGACTGAGCGACGACACGGAGGACGAGACCTACCTCTCGCTCATGCGGCAGAACCTCGCTGCCCTCAAGAAGGCGAACCGTTGCTCATGACCGAAGCCGCCCCGCTCGCCGTCAAGGACCTGCACGTCTCCCTCGCCGCCCGCGAGGTCGTACGCGGCGTGTCGCTGACGATCGCGCCGGGGCAGTTCGTCGTGCTTCTCGGGAGCAACGGCTCAGGCAAGACGACGTTGATGCGGGCCGCGATGGGGGTGATCCCGGCGGCCTCCGGAGAGGTACGGCTCTTCGGCACACCGCTGCGCCGGTTCCGCCAGCACCAGCGCATCGGCTACGTCCCGCAGCGGTCCACAGCGGCCGCGGGCGTGCCGTCCACCGTGCACGAGGTCGTGATGAGCGGCCGCCTCTCGCGCCGGCCGTTCGCCGGCCTGGCCTCGCGCGACGACAAGGCCGCCGTCGACGAGGCGCTCGCGCTCGTCGATCTCTCCGAGTACGCGAAGACGCCCGCCTCCGAGCTGTCCGGCGGGCAGCAGCAGCGCGTCATGATCGCGAGAGGGCTCGCGTCCCGCCCGGACCTGCTCGTGATGGACGAGCCGACGGCCGGCGTCGACGCCCGGAGCCAGCTCGGGCTCGCCGAGCTGTTCGGCCGGCTGCTGTCCGAGGGACGCACGATCTTCATGGTCGCCCACGAGCTGGGCCCGTTCGAGCCGATGATCGACCGTGCGGTCGTTCTGCGCGACGGGAGGATCGCCTACGACGGGCCCTGCTCCGGCGGCGACCTCGCCGCAGAGGCCGAGCCCCACAACCAGCACCATCCGCACCTCACGGTCCCCCAGCACCACGTGGGCATCGAGGAGTCGGGAGCGTGGCCGGCATGAACGAGATCCTCTCGTACGACTTCATGCGGATGGCGCTCCTGGCTGCCGTCATCACCGGCCTGACCGCTCCGGCGATCGGGACGTACCTCGTCCAGCGCCGACTCGCCCTCCTCGGCGACGGGATCGGCCACATCGCCCTGACCGGCGTGGCGGCCGGCCTCCTCACCAACACGCAGCCGCTGGTGACCGCCGTGATCGTGAGCATCCTCGGTGCGGTGACGATCGAGCTGCTGCGCATGTACGGCCGGACCAGCGGGGACGTCGCGCTCGCCCTGCTCTTCTACGGCGGCATCGCCGGTGGCGTCATGCTCACCAACCTCGCCGGCGGCTCCGCGGCGACGCTCAACGGCTACCTGTTCGGGTCGATCACGACGATCGACAGCACTGACCTCGTCATCGTCGTCGCCCTCGGCGCCGTGGTGATGGTGCTCGCCGGAGGCCTGTCGCCGCAGCTGTTCGCCGTGTGCCAGGACGAGGAGCACGCCCGCGTCTCCGGCGTCCCCGTCCGGGCGTACGCGCTGCTCATCGCCGTGCTCGCCGCGGTCACCGTCACGGTCTCCATGCGGACGGTCGGGCTGCTCCTGGTCTCGGCCCTGATGGTGATCCCGGTCGCCGCCGCACAGCAGGTCACCCGCAGCTTCCGCGGCACGTTCCTCCTGGCGATGGTGATCGGCACCCTGGCCGCCGTCGCCGGCGTCCTCGGCAGCTACCAGATCAACACGCAGCCCGGTCCGACCATCGTCATCGTGGCGCTCGCGGTCTTCCTCGTCGTGGCGCCGATCGGCCACCTCGTCCGCGCCCGCCGACGCCCCCCGACACCCGCAGCCGAGCCCGTGGAGGAGACGGCATGACAGAGACGCCCGTACGCACGACCCGCCAGCGCCGTGCCGTGGCGGCGGTGATGGACGACCTCGACGGCTTCGCGAGCGCCCGCGAGATCCACGACGTGCTGCGCGACCGCGGCGAGTCCGTCGGACTGTCCACCGTCTACCGCAACCTCCAGGCGCTCGCCGATGCCGACGAGGTCGACCAGCTGCGCAGCGACGACGGCGAGACCCTCTACCGCCGGTGCCGCACCGACGACCATCACCACCACCTCGTCTGCCGTGAGTGCGGCCGGACCGTGGAGGTGTCGGGGCCCGCGCTCGAGCGGTGGGTCGAGCAGGTCGGTGGCGACCACGGCTTCCGGCAGATGTCGCACACCCTCGAGATCTTCGGGACCTGCGACCGGTGTGCGTGATCCTCGACGAGGCCGACTGGCGGCAGCGAGCAGCGGCATACCGTGACCGCGCCGAGCCGTTCGTCGCCGGTCGGCGGGACCGGCGCTCCCGCGGCGAGAAGCACCCGGTCGACGACTTCCTCTTCGAGTACTACGGCTACTCCCCCGCCCGTCTGAGCCGTTGGCACCCCGGGGTCGGCGTGCTGCTCACCGGGGACGTCTCCGAGTACGCGGCGCTGGGGTCGTACCGCACGGTCACCCTCGACGACGGCCGGACGGCGGTGGGCGCGGACACCGGCCGGCTCGCCGGGCGACGGGAGGGCCTCGAGTGGATCCGCGGGCTGCTCGCCGCGACAGCCGGGCGTCCGGCGCGGCTGGACTGCTTCGGCCTCCACGAGTGGGCGATGGTCTATCGGCAGACTCCCGAGGAGGTCCGCCACACGGCGTGGCCGCTGCGCCTGGGCTCCGCCGGGACCGACGCCGTCGTCGAGGCGCACCAGCTGCGCTGCAGCCACGTCGACGCCTACCGGTTCTTCACGCCCGACGCGGCGCCGCGCAACACGATGGCACCGAGCCGCGCGACGCAGCAGGCGCTGGAGCAGCCGGGCTGCCTCCACGCCACCATGGATCTTTACAAGTGGGCGATGAAGCTCGCCCCGTACGGGGACTCCGACCTCCTCCTCGACTGCTTCGCCCTCGCTCGCGACGTCCGCGAGCTCGACATGCGCGCCGCACCGTACGACCTGGCCGCGCTCGGCTACCCACCCGTACGGATCGAGACGGTCGACGGCAAGGCGGAGTACGTCCGGCTGCAGCGGGCCCATGCGGAACGTGCTGCTGACCTCCGCACCCGCCTGCTCGCCGACTTCGACCGGGTGCTGGCCGCGGCCTGACCTGGCCCGCAACGTCATACGCACGGTGGGTTCCGACCCTCGATCCGCATGACGCCCCGGGCGGCGCTCGGCGGCCGAGACCGCGCGGATGGAGAGCCGCCGTCTGCTCTCCATCCGCGCCGCCCTGCCCACGGTGCCGCCTTCGGCGGGTGACGGTCAGGGTTCTGCTCGGGCTGACCGCAACCGTGACGCGTCCGTTCCGCGGACGAGACGCCTGCACACCACCCCGTTGTCCCGCTAAGGTCTCTCTTGTCACCTAAGTTTATCTACTTAGTGAACGCTCAGCGAGACGACGCCTGGCACCCCGGGGAGAAGCGAGGGCACGTGAACACCTTGACGCAGGACAGCTCGACACCCGGGCTGGTGCTCCGCACGGTGCTGCACCAGGGGGTTGCCTTCCGCGACCAGATCGCCGAGGCCACCGGGCTCAGTGCCGCCACGATCGGACGCCAGGTGACGGCCCTCGTCCGCCGCGGACTGTTGCGCGAGCGCCCCGACTGCACCCGGTCGGGGCACGTCGGACGTCCGAGCATCCCCGTCGAGGTCGACGACCGCCTGCTCGCGACCGGCGCCGTCCACATCGGCCGGCTGGTCACCACGGTCGCCGTCACGGACCTGCACGGGCGGGTCCTGGGCGTCTCGCACCTCCCCACCCGCGGCAACGATGCCGACCTGGTGAAGGCCGCGGCCCGTCGCCTGATCGGGCTGCACGCCGGAATCGGCGACCGCACCCTCATCGCTGCGGCGGTCGTCGCCCCGTGGGAGGCCCTCGACCGCTCGCCGGCCGTGGCGGGCAGGACGCTGCGCGACACCACGACGCTGCCGACGTCGACCGCCGACCACGTCGCCGCGGTCGCCGCGGCCGACCTCCTCTACTCCCCCGAGCACGGGCACGGCACGACCACGTACGTGTACGCCCGCGAGACGGTGGGGGTCGCCACCGTGCACGACGGCGTGATCCCCTCCGGCGGGCGTCGTACGGGGAGCGTCACGCACCTCCCGACCACGTCAGACGCCGTCTGCTCCTGCGGCGCGCGTGGGTGCCTCGGCGCCACCGTCGCCGCGATCGGCCCCCGGGCTGCCGCCGCCGGACTCGTCGAGCGGCCGGACGTCGAGCTGGTCCATGCGGCGGCGCTCGCGGGCGACCTCGCCGCGCACGCCCTCCTCGTCGAGCGCGCCGAGCACCTCGGCCGTGCGGTCGCCGTCGTCCGCGACCTCCTCGACCCCGACCGCGTCGTCCTCGCGGGCCAGGCGTTCACGGCGTACCCGGCAGCCGCGTCGGTCGTGCTCGAGTCCTTCCGCCGCACCACCGGGCTCGGGCCTGTGCCGATCACGCTGTCGCGGTTCGGTGCCGAGGTCCAGGCCGCGGCGGCGGGCGCGATCGCGCTCGGACCGATCTACCGCGACCCGCTGGCGGCGCTGGACCGCCACGAGCGCCTTCTCCAGCGCACCCGCAATGCACGCCGCGCACGGACCACGAGTGGACCGGTCCGCCTCCAGCCTGCCTGAGGCGCGCACAGATACGTTCCTCATCTGGTGACATCGAGGTCCCGCCGAGTCCCGAGGGGCGAGACGACTTCTTCCCTGCCAGGATGCTGCTGCGAGAGGATCCCAGCACTGCCCAGCACGAGGAGCGGCCATGTTTCCGCGCACATCCATCGGTATCGCAAGTATCGCCACACTCCTCGCCGTGTCTGCACCGGCGAGCGCCACGACACAGCCGAGCGCCGCAGCTGCGGCAGCGGTCGCGGTCGACGTCCCGTCCAAGATCACCACCAAGCACTGGGACGGGATCTCCGACTTCCGTCAGGGATCCTGGGACGGCGTCCGGCCGGGAGCCGGGGGCGCCCTGGTCGTCTCACCACGTACGGACCAGACCACCACGTACACCGACCCGTACGGCGACGGCACCGCCAAGACGTACGAGTACGGCAGCTGGACCTCACCGGTCGTCACCCCCGGCTACAAGATCGACGAGTCGATCACCTCCTGGAACGCGATCACCCCGACCGGCACCTTCGTCGAGACCACGTTCCGGGGACAGCGCCCCGACGGCACGTGGACGAAGTGGTACGTCATGGGGCGCTGGGCATCCGGCGACGACTTTGCGGCGGGCGACATCCACCGCACCTCGCTCGACGGTCAGGGCGACGCAGACGCCAACATCTGGACCGACACGTTCTCGGCGCGGACCGGCAAGGAGCCCGTCGCCTACCAGACTCGCGTGACGCTCCTGCGCCCCGAGGGCAGCCGCGCGACTCCCCGGCTCGACGGCGTCACGACGATGACCAACGAGCTCCTCGGCGGGGACGACGGGGTCACCAGCGACTTCACGCTCGGACGGCACGTCGAGCTCGCCGTGCCGCGGTTCTCGCAGAACATCCACAAGGGCGAGTACCCGGAGTTCGGCGGCGGCGGTCAGGTCTGGTGCTCCCCCACCTCGACCACGATGGTCCAGTACTACTGGGGCAAGCGGTACGAGGTCCCGCGCAGCGAGCTGCGTGACATCGTCGCGCCCAACGGCGACCCGCAGGTCGACTACGCCGCGATCAAGACCTGGGACTACACGTACGAGGGAGCCGGCAACTGGCCCTTCAACGCTGCGTACGCCCACACCTTCGGGCTCGACACGTTCGTGACGCGGCTGAGGTCGCTGGCGGAGGCGGAGCGCCTCGTCGCGGCCGGCATCCCCGTGATCACGTCGCTGTCGTGGGACCTGGACGAGATGCCCGAGGCCGGGTACGAGACCAACGGCCACCTCATGGTGATCGTCGGCTTCACCGCGGACGGCGACCCGATCCTCAACGATCCGGCGTCGAGCAGCAACGAGGCGGTCCGCAACGTCTACACCCGCGAGAACTTCGAGAAGGTGTGGCAGGACTCGACCGGCGGCGTCTCGTACCTCTACCACCCGTCCCACGTGAAGCTCCCCCGCGGCGCCACGAACTGGTGACCCGCTGACGAGCGTCTCGACGACGAACGTCTCGACATCGCGTACGCCGGAGCAACGGCGATGTCGAGACGTTCGTCGGGAAGATGTCAGGAGGCGTGGCGGCGCAGCCCGTACGTGAACGCGTCGAGCAGCGCCTCCCACGACGCCTCCACGATGTTGTGCCCGACGCCGACCGTCGTCCACGTGTCGGTGCCGTCGGTGGTGCTGATGAGCACGCGGATCCCGGCGTCGGTGCCACCGCTCTCGTCGAGGATGCGGACGCGGTAGTCGTTCAGCCCGAACGACGCGACGCCCGGGAACGCCCGCTCGATCGCCTGCCGGAGCGCGTGGTCCAACGCCGAGACCGGCCCGTTGCCCTCCCCCGTCACCACGTAGCGCTGCCCACCGGCCACGATCTTGACCGTCGCCTCCGAAGGGGCCTCCTCCCCGGCCGCGTGGTGCGACTCGGTGATGACACGCCACGACTGGACGTCGAAGTAGGACGGGCGCTCACCCTCGACCATCTCGGCGAGCAACAGCTCGAACGACGCGTCGGCCGCCTCGAAGGTGTAGCCGGCCTGCTCGCGCTCCTTGACGACGTCGGTGACCCGTCCGAGCGTCTCGGTGTCGCCGGCGAGGTCGAACCCGAGCTCCTTGCCCTTGAGCTCGATCGTCGCCCGGCCCGCCATCTCGGAGACCAGGAGGCGCATGTCGTTGCCGACGAGCTCGGGGTCGATGTGCTGGTACAGGTCGGGATCGACGCGGATCGCGCTCGCGTGCAGGCCCGCCTTGTGCGCGAACGCGGAGACGCCCGTGTACGGCTGGCGAGCCGCAGGCGGATAGTTCGTCACCTCCGCGACGGCGTGCGCGATCCGGCTGGCCTCGCGCAACGCCCCTGCGGGAAGGACCTTCTGCCCGAGCTTGAGCTCGAGGTTCGCCACGCACGTCACCAGGTCGGCGTTGCCGGTCCGCTCGCCGTACCCGTTGACGCAGCCCTGCAGGTGGCTCGCTCCGGCGGCGACGGCGGCGAGCGAGTTCGCGACCGCACAGCCGGTGTCGTTGTGCGCGTGGATGCCGAGGCGTGCACCGGTCTCCGCCGCGACGTCCGCGACGATCTCGCCGACCCAGTGCGGGAGCATCCCGCCGTTGGTGTCGCACAGCACGACGACCTCCGCACCGGCCTCCGCTGCCGTACGGACGACCTCCAGGGCGTACGCGCGGTTGGTCCGGTAGCCGTCGAAGAAGTGCTCGCAGTCGAGGAAGACCCGCTGGCCGTTCGCACGCAGGTGGCTCACCGTGTCGCGGACCATCGCGAGGTTCTCCTCGAGCGAGGTGCGCAGCGCCAGCTCGACGTGACGGTCGTGGCTCTTCGCCACCAGCGTCACCACGGAGGCACCGGACTCGCGCAGCGCCGCCACCAGGGGGTCGTCTGCGGCGGCGACACCGGCCCGTCGCGTCGCACCGAACGCCGCGAGGGTCGCGTGCCGCAGCGTCAGCTCCGTACGGGCCCGGGCGAAGAACGCGGTGTCCTTCGGGTTGGAGCCTGGCCACCCGCCTTCGATGTAGCCGACCCCGAGCTCGTCGAGGTGGCGCGAGATCACCAGCTTGTCGGCGACGGAGAGGTTGAGCCCCTCCTGCTGGGCGCCGTCGCGCAGCGTCGTGTCGTACACGTGGAAGGCGGGATCCGTCTGGGTCTGCACGGACTCGGTCATCTCGTTCTCCTGCTCAGGGCGTGGTTCCGGCGACTCCTCCCGAGCGGACTGGCGTGCCCGCCCATAAAAAATGCCCCTCGGAGTACGAGAGGCTGCGCGTCGGACCCGGGAGGTGGGTCAGACGCGCTGACTAATGACGACGCCGAACACGGAAAGCATGAGCCCACCCTAGACTGGTTCGACCATGACTTCCATGACAACCCCCGAGTCGGCATCCAACCTGACGGTGCGCCTGGCGAGCCGTCCCGAGGGTGAGCCGACCCCCGAGAACTTCGCGACGGCCGAGGAGTCGCTTCCGACACCTCGCGACAACGAGCTGCTGCTGCGGACGATCTACCTGTCGCTCGACCCGTACATGCGTGGCCGGATGTCCGAGGCCGAGTCGTACGCCGCGCCGGTGCCGGTCGGCGGCGTGATGGAGGGCGGGACCGTCTGCGAGGTGATGGCCGCGAACACCGACATGTTCGACGTGGGTGACATCGTCCTCGCGCACACCGGTTGGCAGCAGTACGCCGTCGCCTCCGACCGCGTGGTCCGCAAGATCGACCCGACCCGGGCTCCCATCACGACCGCGCTGGGCGTTCTCGGGATGCCCGGCTTCACCGCGTACGCCGGGCTGCTCGTCATCGGCGACCCGAAGCCGTCGGAGACGGTCGTCGTCGCGGCGGCCGCCGGGCCAGTCGGGTCCGCAGTCGGTCAGATCGCGCAGATCAAGGGCGCTCGCGCGGTCGGGATCGCGGGCGGCCCCGCCAAGGTCGAGTACCTCAAGAAGGAGCTCGGCTTCGAGGTCGCGCTCGACCACCGCTCCCCCGACTTCGTCGACGCTCTCGCAGCGGCGACGCCGGAGGGCATCGACGTCTACTTCGAGAACGTCGGTGGCGCGGTCTTCGACGCGGTGCTGCCTCGCATGAACGAGTTCGGGCGCATCCCGGTGTGCGGGCTGGTCTCGCAGTACAACGCCACCTCGCTGCCGGACGGCCCCGACCGCGTCCCGATGCTCATGAGCCGCATCCTCACCAAGAGCCTCACCGTCCGCGGCTTCATCCAGCGCGAGTTCGTTCGCGCGCACTACCGCGACTTCCAGCAGGACATGGCGGACTGGCTGACCAACGGCAAGGTGCGTTATCGCGAGGACGTCGTCGAGGGTCTCGAGAATGCCCCCGACGCGTTCATCGGGATGCTGCGCGGTGACAACTTCGGCAAGCTCGTGATCAAGGTCGGCGACGACCCGACGGCAGGCCCTCCGGCCGCGACGACCGCCTCGTGAGCGGTCCCGTCCCCGTCCCGGAGTCCGTCTCTGCGCTGTACGTGGTGCTCACCGACGAGCCGCTGGACCCCGACGCCGCCGCACCGCCCGTCCCGCCTCCGAGCCTGCTGCTGGCACGTGGGTCGAGCCCGAAGGCCGTGCGCTTCGCCGAGACGCTCCCGTACGCGACCGCCGTGTCCGCCGAGTCGGCACCCGGTGACGCGCTGGACACGCAGCGGCGTGCGCAGGAGGCGGCCCGTGCGCTGGCCGCCGAGCACGTCGGTGTCGTCGTCGATGCGGCGGTCCCTCGCCTTCTGTCGGCTCCCCCGCACCCCGACCTCGTCCGCGCGAGCGACTGGTTCGTCCTGGAGCACCCGGCCGAGGACGTGTCGACCACGCATGGCCTGACGCGGTTCGGGCTGCCGGAGCTGATCGTGTCAGGGGTGGAGGCGAGCCTGCTGCCGATGTACGACGCGGTGCTCACCGGCATCGCGCAGCGCATGATCGAGGAGTGGCCCGACAACGATCCCGTCGGACCGGCGACCATCACGCTGCGCGACGTGGCCCGAGGGTACGGCGACGCCTCGGCCGGCGGTGACGACCCGACGCTGTCGCGCAGCGTGGCGGTGACGCTGGCCTACGACGACGTCGAAGACCGGATCGTCGTCAGCCTGCACGACGATCCGGCCTCGGCACTGTTCTTCTAGACCGGCTCAGTCTTCTCGACCGGCACAGTCTTCTCGTTCAGATCAGGCGACGCGGTGCATCCACCCGTGGGTGTCCGGCGTGCGGCCGTACTGCAGGTCGATCAGCGCCTCGCGGATCGCCATCGTCACCTTGCCGCCCTCGCCGTCGCTGCTCACGACCTCGCCACCGTCCCAGCGCAGCGCGCCGACCGGCGTGACGACCGCGGCGGTGCCGCAGGCGAACACCTCGGTGACACGCCCGCTCGACACACCGTCGATCCACTCGTCGATGCCGAAGCGGCGCTCCTCGACCGTGTGGCCGAGGTCGCCGGCGATGGTGCCGATCGAGTCCCGCGTGATGCCCTCGAGGATCGAGTCGCTCGCCGGCGTGACGATCGTGCCGTCGTCGTGGACGAAGTAGAGGTTCATCCCGCCGAGCTCCTCGATGTAGGTGTGCTGCTCGGAGTCGAGGAACACCACCTGCTCGCAGCCGTGCTCGGCGGCGATCCTGCTGAGGCAGCAGGCTGGACGCGTAGTTGCCGCCGCACTTCGCCGCACCGGTGCCGCCCGCACCCGCACGGGCGTACTCGCGGGAGAGCCAGATGTTGACGGGCTTGACGCCTCCGGCGAAGTAGGCGCCCGCCGGCGAGGCGATCACGCAGTAGGTGACGTGCTTGCTCGGACGCACCCCGAGGAAGGCCTCGGAGGCGAACATGAACGGCCGCAGGTAGAGGCTGGTCTCGCCGCCGGTCGGCACCCACGCGCGGTCGGCCTGCACCAGGGCGTCGATCGACCCGACGAACCAGTCGACGGGGAGCTCAGGAAGCGCGAGACGGTGCGCCGAACGCTGGAAACGCTCGGCATTGGCCTGCGGCCGGAACGTCCAGACGGACCCGTCCTCGTGCGCGTACGCCTTGAGACCCTCGAAGATCTCCTGGGCGTAGTGCAGGACGGCGGTCGCGGGATCGAGCTGGAGAGGGCCGTACTGCTTGACGTCGGCAGCGGCCCAGCCGGTGTCCGGCGTCCACTCGGCGATGAACATGTGGTCGGTGAAGTGCAGCCCGAACCCGGGGTCGGCGAGGATCTCGGCGCGACGCTGCTCGGCACGGGCGAAGGCGTCGGCTCCAGCGCGTACGAGAACGTGGCGTCGGCGGAGGTGGTCATGGATGGCACGGTACTTGACCTTTCGGACGGTGACGAGAGGGGACGGCGTTCACTCCCCGGCTACGTCACCGGCCACGCGCGCCGCGATGGCCTCCCCCACCTCCTTGGTGGTCCGCTTGCCCGTGCGTGCGCTGATGTCGGCGGCGATCGCGCGGTCGATCTGCGCGGCAGCCTCGGGCACACCCGAGGTGGTCGAGCAGGAGCGCGACGGAGCAGATGGCCGCCGTCGGGTCGGCGATGCCCTGGCCGGCGATGTCGGGCGCGGAGCCGTGGACCGGCTCGAACATGCTCGGCGCCGTGCGGTCAGGGTTGATGTTGCCGCTCGCCGCGAGGCCGATGCCCCCGGAGATGGCACCTGCGAGGTCGGTGAGGATGTCGCCGAAGAGGTTGTCGGTGACGATCACGTCGAAGCGCGCGGGGTCGGTGACCATGAAGATCGTCGCGGCGTCGACGTGGAGGTAGTCGACGGTGACGTCGGGGAACTCCGGGGCGACGGCGGCGACGATGCGCGACCAGAGGCTGCCGGAGTGGACGAGGACGTTGGTCTTGTGGACCAGCGTGAGCTTCTTGCGCCGGGCCTGGGCGCGAGCGAAGGCGTCACGGACGACGCGCTCGACGCCGAACGCGGTGTTGAGGCTGACCTCGGTCGCCACCTCGTGGGGCGTGTCGGCCCGGAATCGCCCACCGTTGCCGACGTACGGGCCCTCGGTCCCCTCGCGGACCACCACGAAGTCGACGTCTCCAGGGTTGCGGAGCGGGGAGTCGACCTGCGAGTACGTCTTGGTCGGACGGAGGTTCACGTAGTGGTCGAGCTCGAAGCGCAGACGGAGCAGCAGGCTGCGCTCCAGGAGGCCGGCGGGCAGTCGGGGATCGCCCGGCTTGCCGCCGATCGCACCGAGAAGGATGGCGTCGTGGCCACGGATCTCGGCGAGAGTCTCGTCGGGCAGGACCTCTCCCGTCTCGAGGTAGTGCTCGGCACCCAGGACGTACGGCGTCTGCCTGAACGTCACGTCGTGGGCGCGTGCGACCTCGTCGAGGACGCGGGTCGCCTCGGAGATGACCTCGGGGCCGATCCCGTCTCCGGGGATCACGGCCAGGGAAAAGCTGCGTGTCATGGCTCGCACTCTACTCGTACTGGTCCCAGCATCTGATATCGAGATCTCACTCTGCGGTCACGCCAGAGGATCAGTTGTCGTCCGGGCGCGGACCTCCGTTGTCGCGCAGGTCCAGCGCGGTCTGGACAGGGTTGCGCGGGCCGTCGCCGCGCGAACCGTCAGCTGCCTGACCCTCGGACCAGTGGCGGCTCGGGCCCCACTCTGAGTACTGCATCTCGTACATCGGTCTCTCCTCTTCGGTGGCGAGCCTTGTGGCTCGAAGGGAGCGGTGGCCGAGGGCGGACCGAGTCCCCGAACGGGAGGAGATGAGAAGGTGGTGCGTGATCCTCGCTGCGGGTCGTCGGCCAACGCCAAGACTCCGCGGCGAGGTGTTGGCCTAAGAGGCCTCGCCGCGGCAGCCGAGGAATACGACCTGAATCCGCATGATGGGGTCGACTGTAGTGGGCACGTCGCGCGCTTGCCACCGCTTCGAGAAATCATCTCGCTGCTTGAGACCCTTGTCCGAGGCCTGACATGTGAAAGACTCCTCTGGTGAGCGCCCCCACCGAAGTACCCCCTCTCGTCGCGCGCGCCCTCGACCTCTCGAGGCGCAAGGGCTTCATCACGGCCACGCGCAACGAGACGGGTCGTCTGCTCGCAGCGCTCGCCGCCTCGCGCACCGGCACGCTCGCCGAGCTCGGCACGGGGTGCGGCGTCGGATCGGCCTGGTTGTCGAGCGGCGTCGTGAAGGGCTCGCGGATCGTCAGCGCCGAGCTCGATCCGACCCTCGCGGAGGCCGTCCAGGATCTGTTCTCCGACACGCCGTCGGTCGAGGTCACGTCCGGCGACTGGAGTGCGCTCGAGCAGCACGCGCCGTTCTCGCTGCTGTTCATCGACGTCCGCGACGTCAAGCGCAGCGTCGACCTCGTCGCCGACCTGCTGGAGCCTGGCGGCATCGCGCTGCTCGACGACTTCACGCCGTCCCACACGTGGCCGCCGATCTACGAGGGCCGTGTGGACGTCGTCCGCGAGCAGTGGCTGACCGACGAGCGGTTCATCGCCGTCGAGGTGATGGTCGCCGAGGACGCGTCGGTCATCCTCGCCACCCGCATCTGAGGCCTCCGGATCAGGCGGGCTCGGGCGCGGGTTCCGGCTCGGGCACCTGCACCTGGACGAGCGGCAGGAAGGCCTGCACGAGCGGGCCGATCGCGAGGGCGTAGAGCACGGTGCCCACACCGACGGTCCCGCCGAGCAACCAGCCTAGTCCGAGCACGGCGACCTCGACCGACGTCCGCATCAGCCGCACGCTGTAACCGGTGCGGCGTACGAGGCCGAGGAAGAGCCCGTCCCGCGGACCCGGCCCGAGGTGCGCCCCGATGTAGAGGGCGCCGGCGAGAGCGTTGAGCACCACACCGGCGATCAGCATCACGATGCGCAGGGTGAGCGAGTCGGGCTGCGCGAGGAGCCAGAGTCCCTGGTCGACGGCGAGGCCGATGAGGATCACGTTGAGGATCGTGCCGACACCGGGCCACTGTCGCAGCGGGATCCACAGCAGCAGGACGGCGGCGCCGACGAGGATCGTGACCTGCCCGAACGTGAGCGGCACGTACAGCGTGAGGCCCTCGTGGAACACGTCCCACGGGTCCAGGCCGAGGCCCGCCTCGATCATCAGCGCCATCGACCAGCCGTAGAGCATCAGGCCGAACACGAGCTGCGGGAGCCGGCGCCCAAGCTTGCCCGACCGGAGCTGGTCCAGGGGTGAGTGAGTGCTGGGGGTGTACGGGGCGCGGGCCATGCGCTCATCCTGAAGCATGAGTGGACTACCGTTCGATAGCCAATCGTGCGAGAGTGGCTCACATGGCCGTCGCCAGCCTCTCCGCCAGCCGCTTGCACGCGTTGCTCGACATCGCCCCGGACGATCCCCCGGGCTACCGCGAGCTGGCCGACCTCGTACGGCTTCTCGTCCTCGACGGGCGCATCCCCGCCGGGACCCGCCTCCCGAGCGAGCGCGAGCTCACGGCCGTCCTTCCCGTGAGCCGGACGACGGTCACCCGAGCGTACGGGGTCCTGCGCGAGGCCGGGCTGCTGGTCTCGCGCCGCGGCTCGGGCAGCGTCGTCACGCTCCCCCGCGGCACCCGCCCCCCGTACACGCCTCCCGCCGGCTCGAGCATGGTCGGCTGGACGATCGCCGCTGGCCAGGCGGCCCCGGGAGTCGGGCTGGCCTACGGACGCGCGCTCGAACAGCTCCCGGAGTACCTCGCCCAGACCGGGTACGAGACGGTGGGCGTGCCGGTGCTGCGCGAGATGCTCGCGCAGCGCTACGCCGAACGTGGGCTGCCGACCGATCCTGACCAGATCCTCGTGACCTCCGGAGCGCAGTCGGCGCTCAACCTCGTCGCCCGTACGCTCGCCGCGCGAGGCGACCGGGTCGTCGTGGAGAGCCCGACGTACCCCAACGCCATCGACTCCCTACGGCGCTCCGGCCTCCGCGTCCTCGGGGTCCCGCACGACGGCCACCGGCTCGACGTCGACGCGCTGGCCGCGACCGTCCGGGCGGCGCCGGTCGCCTGGGCGTACCTGATCCCCGACTTCCAGAACCCGACCGGCGCCCTCATGGACGACGTCACGCGTCAGGAGGTGGCGTCGATCCTGCGGCGGTCGACGACCATCCCGGTCGTGGACGAGACGATGGCCGAGCTCGCCCTCGACGTGGACGAGACGGCGATGCCCGTCCCGCTCGCCGCGCACCATCCCGGCGCGATCACGCTCGGGTCCGCGAGCAAGACGTTCTGGGGAGGGCTGCGCATCGGGTGGATCCGCGCACCGCACGCCGTCGTCCCCCGGCTCGTGGCGGCACGTGAGACCTTCGACATCGGCACGCCGGTCCTTGAGCAGCTCGCCGTCGCCGAGCTGCTGCGCGTCCGCGAGGTGCTGCTCGACGGCCGTCGCGAGCGGCTTCGCGCCCGCCGCCAGGAGCTGGTGACCGCCCTTCGGGACCGCCTCCCCGACTGGGGGCTCAACTCCCCCGTCGGTGGCCTGTCGCTGTGGATCCGTCTGCCGTCGCGTGCCTCGAGCCGCCTCGCCGTCGCTGCGGAAGCGCGCGACCTGCTGCTCACGGCGGGACCGCGGTTCTTTCCCGACGGGGGTGGCGAGACGTCGCTGCGTCTCCCGTACGCCCGCAGCGCCGAGCACCTCGCCGACGCGGTCGACCGGCTCGCACTCGCGTGGGACTCCGTGCTCGCCGGCCGCGCGACCCCGGCCGCACCGGCACGCCGCCGCCCGGCGCTGACGGCGTAAGCCCGTGCCCACCCGCCGGTGCCTGGGCGTCCACCGCACCGCACCGCCGGTGCCTGGGCGTCCACCGGCTGCGATCGGGTGGACGCTGAGCCACCGCCGCGGACGGGAGTGCGGCCGGAGTGGACGCTGACGCACCAACGCACGGACCGCGGCGGGTCGACAGCGGACGAGGTGGCGTGTCACGATCGGGCGCGCACCGGACATGACATGACGTGACGAAACCTGACCCGGCTCGCGAGGAGCGCTTTCGCGAGCTCTACGCCGCCCACTTCGACGCGCTCCTCGCGTACGCCGTACGCCGCACGCGCCATCCTGACGACGCTTCCGACCTCGTCGCGGAGACGTTCCTCGTCGCCTGGCGGCGCTTGGACGCGATGCCGGCCGGGGAGGACAGCCGCCTGTGGCTGTACGTGGTCGCGCGCCACGTGCGGTCCAACGCCGAACGCAGCGGGCGGCGCCGGGAGCGTCTCGGCGAGCGACTGCGTCACCAGCTCACCGACGCGTTCGCTCCCGATCCGGCGACCCAGGTCACCGAGCACGCCGACGTACGCGCGGCTCTGCAACGACTGGGAGCGGGCGACCGCGAGCTCCTGATGCTGTCGTCGTGGGAGGGACTCGAGCCCCGCGAGATCGCCCACGTCCTCGACATCAGTCCCACCGCCGTACGGACCCGTCTGTCGCGCGCCCGCCGAAGGCTCCGCGACGCCCTCGGTGACGCCGAACCCGTTGCCGGACACGAGATGAGCATCCGCACCGTACCCAGTCCCGAGGAGGGACGATGAACGACAACGACTTCGACCTCGATCGTCTGCTTGGATCCGCCGACCCGTACGTCGACACCGCGCTGCTCGACCTGCGGGGAGCCGACCGCGTGCTCCTGGAGGAGATCGTGAACGCCGATCTGCAACGGTCTCCGCGTCCCCAGCGGTCCCCGCGATCCTGGAAGCTGCCGCTGGCGGGAGTGGTCGCGACCGCCGCCGTCCTCACCGCCGCCCTGGTGGTCCCCGCGTGGGTGGGCTCCGGTGGCGATCCGGAGACGACACCGGCCGCACCTCCGGCTTCCTCCGAGCCGCCCGTGGTCACGACCCCCGTCGCCTACGCCGCCGCCGTCGTGGAGGTCGCCCGCAGCCAGCCTCGCCTGCTGATCGGCGATCCCGGCTGGAAGGTGGCCCACGTCTACGGGTTCCGCGCCGACGAGGGCACGATCGTCTTCGCGAACGGCGAGCGCGAGCTCGACATGACCTGGTATCCCGCGGACGGCTACGACGGCTACTACGAGGATCGGCTCGACGTCTCCGCGCCGACGCCGTTCTCGATCGACGGGCAGGAAGGCAGCGAGTTCCGGTACTCGTCCCGCGACATCGCCGTGATGCTCCGCCCGTCCGGCGGCACGTTCTCCGAGATCCGCACGGGCATCGGCGGGTGGAAGGACCGTGCAGAGATCGTCGCGGTCCTGCGCACGATCCGAGCAGTCTCGGTCGAGGACTGGCTCGCCGCGATGCCGCCCGAGATCGTCACGCCCGACAAGGCGTCGCAGGTGGTCGACGAGCTCCTCACCGGGGTGCCGGTCCCACCGGGCCTCGACCGCGCGGCGCTCGACGACCTCGGCACGAACGACCGCTACCAGCTCAGCGCCCAGGTGCTCGAGCCGGTCGTGTGCGGCTGGGTCGGCGAGCTCCAGCGCGCCGAGGACACGGGCGACGCGGCGGCCCGCCGTACGGCGACCGACGCGCTCGTCGGTGCCCGCGACTGGCCGCTGCTCGCGCCGATGGACGCCGGGGGCGAGTACGCCGACGGAGTGCGGGCGGTCGCCGACGCCGTCGCCGAGGGCGCCCCGACCCTCAAGATCCGCGAGATCTCCGGCTGTCTGTGACGGCCCGTGGTGCGGGGAGGTCAGGCCGTCGGCCAGGTCTCCCCGCGCCACGACGCGTCCCAGAACATCCACTCGAACCGCGTCGCGCGCTCGTACGCGGCCAGCATGTCCGCACGCCGCTCCGGCGTCGCCGCGGCCGCGAGCCGGTCGGTCCACCCCTCGGCCCGCGTGACCGCGGCGTCGAAGGCAGGGTCCGCGTAGGTGTCGATCCAGGCGCGGTACGGGTGCGCAGCGTCGGTCGCCCGTGCCGCGACCGCGCGCCCGACCTCCAGGTAGACCCGGAAGCACGGCAGCAGGCCGGCGAGCCCGACCTCGACCGGCGCGTACGCAGCATCGGCGAGCAGCGCACCCGCGTACGCGCGGCAGGTAGGGGTGGGCTCTGCCGCACCCGGGCCGTCGGGATCGAGGCCCCGGGGCACGAGGAACTCCGCGTGCATCAGCCGCTCCGCCTCGATGGCGTCGGCCGCCGCGCGCGCGAGCTCGGCCGACAGCGCCGGGTCACCGGCACGCGCCGCCAGCATCGCGAGCGCACTGCCGTACCGGGACAGGTAGTGCGCATCGTCCACGAGGTAGCGCGCGAACACGTCCTCCGCGAGCGTGCCGTCGGCCAGTCCGGCCACGAACGGGTGCCTCAGGATCGCGTCGTACCAGTCCGCGACGTGCAGCCACGCCGCCTGCGAGAAGCCCGCGGCTGAAGTCATCGCGCGCGCCACAGGTGGTCGATCGGACCGTTGCCCTGCCCGACCGAGTACGTCGCGCCGCTGCGCAGCGCACCGGTCACGTACTCCTTGGCCTCCCCTACCGCCTCGCGCAGCGGCATCCCGAGAGCAAGGTGGGAGGCGATCGCCGTCGACAGCGAGCACCCGGTCCCGTGGGTGTTCGGGGTGTCGATCCGCGGCGCCGGGTAGGACCGCACGCCGTCCTCGTCGGCGAGGACGTCGATGCTCTCGTCTCCGCCGAGGTGCCCGCCCTTCACGAGCACCGCGCGCGTGCCACCGAGCACGCGCAGATCGCGCGCCGCCACCTCCAGACCGTCTGCGTCCGTCGCCTCGGGTGCCCCGGCGAGAACGGCCGCCTCCGGCACGTTGGGCGTCACCACGGTGACCAACGGCAGCAGGCTCGTACGGAGGGCAAGGATCGCGTCCTCGGGGACGAGGCGGTCGCCCGACGTCGCGACCATCACCGGGTCGAGCACGATCGGCACGTCCGTCGTCGCGAGAACCTCCGCCACCGCAGCCACGACGTCGGCGGTGCCGAGCATGCCGATCTTGACGGCGCCGACCTCCAGGTCGGCGAGGACGGCGCGGACCTGCGCGGCCACGAACTCCGGTGGCACAGCGTGGATGCCGCTGACGCCCCGGGTGTTCTGGACGGTCAGCGCGGTCAACGCTGCCGCTCCGTACACACCCAGTGCGGACGCGGTCTTGAGGTCCGCCTGGATCCCCGCTCCGCCGGACGGGTCGGACCCGGCGATGGAGAGCACCACGGGCACCGGGCTCATCGGCCCTCCTCCGCTCGTGCGGCGAGGGCGGCGTCGACGGTCTCGCGCAACGTGTGCGCGGCGTCGCCCGGGTCCGGGGACGAGCAGATCGCGGAGACGACGCAGACCCCGTCCGCGCCGGCCTCGACGACGGACGCGGCGTTGGTTGCCGAGATGCCGCCGATCGCGACCAGCGGCAGGTCTGCGGGAACGACGTCACGCAGCCGCCGTACGCCGTCGAGGCCCCACGGCGCCGTCGTGTCCGTCTTCGTCGGAGTCGGCCAGACAGGGCTCACCGCGAGGTAGCTGCACGCCGCCACCGCGGCCTCGTCCTTCAGCTGGTCGACGTGGTGGAGCGACCACCCGACCACCGCGTCGTCGCCGAGCACCTCCCGCGCACGCGCCGGATGGAGGTCGTCAGGACCGACGTGCAACCCCGCGCCCGGAAGCGCACGGGCCGCCTGGAGGTCGTCGTTGAGCACGAACGTCGCGCGGGTGCCGATCCGCTCGGTGAGCCGCTCACCCAGGCGGACGAGGTCGTCGGTGGTCGCGTCCTTGTCGCGGAGCTGCACCATGGTCACTCCCCCGTCGACCGCGTCCGCGACGACGTCGGCCAGGTCGGCTCCCGGAAGAACGGGCCCGGTCACGAGGTAGAGGCGGACGTCCCCAGCCTGTCCCCGCATCAGCGCGCGACGACCTCGGCCACGGCGTCGGACGACAACGTGGACAGCGCGTCCAGCAGGCGCCACCGCAGCGAGCCCGGCCCCTCGGCGTGCGGCGCGGCCTGCTCGATCGCGGCGGTGAGGATCGCCAGCGCGCTCGCCGACGCCTCGAACGCATCGTCGTGGACCGCGCACGCGGCTCCGACCAGGGCGCTCGCCGAGCATCCGAGCGCCGTGATCATCGGTGCCCTTGCGTCGCCGCCGCGGATCTCCGCCGTACGGGCGCCGTCGGTGACGATGTCGACGGCACCGGTCATCGCGACGACGGTCTCCAGCTTGGACGCCAGTGCCTCCGCATCCGTACGGACGTCGGCGGTGTCGGCGTCGGCGTCGACCCCGCGACCTGCGCCGGTCGAGGTCGCGATCGAGAGGATCTCGCTGGCGTTGCCCCGGATCACCGTCGGTCGGCGTTCGATCAGGGCCGCGGCCGTCTCGCGCCGGTACGCCGTGGCGCCGACCGCCACCGGGTCGAGGACCCACGGCTTGCCCGCTGCGCCCGCTGCCTCGACCGCGGCGAGCATGCCCTCGACCCACGGAGGCGACAGCGTGCCGATGTTGGCGACGACGGCCTGCGCGATGCCGGCGAACTCGCCGGCCTCACGGGCGTCGTGGACCATCGCCGGGGAGGCGCCTGCTGCGTTGAGCAGGTTGGCGGCGATGTCCATGGAGACGTAGTTGGTGATGACCTGCACCAGCGGACCCGTGGCCCGACAGCTGGTCGTGGACGTGGACAGCGGTACGTGGATCGAGCATCAGGCTCCCTCTCGCCGGTATGACCCGGATCAGGTTCGGCGGGTGTGTTCTCAGCCCTTCGGGCACCCCGGCCTTGCAACTGCTGGCGACGATAACAGACCCCGCCGGAGCCCTTCCGCAGTGTCGTCGCGACCGGTACGGTGCGGGCAACCCACCAGACTCCTTCCCCCGAGGGGTACGCATGGCTTCCGCCCGTCGCGTCCGTCGCGCATGGCGCCGTGGAGGTGCGCGCGAGGTCTATCTCGCGTCCCGCCGCTGGCTCGCCCGCCTCATCTATCCCGGCGAGATCCCCAGGCCCCCCAAACGCCGACGGCGGTGAGTCCCCCCACGCCGTGTGCTGCGTGGGGGACTCACCGCCGTCGGGCGGACGTACGAGGGTCAGCGCGCTGCGGTGCCCTCGATGTAGTCGTCGTCGGCGCTCTTGACCCACGACATCAGCTTGCGCAGCTCGCGGCCGGTGGCCTCGATCGGGTGCTGCTCGCCCTCGGCGCGGAGCTTCTTGAACTCCGGTCCGCCGGCGTCCTGGTCGGCGATGAAGCGCTTGGCGAACGTGCCGTTCTGGATGTCGGTCGAGGACGGCCTTCATGTTCTCCTTGACCTGCGCGTCGATCGATCCGCGGGCCGGAGACGTAGTCGCCGTACTCGGCGGTGTCGGAGACCGACCAGCGCTGCTTGGCGATGCCGCCCTCGTACATGAGGTCGACGATCAGCTTCAGCTCGTGCAGGCACTCGAAGTACGCGACCTCGGGCTGGTAGCCGGCCTCGATCAGCGTCTCGAAGCCGGCCTGGACCAGCGCGGACGCGCCGCCGCAGAGCACGGCCTGCTCGCCGAACAGGTCGGTCTCGGTCTCCTCGGTGAACGTCGTCTTGATGCCGCCGGCGCGGAGTCCGCCGATCGCCTTCGCGTACGAGAGCGCGAGCGCCCAGGCGTTGCCGGTCGCGTCCTGCTCGACGGCGACGAGCACGGGCACGCCGCGGCCCTCGACGTACTCGCGGCGGACCAGGTGACCCGGGCCCTTCGGCGCGACCATGCACGACGTCGACGCCGGCCGGCGGCTTGATGTAGCCGAAGCGGATGTTGAAGCCGTGGCCGAAGAACAGCGCGTCGCCGTCGTTGAGGTTGGGCTCGATCGCCTCGGCGTAGAGCGTGCGCTGGACCGGGTCGGGCGCGAGGACCATGATGACGTCGGCCTCGGCGACCGCCTCGGCGGGCGTCGACGCACGCGCAGCCCCTCGGCCTCGGCCTTGGCGCGGCTCTTCGAGCCCTCGGGCAGGCCGACGCGGACGTCGACGCCGGAGTCGCGCAGCGACAGCGCGTGGGCGTGGCCCTGGCTGCCGTAGCCGAGGACGGCCACGTTGCGGCCCTGGATCACGGACAGGTCGGCGTCGTCGTCGTAGAACAGCTCGGGCACGGGGAAACTCCTTCTTGGTGGTGCCGAGTGACACCTGTCGGTGCCAGGGGTAGTCAGGCACGGCCGTGGGTACGACCGTACGCTCAGGCGGTCGGCTGGACCCGCCGGGGACGGAGCGCAGGGTGCGGTCGGTGATCGAACGCGGCCCCACGGCCGATCGCGACCATGCCGGACTGGACGAGCTCCTTGATGCCGAACGGCTCGAGCACCCGCAGCATCGCCGCGAGCTTGTCCGGGTCGCCGGTGGCCTCGATGGTGACGGCGTCCGACGGCGACGTCGACGACCTTGGCGCGGAAGAGCTGGACGGTCTCGAGCACCTGGCCGCGGGTCTGCGAGTCGGCCCGGACCTTGACCAGCAGCAGCTCGCGCTCGACGGCCACGGCGGGCTCGAGCTCGACGATCTTGAGCACGTTGACGAGCTTGTTGAGCTGCTTGGTGACCTGCTCGAGCGGGAGCTCGTCGACGTTCACGACGATCGTCATGCGGGAGATCTCGGGGAGCTCGGTCGGGCCGACCGCGAGCGAGTCGATGTTGAAGCCGCGGCGCGAGAACAGGCCGGCGATCCGGGCGAGCACACCGGGCTTGTTCTCGACCAGGACGGACAGCGTGTGCGGCTCGTCATCCGGCCTCAGCCTTCGTCGGTCCCAGATCGGGCGCCAGTGTCGCGGGCGACCTTGATGTCGTCGTTGCTCGTGCCGGCGGCGACCATCGGCCACACCATCGCGTCGCGGTGCACGACGAAGTCGACGACGACGGGGACGTCGTTGATCGACATCGCCTTCTCGATCGTCGCGTCGACGTCGTCCGGGGCTCTCGCACGCGCAGCCCGACGCAGCCCGTAGGCGTCGGCGAGCTTGACGAAGTCGGGGATGCGCGCCGCGTCGAGCCCGTCTGCAGGTCGGTGTTGGAGTAGCGCCCGTCGTAGAACAGCGTCTGCCACTGCCGCACCATGCCGAGCGACTGCGTTGTTGATGACCGCGACCTTGATCGGGATGCCCTCGATCGCGCAGGTGGCGAGCTCCTGGTTGGTCATCTGGAAGCAGCCGTCGCCGTCGATCGCCCACACGACCGTCGCCGGGCGGCCGACCTTCGCGCCCATCGCCGCCGGCACGGCGAAGCCCATCGTGCCCGAGGCCGCCGGAGTTGATCCAGGGGCGCGGGTTTCTCGTAGCCGATGAACTGCGCGGCCCACATCTGGTGCTGGCCGACGCCGGCGACGTAGATCGCGTCGGGGCCGGCGATCTTGCCGAGCCGCTCGATGACGTACTGCGGGCGACAGCGAGCCGTCGTCGCGGCTCGTCGTAGCCGAGCGGGTAGCGCTCTCGCCACGCTCTGGACCTGGTCGCCACCAGGCGCTCGTAGTCGGCGGCGGTGCCGGCGTCGAGCTCGGCCTTGAGCGCGACCGATCGAGGTCGGCGATGACCTCGCGGGCGTCACCGACGATCGGCACGTCGGCCGTGCGGTTCTTGGAGATCTCGGCCGGGTCGATGTCGGCGTGGATGACCTTCGCGTCGGGCGCGAACGAGGCCAGCTTGCCGGTGACCCGGTCGTCGAAGCGGGCGCCGAGCGTGATCAGCAGGTCGCTCTTCTGCAGCGCGCGCGACCGCCGCGACCGTGCCGTGCATGCCGGGCATGCCCAGGTGCTGCGGGTGGCTGTCGGGGAACGCGCCGCGGGCCATCAGCGTCGTGACGACCGGGATGCCGGTCAGCTCGGCGAGCACCTTGCAGCTCCGCGGAGGCGTCGCGCTTGATGACGCCGCCGCCGACGTACAGCACGGGACGCTTGGCCTCGAGCGATCAGCCGGGCCGCCTCCCGGACCTGCTTGGCGTGCGGGCTTGGTCGCCGGGCGGTAGCCCGGCAGGTCGAGCTCGGTCGGCCAGGCGAACGTCGTCATCGCCTGCAGCGCGTCCTTGGCGACGTCGACGAGGACCGGGCCGGGGCGGCCGGTGGAGGCGATGTGGAACGCCTCGGCGATCGCGCGCGGGATCTCGGCGGCGTCGGTGACCAGGAAGTTGTGCTTGGTGATCGGCATCGTGATGCCGCGGATGTCGGCCTCCTGGAAGGCGTCGGTGCCGATCGCGGCGACTGGCGACCTGGCCGGTGACGGCGACGATCGGGACCGAGTCCATGTAGGCGTCGGCGATCGGCGGTGACCAGGTTCGTCGCGCCCGGGCCCGACGTCGCCATGCAGACGCCGACCTTGCCGGTCGCCGACGGCGTAGCCCTGGGCCGCGTGGCCCGCGCCCTGCTCGTGACGCACGAGGATGTGGCGGATCTTCTCGGAGTCGATCAAGCGGGTCGTACGCCGGGAGGATCGCGCCGCCGGGGATGCCGAAGACGACCTCGACCCCGGCGTGCTCCAGCGACCGGACCAGGCTCTGGGCACCGGTGATCTGCTCGGTCGTCGCTGTCCCTTCATGCCGACCGGCCTCGGCGCCGGTACCTCGGGTGGCTGCGGTGCCCGCTCGTGCTGCTGACTGCCGGCTCGTGACAAGCGCGTTGCTGACAAGAAAAAACCCCCCGGCCCGACTGGGCATCGAGGGGTGCGCGCGGGACCGGGACGCAGCCGGCGCGCGTCAGTGACGTACGAGAAGGGTGTTGCGCACGAGTCAAGAGTGCGCGACCCGCCTGCGGGCGGTCAAGCCAGACCTCGACGTGATCTCACGATGATGAGATCGGCGTCCGCACATCGCGGCGCGCTCCCCGGGGTGCCTGGGGCGTCGGCGCGTCCGACCCGTCACGGGTCGGAACGCGCCCTCGCGAAGCACGGCCGCGGCTCAGCCGCAGACGGCGCCGTCGGCGGCGGAGCCGACGAGCTTGGCGTACTTGGCGAGCACGCCGCGGCGTGTACCGCGGGAGCTTGGAGCCCAGCCCTCGCGCGCGCGCGGCCAGCTCGTCGGCGTCGACGCGCACGTCGAGACGGCGGTTGGCCACGTCGAGGCGTGATCCGGTCGCCGTCGCGCACGAACGCGATCGGGCCGCCGTCGACGGCCTCGGGCGCGACGTGGCCGACGCACAGGCCGGTCGTGCCGCCGGAGAAGCGGCCGTCGGTGAGCAGCAGGACGTCCTTGCCGAGGCCGGCGCCCTTGATCGCGCCGGTGATGGCGAGCATCTCGCGCATGCCGGGGCCGCCCTTGGGGCCCTCGTAGCGGATGACGACGACGTCGCCGGCCGTCGACCGTGCCGTCCGCGAGCGCCGTCCATCGCGGCCTGTCTCGCCGTCGAAGACACGCGCCGTGCCCTCGAACACGCTCTCGTCGAAGCCGGCGCTCTTCACGACCGCACCCTCGCGGAGCCAGCGAGCCCTCGAGGATCGTCAGGCCGCCGGTCGCGTGGATCGGGTTGTCGAGCCTGCGGATGACGTCGCCGTCCACGTCGGGCGGCACGATGCGCCCGAGGTTCTCGGCCATCGTCTTGCCGGTCACCGTCAGGGTCGTCGCCGTGCATCAGCCCGGCGTCGAGCAGCGCCTTCATGACCACGGGGATGCCGCCGACCTTGTCGACGTCGTTCATCACGTACCGGCCGAACGGCTTGAGGTCGCCGAGGTGCGGGACCTTCTCGCCGATGCGGTTGAAGTCGTCGAGGGTCAGGTCGACCTCGGCCTCGCGCGCGATCGCCAGCAGGTGGAGGACCGCGTTGGTGGAACCGCCGAGCGCCATGACGACGGCGATCGCGTTCTCGAACGCCTCGCTTGGTGAGGATCTGGCGGGCCGTGATGCCCTCGCGGAGCAGGTCGACGACGGCCTCGCCGGAGCGGCGGGCGAACCCGTCGCGGCGGCGGTCCACGGCCGGCGGCGCGGCCGAGCCGGGCAGCGACATGCCGAGCGCCTCGGCGACGGACGCCATCGTGTTGGCGGTGTACATGCCGCCGCAGGCGCCCTCGCCCGGACAGATCGCCCGCTCGATGCGGTCGACCTCGTCGCGCGAGATCAGACCCTTGAGGCAGGCGCCGACGGCCTCGAACGCGTCGATGATCGTGACGTCCTTGCCGTCGACCTGGCCCGGCATCGTCGAGCCGGCGTACAGGAAGACGCTCGACAGGTCGAGCCGGGCGGCGGCCATCAGCATGCCGGGCAGCGACTTGTCGCAGCCGGCGAGCAGCACCGAGCCGTCGAGCCGCTCGGCCATCATGACGGTCTCGACCGAGTCGGCGATGACCTCGCGCGACACCAGCGAGTAGTGCATCCCCTCGTGGCCCATCGAGATGCCGTCGGAGACCGAGATCGTGCCGAACTCCAGCGGATAGCCGCCGGCCGCGTGCACGCCGTTCTTCACCGCCTTCGCCAGCCGGTCGAGGGAGAGGTTGCAGGGCGTGATCTCGTTCCACGACGACGCGACGCCGATCTGCGGCTTCTCCCAGTCGTCGTCGCCCATGCCGACGGCGCGCAGCATGCCGCGCGCGGCGGCCCTCTCGAGTCCGTCGGTGACGTCGCGGCTGCGGGGCTTGATGTCGGGGGTCTCGGACGCCATGCTGCAAGATTACGGCTGCACCGCACGTCACAGCGCCGCGGGACCGCTCTGCGAGAAGCTTCGACCAATCCGCCTCCGCTTGACCGCGCCAGCCGCTACGGTCCGTCCGACCCTTAATCCGACGAAGGACGACCGTGAACGACACCCCCGCTCAGAACACCTACCCCTACCCTCCGACGACGCCGGGCGGACAGCTCGGCCCAATCGGCACCGTCCGCTCCACCGGCGTCTGCATCCTGCTCGCCGTCATCACGTTCGGGATCTACACCTGGGTGTGGTGGTACAAGACGCACGCCGAGATGAAGCGCCACAACGGCTCGGGACTCGGTGGCGGTGTCGCGCTGCTGCTGGCGATCTTCCTGCCCATCGTCCTCGCGTACGTCACGCCGAGCGAGGTGGGCGGCCTGTACGAGCGTCGCGGCCAGCGCAAGCCGGTCGGCGGCGCCACAGGCCTCTGGTACTTCCCGGGATGCTTCATCGTCATCGGCCCGCTCGTGTGGTTCATCAAGACGAACGGCGCTCTCAACTCCTACTGGCGCTCGCTCGGCGCCTCCTGAGCCGCACCTGCTGAACCGTCGCGCTCGTCCGGCGCCTCGCCTTCGCGGGGCGCCGGACCTCTGTCAGCGGGTCAGCGCTCGCCCACGACGTACGGGGCGAACGCGACGTAGACGCACGCCACCGCCCAGATCACGCTGACCATCGTCCCGATGATGAAGCGCTCGGCGGCGCCCGAGCGCAGCTCACCCGGATGCGCGCGGGCAGTCTCCTCCTGAGCCCGCAGCTCCGGGTAGCGGCCGAGCCCTTTCACCGCGAGGACGATCGCGACGCCCTCCGGCCACCGGGCGGCGAGCGCCCCGAAGACGGCGAGCCGCTCCAGCGCGCCGATCCAGGTGCCGCCGCGCAGGACGTCGGCAGCCGCCGTCACCGTGGTGCCCTGGACCTCGAAAGGCCGCGCCGCGTCGATCGCCTCGAACACGGCGGTCGTCACGACCGCTCCCCCGCACACGGCGAGGACGAGCGCGAACAGCACCATCACGTCGTGCCGTGACCCCGTGACGGGGTCCTCGAAGATCGTCGCCACCACCGCGAGGGCCAGCGCGACGGCGAGCGCACCGCCGGTCACGAGCCGAACGGTCGTCGTCCGGGCGAACGCCCCTCCGACCAGGGCTACCGCCGCAGCAGCGATCACGATCACGTACGCGGTCATCAGTAGTCCGTCCTCATCGGCTCGCCTTCTGCTCGGGGTCGCTCGCGGCCAGCAGGTGCGCCGCGAGCGTACGGCCCCGGCGCTCCTCGGTCCACCCTGCGACGGCGAGTCGGCGGCTCATCGCCTGCGCGGAGATGCCCAGCGCCGCAGCGGCGTCGCGCTGCGTGACGTCGGCGGCCTCCATGGCGTCGACCGCCTCCCATCCGGCGTCGGTGCGGCGGCCCAGCAGACTCGCGAGCAACCAGAGCGCGGTCTCGGCGTCGTCGGCCGCCTCGGCGTCTTCGGCGCGGACGGCGACGGGCTGAGGCTCGGCCTTGGCGCGCTCGACCGCCGTACGGGCACGCACGTACGCGGGCCCGCGGCCGGCACGGGTCGTCTCCGGCAGCGGCCCCTCGACCTCCCCGACGCCGACACCGATCCACCACCGGCCGTCGCGCAGAGCGTGGACCACGATCCTGACCACGTCCTCCGGAGAGTCGAGCAGACCTTGGACCTCGTCTCCCGCCGTGCGTTCGAACGTGCGCACGGGCTCGACCAGGTCAGCGAGCGCCTCGAGGAGCTCGGGCACGGCATCACGGCCGCGGCGGCTGTCGCGCTGGTCGAGCGTCATCACGTACATGCGCCGAGCATATCAAACATTGAGCATTGATCCCTGAGAATCAATCCTGAGAATTGGATTGAATCAAATCAATGATGGAGGATTGATTACGCCTCACACCATGGCAGCCCGGACGCTCATGACGTCGGGAAGGTGCGCAGCCACCTCGCGCCACGACTCCCCTTCGTCATCGCTGGCGTGGACCGTCCCGTCGCGCGCCCCGAGGTAGAGCCCGGCGGCGAGCCCGTGGGAGGGCCCGTCGTCGGCCGAGAACGCGTCCCGCATGACGGCGGCGTACGAGGTGTCCGGGAGCCCCTTGCCGAGCTCGCGCCAGGTCTCCCCCGCGTCGTCCGAACGCCACACCCGCGGCACCCCGCCCGGCGGCATGCGGTCGGAGTCGGCGACGAGGGGGAAGACGTAGACGGTCTCCGGGCGACCGGGATGCACCACGATCGGGAACCCGAAGTCGCTCGGCAGGCCGTCCGCGATCGAGACCCAGGTGTCACCACCGTCGGTGGAGCGGTAGACCCCGTGATGGTTCTGGGCGTAGAGGAGGTCGGAGCGCTGCGGGTGGGTAGCGACCTTGTGCACGCACTGCCCGAACTCCGGCAAGGGATCCGGGAAGAAGTACGCCGAGATGCCGGTGTTGTGCGGCGACCACGACCCGCCGCCGTCCTCCGTGCGGTAGACGCCGCCGGTCGACATCGCCACCGTGACACGGTCGGGGTCTGCCGGGTCGGGGACGATCGTGTGGATCGCCTGCCCCCCGAAGCCCGCACCCCAATCCGGGCGGTGCGGGTGGTCCCACAGGCTCTGCACGAGCGAGAACGTCTCGCCCCGGTCGGTCGACCGGAACAGCGCGGACGGCTGCGTCCCGGCCCACACCTCGTCAGGCTGCGCGCCCGGCGTCAGCTGCCAGACCTGCTCGAGTGCCGCACCCGTCCCCTCCGGGAACCGGATGCCGCCACCGGCCTTCTCGGACCAGGTCGCGCCCAGGTCGTCGGACCAGCTGACCTGCGGACCCCAGTGCTCGCTCATCGTGCCGACCAGCAAGCGGGTGCCGTCGCCACGCTCACCGTCTCGACGCGTGTCGACGCACGTCGCGTAGACGGCCGTCATCGGGAAGACGGGCCCCTCCAGCTCCCAGGCGACCCGGTCGGCCGACCGTCCGATCCACAAGCCCTTGCGCGTCCCGATCAGCAGCACCGCATCCATCACGCACTCCTCCGCCATATTCCTAATTGGAATACTCGCTACGCTAAGGACATGGCGGCAGACCTGTCAACGACCTCGTACGCACTCCTCGGCCTCCTCGCGCTCCATCCCGACGACGCGGCCGAGGGACTCACCGGCTACGAGCTCAAGCAGCGGTGCGACCAGACGATGCGCTACTACTGGGTCTCGCCCGCGACCAGCCAGGTCTACACCGAGCTCGCACGGCTGGCCCGCCTCGACCTCGTCGCGGCGACGGAGGCGGAGAACGGGCGGCGGAGCACCCGCCGGTACGCGCTGAACGACACCGGACGTGAGCGCCTCCTGACGTGGCTGTCGACGACCGAGCCGGACTTCCCCGTACTCAAGCACCCGGTGGCGCTGCGGCTGATGTTCGGGCACCTCGTCGGACCCGAGCAGGTGGAGAAGTGGCTCTCCTCCTACATCGCGCAGCTCGAGGAGCGGACCGCCGAGCTGCGTGCCGTACGCGAGTCTCTCGGAGACGACCCCCGGCTGAGCTCACCGGCCCGTGTCGCGGACTGGGGACTGGCCTACTTCGCCAGCGAGTCGGCCATCTCTGCGCAGCTGCGTACGCAGGTGGCCGACAGCGACGCCGAGGCCGTCACGTAGCGTCGTACCCGCCCCTGCAGTCCCGTACGAAGGAACACCGTGGCCCTCATCGCCCTGGCCAGCGCCGCCTCCACCACCGACGACCCCGAGATCAAGCTCCTGAGCGAGGAGCTCGTCGCGCTGGGTCACGAGGTCGGCGTCGAGGTCTGGGACGACCCGGACGTCGACTGGCACCGCTACGCCGTGACCGTCGTCCGCACCACGTGGGACTACACCCCGCGCCGCGACGAGTTCCTCACCTGGGCCCGCAGGGTCCCGCGCCTGCGCAACCGTGCCGACGTCCTCACCTGGAACACCCACAAGACCTACCTGCGCGACCTCGCGGAGCACGGCTGCCCGATCATCCCGACCGCCTGGGACGTCACCGACGAGGCAGCGCTCACCGCCCACGCCACCACCCTCGGTCTCGCCGTCGACGACGTCGAGTGGGTCGTCAAGCCCGCGGTGTCCGCAGGGTCGGCCGACACCGCACGCTGGGCCGATCCGGCCGACGCCCTGCAGCACAGCCGCAGCCTGGTCGAGGCCGGTCGCACGTCGATGCTCCAGCCGTACGTCAGCACGGTCGACGCCGAGGGCGAGACCGCGGTGCTGTTCGCCGGTGGCGAGTACTCGCACGCGGTCGTCAAGGCGGCGATGCTCGCCCCGGGTGAGGGCCTGCGCGAGGGTCGCGACGCCCGCGAGCACCTCACCGCCACCAGCCCGACGGCCGAGCAGCTCACCGTCGCCGGCCAGGCGCTGCGGGCGGCCCGCAAGTCGCTGGGCGGCGGCCTCGACCTGCTCTACGCGCGGGTCGACCTTGTCACCGGCGCCGACGGGACACCGCAGGTGATGGAGCTCGAGCTCACCGAGCCTGCGCTCTTCCTGCCCTACGTCGACGGGGCCGCGGCCACGTTCGCCAAGGCGGTCACCGCGTCCGTGGCTTCGATGGGTCGCCTCTGAGCGTTCCGCCCGTACGCTGGATCCATGGGCGTCCGAGAGCTGCTCGCAGAGGCGGTCTTCACCCGGGTCGCGGGTGACGACGGCCCCGACCGCCGTACCCGCATCCACGGCGAGGTCGGGCCCCGCCGCTTCGGGCCCGACGACCCGATCTGGAGGGTCCACGGTGACGCGTCGATGTTCGTCGGCGGGATCCGTGCGCTCCTGCTCCAGTCGCTGCACCCGCTCGCGATGGCGGCCGTCGACCAGCACTCCGGCTACCGGGGCGACCCGTGGGGCCGGCTCCAGCGGACGAGCGGATTCCTGGCGGAGACCACCTTCGGCACGGTCGAGACCGCCGAGCGCGCCGTCCGCATCGTCCGCGCGATCCACGGGCGTATCCGCGGGACCGCACCGGACGGTCGTCCGTACGCCGCCGACGACCCGCACCTGCTGACGTGGGTGCACGTCGCGGAGGCCGACAGCTTCCTGCGCGCGCACGACCGGTACGGCGCGCGCCGGCTCACGGCCGCGGAGCGCGACACGTACGTCGCGCAGACGGCCGAGGTCGCGTCCGCGCTCGGGGCCGACGACCCGCCGACCGACACCGACGGGCTGCAGGCGCGGCTGGAGGCCTTCCGGCCGGAGCTGGTCTCGACCCGGGCGGCGCGCGAGGCGGCGCGCTTCATCCTGCTGACGCCGCCGGTGCCGTGGACCCTGCGTGCCGGCTACACCGCGCTCGGCGCCGCGGCGGTCGGCCTGCTCCCGGTCTGGGCACGGCGGCCGCTGCACCTGCCATGGCTGCCGATCACGGAGGCGACCGCGTTCAGGGCTGCGGGTGGTGCGGCGACGAGCACCATCCGATGGGCGATGCAGGCACCCTCGACTTTCGAGGAGCCAGCACAGTCGGCCGGGTCCGGTCCGGGCCGTCAGGGCTGACGCGGCACCTGGTTGAGGAGCTCCTCGCCCGCCGCGACACGGCGTACCTGCTCCCGGACGAGCGAGAGGACGCGCGGGCGCATCGCTGTGGTCCCGCCGGCGACGTGCGGGCTGATGAGGACCCCCGGTGCGCTCCAGAGCGGGTGCCCGTCGGGAAGCGGCTCGGGGTCAGTGACGTCGAGGGCCGCACGCAGGCGACCTGTCTCCGTCTCGGCGAGCAGGGCGTCGGTGTCGACGACGGGTCCCCGTGCGAGGTTGACGAGCAGCGCGCCGTCCTTCATCGCGGCGAGGAACTGCGCGTCGGCGAGGTGGCGCGTCCGGTCGGTCAGCGGCGTGAGGAGCACGACCACGTCCGCGTGCGGAAGGAGCTCGGGGAGCTCGCTCGTCGCGTGGATCCCGTCCCGCGCCGTGCGTGCGACCCGGACCACCTCGACCTCGAACCCCGCGAGCCTCCGCTCGAGCGCCGCACCGATGCTGCCGTAGCCGACGATCATGACCGTCTTGTCGGCCAGCGCGTCCCACCACCGGTACGCGAGCCAGCGCTGCTCCTCCTGGGCCCGCACGAACGCAGGGATGCCGCGCAGCGAGGCGAGGATCAGTCCGACACCCAGCTCGGCGGTCGCCGCGTCGTGCACGCCACGCGCGTTGCACAGGGTCACGCCGTCGGGGATCTGGGCGACGATGCCGTCCGTCCCGGCGGACTGGGCCTGGACCACCTCGAGGCGGGGCATCCGCGCGAGCGCAGGGCGGAGGTCGGCCGACAGGTCGTACGACAGCACCCACATCGTGACGTCGGCGAGGACGTCGTCGGCCGGGAGGTCGGTGAGGGCGCCGGAGTACGAGACGAGGTCCACGCCGGGCGGGACCTCGAAAGCGTCGGAGGGGAAGGGTGACAGGACGAGCGGCATGGAGGACACCCTAGGGCCGACCCCTTGACACTCTGACTGTGACAGCGGTGCTGTAGCGTTTTGCTGTGAACGAAGGAGGGTCGACCCCCGCGGTGACCCCACCCCGGGTCCGGCACTGGGACGTCATCAGCGAGGACGGCACACGGATCCGCGCGTGGACGAACGACGCCGAAGGCCCCACGGTGCTCCTCTGCAACGGACTGGGGACCAGCCCGTACGCGTGGCCGGCCCTGCTCGATCCGGACTGCGGCGTACGGGTCGTGTCGTGGTACCACCGCGGGATCGGCGGCTCGGAGCGGCCACACGACCGTTCCCGCGTCGGCATCGACGCACACCTCGAGGACGCCCTCGCGGTCATGCGTGACGACGGTATCGAGCACGCGCCGGTCGTCGGCTGGTCGATCGGCGTCAACCTGGCGTTCGAGCTCGCGGTGCGGTGGCCCGAGCGTGTCGACGCCGTGCTCGCCGTGGCGGGTGTCCCCGGAGACACGTTCGCGACGATGCTCGCCCCGACACGGATCCCCGGCCCCGTCGCCCGTACGGCCATGGTCTCGGCCACGCGGGTCGTCCAGGCCGCGGGCGCGGCGCTCAACCCGATCACGCAGCGGATGCACCACGTCCCGTACCTCTTCGACGTCGTCGCCCGCCACACCGGCCTCATGCTGCCCGCCGCCGACCGGGACGCGGCGAAGGAGACGCTGACGGCGTTCTTCGCGATGGACTGGCGTTGGTACATGCACCTCGCGCTCCACGCGTCACGCCACGAGCGCGTGAGCCTCTCGAAGGTCACGCAGCCCACGACCCTCATCGGGGCGCGATGGGACGTGCTCACGGGAGCGCGGCAGATGCGCAGCGCTGCCGCGCGCATCACCGGAGCCCGCTACGTCGAGCTCGACGCGTCGCACTTCATCACGCTCGAGCAGCCGGAGGCCGTGCACGCCGAGCTCCTCGCGCTGCTCGACCGCGCCGCCACCTGACCGCGAGCCACTCTGCGCGCACCCGCGAGCCACTACCTGCGGGCTCGCGAGCCAGTCGCGCGCACACGGTGACTCGCCAGTGCGCACACGGTGACTCGCGAGCACGCATACGGTGACTCGCGAGCGGGAAGGAAAGGGGGTGGGTCAGGCCAGCTTCTCGAGGATCAGCTCGCGGACGCGCCCGGCGTCCGCCTGGCCACGCATCTCCTTCATGACCGCCCCGATCAGCGCCCCTGCAGCCGCGACCTTGCCGTCGCGGATCTTGTCAGCGACGTCAGGGTTCGCCTCGATCGCACGCTCCACGGCAGCCGCGAGCGCACCGTCGTCCGAGACGACCTCGAGCCCGCGCGCGACCACGATCTCCTCGGGCGTCCCCTCGCCGGCGACGAGCCCGTCGAACACCTGACGCGCCAGCTTGTCGTTGATCCGCTTGGCGTCCACGAGCGCCTGCACCTCGGCGACCTGCACGGGAGTGACTCCGAGAGCGTCGATGGGGGCGCCGGTGTCGTTCGCGCGACGGGCGAGGTCACCGAGCCACCACTTGCGCGCAGCGGTCGGTGTCGCGCCGGCAGCGACGGTCGCCTCGATGAGATCCACCGCACCCGCGCCGACGACGTCACGCATCTCGAGGTCGGAGTAGCCCCACTCCTCCTGCAGCCGGGCACGGCGCGCAGCCGGCGGCTCGGGCAGCGTGGCCCGCAGCTCCTCCACCCACGCGTCGGTCGGTGCGACCGGGACGAGGTCCGGCTCGGGGAAGTAGCGGTAGTCCTCGGCGTCGGACTTCTCACGGCCCGAGGTGGTCACGCCGGTGTCCTCGTGCCAGTGACGCGTCTCCTGGACGATCTTCTGACCGGCGTCGAGGATGCCCGCGTGACGCTCCACCTCGTAGCGCACGGCCCGCTCCACCGACCGCAGGGAGTTGACGTTCTTGGTCTCCGAACGGGTGCCGAAGACCTCGGCATCCTTGCGCATGAGCGAGAGGTTGACGTCGCAGCGCATCGAGCCCTGCTCCATCCGGGCGTCGGAGACGTCGAGCGCCTTGACGAGCTCGCGCAACGAGGCGACGTACGCGCGCGCGACCTGCGGCGCGTACTTCCCCGCACCGACGATCGGCTTCGTGACGATCTCGATGAGCGGGATGCCGGCACGGTTGTAGTCGACGAGCGAGTAGTCGGCGCCGTGGATGCGCCCGGTCGAGCCGCCGACGTGCAGCGACTTGCCGGTGTCCTCCTCCATGTGGGCCCGCTCGATCTCGACGCGGAAGGCCTTCGGGCCCTCGTCGGTCTCGATGGTGACCTCGGTCCAGCCCTCGTACGCGATCGGCTCGTCGTACTGCGAGGTCTGGAAGTTCTTCGGCATGTCCGGGTAGAAGTAGTTCTTGCGGGCGAACCGCGACCACGGAGCGATCGAGCAGTTCAGCGCGAGGCCGATCCGGATCGCCGACTCGACCGCCTTGCCGTTGACGACCGGGAGCGACCCCGGCATGCCGAGGCACGTCGGGCACACCTGCGTGTTCGGCTCGGCACCGAAGACCGTCGAGCAGCCGCAGAACATCTTGGACGCGGTGCTGAGCTCGACGTGGACCTCGAGGCCCATCACGGGGTCGTACGTCTCGAGCGCCCGGTCGAACGGGACCAGCTCGGTACGGGTCGCGGTCATGCCTTCCCCTCCTTCGAGGACGCAGCCCTCGAGGTCGCAGCGGTGCCGAGCTCGGGCGCCCTGCTGAGCAGCGGGCCACCCCACTGCTCGACGAGGAGTCGCTCGAGGGCGGCACCGACGTTGTAGAGACGGTCGTCGGCCATCGCCGGCGCGAGCACCTGGAGGCCGACCGGCAGGCCGTCCTCGTCCGTGACGCCCACGGGCAACGACAGGCCGGGGATGCCGGCGAGGTTCGCCGGGATCGTCGCCACGTCCTGCAGGTACATCGACATCGGGTCGTCGAGCTTGCTCCCCAGCGGGAACGCCGTCGTCGGCGAGGTGGGCGAGATCAGGACGTCGACGGACCCGAACGCGGCCTCGAAGTCGCGGGCGATGAGCGTGCGGACCTTCTGGGCCGAGCCGTAGTAGGCGTCGTAGTAGCCGCTCGACAGCGCGTACGTCCCGATGATGATGCGGCGCTTCACCTCGTCGCCGAACCCGGCCTCGCGGGTCGCGGACATCACCTGCTCGGCGCTCGGGGAGGGCACGCCCGCGGGGGCGACGCGAAGGCCGTAGCGCATCGCGTCGAACCGCGCGAGGTTGCTGCTCGCCTCGGCCGGCATCACGAGGTAGTACGTCGACAGCGCGTACGCGAAGCTGGGGCACGAGACCTCCACGATCTCGGCACCCGCCTTGGTCAGGAGCGCGACGGCCTCGTCGAAGCGTGCGCGCACTCCCGGCTGGTAGCCCTCGCCGTTCAGCTCGGTGACGATGCCGATGCGCATCCCGGAGACGTCGGCGCGCCGGGCCGCCTCGACGACCGGCGGAACCGGCGCGTCGATGCTGGTGGAGTCGAGCGGGTCGTGACCGCCGATCAGCTCGTGGAGCAGGGCGGCGTCGAGGACGGTCCGGGTGACGGGTCCGGCCTGGTCGAGCGAGCTCGCCATCGCGATGAGCCCGTAGCGCGACACTCCCCCGTACGTCGGCTTCACGCCGACCGTGCCGGTGACCGCGGCAGGCTGGCGGATCGAGCCACCCGTGTCGGTGCCGATCGCGAGCGGGGCCTCGTACGCTCCGACAGCGGCTGCCGAGCCGCCTCCGGAGCCACCCGGGATGCGGTCGCGGTCCCACGGGTTGCGGGTCGGCCCGTACGCGGAGTGCTCGGTCGAGCTGCCCATCGCGAACTCGTCCATGTTGGTCTTGCCCAGGATCGGCAGGCCGGCAGCGCGGAGACGCCGGGTGAGGAAGGCGTCGTACGGCGGGACCCAGCCCTCGAGGATCTTGGAGCCGGCGGTGGTCGCGATGCCCTCGGTGGCGACGACGTCCTTGACGGCGATCGGCACTCCGGCCAGCGGGTGGAGCGTCTCTCCTGCAGCGCGTCGGGCGTCGACGTCGCGGGCGGTGGCGAGGGCGCCCTCGGCGTCGAGCGCGAGGAAGGCGTTGAGGTCGCCGTCGACCTCGGCGATGCGGTCGAGGTGCTCCTGCGTCACGTCGGCGGACGACACGTCGCCCGCGGCGAGCCTGGCCGCGATCTCGGCGGCGCTGAGACGGATGGTGCTCATGCCTCCTCCCCCAGGATCCGCGGGACCGCGAAGCGCTGCTGCTCGACGGCGGGTGCTCCCGCGAGCGCCTGCTCCGGTGTGAGGCCGGGCGTGACGACGTCCTCACGGAAAACGTTGGCCAGCGGCACGGCGTGCGAGGTCGGCGGGACGTCGGCGTCGGCCACCTCGGCTACCTGGGCGACCGACTCGAGAATGACCGTCAGCTCCGGTGTGAGCCGGTCGAGCTCGGCGTCGGTGAGGTCGATGCGTGCGAGGTTCGCCAGGTGGGCGACGTCGGCACGCGAGATCCCGTCGGACAAGGAGGCGTCCCTTCGAGCGTGGGTGGGGATTACCGATCCATCCTAGGGCGTCGCCCGAGACGGCCGGTGCTCGCGCTCACCGGATCTGACTCACCATGACCGACAGGTACGCGCCTGCGCCGCGGGAGCCGTAGGAGTCGAAGGCCAGCAGGTAGCTCTTGAAGTCGCCCTCCTGACGGGCTGCGGCGGTTCCCAGGAACGCGGCACCGGCCTCGTCGGTGAGTCCGAGCGCCACCAGCTCCTTCCCCGCGAGGGCGCGAGCCTGCTGCTCGTCGAGCGGGGCGTCGTACGACGCGCTGCGGACGGAGAGGTTCCAGGTGGCGGAGGTGGCGGACGAGGTCGTGTGGTCCATCCCCATCATGCGGACCGTCGCTGCACCCTTCTCCTTCCCGCACGCGAGCGAGCCCGAGTCGGTGACCTCGCAGGTGTAGCCCTGCGCGGTGAGGGTCGGCTTCAACGCCGCGGTGGAGGCCGGAGACGGCCCGTTCGGGGGGATCGACGGGGCGTCGGAAGCACGGACCTGGAGGCCGTCACCGTAGGTGGAGAGAGAGGCCTCGGCGCCCAGCTCCTCCGCCCTCAGCGTCGCTTCGCTGCGGGCGGCCGCGACGACGACGTCGCCGCGCCCGTCGAACAACGTGTCACCGACCACGCGGGCGACGGCCTCGGTGATCGGAGCCGGGTCGTCGACGCCATAGGCGAGGAGACTGACGGTCTTGACGGCACCATCGGCCATGTCGATCCGCAACGACGCGCGCTGCGGCTTCTCCCCAGCAACGAAGTAGTGGCACCGCGTCAGCGAGTTCGGGGAGCCCGGGACCGAGACGTAGCAGGTCCACCCCTCCTCCTCGCCCAGTGCAGCGGTCAAGGCCGTGGCCGCCCCCTCCGTCATCGGCTTGTGGTCGCCGTCCCCCTCGGACGCCGGCCCGGAGTCGTCCGACGACGAGTCGTCGTCGGTCGCGCTCGAGGTGGACCCGACCGACCCGCTGGAGTCATCGTCGCCACCGAGCACCTTCATGCCCACGAAGACCATCGCCACGATCAGTGCGACGACGAGGACGACACCCCCGGTGACGAACGCGATCTTGCGTCCGTGGTTGCCACGGCTGGTGACGCCTTCAGGCGCCCACTGTGCCGTGCCCTGCCCTGGCGCTGAGGGATAGCCGGGCTGCGTGGGGTAGCCGCCCTGACCGGGAGGCGGACCGTACGAGGCCCATGGTGCTCCCTGCGGCGGCGGCCCCTGCGGCGGCGGCGGACCCCAGCCCTGCGCCGGTGGGCCCTGCGGCGGCGGGCCCCAGCCCTGCGCCGGTGGGCCCTGCGGCGGCGGGCCCTGCGGCGGCGGGCCCCAGCTCTGCGTGGGAGGCCCCTGCGATCGGCCACCGCGCGGCGGCTCGCCCTCGGGAGACGGGCCCTGGGGCGGGACAGGCGGCTGCGGGCCGTTCGGGTTCGACATCGGTCCTCCGGGGAAGGGTGCGCTCCATTGTGGACCAGCGGCACGCCGTCTCCGACGCCGCGGGGGGCGGACGATCAGGCGTCTGTCGCAGAGGGCTCGTCGGCCGGAGGAGGGCCGTCCCGCAGCAGGTCGACGAACCCCTCCTCGTCGAGGATCGTGAGCCCGAGCTCCTCAGCCTTCGCAGCCTTGGACCCTGCGGCCTCGCCCACCACCACGAAGCTCGTCTTCTTGGAGACCGAGCCCGCGGACTTGCCGCCGCGCGCCAGGATCGCCTCCTTGGCCTCGTCGCGGGTGAAGCCCTGGAGCGAGCCGGTGACCACGATCGTGAGCCCTTCGAGCGTCCGCGCGATCGACGCGTCCCGCTCGTCGGCCATCCGGACCCCCGCGGCAGCCCACTGCTCGACGATCTCGCGGTGCCAGTCGACGGTGAACCACTCGGCCACCGACGCGGCGATCGTCGGCCCCACACCGTCGACCGCGGCCAGCGTCTCGGCGTCGGCGGCACGGATCGCGTCGAGGCTGCCGAGCTCAGCCGCCAGTGCGCGCGCCGCCGTCGGTCCGACGTGACGGATCGAGAGCGCGACGATCACCCGCCAGAGCGGCTGCTGCTTGGCGTTGCCGAGGTTGTCGAGGAAGCGGCGCCCGTTCGCCGAGAGCACGCGGTCGCCTGCCCCTGCCTCCTTCTCGGTCTTCTTGGCAGCGCGGGTGAACATCGGCACCCGCAGGAGGTCGGCCTCACCGAGAGCGAAGAGCCGTCCCTCGTCCTCGAGCACGTTCGCGTCCAGCAGTGCGCTCGCAGCCTCGTAGCCGAGCACCTCGATGTCGAGGGCACCTCGGCTGCCGACGTGGAAGAGTCGCTCGCGCAGCTGCGCCGGGCAGTGGCGCGTGTTGGGGCAGCGCAGGTCGGCGTCCCCCTCCTTCGCGGGCGCCAGCGGCGTCTCGCACGAGGGGCAGACCGTCGGCATCACCCACGGCTCGGCGTCGTCGGGGCGCAGCGCGAGCACCGGCCCGACGATCTCCGGGATCACGTCGCCGGCCTTGCGGAGCACCACGGTGTCTCCGGGCCGGACGTTCTTGCGCGCGACCTCCGAGGCGTTGTGCAGCGTCGCCATCTCGACGGTGGACCCGGAGACGAGCACGGGCTCCATCACCCCGTACGGCGTGACGCGGCCCGTACGACCGACGTTGACGCGGATCTCGAGGAGCCTGGTGTTGACCTCCTCGGGCGGGTACTTGTACGCGATCGCCCACCGTGGCGCGCGCGACGTCGACCCGAGCGCTCGTTGGAGCGCGATCTGGTCGACCTTGACGACGATGCCGTCGATGTCGTGCTCGACGTCGTGCCGGTGCTCACCGTAGTAGCCGATGAACTCCTCGACCTCCCCCATCGTCGGGAGCACCTTCATGCGGTCGCTGGTCGGGAGGCCCCACGCGGCGAGGGCGGCGTACGCCTCGGACTGGCGCTCGGGGAGGTAGCCCTCGCGGTCGCCGATGCCGTGGCAGACCATCCGCAGCGGCCGGGTCGCGGTCACCCGCGGGTCCTTCTGGCGCAGCGACCCCGCGGCCGCGTTGCGGGGGTTGGAGAACGGGGTGTTCCCTGCCTCGCTCCACGCGGTGTTGAACTCCTCGAACGCCTGGGTGGGGAAGTAGATCTCGCCGCGCACCTCGAGCAGCGCCGGCACCGGGTGCTCGTCAGAGGGCGTCAGGCGGTGCGGGATGCCGTCGATGGTCCGGACGTTCGCCGTCACGTCCTCGCCGACCGTGCCGTCACCACGCGTCGCGGCGCGCACGAGCCGACCGCCCTCGTACGTGAGGTTGATCGCGAGGCCGTCGACCTTGAGCTCGACCAGGAAGTCGCTCTCGGTGCCGGCCTCCTTCTCCACGCGCGCACCCCAGGCGGCGAGCTCCTCGAACGAGAAGCAGTTGTCGAGGCTCTCCATCCGGCGGCGGTGACGCACGGGCGAGAACGCTTCGGACACCGTGCCTCCGACGGTCTGCGTCGGCGAGTCGGGGGTCCGCAGCTGCGGGAACGCCTCCTCGAGCTCGCGCAGCTCGACCATGTGGCGGTCGTACTCGGCATCGGAGATGGTCGGCGTGTCGTCGACGAAGTAGCGGGTGCGTGCCTGCTCGATGATCTCGCTCAGCTCAGCATGGCGCGCTCGCGCCGCGGCCTCGTCGGGCGGGCTCTCGATGGGCTGATCCGTATCGGGTTCATCCAAGCTGGGCACGGCGACAATCTACCCCTGGACACCGACACGGGTCCGAGGAGAATGAGGCCGGAGGAGGCACCCATGGGCTGGTACCGCGAGCACGTGGTCCCCCGCATCGTCGACGTCGCGTGCGGCACGAAGAACACCGACGCGACCCGTGAGCGGGTATGCACAGGGCTCTCGGGCGACATGGTCGAGATCGGGTTCGGAAGCGGCCTCAACACCCGCTTCTACCCGCCCTCCGTACGCTCGGTCGCCGCGGTAGAGCCGGCCGACCTCGCATGGCGGCTGGCGCAGCCGCGCGTGCAGGCGTCGGCGGTCCCGATCCAGCGGGCCGGGCTCGACGGCCAGGCACTGCCGATGGCGGACGGCTCGGTCGACTCGGCCCTGAGCACGTGGACGATGTGCACGATCCCCGACCTCGACGCCGCGCTCGCGGAGCTGCGGCGAGTCCTGCGCCCGGGCGGCACGCTGCACTTCGTGGAGCACGGCCTCGCCCCCGACGAGTCCGTACGCCGTTGGCAGCGTCGACTCGAGCCGCTCCAGAAGCGGGTCGCCGGCGGCTGTCACCTCACCCGCGAGATCGTCGCCAGCATCACCGACGCCGGGTTCGAGCTCGCGGAGGCCGACAGCTTCTACGAGGAGGGCGCGCCGAGGTTCTTGGCGGCGCTCTCGCTCGGCGTCGCCGTGAACCCGTCCGCCGTCAGCGGACCTTCAGCGTGAGGGTCTTCGAGCGGTACGGGAGGATGTAGCCCTTCGGCTCGATCTGCACGCGCAGCTTCTGCGTGCCCTTGCGCGAGGTCGGGATCCGGAGCGCGACCTTGTTCTTGAGCCGCTTGGTCATCGACGCCGAACGCAGCACCTTCCCGCCGCGGTAGACCGAGACACGACCCGTGATGCGGGAGTAGCCCGGTGCCGTCGCCTTGACCCGGAGGACGACCTTCTTGCCGCGCTTCACCTTCTTGTCGCTCAGCTTGCGGGAGACCTTCAGCTTGGCCTTGTGGATCGTGGCGGTCTTGGTGATCACCGGCGCCGCATGGAGGTTCGCCGAACCGCCGTACGAGACGGTCACGCTGCGACGCTTCGTCCGGCTGGCGGTGAGGCGCACGTCGGCCTTGCCGCCGGACAGCGCCTTCTGGCCGACGACCTTGCCGCCTTCGCGGACGACGACGGTTCCCCTCGGCTGCTGACCGTTGGCCGTGGCCCGGACCCGCAGCACCGGCTTCGCACGCCAGCGGGGCACGCCGACGTACGAGGCGGACAGCGCGCTGCGTCCCTTGGCGACCACGAGCGTCGCCGCGCTCCTCGCTGACGACGGCGCGATCGCGTAGTGCCCGTCGTACCGTGCGACGAGGCGGTGGGTCCCTGCGGCGAGGTCTCGGCGCAACTTCACCGTGGCGGTGGAGAAGTCCCCCGTCGACGACATCGCCACGGTCGCCCGCCCCATCACCGTCGAGCCGGACAAGATCGTCACCGTGCCTCGTGGCTTGACGTTGACCCCGTTCACCGTGACCCGCGCCGTCACCTGGTCCCCCGACGTCACCGAGGTCTTGTCGTACGTGGCCGATGTGGTCGTCGCGGCGCGGACCACCGTGACGACGAAGGTCCCGCTCTGCGCCCAGGCGACTGCGGAGTCGCCGCTGTAGAGCACGGCGAGGCGACGCGCGCCGGCGTACATCAGCTTGGGCAGCTTGATCGAGGCCTTGCCGGCCGCGTCGAGCGTGGCCTCGCCGAGCACGTCACCACGCTGGGTGTCGACGACCTGCACGGACCCCGTCGGGACCCGGCCGGCGGCCGTCACGCCGATGGCGACGTCCGTACGGTTGCCGCCGACGGTGTAGGTCGTCGGGACCGCCGAGGCGGTGATCGTGGGCTTGAGCCCGGAGTTCTTCATGACGGAGCCGACCCTGGTGCGGATCGTGCCCATCTTGGCGTAGAGGTTGCGCCCTGGGCAGGCCGTCTGACCGACGTCGCGGTGGCCGACGATCTTGGGCTTGACGACCTTCTTGCCCGTGTTGGTCGTGAACGTCCGGGTGCCGGTGGGGACGACGTGGTTGAGGGAGAACTTCCAGGCGATGACGCGCGAGACGGTCTCGACGACCGCCGACGACGCAGCGGCCGACTCGAAGTTGCCGAGCACCGAGACGCCGAACGTCGTGGTGTTGTTGTTCAGCGCGTGCGCGCCCACGACGTTGCGGGTCAGACCGCCCCACCGGCCCTCCCACGCGCGGCCCCACTTGTCGACGACGACGTTGTAACCGATGTCGCGCCACTTCAGCGCCTTCACGTGGTACGCGTAGATCGCGCGGATGACCGAGGGCACCTCGGCCTGCGTGTACGAGTTGGAGCCGGCGGTGTGGTGCACGACCGCGCCTTGCACCTTGCCGTAGTCGGGCGCCGACTTGTCGCGGATCCTCTCGTCGGCACCCCAGGCCGCGCGTGAGCGGATGGTCGGCATCGGCGTCGCGGCCTCGGCGGCGGCGAGCGGCTTGGACTCGGTGGTCGTCGTGGTCTTGCCGAGATCGAGGAGATCGACCTGGACGTCCGCGGGAGCGTCGCCGTCGGACGTAGCGACCTTCACCTGGACGGCGTCGGACGGGCCGACGACCAGCGGGGCGGTGCCCGCCCGGGCCTTCGCAGCCTCGCGGGTGCCCGGGTCGGGGCCGTCGTCCGAGACGTCGTCGAGCCGGTACCAGTCGGTCCAGCCCGACTCCTCGCGCGTTCGGACGTACGTCAGGACCTCACCCTCGACCGAGCCCGCGTCCCACGTCACTCCGGCAACGCGGAACTCGTCCGTCGGCAGCTTCGGGGTGTCGACGGCGGTCGCGACCTCGCGGGTGGGATCAGGTGCGGGCGTGCCGTCCTGCGCGAGCGCGCCCTCGACCGGCGGCTCAGCGCTCGGACCGTGCGTGTTGTCGACCGCGTACGCGGCGAGCGCGTAGCGGTGCGGGTCGGGCGTCGACCCGACGACCACCGTGTCGTTCCAGGCGATCACCGGGACCGCGACGAGTCCTGCCACTGCCATCGGCAGCACAGCGAGCGCGGCCTTGATCCGAGACGTCATCTAGCTCCCCCAACGTGTGTTCCTCAAGGCAGGCTACGTGAGGGATCCTGCACCGCTACTTGGAACGCGGTCAGAGGCGTGTCGCGTCCACCAGCGCTCGCAGGATCCTTCGCGCCTGGTCGGGGGCACTCCCCGCAAGTCCGCACGTCGGCGTGACGACGGCCCTCGGGATCGCGTCGGCATCGCCGAAGCCCAGGGCGACGAAGAATCCGTCGACCCTCCGGCGCAGCGCGCTGGGGTCCAGATCCGTATCGGGAGTGCCCGGCCAGAGGTCCACCCCGGCCTCGAAGGCGGCGGCGAACGTGTCGTACGCCGGCGGCCCCACCAGCCGCAGGTCGAACGAGATCGCCGCGAAACCGGCACCGGTGAGGAGGGACACCGGGAGGGCCTCGGCGCAGCTGTGGACGACCGGCCGCGCTCCCGCGCTGCGGATCGCGTCGACGACGTCGTGCAGGGCGGCGTCGGCCTCAGGGTCGTGGATCCGGCGGTGCCGCCCGATGCCGCTGGCGGTCGGGATCTGCCCGTCGAGGACCAGCCGCAGCGCCGGCTCGTCGACCTGGACGACCACCGAGGCCCCGGGGACCCGTCGGCCGACCTCGACGACGTGGGTGGCGATGCCGGAGGCCAGCGACTGCGCGAGCTCCCGGCGCGCGCCGTGGTCCGCGAGGATCCGGTCGCCGCGCGGGCGCTCGATCGTGGCGGAGAGCGTCCACGGTCCCGGGACCTGGATCTTGAGGTCGCCCTCGTACCCCTGGAGCTCTTCCTCCAGGACGTCCAGGTCCTGGGCGAGCAGCGAGCGGGCTCGACGCTGGTCGTGCCCCGGACGGTCGGTGAGTCGCCAGCCCGCCGGCTGGAGGTCGGCGCCGATGCCGTCGAGCAGCGCAGCCCCGCGCCCGATCATCCCGGCACCGTCGCCCCTTGCGGGCAGCTCGGGGAGGAAGGGAAGGTCCGCGCAGGTCTCGACGACGAAGCGTACGACGCCACGGAAGTCCTCCCCCGGCATGGACCCGACGCCGGTCGCCCTCATCCGTACTCCTTCACGTTGAAACGGGTCGCCCACAGGTCACCGCTCACGCAGCACCTGCCGGGCGGTGGATCCTGGGGACTGCGTACCGCCGTACGCCCCACAGCTCACTGCTCGGCCGCGGTGGCGGGAGCGGCGGCAGGAGCGGAGGCGGCGGAGGTGGCGCGGGTCGTGGACGCGATCGTGGCCGAGCCGACGACGCGGCTCCCGTCGTAGAGGACGACGGCCTGCCCCGGCGCGATCCCGTACGCGGGGTCGTGGAGCGTCACGTGCACCCGGTCGCCGTCCTCGCGGGGCTCGACGCGGACCGTCGCGCGGTGCTCGTCGCCGTGCGCGCGCAGCTGGACGGTGCAGGAGAGCTCGCCCTCCGGCGGAGTCCCGCACCACAACGGGCGGATGCCCTCGAGCGTCCCGACGGCGAGGTGCTCGCGCGGACCGACGGTCACCGTGCCGGAGACCGGCTCGATGTCGAGGACGAACCGCGGCTTGCCGTCGTCGGCAGGACGGCCGAGGCGAAGGCCACGGCGCTGCCCGATCGTGAACGCGAACGCGCCGTCGTGCTCGCGGAGGACCTCACCGGCCTCGTCGACGATCACGCCCGGCTTCGTGCCGAGCTTGTCGTGGAGCCACCCCGCGTTGTCGCCGTCCGCGACGAAGCAGATGTCGTGGCTGTCGGGCTTGTGCGCGACCTGGAGGCCGCGACGCTCCGCCTCTCGGCGCACCTCGTCCTTGGTGTCGGTCGCCGAGGGGGAACAACGAGTGGGCGAGCTGCTCCGCGGTGAGCACGCCGAGCACGTACGACTGGTCCTTGGCGTGGTCGGTGGCCCGGTGCATCGCGACCGTGCCGTCGGATCCGGTCTCCAGCCGCGCGTAGTGGCCGGTCACCACGGCGTCGAACCCGAGCGCGAGCGCCCGGTCGAGCACCGCGGCGAACTTGATCTTCTCGTTGCAGCGCAGGCACGGGTTGGGCGTACGTCCGGCGGTGTACTCGGCGACGAAGTCCTCGACGACCTCGTCGTGCGAACTCGTCGCTCATGTCCCACACGTAGAACGGGATGCCGATCACGTCCGCGGCGCGGCGCGCGTCGTTGCTGTCCTCGATCGAGCAGCAGCCGCGGGCACCCGTGCGGTACGACTGGGGGTTGCGCGAGAGCGCCAGGTGCACCCCGGTGACGTCGTGCCCGGCGTCGTTGGCGCGCGCGGCGGCGACGGCGGAGTCGACCCCGCCGGACATCGCGGCGATGACGCGCATCAGCCTCTCCCTCCGACGCGGGCAGCGGCGCGTGCCCGCTCGTGGACGGCGGGCAGCGCGGCGAGCAGGCGGTCGACCTCGGCCTCGGTCGTCGTGTGCCCGAGGCTGAAGCGCAGCGATCCGCGGGCGGCCGGCTCGTCGTATGCCCATGGCGAGCAGCACGTGGCTCGCCTGCGGGACGCCCGCCGAGCACGCCGAGCCCGTCGAGCACTCGATGCCCTGCGCGTCGAGCAGCATGAGCAGCGAGTCGCCCTCGCACCCCGGGAACGTCACGTGGGCGATGTGCGGGAGCCGGTGCTCGGGTCCGGCCTGCGGGTCGCCGTTGACGATGGCGTCGGGGACGGCCGTACGGATGCCGTCGACCAGCCGTGCGCGCAGCGCCTCGAGGCGTGCCGACTCCTCGGTGCGCCGTCCGACCGTGACGTCGACCGCGGCGGCGAAGGCGGCGATGGCAGCGGTGTTGAGCGTGCCCGAGCGCAGGTCGCGCTCCTGTCCGCCCCCGTGCAGCAGCGGGATCGCATCGAGCTCGCGGCGGATGACGAGCGCGCCGACGCCGATCGGACCGCCCAGCTTGTGCGACGTGACCGTCATCGCGTCGAGGCCGCTGGCGGCGAAGTCGACCGGGAGGTGCCCGACGGCCTGGACGGCGTCGCTGTGGACCGGGATGTCGTACGCGGAGGCGATGGCGACCACGTCGGCGATCGGCTGGACCGTGCCCGATCTCGTTGTTCGCCCACATGCAGCTGACGAGCGCGACGTCGGACGGGTCGCGCTCGAGCTGCGCGCGGAAGGCGTCGAGGTCGAGTCGGCCCGTGCGTCGACGGCGGCGAGGTCGACCTCGCGCGCCCTCGTCCTTCGCGAGCCAGACGACGGGGATCGAGCAGGGCGTGGTGCTCGACGGACGACGCGATCACCCGGCGCCGCGACGGATCCGTCCTGCGGCGTGCCCAGTACAGGCCCTTGATCGCGAGGTTGTCGGCCTCGGTGCCGCCGGAGCAGAAGACGACCTCGCTCGGCCGCGCGCCGAGGCGCTCCGCGATGAGCTCGCGGGCCTCCTCGACCGTCCGCCGGGCCGAGCGTCCGGAGCCGTGCAGCGAGGACGCGTTGCCGGCCCTGGAGCATCGTCGCGTTCATCGCCGCGATCGCCTCGGGGACCATCGGCGTGGTGGCCGCGTGGTCGAGGTAGGTGAGCGGGGCGGAGACGGAAGTCATGACGAATCCAGACTAGTCGCCCACCACACGTGTGCGGACGGCCGCCGGGTGCCAGGCTGAGCGGATGAAGCACCTCCCCACTGGGCGGACCCGCCGGCACGAGGACCATGCGGACATCGTCTACACCCGGATCCTCCCGGCGGAGCTGGCCGAGGCGTGGGACCAGGCGATGACCACTCCGCCCTTCGGCGACGAGAACGCGACCCTCCTCACGACCGACCCGCCGGGCCACGCGACCGTCCGCATCGCCTTCGCCGGCGAGGACGAGGCCGGCGAGGAGGCGAACGGCGAGGTCATGGACGTCTACCTGCGCGCCCGCGACGACGGGTCCACCGACCTCCAGCTCGTGCTCCACGAGGTCGACGCGACGACGCTCGGCGAGCGCGGCCCGCGCGGGGACTTCCTCCTCGACCGGCTGGTCGCCCGGATGGCTGGGGAGGTGGAGCCGACGTGGGGCGCCTACTACCCTGCAGGACGGGCGTACTACGAGACGCTCGCCGCCGGCGACGAGGAGTGAGATGAGCACGTTCGACATCGACGGGGTGGGCACGGTCAACCGGCTGGGCTTCGGGGCGATGCGCATCACAGGTCCCGGCATCTGGGGTGAGCCCGCCGACCGCGAGGTCGCTCGCGCGGTGGTGCGTCGCGCCGTCGAGCTCGGTGCCGACTTCATCGACACGGCGGACTCGTACGGGCCCTTCGTGAGCGAGGAGATCATCGCCGAGGCGCTCGCACCGTACGACTCGGGCGTGAAGATCGCGACGAAGGCAGGCCTCGTCCGTACGGGTCCGGACGAGTGGTGGCCGGTCGGACGCCGCGAGTACCTCCAGCAGCAGGTCGAGACGAGCCTGTGGCGGTTGCGCACCGACGTGATCGACCTCTTCCAGCTGCACCGGATCGACGCGAAGACACCGCGCGAGGAGCAGTTCGAGACGCTCGCCCAGCTGCGCGAGGACGGCAAGGTGCGCGCCGTCGGCCTGTCCCAGGTGAGCGTGGCGGACATCGAGGAGGCGCAGAAGTACGTCCCGGTGGTGACGGTGCAGAACCGGTACAACCTCGTCGACCGCTCCTCCGCCGACGTCCTGGAGTACTGCACCCAGCACGGCATCGGCTTCATCCCCTGGGCACCGGTCGACGCAGGCGAGCTGGCCGCGCCCGACGGCCCTGTCGCGCGCGCCGCGGAGACCTACGACGCCACGCCGGCCCAGGTCGCGCTCGCGTGGCTGCTCCAGACGTCACCGGTGATGCTGCCGATCCCGGGGACGGGCTCGGTCGCGCACCTGGAGGAGAACATGGCGGCGGCCGACCTCGTCCTCGACGCGTCCACCGTGGCCGAGCTGGACGCGGCAGCCTGACATGGAGGTGTCGCTGCACCTCCCCCGCTTCGACGTCGCGGGCGGTGCAGCGGCGGTCGCGCCGGTGTACGCCGAGGTCGCCACGGTCGCCGACGAGGGCGGTCTGCGGTCACTGTCGGTGATGGACCACTACTTCCAGATGGAGCACTACGCCGGCGGCGCGCCCGACCCGATGCTCGAGGCGTACACGACGCTGGGGTTCCTGGCGGCGCACACCGAACGCGTCGGGCTCCAGGTGCTCGTCACCGGGGTCCCGTACCGCCACCCGGGTCTGCTCGCGAAGATCGTCGCGACGCTGGACGTCCTGAGCGGCGGCCGGGCCGCGCTCGGCATCGGCGCCGGCTGGTACGACCGGGAGCAGCGCGGGCTAGGGCTCCCGGTGTGGCCGGCCGGTGAACGGCTGGCCCGGCTCGAGGAGACGCTGCAGATCGTCGCGCAGATGTTCGGCGACGACGACGGCCCGTACGAGGGGCGCTACTACCAGCTCGCCGAGACGCTGTGCTCGCCGAAGCCGCTCGGTCCGGTGCCGGTGATGGTCGGCGGAGGCGGGGAGCGCAAGACGCTGCGGCTCGTCGCCACGTACGGGGATGCGTGCAACCTGTTCGCGCAGCCGGGCCACGGGACGGAGGGGGTCGCGCACAAGCTCGACGTCCTGCGTGCGCACTGCGACGACGTCGGGCGACCGTACGACGAGATCCGCAAGACGATCCTGTGGAACGGACCGGTGCCGTTCGACGGCTCCTTCACCGACACCCTTGCCCCGTACGCGGAGCTGGGTGTCGACGAGGTGTTCGTGATGCCGCCGGAGCCGGACGTGGTCGAGTTCGCCCGCGGCGTCGTCGAGCACGTGGCGGAGCCGGCGGCCGCGCTGTCCCACGCCGGATGACTCTCGTCCCCTTCGTCGGTGGCTCGGCGTCCACCTGCGGCGCGCGTGTGGACGCTGACGCACCGACGCGGTGGTCGCCGACCACGGTCACAACCCCTGCGCGGCCCTCCACGCGTCGAAGGCCTCGGCAGAGGTGTACGCGGGGTCGTACCCGAACACCGTCTTGAGCCGCGTGTTGTCGAGGACCGGCCGGTACTGCAGGAACTTCGTCTGCTCCGGCCCGTACTGCGTGAGCCGCAGCGGCTTCGCCACCGCCAGGGCCGCGCGCAGCACCACCTCCGGGACCGGCAGCGTCCCGCGCCCGAGCCGCGCCGCGATCTCGTCGATCGTCAGCGCCCCGTCGCCTGCGACGTTGAAGATGCCCGTCACCTCGGTGGTCACGGCGCGGACCACGATGGCGGTCAGATCGGTGTCCCAGACGAAGACGAACGGAGACTCCGCCCCGGCGATCTTCAGGAGGCGCTTCTTGCGGAACAGGTCGGTGATCTGGTTGTCGACCCGCTCCCCGAGGATCGTGCCGATGCGCAGCACGGTCTGCTCCAGCTCGGGATGGTCGCGGCGCGCCTCGGCGAGCATCTCCTCGACGAGCCGCTTGTGCCGGCTGTACGCGAAGGCGTCGTTGCCTCGTACAGGCTGGTCCTCGGTGATCCACGCCGGGTTGTCGGCGTGGTAGCCGTACGCGGCGCCGCTGGAGGACACGATCACGCGGCGTACGCCGTGAGCGAGCGCCGCCTCCACGACGTGACGGCTGCCGTCGACGTCGACGCGGTAGGCCACGTCGTCGGTCATGCCGGGCGGCGGGTTCACGATCGAGGCGAGGTGGACGATCGTGTCGACCGCGTACGAGGCGACCGTGTCGGAGACCGCCGCGGCATCGGTGACGTCGAGCGGGACGTACGTGACACCGTCGACGCGCTCGCGCGGATCGCGGATGTCGCCGCTCACCACCAGCGCGACACCCGGATCGGCCACGAGACCGGGGACGACCGACGACCCGAGGAAGCCGGAGCCGCCGGTGACGAGGACCCGGCGGCTCACGACGGCACCTCGACCTTCTCACCACGCACGGGTCTGCGAGCCCACAAGGACGCGACGACCAGACCCGCGATGATGTCCCAGATCCCCCACCAGGCGGCGACGAGCGCCATGCCGCCGAGCCCGTCGAAGAACTCGAACACCAGCAGCAGTCCGAGCCCGGCGTTGCGGATGCCGACCTCGAAGGTCATCGCCCGCGTCGAACGGTCGGACAGACGCGCACCGCGCGCGACGCCGTACCCCAGCGCCATCGCGAGGGCGTCGTGGAGGAAGACGGCGATGACGACGACGCCGATGTAGTCGACGAACACGTCCCAGTTGCTCGAGATCCCGACCAGGATGATCGCCCCGAGCGCGAGGAACGCCACCTTGCTCACGATGCCGTGGGCACGGGCGGCGACCCGCGGCCACAGCCGCGCGATGGTGATGCCCAGGACGAAGGGCAGGCCGATCACGAGGAGGACCTCGCTCAGCATGTCCCACGGGCTCACCTCGATGTCGGCGAGGAAGTCCTGCCCGGTCGGGTGGAGGCCACCCCAGAAGGCGAAGTTCAGCGGCATCAGGAAGATCGCCAGCACGTTGCCGACCGACGTCATCGCGACCGACAGCGCGACGTCGCCGCGTGCGCGGTGCGTCAGGATGTTCGACACGTTGCCCGGTGGGCAGCACGCGACGAGGATCATGCCGAGCGCGACGGAGCCGCGGACGTTCAGCGCCAGCGTGAGGACGAACGTGATCGCGGGCAGCAGGAGGAACTGCCCGGCGATCGCGACCCCCATCGCCAGCGGCTTGCGAGCGGCGGCGCGGAAGTCCTCCAGCCGGGTGTCGAGCGCGATGCCGAAGAGGATCGCGCCGATGACGATCTTGAGCAGCGTCAGCGACGACTCGCTGAACGAGATGCTGATCGCGTCGACGTCGGCGGCTGCCAGGAAGGCGAGATCGGTCATGAGAGCTCCTCGATCGCGGCGCGGACCGCCGTACGGTAGGCGTCTTTGTTGACGTAGTACGACATGCGCTCCAGGCCGAGGTAGCGGTAGCCGCCCGACAGGTCCGGGAGCGGGCCGCGGGTCCTGGCCTCGAACGCTGCCGCCTGGGAGGGGCGACGCCGCCTGGCGTCGAGGTACGACGCGATGAGCTCCGCCTGCTCGTACCGACCCTGCCAGCCGAGGCCGGACGCCTCGACCATGCCCATCACGAAGAGGCCGTCGGCGACGGGCGTGAAGATGTTGAGGTACAGCTGCGGAGACCAGCCGTTCCACCTCAGCAGGGCAGGATCGACGAACGGGTAGTGCAGCGTGTAGCCGGTGGCCAGCACGATGGTGTCGTAGTCGCGGGTCGTGCCGTCGCGGAAGTGCACCGTCGAGCCGTCCACGTGGTCGACGTCAGGTTTGACGCTGAGATCACCGTGGCCGAGGTGGTGGAGGATCAGCGAGTTCACGATCGGGTGGGACTCGTAGATCTTGTGGTCGGGCTTGGGGAAGCCGAGCGTGACCGGGTCGCCGGTGAAGAGCTTGAGCACACGGGTGTCGATCGCCTGCTTGATCCGCGGCGGGAGCGGCTTGCCCTGGTTGAGGGTGTCGGCGGGCTTGCCGAACAGGTACTTCGGGACGAAGTAGTAGCCGCGCCGCACGCTCATGTCGACCGACTCGGCGTGGTGGACGGCGTCGACGGCGATGTCGCAGCCGGAGTTGCCGGCGCCGATGACGAGGACGCGCTTGCCAGCGAAGACGGTGGCCTGCTTGTACGCGCTGGTGTGAAAGACCTGGCCGTCGAAGTGGCCGTTGAGCTGCGGCACGTTCGGCTCGGACAGCGTGCCGTTCGCGATGATCACACCCGCCACGCGGTCGGTCGTGGGTGCCGTGTCGCCGGTGCCGACCGGGCGGCTCTCGACGACCCATCCCCCGTCGGTGTGCGGCTCGGCCCGCGTCACCTCGGTGCCGAAGCGGTAGTGCGCCCGCAGGCCGAACCGGTCGGCGTACGAGTGGAAGTAGCGCTTGAGCTCACGATGGCTCGGGTAGTCGGCGACGTCGTCACCCATCGGGTGCTCCGCGAACTGCGTCGTCGTCTTGGACGAGATGAGGTGCGCCGACTCGTACATCGTGCTGCGCGGGCCGTCGATGTCCCAGAGACCACCGACGTCGACGTTCATCTCGTACCCGAGGACGTCGAAGCCGCGCTTCGTCAGTGCCCGGGTCGCCGCGAGGCCCGACGGGCCGGCGCCGATGACGGCGTACGGGAGGCCGGTCGCGGTATCGCCGTCCGGTGTGATCTTGGACACGCGCCTCAGTGTGCCAGACGGTTTACGCGTCCTCGGCCGCATCCCAGCAGATCTTCTGGTCACCCCTCGTTTCGCTCAGGCCGACCGGAACGCCCGCCCTCAGTGGAAGTCGCGGGACGTCGTCCGCATCGTGATCGGGAGGCGCTCCAGCCGGTCGGCGTGCAGGTTGATCGCCCCGTCGCGCCGCTCCACGATCCCGCGGACCACGAGCGCGCTGGAGTCACGGGCGATCCGCCGGTAGCGCGACCACAGGCCCGCCGTGCAGATCACGTTGAGCATCCCGGTCTCGTCCTCGAGGTTGAGGAACGTGACGCCGCCCGCGGTCGCCGGCCGCTGCCGGTGCGTCACGAGCCCCGCAACCTCGACCCGCTTCCCCGGATCCACTTCCCCGAGATCCGACACCCGCAGCACCCCTCGTACGCGCATCGCGTCCCGGACGTGGTCCATCGGGTGGCTGTCCGGCGCGATCGCCGTCGCCCACAGGTCGGCCATCGTGGTCTCGGCCTCGCTCATCCCCGGCAGTGTCGGAGCCTCGCTGAGCACCGTCGTCCCCTCGAGCTGCCCCGGGCTCTCCTGCGCGGCAGGCCCGGCGGACCACAGCGCCTCGCGCCGCGACAGCCCGAACCCGTCGAACGCCCCCGCCGTCGCCAGCGCCTCGACCTGCGCCGACGTCAGCGCGACCCTCCGAGTGAGGTCGGTCATCGACGCGTACGGTCCGCCGCACTCGCGCTCGGACACGATCCGCTCGGCGGCGTCCTTGCCCACCGAGGTCACGCCCGCGAGCCCGAGGCGCACGACGAACCGTCCGTCGCGGCGGTGCCACGCGTGGTCGAAGGGGACGCTCGCGTCGAACTCCCCGACCGACGGCTGGTCCTGGACGAGGCACGCGTCGTGTCCGGTCGCCCCACCCCCGCTGGTCGAGTAGGGCGGAGCGCCAACGGAGCCCGTACCGAGACCCGCCCGCTCCAGGTCCGCGTCGGCGCCGGACAGGTTCACGTCGGGCCGCAGCACCTCCACGCCGTGGCGCCGCGCGTCCGAGACCAGGCTCGCCGGCGAGTAGAACCCCATCGGCTGTGCCCGCAGCAGCCCCGCGAGGAACGCGCCCGGATAGTGCAGCCGCAGCCACGTGCTCGCGTACACCAGCAGCGCGAAGCTGATCGAGTGCGACTCGGCGAACCCGAAGCTCGCGAACGCCTCGATCCGCAGGTAGATCTCGTCGGCCAGGTCGCCGGTGATGCCGTGCGCGGCCATGCCCGCGTACAGCTTCGCGCGTAGCCGCTCGATCTTCTCCACCCCGCGCTTCGACCCCATCGCGCGGCGCAGCAGGTCGGCGTCGTCGCCCGTGCAACCACCGATCTGCATCGCGATCTGCATCAGCTGCTCCTGGAACAGCGGCACCCCGAGCGTGCGACGGAGCACCGGCTCGAGCGCCGGGTGGAGGTACGTGATCGCCTCCTCCCCCGTCCGCCGCCGGATGAACGGGTGCACCGCACCACCCTGGATCGGCCCGGGCCGGATCAGCGCGATCTCGCACACCAGGTCGTAGAACTCACGCGGCTTCAGCCGCGGCAGCGTCCCGATCTGCGCACGGCTCTCCACCTGGAACACCCCGACCGAGTCACCGCGGCAGAGCTGGTCGTAGACGCCCCTCTCCTCCTTCGGGATCGACGCCAGGCTCCACTGCTCACCGGTGTGCTCGGCGACGATGTCGAACGTGTGCTGGATCGCGCCGAGCATCCCGAGGCCGAGCAGGTCGAACTTGACCAGGCCCATCCAGGCGCAGTCGTCCTTGTCCCACTGCAGGACGGTGCGGTTCTCCATGCGGGCGTGCTCGATCGGGCACACCTCCCCCACCGGCCGGTCGGTGAGCACCATGCCGCCGGAGTGGATGCCGAGGTGGCGCGGCGCCTTGAGGAGCTGCTCGGCCAGGTCGAGCACCGGCTCGGGCACGTCCTCGGTCGCCTCGTCGCGGGGTAGGCTGCTCCACCGGTCGATCTGCTTGGACCACGCGTCCTGCTGCCCCTGGGAGTAGCCGAGCGCCTTGGCCATGTCACGGACTGCCGACTTCGGCCGGTACGAGATGACGTTCGCGACCTGTGCGGCGTTGTGGCGCCCGTACTGCTCGTACACCCACTGGATCACCTCCTCGCGCCGGTCGGAGTCGAAGTCCACGTCGATGTCGGGCTCCTCCTCGCGGCTCGCCGACAGGAACCGCTCGAACGGCAGGTCGAACTTCACCGAGTCGACCGCCGTGATGCCCAACGCGTAGCAGACCGCCGAGTTCGCCGCCGAGCCTCGCCCCTGGCAGAGGATCCCGCGGCTCTTCGCGTACGCGACGATGTCGTGGACGATGAGGAAGTAGCCCGGGAAGTCGAGCTCCTCGATCACCCGCAGCTCCGCCTCCAGCCGCTCGTACGTGCTCGGCGGGGCGTCGCGGTAGAGCTCGGCGGCACCCCGGCGTACGAGCTCGCGAAGCCACGACATCGGGGTGTGGCCGGCAGGGACCTTCTGCTTCGGCAGCCGCGGCTTGGCCCGCCGCAGCTCGAACGCGAGATCGGCGGCGACCTCGGTGGTCCGCTCGACCGCCCCCGGATAGCGGGCGAACAGGCGGGCCATCTCCGCCCCCGAGCGCAGGTACGGCGGTCCGGCCGCAGGCAGCCACCCGTCCATCGCGTCCAGGCTGCGCCGCGCCCGCACCGCGGCCACCGCCCCGGCGAGCCGGCGGTCGTCCGGCGTCGCCGCATGGACGTTGCCGGTGGCCACGACGGGCAGGCCCAGGCGTGCAGCGACCGCCGCGAGCGCGTCGTTGCGGACCGAGTCGTACGGGTCGCCGTGATCGGTGAGCTCGACGAGGACCTGGTCGGCGCCGAAGCGGTCGAGCAGCGCCCGCACCTCCTTCTCCGCCGCGACGTCGTCGACCTCGGTGCCGGACGGGCCCACGAGCGCCTGGCGTACAGCACCCTTGCGGCACCCCGTCAGCACCACCGCGTGCCGGCCGAGGCGGTCGGCGAGGTCGTCGACGTCGTACGACGGCCGCCCCTTCTCGCCACCGGCCAGGTGCGCAGCGGTGAGTGCTGCGGCGAGCCGGTGGTAGCCCTCCTGTCCGCGCGCGAGGACCAAGAGGTGGGTGCCGGCGGGGTCGGCGCTGCCGTTCTGCGGACCGGTGAGCCCCAAGGACAGCTCCGCCCCGAACACGGTCGGCAGGCCGTGCATCGCCGCGGCCTCCGCCATCCGCACCACCCCGTAGAAGCCGTCGTGGTCGGTCAGCGCGAGCCCGGTCAGCCGCAGCCGCACCGCCTCCTCGACCAACGCCTCCGGGCTGCTCGCCCCGTCGAGGAAGCTGAAGTCGGAGTGCGCGTGCAGCTCCGCGTACGGGACGTACGGCTCGGCGGGTGCGGGGGTGTCGAGCGCGTCGGACGGCTCGTACGGGGCGCGCTTGCGCGAGAACGCAGGGCCGTCACCGCCGTCAGGGACGTCGAACCCTGCCTGCTCCTCGGGCAGAAGCCGGCCCGACAGGCGTCGCTCGAGCTCCGACCACGGCATGTCCGGGTTGTTGAACCCCATCAGCCCTCCTCCTTTCCCTTCTCCCCTCCCTGACGTCATACGTTCTGCGGGTCGGGACCCCCGTTCCGTATGACGTCCCGACCGGTGGTGGCGTCCCGACCGGTGGTGGCGGTCAGTCGTACCGCGCCTCGACGCACCAGGCACCGTCGCTCACCCGGAGCAGCCAGGCGCTGCCGTCGACCCCGACCACCTGGAAGCGCGCCGCTCGCACCGCCTGCTCGGCGTCCCACCAGCGCTCGTCGACCGGCCACGGCCCTGCCCACGCGGCGACGGGCTGCAACCGCTCCGCCGACCGGGTGGCGAGCGACGAAGGAGCCGCCGTGTCGAGACCCTCCACGCCGAACCGTGCCGGTGCCGCCGTCACCATCCCCCGTTCGCTCACCGCGACCTGCTGACCCGACGCGCCGACCACCTGCGCCGGCCGTGGCGGGTCGTACACGGTCGCGGGCGCAGGCGCAGGCATGCTCCCCGGCCACGGAGGGCTCGCCGCCCGCTCGGCCGTGGGCGGATCACCCCAGGGCACCAGGGTCTGCCGGTCCGCCGGCCCTCGTCCTCCGCCGACCACCGCCGACAGCACCGCCTCTCTCCCGAGCATGCTCTGCACCTTCGACGCCGCCCGGTGGACCCGCGCGTCGGCTCCGCTCCCCCACAAGCCGTCGGCGTGGTCGGTGACCGGGGCGACATCGGCGGGGACGAACCTCACCGCGCTCACCGGTGCCGCCACCGCCGACACGGCACCGGCGGGCCCGGGACGTGCCTGCAGCTGCCAGCGGACCCGGTCGACGAGGTCGGCGGCGTCGAACCAGCGAGGGTGCAGCCACTGCCGCTCGGAGGTCTCGCCTCGGTCGGTGTGCACCTCGACCCAGACGCTGGTGCACACCATCTGCCGCGCGGCGATCGCGGCCACGAAGGCCTCGGCGGTCCGGCGCACGCTGAAGGCGACCGCCTCGGCGTCCTCCAGCGGCGGCTCGAACCGCACCTCGCGCTCCAGGTCCGACGGAGGTCGCCGCCCCGCGAACGGCCGGTCGTCCACTCCCCGGGCGAGCCGGTGCGCGAGCGCGCCGTCATGGCCGAACCGGGTGAGGACGTCGGCGTGCGGCACCGCGGCGAACGCACCGAGCGTCCGCAGCCCGAGCCGCTGCAGCAGGCTCACCAGCTCGGGCCGGTCGAGGACCCCGACCGGCAGGTCATGAAGGAACGCACCGCCCTCCCCCGGAGGGACGACCACGCTGTCCTGCGGGAGCGCCTGCCGCGCGGCCTGCTCCGCCGCGAACACCGCGTCGGCGACACCGAACCGCACGTCGTCGATCCCGAGCGCGACGAGGCGCTCCGCCAGCACCGCCGCCGCGTGCTCCTCGCCACCGAAGTAGCGGCCCGGACCGCTCACGCGTACGGCGCACGTCCCCGGCCGCAGCGGTTGCACACCCGGCGCGATCTCCTCCACGGCCGCCAGCACCGGCTCGAACGCACGGACGTCCAGAGCAGGGTCGTAGTCGAGCGTCACGAGTGCGGGACAGCGTGCCTGGGCGTCACGCATCCGCTGACCGCGGCGTACGCCGTCGGCACGCGCCGATGCGGAGCACGCCATCACCTCGCCGCGCTCGAACAGCGCGACCGGCGCCGCCCGTGGCAGGTCGACGCCGGCCCCGGTGTGCGTCACGGCGCGGACCGGCCAGTCCGGGCACCACAGCACGAGGGTCCGCGTCATCAGCTCGCCACCTCGAAGCGGCCCGGCCGGCGCCACGCGACGACGGAGGAATCCGCCTTGGCCGCCTCGGCCACGACGACGGAGGCATCCGGCTCGGCCACGGTGTCCAGCCATAGCCGGGTCCGGTGCGGACGCCCCCCACGGCTGGTCGCCGAGACAGTCACCCGGCGGCGCTGGAGGTGGCCGAACCCCTCGCCCACACCCGTCCAGCGGCTCTCGGTGACCTCCAACCGCCCTTGGGGTCGCGGCCACGCTCCCGGACGGGCCGCGAGGACGACCAGGGTCGTCCGGTGCTGGCGGAGCCGGGCCGCGACCCGCTGCGCCTCGCCGTCGCGTACGGGCGTGGGCGGACGCAGGAGGATCGCGTCGGTCACGTCGGCCAGCGCGCTCACGACGTGCGGCCAGTGCTCACCGGGCGCCGGGACCAGGATCGTCCGCTCCAGCGCCACGCCGAGCGCGGCGGCCGCCTCGACCCCCAGCTCCGGGACACCGACGACCGCGCACCACGCGCCGGCGGCCGAAGGACCCGCCACGAGCGCGGTGGAGAGGCTGAGCGACGCACTCACCTCGTACGTCGCTCCGCGGAGCACGCCGCCGGGGACGACCTGGCTCAGCGCCGGCAGCGTCGGCAGGCGATCGCGTACAGGCGCTGTGCCCTCCATCGCGCGGACCCGCGCGGCGAGCTGGTCGAGAACGGCTGCACCTGTCACTCCTCCATGTTCGAACACATGTTCGAAGGAGTCAAACGGGGGTTCACCTCTCGAGGCCGGGCACCGACGTCTCGCGTTGGTGGATCCGCGTCCACTACGCCGAGACCCCTGGACGCTGCGCCACCGACGTTCCTCAGCACCAGCGAGTGTCGGTGCCTCGGCGTCCACGTCGCGCGCGCTCGTGGACGCCAGGCCGCCGACGCGTGCGGTGACCCGTAGGCAGGGGCCGAGCGGGCTACCCTCGCCCGTGCTCGGTACGGCTACGACGCGACAGCGAGTCGACCATCACCGCGAGCACCAGGACCGCCCCGGTGACCATGAACCGCAGCGACGAGCTCGAGGTTCAGGAGGATCAGACCGCTCGAGATCGACTGGATCACCAGGATCCCCAGCAGGGCCGAGAACGCCGACCCGCGACCGCCGAACAGGCTCGTCCCGCCGATCACCGCGGCGGCGATCGCGTTGAGGTTCACGTCGCCCGTGCCGCTGCTCTGCGACGCGGCGGCGATCCGGCCCGCCGCCAGAAGTCCGCCGACCGCGGCCAGCGTCGAGCAGATCACGAACACCGACGTGTAGATCCGCCGCACGTTGATGCCCGCGCGACGGGCCGCCTCGACGCTCCCGCCGACGGCGAAGACGTGACGTCCCCAGCTCGTCCGGGTCAGGGCGTAGTTCATCACCAGGACCAGCGCGACGAAGAAGACGAACATCCAGCCGACGCCTCGCGACTGGTTGAGGTACCAGACGGCGAACAGCAGCGCGACCAGCAGGACCACGGCCTGGACGGTCATCACCTGGACGGACTTCGCGATCAGGCGGCGCCGGCGCCGCTCACGAGCCAACAGCCACTGAGACACGAAGTAGCCGCCGGACGCCGCGACGACCAGCACGTACGAGAGCCAGGCAGGAACGAAGTCCAGCTGACCGAACTGCACGAGCCACGAGTCGTACGGCGAGGTTGATCGTGCCCGACGGACCGAGCACGAACAGCTGCAGACCGAGGAACCCGAGCAGGCCACCGAGGGTGATCACGAAGGACGGGACCCCGAAGCGGTTGAACACCTGCCCGTACACCCAGCCGATCGCGGCACCGACCGCCACCGCGCCCACCACCGCGAACACGAGCGGCCAGCCCTGCTTCACGAAGAGCGTCGCGAAGCAGGCCGCCGCGAGCCCGCTGACGGACCCGACCGAGAGGTCGATCTGGCCGACCAGCAGCACGCAGACGATGCCGAGCGCGATGACGCCGACCGCGGCGGACTGCAGGAGCAGGTTCACCAGGTTGGCCGGAGACAGGAAGTTGGAGTTCAGCGACTGGAAGATCACCGCGATGATGAGCAGCCCGCGAGGACCGGCAGGGCGCCGAGGTCACCGCTGCGGATACGCCCCCACGTCCCCGTGAGGAGGCCGCGCAGGTCCTGCTGCTCGCGGACGGTCTGGTCCTCGAGCTCGCGCGCGATGGTCGTGGCGCTGGGTTCGTTCACGCTGCTCACTCCTGCTCGTCCGTGGTCGAAGAGGTCCCGGCCGGCGGTGTCGTGGCCGACGCGGCCTTGGTCGAGACGGCGGCGACCCTGCGGGAGGCCGCGTTGTCGGTGGCACCGGTGATCGCGGCGACGATGTCCTCCTGGGAGACGTCGGCGACGGTGAAGGTGCCGTTGTTGCGCCCGAGCCGCAGGACCGAGACACGGTCCGCCACGGCCCGGACGTCGGACATGTTGTGGCTGATCATGATGACCGCCAGCCCGTTCTCGCGGAGCCGCTCGACGAGGTTGAGGACCTCTGCCGTCTGCTCGACGCCGAGCGCCGCCGTCGGCTCGTCGAGGATGATGAGCTTCGGGTCGCGCAGCAGCGACCGCGCGATCGCGACGGTCTGACGCTGACCGCCGGACAGGGACGCGATCGGGATCCGCACCGACGGGATCTTCGCCGACAGCTGACGCAGCAGCTCCCAGGACCGGACCTCCATCTCGACCTCGTTCAGCCGGCTGCCGCGGATCTCGCTCCCGAGGAACAGGTTGCTGACGACGTCGAGGTTGTCGCAGAGGGCGAGATCCTGGAAGACCGTCGCGATCCCCAGGTTGAGCGCAGCGTTCGGACCCGGGATCGTGACCTCCTCGCCGAGGAACTCGATCGACCCCGAGTCGGGTGCGTGCACCCCGGCGAGCATCTTGACGAGCGTCGACTTGCCGGCGCCGTTGTCGCCGACGAGCGCGAGCACCTCTCCGGCCGACACCTCGAGGTCGACGTCGGTGAGAGCGGCCACCGCACCGAAGCTCTTGGACACGCCCCGGAGCTGGATCACCGGTCGTGAAGACATCTGGGTCCCTTCGTTCTGGTTCTGATCGACGACGGCTCGGCCCCCACGAGAGCGTGGAGGCCGAGCCGAGAGGGTGCTACTTGATCTGCAGCTTCGTGCACGCGGCCGCGTACTCGGCCGTGCAGATCTCGTCGGCGGTGTAGATGCCACCGTCGAAGATGACCTCCTTGACGTTCTCCTGCGTCACGACGGTCGGGCGTCGAACAGCTGCGACGGCGTGTCGAAGAGATCGGTCGTCGCCTTCGGCTCGTCGCCGTTCATGAGCGCGACGGCCACCTCGGCCGCGGCGTCGGCCACGATCTTGATCGGCTTCGAGATCGTGTTGAACTGGTCGCCGGCGATGACGCGCTGGATCGCGGCCACCTCGGCGTCGTTGCCGGTCACCGGGGGCAGCGGGTCGACGCCGGCCGCCTTGAGCGCGGCGATGCTGCCGCTGGCGGTGCCGTCGTTCGCGGCGACGACGCCCGCGATCTGGTCACGGAACTTCGTGATCTGGCCCGCTCACCCAGTCCTGGGCCTTCTGCGGGTCCCAGTCCGGGGTGTCGAATGGCCGCGACGTCGACCTTCGCTGTCGCCGACACCGGCCTCCGCGCCCTGCTTGATGAGCCCCGCCGCACGGTCGGTCGGCGAGCCGTTGACGAGGAGCACGCCACCCGTCGCGCCGGTGCTCTTCAGGTGCTCGACCAGCGACTCGGCGATCGAGCGACCGATGGCCTCGTTGTCGAAGGAGACGTAGAAGTCGGCCGGCACGTCGGTGACCGGGCGGTCGTACGTGACGATCGGGATGTCGGCGCCTGCGCCTGCGTCACCATCGACGCCGCGGCCTTCGAGTCGACCGGCGTCGAGCACGATGACCTTCACGCCCTGGGCGATCATCGACTCGACCTGCTGCTGCTGCTTCGCCGGGTCGGAGTCCGCGTTCTGGTAGAGGACCTTGCAGTCGGCGCAGAGCTCGGCGACCTTCTCCTTGAACAGCGGCGAGTCCTGCTCCTCGTACCGAGTCGACGCACGGTCGGGCATGAGGAAGGCGATCTTGCCCGCCTCGCCCCCGCCGGCGGAGCCGCCGTCGTCGTCCGATCCGCAGGCCGTCAGGCCCACCACCGCGAGGATCGCGGCACCGCTCAGCGCGGCGATCCGCGTGGGAAAGTTCTTCATGGACGCTCCTTCGAGTCGCCGACCTGATCGGCCTCGTTCGTGGATGATTGGACAGCCTGTGATGGCTATCACAACAATGGCCGGGATCGTAACATCCCGTACGTTATACCTGTCAAGAATCCTGTTAAGGCCTGCCCCCCGGCAGCGAACGAGGAGAAGCGATGTCCGAGCAGAAGACCTCCCGGCTGTCACGGGCGGAACGGCAGCGGCAGATCATCGACACGGTCCTGGCGTCGGGGTTCGCGAGCATCAGCCGAGCTCGTCGAGCTGACCGGGGTGAGCGTCATGACCGTGCACCGCGACGTGGACGACCTGGCCTCGCGGGGGCTGGTGAGGAAGCTCCACGGCGGCGTCTCCGCCCTGCCCACCAGCGTGTTCGAGTCCAGCTCGGACTTCCGGCTGCAGCGCAACGCGGAGGCGAAGGCGGCACTGGCCCGGACCGCCCTCGAGTTCGTGGACCCCGGGATGTCGGTCCTCCTCGACGACTCGACCACCGTGCTGGCCCTCGCACGGCCTGCTCCCCCAGACCGCGCCGCTGACGGTGCTGACGAACTACCGCCTGGCGATGGAGGTGCTCCGCGAGGAGCCGGACATCCAGCTCATCGCGATCGGCGGCCAGTACTCCCGCACCCACGACTCGTTCATCGGACCCCCGAGCGACACGGGCCTGGACGCGTACGCCGTCGACATCGTGTTCCAGTCGACATCGACGGTCGACGAGTCCACGGCGTACCACCAGGAGCAGGACGTCGTCGTGATGAAGCGGGTGATGCTGCGCGCCGGGACACGGCGGGTGCTCATGATCGACGGCACGAAGACCGGTCGTACGAGCCTCCACCGGTTCGTCGCGCTCTCGGAGTTCACCGACGTGATCGTCACCGACGACGCGCCGCCGGCCGTCCTCGCGGCGATGCGCGACCAGACCCGCGTCCACGTCGCGCCCCTGCGCTGACGCGGCGTCCGCAGGGGTCGCCCTCGGGCGGACCCCGCCCCTCTACCAGACGGCGGACGTCCTCACGCGCGAGTTGAGATGTTTAACATCCGATATGTTACGGTGCGCGACGTACGTCACAAGAGCTCCGGGTGTCCGGAGAAGGAGAAGCCGATGACACGCATCCTCGCCGCCGGAGACCACTTCGTCCTCCCCGAGATGTTCGCGGAGGCCCTCACTGCCCGGGTCGACAGCGACGTGGAGGTCATCCCGCTCACGCTGCCGTGGCCGATCGAGCCCTTCGGACCGGTCGACGGCGTCGTGGAGGCCAGCGGCACCGCCGCCGACGTGATCGCCGCCCTCGGTGAGGCCGAGGTCGCCGTCACGCAGATGGGACCGTTCACCGCCGAGGTCTTCCGCGCGTGCCCGAACCTCCGCTTCGTCGGCGTGTGCCGTGGAGGGCCGGTCAACGTCGACCTCGCGGCAGCGACCGAGGCAGGCGTCGTCGTCTCCTTCGCGCCGGGCCGCAACGCCCCGGCCGCCGCCGAGTTCGCGGTCGGGATGATCCTCGCGGCCATGCGACGCCTGACGAGCGCCGACGCCGAGCTCCACGACGGCATCTGGCGCGGCGACTACTACACGTACGACAACGCCGGCACCGAGCTCGGCGACTCGACCGTCGGCCTGGTCGGCTTCGGCGCGATCAGCCGCATCGTCGCGCGCATCCTGCAGGCGTTCGGCGCGGAGGTCATCGCGTATGACCCCTACGTGGACGCCGCCGACAGCGACGGCGTGGAGCTGGTCGCGCTCGACGACCTGATGCGCCGTAGCGACGTCGTCAGCCTCCACGCCCGCCTCACCGAGGAGACGCGCCACCTCATCGACCGTCGCCGCCTCGAGCTGCTCCCCCACGGCGCCGTGCTCGTGAACACCGCACGCGGAGGGCTGCTCGACTACTCGCCGCTGCCGCAGATGCTGGAGTCCGGTCGCCTCGGCGCTCTGGCGCTGGACGTGTACGACGTCGAGCCGCCGCCGGCCGACTGGCCGCTGCTGAGCAGCCCGCGCGTCGTGCTGTCGCCGCACCTGGCCGGGGCCACCCGCCAGACCGCCCTGCGCGCTGCCGCGATCACAGCCGACGAGACCGCCCGCTTCCTGCGCGGCGAGCCGTGCCTGCACGTGGCCAACCCGGAGGTGCTGGAGCGGCTGGAGAGCAGGCGCTCGTGATCGTCGGCGTCGACGTCGGGACCACCGTCACCAAGGCCGCGCTGATCGGCAGGGACGGGCGCGCCGTGCGCTCCGCCGCTGCGCCCTCCCAGCTCGTACGCCGAGGTGTCGAGGTGGAGCAGGACCTCGAGGACGTCCTGAGCACGGTCGCCGCAGTGGTCCGCGAGGTCTGCGCGGGGGTCGACGCGCCGGTGGACGCCATCGCCCTCACCGGCCAGGGCGACGGGCTGTGGCTGCGCGACGCCGACGGCTACGCCGTGCGCCCGCCGATCTCCTGGCAGGACGGACGTGCGTCGTCGCTGGTCGAGGAGTGGAGGGCCGAGGGCGCGCCCGACGGGGTGATGGCGCAGGTCTTCGCGCTCACCGGCTCCGGTCTGTTCCCGGGCTCGCACGCGGCGCTGCTGGCGTACCTCGACGCCCACGAGCCCGAGTCCCTGCGGCGGGCCGCCGTCGCGGGCTACTGCATCGACGCCGTGCTCCAACGCCTCACCGGCACGATCTCCGTCGACGCCTCCGACGCCTCCCTCCCGTTCCTGGACGTCCGGAGCCGGACGTACGTGGACGAGGCGCTGGAGCTCTGCGGCATCGCCGGATGGCGCCACCTCCTCGCCGAGCCTGCTCCCCCGCACGCGGTGTTCGCGCTCGACGACCGCGGGGCGGCACTGCTCGGCCTGCCCGTCGGCACTCCGGTCACCGCCGGCCCGTACGACCTCCAGGCCTGCGGGTTCGGGTCCGGCTCCGTCGCCGAGCACGACGCCACCATGGTCGTCGGCACGACCCTCGCCTGCCAGGTGTTGACGACGGACGCAACCGTACGAGCAGGCGACGAGCCCGCCGGCATGTGGCTGTGCACGCCCGACCCTGCGACGTACCTGCACGTGATGCCGTCGATGGTCGGCACGGCCGGGGTCGACTGGGCCCTGCGTACGCTCGGGCTGGAGATCACCGCGCTCGACACGCTGCTCGCCGACAGCGCCCCTGGCGCAGGAGGGGTTCGGGCCTTCCCCTACTTCTCCGCAGCCGGAGAGCGCGCACCGTTCGTCGACCCGCGCGCCCGCGGACGCCTCGACGGCATGACGCTGTCCACCACGCCGGCCGACCTGGTCCGCGCCGTGTGCGAGTCCGTCGCGTACGCCGCGCGCCACTGCTTCGACCGGCTGGGTCTCTCGGGCGAGGTCGCGGCCTGCGGCGGCGGCACGCGGTCCAAGGCGTGGCTCCAGATCTTCGCCGACGTTCTCGGCACCGACATCCACGTGCCTCGCGAGCCTCTCGTCGGTGCTCGGGGAGCAGCACTCGTCGCCTGGGAGTCGCTCGGCGTCGACATCGACGTGGCGGCGTGGCGCGCCGACCGCGACGTGATCGCCCCCTCGCCCGCCAGCGCCCGGTACGAGGTCGGCTACCGCCGCTACCTCGACGACCTCGCCACCGCACGGGCGTCCTGGTCCCCTGCGCCCGGAGCGCCAGCGTCCGAAGAGCCCGCGTCCGGAGCACAGGGAGCGACGGCATGAGGGGACCACTGTGGGTCGGGGTCGACCTGGGGACGCAGAGCGTGAAGGCCGTCGCCGTCGACGAGGCAGGAACGGTGCACGCGTCCGCGCAGGCCCCGATCTCCGGGACGCGTGACGGTGTCCGCCACGAGCAGCAGGTCGCGGACTGGGTCATGGCGACCCGTACCGTTCTCCGCCGGCTCGCCCGCGAGCTGGGTCCCGCGGTCGGACGGATCGCCGGGATCGCCCTCGACGGCACCTCCGGAACCCTTGCCGTGCTCGACGCGTCCGGGCGACCGACCGGCCCCGGTGTGATGTACGACGACGGCCGGGCGGCCGCCCTCGCCGACGAGGTGGTGACCGCAGGTCAGGAGCTCTGGACACGGCTCGGCTATCGCATGCAGCCGTCGTGGGCGCTGCCGAAGATCGTCTGGCTCGTCCGTGAGGGCCTGCCGCGCGGTGGGCGGGTCGTCCATCAGACCGACGCCGTCGTCTCCGCCATGACGGGCACGCGTGTCGCGACCGACTGGAGCAACGCTCTCAAGAGCGGGTACGACCTCCTCGCCCTCGAGTGGCCCGTCGACGTCCTCGGCCACCTCGGTGTCGACGCCGAGGTGCTGCCCGAGGTCGTCGCGCCCGGCACGGTGCTCGGCGTCACCTCACCGGGCTGGGCCGACGACACGGGCATCCCGGCCTCGACCCCGGTGGTCGCCGGGACGACCGACGGGTGTGCGGCTCAGCTCGGCGCGGGAGCGCTCGCCATCGGTGACTGGCACAGCGTGATCGGCACGACGCTGGTCCTCAAGGGCGCCAGCGCGACCCCGGTGCACGACGCGGGCGGCGCCGTCTACTCCCACCGTGGACCCGAGCCGGGCACCTGGTTGCCGGGCGGCGCGTCGAGCATCGGCGCAGGCGCGCTGTCCACGCTTCTCACCGGCGCCCCGAGCACGTACGAGGCCGAGGCACGGCGGCTGTGGGAGAGCGGGGACGCCTTCCCCCTCGTCTACCCGCTCACCGGCACCGGAGAGCGCTTCCCGTTCGTCCGCCCCGACGCCACCGGGTTCGCGGTCCTCGACGGTCACGTCAGTCCGCTCTCGGCACTCACCGACGTCGACGAGGCAGCCGTCTTCCTCGGCACGATGGTGGGGGTGGCCTGCGTGGAGCGGCTGTGCTTCGACCTCCTCGCCCAGCGCGGGGCGCAGACCGACGGACGCGTGAGCACCTCGGGCGGCGGCAGCCGCAGCCCGCTCTGGAACGCGCTCCGGGCCGCCGCCCTCGGCCGCCCGCTCTCGCTGCTCACCTCGGCCGAGCCGGCGACGGGGATGGCGGTGCTCGCCCGCTGGGGCGTGGATCCTCGAGCAGGGTCCCTCAGTGCTGTCGCCCGCGCCACGAACCCGGTCGCGGTGGTCGTCGAGCCGCGCGACGAGGACGTCCGCAGGATGGACGTGGCGTACGCGACGATGACCGAGGTGTTCGCGACGAAGGGATGGTTGACGTGACCGAGCTGGTGCTCGTGCGGCACGGCGAGACGGTGTGGCACGCGGAGAACCGGTACGCGGGGGTGTCCGACGTGGGGCTCACCGAGCGGGGAGCTGCGCAGGCCCAACGCCTCGGCCGGTGGGCCGCGGCCCATCCCGTGGACGCCGTGGCGGCCTCGACGCTGTCCCGTGCCCGTCTCACGGCGCAGCCGGCCGCTGAGGCCCTCGGCCTGCCGCTGAGCACCGACGAGCGTCTGTGCGAGGTCGACTTCGGTGCCGGCGAGGGACTGACCCGTACGGAGATGGCCGAGCGCTTTCCTGAGGCACTGGCCGCCTTCCTCGCCGCCCCTGCCCGGAACCCGCTGCCGTCCGGCGAGCCGGGCACCGCAGCGATCGACCGTGCGCGCCCCGCACTCGACGCACTCGTGGCGGAGCATCCGGACGGGAGAGTGCTCGTGGTGATGCACTCGACGCTCCTGCGGCTCGTCCTGTGCGACCTGCTCGGGATCGACCCCGACCGCTACCGCACCGTGATGCCGTCCGTGGCCAACGGGGCGCTCACGACGGTGCGCACCGACGGGACGTCGTACGCCCTGCTGGGCTTCAACGTCCCAGCCTGACACAACGACGCCGCCGTGCCCCTCTCACGAGGGTCACGGCGGCGTCGTCTGTGGTCGTGCTGATCAGGCGGTGGTCAGCAGGTCCCGGCCAGGGATCGCGTCGAGCAGCCTGCGCGTGTACTGCCTCGCGCGGGTTGTCGAACACCTCGGCGACCGACGCGGCCTCGACGACCTTGCCCGTCCTGCATCACCAGCACGTCGTCGGCGATCTGGCGGACCACCGCGAGGTCGTGCGTGATGAACAGGTAGCTCAGACCCAGCTCGGCCTGCAGGTCGTTGAGCAGCTCCAGGATCTGCGCCTGCACCAGCACGTCGAGCGCGGAGACCGCCTCGTCGCAGATCACGACCTCCGGGCTCGAGCGCCAGGGCACGGGCGATCGCGACGCGCTGACGCTGGCCGCCGGACAGCTCGCCGGGATAGCGACGCATGACCGTCGTCGGCAGCGACACCTTGTCGAGCAGGTCGCGGACCTTGGCCTCGCGCTCCTTCGTCGATGCCGATCGCCGTGGGTGCGCAGCGGCTCCTCGATCGACTGGTAGATCGAGTACAGCGGATCGAGCGAGGCGTACGGGTTCTGGAACACCGGCTGCATCTGACGACGCAGCGTCAGCTGCTCGTCTTGCCCTTCAGCGTGCGAGGTGTCGTACGCCGTCGAAGCAGCACCGTGCCCGACGGTCGGCGGCGAGCAGGTCCGAGCACCATCCGCGCGACCGTCGACTTGCCCGAGCCGGACTCGCCCACGATCGCGGTGGTGGTGCCGCGACGCAGCCGGAACGACGACGTCGTCGACGGCCGCGAAGTCGGTCTTGCGCCACGGGCGGTCGCCCGCGGAGCATGAAGACCTTCGTGAGGTTCTCGACGACGATGATGTCGTCGCGGCCCTCGCCGAACTCGGCCTCGCTTGCGTCGCCACCTCGGCGGCGATCTCGCCGGCGGTCTGCACCGCCTGCTCGCGCACCTCGGCGCGGGCCCGCAGCGAGCGACAGCCGCTGCGACGCCAGCGACGGGGCCGACGACACGAGTCGCTTGGTGTACGGGTGCTCGGGGTTCCTGCAGGATCTCCAGCGCCGGACCGGACTCGACGACCTGGCCGCGGTACATGACGACGAGGTGGTCGGCACGCTCGGCGGCCAGGCCGAGGTCGTGCGTGATCAGCAGGACCGCGACGCCCAGCTCGTCGGTCAGGCTGTCGAGGTGGTCGAGGATCTGCTTCTGCACCGTCACGTCGAGCGCCGAGGTCGGCTCGTCGGCGATCAGCAGCTTCGGACGTGCGGCCAGGCCCATCGCGATGAGCGCGCGCTGGCGCATGCCGCCGGAGAACTCGTGCGGGTACTGGCGGGCACGACGCTCGGCGTCGGGCAGTCCGGCCTCCTCGAGCAGCTCGACGACGCGCCGGTCGGCGTCCTTGCCCTTGGCGACGTCGTTGGCGACCAGCGCCTCCTTGATCTGCGTGCCGACCCGCCACAGCGGGTTGAGGTTCGACATCGGGTCCTGCGGCACGAGGCCGATCGACGAGCCGCGCAGCGCCAGGATCGCGTCCTTGCTCGACGTGGGCGATGTCCTGCCCGTCGAAGAGGATCTCGCCGCCGGTGACGCGACCGGTGCCGGGCAGCAGGCCGATGATCGCGTGCGCGGTCGTCGACTTGCCCGAGCCGGACTCGCCCACGATCGCGACGGTCTGGCCGGGGTAGATGGTCAGGTTCGCGCCGTCGACCGCGGGGATGGCCTCCTTGCCGGCGCGGAAGCCGACGTCGAGGTCCGTGACCTCGCAGCAGCGGGTGCTGGCGGTCATGCGCTTCTTCCTCGCCTTCGGGTCGAGGGCGTCGCGGACGGCGTCACCCAGCAGGATGAAGCCCAGCACGGTGAGCGCCAGCGCGGTGGCCGGGCACGAACATGACGCCGAGGTGCTGTGCCGGAGCGCACCTGGTTCTGGGCGGCGGAGATGTCGTTGCCCCACGAGACGACTGCTGGCCGGCAGGCCGAGGCCCGAGGAACGACAGCGTCGACTCGGCGACGATGAAGATGCCGAGCGAGATCGTCGCGGTCACGATCACCGGGGCCAGCGAGTTCGGGCACGATGTGGCGCCGCAGGTTGCTGCAGTCCTGGTCGCGCCGATCGCCGTGGCGGCGTCGACGAACTCCAGGTTCTTGACCTCCAGCACCGCGCCGCGCATGATGCGGGTGATCTGCGGCCAGCCGAAGAGCGGCAGGGCGAGCGACGACCACGAAGATCGACGCCCCAGAACGCCACGCTCGGGGAACAGGTTGTTGATCACCGAGATGCACCACGATCGCGGCCGAGCAGCAGCGGGATCGACGAAGAAGATGTCGCTGACGCGCGAGATGATCGTGTCGACCCAGCCGCCGTAGAAGCCGGCGATGCGCTCCGGTGACGACTGCCGCAGGATCGACGACGATGAGCGTGCGTGAGGACGCCGACCGCGACCGAGGCGCGAGCGCCGTAGACGGTGCGGGCCCAGACGTCGCAGCCCTGCTAGTTGAAGCCGAACGGGTGGCCCGTCGCGCGGCGGTCGAGGCTCCGGCTGAGCTCGGCGCAGCTGTCGGGTCCGACGTCGGTGAACAGCCCCGGGAAGACCACGATGATCACGCCGATGACCAGGATGACGACGGCGAGACCCAGAACATCGGCGATGCGTGCGCAGACGCTTCCACGCCTCCTTCCACTGGCTCTCGGGCGCCGCGTCGACGTCGACGGCGTCGATCGCCGCGCAGCGGGGTCTCGTCGATGGGGGCGACGTAGCGCTCCTGGCCCGGGAGCGTCGGTCTCAGGCATAACGGATCCTCGGGTCGAGCACGGCGTAGAGCAGGTCGACGAGCAGGCTCATCAACGACGTAGACGAGGACCATGAACGTCACGACCGAGACGATCGTCGGGCGTCTCGCCGCGGATGATCGCGCTGGTAGGCGAGGTTGCCGATGCCGGGGATGTTGAAGATGCCCTCGGTGACGATGGCGCCGGCCATCAGCGTGCCGAGGTCGATGCCGATGTAGGTCACGACCGGGACCAGCGAGTTGCGCAGCACGTGGCGGCGCACCGACCGGCCGCTCGGAGAGGCCCTTGGCGCGGGCGGTGCGCACGTGGTCGGCGGTGAGGTTCTCGGCGACCGAGCGTGCGGGTCAGGCGCAGCACGTAGGCGAACGAGACCATCGCCAGCACGATGGCCGGGCAGCATCAGGTTGTCGAACGAGGCAGTCGCCACCGACCGTCGGCGGCGACCCAGCCCAGCTTGACGCCGAAGATCAGCTGCAGCACGAAGCCGAAGACGAAGATCGGGACGGCGATGACCAGCAGCGACACGACCAGCATCGTCGAGTCGAAGAGCTTGCCGCGTGCGAAGGCCGGCGATGGTGCCGGCGATGATGCCGAGGACGGCGTCGATGACCAGGGCCATGAGCGCGAGCTTGATGGTGACCGGGAACGCGTCGGCCGATCGAGGTCGATGACAGGGCTGACCGGTGAACGACGTCGCCGAAGTCGACCGGTGACGGCGTCCTTGAGGAAGAGAAGCCACTGGACGAGGAACGGCTCGTCGAGGTTGTACTGCTCGCCGGACCTGCGTGCGACGTCGCCTCGGAGACCGGCTTGTCGCCGAACAGGGCGAGGATCGGGTCACCGGGGCGGAGGAAGACCAGGGCGTAGATGAGCAGCGTCGCGCCGAGGAGGACCGGGATCGTCTGCAGCGATCCGCCTGCGCGACGTACCACCACATGTCAGTGACCTCCTGCGGCATGGGCGGTCCGACCAGGAGAGCGATCGGATTCAGCGCCCGTCGGCGCCGGTAGGCACCGGGAGCCCGGCGCAGGTCGCGCGGCGGGCAGACTGGTGGCTGCCCCCGCGCGCCCCGCATGCGGCGGTGTGGAACTACTACTTCGTGATGTTGTGGTAGTCCGGCTTCTCTGCCAGTTGAACTCGACGTTCTTGACGTCCTTGGCAGCAGCGCGCCGTGGCGTTCGGTGTACCACAGCGGGATGGCCGGCAGATCCTTCAGGAGGATCGCCTGGGCCTCGCCGATCAGCTTGTAGCGCGCCTCGTCGCCCTCGGCGCCGGCCGCCTCGGAGATCAGCTGGTCGAACTCCTTGTTGGAGTAGTCGCCGTCGTTCGAAGCCGGCGCCGGTGGCGTAGATCGGGCCGAGGTAGTTCGAGATCGACGGGTAGTCGGCCTGCCAACCGGTACGGAACGCGCGTCTTGATCGTGCGGTCGGTGACGTCGCGTGCGGAGCTCGTCGAACGTCGGCGTAGGCCTTCGGCTCGGCGTCGATGCCCAGGGTGTTCTTGATCTGGTTGGTCATCGCCTCGACCGACTCCTTGTTGCCGGCGCCGTCGGTGTTGTAGGCGATCTAGAAGCTTGCCGTCGCCCACGGCTCGATCGTCGTCGGCCTCGGCCCACGCTTCTTGGCCTCGTCGGCGTTGAACTCGAGAACCTCGTTGCCGGGGATCGTCGTCGGTCCAGCCTCGAGCATCGGCGGAGCGTGAAGTCCGTCGGCCGGCGTACGGGTGCCGTTGAAGATCTTCTCGGTGATCTCCTCGCGGTTGATCGCCATCGAGATGGCCTGCGCGACGCAGCTTGCCCTCCTCACCGGAGAAGTGGTCGAGGCGCTCGGGGATCGTGAACGAGCGAGAAGACCGAGCCGGCGCTCGTTGTACGGCCGTGATGACCGAGTCGTCGGTCTCGAAGGTCGTCAGCGCGCTCGGCGGGACCTGGTCGAGGACGTCGAGGTTGCCGCGACTGGACGTCGGTGTAGGCCGCGTCGTCGGTGTCGGTGTAGAACTTGAAGATCACGCCGCCGTTCTGGGCCTTGCGCGACGCCGTCGTAGTCGGCGTTCGGGCTCGAGACGGATCTCGCTTGTTGTGCTCCCAGCCGACGTCGTCAGCTTGTAGGGGCCGTTGCCGATCGGCGTCTCGCCGTACGCCTTGGTGATCTTGCCGTCGGCGTAGGCCGACTCGGGCAGCGGGAAGTAGGCCGAGTAGCCGAGGCGCAGCGGGAAGTCCGACTCCGGCTGCTTCAGCGTGATCGTGAAGGTCTTGTCGTCGACGACCTTCAGGCCCGAGATCGTCTCGGCGCCCTTGACGCGTGTTGCCGTCGTCGTCGGTGCCCTCGATCGGGTAGAAGAAGTAGGCTGTTGAGCTGCGCGTTCTTGGCCGGTCGGCGCCGTAGTTCCAGGCCTTGACGAAGGACTCGGCGGTGACGGGGGTGCCGTCGGTGAACTTCCAGTCCTTGAGCTTGACGGTCCAGACGTCTTGTTGTCGTCGGACTCGATCGACTCGGCGACCTCGTTGCTCCTGGGAGCCGTCGGACTTGTACGAGATCAGACCGGCGAAGAGCAGGTCGATGAGCGGTTGCCGCCGCCGACCTCGTTGGTGGCGGTCGGGATCAGCGGGTTCTGGGGGTTGGTGCCGTAGACCGGTGATGACGGCGTCGGTCGAGTCCGCTCGCACCGTTGTCGTCGTCGCCGCCGCCGCCGCCGCAGGCGGCCAGGGTGAGGCTGGCCGCGGCGAGCAGCGCCACGCCCGCGAGGCGTGTACGCCGGGAGAGTCGCATGTATTCCTCCTGTGATGTAGTCGGTGAACGCGCATGACGCGCGCCCCCTATGGCTATCACCGGACAGGTCGCCCAGAACAGCGTCAGGGGCCGCACTTAACCGAAGTGACAACCAAACAGGCCACTGATCGTGACGGCATTCATCGACCGGCCATGGTCTTCGCAGGGCCACCGCGTGCCCGCACGAGCAGTGAGCGCACCGTATCGACGCCGGAACGCAGCGGACGCCGCATCGCGGGTGTGACGGTCTGGCGTCGGACGTCGGCTGGTCAGCCCTTGCGCTTCTTGACCTCGTCGGTCGCCTGCGGGCAGGACCGCCTTGAGGTCGCCGACGACGCCGAAGTCGACGAGCTCGAAGATCGGCGCCTCCTCGTCCTTGTTGACCGCGACGATCGTCTTGGACGTCTGCATGCCGGCGCGGTGCTGGATCGCACCGGAGATGCCGTTGGCGACGTACAGCTGCGGCGAGACCGTCTTGCCGGTCTGGCCGACCTGGAAGCTGTGCGGGTACCAGCCGGAGTCGACCGCGGCGCGCGAGGCGCCCACGGCGGCACCGAGGGTGTCGGCGAAGGCCTCGACCTCGGTGAAGTCGCCGCCGGTGCCACGACCGCCGGAGACCACGATCGCGGCCTCGGTCAGCTCGGGACGACCCGATGGCCTTCGCGGCTTGGACGACGGTGATCTTGGCGCCCTTGGCGCGCGTCGGAGACGTCGACCGTGACGGCCTCGACCGTGCCGGCGCCGGCGACGGCCTCGGGGGCGGCCGAGTTCGGCTTGACCGTGATGACCGGCGCGCCCTGGGTGACCTGCGACTGCGACCGTGAAGTTGCCGGCGAAGACCGACTGCGTCGTGGTGACCGTGCCGCCGTCGGCCTGGACGTCGACCGCGTCGGTGATCAGACCGGACTCGGTCTTGAGCGCGACGCGGGCGCGATCTCCTTGCCCTCGGTGCTGACGGCCGATCAGCACGGCGGCCGGGCGACTTGTCGCCGACGAGCTGGGCCAGCGCCTCGGCCTTGGGCGCCGACGAGGTACTCGGTCGTAGACGGCGTCGTCGTAGGTGTAGATCTTCTCGGCGCCGTACTCGGCCAGGACGGCCGGTGTCGGCGGCGCCGAAGACGACGGCCGACGGCTCGCCGATGCGGCGGGCGATCGTCAGCAGCTCGAGCGAGGGCTTGGTGACCTTGCCGTCGGGGGCGTCGATCGAGAACGAGAACTTCAGTCATGTCGGTCTAGGCCCTCTCAGACGAACTTCTTGGACGCGAGGAACTCGACGAGCTTGGTGCCGCCGTCTCCCTCGTCGGTGACGATCTCGCCGGCGGTGCGCGGCGGGCGGGGCTCGAACGACTCGACCTTGGTCCAGGCGTTGTCGAGGCCGACCTCGGCCGGCGTCGATGCCCAGGTCGGCCAGCGATCCACTCCTCGACCGGCTTCTTCTTGGCGGCCATGATGCCCTTGAACGACGGGTAGCGGGCCTCGCCGGTCTGGTCGGTGACCGAGACGACGAGCTTGCCGGTGGCCTCGATCTCCTGCGTCGCGACGTCGCCGTCGCGGCGGATCTTGACCGTGTCGCCGTCGACCGTGATCTCCGAGGCGAACGTGACGGCCGGCAGGCCGAGACGCTCGGCGACCAGCGTCGGGACGACGCCCAGGCCGGCGTCGGTCGAGCGCCATGCCGAAGAACACGCAGGTCGTAGTCGAGCTTCTCGATCGCCTTGGCCAGGATCAGCGACGTCGCGAAGGCGTCGGAGCCGTGGATCGCGTCGTCCTCGACGTGGACGCCGGCGTCGGCGCCCATCTGCAGCGCCTTGCGGACCGCGTCGGCGGCGTCGCTCGGGACCGACGGTCAGCACGGTGACCTCACCGTCGCCGGCCTCGACGATCTGCAGCGCCTGCTCGACCGCGTACTCGTCGAGCTCGGACAGCAGACCGTCGACGCCGTCACGATCGACGGTGTTATCGGCGCTGAACGTCCGGTCGGCCGTGGCGTCCGGGACGTACTTCACAGCGACAACGATGTTCATGGCCTTCTCGGCCCCTCCTGTGGAGTCGACTTCGACACGGCGCTCGCACGGGACGCGCGTCGCGGCAGCCGTGGGCCACTGCGGGTGCGGAGCCGTGAGACGTCTCCGCAACCCTGATGTTACCGACAGGTAACCATCATGACGAGGGCGTCACGGGTGGCGTGGGTCACACGGCGAACCGCTCACCCACGGCGCTCCCACGTCGGTGGCTCTTCACGCCGAGGGCCTTATAAGAGGTCGAGCGCATGACACGCTGCGACACTGAGCCAGCATGACCGAGCCTAGGGCACGCGCACGAACGCTCACCATCCTGGTCGGATCTGCCGCCTTCGTCGTGCGTCGTCGCCGGCATGATGAGCATCAACGGGATCGTCGGCCCGACCTTCCTCGCCGTCTGCCTCACCGTGACCGTCCATCCGCCTGAGGCACGTCCTGGCTCGAAGTCGGGCTGCCCACGTGGGCGGGCACGGTCGCCTGCGTCCTCGCGGTCTACGCGATCCTCCTGACGTTCGCCGTCGCGCTCGTCCTCTCCGGCGCCCGTTTCGCCGAGCTCCTCACCAAGTACGAGGACGAGTTCCAGCGGTGGCTCACCGACATCAAGGCACCTGCTCAACCAGTGGGGTGTCGGGGACAGCGAGCTCCGACCAGATCTTCAGCCGGCTCGACATCCGCGCGGTCGCGCCGTACGTCGCGGAGGCCGTCTCGAGCGCCACCTCCGTGACGGGGAACATCCTGCTGATCCTCGTCCTGCTCCTCTTCATGGCGCTCGACGGCTCGGTGATCCCCCGGCTCGCCGCCAAGGTCCCCGAACGCCACCGCTCCACGGTCGACGCACTCGCGGACTTCGCGACGGGGACCCGCCGCTACTTCGTCGTCGCCACCGTCTTCGGGGTGCTGGTCGCGCTCGCCGACGTGGTCCTGCTGTACGCCCTCGGGGTGCCGGAGCCCTGGCTGTGGGGCGTGCTCTCGTTGATCACCGGCTACATCCCCAACATCGGCTTCGTTCTGGGCCTGGTGCCGCCGGCCCTGCTGGCGCTGTTCGACTCCGGCTGGCAGACCGCCCTCTGGGTGATCGTCGGGTACTGCGTCATCAACTTCGTGATCCAGTCCGTCTTCCAGCCCAAGATCGTCGGCGACTCGGTCGGGCTCTCGGCGACGGTGAGCATGGTGTCGCTGATCTTCTGGACCGTGATCCTCGGTGCGTGGGGGGCGATCCTCGCCATCCCGGCGACGCTGCTCGTGACGAAGATCCTCGTCGACCGTGATCCCGACACGAGGTGGATGTCGCCCCTCATCGCGGGCCGGGAACCGGTAGCGTGACGGCCACCCCCGAGCAAGGAGGCACGATGTCGTACCAGCAACCGCCCGCCGACCAGCCTGATCCGCGCCGCAACCCGGACTCCGACGCCAACACTCCGAGCGGGCTCTCGCTCAACGTGGGCAGGCTCTGGGCGGGAGGCCTCGCGACCGCCGTCGTCGCCGGACTGGCGGCTGTCGTCGGGATCCTGGTCTGCCGCGGCGTGTTCGACATCGCGGTGCTGGTGCCGTCCGGAGGCGGCCGGTGGGACGTCGCCTCGACGATCCCGTACGCGTTCATCGCCGCCGGTGCCGCGCTCGTGGCCACCGGCCTGATGCACCTGCTGATCCTGGCGACGCCGCGGCCGACGCTGTTCTTCAGCTGGATCATGACGCTGGTCGGCGTCATCGCCGCCGTCCTGCCGTTCACGACCGACATCGACCTGCCCGAGCAGATCGCCACCGCGGCCGTCGCCGTGCTGATCGTCATCGTGATCGCCAGCCTGGTCTCCAGCACCGGCGCCCGCGCCGTGACCAACGCCCACCGCCCCTGAGCGGAAGGCGCGACCGTACGCTGCCGACGTGAGCAGCGACGACAGGGACGACGGCCGGGACGACGACGGCACGAAGCCGCAGATGGTGATCACCGGTGAGCGCACGGTGCCCGGCATCTGGCACGAGAACTACTGGTTCCGGCGCCACGAGGTCGTGTACGAGGCGCTTCGCGACGTCGTCCGCGGTCGTACGGTGCTCGAGGCCGGGTGCGGCGAGGGTTACGGCGCCGACCTCCTGAGTCGCGACGCCGCGATGCTCGCCGCCCTGGACTACGACGCGTACGCGACCGGCCACGTGCGGACGGCGTACCCGCACGTGCCGGTCGTCCGCGGCAACCTGGTCGCCCTCCCGTACGCCGACGCGTCCTTCGACGTGGTCGTCAGCCTTCAGACGATCGAGCACCTCTGGGACCAGGACGCCTTCGTCGCCGAGTGCGTCCGGGTGCTGCGTCCGGGCGGGACGCTGGTGGTCAGCACGCCCAACACCCTGACCTTCCCGCCGGGCAACATCTACCACCCGAAGGAGCTCGAACCTGCCGAGCTGCGCGACCTCGTCGCCGCACGCGCGCAGATCACCACGCTGACCGGGCTGCACCACGGGCCCCGGATCAGGGCGTGGGAGGAGCAGCACGGGTCTCTCGTCGACGCGCAGATCGCCGGGCCGTACGAGCAGTGGCCCGACGTGGTCGCCGAGCTCGTCCGTTCGGTCACGACCGACGACTTCGTGCTGCGTCCGGGCGACGACGAGGACCTGGCCGCGTCCCTCGACCTCGTGGTGACCGCACAGCGCTGACGCCGCTGACGGCAGATCCGCCTCGGGCTGATCGGCTGGAACCGGGCGGCTGTGCCGCGCGACCGTGGACGCATGGCACACGACAACGCACCGCGTCTCTTCGACACCCTGAGCCGCCAGCAGCTGCTCGGCCGGCGGATCCTCGTGCTGGACGGCGTCCTCGACGACGACAACGGCACGCTTCTCACGACACAGCTCCTCTCCCTGGCCGCGGACGATCCCACCGCAGATGTCGCCCTGTGGATCCACTCCCCCGGCGGCTCCGTACCAGCGATGCTCGCGCTGCGCGACGCCCTCCGGCTGGTCCCCTGCGACGTGTCGACGCTCGCGCTCGGCCTGGCCTGCAGCGCCGGGCAGTTCCTGCTGTCGGCCGGGACGCCGGGCAGGCGCTACGCGCTCCCCCATGCGCGCATCCTGATGCACCAAGGCTCGGCGGGGATCGGCGGGCGCGCCGTCGAGATCGAGGTCCAGGCCGGCGACCTGCGCCACACCCGCGACACCGTGCTCGCCCTCATCGCCGCGGACACCGGTCAACCGGTCGAGCGGATCTTCGAGGACTCGCTGCACGACCGCTGGTACACCGCGCTCGAGGCCCAGGAGTACGGGTTCGTCGACCACGTCGTCGCGTCCTTCGACGACGTCATGCCGAACCGGCGCCGTACGGTCGGGATCGGCGCCACGCACATCGGAGGAGCACGATGAGCACCTACACGATCCCGAGCGTCATCGCGAGCCATCCGCGCGGCGAGCGCGTGATGGACGTCTACTCCCACCTCCTCACCGAGCGCATCGTCTATCTCGGGACGGCGATCGACGCCGGCGTCGCCAACGCGCTGATCGCACAGCTGCTGCACCTCGAGGCGGACAACCCCGACGGCGAGATCAACCTCTACGTCAACTGCGAGGGTGGCGACGAGACCGCGATGCTGGCGGTCTACGACACGATGCAGCACGTCCGCTCCCCCGTCGCCACGTTCTGCGTCGGTCAGGCGATCGCGGCAGGTGCCGTGCTCGTCGCCGGGGGTGCGCCCGGGCGGCGCGCCGCCCTTCCGCACGCCCGCTTCGTGCTGCACCAGCCGGCCGCTCGCGGTCAGGGGACGATCCCCGACCTCATCCTCCAGGCCGACGAGGTCGTCCGCGTGCGCAACGAGATGGAGGCGATCCTGTCGGCGCACACGGGGCAGACCGTCGAGACGCTGCGCCACGACACCGACCGTGACCGGGTGTTCTCCGCCGCGGCCGCTCGGGCGTACGGGCTCGTCGACGTGGTCATGGAGCCGCGCGCGGCGGCGTTCGCGTCATGACCTCTCGGCGGGTCAGACCGCGCGGGCGAGAGCCAGCGGGCCCCGGGGCATCGACGGTGCCGCCGCCCGACGCAGGTCGCCGCTCACGTGCTCGGTGAGGTCGAGGAGGGTGAGCCCGAGCGCCCCCGAGACTGCGGCCAGGATCTCGCTCGACGGCTCCTTGCGACCACGCTCGATCTCCGACAGGTACTGCGTGGAGATGCCGGCGGCACCGGCGGTGTCCGCGAGGCGCTCACGCCGGGCCAGGCGTGCCTCCCGCAGGCGCCGCCCGACGACCTCGCGCCACAACGGCTCGGGCTCGGTGGCCGGCGGCGCGGCACGGCGCGGTCCGAGGCGTACGACATCACCCATGTCCCGAGGCTAGGACCGGACGTCCAACCGCCGCCACGCATTCCGCTCTGGGCAGAGCGGTGTCGGCGGGCCGGCCGCCGTGCTCAGCGACGGTATGACCCCCTCGACGCCGCGGTCGAACCGTCGCCGAGGGCGCCAAGGCGTCGCCGGAGCGGCACCGAGCCTCCCGCAGACGACGTACGTCAGGTGCCGCGGGCCTCGCGCTGCTCCTCGGCCACCTCGGCCGTGTAGCGCTGGATCTCCGCCCACTCCGCCAGGTCGTCGCGGCGGCTCTTCACGACCCGCCCGGGCAGACCTGCGACGATCGCGAAGTCGGGGTACTCCCCGCGCGCCACGGTGTGCGCCGCGAGCACCACGCCACGCCCGGTGCGGGTGCCGCGCAGGACGCTCGCCTTCACCCCGATCCAGGAGTCGGGCCCGATCCGGACCGGCGAGACGACCAGGCCCTGGTCCTTGATCGGCCGCGCCAGGTCGAGGGTCACGTGGTCGAAGTCGCAGATGTAGGTCCAGTCGGAGATGATCGTCGCCGCCCCGACCTCGATGTCCAGGTGGGCGTTGATGGTGTTGTCGGAACCCATGACGACCTTGTCGCCGAGGCGCAGCGTGCCGTTGTGGGCCCGCAGCGCCGTACGGTCGCCCAGGTGCACGAACCTGCCCAGCACCACGCGCCCGTACGGGGGCTTCGTCTCGATCTGCACCCCGCGGCCCAGGAAGACGAAGCCCTCCGTGACCACGTCCGGATGACGCCGCTTGAACCGCCAGAACCGCCAGTAGCGGACCAGGTGGTACCTGGTCCACGCACGGTGCCGCCGCACCCACCGCAACGAGTCGAGGGTGAGGAAGCGGGCCTGACGGGAAGCGGTCATCGCCCGGGCGCCGCCACGGGTCGGGTCGTCACGGCTTCGTCGCCGCGATCGAGACGTTGTAGTAGAGGCCCTTGGGCACGACGGGCGTGAGCGCCTTGTCGAGCGCCGAGAGCCGCAGCCAGGACTTGTACGCGAACATCCGCCAGCGCATCCCGAGCTTGTCCTCCGGCACGGCGGCCTCGAACGTACGGACCGGCCAGCCGAACCAGGACGCGGTCAGCTCCTCGGTCGCCGTACGGACGTTGACCCCGCCCGCACGCAGCACGGTGCGCTCGAGGTCGTCCGGCTCGAAGGTGTGCAGGTCGACCACGGCCTCCAGCGCCGCCGCGCGCGAGGACTCGTCGAGCTCCTCGGCCGGACGCGACCACTCCTTGAGCGGGCCGAAGCGGGTGGCGTGGGTGGTCGCCCACCAGGTGAGCCGCGACAGGCGACGTGCGACGAAGTCACCGCGCTTGGTCGGCTCGCCGCAGATCACCACGCGGCCGCCAGGACGCAGCACCCGGAACATCTCGCGGAACGCCTTCTCGACATCAGGGATGTGGTGGATGACGGCGTGGCCGATGACGAGGTCGAACGACTCGTCCGGGAACGGCAGCTCCTCGGCGTCGGCGGCCTGGCCGTCGAGCGAGAAGCCCAGGCTGTCCGCGTTGCGCTTCGCGACCTCGACCATGCCGGGCGAGATGTCGGTGACGGTGCCCTTGTCGATCACTCCGGCGAGCATGAGGTTGAGCGTGAAGAAGCCCGTGCCGGCGCCGATCTCCAGGCTGCGCCCGTACGGCCAGCCGCTCTCGCCCGCGACGGCGGTGAACCTGTCGCGTGCGTAGTCGATGCAGCGCTCGTCGAAGGAGATCGACCACTTCTCGTCGTACGTCTGGGCTTCCCAGTCGTGGTAGAGAACCTGGGCGAGCTTGGTGTCGGACCAGGCGGCCTCGACCTCGTCGGCGCTCGCGTGCGGGTTGGGCGCACCAGGCGCGGGTGCGCTGGTGGTCGGTGCGCTGGGGGTGGTGTCGATGCTCACGGTGCTACTTTCCCTCGAAGGTGGCCTTGCCGGGCCCGCTCTCGATGAACGAGCGCATGCCGGTCGCCTGGTCCTCGGTCGCGAACAGTGCCGCGAAGAGATGGCGTTCGATCTCGAGCCCGGTCACGAGGTCGACCTCGAGACCGCGGTCCACGGCCTCCTTGATGCCCCGCAGCGCGAGCGAGGCGGCGCCGACGAACTGGCGGGCCCAGGCGAGCGCCTCGTCGTACACCGACGCGGCAGGCACGACGCGGTCGACGAGACCGATCGTGAGCGCCTCGGCAGCGTCGACCTGGCGGCCGGTGAACATGAGGTCCTTCGCCTTGGCCGGGCCGACGAGGCGCGCGAGGCGCTGGGTGCCGCCGGCTCCGGGGATGATGCCCAGCAGGATCTCGGGCTGGCCGAGCTTGGCGTTGTCGGCGGCGAAACGCACGTCGGTGCACAGCGCGAGCTCGCACCCGCCACCGAGCGCGTAGCCGGTGATGGCCGAGACCGTCGGCTTCGGGATGGCGGCGACAGCGTTGAGCGCGGCCTGCAGCGCCTGGGCACGGACGTTCATCTGCGGGAAGGAGAGGTCGGCCATCTCCTTGATGTCCGCCCCGGCCGCGAAGACCCGCTCGCCTCCGTACACGACCACGGCGGCCACGTCGTCGCGCGCGGTCGCCTCCTCGGCGCACTCGCGCAGCTCGTCCTGGAGCTGGGCGCTGATCGCGTTCATCTTGGGTCGGTCGAGACGGATCGTGCCGACGCCGTCGGCCACCTCGAGCCTGACGAGCTCACCCATGCGCGCTGCCTTCCGTGTGGCGGGGTCGTGACAGTCCTGCTGTCGACGTAGTGGCTACCGAGGGTAGCGAATGCCGTACGGGACGGACCGGGCGCGTACGGCCGCGAGGGGGGTGCCCGATGATGGAGGCATGGCCGAGGCATGGGCGTACGAGCGCTACCCGAGTGCGCCGGGGAGCCCGCACCCCCTCGGCGCCCGTCGGGTCGTCTCCGGCGTGAACTTCGCGATCCACGCCCCCCGGGCACGCCAGGTCGTGCTCGACCTGCCCGGCATCGGGTCGTACGAGGTCGAGTCCCGGACGGGCTCGGTCTGGCACGTCGAGGTGCTCGGCGTCGCTCCGGGGCAGGAGTACGCCTTCGTCGTCGACGGCGTCCCCGTGCTCGACCCGTACGCGCTGCACGTCACGGGCGGGCTCGACGGCAACACCTCCCAGCTGCGCGCGTACGTCGCCGAGACCGCGTTCGACTGGGGTGCGGACGTCGCGCCGCGGGTCCCGTGGGACCGGACGGTCCTGTACGAGGCGCACGTACGGGGGCTGACCATGCGGCATCCCGACGTGCCCGAGGAGCTGCGCGGGACGTACGCCGGGCTGGCGCACCCGGCGGTCCTCGACCACCTCGTCGGACTCGGTGTGACGACCGTCGAGCTGTTGCCGGTCCACCACTTCGTCACCGAGCCGACCGTTGCCGAGCGCGGGCTCGTCAACTTCTGGGGATACAACTCCGTCTCGTTCCTCGCGCCGCACTCCCCGTACGCCGCCGGCGGCGACCCGGTGCGCGAGTTCAAGGAGATGGTGCAGGCGGTGCACGCGCGCGGCCTCGAGGTCGTGCTCGACGTCGTCTACAACCACACCGGTGAGGGTGGCGAGGGAGGCCCGCGGATCCACCTTCGGGCGCTGGACGACGCCGGCTACTACCGGCACGCGCAGGGCCACTACTTCGACGTCACCGGCTGCGGCAACACCGTCCGTGCGGACTCCGCGCCGGCGTCGGCGCTGATCGTGGAGTCGCTGCGCTACTGGGTGCGCGAGATGCATGTCGACGGGTTCCGCTTCGACCTGGCGTCCGCGCTCGCCCGGGTCGGGCGTGGCCGCGTGGACGTCGCCCAGTCGCTGATCGCGACGATCGGGCGCGACCCGGTGCTGCGCGGGGTCAAGCTGATCGCCGAGCCGTGGGACGCGAGCATGGACGGCTACCTCGTCGGCGGCTACCCGCAGGGGTGGGCGGAGTGGAACGACCGGTTCCGCGACGACGTGCGCGACTTCTGGCGCGGGTCCGCGCACGGGGGCGGAGGGGTCGCCGGGATCGCTCGCCGGCTGGCGGGGTCGTCGCAGGAGTTCGAGCCGAGCGGGCGACCGCCGCAGGCGTCGGTGAGCTTCGTGACGGCCCACGACGGGTTCACGCTGCGCGACCTCGTCTCGTACGACGAGAAGCACAACGAGGCCAACGGCGAGGACAACCGCGACGGGCACACCGGCAACCGCTCCTGGAACTGCGGGGTCGAGGGTGAGACCGACGACGTCGACGTGATCGCGCTGCGGCGTCGCCAGGCCGCCAACCTCGTCGCCACCACGCTGCTCGCCGCCGGGGTGCCGATGCTGCGTGCTGGCGACGAGCACGGGCAGACGCAGGGCGGCAACAACAACGCATACTGCCAGGACAGCGCGCTCACGTGGGTCCCGTGGATCCCCGACGTGGGCTGGGAACACCTGCGGACGGTGGTCGCGCGCCTCACCGCCCTGCGGGCGGAGAACCCGGTGCTGCGGACGACCCGTTTCTACACCGGAGACGTGTCGCCGGACAGCGGGCGCGAGGACGTGCGGTGGCTGCACCCGGACGGTCGCCCGTGGGAGGAGGGCGACTGGCACGACGGGTCGACACACACCCTCGGCATGGCGCTCGACGGGCCGCGCTGCGCGGTGCTCCTGCTCAACGCCGGTGGCGACTCCGTCGAGTGGCGGTTGCCGCAGGCGCCGTGGCCCGACGCGTACGAGGTCGCGCTGGACACCGCCGACCTGGAGCGAGCCGGCACCGTCTCGGACGCGGTCGCCGTCGCCCCGCACTCCCTCGTCCTCCTCCTGTCGTCCTCGCCTGACGTCATACGTTCTGAGGGTGGGGACCCTCCGGTCGTATGACGTCCGAAGGGGTCCAACCGCCGGCGACGAGCGCCTCGGTGATCTGCGCGAAGAAGGCCTCGGACGCGACCCGCAGGCCCAGCAACGGCAGTCGGAGCACCGTGGCCTTGTGCAGCGACACCGCGTTGTGGCGAAGGGCGTCGTTGACCAGGTTCTGCGCGAACGCGTGGTGGATGCCGTCGATCTCGACGACGACCCCGAACGCCTCCCAGACGACGTCCAGATAGATCCTGCCGTCGCGTCCACGTCGTACGGTCTGCCGATCCGGCTCGGGCAGACCATGCCTGCGGGCCATCCCGGCGAAGTCGAGCTCGCCGAGCGACTGCGCGCCGCCGATGAGGTCCAGCACGATCATCTCCACGAAGCGCCGACGACGGTCGCGTCTCACGTCGAGCAGCGCGACGCCGATCCGTTCTGCGGTCGTGATCCGCTGCTGGACGGCCATCGCGAGAAGCGTCGCCGCCTCACGATCCGTACGGGCCCAGAGCGCGCCACGTACGGCGGCGATCCAGGGCCACACGCGCGGGACTCCGACGCCGACCCGGTCGGAGGGACGCAGCCGCCTCGTCTGCCGGATGTCGATCCCCGCCACTCTCACCGTCCGCGCGCCGCGGGGCACCGACACCCGTACGGCGGGGACCGTGAACCCCGTGAGGCCGGCGGCAGCGAGTGCGCTGACCCCGTCGAGGACACCACGGGGCCCGGCCTCGATGACCGCGTGCCACAGCACCGCGTCGGGCCCGAGGTCGCCAGTGTGGACGGCGACGGTCTGACGCCCGTGCCGCCTCCACCGCTCCGCCCTCAGCTCCGCCTCGACCTCCCAGCGGGTGAGCCCTATCGCGTACAGCTGCTGTCGCGAAAGGACTCCGCCCTGCGTGCGCGCCTCGTCTCGTACCCGACGGCGTCGCGAACGCCGTACGTCGTCTCTCGTCATCTGCTGCGGCATGCCGTCAACGTGTGTCCGACGAGACCGTACGAGCCTGGATGCGTTGCCACCTGTGGACGATCCCGGGACGTCATACGAATCGAGGGTCACCGCCCGCAGAACGTATGACGTCCCGGGGAACCGACGACCTCCGCGGACAAGGGGCGCCGAGCAGGTCGGATAGCGTGGCGCGCATGCTCCGGATCCCCGTCATGGACGTGTGCCCCGTCGTCGAGCACCGGGCGTACGCCGCCAAGGCCGCGGTCGGAGAGCCGTTCCCGATCCGTGCGCGCATCTTCCGTGAGGGCCACGACGAGCTGGGTGCGGCCGTGGTGCTCACCGGCCCCGACGGCAAGGACCGCCCTCGCCTTCCGTTCCCCCACCTCGACAACGATCATCACGAGCTCTGGGTGACGCTGGACGAGGTCGGGCCCTGGTCGTACCGGATCGAGACCTGGTCCGACCCGTACGGCACATGGCTGCACGACGCCCCGATCAAGGTCGCCGCCGACGTCGACGCCGAGCTGATGCCGATCGAGGGCGCGCTCCTCCTCGAACGTGCCGCGACCGCGCTCCCCCGCGGCCGGACCGCCGAGCGCGCGACGCTGCGGGCCGCCGCCAAGGTCCTGCGCGACACGCGCCGGTCCCCCGCCGAGCGGCTCGAGGCGGCGACGACGCCCGAGGTGCTCGACGTGATGGGGCGCTTCCCGGTGCGCGACCTGCTCGGCAGCACCCCTTCATACCCGGTGTTCGCCGATCGCGAGCGCGCGCTCGCCGGGGCCTGGTACGAGCTGTTCCCCCGCTCGTACGGAGGGCTGCGCGGCGCGATCGGCCAGCTCGACCGGGTGGCGGCGATGGGGTTCGACGTCGTCTACCTGCCGCCCGTCCACCCGATCGGGCGCGTGAACCGCAAGGGGCGCAACAACGCGCTGGTCGCCGAGCCCGGCGACCCCGGGTCCCCGTGGGCGATCGGTGCCGCGGAAGGCGGGCACGACGCCGTCCACCCGGACCTCGGCACGCTCGAGGACCTCGACGCGTTCGTCGCCGCGACCCGCGAGCGGGGCATGGAGGTCGCCCTCGACCTCGCGCTCCAGTGCGCGCCCGACCACCCGTGGGTCGCCGCGCACCCGGAGTGGTTCACGCACCGCGCCGACGGGACGATCGCGTACGCGGAGAACCCGCCGAAGAAGTACCAGGACATCTACCCGCTCAACTTCGACACCGATCCAGACGGCCTGTACGAGGAGGTGCTGCGGGTCGTCCGGCACTGGATGGCGCACGGCATCCGGATCTTCCGCGTCGACAACCCGCACACGAAGCCCGTGCCGTTCTGGGAGCGGCTGCTCGCCGACGTGCGGCGCACGGACCCGGACGTCGTGTTCCTCGCGGAGGCCTTCACGCGGCCGGCGATGATGCGGGCGCTCGGGACGGTCGGCTTCCACCAGTCGTACACGTACTTCACGTGGCGCGAGACCAAGGAGGAGCTCGAGGCGTACCTGGAGGAGGTGTCGGGACGCAAGGCCACCGTGATGCGGCCGGCGTTCTGGGTGAACACCCCGGACATCCTTCCGACGCACCTCCAGACCGGGGATCCGGCGATGTTCCGGCTCCGCGCGGTGCTCGCGGCGACCGGCGCGCCGACGTGGGGCATGTACTCCGGGTTCGAGATCCTCGAGCACACGCCGCTGCGGCCCGGGTCGGAGGAGTACCTCGACTCGGAGAAGTACGAGATCAAGCACCGCGACTTCGACGTGCCGGACTCGCTGGCCCCGTTCATCGCGCGGCTCAACGCGATCCGCCGCGAGCATCCGGCGCTGCGCCAGCTCCACCGGCTGCGCGTCCACGAGACGGAGTCCGACCAGATCCTGTGCTTCTCGCGGCGCCACCTCGACGACGCGCTCGACGACGTCGTCATCGTGGTGGCCAACCTGGAGCCGTCGGTGACGCACGAGACGACCGTGCACCTCGACCTCCCTGCACTGGGGATCGGCTGGGGCGAGCGGTTCGCCGTACGTGACGAGCTGACCGGTGACGTGTTCGAGTGGGGCGAGGACGACTACGTGAAGCTCGGCGGCGACTCGCCCGTCGCGCACGTGCTGACCGTCCTGCGCTGAGCGCGGACCACGGTTCCGCTCGTCGAAGCACGGAGCCCAGCGGAGGTTACCGGTGGTCGAGGAGGACGGAGCGCCAGCGGAGTCCGTAACGAGACCCGCCCTACTCGACCACCGGGACTTCAGGCCCCAGACACTCGATCCAGGCGATGATCTCCCGCGCGCCACCGCCTTCGTACGCGACCCGGGTGTAGCCGACCCGGACGGGGACCGCCCGTCCTTCCACCAGGCACGGCGGGCGCCCGGAGCCACCGGAGGATCGGGACGAGGACCAGTCGACCGCGTTGGCGTAGAAGGTCAGCTGGTCGTCCGGGTCACCGGTGTCGAAGCTCGACAGCCAGTTGTCGGTGTTGTGCAAGAAGGCCTCACCAGTCTTGACCTTGAGTCGCTTCGTCCCGTACGACACGTGGTTGCCGATGACCATGCCCAGCGCGAGCGCCGCCACCAGGGCGACAAGAACCGGCTTCCACGTCATCGTGCGCACGGCGAATCGTTGCACGGGGCCGGGTCTCGATACGGGCTCGTTCCTCGCCCTACTCGACCAGCGGAACCACGAGATCTCGATACGGGCTCGTCCCTCGCCCTACTCGACCAGCGGACCCACCGACCGCGGTTTCGCGGTCAGTCGGGCACCCCGGTCCGGCGGAGGCCGTCGATGTAGTCGAACGCGTCCATCAGCCGCATCGTCGTCCGCCGGCGCAGCAGCTTGAGCGCCCGCCACCGACCGAACCGGAAGCCGAGCATCGCCCGCAGGTCCTCCGCGAGCACCTCGTCGACCTCGGCGTGGTCGAGGTCGGCGGCGTCGGCGTACGCCTGGGCGATCAGCCGCTGCTCGACGGCGTCCGACCACTCCTCGATGCGTGCCTTGGCCTGGAGGAGGGACATGTCGGTGCTGCCGTGCAGGAGCCGGACCGCTTCCATCTTGCGGCCGGTCTGCAGGAGCCGGGTGATCTCCGAGCGCGTCACGTTGTCGAGCGGACGGTTGCCGAGGGTGTGGAGCTGGGCTTCGGCGAGCTCCGGTGCGACCGGGATCAGCACCCGCCCCGTGACGGGTTCGGGAGGGTCGCGACGACTCGCCCACCACACCACGACAGCCCCGATGCCGATCCCGCACACGAGAGCGGTGAACGCGGCGACGACCATGCGCCAAGCCTAGTGCCGTCGACGCACCCGACGGTGGAGGCGGGCGTACGGCGGGGGGTTATCGTGGCGCGCATGAACGCCCCCGCTCCCGCGCCGGTGACGCCCCCCGACCGGCGCGACGACGACCCGCTGTGGTTCCAGCGCGCTGTCTTCTACGAGGTCCTCGTACGGTCCTTCCACGACTCGACCGGTGACGGCATCGGCGACCTCGCCGGCCTGACCGAGCAAGCTCGACTACCTCGCGTGGCTCGGGGTGGACTGCCTCTGGCTCCCCCCGTTCTTCCCCTCGCCGCTGCGCGACGGCGGGTACGACGTCGCCGACTACACGTCCGTGTCACCCGAGCTCGGCTCCGTCGACGACTTCAAGGTCCTGCTCGACGCCGCCCACGCTCGCGGCATCCGCATCATCATCGACGTCGTGATGAACCACACGTCCGACCAGCACCCGTGGTTCCAGGCGTCGCGCAACGATCCCGACGGGCCGTACGGGGACTTCTACGTGTGGCACGACACCGACGAGGCGTACTCCGACACGCGCATCATCTTCGTCGACACCGAGGCGTCCAACTGGACGCACGACCCGGTGCGCGGCCAGTACTACTGGCACCGGTTCTACAGCCACCAGCCCGACCTCAACTTCGAGAACCCGGCCGTCCACGACGCGATGATCGACGCGCTGACGTTCTGGCTCGAGATGGGTGTCGACGGCTTCCGGCTCGATGCCGTGCCCTACCTGTACGAGGAGGAGGGCACGAACTGCGAGAACCTCCCGCCGCACCCACGACGTTCCTCAAGAAGGTCCGCCGCTACGTCGACGACAACTACCCGGGCCGCGTGCTGCTCGCCGAGGCGAACCAGTGGCCCGCCGACGTCGTCGACTACTTCGGCGATCCCGACGGTCGGCGGCGACGAGTGCCACATGTGCTTCCACTTCCCGGTGATGCCGCGCATGTTCATGGGCGTACGGCGGGAGTCGCGCTACCCGATCAGCGAGATCATGGAGCAGACCCCCGCCATCCCCGACGGACTGCCAGTGGGGCATCTTCCTGCGCAACCACGACGAGCTCACCCTCGAGATGGTGACCGACGAGGACCGCGACTACATGTGGAACGAGTACGCGACCGACCCGCGGATGAAGGCCAACATCGGCATCCGGCGACGGCTCGCTCCCCTGCTCGACAACGACACCAACCGCATGGAGCTGTTCACCGCGCTGCTGCTGAGCCTGCCCGGTTCGCCGGTGCTCTACTACGGCGACGAGATCGGCATGGGCGACAACATCTGGCTCGGCGACCGCGACGGCGTGCGGACGCCGATGCAGTGGACGCCCGACCGCAACGCCGGCTTCTCGGTCGCGACTCCGGGCAGGCTCGGCGCTGCCGGTCATCATGGACCCGGTCTTCGGCTACCAGTCGATCAACGTCGAGGCCCAGCAGGAGAGCACCTCCTCGCTGCTGCACTGGACGCGCCGGATGATCCACGTCCGCAAGCAGCACCCGGCCTTCGGCGTCGGGACGTTCCGCGACCTCGGCGGCTCCAACCCGTCGGTCCTCTCGTATCTGCGGGAGCACGACGATGACGTCATGCTGTGCGTCAACAACCTGTCGCGCTTCCCGCAGCCGGTGGAGCTCGACCTGCACGCGTACGCCGGGATCCGGCCGGTGGAGACGTTCGGCGGCGTCGAGTTCCCCGCGATCGGCGAGCTGCCGTACCTGCTCACGCTCGCAGGTCATGGTTTCTACTGGTTCCGCCTGGGCCGTACGGTCGACAACGAGGGGGTCCGATGAGCGGCGACCGCACGCGAGAGGTGCTCGACTACCTGGTGCGCCAGCGCTGGTTCGCCGGCGAGGGAGCCGGGTGGGAGCTGGTCGCGATCGAGCCACGCGGGTGGCTCCAGCGCCCGGGCACGGGTCTCGGGGTGCGCTTCGAGCTCGTGACCGTACGGGGACCTGGCGGCACGCAGACGTACAACATGCCGCTCGCCTACCGTCAGGAGCCTGTCGAGGCCAACGCGTACGGGCTCGTCGGCGTGTACGCGCCGGCACCGGGCGAGACGGCCGACGAGCTCTTCGTGTACGACGCCCTGCACGACCCGGAGGCGCGGCAGGCGCTCGTGCGGGGGTTCTTCGCCGACGCCCCCGCCGACACGGAATACGCGTCGCTCCTGCCGGTCGGTGAGGACGGCGAGCCGGTGATCGGCCCGGACTCGGAGTCGGTGCTGCTCGCCGTCGAGCAGTCCAACACCTCGATGGTGGTCGGCGAGACCGCGCTGCTGAAGGTGTTCCGCAAGGTCGTCGCCGGGCGCAACCCGGACGTCGAGGTGCACGACGCCCTCGCCGGCCCGGGCGACGAGGCGATCGCGGCGCTGTGGGGCGCGATCAGCACGACCTCGGATGCCGGGACGTCGTACGACCTGGCGATGCTGCAGCGCTTCCTCCGTACCGCCAGCAACGGCTGGGACAGCGCGCGCGCCAGTGTCCGAGACCTTCTCGCGGAGCCCGACCTGGCGCCGGAGGAGGCGGGCGGCGACTTCGCCGCGGAGTCCGAGCGGCTGGGCGCGACCGTCCGGTTCGTGCACGGGCTGATGGCCGAACGCCTCGAGACAGCCGAGTGGGACGGCGACGCGCTCACCGCGCTCGCGGACCGGCTCGACGCGCGCGCCGACGCGCTGGCCGAGCGGATGCCCGACCTCGCGCCGTACGTCGGAGCCGCGCAGGAACGGTACGCCCTTGTGCGCGCCCTCGACGGGCCCGTGCTCGCCCAGCGCGTCCACGGTGACCTCCACCTCGGCCAGACCCTGCGGACGACGGCAGGCTGGAAGCTCATCGACTTCGAGGGCGAGCCCGCCGCGCCGCTCGCGGAGCGCGTCGCCCTCGACTCCGTCTGGCGCGACGTCGCGGGCATGCTGCGCTCGTTCGACTATGCCGCGCACTCCTACCTGGTCCAGACCGGCGGTGGTGTGGACGACCAGGTCGCGCGTGCGCAGGCGTGGGTCGACCGCAACCGGCAGGCCTTCCTGCGGGGGTACGCCGGGTCCGAGGACGAGGCCGTCGGGATCGTCCTCGACGCGTACGAGATCGACAAGGCGCTCTACGAGTACGTCTACGAGCGCGACCACCGTCCTGACTGGGCCCCGATCCCGCGAGCGGCGCTGGAGCGCATGCTCTCCGGACGTGGCGTCGCCGAGGCGTGAGAGACTCCCCCGCATGACGCGAGACCTGTGGCGCGACCTCGGTGCTCATGTCCAGGACGACGGCGTGGACTTCGCGGTGTGGGCACCCCACGCCCACGACGTCGCGGTGCTCGGCGACTTCAACGGCTGGGACGGCGGCGGTCACGCGCTCGTCCGCGAGGCCGACGGCGTATGGCGCGGCCGGGTCGACGGCATCGGCGACGGTGCGCTCTACAAGTACGCCGTCCACGGCGCCGACGGCGTGTGGCGCCAGAAGGCCGACCCCTTCGCCGCGTGGGCGGAGGTGCCGCCCGCCAACGCCTCACGCGTGTTCACCTCCCGCCACGTCTGGAGCGACGACGACTGGATGCGGACCCGTGCCGACCGGCGACCGTGGGCGGAGCCGATGAGCGTGTACGAGGTGCACCTCGGCTCGTGGCGGCGCGGCCTCTCGTACGCCGAGCTCGCCGACACCCTGGTCCCGTACGTCGCAGAGCGCGGCTTCACCCACGTCGAGCTGATGCCGGTCATGGAGCACCCCTTCGGCGGCTCGTGGGGCTACCAGGTGACCGGCTACTACGCGCCGACGTCGCGCTTCGGAGATCCTGACGACTTCCGGGCGCTCGTCGACGCCTTCCACGCCGCCGGGATCGGCGTGATCCTCGACTGGGTGCCCGCGCACTTCCCGCGTGACGAGTGGGCGCTCGGCCGCTTCGACGGCACGCCCCTGTACGAGCACCCCGACCCGCGGCGCGGCGAGCACCCTGACTGGGGCACGTACGTCTTCGACCTGACGAAGCCCGAGGTGCGGGAGTTCCTCCTGGCCAACGCGCACTCCTGGTTCGAGGAGTTCCACGTGGACGGTCTCCGCGTCGACGCGGTGGCCTCGATGCTCTACCTCGACTACTCGCGCGGGCCGGGCGGCTGGATCCCGAACGCACACGGCGGCAACATCGACCTCGACGCCGTCTCGTTCTTCCAGGAGCTCAACGCCTCGTGCTACGCGCGCTTCCCCGGCATCGCGATGATCGCCGAGGAGTCGACCGCGTACGACGGTGTCACGCGCGACGTGGCGCACGGTGGTCTCGGGTTCGGCTTCAAGTGGGACCTCGGCTGGATGCACGACACGCTCGCCTACTTCGCGACCGACCCGCTGTTCCGCGGGCAGGACCACCACCGGCTGACCTTCGCGATGATGTACCACCACGCGGAGAACTTCGTCCTCCCGCTCTCCCACGACGAGGTCGTCCACGGCAAGGGGTCGTTGCTCACGAAGATGGCCGGCGACCTCCCGCAGCGGCTCGCGACGCTGCGCGCACTCCTCGCGTACCAGTGGGCGCACCCCGGCAAGCAGCTCGTCTTCATGGGCGCCGAGCTCGCACAGGAGCGTGAGTGGTCCGACGAGCGCTCGCTCGACTGGGAGCTCCTCGAGGACCCGGCCCACGCGGGGGTGCAGCGGCTCGTCAGCGACCTCAACGCCCGTTACGCGGACAACCCCGCGCTCTGGGCCGGCGACCACGCCCCGGACGGGTTCACGTGGATCGAGGCCGACGACGCGACTCACAACGTGTACGCCTTCGTCCGGCGTGGAGACGGTCGTACGCTCGTGTGTGTGGCGAACATGTCGGGGGCGACCTGGGACTCCTACCGCGTCGGCCTCCCCGCAGCGGGAGCCTGGGCGGTCGTGCTGTGCACCGACGCCGAGGCGTACGGAGGGTCCAGCGCCGATGTCGTGCCCGCGCTGCGCGCCGACGACGAGCCGTGGCACGGCCAACCTCAGTCGGTCGCGCTGCGCCTCCCTCCGCTGTCGGTGACCTGGCTGGAGCCGGTCGATGGCTGACCTCACGTTGCGTCCCGACGGCGACTCGCTGGAGGTGCACGCGGGCTCGACCGTGCTCGGCACGGTCAGCGTGCGTCGTGACGACACCCGCACGGCCACGCTGTCGTGGGACCTCGGCGGTACGGAGGAGCCGCTGCGCTCCCAGGCCGTCAACCTCGCCGTCACCTACGTGCTCGGCGAGCTCGGCGTGACGCGTGTGCAGGCCCTGATCGACGAGGACGCCGTCGCCGACCGACGGGCCGCCGCCCGTGCCGGCATGCGCCGCGACGGCATGCTCCGTCACGTCGAGGGGCCCGACCAGGAGCTGCTCTCCCGGCTGGCCGACGACCCGCAGCCGCAGACGCGCGAGGGGTTCGTCGCGATGCTCAACGCGGCGCTGCCCAAGAAGCGCGCGATCGCCCAGGCGCTCGTCTGCGACCCGGAGGGCCGGGTGCTGCTGTGCGAGCTCACGTACAAGCGCGAGTGGGACCTGCCCGGCGGCGTCGTCGACCCGGGAGAGTCGCCTGCCGACGCGGTCGTCCGTGAGCTGCGCGAGGAGCTCGGTGTCGATGCCCGCGTCCGCGGCCTCCGTACGGTCAACTGGCTCCCGCCGTGGAGTGCGTGGGACGACGCGGTGCTGTTCGTCTTCGACGTCGAGCCGTGGGATCCCGAGACGCCGCTCGTGCTCCAGCCGACGGAGATCGCCGGCGTCCACTGGTGCGAGCGCGACCTCGTCCGCGAGCGGGCGACTGCAGCGACGATCGAGCTGCTCGACAGCCTGGACGACGACCCGGCCGACAGCTATCGCGAGGCCGGCCACGTGTTCCGCGGGAACGCCTGACGCCGCCGGCCCGTACGCCCCGCTGCACCGCGTCAGGGTGCGGCGACCGGTCCGGTGTCCTCGGACCCGATCACTCCCCCGTACTGCCCGAGCACCCTCGGCTGGCCGACGCCGCCGAGAGGCGGGACGTACATGAGCACCTGGTGGTAGTAGCGCAGCACGCCAGAGCGCGCCATCGGGTCACCGAAGTACGCCCGCTGCTCCGAGCCCTCCGGCCACCGCACGGTCGCCCCCGGCGCCAGGACCCACCCGTCCTGCCGCATGAGCGTCCCGAAGACGAGCGCGCCCCCGTCCTCGGTCCGCATCGTGTGCCTGACCTGCTGGGCCGACCAGCTGCGCCGGAAGGTCGTCCCCGGCTGCGCGAGCCCGGCTGCCTGCGCCCGCATCTGGGTGATGAACGAGTCTGCGGCGACGTCCGTGGCACGCGGTGAGTTCGGATCACCCAGTGTCGCCGCGTACGCCGCCAGTGCCTGCCCTGGAGCGATCACGAGACCGTCGGCCTGGTCCGGGTCCACCGTCTCGAGGACGCCGTCCTTCGTCCGGGGCACCGGCAGGACGGTGCTCAGGAGCGCCTCCGGGGAGGCGGTCAGCTCCCAGCGTTCGGTCGACGACGCGCGCTCGAACACCTGCACTCGCCGCACCCCGCGTGACTCGTCGCGGGCGGTGGCGACGAACCACAGCGGGTACGCGTCCAGGCGTGGGGTGTAGACGTTTTCGATCTGGGCCGGTGTCGTCTGGCGGCCGGTCGAGGCGTTGCCGTGCAGCCGCTTGGCGACGTCGATCGCTCCTGCGTCGACCGCGAGCACCGGCCCGGTCTCGACCAGCGCGAGCACCTCGGGGTCGAGCGCCGCGAACGCCGCGCCGCGGGCCTTCTCGTAGTTGTCGTAGGTGCGCTGGACCGTCGGCTCCTCCGCTGCGACCTTGGAGACGTCCCCGGTGCTCTTCTCCAGCGGGACGACGCCACAGCCTCCAAGGCCGGCGACCAGCCCGACGGCGAGGAACGCGGCGCCGATGGCGCGCCGACGCGGCGGTGCGCCCCTACGGGCTGCTCGTGCGCTCATCTCGCCACCTTCGGCTTCTCGGCTCCGGTCTGGGGTCCGCCCGGCTGGACCGCCGCCGGTCGGCTCGGCTGCGGCCGGGCCCTCCTCGGCCATCGCGGCTTCCGGAGACCCTTCTTCGGCGGTGCGGGTGACCGAGGAGCACCCGTGGTCGTGGTCCCGGGCGCCCCTTCCTCGGACAGGAAGTCGTCCCAGGTGTCCGCGTCGGAGGGGTCGGTCTCGGGCCAGGGTACGTCCCACTCGTCATCGACGAGGCCGGTTGCGTCGACCAGCGGCGTGCGGCGCCTGACCCCGGGGACCAGGCGCAGCGCGACGAGACCGAAGAGGAGCGTCCCGAGGCCGGTGGCGGCCATGCCGACCCCGACACCGAAGGAGCCCGGCACCTCGTACGCGGCCGTGACCTTCAGTCCTTCGAGGTCGGAGTCGCCGACCGCGAGCACCGCCAGCGAGACCACGTCGTCGGGAAGGGTGAAGCGCAGCTGCGCGCCACCCAGGCCCGCCGACTGTGACAGCCACCAGTCCAGGGCCGTCGGTGCCGCCGGGAGCTGGGGTTCACCGTTGGCGGTCTGGGTCCGCAGCGACCACGGCGGACGGTAGCGCGTGACCTCCAGCCGCTCCGTGGACGCCACGTAGTTCTCGACGTCGACCGTGTGCCCGAGGCCGAGGAAGACCGGCTTGTCGTCAGGAACCTCGACGAGAACGCTGACCTGAGGCCCGTACCGCGCCAGGACCGCGGGCCTCGTCACCACGGCACGACCGTCGGTCCGCACCTCGTGAGGGCCCGTCTTCAGCTGGTTGTCGGGCCCCATGGCCACCGCGACGACCGCGCCCGCCACCAGGAGAAGGAACCCGAGCGTGAGCAGCCCGATCCCCGCCACCCGTCGCATGGAGCCAGTATGCCGGGCGTACCTCAGAGACGTGCGGCCAGTTCGGCCGCATCGCGGCTCAGTACGGGGGCGGCTCAGTACAGGGCGGTCGCGAGCGAGCGGCGGGCCTGGCTCACTCGGGGGTCGTCGGGCCCGACGATGGTGAAGTACTCGACGAGCCGGACGCGGACGCGCTCACGGTCGTCGCCGGCCGTACGGCGCACCACGTCGATGAGACGCCCGAAGGCGTCCTCGACGTGCCCGCCGGAGAGGTCCAGGTCGGCGACGAGCATCTGCGCGTCGATGTCGTCGGGGTTCTGCGCCGCGGCGTCACGGGCGGCTGCGAGGTCCGCACCGTCCGTACGCTGAAGGAGCCTGGCACCGGCGAGCCGCTCGGCGGCCTCGGTGTCGGCGGGGTTCGCGGCGACCAGCTTCTCGTACTCGGCGACGGCCTTCGCGTAGTCGCCCTCCCCGTACGCCTCGTCGGCGGCGGCGAAGCGCGGGTCGTCGGCCGGCTCCTCGTCGGCGGGAGCGGCGGCGCTGACCGGCGGCGCCGTCCCGGTCACGCCGTTGGCCTCGGCGACGCGGAGCAGCTCGTCGAAGTACTGCCGGACCTGCGGCTCCTCGGCCGTGCCCTGGAAGAGCGGGACCGGCTGGCCCTTGACGACGCCCAGCACGAAGGGCACGCCCTGCGCGCCGAGCATCTGCGCGATCTGGGGGCTCGTGTCGACGTCGATCTGCGCCAGCAGCATGCGGCCGGCGTACGCGTTGACGGCGTCGGCCAGCACCTGGTTGAACGTGCTGCTCTGCGGCGAGCGCGACGACCACAGCGACACGACGACGACGTAGTCGACCGAGGCCTGCAGCACCTGCTGGAAGTTCTGCTCACCGACCTCGATCACCCACGAGGCACCCGCGGGGGCAGAACCCGCCGGGGCGCCGGCGGGAGCGGCCGGCTTCTTGAGCGCCGAAAGGTCGACGGCGCCGGGACGCGAGAAGCTCATCGTCGGGTCTCCTCGGATGTCGAAGTCATCAGGACGGTCAGTAGCCGGACGTGATCTCCGAGCGCTCAGCGGCCTCGGGGAGCGCCGCGCCGGGCGCTGCGATGTACGGAAGGTAGCTCGGAGTGGTGCGACGCGCGAGGACGTAGCCGAACAGCGCCAGGACCAGCGCGATCGCGAGCGGGATGCCGGCGAAGATCAGCAGGGCGTCCAGCGGCGTCAGCGACGTCTCGGCCTCCTCCCACCCGACCGGCACGTCGGCCGCGGCCGGTGTGGCGGCGGCGACCGCGAGCAGAGGCGATGCCACGAGAGCACCAGCAACGGCAGAACGGACAGCAGTACGGCTCCGGCTCAGCATGGCGGTCATTCTAGCCGAGCACCTCGCTCGCCTACCCTCGGCGGTATGCCTCCCGACCACGGCGCCCCGTTCTCGTCCGCTCTCGACGTCGCCGCCGCGTACCGGAGCGGTGAGACGGACCCGGTCGTGGTCGTCGACGCGCTCCTCGCACGCATCGAGGACCTGGACGCGGAGGTCGGCGCGTTCATCACCGTCACCGCCGACGAGGCGCGCGCGTCCGCCGTCTCCGCCCGCGACGCCCTCCGCAGCACCGGCGCCGACATCCTCCCCCGGCTGTTCGGGGTGCCCACCGCCCTCAAGGACCTCACGCCGACCGCCGGCCTGCGGACTACCTACGGCTCCGCGGCCTTCGCCGACCTCGTCCCGGACACCGACGGCTCGACCGCCGTACGGGTCGCGTCCGCAGGCATGATCAGCCTCGGGAAGACGAGCACGCCCGAGCTCGGTCTCCCCTGCTACACCGAGCCGGACGTCGCTCCCCCCGCCCGCACCCCGTACGACCTGACGCGAGGGGCCGGTGGGTCGTCAGGGGGCGCGGCCGCCGCCGTGGCGGCGGGCCTGGTGCCGGTCGCCGTGGGGTCGGACGGCGGCGGCTCCATCCGGATCCCCGCGTCCGCCTGCGGCCTGGTCGGGTTCAAGCCGACCCGCGGACTGGTCCCCGAGACGGCCGAGGAGATCGACATCTCGGGCCTCGCGGTGCCCGGACCGCTCGCCGGCACCGTCGCCGACGCGGCCGCGCTCCTCGACGTGCTGGCGCTCACGGGCAGACGGATGAGCGACGCGTGCAGCCGCGGGCCGGGGCGCCTGCGGGTGGCGCGCTTCGCCGATCCTGTCATCGGCGACCTCCCGCCCGACCCCGAGGTCCTCGCGGCGTACGAGGACGTCAGCCGCCTTCTCGCCGACCTCGGCCACGAGCTCGAGGAGGTCGCTCCCCCGTTCGGCCCCGAGACGGTCGCGGCGTTCGAGACGGTGTGGTTCGTGGGTGCGGCGTCGGTCTCGGTGCCGCTCGAGCGCGAGGAGCTGCTGCGACCACTCACGCGGTGGCAGCGTGAACGTGGCCGCGCGGCGACCGGGACCGAGTACGCCGCCGCGCTGCTCGCGATGCGCCAGGCCGAGCAGCGCACCCTCGAGTCGTACGAGGCGTACGACGTCGTCCTCACCCCGACGCTCGGGCAGCTGCCTGCCCCGGTGGGTGCGCTGCGCGACGACTCGGACCCGGCGGCCGACTTCGCGGCGCAGAAGGCGTTCACCCCGTACACGTCGATCTGGAACATCGCCGGCGCGCCCGCCGTCTCGCTCCCGACGGGCTGGAGCACGAGCGGCCTCCCGATCGGCACGATGCTGGCCGCGGCGCCCGGTGCCGACGCGCTCCTGATGAGCCTCGCCGCGCAGATCGAGGACGCGTGCTCGGCCCCCGGCGACCCCTGGCTCCGTCCGCCGACCCTGGTGGCCGCCCGCTAACGTCGGGGGCATGTCCGCCGCCGTGTTCACGTCCGACTCCGGTCTCCTCCCCGCTTCGGTTCTCAGCCAGAAGTGCTGGGAGGACCCCGACCGACAGGTGTGCAGCCTGGTCCACCGCTGGACCGACAACGACACGCTCGCCGAGCTTGCCGACCTGCTGCTCGCGAAGCCGATGGCGATCCTGCTGCTCATCCTCGGCGGCGTCGCGGCGCGCTGGCTCCTGAACCGCATGATCGACCGGATCACCCGCTCGGCGGCCGCCGGGACCGTCCCGGGCGCCCGGGCGGCCGAGGCGGTCACCCCGCTGCTCCACGAGCGTCGCGAGCAGCGGGCCAAGAGCATGGGGTCGCTGCTCAAGAACATCGCGACCATCGTGATCTTCACGGTCGTCGCGTTCATGGTGATCGCCACGCTCGGCTACAACATCGCGCCCCTGCTGGCCTCGGCAGGCATCCTCGGAGTCGCGCTCGGCTTCGGCGCGCAGAGCCTGGTCAAGGACTTCATCTCGGGCATCTTCATGATCCTGGAGGACCAGTACGGCGTCGGCGACGTCGTCGACCTCGGAGACGCGACGGGCACGGTCGAGGCCGTGAGCATGCGCGTCACACGGCTCCGCGACGTCAACGGCACGGTCTGGTACGTCCGCAACGGCGAGATCCTGCGGGTCGGCAACCAGAGCCAGAACTGGGCGCGCACCGTCCTCGACGTCCCCGTCGGCTACGACGTGGACCTCGCACGGGTGCGTCAGGTGCTGCACGAGGTCGCGCACGCCCTCTGGCAGGACCCCGAGTGGAGCGGCGCCATCCTGGAGGAGCCCGAGGTCTGGGGCGTGGAGCGCTGGACGGCCGAGGGTGTCGTGGTCCGCGTCGTGCTCAAGACCGCGCCGCTCAAGCAGTGGGAGGTCGCACGCGAGATGCGTGAGCTCATCAAGGACCGCTTCGACACGCTGCACATCGACATCCCGTACGCGCACGCGGCCGCGTACGGCGCTCCCCCGCAGGCAGAGCGCGACGACGAGCCGGAGGAGCCGCGCGCGGAGGCCGACCCCGCCGGGGAGCCGAGGCCCGCGGGCAGCCGGGGTACCGCCGCTGACGTCTAGCTAGCCGAGGTCCTCGGGCGCGTTGATCATGAACTGCGCCGCGTGCGTGACGTACGCCCAGAACTCGCGGTCGTGGTCAGGGGAGAGCGCGACGCGGTCGAGCGCCGCCCGGAAGTGCCGCAGCCAGTGCTCGGCCGCCGTCGGCGTCACCGCGAACGGCGCATGCCGCATCCGCAACCGCGGGTGGCCCCGACGTTCGGAGTAGATCGATGGCCCGCCCCAGTACTGGACGAGGAAGAGCGTGAAGCGCTCCTCGGCCGGGCCGAGGTCCTCCTCGGGGTACATCGGCCGGAGCACCGGGTCCTCGGCGACCCCCTCGTAGAAGGCCGCGACGATGGCCGCGATCGTGTCGTACCCGCCGATCGCGTCGTAGAAGGTCTGCTGCTGCTCCGCCTGGTCCTGGCTCACGGTCCCATTCTCCCTGGTCGGCTCAACCGGAGACCACGTGAGGCTCCAGGTGCGCCCGTTCGTGCTCGGTCAGCGACCGCGGCCGCCGGCTCTGTGCGTCGACGGCGACGATGACCGTCCGGGAGGACGCCACGACCACGGGGCCTCCCGTACCCTCCGCACCCTCGTCGACGAGCTCGGCACGGATCTCGAACGACGACCGCCCCACACGTCCGATCCCGTGGTGGACCGCGTACGCAGCGGCACCACGACCGTACGGGCACAGGTAGGTGACGGCGGTACGCCGGACGACACGGGGCTCCTGGCGGGCGACCAGCCCCTGGAGGAACACGATCCGCGACTCCTGGAAGAGCTCGAGCGTCGCGACCTCGTCGACGTACCCGTCGCTGCCGAGGTCGCGCGCGCGTACGGTCACCGGGACGTGGGCAGCGAGCGCCGGGTCCGGACGGACCCGCGGCACCACGCTGTCTCGGACGAACGTCGTCCGCGCCTTCGCGTAGACCGTACGGCCGCCGTCCTCCTGACGGTCCGCGATCTCCTGCACCAGCACGCCGTCACCGTCGATCCGCGACTCCACCAGGACCGGCTCCGGCCGGAAGACCAGCGGCGCCTCGTAGTCGATCTCGAGGGCGAGGACTCGATCCGGTGCGGTCGTCAGCGCGAGCCGTGCCTCGCGAAGGTAGTCGACGTACACGACGTTGTTCACGTGGCCGAGCGCGTCCATGTCGGCCCAGCGCAGGGGGCAGGCGAAGGTGTGTCGCACGTCCTGATCGTGTCAGAGGAGTGTCGTACCTCGACGCACCGCATTCCGCTCGCTCCCCTGTGCCCTTCCTCACGCCGGATGGGGTACCTTGCTAAGCGATCGCTTAGCGAGCGGTCGGCAGCATCAGCCAGAAGCAACGAGGAGTACGTGTGAGCCAGCAGCGAACTGCCATTGTCACCGGCGCGGCCCGCGGGATCGGCGCCGCCGTCGCCAAGCGACTCGCCGCCGACGGGCACTCCGTCGCCGTCATCGACCTCGACGAGTCCTCCTGCGCCGCGACCGTCGACGCGATCACCGCCGCGGGCGGCAAGGCCCTCGCGGTCGGGGCGGACGTGTCGGACGAGCAGGCCGTCGCCGGCGCCGTCGAGCGGGTCGTCGCCGAGCTCGGCGGGCCGACCATCCTGGTCAACAACGCCGGGATCATCCGCGACAACATGCTGTTCAAGATGTCGGTCGCCGACTGGGACGCGGTCATGAACGTCCACCTGCGCGGCGCCTTCCTCATGGCACGCGCCACCCAGCAGTACATGGTGGAGGCGAAGTTCGGGCGCATCGTCAACCTCTCCTCGACCTCCGCTCTCGGCAACCGCGGACAGGCCAACTACTCGGCGGCCAAGGCCGGCATGCAGGGGTTCACCAAGACCCTCGCGATCGAGCTCGGCAAGTTCGGCGTCACCGCGAACGCGATCGCCCCCGGGTTCATCGAGACCGAGATGACGGCAGCGACGGCCAAGCGCGTCGGCGTCGACTACGAGGACTTCAAGAAGTTCAGCGCGCAGCAGATCCCGGTCGCCCGCGTCGGGCAGCCCGAGGACATCGCCGCGACCGCCTCGTTCCTCACGAGCGAGGAGTCGCGGGTTCGTCTCCGGCCAGGTCATCTACGTCGCCGGCGGACCGAAGGACTGACGGTGGCCGACGACCTGCCAGGTCTCGACCTCGACCGGCTGGGCGCCTTCCTCGACAAGGAGGCGCCCGGCCTGGTCGCAGGACCGCTTTCCGGGACCGTCATCCCGGGCGGGCGCTCGAACCTCACGTACGACGTGACCGACGGCACCACCCACCTCATCGTGCGTCGTCCGCCGCTCGGCCACGTGCTCGCCACCGCGCACGACATGAGCCGCGAGCACACCGTCATCAAGGCGCTCGCCCCGACCGACGTACCGGTCCCCGAGGTGCACGCGCTCTGCCAGGACACCGAGGTGATCGGTGCTCCGTTCTACGTCATGGCCAAGGTGGAGGGCCGCGCGATCCGGCGCGCCACCGAGCTCGAGGAGCTCGGCGCTGCCCGTACCGCGGACATCGCCGGCCGCCTCGTCGACACCCTCGCCGACCTCCACGCCGTCGACCCGGAGACCGTCGGGCTCGAGGCGTTCGGGCGCGCCGAGGGCTACCTCGAACGCCAGGTGCGGCGCTGGACCACCCAGGCAGAGGCCTCCAAGAGCCGCGAGCTCGCCGGATACGCGGAGCTGCGCGACTACCTCGCCACGCACGTCCCCGCACACTCCGACGCGGCGATCGTCCACGGCGACTTCCGCCTCGACAACGTGCTCGTCGACACCAGCCCGGGCGGTGACGACCGCATCACCGCCGTCCTCGACTGGGAGATGGCAACGCTCGGTGACCCGCTCTCGGACATCGCCCTGTCGATCGTCTACCAGGAGATGGGCCGTACGGCGGGGGCGGGCGCCGTCTCGGACGCCACGCAGGCGCCGGGATACCCGACGGTCGACGAGGTGCTCGAGCGCTACTCGGCGCGCAGCGGACGCGACGTGTCGTCGATGGGATTCCATCTCGCTCTGGGCTTCTACAAGCTCGCGATCATCACCGAAGGCATCCACTTCCGCTACACCCAGGGCCAGACCGTCGGCGAGGGCTTCGACCGGATGGGCGAGGTCACCGAGCCGTTGATCGCCCTCGGTCTCCAGGCCGCGCGTCGCTGAACCTCCACCCCGTCAGAAGGAGCACCGATGGACTTCGCACTCGACGCGCGGACGCAGGAGCTGCGCGAGACGCTGCTCGCGTTCATGGACGAGGACGTCTACCCGGCCGAGCCGTTCCACGCACGAGCATCGAGGCCAACCCGCGACCGACCGTGGGCCCTCCCGCCGATGATCGAGGGACTCAAGGCCGAGGCGCGCAAGCGGGGCCTGTGGAACCTGTTCCTGCCCGGGCGAGGAGGGCGCAGGGCTCACCAACCTGCAGTACGCGCCGCTGGCCGAGATCACCGGGCCGCAGCATCCAGCATCGCTCCGGTCGCGCTCAACTGCGCCGCGCCCGACACCGGCAACATGGAGGTGCTGCACGAGTTCGGCACCGACGAGCAGAAGAAGCAGTGGCTCGAGCCGCTGCTCGCCGGCGAGATCCGCTCCTCGTTCGCGATGACCGAGCCCGACGTCGCCTCCGTCCGACGCGACCAACATCGAGACCTCGATCGTGCGCGACGGTGACGAGTACGTCATCAACGGTCGCAAGTGGTGGATCACCGGGGCGATGAACCCGAACGCCAAGATCTTCATCGTCATGGGCAAGACCGATCCCGACGGCCGCACGGCACCGCCAGCAGTCGCAGATCCTGGTCCCGCGCGACACCCCGGCGTCCGGACGTCAGCGCGGGATGCACGTGTTCGGCTACGACGACCGCGACCACGGCGGCCACGCCGAGCTGCGAGTTCACCGACGTGCGCGTGCCCGCCTCCAACCTCATCGCCGGCGAGGGCGACGGCTTCGCGATCGCCCAGGCGCGTCTCGGGCCGGGCCGCATCCACCACTGCATGCGTTCCATCGGCATCGCCGAGCGCGCCATCGAGCTCATGTGCCAGCGGGCGCAACGAGCCGTCGCCTTCGGCAAGCCGCTGGCCGAGCAGGGCGTCATCCGCGACTGGATCGCCGAGTCGCGGGTCAAGGTCGAGCAGCTGCGCCTGCTCATCCTCAAGACGGCGTGGCTGATGGACACGGTCGGCAACAAGGGCGCGCACAGCGAGATCCAGGCGATCAAGATCGCCACCCCCCAGACCGTGCGAGTGGATCCTCGACAAGGCGATCCAGGCCCACGGTGCGCGGCGGCCTGTCGCCAGGACTTCCCGCTCGCCGCGTGGTTCGCCGGCATCCGCACGCTGCGATTCGCCGACGGCCCCGACGAGGTCCACAAGAACTCGCTCGCCAAGGCCGAGCTGCGCAAGCACCTCTGACCCCGCCCTCCGCCGTTTGCCACGTTCCCGTGGCAAACAGCGCTGGCCCTCGGCAAATTTGCCGAGGGCCAGCGTGCTTTGCCACGGGAACGTGGCAAACGGGAGGGGCGGGAGGGGGTCAGAAGTCGGGACGGAGCTCCTCGATCCGGCGCTGGAGCCGGTTCATGCCACCGAGCCAGCGGTCGGGATCGTCGGCCTTCGCCTGCGCGTACGCGGCGACCTCGGGGTGCGGCAGGATCAGGAAACGGTCGTCCTGAAGGGCGTCGAAGACCGTCTCGGCGACCTGCTCCGGCGTGATCGCGGCGTCCTTGAGCGTGACGTCGCCCGCCGGTCCGGTGTCGTCGAGCATCGCGGTCCGTACGCCCTGCGGGCAGAGGGCCTGCACGACGATCCCGCGGTGCCGGTACGTCGCCGACAGCCACTCGGCGTGCGCGACGGCCGCGTGCTTCGACACGGTGTACGGCGCGGAGCCCAGCATCATCAGGAGACCCGCCGCCGACGCGGTCGCGACGAACCGTCCTTCGCCGCGCTCGAGCCACTCGGGCATCAGCGCCCGCGCCGCGCGTACGTGGCCCATGACGTTGACCTGCCACGACGCCTCGAAGTCCGCGTCGGTCGCCGCGCCGGCGTCGCCCCGGGCGATACCGGCGTTGGCGAAGAACACGTCGATCGCCCCGAGGTGGTCGCGTGCGCCGTCGACGAGCGCGCGCACGCCCTCGGCGGACGCCGCGTCCCCGGGAAGCGCCAGACCGCCGACCTCGTCCGCGACCTGCGCGGCCGCCTCCGGGTCGAGGTCGTTGACGACGACACGCGCACCAGGCTGCGTTCAGCCGGTGCGCGATCGCGCGTCCGATCCCGTTGCCGCCGCCGGTGACGACGACGCCCGCGCGATCAGGCAGCACGTCAGACGCCGCCGGTGAGCAGTCAGGCCGCCGTCGATCGTCGAGCGTCTGGCCCGTCATCCAGCGCCGCGTCCTCGCGACAGCAGGAACGCCACGACCGAGCCGATGTCGCTCGGGCACGCCGAGCCGCTTCAGCGGGTACGCCGCGGCGACCTCGTCCTCGCGTCCCTCGTACAGCGCGCTCGGCGAACCTGGTCTTGACGACGGCCGGTGCGACCGCGTTGACGCGGATGTCCGGGCCGAGCTCGACCGCGAGCTCCTCCGTCACGTGGATGAGCGCGGCCTTGCGACGCGCCGTAGACGCCGATGCCCGGGCGCCGGCTTGAGCCCGGCGACCGAGGCGACGTTGACGATCGCTGCCGCCGTGCTCCTCCATCGACGCGTGGTAGACCTTCTGCGCCCACGCGATCGCGGCGACGCACGTTGACCTGCGAAGATCTTGTCGGCCGCGGCGAGGTCGATGTCGATCATGCGGCCGTACGCCGGGTTGATGCCGGTGTTGTTGACCAGGAAGTCGATCGGCCCGAAGGCCTCGATCGTCGCTGGCGATCGCCTCGTCCTGGTGCGCCGGCGTCGTCGGCCGCGCCCGCCACGAACGATCGCGTTCTCGGGACCGCCGAGCGACTCGACGGCCTCGGCGAGCGCCTCGGCCTTGCGAGCCGTGATGCACGACGCGTCCGCCGTCGGCGACGAGGCGCTCGGCGATCGCCAGGCCGATGCCCGCGGCTCGCACCGGTGACGATCGCGACCTTGCCGTCGAACCGCGGCGCCGGTGCGTCACGGAGAGCCGCTCGAGGACCATGGCCATGCCCATGCCGCCGCCGACGCACATCGACTCGACGCCGAACTGCTTGTCGTGGTACTGCAGCGAGTTGATCAGCGTGCTGGTGATGCGCGCGCCGGTCATGCCGAACGGGTGGCCGACGGCGATCGCGCCGCCGTTGACGTTGAGCTTGTCCAGCGGGATGCCGAGCTGCTTGCGCCGAGCCCAGCGCCTGGACCGCGAACGCCTCGTTGATCTCGAACAGGTCGATGTCGTCGAGGCCCATGCCGGCGTTGCGCAGCGCGGCCGGGATCGCCTCGACCGGGCCGAGGCCCATGATCTCGGGCGACAGGCCGGTGACGGCCGTCGACACGATGCGCGCCAGCGGGGTCAGGCCGAGCTCCTTGGCCTTGGTGTCGCTCATGATGACCACGGCCGCGGCGCCGTCGTTGAGCGGGCAGGCGTTGCCGGCCGTGACGGTGCCGTCGGGACGGAACACCGGCTTGAGGCTGCTGACGCGCCTCGCAGCGTGGTGCCGGCGCGCGGGCCGTCGTCGGCGCTGACGACGGTGCCGTCGGGCAGCGTGACCGGGGTGATGTCCTTGGCCCAGAAGCCGTCGGCGATGCGCCTTCTCGGTGAGGTTCTGGCTGCGGACGCGCGAACTCGTCCTGCTCCTGGCGGCTCATGCCGAGGTGCTGCGCGACGTTCTCGGCGGTCTGGCCCATCGCGATGTAGAGGTCGGGCAGGCTCGCCGGCCTCGCGCGGATCGGTCCACGTGTCGGCGCCGCCCTCGGCGCGCTTGGCGGTGCGCGCGATGCGCCTCGGCGAACAGCGGGTTCTCGGTGCCGGGCAGCGTCGGCGAAGCCGTTGCCGAAGCGGCTGACGGTCTCGACGCCGGCCGAGATGAACGACGTCGCCCTCGCCGGCCTTGATCGCGTGGAACGCCATGCGCGTGGTCTGCAGCGACGACGAGCAGTAGCGGTTGACCGTCACGCCCGGCAGGTGGTCCATGCCCGACCAGCACGGCGACGACGCGCGCCAGGTTGTGGCCCGACTCGCCGGCGGGCTGGCCGACGCCCAGGTGCAGGTCGGTGATGTCGCGCGGATCGAGCCGGGCACCTTGGCCAGCGCGGCCTGCGACCATCTGGACGGTGAGGTCGTCAGGACGCATGTCCTTGAGCGAGCCCTTGACGGCGCGGCCGATCGGCGAGCGGGCGGTGGAGACGATGACTGCTTCGGGCATGAGTTCTGTGCCTTTCGGCTCGGGTCGTGACGTGGCGTGGGGGACGTGGCTCAGAAGCCGAGGTCGCGGCCGATGAGCTCCTTCATGATCTCGTTCGAGCCGGCCCAGATCTTGCTGACGCGGGCGTCGCGCCAGGCGCGGGCGACGCGGTACTCGTTCATGAAGCCGTAGCCGCCGTGCAGCTGGACGCAGTGGTCGAGCACGTCGTTCTGGACCTCCGACGACCACCACTTGGCCTTGGCCGCGTCGGTCGCGGTCGCCTCGCCGCTGCGTGTGGGCGAGCACGGCCTGCGTCGACGTACGCCTCGGCGACCTCGATCTTGGTGACGAGCTCGGCGAGCAGGAACTTGTTGTGCTGCAGGCTGCCGATCGACTGGCTCGAACGCCTGGCGGTCGTGCGCGTACTGGATCGTCTCGGCCAGGATCTGCTTGGCGTGGGCGACGTTCGAGACCGCGCACGAGAGCCGCTCCTGCGGCAGCCGCTCCATCATGTAGATGAAGCCCGCGGTCGACCTCGCCGATGACGCGGTCGTCGCCGACGCGGACGTCCTCGAAGAACAGCTCGGCGGTGTCGGCCTCGCTCTGGCCGACCTTGTCGAGCTTGCGGCCGCGGCTGAAGCCGGGGTCGGTCGCCTCGATGCGCGAACAGCGTGATGCCCTTGGCGCCCTTCTCGGGCGAGGTGCGCACCGCCGTCGAGCACCAGGTCGGCCGAGAAGCCGTTGGTGATGAACGTCTTGGAGCCGTTGATGACCCAGTCGTCGCCGTCGCGCACCGCGGTGGTCTTGAGCGCGGCGAGGTCGGACCCGCCGCCGGGCTCGGTCATGCCGATCGCGGTGAGCGATCTCGCCGGTCGCGCAGCCCGGCAGCCAGCGCTGCCTTCTGCTCCTCGGTGCCGAGGTCGACGATGTACGGGCACCGCGATGTCGGAGTGGATCGCCGACGCACGACGGCGAGCGCGGCGTTGAGCTTGCTGCAGCTCCTCGGCCCAGCACCGCGTTGAAGCGGAAGTCCCCCGCCTCGGCGCCGCCGAACGCCTCGGGGATCTCGAGGCCGAGGAAGCCCTCGGCGCCGGCCGCCAGCCAGAACTCGCGCGGCAGCGCCTTGTCGCTCGAGAGTACTGTCTCGAGGTGCGGCGTGACGTGCTTGGCGAGGAACGCGGCGCACGAGTCGCGGAACGCCTCGTGGTCGTCGTCGAAGATCGTCCGCTTCATGGCAGTGCCTCTCGTGATCGAGACGTCTCGACGACCACCTGGAGTGCACTAAGCGCTTGCTTAGCATGCAAGCAGTCCTCCGTCATGCTGTCAACCGACGAAGGAGCGACATGACGACGCATCACGGCCCGCGAGCGGCTGATCAACGCCGCCGTCGAGGCGTTCGCCGACCGAAGGGCTTCGCCGCGCACGACGACGCGCGACATCGCCTCGCGGGCCGGCATGAGTCCCGCCGCCGTCTACGTGCACCACGACTCCAAGGAGAGCCTGCTGTTACGAGATCAGCCTCGCAGGGGCACCGCTCCGCGCGTCGAGATCATCGACCGGCGGCCGCGCGCCGACGGCCGATCCGGTCGAGCGCTCCGCACGATGGTCTACGAGTTCAGCCGCTGGCACGCCGTGCACAGCCGCGTCGGCCGCATCGTGCAGTACGAGTTCGCACGCGCTGACCCCCGAGCACCGCGCCGAGGTCGCCGAGTACCGCCGCGGCATCGAGCGCATCATGCAGCGACGCCGCTCGCCGACGGGGTCGCGCAGGGCGTCCTGGACGTCGCCGACGTCCCGGGCACCGCGCTCGCGCTGCTGTCGCTGGGCGATCGACCTGGTGCGCTGGTTCGAGCCCGGCGGGCCACGACGCCCGACGAGTCGGCCGCCTGCACGCCGAGCTCGCGGTGCGCATGGTCGGCGCCGACGCCTGACGCACCGTCGCGCGCGACCGCCGGCACGACGAAGGCGCCCGGACGCCGGGGGGTCAGGACGCCGCGTGAGCCGCTCGTCGCGAGGCGGCGTGCAGATCAGGCCTGCGAGCACGGCCTCGGCGATGATGTTGATGCGTGATCTTGTCGCCGATCATGACCTTGTCGCCCTCGAGCGGGATGTTGAAGTCGATGCCGAACGTCCTTGCGGCTGATCGGTCGTCGTGGCCTCGACGCCGACGCGCGTGCCGCCCCACGGGTCCTTGCCCTCGCCGAGGAACTCGACGGCGAGCTCGACCGACTTGGTGACGTCCTTGATCGTCAGGTCGCCGGTGACGACGAACTCGGTGTCGCCCTTCTCGACGACGCCGGTCGAGACGAACGTCATCGTCGGGTGCTCCTCGACGTTGAAGAAGTCGCCCGAGCGCAGGTGCGCGTCACGGTCGGCGCGTGCCGGTGTTGATCGACGACGAGGTCGATCGTCGACGGTCGACCGTCGACGCGGTGATGTCGTCGGCGCGTGGTGATGGTGCCCTCGAACGTCTCGAACTTGCCGCGCACCTTGCTCATGAGGTGACGGACGGTGAAGCCGATCTCGGTGTGGGTCGGGTCGAGGTTCCAGGTGCCGGTGGTGATCTGTCGCTCATGTCTCCTGATGTCCTTCGGGTGTCGTATGGGAGTCCTGTCAACAAGCGCTGGAGCCTACGCAAGTTGTTGCAAGTTTCAACCAAGTCGCTTCACCATACCTGACTAATTGAATCTACAACTATTCCCTGGGTACACTTCTGCCATGACCTCGACCACCGGCACCCCGAGACCCGCTGGCTCGACGACCGAGCAGCAGCGAGTTCTGGCGCGCGTTCCTGGGCGGGACGACGGTGCTCATGGACCGGCTCGACCGCGACCTGCGCACGCGAGCACGGCCTCTCGATGCCCGAGTACGAGATCCTCGTCCGCCTCTCCGAGGCGCCCGACCGCTCGATCCGCATGGCCGAGCTCGCCGACGCCGTCGTCGCACTCGCGCAGCCGCGTCACGCACACGATCGCCGGCTCGAGCGCGACGGCATCGTCGATGCGCGGCTCCAGTGCGCCGCCGACGGCCGCGGCGTCACGCCCGTCCTGACCGACGACGGCTTCGAGCGACTCCGCGACCGCCGCCCACACGCACGTCGGCGGCGTGCGCCGATATCTCCTCGACAATGCAACCGATGAGGAGTTTGCTGTCATCGGACGCGTTTTCGAACGCATCCGCACGGACCTCAAGGGCTCACGGTTCTGAGCTGAGCCCTTCGGGATCAGGCTGGAGACGGCCAACGAGAACGACCCGACGTTCCCGCCACATCCGGGCGGGAACGTCGGGTCTTTCGGTGGGGATCGGCGCATTCGCGCCACTCGGGACATGGCCGGAACCGGACACGACGGTTGACCGACACGCTTCGGTGTTGCCAAGGTCACACTGAAACGATTCAACACCGCCAGATTCGTCTCCGCGCACACGCGCCGAAGGGATCATGCTCGATGAGCTCACGTCTGTTCAAGCTCGCGGTCGCACTCACTGTCACCACGTTCCTCCTCCCGTTCGCGCCCGCCCAGGCGTCGCCGCCGGGCGAGGTCCGCCCCCACGCCCTCTCCACCGACCACCAGACTCGCCCTCTCGGTGTCGGCGAGCGACTGCCCGCCTTCGGGTGGCAGCTGACCTCGCGTGAGCGCGCTCAGGCGCAGTCCGCGTACCGCGTGCTGGTGGCGTCGAGCCCGTCGCTCCTCGCGCGAGGGAAGGGGGACGTCTGGGACTCCGGCAAGGTGGCGTCCGCGGAGTCGCGGCAGGTGCCGTACGGCGGTCCACGGCTCGAGTCACGGACGCGCTACTACTGGAAGGTCATGGCCTGGGACGTGACCGGCCATGCCGGCCGCTGGAGCGCACCGACCTGGTTCGAGACCGGCCTGCTCGAGGCATCGGACTGGTCCGCGGAGTGGATCGCGCACGACACCGACCTCCCGCTGCCGACCTCGAACTCGCAGCAGAACTCCCCCGCAGCGCTCCGCGCCGGCACGACGCTCGGCCAGTCCGTCACCACGGACCGCCCGTTCGACCGGATCGGCGGAAGCTTCCCGACGTGGGGAACGTCCGACTCCGACTTCACCCTCACCCTCCGTCGCGGCGGACCGACCGGCGAGACGGTCGCGGAGAGTCGGTTCGTCGACCACGCCGACAACAGCTGGGCCGAGATCACGCTCGAGACACCCGCCGAACCCGGCGAGTACTACCTCGAGATGTCGAGCCTCGAAGGACAGGCCGGCTGGTGGAGCCACACCGACGACGTCTTCGCCGAAGGCAGCGCCTACGCCGACGGCCAGCCCGTCACGGGTGACCGCACCGTCCGCTGGAACCCGACGACCGAGGCCAAGGCGGAGCTCACCTCCCAGCTGCGCACGACGTTCACCACGGACAAGCACGTGAAGACTGCGCGGCTCTACTCGACGGCCCTCGGCATCTACGACCTCCAGCTCAACGGCCGCGAGGTCTCCGACCACCGCTGGGCGCCGGGATGGACCGACTACTCCAAGCGCACCCCGTACCAGACCTACGACGTCACCTCGCTGGTGAAGCGCGGCGCGAACGCGCTCGGCGCGCGCCTGTCGACCGGCTGGTACGCAGGCAAGATCGCGATCTACGGACCGAACCTGTACGGCAAGCTGCCCGGGCTGCTCAGCCAGCTCGAGATCACCTACACCGACGGCACGACCGAACGGGTCGTCTCCGACACCTCATGGAAGAGCACGGCAGGTCCGGTCACCCACGCTGACATCCTCGACGGCGAGGAGTACGACGCCCGTCGGGAGACACCCGGCTGGACCCGGCCCGGATATGACGACCGCGCCTGGGCGCCGGTGGTCGAGAAGACGGACGTCGAGACCGCGCTCGTCGCGCAGGCAGACCCGCCGGTTCGGGTGACGCAGGAGATGCCGGTCCAGAAGATCACCGAGCCGGCCCCTGGCGCGTACGTGCTCGACCTCGGCCAGAACATGGTCGGCACGGTGGCGGTCACCCTGCGTGGGCTGGCCAAGGGCCAGAAGGTCCGTCTGCGGTACGGCGAGGAGGTCAACCCTGACGGCACGCTCTACACCGAGAACATGCGTAGCGCGCGTGTCATCGACTACTACACCGCCCGCGGCGACCGCGTAGAGACGTACGAGCCTCGCTACACGTTCCACGGGTTCCGCTACGTCGAGGTCACCGGGCTGTCCGGCAAGCCCAGCAAGCGGGACCTGATCGGCAAGGTGCTCGGAACCGATGCGCCGATGACCGGACACTTCGAGACCTCTGACCCGATGCTCAACCAGCTCCAGAGCAACATCGTGTGGTCGCAGCGCGGGAACTTCCTCAGTGTGCCTACGGACTGCCCTCAGCGCGACGAGCGGATGGGATGGACCGGTGACATCAACGTCTTCGCCCCGACGGCCGCGTTCAACATGGACGTCTCCACGTTCCTCGGCGACAAGTGGCTGCAGGACCTCCGCGATGCGCAGCGCCCCGACGGCGCCGTCACCGACGTGGTGCCGTACGTGCCGGTGGTAGGCGCGGGCAACGCGGGCTGGGGTGACGCCGCGGTCACCGTCCCGTACACGCTGTGGCAGACCTACGGCGACAAGGCGGTGATCGAGGAGAGCTACGAGTCGATGACGGCGTGGGTGGACTACCTCGAGAAGAACAGCGACGGCTACATCCGCCCCGACGCCGGGTACGGAGACTGGCTGAACCTGGACGACAACGCCCCACGCGACCTGATCGGCACTGCCTACTTCGCACACGTGGCCAGGCTGCTCTCGCAGATGGCCGACGGCGATCGGCAAGGACACCGATGCCGACCGTTACGCCGATCTCGCCACCGACGTCCGCGAGGCGTTCGTCGCCAAGTACGTCGGTGACGACGGCGCGCTCCCCGGCGACCCCCAGGCCGGTTACGTCGTCGCCCTGTCCTTCGGACTGGTACCGGACGACCTCGTCGACGACGCCGCCGACCGCCTGGTCGCCAACCTGGAACGGCACGACTGGCACCTCGCGACCGGGTTCCTCGGGACGCCCGACCTCCTTCCGGTGCTCACCAAGACCGGGCACACCGACGTCGCGTACAAGCTGATCAACCAGCGGACGTACCCGTCGTGGGGGTACGAGGTCGAGAAGGGCGCCACCACGATCTGGGAGCGCTGGAACTCGATCCAGCCCGACGGCAGCTTCGGCGACGTCAGCATGAACTCGTTCAACCACTACGCCTACGGCGCCGTGGGGAACTGGATGTACCAGACGATCGGTGGCATCCAGCCCGATCCGGACCAGCCGGGCTACCGTCACTTCACCGTCGCTCCGCAGCCCGGTGGCGGCCTCGACCACGCCGACGCTCGGTACGAGTCCGGGTACGGCGAGATCCGGTCCCGGTGGGCGCGCAAGCACGGCCGTCTGACCCTCAAGGTGACGGTGCCGGTCAACACCACCGCCACGGTCAAGATCCCGACGTCGCACATCGGCTCCCTCACCGAGAGCGGCCGCCCCGCCGCGAAGGCCGTCGGCGTCAGCGACGTACGTGTCGAGGCCGGCACCGTCGTCGCCGAGCTGGGATCGGGCACCTACAGCTTCACCGTCAAGGAGGATGCATGACTGCACGATCCACCGCCTGGCGCCGGCGTACGCGTACCGCAGCGGCCGGAGCAGCGGCGCTCGCCCTGATGTTCGGCCTGGCCGGTGCCTCGAGCGCCACGGACCGCGTGCCTCGAGCGCCGTCCTGGAACGACGCCACGGGTCGTCTCGACCCGGCGGCGTTCGCCGATCCCCCGTCCACGAGCCGGCCGCACGCGTTCTGGTTCTGGAACGGCACGCTGACCGAGGCCGAGCTGGAGCGTCAGCTCGACGAGATGCAGGGCAACGGTGTGGAGGAGTTCTTCATCCACCCCCGCCAAGGGCTCGGAGGTGAGTTCGGCAAGACGGAGAACACGTACTACCTGTCGACCGACTACTTCGACAAGGTCGGATTCGTGCTGAAGGAGGCGCGCAGCCGCGGGATGAAGGCGTGGCTGTACGACGACCTCAACTGGCCGAGCGGATTCGCCGGTGGGCGTACTGTCCGGGGCGGTGTCGTCGACGGCCGCACCATCGAGGCAGACCCCTCGTACGTCCCGTGGTACCTCTCCCCCAGCGCGATCGACGTCGCGGGCGGCACGACGTACGACGCCGAGGTCCCCGGCCAGAGTGACGGTTCGAAGACCCCGCAGCCCGAGCTGATCGCCACCCTGGCGGCGCGTAAGACCGGCACCGGGACCTGTGTCACGAACGGCGAGGCTCGCGGCGTCCGTCTCGACGGCGCGTCGACCGTCGAGCTGACCGACAAGGTCAAGGACGGTCGCCTGACGTGGACGGCGCCCGCCGGTGACTGGTGCGTCGTGCACCTCGTCCAGCGACCGCTGGAGAACTACCACCCCGACCTCGAGCCGGACGAGCCGTACGTCGACATGCTCAACCCCGACGTGACCGAGAAGTTCATCGACATCACGCACGAGACGTACGCCAAGCGGTTCAAGCGGCACTTCGGGACGACGATCCCGGGCATCTTCAACGACGAGCCCGGCTTCTACAACAACTTCCCGGACAACCGTGGCGGGCTGGACTCGCGCGGCTCGATCCCGTGGACCCCCGGCTTCCGGGACTACCTCGAGGACAACGCCGGCTACGACCTGACGCAGGACCTGCTCGGGATCTGGTACGACGCCGGTGAGAAGACGACGCGGGCCCGGGTCGACTACTACGACGCGCTCTCGGACCGCTACAACGAGGCGCACACGAAGCCGCTCGCCGACTGGGCGGCCGATCACGACATCGCGCTGATCTCCAACCCGCTCGTCGAGGAGGACCTCGGCAGCCACAAGCTGATCGAGGGCGGGAGCTGGTTCGAGATGAGCCGCTACTACCAGCTGCCGGGGATGGACCTGATCAGCGGACTCGACACCTCGGCGATCACGCCCAAGCTCAACTCGTCGGTCGCCCACCTGTTCGACCGCAAGCGCAACCTGGCGGAGACGTTCGGCGCGTTCGGCTGGGATCTGACGATGGAGGAGATGAAGCGGACGGTCGCGTGGGAGGCGGCCGGAGGTGTCGATCTCATCGACAACCACGCGTTCTACTACTCGACCGACGACGAGCGCGCCTCCGAGTCACCGCCGAGCCAGTTCTTCCAGAACACCTTCTGGCCCCGCTTCTCCCAGTACGCCGAGATGGTGGGTCGCCTCACCGAACCAGCCCGCGGTGCTGTGGCCATGAACCCGGTGGGTGTGCTCTACCCGAGCTCGTCGGTGATGGCGACAGGCACACCGTGGGACGTCCGTGGATTCGCCGGGAACGGGCCGGAACTCGGCCCGGTCGACGACTCGTGGAAGGGCACGTCGAACGACCTGCTCCGCGCACAGCTGGACTTCGACTACCTCGACGAGCTGGCGTTGGCCGGTGACGAGGACCTCGGAGTCGACGTCACGGTGAAGGACGGTGAGCTGGCCCTGCACAAGCAGCGTTGGCAGGCGCTCGTGCTCCCACGGACGACCGTGCTGTCGCTCGAGGCCGTACGGACGCTGGAGCAGCTCGTCGCCGACGGCGGCACCGTCGTGGCCGTCGACGGGCTCGCCACCCGCGAGGCGTCCGGACGTGATGCGGCCCTGCATCGGCGCCTGGAAGCACTGTTCGGCACCGATCCCTCGGCGCCGGCCGCGTCCACCAAGAAGCACCGCAGAGGCGGGCTCGCGGTCTATCTGCCCGACCGCAGCACGCTCGCCAAGGTCGTCGCGTCGCGGGTGTCGCCGGGCGTCACGCTCGACAGCGCGCCGGACGTGCGCGTGCGGCACGTGAAGCGCAAGGCCGACGACGCCTTCCTCGTCGTCAACCTGTCCGGGCGCGAGGTCCGCACGACAGGGCGCTTCGACGTCGCCGGCACGCCCGAGTACTGGGATCCTGAGACCGGTGAGACGGAGGTCGCGCCGGTCTTCCGCCGCGACGGCGGCCGGACGGTCGTCCCGTTGACGATGGAGCCGTACGAGGCGCGCTGGGTCACGTTCCGGCCCGGGGCGCACCCGAACGGAAAGGTTGCGCACCTCACGGCGACGAACGCCGAGGCTGAAGACGTCGTGTTCAGCGAGGGCACTCTTCGGGCGACTCTCGTGACGGACCGACCGGGCGAGGTCTACGCACGGGGCGAGTTCCGCGGACGCGAGTACGGCGCGGTGACCACGGTCGACGACCCGCTCGAGCCGGTGGCGCTCGGTGGCGACTGGGCGTTCCGCTTCGACCGCGACGGCGCCCAGAGCGTGCGCCGCCCGCTCGGTTCGTGGACTGACCTCGATGGCGGGTACTCCGGCTCGGGCACGTACACGAAGGTGTTCACGCTGCCAGACGGGTTCCGGGCGGACGACCGCCGCATCGAGCTCGACCTTGGCCGGGTCCGCGAGCTTGCCGAGGTGACGGTCAACGGCCGGAAGGCAGGTTCGCTCGACTGGTCGCCGTACACGCTTGACGTCACCGACTTCCTGCGCGACGGGGAGAACGAGATCGCGGTACGGGTCACCAACGCCTCGGCGAACGAGGTCGACGGCAGCGGTCTCCCGTCCGGGCTGCTGGGACCGGTGTCGTTGCGACCTCAGAAGGTCGTCGAGCTCGCCCTCGCTCGTGGTGCGCAGGTGACGTCGCTCGACCTCGCCGTCGACCCGGCGACGGTGTCGGTCACTCCGGGCCGCGCAGCCGGTTTCACCGCGACGGTGAGCGGCATCGCGCCCGACGAGCTGACGGCAGCGCTGCGTACCTCGGTCCCGGAAGGTTGGACGGTGGATCCCGAGAGCGTCGAGATCTCCGAGCCGTCGTCGGGTACGCAGGTCCGGACGAGCATCGACGTGCGCGTCACACCGCCCGCCGATGCCGGAGAAGGTGTGAGTGCCGTGACGTTCACGCTGGAAGGGCCGGCCGGACGCCGCATCGTCCGCACGGCGGAGGTGAAGGTCGTGCAGTCCTTCGCTGCGTGGGAGTTCGAGACCGACGGCGACACGGAGGGCTGGGTCGGCGCAAACCACATCCAAGGTGTGGAGGCGTCCGGCGGTGCTCTGCGGTTCTCGTCGGTCGGTGGCGACCCCTACCTTGTCGGGCCCCAGGTGTCGGTGCCGCTCGGTGACGGAGCCGTGATCGAGGTCGTGATGTCGTCGACCACCAGCGGCGGAGGTCAGCTCTTCTGGGCGACGACCGACGGCGGATTCGCGGAGTCACGGAGCGGACGCTTCACCGTCGAGTCGGGCGGGACGGCGACCTATCAGATCCCTGTCCCGCGGCAGGACGCCTCCCTCCTGCAGCTGCGCCTCGACCCGATCGCCGGCACCGGTGACCTCGCGATCGAGGCGATCAGGGTCCTGCCCGCCGGCGCCGCAGGCTGACGAAAGACCCACCGAAAACGACCCGACGTTCCCGCCACATCCGGGCGGGAACGTCGGGTCTTTCTGTCGCGTCTCGCGGTCGTGCTCAGTCGCGCGTCAGGCGGCGGTACGTGAGGGCGTGCGGACGCGCTGCCTCCGGCCCGAGGCGCTCGACCTTGTTGGCCTCGTAGTCGGCGAAGTTGCCCTCGAACCAGTACCAGTTGGCGCCGTCCTCGGAGTCGCCCTCCCACGCCAGGATGTGCGTCGCGACGCGGTCCAGGAACCACCGGTCGTGCGAGATCACGACGGCACAGCCCGGGAAGTCGAGGAGCGCGTCCTCCAGCGACTGCAGCGTCTCGACGTCCAGGTCGTTGGTCGGCTCGTCGAGGAGCAGCAGGTTGCCGCCCATCTTCAGCGTCAGCGCCAGGTTGAGGCGATTGCGCTCACCACCCGAGAGGATGCCGGCGCGCTTCTGCTGGTCGGGGCCCTTGAAGCCGAACGAGGCGACGTACGCGCGGCTGGGCATCTCGAAGTTGGCGACCTTGATGTGGTCGAGCCCGTCCGAGACCACCTCCCACACATTCTTGGACGGATCGATGCCGCCACGGGACTGGTCGACGTAGGAGATCTTGACCGTGCTGCCCACCGTCAGGCTGCCGGCGTCCGGCTCCTCCTCCCCCACGATCATCTTGAACAGCGTGGTCTTGCCGACGCCGTTGGGACCGACGATGCCGACGATGCCGGCGCGCGGGAGCGAGAAGTTGAGGTCGTTGATGAGCGTACGGTCGCCGAAGCCCTTGGTGAGGTTCTTGGCGTCGAGGACGACGTCGCCGAGGCGCGGACCTGCCGGGATGTTGATCTCGGACAGGTCGACGGAACGACGACGCTCCGCCTCGGCGGCGAGCTCCTCGTAGCGGGCCAGACGCGACTTGCTCTTGGCCTGACGAGCCTTGGGGTTGGAGCGGACCCACTCGAGCTCGCGCGCGAGGATCTTCTGCCGCTTGGCGTCCTTCTTGCCCTCGACGACGAGGCGCTGCTGCTTGGTGTCGAGGTAGGTCGAGTAGTTGCCCTCGTACGGGTGGGCCTTGCCGCGGTCGAGCTCGAGGATCCACTGCGCCACGTTGTCGAGGAAGTACCGATCGTGTGTCACGGCGAGGACGGCACCGGGGTACTTCGCGAGGTGCTGCTCCAGCCACAGCACGCTCTCGGCGTCCAGGTGGTTGGTGGGCTCGTCGAGCAGGAGGAGATCGGGCTGCTGGAGGAGGAGCTTGCACAGCGCGACACGGCGGCGCTCACCACCGGACAGCGGGTCGACGAGCGCGTCCGGCGGCGGGCACCGCAGCGCATCCATGGCCTGCTCGAGCCGCGAGTCGAGGTCCCAGGCGTTCGCGTGGTCGAGGTCCGTCTGGAGCTCGCCCATCTCGGCCAGCAGGGTGTCGTAGTCGGCGTCGGGGCTGGCGAGCTCCTCGCTGATCGCGTTGAAGCGGTCGAGCTTGCCCTTGATGTCGGCGACGGCCTCCTCAACGTTCTCGAGGACGGTCTTGCCTTCGGTCAGCGGAGGCTCCTGCAGGAGGATGCCGACGGTCGCGTCGGGGTCCCTGTAGGTGTCGCCGTTGTTCGCCTGCTCCATGCCGGCCATCAGCTTGAGCAGCGTCGACTTGCCCGTGCCGTTCGGACCGACGACACCGATCTTGGCGCCGTGAAGGAAGGACAAGGTCACGTTGTCGAGAACGACCTTGTCGCCGAGTGCCTTGCGGACGTTGTGCAGGGTGAAGACGTAATCAGCCATGGTGAGTCCAGGGTAGGCGCTCGACCGCAGCATCCGTGAATCGGACGCCGATCGCAGCGCTCCCCGCCCGGTCACACGGGGACGGGCTCCGCAGGGGTCCCCGGCGCGGGAGTGGTGTAGCTGCTCTCGAACTCCGCGACCGCCTCACCGTCCGACGACGGCTGCTCCTGCGCCGCGGCCGGCTCGTTGCGCGTGAACGTCGACGTACCGCGGTTGAGGTCGTGGCAGACCACGGCAGCCTCGAGGACGTCGCGCCGGTGCTGCTCGCGCGTCTCCTTGTCCTCCCAGGTGTGGCTGCGCAGGCGCCCGATCACCACGACGGGGTCGCCGATCTTGAGGGAGGCGGCGGCGTTCTGGGCGAGCGTGCGGCTGGCCTTGACGGTGATCCACACGGTCTCCAGATCACGCCATCGGCCCAGCTGCCGGTCGAAGAAGCGTGGGGTGGACCCCACCCTGAACATCGCCCACCCGAAGCCCTTGCTCTCGCGGTAGTCGACCGGCGTGCCGAGGTTGCCGTACACGGTCATCTGGTTGTCGCTCATGGCTGCTCCTGATCGTCGGGGACACAGCCAGCGTGGGTCCGCGAACTCCATGGACGCACGACGTCCGGCCGTCCTGGGGACGGCCGGACGTGGTGGACGAACGGCAGCAGGCCGCGAACGGCCCGGCGGGGATCAGACGCGGCGACCGAGCGCCGCAGCGATGCCGCGGCGTGCCTGCTCGTACGCGCCGAGCTCGTGGTCGACCGGAGCGAGGACCCGCTCCTGCGTCACGTGGGCGATCGCGTCGCGCAGCCTGTCCTCAGCACCCTGCGCGCGACGCGACGCCGACGACTTCGCGGCCACCGTCGTGATCAGAGCCAGCAGCAGCCCGACGACCAGACCACCACCCGCCATGAGCACGGGCACCCACACGCCCGCCACGGTGGGCGCCGACGCTGCTCCGGTGAGCTCCGCGCCGGTGAGCGCGATCGTCCAGAGGAGACCGGCGATCGTCACGGCGAACACCAGCCACTGGACCATCTTGACGACCGACCACCACGCGGGGGTCTTGTCGAGCCCGAGCCCCGTACGGGCGATCGCGCCGTCGAGGACGTCGGCGAGGTCACGGTTGGGGACGACGACCGCGCGGCGCATCGACTGCACCCAGGACGGGGTCAGACCGATGGCGGCCTTCTCGGCGACGTCGCGCACGGCGACATCCACCGCAGGGCGCTGGACGCGCGCGGTGGCGTCACCGGTGCTCAGCGCGTGGAGCGCCGAACCGGCACCGCCGGAGGCGCCCTTCGTACGGCCGATCATGCGCAGCGGTGGCCAGGTCGTCGCCGAGACGGCCCGCGAGACGAGACCCTTCTCGGTGGCGTCGGCGACCGCGGAGACTCCCGCTGCCTCGGCGAGCGTGTCGACCAGCTGGGCGCGGTCGGAGTCGGTGAGACCGATGGCCGGTGCGTCACCGCTGATCTGCTCGAACGCCTTGGCGATGTGCTCGACGTCGGCCCCCGTACGGAGACCTGCGGCCTGCTTGTCGCGGATCTTGCGGACCAGCGCACGCTTGAAGTCGTCGACGCCGTCACCGCGCAGAGCGGACACGGCGATGACCGGGACACCAGCCAGGCCGTCCTCGGCGAGCAGGCGCCGCACGTCCTGGAGCGTGCCGTCCCACTGCTCGGGCGGCAGCTTGTCGATCTGGTTGAGCACGACCATCGTCACGCCGGCGTGACGTGCCAGCGGACGCAGGTAGCGCTCGTGGATGGCGGCGTCCGCGTACTTCTGCGGGTCGAGCACCCACACCAGCACGTCGGCGTACTTCACGAGGCGGTCCACCTCGAGGTGGTGCGCCACCTCGGTGGAGTCGTGGTCGGGGAGGTCGAGGAGGACCAGCCCTTCGAGGTTCGTGTCCTCCGGGACGAGACCAAGCGGGCTCCCGAGGGACATCTGCTGGCGCTCCGGGATGCCGATCCACTCGAGCAGGGCGCGCCCGCCGTCGTCACCCCAGGCGACGGCCATCGCCCACGACGTCGTCGGCCGACGGACACCGACGGCGGAGAGCTCGACGCCGGCGACGGCGTTGAAGAGCGACGACTTGCCGGAGCCGGTCGCGCCCGCGAGCGCGACGACCGTACGGTCGCTGGCCAGGCGGAGACGGGCACTGGCGCGCTGGACGACCGCCGCCCCCTCCTCCACGAGGGCAGGGTCGAGCCGGCCGGCGGAAGCCTCGACAGCGCGGGCGAGACCGTCGACGCGTGCGGCGACATCACCGCCGGTCGTGCTGAACAGCGGTGCGGGTGGGGTGTCAGTCACGTCAGTCCCAGTCCTCGGGGATCAGGTCGGTGTGCCGCGCATCCTCTGCCGCGCGTGCAGCGGCTCGAATGCTATCGGCTGCAGCGGGCGGAGCGGCAGTCCGTGCGAGTACGTCGTAGAACCTCTGCCGCTCGTCACGAAGGACCGTGCCCGCCCGTCGGAGGAGATCTTCCTTGGCGAGGTCCAGGAGGCGTCGCGCGCTCGTCTCACCGAACACGTCGACGAACAGCTCGCGGGCGGTCGCAGCACCGGTCGCAGCCTCGTCCTCACGGGGTGCGAGCTCGTTGACGACGCAGATGCCGAGCGTCACGGCGGAGCCTGCCGTCCCGAGCGCGAGGAACCGCGCGGTCATGCGGCGCTCGCCGCCCTCCGCACGGACGATCTCGGTGCACGCCTCGATCCAGTCGGCCGCGATCCGCTCGGCGCGCGAGCGCAGGGTGCGCGTCGCCCGGTCGAGCTCACGACCGGGGCCTTCCAGGAGCGCGGCCCCTGCGGCGTTCTGCTCCCACGCCTGGTACGCGCCGTGGGCGCCGGCCTCGGCCTGCTCGAGAAGGAGGAGCTCGACGTTGTGGGCCAGGCTCTCCTGGACCTCGGCGACCCGGGCGCGACGACCGCGCACGCTGTCGACGATGCGGTCACGGATGCGGCCGATGCGGTCGTCGGCACCCCGCAGGAGGTCGCCCGACCCGGCGAAGTCGCGCCAGCGGGCGGCCAGCTCGCCGTGCATGAGCGTGCCGTCCGAGGCGGCCTTGGCGAACGCGGCCTCGGCACCGGTGTAGGCGCGGTCGACGTCCTCGACGAGCGCACCCAGCACCGCGCCCTGGTCGGCCACGGCGTCGGCGACGTCGAACGCGCCGAACACGATCTTGCGCACCGCGCCGTCGAGCGTCTGCGTCACGATCGCGGAGCGGACCTCCGGGTCAGCGGCCAGGTCGTGGAGCCAGTTGAGGATCGGCGCGACCGAGCTCGGCGGAAGGAGCCCGTCGTCGTCGACCTCGGTCTCGAGCACGGTGAACAGCGGCGAGTCCTTCAGGCCGCGGGCGGTCAGCATGCGTGCAAGGTGGCCGCGGACCTCGCCCATCGAGGAGTCCGGGGTGCGGTCGAGCACGATCGCCACCGCGGCACTGCGGTCGGCGGCCTCCCGCAGGTAGTCCCACGGCACCTGGTCGGCGTAGCGAGCGGCCGATGTCACGAACAACCACAGGTCGGCCGCGGCGAGCAGCTCCGTGGCGAGGCGACGGTTCTCGGTCTCGATCGAGTCGACATCGGGTGCGTCGAGGAGCGCGAGGCCCTTGGGCACGGTGTGCGCGGCCACCAGCGTCAGCGAGCGGGTGTCGTGCGACTGCGTGCTGGCCCGGGCCAGGTCGGGCAGGATGCGGTCGGGCTGGAACCAGTGGGCGTCAGCGGGGTTGTGCACGAGGACGGCGGAGCGCGTCGTCGGCCGCAGGACGCCCGACTCGGTCACCCGCCGGCCGACCAGCGAGTTCACGAGGGTCGACTTGCCGGCGCCCGTGGAGCCGCCGACGACGGTCAGGAGCGGCGCGTCGAGCTGCACGAGCCGTGGGAGGACGTAGTCGTCGAGCTGGGTCAGCAGGGCGCGCTGCGCCTCGCGTCCGTCCGTGGCCCCAGGGATGTCCAGCCCGAGGGCAGCACCGCTCAGCTCGGTGCGCAGCTTGAGCAGCGCAGCGAGCAAAGTCGCAGTGGAGCCGTCCGTCGACACTCGAACCTCCGGAGAAGGGGGGGTACATGCCCGGACCTCAGACTAATGGAGACCTGGGCGGATCACGCACCCGTGACTGCGAAGCAGGTCGGAAAGCGTGTCTTCGGTCACCCGCCGGGCGGTTGAGGGGTCTCGCCGCCCGGCGGCTGCTGGCCCGGCGCGTGCGGAGGGATGTCGGGTCTGGAGGGGGCTCCTGGGGGCGCCGGGTAGGGCGCCCGAGGGCCGTACGGGGTGTTCGGCGGGTACGACGTCGGCCGGGGCGGGACGGCCCCGTACGGGGCGTTGCCCGCGTACGGGGTGTTGCCGACATACGCGCGGTTGCCGGGGTAGGCGCTCGGCCCTGCGTACGAGAAGCGCAGCGGCGGCGGGAGCACCACGTACGGGCGCAGCACCCGCATCTCGGCGAGGAACGCGTCGACCCGCTGCGGCGCCGCCGGCTTGGGCATGTGGTCCATCACGCCGGCGTAGAGGAACGCCATCGTGATCGCGTCGCGCTGGTAGCGCTTCGTCGCCTTGGCCGAGACGTCCCCGCCGTGGAGCCGGGCGTGCTTGACGGCCTTGCGGCGATAGCTGGGCGAGGCGACGTACGGGATCTCGTCGGCCACCAGCCAGCCGCGCCGGGCGATGTCGGTGAGCGCGCGGACGAGGTAGCGCCCCTGCTCACGGCGCGCCAGGACGGCGAGGACGATCGTGCCGGCGAGCAGCAGCCCGGTGAACCCGTACGCGAGGAGGAAGCCGACGCCGCCGAGGTAGCTGACGCCGCCGTTCCAGATGCCGTGCAGGAGCATGCTGCCGAGGAGCCCTGCGGCCCAGAACGACGCGCGTACGGCCTTGGAGCGCCGAGCCACGCTGAGCCCGACCGCGATGCCGAACGCCGCGGTGAACATGGGGTGGGCGAAGGGGCTCATGATCCCGCGCAGCACGAACGTCACGGTCGTGGCGGCGGGGCCGTCGATGCCCGTCTCGTCGATGCCGACGTACGCGCCGGCGTAGTAGACGACGTTCTCGACGAAGGCGAAGCCGAGCCCGACCAGGCCGGCGAGGACGAGGCCGTCGACCACCCCGTCGACGACGCGGCGCATCCGCAGGAACGTGAGGACGAGGAACAGGCACTTCGCCGGCTCCTCGGTCACCGGTGCGATGAACGTCGCGAGCGCGGCGTCGGACAGGTCGAAGGTCTCCGAGATCAGGATCTGCGCGAGCAGCGCGAGCGCGACCGAGACGACACCGCCCCACACGACGGCAGCCAGCTTGTAGTGCCACGGCTCCGGCTCGTACCGGTCGAGCCAGAAGAAGCAGCCGAGCATCGCCGGCAGCGGCAGGACGGCGTACAAGAGGCTCAGGCCGCTCCCGGCCGCATCCCCGCTGGTGATCGCGAAGAAGCCGACCCCGACGACGCCGACGGCCGCCGTGACGAAGACCAGCACCACCAGCAGGGTGTGACCGCGCTGCCACATCGGGTCACGCATCGGCGGCAGCGGGCCGGCGGCCACGGGCGCAGGCGGCGACTGCGGCGCGGAAGCCGCCCAGGGTTGGGACACACGAGAACCCTAGCGGCGCACGCAGACCACAGCTGCGCCGCTAGGGTTGCCTGTGGGCGCCCGTAGCTCAGTTGGATAGAGCGGCGGCCTTCTAATCCGCGGGTCGGGGGTTCGAGTCCCTCCGGGCGCGCTCAGCTCTTCCCGTGCTCAGATCTCCAGCGTGGCGTCGAGCTCGATCTCCGGCACGGAGGCGAGCGCCTTGCTCACCGGGCAGGCCTTCTTGGTCTCCTCGGCGACCTCCGCGAACTGCTCGGCCGTCAGCCCGTCGACCTTCGCACGCACGGTGAGGACGATCTTGGAGATCAGCAGGCCGCCGTTGTCACGGTCGGGTCGTACGGTGACGTCGGCCCGCACCGACGCGGCCTGGGGGGTGCCGCCGGCGTTGGCGATCCCTCCCGAGAGCGCCATTGCGTAGCAGGCGGCGTGCGCGGCGGCGAGGAGCTCCTCCGGGCTGGTGCTCCCCTCCGCCTCGTCGGCGATGCGGCGCGGGAACGAGACGTCGAACGTGCCCGTCCCCGAGCTGTCGAGGGTGACGCGGCCGGCGCCGTCCTGCAGTCCGCCGGTCCACTGCGTCGTCGCGGTACGTGTCGCCATGGTTGTCGCTCCCGTCATCGGTGGGTGGAATCCTCTCCCACCGTAGAGAGCCGAGGCCCCGTACGCATCATGCGTACGGGGCCTCGCGTGCCTCTGCTACGACCGTCAGGCGGCCTTGGCCTCTTCGATCGCGGCCATGATGTCCTCGGTGCCAGGGACGCTGGGGTTGCCCTCGGCGTCCTCCGGTCCGTTGACCGCCTTGCCGTCGACCCACACGGTCGGAGTGCCCGAGAGCTTCTTGCCGTCGGAATCGGGCTGCTCGAAGGCCTTCTCGGTCTGCTCCTCGGTCCACTCGCGGAACGGACGGCCCGTGATGCACTTGGTCGCCGCCTCGCTGGCGCCGGCCTCCTCGGCGAGGTCGCGGAACTCCTTCTCGCTGAGCGATCCACCCTGCGGCTGGTTGGCGAACAGCAGCTTCGCGTAGTCGCGGAACGTCTTGGCGCCGTCCTCCTCGAACACGCACATCGCGGCAGCCATGGCGTCGTCGGAGAACTCGTTGAGGAACGCGACCGGGCGGTACTCGACGTCGATCGCGCCGGCGGCGACCTGCTGGTCGAGGACCTGACCGGTGGTCTCCTCGAACGACTTGCAGTGCGGGCAGGCGAAGTCCTCGAAGATCGTGACCTTCACCGGGTCCTCGGCGGCCGTACCGCCGAGGTCGGTGGCGGTGAGGTTCACGCCTCCGGTGTCGGTGATGCCGTCCGGGGTCCGCGTGGGGGCATCAGCGGAGTTGTCGACGGCGGCCTTGACCGCGAAACCGGCACCGGCGATCACCGCGATCACCACGACGACGATGGCCGCGGTGATGAGGTTGCGGCGGCGCTTGTCCTGGCGCTCGCGTTCCTTGCGCATCTGCTCGGCGCGCTCGCGACGGGAGCGCTTGTCATCCTTGGTGGCCACCTGGGTCATCCATCCTTCGCATACGGACACGTGTCATCGGGAGAACGTGCGAGCCGGTGCCCGCGTTCCCGGACGACCGTGACCAGGCTACCGGTCGGGGTCAACGGCTAGGGTGGTTGGTCGTGATGGACAGGCTTGTATGGATCGACTGTGAGATGACCGGGCTCGACCTGGTGAACGACGCGCTGATCGAGGTCGCCGCGATCGTGACGGACTTCGACCTCAACCCGGTCGCTGCGGGGATAGACGTCGTGATCAAGCCGCCACGGGAGGCGCTCGACCAGATGAACGACGTCGTGACACAGATGCACACCAGCTCGGGTCTCCTCGACGAGCTCGACGCCGGTATGGCGCTCGCCGACGCGGAGCAGGTCGTCCTCGACTACATCAAGCAGCACGTGCCGGAGCCGGGCAGAGCACCGCTCGCGGGCAACTCGGTCGGCACGGACCGCGCGTTCCTGCTGCGCGACATGCCCGAGCTCGAGAGCCACCTCCACTACCGCGTGGTGGACGTCTCGTCGATCAAGGAGCTCTCGCGCCGCTGGTATCCGAGGGTGTACTACAACTCCCCCGCCAAGACGGGCAACCACCGGGCGCTCGCCGACATCCTCGAGAGCATCGAGGAGCTGCGCTACTACCGCGCTGCCGTCTTCGTGCCCGAGCCCGGCCCGGACAGCGAGACCGCCAAGGCACTGGCCGCCGAGCACTCCGGCTCGCTGCGCGGCGGCGACTCCGAGGGAGACGCTTCGTAGGGGACCCCGGATTTCGGGCGACGCGGACCGACCCGCTACACTCGTCCACGCCGCACACGGTGATGCCGTGTCGCGCGCGGTGGGTGTAGCTCAGTTGGTAGAGCACCGGCTTGTGGTGCCGGTGGTCGCGGGTTCAAGTCCCGTCATCCACCCCCAAGAGACGCCAGGTCAGGACTCGTTCCTCACCTGGCGTTCTTCGTTTTCTCGGGGCGGGCGATGGCGCGCTGCCGCGATCTCCGCCTCGTTCTCGACCGCCCAGTCCGCCAGGGCGGAGAGCGGCTCGAGCAGCGACCTCCCCAGCGGGGTGAGGCTGTACTCGACGCTCGGCGGCACCGTCGGGAACACCTCCCGGCAGACCAGGCCGTCGTCCTCCAGAGCCCGCAACGTGCGGGTCAGCATCCGCTGGCTGATGCCGTCGATCTCGCGGTGGAGCTCGTTGTAGCGGTGCGCGCGCCGGCCGAGCAGAACGAGCACCAGGAGAGTCCACTTGTCACCGACCCGACGGATCACGTCGGTCACCGGGCACCGGTCGTACTCGTCCGAAGGGACTGGCCCGGGCAAGGGCGTGCTGACGAGGGTGGGCACATCGGCGTGCGTACCAGACATCACAGTGCCTCCTTCCGCACCGGGCGGATGTTCTCGATGCTAGTGGCATCCGCCGTCGAGACGAGGAGAAACCTTGAGCCCGGAAGCCGTCACCCCGAAGGGGCGAGAATCCACCGCGCACGGTCGTCGTCAGCGGTGGGACGAACGGGATGGGTCGTGCCGTCGCCCTCGGCAGGGCAGCCCGCGGAGACACGGTGATCGTCCTCGGGAGCAACCGGGAGAAGGGCGACCGCCTTCTGGACGAGGCCGCCCGGCTCGAGGTCACGGGAGCGATCGAGTTCGAGCAGGTAGACCTGTCCGGCATCGACGACACCCGAGCGGCCGTCCGGCGGATCGCGGCTCGCCACGACGTCCTCGACGCTCTGACCCTGTTCGCGAACCGCCAGGCTCCGAGGAGGACGGTCACCGCGGACGGCCTCGAGCAGGTGTTCGCCGTCTACTACCTGAGCCGCTACCTGCTCAGCCACGAGCTCAGCCCCCTGCTCCGCCGGAGCCGGACGCCGGTCATCGTCAACGTCGCCGGCGTCGGTACGACGAAGGGACGCCTGCACTGGGACGACCTCCAGCTCGAGGACGAGTACGGCATGGTCACCGCGCAGCTGCAGGCCGCACGTGCGAACGACCTCCTCGGGGCGAGGTTCGCCGCGCAGCACGACAACCCCATCCCGTACGTGCTCTACCACCCCGGGTTCACCAGGACCGGCGACCTCAGCCCTCTGCGACCCGCGCTCAGAGTGACGTTGCGGGTACTCGCGGCACTGGCTGCACGCCCCGTCGAGAGGGCCGTCTCTCCGATCCACCGGTTCATCGAGGATCCGCCACGCGCACCGCTCAGCGCGATCGACCGCGGTAAGTCCCTCCCCCTCACGCTGAGGACGCTCGACCCGCACGACGCGGACCGGCTCGCCCAGGCCACCCGCGCGATCCTCACGGCCCACGACAGCGCCGTCCCCACGACCCGTGACGGCGCGACGTAGCGCACACCACGGAAGCGAAGCGGGTTCGCGAGCGTTGACCCCTGTCGGACCGACGCGCCGGCGTCGGTCGGTCGACGAGGAGGTCGCGGTGCACGGCGAGTACAAGGTTCCCGGCGGCAAGCTGGTGGTGGTCGACCTCGAGGTCGGCGGCGGCCACCTCAAGGACGTACGACTCTCGGGAGACTTCTTCCTGGAACCCGACGAGGCCCTCGAACGCATCGCAGGCGCCCTGGAAGGGATGCCGGCCGACGCGTCGGTCACGTCGTACGCGGACGCCGTCGAGAGGTCGCTCGAGGGCGCGTCGATGATCGGGTTCGATCCCCGCTCGGTCGGCTTCGCCGTCACCCGGGCCCTCGGACGGTCCACGTCGTGGCACGACCACGCGTTCGAGCTCGTCGACGTGGGACCACTCCACCCGGCGGAGCAGATGGCGCTCGACGAGGTGATCGCCACGCAGGTCGCCCGCGGCACCCGCCCGCCGTCGTTGCGCGTGTGGGAGTGGGCGTCGAACGCCGTGATCATCGGCTCGTTCCAGTCCCTGTCCAACGAGGTCGACCCGGAGGCGGCCGCCCGCCACGATGCGACGGTCGTACGGCGCATGTCCGGGGGCGGCGCGATGTTCGTAGAGCCCGGCAACACCATCACGTACTCGCTGTACGTACCGGCCTCGCTCGTGGAGGGCATGAGCTTCGCGGAGTCGTACGCGTTCCTCGACGCCTGGGTGCTGCGGGCGCTGCGCGGCCTGGGCGTCGACGCCTCGTACGTGCCGCTCAACGACATCGCCACCCCGCACGGCAAGATCGGCGGCGCCGCTCAGAAGCGTCTCGCCGGCGGCGCAGTGCTGCACCACGTGACCATGTCGTACGACATGGACGCCGCGAAGATGCTCGACATCTTGCGCATCGGGCGCGAGAAGCTGTCCGACAAGGGGACCACGAGCGCGGCCAAGCGGGTCGACCCCATCAAGAGCCAGACCGGGCTGCCGCGCGACGAGGTCGTACGGGCGATGGTCGACCACTTCGCGGACAGCTACGGCCTCACGCGGGTCGCGCTCGACGAGGAGACCCGTGAGGCGATGGAAGCGCTCGCCCGCAGCAAGTACGAGAGCGAGGAGTGGACCGCCCGCGTCCCGTGACGCCACGCGGCTCTCTCGGCTGAGCCACGCTCACTCCGCGTGCAGCGGCAGGGCGCGACGGCTGGCGTAGACGCGCTCGGTGCCGTCGACCGGGTCGGTGAACGCCAGCTCGCTCGCGAGCAGCTGCAACGGGTGGCGGAAGTCGTCGAGCGCGACGTCGAGGACCTGCGGATAGACGGGGTCGCCGACGATCGGGATCCCGAGGCCGTGCAGGTGCGCGCGGAGCTGGTGCGTACGCCCCGTCGCGGGCTCGAGCCGGTAGACGCCGTGCTCGCCGTGGCGGCCTTCGAGGACGACGCGGGTGATCGCGTTCGGCGGGGCGTCCGCGACCGCCTCGACCTGGAACAGCCCCCGTCGCTTGACGAGGTGGTTGCTCACCGTCGTAGGGAGGGTGAGCGCCGGGTCGAGCGGCGCGAGCGCGCGGTAGGTCTTGCGCGCCTCACGCCGTTGGAACAACATCTGGTACGGCCCGCGCCACCTGCGCTCGGTGGTGAGGACGAGGACGCCGGACGTGATCCGGTCGAGGCGGTGGGCCGGTGAGAGCTCGGGCAGCCCGAGCTGGTCGCGCAGGCGTACGACCACGCTCTCGCGGACGTGCCGGCCCCGGGGGATCGTCGCGAGGAACGCCGGCTTGTCCACGACCACGAGGCGCTCGTCGCGATGGAGCACATGCAGCGCTCCGGGGACCGGCGCCTCCTCGCGCAGGTCACGGTAGAACCAGACGAAGGTGTGCGGCCGGTACGGAGCGGCGTCGGCGACCGGCGTGCCGTCGTCGTCCACGAAGCGCTCGGCCGTGAACATCCCCGAGACGTCGACCTTCTCCGGGAGGCGCCACCGCAGCCACTCCCCCATGGTCGTCCACGCGACCGCCTCACGACCCCGGTCGGGCGTCCGGAGCCACACGGCGTTGAGGCCGTCCTGCGGCGGGAGCGGTGAACGGGGAGGCACAGCTCGATCGTACGGAGGCTCCCCTGGGGTCCTCAGCGGAAGGCGGGAAGGCTACGCGGGCTCGTCGGCCAGCCCGACGACCGGGACGACGTCCGGGGCGCCCATCCGCGCGGCGTCGGCGGTCTCGTCGTCCGGCATCGTCTGGCTCTCGCGCTCCGCGGCGACCCGCGCAAGGTAGTGCTCGACCTCGCGCGCGACCTGCTCCGCGCCCCACCCGAGCGGGCCCGCCATGAGCGCCGCCACCTCGTCAGCCGATGCCGTCCCTCGGTCGAACGTCTCGATCGAGATCCGCGTACGGCGCGTGAGGACGTCGTCGAGGTGTCTCGCCCCCTCGTGCGTGACCGCGTAGACGACCTCGGCCCGCAGGTAGTCGTCGGCACCGCCGAGCGGCTCGGCCGAGCGTCGGGTCAGCGGCGATCAGCGCGAGCACCTCCTCGACCAGCGCCCCGTACCGGCGCAGGAGGTGCTCCACCCGCACCTCGTGAAGTCCGCTGCGTGCGGCGATCAGTCCGCGCCGGTTCCACAACCCTGCGAATCCGTCGGCGCCGAGCAGCGGCACGTCCTCGGTCACGCATGCCGGGATGGCCCGCGACAGCTGCACCCCGAGCGCGTCGGCGGCGGCGTCGATCGCGTCGCGCGCCATCACCCGGTACGTCGTGTACTTGCCGCCCGCGACCACCACCAGGCCCGGCACCGAGTGCGAGACGGCGTGCTCGCGCGACAGCGTCGACGTCGCCTCGGACTCCCCGCGCAGCAGCGGCCGCAGCCCCGCGAAGACGCCTTCGACGTCGGCGTGCGTGAGCGGCGTCGCGAGCACCGTGTTGACGTGCGCGAGGAGGTAGTCGATGTCGGTGCGCGAGGCCGCAGGGTGGTCCTTGGAGAGCGACCAGTCGGTGTCGGTGGTCCCGATGATCCAGTGCCGCTTCCACGGGATCACGAACAGCACCGACTTCTCCGTACGAAGGATCAGTCCCGACTCGCCCTGGATCCGGTCGCGCGGCACCACGAGGTGCACACCCTTGCTCGCCCGCACCTGGAACTGCCCGCGCTCCGCGGCCATCGCCTGCGTCTCGTCGGTCCACACGCCGGTCGCGTTGACGACCTGCGAGGCGCGGATCTCGAACTCCTCGCCAGCCTCGAGGTCGCGTACGACGACACCGGTCACCCGCTCGCCCTCGCGCAGCATGCCGGTGACGCGGGTACGGGTGGCGACGTGCGCGCCGTACGAGGCCGCCGTGCGCGCCAGCATCATCGTGTGGCGTGCGTCGTCGACCTGGCCGTCGTAGTACTCGATCGCGCCGACGAGCGCGTCCTTGCGCAGCGACGGCATGCGCCGCAGCGCCTTGCGGCGGGAGAGGTGACGGTGCCGCGGCACGCCGCGCGACTGCCCCGACGCCCACGCCATCGAGTCGTACATCGCCACGCCCGTGCCCGCGTAAACCCGTTCCCAGCCACGGTGCGTGAGCGGGTAGAGGAACGGGACGGGGTGCACGAGGTGCGGCGCGAGACGTTCGACGAGCAGGCTCCGCTCGGCCAGCGCCTCGGCGACGAGCCCGAAGTCGAGCATCTCCAGATAGCGCAGCCCGCCGTGGATCAGCTTCGACGAGCGGCTCGACGTACCGGAGGCGAGGTCACGCGCCTCGACGAGCCCGGTCGTCAGCCCGCGTGTGGCGGCGTCGAGGGCGCAGCCGGCGCCGACCACTCCCCCGCCGACGACGAGCACGTCGAGCGGTCGTCCGTCTGCCGCGCTCGCCCGCAGGTGTGCGAGTGCGTCGGCGCGTGCGCCGTGGTCCAGCGCGAGCGGCTGCACGTCAGTCCACCTCCACCCAGTCGAGGGTCCGTTGCACGGCCTTCTTCCACCGCCCGTACGCCTCCTCGCGCCGCTCGTCGTCCCACTGCGGCTCCCAGCGCTTCGACTCCTGCCAGTTGCGCCGCAGCTCGTCGGTGCTCTCCCAGAACCCGACCGCCAGCCCTGCCGCGTACGCCGCCCCGAGCGCCGTCGTCTCGGCCACCACCGGACGGCTCACCGTCGTCCCGAGCACGTCGGCCTGGATCTGCATGCAGAGCTCGTTCTCGGTCACTCCCCCGTCGACCTTGAGCACGTCGACGGCGACACCGGAGTCCTGACGCATCGCCTCGGCGACGTCGCGCGACTGGAAGCAGATCGCCTCCAGCGTCGCCCGGGCCAGGTGCGCGTTGGTGTTGTAACGGGACAGGCCGACGATCGCACCGCGGGCGTCCGAGCGCCAGTACGGGGCGAAGAGGCCGGAGAACGCGGGCACGAAGTACACGCCGCCGTTGTCCTCGACCTGCCGCGCGAGCGCCTCCGACTGGGCGGCGCCGGAGATGATGCCGAGCTGGTCGCGCAGCCACTGCACGGCCGAACCGGTGACGGCGATCGAGCCCTCCAGCGCGTACACGGGGGCGTCGTCGCCGAGCTGGTACGCGACGGTGGTGAGAAGCCCGGCCTTGCTCCGTACGAGGTCGGTGCCGGTGTTGAGCAGGAGGAAATTGCCGGTGCCGTAGGTGTTCTTGGCCTCGCCCGGCGCGAAGCAGACCTGCCCCACCAGCGCTGCCTGCTGGTCGCCGAGCACACCGGTGATCGGTACCTCGCCCGCGAACGGGCCGTTCTCCAGCGTCATCCCGTACGGGTCGCTGACCGACGACGGCCGGATGTCGGGGAGCATCGCGCGGGGGATGCCGAAGATCTCCAGCAGCTCGTCGTCCCAGTCGAGCGTCTCCAGGCTCATGAGCATCGTGCGGCTCGCGTTCGTCACGTCGGTCGCGTGGACGCCGCCGCGCCGACCGCCGGTGAGCTGCCAGACGACCCACGAGTCGGTGGTCCCGAACAGGGCGTCACCGCGCTCCGCGGCCTCTCGCACCCCGGGCGACGTTCTCGAGGATCCACGCGATCTTGCCTCCGGAGAAGTACGTCGCCGGTGGCAGGCCGGCCTTCTCGCGGATCATGTCACCGTGCCCGTCCTGCTCCAGGCGCGAGGCGAGCCGGTCGGTGCGGGTGTCCTGCCAGACGATCGCCGGCCCGTACGGGCGGCCGGTGCGGCGGTCCCAGACGACCGTGGTCTCGCGCTGGTTGGTGATGCCGACGGCGGCGAGGTCGGACGACGTGAGACCGGCCTTGGCGAGCGCGGTCTGGACGACGGCGCTGGTGCGTTCCCAGATCTCCAGCGGGTTGTGCTCGACCCACCCGCTGCGCGGCAGGATCTGCTCGTGCTCGAGCTGGTGCCGCGCGACCTCCGTACCGTCGTGGTCGAAGATCATGAATCGGGTGCTGGTCGTGCCCTGGTCCACAGATCCCACGAAGTCGGCCATGGCACGTTTCTACCGCAGAACAGCCGGTCGAGCGGACGGCAACCCGCTGCTCGAGGAAACAGCAACCCGCTGGTCGAGTAGACGCGAGGCGCTAGCCGAGCGGCGTATCGAGACCCACCAGCTCCAGGAACGCCGCCGCGGCCGGCGACGGGCGGTACCGGCTCCACGCGATGTGCTCCTCGCGCGCCGGGGCGTCGTCGATCGCCACCGTACGGACGCCGCCGAGTGTCGCCGCGTACGCGCCGGGCAGCAGCGCGATCCCGAGCCGCTGCGCGACCAGCCGTGCCGCGAGGTCGCCGGTCGTCACCTCGAACGCGACGTGCCGCTCGAGGCCCGCGGCGGCGAACGCCTGGTCCGTCTGCAGCCGACCGGGCGTGCCCGCGGTGAAGTCGACGAAAGGGTACGGGGCGAGGGTCGCGAGGTCCGTCCGGTCCTCCCCTGCCAGGGCGTGGTCCGGAGCGACGACGGCGACGTGCTCGTCACGCCCGAAGACGCGGCTGCGCACTCCCTGCGGCACACGGCCCGGCGGGAGCCCGAGCAGCGCGACGTCGAGCGAACCGGTGGTGATGCGCGCGACGAGCTCCTCGCTGCCGTCGGTCCGCAGCGACACGTCCACCCGTGGGTGCGCGTCGCGGAAGTCGCGCAGGAGGCTCGGGAGGTCGAGCGCCGTCACGGTCGGGATGGCACCGAGGCGGAGCCGTCCGCTCACCACACCGGAGACGGCGGCTGCTTCGGCACGGGCACGCTCCGCAGCCTCGAGCGCCTCACGTGCGGCCGGCACGAACGCCTCCCCGGCGGCGGTCGGCACGACCCGGCGGCTCGTCCGGTCGAACAGCCGGGCGCCGATCTCACGTTCGAGCTTGGCGACCTGGTGGCTGAGCGCCGACTGCACGACGTGGCACTGCTGAGCCGCCCGAGTGAAGCTGCGGGTCTCGGCGACCGCCACGACGTAGCGGAGTTGCTGGAGCTCCATCCGCCCAGACTCTCACGATCCATCGATTGCGCTCATGCGTGCTGTGACAAGCATGTGTTGGACTCATCGCCGGGCCACAGTGACGCTGGACGTATGACCCGCCCGCTCCTCCTCCTGATGGCACTCGCGACCGGCCTGTCGGTCTCGGCCAACTACCTGGCCCAGCCGCTGCTCGACGTCCTCGCGAGCGACCTCGGCATCTCCGAGGCGAGCGCGGGGACGATCGTGACGGCGGCGCAGGTCGGATATGCGGTCGGTCTCCTCCTCGTCGTCCCGCTCGGTGACCTGTTGGAGCGACGCAGGCTGGCAGTCTCGCTGCTCGCGGCGACGTCCGTGCTGCTGATCGCGTCCTCGCTCGCGCCGAGCGGCCGCGTCCTTCTCGTGACGACCTCGCTGACGGCGCTCACGTCGGTGGCTGCCCAGGTGGTCGTTCCCTTCGCGGTGACGCTGGCCGACCCTGCACGCCGCGGTCAGGTCGTCGGTGTCGTGATGAGCGGTCTCCTGCTCGGGAGCATCGTGTCGCGGCCGATCTCGGGAGCGCTCGCACAGCTCGCCGGGTGGCGGTCGGCGTACGTCGTGTGCGGGGTGCTGGTGGCGGCGGTCGCGGTGGCGCTGCGGTTCCGCCTGCCGACGCTCCACACGCCGAGCGGCATCGCGTACCCGGCACTGATCCGCTCCACCGTCGCTCTGCTCGGCACCCAGCCGGTGCTGCGTCGTCGGGCTCTCGTCGGTGCGCTGTCGCTCGCATCGTTCAACACGTTCTGGACGGCCTCGACGTTCCTCCTCGCGACCGCGTACGGGTGGTCGGAGGCGATGATCGGGGCGTTCGGGCTGATGGGGATCGCGGGCGTCGTGGCGACCCCGGTCGCCGGGCGGCTCGTCGACGCAGGACGCTCCCGTACGGTCGCCCGCGCCGCGACGGTCGCCCTGGTCTGCGCGTGGGGCGCGATCGCGCTGGGTGGTGGCGGTGGACGCGTCGGGTTCGCGTGGCTCCTGCTCGGCGTGCTGGTGCTCGTGGTCGCGCAGCAGATGCTCCTCAACGTGAACCAGAACGCCGTGTACGCGCTCGACCCCGCACTGCGCAACCGGCTGAACGCGGCGTTCATGACGGCGTTCTTCGTCGGAGGTGCGGCCGGCTCGGCGGCGGCGACGGCCGCGTGGGTGCACGGTGGCTGGGGAGCGGTGAGCGTGCTCGGCGCGGCCTTCGCGGCAGCGACATGTGTGGTCTGGCGCGAGGGCCCGCCGCGTCGGCCAAGCAGTCGGCGCCACCGACAACCCTCGCTGGTCGAGTAGGCGCCGACCCGCCGGTCGAGTAGGGCGGAGCGCCAGCGGAGCCCGTATCGAGACCGACACTCCGCCGGTCGAGTAGGGCGGAGCGCCAGCGGAGCGCGTATCGAGACCAAGGGTCTCGATACGCCCTCGCCCTTGAGGGCTCGGCCTACTCGACCAGCAGAGAGCAGGCAGGCGTGCCCGACTCAACCACCGGAACATGTCGCCGGTCGAGTAGGGCGGAGCGCCAGCGGAGCCCGTATCGAGACCCAGGGTCTCGATACGCCCTCGCCCTTGAGGGCTCGGCCTGCTCGACCAGCAGAGAACATGCGGGCTCGGCCTACTCGACCAGCAGAGAACAGGCGAGCCGCCTCAACCACCGAAACATGCCGCCGAACCGGCGACGAATCGAGACCGTTCTACTCTGGGTCGATGGCTGACTCTCTCGGAACGCACGACGTCGTCATCGTCGGGGGCGGCCACAACGGTCTCGTCGCCGCGACCCTCCTCGCCCGCAGCGGCCTCCGTACGGTCCTCCTCGAACGCCTCGACCACACCGGCGGCGCTGCGGTCAGCGAGCGGCCGTTCCCGGGCGTCGACGCACGCCTGTCGCGCTACTCCTACCTCGTGTCACTCATGCCGCACGAGCTGATCAGCGAGCTCGGCCTCGATCTCGAGCTGCGCTCGCGCGCCACGGCCTCGTACACGCCCTACGACGGGGGCGGCCTGCTGGTCGAGACCCACGAAGGGCTCCGGACGGTCGCGTCGTTCCAGGACGCTACCGGGAGCGCGACCGAGTACGACGCGTGGCGGGCGTTCTACGCCGACGCGGAGACGCTCGCGCTCAGCGTCGCCCCGACCCTCCTTCAGCCGCTCCCCACCGCGGAGTCGATCCGCGAGCAGGTCGGTGACGGCGTCTGGCGGGACCTCGTCGCCCAGCCGCTCGGACGGGCGCTCGAGCGCCGCTTCAGCAGTGACCTCGTCAGGGGCGTCGTCGCGACGGACGCCCTGATCGGCACGTACGCCTCGCTCGGCAGCCCGTCGCTCCAGCAGAACCGTTGCTTCCTCTACCACCTCGTCGGAAACGGCACGGGCGAGTGGCGTGTCCCTGTCGGCGGGATGGGCGCGGTCACCGACGAGCTGCGCCGCGTCGCCACGCAGGCTGGTGCGGACATCCGTACGGGGGCGACGGTGACGTCGGTCGAGGCCGGGCCGGACGGTGTCCTCGTCCACGCCGACGGCCTGGACGTCGAGGCACGCTGGATGCTCTCCGGCGTCGCGCCGTACGTGCTCGCAGGACTCCTCGGCGACCCGCTGCCGCCGAAACCGCGAGGCTCGCAGCTCAAGATCAACCTGCTCGTCGACCGGCTGCCGCGCCTGCGCTCAGGCCTCGACCCGGCCGTGGCGTTCGCCGGCACGTTCCACCTGGGCGAGACCTACTCCGACCTTGCACAGGCGTACGAGGATCCCTCGCCGGACCGGGCGTGCGGCGAACTCTACTGCCACACCCTCAGCGACCGCTCGATCCTTGGCCCGGAGCTGGCCGACAGCGACGCGCAGACCCTCACGTACTTCGGGATCCACTGGCCGTACGACGCCTCCGACGCCGAGGCGAAGGAGCGGGGCTGGCGCGCCTTCGCGACCGCGATCGACCGCTACCTCGAGGATCCGATCGAGTCCGTCATCGCCCGCGATGAGCGCGGCGACTTCTGCGTCGAGGTGAAGACCCCTGCCGACATCGAGGCGGATCTCGCGATGCCGGGCGGCCACATCTTCCACGGGGACCTGTGCTGGCCGTGGGTCGAGCGGCTCGGGCGCACGCCTGCGGAGCGGTGGGGTGTCGAGACGGGGCACGAGCGCGTGCTCGTCTGCGGGTCGGGCGCGCTTCGTGGCGGCGCCGTCAGCGGCATCGGCGGGCACAACGCGGCGATGGCGGTGCTGGAGCACGAGGGCCGGCACGCGTAGGACGCGGCGCGGCTCAGGCTGTCAGTCGTCGAGGATCTCGACCGTGACCCGGTCGGAGTAGAAGGCGACGTGTCCGCGGATGCCCGCCACCGCGTCGTACGCCTCGGGGTACGTCCAGCCCACGTCGTCGAGCGTGCCGGCCGGCGTGGTGACGGAGTAGTAGCTCGCGCTGCCCTTGTACGGGCAGTAGGTCGAGCTCGGCGACGGCGAGAGGACAGACGGGTCGACATCGGCCAGAGGCACGTACTGCACCGGCGGGTACGTGGACTCCTGAAGTGTCAGGGCATGCGTGGTGTCGGCGACGACCTGGTCACCGACGAGGATCCGCACACGTCCAGGCGTCGGGGTCACGGTGATCGGGTGCAGCACGCCGGGCACCCTCGGTCTGCGGGGCATGACCGGTGCAAGGCGCCCGGCGGGCGAGGTATTCCGTGGACGGCCGAGGGGGCGTCCGGCTAGCGTGTCGCCCGTGATGCAGCAGTACGTCTTCCGGCTCGTCTGAGCCGCCTCCCGCGTCAGGGGCACCGCCCCGCGCGCAGGTGAGGCACGCCGACAACCCCACGCGGCGCGCGAGTGCGCGCCGCGTCTCCGACGTACTCCCAGGAAGAAGTCCTCATGCTGTTGCTCGTCTCCGGCGCCTCCGGCGTCGGCAAGTCCATGGCGCGTGTCGGCGCCACCGCCCTGCTGGACGACACGTTCGACGCCGTCGAGCTCTGGCACCTCGGCCCCATCCCTGCTGTGCCGACCGTCGCGTGGCGTCAGCAGCAGGCCGAGGTGGCTGTCCAGCGCGCGATCGCCCTTGAGCGCGAAGGGCGACACCTGTTGCTCGCGGGTGATCCTGTCCCGGCGGGCGAGGTGCTCGCTGCCCCGTCCGCGGACGCGATCGACGTCGCCGTCTGCCTCCTCGACGCCGATGAGGCCGCGCAGACCGCACGGCTCGCCGAACGTCGGGAACCGCCCGAGCTGCTGCCGCTCAACCTCGGCTTCGCGGCGTGGATGCGACGGCACGCGGTCGACCCGTCGTACGTCCCGGAGGCGGTGACGAACGACGCGTGGCCCGAGATGCGCTGGGAGCGGTGGGTCGGCCGTCCGGCCGACGACTCGTGGCGCATGACGGTCGTCGACACGTCGTCGATGCCGCCCGAGGCGGTGGCGGAGGCGGTCGCCACGTGGGCGCGGGACGCGGTCGCGGGACGCGCGCCCGTGTTCCGTGCGGGATGGCACCTGTCCCGCTGAACGAAGGGCGGGCGCCAGGGTCGCGTGATGCTGGTCACGTTGTGGTCCTGGTGCCCGCCCAGTTCGTCGGTATTGAGCAATCCGCTTCGTTGATCGTCCGCGTGTTGCGCAGTTGGTCACCCTGATGCAACGTTGGTGCATCACATCGGCGTGTGAGCCGTGACATACGACCCGCAGCGCGAAGGAGCTCCCCGTGACCGAGCTGATGATCGGCCCCCCGGACGCACCCACCCGACCTGCTCCGTACGACCTCGGTGACCGCTACCGCGCCGGCTCGCCCGCCGGTGCTGCTGACCGGCGTCCAGGCGATCGCGCGGCTCCTCGTCGAGCAGCGCGCGCACGACCGCCGCAGCGGTCGCCGTACCGCGTCGTTCGTGTCGGGCTACCAGGGCAGCCCGCTCGGCGGCGTCGACCGGATGCTCGCCGACATGCCCGACGTGCTCGACGCACACGACATCCGCTTCGTCCCCGGGCTCAACGAGGAGCTCGCCGCGACCTCGGTGTGGGGCAGCCAGCAGCCGCTCGACCCGGCAGAGGCGACGCACGACGGCGTGGTCGGCTACTGGTACGGCAAGGCGCCCGGCGTCGACCGCGCGACCGACGCGCTGCGGCACGCCAACATGTACGGCGTCGACCCGCGCGGCGGCGCCGTGATCCTCGCGGGCGACGACCCCGCTTCCAAGTCGTCGACCGTCCCCGCCGTGAGCGAGCGGACGCTGGCCGCGCTCGGCATCCCCGTCCTCTTCCCGCGCAACGCCGCCGAGGTCGTCTCGCTACGGGCTGCACGCCGTCGCGCTGTCGCGTGCCTCCGGCTGCCTCGTCGGCCTCAAGATCGTCGCCGACGTCGCGGACGGCTCGTGGGTCGTCGACCGCCCCGCGGACTCCTTCGACCCCGTCGTCCCGTCCGTCACCTGGGACGGCAAGCCCTGGACGTACGCGCAGGCGCCGATGATCGTGAACCCCGACGCCATCGTCGGTGCCGAGGCGCGAGCTCGTCGGTCCCGCGTACGGCCATGGTCCACGCCTACGCAGCCGCGAACGGGCTCGAGCGTCGTCGACATCGACCCGCCGCGCGCCACGACGGGCTTCATCGCCGCCGGCACCACGTACGACGCGCTGCGCCAGGCGTTCGTCGACCTCGGCATCACCGACCAGGACCTGCTCGAGGCGGGCATCCGCGTGCTGCGCCTCGGGCTGATCACCCCGCTCGAGCCCGGCGCCGTCGAGCGCTTCGCCGACGGTCTCGACGAGATCGTGGTCGTCGAGGACAAGACGTCGTTCATCGAGACGCAGGTCCGCGAGATCCTGTACGGCCGGCCGGGTGCGCCGCGGGTGCTCGGCAAGAAGGACGCCGACGGCCGGCCGCTCGTCCCCGCCGACGGCGAGCTCACCTCCGGGCGCCTGCTCGCGCCGCTGCGCCACGTCCTCGGCGACCGCCTCGCCATCACGCCGCCGCGACCGAAGACGCATCAACCTGCCGATCCTGTCGACCTCGCGCGCGCCGTACTTCTGCAGCGGCTGTCCCCACAACCGCTCCACGGCCGTCCCCGAGGGATCGCTCGCCGGGGCGGCATCGGCTGCCACGTCATGGTGACGGTCTCTGGCCGGACCGACAGCGCGGTCACCGGCTTCACCCAGATGGGCGGCGAGGGCGCGCAGTGGATCGGCCAGTCCGCCGTTCACGCGACGCGGCCACATCTTCCAGAACATCGGCGACGGCACGTACTTCCACTCCGGCCAGCTCGCCATCCAGGCCTGCATCGCCGCCGGCGTGAACATCACGTACAAGATCCTCTACAACGACGTCGTCGCCATGACCGGTGCACAGGACGCCGCAGGGTGCGCTCGACCGTCCCGCAGCTCACCCACAAGCTCAAGGCACGAGGGCGTCGCGCGCATCATCGTCTGTCGCCGACGAGCCGGAGCGGCACCGTCGTCGCGCGCTCGCGCAGGGCACGCTGCTCTGGCACCGCGACCGGCTCGACGAGGCGCAGCGGATCCTGCGCGACGTCCCCGGCGTCACCGTGCTCATCTACGACCAGCACTGCGCCGCCGAGGCGCGCCGCCAGCGCAAGCGGGGCACGCTGCCCGCGCGCAACACGCGCGTCGTGATCAACGAGGCCGTCTGCGAGGGCTGCGGCGACTGCGGCGTCAAGAGCAACTGCCTGTCGGTGCAGCCGGTCGACACCGAGTTCGGTCGCAAGACCCGCATCGACCAGACGTCCTGCAACACGGACTACTCGTGCCTGGACGGCGACTGCCCGTCGTTCGTGACGGTCGAGGTCGACCCGACGAACGAAGGCGCCGCGGCGGACGACGCCGACGCCGCCCGCCGTCGCCGACCCGGCCGCTCCCCCGCTGCACGGCGACGCACGACGTGCTTCCTCGCCGGCATCGGCGGCACCGGCATCGTCACGGTCAACCAGGTCCTGGCGATGGCCGCGCTGCGGGCCGGCTACGACACCGAGACCCTCGACCAGACCGGCCTGAGCCAGAAGGCGGGTCCCGGTCACGGGCCACCTGCGGTTCTCGGTGCGGTCGTCGTCCGGCGCCGGGCTCGAGCCGTCCAACCGGCTGACCCCGCAGGGCGCCGACTGCGTCCTCGCCTTCGACCTGCTCGCCGCGACGTCGCCCAAGAACCTCTCGTACGGCGACCCGGACGACGACCGTGGCGATCGCGTCGACGAGCAAGACCCCGACCGGCGACATGGTGTACGACGCGTCGGTCGGCTATCCCGAGACCGACGAGCTCGTCGGCCGGCTCGGCACCGTGACGCGTGGCGTCGTGACGCTCGACGCGCTCGAGGCCGCCGAGGAGCTGTTCGGGAGCACGACCACCGCCAACTTCCTGCTCGTCGGTGCCGCGTACCAGGCCGGTGCGCTGCCGATCCCCGCCACGGCGATCGAGGAGGCGATCGGCGTCAACGGTGTCGCGGTCGACGCGAACGTCGCCGCGTTCCGCTGGGGCCGCGTCGCCGTCGCCGACCCGGCCGCGTTCGCCGCCGCTGCGAGCCCTCGTACGGTCGAGGCACCGCTGGTGCCCGTGCCGGCGGTGGAGGCCGCGGGCTTCTCCGACGAGATCCGCGCGACGGTGGCGCGGCGCGCGAGCGACCTGGTCCGCTTCCAGGGGATGGCGACGGCCGAGCGGTACGTGGCGCGTGTCGCCGCCGTACGCGACGCCGAGCGCTCCCTGAACGAGGGCGACCGGCTGACGCAGGCCGTCGCGACGTCGCTGTTCAAGCTCACCGCGTACAAGGACGAGTACGAGGTCGCGCGACTGCTCACCGACTCCGCATTCGCCGACGAGGTCGCGCGCCAGGTGCCGGGCGGCTCGCGGATGACGTACAAGCTCCACCCGCCGGCCCTCAAGGCGATGGGGCGCAAGAACAAGGTCGGCTTCACGCCGCGCTCGCACGTCGTCCTGCGCGGGCTCGCGCGGATGAAGGGCCTGCGCGGCACGCCGCTCGACCCGTTCGGCTACGCCAAGGTGCGTCGGCTCGAGCGGCGCCTCGTCAGCCACTACGAGGGCATGGTCGACACGCTCGTCGCCGGGCTCAGCGCGGAGTCGTACGAGCGCGCGGTGCGGATCGCGTCGCTGCCAGACGTCGTGCGCGGGTACGAGGACGTGAAGCTGCGCAACGTCGCCACGTACGTGGACGCGCTGCGCGCCGAGGGTGTGCCGGTCGACGGGCTGGTCTGACAGACTCGACCCGTGCCGCGACTGGACCGCCTCGACGCCGAGATCATCGGGAGACTGACCCGCAACGCGCGTGCGGGCGTCGTCGAGCTCGCGGCGGCGCTGGGCGTCGCCCGCAACACCGTGCAGGCGCGGCTGAAGCGGCTCGAGGACTCCGGCGTCGTCCGCGGCTTCCGTCCCGACGTGGACCTCGAGGCGATCGGCGTGCCCGTCCAGGCGTTCGTCGACGTCGAGCTGGACCAGCGGCGCATGGCGTACGTCGTCAAGGAGATCGCGCAGATCCCCGAGGTGCTGGAGATCATCACGCAGGCAGGACGCGAGGACCTCCGCGTACGGGTCGGTGCGGTGACGCACGCCGAGCTCCAGGAGGTCGTCGTGCGGATCATCGACACCGACGGCGTCCGGCACACCACGTCGACGCTCGCGATCTCGACCCCGCTCCCCTACCGGGTGCAGCCGCTGCTCGACAAGCTGACCCGCGAGTCCGGGTACGGCCGCTCCACCCCCGCCGTCGAGTAGCCAGAGCCTTCGGCCGCCCCACACCTTGCCACTCCAGCAAACCCGCTTGGCGTTCCGGCACGCGGTCGGCTATTCCTGAGAGAGCAGCCGACGAGCCGAGGAGCACGATGACCACCGAACAGACCGAGCCCACCGACCCGACCGAGTTCTGGGAGCAGCGCTACGGCGGCTCCGAGCGCGTCTGGAGCGGCAACCCCAACCCGCTCCTCGTCCGCGAGGTCGCCGACCTGACCCCGGGCACAGCCCTCGACCTGGGCTGCGGAGAGGGCGCGGACGCCGTCTGGCTCGCCACGCAGGGGTGGACGGTGACCGGTGTCGACATCTCTCAGATCGCACTCGACCGCGCAGCCGCGCATGCCGCCGACGCCGGCGTCACCGACCGTACGACGTGGGAGCGGCACGAGCTCGGGACCACCTTCCCCGACGGCTCGTACGACCTGGTCAGCGCGCAGTTCCTCCAGTCCCCCGTCGCCCTCGACCAGGACGGTGTGCTCCGCCGTGCGGCCGAAGCAGTCGCGCCGGGCGGCACGCTCCTCGTCGTCATGCACGGCGGCTGGCCGTCGTGGGCCGAGCCGCACGAGCACTCCGTACCCCACGCCACGTTCCCGACGCTCGACGAGGTGATGACTGTGCTGTCCCTGCCCGAGGAGGAGTGGAAGACCGTCACGCTCGAAGGCGTCGAGAGTGCGTCGACGGCACCCGACGGCCGTACGGGGACCCACGTCAACAACGTGTGGCGCCTGGAGCGGTCCGGCTCACGCAGCTCGCAGAGCTGAGCGGCTCACAGAGCTGAGCGGAGCTCCGCGACGATCGCGCCGACCGATCGCTGACCCTGGTCGGCCCTCGTGCGGATCTCGCTCACGGTGAAGCCGCTCGCCGTGAGGAGTCGTTCGAGCTCCTCCGGCGGCCACCGGTACGCGGGGGTGACCGCGTGGTCGAACGCCTCGAGCACCGGTCCGTCGAAGAAGCCGACGACGAGACCGCCGCCTGGGCGCAGGACGCGGGCGAACTCGTCGAACGTCGCGGCGATGCGGGACGGGTGGTGGTGGATCGTCGAGTACCACGACAGCACCCCGCCGAGGGCCCCGTCCGCCTCCTCGATCGCGTCGATGCTGCCGATCCGGAACGGGACGTCCGGGTAGCTCTGCCGGGCATGCTCGACGAAGGCGGGGACGAGGTCGATGCCGCGGACGTCGAGTCCACGGCCCGCGAGGTGGTGCGTCCAGTGGCCGGGCCCGCACCCGGCGTCGAGCACGGGTCCGGCCAGCGTGTCCGCCCAGCTGTCGATGAGCTGCCGGTCGGAGGTGTGCACCGCCTCCATCGACCCGAGGAGCTGCGTGTACTCGGCAGCGCGCCGCGAGTACGCCTCTGTCACCGTCGTGGTCATGCGGAGCGCACCGAGGTCGCCGCGGATCCGACGCGTCTGAACGCGCTGCGATAGCCGGACGGGGTGGTCAGGAACTTGGCCTTGAACTGCCGCCGGTACGCCGTGGGGTCGGTGAAGCCCACGCGCTGCGCGATGGCGTCGATGGTCTCGTCGCTGGTCTCGAGCAGCTCGGTGCTGCGGTGCAGCCGGCGGTCGGTGAGCCAGTCGTAGAAGCTGGAGCCGGTGACCTTCTTGAAGTGACGACTGAACGTGCGCTCCGACATGCTGACCCGCCGGGCGGCCACGGCGACCGACACCGGGCGCTGGGGATCCTCGGCCACCCACTCGATCAACCGCTGGATGCGGTCGTCGTCTGCCCGCGCCACCGGGGCCTCGACGTACTGCGCCTGCCCGCCCTCGCGCATCGGCGGCACGACGAGGCGGCGCGCGACGGCGTTGGCGATCGCGGCGCCGTGGTCCTTCCGGATGATGTGCAGGCTCAGGTCGATACCCGCCGCAGAGCCGGCCGAGGTCAGCACCCGGTCCTCGTCGACGTAGAGGACGTCGCGGTCGACCCGGAGACGGGGATAGCGACGCGCGAGCTCGTCGGCGTAGCGCCAGTGCGTGGCGGTCCGGCGGCCGTCGAGCAGCCCGGCCGCCGCGAGCACGAAGGCGCCCGAGCAGATCGAGACCACGCGGGCGCCACGCTCATGCGCCTTCCGGAAGGCCGTACGGACCTCCTCGGAGGGCTCGAGGTCGACGGGCCAGCTGGGCACGATGACGGTGTCGGCCGAGTCCATCGCCTCGAGCCCGGCCTCGACCTCGAGGCGCATGCCGCCGAGCGCCGTGACGTCGGCGTCGTGCGGGGTGAAGACCTGGACGGTGTACCAGTGGTCGACGTCGAGCTCGGGGCGCTCGAGCGCGAACACCTCGACCACGATCGCCAGCTCGAACATGGACATCCGGGGCGCCGCCATCACGGCGACACGATGAGACGGACCTCGAGGCGACATGGCCGGATCGTACGACATGATGTCTTTCCAGTCACTAGTGAGCGTCCGCGGCTTCCAGCACCGTTGCCTGCATGCGGACACGATCGAACGTTCTTGACCACGAGCCGGCCCGAAGCGCGACGGCCCTGCGGCACTTCGAGGCGAGGCTGAGCTTCGAAGCCGACTGCGCGGACGTCTACGCGGACATGCTCGCGGGCGTCCAGGGATTCACGCTGCTGGACACACGCTCGCCCGCGCACTACGCGGCCGGCCACATCCCCGGTGCTCTCAGCCTGCCCCACCGGCGACTCAACCGGGACTCGCTCGACCTGCTCGGCGTCCCGGAGGACGACCTCTTGGTGACGTACTGCGCCGGCCCTCACTGCAACGCCTCCACCCGTGGAGCGATCCGCGCGGCCGCGCTCGGGCGCGCGGTGAAGGAGATGCCGGGCGGGCTGGTGGGCTGGAAAGCCGAGGGCTTCCCGGTCGCGCTCGGCGACGAGCCGCAGTCCCTGGCGCCGATGGTGCGACTGGGCCGGTGAGACGGCGAGCACGGCGAGCACGGCGAGCACTGCAAGCACGGCGTCCCCGGAGCACGTTCGGCTGGTTGTGGGCGGGACAGACCGCCAGCGTGATGGGTGATCAGGTCACGCTGATCGCGCTGCCCCTGGTGGCCGTCGTCCATGCCGGCGGCGCGACGACCGACGTCGCGGTGGTCGCCACGCTGTTGAAGCTGCCGTTCCTGGTGCTCGGCCTGCCTGCCGGCGTCTGGGTCACCCGGTGGGGCCTCGGTCGCTCGATGCTGGGCGCCGATGTCGTGCGCCTCGTCGTCCTCGGGGTCATCACGGCGCTCGTCCTTGTGCAGGGCGAGTTCCCCGTGGCCGTCCTGATGGTGGCCGCCGCTCTCATCGGGTCGGCCACGGTGTTCTTCCAGATCGCGTACCAGTCGATCGTGCCGGAGGTGGTCCCTGACCGGGCGGGGTGGCACGCGGCGAACCTCCGCCTCACCCTGTCGGAGTCGTGGGGGATGCTGGCGGGCCCGGCGCTCGGTGGTCTCTTGATCGGCGTCTGGTCGCTCGGGGTGGCGCTGGGTGTGGACGCGTTGACGTTCGCGATCAGCGCGGCCACCCTCGTCGTCGTCACGTTGTCGCTCCCTCCGCCGGCCCGCCGGGTGGACTCTGCGCCTCTCTTCGCCTCCATCCGGCGCGGTCTTCGGTACGTGCTCGACCGCCCGGTGCTGCGCGGCATCATGATCGTCGGAGCGGTCTTCAACATCGGCGTCGCAATGTTCGAGACGATGCTCGTGCTCTACGGCGTCAGGACGCTCGGGCTGGACGTGGCGCACGTGGGCCTCGCCGTCGCGGCCGGCGGTCTGGGCTTCCCGCTGGGCGGCCTCGCCTCCGGGCGACTGAACCGTCGGTACGGGAAGGGCCGCGTCCTGGCGCTCGCCGGCATCCCCTCGGTGGCCGGTATCGCCGTCGTCGGGATCGCGTTCGCACCTGTCGCGGTCGTGGTGCTCACCACCGGGATGCTGGTGTTCGGGCTGGGCCAAGGGGCGTTCGCGGTCAACGCGGTCACGCTGCGCCACGAGCACGCCGCGCCTCACATGCGCGCTCAGGCGACGTCGGTCCACCGCTTCGCGAGCTGGGGTGCGCTGCCGGTGGGGACGTTGCTCGCCGGGCTGGTGGCCGACGTGCTGGGGCTCCGCGCCGTCATGCTCGTGGGCGCCGCGATCTCGGCGCTGTGCCTGGTGCCCCTCTGGTCCGCGGACCTCCGGCGCGCTCCGTGACCGGGCGCCCTGCGTCGGCGGGTCAGCCCGCGACTGCCTTCTCGACGGCCTGTGCTGCCCGCAGGGTCGCCTCGTACGCGCTCGGACTGACGCCGGTGATGTTGATGAACGCGTGGATGAGGTCACCCGTACGGGCGAGCTCGGTCGGGACTCCGGCTTCCTGGAGCCGGCGTGCGTACGCGATGCCCTCGTCGCGCAGCGGGTCGAACCCCGCCACCGCCACGTACGCGGGCGCCGCGCCGGAGAGGTCGTCGGTGAGCAACGGTGAGACGCGCGGATCGAGGGCGTGCGCGGGATCGGCGAGGTAGTGCTCGCGATACCAGTCCATCTGCCGCTCGGTGAGGAAGTAGCCGTCGGAGAACTCCTCGTACGAGGGGTGCTTCGTGGAGAGGTCGGTGACGGGGAAGAACAGCAGCTGCAGGCACGGCTCGACCGGTGCACCGCGCAGCTCGAGGGCGAGGACGGCGCTGATGTTGCCGCCGGCGCTGTCGCCCGCGACGACGATGCGCGTCGGGTCGAGACCCCATGCCGGCGCTTGCGCGACCGCGTACTCCCACGCAGCCAGCCCGTCCTCGATCGCGGCGGGGAACGGGTGCTCCGGCGCGAGGCGGTAGTCGACCGACAGCACGTCCACACCCGCATGGAGAGCGAGGAACCGTACGGCGGAGTCGGTGCTCACGCGGCTCCCGAGGACCCAGCCGCCACCGTGGAAGTAGACGACGAGCCCGCGCGACTCCCCCGCCTTGGCGCGGTAGCGGGTCGCGGGGATGCTGCCGTGCGCGGACGGGATGAGGAGGTCCTCCTCGACCGCGAACGGCGGGAACGTGTCGGCGAAGACGAGCGACTCCTCCTCGATCTGCTGACGCGCGGCGTCGATCGGCTTGGTCGAGAAGTCCGAGCCCGGGATGCGGTTCAGGACGCGGAGCGCGGCCGCGACCTCGGGCGCGAGCCGCTCGCCGTCACGGTTCACCGGAGCGCCGGCGCCGAGCCGCGCGATCACGGCCTGCGGGAGCCGCGCGAAGCCGCGGATCGCGGCCCGCTCGACGCGCAGCGGGAGGGACAGGGAGCGGGAGGTAGCGTCGCTCATGGAGACTCCTTCGGGGGCGAGAGCCGCATTCTCGCAGGCCCGGCGGACACGGCGGGAGACCCTCGTCACAGCCCGACCCCTCGATTATGAGTGGCTGGGGTCCCCTGCTAGAGTTCCTACTGCTTCAAGCGACGGCTTAGGGGCACCAGGCGCCATTAGCTCAATAGGCAGAGCAGCTGACTCTTAATCAGCGGGTTCGGGGTTCGAGTCCCTGATGGCGCACCATCCACGAAGGCCAGGCATCACCACGATGCCTGGCCTTCGTCG
>CAVPEH010000008.1:0-339127 GCA_963703415.1 uncultured Actinomycetota bacterium | reverse complement strand
AGCCGCAGCGCGGCGACGTCGTCGTCTTCGACGACCCGGGTGACTGGCTCGGCGCCGGGTACGAGGAGGAGGCCGGACCGGCCCAGAAGGTCCTGTCCGTCTTCGGCCTCTTCCCGACCGGTGGGCACCTGGTGAAGCGGGTCATCGGCGTCGGTGGCGATCGCGTGGTGTGCTGCGACGCCCAGGGTCGGCTCCAGGTCAACGGCGTCTCCATCGACGAGCCGTACGTGCCGGACCCGGCGGCCACCGCCGACGCGCGCTTCGACGTCGTGGTGCCGGAGGGGCGCCTGTGGCTGATGGGCGACAACCGCGGCAACTCGACGGACTCACGGGCCCACCAGGGCGGTCCGGGCGGTGGCTTCATCAGCACCGATGCGGTGCTCGGCAAGGCGTGGGTCGTCGTGTGGCCCCTGAAGCGTGCGGGCAGCGCAGGGTCGGACCACGCGCCGTTCGCGGACGTCCCCGACCCCGGCTGAGTCGGGTCGCGATGACGCGGGTGGCACGCGGAGCGACGGTCCGCAAGGATGCCGGGCTGTACGGCTACGAGCGCGCGCTCCGGCGTGCCGGCTTCGGCGCTGTCGCCGGGGTCGACGAGGCGGGCCGCGGGGCGTGCGCCGGGCCGCTGGTGGCGGCCGCGGTGATCCTCCCCGACGGACGCCGCGGGGAGGTCCCCGGCCTCGCCGACTCGAAGCTGCTGACGCCGTTGCGGCGCGAGGCCTGCTACGCCGAGGTCGTGCGCCGCGCCGTGGCGTGGTCGGTCGTCGTCATGAGCCCCGCCGAGTGCGACGCTCTCGGCATGCACCACGTCAACATCACCGCCCTGCGGCGGGCGCTCGCCCGCCTCTCGGCGAAACCCGACTACGTCCTGAGCGACGGGTTCGGCGTCGACGGCCTCGGGGTCCCCGCACTGGCGGTGTGGAAGGGCGATCGTGTCTCCGCCTCGATCGCGGCCGCCTCGGTGGTCGCGAAGGTGACGCGCGACCGGATGATGTGCGACCTCGACACGGAGTACCCGGAGTACGCGTTCGCGATCCACAAGGGATACGTGACGGCGCTGCACGAGGAGCGCCTCGCCGAGTTCGGTCCGTCGCCCGTGCACCGGCTCCGGTACCAGAACGTGCGTGCAGCCGCCGCGAGACGCGGTAGTTTCGCAGGTGCGGCACCGATCGAGGGAGTGCGATGAGCGCGGAGGACCTGGAGCGGTACGAGGCGGAGATGGAGCTGGCGCTCTACCGCGAGTACCGCGACGTCGTCGGGATCTTCACGTACGTCGTGGAGACTGACCGGCGTTTCTACCTGTGCAACTCCGTCGACGTGAAGGTGCGGTCGGAGACCGGAGACGCCTACTTCGAGGTCACCATGACCGACGCCTGGGTCTGGGACATCTACCGTCCTGCCCGCTTCGCGAAGAACGTCAAGGTCCTCACCTTCAAGGACATCAACGTCGAAGAGCTGGCGACGAGTGACTTCGAGCCGCCGAAGGCGTGATCGAACGACGGTGCAGTGAGCCGCCGAAGGCGTGATCGAACGACGGTGCAGCGAGCCGCCGAAGGCGTGAGGCCCGCTCCTCCACACGGTCGGTCGATCCACAGGCGCCGCCGGCCCACGGTGCTGTCGTGGTGCCCCGACCCACACTCTCGCCGGAGGTGGTGGAGATGGGGTCGACGTACGAGCAGCGACAGGCCGTGGGTGTCCACGGGGAGAACGTCGCCGCGGAGTTCTTGCAACGGCAGGGCATGCAGGTGCTGGCCCGCAACTGGCGGTGCCGGTGGGGCGAGATCGACATCGTGGCCAGGGACGGCGACACGGTCGTGTTCTGCGAGGTCAAGACCCGGCGGACGACGGCCTACGGGTCGCCGCTGGAGGCGGTGACGCCGCGGAAGGCCGCCAGGCTGCGACGGCTCGCGGGTCTCTTCCTGGCGGAGCACGACGTGAGCGCCCCGCTGGTACGGATCGACGTGATCGGTGTCCTCGTGCCGTCGCGTGGCCCGGCACAGGTGACGTACGTGGCGGGGGTGGCGTGATGGCGCTCGGACGGACGCGGTCGGTCTCCCTCGAGGGTATGCGCGGCCGGGTGGTCGAGATCGAGGTTGACGTCAGTGCAGGTCTTCCCAAGACGACTCTCGTCGGCCTGCCCGACGCCTCTCTTGCCGAGGCTCGGGACCGCTGCCGGGCTGCGGTCGTCAACAGCCGGCACTCGTGGCCCGACCGGAAGGTCACGATCAACCTGTCGCCGGCGGGCCTGCCGAAGTCGGGCGCGCACTTCGACCTCGGCATCGCGCTCGCCGTGCTCGCGAGCCAGCAGGTGGTCCCGCACGAGCGGCTCGCCAGCGCCGCCGTCCTCGGCGAGCTGAGGCTCGACGGCCGGCTGCGCGCAGTGGCCGGAGTGCTCCCCGCGACCGTGGCGGCGGTGGCGGCAGGCTGCGAGCGCGTGATCGTGCCCGAGCCCAACGCCGGCGAGGCTGCGATCGTCGAGGGCGCCCACGTGCTGGGGGTCCGCTCCCTCCGGCACGCCGTCGCGCTGCTGCGTGGCGACGAGCCGCCGGACGACCCGCCGGTCGACCCGCTGGGGGAGCCGAGCGCCGCAGTGAGCAGGCTCGACGGCCTCGACCTGACCGACGTCGCGGGTCAGGACGACGCGCGGACGGCGATCGTGGTCGCGGCCGCCGGCCTCCATCACGTGCTGCTCACCGGCCCACCGGGCGTCGGCAAGACCATGCTCGCGCAGCGCCTTCCGGGTCTGCTGCCCGACCTCGACCGCCAGGAGTCCCTGGAGACCAGTGCCGTCTACTCGGTCGCCGGGCTGCTCCTGCCGGAGGCGCCGCTGATCGACCGCCCGCCGTTCGTCGACCCGCACCACACGGCGTCTGCACCCGCACTGGTCGGCGGCGGGAGCCGTGTCGTGAGGCCCGGGGCCATGAGTCTCGCTCACAACGGCGTCCTCTTCATGGACGAGGCGCCCGAGTTCCGGCGCGACGTCATCGAGGCACTTCGCCAGCCACTGGAGAGCGGGCAGGTCACCGTGTCGCGCGCCGCTCGGACCGCGGAGTTCCCGGCCCGCTTCCTCCTGGTCATGGCGGCCAACCCGTGCCCGTGCGGTCAGAAGGCCGGCAGGTCGGACCTCTGCACGTGCCTGCCGCTCGTCAAGCGCCGGTACGGCGAGCGGCTCTCCGCACCGATCCGCGACCGCATCGACCTGCACCCGGTCGTAGGACCGGTGTCCGCACAGCACCGAGGCACCCCGGACATCGAGCGCACCCCCACCCGGGTGGCGGCGGAACGGGTCGCCGACGCCCGCGACCGCCAGCGGCACCGCCTCACCGGGACTCCGTGGCGGACCAACGGAGAGGTTCCTGGCGCCGTGCTGCGTCGCGAGATGCCCACGCCTTCCAGCGTGATCGCGGAGGTCGACCGTCCGACGCGGTCCGGCGCCATCAACGCACGGACCGCCGATCGGCTGCTGCGTGTGGCGTGGACGGTCGCCGACCTCCGCGGGCGTGACGCGCCCGACCCCGACGACCTCACGACAGCGTTGGCGCTCCGGCAGGGCACCTCCTTGCCAGGGGCGCTGTGGGAGCGGGTGGTCGCATGAGCGACCCGGCATCGGCAGCGGATCGCGCCGCCCGCGCCCGCCGAACCGAACGACGGGCACGGTTGGCGATCAGCCTGGTCGCGGAGCCCGGGGACCCGAGGATCGCGCGTCGGTTGGAGAGCCGGTCGGCGAGCGACCTGCTCTCCGGCATCGTGGCCGGCGAGACCGCTCTCCCCGAGTCGTGGCGTTCGCGTGCTGTCGGTCTGGAGGGCCGCATCGGCGGCATCCTCGCCGCCGCTCGAGCCCGCAGCGTCCGGTGGGTCTGCCCCGGCGACTCAGAGTGGCCCGGACAGCTCGACGACCTCGACGAGGTGGGGGAGCTCGGTGGTGTGGGCGGGCGTCCGCTCGGGCTCTGGGTGCGCGGGCCCGCGCGGCTCGACCGCCTGACGGAGCAGGCGGCCGCGGTGGTGGGTGCTCGTGACGCGACGACGTACGGGTGCGACGTCGCGGCCGATCTTGCGGCGGACCTCGTCGACGCCGGGACGACGGTGGTCAGCGGGGCAGCCTTCGGGATCGACGCTGCCGCACACCGAGGTGCGCTGTCTCTCGACGGGCCGACGGTCGCCGTCCTCGCATGCGGCGCAGACGTCGACTACCCGCGTGCGCACGCCGCACTGCTGCTCCGGATCGCCGAGTCGGGGCTGGTCGTCAGCGAGCACCCACCAGGAGCGACGCCGACCAAGAACAGGTTCCTGACCCGCAACCGAGTGATCGCCGCCTTGACCCGCGGCACAGTGGTGGTGGAGGCAGCTCGGCGCAGCGGTGCGCTCAACACGCTCGGCTGGACCAACGAGCTGGGGCGCATCGCGCTCGCGGTCCCGGGACCCGTCACCAGCCAGGCGTCGGTGGGTGTCCACCATGCCCTCCGCACCGGACGGGCGACATTGGTGTCCAACGGTGCCGAGGCGCTCGAGGATCTGGACGCTCTCGGCAGGCGCGACGCCACTCCGCCGTCTGCGCCGCGCACCGCATGGGACGTGCTGTCGCCGGCGGTCCGCGAGGTGCTCGAGGCGCTGCCCGGGCACGGTTCGACCACCGCCGAGGCCGTGGCTCGGCAGATCGGCCACCCGCGCGCGCTCGTCGAGGCGACCCTGGTCCGGTTGGAGGGCGACGGCTTCGTGCGGCGCATCGACGACGCGTGGTCGCTCGCCCGGCGCGCCGATCTCCAGCCCGCACCACCCGCCGAGACGGAACGGTGATCGGACGCACCCTGGGCCCGGCGGCGCGCCGCCTTGGCGCCGACCCGCAGGGCATCGAGACTACGGAGGTGACCGATCTGAGCCCGGCCTGGCAGGACGCGCTCGAGGCATACGAGCGCCACCTGCGCGCCGAGCGTGGTCTCAGCGAGCACACGGTGAGGGCCTACACGGGGGACCTCGCCCAGCTCGCCGCTCATGCCGAGGCTCTCGCCATCCGCGACCCCGCAGGGCTCCACCTCCGGGCGTTGCGCAGCTTCCTGGCGTCGCAGCAGGTGAGGGGGCGGTCCCGCAGCACCCTGTCGCGCCGGGCTGCCGCCGTCCGCCGGTTCACCGCATGGATGGCACGTGCCGGTCGGTGCGACGACGACGCGGGCGCACTGCTCGTCAATCCTCGACGCCACCGAGAGCTTCCGGCGGTCCTGAGGCAGGACGAGGCCCGCGCGCTGCTCGACGCCGCGGCCGCGGGGGCCGGGGACGACGCCGTGGGGGCGCGTGACGTCGCCGTGCTCGAGCTGCTCTACGCCACGGGCATCAGGGTGGGGGAGCTGTGCGGCCTCGACATCGACGACGTCGACCAGTCCCGCAGGGTGGTCCGGGTCATCGGCAAGGGGGACAAGGAGCGGAGCGTGCCGTTCGGCGTGCCCGCGGGCCGTGCGCTCGACCGCTGGCTCGCCGTCCGCGGCACGCTGGCGGTCGACGGCAGCGGACCGGCACTCTTCCTCGGCCGGCGCGGTGCACGGGTCGATCCGCGGACGGTCCGGCGGATGGTCCACACCCGGCTCGAAGACGTCGAGGGTGCGCCCGACCTCGGCCCCCACGGTCTCCGGCACACGGCGGCGACCCACCTCCTCGAAGGAGGGGCGGACCTTCGGAGCGTGCAGGAGCTCCTCGGCCACGCTTCGCTCGCGACCACCCAGCTCTACACGCACGTCAGCTCCGAGCGGCTGCGTCAGGCCTACACGCAGGCCCATCCCCGCGCCTGACCGAGGGCGAACGGCTCCCGCCCGCATCGGGGCGCGGCTCAGGAAGCCAGTAGGCTTCATTGACGGAGCACCTCCCTACAGGTGGACCGTGAGCATGCGACGAGTCCCTTCCGGTGACGGACGCATCCCTGTAGGGCACGCCACCAGCACGACGAGCCGCCTGGCGAGCAGGACGGCCGAACGCAGGAAACGGAGCCTCAGAGTTGGACTCGAAGGTCATCTACACGCACACGGACGAAGCGCCGCTCATGGCGACGTACTCGTTCCTCCCCATCGTCTCGGCGTACGCGGCCAAGGCCGGCGTCACCGTCGAGACCCGTGACATCTCGCTCGCGGGCCGGATCCTCGCGCAGTTCCCGGATCGCCTGACCGAGGACCAGCGTGTCGATGACGCGCTCGCCGAGCTCGGGGAGCTGGCGAAGCGGCCCGAGGCCAACATCATCAAGCTGCCGAACATCAGCGCGTCGGTCCCGCAGCTCAAGGCCGCGATCGCCGAGCTGCAGGGCCAGGGCTACGCGCTTCCGGACTACCCCGACGAGCCGACCACGGACGAGGACAAGGACGTCCGCGCGCGGTACGACAAGGTCAAGGGCAGCGCCGTCAACCCGGTGCTCCGCGAGGGCAACTCGGACCGCCGCGCACCTGCCTCGGTCAAGCAGTACGCCCGTAAGCACCCGCACTCGATGGGCGCCTGGTCGTCGGACTCCAAGACCAACGTCGCGACCATGGGCGAGAACGACTTCAAGTCCAACGAGAAGTCCGTGGTCATCCCGGCCGACGACACCCTGCGGATCGAGCTCGTCGCCGCTGACGGGACCACCACCGTCCTGCGCGAGTCGATCCCCGTGCTCGCCGACGAGGTCGTCGACGCCACCTACCTCGACGTCGCGGCGCTCCAGGCGTTCCTCGCCGACACCATCGCTCGTGCAGAGCGCGAGGGCGTGCTGTTCAGCGTGCACCTCAAGGCCACGATGATGAAGGTCTCCGACCCGATCATCTTCGGGCACGTCGTCAAGACCTTCCTCAAGCCGGTCTTCGACACCTACGGCGACCAGCTCGCCCAGGCGGGCCTGAGCGCCAACGACGGCCTGGGCGGGATCCTCGCCGGTCTCGGACAGCTCCCGAACGGTGACGACATCAAGGCAGCGATCGAGACCGCTCTCGTCGCGGGTCCCGCGCTCGCCATGGTCGACTCCGACCGCGGCATCACCAACCTGCACGTGCCGAGCGACGTGATCGTCGACGCCTCCATGCCGGCGATGATCCGCACGTCCGGCCACATGTGGGGACCGGACGGCGTCGAGGCCGACACGATCGCCACCATCCCCGACAGCTCGTACGCCTCGGTCTACCAGACCGTGATCGACGACTGCCGTGCCCACGGTGCGTTCGACCCCGCGACGATGGGCTCGGTGGCCAACGTCGGTCTGATGGCGCAGAAGGCCGAGGAGTACGGCAGCCACGACAAGACCTTCGAGATCCCCGCCGACGGCACCGTCCGCGTCGTGGCCTCGAACGGCGACGCGCTCCTCGAGCACACCGTCCGCAAGGGCGACATCTGGCGTGCCTGCCAGACCAAGGACGTGCCGATCCGTGACTGGGTGAAGCTCGCGGTGACCCGTGCCCGGGCCACCGGCGACCCGGCCGTCTTCTGGCTCGACGAGACCCGTGCGCACGACGCGAACCTGATCGCCAAGGTGAAGGAGTACCTCCTCGAGCACGACACCGAGGGCCTCCAGATCGAGATCATGAACCCGGCCGACGCGACGCAGTTCTCGCTCGACCGCATCCGCAAGGGCGAGAACACGATCTCGGTCACGGGCAACGTCCTGCGTGACTACCTCACCGACCTGTTCCCGATCCTCGAGCTCGGCACGAGCGCCAAGATGCTCTCGGTGGTCCCGCTGATCAACGGCGGCGGCCTCTTCGAGACCGGCGCGGGCGGCTCGGCGCCGAAGCACGTGCAGCAGCTCGTCAAGGAGAACTACCTCCGCTGGGACAGCCTCGGCGAGTTCCTCGCCCTGGCGGTCAGCCTCGAGCACCTGGCACAGGTCACGGGCAACACGCGCGCCAAGGTCCTGGCCGACACCCTCGACCGGGCGACGGCGACGTTCCTGGACGAGAACAAGTCACCGAGCCGTCGTGTCGGTGGGCTGGACAACCGCGGCAGCCACTTCTACCTCGCTCTGTACTGGGCGCAGGAGCTGGCCCGTCAGTCCGACGACGCGGACCTCGCGGCCGCCTTCGGCCCGCTGGCCGAGACGCTCGCGGCCAACGAGCAGGCGATCAACGACGAGCTGATCGCCGTCCAGGGATCCCCGGTGGATATCGGTGGCTACTACCGACCGGACGACGCGCTGTCGTCGAAGGTCATGCGTCCCTCGAAGACACTCAACGACGCCCTCGCGTCGCTGGGCTGAGCACAGGCCGCACCTCGAGGCCCGTCGGAGCGATCCGGCGGGCCTCGTTGCGTCCCTCCGCTCCTTCGCCCCTCCGTCCCGACGGCCCACGGCGCGCCGTGGACCGTGTCAGGCGAGGAAGCGCACCGGGTCGACCGGTGCGCCGTCAGCCCTGACCATGAAGTGCAGGTGACAGCCGGTCGACATCCCGGTCGACCCCACCGCGCCGACCACGGCCCCGGCCCGCACTGCAGCGCCGCTGCGTACGGATGCCCGCGCAAGATGGTTGTAGCTCGTCTCCACGCCGCCGCCGTGGTCCACGACGACCCGTTGCCCGTACGCGGGGTCGTAGGTGACCGCGACGACCCGCCCGTCGGCCACCGCTCGGACCGGCGTGCCGCACGCTGCGGCGAAGTCCGTACCGTCGTGGAGCTTGAGCTCTCCCGTGATCGGGTGGACCCGCATCCCGTACGGCGAGCTCACCGGTGCGTCGACCGGCGTGGTCCACGACCCTGCGAGAGGGGCGCCGTCGACCGGCGGTGGCACGGGCGGTGGTCCGCTGGGCGGCACCAGCCGGATCTTGCTGCCGCTCCCCAGCAGGTCCTCGGGATCTGCGTACGACTCGCCGTGTCGTCGTCCCAGGTGAAGGCACACCGCAGGGAAGCAGTGGCCACCCGCGATCAGCAGCGATCCCAGCACGTCCCCACGCTGGACCGGGTCGCCCGTTCTCACGGTGGCCGCGACCGGTTGGTACGTCGACCGCACGCCCCGGTGGTCCACGCTCACGACCGCGACACCGGCGACCGTGCCGGCGAAGGCGACCACACCGTCGTCGACCGCCCGCACGGGTGAACCCGCGCGGCCCGCGAGGTCGACACCGCGGTGGCCGGCGGCGTACGGGCCCGGCGGCGCGTCGTACGCCTTGACGACCTCGGGACGGGGATCGAGCGGCCACGACCACCTCGGGTCAGGTCCGGTCGGGCCGGCAGCCGCGGGGGTCACCACCAGACCGCCGGGCAGGAGCGTCGCGACCACGAGGGCCACCGCAGCACGGACGAGCACGCCTCTCGGCCACCAGCATCGGAAACTCATCCCGAGATGCAACTCCACACGACCTGACTAGCGTGGTCGAAAGACACCGAACTGGGGACGAACACGTCAGTCGACGGCCTGGGGACAACCGGGCGCGGCTGCGGGGGGTGGGAGAACCCATGCGAGTTGTGAGTGCCGTCATGCTCTGTGCCGCGACGATCCTCGTGGGCCCGGGCGCCGTCACCGCGGCAGGATCCGCGCCGGCCACGGCGAGGACCACCGGCGCCGTGGTCGAGAGCGCGGTGCCGGCCCGGACCACCGGACCGCCCGGCCCTCGTGTGTACGAGCGGCGGGTGGTCCGGCACACCAACCGGCAGCGACGCGCCCACGATCGGCGCACGCTGAAGCGGTCGAGCTGTCTCGACCGGTACGCCCAGCGGGCGGCGAACCGGATCGCCGCGAACGGCCGGCTCGTCCACCAGGACCTCAAGCCGGTCCTGAGGGCGTGCGGCGGGTGGAAGGTCGGTGAGAACATCGCCTACGGCTACCGGTGGCCGCGCCACGTGGTGCGTGCCTGGATGGACTCTCCGGGACACCGCGCCAACCTTCTCGAGCGGCGCTACCGCCGCATCGGGGTCGGTGTGCGGCGCGACAGCAGGGGCGTGGTGTGGGTCAGCCAGGTGTTCGCGTACCGCCGCTGAGACCGTTGCTGAGACCACCGGGTTCCTGGGCACAGGGCGATTTCGCGCGCTGGGGGTGGTGGCCTAGACTGGGGGAAGCACCCCGACCGTCTCACGACGCGACGGGTGACTTCGCGCGCCTTCTGCCCAGCACCGACTGGGATGCGCGGCCCTGGTCCTCTCCGTACGGGGAGGCGGTCCGCGCAAGGGCGCCAGGGTGTCGGCGCCGCCGGCACGCCAACCAGGACCGGGCGCACCCGTGCGCCCAGGAGAGAAAGAAGAACGACCATGGCCGTCGTCACCATGCGCCAGCTGCTCGAGAGCGGCGTCCACTTCGGGCACCAGACCCGTCGCTGGAACCCCAAGATGAAGCGATTCATCTTCACCGAGCGCAACGGCATCTACATCATCGACCTGCAGCAGTCGCTGGCCTACATCGACGCCGGCGTACGAGTTCGTCAAGAACACCGTCGCCCGCGGCGGCACGATCCTGTTCGTCGGCACCAAGCGCCAGGCGCAGGAGCCGATCGAGGAGCAGGCCAAGCGCGTCGGCATGCCCTACGTCAACCAGCGCTGGCTCGGCGGCATGCTCACCAACTTCCAGACGATGCACCAGCGGCTCCAGCGCATGAAGGAGCTCGAGGAGATCGACTTCGACGACGTCGCGGGCTCCAACCGCACGAAGAAGGAGCTCCTCGGCATGAGCCGCGAGTACGCGAAGCTCTCGCGCACCCTCGGCGGCATCCGCGACATGGGCCGCACGCCCGGCCGCCGTCGTGGATCGTCGACACCAAGAAGGAGCACCTCGCGGTCGACGAGGCCAAGAAGCTGGGCATCCCGATCATCGCGATCCTCGACACCAACTGCGACCCCGACGACGTCGACTTCCCGATCCCGGGCAACGACGACGCGATCCGCTCGGTCGGCCTGCTGACGCGCGTCATCGCCGACGCCGTCGCCGAGGGCCTCATCGCCCGCGGTGGCGCCAAGACGGGCGAGGAGCAGCCCGGTGCCGAGCTCGGCGCCGAGGAGCCCCTGGCCGACTGGGAGCGCGAGCTGCTCGAGAAGAAGGACGCCGAGGCTGCCGCAGCCGAGGCCGCCGACCGCCGACGCCGTCGCCGGCTCGCCGCCGAGGCCGCCGCGCCGACGCGCCGAGGTGACCGCAGCCGAGGCGCCTGCCGCCGAGACCGGCTCGCCGAGACCGACGCCGCGCCGTCGCCGAGCCGCGCTGCCGCCGCTCGCCGGCCGCCGACGTGACCCGGTCGCACGACTACACTAGAAGCGAGAGACACACACATGGCAATCACCGCCGCAGAGGTCAAGAAGCTCCGCGACGCCACCGGCGCCGGCATGATGGACGCCAAGAAGGCGCTCACCGAGGCCGACGGCGACTTCGACAAGGCCATCGAGGTGCTCCGCATCTCGGGCGCCGCCAAGGCCGCCAAGCGTGGCGCCGAGCGCGAGGCCACCTCCGGGCCTCGTCGCCAACTACGGCAGCGCGATCGTCGAGCTCAACTCCGAGACCGACTTCGTCGCCAAGAACGAGCAGTTCATCGCGCTGGCCGAGAAGCTCGCCGAGCAGGCCGACGAGACCAAGCCGGCCGACGCCGAGGCGTTCGCCGCCACGCCGTTCGAGGACGGCAAGACCGTCGCCGAGGCGGTCGCCGACATGGCCGTCGCTCATCGGCGAGAAGATCGAGCTCGGTCGCGTGGCCAGCTTCGACGGCGCAGGTCGCGACCTACATGCACCGTCGTGCCAGCGACCTGCCGCCGGCCGTCGGCGTGCTCGTCGAGTTCGAGGGCGACAACGGGCCACGAGGTCGCGCGCAGCGTCGCGATGCAGATCGCGGCCATGCGTCCGCGCTACCTCACGCGCGAGGACGTCCCCGCCGACGTCGTCGCCAAGGAGCGCGAGATCGCCGAGGCCACCGCCCGCGAGGAGGGCAAGCCCGAGCAGGCGATCGCCAAGATCATCGAGGGTCGCCTCAACGGCTTCTTCAAGGAGACCGTCCTGCTCGAGCAGCCGTCGGTCCAGGACAACAAGAAGACGGTCAAGGCACGTGCTCGACGAGGCCGGCGTGACGCTCAAGCGCTTCGCGCACATCGAGATCGGCGCCTGACGCCAGCACCGACCCGTCAGCACCCGCTGATCGACGAGAGGCCGGAACCGTGACCACTGCAGAGCATGTCGACGTGTCCGGCCTCCGGTCGTCCGCTGAGGCGCGTGCTGCTGAAGCTGTCGGGCGAGGTGTTCGGCGGCGGCAAGATCGGCATCGACCCCGATGTCGTCAACGGCATCGCCAAGCAGATCGCCGACGGCGGTCGCCGACGGCGTCGAGGTCGCGATCGTCGTCGGCGGCGGCAACTTCTTCCGCGGCGCCGAGCTCAGCCAGCGCGGCATGGAGCGCTCGCGCGCCGACTACATCGGCATGCTGGGCACCGTCATGAACAGCCTCGCGCTGCAGGACTTCTGCGAGAAGCAGGGCATCGACACGCGCGTGCAGTCGGCCATCACGATGGGCCAGGTCGCCGAGCCGTACATCCCGCGCGCGCCATCCGGCACCTCGAGAAGGGCCGCGTCGTGATCTTCGGCGCCGGCGCCGGCATGCCGTACTTCTCGACCGACACGGTCTCGGCGCAGCGCGCGCTCGAGATCAAGGCCGACGCCGTGCTGATGTGCAAGAACGGCGTCGACGGCGTCTACTCCGCCGACCCGCGCACCGATCCCGACGCCGCGCAAGTTCGACGAGCTGACGTTCGACGACGCGCTGCGCACGGGGCCTGCAAGGTCGTCGACGCCGCCGCGTTCGCCCTGTGCATGGAGAACGAGCCTGCCGATGATCGTGTTCGGCATGGAGGGCGAGGGCAACATCGCCGCGCGTGCTGCGCGGTGAGAAGATCGGAACACTCGTCCACGCCGCCTCGGCCGGGCACGTCAGAGCACCTGACCAGAACTACTGGATGGAGACAACATCGTGATTGACCAGACCCTGCGCGACGCCGACAGCAAGATGGAGCAAGGCCGTCGAGCACACCCGCGAGGAGTTCGCCGCGATCCGCACCGGCCGCGCGCACCCCGCGATGTTCGCCCAGATCACGGCCGAGTACTACGGGCAGCAGACGCCGCTCAACCAGCTGGCCGGCTTCCAGGTGCCCGAGCCGCGCACCGTCATCATCCAGCCCGTACGACGCCGGCGCGAAGCCCGCGATCGAGAAGGCCATCCGCGAGTCCGACCTCGGGCGTCAACCCGAGCGACGACGGCAAGGTGCTGCGCGTGACGCTGCCCGAGCTGACCGAGGACCGCCGCAAGGAGTACATCAAGCTCGCCAAGTCCAAGGCCGAGGACGGACGCATCGCCGTCCGCGGCGTCCGCCGCAACGCCAAGCAGGCGATGGACAAGGCCGAGAAGGACTCCGAGATCAGCAAGGACGACAACACCGGTGCCGAGAAGCGTCTCGACGGCGCTGACCAAGAAGCACGTCGACGCCATCGACGAGCTGCTCAAGAACAAAGAGGCAGAGCTCCTTGAGGTCTGAGTCTCCCGCGAGGAGACTGCCCGTCGCGGACGAGCTGACGCCGACGGCGAGGTCATCCCGCCGTCGCGCTCAAGACGAGCCGCGCCGGGCGCAACCTGCCGGCCGTCGATCGCGGTCGGCGTCGGTCTGGTCGCGATGGTCGTCGCTGTCGCTGTTCGTGGTCAAGGAGGCGTTCATCGCCGTCGTGGCGGTCGCGCTGGCGATCGGCGTCTGTTCGAGCTGACCCGCGCCTTCGGCACCGCGCGGCATCGCGCTGCCGGTGCTGCCGGTCGTGACCGGCGGCACGATCATGCTGGTCGGCGCGTACTTCGGCGGCATGGAGACCGCGTCGATCGCGCATGGCGCTGACGGTGCTCGGCACCATGGTCTGGCGCCTGCAGCGACGGCGCCGACGGGCTTCGTCCGCGACGTCACCGCCGGGCATCTTCATCTTCTGTCGTACCTGTACCTGATGGGCACGTTCGTGCTGCTCATGCTCGAGGAGGACGACGGTGCGTGGCGCATCGTCGCGTTCATCGTCGTGACGATCGCGTCCGACATCGGCGGCTACATCGCCGGGCGTCCTGTTCGGCAAGCACCCGATGGCACCGACGATCAGCCCCAAGAAGTCGTGGGAGGGCTTCGCCGGCTCGCTGATCGTCGGCTGCATCGCGCGCGGGCATCGCTCGACCGTGACCTACGCCCTCGACGGCGCTGGTGGGTCGGCATCGTCCTCGGTGTCGCCGGCGTCGTGTTCGCGACGCTCGGCGACCTCTCGGAGTCGCTGATCAAGCGCGACCTCGGCATCAAGGACATGGGCGACCTGCTGCCCGGCCACGGCGGCCTGATGGACCGGCTCGACTCGCTGATCGCCGTCGCGCCGGTCGCCTGGCTGATCCTGTACCTGCTCGTCCCCGTCACCTGACGGCTGCACCGGGCTTGGCAAGGGATGGGAGACTAGGTGCGACATGTCTGACGTGAACCCGAACCCGCTCCCGCTCGTCTTCGAGCAGCCCAAGGGCCGGGGCAAGCCGCCACGGCACCTCGCCGACCTCGACCTCGACGACCGCAAGGAGGCTGTCGAGGCGCTCGGGGTGCCCGCGTACCGGGCAAGCAGGTCGTCCACCCACTACTTCACGCGGCTCGAGTGTCCGACCCGGAGGAGATGACCGATCTGCCCGCGGCGATCCGCGACCGCTCGTCGAGGGCATGCTGCCGACGCTGCTCAACCCGGTCCGCACCCTCGAGGCCGACAGGGGCACGACCCGCAAGACGCTGTGGCGCCTGTTCGACGGCGCGCTCGTCGAGTCGGTGCTCATGCGCTACCCCGACCGGGCGACGATCTGCGTCTCGAGCCAGGCGGGCTGCGGCATGGCGTGCCCGTTCTGCGCCACCGGCCAGGGCGGGCTCCAGCGCAACATGATCGACCGCCGAGATCGTCGACCAGGTCGTCGACGCTGCGCGTGCGATGGCTCGCGGCGAGATCGCCGGCGGCCCGGGACGTCTCTCCAACGTCGTGTTCATGGGCATGGGCGAGCCGATGGCCAACTACAAGGCCGTCATCGGCGCCGTCCGCCGCATGGTCGACGCCGGCGCCCGACGGCCTCGGCATGTCGGCGCGCAACATCACCGTCAGCACCGTCGGCCTCGTGCCGCGCATGAAGCAGCTCGCCGACGAGGGCATCCCCGTCACGCTCGCCCTGTCGCTGCACGCACCCGACGACGAGCTGCGCAACGACGCTCGTGCCCGATCAACACCCGATGGTCGGTCGCCGAGGCCGTCGAGGCCGCGTGGGAGTACGCCCGGACGACCGAGCGCCGCGTCTCGATCGAGTACGCGATGATCAAGGACATCAACGACCAGGCGCTGGCGCGCCGACCTGCTGGGCGACGTGCTGCAGTCGTACGGCGACTGGGGCTGGGTGCACGTCAACCTCATCCCGCTCAACCCCACGCCGGGCTCGATGTGGACCGCGTCGCGTCCCGAGGACGAGCGCGAGTTCGTCCGTCGGCTCGATCGCCAAGGGCATCCCGACGACCGTCCGCGACACCCGCGGCAGCGACATCGACGGCGCCTGCGGCCAGCTCGCCGCTGTCGATGTCTGACTCCGACGCCCTGCCCCGCGCATCGCTGCTCGCCACCGACCTCGACGGCACGCTGCTGCGCTCGGACGGCACCGCTCTCGGCCCGTACCCGTCGAGGCGATCGCCGCGGCCGAGGAGGCCGGCGTACCCACGGTGTTCGTGACCGCCCGGCCGCCGCGCTGGCTCGACGACCTCGCGGACGCCGTGGGCGGCGCACCGGCGGAGTGGCGATCTGCGGCAACGGCGCCTTCGTCTACGACCTGGTCGAGTCGTACGGTCACGGCGACCGCGACGATGTCGCCCGGACGTCCTCCGGACGCTGGGTGGTGGCGCTGCGCGCAGCCGTTCCCGGGATCACGTTCGCCGTCGAGCGCGCCGACGGCATGCGACGCGAGGAGCGCCTACGCGTACGTCCGCGAGCAACCCGTCGGTGACGACCTGGACGACTGGGACGCGATCGCGTCCCGCCCGGTCGGCAAGCTGCTCGCCAGCTCGACGGGAGCGACCCGGACACGTTCCACCGCCGCGTCGAGGAGGCGCTCGGCGGTCGTGCCGAGCTCGGCTTCTCGGGCGCCGTCGGCCTGGCCGAGATGACCGCGCCGGGGGTCACGAAGGCCTGCGGGCTCGCGGCGTGGTGCGACGAGCACGGCATCACGGCCGCGAGTCGGTGTGGGCGTCGGTGACATGCCGAACGACCTGCCGATGCTGCGCTGGGCGGGCCGGGCCTTCGCCGTCGCGAACGCGCACCGCGACGTCCTCGCGAGCGTCCACGAGGTGGTGGCGGCCAACGACGACGACGGGGTGGCTGCCATCCTGGACCGCATCAGCCGCGAACGGGTGCAGGCCGTACGCACGACCGTGCCCGTCGACCACGAGGAGCGACCGTGATCGAGGTGACCCGTACGGGGGCCGTCACACTGATCGAGCTGCGACGCCCGGAGCGGCGCAACGCGCTCGACCTCGACACCTGCGTCGAGGTCCGTGAGGCGGTGGTCGCCGCTGGCAGCGACGGCACGCGCGTCCTCGTCCTGACAGGTCAGGGCACCAGCTTCTGCGCCGGCGCCGACCTCGACCGGTGTCTACGGGGACGCGTTCATCGACGCCCTCTACGCGATGCTCACCGCGCTCACGGACGTCGACGTCCCGGTGGTCGCCGCAGTCAACGGGCCGGCGATCGGCGCCGGTACGCAGCTCGGCGCTCGCCTGCGACCTGCGGGTCGTCGGCCGCCACCGCGAGGTTCGGAGTGCCGACGGCCCGCAACGGCATGGCGGTCGACACCTGGACGATCCGTACGCTGTCGGCGGTCGCCGGAGCCGGGACCGCCAAGGCCATGATGCTCGGCGCCGAGCTCCTCGACGCCGAGACGGCGCACGCCTGAGGACTGGCCGACCGGCTGGGCGACCTGGACGCCGCGACAGCGTGGGCTCAGGAGATCGCCACCTTCGCGCCGCTGACGCTGGCGTACAACAAGCTCGTCCTCAACTCCACCCCGGGCGACGTCGACGCCGAGGCGCGGATCCGCAAGGGCTGGGAGGCGTGCTGGGGGAGCGAGGACGTCCGTGAGGCCGCGCTCGCCCGTACGGAGAAGCGTCCGCCCGTCTTCCGGGGCCGATGATGACGGCCGTCCTGCTGTACGACGGCGACTGCGCGTTCTGCTCGACCTGTGCGCACTGGCTCCAGCGCTGGGCGCCTGCCCGGGCTGAGGTGGTCGCGTGGCAGCTCGCCGACCTCGAGGCCCTGCACGTCACGGTCGCAGAGGCTGACGCGGCGGTTCAGTGGGTCGCTGACGGTGCCGCTGATCGCGACGACGGTCGTGACGACGGGGGCGCGCGAGCGGCAGGTCCGGAGGCGATCGCGGCATACCTGCGCACGGCGGGACCGCACTGGCGGGTCGCCGGTCGGGTCCTCGCGTTCGCCCCCGTACGCCGGGTGGCGTGGCCGGTGTACCGCTGGATCGCTGCCCACCGTCACAGGCTGCCCGGCGGGACACCGCAGTGCGCCCTGCCCTCGACCGCACGCGAGCCGGGGCCCGGTCCCGGCGGAAGGACTGCGCCATGAACGGACCCCGCTGGTTCTCCCCGCCCCAGGATCCGGCCGACCCCTCGACGGGTCGGCTCAACGTCGTCTACGACGCGCTCGACCGCCTGGTAGTGGCGGGAGTTGCTGAAGCGCCCGCGCTGCGGTCGGCGGCCGGAGCCGTCTCGTACGCGGTGCTGCTCGAGCAGGTCGCGTCGATGGGCGGGTTGATGCGTGCGCTGGGAGTCCGCGAGGGTGACGCCGTCGCGGTGGCCGCTGTGCCGTCCCCCGAGGCCGTCGTGGCGCTCCTCGCCGTCGCACGGGTCGGTGCGACCGTGTGGGTGGGTCGCGAGCCGAGGGCCCTGGTCGAGCGCAGCGATCCTGCACTGGTGGTCGCTGACGGCGACCAGATGCCCGACGTCGCGGCCGCCGTCGACGCGCTCGACGCTGCGCGCCCGCGTGCGGTGGTGGTCGTACGGCCGGGGGAATGGCCCCTGGTCGAGACCCGCGACGTCGCGTGGGACCCGGCGCTCAAGGCCGGGGCGACCGACCCCGCACCGGTCGTCCCTGTCGCCGGCGGGACGGCGCTGGTCACGACGGGCTCCGGCGACGCGGTGGCCCACGACGACCCAGCCTCGCCCGCTCGTACGAGGAGCCCGTCGAGATCGGGTCGGCGTGGGACGAGACCACCGTGGTGGAGATCCTGTCCGGACTCATGTCCGGGCAGGGCGTCGTGCTCGACGCGCGGCGCTGACGCCGGGTCGCTCGGTGACCGACCGGACCTACTGCACACCCCACGCGTACGTCTGCTTGCGGAGCCGCAGATAGACGAACGTCTCGGTGTTGGTGACGGCGGGGATCGCGCGGACCTTGTTCGTGACGACCTCGAGCAGCTCGTCGTCGCTCTCGCACACGATCTCGGCGAGCACGTCGAAGCGTCCGGTCGTGATGACGATGTAGTCGAGCTCGGGGATCGCGGCGAGCGCGTCGGTCACCTCGCAGACGTTGCCGTCGACGCATATCCCGACCATCGCCTGCCGTGCGAAGCCCAGCTGCAAGGGATCGGTCACCGCGACGATCTGCATGACCCCGGCGTCGATCAGCTTCTGGACCCGTTGCCGGACGGCGGCCTCCGAGAGGCCGACCGCCTTGGCGATCGCTGCGTACGAGAGCCGTCCGTCGACCTGGAGCAGCTCGATGATGCGCTTGGAGATGTCGTCGAGGATCACGCCGTTGGTCGTTCTGCGCTCCGTCCTGGGGTCATCCTGCCGGACCGGAGGTGCTGGCATGGAAGACACCACGCTCCGATGTCGATTTCGCTCGGTTCTTCGTCCCTCGCACGGTGAATTCGTTGCAGGCAGGTAAACATGGTGCGGAATCCCTTGTCGTGAGGCCATCTGCCGTGCGACGATTTGCCGCCAGGCCCACGGCGTCGCGACGTCGGGGCCGACGCCTGACAGGGAGCGAGGAAGCGCAGTGGTGAGCAGTCGACCGCCGAACGGTGCTCAAGGGTGTGGGTGGTGCCGCGTTCCTGGCGGGGAGCGCAGCCGTGCTGCCGCTCTTCGGCACGCCCGACCGACGGCAGGACCCGGCCGACTGCGGTGCGAAGGACCGCAGCTCCGACCGTCGCTGATCTTCTCCAACTGGCCCGAGTACATCGACGAGGACGACGGCGACTACGTCTCGACGCTGACCAGTTCCAGAAGGACACCGGCATCTCGGTCAGCTACACCGCCGACGTCAACGACAACAACGAGTTCTTCGCCAAGGTCAACAACCAGCTCGGCTCCTGCAGCTCGACCAAGCGTGACCTGTTCGTGCTGACCGACTGGATGGCGGCACGCATGATCCAGGTGGGCTGGATCCAGAAGCTCGACGCCGCCAAGGTGCCCAACCTGCACGCCAACATCATCGACTCGCTCAAGTCGACCGGCTGGGACCCGACCGCGACTACTCCGCACCGTGGCAGAGCGGCCTGACCGGCATCGCCTACAACAAGACCAAGGTCGGCGAGATCAAGTCGTTCGAGGAGCTGCTGACCCGCAAGGACCTCAAGGGACGCATCTCGCTGCTGACCGAGATGCGCGACACGATGGGCTTCCTGCTGCTGATCGACGGGGCCGACCCGGCGAACTTCACCGACGACGAGTGGCAGGAGCGCGATCGAGCCTGCTCGAGCAAGACGCCGCAGCGACGGCCAGGTGCGCTCGTTCACCGGCAACGAGTACGTCCAGGACCTCGCGTCGGGCAACATCCTGGCGTGCGAGGCGTGGTCGGGCGACATCGCCAACGCCGGCGACGAGAACCTCGGTCGTGGGTGCCGCCGGAGGAGGGGATCATGATCTGGGCCGACAACATGCTGGTGCCCAACCTCGCGACCCACCAGGACAACGCCGAGAAGCTGGATCAACTACTACTACGAGCCCGAGGTGGCCGCGAAGCTGGCGGCGTACAACAGCTACATCTGTCCTGTGAAGGGTGCGCAGGCAGCGATGGAGAAGGTCGACCCCGAGCAGGTCGACAACGAGCTGATCTTCCCGACAGACAAGACGCTGTCGCAGACCCACTCGCTTCATGGCGCTCGACGAGGCCACGATGCGAACCTACGAAGGGGACTTTGCCGATGTCACAGGTGCATGAGGGTGCGCGACGCCCGTCGCCAAGCACGCCGGGACGCACGCGAACGGCGGACGGTCGAGCGACCTGCGGCTCACCAGCCTGACCAAGGAGTACGCGACGTTCACGGCCGTCAAGTCGCTCGACCTCGTCGTGCCGCAGGGGCAGTTCTTCGCCCTGCTGGGCCCGTCGGGCTGCGGCAAGACGACGACGCTGCGGATGGTCGCGGGCCTCGACACCCCGACCTCGGGCTCGATCCACCTCGGCGGCACCGAGATCACCTACGAGAAGCCCTACCGGCGTCCGGTCAACACGGTCTTCCAGAACTACGCGCTCTTCCCGCACCTCGACATCGCCAAGAACGTCGCCTTCGGGCTCGAGCGCCGCGGCATCAAGGACACCAAGCAGCAGGTCGCCGACATGCTCGAGCTGGTCGAGCTGACGTCGCAGGCCCGCAAGAAGCCGGCGCAGATGTCGGGCGGCCAGCAGCAGCGCGTCGCCCTCGCCCGGGCGCTGATCAACAAGCCCGAGGTGCTGCTGCTCGACGAGCCGCTCGGCGCCCTCGACCTCAAGCTGCGGCGCGGCATGCAGCTCGAGCTCAAGCGCATCCAGACCGAGGTCGGGCTGACGTTCGTCCACGTGACGCACGACCAGGAGGAGGCCATGACGATGGCCGACACCATCGCGGTCATGAACCAGGGCGTGATCGAGCAGATGGGCGCGCCCGACCGAGCTCTACGAGAACCCGCGCACGACGTTCGTCGCCAACTTCCTCGGCCAGTCCAACCTCATCGCCGGCGAGATCGAGGGACGCGACGGCGACCACGTCAAGGTGCGCGTGCAGGGCGCGGTCGCCTCGGTCCCCGGCGAGCGCGTCGCACTCGGACGTCGGGCAAGGGCTGGCTCGGCATCCGGCCCGAGAAGGTGCTGATCGCCGAGGCGGGGCAGCCGATCGACGCACCCGGCGACGTCATCACCGGCGGCTACGTCACCGACGTCAGCTTCGTCGGTGTCAGCACGCAGTACTCGGTCATGATGCCGTGGGGCCAGGAGCTGACGGTCTTCGAGCAGAACACCGGCGCGCGCGCGATGCTGCCGGTCGGCACGAAGGTCGACATCTCGTGGCGGCCCGAGTTCGCGTTCCTGCTCGACGCGAGCCAGGACGCCAAGGCCGGGATCGAGGACGACTGACATGACGTCCACCGCCGGCGTCCCGCCGGTCTCCGCCCACGACACCACGGCGGTCCGCGCCGCGCGGGCGCAAGCTCACGGGCTACTGGCTGATCCTGCCGGCCGCCGTCTGGCTGCTGCTCTTCTTCGTCATCCCGTTCTACTCGCTGGTCGCGTCGAGCCTGTTCGACCCCGACGGGTCGGTGCTGACCGGCTACGAGATGACGTGGCACTTCGGCAACTACTGGCGACGCGTTCAACCAGTACAAGGGTCAGCTCTGGCGCTCGCTGCTCTACGCCGGCATCGCGACGGCCGCTGTGCCTCGTGATCGGCTACGTCCTGGCCTACGCGATCGCGTTCAAGGCCGGGCGCTGGAAGAACCTGATGCTGGTGCTGGTCATCGCGCCGTTCTTCACCAGCTTCCTGCTGCGCACCCTGTCGTGGAAGCTGATCCTGGCCGACGACGGCTGGGTCGTCAGCGTCGCCAAGCGATCCACCTCACCGACGCTGCTCAACATCGTCGGGCTCGCGACCGCGACGACCGGCTGCTCGCGACGCCGTTCGCCGTGATCGCGGGGCTGACGTACAACTTCCTGCCCGTTCATGGTGCTGCCGCTGTACGCGAGCCTCGAGAAGATCGACTTCCGGCTCATCGAGGCGGCCGGCGACCTGTACGCCTCGCCGCATGCGCGGCTTCTTCAAGGTCACGTTCCCGCTGTCGCTGCCGGGCGTCGTCGCCGGCACGCTGCTGACGTTCATCCCCGCGGCGGGCGACTACGTCAACGCCCAGCTGCTCGGCAGCACCAACACCAAGATGATCGGCAACTCGATCCAGAGCCTGTTCACGACGCAGGGCGACTACGCCACGGCCGGCGCGCTGTCGGTGATCCTGATGGTCATCATCGTGGCGGCGGTGATGCTCTACGTCCGCACCGCCGGGACGGAGGAGCTCGTATGACGCGCGCACGCTCGGCGCTGGATCGGCGAGCACCTGGTGCTCGGCCTCGGCCTGCTGGTGCTGGTCTACACGTTCGTGCCGATCGCGGTCGTCGTGCTGATGAGCTTCAACGACAGCAGCAAGTCAGCGCAACGTCTACAAGTTCCAGAAGTTCACCTGGGACAACTGGCTGCACCCCGGTGGCTGGGCCGACGGCATGTGGGACTCGGTCGTGCTCAGCATCGTGATCGCGCTGCTGCGCGACGGTGGTCGCGACGGTCCTCGGCACGATGGCGGCCTTCGCGCTCGTGCGGCACCGCTTCGCGGGCCGGTCGGCGGCCAACCTGATCATCTTCCTGCCGATGGCCTCGCCCGAGATCGTCATGGGCTCGTCGCTGCTGGCGCTGTTCGTCTCGGCCGGGCTTCGGCGGGCACCTGGGGTTCTGGACGATCCTGATCGCCCACGTCATGTTCTGCCTGTCGTTCGTGATCGTCACGGTCAAGGCCCGGCTGAGCGGGCTCAACGACAACCTCGAGCAGGCCGCGATGGACCTCTACGCGACCGAGTCGCAGACGTTCTGGCGGGTCACGTTCCCGCTCGTGCTGCCGGGCATCGTGGGCGCGGCGCTGCTGAGCTTCTCGCTGTCGTTCGACGACTTCATCATCACGAACCTCAACGCGGGCCAGACGCGTGACGTTCCCGATGTTCGTCTACGGCGCCAACCAGCGCGGCGTGCCGATGCAGGTCAACGTCATCGGCACGGCGATGTTCGTCATCGCGATCGCGATCGTCCTCGGCAACGAGATCGTCCGTCGCCGCCAGCAGAAGGCCCTCGCCGCCTGACCACACCGTCCTGGCGGTTTACCACGGGACCGTGGTAAACCGGGCCCGCCCGGGCAAACTTGCCGCGGGCGAGGAGATCTGCCACGTTACCGCGGCGAACGGGGTGAGAAGCGCCGCTCCGGGAACCTGGGGCACGGTCCGCGCGAGGGTCAGATCAGGCTCTGGGCCTCGGTCAGCACGGAGCGCAGGATCTGCTCGATCTCGTCGAAGTGCGACTGGTCGGCGATCAGCGGGGGAGCCAGCTGGATGACCGGGTCGCCGCGGTCGTCGGCGCGGCAGTACAGGCCGTTGTCGAACAGCGCCTTCGACAGGAACCCGCGCAGCAGCTTCTCGGACTCCGTCGTCGTCGAACGTCTCCTTGGTGGCCTTGTCCTTGACCAGCTCGATGCCGTAGAAGAAGCCGTCGCCGCGGACGTCGCCGACCATGTCGAGGTCGAGCAGCTTCTCCAGCGTCGAGCGGAACGCGCCCTCGTTGCGCAGCACGTGCCCGTTGAGGTCCTCGCGCTCGAAGATGTCGAGGTTGGCCATCGCGACGGCCGCCGAGACGGGGTGCCCGCCGAACGTGTAGCCGTGGGCGAACGACTGTGTTGCCCTTGCAGGAACGGCTCCATCAGGCGGTCGGACGCGATCATCGCGCCGAGCGGCGAGTAGCCGGACGTCAGGCCCTTGGCGCACGTGATCATGTCGGGCTGGTAGCCGAACTTGCGTGGCGCCGAACATCTCGCCGAGACGGCCGAACGCGCAGATGACCTCGTCGGAGACCAGCAGGACGTCGTGCTCGTCGCAGATCTCGCGGACCCGCTCGAAGTAGCCGGGCGGGGGCGGGAAGCAGCCGCCCGCGTTCTGCACCGGCTCGAGGAACACCGCCGCGACGGTGTCGGCGCCCTCGGCGAGGATCGCGTCCTCGATGCGGTTGGCGGCCCAGCGGCCGAACGCCTCGCGGGTCGTCGCCGTGCTGCGGGCGCGCGGTAGAAGTTGGTGTTGGGCACGTGCGACGTCGACGGCACGAGCGGCTCGAACATCGCCTTCATGGCCGGGATGCCGGTGATCGACAGGGCGCCGTGCGGCGTGCCGTGGTAGGCGACCTGGCGGCTGATGACCTTGGTCTTGGTCGGCTTGCCGGTCAGCTTGAAGTACTGCTTGGCGAGCTTCCACGCCGTCTCGACGGCCTCGCCGCCACCGGTCGTGAAGAACACGCGGTTGAGGTCGCCCGGCGCGTACGACGCGATGCGCTCGGCCAGCCGGATGGCGTGCGGGTGCGCGAACGTCCACAGCGGGAAGAACGACAGCTCCTTGGCCTGCTTGGCGGCGGCCTCGGCCAGCTCCTCGCGACCGTGACCCGCCTGGACGACGAACAGCCCGGCGAGTCCGTCGAGGTACTTGCGTGCCCTGGGCGTCCCAGATGTACATGCCCGTCGCCCTTGGTGATGATCGGGATGTCGTGGGCGTCGTCGTAGCTGCCGTGGCGGGAGAAGTGCATCCACAGGTGGCGCTTGCCGGCGCGTCTGCAGGTGGTCGTCGTCGCACGGTGTCGCTCATGCCGCCGAGTATCGCGCAGATCTGCCGGAGCCAGGACAAGGGATTTCGTCCGTGTCGAGGGTTTACATGGTTCGAAATCCGAAGGATGAGCAGTCCTTGACCGTTCAATCCATTGTCAGTCACTGCCGCCTGTGCCAGATTGTGGTCATGACCGAGACCCTCACGCAACTTCGTCAACGGCGACAAGCGTGGCGGCCCTGGACGGCGCCACGTACGACGTCATCGACCCGTCGACCGGACAGGTGTACGCCCACGGCGCCGATGTCTCGCGAAGCGAGGACGTGGACCGCGGCGATGAAGGCGGCGCAGGACGCCTTCGAGACGGCTGGCGCGACACCACGCCCCGCGAGCGCCAGGCCGCGCTCAACCAGCTCGCCAGGCGATCGACGACCGCGCTCGACGAGATCGTCGACGTCGAGTGCCCGAACACCGGCAAGCCGTCGCGGCCTCACCGTGAGCGAGGAGATGACCGATGGTGGACGACGCGCTCACCTTCTTCGCCGGTGCCGCGCGCGTGCTCGAGGGCCGCGCGGCGGGTGAGTACATGGCCGGCCACACCTCGATGATCCGTCGCGAGCCGATCGGCGTCGTCGGCCAGGTGACGCCGTGGAACTACCCGCTGCTCGATGGCGCATCTGGAAGATCGCGCCCGCGCTCGCCGCCGGCAACACCATCGTCCTCAAGCCGAGCGACACGACGCCGGCCTCGACCGCGCTGCTCGCGGAGATCGCTGCGGAGATCCTCCCGCCCGGCGTGCTGAACGTCGTCTGCGGCGACCGCGACACCGGACGTGCGCTGGTCGCGCACCCCACGCCGGCGATGGTCGCGATCACCGGGTCGGTCCGCGCCGGCATGGACGGTCGCCCGCTCGGCGGCCGAGGACGTCAAGCGCGTGCACCTCGAGCTCGGCGGCAAGGCGCCGGTCGTGGTGTTCGACGATGCCGACATCGAGGCCGCGTGCCGCGGCGATCGCCGAGGCCGGCTACTTCAACGCCGGCCAGGACTGCACCGCGGCGACGCGGGTGCTCGCGTCGCCGCGCGTCGTACGGCGACTTCGTCGACGCGCTCGCCGAGCAGGCGAAGGGCCTGAAGACCGGGCTCCCCGACGACGAGGACGCGCTCTACGGAGCCCTCAACAACGCCGACCAGCTCGCGCGGGTGTCCGGGTTCGTCGACCGGCTCCCGGACCACGCCACGCTCGCCGCCGGCGGATCGCGCCCTGGGGGAGACCTCGCGAACGGCTACTTCTACGAGCCGACGGTCCTCGCGGGCCTCCGGCAGAACGACGAGGCCGTCCAGAACGAGATCTTCGGCCCCGTCATCACCGTCCAGCAGTTCACCGACGAGGACGAGGCGGTGCGCTGGGCCAACGGCGTCCCGTACGGTCTCGCGTCCTCGGTCTGGACCAAGGACCACGGGCGGGCGATGCGGATGGCGAAGCGCCTCGACTTCGGGTGCGTCTGGATCAACACCCACATCCCGCTCGTCGCGGAGATGCCGCACGGAGGGTTCAAGCGCTCCGGGTACGGCAAGGACCTCTCGATGTACGGGCTCGAGGACTACACGCGCGTCAAGCACGTGATGAGCAACATCGAGGCCTGAGCCCCCGTACGCGCCCTCACTTTCCGTGGGGCCCGACGGAAAGTGAGTGCCCCACCGGAAGCTCCCGGTGGGGCACTGCGTCTTCGGTGGGCCCCACGGAAAGTGACGGGAGAGCCGCAGGTCCGGACCCGGCGCGTGCTCAGAGCAGGCCGGCCTCGTGCATCGCGATCGCGACCTGGACGCGGTTGGTGGCGTCGAGCTTGGTGAAGATGCTGCGAGATGTGCGCCTTCACCGTCGCGACGCTCATGTGGAGCTCGGCCGCGATCTCGGCGTTGGACGACCCGCGGCCGACCGCGACCGCGACCTCGCGCTCGCGGTCGGTCAGGCACCGCGAGCCGCTCGCCTGGCGTCACCGTCCGCCGTCGGGCCGGCGTCGGTGACCTGGCGGATGAGCTGCTCGGTGATCGCTCGGCGACAGCATCGGCTCGCCCGCGACGACCCGCGGACGGCGTCGACGATGTCGGCCGGCGGCGTGTCCTTGAGCAGGAACCCGTTGCGCGCCCGCGGCGCAGCGCCCGCACGACGTACTCGTCGGCGTCGAACGTCGTCAGCACGATCACCTTGGGCGGCGACGGCGACGCGCGGCAGCGCGGCGGTGGCCGCGATGCCGTCCATGACCGGCATGCGGATGTCCATCAGCACGACGTCGACGCCGCCGCGCGCACGGCTGCGACCGCCTCGCGCGCCGTTCGCCGGCCTCGCCGACGACCTCGATCGTCGGACGAGCCGCCGAGGATCAGGGCGCAGCCCGGCCCGCACGAGCGCGTCGTCGTCGGTGAGCAGCACGCGGATCGTCATGCCGGCCACGGTAGCCACGCCTCGAGGACGAACTCGCCGTCGGGGGAGACGCGGTGCGTCAGGCGTGCCCCCGGCCAGCTCGGCCCGCTCGGCCAGCCCGACGAGTCCGAGCCCCGACCGGCAGGCGCGAGCGTGCCTCGCCCGACGCGGAAGCGGGTTGCGCACCTCGACGCCGACGCCGTCGTCGGGTCCACCGGCGACCGTCACCGTGACCGAGCGTGTCCGGGGCGTGCTTGCGGGCGTTGGTCAGTGCCTCCTGCACGACGCGGTAGACCGTGCGGCCCGAGCGGCTCGGGGACGTCGTCGCAGCGCGATCGCGCCGCCGAGCGTCGATCGCGCATGCCCGCGCGCGCGAGCCTCGCTCGACCAGAGCGACGAGGTCGCTCGCCGACGGCTGCGGGCGCTCGGGGGCGGCGTCGCCGGGCCCGTCGCGCAGGATGCCGAGCACCTCGCGCAGCTCGACCATGGCCTGGTGCGAGTTGTCCTGGATGATCTCGGCGGTCGCGCGCACCTCGTCGGGCGTCAGGTCGTCGCGGTACGCCAGCGCGCCGGCGTGCATCGTCGACCAGCGAGATGCGGTGCGCGAGGACGTCGTGCATCTCGCGGGCGATCCGCGACCGCTCGGCCGTGCGGGCCTGCGCGACGCGGGCTGCCTGCTCGGCCTCGGCGGTCTCGGGCGCGCTCGCGCAGCGTCGCGAGCAGCTCGCGACGCGACCCGACGTACAGGCCCCAGCCGACCGTGTCACCGCCGATCGACGCAGGGCGATGAACGGGATCGTGAAGGCGTCAGCTCGTGGGTCGACCGGGTTGACGCCTCGAGCGACCAGCCCGGCCACGAGAGCGCCAGCAGGCCGACCGGGACGATCTCGCGCCAGCGGCGCCGGGTCGCCAGCGAGACGAGCGGCGAGCGTCGCCGGGCCGCCGGCCGACCACGAGACGAAGCGATCAGCGGCGTTGGTCGTCGCCGCGACCGTGACGGGGTAGCGGCGCCGCCAGGCGAGCAGACGCGAGGGCGACCAGCGCCGATCGCCGAGGTCGGTCCAGAACCACCAGCGGTGCGTGCTCCCACTGCCACTGCGCGACCTCGGACCACGCGACGGCGCTGATCACGGACCACGCGCGTAGCGCCAGACGTGGCTCCACCAGCGCAGCGGCGGCTGGTAGCGTCGCGCTGGGTCCACGCTCGTCCACGCGCTCAGGCTAGGCGAGCGGCATCGGCGGCACGACCGGCCGAAGGTCGTGCGGACCCGCTCATACTTTCGGCTAGCGCGACATGGACGCCGGGTGGATGACTCGGCGACCCCGGTGCACGGCACAGTGGAGTCATGATCACAGTTGAACGTCTCACCAAGACGTACGGCGACTTACCGCGCCGTCGACGACGTCTCGTTCACCTGCCGGCCCGGAGCCGTCACCGGCTTCCTCGGCCCGAACGGCGCCGGCAAGTCCACGACGATGCGCATCATCGCCGGTCTGACGCCCGCCACGTCCGGGCACCGCGCACGTCAGCGGCGTCGACTACCGCGACATCCCCAACCCCGGCACGCAGATCGGCGTCCTGCTCGACGCCTCCGCCCAGCACGCCGGCCGCACGGGACGCGAGATCCTCACGATCAGCGCCGCTCACGATGGGCCTGCCGATGTCGCGGGTCGACGAGATGCTCGACCTGGTCGAGCCTCACCCCGGCCGAGTCCAAGCGCCGGGTCAAGAACTACTCGCTCGGCATGCGCCAGCGCCTCGGCATCGCCAACGCGCTGCTGGGCGACCCGCAGATCCTGATGCTCGACGAGCCCGCCAACGGTCTCGACCCGGCCGGCATCCACTGGATGCGCAGCCTGCTGCGCGACTACGCCAACCGCGGCGGCACCGTGCTGCTGTCGTCGCACCTGCTGCACGAGATCGAGGTCATCGCCGACGAGATCATCGTCATCGGCCAGCGGCAAGATCGTCGCCGAGGGCACCAAGGACGAGCTGCTCGCAGACCGCCGGGACGTTCGTCAAGGCCGGCGACCCGTCGGCCCTGGCCAACGCGCTGACCGCCGCCGGCATCACGTCGGACCGTCCGGCGACGGCGGCCTGCGCACCGAGGCCGACCCCGCCGACGGTCGGCAAGGCCGCCGCGGCAGCCGGTGTCGCGCTGGTCGAGCTGCGTCCCGCCGACGGTGCCGGCCTCGAGGAGATGTTCCTCCAGCTCACCGCCGGCACCCAGCGCGAAGCCGCCACCCCCGAAGGAGCTCGACCCGGCATGAGCACCGCCAGACCACCCTCACGATCGACACGACCCGCCCCGGCGTCCCGCTGGTCCGCCTCGTCAAGGTCGAGCTCCGCAAGATGTTCGACACCCGCTCGGGCTTCTGGCTCATGATGAGCATCGCGATCGTCGCCTCTGCTCGCCACGATCGGCTGCATCCTGTTCGTGCCGGACGAGAACCTCGAGCTACCGACGTCTTCGGTCCGGCCGATCGGCTTCCCGATGGCGCTGCTGCTGCCGGTCATCGCGATCCTGTCGGTCACCAGCGAGTGGAGCCAGCGCACGGGGCTGATCACGTTCACGCTGGTGCCGCACCGCGGCCAGGTCATCGCGGCCAAGGTCGTCGCCGGCCGTGCTCGTCGGCGTCTGTCGGCATGTCGATCGCCTCTCGCGATCGGCGCCGTCGGCAACCTCGTCGGCGCGGCGGTCAACGGCCCGGACGCCGGTCTGGGACATCGAGGCCGTCCGACTTCGCTGCGGATCCTCGTCGCCAACGTGCTGGGGCTGCTGATCGGCTTCATGCTCGGCGTGCTGATCCGCAACACGCCCGGCGGCGATCGTGGTGCTACGTCGTCTACTCGTTCCTGCTGCCGGCGCATCTTCGGGCATCCTCGTCGCGTTCATCAGGACTGGTTCGAGGACCTGCGGCCGTGGATCGACTTCGGCTCGCGCAGACGCCGCTGTTCGACGGCGGACCGACGCGGCGAGGAGTGGGCGCACCTCGGCGTCTCCGGCCTGATCTGGCTCGTCATCCCGTTCGTGCTCGGGTCGGTACCGCGTGCTGCGCACCGAGGTCAAGTAGTCCCGTCCGTCCCGGCGACGGCGTCGCGGCGGCACCTGGGAGACTGGGCCCATGGCACGAGCCCCGCGACGTGGTCGTCCTCGGCTCGACCGGCTCGATCGGCACCCAGGCGCTCGAGGTGGTCGCCGCCAACCCCGACCGCTTCGAGGTCGTCGGCCTCGCCGCCGGCGGCAGCAACCCGCGGCTCCTGGCCGAGCAGGCGATCGCGTTCGACGTGCCGGTCGTCGCCGTCGCCCGGGCCAGCGCCGCCGAGGACGTCCAGCTCGCGCTCTACGCCGAGGCGCAGCGCCGCGGGTACGCGCACGGCGACCACCGGGTGCCCCGCCTGCTGGCCGGGCCCGACGCCGCCACGCGAGCTCGCCCGCACGCCGTGCGACGTCGTGCTCAACGGCATGACCGGCGCCGTCGGCCTGCTGCCCGACGCTCGCCGCGCTCGAGACCGGCACGACGCTGGCCCTGGCCAACAAGGAGTCGCTCATCATCGGCGGCGCGCTCGTCATCGACGCCGCCAAGCCCGGGCCAGCTCGTCCCGGTCGACTCCGAGCACTCCGCGCTCGCGCAGGCGCTGCGCGGCGAGCGACCGCGACGACGTCCGCCGTCTCGTCCTCACCGCGAGCGGCGGGCCGTTCCGCGGACGCACCCGCGACGAGCTCGCCGACGTCACGCCCGAGCAGGCGCTCGCGCACCCGACGTGGGACATGGGCCCGGTCATCACGATCAACTCCGCGACCCTGGTCAACAAGGGGCTCGAGGTCATCGAGGCGCACCTGCTGTTCGACATCGACTTCGACCGCATCGACGTCGTGGTGCACCCGCCGTCGATCGTCCACTCGATGGTCGAGTTCGTCGACGGCTCCACGATGGCTGCAGGCCTCGCCGCCCGACATGAAGCTGCCGATCGCCCTGGGCCTGGCGCTGGCCCGACCGGGTGCCCGGACGCGCGCCGCGGGCTGCGACTGGACGCGGCCCGCGACGTGGGAGTTCTTCCCGCTCGACGACGAGGCGTTCCCGGCGGTCCGCCTGGCGCGCCGCGCCGGGACGTTCGGCGCGCACCGCCCCGGCGGTCTTCAACGCGGCCAACGAGGTCTGCGTCGAGGCGTTCGTCGGCGGGCGAGCTTGGACTTCCTCGGCATCGTCGACACGGTGGGCGCCGTCCTCGACGAGCACCTCGCCGACCCGGACGTCGCCCGGCAGGAGCCATGACCGTCGACGGCGTGCTGGCGGCGCCGACGCCCGTACGGGGCCCGGCTGATCGCGGGCCGCACGACCGCTGGTGGAGCGCCGATGAGACGCGCTGATCTACACCCTCGGCGTGGTCGTCTTCGTCCTCGGCGTCGTCGCTTCGATCGCGCTGCACGAGGTCGGGCACATGTACCCGGCCAAGAAGTTCGGCATCAAGGTCACGCAGTTCTTCGTCGGCTTCGGCAACACGGTCTGGTCGACCAAGCGCGGCGAGACCGAGTACGGCCTCAAGGCGATCCCGCTCGGCGGCTACGTCAAGCTCGTCGGCATGCTGCCGCCGGCCAAGGGCGACGACCCGGCACGAGGTGCGCAAGTCCAACACCGGGATGTTCACGCAGCTGATCTCCGACGCCCGCGACGGCGGAGTACGAGCACGTCGACGCGGAGGACGATCGACCGGCTGTTCTACCGCAAGCCGTGGTGGCAGAAGGCTCATCGTGATGGCCGGCGGCCCGACGGTCAACCTCGTCATCGCGATCGTCCTGTTCGCGGTCGTCTTCATGGCGTTCGGCGCCGGCGCCGCAGCACGACCGTGTCGGCGGTGTCCGACTGCGCCATCACCGACGCCGAGGCCGGCCGCGCCTGCACGGCCGCCGACCCCGTCGACGCCGGCGAGCAAGGCCGGACTCGCGGCGGGTGACGAGATCACGGCCTTCAACGGCGCGCCGATCACGACTGGGACCAGCTGTCGCCGGCCATCCGCGCCAACGGCGACGCGCGAGGCGACGATCGGGTTCGAGCGCGACGGCACCGACACGCACGGTCACCGTCAACACCTCGGTGCTGGCGCGCGCCGTCCTTGGACGACCCCGACCGAACGGTCGAGGACGTCGGCTTCCTCGGCGTCTCGCCGACACCGGGGTACGAGCGCGCAGGGCCCGGCTACGTCGTCGTCACGCATGGGCGACATGACGGGCAGGACCGCCACGGCCATCGGCACCTGCCCGCGCGCATGGTCGACGTCACCAAGGCCGCCTTCGGCGCCGAGCGCGACGCCAGGACACGCCGATCAGCGTCGTCGGCGCGAGCCGCGTCGCCGGCGAGTCGTCTCCGTCGACGACCCGACGTGGTCCGAGCGCGCCCAGCGCGTCGCCCGTCCTGCTGGCGAGCCTCAACCTGTTCCTCGGCTGTTCAACCTCATCCCGCTGCTGCCGCTCGACGGCGGCCACATCGCCGGCGCGCTGTGGGAGGGTCTGCGCAGCGCGATCGCGCGCCTGCGCGGCACAGCCCGATCCGGGCTACGTCGACGTCGCGAAGATGCTGCCCGTCGCCTACGCCGTGGGTGCCGTCCTTATGGTGATGGGTGTGATCCTGATCTACGCCGACATCGTCAACCCGGTACGCCTGTCCTGACCGCCGCCCACCTGATCACGACCCCCGTACCGAGGAGACCTGGACCCGCATGGACGTCAACCTCGGAATGCCCGCCGCCCCGCCGCCGGTGCTCGCGCCGCGCCGCCCAGCCGCAAGATCAAGGTCGGCACGGTCGACGTCGGCGGTGACGCCCCGGTCTCGGTGCAGTCGATGACCACGACGCTGACGTCCGACGTCAACACGACGCTGCAGCAGATCGCCGAGCTGACCGCCGCCGGCTGCGACATCGTGCGCGTGGCGTGCCCCAGCCAGGACGACGCCGACGCGCTGCCCGAGATCGCGCGCAAGTCGCAGATCCCGGTCATCGCCGACATCCACTTCCAGCCCAAGTACGTCTTCGCCGCGATCGACGCCGGCTGCGCCGCCGTCCGCGTCAACCCGGGCAACATCCGCAAGTTCGACGACCAGGTCGGGCGATCGCGCAGGCCGCCAAGGACGCCGGGACGTCTCGATCCGCATCGGCGTCAACGCCGGCTCGCTCGACAAGCGCATCCTCGAGAAGTACGGCAAGGCGACGCCCGAGGCGCTCGTCGAGTCCGCCGTCTGGGAGGCGTCGCTGTTCGAGGAGCACGACTTCCACGACTTCAAGATCTCGGTCAAGCACAACGACCCCGTCGTGATGGTCCGCGCCTACGAGCTGCTCTCCGAGCGGGGCGACTGGCCGCTGCACCTCGGCGTCACCGAGGCCGGCCCGGCCTTCCAGGGCACGATCAAGAGCGCGACCGCGTTCGGCGCGCTGCTGAGCAAGGGCATCGGCGACACGATCCGGGTCTCGCTGTCGGCCCCGCCGGTCGAGGAGGTCAAGGTCGGCATCCAGATCCTGCAGTCGCTCAACCTGCGTCCGCGCAAGCTCGAGATCGTCTCGTGCCCGTCGTGCGGTCGCGCCCAGGTCGACGTCTACACGCTCGCCGAGCAGGTCACCGCCGGCCTCGAGGGCATGGAGGTGCCGCTGCGCGTCGCCGTCATGGGCTGCGTCGTCAACGGTCCGGGCGAGGCCCGCGAGGCCGACCTCGGCGTCGCGTCGGGCAACGGCAAGGGCCAGATCTTCGTCAAGGGCGAGGTCATCAAGACCGTGCCGGAGTCGAAGATCGTCGAGACGCTGATCGAAGAGGCGATGCGCATCGCCGAGGAGATGGAGCCGGTCGAGGGCGCGTCGCCCGAGGTCGCGGTCTCCTAGGCGCTACTCGCCGACGTCGCCGCGCGCCAGCTCCACGACGATGTCGAGGTGCCCGACGTGTCGCGCGTACTCCTGGACCAGGTGCAGGAGGATCCACGCGAGGGTGGGCGGGTCCTCGTCGAACCGTCCGCCGAGGGCGGCGACGTCGTCCAGCGACGCCGACGCCACGATCTCGCGCGAACGGACGGCCTCGGTCCTCGAAGCGGCGTCGCAGCACCTCGTACGTCTCGTCCTCGGAGACGGTCCACACGTCCGTCTCGGGGTGAACATCTCCCCACGGGTCGGTGACCGGCTCGGCGCGAAAGCCCCACTCCAGCCAGCGACGTTCGACGTAGGTGAGGTGCTTCAGCAGTCCCAGCGGCGTCCACCCCGACGGGACGACGCTGCGCGTGCGGTCCTCGGCTGAGAGGGCGTCGAGCTTGCGGAGGAGAGCGTCGCGGTGGTGGTCGAGCTGTCCCTCGACGATCGCCTTCGTGTCGCGCAGCGTCCGGGCGGGCTCGCCGAGAGGTTCGGTCGTCATGGCGTGCACCCTACGCCGCAGGGGCGGGACGTGGTCGGCTGCGCCGCGGCCGGATAGGCTCAGCCCACGGACCGGCGGGAGGAGGGTGCATGCTGAGCACCACCACGGGTGTCCGCGTGCTGCAGGAGGCTGACCTCCCGCTCCTGCAGGCGCTCATCGACCGTGACCCGCTGGTCAACCTGTTCGTCGACCACCGAGCGGCGACCACTCGCCTCCAGGCCCGCTGGCTCGGCGGTGAGGTGTGGGGATACTTCGAGGACGGGGCCCTCGTGTCGGCCTGCCACGTGGGCGCCAACCTCGTCCCGGTCGAGGCGACGGACCGTGCCGTGGACGCGTTCGCGTACCGCGCAGAGAGCCTCGGGCGGCTGTCGTCGTCGATCGTCGGCCTGCGCGACGCCGTGGTCCGGCTGTGGGACCACCTGGCGCCCGAGTGGGGACCGGCGCGCTCCCTGCGGCTCGACCAGCCGTTCCTGGAGATCGCCGGACCGCCGGCCGTGCGTCCCGACCCTCGCCTGCGGCCGGTGCTGCTCGACGAGATCGACATCCTCTACCCCGCGAGCGTGGCGATGTTCACCGAGGAGGTCGGGGAGAGCCCGGAGCTGCCCGGCCGCAACAGCTACCGCGCCCGCGTCACGCAGCTGGTCAGCCGCGGATGGGCGTACGCGATCATCGAGGACGGCGAGGTGCTCTTCAAGGCCGAGGTGGGCTCCGCGACACGTCGCGGGTGCCAGGTCCAGGGCGTGTACGTGCCCCCGGAGCATCGCGGCAAGGGGCTCGGTGCCGCCGGGATGGCCGCCGTCGTGGAGCGCGCGCAGCGCGAGGTCGCTCCGGTGGTGTCGCTCTACGTCAACGACTACAACGTCCCGGCCCGCCGGGTCTACGAGCGTGTCGGGTTCGTCCGCACGGCGACGTTCGCGTCGGTGCTGTTCTGATGCGGCCCGTACGCGCGGTGGTGGCCGTCGTGACAGCCGTCCTGCTCGCCGTCGGCCTGATGGCCGGCCCGGCACAGGCCGCGGTTCGTGACGTGCGCGACGCACGGGGTGACGCCCTCGGCGCCCTCGACATCGCGTCGCTGCGGGTGCGCAACGCCGAGCACCGCGTCACCGTCACGCTGCGCATCCCACGCCTGGAACGCCGGCGTATCGGCGGGTTCACGGTGTTCGTCGGCCGCAAGGTCAAGGGCCGTCCCGAGTACGCAGCCTCGAAGGTGCGTCGCGGGTCGGGCTGGGCCACCACCTGGCAGCGCCTCGACGACGAGCGTCTGCGGTGCAAGGGGATGCGCATGCGGATGAAGCCGCGCCGTGTCGTCGTCTCGATCCCGCAACGCTGTCTCGACGACAACCGCTCGGCCGTGCGCGTCCAGATCGCGGTGTTCACCCGCGCCTACCTTCGCGGAGACGTCCCCGACGAGGTGCTCCTCAACCCGTCTCCAGGACCGACGCTTCCGATCGACGGCGTCCCGAAGGTGCGCGGCACGAAGATGACGCGCTGGGTCGGGTATCGCTGAACCCGCGAGGGGCTACGCTTCGGCCACCATCAACGCAGGAGCGTCCCATGATCCGTACCCTCCGGACCCTCGCTGCCGCCGGCGCAGCGGCGGCCCTCGTCGTCACGGCGACCGCCTCGCCCGCGGCCGCGAAGACCCGCAGCTTCACCGACAAGCGCGGTGACGCCACCTCCGCCCTCGACATCACGAAGGTGAAGGTCACCAACAAGAAGAGTGCGGTCGTCGTCCGCCTGTCCGTGCCGGGTCTGCGCAAGTCGAAGGTCGGCGGCGTCATGGTGGGCGTCCGCACCAAGGCCAAGGGCCGGCCCGAGTTCGTGTCGATGAAGATGCGCCTCGAGGGTGCCGGCTGGATGCCGCTGATGCTCATCGACGAGGACTCCGAGGAGCTCACCGTCCCGTGCAAGGGCGACCGCGTCCGCTTCGGCAAGAGGTCCATCACCGTCCGCCTCCCGCAGCGCTGCCTGGGCGGCAACACGAAGGCCGTGAAGGTCGTCGCCGGCGTCTTCGGGCGCGACGACTCGCTCCTCTCCGAGGAAGAGCCGAAGCCGGGGCCCGACGCGCAGATCGACGTCTACCCGAGCCTGACCTCGGAGCGGATGTCGCCGTGGGTCCGCTTCCGATGAGCCGAACCCTCCGTACGCTCGCGATCGGGGCAGCGGCGTCGGCGCTCGTCGTCGGCGTGACCGCCTCTCCGGCGGAGGCGAAGACACGCTCCTTCAAGGACGCACGCGGGGACGCGGCCGCCGCCGTCGACATGACCAAGGTGAAGGTCGCCAACACGAAGCGCTCGCTCGTCGTCCGCATCACCGTTCCCCGGCTCAAGAAGGCGCAGCTGGAGGCGGTCAGCGTGACGATCGTGACGAAGGCCCGCGCGCGCCCGCTGTTCATCTCCAGCAAGGCGCGCCGGCCCGACGGGTCCTGGTCCGGGTTGTCGCTCGTCAGCTTCCAGGCGGAGTCGACCGTCCGGTGCCGCGGTGACAAGATCCGGTTCGGTGCGCGCGCGATCACCGTGCGCATCCCGCAGCGCTGCCTCGACCGCAACCGCAGGGCCGTGCGGGTCGGGGTCGCGCTGGTGTCCCGCCAGAACGACGGCACCAGCTCGCCTCAGCCCGGCCCGGACACCTATGCAGACGGCTACCCGTCGCTCGTCTCGCCCAAGCAGCCGCCGTGGGTCCGCTACCGGTGAGAGCCGCGGTGCCCGGTCGCTAGGCTGGGCACCGCACCTCTCACCGAACCAGGAGTACACCCGTGGTCACCCGCATGTCTCGTCTCTTCCTCCGTACGCTTCGCGAGGACCCGGCGGACGCCGAGGTGCCGTCGCACAGGCTCCTGGTCCGCGCCGGCTACGTCCGCCGCGCGGCTCCCGGCATCTACTCCTGGCTGCCTCTGGGCCTGAAGGTCCTGCGCAAGGTCGAGGGGATCGTGCGCGAGGAGATGGACCGCATCGGTGCGCAGGAGGTGTCGCTTCCCGGCGCTTCTGCCCAAGGAGCCGTACGAGGCGACCGGGCGCTGGACGGAGTACGGACCCAACCTGTTCCGTCTCAAGGACCGGCGTGACGTCGACATGCTCCTCGGTCCGACCCACGAGGAGATGTTCACGCTCCTCGGTGAAGGACCTCTACTCCTCGTACAAGGACCTGCCGCTCGCGCTCTACCAGATCCAGACGAAGTACCGCGACGAGGCGCGCCCGCGGGCTGGCCTGCTGCGCGGACGCGAGTTCATCATGAAGGACTCCTACTCCTTCGACGTGGACGACGACGGACTGAAGCGCGCGTACGAGGAGCACCGCGAGGCCTACGTCCGCATCTTCGACCGGCTCGGCCTCGACTACGTCATCGTCCAGGCGGTCTCCGGCGCGATGGGCGGCTCGGCGAGCGAGGAGTTCCTCGCCACCGCCGTCAACGGCGAGGACACCTACGTCCGGTCGCCCGGCGGGTACGCCGCCAACGTCGAGGCGGTGACGACGGTCGCGCCGGAGCCGTTGAGCGACGAGCAGATCGCAGCGCTGCCCGCGGCGCACGTCGAGGACACCCCCGACACCCCCACGATCGAGACGCTCGTCGCGCTCGCCAACGAGCGCTTCCCGCGCGCCGACCGCCCCTGGACCGCGGCCGACACCCTCAAGAACGTCGTCCTCTGGGTCCGCCAGCCCGACGGTTCGCGCGAGATCCTCGTCGTCGGCCTCCCCGGTGACCGGGAGGTCGACCTCAAGCGGCTCGAGGCGCAGGTCGCCCCAGGCGAGATCGACGCGTTCGAGGACGCCGACTTCGCCAAGCAGCCGGCGCTGGTCCGCGGCTACATCGGTCCCGCAGGCTCTCGGCGCCGAGTCCGAGGCGGGCATCCGCTACCTCGTCGACCCCCGCGTCGCTCGCGGGACGGCATGGCTGACGGGCGCCAACGAGGCCGGCAAGCACGTCTTCGACCTCGTCTGCGGGCGCGACTTCACGCCCGACGGCACGATCGAGGCCGCCGAGGTGCGCGAGGGTGACCCTGCCCCCGACGGCTCCGGCCCGCTGGAGCTGGCGCGCGGCATCGAGATGGGCCACATCTTCCAGCTCGGCCGCAAGTACGCCGACGCCCTCGGTCTCAAGGTGCTCGACGAGAACGGCAAGCTCGTCACCGTCACCATGGGGTCGTACGGCATCGGCGTCTCGCGCGCGGTCGCGGCCATCGTCGAGAACAGACCACGACGAGTCGGGCATCGTGTGGCCGGCCGAGGTCGCCCCGTACGACGTGCACCTCGTCGCGACCGGCAAGGACGCCGAGGTCTTCGACGCCGCCGCTGCGCTGGCCGACGAGCTCGAGGCGCGCCGGTGTGCGACGTGCTGTACGACGACCGTCCGAAGGTCTCTCCCGGCGTGAAGTTCAAGGACGCCGAGCTGCATCGGCGTCCCGACGATCGTCGTCGTCGGCCGCGGCCTCGCCGAGGGCGTCGTCGAGGTCAAGGACCGCAAGACCGGCGTGCGTGAGAACGTCCCGCTCGACGACGCGGTCGCGCGACTGACCGGGCGCTGAGCCTCAGAAGTCGATCAGCGGGTTGACGCGCTCGAGCACCACCATGTCGGCGAAGGTGCCGTCGCGCCGGACCTGACCGGCGCGCTCGGTGCCCGACATCTCGAAGCCGGCGGCCCGGGCGACAGCGAGGGAGGCGTCGTTCAGCTCGTCGATGCGTACGTACGCGCGCAGCGCGCCCAGGCCGCCCATGTCGCGCGGCGTGAACGCGTGCGCGACCAGCGTCTCGACCGCTGACCGGGCGTACCCGTGCCCGCGGGCGTCCGGGTGCAGCCAGTAGCCGATCTCGGCGCTGGTGTCGCTCCGGTGCGGGATGGCCGCCGCGCCGAGCAGCACGTCGGTGCGCGGGTCGGCGATTGCCCACGAGAAGGAGGTGCCGGCCGCGGCTGCGTCGGTCACGAGCGCGCGGAACGTCGCAGCGTCCTCGAGTCCGTACGGGCTCGGGAACGCCGGGACCGAGCGCTGCACGTCGGGGTCGTTGCCGCCCTCGACCAGCCGCTCGTCGTCGCTCGCGCGCAGCGGTCGTACGACCACGTCGTCACCGTCCAGCGTCGGGAGCGACCACCACGGACCGAGCGGTGCACGCTCGTCGTCGCGGTGCAGCGTCGCGATCCAGGCGTCCTGGTACCCGCCGCGCTCGACGAGCCACCGGTGCACCGTGCCGCCGAAGGTGAACCCGCACCGCCAGGCGAGCTTGCGCGACGGCCAGTTGCCACGCATCGCCCACCAGATGACGGTCTCGACCGACAGCGTGCCGAACGCATGGTCGAGCAGCAGGTCGAGCGCCTGGGCCATCACGCCGGTGCCTCGGACGGCCGGGTGCGAGACAAATCCCACAGCCGCCCTGCCGGCACCCTGGTCACGCAGCGTGACGGTGCCCGCGTACCGACGGCGTCCGTCAGGTGAGGTGGTCTCGACGGCGAACGCGCGTTCGGACCCTGTACGCCACCCCCCAGGGACGATCAGCCCGAGGAAGTCTCGTGCCTTGTCTGCGTCGTAGCCCCGGGGGATGGTCGTCCACGCCAGCGTCTCTTCGTCGAGGCACTGCTCGACGAGGGCGTCGAGGTCGTCCTCCCGATGGGCGCGCAGGACGACATCGCCGCTGCCCAGCACCGGGACGTCGTCGGGGAAGGCCACAGGCGGGAAGCTCATGCTCGGCACCTTGGCACACGACCGCGGCGCCGTCGCGCAGGTGGGTCCGCTCAGGAAACGCCGGGCAGTGCGCTCGGAGCCCCGCCCCAGGCGAGCAGCGCGGTCGCCGACTCGGTCAGTGCCGCGGCCGCATAGGCGCGTGCCTCGCCCGTCGAGACGCCGACCACGGCGAGCCAGCTGCGGCACAGGCCGGACTCGACCGCCTGCGCGACCCGTCGCGCGTCCGCCACGTCAGCGACGGGGCCCGTCGCGTAGGCCGGGTCGGCCTCCACCGGGGTCTGGCCGTCGCGGACCAGCCGTGCCATCACGTCGTCGCGTCGCTTGCGGTGCAGAGCGTACGCACCGGCCGCCTGGCGCTGCGCTGCGGAACGTGCCGGGAGCGCACCCGCGAGGAGCCCGTACGCGTAGACCGCGGCATGCTCTCCCGCCAGGGCGTTCTGCCACGTGTCGGTCGGGTCGGACTCGGTGCCGGTCCCGTCGTCGTGGCGCTTCATGCCGCACTCCGCTGACCACGCAGGGTCACCACGTCCTGGGCGTAGCCGGCGGCGAGGGCGCCGAGGAGACGCGCGACCCCGGCGTCGGTCGCTGCGACACAGTCGGTGGTGCGTGCGGCCTCGGCTGCGCGCGTCTGCGTGATCAGCGCCGTCACCGCCGCTGCGGCGCGGGGAGGGACCGCCGGCGACGGCGATGCAGGTGGAGGAGCCGAGGAGGAGGACGATGCGGGGGGCGGGGGAGCGTCCGACGGGTCGCCCCCGAGGGCGGTGTCGAGAGCGGTGAGGCGCTCCTCGCTGCGCGCGCTCAAGCTCGCGAGGCCCGTGGCGAGGCCGGCGTGGGCGGCGGCGGTCGCCCGTACGGCGGCGAGCAGCGACTCCTGGCCGTCTCGGGCCGCGACGAGCCGCGCGCGGTCCGGGTGGGTCTCGGGTGCGGGCTGCTCCGGCGTACGGTCCAGCCACGAGCACCCGGCGGTGCCCAGCAGCGCCGCGGCGCCGCTGCCGGCGAGGAGCGTACGACGGCCCACCCCGCGGCGGGGCCCGGCACCGAGAATGGTCACGGCTTCACGCTATCGGAGGTCCCGCGCGACCGGTCCCGCGCGACCCGGGTCGGCCGCCGCGTGACGTTATCGGGGACGCCCTAGACTTGTCCTGGCTCGGAAGCGACCCCCGCAGGTACGACGTACCTGCGGTACAACAGAAGACGGAGGCGTGCCATGGCAACGACACCGGTCCCCGACACCCTCCGGCAGGCGCTGGACGAGGTCGTCATCTCCCACGGCATGGACCTCGACGACGTCGAGCTGACCGGCGGGCGGGTCCTGCGGGTCATCGTGGACGCGGAGACACCCCCGACCCTCGACGACATCGCCCAGGTGACGCGCGCGGTCTCCACGGCCCTCGACGACAACGACGACCTCGGATCCGCGCCGTACACGCTGGAGGTCTCCTCGCGCGGCACCAGCCGCCCGCTCACGCTGCCGCGCCACTGGTCGCGCAACGTCGACCGCTGGGTCAAGGTGACGCTGACCGAGGGCGGCGCCTTCGAGGGCCGCATCCTCTCCGCAGACGATGCGGGCGCCGTCGTCCGCACCGAGACTGGGGAGCGGGACGTGGCCTACGGCGACGTGAAGAAGGCCAAGATCGAGCCCGAGCTGAAGCGGAAGGACGTCTGATGAACATCGACATGGCGGTGCTCCGCACTCTGGAGCACGAGAAGGACCTGCCGCTCGACGTCGTCGTGACGGCGATCGAGCAGGCGCTCCTCGTCGCGTACCACCGCACGCCCGGTGCTCGCAGCAACGCCCGCGTGGAGCTCGACCGCAGGTCCGGGCGCGTGATCGTCTGGGCCCGCGACCGCGTCGAGTCCGAGGAGGGGTTCGCCCTCACGGAGGAGTTCGAGGACACCCCCGACGACTTCGGGCGGATCGCGGCGACGACCGCGAAGCAGATCATCCTGCAGCGGCTGCGCGACGCCGAGGACGAGCAGCGCTTCGGTGAGTTCTCCGCCCGCGAGGGCGACATCGTCTCGGGCGTCATCCAGCAGGGACGCGAGCCCGGTGACGTCCTCGTCGACCTGGGCCGGGTCGAGGCTCTGCTCGCCGATGGCCGAGCGCGTGCCGGGGGAGCCGTACGAGCACGGCGAGCGGATCAAGGCGCTGGTCACCAGCGTCCGCCGCGGACCGCGGGGCCCGCAGGTCCAGGTCTCGCGGACCCACCCCAACCTCGTCAAGAAGCTGTTCGCCCTGGAGGTGCCCGAGATCGAGGACGGCACCGTCGAGATCGCGGGCATCGCCCGAGAGGCGGGCCACCGCACCAAGATCGCCGTCCGCTCGACGACCCCGGGCGTGAACGCCAAGGGCGCCTCGATCGGCCCGATGGGGCAGCGCGTCCGCAACGTGATGTCCGAGCTGCACGGCGAGAAGATCGACATCGTCGACTTCTGCGAGGAGCCGACCGAGTACATCGCGCACGCGCTCTCTCCCGCCCAGGTGAGCTCCGTCACGGTCGTGGACCGCGATGCGAAGGCGGCCCGGGTCGTCGTGCCGGACTTCCAGCTGTCGCTGGCGATCGGCAAGGAGGGCCAGAACGCCCGGCTCGCCGCGCGTCTGACCGGGTGGCGCATCGACATCCGCCCCGACACCGAGCCGACCCCGGGCGCAGAGGGCGCCTGACGCGCGCCCGACCCCCTGCTCGCGGGGACGCAGAGCAGGGTGGGCGACAGCGCAAGGACCGACCCGCTAGACTGACAGACGGTGAATCACTCGACTCCATCCGTGGCCGCGTCCCAGGACGAGACCACAGAGGTCCCGGTACGCAGACGGCCTGTCCGTACGTGCATCGGTTGCCGGGAGCGAGTCGACAGATCCGATCTGGTGCGGGTCGTGGCGGTCCACGGCGAGACGATCACCTTCGTCACGCCTGACCTCCGCGGCGCAGCACCGGGACGTGGGGCGCACCTGCACCTCGACGTCTCGTGCCTCGAACGAGCGACACAGCGCAAGGCGTTCGCGCGGGCCCTTCGGCTCGAGGGGCCGGTGGACATCGGACCGTTGGACGCCTACGTCCGAGGAATGACCAGGCAGACGCAGCCGGCACCGCCAACTGGCGGTGCATAGACAGAAGTGGAGCACTCGCTCATGAGCACCCGATGACTTCCGTTCGATGAGCATGCACATCAACTAGCGGTCTGCGCCCGTCCCGGGGTCGGACCGCCCCACGAAGGAGAACAGTGGCAAAGGTCCGAGTCCACGAACTCGCCAAGGAGTTCGGCGTCACCAGCAAGGACGTCCTGTCCGCGCTGAACGACATGGGCGAGTACGTCCGTTCAGCGTCGTCCACGATCGAGGCGCCGGTCATCCGCCGGCTGACCGAGAAGCACGGCGACCAGTTCCGCACCCAGGGTGCGAAGAAGTCGTCGAAGAAGCCTGCGTCGGGCGACCAGTCCGCCGCGTCCGCCGACGCCGCGCCCGCAGCGCGCCCCGCGACCTCGGCACCGGCCACGGGTGGTCCCGTGCCCGGCCCGCGTAAGAAGCCCGCTGCCCCCAAGGCGGAGCCCGCACCGGCTCCGGCGCCGGAGCCGACCCCGGCTCCTGTGGCGGCAGCTCCCGAGGCCCCGGTGGCGCAGCCTGCACCGCAGGCACCCCGTGCCCCCGAGACCTCGTCGCCGAAGCCGTCCGGTCCCCGGCCGGCACCGCGCCCCGCACCGCGTCCGGAGACCCCGGCCGCCCGCTCGGACGCTCCGCGTCCGGGTGCGCCCGCGCCGCGCCCCGGTGGTGCAGGGCGTCCCGGCCCCCGGCCGGGTGGCAGTGGTGGCGCTGGTCGCTCCGGCGGCCCGCGTCCCGGCAACAACCCGTTCTCGTCCACGCAGGGCATGCAGCGCCCGGGTCGCGGCGAGGGTGGCGGTGGCGCAGGTGCTCCCCGCGAGGCCGCGCCGCGTGACGGCCAGCGTGAGAGCGCTCCCCGTCCGGGCATGCCGCCGCGTCCGCCGGCAGCACGTGAGGGTGGCGCTCCGGCGCCCCGTCCGGGCATGCCGCGTCCCAACCCGGCGATGATGCCCAAGCAGAGCTCGATCGGTCCCGCCCGCGGCGGCCCCGGTGGCGGCGGTCGTGGTCGCGGTGCTCCGGCTGGCGCCGGTCGTCCCGGCGGTGGCGGCGGCGGCGGAGCTCGCCCCGGTGCCGGTGGTGGCCCCGGTGGCGGCGGTCCCCGTCCTGGCGGTTTCGCCGGCGGCGGTGGCCGTCCGGGTCCGGGCCGCGGTGGTCGTGGAGGTACGCAGGGTGCCTTCGGTCGCGCCGGCGGCCCCGTCCGTCGTGGACGCAAGAGCAAGCGCGCGAAGCGTCAGGAATTCGACCAGATGCAGGCGCCGGCCATCGGTGGCGTCCGCGTCCGCAAGGGCGACGGCGAGACCGTTCGCCTGACGCGTGGTGCGTCGCTGACCGACTTCGCCGACAAGATCGGCGTCGACGCGGCATCGCTCGTCCAGGTGCTGTTCCACCTGGGCGAGATGGTCACCGCGACGCAGTCGGTCAACGACGAGACGCTGCAGCTGCTCGGCGAGGAGCTCAACTACGACGTCCAGGTCGTCTCCCCCGAGGACGAGGACCGCGAGCTGCTCGAGTCGTTCGAGATCGAGTTCGGTGAGGACGAGGGCAGCCGAGGAAGACCTCGCCGCCCGTCCGCCGGTCGTCACCGTCATGGGTCACGTCGACCACGGCAAGACCAAGCTCCTCGACGCGCTGCGCAGCGCCAACGTCGTCGACAAGGAGGCCGGTGGCATCACGCAGACCATCGGCGCCTACCAGGTCGCGACCGAGGTCGACGGCACCGAGCGTCGCATCACCTTCATCGACACCCCGGGCCACGAGGCGTTCACCGCCATGCGTGCCCGTGGTGCCCAGGCGACCGACATCGCGATCCTCGTGGTCGCGGCCGACGACGGCGTCATGCCGCAGACGGTCGAGGCGCTCAACCACGCCAAGGCCGCCGGCGTGCCGATCGTCGTCGCGGTCAACAAGATCGACAAGCCCGACGCCGACCCGACCAAGGTCCGTGGCCAGCTCACCGAGTACGGTCTCGTGCCCGAGGAGTACGGCGGCGACACGATGTTCGTCGACGTCTCGGCCAAGGCCGGCAGCTCGGCCTCGACGCGCTGCTCGAGGCCATCGTGCTGACCGCCGACGCCTCGCTCGACCTGCGCGCCAACCCGAACCAGAACGGCCGAGGGCCTCGTCGATCGAGGCGCACCTCGACCGTGGTCGCGGTCCGGTCGCGACCGTCCTGGTCCAGCGCGGAACGCTGCAAGGTCGGCGACTCGATCGTCGCCGGACCGGCCTTCGGTCGCGTCCGCGCCATGCTCGACGAGCACGGCGACAACATCGAGGAGGCGACCCCGTCGCGTCCGGCCCTCGTGCTCGGCCTGACCGCCGTGCCCGGTGCCGGTGACAACTTCATGGTCGTCGCCGACGACCGCCTGGCCCGTCAGATCGCCGAGAAGCGCGAGGCGCGCGAGCGCAACGCGCTGCTGGCGAAGCGCACGGGTCGCCGGACCCTCGAGGACTTCATGTCCTCGATGGAGAAGGGCGAGACCGACGAGCTGCTGCTCATCCTCAAGGGTGACGGCTCCGGCTCGGTCGAGGCGCTCGAGGACGCGCTGGCACAGATCGACGTCGGCGACGAGGTCGCGCTGCGGGTCATCGACCGCGGTGTCGGTGCGATCACCGAGACCAACGTCATGCTGGCCGCGGCGTCCAACGCCGTCATCATCGGCTTCAACGTCCGCCCGCAGGGCAAGGCGACGGAGCTGGCCGACCGCGAGGGTGTCGAGATCAAGTACTACTCGGTCATCTACAAGCGATCGAGGAGATCGAGGCGGCCCTCAAGGGCATGCTCAAGCCGGAGTTCGAGGAGGCGCAGCTCGGTACCGCCGAGATCCGCGACATCTTCCGCTCCAGCAAGATCGGCAACATCGCCGGTTGCATGGTCACCAGCGGCACGATCAAGCGCAACTGCCAAGGCGCGACTGCTGCGCGACGGCTCGGTCGTCGCGGACAACCTCGACTTCGGCGAGCCTGCGCCGCGAGAAGGACGACGTGTCCGAGGTCCGTGAGGGCTTCGAGTGCGGTCTCGTGCTCCGGGCTTCAACGACATCAAGGTCGGCGACATCGTCGAGACGTTCGAGCTGCGCGAGAAGTCCCGCGCACCTGAGACCGTACGCGTCAGCGGCTGGCTTCAGACGGGCGTGCCGCATGCGTGCCGCACCCCGTCTCCACGTACGAAGGAGTGAGTACGATGGCAGGACCCGCGTCAACGCCAAGGTCGGCGACCGGATCAAGGTGATCGTCGCGCAGATGCTCGAGCGACGGGTCAAGGACCCGCGCCTCGGATTCGTCACGATCACGGACGTCCGGATGACCGGTGACGGCCAGCAGGCGTCGGTGTTCTACACCGTCATGGGCGACGACGAGGCAGCGCGACGGACACCGCCGCGGCGCTCGCGCAGCGCCACGGGTCTCATCCGGTCCGAGGTCGGCAAGCAGCTCGGCACCCGGCATCACGCCGTCGATGGAGTTCTTCCTCGACTCCGTGCCCGAGACGGCCAAGGAGATCGAGGACCTGCTCGCCAAGGTCAAGGCGTCCGACGACGAGGTCGCGCGAGCACGGCGGCGCGCGCGCAGTACGCCGGCGACCCCGACCCGTACAAGAAGCCCAGGACGCCGACGACGACCGGACGAGGCGACGACCTCGACGCCGGAGTGCAGCGGTACGACCACGCCGAGCGGCCTGGTCGTCGTCGACAAGCCGGTCGGGCTGGACGTCGCACGACGTCGTCGGTCGCATGCGCCGGCTGGCCGGCACCCGGAAGGTCGGCCACGCCGGCACGCTCGACCCGATGGCCACCGGCGTGCTGGTGCTGGGCATCAACCGGGCGACGCGTCTGCTGGGCTACCTGACGCAGGTCCGACAAGGAGTACGTCGCGACGATCCGGCTCGGGCAGTCGACCGTCACCGACGACGCCGAGGGCGAGCGTCATCGAGCGCACCGACGCTCGGCGGTGCACGTCGACGAGGCGGCCGTGCGGGCGGTGCTGCCGCCCTGCACCGGCGACATCGCAGCAGGTGCCGTCGTCGGTGTCGGCGATCAAGGTCGACGGCGTGCGGTCGTACGCCACGGTGCGGGCGGGGGAGGAGGTCGACGCTGAAGGCACGTCCCGTGACGGTCTCGCGCTTCGACGCTCGACGACCTCCGTCCGGCCGCGGGCGACGTCGTCGACGTCGACGTGCGGTGGTGCTGCTCCAGCGGCACCTACGTCCGGGCCCTCGCGCGCGACCTCGGCGCCGGCCTCGGCGTCGGGGGACACCTGACGATGCTGCGCCGCACGCGGGTCGGCGGCTTCCCGCTGCGACTGGCGCGCACGCTCGAGGAGCTCGCAGACCGAGCTCGTACGTCATCGGTCTCGACGACGTCGCCCGGGCGAGCTTCGCCAGCGTACGACCTCCCGAGCGAGGAGGCGCCGGGACGTCCGGTTCGGCCGTGCGCTGACGGGACTTCGACCTCGGTGCGCCGCGGGCCGGTGGCGATGTTCGACCCCGACGGGCACTTCCTCGCGCTGTACGAGCAGCGCGGCGGCGTCGCCCGCCCGGTCGCGGTCTTCGTCTGGGCTGAGGGCGCTCACGCCTCTGGCCGCGGCCCACCACGGTGTGGCGTGCCCGCGCGAGCACGGGCCCTACGCTGTGTGCATGTCGACGCTGCTTGCGGTGGTCCTCTGGGTGCTGCTCATCTGGTCCGCCTTGATCGTGGTGGTCACCGCGGTGCTGATGACCGTCGACGCCGACGCAGCGACGCACCCAGGACGACGCGGTCGCCGTCCCGAGGATGCCGCCTCTCTCGGACGAGATCGGCGGCGCGACGTTCACCGTCTACACGTACGGGCGCGACGCTGTTCGACGACATGCTCGCCGCGATCCGGGGCGCGGAGCGTCGAGATCCTGCTCGAGTCCTACATCATCAAGGGCGACGAGATGGGTCGCCGGTTCAAGCAGGCGCTGATCGACGCGGCCGAGCGGGGCGTCGAGGTCTACGTCATCTACGACCAGTTCGCCAACCTCGTCGTCCAGCCGGTCGTTCTGACGGTTCCCCGCGCCGGTGCACGTGCTGCGCTACCCGCTCTTCTCGTCGTGGATCCTCGTGCTCCGGCTCCGCAAGCCTGGGGCGCGACCACCGCAAGATCCTCGTCGTCGACGACGAGGTCGGGTTCGTCGGCGGCTACAACATCGGCGCCGCTACGCCACCGAGTGGCGCGACACCCACCTGCGGATCGAGGGCCCCGCGGCTGGGACCTCGACAACGCGTTCGTCGACTTCTGGAACACTCCATCCGCAAGCGGGCGACCGCCCGAGCTGTCGGATCCGGGCGCCGTGCGTGGGAGCCGCGGGTCCGGGCGCACCGCAACGTGCCCCGCCAGCTGATCGTTCCCGATCCGCGGCATGTACCTCGAGGCGATCGACCGCGCGAGCAGCACGATCGACATCACCCAGGCGTACTTCATCCCCGACCGGGACATCCTCGACGCGCTCCTCGATGCGGCTCGACGCGGCGTGCGACGTGCGGATCCTCGTGCCCGAGGTCTCCAACCACGTGCGTGACCGACTGGCTGTCGCGCGGCTTCTACGGCGCGCTGCTCCGGGGCGGGGTCGAGATCCTGCGCTACCAGCGACCACATGGTGCACGCCAAGACGGCGACGATCGACGGCGAGTGGTCGACGATCGGCACCGCCAACATCGACCGGCTCAGCCTGACCGGCAACTACGAGATCAACCTCGAGATCCTCGACGAGGGGCTCGCCGCCGGCATGGACGAGATCTTCGCGAACGACTCCACCGCCGCGCGCGAGCTCACGCTGGAGGAGTGGACGAGCCGCCGCTGGCGCGCACGGTTCAGCGAGGCCGTGCTGGTGCCGTTGCGTCCCCTTCTCTGACCGGGCGACGCACATGAGAGTGCTCTCACGGCGGGCTCACACAGGTCTCACGACGGGTCGGCATCCTCAGGAGAGTCAGATCCGCAGCCGGCGCAGCCGGCGAGACCTCGGAGGAACACCATGAGCAGCACCATCATCCGCACCGCAGTCGTCGCCCTGGGAGCGGTCGTGGCCTTGGGCGGTGTCGCCTGGGGCGCCTCGGCGATGTCGGCCTCGACCGACGAGACACCGGCCGTCACCAAGCGTGTCGACGGTGACGACGCCGTCGTGCTCGTCGCGGACGACGACGCGGACGACGCCGACGACGCCACGACGCCACGAGGCGAACACCCGCACCGGTGGAGCGACCCAGTCCCGCGTGAGCCGCGCGACGACTCCCAGCCGTGCCTCGGCCCAGTCCCGTGACAAGACCTCGGACCGTACGGCCGGCGGGACCACGAACAACACCCGCGCCCGCCGCTGAGAACCGGGGACGGAAGGAAGCGCATGACCACACCGCTCACGTCCTGGGGGCTTGCCCCGGGCGACCCCCTGGCCGACGAGCTGATCGCGATGCGGCTCCTAGGCGGCGGGACCGCGTACGAGGCGTACCTCGCGTTCGACGAGATCCTCCACGCCCCGGTCGTGGTCAAGGTCGTGCGCCCCGACCTGGTCGACGACCCGGCCACCTTGCGGGGACTCGAACGCGAGGCGCAGATGCTGGCCGACCTCGCCCACCCGGCGATCGTGCGCCGGTTCGGTGTCCAGCTCGACGGCCCGCGGCCGCACCTCATCCTCGAGAACCTCGACGGCCCCCGCCTGTCGACGCTCGTGCGTGAGCACGGCGCCCTCCCGGTGCAGCAGCTGCTGCCGCTGGCGCTCGAGCTCGCCTCGGCGCTGCACTACCTCCGCGTACGGGACGTCGTGCACCTGGACGTCAAGCCGAGCAACGTGATCATGGGGGCGCCCGCGCGGCTCATCGACCTGAGCATCGCCCGCCGTACCGAGGCGGCGGCGGCGCTGGACGACGTCGTCGGCACCGACGACTACCTGGCGCCGGAGCAGGCCGACCCGCAGGGATACGGCGTCCCGTCACCGGCCAGCGACGTGTGGGGGCTCGGGGCGACGCTCTACCACGCCGCCTGCGGCTACGCCCCGTACGCGCCGGGGCGCGAGGGCGACGCGCTCGAGGTCCGGTACCCGCAGCTGACGAACCGTCCGCGACCGATGCCGTACTTCGTCGAGGTCGAGGTCGCGGAGCTCGTCTACCGCTGCATGGCCCCCGACCCAGGTGACCGCCCTACGCCTCGTGAGGTCGCGCAGGCGGTCGAGCCGCTGATGGAGGCGATGCCCAGGGCACGGCTGTCGGGATTCCGGATCTCCGCCTCGGCCTAGCGGTCGGCCGGTCCTGGCGGTCCCGGTGTCAGGCGCCGAAGCGGTAGCCGACCCCGCGGACGGTCGTGATGCGGTCGGCGCCGAGCTTCTTGCGGAGGTAGCCGACGTAGACGTCGACGATGTTGGACCCAGGGTCGAAGTCGTACCCCCAGACCTGGGACAGCAGCTGCTCGCGCGAGAGCGCGTGGCCCTGGTTGCGCAGGAACATCTCGGCGAGCCGGAACTCGCGCGACGAGAGGTCCACCTCCACGTCGCCGACGGTCGCCACCCGACGTCGCAGGTCGAGCCGCACCCCTGCACCCTCGAGCACGTCCTCGGACGCCGGGGGAGCGCCGGTCCGCAACCTCAGGCGGACCCGCGCCATCAGCTCGTCGAACCGGAAGGGCTTGCTCATGTAGTCGGCCGCCCCGCCCTCGAGCGCCGCCACCGTGTCCGTGACCGAGTCACGCGCCGTCAGGACGATCACGGGGAGTGCGGGGCGGTCGGCCGCGAGGCGGTCGAGGACCGTGAACCCGTCGATCACGGGTAGCCCGATGTCCAGGACGACGAGGTCGAAGTCACCGGTCAGGGCGTAGTCGAGGCCCGTGCCGCCGTCCGCGACGCAGGTGACGGTGAAGCCCTCCGCACGCAGGCCCTTCGCCACGAAGGTGGCGATCCGGTCCTCGTCCTCCACCACCAGGATGCTGCTCACCGTGCGTGTCCTCTCACTGTGCGGGGCCCGTCGAGGGCGTGCGGGGCATACGGAGACGGAACGTGGCGCCCGCGCCGGCGCGGTACGGGTCGAGGCTCAACGAGCCACCGTGGGCCTCGGCGATGGCCGTGACGATGGAGAGACCCAGACCGAATCCGTCGCCACGCGATCGCGTGCCACGCTGGAACCGCTCGAAGACCACCGTACGGTCCTCGGGCGCGACCCCAGGGCCGGCGTCGCGTACCCACAGCGTGACCGTCTCGGGCTCCACCTCGCAGCCCAGCGCGATCGTGTCGCCGTCGACCGTGTGACGGACGGCGTTCTCGGCGAGCTGGAGCATCGCCTGGGTGACCCGGTGCGGGTCGAGCCGGACGACCGTACCGTCGGGCGGCGCGGCGTCGAGGACCCACGCCCGATCGCCCAGCGCACGGCACTTCTCCAGCAGGCCGGACACCAGAGCGGACGCGTCCACGTCGTCGGGACGGACGAAGTCGGGGCGACGCGCCTTGGCGAGGACAAGAAGGTCGTCGACGAGCAGGCTCATGCGGTCGACCTCGTCGAGAAGGAGCGCCCGCGACGCCGTGACCTCGTCCGCGTCGTGGGCGTCGAGGAGCTCGAGGTGGCCGCGGAGCACCGTCAACGGGGTGCGGAGCTCGTGACCTGCGTCGTCGAGGAGCTCACGCTGCGAGGCGAAGGCGCCCTCCAGCCGGTCGAGCATCTCGTTGACCGTCTCGGTGAGGTCCGTGAGGTCGTCGCGCCCGGTCACGTCGATGCGTCGGCCGAGGTCCCCGCTGTCGGCGATCTGCTGCGCGGTGGTGCGCAACGAACGGACGGGCCTCAGGAGACGGCCGGCGATCAGCCACGCGACGAGCGTGATGACGAGCCAGGATCCGAGCGCGACCGCTCCGTAGGTCAGGATCATGCTCCGGATCTCGGCGCGCTGGGCCGTGACGTTCCACGCCACCACGAAGGTCGCGGAACCGCCGTCCCCGTCGGTGACGGGCCGCACCGACATCACGTGGCGCCCGCTGCTGGCCTCCACCACGGCGGTGCCGCCGGTCGTGCGCAGGCGCTCGACGGCGTCGGTGAACTCGGGCGAGGAGAACAACGCGGTGTCGCGGCGACCCAGGAAGCGGCGCTGACCGTCGCTGAAGAAGGCGATGATGCGCTCGTGGGCGGCGGGCTGGTTGCGCGTCATGGCGGTCGAGAGCAGGCTGTCGACGTCCGCGAACGCGACGTTGGTCACCGGGTCCACACCTCGCGCCGCGAGCGTCTCGAACTGTCCGAGCTCCTGCGAGATCTGCTGACGGATCTGCCCGTCGACACGGCGGATCTCGACGAAGTAGGCGGCCAGTCCCGCCGAGACCAGGGCGAGGGCGGTCAGCAGCGCGACCACCGCGGTGATCCGCTGCCGTACGGAGAATCCTGCGGTGGCGCTCAGTCGTCGTCCCCGTGGTCGCGGTCGTCGTCCTGGTCGTCGTCCCCGTCGTCCCGGTCGTCGTCGACGTCACGGGGAGTCGGGTGCTGCGGCTCGAAGTCGTCGTCGTCCTCGGACACACGAGGTGGTGTCGGAGAGGTGGTGGCGGGCGGCGGGGGAGCGGGAGAAGGGGCCGCGCTCCGGCTCATCCGTACGGGCTCGGTGTCGGCGGGCGACGGGGCAGGGGTGCTCGTCGCGGCCAGCGCGGCCGTCCCACCGACGACGGCGACGAGCACGCCGAGCAGTGCGAGAGCGATCTTCGTCGACGTGGTCATGGTGGCCACCATCCTCTCCCAGCATCGGAGGAACATGAAGCCGGGATGAGAGAACTCTCATCCGGTCGGGGGGACGAGCGCGACCCTGAGGACCGTCCGTGGCACAGTTGCCCTGTGAACGTCTGGCGAGCGAGCGAAGGCGCGCGTACCCGACCGCGCACGGATCCCAGCGTGGTGAGCGTCGGAGTCTTCGACGGCGTCCACGTCGGACACCGGCACGTGCTGGCACGCGCACGTGAGCGCGCAGCCGAGCTGTCGGCCGGCTCGCCGCTCGACGTCGTCGCGGTGACCTTCGACCCGCACCCGACCGCCGTGTTCGCGCCCGACCGCGCGCCGGCCATGCTCACGAGCGTCGAGCAGCGCGTGGCTCTGCTCGAGGAGGCCGGTGCCGACGAGGTCCGCGTCCTCGGGTTCGGCGCCGAGATGGCCTCGTGGAGCCCCGACGAGTTCGTCGAGCGCATCCTCCTGGGCGAGCTGCGGGCGGCCGGGGTCGTCGTCGGTGCCAACTTCACGTACGGCAGCAGGGCTGCCGGCGATGTCGAGACGTTGATCGCCAGCGGGCACGAGCACGGGTTCGCTGCCGAGGGGGTCGCGCTCGACGGCGACGGCGAGACCGTCTACTCCTCGACGTACGTCCGCTCGCTGGTCGCCGAGGGCGACGTCGCGGAGGCCGCCCGGGTGCTCGAGCGGCCTCACAGCGTCCGAGGCGTCGTCGTCGAGGGTGACAAGCGGGGTCGCCAGATGGGCTTCCCGACGGCCAACGTCCTGCCTCCGGTCGGCTTCGCGGTGCCGGCCGACGGCGTGTACGCCGGGTGGCTGCGCCGTCACGACACCGGTGACGTGCTGCCCGCCGCGATCAGCGTCGGCTCCAACCCCACGTTCGACGGCAGCCAGCGTCGCGTGGAGTCGTACGTGCTCGATCGCGACGACCTCGAGCTGTACGGCGTCGACGTCGAGGTGTCGTTCGTCGCGCGGGTCCGCGGTCAGGTCCGCTTCGACGGCATGGACGCGCTGGTGGAGCAGATGCGCCGTGACGTCGTCGACGTGCGCGAGGCCCTCGGCACCACCGTCTGACCCACCCTTTCTGACCCGCCCTCAGTGGTCGTGGGTCGTCGTGGCCGGCGCCGGCGACGTCTCGTCGTCTGTCCCCTGGCCGGGCGGGACGACCACGAACTGGCCCATCGCCCCGGAGTCCTCGTGGCGCAGGAGGTGGCAGTGGAACATGTACGGCGCGCCGCCGCCCCCCGCAGCGGCACCGGGCGGCAGGTTGAACCGGACGGCGACGCGGACGTCCCTGCCGGGTCGCACGAGGACGGTGTCCTTCCAGCCGTGCAGCGCCGCCACGGGCTTCTCGCCACCGACGTCGAGCACGCGGAACTGGACGTCGTGGACGTGGAAGTTGTGCGGGCCGCCGTCGTCGGACGACAGGTCCCAGATCTCCGTGCTGCCCGCCTCGACCTGAGCGTCGATGCGGTCCATGTCCATCCTCCGGCCGTTGATCGTCTGTGAGCCCACCGAGAAGCGCCTGCGTCCGGACAGCGTCGGCCCGGATCGACGTCCGGGGCGGCCGCGAGCGCGCCGCGGCAGCGGTGCGGAAGCGCTGAGGCGGGTCGCGGCTCTCAGCTCGACGATGTCGAGGTGGTCCTCGTCGCCGGCGAGACGGTTACGGGGGCCGAGACGGTCGGGTGTGGGCGCGCTCCGCAGCACCGTACGCTCGCCGGCCGTCATGCCCACGACGATCTCGGCACGCTCGCCGGGGGAGAGGACCAGGTCGCGCAGCGGGACCGGTGACGGCACCAGGCCACCGTCCGTCGCGACCTGGTGGAACTCCCGACCGTCGGAGAACACGAACGTGTACGTCCGGGCGCTCGACGCGTTGAGCAACCGGAAACGCGTCCGCTCGGCCGTCACGTCGACGTACGGGCCGGGTGTGCCGTTGACGAGGACGGTGTCGCCGAGCAGCCCGATCGAGCTCAGCAGCGACGGGGTCTCGACCAGCCGGCCGTCGTCCTCGAGAGAGACGTCCTGCACGATCAGAGGGACGTCGTCCACGCCGTACGTGCGGGGGAGCGCGCCGTCGCGGGTCTTCGCCGCAGGGTCGTCGAGGAGGAACATCCCCGCCAGCCCACGGCGTACGTGGGCGGCGGTCTGCCCGTGCGGGTGCGGGTGGTACCAGAGCGTCGACGCAGGCTGGTCGATCGTCCAGTGCGGCTTCCAGGTGGCGCCGGGCGCGATCGGCTGGTGCGGGCCGCCGTCCATCTCGGGCGGCAGGTGCATGCCGTGCCAGTGCACGGTGCTCGTCTCGCCCACGGCGTTCGTGACCTCGACGCGTACCTTCTCCCCGGCCTCGGCCCGCAGGGTCGGCCCCAGGTAGTCGCCGTCGAAGCCCCACGTCGGAGTCGGGCGGGAAGCGCCGAAGTCTGAGCGGCCCTTCTGCATCCGCAACGTGAACACCCGCGTGCCGTCACCCTCGACCCGGGAGCCGGCGAGCGGCGGGACGGCGAGCTGCCGGTCGAACGCCACCTCGCCGCGGGTGTCGAGGTCCGCGGACAGGAAGCTGACGGCGATGTACGTCGCGAACCCGCCGACGACCAGCACGGCGAGCGAGACGGCGGCGCCGACGGCCAGGAGAAGCGGTCGGCGACGACGGCGAGGACGGGCGGGAGGCGCGGTCGAGGACGAGGTCACCCGACCAGGTTCCTCCGACCACGGCGGTACGGACCAAGCCCGGGACGCAACCTCAGGGTCCGTTCCGGGGGGACCCTGACCCCTCGCGCAGGGCGACCGGTGGCTCCGGTCAGCCGCGCTCGGTGTCGTCGTCGAGCACGACCTCCCACGCCTGGTCGAGCTGGTCGGCCTCGTTCGCCTCGGCGTCGGGGTCGACCTCGCCGGAGTCGAGGCCCGGCTGCGGATCGACGTCCGGATCGGGCGTGAGACGCTCGTCGGGTCGTTCCTCGTCGAGCGGAGCCTCGGAGTCGTAGGACTCGGTCTCGAACTCAGACATGCGGTCCCCTTCCTGGGTCGGTACCTCCGATGGTGCGACACCTGGCCTGGTGCCACAACCACAGGGCCCGCGAGGGCCTCACCGCATTAGGGATGCTAAGCGCCCGCTGATAGGCTGGACGATGCCGTCAGAACGGCCACGGATCCAGAGTGCCCCGGTGAACCAGCCCGGGCGCGCCGTGCAACGACCAGAAGGAGAAAGCGTGAGCGCGACGAAGACGTGCACCCCGGCCGAGATCAAGGACGTCGACCGCAAGGACATCATCGCGGAGTTCGCGACGACCGACGGCGACACCGGATCTCCGGAGGTCCAGATCGCCCTCCTCACGGCGCGCATCGCGCACCTGACCGATCACCTGCAAGACGCACAAGCACGACCACCACAGCCGTCGTGGCCTGCTGCTGCTGGTCGGACAGCGTCGTCGCCTGCTGAACTACCTGCAGAACAACGACATCGAGCGCTACCGCTCGCTCATCGAGCGTCTCGGCCTGCGTCGCTGACGCCGGCGACGGCGGTCACTCCGCCACGGAGGGGCCGCTCGTCGCATGCACGACGCCGCGGCTCAGGCAGACTGACCCACACCTCGACCGACAACTTCACATCGAACCACCTAATCAGACGAGAGCCCCGGGTCGACGCTCGGTCCTCGGTAGTGGCTCGCGGATGGCCGCGCACAGACGCTCGCCCGCGGACCTCGATCGAAGACCGGCCCCATCGGAGCCGCGCACCCGACGGTGCGCACGTCCTCTCGCTACTGCTCCGCAGACCCACGCGAGAGCGCTGCGAAAGGGACCCATGTCCGAACCCGAGATTCACTCCACGACGCCGTCATCGACAACGGTCGCTTCGGCAAGCGTGAGATCCGCTTCGAGACCGGCGTGCTGGCCCAGCCAGGCCGCCGGCTGCGGTGTCTGCCTTCCTCGACGACGACACGATGCTGCTGTCGGCCACCACGGCCGGCAAGCACCCCAAGGACCACTTCGACTTCTTCCCGCTGACGATCGACGTCGAGGAGCGCATGTACGCCGCGGGCCGCATCCCCGGCTCGTTCTTCCGCCGCGAGGGCCGGCCGAGCGAGGACGCGATCCTCACCTGCCGCCTGATCGACCGCCCGCTGCGCCCGACCTTCAAGAAGGGCCTGCGCAACGAGGTCCAGGTCGTCATCACGGTCCTGGCGCTCAACCCCGACATCGCCTACGACGTCCTCGCGATCAACGCCGCCTCGGCGTCGACGCAGATCTCCGGCCTGCCCTTCACGGGCCCGATCGGCGGCATCCGCGTCGCGCTGATCGACGGTCAGTGGGTCGCCTTCCCGACGCACAGCGAGCTCGAGAACGCCGTGTTCGACATGGTCGTCGCGGGCCGCATCGCCGGTGACGACGTCGCGATCATGATGGTCGAGGCCGAGTCCACCGACGTGACGTGGGACCTCGTCCACGGTGGCGCCAGGCTCCGACCGAGGAGATCGTCGCCGATGGGCTCGAGGCCGCCAAGCCGTTCATCCGCGCGCTCTGCGAGGCGCAGGCCGCGCTCGCCGCGTCCGCCGCGAAGCCGGTGCAGGACTTCCCCGTCTTCCTCGACTTCCAGGACGACGCGTACGACGCCGTCGAGGCTGCTGCCTCCGACGCGCTGCGTGAGGCCCTCACGATCGGCGGCAAGGCCGAGCGCGAGGAGCGTCTCGACGCGATCAAGGCCGACGTGCTCGACAAGCTCGGTGAGCAGTTCGAGGGCCGCGAGAAGGAGATCGGCGCGGCTGTCCGCGCGGTCACCAAGAAGCTCGTCCGCCAGCGCGTGCTGCGCGACAAGGTCCGCATCGACGGGCGCGGCCTGGCCGACATCCGTACGCTGCACGCCGAGGTCGGCACGATCCCGCGCGTCCACGGTTCGGCGCTGTTCGAGCGTGGCGAGACCCAGATCCTGGGCGTCACGACGCTCAACATGCTCACCATGGAGCAGAAGCTCGACACGCTCTCGCCCGAGCGTGCGCGTCGCTACCTGCACAACTACAACTTCCCGCCGTACTCGACCGGTGAGACCGGCCGTGTGGGCTCGCCGAAGCGTCGCGAGATCGGCCACGGTGCACTGGCCGGCCGTGCGCTGATGCCGGTGCTGCCGACGCGCGAGGAGTTCCCGTACGCGATCCGTCAGGTCTCCGAGGCGCTGAGCTCCAACGGCTCCACGTCGATGGGTTCGGTCTGCGCCTCGACGATGTCGCTGCTCAACGCCGGCGTGCCGCTGCGCGCACCGGTCGCGGGCATCGCCATGGGCCTGATCTCGGGTGAGGTCGACGGCAAGACGGAGTACGTGACCCTCACCGACATCCTCGGTGCGGAGGACGCCTACGGCGACATGGACTTCAAGGTCGCCGGCACGCGCGAGTTCGTGACCGCGCTGCAGCTCGACACCAAGCTCGACGGCATCCCCGCCTCGATCCTGGCCGACGCGCTGACGCAGGCGCGTGGCGCCCGGCTGACGATCCTCGACGTCATGAACGAGGCCATCGCCGCACCGGACGAGATGTCGCTCTACGCGCCGCGGATCATCACGATCCACATCCCGGTCGACAAGATCGGTGAGGTGATCGGCCCGAAGGGCAAGATCATCAACCAGATCCAGGACGACACCGGCGCTCAGATCACGCTGGAGGACGACGGCACCGTCTACGTCGGTGCAGAGTCGGGCGAGGCCGCCGAGGCGGCCCGTGCGGCGATCAACGCGATCGCCAACCCGACGATGCCCGAGGTCGGCGAGCGCTACCTCGGCACGGTCGTCAAGACGACCAACTTCGGTGCGTTCGTGTCGCTGATGCCGGGCAAGGACGGGCTGCTGCACATCAGCAAGCTGCGCGACCTCAACGACGGCAAGCGCGTCGAGAACGTCGACGACGTCGTCAAGGTGGGCCAGAAGATCATGGTCGCGATCGCCGAGATCGACGACCGCGGCAAGCTGTCCCTCGCCCCGGTGGTCGAGGAGACCGCGGTCACCGAGACCGTGGCCGACGAGGCCGAGGCAGACACCGCGAAGTGACCGTCCCGCTCGACCCGGCACAGGCCCCGGGCACCACACGCACCCTCCTCACCGACGGCGGACTCGTCCGCCGCACGGTGCTGCCGGGTGGGCTGCGCGTGGTGACCGAGGCCATGCCGGGCGTGCGGACGGCCACACTGGGCATCTGGGTCGGGGTCGGGTCCCGCGACGAGACCCCGACCCTGTCCGGTGCCTCTCACTTCCTCGAGCACCTGCTGTTCAAGGGGACCCGGCGCCGCTCCGCGCTCGAGATCTCCGCGGCGCTCGAGGCCGTCGGTGGCGAGATGAACGCGTTCACCGGCAAGGAGTACACCTGCTACCACGCTCGGGTGCTCGACGACGACCTCCCGCTCGCGATCGACGTGCTCGCGGACATGGTCACGGACTCGACGATCACGGCCGACGACGTCGAGGCCGAGCGTGACGTCATCCTCGAAGAGATCGCGATGAACGAGGACGACCCCGACGACGTCGTCCACAGCCTCGCCTCGTCCCTCGCCTGGGGGACCACGCCTCTGGGTCGTCCCGTGGCGGGCGAACCGCACTCGATCCGTACGCTGAGCCGCGAGCAGATCCTGCGCTTCTACCGTCGGCGCTACCGACCTTCGACGATGGTCGTCGCGGTCGCCGGCAACGTCGACCACGACCGCGTGGTCGCCCAGGTCGCCGACGCCTTCGGCCCGTTCCTGCGTGCTGCAGGGGATGCCGAGCCGGTCGCGCCGCGGGCACGCACGACCACGACGCGCTTCCGCCGGGCCCGCGGCCTCGTGACCCGTCCCACCGAGCAGGCCAACGTCGTCGTCGCACTGCCCGGGCTCAAGCGTGGCGACGACCGGCGGCACGCCCTCGGTGTGGCCAACGCCGTGCTCGGCGGCGGCATGTCCTCACGCCTGTTCCAGGAGATCCGCGAGAAGCGTGGACTCGCGTACTCCGTCTACTCCTTCGGCGCGCACTACGCCGACTCCGGCATGCTCGGCGTCTACGCGGGCTGCGCGCCCGGCAAGCTCCGCGACGTCCTCAAGGTCGTCCGCGAGGAGCTCGCGACGTACGCCGAGCGGGGCCCGTCGCTCGACGAGCTCGAACGGGGCAAGGGCCAGCTCAAGGGGAGCGTCGTGCTCGGGCTCGAGGACCCGGCGTCCCGGATGTCGAGGATCGGCAAGGCAGATCTCCTCAACGGTGAGCTGGCGAGCCTCGATGAGCTCCTCGCCAACATCGATGCCGTCACGCTCGACGACGCGCGTGAGGCTGCCGGGATGTTCGCCGGCAAGCCCGCCCTCGCCGTGGTGGGCCCGTTCGACTCCCTCGACGTCGTCGAGATCTGAGCAGCCCGGTCCTGCCGGGCACTGCTCGGCTCACCAGTGGCGCACGCGCGTGGGTGTCACGCAGAGCGGCACCGAGTACGAGTCGGCGAACGAGTCCGGAGTGAAGTCCAGCCCGGAGATCTGCTGGGCGTACTTGGCGACGTAGGTGTCCCACACGGTGTCCGGCATCGCGTCGCGTACCTCCCCCGTCCCGTTGAGCACGACGACCTGGTTGCCTGCGTAGTCACTGTTGAGGTTGAGCGCGACGTGCGGGCCCGCCGCGAGGTGGTCCAGCTTGGCCGCCCCCGGCCGGGAGCGGATCCAGACCTCTCCCTGGGCCCACACGAACCAGACGGGTGTCGGTGTCGGCTGACCGTCTGCGGTGACCGTCGTGAGCCATACGACGGACTCGGCGGTCAGCCTGTCGACCACGGCTGACGGAAGTGATGTCGGGTCGAACGTCATGGTGTTCCCCCTGTCCGGGCCGGCATCCGCCGACGTCTTCCCTCGACCGTAGCGGGGGTGCGGGTGCGGGGGCAGACCGTGCAGGGTTCGATGGACCCATGCAGGAGGTCACCGAACAGCCCCCGGTCTGGTCCGCACCGGTCGACGAGGTGCTCGCGCGGCTCGCCACCTCGGCCGACGGGCTCACGAGCGACCAGGCACGTGAACGGCTCGCGGAGACTGGGCCGAACCGGCTTCCTCCGCCGGAGCCGACACCGTGGTGGAGAAGGGCGCTGGCGCAGTTCCAGGACACCTTGATCTACATCCTCCTGGCGTCGGCCGCCGCGAAGGCCGCCCTCGGCGACTGGGTGGACTTCACGGTGATCCTCGCCGTGGCGGTGATCAACGCGGCGATCGGCCTCATCCAGGAAGGCCGTGCCGAGAAGGCGCTCGCCGGGATCCGGACGATGCTGAGCGTCCAGGCGGACGTCCGCCGTGACGGTGGCTGGGAACGCGTGGACGCCGAGCAGCTCGTCCCGGGCGACGTCGTCCGGCTGCGCGCAGGCGACAAGGTGCCGGCCGACCTCCGGCTGATCGCGGCGTCCAACCTCCAGGCAGAGGAGTCTGCGCTGACGGGGGAGTCGGTCCCGACGAGCAAGGACGCCGACGTCGTCGCGGTGGACGCGGGGATCGGTGACCGGACGGACATGGTCTTCTCGGGGACCCTGATCACCCAAGGGACCGCGCGTGGGGTCGTCACCGGGACCGGGCAGAGCACCGAGGTCGGCAAGATCCAGACGATGGTCGACGAGGTCGAGCCGCTCGAGACGCCGCTGAGCCGACAGCTGGACGCGTTCGGCAAGGCGCTCGCGCTGCTGATCGCCGTCATGGCGGTGGTGATGGTCGTCGTCGGACGCGTCGTGCACGACTTCGCCGGTGAGGAGCTGGTGTCGGCGACCATCGGGTTCGCCGTGGCTGCCGTTCCCGAAGGGCTGCCGGCGCTGGTGACCATCATCCTGGCCCTCGGGGTCCAGCAGATGGCGCGGGAGCGTGCGATCACCCGCAAGCTCCCGGCCGTCGAGGCCCTCGGCTCGGTGACGACGATCTGCTCGGACAAGACCGGCACGCTGACCAAGAACGAGATGACCGTACGTACGGTCGTCACGACGGCTGCGTCGTACGAGGTCACCGGCATCGGGTACGCGCCGGACGGCGACATCCGCCGCGACGACGCTTCCGTGACCCTGGCCGATCACCCCGATCTCGCTGGCCTCGTCACCGTGATGGCCCGGTGCAACGACGCCGTGGTGCGCCGGGACGACGACGACCGGTGGGCGCTGGTCGGTGTCCCGACCGACGGGGCCCTTCGTACGCTCGCGCTCAAGGGCGGTTTCGACGCCGACGGCTGGACGCGGCTCGACGTCGTCCCGTTCGACTCGCAGACGAAGTACATGGCGACCCTCGACCGTGACCCCGAGGGAGGTCGGCTGCTCCTCGTGAAGGGTGCACCCGACCGCGTCCTCGACCGGTGCTCCCACCAGCGAGGCGCCGACGGACGGAGCGAGGCGCTCGACCGCCGCCGGTGGGAGGAGCACATCGACGCCCTCGGAGCCCAGGGGCTGCGGGTGCTCGCCGCCGCTGTCGGCACGCCACCCGCAGGGGACCGCATCGGTGACGCCGACCTGAGCCAAGGGCTCGAGATCGTCGGGCTCGTCGGCATCGTCGACCCGCCGAGGCCTGAGGCGGTCGACGCCATCGCGAAGTGCCGCCGGGCCGGCATCAGGGTGAAGATGATCACCGGGGACCACGCCGGCACTGCTCTGGCGATCGGGCGCGAGATGGGCATCGTGCGCGGCGACGGGATCGGGGTGCTCACCGGGGCCGACCTCGAGACGATGAGCAACGCGCAGCTGCGCGAGGTGGTCCGTGAGGTCGACGTCTTCGCCCGCACGAGCCCGGAGCACAAGATCCGCATCGTCTCGGCCCTCCAGCACCACCGCGAGGTCGTCGCGATGACGGGGGACGGGGTCAACGACGCGCCCGCGCTGACCCAGGCAGACGTCGGTGTCGCGATGGGGATCAAGGGCACGGAGGCGACGAAGGAGGCGGCCGACGTCGTCCTCGCCGACGACAACTTCGCCACGATCGAGCACGCCGTCGAGGAAGGACGGCGCATCTACGACAATGTCCGCAAGTCCGTGCTCTTCCTCCTGCCGACGAACGGTGCGCAGGCACTCGTGATGCTGGTCGCCGTGCTCTTCGGCATGACGCTGCCCCTGGAGCCGGTCCAGGTGCTGTGGATCAACATGGTCACCGCCGTGACGCTCTCGCTGGCGCTCGCCTACGAGAAGGCCGAGCCGGGGATCATGGACCGGGCGCCGCGCGACCCGCGGGCGTCGGTCGTCGACCTCGCGTACGGGTGGAGGATCGTCGTCGTCTCGGTCCTGATCGGCGGCGCGGCGCTGCTGGTCTTCACGACGACGTACGACGCGGGGCTGAGCCTCGACGAGGCGCGGACGGCCGCGGTGACGATGCTCGCCCTCGGTCAGCTCGCCTACCTCTTCAACAGCCGCTACCTGGACCGCTCGAGCCTCACACCCGCGGTGCTGCGCGGCAACAGGGCTGTGTGGATCGCCTCGGCGGCGATGGTCGTCTCTCAGATCGCCTTCGTGTACCTGCCCTTCATGAACACGTGGTTCGGCTCCGCACCGATCGGGCTGGACATCTGGGGCTACACCGCCGCGCTCGCGGTCGCCGTGTTCCTCCTGGTCGAGGCAGGCAAGGCGGTGGACCGGCGCCGCGGCACGCATGGTGAGATCAGCGCATGACCCTCACGTACGACGAAGCCGTGGCGCTGGACCAGGCGGACCCCCTCGCGTCGTTCCGCGCGGAGTTCCTGATGGGTGACGACCCGGTCGCGTACCTCGACGGCAACTCCCTCGGCAGGCCCCCGCTGCGCACCGTGCGCCGCGTCGAGGACGTGCTTCGCCGGCAGTGGGGCGAACGCTTGATCCGGAGCTGGGAGGACGGGTGGCTGGAGCTGCCCGAGCAGGTCGGAGACCGCCTGGCCTCCGCGTGCCTCGGTGCGGCCGCCGGGCAGACCGTCATCGCCGAGTCGACGTCGGTGAACCTCTACAAGGCGATCCATGCGGCGTGCGGCCTGCGCGACGGGCGCGACGAGCTCGTCGCGACCGACACCGACTTCCCGACGGACCGCTACCTCGTCGAGTCCGTGGCCTCCGCGCGCGGCATGACGGTCCGCTGGCTGAGCCCGGACGTGGTCGAGGGTGTCACGAGCGAGCAGCTCGACGCGGTGCTCTCGGACCGTACGGCGGCCGTCCTCCTGAGTCATGTCGACTACCGCTCGGGGGTCCTGCTGGACATGGCGGCGATCACGGATCAGGTCCATGCCGTCGGTGCACTCGTGATCTGGGACCTCTGCCACTCCGCCGGTGTGGTCCCGCTCGCGCTCGACGCCGTGGGGGTCGACCTCGCCGTGGGCTGCACGTACAAGTACCTGAACGCCGGCCCGGGCGCGCCCGCCTTCGTCTACGTCGCCGAGCGGCACCTGCGTGAGGTCCGGCAGCCGATCACCGGGTGGTGGAGCAGCACGGACCGCTTCGCGATGGGCCCGTCGTACGAGGCGGACCCGTCGATCCGGGCGATGCTCTCGGGCACCGCCTACGTCCCGGGCATCGCGGCCGTCGACGCGTCCGTGTCGCTGATCGCCGAGGCCGGCATCGACGCGATCCGCGAGAAGGCGGTCGCGCTCACCGAGCACTGCGTCGCCCTGGTCGACGCCTGGCTCGTGCCGCACGGCTTCGCCGTCGCGTCGCCGCGCGACCCGGCTCGGCGCGGGGGTCACGTGACCGTGCAGGGGCCGCGGGCGCGTGAGGTCGCTGCCGCGATGTACGAGGCCAAGGTGATTCCTGACTTCCGCAACCCGGACATGATCCGCCTCGGGCTCTCGCCGCTGACCACCTCGTACGCCGAGCTGTGGACCGCGATGGACATCACGCGCCGGATCGCGGAGGGCGACCCGGCCACCGTGGCGCACTGACGAGGAGGGTGGGGCAGTTCACGAGGTGGCGTAGAGTTGGGGTAACGGCTCGACGCGCTCACCGGAGCGTGCGCCGGCAAGTGGAGAGCGGTGCCCCCGATGAACGACCAACCTAATCCGGTCGGCTCAACCCCCAGCCGGTCGCGTCGGCGTCCCCGAGACCTGAGCCGGATGGGCCTGAGCGACAACCGTCCTGAGCGTCCCCGCATCATCGCGTGGAGCCCCGGCGAGGGGCGCAGCTGTGCGCCGATCCTCGCCGCTCTGCGGGCCGAGGGCATCGACACCTGGATCGGCTCTCGTCGCGAGCCCGTCGGCAACTTCGAGGTCGCCTGTCTGAAGGACGATGTCGACCGCGTGCGCGCGATCATCGCCTCCGTCGATCCGGACGCCTCCCCGCTGACCGTCGGGCGCTGACGCCTCTACGGCCCGTACGCCCGCGCAGGCGGCCCGTCGGGGCCGTCGGGCGGTCGCTGGACATGCAAGAGCCCCCGCATCCCGAGAGGGAAGCGGGGGCTCTCGTCAACGCGGCTAGTGCCGCATCAAGATCAGAGCGGGCGGATGTTCGCCGCCTGCAGGCCCTTCTGGCCCTGCTCCACGTCGAACTCGACCTTCTGGTCCTCGTCGAGCGAGCGGTAGCCGCTGAGGCTGCGATCGCGCTGAAGTGCGCGAACACGTCCTCGCCGCCGTCGTCGGGGGCGATGAAGCCGAAGCCCTTGTCAGCGTTGAACCACTTCACGGTGCCTGTAGCCATGATGTTTCTCCTCTTGGTCGGTGCGCACGCGACTTTCGCATGCGACTGGTGTCGCGAATCACCTCAACCTGGGAGAAGAACGAGAGGCCTCGAAACGAGGGTCTTGCATTCGAATCTGCGGCGTAACGGCATTGCAACTACTGACGACCGTACCACCTAGTGCGAAGCTTTCGGATTCAGGCGCACCAGGCGCGCCGTGGAGCTCTCGTCGAGCTCGGCGAGACCGTCCCTCGAACGCACGAAGTCGGAGAACGAGCGGAACCCGAGAGACTTCTCGTTGAACGACGGGTCCATCCGCTTCATCTGGCTCTTGACCGCGGAGCTGTGCAGCCAGTCCGCGTCGTCCTTCTCGTGGCCAAGACGCAGGGCGCGCTCCAGCAGCCGGGTCGCGACCTTCTGGGCGTCCTCGGGCTCCGGCTCGTGCTCCGCACGGTCGTCGAACCCGGGCTCCGCGAACAGCGGCACCGTGGCCGTGAGCTTGCGTGAGTCGCGCTTGGTGCCCGTCCCGCTCGGCTCCGTGTCGGCGGCGGAGACGTCGTCCGAGGCGGTCTCAGGCTTGGCAGGACGCTCGCCGAGCGCCTCCGGGAGGGGGAGCGGGCCGACTTCTTCGCCGCCGGCTCCGGCTCGGGGGCCGGCTCGACGCCCGGCAGTGCGTCGTACGTCACCATCTCGTCGCAGGCGGCGGCGAGCGACTTGCTGGTCGAACCCGCGACGCCGACGCCGACGACGTACCGGCCGAGGCGCTTGCAGCGCTGCGCGAGCGCGATGTAGTCGGAATCACCTGCGACGATCACCACGTGCGTGAGGTCGGGCAGGCGGAACATGTCCTCGACCGCATCGACGGCGAGGCGGATGTCGGCGCCGTTCTTGCCGTACGCGGCGGCAGGGAACAGCTGGACGAGGTCGACGGCGCGGCTGACGAGCTGGCCGCGGTACTCCGCGTTGACGGGCGCGGACCAGTCCGCGTACGCCCGCGTGAGCACCAGCGTGCCGAAGGACGAGGCGAAGTCGATGATGGCGCCGACGTCGACCGTGGCGCGGGCGAGCTTGTCGGCGACCTCCGGATCGGCGTCGCGCTCGGTCGTCGAGAACGCCCGTGCCTTGTCCCGCTGGAACTGGTTGCGTCCGTTCACCTGGTCGTACCTCGAGATCACGATGTTGTCGAAGTCGAGGTAGACGGCGACGCGTGTGTCGCCCGGTTCGGCCATGACTGCTCTTCTCGTTCGGGTCGGTGGGTCAGGTTCAGTCTGCCGGACCGCCCGCGAGAGCGGGTGGGATGATCGGCCCATGAGCGAGATCAAGGTCGGGGTGCTGGGTGCCCGCGGGCGCATGGGGTCGGAGTCGGTACGCGCGATCGAGGGGGCGGACGGCCTGGTCCTGGCCGCGGCGGTCGACGCGGGAGACCCCCTGGACGCGCTCGTGGAGGCGGGCGTCGACGTCGTCGTGGACTTCACCAGCCCGGCCGTCGTGATGGACAACCTGCGCTTCTGCGTCGAGCACGGCATCCACGCCGTCGTGGGGACGTCGGGGTTCGACGACGCGCGGATCGCCGAGGTCCGCGCGCTCGCGGCACAGTCTCCGCAGGTCGGCGTCCTCATCGTGCCGAACTTCTCGATCGGTGCCGTCCTGATGATGCGGTTCGCGCAGCTGGCGGCGCCGTACTTCGAGTCGGTCGAGATCGTCGAGCTGCACCACCCGGACAAGGTGGACGCGCCCTCCGGGACGGCGACGCGTACGGCGGCACTCGTCGCGGAGGCGCGTCGAGAGGCGGGCTCCCCGCCGGTCCCGGACGCGACGACCGCGGACCCGCTGGGCGCGCGCGGGGCCGTCGTCGACGGGATCCACGTGCACGCCGTCCGTGCACGGGGGCTCGTGGCACACCAGGAGGTGCTCTTCGGGGACACCGGGGAGACGCTGACGATCCGCCACGACTCGGTGCACCGTGAGTCGTTCATGCCCGGAGTCGTCGCCGGCGTGCGCGGCGTCGGGTCGCGGCCCGGCGTGTCGGTGGGGCTGGACGCGATCCTCGGCCTGGACTGAGCCGCCCGCCGGTCCCGGTGCCCCGGGGTCAGAGGAGGCGTACGAGGGCGGCGGCCAGGGCGGCTGCGGCGACGACGACGAGGAACGGCGCCCGTACGAGCAGGAGCACGACCGCCACGGCCAGTCCGACCAGCCGCGCATCGACGACCAGCGCCTGGCCGTCCGCGAACACCTGCACCGCGATCAGGGCGCCCAGCAGCCCCACCGGGATCAGGGCCGCGACCCGGACGGTCAGCGGGTGCTCGAGCACGCGGTCCGGCACGGAGAGCCCGGCGAGCTTCAGTGCCGTAGCACGCGAGGGAGGCCGCGATGATCGCCCACCAGATCACGGCTCGCCCCTCTCGTCGCGGACGTCCTCGTGCGGACGCCCGTCCTCGTGGTGGTGCGGGTCCTCGGGATGCTCGAGAGTCTCGACGATCTCGGCGTCGCTGCTGCGGCGGGTGATCCACAGGCCCAGCGCCACGGCGGCCGCGCCGCCGACGATGATCGGCGCGCCCGCAGGGGTGAGCGGCACCGCGCCGATCGCGACGAGAGCACCCACGACCGCGACGACGCGCTGCGGCCACGCCGTCAACCGAGGCCAGAGCAGGGCGAGGAACGCGGCGCCGACGGCGGCGTCGAGACCGTACGTGCGAGGGTCGCCCAGGGCGTTGCCGGCCAGGGCGCCGAGGAACGTCATGAGGTTCCAGAGGAGGAAGATCGACGTCCCCGTGACGTAGAACCCGATCCGGGCGTGCCGGTCGGTCTCCCGCGCCACACCCATCGCGGTCGACTCGTCGATGACCAGCTGCGCAGCCGCGAGGCGTCGCCAGCCGTGGACCCGCAGGCGGGGCGCGAGCCCGAGACCGTAGAACGCGTTGCGGCTGCCCAGGAGGACGGCGGTGATCCCTCCGGTCACCGGGCTGCCGCCCGACGCCACGACCCCCGCGAACGCGAACTGCGAGGCGCCGCTGAACATCAGCAGCGACAGCACGCAGGCCTGCAGCACCGTCAGCCCGGAGGCTGTCGCGATCGCGCCGAAGCTGATGCCGTACGCCCCTGTCGCGAGGCCGACACCGAGCGAGTCGACGACGACGCTGCGATCGCTCGGCGCGCCGCCGTCAGCCGACATGCCTTGCGTGCCAGTCGAGGAGCGGGCTCAGAGCCCTCCAGTCGTCCGCGACCCGTGCGGAGAGGCCCGGGGTCGCCATCCACTCGGGCGTCCCGTACCAGCGCATCAGCGTGAGGGTGTTGTGCCGGAGGAGCTCGATCCGCTCGTGGTCGGCGGGCCAGCCGCGCGGCCGGGTCTTGACGCGGTCGCCGCCGAGCTCGAACCCGGCGGCGGTCAAGTCGCCCGAGCAGGCGTTCGAGCTCGCCGCCCTTGCGGGCGTCGTCGACCGCGCTCCGGAAGCGGTGCTTGCGCTCCGCCGTCGCGTCGTACCAGCCGGCGCCGACGCGCAGCCCGGACGCGTCGATCTGCACGTAGTAGCCGGTCGCCGGGGACGTGGCGACGAAGGCGCCCTGGTGGGTCTTGTACGGGGTCTTGTCACCGCTGAAGCGCACGTCGCGGTACGGACGGAACACCTTGGCGGCGCCGAACTCGTCCGCGAGCGCCGCGGTCAGCGCCAGCATCGGCTGCCGGACGAGCCGCTCGTACATCCGTCCTTGTGGGCCGTCCAGAACGAGCGCGTGTTGTCGTTCTCGAGGTCCTCGTAGAAGTCGGCGGCCGCGACGGTGAAGCCGATCGGTCCGTGGTCGACCTCAGTCATCGTCGCCGACCAGCATCGTGTGCAGGCGGACCTGCTTGAGCCGGACCACCCCGTCTCCTACCGGATCGACCTCACGGTGTGCGCCGTCCGGTGCCCAGCCGGTGGCGGCGACGAACCCGCGCATCGCGTCGTCCGAGGCGTCGAGCCACATCGTCGCCCGGAGGAAGCGGTCGGCGCGCAGCGTGTCGGCGCAGGCCTGGAGGAGGCGCGAGCCGTGGCCGGCGCGCCGGTGGGCGGGAGAGACGGTGAGCTCGCTCACCTCTCCGTCCGCGACCGGGTCCGCGTCGTCGTCGGTCGAGGGGGCGGTGACCGCGAAGCCCCGAACCGTGCTGTGCTCGAGCGCGACGAGGACACGGTTGCGCGCGTCGCCGGGGCGGTCGAGCGACGCGGCCCACTTCTCCTCGAAGAGCTCGGGGACGATCTGCGCGACGAGCTCCGGAGGGAGCACGGGGCCGTAGCGCTCGCGCCATGCGGCGGCCTGCAGGGTGGCGATCGCGGGGGCGTCGGCGCGCCACGCAACCCGGACGCTGGTGTCGGCGGTGCTCACTGCTCGATTGTGTCAGGTCGGTGTCGTAGCGTGAGCACGTGCGCGCCTACCTCGACCTCGTCCAACGGATCCTCGACGACGGTGTCCGGAAGGACGACCGTACGGGCACCGGCACGCTCAGCGTGTTCGGCCACCAGATGCGGTTCGACCTGCGCGAGGGCTTCCCGCTCGTCACCACCAAGCGGGTCCACGTGAAGTCCGTCGTGGCGGAGCTGCTGTGGTTCGTCGCCGGCAGCACCAACACGGCGTACCTCAAGGAGAACGGCGTCTCGATCTGGGACGAGTGGGCCGACGACCAGGGTGAGCTCGGGCCGATCTACGGCTACCAGTGGCGCTCCTGGCCGACCCCGGACGGTCGCCACGTCGACCAGCTCCAGGGTGTCATCGACGCCCTTGTCCGCGACCCGGACTCCCGGCGGCACCTCGTCAGCGCCTGGAACGTCGCCGACCTTCCCGACATGGCCCTCGCGCCGTGCCACACGATGTTCCAGTTCTACGTCGCGCCGGGGGAGGCCGGCAGCCCCGGGCGGCTGTCGTGCCAGCTCTACCAGCGCTCGGGCGACGTCTTCCTCGGTGTGCCGTTCAACATCGCCTCGTACGCCCTGCTGACGCACATGGTGGCGCAGGTCGTGGGTCTCGAGGTCGGCGACTTCGTCCACACGCTCGGCGACGCCCACCTCTACGTCAACCATCTCGACCAGGCGCGCGAGCAGCTGTCCCGCGAGCCGCGGCCGCTCCCGCAGCTGGAGCTCGACCCCGGCGTCGCCTCGATCGACGGCTTCACCCTCGACTCGGTGAAGATCACCGGGTACGACCCCCACCCGGGCATCAAGGCGCCCATCGCCGTATGACGCAGCACGGTTCGCCGTCCGATCCGGAGCACCGGCGCCTCGCCCGCATCACCCTGGTCGCCGCGGTGGGCACCAACGGCGTCATCGGACGCGACGGTGGGCTCCCGTGGCCGCCGACCGGCGACCTCAAGCAGTTCAAGGCCCTCACGACCGGGCACGTGCTCGTGATGGGCCGCGAGACGTACGACTCGATCGGGCGGCCCCTGCCTGACCGGACGTCGGTGGTGGTCACCCGCCGGACGGGCTGGAAGGGCCCCGACGGCGTCGTCGCCAGCAACGACGTCGACGGCGCGCTCGACCTCGCCGCTCAGCTCGGCGGCGAGGTGTTCGTGATCGGCGGGGAGCAGATCTACGCGCAGACCCTCGACCAGGCCGACCGGATGGTGCTGACGCTGGTGGACGCCGCTCCCGACGGCGACGCGTGGTTCCCCGACGTCGACTGGACGCAGTGGCGCGAGGCGGATGCCGTGCCCTACGACGGCTACCGGATCGTCACGTACGAACGGGTGTGACGCAGGTCACGCAACGTTTGCCAGATCGTCCGTAACGCAATCCGGAGCGCTGGCGATGTTGTCAGTGTCCCGGTGCTGTCCGGGCCCCCGAACGGACAGCGCCGGGACATTCCATTTCCCCGGTTCGCCGGTGCCACCGGCAGGACGGCCAGCCGGGTCCAAGCGGTAGCGTGGGGCATATGACCTCTCCGCTCGCCACGCCCGCAGCCCCGTTCGGCCGCGTGCTGACTGCCATGGTGACGCCGTTCACCCCGGACGGTGCGCTCGACCTCGATGCCGCCAAGAAGCTGGCGTCGCACCTCGTCGACGAAGGGTCCGACGGGATCGTGGTCAGCGGGACGACGGGAGAGTCGCCCACCACCAATCCCGACGAGGACGGTCAGCTGCTGGCTGCGGTCCTCGAGGCGGTCGGTGACCGCGCGTCCGTCGTCGCCGGTGTCGGCAACAACGACACGCGGGCCTCCGCGCACCTCGCCCGTCAGGCGGCCGCCGAGGGCGCCCACGGGCTGCTGCTCGTGTCGCCCTACTACAACAAGCCGCCCCAGGCCGGCCTGGTCCGGCACTTCACGGCCGTCGCCGACGCCGGTCAGGGCGTCCCGGTGATGCTGTACGACATCCCCGGCCGCGCCGTCGTGCGCATCGCACCGGAGACGTACGAGGTCGTGGCGCGCCACGAGGCGATCGTCGCCGTGAAGGACGCCGGCGGTGACCTCGCGTCGGGGGCACGCCTCATGCGCGAGACCGGCCTCGCCTGGTACTCGGGCGACGACGCGGTCAACCTCGCCTGGCTGGCGTACGGCGCCGCCGGGGTCGTCTCGGTCGTCAGCCACGTGGCTGCCGCCCAGTACGCCTCGATGGTGCGGGCGGTCGATGACGGCCGTCTCGCCGACGCACGTACGATCAACGACGAGCTCCACGACGTCGTCGCCGCGCTCATGACGCCGACCTCGCAGGGCGCGATCATGTCGAAGGCGGCGCTGCAGCTGCTCGGCGTGATCGACAACCGCACGACGCGATCCCCGTACGTGGACGCGACCGACGAGCAGGTGGCGACGCTGGCTCAGGTGCTCCGTGACGCCCATCTGCTGAAGGACTGATCTATGAGTCATCCCCATCCCGAGCTCGGCGCCCCGCCGGAGCTGCCCGCCGACGGCCTGCGCGTGATCGCGCTCGGTGGCCTCGGAGAGATCGGCCGCAACATGACGGTCTTCGAGCACGCCGGCAAGCTGCTCGTCGTCGACTGTGGCGTCCTGTTCCCCGAGGACCACCAGCCGGGCGTCGACCTGATCCTCCCCGACTTCGCGCCGATCCGGGACCGTCTCGACGACATCGTCGCGATCGTGCTGACCCACGGCCACGAGGACCACATCGGTGGTGTCCCGTACCTCCTCCGCGAGCGTGGCGACATCCCGCTGGTCGGCTCCAAGCTCACCCTGGCGCTCGTCGACTCCAAGCTGCGCGAGCACCGGTTGAAGGACGTGCCGAAGTACGTCGTGGCCGAGGACGAGACGCTCGCCATGGAGCCGTTCGACCTCGAGTTCGTGGCCGTCAACCACTCGATCCCCGACGCCCTCGCCGTCGCGATCCGTACGGCCGCCGGCCTGGTGATCCACACCGGCGACTTCAAGATGGACCAGCTGCCGTTGGACGGGCGCATCACCGACCTGCGGGCGTTCGCGCGTCTCGGTGAGGCCGGTGTCGACCTGTTCCTCACGGACTCCACGAATGCCGACGTCCCCGGTTTCACGACCACCGAGCGGGACATCTCGCCCGTGCTCGACCGTGTGTTCGCCCAGAGCCAGCAGCGCATCATCACGGCCTGCTTCGCCTCCCACGTGCACCGCGTCCAGCAGATCCTCGACGCCGCGGTCAAGCACGGCCGCAAGGTCGCCTACATCGGCCGCTCGATGATCCGCAACATGCAGATCGCCCGCGATCTCGGCTACCTCCACGTGCCCGACGGCGTCATCGTCGACGGACGCAAGGTCTCGGAGTACCGCCCCGAGGAGCTCGTCCTCGTCTCCACCGGCTCGCAGGGTGAGCCGATGGCCGCGCTGTCGCGGATCGCCGCGAACTCGCACGACTCCGTGCGCATCGAGCCGGGCGACACCGTCGTGCTCGCGAGCTCGCTCATCCCGGGCAACGAGAACGCCGTCTACCGCGTGATCGACGGCCTCATCCGCCTCGGTGCGCGCGTCGTCCACAAGGGCAACGCGCTCGTCCACGTCTCGGGTCACGCCTCGGCCGGCGAGCTGCTGTACTGCTACAACATCGTCAAGCCCAGCAACGTCATGCCGGTGCACGGCGAGATGCGCCACCTCCACGCCAACGCGGCGCTGGCGCGGGCGACGGGCGTCGAGGCGGACCGTGTCGTCATCGCGGAGGACGGCTTCGTGGTCGACCTCGTCGACGGCCGGGCGCGGGTCACCGGCAAGGTCGACTGCGGCTACGTCTACGTCGACGGCTCGTCGGTCGGGGACATCACCGAGTCGGAGCTCAAGGACCGCCGGATCCTCGGTGAGGAGGGCTTCGTCTCGGTCATCGTCGTCATCGACTCGTCGACCGGCAAGCTCGTCAGCGGCCCGGAGATCCAGGCGCGCGGGTTCGCCGAGGACGACTCGGTGTTCCAGGCGGTCGTGCCGCAGGTCGAGCAGGCGCTCGCGAACGCGGTGGCCGACGGGACGTACGACACGCACCAGCTCCAGCAGGTCATCCGCCGTACGGTGGGCCGCTGGGTCTCCGGCGCGCACCGCCGCCGCCCGATGATCGTGCCCGTGGTCCTCGAGGCCTGAGCCTCCGCTCGCCCTTGCCCTTCCGGTTTGCCGTGGGCCCGTGGCAACCGTGCCACCCTCCGCAGGTCTGCGGAGGGCGGCGGCATTTGGGCGGTGCGGGTGACCGGCAACCGGCCAGGCGGGACTGCGACGGGCAACCGGCGTGGTCGCGGATCTCCGCCAGGATCGCCAGGGCGGTCGCGTCGTGGTCTCTCCGTATGCTCGCCAGCGGCCGGTTCCGACCACACTCGCCACCTCGATCGCGCCGCCACGCGTTTGACGGCCTCCCTGCGCCACACTGTCTCGCATGGCCGATGCCGGACAGCTCGAAGTCCGGGGCGTGGTCGCGGCCCGGACCCTGTACGAGTTCCACACGAGCGACGGGGTGCACGTGTCGCTCCACGACGCGACGTTGTCGGAGCTGACGGTGCGACCGTTGCAGCAGTCGATCACGCTCCGCTTCGCGGCGCCGGCACCCGCGGGCAGGTCAGCGACCTGTCGGCGTACGGGCGCGTCACCCTGGCGAGGACATTCGGACGTGCGTTGAGACTCGTGGTGTCCTTGCGGCAGCGCCGCGGGTGACCTGGGTCTTGTACGCCAGTCCGGCCATCGCGGTCCTGTGGTGTCATCCCGTGGCACCGAAGGACCGCACTGGTCGCGCAGGCCAATCGTGCGACGACGCCCCGCGGGCATAGACGGGCACTGGCGGCTCGAGGCTGCGTGGTGTCAGGATGTGCCGCTGCGCAACCACGAGGAAGGCTGGGGGACGTCCACGATGATCGACTGGCTGGTGTCGTGGGTATCGGACTCCGTATCGATCGTCGTGGCAGCGGCGCTGATGGAGTTCGTGCGGACGAGGTACAAGAGCCAGCTCGCCGAGGTGACGTGGCGTGGCGCGTTCGTCGCCGTGCTGGTCGGGGCGGCGATCGCCGTGATGGCGAGGGACTTTGCCGACTACCTGCCTGCGGGCTCCCTGGGGGCAGAGATCACCGAAGGTGTTGCGGCCATCGCCCTCTTGTCCGCACTCGTCCTCACGGGTTCTGCTGCGACGCGCTCCTGGCGGTTGCGCCGCGATCCCCGATAGCGCTCCGCCACACGGCGCGGGCGGGGAGGCGGCAACTTCATGACGCGCCCGATCGTGCGCGATGTCGTCGACTTCTGAGGCGGACACCGCCGCGCCCTTCGCGGCGTGGGATACCGGGGAACGGCGCGGCGCGCCCTTAGAGTCGCCACCATGGCGAGCCGTACGTCTTCCCCACCGCGAGGGTCGTCGAAGAAGAAGACCCCGCGGTCGTCCGGTGGCCAGGACCGACGTCCGCAGCAGCGTGGCCGTGGCTCGACGAAGCGTCAGCCGCCCACCCCGCCGCCGAGGACCGGCCCTGGCCCGTTCGTGCGTGCCCTCACCGCGCTGGGTCGCGGCATCGGGGCCCTGTGGATGGGGCTCGCGCGCATGCTGGGTGCGATCGTGCGCAGCATCGGGACGGCGGCGCGCGACCTCGACCCCGAGCACCGCCGAGACGGCATCGGGCTGGCGCTCATCGGGCTCGGCGTGGTCGTCGTCGGCGCCGTGTGGTTCCAGGTGGACAGCCCCGTCACCGTCGCGGTGGCCGACGCCGTCTCCAACAGTGTCGGCCTGCTCGCGTGGACGGTGCCGCTGGCGCTGTTCGTGGTCGGAGCGCGCACGATGCGCAACCCCGAGGCGAACGGCCCGCTCGGCCGTCAGGTCATCGGCTGGGCCTCTCTCGCAGGGGGCACGCTCGGCATCGTCTCCATCGCCAACGGCATCCCCAAGCCGTCCGAGGCCGGCGGGGACGGCATCCGCGACGCCGGGGGAGCGATCGGCTTCGGCGTCTCCAAGCTCCTCGACGACCTCCTGCGCACCTCGTACGTCACGGTGCCGCTGCTGGTCCTCCTGGTGTTCTTCGGGCTGCTGGTCATCACCGGCACCCCGGTCTACCGCATCCCGGACCGGCTCCGTGGCGCCCGCGACATGCTGCTCGGCCGCCGCCACGCCGAGACCGAGCCGGCCGACGCCCCCGCCGAGACCACCAAGCGCAAGCGCCCGCCGCGCGGAGGCACCGGCAGCGACGTCCCGTACGACAACCCGCTCGTGGTCGGTGCCGACGACGAGCCCACCGTCGACACCGGCGCCCGCAAGGGCACGATGAAGAAGGCGAGCCCCGACGACGACACGGTCGGCGTGGACATCCCGGCTCCGGCGCCTTCTGCCGCAGCCGACGACGAGCCCGTGGAGCTGCCGCCGATGACGCCGCTGCCGGCGCGGGCCGAGCAGCTCGCCCTGTCGGGGGACATCGTCTACACCCTCCCGGCCAACGACATGCTGCGCGAGGGCACGCCGCACAAGGCGCGGACGGCCGCGTCGGACTCGGTGGTCGCGCGCCTGACGACCGTGCTCGAGGAGTTCGCCGTCGACGCCGAGGTCACCGGCTACACGCGTGGCCCGACGGTCACGAGGTACGAGATCGAGCTCGGCCAGGGCGTCAAGGTCGAGAAGATCACGGCGCTCGCCAAGAACATCTCGTACGCCGTCGCGTCCAACGAGGTGCGGATCCTGTCGCCGATCCCCGGCAAGTCGGCGATCGGCATCGAGATCCCCAACACCGACAAGGAGACCGTCTCCCTGGGCGACGTCCTGCGGTCCAACCGTGCCCGCAGCGACCACCACCCGATGGTCGTCGGGCTCGGCAAGGACGTCGAGGGCGGGTTCGTCGTCGCCAACATGGCGAAGATGCCGCACCTCCTGGTCGCGGGTGCGACCGGCTCGGGCAAGTCGAGCTTCATCAACTCGATGATCTCGTCGGTGCTCATGCGCTCGACGCCGGACGAGGTCCGGATGATCCTCGTCGACCCGAAACGCGTCGAGCTGACCGCGTACGAGGGCATCCCGCACCTCATCACCCAGATCATCACGAACCCCAAGAAGGCCGCCGAGGCGCTCCAGTGGGTCGTCCGCGAGATGGACCTGCGCTACGACGACCTCGCCAACTTCGGGTTCCGCCACATCGACGACTTCAACAAGGCGGTGCGCGAGGGGTCGGTGAAGGTGCCTCCGGGCAGCGAACGCGTCCTCGCCCCGTACCCGTACCTCCTCGTCGTCGTCGACGAGCTCGCGGACCTCATGATGGTCGCGCCCCGTGACGTCGAGGACTCGATCGTCCGCATCACGCAGCTCGCACGAGCGGCCGGCATCCACCTGGTGCTCGCGACGCAGCGGCCGTCCGTCGACGTCGTCACGGGTCTGATCAAGGCGAACGTGCCCAGCCGGCTGGCGTTCGCCACGTCGTCGCTGGCCGACAGCCGCGTCATCCTCGACCAGCCCGGCGCCGAGAAGCTGGTGGGTGGCGGTGACGGACTGTTCCTGCCGATGGGCGCCAACAAGGCAGTGCGCATGCAGGGCGCGTGGATCACCGAGAAGGAGATCCGCGACGTCGTCCAGCACTGCAAGGACCAGCTGCAGCCCGTCTACCGCGAGGACGTCACCGCGCCGCAGGCCACCAAGCGTGACCTCGACGACGACATCGGTGACGACCTCGAGCTGGTGCTCCAGGCGGTGGAGCTGGTCGTCAACACGCAGTTCGGGTCGACGTCGATGCTGCAGCGCAAGCTGCGCGTCGGCTTCGCGAAGGCAGGCCGTCTGATGGACATCCTCGAGTCACGCGGTGTCGTCGGCCCCAGCGAGGGGTCGAAGGCGAGGGATGTCCTCATCAAGCCGGACGACCTGGACGAGGTCCTGGAGACGTTGCGGGGAGAGTGACATGACCGATCAGCAGGAGCAGGGACGGACGCTCGAACCCACGGGCGGGATCGAGGTGCTGGAGGTACGCCGCAGCGCCGGCGTGCTCGCCCTTGTCGCGGTGGGCGCGGGCGTGCTCGCGATCGCGTACGCCGTCCGCGCCGCGGGCGGGTCGCCGCTGCTCTGGCTGGTCGCCGGCCTGCTCGGAGGCGTCGCGCTGCTCGCCGCCCGGGGCTGGTTCGACGCGCGGAGCCCGCTGCTCGTGGCCGACTCCCTCGGTGTCCGGGTCCGCCACGGTGACGCCTGGCGGGGCTTCCCGTGGGCGGACGTGGACCACGTCGTCCTGGCCGAGCCGCGCGGGCTGCTGGCCGACGGTGCGATCGACGTCGTCGCCTCCGACGGCACGGTCTTCGTGGTGCCGCTCGGCCTCGCCGTACGCGCGAGCTCTGAGGACCTCGGGGGCGCCCTGCGGCAGCTGTCGGGTGACGAGGACCTCGTGGTGGAGCCCGAGCCGGAGCCGGACCCCGAGCCGGAGCCGGAAGCCGAGGCCGGGCCCGAGCCGGATCTGCACGACGAGCCTGACCCGCCTCGCGATTCCCCTGCCGCTGCCGTTCCGGCGGCCGCTGACGCCCCTGCCGACGCTGCCCCCGACGGTGCTCCCGTCGCCGACGACCCTCGCCCGTCGGGCGACGGCACCGATCCGGTGCAGAACCCGCCTTCTCCGGACCGGGACGGTGGCCCGACTGCCGACGAGCCCGCACGTTCCGTCTCTGCTCCCGCCCGGATCGATCTCGGCCTGGTGCAGAGCGCGGGCTCCTCAGCTCTCGCCCCGGGCTACCGCGTCGTCACCGCCCTCCGGGCCAGCCGTGGCCGTCCTGAGCTCGTCATCGACGCGCCGGTGGAGCAGGCGCGGCGCCCGTACGAGATCCACGAGGCCACCGCGGCTCCCGTGACCACTCCCGACGAGGCGGCGCCGTCCGAGGACGACGGTCTGGCGGTCGAGACGACGCAGACCGTCCCCGGCCTCGGCGACCAGATCCGTGCCGCCCGGGAGAGCGCGGGAGTCACCGTCGAGGACCTGGCCGAGCGCACCCGCATCCGGCCCCACGTCATCGAGGCGTTGGAGTCGGACGACGTGTCGGCCTGTGGTGGCGACTTCTACGCACGCGGGCACCTGCGCTCGCTCGCCAAGGCGCTCGGGACCGACTCCGAGCCGTGGATCGCCCGGTACGACGCCTCGTACGCCCAGGCGCCCATCCCCGCGCGGGCGGTCTTCGAGGCCGAGCGCGCCACCGGCTCCCAGACGATCCGTATCGCCCGTGGCGGCCGGAGCTGGTTGGCACTCACGGTCGTCGTGCTCGTGCTCGCCATCATCTGGGGGATCGGGCAGCTCGTCGTCGGCAGCGGCGAGGGCAGCGACGCGCCCGCGACCGTCCCGACCGCGGTGGCGCCGCCGCCGGCCGATCCCTCGTCGTTGGCGGGTCTCGGCGCTCCGACGACCAACCACCTCCTCATCCGCGGCAAGGAGAAGAAGCCGACCAAGGTGACCGTCTCCGACGGCACAGGGGCGACGATCTGGACCGGTGACCTGGCGAAGGGCGAGTTCAAGCGCGTCAGCGTCGTCGGGCCCGCCAAGGTGTCGGTCGGGAGGGCGGAGGCCGCCAGCGTGGCCGTGAACGGGGGCAAGGCGCGACGCGTCGGGGAGGGCTCCGAGAAGGGGTCGACCACGGTCGGCGATTCTTGAGGGTGGCGATAGGCTGACGGTAGGTCCAAGGCCAGGGGCACCAGCCGACCTGCACCCCCGACCCGGCCTTAGGAGTGAGATGAACGACACATCGACGCCCGCTGCCACGCAGGCGCCGAGCAACTACAACATCGCGAACGCGTTGACCGTCCTCCGGATCGCGTTCGTGCCGTTGTTCGGTTGGCTCCTCCTCATCGACGGGGGAGACGACACCGGCCTGCGCCTCGCGGCGTGGGCCGTCTTCGTGGTCGCGATGGCGACCGACCGGATCGACGGCAATCTCGCGCGCAGTCGCGGCCTCATCACCGACTTCGGCAAGATCGCCGACCCGATCGCGGACAAGGCCCTCACCGGCATGGCGTTCGTCGGGCTGTCGATCATCGGCGACCTGCCGTGGTGGATCACGATCCTCGTGCTCGTCCGCGAGTGGGGGATCACCGTGATGCGCCTCGGCGTCCTCCGGTACGGCGTCATGCCGGCATCGCGTGGCGGCAAGCTCAAGACCGTGCTCCAGGCCGTCGCCCTCGGCGCGTACCTTTTCCCGATCGAGGCGCTGCTGCCCGACTGGATGATGTGGTTCGCCTACCTGACGATGGCCGCGGCCGTCGCGGTGACGGTCGTCACCGGATTCGACTACGTCGCGCAGGCCGTCCGCATGGTGCGTGAGTCCAAGGCGAACGACACGTCCCAGCGGGCCACCGACCAGCCGTGACCGTCTCGGCCGGCGCTGATCCGGCGGCGTTGATCGCCGAGCTCCGCCTGCGGGCGGAGTCGGTGGCGCTGGCCGAGTCGTTGACCGGGGGAGCGCTGTGTGCGCGGTTGGTCGACGTCGCCGGTGCCTCGGACGTGGTGCGGGGCGCCGTCGTCGCGTACGCGGCGGACCTCAAGCACACGCTGCTCGGTGTCGACCGTGCGTTGCTGGCCGACCGCGGCACCGTCGATCCGGACGTCGCCGAGGCGATGGCCACGGGGGTGCGCGAGCGGACCGGAGCGACGTACGGGGTCGCCACCACAGGCGTCGCGGGACCCGGACCGAGCGAGGGCAAGCCTGCCGGGACCGTGTACGTGGCGGTGGCTGGACCACGGGGCACCCGGAGCCGCGCGGCTCAGGCTCGACGGCGACCGTGGAGCCGTCCGTGCAGGATCCGTGCAGGGGGCCCTTGACCTGCTGGCCGACGCGCTCGAGGCGCGCCACGAACTCGCCTGACGTGAGCACGTTGCCGGTGTGCGACCAGGAGCGCATAGAGTGGTGGGAAGAACACGGCTCGACGAGGAGTTGTACGAAGTCTGAGAGCGGAGGTGTGAGATGACGGTGCTTCGACGTTTGATCGGTGAGGTCCTGCGGGCTCGCCGGATGGCCAAGGGGCTGACGCTGCGCGACGTCTCCGCTGCCGCTCGGGTCAGCCTCGGCTACATCTCCGAGGTCGAGCGCGGCCAGAAGGAGCCCAGCTCGGAGCTTCTCGCCGCCCTCTGCGACGCCCTCGACGTCCCGATGTCCCAGGTCCTCCGCGACGTGAGCGCGCTGATGGAGATCCAGGAGCAGTCCACGATCGACGCCTCGATCGCACTCGCCGCCGAGTCGGACTCGGTCGGCGTCCGCTGAGGCCTTGGGTCGCTTCGACCACCTCGCGTCGGCACGTCTGACGTACGACCGTCTGTGCGCTGACGACGCCGACGACGTGCTGGCCGTCTACGGCGACCCCGAGACCTGGCGGCACCTGCCGGAGGAGCGGTACGCGAGCCGCGACCGCGCGTTGGCGCTGGTCGCCCGATCCGACCGGACGTGGGAGAAGGCGGGTCTCGGCAGCTGGGCCGTACGTGCGGCAGTCGACCTCGACGACGTCCCCGCCGGCACGTTCCTCGGGACCGTCGGCATGACGTGGATGGACCTGCGTGACGGACTGGCCGCCTGGAACCTCGGCTATCGTCTGGCGCCCGCGAGCTGGGGCCGTGGCGTGGCGACGGAGGCCGCACAGACAGCGCTCGACGCGGCGGACGCGCTGGGCAGTGCCGACCCCGTCACGGCGCGCGCCATGACGAACAACCCCGCGAGCATCCGCGTCCTGGACCGGGTGGGTCTCACGCTCGCCTGGCGCGGCGCCACGCCGACGGCGGACGGCTCGCCGCATCCCGACCCGCTCACGCTGCCGCCGACGGTCGGTCGTGACCGCGTCGTGTACTCCGACCGGGCGCTGTCACCGGCGCTTCTCGATGCGGTCATCGCCCTCGGCTGATCCTTCGTCCGCGCCGAGGCTCTCCGCCACGCGCGTGCTCGAGCCCCTCAGGTCTCGCGAGAGGCGGGCTGGCAGTGCGGGCACCAGTACGTGACGCGCTCCTCGACGCCGTGGGTCTGCGTGACGACGGGGGCACGTCGTTCGATCCGCGTGCCGCACCGTCGGCACGGCTCGCCGCCGCGGCCGTACACCCAGGTCCGCTGCCCACGCCGGTCGACGCCGGTCGTGACGATCGCGGGGAAGTCGCGGTTGACGAGGAGCATGCGACGCGCGGTGGAGATCGTCCGCGAGAGATCGGGATCGTCGGCGACCGTGGTGTCGGGGTGGAGGCCGCGGACGTACAGGATCTCGTTGCGGAAGATGTTCCCGACGCCTGCGAGGTTGGACTGGTCGAGAAGGGCCTCACCGAGGTTGCGCCCGCGATCGGCGTCCAGCCTGCGCCGCGCCTCGACGGCGTCGAACGCGGGGTCGAGCAGGTCGGGGCCGAGCCGCGCACGCACCGCGTCGGCCTGCTCGAGGCTCAACAGCTCGACGGTCGGCAGCAGGAACCCGACAGCCTGCACCCGCTCCGTCGCCAGGACCACACGCGCCTCGTGAGCCGGCCGCGACCAGCGCGCACCGGCGTCTGAGGTGCGCCACGACCCGTCCATGCCGAGCCGTGTGTGCAGCGCGACGTCGCCGATGCGGGCGAAGAGGTGCTTGCCGCGGCTCGTCACCTCGTGCACGGTCTCACCGGCGAGGTCGGCGGTCGCGAGCTGTGGGACACGGAAGTCGGTCCGGACGAGCGTGCGCCCGCGCAGCGCGCCGTCGAGCCGGCGTGCGGTGCGCCAGACGGCGTCGCCCTCGGGCACGCGTCAGCCCCGGATCCGCAGGCCGCGCGGGGTCGCGTGGAACCCTGCGCGGGCGAGCGCCTCACCGAGAGGTGTGCCCAGAACCGCCTCGCCGTCGGCCTTCTCGACGGTCAGCCGGCCGAGGACGCCGTCGCGGACCGCAGTGGCGAGCGCGTCGATCGCCGGCTCCAGTCGCGCCGCGCCGTCGGGATCGTCGAGATCGTCGAACGTGAGCAGCGTGCGACCGCCACGCTCGACGTACAACGACAGCGCCCCGTCGACGAGGACGACCAGCGCTCCGGCCTTGCGTCCGGGCCGGTGGCCGCCGCCCGTCTCCGGCCACCCGAGCGCGGCACCGTACGGGTTGGCGGGGTCCGTGGCCGCAAGCGTGACGGCACGGCGCTCGGGGTCCTGGCCGGGCTCTCGCGCGTACGAGCGGAGCCGGTCGACCGCACCGGCCGTGGCGAACTGGGCAGCGCCGAGGCCTTCGACGAAGTAGCCGCGCCGGGCACGCCCCGCGTCCTCGAATCCGCTGAGCACCTTGTAGACCGCCGCGAATCCTCCGACGACACCCTCGCTGACCGCCGTGCCGCGGGTGACGATGCCGTGGCGCTCGAGGAGCTGCTCGGCGGTCGCGTGGGCCCGCAGCGTCGGGTTGTCCTCCGGGCGGGGCACCAGCGCCCAGCGTCCTCCGACGGTGGGCGGGCCGGTGCGGGTCGGCATCGTGGGCCGTGCGAACGACGGCGCGCGCCGACCGCGCAGGCGTGGCGCGCTCCGGGCGGTCCGGTGCGCCGCCCGACCGGCGCCGACGAGCGTCCGCAGCGGCGCGAGGGTGTCGTTGGTGAGGTAGCCCGCCCACACGAGGTCCCAGATCGCGTCGGCGAGCTCGGTGTCGAGCGCCGACGGCAGGTCGGTGCCCACGGTGCTCGCGGCGACCGCGTCCGCGAGCTGGCGGAAGAAGTACGCCCCGCCGGACTGCACGACGCCCAGGACCGCCTCCTGGAGCGGGGTCAGCTCCAGCTCGGACGGCGCGGCGAGCGTGACGGGTGCGGTGTCGGCGAGGTGCAGGGACACCCAGCCGTCGTTGCCGGGAAGGGCGCCGACGCCCGACCACACGACCTCGCCCGCGGCCGTCAGCTCGTCGAGCATCGCGGGGGAGTAGTCGAGGACCCGGGAGCGTAGGACGAGGGGTTCGAGGGCGGAGGCCGGAACTGAGGCCCCGGCGAGCTGTTCGATCGCGGTGACGAGCCCGTCGATGCCGCGCAGGCGTCCGCCGACGTGCTGCCAGGCGGGGAGGAAGCGGCCGAGGGTCTCGGGCGAGACCGGTTCGACCTCCTTGCGCAGCGCGGCCAGCGACCGCCGCCGCAGCCGTCGCAGGACCTCGACGTCGCACCACTCGGAGCCGCCGGCGCCGGGGGTGAACTCGCCCTCGGTCACGCGCCCGCGGTTCGCCAGGCGCCGCAGGGTCTCCGAGACCACGGCGACGCCCAGTCCGAACCGCGCGGCGACGTCCCCTGCCACGAACGGCGCGTGCGTACGGGCGAAGCGGGCGACCAGGTCGCCCAACGGGTCGTCGACGGGCTCGACGAACGCGTCCGGGACACCCATCGGCACCGGCGTGCCGAGCGCGTCACGGAGCCGGCCCGCGTCCTCGACGGCGACCCACCACTGCGCATCGCCACCCACGGTCGACGGTGCCGCGACGCGGATGACCCGCCGCGACTCCGCCAGCTCGACGAGCCACGCCGACGCCTCGGAAGGCTCGGTGCAGCGCTCGGCGATCTCCTCTGACGTGAGCGGCCCGAGGACCCGGAGCAGGTCGGCGACGCCTTCGGGACCGCGCGCCCGCCGGTCGGGGACCAGCCGCTGGAGCTCGGCCTCGGTCGTCGCGATGACGTCCGCGTCGAGAAGGTCCCGCAGCTCGGCACGCCCGAGCAGCTCCGACAGCAGCGACGAGTCGAGCGAGAGCGCCGCGGCACGGCGCTCGGCGAGCGGGCTGTCGCCCTCGTAGAGGAAGGCGGCGACGTAGCCGAAGAGCAGCGACTTCGCGAACGGCGACGGCTCCTGGGTCGCGACGTCGACGAGGCGCAGGCGGCGGCTCTCAAGGTCGCGCATCATCTGGACGAGCGACGGCACGTCGTAGACGTCCTGAAGAACCTCGCGGACCGTCTCGAGCACGATCGGGAAGGTCGGGTAGCGGCGCGCCACCTCGAGCAGCTGGGCCGCGCGCTGACGCTGCTGCCAGAGCGGGCTGCGACGCCCGGGGTCACGGCGGGGGAGGAGCAGGGCACGTGCGGCACACTCGCGGAACCGTGCCGCGAACAGGGCAGAACCTCCGACCTCCTCCGTGACGAGGTCCTCGATCTCCTCCGGCGTGAACGCGAACAGCTCCCCACCAGGTGGCTCCGCGTCCGTCTCCGGCAGGCGTACGACGATGCCGTCGTCGCTGGCCATGCTCGCGGAGTCGAGCCCGTACCGCTCCCGCACCCTGGCGCCGACCGCCAGCGCCCAGGGCGCGTGCACCGCGAGCCCGAGCGGGGAGTGCAGGACGAGCCTCCAGTCGCCGAGCTCGTCGTGGAAGCGCTCGACCACGAGCAGCGTGTCGTCGGGGACCCGTCCGGTCGCCTGCCGCTGCTCGTCGACGAGGGCGAAGAGGTTGTCGATCGCGTACGGGTCGAGCCCGGCGGCCTCGCACCGCGCACGGGCCTCGTCCCGGTCACCGGTCGCCATGGCGCGGGTGAACGCCCCGAGGGCGCGCCCGAGCTCGATGGGACGGCCGGGGTTGTCACCGCGCCAGAACGGCAGCCGCCCCGGCTGACCGTACGCGGGCGAGACGAGCACCCGGTCGTGCGTGATGTCCTCGATCCGCCAGCTCGTGGCGCCCAGCGCGAACACGTCGCCGACCCGCGACTCGTACACCATCTCCTCGTCGAGCTCGCCGACGCGCGCGCTGCCGCGGGCGGTGGACTCTGCGCCGACGAGGTACACACCGAACAGCCCGCGGTCCGGGATCGTGCCTCCCGAGGTCACCGCGAGGCGCTGCGCACCCGGGCGACCGGTCAGCGTGCCGGCGACGCGGTCCCACACGATGCGCGGCCGCAGCTCGGCGAACTCGTCGGACGGGTAGCGGCCGGCGAGCAGGTCGAGCGTCGCGTCGTACGCGGAGCGGGGGAGCGTCGCGTACGGGGCCGCGCGGCGCACCGTCTCGTACAGCTCGTCGACGTCGAGCACGTCCAGCGCGCAGGACGCCACCACCTGCTGCGCGAGGACGTCGAGCGGATTGGTGGGGACCGTGAGCTCCTCGATGGCGCCGGAGACCATCCGTTCGATGGTGACGGTGGCCTGGAGCAGGTCGCTGCGGTGCTTGGGGAAGACGACCCCGCGCGAGATCTCGCCGACCTGGTGCCCGGCACGCCCGACACGCTGCAGCCCGCTGGCGACCGACGGCGGAGACTCGACCTGGACGACGAGATCCACGGCCCCCATGTCGATGCCGAGCTCGAGACTGGAGGTCGCGACCACGCAGGGGAGCCGGCCGGTCTTGAGGTCGTCCTCGATGAGCGCGCGCTGCTCCTTGCTGACGGAGCCGTGGTGTGCGCGGGCGAGGAGCGGGGGCGCGACCGTGGGCGCCGGGCTGGTCGCCGTCACCGACGCACCAGCCTGGGCCATTGTCTGCGCGGGAGTACGCGGTGCCGGGTCGACGCCCTGCCTCGCGGCGTGGATCTCGTTGAGGCGCGCGGTGAGGCGCTCCGCAAGGCGGCGCGAGTTGGCGAAGACGATCGACGACCGCGCCTGCTCGACGAGGTCGACGACCCGCTCCTCGACGTGGGGCCAGATCGACGCCTGGTCGCGCGAGTCGGAGCCGTCGTCGTCAGGGTCCGTGCTGCCGCGGGTGGGGAGCGCGGTCATGTCCTCGACGGGCACGACGACGGACAGGTCCCAGCGCTTCTGCGACTCCGGCGCGACGACGCGTACGGGGGCCGCCCCGCCGAGGAAGCGTGCGACCTCGGTGTGAGGTCGTACGGTCGCGGACAGGCCGATCCGCTGGGCGGGTTGCTCGAGGAGGGCGTCGAGGCGCTCCAGGCTCAGCGCGAGATGGGCGCCGCGCTTGGTGCCGGCGACCGCGTGGACCTCGTCGACGATCACCGCCTGGACACCGCGCAGGGTCTCGCGGGCGGCCGACGTGAGCACGAGGAACAGCGACTCGGGGGTGGTGATCAGGATGTCCGGAGGTCGGGTCGCGAGGGAGCGGCGCTCGGCGGGTGTCGTGTCGCCTGACCTGACCCCGACGGTCACGTCGCGAGGCGCGGCCGACTCGCCGGTGGCCGCGAGGCGCTTGGCGGTCTGGGTGATGCCGACCAGCGGCGAGCGCAGGTTGCGTTCGACGTCGACCGCGAGCGCCTTCAGCGGCGACACGTAGAGGACGCGTGTGCGCTGCTTGGGCTCCTCCGGCTCCGGACCGGTCACGAGCCGGTCCAGGGCCCAGAGGAAGGCGGACAGCGTCTTGCCGGATCCGGTCGGGGCGACGACGAGCGCGTTGCTGCCCTGCGCGATCGCGTCCCAGGCGCCGGTCTGGGCCGCGGTCGGGGACGGGAAGGCGCCACGGAACCACGCCGCGGTCGCGGGGGAGAAGCGATCGAGCACGTCGGGTGCGTCAGGTGCGTCGGGCACGTCGGGCAGATCGGGCACCCGTCCATCCTGCCTCGCGGCGGTGACATGTTCAGGGGGACGTTCGCGCCTCGCTGGGGTGTTTCCCTACGGGCGCTGGTGGCTGGGCGAGCGACGCGCCGACGGCGGGCGGTGGACGCTGGGGCACCGATGCGCGGGTGGCGGTGGACGGTGGCGCACCGACGCGCGGGTGCGGTGGACGCTGAGGCACCGACGCGCGGGGGCGCCGATATCGACAAGACACCTGTCGGCGGGCCTCATTAAGGTCGAACGGTGACAGACGCGATGATCGAGGCGCACGGGCTGCGCAAGACGTACGGGGAGTTCGAGGCGGTCAAGGGCATCGACGTGGTCGTCGGGCGCGGCGAGGCCTTCGGGTTCCTCGGGCCCAACGGTGCCGGCAAGTCGTCGACGATGCGGATGATCGCGGCGGTGTCTCCGACCAGCGGTGGGACACTGCGGATCCTCGGCCGCGACCCGGCGAGGGACGGCTCGGAGATCCGCGCCCGGATCGGTGTCTGCCCTCAGGAGGACTCCCTCGACACCGACCTCACCGTCTACGAGAACCTCGTGGTCTACACCCGCTACTTCGGCTTCTCGCGGGCCCACGCCCGCGCCAAGGCCGACGAGCTGCTCGAGTTCGTGAAGCTCACCGAGAAGCGCAACCAGATGGTCGACGACCTGTCCGGCGGCATGAAGCGCCGGCTGACGATCGCCCGCTCCTTGGTCAACAACCCGGAGATGCTGCTCCTCGACGAGCCCACCACCGGGCTCGACCCGCAGGCGCGCCACGTGGTCTGGGACCAGCTCTACCGGCTGAAGCAGATGGGCGTGACGCTCGTCCTCACCACGCACTACATGGACGAGGCCGAGCAGCTGTGCGACCGCCTCGTCGTGATGGACGACGGCCGGATCGTCGCCGAGGGCGCCCCGCACGAGCTCATCGCGCGCTACTCCACCCGCGAGGTCGTCGAGCTGCGGATGGGCGTCGGCGAGAACGAGGCCGCCGCCGAGCGGGTCGAGGACCTCGGGGAGCGCGTCGAGGTGCTGCCTGACCGCGTCCTGATCTACACCGCCGACGGCGAGAAGGCCGCCGAGGCTGCGGCCGACCGCGGGCTTGCGCCGCGGTCGACGCTCGTACGCCGCTCGACCCTGGAGGACGTGTTCCTCCGGCTCACCGGACGGGCGCTCGACGCATGAGCGCGGCGCCCACGCTCTCCGAGGTGCTGGTCGACCGTCCGCGCGGCGACGCCGGCCGGTGGGCTGGCGTACGCCGCCAGGTCCCGTACTACCTGACCGTGCTGCGTCGCACGTGGCGCGGATCCATCTTCTCGTACGCGATCCTGCCGGTGATCATGCTGGCGTCGTTCGGCCTCGGCCTCGGCAGCTTCGTCGACGACGCCTCGGCGCTCGGCGGGGTCCCCTACCTCGACTTCATCGCTCCGGGCATCCTCGCGACCTCGGCGCTGATGGCAGCGGCGGGGGAGGGGCTCTACCCGGTGTACGCGATGTTCACGTGGACCAAGATGGCGTACGCCATGTCGTCGACGCCGCTCGGTGCGGTCGACATCGTCAACGGCGTCATCGCGTACCTGACGTTCCGCGTCGCGTCGGCCACCGTCGCGCTGACGGTCGTCCTCGCCCTGTTCGGCACGCTGTCGTCGGTCGGCGGAGCGCTGCTCCTCGTGCTGACCGGCACGCTCGTCGGTGCCGCGCACGGGGCCGTCTTCGTCGCGTTCGCCGCCTGGACGCGTTCCGACAGCGCACTCACGCTGATGTACCGGCTCGGCGTCATCCCGACGACGCTGTTCTCGGGCGCCTTCTTCCCCATCGACCAGCTGCCGGAGGCCGTCCAGATCGTCGCCCACGTGCTCCCGGCCTGGCACGGTGTCGAGCTCGCCCGGATGTGCAGCACGGACGCGCTGACCCCGATGGCCCTCGTGCACGTCGCCTACCTCGTGGTCGTCGGTGTCGTCGGCTGGTGGTGGGCGCGGCGAGCGTTCGGTCGACGACTGGGGAGCCAGTGATGAGCACGACGACGGCGCCGACGGAGACCCAGCGGCGCGAGGCCCAGCGGCGGACCGGGTCCGGTCGGTTGGTCGGCCGCAACCTCCTCGTCTACCGGCGGGCGCCGCTGGTGTTCGCGTCCGGGTTCGTCGAGCCCCTCGTCTACCTGCTGTCGATCGGGGTCGGGGTCGCGGCGCTGGTCGGTGACGTGACGCTCGACAACGGGCAGGAGGTCCCGTACACGGTCTTCGTCGCCCCGGCGATGCTCGCGACGCAGGCGATGAACGGTGCGCTCTTCGACGCCACGTTCGGCGTCTTCTTCCGGCTCAAGTACGAGCACCTGTACGACGCGGTCCTGGCGACGCCGATGCGGCCGGTCGACGTCGCTGTCGGCGAGGTCACCTGGGCGACGCTGCGCGGGGCCGGGTACTCCGCGGCCTTCGTCGTGATCATGGTGGTGATGGGGCTGACCGAGTCGTGGTGGGCGGTGCTCGCGCTGCCGGCGGCGCTCCTGGTCGCGTTCGCGTTCGCCGCCTGCGGCATGGCGCTGTCGACGTACATGCGGTCGTGGCAGGACTTCGAGCTGATCCAGGTGGCGGTCATGCCGATGTTCCTGCTGTCGGCGACGTTCTACCCGCTGTCGGCCTACCCCGGGTGGCTGCAGCAGGTCGTTCAGGTGACCCCGCTCTACCAGGCGGTCGACCTGATCCGGTCGCTGACGACGGGGCACGTGACGCCGGACCTGTGGTTGCCGGTCGTGTACTTCCTCGTCCTCGGCGCGCTCGGCCTGCGGGTCGCCGCCCAGCGGGTGGGGTCGCTGATCCTGCGCTGAGCGTGACCGCCGCTCGGTCAGGTGTCCAGGACCTCGCTGACGACGCGCTGGAGGTCGGGACGGCGTGCCTGCAGCCCGAGGATCTCGGCGCAGTCGTTCATCGTGTCTCGGAAGAGGGCGCCGCTCGCGACGATCTCCTTGTCGATGTGGCCGAAGACCTCGAGCGCCGTCGTCCCGTACAGGCGCGCCCACGTGCGGACGAACGTCCACCGCGCCTCGATGGGGACCTCGGTCCCTCCCGCGGACGTCAGGGAGTCGGAGAGGTCCTCGGCGGCGGGTGCGGGCACGGGGCCGGGCTCCGGATAGCCCTGGCGCTCCCAGATCGCGACGACGAGCCGCCCGAAGAAGCTGCCGAAGCGGTGCGCTGCTGCCGTGCAGTCGGCACCGACCGGGACGCCTGGCGGAGGATCGATCGGACCTCCGAGGAGATCGGCGCCGAGATCGACGGACTTGGCATTGCTGGTGATCGGGTTCGCGAAGGTGAGCCCGAACTCCTGCGGGTGGCGCAGCGACCACTGACGGAACGCGGTGGATCCGGCGACGACCTGCGCGGCGGGGTCTCCCTCGTACGGAGCGACGGTCGCCTCCAGCGTCACGAGGAGGTCGTCGTACACCTGCGCCGCCACGCGGAGCGTGAGGTCCTCGAGGCTGCTCACGTACCGGTAGAGAGCGGGGGCGGTCATCCCCATCGTCTGGGCGACTGCGCGCAACGAGATCTCGTGCGTCTCGACAAGGAGGCCCCGCGCGGTACGGACGATCTCGTCGAGCGTGGCCTGGCGCTGCTGGTCGCGCCGCGTGAGCCGGCCTCTTGACATGGCGTCCATCGGCTCAGCATAGTGAACAGCGTTAGCGATAAACGCCGTTAACAACAGTGAATGTCATTCACTGAACGGTGAGAACTGCAGGGGGACTCCGATGGAACGATGGGGACGCTTCGTCGCACGTCGAGCGAGGGGGGTGCTCGCGCTCGGCCTGTTGCTGGTCGTCGCCGCGGGCGTGTACGGCACCGGGGTGTTCAGCGCCCTCAGTGACGGCGGCTTCGACGACCCCGGCAGCGAGTCGTACCGGACGGCGCAGCTCGTCGAGGAGTCCGTCGGCCGTCACGGCGCCGACGTGGTCGCGGTGTACGAGAGCAGGGACCTCACGGTCGACGCAGCGCCGTTCCGCGAGGCCGTCGCCGAGGTCGCGGAAGGGCTCCCGGACGACGCCGTCGAGAGCGTCGCCGTGTACGGACGACCGGGGACGGAGGGCCTCGTCTCGGAGGACCGGCACGCCACGAGTGTCGTCGTCACGCTCGCCGGTGACGACCAGGATGCGCTCATGGAGGCGTACGACGAGGTACGTCCGGTCCTCGACGGCGCCGCCGTCGACGACGGCACGCTGGAGCTGTCGGTGGCCGGTCAGTGGGCGGTCTTCGACGACGTCAGCTCGTCGGTCTCCCAGGACATCGCCCGTGCCGAGATGATCTCCATGCCGCTCGTGCTCGTGCTCAGCCTGGTGGTGTTCGGGTCGGTGGTGGCCGCGCTGATGCCGGTGGGGATCGGCGCCGTGGCCGTGCTCGGCGCGTTCGCGGTCGTACGGCTCCTCACGACCGTGACGGACGTGTCGGTCTTCGCCCTGAACATCATCACGCTGCTCGGGCTGGGGCTCGCCATCGACTACGCGCTGTTCGTCGTCAGCCGCTTCCGTGACGAGCTGGCGGCACGACCGGCCGGCGACCGCGCGGCGGTGACCGACGCGGTCGGCGCGACGATGCGGACCGCCGGTCGTACGGTCCTGTTCTCGGGGCTGACCGTCGCCGTCTCGCTCTCGGCGCTGCTGGTCTTCCCCCAGACCTTCCTCCGGTCGATGGCGTACGGCGGGATCGCCGCCGTGCTCGTGGCGATGGCTGCCGCGCTCACCCTCCTGCCCGCCACGCTGGCGGTGCTCGGCCGACGGATCGAGGCCGGCGCCATGCCGTGGCGACGTCGCGCCCGCCGGCCCTCCCAGGGCTGGGCACGGTTCGCGCACGCCGTCATGGCACGACCGGTGGTCAGCCTGGCGTTGGTGACCGCCTTCCTTCTCCTGCTCGCGAGCCCCTTGCTCACGGCGAGCTGGGGCGGTGTCGACTACCGGGTGCTGCCGTCGGACGCGCCGTCGCGGGTGGCCACAGAGAAGCTCGAGGACGACTTCGGTGGGGCAACCGCGAACGCCGACGTCTTCCTCGCGAGCACGGACCGCGCCGAGGTCTCCTCGTACGTGGTCTCGCTCGGCGCTGTCGACGGCGTCTCCGACGTCCGGGTGGTGGAGAGCGCGGAGGGCGGTGACGACGCCGAGCAGGGGACCTTGATCGACGTCAGCTGGGAAGGGACCTCGCAGAGCGCGGCCTCGCAGGAGCTCGTACGCGACCTCCGGTCGGTGGAAGCACCTGCCGACGCGTCTCTCGGCGGCAGAAGCGCGGAGACCGTCGACATGCTGGACGGCATCGCCGACCGCCTGCCCCTGATGGCCGGACTCATCGTGGCCGCGATGCTGGTGCTGCTGTTCCTCGCCTTCGGCTCGGTGGTGCTCCCGATCAAGGCGGTGCTCGTCAACATCATCTCGATCAGCGCGGCGTTCGGGGTGGTGGCGTGGGTGTTCGCCGACGGGAACCTCGAAGGGCTCCTCGGCTTCTCGTCGTCGGGCTACCTCGACGGCACCCAGCCGATCCTGATGTTCGCGATCCTGTTCGGCCTCTCGATGGACTACGAGGTGTTCCTGCTGTCGCGGATCCGCGAACAGTGGGATGCCACCGGTGACAACGAGGTCGCGGTCGCGTCGGGCGTCCAGAAGACGGGCCGCATCATCACCAGTGCCGCACTGCTGCTCGCCGTGGTCACGGGGGCGTTCGCGACGTCGGGGATCGTGTTCATCAAGATGATCGGGGTCGGCATGCTCGTCGCCCTGCTCGTCGACGCCACCTTGGTCCGGCTCGTGATGGTGCCCGCCACGATGAAGCTCCTCGGTCGCGCGAACTGGTGGGCACCCGGCCCGCTTCGTCGGTGGTGGGAACGGCACGGTCTGCGCGAGGCGGGTCCGGTGCCAGCGCCCGAAGGAGCCGCGGAAGACGGCGAGGACCGCACCCGCATACTGGCCGAGTGAGGCACAGCGAGCTCTGGGAGCGCATGGACAAGCACCTCGGTGGCGGGTACGCCGCGGTGTGGGCCGACCAGCAGGTGCTGGCCGAGCTCGGCGGGCGTACGGTCACCGAGGCGCTCGATGCCGGCGTCGCTCCGAAGACCGTGTGGCGGGCCGTCTGGTCGGCGCTGGAGCTGCCGCCGTCCGAACGCTGAGACTCCTCTCCGCCGCGTGGACGCCCGTCTCGCTCGTGATCGTCCGCACTCGGTTGTCTGCGCGCGGCCCGAGCGGGTACCGGCTCTCTCGTAAGCCCGAATGTCTCGAGCACCGAGGAGTCGTAGTGGATCTCAAGCAGCTGGCCAAGGAAACGTTCGAGAGGGTCGCGCACGGGCTCGCCGCGGACACCGAGCCTGCCGTCCCGGGAGCGCCCAGCCCGGAGCCTCCGAGCCTCGCGGAGCCGACCGAGCCTCGCGAGCCGCTGCCCCCGAAGGCCGACCAGAGCGCGCCGGCCACCCGTACCGCTACAGGCGTCGAGACCGGTGCGCCCGTCTCCGCCAGGGCCCAGCAGGAGACCTTCCTGACGACGTCCGTGGGCGCCCGGTTGCGGGACACCGACCATTCCCTCAAGGCAGGCGAGCGTGGCCCGACCCTGCTGCAGGACCACCATCTGCGCGAGAAGATCACGCACTTCGACCATGAGCGCATCCCGGAGCGCGTGGTGCACGCCCGCGGTGCCGGGGCGCACGGCGTGTTCGTCGGGTACGGCACCGCCGACGCGATCTGCAAGGCCGCCTTCCTGCGTGAGGGTGTCGAGACGCCGACGTTCGTCCGGTTCTCGACGGTGCTGGGGTCGCGAGGCTCCGCGGACACGGTCCGTGACACGCGTGGATTCGCGACGAAGTTCTACACCGCCGAGGGCAACTTCGACCTGGTCGGCAACAACATCCCGGTCTTCTTCATCCAGGACGGGATCAAGTTCCCCGACGTGATCCACGCCGGCAAGCCGCACCCCGACCGCGAGATCCCGCAGGCGCAGAGCGCCCACGACACCTTCTGGGACTTCGTCTCGCTCCACACCGAGGCGCAGCACCACACGATGTGGAACATGTCCGACCGCGGCATCCCGCGCTCGTACCGGATGATGGAGGGCTTCGGCGTCCATACGTTCCGCGTCGAGAACGCGGCGGGGGAGACCTCGCTGGTGAAGTTCCACTGGAAGCCGCGGCTCGGCGTCCACTCGCTCACCTGGGAAGAGGCCCAGCTGGCTGGTGGCGTGGATCCCGACTTCCACCGGCGCGACCTGTACGACGCGATCGAGGCAGGCGCCTACCCGGCCTGGGAGCTGGGACTGCAGGTCTTCCCGGACAACCCGGAGCAGGTCTTCGAGGGCATCGACCTCCTTGACCCCACGAAGATCGTGCCCGAGGAGCTGGCTCCCGTGCAGCCCGTCGGCCTGATGGTGCTCACCGCGAACCCGACCAACTTCTTCGCCGAGACCGAGCAGGTCGCGTTCCACGTCGGGCACATGGTGCCCGGGATCGACGCCACCGACGACCCGCTGGTCCAGGCGCGACTGTTCTCCTACGTCGACACACAGCTGACGCGGCTCGGCGGGCCGAACTTCAACCAGCTTCCCGTCAACCGGCCGCACACCGAGGTCAACGACATGTTCCGCGACGGCTTCCACCAGCACGCGGTGCACGCCGGTGTGGCGCCGTACAAGCCGAACTCGCTCGACGGCGGCTGCCCGTTCCACGCGGGTGCCGACGTCGACGGGTCGTTCGAGCACCTCGCGGTGCGGGTGGCCGAAGGCACCAAGGTCCGCGCTCAACCTGCCTCGTACGACGACCACTTCAGCCAGGTCCGGCTGTTCTGGCTGAGCATGTCGCCGGTGGAGCAGGAGCACATCATCCGCGCGTACACCTTCGAGCTCGGCAAGTGCTACGAGCAGGCGATCAAGGAGCGTCAGCTCCAGTGCCTCGCCAACATCGACCCGGTGCTCTGCGAGGAGGTCGCCACCGGTCTCGGGCTTCCGGTGCCGTCCCCGACCGTGCCACTGGTCGATCCTGTTCCCAGCCCTGCGCTGTCGCAGGTGGGGGAGGCGTGGCCGCCGGACGGACGCATCGTCGGCATCGTCGTCGATCCCGACGGTGACCTCTCCGGCGTCGACGCGGTGCGTACGACGATCTTCGAGGCGGGCATGGTGCCCCTCGTGATCGCCCCGCACGGAGGGATGGTCGGCGACGGCATCACCGTGCAGCGGACCTTCGCGACGGCGCGGTCGGTGGAGTTCGACGCCCTCCTGATCGCCGGAGCCCCGGTGCCGGCCCCGGACGCCGTGCCGCAGCGCGACGCAAAGGCGGGCGCGGCCGACACGGTCACCGTCGATCCGCGGGTGGTTCTGCTCGTCGAGGAGTGCTTCCGGCAGGCCAAGGTCATCGGTGCCTGGGGGGCCGGTACGGCCGTGCTCGACGCGGCGGGTGTCGACGGCCTCGGCATCGTCCGTGGGGACACGGGCGCCGACGTGCTGGCGCGCGTCCAGGAGGACATGGCCCTGCACCGCGTCTGGGACCGGTTCGCGGTCACCGTCTGATCGAAGCGAGCTCTGGGCGAGCGCTCGGCGCTCGCACGGAGCGGGATGCGACTACCGACACGCGACACGTGCGTGTCGGTAGTCGCATCGAACAGGTGTTCGGACTAGAGTCGTCCCACAGGTCGACGCAGAGACCCGGCATCCACAGGCGCCCGTACGAGCCGTACGAGTGTCAGTGCCGGTCTCTAACGTCGTAGATGACCGGCGGACACGAATGTTGAAGGGACCACGCTGATGGCTGCTGACCCCGGCAAGGGCGCACCGAAGGACCGCGACAAGGCACTCGACGCGGCGATGGCGCAGATCGAGCGCTCGCACGGCAAGGGAGCCGTGATGCGCCTCGGTGACCAGGCCCGATCCCGATCGAGGTCATCCCGACCGGGGCGACCTCGCTCGACATCGCCCTCGGCATCGGCGGGCTCCCGCGCGGCCGCGTCGTCGAGATCTACGGGCCGGAGTCCTCCGGCAAGACGACGGTCGCGCTCCACGCCGTGGCCAACGCGCAGCGCGCCGGCGGCATCGCGGCGTTCATCGACGCCGAGCACGCGCTCGACCCCGACTACGCCAAGCGCTCTGGGGGTCGACACCGACGCGCTGCTGATCTCCCAGCCCGACTCCGGAGAGCAGGCGCTCGAGATCGCCGACATGCTGATCCGCTCCGGCGCGCTCGACATCATCGTCATCGACTCCGTGGCCGCACTCGTGCCGCGCGCCGAGATCGACGGCGAGATGGGTGACAGCCACGTCGGTCTGCAGGCCCGCCTCATGAGCCAGGCGCTGCGCAAGCTGACCGGTGCGATCAACGGCTGCGGGCACGACCGCGATCTTCATCAACCAGCTCCGCGAGAAGATCGGCGTGATGTTCGGCTCGCCCGAGACGACGACGGGCGGCAAGGCGCTCAAGTTCTACGCCTCGGTCCGCCTCGACGTCCGGCGCATCGAGACGCTCAAGGACGGCACCGACATGGTCGGCAACCGCACGCGCTCAAGGTCGTCAAGAACAAGATGGCCCCGCCGTTCAAGCAGGCCGAGTTCGACATCATGTACGGCCAGGGCATCAGCCGCGAGGGCAGCCTCATCGACGTCGGCGTCGAGGCGGGCTTCGTCCGCAAGGCCGGCGCTTGGTACACCTACGAGGGCGACCAGCTCGGCCAGGGCAAGGAGAACGCGCGCAACTTCCTGCGCGACAACCCCGACCTCGCCAACGAGCTCGAGAAGCAGATCATGGAGCACCTCGGCATCGGTGCCGCGGTCGACGAGCCGGCCGACGTCGTCGCCGACGCCAAGGGCGGCAAGAAGCCCGGCAAGGTCGTCGAGGTCGACTTCTGAGTATGGCCGGCAGGCAGGGGGCGGGATCTCGGCGTCGTCGAGGTCCCGGACGTGACGCCGAGCCCGAGGTCGACCGCGACCTCGGGCCGGAGCCCGACCACGAGTCCGTCGCACGCAAGATCCTGCTCGACCGGCTCGCGGAGCGGCCTCGGTCCCGCGGTGAGCTCGCGTCCCAGCTGGCGCGGCGCCACGTCCCCGACGAGATCGCCGAGCGGATGCTCGACCGGTTCGAGGAGGTCGGGCTCGTCGACGACGAGGAGTTCGCCCAGCTCTGGGTGCAGTCGCGCCAGCAGTCACGCGGCCTGTCCGGACGAGCCCTCGCGCTCGAGCTGCGACGCAAGGGTGTCGACGACGAGATCGTCCGCGAGACGATCGACGCGATCGACCCCGAGTCCGAGGAGGAGGTCGCGCGAGCGCTGGTCCGCAAGAAGCTCCGGTCCCTCCGCAACGTCGACGAGCAGGTGAAGGTTCGTCGTCTGGTGGGTGCGCTCGGACGCAAGGGCTACGGTCCCGGGCTCGCCTACCGCCTCGTCCGCGAGGAGATCGGGGCCGACGTCGAGGCCTTGGAGGCGGGCGATGCGGACGACTGGAGCGGGCACGTCTGATCCGCGGCCGGTGAGAGGATGGGGGATGCGCAGCGCTGCGGTCACGGTCTCTCTCCTCCTGCTGGTGAGCGCCTGCAGCACGAGCGACGGAGGCGGTGACGAGACGGTGCAAGAGCCCTCTCCGACGTCGCCCTCGGGTGGGCCCAGCGGTGTGGCCCCGCGCGACACGGGGAGGCCGGGGTCGCCGGGGGAGCCTGGCACGGCGACGGCGTCCCCCGGGCAACCGCCGAAGCCCGAGGCGCATGGTCCCGACGCTGCCGAGATGCGTGCCGCGGTCCGCCACCTCGCGGTCGAGATCGGTCCCAGGCTTGCGACGTCGGCGGCCTACCGTGAGGCCGCGCGCTGGTTCGGTGCGGAGCTGCGGGCGCTCGGCTACACCGTGACCGAGGAGACGTTCCCCGTCCCGGCCGGTGACTCGTGGGGCGTCTCCGTCGATGCGGGACGCTCGCTCAACGTGATCGCCGATCCGGCCGGCTTCGACCCAGAGCGTCCGCATCTCGTCGTCGGAGCGCATCTGGACACCGTCGCGGTGTCACCCGGAGCCGAGGACAATGCCTCCGGCATCGCGGTGGTCTGCGAGCTCGCCCGCCTCGCCGCCGCGCACGGGACCCGCCTCCCGGTGCGTTTCGTCGCGTTCGGGGCGGAGGAGCCACGCGGATCGGGCGATGCCCTCCACCACTTCGGGTCCCAGCACCGCGTCGCCCAGATGACGGCGGCCGAGCGCGAGGCGGTGCGGGCGATGGTCTCGCTCGACCGCGTGGGGGTGCGGGGCCCGTCCGTCCCGGTGTGCGACGGAGGGACCAGCAACGGGAGCGTCGTCCGGGCCCTCGTGAGCGCCGCACAGGGGATTCCGACGACAACGTGCGAGGACCGTGCCAGCGACCACTGGTCGTACGAGAAGGCCGGCGTCCCCGCCGCGAGGCTCGGCAGCATCCCGTACGCCGGCTACCACTCCGCCGCGGACCGCCCGGGCGCCGTCGACGACCTCCAGCTCCGCCGCGTCGCCACCATCACCTGGCGCTGGCTCCGGTAGCCCAGCGTCCCGCTCCGTCCCCGATGTGAAGGGTTCCGGCCGGTTTTCCGCTCTCGGAACTGACCCGAACCCTTCACATCGGGGACGGGAGGGTCAGGGGAGGGCATACGGGCCGCGGCTGGTCTCCCAGGCGGTGGAGAGGACGCGTTCGGCGGGCCCGCTCCCGACGGGCCGCGGTGTGAAGTCGTCGCCGATCACGTACGGCACGAGCCGCGCACCCTTCACGGCGCCGTCCCACAGCACCAGCTCCAGGATCGCGCCCTCGCGTGTGCGCCGTTGGAAGTCCATGTCGAACACGAAGTTGCCGAGCGAGTGCACGACCAGCGTGTTCCCGACCTGTTCCAGGCCCTGCAACCAGTGCGGGTGCCCACCGACGACCACGTCGGCCCCAGCCTTCGCGAGCGTACGGGCGACCCGTCGCTGGGAGGGTTCGGGCACGTTCGTGTACTGCGTCCCCCAGTGCGTCATCACGATCACCGTGTCGACCTGCCCAGCGAGCGTGCGCACCTGCCGCTCCAGCCGGTCCAGCCGCTCCTCGTCCATCGGACCGGTACGAGGCGGCATGTCCAGGCGGCTCGTCCCTGGCGACGTGGCGGTGGCAGCCGGGGTCTCACCGATCGAGTCGACGGCGAGGAATCCCACCGACGTGCCGCCTCGCTCGACGACCAGCGCACGCTCCGCCTCCTCGCGGTTCCTGCCCGCACCCACGTACGGGAGGCGCCCCTCGCGAAGCAGTCGGAACGTGTCCCGCATCGCCGCCGCACCGTAGTCGCCGAGGTGGTTGTTGGCGAGACCGATCACGTCGAATCCCGCCGCCCGCAACGCCTCGCGTACGTTCGGGTCCGCGCCGAACGAGTCACCGCCCTGCGTCGGTGCGCCCCGCTGCGACAGCGTGGACTCGAGGTTGCCCACGGTGATGTCCGCAGCCGCGAGCCGCTTCAGGAACGGACGGAACACCGTCGTCGGACCGCCGACGTCGCGCAACCGCGCGCCGACCCTGCGACCGAGCATGATGTCGCCGGTGATCGTGAGTGTCACGATGTCGGCGTCCGGCGGTGCGCTCTCGCTGCGGAGAGGATAGGCGGCCGGGTCTCGCAGCGGATCGACGCTTCCCACCCGTACGGCGCGGACGGTCTCGTCGACGGCGGAGACGGGCACGTACCCGATCAGGCTCGGATCGCGGCGTACCCGTTCGAGGACTGCTGCGGCGTCCGGGCCGCGCTCGGCGGACGGGACGTCCGAACGGTCGGTGACCAGGCGCAGCCCAGCCAGGGAGCCCGAGCCGAGGAGCCGCACGGCGCCGTCCACAGAGAGCACGCGCAACGGCGAGTGGTGATGCGTCACGAGGATGCGGAAGCTCTCTGCCGTGGCGGCGGGCGGCGCACCCCCGGTCGACGGTGACGGGGACGTCGGCGACGGCGAGGAAGCCGGGGCCGACGGGTCCTCCTCCGGCGACGGCGGCTCGGCAGTGCAGCCGGCGAGCACGAGGCCAGCAACGAGGAGCGCGGTGCGTCCCATTCCCCGAGGGTAGACGCGCCGATAATCTCGGGCCATGCCCTCGATCGCCTTCCGTCCGATGGACGAGAGCGACCTCGGCCTGCTGGTCGGCTGGCGGCACGAGCCGCACGTGCGCGCATGGTTCCGCGACCCGCCGGCTGATGTCCCAGAAGCGCGGAAGCGGTACGGCGCGCGCCTGAGCGGCGACGACCCGGCCCGGATGTGGGTGGTCGAGGTCGACGGCGCCCCGGTGGGCTCCCTGCAGGACTACCCGGTCGACGCCGACGACGACCTCGCCGTACGGGTGCAGCTGCCGGGCGCCGTCGGGTTCGACTACCTGATCGGTGATCCGGCCGCCGTCGGCCGGGGACTCGGCACGCAGATGCTCGCGTGCTACCTCCGCGACGTCGCACTCCGCGATCATCGCGAGGCGCGGTGGTTCGTGGCGTGCCCGGACGCGCGCAACGCGGCGTCGCTCCGGGTGCTGGGCAAGCTGGGATTCGTGCAGCGGCAGTGGATCCAGATGCCGGGGGAGGACTACGCGCAGATCGTCTGCCGGACGGCGCGCGCGGACGTCACCGACGCGGTTGCCGATCTGGTTACCGACGGGTAACAAACCTGCTAGTGTCCCGTCCATGAACCAGACGCTCGCCCTCTACGACCGCCTCTCGTCCCTCCCGTTGGGCGACCGCCTGTTCAGTCTCGCGTTCTCGCTGAAGGCGCCGTACTTCCGTACGGTGCGCCCACGGGTGCGGGTGATGCGCCCTCACCGCGCGGAGCTCGTCGTGCCCAAGCGCCGGGGCGTCCAGAACCACATCGGCACCGTCCACGCGATCGCGGTCTGCAACGGGCTCGAGGCCGCGATGGGGCTGCTCGCCGAGGCGACGGTGCCCGACGGCTACCGCTGGCTGCCGAGGGGCATGGACGTCTCGTACCTCGCGAAGTCGACCAGCGACCTCGTCTGCGTCGCCGAGACGACCGAGGCCGACTGGGCGAAGGCGCCCGAGGTCGACGTGAACGTCCACGCCACCCGCGGCGACGGCACCCGCGTCGTCGAGGGCACGATCCACCTGTGGGTCACGCCGAAGCCCAGCCGCTGACCCGGCGCCGGGCGCCGGTTGCGAGACTGTGACCGTGACCAGCGAGACCAACGCCTTCAGCACCCTGTCCGTACGACGCGTCGACGGCAGCCGTGAGCTGCACGAGTACGCGCGGATCCTCGGGCTGCGCGACGGCTACCTGTTCCTGGAGGACGGCGTCCTGACCGACCGGTCGGGCAACGGGATCCGTACGGCTGCGGTGCACGCGATCCCGCTCGCGGAGGTCGCCGCCGTCGACGTGGAGACCCACGCCGGCGACGACGAGAACAGCGAGACCACGATCGGGTTGGAGTCCGCGGGGATGCTCAACTTCGACGGCAGCGTCTACGTCCGCTGAGCGTGCTCAGGTCCCGCCGTGGGACGAGCCGGTGTTGGCATGGGTCGCACGGACACGCCCCGCGGCGATCTCGTCCTCGGTCTCGCCGAGGACGCCGACTGCCGTGACGTTGAGCTTGCGGCCTCCGCTGAACTTCTTCTCGGCCCAGCGGGCCAGCACCTCGAGGCACAGGTTGACGACCAGATAGAGCATCAGCAGCACGAGAGTGGCAGGCAGCTGGTTCTGGAACGTCAGCCAGAAAGACTTCATCTCGGTGGTCAGGCCGGGGGCCAGGATCGTGTAACCCAGCGACGTGTCCTTGAGCGCGACGATGCACTGGCTGATGATCGACGGCAGTCATGATCTTGACCGCCTGCGGCAGCTGGCACGAGCGTCATGACCTGCGTACTTCCGCATCCCCAGCGCGTACGCGGCCTCGCCTGACCCTTGGGCACCGCGTTGATGCCCGCACGGAACGACCTCGGCCAGGACCGAGCCGTTGTAGAGGATCAGTCCGATCACCAACGACTGCGAACGACTTGTCGATGCTGCAGCCCGTACGAGCGTCCAGATGAAGATGATGAGCATGAGCAGCGGCACGGCGCGGAAGAACTCGACGACGAGCCACGCCGGCCAGCGGATCCACGGTGGTCGGAGAGCTTGCCGACGCCGAAGATCACACCGAACACGACGGCCCCAGCAATCGCGAAGACGGCGGCCTGCAGCGTGTCGACGAGCGCGACCCGAGAGCAGCTCGACGTAGCGCGGGGTGACGAACACCTCCCAGAGGTCGCCGTCGAGCTGACCGTTCTGGCTGAGGAGCCGGATCGTCCAGAAGAGGCCAACGGCCAGCGAGGAGGACCGCGACGAGCGCCGACGATCCGGTTGCGCCGACGGGCGCGGGGTCCGGGGTTGTCGTACAGAACGGTGCTCATCGCTCTACCCTCCAGCGTCGCTCGAGCATCGCGGCGCCGACAGGAGATGACCGCGACGATGACGATGTAGCAGGTCGCGATCGCGATGAAGATGATGATGCGGTCGGTGGCGTACTCGTTGAGCAGCTGCTTCAACCGGAAGGTCAGCTCGGCGATCCCGAAGGCCATCGCGATCGACGTGTTCTTGGTCAGGGCGATGAACACGCTGGCCAGCGGCGGCACGACGAGGCGGAACGCCTGCGGGAGGACGACCTGCGTCATCGTCTGGCCGAAGCCGAACCCGAGGGAACGGGCGGCCTCCGCCTGGCCGAGCGGGATCGCCGTTGATCCCCGAGCGCAGGCTCTCGGCCACGAACGCGGCGGTGTAGAGGCCCATCGTCAGCGACGGTCTTCCAGAAGAAGTCGAAGTCGAACGTGATCCCGATCTGCCGGCAGGCCGAAGAACGTGATCAGCATGAGCACGAGCAGGGGAGTGTTGCGGAACAGCGTGACGTAGACGGCTGCCGATCGCTGCGCAGCACCGGGACGGGACTCACGCGGAAGACGGCGATGATCGTGCCGACGACGAGAGCGATCACCGCGCTCGCTCCCAGCAGCCGGAGCGTCCATCCGAAGCCGGAGAGGATGAGATCCCAGTTCTCGGTCAATGCGTCCACGTGCACCTCCTCACGAGGTCGTAGGTCGGGCGGAGAGAGCGACGGGGCCGGCCGGAGCCCGCCCCGTCACTTCAGGTCAGGAGCAGGGATCGAGCTCGGGCGTGGTCGGCGTGTCGATGCCCGACCTTGCCGAGCGAGTGCGTCGAACGCGGCCTCCCAGTCGCCGTTCTCGAACGACGTCCTCGAGCGTCTCGTTGACGAACTCGCACAGCCGGGGCTGGTCCTTGTTGTAGCCGATGCCGTAGCGCTCCTCGGAGAACGGCTCGCCGACGACCTTGATCGTGCCCGGATCCTCCGCGGCGTAGCCCGGCGAGGATCGCGCGCGTCGGTGGTGACGGCGTCGACCGAGCCGGTCTTGAGCTGGTCGACGCACTCGCGAGTACGTGTCGAAGCCGGCCGGCGTCGCGCCGTACTTCTCCTCGACCGTCTCGATCGACGTCGAACCCGTGACCGAGCAGACCTTCTTGCCCTTGAGGTCCTCAGGACCCTTGATCGAGTCGTCGTCCTTGGCACGAGCAGGCTCTGGCCGGTGACGTAGTACGGGCCGGCCTGGCCGACGACCTTGCGACGGTCGTCGGTGATCGAGTACGACGCGATCACGAAGTCGACCGTGCCGTTCTGCAGGAACGGCTCGCGGTTGGCCGAGACCGTCTCGACCCACTCGATGTCGTCGGCCTCGATGCCGAGCTTCGCGGCGAGGATCTTGCCCATGTCGGGATCGAAGCCGGTCCGGGCGTCCGCGCCGGCGGCCTTGAAGCCGATGCCGGGCTGGTCGAACTTCACGCCGATCTTGACCGTGCCGGCCTCCTGGAGTCTCCGCCATGCGGGTGCCGGCGTCGAAGTCGCGTCCTCGACGCCTCGAGCTAACCCGGTGCCGGCGTCGCCGCCGTCCGTCGTCGTCGCTGCCGGCGTCGCCGCACCGGCGCTCAGTGCCGCGCAGCCGGCGGTCACGGCGATCTTGGTCCTACGGATCTTCATTGCTTCTCCCTTTGACTTCACGAGCGCCGCGGATGCGGCTCCGTCTTGGGTACTGATGGACTTGCCGTTCGGTTCTGAAGATGCAGTACGGCGGGTCAGTGCTTGAGGATCTTGCCGAGGAAGTCCTTGGCGCGGTCGCTCTGCGGGTTGTTGAAGAACTCGTCGGGAGTGTTCTTCCTCGACGATCCGGCCGTCGGCCATGAAGACGACGCGGTCGGCGGCGGTGCGGGCGAAGCCCATCTCGTGGGTGACGACGACCATCGTCATGCCGCCCTTGGCGAGCGCGACCATCGTGTCGAGCACCTCCTTGATCATCTCCGGATCGAGGGCGGACGTGGGCTCGTCGAAGAGCATGACCTTCGGGTCCATCGCCAGGGCGCGGGCGATCGCGACGCGCTGCTGCTGGCCGCCGGAGAGCTGGGCCGGGTAGCTTGCCGGCCTGCGACTCGACGCCGACGCGCGTCGAGCAGCTCCATGCGCGCGCTTCTCGGCCTCGGCCTTCGACTTGCTGCGCACCTTGATCGGTCCGAGCGTCACGTTCTCGAGGACGGTCTTGTGGGTGAAGAGGTTGAACGACTGGAACACCATGCCGACCTCGGCACGCAGCTTAGCCAGCGCCTTGCCCTCCTCGGGCAGGCGGGACCTCGCCGTCGATCGCGATCGGTGCCCTCGTCGATCGGCTCGAGGCGGTTGATGGCACGGCACAGCGTGGACTTGCCCGAACCCGAGGGCCCGATCACGACGACGACCTCGCCGGGCGTCACGTCGAAGTCGATGTCCTGCAGGACGTGAAGGTCGCCGAACCACTTCTGGACGCCGTCCATCGAAACCATGTAGGTGTCCGCCGCGGTGGTCGGCGCGCTGGATGATGGCATGCCTGCGGGCGCGTCGTACGAGTCATCCGACATGTGAGAAAGGTACGGCGAGTGCCACGACCCGGCCAACTCGGTACCCCACGGCGGATTCGGTTGTTGTGAGAACGTGACCGCGCGGCCCACGCACAGGAGAGTGCCGGAACCCCCGCACCGCCCCGTACGCTGGGAGGGCTATGACGAAGACGGCTGCTCCCAAAACGTACGAGGTCCGCACCTACGGGTGCCAGATGAACGTCCACGACTCCGAGCGCCTCTCGGGGCTCCTCGAGGACGCCGGCTACGTCGCCGCCCCGCCGCCCGGCGAGGCCGCGCGCCCTGCTGACGTGGTCGTGTTCAACACGTGCGCGGTGCGCGAGAACGCCGACAACCGCCTGTACGGCACGCTCGGGCAGGTCGCCAGCATCAAGCGCGAGAACCCCGGTATGCAGATCGCCGTCGGAGGGTGCCTCGCCCAGAAGGACCGCGACACCATCACGAAGCGCGCCCCGTACGTCGACGTGGTCTTCGGCACCCACAACATCGGGTCCCTCCCCGCGCTCCTCGACCGGGCGCGGGTCCAGGAGGAGAGCCAGGTCGAGATCCTCGAGTCGCTCGAGGTCTTCCCTTCGACGCTCCCGACCAAGCGTGAGTCGGCGTTCGCGGCGTGGGTCTCGATCAGCGTGGGCTGCAACAACACGTGCACGTTCTGCATCGTCCCGAGCCTGCGCGGCAAGGAGAAGGACCGCCGACCGGGTGAGATCCTCGCCGAGATCGAGGCACTCGTCGCTGACGGCGTCGTCGAGGTCACGCTGCTCGGTCAGAACGTCAACTCGTACGGAGTGGAGTTCGGCGACCGTCTCGCGTTCGGCAAGCTGCTGCGCGCGTGCGGCGAGATCGACGGGCTCCAGCGGGTCCGGTTCACGTCGCCGCACCCCGCCGCGTTCACCGACGACGTGATCGACGCGATGGCCGAGACGCCGAACGTCATGCCGCAGCTCCACATGCCGCTGCAGTCGGGCTCGGACCGGGTGCTCAAGGCGATGCGCCGGTCGTACCGCAAGGAGCGCTTCCTCGGGATCATCGACCGCGTCCGCGCCGCGATGCCCGAGGCCGCGATCACCACCGACATCATCGTCGGCTTCCCGGGGGAGACCGAGGAGGACTTCCTCGAGACGATGGACGTGGCCCGTCAGGCGCGGTTCACGTCCGCGTACACGTTCCAGTACTCGCCGCGCCCGGGGACTCCTGCCGCCACGATGGACGAGCAGCTGCCCAAGGAGGTCGTGCAGGAGCGGTACGAGCGCCTCGTCGCTCTCGTCAACGAGATCTCGTGGGACGAGAACAAGGCGCTCGTCGGGACGACCGTCGAGCTCCTGGTGGCCGACACGAGTGCCGGCAAGGGCGGCAAGAAGGACGAGGCCACCCGGCGCCTCACCGGACGTGCCCGGGACAACCGCCTGGTCCACTTCGCCCGTCCGGAAGCGGTCGAGGTCCGCCCCGGCGACGTCGTCGAGGTCGTCGTCACGAAGGCGGCGCCGCACCACCTCATGGCCGACGGTGCGCCGCTGGCGGTGCGCCGGACGCGTGCAGGAGATGCGTGGGAGGCGCGCAACGCCGCCCCGGCCCCGCTCGGGGTGGGGCTCGGCATGCCGAGCATCGGTGCTCCTGCGGCGCTGCCGGTCACCGACGGGCCCGCCTGCGCCTGCTGAGCGCGTTCGGCCCAGCAGGCGCCTGCCCGTCAGGGACGGGGTTGTTCGGACGCCGTCGCGACGAGGGATCGCCGTCGAGCTTGGCGCGGCCGTCCTTGAGCGCCTTGGCGCCCTTCGCGATCTTGTCGTCGTGCTTGCCGCGGGCAGCCTCGGCCGCCTTGTCGATGCCCTTGTCGACCTTGTCACCGTGCTTGCGACGCAGGTCTTGGGCCTTGCCGGCCGTCCCGCGGTTCTTCGTGAACTTGTCCAGCAGTCCCATGGGAACGTCGCCACGGTGAATGACGGAAGATGGTCATCACTGGCATCTGCGGCCTGACCTGCGCAAACGCACTTGTCGTTGCTGGTCATGACCGGTCGGTCTGTGGCGTCCTGCCACATTCTTGCCACACTCCCGGAGCCGGTCAGGTCCCGGCCTCCGCGATGCTCTGGACAAACTCGTTGACCCAGTCGATGGCCTCATCGAGGGTCGGCAAGACGTCGAGACCTTCGGCGGCTTCCATGTAGAGCGTGTCCCACCGTTTACCGGCCACGACGGTCGGCGGCCACGCCTGCTGACGACGGTACTCAAAAAGCCTGACACACGTCGCGGCTATTTTCGCGAGGTCGAGGTCTTCGCCGTGGTCGAGGAGTTGGAGGTCGACGAGGTCGTGCGCCCGCTCGGCGCCCTCGCCCGAGACGGCGTGGAGCTTCTGCGCGACCTGATGGTCGGCACGCATGACCGGTACCGGCTTCGGCGCTTCCAAGCCGACCTCAGTGAAGAGTCCGGCAAGGTCGGCTGCGAGCTGGTACTCAGGCTCGTCCGCGTCACCGATCTCGTTGTGTCCCAACTCGAACTTCACCGTGCACCACGGCCTACCTCGATAGTCGAGCTTCACCTCAAACGGCTGCATGACGTACGCCGTGGGCACGGCTCGTGGACGTGGTGCCGCCTTCTCGACCAACCTGCCGGTGAATCCCACCCACCCAGCGGCCAGGGACTCCTCGAAGTCGCTGCGGAACTTGGCGAGCGGCTGGACGCGTGCGGCGTCGAGGTCTTGGGTGAACCGTGTGCCGCGTCCGTAGCGCAGCGCCATTGCGCTGCCACCCTTGATCGCGCCCTCGGGCAGCATCTGGCCGACTATGACCAGAGCCATTCCGATCCGCCTGCGCAGCGCGAGACCGTCACTTCCTTCGAGGTTGCGGATGCGCTGCTCCAAGGAGCGCACGCTAGTCGGAACGCCCGAGTAGCTCACAACTGCAATCCTTTTCGAACGTGCTGCCATTCCGTTGTGGTGAGCAGGCCTTCAGCCCGCGCTTGCTTAGCCGCATCCATCAGTCGCTCGGTCTCGATACGTCCGCGACATTCAAGGATGGCATCAGCGACCGACTGGGCTTCGAGCCCCTCGTAGAATGTCGTGCGTGCGTCGCCTTTGACCTGGGTCAGCTCTACGAAAGGTGGCAACTTGGGGCGAGCGCGGCGGCGGACGGCCACCTTGATCCGGCGAGGATTCACATCGGCGAGCCCGAACAGGGCCAACACCGACTCGCCGTGGAGGTACGCCCCATCGCCGACGCGCAACAGGGCTTCGGCGAACTGGTCGTAGACAGTCGGCGGGATGTCGGGCACCCGGTACAGGCCGTAAGCGACGTTCTCCAGACCACCCCGCGCAGCAAGCTTGGGCAGTTCGATCGCCGGAACCCCCGCCTCGTATGCCGCCTTCGTCGTGACGTAGCCGTAGTGATCGAGCGCGATCTCGCGCACGACCTCTCGATACTTCATCTCGGTAGTCATGTCACAACTATACCGAAACCAGTAGAGTTGTGACACAGGCACCTCGGCTTGACTCGGGTCGGGAAGAACGTCCTCGAAGCCGTCGCGGGATCACCGTGCTCATCCGGCCACCGAAGTACGAGTCCAAGCGCACCGTCTACCTGCCCGACGAGTTGGTCGCGATCCTCGCCGAGCACGTCCGCCAGCACACGCCGGACGGCGAACCATCACGCTGGCTGTTCGATGAAGATGGCAAACCCTGGCACGACAATCTCGCCGACTATCGCTGGCACAGCAGAGGGAGCCAAGGAGTCCCGGTCCCCAATCTCGGATCGTTCGCTACCTGAACTCGCATAGTTGCGGAGCTCGATCGCAATTCTTGCCACGCATCTGCCACGCACGAGGCCCTAGCAGGCCTCTGACCTGCGAAGACTCTTCAAATCAGTAGTACCAGAGGTACTCCTTGGTCGCGGTCCTGGGGATGACTTCAGGGTCTCAGCAACCGACGACGTCAGCGCGTGGCGTGAGACGTCAACGTGAGGATCGGCGGGACGGGCCCACGGAGATAGGCCTCGATCACGACCAGCTCGTGCTCGACCCCCGGCTGCGGGAGGTCGCGGAGGTTGAACCAGCGCTGGTCGGAGGCCTTCTCGGGTTCCACGATCCGGGGATCGCCGTCCCAGGCGCGCGCGATCCAGAAGAAGTCGACCCGCTGCTCGATCGCAGGCCCACCCCGCACCCACCGGTGGAGCGTCGTGAGCGGCTCGAGCGCATCGGGAGCGATCGAGACGCCTGTCTCCTCGTACGCCTCGCGCTGCGCCGCCGTCCTGGCCGACTCGTCGGCATCGACGTGGCCCGCGATCATCGCCCAGTGCCCGTCGCGGTAGCCGGTGTTCTGGCGCAGGTGGAGCAGGATCTCCTCCTCGCCGAGAGGGCCGCGCAGGAGCAGAACGTACGAGGCGGGGACGAGGGCGTGTGTCATGCACAGCACTCTAGGTGCCGCCTCCCGCGGCCGCGTTAGCCTCATGGCGTGCTCGTCGCCGTCGCCGTGGTCCCGCAGACACCGTTGCTCGTTCCCGAGATCGCCGCCGGGGCGGCAGGGGAGCTGGAGGGGTTGCGTGCCGCCGCGCTGGACGCCGTGCGGTCGGTCGCCGAGCGGGCCGCGAGGGTCGTGGTGGTTGCTCCGGGGCCGGAAGAGGTCTCGTACGCGGAGGTGGCTGCGGACTTCGGACCGTTCGGCTACGAGGGTGCGGCGGCTCTCGACGCGGGCTCCGCGGGCGCGCGGCCCTCCTCGACCAGCAGCGTTCGGCCGGGGTCGGCGTTGCCGCTCGGCGCGTGGCTCCTGGAGGCGGCCGGTGTCACGCGGCCGCGCACCTTCCGGGAGACCACCGGCGCTGTGATCGACATCGACCGCGAGCCGACCGCGCTGCTCGTCCTCGCCGACGGCACCGCCAAACGGAGCCCGTCAGCGCCGGGCCACGTCGACGTCCGCGCGCTCGCCTTCGACGCCGTGATCAGTACGGCGCTGGCCGCCGCGGACCTGGACGCGCTCGGCTCGCTGGATGCAGGACGGGCGGCGGAGCTGTGGGCCAGCGGCGTCCCGGCTCTGCGTGCGCTGGCCGAGACAGCCCGCGCTGACGGCGGGGGCGGCTGGCAGGCGCGTCTGCGCTACGACGCGGCACCGTACGGCGTCGGCTACTGGGTCGCGACCTGGAGCCGGTAGGCGCTCACTCCCCCCGCAGGGCGAGGCCCCCGGTGCCGCAGCACCGAGGGCCCCGCCTGTGTCCTCCGGGTTTACTACCTCCTGACCACCCGGACCGTCTTGGACTTGCTGGCGCGCTTGGACGTCGGCGAGCCCAGGTAGGTCACCTTGATCCGCTTCTTGCCGGCGCTGAGTCGCTTGATCCTCTTGTCTGCCCGTCCCTGGGCGTTGAGGGTGCCGCGTCCGAGGACACGTGAGCCCCTCTTGATCACGTACTTGCCGCGTGCGGCCTTACCGCCCGAGCGGACCCGGAACGTGACTCGCGCCCGCGTACTGGTCGTCAGGGTCTTCGGCCTGACCTTCAGCTGCGTGATCTTCGAGCTGGTCTTCGGTGCGGGTGTCACCGTCACGAAGACCTGCGCGGACGCCTCGCCGCCATGACCGTCGTTGACGGTGTAGCGGAACGACGTGTTGCCCGTGAATCCCTTCTTGGGAGTGAACCGGACCGCCGACCCGTTGCCGATCGGTGTCACGGTGTTCCCCTTCAGGTCCGAGTAGGTGTAGGACAGTGCGTCCCCGTCGGGATCGCTGGCCTTCAGGTTGATGACGACCGAGCGACCCTCCCTCACCTTGACGCCCGTGACGTTCTGCGCCGTCGGACGGCGGTTGCTGAAGTTGATGTTGAGCGTCTTCTGCAGCGGCGTGTCGGCCGACGAGCGGCCCACGTGGACGGTGTAGTCGCCGTCAGCGGTCGCCCAGTCTCCGTCCGCCCACTTCCTCAGATCGTCCGTGTCGTCCGGGACGAAGTAGGAGAACGGGTGGTTGGAGGCGTTGGAGTCGATCAGCACCGACACGTTCTTGCTCTGGCCGGCAGCCAGGTCGATCTTGTCGAACCCCACGAGCCGCTTCGACGGCTCGCCTGACTTCCGCGGAAGTGTCAGGTACACCTGCGGGACCTCCTTGCCGTCCCGCTTGCCGGTGTTGGTGACCGTGAAGTCAGCCCGCAGCGCGGTGTGTCCGTTGCCGCCTCCCACCTCGGTGACCTTCAGGTTCTTGTAGTCGAAGGTCGTGTAGGAGAGTCCGTACCCGAACGGGAAGTACGGCTCGGTCCCGGTCGCCTGGTACCACCGGTAGCCCATCTTGAGGCCCTCGGTGTAGCGGACCACGCGTTGCGGTTTCGGTCCCGAGACCGTGCACGGCGGCTGCTCTGCCGGGTCGATGCACTGCGGGTCGCGTCCGTAGCCGCCTGGTGTGCCGGTGTTCTCCTCGAAGCCGTTGTACTGCTCGGAGGTCTCGTAGGCGGCCTCACGGTCGGTCTTCCCGATCGTGAGCGGCAGCTTGCCGGAGAAGTTCGTGACGCCGAACAGTGCCTCTGCCACGACGTCGCCGTCCCACTCGCCCGGGTACCACGCCTGAACCATCGTCTTGACGTCGTCGATCCAGGGCATGTTGACCTGGCCCTGCGTCTTCATGACGACGATCGTGTTCGGGTTGGCGGCCAGGACCCGCGGGATCAGCTCCTGCTGGTTCGTGTTGGTGATCGTCGGCAGGTCCAGGTTCGGAGTCTCGTTCGGCGCTCCTGCGGCGCTGCTGTTCGGGTTCTCCTCGGGCCAGTAGGCGTTCTTGTCCCACGTCTCTCGGGCCACGTCACCGACCATGAGGATGGTGACGTCGGCGTTGCGGGCCGCCGTCTCCGCGCTGGCGATGTTGGTGCCCGTGTTGAGCGTCACCGTGGCGTCGGAGTTCTTGCTGTCGAGCACGTTCTGCAGACCCTGGACGGGTGTCACCTGGAACGGCTCGTTGACCGTGATGTTCGCGGCCCGGTTGCCGCTGCGCGGCGGCAGCGAGGCCTCGCGGGAGAACCACTGCGGACCGATGACGGCGATCGACTCCACCGCCCCGGCGTTGAGAGGCAGGATGTTCTTCTGGTTTCGCAGAAGAACGAGACCCTCGGCGCCTGCCTGCTTGGCGATCTTGGCGTGCTCGCCGGTCGGCGCCATGAGCGGATCGATCTTGTCCCACTGGAACGACGTCAACGGGTTGTCGAAGTTGCCGAACTCGAACATCTTGATGTAGCGAGGGCGCAGCAGGCCGTCGATGTCTTCCTCGGTGATCACCCCGGAGTTGATGTACTGCTTGATGACCTCCGGCTTGTACCACTCGGGCGACTCGTCGAGCTCGACGTCCACACCGGCCCTGATCGCGTCCAGCGTGCTCTGCTGAGCGCGTCTGTCGGAGAAGACGTAGCCGTCGAAGCCCCAGCGCTGCCGCAGCGTCTGCTGAAGGAGCGGTCGAGCTGCTGCAGTTGTAGGTGTAGTTCAGGTCGGGGTAGGCGCACATCACGGACGACACATCAGCGTCCTTGACGGCCATCTCGAACGGAAGCAGGTAGATCTCGTGCAGGGCACGAGACGGCACCCGGTTGGCCGACGTCCAGCGCTCGAACTGGTACTCCGAGTCGTTGGCGACGAAGTGCTTCGCCGTGGCCTGGCTGACGCCGCGGGCCTGGATCCCCTTGATGATCTCGCTCGACATCACGCCGGTGAGGTACGGATCCTCGCTGAAGTACTCGTTGTTCCGCCCGCCGTACGGGGTGCGGATCATGTTCATGCCCGGTCCCCACAGGACCTGGTCCGCCCACGCCTCGAGCTCGACGTCGAGCACGTTGCCCCAGTCGCTCATGAGGTCGCGGTTGAACGTCGCCGCAGACGAGACCTGGGCGGGAAGTGCCGTTGCGGTGGGCTCGGGAAGGCAGTCGCCGCCTCGGATGCCCGTGCCGCCGTTGGCCTGCCGGAAGGTCGGGATGTCCAGCGAGGGGATGCCCTCGATGTGACGGCCGACGATGGTGAAGTTGCAGTCGTTCCGGTCCGCAGGGCTGTCCTCGGGATCCCCGTCCGGATCCAGGTCTTCGTTGTAGAACGGCTGGTTGTAGATCTGCTGAAGCTTCTGGTCCAGGGTCATCGCGCCGATCAGCAGGTCAGCCCGCCGCTCCGGTGTGAGGCTCGTGTCCATCCACGGCAGGTCCTCTTGTGCCTGCGTGACTGAAGGTATGAAGACTGCTGAGGCGGCGACGAGTCCTGCCGCGGCAGCGTAGGTGACGATTCGTCGAAACATCTTAGTGATCCCCCCGTGTTGGGTGGCCTGCCCCCGAGACCCCACTCAGACCGAAAATCGTCCCAAGCGGGGACAAACTATGACATTCCACCCATCAGAACACCGGGTTGGGTAATGCGCATCTCCCGCGGTCGAGGGGCCGTCCCGCCGCCTCGACCGCGGGGCCTATCCCACGGTCGAGGGGCCGTCCGGGCCCTGCCCCTTGTCGAGCTTGTGGATCTGCTCCTTGGCGGCGGCATGGGCCTTGTCGATCTTGCGGTCGTACTGGCCCTTGCTCATCTCCTTGGCCTTGTCGCGGGCCTTGTCGAGAGCGTCGTCGATCTTGTCGCCGTTCTCGGTGACCAAGGTGCTCGCGCGCTCCTTGATCTCCTTGGAGAGATCGTCGGCCGAGTCCTTGAACCGCTCGAAGGCGTCGTCGAACTTGCTCATGCTGAGGGGTCCTCCCGTGCGGGGTTGCCGGCGTCTGGGTCGTGTCGAATCTACGTCAGAATGGACGGCGTGGAGCCCTCCCGTACGTCCGACTCCGTCACACCGCCTGTCGTCGCCGTGGTCGGTCCGACGGCTGCCGGAAAGTCCGATCTCGCGGTCTCCCTGGCCCAGCGGCTCGGGGGTGAGATCGTCAACGTCGACGCGTACCAGGTCTACCGCGGCATGGACGTCGGGACGGCCAAGCTGCCGGTCGCTGAGCGCGGCGGCGTCCCGCACCACCTCCTCGACATCCTCGACGTGTCGGAGCCGGCGACGGTCGCGGAGTTCCAGCGCTGGGCGCGCACGGCGCTCGAGGAGGTACGCGGCCGCGGGGCCGTGCCCGTCCTGGTCGGCGGCTCGGCGCTGTACGTCCGCGCGGTGCTGGACGTGTTCGAGTTCCCGGGCACCGATCCGGCCGTCCGCGCCCGCCTGGAGGACGAGCTGCGCACCCAGGGCCCAGAAGAGATGCACCGCCGCCTGGCCGTGCTGGACCCGGGCGCTGCGGCAGGCATCCTGGTCTCGAACGGGCGGCGGATCGTGCGGGCGCTCGAGGTCGTGGAGATCACCGGACGGCCGTTCGCCTCCACACTGCCCGCCCACGTCGCCCACTACGACGACGTCCGGCTGCTCGGGCTCGACGTCCCGCGCGACGTCCTCGACGAGCGGATCTCGCGGCGTGTCGACCGCATGTGGGAGGCGGGCCTCGTCGACGAGGTGCGCCGGCTGGTCGGCAAGGGCCTGGCCGGCTCGCGTACGGCGAGCCGAGCGCTCGGGTACTCCCAGGTGCTCGCCTTCCTCGACGGCACGATGACCGAGGACGAGGCGCGCGAGGCGACCGTACGGGGGACGCGGAAGTTCGCGAGACGTCAGGACTCGTGGTTCCGCAAGGACCCGCGGATCGTGTGGCTGCCGTACGACGCCCCCGACCTCGTCGAGCGAGCCGTCGCCGTCGTGCGCGGCTAGCCCTCGACCCGTCGGCGCAGGCGACGCAGCGCGTACGCGTACCCGACCTGCAGGAACGGTGTCGCGACCCGCCACAGCAGGGGAGCGAGGCGACCTCCCGGAACCCGGACGACCTCGCTCCACGAGAACTCGGTGCCGGTCCCGGTCGTGGCCGGCGCGCAGACGAACGTCCCGGTCCCGGACACGACACGGCCGAGGTGGGCGACCTCGCAGCGGTGCGGCGGGTCCCAGACGGTGACCTGCATCGGATCGTCGAAACCGAGCGGCCCGAGGCCCGTGCGCGCGACGATGTGCACACCGTCCGTCCGGACCGTCGTCGCGGGGATCCACTCGCCCTGGCGCTCCCACGCGGTCACGTACTCCCAGACCGCCTCGACCGGCGCGCGTACGTGCATGGTCGCCGACAGGTGGCCGGTGCCGCTTGAACGGATCGACGGGCTCATGGTTGCGGCTCCGAGCGCCACCCGGCGTAGCCGAGCACGATCAGCCGCATCTGCCGGCGGGCCTCGGTCGCGATCTCGTCGAGCACCTCCGGCCGGTCCGGCGACTCGATCACCTGCTCGGCGGTGGAGACCATGATGTTCACGAAGAGCCGCGACGCCGTGCGGACGTCCGCGTCGTTCCACGTGTCCAGGTACGGGAAGCTCCGGAGCGCGACGGCCAGCTCGCTGACGTACTGGCGCAGCTCGTCGCGGATACGCGCCCGGACCGACGGGACACCACCGAAGCGCTCCCGGGCGATGAACGCGAAGTGCGAGCGGTGGAGCTGGACCTGCTCGACGATGATCGCGGCGGACGCGGTGATCACGTCCGCGTACGTCTCGGGGTCCTGCCGCGCCAGCTGCATCATGCCGCGGAGGGTCCCGAACGACTGGTCGACGAGCGCGAGGCCGAGCTCCTCCATGTCGGCGAAGTGGCGGTAGAACGCGGTCGGCACGACACCGGCCCGCCGGGCCACCTGGCGAAGGCTCACGCCGGCGAACCCGTGCTCGTCAGTGAGCTCGAGTGCGGCGTCGAGAAGGGCCTGCCTGGTGCGTTCCTTCTGCTCGTGGCGCGACAGGGCATCGTCTGAGTCGTGCACCGGGGAACCCTACCGCGGCGCACGGCGCCGCGACCGCGCAGAGGAGGACCCGCTCGTCCGCGAGGAGGAGGCGGTGGGTCCTGGAGGAGGATGCGCGCCGGACGGCCCAGGGCAGAGGCTGGCGGGTACGAGCGGGGCCGAACGTGCCCTGCGGGTGGAGGGTGAGCTGATGCCGCGTCGGTTGTGGGTGCTCGGGCTCGGGCTGGGGTTGGTGATGGCGATGCTGGGGGCCGGTTCGGCGTCGGCGGCGCCGAAGAAGCGTCCGGATCTGGTGGTGTCGGCGGTGTCGGTGTCGCCGGGCAAGGTGGTCGCCGGTGGCGTGCTGAAGGTCGGTGACACGACGCGTAACAAGGGCCGCAAGAAGGCGAAGCGGTCGGTGACGCGGTACGCGTTGTCGGCGAACAAGAAGTGGGACAAGCGGGATGTCGTCCTCGGGAGTCGTGCGGTCAAGGCGCTGCGGCCGGGCAAGAAGCACACGGTGAAGGCGCGCTCGGTGCGGGTGGCGGCGGCGACCAGGCCGGGTACGTACTGGCTCCTCGCCTGTGCGGATGCGAAGAAGAAGGTGCGCGAGTCCCACGAGCGCAACAACTGCCGGGTGGCCAAGAAGCGGGTGACCGTCACCAAGCGCATGCCTGCTGCTCCCCGCGACGGTGAGGTCACGGTCAACGTTCGCGGACACGTCGACTGGAAGGATCGCACTCGTCATACGGCAGGGAACACCACGACGGAGATCGACAGCGCGGCCACGTTCGACTTCAACGTGCCGGCGAAGCTCCGCTATGTCCAGGGCAGGCCGTTCTATCTCGAGGTGACGTGGGACAAGGGGACCGTGTCGGGCAGGACGGTCTACAAGCGGGTCAACAACGACGGCTGCCGGGTCACGACGACGGCAGATGTACGGGTCGCAGGGGAACCAGCGGGGTTGAGCCAGGCCCTTGTCCACTTCCCCGTCCCCGGTCGGCCGTCGATGTTCGGCCAGTTCAGCCTGACCTTCATCTCCCAGGCGACCACCCCCTACACGTCCGTCGACTGCGAAGGAGACACCACGACCTCCGGCGCCATGCACTTGAAGGTCGTCGACACCCCGGACGAGCTTCCGAGCGTCTCGGCGAACGCCGGCCTGAGCCGGATCGTCCTCAAGGGTGGCGGCGCACCCCGAACTCACCCGGGTCGTACGTGGGAAGCCACGGTCACTCTCGACATCACCCACCCGCGGTAGGAGATGAGACGGATGTCGAGGGTGACGATGAAGGGGTTGGCACTTTCCGCCGGGCTGGGGTTGGTGATGGCGATGCTGGGGGCCGGTTCGGCGTCGGCCGCGCCGAAGAAGCGTCCGGATCTGGTGGTGTCGGCGGTGTCGGTGTCGCCGGGCAAGGTGGTCGCCGGTGGGGCCTTGACGGTGCGGTGACACGACCCGTAACAAGGGCCGCAAGAACGCGAAGCGGTCGGTGACTCGTTATGCGCTGTCGACGAACAAGAAGTGGGACAAGCGGGACGTCGGCTCGGCCGAGTCGTGCGGTCAAGACGCTGCAGCCGGGCAAGAAGCACACGGTGAAGGCGCGCTCGGTGCGGGTGGCGGCGGCGACCAGGCCGGGTACGTACTGGCTCCTCGCCTGTGCGGATGCGAAGAAGAAGGTGCGCGAGTCCCACGAGCGCAACAACTGCCGGGTGGCCAAGAAGCGGGTGACCGTCACCAAGCGCATGCCTGCGGGGCCCCGGCTGCCGTGGGCGAACGACAAGCCCGGGCAGATGCGTCAGATCGACGTCGACGCCAAGATCACGATCAGCTGGAAGCGCTGGCACACCTGGTTCGACAGCGAGAACAACCTTGCTGACCACTCGAGTGCCACATTCGACGTGAGCAACGCCGGACAGCTGATCGTGTCGGGCGGGAAGCCGCTCTTCCTGAGGCTGTACACGTTCAAGAGCGGCACTGCCCGAGGAGTACGCACGTTCAACGAGCAGAGCTCCTGCGTCACGCGGTCCGGAGAGTTCCGCGCAGGTCCGGAGAGCATCGCCCGCGCTGACGGCAGCCCGGCTGCGCAGTGGCTCGTGAAGTTCCCCCACCCGGTCGACTCCAGCAGAGGCGTGATCGGTGGCGCGCTCCACGCGTTCCGTGGCCACGCTCCGCTCCACGTCGACTCGTGCGGCGACACCTCCGTCAGCGAGCTGACCCTCGAGGCCGAGGCGACGCACGACGGCGACGTCGTGGGGCTGGACTGGTCCGAGGACCTCACACGGGTCGCTTTCCACCACCGGAAAGACCTCGTCAACACCCAGACCCGCAAGCTGGGGTCGTCGGCCGACGTCAAGGTCGTGCTGACCCACCGGCGCTGAGGTCTGTCGGCGTGGGCGAAGGTCGTCACCCCTCTAGACTCGGGGGGTGACGACCTTCGCGTGGCTCAAGGGCCACGGCACCGAGAACGACTTCGTGATCCTGCCGGACCCCGACGGGACGATCCACGGTGCACTGGATCCCGCGTTCGTGGCCGCGCTGTGCGACCGCCGCCGCGGCATCGGCGCAGACGGCGTCCTGCGTGCCGTACGGGCAGCGCCGGGCGAGGGCGGCGAGTGGTTCATGGACTACCGCAACGCGGACGGCTCGATCGCGGAGATGTGCGGCAACGGCGTGCGGGTCTTCGCGCGCTACCTGGCCCTGGAAGGGCTCGTCGACTCGTCCGTCCCCGTGCCGGTGGTGACCCGGGACGGCGTCAAGGTCGTGACCTACGACGGGATCTCCATCGCCGTGGACATGGGCATCCCGCGCCTGCTGGGGGAGTCCAAGGTCGTCGCTGAGGGGACCGCCCGCGCCGCCCGCCACGTCGACGTCGGCAACCCGCACGCGGTCGCCTTCGTCGACGACCTCGGTGAGGCAGGGACCTTGCTGGTCGAGCCGGAGTACGACGCGGCGGTCTACCCCGAGGGCGTCAACATCGAGTTCGTGGCGCGGCAGGGCTCGCGTCATGTGGCGATGCGCGTGCACGAGCGGGGTGCGGGTGAGACCCGCTCCTGCGGCACGGGGGCGGTCGCCGTGGCTCTGGCGACGGCAGCCGCGGACGGTAACGATCCTGCTCGGGTCGGCGACGTGACCTACCGTGTCGACGTGCCGGGCGGCACGCTCCACGTGACCTGGCGCGCCGACGGACACGCCGTCCTCGCAGGACCGGCCGTCATAATTGCTCGCGGGGATCTGACATGGCTGGGATGATCGACGGCACCGCCGATGTTGCAAGGAACAGATGACTGCACAAGAACCGACCGCATTCGAGCCGCTCGACGCTATTGCCGCCGAGCCCGAGCTCACCCTGACCGAAGCCGCCGAGAACCATGACGGCGAGCAGCGCGACCTCGCCGACCGCAACTCGCTGCGGCGCGTGGCCGGGCTCTCGACCGAGCTCGAGGACATCAGCGAGGTCGAGTACCGGCAGCTGCGCCTCGAGCGTGTCGTCCTCGTGGGGGTCTGGACCGAGGGCTCGGCGGCGGACGCCGACAACTCGCTGGCCGAGCTGAAGCTCCTCGCGGAGACGGCCGGCTCCGAGGTCCTCGACGCCCTGATCCAGCGCCGCCAGCGGCCCGACCCCGCGACCTACGTCGGCCGGGGCAAGGTCGAGGAGCTCGCGGAGATCGTCCAAGCGACCGGCGCCGACACCGTGATCTGCGACGGCGAGCTCGCTCCGAGCCAGCTGCGCAACCTGGAGGACCGCACCAAGGTCAAGGTCGTCGACCGGACGGCCCTGATCCTCGACATCTTCGCCCAGCACGCCAAGTCCCGTGAGGGTCGCGCGCAGGTCGAGCTCGCACAGCTGCAGTACATGAAGCAGCGCCTGCGTGGCTGGGGTGGCAACCTGTCCCGCCAGGCCGGTGGACGTGTCGGTGGCGACGGCGGCGGCATCGGCTCCCGTGGACCCGGTGAGACCAAGATCGAGACCGACCGGCGTCGCATCAACGACCGCATCGCCAAGCTCCGTCGCGAGATGGGGGAGATGCGCAAGACCCGTGACACCAAGCGGGCCAACCGCAACCGCAACCAGGTGCCTGCCGTCGTGATCGCCGGCTACACCAACGCCGGCAAGTCCAGCCTCCTCAACCGGCTGACCCATGCGGGCGTGCTCGTCGAGGACGCGCTGTTCGCGACCCTCGACCCGACCACGCGGCGTACGGAGACCTCCGACGGACGCGAGTACACGCTGTCGGACACCGTCGGATTCGTCCGGCACCTCCCGCACCAGCTGGTCGAGGCGTTCCGCTCGACGCTGGAGGAGGTGTCCGACGCCGACCTCGTCCTGCACGTCGTCGACGGCTCGCACCCCGATCCTGAGGGGCAGATCAACGCGGTGCGCGAGGTGTTCGCCGAGATCGACGCCCTCGGCGTGCCCGAGATCATCGTCATCAACAAGGCGGACGCGGCCGACCCCCTGGTCCTGTCACGCCTGCTGGCGCGTGAGCCGCACGCCGTCGTGGTGTCGGCACGCACCGGCGAGGGCATCGACGAGCTGCTCAGCGCGATCGAGAGCGACCTGCCGACTCCTCAGGCGAAGGTCGACATCGTGCTTCCGTACGAGCGAGGCGACCTGCTCAACCAGATCCACCTTCACGGTGAGATCGACGCGCTCGAGCACACGCCGAACGGCACCCACGTGGTCGCGCGCGTGCACGAGGAGCTCGCCGGAGCGCTCGCCCAGTACGCCTGACGCGCGCATCCCTGACGCGCGCATCCTGACCGCGAGAACGGGCGCCGACTCACCCGCACGTGAGTCGGCGCCCGTTCGCGTCAGAGACTACTCACCTCCGGGAATCCCGGACTCCGGCGGGGTGCCGACGTCTCCGGTGAACTCCTCGATCGGTGCGTCGCCGACGTCGGTCTGGAGGACCGGCGTCTTGTCGGCCGTGGTGCCGTCGGCCTGGATCTCGACCAGCTTCAGGCCGCCGATGCCGGCGTGACGGTCCTCGGAGTAGCGGAACGGCACGTAGTTGGGCCCGCTCAGCTCGGAGCCGTCCTTCTCGAACGTCTCCACGATCGACTCGCGGCTCAGGTCGTCACCCGCACGGTTCATCGCGTCGACGAGCGTGAACGCCTGCGACATGCCGTACACCTTGTAGTTGGTCAGCGGCGAGCCGTCACCGTACTCGTCCCAGACCTTCTGCCAGAGCTTGGTCCACTCGTTGTCCGGCTCCGAGGCCTGCGGCATGTAGGTCGTCGTGTAGACGCCGGCCAGCGGGCTGGTGCCCTTGATCGCGCCCTGCGAGAACTCCTCGAGGAGCGACCCCACCAGACCGGAGTCCGACCCGACGTTGGTGTAGAACCAGGTCGGCTTGTAGTTCAGCTTCATCGACACCAGCTGGGAGAGCGCCGTGTACGAGGGCACGTTGAAGCCCACGACCACGTCCGCGCCGGACTTCTGGAGCTCGGCGATCTGCGGGCCGACGTCGGTGTTGCCCGGAACGTACTTCACCTCGGCGACGATCTGGTCCTCGACGAACTGCTTGAGGCCGCGGGTGCCGTCCTCGCCGAGCTCGTCGTCCTGACCGAAGACGCCGACCTTGGCGTCGGGCATGTTCTCGGCGATGTACTGACCGATGACCTTGCCCTCGGACTCGTAGTCGGGCTGCCAGCCGAACGTCATCGGCAGCTCCTCCGGGTCGTCCCACAGGAGCGAGCCGGACGAGACGGTGAGGTCCGGGACGCCCTCCGCGTTGAGGAAGTTCGTCACCGCCTGGTGGGTCGGGGTGCCGAGACCGGCGACGATCGCGAAGACCTCGTCCTTGAGGACGAGCTCGTTGACGACCTCGGACGTCTTGGCCGGGTTGTAGCCGTCGTCCTTCGCGATGAACTCGATGTCGCGGCCGCCGACACCACCGTTGGCGTTCACGAAGTCGTAGTACGCCTTGTGGCCGAGCGGGATCTCGCTGTAGCCGGGCGCTGCGACACCCGTGAGCGGGAAGTGACCGCCGATCTTGATCGAGTCCTCGGTGAGACCCGGATCGTTCGAGTCGCCGTCGTCACCGCCGCCGCCGCACGCGGCGACGACCAGTGCGGAGGCAGCCAGCGCGGCCCCGAGTACGAGCCGGCGACTCCTGCGCGTCGGCCTGGTCTGATGAGCCATGGATCTCATCCCTTCTGGGTGGGTGTTGCAGGGTGGAGACGGCGCAGGCGAGCACGCCGCCAAGCCGTCGTGACGGTCCCCATGACTCCTCCGGGTGCAAGGAGCATGACGAGGACGAGGACGATGCCGTAGATCAGCGGGGACATCTGTGCGGCCTGGGTGTCCGAGAGGCCGGACCCGGTCGACAGGGAGGTCACCCACGGCGGCAGGAAGACCAGGACCGCGGCGCCGATGAACGCTCCGGTGATGCTGCCGAGACCGCCGATCACCGCGGCGGTGAGCAGCGAGAGCGAGAGCACGATCGTGAAGGCGCTCGGGGCGGCCAGCCGTACGACGACCGCCATCACCGCGCCGGCCAGTCCGGCGTACGCGGCGCTGATGACGAACGCCTGGACGCGGGTACGGCCGAGGTTGATGCCGGCGATCTCCGCGGCCACCTCCTGGTCGCGGACGGCACGCCAGTGACGCCCGATCTTGGACCTGCGGAGGTTGAGGGCGAAGAAGAGGGCGACGATCAGGCAGAACAGGCCGAGGTAGGCGACGTACTTCGACGACGTCGCGAACTCGCCGGAGACCGCGTCGATGAACGACACGAACCACTCGGGCGGCCGCGGCGATGCGACGGTCAGCCCGACCTCGCCGTTGAAGGTCCCCTTGAAGTAGAGCGCGACGCTCGGGAGCGCGACCGCCAGGGCGAGCGTGGCACCGGCGAGGTACGGCCCGTGCAGCCGTGCTGCACCGATGCCGACGACGAACCCGACCACCGACGTCACGACCACGGCTGCCAGCGCGACGACCGGGAACGGCAGCGGCGTCTCGGTGTCGAGCATCAGCGCGGTGGTGTAGGCACCGACGGCCATGAGGGCGCCGTGGCCCAGCGAGATCTGGCCGTTCAGCCCGGTGAGGGCGGTGAGGCCGATCGCGGCGATCGCGTAGTACGTGAGCGAGGACAGCTGCGTGTTGGTGTAGCGGTCGGTGGACTCCAGCAGGAGCACGCCGAGGACGAGGACCGCGAGGCTGATGAGCAGGTTGCGGGTGAGGTTGAGGTCGAGCAGGCGCTTCGTCGTGGTGTTGTCGGTCGACATCAGACCCTCCTTGTCTTGGCGCTGGAGAAGAGACCGCCCGGCTTGAGGAGCAGGACGACCATCAGGAGGACGAAGGCGGCCAGGGTGACGAGGCCGGAGGCGACGTACCCGGAGACCAGGGAGTTGACGAGACCGAGGAGGACACCGCCGACGACGGCACCGACGGGACTGTCGAGCCCGCCGATGACCGCGGCGATGAACCCGAAGACGATGAGCGTCTCCATGTAGCTCGGGTAGATGAACTGCCCGCTCGCGACCAGGATGCCCGCCACGGCGCCGACCAGGCCGGCGAGCGCCCACCCGAACGTGAGCAGGTGGGAGACCTTGACGCCGAGGATGCGCGACACCTCGCCGTCGAAGGCCGCGGCACGCATCGTGAGGCCGAGCTGCGTCTTCTGGAAGAGGAGCGTGAGGCCGACGACGACCACTCCGACCGTGCAGAGGATGAAGATGCTCGTCGGGGTGAGAGCAAGGTTCGTGTCGCCGACCTGGAACCCGTTGACCCCGACGGGGGAGGGGAAGGACTGGTAGTCGGACCCGAAGAGGATCGCGGCCAGCGCCTGGATCGCCACGTACAGGCCGAGCGTCGCGATGACGATGTTGAGCTCCATGCCGCCCTCGAGCGGCCGGATGACGACACGCTCGAGGAGGGCGCCGATGAGGAAGCCAGCCGCGAGGGCGGCGGCGAACGCGGCCCAGTACGGGAAGTCGCGGTTGAGCAGTGTCAGAGCGATGTAGGTCGTGAACATCGCCTGCGAGCCCTGCGCGAAGTTGATGATCCGGGTCGACCGGAAGATCAGCACGAGCGCGAGCGCGAAGGCAGCGATCACGATGCCCTGGGTGAGTCCGTTGAGCAGGATGTTGACGAGCTTCTGGATGTCGCCGTTCATGGTGTCCTCCTCAGAACCCGAGGTACGAGTGGCGCAGGGTGGCGTCGTTGCGCAGGACCTCGGCCGACTCGGTCACGACGACCTTGCCGAGGTTCAGGACGACACCGGTGTGCGCGATGGACAGGGCGCTGCGCGCGTTCTGCTCGACGAGGAGCACGGTGAGCCCCGAGTCTGCGACCAGCGTGCGGAGAAGGTCGAAGATCTGCGCGACGATGCGGGGCGCGAGGCCGAGCGACGGCTCGTCGAGCAGCAGCAGGGTCGGTCGCGACAGGAGAGCGCGCGCGATCACGAGCATCTGACGCTCGCCGCCCGACAACGTGTGCGCCTGGGCGTTGCGGCGGTCGCCGAGGACGGGGAACAGGCGGTACGCGTCGTCGAGCGTACGGACGGGGGCCGGCGCGTCGCTCGGACGCTTGGCGGCGCCCCGTGCGCCGAGGCGGAGGTTCTCCTCGACGGTGAGCTCGGCGATCACGCCACGGCCTTCGGGGACGTGCGCCATCCCGCGGTGCACCATCGACTCGACGGGAGCGCCGGTGATGTCGGTGCCGTCGAGCGTGACCGTGCCGCTCGCCGGACGGACGAGACCGGACACGGTCCGCAGCAACGAGGTCTTGCCGGCGCCGTTCGCGCCCAGGACGGCCGTGATCCGGCCGGTCTCGACCGTCAGGTCGACGGAGTCGAGGGCACGGACCGGCCCGTACGTGGTGGTGAGGTTGCTCAGGGTGAGCACGGTCAGCCCTCCTTGGTGGAGGTGGCGGCGGGTGTGCTGACGGTGAGGGAGGCCGTGTCGATCTCGCTGCCTCCGGTGACGTCGGCGCCGAGGTACGCGGCGATCACCAGCGGGTCGTCCCGGATCTCCGCGGGTGTGCCTCGCGCGATCACCTGTCCGAAGTCGAGGACGGTGATGGTGTCGCAGATCCGCATGACCAGGTCCATGTGGTGCTCGACGAGGAGCACCGACATGCGGTCGGTGAGCCGCGTGACGAGCTCGCCGAGCTCGTCCATCTCGCCCTCGGACAGGCCGGCGGCCGGCTCGTCCAGCAGGAGGAGGCGCGGTTCGGCGACGAGGGCGCGGGCGAGCGCGACCTTCTTCTGGTCGGGGTACGGCAGCATCCCGGGGTAGCGAGGGGCGAGGTGGGCGGCACCGAGGTCGGACAGTGCCTGCATCGCCCGGTCGCGGAGCGCGTTCTCGTCGCGACGCCCGCGCGGGAGCCCGAAGGCCGCCGAGGCGAACCCGCTGGTCGAGCGCACGGCTGCGCCGGTCATCACGTTCTCGAGCGTGCTCATCCCCGCGAACAGCCCGACGCCCTGGAGCGTACGGGCGATGCCGAGGCCGGCGAGGTCGTGGGCACGCAGGTTCTTCAGCTGCGCGCCCTCCCACGTCAGCGAGCCGGAGTCGGGGCTCACGAAGCCGCAGCAGACGTTGAAGAACGTCGTCTTGCCGGCACCGTTCGGGCCGATCACGCCATGGACCTGGCCCGGCTCGACCCGTACGCCGACGTCGTCGAGTGCGACGAGGCCACCGAAACGGACGGTCACTCCTTCGGCCACGAACGCGCCCTGAGGCGGTGGGTCGGGAGTGGACTCGACGGGAGGGGTCATGCGCGTCCTTCCGAGGGGAGCGATGTGGTGCGGGTTTGCGGGCAGCGTTGTGACGTCAAGCACACGAGGCCGTTGCCGCCGAACGCTACCCACCTCTCGGCGCTAAGCAAGCGCTTAGTCCGCGAGGTTGGGCCAATCGTTACCGGATGGTGACTCGCCCGACACACCGGAGGGTTCCTGTGAGTGGCCGCGGCGACGCCGGCGCACCGGTCGATAGGCTGCGGCGGTGACCTCGTCGATCTCGGACCCGCCCGCACCGCCCGTCGGCGACCCCGAGCGGCGGGCGCGGGTCGGCGCCGTCCTCCACGCCGCGGTCGAGGCCGTGGGCGGGACGGAACGGCCGGGCCAGGTGCAGATGGCCGAGGCGGTCTCCGACGCGTTCGCGCGGGGCGAGCACCTGCTCGTGCAGGCGGGGACGGGCACCGGCAAGTCGCTCGGCTACCTCGTGCCGAGCCTCCTCCACAACCGGCGCGTCGTCGTCGCGACCGCCACCCTCAACCTCCAGCACCAGCTCGTCGAGCGTGACATCCCGGCGCTGCTCGACGGCGCACGGACGGTCCTCGCGCAGACGCCGAAGCACGCGGTCGTCAAGGGCCGCGGCAACTACGCCTGCCTCCACCGCATCCGCGAGGGCGCGCCGGACGAGCAGGGTGTGCTCATCGAGGCGCCGTCGGGCTCCCTGGGCGAGGAGGTCGTCACGCTTCGTGCGTGGGCCGAGGAGGAGTCGGACCGCAGCGGCGTGGGGGACCGCGACTCGGCCCCGTCGCACACGGAGCGGGCGTGGCGCCAGGTCAGCGTGCACGCGCGGGAGTGCCTCGGTGCGGCGCGCTGCCCGTACGCGCAGGAGTGCTTCGCCGAGCGCGCCCGCGACACCGCTGCCGATGCCGATCTCGTCGTCACCAACCACGCGCTTCTCGCGATCGACGCGATCGACGGGGTGCCGATGCTCCCCGAGTACGACACGGTCGTCGTGGACGAGGCTCACGAGCTGGTGGCGCGGGTCACCCAGGCATCGACCGCCGAGCTCGTCACCGCCGATGGTCGAGCGTGCGGCGCGACGCGCACGCGCGTTCGTCCGCGGTCGGGAGGCCGACGACCTCGAGGACGCGACCGACGCGCTCCGTGACGCGCTCGAGGTCACGCCGCCGGGCCGGATCGCGTCTCCGACCGACCAGCTCGCCGATGCGCTGATCCTCGTGCGGGACTCGGCGCGCGCCTGTCACTCCGCGATCCCGAAGGAGTCCCAGGAGGGGGAGACCGACGCTGCACGCCAGCAGGTGAAGGGGCTCGTCGACGAGGTCCGCAAGGTCGCCGAGCGGATGGCGGCAGCCTCCGAGGCGGACGTGCTGTGGCTCGCCGAGCGCGAGGGGTCCCGCGGTGGCAACGAGCTGCGGATCGCGCCGGTCGACGTGGCTCTGACGCTGCGCGACAAGCTGTTCGGCGAGAACACGGTCGTCCTCACGAGCGCGACCCTCAAGCTCGGCGGTGGCTTCGACGCGGTCGCCCGCTCCGTCGGCCTGTGGGGCTCGGAGCAGGTGGGGGCGACCGGTGGTGCCGCGACGGCGGGGGAGCCGGGTGACGGCGCGTCCGCCGAGGGTGCCAGCGAGGACGTCGCGTGGGACGCGATCGACGTGGGGTCGCCGTTCGACTACGCGAAGCAGGCGATGCTGTACGTCGCGCGCCACCTGCCGCCCCCGGGGCGCGACGGGATGGCCGAGGCCACGCTCGACGAGATCGTGGACCTCGTCCAGGCGGCCGGCGGGCGCACGCTCGGGCTCTTCTCGTCACGCCGGGCGGCGGAGGCTGCCGCGGAGGTCGTGCGCGAGCGCCTGCCCGACCTCGACGTGCTGTGTCAGGGCGACGCCCAGCTGCCCGAGCTGGCGCGGCGCTTCACCGAGGACCCCCAGCGCCTGTCTCTTCGGCACGCTGAGCCTCTGGCAGGGCGTCGACATGCCGGGGACGACGTGCCAGCTGGTGATCATCGACCGGATCCCGTTCCCGCGGCCCGACGACCCGCTGATGAGTGCCCGTCAGCGTCTCGTCGAGCGTCGTGGCGGCAACGGCTTCATGGCGGTCGCTGCGCAGCCACGCCGCGCTCCTGCTGGCGCAGGGCGCCGGACGGCTGATCCGCCGCGCCGACGACCGGGGGGTCGTGGCGGTGCTCGACTCGCGGCTCGCGACGGCGCGGTACGGCTCGTTCCTCACCTCGTCGATGCCGCCGATGTGGCGCACGGTCGACCGTGAGCTGATCCTGGGGCGCGCTCAGGCGGTTGGACGCCGCCGCGTCCTGACGTGCCCCGACAGGCCGTGTGACGTGCCCGGACAGACGTGTGGGCGCGAGACCGCGGGGATCCCGCGCCCACCACACGACACGGGGGTCAGACCCGCCGCAGGACCGTGGTGACCTTGCCGAGGATCGTGGCGTCGGTGCCGTCGATCGGCTCGTACGCCGGGTTGTGCGGCAGCAGCCAGACCTGGCCGTCCTTGCGCTGGAGCGTCTTGACGGTCGCCTCGCCGTCGATCATGGCGGCGACGATCTCGCCGTTCTCGGCGGTCGGCTGCTGGCGGACGACCACGTAGTCGCCGTCGCAGATCGCCGCCTCGATCATCGAGTCGCCGCGGACCTCGAGCATGAAGAGCGTGCCCTCGCCGACGAGCGTGCGGGGCAGCGGGAATGACCTCCTCGACGCGCTCCTCGGCGAGGATCGGGCCACCGGCCGCGATGCGGCCGACCACCGGCACGTACGCCGGGGCGGGGCGGGCGTCGCCGATGCCCGTGTCGTCGACGCCGAAGTCGGGCGCGTCGCGCATCGCGCGCCGCGCCGCGAGCACGTCGGGCAGGAAGCACCTCGACGGCACGCGGACGGTTGGGGTCGCGACGCACGAAGCCCTTGCGCTCGAGGACCCGGAGCTGGTGCGCGACCGAGGACGATGCTGGTCAGACCGACCGCGGCACCGATCTCGCGCATGCTGGGCGGGTAGCCCTTCTGCTCGATCGACTCGCGGATGATCTCGAGCACCCGGCGCTGGCGGGGAGTCAGCCCGGTCGCGTCGGGGGGCCCGTCGGGGAGCTCGGAAACCTCGGCTTTGGTCATGGTGCTGACCCTAGTGGTGCGCGGCGACGTGATCAAACATATGTTCGATCACGCGTGTCGTCCAACACTCGCACACATGTTCGACGCGGTCCTTCACATCTGTCGGTGGGTGTGGTTAGGTTCGTACACATGTTCGATCGAACGCGTGTTCGGCTCCGGCTCCGGATCCACCAGCTGGTCAGCCGTCTCGCCGCCGTTCGGACAGGCCGTACGAGTCCGAGACCAGGAGGACACGATGAGCACCGTCCCCAGCACCTGCGACCGCACCGTCGTCACCCTCGACACGCCGTTGACCCGGTCGATGGCGCGTCACCCCGCAGGGCGAGCACGTCGGGCGCCGCGACCCGCGACGCCGCGTACGCCGTCCTACCGGCTGACGCGCAGGGGTCGCATGGTGATCTTCCTGGTGGCGATGATCGCCTTCGGCGGCCTCACCGTCGGGCTCGGCACGCAGGTGATCGCGACGTCCGAGCGCGGTGAGCCCGTGCCGAGCCGCGCGGTGACGATCCAGCCTGGCGAGACCCTCTGGGACATCGCGGCGTCGGCGAACCCCGGCGGAGACATCCGCGCGACCGTCCATGACATCACCCAGCTCAACGCGCTGGCCGACCCCGGCACCATCCCGTCCGGGACGACGCTCTACGTTCCGCTCTACTGAGCGAGCCTCGCCGCTCGGTCGTCGGGCTGGACGAGGGAACGAAGCCAGTGGCCGACGGCGCGCATGTCCGAGAGGACCTCGTCGCGCGGGTCGCCCGCCGTGCCGGCCGAGGGCGCGTCCCAGGTGGCGATCACCGCGTACGCCAGCGTCCGCGCCGGCCCGGACACGACGCCGACGTCCGCGCGGACGGTCTCGATCGTGCCGGTCTTGTTCCAGACGACCATGCCGCGGTCGGGTTCGGTGTGCGCCAGCGGGTCCAGCCCGAAGGCGCCGGCCACCATCGAGAGGTCGGTGTTGCGGGCCAGCCACGCGCTGACGGTCTCGCTGATCCCAGGCGACAGGATCTCTCGCCGGTGAAGGCGTGCGCAGAAGTGGGCGAGGTCCTCAGCGCAACCGACCGACAGGGTCGGCGGATGGCCTGGTCCGCGGTCGTCGCGGACGCGGTCGAGGAGGCGGCTCCGCTCCATGCCGATCCTCGTCGCCGTGGCCGTCACCGCCTCGAGGCCCAGTCGACGCAGGAGCACGTTGGTGGCGAGGTTGTCGCTGACCGCGCCGACGAGCGCGCAGGCGTCCGCGACCGGCAGTGTGTCCGTCCGCAACGCGTGCCAGAGACCAGAGTCGGCGACCCAGTCCTCCTCGGTGCGGGGGAGCGGCTCCGACGGGTCGAGCGTCCCGGTCGCGATCTGGTGCGCGGCCTCGACGAGCAGCACGAGCTTGCCGATGCTTGCGGTCGATAGGACGAGATCGGCGTCGTGGCTCGCGAGCGGGCGGTCGTCGTCGGCGTCACGGACGGCCACAGACCATCGGACGTCCTCGCGGAGGTGGGGGAGCGGTGGCACGCTCACGCGCGTCCCTCCGCCGCACGGTCGGCGTGGCCGAGCGCGCGGTCCGGGTCGATACGGTCACGCACCCGGCGCTTGAGCTCGGCCGCGTCCGGGAAGCCGCCGTCGTCCGCCCGGTCCCAGACCTGCGCCCCGTCGACGCTCACCCGGAAGACGCCGCCCGTCCCTGGCACCAGAGCGACCTCGCCGAGCTCGGTGCCGAAGGTGCTCAAGAGCTCCTGCGCCATCCACCCCGCCCGGAGCAGCCACTGGCACTGCGTGCAGTAGCTGATGGTGATGCGTGGTGCCGGCGCGTCACTCACCCGAAGGCCTTCCGCAGTGTGGCGAGGAACGCGTCGACATCGTCGTCGGTGGTGTCCCACGAGCACATCCACCGCGACTCGACGAGGTCCGGGTGCGGACCCGGCCGCCAGTCGTAGAACGGGTGCTCGGCGCGTACCGTGTCGGCGACGACGCGCGGCAGCGTCGGGAAGACGACGTTGGCCTGCGTCGGGTAGGCGACGTGCAGCAGCGGCGTTCCGGACTCGTGCGTCCGGCCGTCCGCGGCCAGCTCGGCCGCGAGGGCGTCGACACCGGCCCGCATCCGTGCCGCACGGGCGTTGGACGCCGACGCGTTCTCGAGCCAGAGGTCGCGGTCCGGGTCGAGGAGCGCGGCGAGCTGTGCGGAGACGTACCGCATCTTCGACGCCAGCTGCATCGACGTCTTGCGGAGGAACTCGATGCCGGAGACGGCGCTGGGGTCGAGGACCACGACGGCCTCACCGAGCATGATCCCGTTCTTGGTCCCGCCGAACGACAGCACGTCGACCCCGAGGTCGGTCGTCATCTCGCGCAGGGACAGGCCGAGATGAGCGGCGGCGTTCGCGAGGCGGGCCCCGTCGACGTGGACCCGCATGCCGTACGCGTGAGCGGTCTCGACGATGCCGCGCACCTCGGCGGCCGAGTAGACGGTGCCGAGCTCGGTCGACTGGGTCAGGGAGACGGCCAGCGGCTGCGGGCGGTGCGGGTCGCCGAGGTTCAGCGTGTACGGCGCGAACGACTCGGGGTGCATCCTGCCGGCGGGCGCGTCGACGGTGAGGAGCTTGATGCCGGCGACGCGCTCGGGCGCACCGTTCTCGTCGGTGTGCAGGTGCGCGACGTCCGTGACGATCGCGGATCCCCAGCGGGGGAGGAGTGCGGCGAGCGAGACGACGTTCGCGCCGGTGCCGTTGAAGACGGGGTACGCCACGGCCCGGTCGCCGAAGTGGTGCCGCACGACCTCGGTGAGGCGCTCGGTCCACGGGTCGTCGCCGTACGAGACGGCGTGACCGTCGTTCGCCGCGACGACGGCGTCGAGGATCGCCGGATGGGCGGGGGCGTAGTTGTCTGATGCGAACGCTGCCACGCCCGTCAGCCTATGCGTTCCCTCCCTCGGGACGTCATACGGATCGTGGGTCGGGACCCGCGATCCGTATGACGTCCGGAAAGGGCGGTTACCCCTCGGCGAAGTGCTTCTCGAGCCGGACGAAGCCCTCTTCCATGCCCGCCTCCATGCCGGACTCGACCATGCCGTCGCGGTCCTCGACGGCCGTGAAGGCGGTGGTGTTCTCGATGCGCGTCCGGCCGTCGCCCAGGTCGGTGAACTGGATCGTCTCCAGGGACACGTGGCCCGGGACGCCGTCGAACTCGAACGTACGGGTGATGCCGTTCTCGACGGACGGCTCCCCGTGGTAGACCCCGCGGAACCCGTACTCGGTCCCGTCGGTGTCGGTCTGCACCCAGCGCCACCGCCCGCCGTCTCGGACCTCGTTGACGGGGATCTCGGTCGTGAGGCGGTCCGGGCCCAGCCACTTCTTCTGCATGTCGTCGTCGGTGAAGGCGTGGTACAGGCGCTCGGGCGTCGTGGCGAAGGTGCGGGTGACGGTGATGGTGGTCGTGCCGGGTGTGGCGGTGACCTCGAGGTCGGACATGGTTCCCCCTGCGGGTGGTGTGGTGGTGGGTTGTGTGGTCGTCGGTCAGGAGTCGGTGGACGGTCCGTCCGACTCGGTGAGGATCGCGTCCAGTCGGGCGAAGCTGTCCTCCCAGTACGCCCGGTAGTCCGCGAGCCAGTCGGTGGCCTCCCGCAGCGGCTCAGCCTCGAGATGACTGAGCCGCATCGTCCCCTGCTGCGTGCGGGACACGAGCCCTGCCCGCTCGAGGACCTTGAGGTGCCGGGAGATCGCCGGCTGCGACATCGCGAACATCGACGTCAGGGTGTTGACCGAGGCGTCGCCCCCCGCGAGCCGGGCGAGGATGGCGCGTCGTGTCGGGTCCGCGAGGGCCCCGAACACGGCGTCGAGCGCATCGTCCGTCATATCTCCATAACCGATCTGTTGTATAACTGAACAGTTTTAGAATGTCTCTCGTCGGCTGCCGTGTCAACCCCCGGGGACCATGACCTCCGAGGTCATCGACTTCCCTGTCTCGGACCGTGAGGCTTGGGGGACCAGCACACGAACGAGGAGCACAGATGACTGCGTACGCGATCGCCCACATGCGTGAGGTCACGATGGGGCCGGAGATCGTCGAGTACCTCGAGCGGATCGACGAGACGCTCGCACCTTTCGGCGGCAGGTTCATCGTGCACGGCGGCACGGTGACCGAGGTCGAGGGCACCTGGCCCGGGACGGTCATCATCCTCGTGTTCCCGGACCGGGAGCACGTCACAGCCTGGTACGAGTCGCCCGCCTACCAGGCGATCCTGCCGCTGCGCACCGAGAACGGCGTGTCGGACGTCATCGTCGTGGACGGCGTCGACGAGCACCATCGAGCGACGGACATTCTGAGCGAGACGGCGGGGTGACGGTCGGTGATTCAGGGATGACGCGGTTCTCAAAAGGACAATACGGACGGGTCGTGGCCCCCGTGGTCCTCACTGTGGATCGCGAAGGGGGAAACATCCATGAACCACACCATCCGCGTGACCGGCGCACTCGCCGGCACCGCACTCATCGCGGGAGCGTTGGCCGCCACCGGCCCGAGCGCCTCCGCGGACGACGTCAGCGTCGCACCTGTACGCACGATCAAGGGCCCCACGAACACGGAGCTCAACCGGCCGCTCGGCATGTACGTCCGCGGCGGCAACATCCACATCAGCAACTTCGCCGGGGGCTCGGTGAGCGTGTTCGCCGCGAACGCCAACGGTGACGTACCGCCGATGCGGCACCTCGCCGGAGCGGCGACGGGGATCTCTTCGCCGCGCCACGTCGCGGCGGACAGTGCCGGTTTCACCTGGGTCGCCAACTCGACGGCGACAGCCGCCAACCGCGTCCTGGCCTTCGGCCCGAGCGCCGACGGCAACGTCGCGCCGGACTCGAAGTTCGACCCGGGGTTCGTCCCGTTCGGGATCGCCATCGACAAGAGCAGCAAGGTGAACGTCTCCAACAACGCCAACACCGTCAAGGTGTTCCCGCTGTCTGCGACCGGGACACCGGCCGCCGAGCGCACGATCACCAGCACGAGGCTGACCAACGCGCGGGGCCTGGCCGTCGACCCGGCGAACCGGCTGTGGGTCGCGAACGGGAGCGGCGTCTCCGCCGTCGCGTTCTCTCCCGGGGCCACGGGGAACGCCACCCCTGCTCGGGTGATCAAGGGCCCGAAGACGCAGATCCAGTTCGCGACGGACGTCGCGGCGGACTCGTCCGGTCGTGTGTACGTCGCCGACCACGTGGCCCACAACATCAAGGTGTTCGCCGCCGGAGCGACCGGTGACGTCGCACCGGTCAAGACGCTCGGTGGGCCGGCTGCCGCGCTGACCCTACCTGCCGGCATCGCGGTCGCGTCCGACGGAACGGTCGTCGTCTCCGACTACGACGGCAACGACGTGTCCTCGTTCGCGACGCTCTTCCGCAAGGCCGTCAAGGCGCCCAGCAAGCCACGTGCCCTGAAGGTCGCCGGCAAGCGTGGCGCGAAGACGCGCAAGGTCTCGTGGAAGGCACCGTCGAACAACGGCGGCGCCAGGATCACCGGCTACCGGCTCGTCGTCAAGAAGGGCAACAAGACGCTCCTGAGGAAGAACTTCGGGCCGAAGAAGCGGTCGTACAAGATCAAGCGCGCCAAGCTGCGCAAGGGCAAGAACACCGTCTACATCAAGGCGAAGAACAGCAAGGGCTTCGGCAAGTTCGCCAAGAAGTCGTTCCGCGTCCGCAAGTGAGGTTGCGGGGCTGTCGCTGAGAGGGCGGCGGGTGGTGGGCCCTCCTCGGGTGGATCGTGATCCTTCACGACCCGCCAGGGGAGGGCCCGTCATGCGGTTCTCGCCAATAACAGGCCCAGTGCACGCGCTCATGCCCCGGCGGGCGTGACCGACAACAGCGCATCGACGAGGGGAGGGGCCTGCCGTTTCGAACCTCATCGAAATGCCTTCCGACGCGAGGCGCCACGGTGTGAGGCTGCGACCCGCGCGGTATCTCACCGCATCTCGGGGAGTCCAGTCACAAAGGGATCGCTCGCGGTGTCCTCTCTGCAGTGACCTCTGAAGGGGAGTACGCAATGAACCCACTACGCATCGTCATCGTCGCCGCCGGCGCAGCGCTCACAGGAGGCCTGCTCGTCGCGGGACCCGCTGAGGCGGCTCCGGTCGCCCCCGTCGACGTACGCCCAGAGCGCACGATCAAGGGAGGCACTGCGCATCACCTCTCGGCGTCTGGGCGGACGTACGGCGTCAGGGCACGCAGCCATCGTGTCGTCGTCTACGGTGCCAAAGCCCGAGGCAAAGCTCGCCCGCTCTACACCCTGCGGGGTAAGCGGACCGGCCTCTTCGAGCCGCGCGGAGATCGCCCGTGACTCTCGAGGGCGCCTCTACGTCGCGAACGGGAACAAGCGCGTCCTCGTCTTCGGGAAGAACGCCCGCGGCAATGTGCGTCCGATCCGCGTCCTGCGCGCCGGGATGCCTGTCGGCTCTGTCTCCATGACCCCGGACAACCGGTTGATGGTCGCCGGCTCTACGGCCATCAAGATCTATCGGCGCTCGGCCTCCGGCAACGCGACGCCGGTGCGGCAGATCGCCGGCGACAAGGCACAGCTCAACGGCGCGTACGACGCGAAGATGAACGTCGACGGCCGCGTCTGGGTGGCGTTCGGGGAGGCCGAGCTCATCTCCGTCTTCGCGCCCGGGGCCAACGGCAACGTGGCGCCGGAGCGGACGATCACCGCAGACTGGGCCGGGCCCGGCCTGTGGGAGCCGGAGCTGCTGTCCTTCGACCGGGCAGGGCGAGGCTACGTCGGTCTCCACTCGGGCCACGTCTACGTCCTCGGCTCCACCGCGACGGGCGACGCCACTCCTCAGCTCGTCCTGAGCAACCGGCGGCACGGTCACGTCGACGGCCTCTCCGTGAGCCGTACGGGCAAGGTCGCCGTCACCGGCGGGAACAAGATCACCCTCTACCCGCGGGTGCGGGCACTCACGGCGCCGTGGGCGGTACGCGCGGTGTCGGTGTCGGGCTCGCCGGCCGCGAAGAACAGGGTCGTGCGCTGGGCGAAGCCGCTCGCTGACGGCGGCTCGGCGATCACGCGCTACCGCGATGGCGGTCAAGCAGGGGACCACGACGGTCAAGGTCGTCCGGCTGAAGGCGTCGCGACGGTCCTTCACGCTCAAGCGGAGCAGCCTGCCTGCCGGGACGAGCACGGTCGTCGTCCAGGCGAAGAACCGCAAGGGGTATGGCCCCGCAGCCTCGGTGCCGATCACCGTCGTGAAGTGACGAGAGAGAAGGACGCATGAACCGCACACGCCTCATCGCAGGGGCCGCCTCGGCCGCCCTGCTCGCTGGCGGCCTCGTGGTCGCCGGCAGCACTCCCGCCTCGGCGGACACCGTGGACTACGCGCCGTACCGGATCGTCTCCGACAAGGAGAAGCGGTTCCGGAGCCTCATCGGGATCGCAGTCCTTCCGAACGGCACCACGTACGTCGCGGACTCGCCCGGCGGTAGCGGGTGGGACTCGATCTGGATCCTCGGACGCGACGCTGACGGGAAGCGAAGCCCTCGTCGGATCTACGGCGACCGCACCGGGCTCACGCGGCTCGACGACGTCGCCGTCGACGACGCAGGGAAGATCTACGCACTGTCGGGGAAGCAGGTCCATGTGTTCGCCCGGGGAGCGAGCGGCAACGTCGCGCCGGTCCGGTCGTTCACGGTCCAGAGCACCTACCCCGGTGCCCTCGCGGTGTCGCGGTCGGGAGCAGTGGCGGTGGCAGGCCTCGAGGACGTCGAGGTGTACGCAGCCGGCGCGACCGGCAGCCCGACGCCGCAACGGGTGATCGGCGGACCGTCGCTCAACTTCGCTGGGGTCGTCTCCGTCGCGTTCGACTCGACGGGACGCCTGTGGGTCCTCGACGACTTCTCCCGGGTCCTCGGGTTCGCGCCGACCGCGAACGGTGACGCGATCCCCACGAACACGCTCGAGGGCGGGGCCCTTGAGGAGTGGAACCTCGAGGACGTCGCTGTCGACAGGCAGGATCGCGTGTACGTCATGCAGCTGCGCGGTCCGATCTCCTCGCCGTCGGCCGGCATCAGCGTGTTCCGGTCCGGCGCCAACCGTGAGGTACCGCTGCGGACGCTGTCCGGGCCTCGGTCCCTGCTGGCGACCGCACCGTACGGGGGCATCGCGGTCGACGCGCGTGGCGACATCCTCCACTCAGCGGTGGCGCGGCGCCAGGTCTTCGCCTACCGGACGCTCTTCCCGACACGGCCCTCAGCCGTCCGGTCGGTCCGAGTGACCGGCAAGACACGGGCGGCGAAGCGGACCGTGCGGTGGGTACGTCCCGCCAACGACGGGGGACGCGCGATCCGGTCGTACAAGCTGGTGTTCCGTAAGGGCTCGAAGACGCTCAAGACCGTGACGCTGAAGCCGAACCGCCGGTCGTACAAGGTCTCGACGTCGAAGCTGCGCAAGGGGCGTCTCACGGTGACCGTCCGGGCGAAGACCACCGTGGGGTGGAGCCCGAAGGTCGTCAAGAGGTTCCGCGTTCGATGACCACGACCGCCACGGTCCTGCGCACCGGCACGTTGAGCCCTAGGCTCACCTCTCGTGGACGACCACCGCACACCGCAGCGGGACCGGTACGGGATCTCGTTGATCCTGCTCGCCTTCGTCGTGCTGCTCGTGCCGGTCGACAACCCGCTGCTGAGGCCGTTGGTCGCGGGACTCCTCGGAGCGGTGCTGGTGTTCGCCCAACGGACGTCTGGGGCACGGCGATCGGTGATCGCCGTGTCGGCGGCCCTCGTGGTCGTGGGAGTCGTGGCGAGCGCAGTCGCGCAGGTGGGGGAGGACCGCCACGCGACGATGGCGTACTCGGTCATCGTGGTGGTCCTCTGCCTTGCCACGATCGCGACGATCGGGGCTCACCTCGTCCGCGACCCCTCTCTCGACGTGCACATCGTGCTCGGGGTCATCGTCGTGTACCTGCTGCTGGGTTTCGCGTTCTCCGGTGCGTACGCGTTCATGGGGGCGTGGGACGGGGTGTTCTTCGCCCAGACGGCCGACGTCCAGAACGGCGTGGACTACTTCTACTTCAGTTTCGTCACGATCACCACGACCGGGTTCGGCGACCTGACGCCGGTGACGGACACGGGCAAGATGCTCGCCGCCTTCGAGGCGCTGATCGGGCAGGTGTACCTCGTGACGGTGGTCGCGCTCGCGGTCGCCGGCGTGACCAACCGACGTCGCGCCGCCTGACGCGCGCTCCTCCGGGCCGATGAGCACTCACCACTCGACGGCCCCTCCGCATCGCAGCGGACCCACACAGACAGGAGCACCTCATGAGGAGAACACGAATGGTGGCCGCGGCGACTGCCGCCGCGACCACGGCCGGCCTGATGGTCGCCGGCGCTGGACCAGGAATGGCGGCGGAGGATCCGCCGAGCCGTACGATCGCGGGCGACCGGGCGAAGGTCAGCACTCACGCGGGGCTCGCGGTCGGGCCGGACGGCACGACGTACGTGCTGCGGGAGACGAACCCGACGACCGTCCGTGTCTTCGGGCCCGGTGCACGCGGGAACGCCCGGCCGGCGCGGGTGCAGAAGCCCGTCGTGTACGTCGAAGCCCTTGACGCGCTCGCGACCGATGCAGCGGGCCGCCTCTACGCGCTGTCAGGGGGCCGAAGGACGTCGACACCGTCGTCAAGGTGTACCCGCGCGGCGCGACCCGCGCAAGCCCTCCGGACGTTGCAGCTCCTGGACAATGGACGGCGATCGCCATCTCCCCGTCCGGAGAGATCGCACGAATCCCCGGTGTCGGTGGCGAGGTCGAGATCTTCTCGCGGACTGCCCGCGGCAACGCGACTCCCACCCGGGTGATCAAGGGACCGGCGACAGGTCGGTGGAACTGGCCCTCGGCAGTCGAGATCGCCTCTGCGGTGACGGGCGGATCGACGCCCGAACCTGGTGTCCTCTGCGCTCGCCGCCTCGCACCTGGTGCCCGCGGGAACGTCGCTCCGACCGTGCGCATCAACGGTCCGCGTACGGGTCTGGGTGATCGAGCGGCAGCCCTCGACGTCGACGCCGCAGGACGGGTGTACGTCGCAGTATGGTCGGCCCACGTCAGCGTGTTCGCGGCGTCAGCGAGCGGGGACGCAGCCCCGCTGAAGGTGCTCGCAATCCCCCCGAACACACGGCCGCGGTGTCGGAGCGGCGGGACGTGGGGAGCGCGAAGCGGCGACATCGTGGCGTCCCCGTGGGCGCCAGCGCCGTCTCGGGTCTAGCGCACGCTCTTCCCGACGCGTGCCTCGAAGGTGCGGGCTGTGCGTGTGACCGGGAAGTCTGCGGCCGCGAAGCGGACGGTGCGGTGGAAGAAGCCGTCGTACGACGGTGGCCGTGCGGTGCAGAAGTACAAGGTCGTCATCCGCAAGGGCTCGAAGGTGCTGCGGACGAAGTCGCTGAAGCCGGATCGCCGGTCGTACGTGGTGAAGAAGAAGTCGCTGCGCCGCGGCAAGCTCACGGTGACAGTGCGGGCGAAGACCTCCATGGGTTGGAGCCCGAAGGTGGTCAAGCGGTTCCGAGTGCGGTGAGCAGGGGAGGAAGAATGAGGACAGGACGATCGATCGCCGCCGCGGGGAGCATCGTGCTCGTCGCGGGCGGCGTAACCATGGCAGGTGCGAGCGCTGCGAGCGCGGACACCGTCGACTACGGCCCGAGCCGGGTGATCGGCGGCTCGCGCGCACAGGTCGAGAACGCCCAGGCGGTGGGGATCGCCTCCGACGGCGCGACGTTCTTCGCCCGGGTGCTCTCCGATCGGGTACGCGTGTTCGGTCCGCGTGCGGACGGCAACGCGAGTCCGTCTCACGTTGTGGCTCCGGGGCCTGCAGGAGACAAGGTGGACATCGACCTGGCGTCGGACGGCTCGGGCAACACCTACATGCTCAGGTCGATCATCGAGGGCGAGGCGAACGTCCTGACGTATCGCCCGCGATTCTCAGGGACGAACCCTCTGAGGCGCCTTTGGGTTCCGACCTACTCACGAGCGTTGGCCGTCTCCCCGAGGGGTGATCTGGTCGTCGCCACCGCGAACGAGCTGTGGCTGTACCCGCCGGGCGCCACGACCCAAAAGGACGTCCGTGTCATCCTCGTGGGTCTGCTCCCCGGGCTGCCGGCGGACGGGGTGCGGGACGTCGCCATCGACGGTCGGGGTTGGATCTGGGTGGCGGTCGCCAACGAGGTGCTCGGGTACGCCCCGGGCGCCAGGGACGACGTCCCACCGGCAGTGCGCATCAAGGGGCCCCGTACCGGTCTCCGGTCGCCACGGCACGTCGACGTCGACTCCGCGAACCGCCTGTACGTGACGGACGGGACACGCCGGAGCATCAGCGCGTTCGCTCCGACGGCGAACGGCAACGTTCGCCCGCTTCGTGTGCTGCGAGGCACGAGGTCGAGCATCAACCCGCGAGAGGTGGCCGTCGCGCTGAACGGTCGGATCGTCACGACCCGTGGATCGCGGGCGATCCAGGTGTTCTCGACGATGTTCCCGAAGCGGCCCACGGCCGTGCGCTCGGTGCGGGTCACCGGGAAGACGCGCGCCGCGAAGCGGAAGGTGCGGCTGGGCGAAGCCGGCCGACAACGGTGGCGGAGCGGTGCAGAAGTACAAGCTGGTCTTCCGCAAGGGCTCGAAGATCGTCAAGTCGGTGACGCTGAAGCCGGGACGGCGGTCGTACACGGTGAAGAAGTCGGCCTTGCGCCGCGGGAAGCTCACCGTGACCGTCCGCGCGAAGAACATCAGCGGATGGAGCCCGAAGGTGGTCAAGCGGTTCCGAGTGCGCTGAGGTCTGCGTGTCGTCCGCGGGTCAGAGCTCGCGGACGACACGGGCCGGCGTACCGACAGCGAGGACACCCGCAGGAAGGTCGCGCGTGACGACCGAGCCGGCGCCGACCACGGTGTCGTCGCCGATGCGTCACGCCCGGGCAGACGATGACGCCGCCGCCGAGCCAGACGTTGTCGCCGATCACGATCGGCTCGGCCGACTCCCACTTGTCGCGCCGCGGGCCGGGTTCGAGCGGGTGAGTCGCCGTGAGCAGCTGGACGTACGGGCCGATCTGCACGTCGTCGCCGATCGTGACGGTCGCGACGTCGAGGATCACGAGACCGAAGTTCGCGAAGGTGCGTGCGCCGATCGTGGTCTGGTAGCCGTAGTCGACGTGCAGCGGCGGGCGGATCGCGCTGTCCTCGCCGAACCCGCCGAGCAGCTCGCACAGGAGCTCGCGCCCATGTTCACGGTCGGTGGGGTCCGCCGTGTTGATCGCGTGCGTGAGGCGTTGGGCGCGCTCGTTCTCGCGGATGAGGTCGGGATCGTCGGCGATGTAGAGGTCGCCGGCGAGCATCCGCTCGCGCATCGAGGGCTCGGTCATGCGGACCACGGTACGAGGCGAGTGTTGGCGCGGTGGGTCAGTCGACGAGGACGGGCGTCGCTTCGCGCGTGGTGAGGCTCGCGGCGGGTCCCTCGGTGGTGATGGTCTGTGCGAGCGACTGTGTCGGGCCGCCGTCGACGGAGTACGAGATCGAGAACGTGACGTCGACGCGCGGGCGGTGCGTCTGGTCGGCCTTCGTGTACTGGTGGGTGACGTCCATCGCGGGGTACGGACGGCCGGGCGTCGCGGTCGTCAGCGTGGCGCCGTCGCCGAAGTGCCAGGCGTAGCGGGTCGGCTTCGCGATGATGCGGACCCGTTGGCCGAGGATCGTCACTGTCCTGTCGAACTTCGGTGCGGTCGTCGAGAAGACGGTGTCGAGGTTCACGAGCGTGCGGTCGGACGGTTGGATCGCGAGCTGCGCCTTGGGGAGCGGCAGGCGCCGCACCTCGCGGAGCACGTCACCAGCCGTGACCGCAGGCACGGTCTCGTCGTCCGGGCTCCCGCCTCTGCACTGGGTCCCGATCATCACCCAGTCACCACCCGGCTCGCGGCGCCACACGTTGTAACGGATCTGGGTCTCGTCCGGGCACGAGTACGCGAGTGCTGCACGTCGTGTCCGTCCCTTGGCCCGGAGTGCACGGGAACTCGTAGCGGATCTCCGCTTGTGGAGGAGGCTGCCCGGGCTCGGCCGGGGGAGGGAGCGGGACCGCCGGGAGCTCCTGCGTCGTCCTCGACAGTCAGATCCTCCTGATGGCATTCGGAACGCACATTTGGCGGATCGTTGCTCACCGACACGTGATGAGGCATTCCAGCGACGATTGCATCCGCGATCACTCGGGCATCTCCTGCTCACGATGCGGTCGACGACCCAGCCTCCTGACGCCACGTCAAGCTCGTAGAGATCGTCATACGTCGTCGCTTTGACAGTTCCGGCAGGTGCTTGCGGATGTCTCCTGATACGGAAGTCCGAGGAGGTCTGATGTCCGCGGTCACGATGAAGGTTCCGCTGATGAGCTGGCTGCTCGTGATAGTCGGTCGCCAATCCGGGTCTCCGGAAGAGCCACCGTTCTTTCTGATTGCACGGAGGCGCCGAATCGATTGCGTTGGCACGATGTGCACGCCTGGGTGGACGCGGCGAGCCAACGCGGTCGTGTCGCCAGTGGTGCCGCAGCGTGGTTGAACACGGCGATGTAGTACTTCACGAAGGCGGCGGCGCCGTCGGCGCTGTGCTCGGTGGCCTCGGGCGGGATCGTCGGTGCCGCAGGTGTGGGTGTGGGGGAGGGCGTTGCGCGGGGAGAGGGCGCCGATGTTGTCGGATCTCCGCCGGCCGGCTCCTCGCCCGTACACGCACTGACCGACAGCAGCGCGACGGCCGCGGCCAGCGCCGTACCCACGCGAGTCATGCCGGAAAGGTAGTGGCAGCACGGGTCAGACGGAAGCCTCCGTTGCACGTCCTGTGGACGAAAGGGCTGGTTGACTCTTCTCATGGCACACCCGGTGATGTTCCACGACGACGATCCCGGCCTGGCTGAGCTGCGCACGATCTGCCTCGCCTATCCCGGCGCGGACGAGCACGTGTCGCACGGCCGTCCGACGTTCCGGTGCGGCAAGATCTTCGCCGCGTTCGGCGGTTCCGAGAAGATCCGGCCCGGTGAGCACCGGCAGGTCCGCAGTGCCCTGCTCGTCAAGGTCGACGAGTCCGAGCTCCCGGCGCTCGACGACGACGAGCGGTTCTTCGTCCCGGCCTACTACGGCCCGTTCGGCTGGCGGGCGCTCGATCTCGGTGCCGAGGACGTCGACTGGGACGAGGTCGCCGAGCTGGTCGACGCGTCGTACCGGCTGATCGCGCCCAAGCGCCGCATCGCCGAGCTCGACGCGCGCGAGGTCAGCTGAGCAACGGTGAGAAGCGCGGTCGCGGCGGAGCCTTCGTCGGGAAGTCCGTGTCATACCCGTCGGGCATCAGGGCCGCCTGGTCGCTGAGGAAGATCATCCGCCACCGGCCGTCGTACCGTCTCGCCCTCAAGAGGTGGTGGTGCTCGGTCTTGCGGACACGGTGCGGCTTGGCGTCGGCGGCGCGACGGTAGACGTACGCGTCCGCCTCGACGTCCGCTGCGGTCACCTTGTAGTCCTGCTCGTCCATGGCGTGCGTGAAGTAGGGGTCCCACCAGAATCCGGTGATGCCGCCGTCCGTCTTGTACGCGCGCTCGATCTGGTCGGCGACGTTGTCGCAGCCGCGGCACTCCGCCGCCGACGCCTGCCGCAAGGGCCGCGTGTCGCCGGTGCGTGCGGCGTGGTTGATGAGCCGGTAGTAGTGCTCCACGAAGACCTGCGCCGCCGCGGCGGTGAACTCGTCCGCCGCGCGCGAGAGCGTCGGCACCTCGACGGCCGGCGCGGCCGGCTCCGCAGCGACGCGAGCAACGACGGACGGCGGGGCCGACGTGTGCGCGGACGCGGGCCGTTCTTGCGGGCCGCACCCGGCCACGGACGAGAAGGCCACGAGTGCGGCGAGGACGAGGGCACCGGAGGAGCGTCGGCGGAGAGGCATGCGCGGCACGTTAGGGCGACGAACCGGTGCGACGTCACCCCTCGACACCGCACCTGTGGACAACGTGGCGCTGGGGACGACGCCTACTGTTCATGGCGTGACCTTCGACGATCTCGACGCGCGGCTCGCCACCGTGGACCCCGCCACGTACACGACGGCGGACCTCACGGTGTGGGCGCTCGCGCTGGTCGTCGCCGTCCTCGCGCTCACCGCTCCGGCCTGGCGTCGTACGAGCGTCGTCGTGACCGTCGCGCACGAGCTGGGGCACGCGCTCGGTGGTGTGTTCGCGGGCCGCAAGCTGACGGCGCTGCGGGTACGGCTCGACGCCTCGGGCGTCACCCACACCCGCGGCAAGGCGAGCGGGTTCGGCATGGTCGTGTGCGCCTGGGCGGGCTATCCCGCGCCGGCGATCGCGGGAGTCCTCGCGGTGCTCGTCGCGGTGAAGGGCTGGGCGGCGCCCGGGCTGTTCGGGCTGGCGGTGCTGTTCGCGGTCTGCCTGCTGTGGGCGCGCAGCGTGTTCACCGTGCTCGTCCTGCTCGCCTGTGTGGCGGCGTCGGCGGGGCTGTGGTGGTGGGCCCCGCCCGTCGTGCAGAGCGGTGCGGCGGTGGGCGTCGGCACCTTCCTCGTCCTCGGCGGCCTGCGGTCGGTCGTCGACACGTGGCGCGGCCGCCACTGGCACCGCAGCCGCGGCGAGTCCGACGCCGTAGCACTCGAGACCCTCACGCGGGTCCCGGCAGCGGTGTGGCTGGCGTCGTTCTGGCTCGCCACGGCCGCGTGCGCCGGGGGAGTGGCGTGGATGCTCGGGACCACGGTCGCCCGCGTCGTCGGCTGAGCCGTCAGCACGCAGTCGTCGCGCGACGCCTCACCGCGCCTTGATCACCTCGAAGATGCTCGTCCAGTTGTCCTTGCCGTGCCCGGCGGCGATCGCGCGCTCGTAGTGCGACAGCACCGCGCGCGGCAGTGCGGTGTCGACCCCTGCGGACTCGCTCGCACCGAGGATGTGCGCGGCGGTCGCGCCCATCATCGTGGTCGTGCTGAGGTCGCCCGGATGGATGCCGTCGTCGAACGCGGCGGCGCCGGTCTCGCTCAAGCCGGTCATCGCGTCGGTGGTCGCCAGCGTGCCGAGGGCGTCAGGAAGGAACTCGGCGGCGCTGACTCCGGCCGTGCCGACCAGCGCCACGGCGTGCGCGATCCCGGACAGCGCCGTGAGGAAGACGTCGAGGTGCGCCTGGTAGAGCAGCTGCGCCGCGCCGGGATCCTCGCCGACGTACCGGGGCTCGCCGAGCAGCGCGAGCACCTTCTCGTACGTCGTGAAGGTGTCGGTGGGTCCGCTGTAGTAGACGTACGCGTCGTCGCCGCCGAGCATCCCGGGCGGCACCATGACACCACCGACGAGGAACGTCGCGCCGTGCGCGTCCGCCCACCTGGCCGCCTCGCGTGTGACGTCGGGGGTGTCGGAGCTGAGGTTGACCAGCGTCCGTCCGGCGAGCGCGGCGGACGCGTCCCCGAGGATCGCGTCCATCGCCGCGTAGTCGGTGAGGCTCAGGCACGACGAGCTCGCTCGCGGCCAACGCCTCCTTCGGGGTCTCCGTGCGCACCGCGCCGGCGGCGACCAGGTCGTCGGCCCGTGAGGGCGTACGGTTCCAGACCGTCACGTCGTGTCCGGCGGCGAGGAAGATCCGCGCCATCGCCTGCCCCATCGGGCCGAGCCCGATGACCGTCACCCTGTCCTGCGTCGTGCTCATCGTGCTGCTCCTGTCGTCGTCGGGCGGGCGATGCTCTCGTACAACCGGGCGAACCCGTCCTTGCCGTGACCCTGGTCGATCTGCTGCCGGATGAGCCTCTGGACGGCCGCGACGACGTCCGGCGCGACACCGGCCTCGCCGCTCGCCTGCACCATGTCCGACAGGTCGGAGAAGTCGAGACTCTGCTGGTCGGCCACGCCGTAGTCGCCGCCGTCGACCACCGCGGCGTACTCGCGGAACGACGGGACCATCGCCGACACGAACGGCACCGCGCTCTCGGCGAACGCACTCGCCGAGATCCCCGCGGTCGCGACCATCGCCGCGCCGTGGAGGAAGCCGGCGAACATCGTGTACATGCCGGCGAGCAGCGCCAGGTCGTACAGGGACGCGACCCCGGGATCCTCACCGAGGTACGGGCTCTCGCCCCACGTCTCGAGCACGGCGCGGTACTCCTCGTACGCGGCTGTCGAGCCGCTGTAGAGGATCTGCGCACCCTCCCCGCCGATCATCGGGGGCGTGGCCATGATGCCGCCGTCGAGGTACGCCGCGCCGTGGCCGTCGGCCCATGCGGCGAGCGCACGCGACTGCTCGGGCGTGGTCGTGGTGACGTTCACGACGGTGCGGCCGGCGAGCGCGTCGGCGACCGGGTCGAGGACCTCGCGCACCGAGTCGGCGTCGAGCAGACACACGACGACGAGCGGGGAGGCGGTGACCGCATCGCGTACGGAGGTGGCTTCGGTGGTGCGGTCGGGATCGAGGTCGTCGGCGCGGCCCGGCGTACGGTTCCACACCGTGGTGGGGTGGCCCGCGGCGGCGACGGTGGTCGCGAGAGCGCGGCCCATGTCCCCGAGGCCGAGTACGGTCACGGGGGAGTGGCTGGTGGAGGTCATGCCCTCCACGATCGCCGCCGCGGCGAGCCTCGCGGAAGAACGCACTTCGTTGTGAGGTTCTCACCTTCAAGTAAGCGACCCGACGACCGACGTACTCACCGGGGGACCCGATGGCAGGCAGCACGGTAGGGACAGCGAAGCCCGACACGCGACGGCGCGGGCCGTACGTCTGCGGGCTGGACGCCGCGATGGACGTCGTCAGCGGCAAGTGGAAGGCCCTCATCCTGTGGGAGCTGGAGGCGTACGGGACGCGGCGCTACGCGGAGATACGGCGCGGCCTGCCGGGCGTCAGCGACAAGGTGCTGGCCCAGCAGCTGCGTGAGATGGAGACCGACGGGCTGCTGCACCGCGAGGTGTTCCCGGAGGTCCCGCCGCGCGTCGAGTACTCGCTGACCGAGCACGGGGTCGCGCTCAACGCGGCGCTGGCGCCGCTCGGCAACTGGGGGACCGGCCGGATCGGCCGACTCGCCGCCGAGGACGGCTGACCGCGCCACGTTTGCGCAGGTCAGCGGGCCTTTCTGGCCGCGTGTGACGGGATGGATCCGGGTCCCCCTGGTGTTGTACAGGTAACAGCCAAGGAGGTCTGTCATGAGCTCATCCGACCCCCGTCCCAGTCCCAGTTCTCGTTCTCCTCGCCGACGCCGGCACACCGGCTCGGAGCCCAAGAAGGCACTCAGCGCGTACGGGATGCGCCTCGCCCTCTCCCTCGGCGGGGTCGTCGTCTTCGCCGCGCTCGCGCTCTGGGGCCTGACGGCGCCGGAGGCGACCGGCGTCATGGTCGTCGTCGGCATCGTGTCGGCCCTGATTGCCGTCGTTGCTCTGGTGGACGTGGTGGTCGTCGTCCGGGGGATGCGGCGGGGCGGCTCGCAGCATCGCGCGTGACCCCGCGACACGCCGCGTCGTACCCCTCAAACACCCTCTGACCTGCGACGGAAGAAATGTCGGCGCGACACGCGAGACTGAGTTGCATGGCCTGGGTCGGACGCGTACGGTAGCCACTACATCTAGTACTTACACGGATGTAGTTATCCACATCTAGTCCACAAGGGCCAGTGGCGAACCCCACAGATTTCCGGTGGTTCTCCACATTCCGTCCACAGCGAGAGGAGCTCGGGATGCACTGCCCGTTCTGCAAGAACACCGACACCAAGGTGCTCGACAGCCGCGTGGCCGACGAGGGCGGCGCCATCCGGCGTCGCCGGGTCTGCGCCGAGTGCGAGAAGCGCTTCACGACGATCGAGCAGATGCAGCTCATGATCGTCAAGCGGTCCGGTGCCACCGAGCCGTTCATCCGCGACAAGGCCATCGCCGGCGTCGCCAAGGCGTGCAAGGGTCGCCCGGTCTCGGCCGACGACCTGGCGCGTCTCGGCCAGCAGGTCGAGGACGCGCTGCGTGCCGCGGGGCAGCCGAGATCCGCGCGCACGAGGTCGGGCATGGCCATCCTCGAGCCGCTCAAGGCGCTCGACGAGGTCGCCTACCTGCGGTTCGCGAGCGTCTACAAGTCCTTCGACGTGCCGACGACTTCGCCGCCGAGATCGCGACGCTGATGGTCGCGCGCCGACGCCGACCAGCCGCAGCTCGCACGGAGCAGGCACGACCCGGACGTCCAGCAGCACCTGAAGCACCACCGAACACCACACTTCACGGCGCGCAACACGCAGCGCGCAGAACAGGAGCACACAATGACGGAGACGGTCAGCGGACCCAGCGGGGCTCCGCGCGGGGCGCAAGACCACCAAGGGCAGGCAAGGGCCTCAAGATCGAGCGCGTCTACACGACCGAGGGCGTGCACCCGTACGACGCCGTCACCTGGGAGCGTCGCGACGTCGTCCAGACCAACTGGAAGACCGGCGAGACGGTCTTCGAGCAGCGCGGCGTGGAGTTCCCCGACTTCTGGAGCGTCAACGCCTCCACGATCGTCACCACCAAGTACTTCCGCGGCGCCGTCGGCAGCGCCCGAGCGTGAGCAGAGCCTCAAGCAGCTGCTCGACCGCGTCGTCCTGACCTACACGAAGGCCGGCCACGACAACGGCTACTTCGCGACCGACGCCGACGCCGAGATCTTCGAGCACGAGCTGACGCACATGCTCCTGCACCAGGTCTTCAGCTTCAACAGCCCGGTGTGGTTCAACGTCGGCACGTCCAGCCCGCAGCAGGTCAGCGCCTGCTTCATCCTCGCCGTCGACGACTCGATGGACTCGATCCTCAACTGGTACAAGGAGGAGGGCCTGATCTTCAAGGGCGGCTCCGGTGCCGGCCTCAACCTGTCCCGCATCCGCTCGTCCAAGGAGCTGCTCCGCTCCTCGGGCGGCACGGCCTCCGGTCCGGTCTCGTTCATGCGCGGCGCCGACGCGTCCGCCGGCACCATCAAGTCCGGTGGCGCCACGCGTCGTGCGGCCAAGATGGTCGTCCTCGACGTCGACCACCCCGACATCGACGAGTTCGTCGAGACCAAGGCCCACGAGGAGGACAAGATCCGCGTCCTCCGCGACGCCGGCTTCGACATGGACCTCGGCGGCGCCGACATCACGTCGCGTCCAGTACCAGAACGCCAACAACTCGATCCGCGTCAACGACGAGTTCATGCGCGCCGTCGAGGAGGGCACGGAGTTCGGTCTGCGCGCCCGCACCAACGGCGAGGTCATCGAGACGATCGACGCCCAGAAGCTCTGCAAGGACATCGCGCAGGCCGCGTGGGCCTGCGCCGACCCGGGCATCCAGTACGACGGCACGATCAACGACTGGCACACCACGCCGGAGTCGGGCCGCATCACCGCGTCCAACCCGTGCTCCGAGTACATGCACCTCGACAACTCGTCGCTGCAACCTGGCGTCGCTCAACCTGCTGAAGTTCCTCCAGGACGACGGCTCGTTCGACACCGAGAAGTTCGTCAAGGCGGTCGAGTTCATCATCACCGCGATGGACATCTCGATCTGCTTCGCCGACTTCCCGACCGAGGCGATCGGCGACACGACGCGCAAGTTCCGCCAGCTCGGCATCGGCTACGCCAACCTCGGCGCGCTGCTCATGGCGTCGGGCCTGGCGTACGACTCCGACGGCGGCCGCGCGCTCGCCGCGGCGATCACCTCGCTGATGACCGGCACGTCCTACCGTCGCTCGGCCGAGCTCGCCGGTGTCGTCGGCCCGTACGACGGCTTCGCGCCAGAACGCCGACGGCGCACGCAGCGCGTCATGCGCAAGCACCAGGCCGCCAACGACGAGATCCGCACGATGCACGCGATGGACATCGCCGTGCACCGTGAGGCCACCAAGCAGTGGGCCGAGGGCATCGAGATCGGTGACGAAGAACGGCTGGCGCAACGCCAGGCGTCGGTCCTGGCGCCGACCGGCACCATCGGCTTCATGATGGACTGCGACACGACCGGCATCGAGCCGGACTTCTCGCTGGTCAAGTTCAAGAAGCTCGTCGGTGGCGGCTCGATGCAGATCGTCAACCAGACGATCCCGGCCGCGCTCAAGAAGCTCGGCTACACCGGCGAGACGATCGAGGCGATCGTCGAGTACATCGCCGAGCACGGTCACGTCATCGACGCGCCGGGCCTCAAGACCGAGCACTACGAGGTCTTCGACTGCGCCATGGGCGAGCGGTCCATCAAGCCGATGGGCCACGTGCGGATGATGGCGGCGCGCCAGCCGTTCCTGTCCGGCGCCATCTCCAAGACGGTCAACATGCCCGAGACGGCCACGGTCGAGGAGATCGAGGACGTCTACTTCCAGGGCTGGAAGCTCGGCCTGAAGGCGCTCGCGGTCTACCGCGACAACTGCAAGGTCGGCCAGCCGCTCTCGTACGGCAAGGCGAGAACAAGGCCAAGGACTCCAACGCCGCCGAGCCGGCCGAGGTCATCGAGATCGTCAAGAAGGTCATCGTCGAGAAGCCGATCCGTCGCGTCTGCCGAAGTCGCGCCCGTCGATCACGACGTCGTTCACCGTCGGTGGCGCCGAGGGCTACATGACCTCGGGCTCGTACCCGACGACGGTCTCGGGCGAGATCTTCCTGAAGCTCGGCAAGCAGGGCTCGACCCTGGCCGGCGTGATGGACGCCTTCTCGATCGCGATGTCGATCGGCTGCAGTACGGCGTGCCGCTGGAGACGTTCGTCAGAAGTTCACGAACCTGAAGTTCGAGCCGGCCGGTCTGACCGACGACCCGGACGTCCGCATGGCGCAGTCGATCATGGACTACATCTTCCGTCGCCTGGCGCTGGACTACCTCGACTTCGACACCCGCTCGGCCGATGGGCATCCACTCGGCCGACGAGCGTCAGCGCTACCTCGACACCGGCTCGTACGAGCCGGTCGAGGACGACGGCACACGGCCGCCGAGCTCGTCGACGACGCAGCCGCCGAGTCGCGCCGGCCGAGGCGGCGGCCGAGTCGAGGCCGAGGCGCAGGTCGCCGACGCCGAGGCCAGGTCGACGGCCCAGGTCGCGGAGACGGCCCGTCCGGCGCCGCGGCAGGCCCACACCAGCGCCGAGCTGCTCGAGGAGATCACCGGCTCCGCGGTCGACGCCCGCTGTGCATGACCTGCGGCACGAAGATGCGCCCCGCCGGCTCCTGCCACGTGTGCGAGGGCTGCGGCAGCACCAGCGGCTGCAGCTGACGACGTGACTGACTGAGTGGGGCGGTCCCGTACGGGGCCGCCCCACTTCCCTTTGCTACGCAGTGCCATCGCGGCCGCGCTCGCGTCGGTGCCGGACCGTGTCAGTGCATAAGGAGACGCTCGGCGAGGAGCGCGAGGCCGACGACGATCATCGCGACTCCCGACACGCACGTGAGGACGCGCGAGGCGGCCGGTCGCGCGCCGAGCACGGCACGGGCGCCGAGGCCAAGGGCCGTGTAGAAAAGGCCGCAGTGGCGACGAACAGGAGGCCCAGAGCGCCGAGCTGTACCGGTGCCGACTACGTCCCTCGGGGATGGGTGAGCTGCGGCAGCATCGCAAGGAGCAGGAGGCCCTTGGGGTTGAGCCCGCTGACTTCCATGCCGCGCAGCATCCAGCCGCGCCGCCGCCGCCCCTCGGCACAGAAGCGGGGAGGCCTGCGCAGTGCCGGGGTCGGAGAGCATCCCCCAGCCAAGGTTGACCAGAATGCGCTGCTCTCGACGAAGGTCAGGACGTTCAGGACCCGTGTGGGGGTATGCGTGACGACTGTGCCGACGCCTGCAGCGACGACCTGCCGGTCCGCGACGACGTCCTCCACACCCAGCATGAGGCCGCCGACGGCAGGGAGGACGACGCGCGATCATGCTCCCGGCACTCGTTTGTGCCGTACTCGCCCGTCAGTGCTTTGATCGCCAGTCGGGCGTTCCGCCGCGGTTGCGAGGCCATACCACGGATCAGTTGTCGTCCGCTGGTGGTTGACCGGTCAGCGAGCGCGGGCATGAAGCTGCGCGCCGTCTCGTCGCTTGGCCGTTGCGCCGTCAACCCGCTCGAACAGCTCGTTGCGCCACTCCACGGTGTACCTCCACGGGTCGTCGCGCAGACGACGAGGTGCACGCCTGGCGGAGTGGCCCGCTTCCCGCCGAACACCGTGCCGAAGGCTGGCGCAGGGCCCTCGCGATCGAGGCCTGGACCAGTTGCCGCCCTCACGCCTCGACCGGATCCTCTCGCTGCTCAGCGCGTCGGTGAACGCGCTGAAGGCAGCCGACTCGTCCGGCCGCATCGCTCACCTCCCAGCGAGACTGAGCTTGGCGGACCGAAGACCCGCCGCTGCCTTGGATCTGCAGAAAGGCGGATGCGTTGGGAATGACGATGGGCTCGAACGACCATCTATCAGTAGCGGCGTTGAAGAACGTGACCGTGAGCTTGAACTCACAGACCATACCCTCCCCGGTCCGGAAACCGTGGAGGATGCCGAAGGACCGACGATGAGCGTGGGGGTACGTCGCCCAGAGCGCCCGGATACGCTCGTATGCCGCTTGTCCCACGTCGCCACGGTCCTCGCTGAGAAACCCGTCGTCGATTTGCTGGATGACCGTCGGAGAGTCGCCAAGGCCGGAAATAGAACGTCGCTCCAGTACCCGAAGATGTGTGGTCGCAGCGCGCTCGCGAACGACTTGCGGCCGTGGTCCCAACGGTCGCGTTCATCCCACGTGATCCTGCTGTCGCTCGCGATGCAGAGCGAAGCGGTTTACGCTGATCTACGCCCACCCAGGCGACGATGCTTGTCACTCGACAATCGTGGCAGAATGAGCGGCGCCGGGTCTCGCGTTCACCGCGCCCGTCAGTGTTCATCGCTGGGCGGGCGACGCAACTCCTGGGACCACCCAATCGTGGTGGTACGAGGTGTCCCTGCGAGGTACTTGTTGCCTCGCACCCAGGTCTTGGCCGGCGGAGCTGTCGCTCCGCCGGCCGCTCCTCTGGTACGAACACGGCACTGCCGTCGGCGGCCGTGTGTGCAGGTCCAGACGACGTGACAGGCAGCGAGAGGTCCGAGAGCACCCAGAGGGAACCCTCGAGCATTGCGGAACCCGGCCAGGTGGTCGAGGTCCTCGGCCCGACATGGGTTGTCGTCGACGTTTGGGTTGAGGGCCAAGGCCAAGATGGCTGAACTCGCCGGGGCCCGGCGCCTTACCATACGGTGAAACGGGCAAAGACCGGCCTGCATCGGGCTAGCCTGCTCAGGTGACCGAACCCTGGGTGTCTGCTGACGCGATTGCCGAGCACCTCGGTGTCACCAAGGACAGAATCTACACCTGGATCGCCAAGAAGGACATGCCCGCTCATCGGGTCGGCCGGCTCTGGAAGTTCCAGGTAACCGAGGTCGACGCATGGGTCCGCCGGTCGGGTGCCGACGAGCCCTTGGGCACGGAGGTCGACCAGTGAAGATCATCGACAACCTCAACTCGCTCCTCGGTGACGACCTCAAGAGCGAGATCACCCCGGGCTCGAAGGTCCGCATCGCGGCGTCGACGTTCTCCATCTTCGCCTTCGAGTCGCTCCGTAAAGAGCTCGAGCAGGTGGAGCTGGACTTCATCTTCACCTCGCCCTCGTTCGTCACCGCCAAGGTCACTGACAAGCTGCGCAAGGAACGCCGGGAGTTCTTCATCCCGACAGCCGGCAGCGGCGAGTCGAGCCTCTACGGGTCTGAGTTCGAGATCCGGCTGCGCAACAAGCTCACCCAACGCGCGATCGCGAAGGAATGCGCTGAGTGGGTCCGGCGCAAGGTCCGCTTTCGGTCGAACTCCACCGGCAACCCGATGCAGCAGTTCGCCGTCGTGGACGACAAAGCCGCCTACATGCCGCTTCAGGGCTTCACGACCGCGGACCTCAAGCGGGTACGAACGGGGCAACGCAGTCTCGAACATGGTGCACCGCATCGACGACACCCCGATGACGTCGCAGTACATCGCCCTGTTCGACCAGATCTGGAACAACCCGGCGCAGCTCGATGACGTGACCGACGCGGTCGTCGAGCACATCGCCAGCGTGTACGCCGAGAACTCCCCAGCCCGGATCTACTTCCTGATCCTCTACAACCTCTTCGCTGAGTTCCTCGACGACATCAACGAGGACGTGCTGCCGAACGACCGCACCGGCTACCAAGAGACCCAGGTGTGGCAGAGTCTCTACAACTTCCAGCGTGACGCGCCACCGGCATCATCAACAAGCTGGAGACCTACAACGGCTGCATCCTCGCCGACAGCGTCGGCCTCGGTAAGACCTTCACCGCGCTGGCCGTCATCAAGTACTACGAGCTGCGCAACGAGTCGGTCCTCGTTCTCGCCCCGAAGAAGCTGTCGGAGAACTGGACCAACTACAACGCCAACCTGACAACCAACATCTTCGCCAGCGACCGGTTCAACTACGACGTGCTTGCACACCCGATTCTCGCGTCACACCGGCGTGGGATGGGGCTTCGGCTGGACGGATCAACTGGGGCAACTACGACCTAGTGGTGATCGACGAGTCGCACAACTTCCGCAACGCCGACTACGCGGAGGAGAAGGAGTCCCGCTACCAGCGGCTCATGCGCCGGGTCATCCGCGAAGGCGTCAAGACCAAGGTCCTGATGCTCTCGGCCACGCCGGTCAACAACCGGTTCAACGACCTGAAGAACCAGCTCCAGCTCGCCTACGAGGGGGAGTCCGAGAACCTCGCCCAGCATCTCAACCTGTCGACCACGGTCGAGAAGGTCTTCAGCGACGCGCAGCGGGTCTTCAACGAGTGGTCGAACCTGCCGCCAGGTGAATCGCCCCGGGTTTCGTGGAGGCTCGGTTACTTGGAACCAGCCCCGGTCGGGACGGGTGTCTCAGGGTAGTGCTCGGGCGTGATCTGGGCCCAGTGGTTGGCCTCGAACTCGGCCGGCGGGATCAGTCTGATCTCGCCGTGCAGACGCCGGTGGTTGAACCAGTCGACGTATTCGGCGACAGCGATCTCGACGTCGCCCACGGTCTTCCAGCCGCCCTTGGGCCGCATGACCGGGTTGCGGATGCACTCGGCCTTGAACAACGAGTTGAGCGCCTCGGCCATCGCGTTGTCGTAGCTGTCTCTCCGCGATCCGACGGACGCGACGGCCTCGGCTTCGGCCAGACGTTCGGTGTAGCGAATCGCTCGATATTGCACTCCGCGATCGCTGTGATGCACGAGGCCGGTGACGTCCTGGCCAGCCCGCTGCCGGTTCCACAGACCCATGTCGAGGGCATCCAACGCCAGGTCTGTGCGCAGACTGGTCGACACCTGCCAGCCCACGATCATCCGGCTGAAGACATCCAGGACGAACGCGACGTAGGTCCAGCCAGCGTGCGTCCGCACGTATGTCAGATCCGCGACCCAGAGCTGATTTGGCGCGATCGCGACGAACTTCCGGTCGACGAGGTCCTCGGGTCGTTCGGTCTCAGCGCCGTCACCGATGGTGGTCTTGCGGGTCTTCTCCCGCGGAATCCCACGCGAGACCCTCTTGCCTCATCAGCCGCTCGACGGTGCAGCGGGCGACTCGGACGCCTTCGCGGTTGAGCTCGGCGTGGACCTTCCTCGCGCCGTAGACACCGAGGTTTGCCTTGTGGGCGACCTTGATATCGGTGACCAGTTCGGCATCACGGATCGCGCGTGCCGACGGCGGCCTGACCTTGGCGGCGTAGTAGCTGCTCGGGGCGATCTGCACGCCGGCGTTCTTCAGCACAGCGCAGATCGGCTCGACCCCGACCTCGCGCCCATCGACCACGTCGTGGCGATGGGCGTCGATGTAGGCCACTACCTGCTGGTGGGGCGGTCGAGCTCCGCCGCGAAGAAAGCCGCCGACGTCTTCAGAATGTGGTTGGCCCGACGCAACTCGCGGTTCTCCTGCTCGAGCCTCGCGATCCGCTCCGACTCGGCCGTTGTCGTGCCCGGGCGCACACCGCCATCGATCTCAGCCTGCCGACACCAGTTCCGCAGGGTCTCGGGGTGCATGCCGAGCTGCTCGGCCACCCGTGCGATCGCGCCCTGCTTCGTCGCCGGATCCTGCCGCAGCTCGACGGCCATCCTCGTGGCACGCTCACGCAGCTCGTCTGGGTACTTCCTGGGTGCTGCCATGACTCTCATCCTCCATGGGTTGAGAGCCTCCATCAGACCCGGGCGATTCAGCTCGGTCGCACCCTCTCGGGCAGACTGAGCGCGTGCTCCTGACCGTCTCGACCACCCACCAGCCGGCGACCGACCTCGGCTACCTCCTGCACAAGCACCCCGAGCGCGTCCAGGAGTTCAAGCAGTCGTTCGGCACGGCGACGGTGTTCTACCCCGAAGCCACGGATGAGCGCTGCACCGTCGCGCTGATGCTCGACGTCGACCCGGTCCGGCTGGCCCGGTCGCGGGGCAGGAACGCCCCTGACTTCAGCCTCGCCCAGTACGTCAACGACCGCTCGTACGCAGCGTCGTCGCTGCTCGGCGTGGCGATGGCCGACGTGTTCAGCACGGCCCGCAGCGGTCGTTGCGACTCCCGCCAGGAACTCGCCGACTCGGCGATCCCGCTCGAGATCTCCATCCCGGTGCTGCCGTGCCGCGGCGGGCCCGAGATCGCGCATCGGCTCTTCGAACCGCTGGGCTGGACGGTCGAGGCCGATCCGATCCCGCTGGACGACGCATTCGCCGACTGGGGCGACTCCCGCTACGTCCGGCTCCGCCTGACCGGCGTTGTGCGGCTGGCGGACGCGCTCAACCAGCTGCACGTCCTGCTGCCCGTGCCTGGACGAGTCCAAGCACTACTGGCAGGGACCCGACGAGGTCGACAAGCTGCTGCGCTCCGGGGAGGGCTGGCTCGCCAACCACCCGGACGCGAACCTGATCACCCGCCGCTACCTCGGCCGCCGCGGTGGCCTGACCGGCGTCGCTCTCGCGCGCCTCGCCGAGCTCGGCGACGACGTGGAGGAGGCCATCGAGCCGGCCGAGGACGAGGAGGTCCTCCAGCCGCCGAGAAGCGCGTCCCGCTGAACGGCCAGCGCCACGACGCCGTGCACCAGGTGCTGCTCGAGCTGGGCGCGCGGTCCGTCATCGACCTGGGCTGCGGCCCGGGCCAGTTCCTCGACCGGCTCGTCAAGACGCTCGGCCTTCACGCGGATCGCCGGCTCCGATGTCTCGCACCCGCTCGCTGCAGTACGCCGCCCGCCGTCTGCACGTCGACCGGATGAGCGAGCGACAGGCCGAGCGCGTCAGCTGTTCCAGGGTGCGCTGACCTACGAGGACGAGCGCTACGCCGGGTTCGACGCCGCCGTGCTGATGGAGGTCATCGAGCACGTCGACCCGCCGCGCCTGGAGGCGCTGGAGCGTGTCGTGTTCGGCGCGGCCAAGCCGGGTGCCGTCATCGTGACCACCCCGAACAGCGAGTACAACGTGCTCTACGAAGGACTCGTCGGGCATGCGTCACCCCGACCACCGCTTCGAGTGGACCCGCGCACGAGTTCGCCCGACTGGTCCGACCGCGTCGCGGCCGACCTACGGCTACGCGCGTCGAGCGCCGCGGCATCGGCGACCTCGACGACACCCTCGGCACCCCGACCCAGATGGCGATCTTCACCCGGGAGGAGGGACCGATGCCTGACGCAGCAACCGACCAGCAGCAGGTCACCGTTCCCGCCATGGGCCTGGTCGTCCTGGTCGGCGTCTCCGGCAGCGGCAAGTCCACGTTCGCGCGCAGCCACTTCAAGCCGACCGAGGTCGTCTCCAGCGACTTCTGCCGCGGCCTCGTCGCCGACGACGAGAACGACCAGTCCGCCACGCCGGACGCCTTCGACGTCCTCCACTACATCGTCGGCACCCGGCTGCGCCGCGGGCCTGCTCACCGTCGTCGACGCCACCAACGTCCAGCAGGCGGCGCGCGCCTCGCTGGTCAAGCTCGCCAAGAGCCACGACGTCCTCGTCGACGCCATCGTCCTCGACGTCCCCGAGTCGGTCGCGATCGAGCGCAACCAGCAACGGCCCGATCGCGACTTCGGCGACCACGTCGTCACGCGCCAGCACCGCGACCTCAAGCGCTCCTTCCGCCGCCTGAGCAAGGAAGGGCTTCCGTCGCGTCCACGTCCTGCGCGGCACCGACCAGGTCGAGGCCGTCGAGATCGTGCGCGAGCGGCCGTGGAACGACCGCAGGGAGATCCACGGCCCCTTCGACATCATCGGCGACGTCCACGGCTGCGCCTCGGAGCTGCGCACCCTGCTCACCGAGCTCGGCTGGACGATCGAGTACGACGGTGACGCCGCCGTCGGTGCCTCGCACCCCGAAGGCCGTCAGGCGGTGTTCGTCGGCGACCTGGTCGACCGCGGGCCGGACACTCCCGGGCGTCCTGCGGCTGGTCATGGGCATGGTCGCCGCCGGCAACGCGCTGTGCGTGTCCGGCAACCACGAGGCCAAGCTCGTCCGCGCCCTGCGGGGCTCGCAAGGTCACCGTCTCGCACGGCCTGGCCGAGTCGCTGGCCCAGCTCGAGCGCGAGGCCGGAGGAGTTCCGCAAGCAGGTCGCTGGACTTCATGGACGGCCTGATCAGCCACTACGTCCTCGACGACGGCAAGCTCGTCGTCGCCCACGCCGGGCTGCAAGGAGGCCTACCACGGCCGCTCCTCCGGCCGGTGCGCTCGTTCGCGCTGTACGGCGACACCACCGGCGAGACCGACGAGTACGGCCTCCCGGTCCGCTACCCGTGGGCGCAGGAGTACCGCGGCCAGGCGATGGTCGTCTACGGCCACACCCCGGTCCCCGAAGGCCGAGTGGATCAACAACACGATCTGCCTCGACACCGGCGTCGTCTTCGGCGGCGAGCTGACCGCGCTGCGCTACCCGGAGCGGGAGATCGTCTCGGTCCCGGCGGAGCAGGAGTGGTACGAGCCCGTCCGGCCGCTCGCGCCGGCCGCGGCGACCGCGAGCCGTCGGTGCTCAGGATCGACGACGTCGCCGGCACCCGCTGGCTGGAGACCACCCACGCCGGCAAGGTCAAGATCCCCGAGGAGAACGCCGCCGCGGCGCTCGAGGTCATGAGCCGGTTCGCCGTCGACCCGCGCTGGCTGATCTACCTGCCGCCGACGATGTCGCCGGTCGCCACCTCCAAGCTCGACGGCTTCCTCGAGCACCCCGCGCAGGCCTTCGAGGAGTACGCCGGCTGGGGCGTCACCCGGGTCGTGTGCGAGGAGAAGCACATGGGCTCGCGGGCCATCGCGGTCATCGCCACGGACGCCGACGCCGCCGAACGCCGCTTCGGCGTCGGCGACGGCACCACCGGCGTCGTCTACACCCGCACCGGCCGGCCGTTCTTCGCCGACACCAGCGAGCTCGTCGACCGGCTGCGCGAGACCGCCGCGCCGCTGTTCGAGTCCCTCGAGACCGACTGGCTCGCCCTCGACTGCGAGCTCCTGCCCGTGGTCGGCCAAGGCCATCGAGCTGATCAAGTCCCAGTACGCGTCGGTCGGCGCGGCCGCACGGCACGCGCCTGCCCGAGGCCGCTCGGTCCTCGAGCAGGCCGCAGCCCGTGGCCTCGACGTCGGCAGGACTCGCGGACCGAGGTCGAGCGCCGACTCGGCAACGCCGAGGCCTTCCGCGACGCCTACGCCGCCTACGTCCACCCGACCGACGGGCTCGACGGCGTCACGCTCGCGCCGTTCCAGATCCTCGCCGCCGAAGGCCGAGCGCTCGCGCTGACCGAGTCCCACGAGTGGCACCTCGCCGAGCTCGCCAAGCTCGAGGGCGACCTGATCACGCCGACCCGGCACCGGTTCGTCGACCTCTCCTCGGCCCAGGAGCGCGACGCAGCGATCGACTGGTGGCTCGACCTGACCGGCGCCGGGGGAGAGGGCATCGTCGTCAAGCCCGCCCACCTCACCGCTGGTCGCGATCCAGCCGGGCATCAAGGTGCGCGGCCGCGAGTACCTGCGGATCATCTACGGACCCGACTACACCGACTCCCTCGACGTCCTGCGCGAGCGCCACCTCGGCAAGAAGCGCCAACTCGCCCAGCGCGAGCACGGACTCGGCCTCGAGGCGCTCACCGCGTTCGTCGACCACGAGCCGCTGTGGAAGGTGCACCAGTCGGTGTTCGCGGTCCTCGCACTGGAGTCGGAGCCCGTCGACCCGCGGCTGTAGGGATTCGAGCCGCGCGGGCAGGACCCGAGTCTGCGGCCGTTTGTGACCGTCGGAGCTCCCTGACAGGAGGGCTCGGATTGGGCTCGCTTTCATTCGCAAAGCCCCGCAACGAGGTGCCGCCGTCGCCAGACGTCCAAACGGCATCGCAGCAGGTCACGGGCTCGTTCGGCCTCATGAGCGCAAGCGTGCGCAAAGGATCGCACTTACGCTCAGGGTCATGTACGCCTTCCCGACGATGGAAGTCGTCGAAAGACTTCTTCGCAGATCAGGAATTCTCCCGGGCGTCTGTGCCACGGCCGGCCGTCTACGCAGCGCCGGAGTCGGAGAAGAGGTCGAACTCGTGTCGACCCGTAACTAACGCGTGACGGCCGACGCCTGCACGTAGAGGTCAGCCGGCATCGGGCGCCGCAGCCGCCATGTGATGGCCATGGGCTTCTCGCCGGTGTGTTCGACGTAGTCGACCTGACCGAGGCAGGTGTACGGCGCGCCGGTTCCGAAGTCGTCCTCTTGGGCGTCGCGGACGAAGAGGACGACGTGGCTGCCGAGTTCGGCGTGCTCGCGGTATCGCCGGCCGGTGGGGCCGTCCGCTGCGGTTGAGTTCTGTGATTCCCAGTGGAACTGGTCGGCGGCGAGCGCGAAGTCCCGGTACATCGTGTTCGGTGAGAAGTGGGCTTCGGTCTTGTGCAGCGTCACGAACAGAAGGTCCGCACGAGTTTCAGCGGCCCACGCGACACCTGTCATGTGGGAACTGGGCTTGCGTTCAAGGGTCGCGTAGTCGAATCCGGCGAGGATCTCTTCGCGTCGATACCTAGCGTGGGTGGCGAGGGGGACGTGTTGCAGTCCCTCTCCGAGTGATCGGGGTACGTGGCGGCCGCGGTCTTCGGTGAGTGCGACGAGTTGGGCCATCTCTGCGGTCACGGCGGGATGCTGACGCAAGCTGCGCCAGCGCGGCGTCGTACGAGTCGAGCGGCATGCGGGGTGGCCAAACGGCGAAGATCAGCATGCGCGCGAGCCGCTTTTCCCGATCCGACAGGTCGCCGTACGCAGGCCCGTCCGCCGCGAGCAACATCCGGTACGCGGCCGCACGCTCGGCGTCGTCAACATGCAGAACCGAGCGCACCCGGCGGAGCAGCACGTCCTCGTCCGGTCCGGCCGGCGGAGTGGGCAGGTTCGCGGCGCGCCGCAGCTGCGTCCAGGTCTGCTTCCGGCCGTAGATGTCGGGCAGGTCGAGGCCAGATTCTGTGAGGAAATCCGCGAGCGTCGCCTCGCCGACCGAACGCACCTCGCGGGCGAGGTCCTTGGCGCTGAGGCGAAGCTGGCTGCGAACGTTGTCGAGCACGATCCTCTGCGCGACGCGGTCGAGGACGATCTGCGAACCTGACGGCAGGTAGGGGAAGCCCTGCTCGATCTCGCGCTCGAGGCGTCGCCGGCTCGTGCCGGTGAGCGAGCGGTAGCGCTGATCGAACCGGAACTCCTTGCGCTGGTTGCCGATGAAGTCGAGCACCGTCAGCACGGCCTTGCCGCGCGCCCGACGCAGACCGCGGCCGAGCTGCTGAAGGAAGATCGTGGAGCTCTGCGGTCGGACGCAGCATGAGGATCGTGTCGACCTCAGGGATGTCGAGGCCTTCGTTGTAGAGGTCGGCGGCGAACAGGCAGTTGACGTCACGCGACCGCAGACGGCTGAGCGCGCCCGACCGCTCGTCGCGCGTCGAGTCGCCGGACACCGCAAGTGAGGGGATCCCGGCCGCGTTGAACTTCGCCGCCATGTACTCGGCGTGCCGCACCGACACGCAGAACCCGATTGCCCGCATGTCCCGGACGTCGGTGACCTTGTCCTGAAGCTCCCGCAGCACCTTTGCCGTACGGGCGTCGTTGCCGGTGTACACGCGGTCGAGACCCTCGGTGTCGTACGACCCGCGCTTCCACTCGAGGCCCGAGAGATCCACGTCGTCAGCGACTCCGAAGTAGTGGAAGGGCACCAGCAGGTCCTGCTCGAGGGCGTCCCAGAGTCGAAGCTCGTACGCGGCGCGGCCGCCGAAGAGGTCGCGGACGTCGAAGCCGTCGCCGCGCTCGGGGGTTGCCGTCAGTCCGAGCAGTTCTTGCGGCTGAAGGTGGTCGAGCAGCTTCGCGTACGAACTTGCGCCCAGCGTGGTGGAACTCGTCGATGACGACCACGTCGAACTGCGCGGGATCGATGCGGCCGACTCCGTACGCTCCGAGTGCCTGCACCGAGGCGAAGACGTGCCGCCACCGCTCGGGCGCATGCCATCGGCGTACATCTCGCCGAATGCGCCGTCGGCAAGGACCTCGCGATACGCCCGTCGCGACTGCTCGAGGATCTCCTTGCGGTGCGCGACGAACAGGAGGCTGAGGTCGCGCTTCGCCGCATCCCGAAGGTCCCGGTAGTCGAGGGCAGCGACGATCGTCTTCCCCGTGCCAGTCGCTGCGACGACGAGGTTGCGGTGGCGGTCGCGAGCGCGTTCCGACGCCAGTGCTTCGAGGATCGCCAACTGATGCGGGCGGGCGCGACCTCCAGCCCGGCGAGCGAGATTGCCCCGTTGTCAGTGCGACCGCCACCGCCGGCAATTCGGAGCGCGTCGTCGAGTCGGTCTGCATCGCGGTCTGGGTCGTAGGAAACGAAAGCATCGTCGAGCCAGTAGCTGTCGAACGTCGCCTCGAACTTGCGGACCAGGGCCGGCGTCGCGACCGCACGAGAGCCGGACGTTCCATTCGAGACCGTCAACGAGCGCCGAGCGGGACAGGTTCGAGCTACCGACATACGCGGTGTCGAAGCCGGTCTTGCGGCGAAGCAGCCACGCCTTCGCGTGCAGCCGCGTGGACTGCGTCTCGTAGTTGATCTTCACCTCGGCGCCGAAGCGTCGTACGAGCTCGTCGAGCGCACGACGTTCGGTCGCGCCGACGTAGGTGGTGGTGAGGACGCGGATGCGTATGCCGCGCACGCTTGAGTTCCGCGAGCGGCTCTTCGAGGACGCGGATGCCATGCCACCGGATGAAGGCGCACAACAGGTCGACCGAGTTCGCGGAGGCGAGTTCGCTGCGGAGCTCCGCGCCGAGGACCGGTTCATCCTTGGCGTTGGTGAGAAGGGCGGCGTCGGAGAGTGGCGTCGCCGGGCGGGGGAGCGGGGTGGAGCCGAGGTCGTTCGCTCTCAGCGAGAGGAGCTGCTCACCATCCCCGGTGACGGTCGCTTGGGGTGAGTTGAGGTGATCGAGGAGGTCGTTGACGATCGCTACTCGATCTGCGGGTTTGGCGTTGGCGAGGCGCGTCCGCACGACTTCGTTGACATGCCGCGCTAGGACGTCAGGTGAGTCTGCAGGGTCGAGGGCGTGGAACTCTGGCTTGAGGTCGGGGTGCGTGGCCAGTTGATCTCGCAGAGAGTCGGTAACGAGCGCTTCGTACAGGCCCTCAGGCAGCGGTTCGGTCACGAATCGAGCTTGGCAGACATTTGGCCGAGAATGCGCCGGCTTCCGAATTGTCAATGCTGCGGATCACGGCCTCATGGGCGCCGCCGGGACGACAGTGCTCCCGTCGCGGCGCCGCTCGTCGGCCCCGGACGCGATCACGACGGACACCAGGAGGTGCTGGCCGAGCTGGGGCTTCAACCAGCGAAGCCGCCGCACCTCCCTTTTCGACGGTCTCGCCGAGCTTCACCTTCGATCGCGAGGCTCGAAGGGATCGGGCCGCTGGCGGCAATTTGTGTCAGCGGTTGTCGTCACACTGGCGTTATGGCCGATTCCGGTGATCGTCAGCAGAAGGACCTCGCACTGGCGTATCGCGATTACAGCGGATCGGTCCAACGGGGGACGTTGTGGAGCCTACTTGTCGCGGCGGTGTTGTACACCACGTTGTCGTTCGTCGGCTGGTCCGTCGGCAGCGGCGAGCCACGCGTCATCGTGACGATGACGATGTCCTTTGAGTCGGCGGCGGCGCTCCTCGGGATGATCCTGACGATTGTTCTCTCGATTAACGTCGCCAGCATCGTGACTGTTGAGGAGTCTGACCACCGCAACGTCGCACAGATTGAGATGGTGAACGTCGTCATGACGTTCGCGGGCGTCCTCGCGGGCATCGTCTCGATCTCAGCCTTGATGCGTGGCTTGACCACTCTGGAGATTGACTTGCGGGCGATTGTGCTGACCGCCCTCGGCATTGGGTTGGTAGCCCTCACCGTTGAGACGGCAGAGCGTGTGCCGCCTCGCCTGGTCGAGAAACTCTCACGAGCCATGGCGGAAGCTCGACTTGCTGACCTCATTTCAATCGATCGAAGGTGGGCTCCGCGAGTCGACCTTCCGCGATCGCTCGAACTCAAACGCCTCATCCTCGGCTGGGGGCGTGTCGTTGGCTTCGCCGCGCTCGTGCCGCTCCTCCTCGTCGCTGCGACGCTGGTGTCTCTTGATGTTGCTGGACCGATGGAGATCTTGATGGTTCTCTGTCTTTGCGGGCCAATGACTGCCGCAATTTGCGCGTGGGCGGGGTACGGAATAATGAATGCCTGGGCGGTACGCAACACCTCCACTCGCATCGTGGCTGCACTAGCGGGATTGGTCGGAGCGTCGATGGTTGGGTTGATCTTGCTCACGTTGATCGGCGTCGCTGGCGCCGACGGGCCCCGGATCGCCCTGTTTACGACTCCGGTACTGGCGACGGCGCTCCTTGTGATCGGCGCAATCCGTCGCGAGGCGCCGTCGAGTCTCGGGCTTCTGCCTAGGCACGGCGTGGCGTCGTGGTGTCCGAACCCGCATCCCGGCCTCCTCCGATCTGGGCTGCGGTCGCTCGAGCAACTCCTGCCACGGGCTCCGTTGAGAGAAACCATGCAGCGGGAGCGCCATCGAGAGATGCACCGCCTTGAGACTGCGTCGTCTCACCGGAACGGCGGCGCACGGCCGTCTGAGCGGACGACTGAGCTTCATGGCTCGGTACCGAGTCAATCAGCACTCCGTCGACAAGCTCCTTGGGAACGTCTGCGCGGGGCGGGGCGCGACCGCTGAGTCGCAGTTACCTTCGTGGGGAGCAGTGCGAACGTCCGCGACATCCGAATTCACTCTGCAGGATTATCCAGGCGGATACCTCATCACGTGGCACTCGCCCGGGGCCGCGATGAAAGATGGCACCACAGCGGTGTCCAGCGGGAGGGGCTGCGCAAAAATGGCCATGGTGCGGTCGTCGATTGAGATCACGCGAGGGAGTGTCATGGACGTCGGGATTCGCGAACTTCGGGACAGTCTGAGCAAGCACCTGGCCGCCGTGCGGGCCGGGCGCACCCTCACGGTGACCGACCGCGGTCGTCCGGTCGCACGGATCGTTCCTGTGGGTGTCCCGACCTCGCTTGAGAAGTTGCTCGCAGAGGGCAAGGTCACGCCGGCCACCCGTCGCAAGGCGACACGGCCTGCTCCGGTCCGGGTTTCTGGCACCGTGAACGACCTCGTCGACGATCAGCGTCGGTGATCGCCTCTTCGGGACGTGTGGCGAACTCGGGGATCGTGCCGACGACATCGCCGCGACCAGGTTGGTTTTCGTTGAGGCGGTCGCTGCTCTCGCGCGAGCTCGCGGATGGTCATGACGGCCGCGCGGCAGCGCCGGACGTACGCGCTACCCGCCGGCCGCCAGCGCACGCGCGCGGTGGCGGCGTACGGCGGCGCGGTTGGCGCAGCGGACCGAGCAGTAGCGCTGGCGGCCGTTGCGGGTGACGTCGACGACGACGTTGGTGCAGGGATCGTCCGGGGCGGTGCCGGCTTCGCAGCGGCCCAGCCGGTGCATGCCGCGCGTGGTCAGGTGCAGCGCCGTGCCGACGCTGATGACGGCCCGGAGCACGTGGGGGAGCGACTCGTTGTCGTCGCGGTAGTGCAGGTGCCAGCCTTCGTCGTCGTGGTCGGTGAGTCGCGGGTACGCAGCGGCGACCGCCATCTGCGCATTCAGCAGCCGGGCACGTTCGGTGGGCTCGGTGGCGTCGACGATCGTCAGCCAGTCGTCGATGACGCGACGGGTACCCGCATGATCGTCAGGGCCCACCGGGAAGGTCATCGTCATGCCCAGCTCGCGGGCCCGAGCGGCGATGCCGTCGCGGTCCTCGGGCCAGTCGTTGGCGAGTGAGGCGGCCAGCAGCACCGCGTACTCGCCGTAAGGGTTGAGATGCATAAGACCATTACAGCACCGTTGGTCTTATGAGTACATGCCACCGCACAGAAACCACGGCACAGGCGCCGGTCAGCACCCACGAGCACAGCTGGCTCACGGAGTCCCACCACGCCACCTCCGAGGGGACGATTCGCTACGTCCAGTGCCCGGAGTGCGGCGCGCGGCGAGTCGATCTCCAGCGCTACCCGGACGCGCCGCCGGTCGCGACGAGTCGCGAGGTCGGCGTCGGGTCACGATGAGTTCCGCGGGCCCACGCAGTCCCTCCCTCACCTGAAGACCGACGAAGTGGAGCCCTGTGATGCCGCGTTATCTGATCTCGTTCGCCGACGGCACGATGAACCTCTCCCCAGACGAGCTCGCCCAAGCCGCCGTCGACTCGCACGCCGTGGTCGACGAGGCGAAGAAGGCCGGCGCGTGGATCTTCGGTGGCGGGATCGACAGCGGCGTGGTCTCGGGCGTGAAGGTGACCACCGACGGTCAGAGCGTCGCGCTCACCGACCCTGGCCGCAGACCGCCGGTCGGCGGGTCGCGTCGTCGAAGCCGCCTCGTACGAGGAGGCGTGCGCGTGGGCTGCCAAGATCGCCGCCGGCTGCCGTTGCGACCAGGAGGTGTGGGAGCTGATGCCCGACGACGCGATGTAAGAACGCGGGGCCGTCACCTACCCGGCGGCGACGACCCGACGTCCTCAGGCTAAGCGTCAGACTGCCGCGCGGCGCGACTTCTCCACCAGCGCCGACACCGCTGCGCACGGCCGCACGCACGTTCGATGACCTTCGGCAGCAGCCCGTTCGCGAGGAGCAGGTCCGCCTCGCGCGGGTTGGCGACCGTACGCGCGTCGGACTCCTGCAAGGCGTCGATCAACCGCCGCCAGCTCGTCGGTGCGCTCCACGGCGAAGTCACGGCGCGTGAACCACAGCGACGGGTGGCTGAACAGCCCCTCGGTCTCGATCAGCGTCGTCGCCTCGGTCTCCTCCTCGACGCGTGACAGCTCGGGGTACGCGCGGGTCCACCGCACAGACACCACCGCACAGGCCCCGGTCAGCACCCACGAGCACAGCTGGCTCACGGAGTCCCGCCACGCCACCTCCGAGGGGACGGTTCGTTACGTCCAGTGCCCGGAGTGCGCTGCGCGGCGGGTCGATCTGCAGCGCTACCCGGACGCGCCGCCGGTCGCGACCAGCCAGGTCATCGGTGGACGCGCATCGTGATCGCCGTCGACAGCACCCCGTCGAGCACACGCGGTGCTGGGAGCGGCTGTGAAACCACGACCGGCGCTCAATGCCTGGGTCGGCCGACGGCCGTAGGACGCGAGCCGCGGGCGGCGGTCCCTACAGCGTGTGCGTCAGCGTCTCGCTCACTCCGGCGTACCGAGGACCGCCGTAGGCGCGGAACGCCGCGTCGAGGTCGCGGACGATCGGGATGTTCTCGCCCGAGGTGAAGGTCGGCGCCAGGACCCGGATGCGGAAGGCGTCGTCGGCGCTGCGGCCTCGCGGCTGGATCAGGAGGACGATCTTGGCGTCCGTACGAAGCGTCTTCGGCCCCGGTGACGTGACGAGGAGTCCGCGCCGCAGGGTGACCTGCACCGCGACGCTCTCGAGGTCGCTCCACGGCCACGACGCGGGCGAGAGACGGTTGCTCGTGATGCCGTCAGGACTGACCACGATCGAGGAACGTCCAGCACGCAGGACACCCGCGACCGCCGCCGACCCCAGCCCGCCGAGGAACACGACCAGGACGGTCAGCACGACGAAGGTGACCGGCTCCTCGGCCAGCGTGTTTCGCTGGACGACGCCCAGGACGGCGAGCGCGACGGCCACGGCGAGCATCCCGCCGCCGACGGCCAGCCCTGCGCGGCGACTGGGGGAGAGGTAGCGGTGCAGCGGCCCGTGGGCCGGCGTCCAGGAGCCCGCGGGGGCGGCGTCGTGCATGGCCGAAGATTAGCGACCCGATATGACATGTCGCTCTTGCGCACCGGGCCGCGCTCGAGCGATAGTTCTTGTCATGGCTGTGACCGGCGCCACAGAGACTTCCGCTCCCGACGGTGTGCTCACCCGGATGCGCCTGCTCCTGCCGGACCTGCCCGAGTCGACGCGGCGCACCGCCCAGCGGATCCTCGACGACCCGCGCAGCGCCGTCGGCGGCACGATCAACGACCTCGCCCGCAGCGCCGGCACCTCCACGGGCGCCGTGTCGCGGCTGTGCAGAGCGCTCGGCCTCGACGGCTACCCGGCACTCCGCGTCAGCGTCATCACCGAGGCGGCCGCACGGCGTACGGGAGCTGGAACGCCGACATCAGCCGCGAGATCGGACCGAACGACACCCTCGCGGACGTGGCGCGCACCCTCGAGGCGGTCCAGGCCCGCGCCGTCCACACCACCCTGGCCGGCCTCGACCTCGATGCCGTCGCCGCCGCGGCCGCAGCGATCAGTGCCGCGACCCGCGTCCACGTCTACGCCGTCAGCGGGAGCGGCGTGATGGCGCGCGAGCTCGAGCTGCGCCTGAGTCGCATCGGCGTTGCCTGCTGGACGTACGCCGACGTCCACGACGGCTTGGTCGCGGCCGCCCAGCTGAGCGCGCCCGACGTCGCGATCGCCATCTCGTACTCAGGCGAGACCGACGAGACCCTCGACATGCTCGCTACCGCCCGCGACCACGGCGCGGGCACCGTCGCGATCACGGCCGGGCCGCGCTCCCGCCTCGCGAAGCTCGCCGACCACGTGCTCGTCACCGTCGCTGAGGAGACCACCTTCCAGGACGGTCCGCTCGCCTCACGGCACTCCGAGCTCGCTGTCGTCGAGATGCTCTACCTCGCGGTCGGGCAGCACGACTACGACCGCACCGTCCAGCTGCTGGCCGAGACCGAGCGCGCCGTACGCCCGCGGCGCCCCGAACGCCGTACCCGCACCACCCGATCGCATCCACGCTGACTCCAGGAGGACCCATGCCCGCGCCCGACGATCAGCCCCGCAACGGCCTCAGTCGCAGGTCCGTCCTCCAGATCGGCGGCGCCGTCGTCGCCGCGGGACTCGCGCCTCCACTCGCGGCCGGTACGGCGAGCGCCGCCACGCGCGGCACCGCAGCCACCGGAACGGCCGCGACCACCGGCGCGGCCGCCACCACCGCAGCCCGCGTCGCCGCAGCCTCGACCGGCGGCCCGATCATGAACGACCCGCGCTTCCCGATCGGCATCTTCTGGCCGCCGCCCCCGACCGAGACCACCGTCGAGCGCTACCGCGAGATCGCCGACGCCGGGTTCACGTACGTCCACGGAGGCAACTACTCCAACTCCGACGTCCAGATCACCACGCACATGCTCCGCGTCGCCGACGAAGCCGGTGTCGGTGTCCTCGTCGAGGACCCGGACGTCAAGTGGGTCCTGAAGAACATGAGCGTCGGCGACCCCGCACAGCCGAACACGATCAGCGAGGACGAGCTGCGTCAGCGGATCACCACCGCGGTCAACCGGTACGCCCCGTCGTGGCGCGCGGTCGGCGGACGCCTGCACATCTCGAGCGGCAGCGGCGACGGGTCGATCGGCTGGGTCGCCGACGGCATGGCGTGGTCGGACTACACCGTCGCGTTCGACACCGAGCCGCTGCGCACAGGCGCGGGCGGGTACGCGCAGGCCGGCTGGGCGTTCCGGATCCAGGACGAGCGCAACGCGTACGTGTGGCTGCTCTCGACCCAGGGCAGCAACGGCAAGGCGGTGCTCAAGAAGGCGGTGTTCGTCAACGGTGGGCCGACCGTCACGCAGGTCGGGCTCCCGTACCAGCTCGAGGAGGGCCGCAGCTACCACGTCGAGACGACACTGAGCGGCTCGACGATCACCACGCGGATCGACGGGGTCGTGGTGGACACGACGACGGACTCCACGTACGCCGCGGGCTCGGCGGGATTCCGCGAGGCCGGGCCGGAGTCGGCGTACTTCGACAACGTCGTCATCACCGGCGCCGGGGGAGCGGAGCTGTTCAGCGACGGCTTCGACGACGGGCTCGGTGCGTGGCGGCTGCCGGCGGGGGCCGGGTACGGCGCGTTCGCCGGCCTGCACCTGTACGACGAGCCGAGCGTCGGCCAGCTCCCGCTGGTGGCGAAGGCGGTCGCGATGGCCAACGACGCGTACCCGGACGCGCTCTCGTACGTGAACCACTTCCCGGGCTTCGGCGCCGGCTACGAGCAGGCCGCCCGTGACGTGGACACGCCGGTGCTCTCGTTCGACCGCTACCCGATCCTGGCGAGCGGGGAGGACCTCGGCTACTTCGAGAACTGGGCGCAGGTGCGGGCCGCCGCGCTGAAGCACGGTCGCGACTCCTGGATCTACATCCAGAGCGTCGGCTACGCGAACCACGCGATCCCCACGAAGGCGGACCTGCTCTGGCAGATCTCGATCAGCCTCGCGTACGGGTGCAAGGGCATCCAGTACTTCACCTACTGGACGCCCGACCCGGCGCGCGGCGAGGCGTTCACGACCGGTCTGATCACGGTCGACGGCAAGCGCACCCGGCTCTACCGCTACACGAAGGACGTCAACGCCAACTACCTCGCGCCGCTCGGCAAGCAGATGCTCGGCCTGACCTCGACGGCCGTGCAGATCGCCGGCCTCGCCAACCCGCCCGCCGGCCTCGCCCCGTTCGCGGCGGACGACCTCGTCTCGGCTGTCAGTGGGGACCCCGTCGTGCTCGGGCGCTTCGTCGACACCGACGACCGGCTGCACACGCTGGTCGCGAACTACTCGCGGCACGAGAGCGCCCACGTACAGCTCGACGCTACCCGCGGCGACGGAGTCGTACGCCCCACGCCGTGACCGCTGGGTGCGCGAGCGTAACGGTGCGCTGTCGCTGGACGCGGGGGAGGCCGTGCTGCTGCGGGCACAGTGAGCCACCGTCGTCACGGCTGTCGACACCGATGACTTTCCCCACTCCAGCCAGTCCTCCTTCCGCCTGACGTCCGATGAAGCATGAAGGAGTCCCGCAATGCCGCGTTACCTGATCTCGTTCCCCGACGGCGCGATGAAACTCTCCGACGAGGAGTTTGAGCTCGCCAGCATCGAGTCCCATGCCGTGGTCGAGGAGGCGAAGCGGGCGGGGGTGTGGATCTTTGGCGGCGGGATCGACAGCGGTCAGGTCACAGGAGCGCTGGCGGCGACCGACGGCACCATCGTCGCGTCCGATCCAGCTCGCACTCCTCCGGTGGGTGGCTTCTCCATCGTCGACGTCGCGTCGCGCGAAGAGGCGCACGCCTGGGCCGCCCGGATCGCCGCCGCATGCCGTTGCGACCAGGAGGTCTGGGCGCTCATCCCCAGCGACGTGGCCTAGCCGCTACTCCAGCTCGCGCAGCTCCGACGTCATCTCGCCGCCGGCGTCGCCCGTGTTGACGGTGCCCGTCGGCTCGATGAGCACCGCTTCCACCTCGGCGGCGGCGACCGGGCAGTGCTCGACGCCCTTCGGGACGACGTAGACGTCACCGGGGCCGAGGGTCACGTCACCGTCGCGGAGCTGGATCGTCAGGTCGCCGCTGAGCACGAGGAACAGCTCGTCGGTGTCGGGGTGGGTGTGCCACACGAACTCGCCCTGGAGCTTGACGACCTTCACGTCGTAGTCGTTGATGCTCGCGAGCCGGTGCGGCTGCCACGGCTGGGTGATCGTCGCCAGTGCCGCCTGCAGGTTTCGTATGCCCTCACTCATGGATCGATCGTACGAGCGGCGACACCGCCTCGGCGAGAACTGACACCGCGCCGTTCTACGCTCGTCGGTCATGAGCATCGAAGTGCGACCGGCGACGTCGTTCGATGACGTCGCGACCTTGGTGGGGCCGAAGCGCCCGGACGCCAACGTGTGCTGGTGCCTCAGCTATCGCTTGACGACGTCCAAGGAGAACCGCGAGCTCGTCGGACCTACGCGGGGCGAGCGGGTCCGCGCGCTGGTGAAGCAGGACCCGCCGCCGGGCGTCCTCGCGTACGACGGTGACGAGGTCGTCGGGTGGGCGGCGGTGCACCCGCGCGCGGACACGAGCTTCGCGGGCAACCGCAGGATCCCGCACGTCGACGACCTCGACGTCTGGTCGCTGTGGTGCGTCCGTGTGCGCCCCGGCCATCGCGGGCAGGGCATCGTGCGCCCGTTGATCGACGGCGCCGTCGAGTTCGCGCGAGCCCAGGGAGCGCCGGTGGTCGAGGCCTACCCGGTCGACAACGGCGACGCGAGGGTCGACCTCACGATGGCGTACGTGGGGACGCTCGCGATGTTCGAGCGCGCGGGGTTCACGAAGGTCGCGGACACCGACTCGGTCCTCAACGGCTTCCCCCGCGTCCTCGTACGCCGCGACCTGCGCTCGGAGGGATGAGCAGCGTCAGCCTTCGCGCGCGGCGACGAGCCGGTCGGTCGTGGCGCGCATCAGGTCCTGGAACGACTCCGCGGACGGCCCGCCGAGTCCTTCGGCGCTGACGGAGACGACGTCGTTGCCGATCCGCGCGAACCCGAACGTGATCTCCACCGGCAGGTTGGTGGGCTGCTGCGTCCCGGTGAGGTGGACGGTGATCTGCGCGTCGACATCCTTCGAGGCCGGCGTGTCGTCGGAGGTGAGCGTGCCCTTGACGCCGGATCCGTTGTCGGCGGTGACCTCGAAGTCCGCGCACGACGCGAGTGCGTCGGCCGTCTCGTCGAACGAGGTCGCGACGTCGTCGTTCGGGTACGAGGTCGCGGTGCTGGTGATCGTGAGGACGTTCGCGCGGTTGAATCCGGCCTCGGCCTTCGGTGCGTCCTCGTCGTTGGCGAGGTCGAGCCCGGCGAGGCACTCGGCGTCGTTGAGGCTGGCGCGGGCGTCACTGCCGCCGGTGGCCCCGCCGTCGCTGCCGGTCGACACGGGTGTGAACCCTTCAGGCAGATCGTCCAGCGTCACCAGCACGGACTCGAGCTGCTCCTCGGTCAGCGTCGAGGTCGCGTCGGACTCGCCGCCGCATCCGGTGAGGAGGAGCGGCAGGGCCGCGATCGGAAGGAGTACGCGGCCGACGCCGCCGGATCGCCAATTCAGCACGCGGCGAGCGTATCGGGCCGACCCGCTGCCGGGAGAAGAGCATCTGCGCTCAGCGGGCGTCGCCGTGGCGTCGTCTGTGTGGGCGCTTCGTTCGCCTACCTCGCCGCATGGAACCTGGCGTTCGACTACGCAGACCGGTACGAGGAGACCCCTCGAACGACCGACCTGCTGGACGACATCAGCTATGCATCGTCCCTGTGGAGCCTCCTCGCGATCGCCGGCCTCTGGACGCTGTCATCGCTGCTGCCGGCGAGGACCCACCAGCCACCAGTTCTCCACGGTGCGTCCGACGCGCAGCGGGCTCTACGCCGTCAGGGCCCGTAGTGGGGCCACGGACGCGATGCGGTCGAAGTCGATGTCCTGGTGAAGGACCGGGAGGTCGAGGCGCATCGCGACTGCTGCGACGAGGCAGTCGATCATGCTGCGCACAGTCACCCCGCTTCGGCGGCACCGTCGCTGGATAGCGGCCGCGGTGAGGGTGTCGTCGATCGTGAGGAGCGGTTGAACGGTGAACCGCAGCAGGAATCGATGGCGACGCGCGGCGACGTCCTCTGACGTCGGGCCGCTGAGCAGCTCCATCATGACGACCTCTGGGATGTGGACGTCAGACTCTGTGATGATCAGATCTCGGAGAGCAAGGTGGCTGGGCGAGCCGGTCGCACGGAGAAACTCGATCCACACGGATGAATCCACGATCACCGGGCCAGAGATGCGAGTCACTCGCCGGTCTCGTCTTCGAGCTCGTCGTTCGTCAGCTCAAAGCCCGAGCCCTCCATCGCACGCGCCTCGTCGAGCGACATCGGATCACCGGCGAGCTTCAGCAGGCCGCGGTGCACCGCTTCGCGCTTGGTCCGCAGACCGTACATGCTCATCACCCGGGCGATGAGCGCGTCATCGATCTCGATATTGGTCCTGCCCATTCGTGGAGCGTACACCTTCATGTGTATGCCGCCTCTCGATCCGTGTCGCCGGGTCTCACCTTGGCGCGAACGACGGGCTGAGGGTTCGCGTCATCCACAGGCGGAGTGGTGCAAACGCCCTCGCGGAGTCACTCTCCCGCGAGGCGCGCGGCTTCCTTGGCGAGCAGTGCGACCTTCTTCTGACCGACCGTGTCGTTGACCTCGAGCACGCCGACACGCGTGCCGACGTTGAACACCGCGTAGCCGCCGGCCGCCGAGTCGGAGTCGAAGGCCGGGAAGTACCAGACCATGTGGTGCGGCTCGGACGACACGAGGACCGGGTCGCCGTACCCGAAGTCGCCGCCCTCGATCGCCTCGCACTCCTCGACCAGCGTCACGATCGTGTCCGCGGCCTGAGCCGCGAGGTTCGGGGTGTTGGTCTCTGCGAGCTGTTCGACGACCTCGCGCCCGCCGCTCCCGGCGAGCACCGTGTCGAGGCGTGTCACGTCGTCGCCGGTGACGTCGCCCATCTGGAGGTCGCCCGTACACGGACCGAGCGGCAGGAAGGAGGCCTTCTTCCGGGTGAACGAGTGCCGGGTCACGTCGTAGTAGAGACGCTCACGGATGAGGTTCTCCTCGCTGAGCCCCTCGGTCGTGGCCGGCTCCGCTGCTGCCGTGGTCGGCTCACTCGCGACGGGCGGCACGGTCGCGACCGCGGGAGGGGTGGCGCTCGTCGGCGGGGTGGTCGCCGTGGCCCCGGTCGTCGGCCCGCTCGACGGCGCCTTCGACGACGCGGGCAGCTGCGTGCTCGGGTCGGAGTCGTTGCTCACCTGTACGACGGCGGCCGCGCCACCGACACCGGTCAGGACTGCCGCGGCGGCGGCGATGACGGCGTAGTCGATCCTCATGATGGCTCCTCCTGCGGTGGGGACGCCTCGTGCGCCCTCTCACTCCCTCTGATGCAGGCGCCGCTGCTTTTGTTGGCAGGTGCCGCCGACTTTCTTCGAAGAGCGGTCACCACGTGCCCCGAAGCGCCGCGCGCATGAATGTCCGCGCCGCATGGATGCGGTCACGCACCGTGCCGACCGACGTCCCGGTCAGGGCGGCGATCTCGGCGTACGGGAGCGCGCCGAGGTCACGCAGGACGAACGGCTCCACCACCTGAGGCTTGCTCTGCTCCAGCCGGTCGAGCGCCTCCATGAGGTCGAGCCGCGTACCGGCGATCACGCTCGTCGTCCGAGGGTCTGCCGTCTCCGGCAGCTCGGGGACGCCGCGGTCGTTCGCGCCCTGTCGCATCCGCCGGTACGTCATCCGCGCGCTGTTCGACGCGATGACGGTCACCCAGCCTGCGAACGATCCCTCACCCGTATAGCGCCCGATGTTCTGCGCGATCGCGACGAGCGCGTCCTGCGCCGCGTCCTCGGCGTCCTCGGTGTGGGGGAGGAAGCGCGAGCAGCGCCGTACGACCATCGGCCGGACGAGCCTCAGCACCTCCTCGAGCGCGCCTGCGTCGCCCGCCCGCGCCCGTACGACGAGGTCGTCCGGCACACCGCTGGGGGAATGGGAGCTCATGGGCCACTATCTTGTCGCCATGAAGCAGCTCGGGCGGTATCGCCTGGCGCGTGTCCTCGGCTCCGGTGCCTTCGCGACCGTGTGGCTCGGGGAGGATCCCGACCTCGAGGCCGAGGTCGCCGTCAAGGTCCTCGCGGACAACTGGGTGCACAACGCTGATGTGCGCGAACGGTTCCTCGCCGAGGCGCGGCTGCTGCGGCGGGTGGACGACCCGCGCGTCGTGCGGGTGTTCGATCTCGGCGTGAGCGACGACGACCGGCCGTACATCGTCATGGAGTACGTCCCCGGTGGCACGCTCGCCGACCGGATGGACGGGCTGAGCACCGCCGATGCTCTCGCGTACGGGATCGGGGCGGCGCGGGCGCTCCACGTCGTCCACGAGGCGGGAGTCGTGCACCGCGACGTGAAGCCGAGCAACCTGCTCGTCGACGACCGGACGACGCCGCCGCGCCTCCTGGTCTCCGACCTCGGGAGCGCCAAGGTGCTCGCCGAGGCCTCCGGACTCACCGTGACCACCGGCACCCCCCTCTACATGGCCCCCGAGCAGGCGCACCAGAGCGACGGGTTCGACGCCCGGGTCGACGTGTACGCCGTCGCGGCCGTGACGTATCACCTGCTCAGCGGGCGGCCTCCGTTCGGCGACGCCACGCCAGGAGCCGTCCTGGCCCGACGCGCCGACGCGAGGCCGGCACCGCTCGCGGCGTCGGTGGAGCTGCCTGCCGAGCTCGACCGGTTGCTGTCACGCGCGCTGAGCTGGGACCCGAACAAGCGACCCGCCACCGCCGCCGATCTCGCCGATGCGCTCGAGCGCATCGAGGGCGACAGCGAGCCGACCCGGGTGAGGCGCGAGGTCCCCACCGCCCTCGTGCTGGTGCTCTGCGTCGTCCTGTTCCTCGCGGCGTTCACCGGCACGTACCTGCTCGTGCGTTGAGCGAGCCCCGGCCAGATCTCGCCCGCGGCGCTAGTGTCCCGTTCATGAGTGCCGCAGCGAAGAAGCAGCCCAAGCTCAGCAAGAAGGCGTACGACGCCGAGCTCGCACGGCTGCAGGTCGAGCTGGTGAAGCTCCAGGAGTGGGTACGCCACAGCGGGGCGCGCATCGTGATCCTCTTCGAGGGCCGCGACGCCGCCGGCAAGGGCGGCACCATCAAGCGCGTCGTCGAGAACCTCAACCCACGCGTCGCCCGCATCGCCGCGCTCCCGGCGCCGACCGAGCGCGAGAAGACGCAGTGGTACTTCCAGCGGTACGTCCCGCACCTGCCCGCAGGCGGGGAGATGGTGCTGTTCGACCGCTCTTGGTACAACCGGGCGGGCGTCGAGCACGTGATGGGGTACTGCACCGACGAGCAGTACGCGCTGTTCATGCGTCAGGCGCCGACGTTCGAGCAGATGCTGATCGAGGAAGGCATCCTGCTCCGCAAGTACTGGTTCTCGGTGTCGGACGAGGAGCAGCTCCGGCGGTTCCAGTCACGGGCGGCGGACCCCATCCGCCGCTGGAAGCTGAGCCCGACCGACATCGAGTCGGTGAACCGCTGGGAGGACTACTCCCGCGCCAAGGACGAGATGATGGCGTACACGGACACCGTGACGAGCCCGTGGTTCGTCGTCGAGTCCGACAGCAAGAAGCGCGCACGGCTCAACATGATCGCCCACTTCCTGTCGACCGTCCCGTACACCGACGTCGAGCCCCCCGGCATCGAGATCCCCGACCGCCCGGCCGCCACCGGCTCGTACGAACGACCGCCGCGCGAGCGGGCGACGTACGTTCCCGACCACGTCGCCGAGCTGCTCGGGAAGGGCTGAGCGTCAGACCTTTGCCTTGCGGTAGCCGGCAGCCCGGGCCGCAGCCTCGGTCCGGAAGCAGTCCTCCGGCTTCGTCCGGTCGTAGAACGACTGGTGCGGGAGGTGGTAGATCATGCTGCTTCCGTTGCCCTTGATCGGCGCCCAAGCGGGGCAGTTCCATTCCGAGATGGGGTCGGCACGGTTGGGTCGCTGGCCGCGCTTGATCGTCAGCTTCTGCGACCGAGCGCGCTTCTTGACGGCCGAGTACCTGCGCTTGCCGTCTACAACCGTGAAGGTCCGGAACGTGACCCGGGTCCTCACGCGGTACTTCCCTGGCTTGAGCCGCACCTTCGCACGGTTCTTCGCGACGACCTTGCCCTTCTTCTTGACGGTCAGCGTCTTCGAGGCGACGGTGACCGGGCCACGTACGCGCACCACAGGCCTGACTGTGGCTTTGCCGCCGTACGGCGCGGTCTTCGTCTTGATCTTCTTGACCTTGACCACAGGTCGAGGAGCTGCTTCGGCCGGGACAACCGTGGTGGCCACCAGACCAAATGCTGCGGTGGCGGCGACGGCAAGCGCGGTGGCACGGCGCGTCAACGTGCGCCCGGTGGTGTTCGCGTGAGGAATCACTGCATCTCCTAGTCGTACCCGAGGACACTCCCGAGAATGGGCGGTCCTACGACCCTAATCAGCGGCGGCGAGATGTTCAGGCGTTCTGCCAACTCGGCTCAGCGACTGGCACGCCGCGCCTTGAGGATGCCGTCGATGACGTCCCACGCGGTGACGACGAGCACGCCGACGAGGATCCCCTGCGTCACCTGGTCGAGTGTCGAGGCATCCCATCCCAGACGCTCGACCAGCTCGGGGTTGAGGAAGTCTCCGCTCTTCAGAACGGGCACCGTCACCGCGGCGAAGGCCACGCCGAGCGCCGTGTTGACGCCGGCGGCGGTCCAGGTCCAGCCCTTGACGTGCACCCAGAGGGTGAACAAGATCTCGAGCGCGATCAGGCCGAGCACGATCGGGATCCACGACCCCCACAGCATGGGATCGATGACCGCGATGCTCTCGCCGTCGATACGGACCGGCGAGCTGGTCTGCTGCCCGATCAGCAGGAACGCCATGGCGGCGAGGAACACGAGGCTCGCGATCGTCTCCGCGTACGGCCGGCCGGAACGGGTCGCAGCCGCGGCGGGCAGCTTGTCCACGGTCCAGCGCTCGGTCACGTCGCCCTCACCAGCGCCTGACCACTCCAGGACGGCGAAGACAGCCGTCACCCAGAACGCGATCTGGATGGCGGCGTTGATCATGACGCCGACCGCGCCGATCAGCGTCGTGGCGATGGCGTCGTCGGACGTGACGCCGGTGATGATGTGCACCGTGCCGACGATGGGAAGAACGATCACGAGCACCAGGACGAGGAGGCGCAGCCACGGCATGAAGAACCGCGGCCCGATCAGACGCGGCTCGCGACCGGTGTACTCCACCGCGACGAGCAACGGGTCACCCATCTCCTCCAGCACCTCGCGCTCGGCGGCAGCGGAGTCACCACGCGCGGCGACCGTGTCGGCGATGCGCTCACGCAGCTCCGCCTCGACGTCGCGCCGGGTCTGCCCGGGCAGCCACCGGGTGGCGGCGTGCACGTAGCTGTCGGTCAGGGCGGTGGTCATCGGGTTCCTCCGGTCGTGAAGCGCGAGAGCGCGGTGTCGATGTCGTGCCAGGCGGTGACCAGGATGTCGGCGAGCCGGTCGCCGTCGTCGCTGGTGCGGTAGAACTTCCGGGGCCTGGCTTCCTCGGTGTTCCACTCGCTGGTGAGCAGGCCCTGCTTCTCCAGGCGGCGCAGCAGCGGGTAGAGCGTGTTGCCGTCCACCGCGAAGCCCGCCTCGTTGAGCGACTCGAGCAGGCCGTAGCCGTAGCCGGGTTGGCGCAGGGAGACCAGGCTCGCGAGCACGACCGTGCCGCGGCGCAGCTCCTGCAGGTGCTGTTGGATCAGTTCGTCGTCCACACGTTGCACTATACAGTACGACGCACACTATGTGCACGTCGTACGTCAATGCTTGAGAGAGCACTGGTTCCGCGTTGTGGCCACCCTCCGTACGGAGGTCTAGTGCGGCTCGCGCCCCTTCGCCCACGTCTTGTCCCAGTCCCGCGGTGCCCGGTGGCGTCGAAGTCGCCGAGGTCGGTGCCGGCGAACGGGTCGTCGAGGTAGCGGACCTCGTCGTGCTGCGGCGCCGCGCGGGTCGACGCGGACGAGCGCGAGCCGGTAGCGCGGGACGGCGTTCTTGCCGGTCATGCACCTCGTTGTGGGTGACGAAGAAGTCCGTCGGCGCCGTCGATGCGGGCCTTGACCTCGATGCGGATAGGTGTCGCCGTTCGGCGTCGGTGGAGAGGATGTCGAAGCCCGGGTTGTTGAACGCCTGCTCGACGGGCTTGCGGCCGAGCTCGCGCTCGCGGGCCAGGACGAGGTCGACGCCGCGGCGCTCGACCTCCTTGGTCTCCTTGGCGTGCATCGGCGCGTCGGCGGGCAGCTCGGCCTTCGAGCATCCCGACGGGCAGCACGAGGGCCGCGGTCACGATGCGCGGCGGCTTGGTCGACATCAGCGCCTGCTGGTCGAGCAGTTCCAGCCGCTTGCGCGAGGCGGGCGTCGAGGTCGACGGCCTTGCGGTTCAGGCTCTCGGACGACTCCTTGGGCTTCTCGCCGGCCTGCTCCTTCTCCGGCGGCGACCGCGGCGTCGAGGAGGAGCCGGTCTCGCTCGCCTGTCGAGGCGCTTGGTCGACCAGGTCGCGGGTCTTGTCGCAGCTCGGCCGCGCGGCGCGGCTGGACCTCGGCGAGGTACTCGGGCAGCTGGTTGGCGATGATCCAGCTCGTCGGCCCTGTCCTCGGCGTCGGCGAGCCACGGCAGGCTGCGGGCCGCGGTCGACGGCCGGGCTCGTCGGGTGCGGCGACGCAGTCGAGGTACGGCGCCGGGCCGGCCGGGGTCGACGGTGCCGAAGCTGTCGACGTAGGCGTAGCCGAAGCGCCGGGCGACCGACGTCGCCGGTGGCGTCGGCGACCTCCTCGATGACGCCGACGAGCAGGTGCGGCTCCTCCAGCGTCGGCGAGACGAGCACGGTGCCGCGGTTGAGGGCGCCGCCGAACTGGCGGATCGCCTCGTCCATGACCGCGTCGTGGAGCGGGTGCCCGGGCGCGAGCAGGTCGGCGCGGCGCCAGGCCGTCGGGCTGGACGTGGGCGAGGTCGAAGGTGACGCGGTCGTACTTGGTGGCGATCGGCCCGTGCCTGCTGGCGCGGATGTGCGGCGGGCACGTTGGCGATCTCGTAGCGGCCCTGCTCGCGCTTGCGCGATCCGGCCGCCGAGCCGGGTGAACGCCGCCTTGAACGCCAGCTCGATGTAGTGCGGCTGCAGGCGGCGGGCGCGGGCCTCGTCCATCGCGGCGCGCAGCTGCGGCGAGGTCGGCGTCGGCGAGGTGCTCGGAGGCGAGCGCGCGCTCGTCGAGGAGCTCCTTGAGGCCGTCGCCGACGCTGGCGTCGATGACCTCGTGCATCTTGCGCCTGGACCTCGGGCCGCTCGCCGTAGCGGATCGCCTCGATCAGCAGGTCGCGCAGCGGCGTCTCGGTGAAGGCCTCGCCGAGGACGTCGAAGACCTTGCCGCCGTAGGCCTTGCGCTGCTCCTCGATCTTCTCGAGCAGCCGGGTGAAGACCTCGCCCTCGCGGGTGTTGGCGGCGACGAGGTTCCACAGGTGGCAGACCTCGGTCTGGCCGATGCGGTGGATGCGGCCGAAGCGCTGCTCGATGCGGTTCGGGTTCCACGGCAGGTCGTAGTTGACCATCAGGTGGGCGGCCTGCAGGTTCAGGCCCTCGCCGGCGGCGTCGGTGGCGAGCAGGATCTGGCACGTCCGGGTTCTTGGTGAACTCCTCGGTGATCTGGCGGCGCTCGTCGCGGCGGACGCCGCCGTGGATCGCGACGACGGCGTCGGGCGTGCCGAGCAGCGACGCGGATCCGGTCGCGCGAGGTAGTCGAGGGTGTCGCGGTGCTCGGTGAAGATGATGAGCTTGCGCGGCCAGCCGTCCGCGTCGGTGGTCAGCGCGTTGTCCTGGAGGATCGTGCGACAGCTCGGTCCACTTGCGGTCGGTGCCGGCGTCGCGGACCTGCTCGGCGACCTGCGATCGAGGTCCGGCGAGCTCGACGAGCTCGGCGTCGAGCTCCGCGACGGTCTGGGCGGCGGTGGCCGCGTCGACGCAGCTCCTCCTCGAGCTCCTCGAGCTCCTCGGCGTTGTAGCTCGTCGTCGTCGAAGTCGCTCGAGGTCGACGTCGGCGGTCTCGGCTCGCGCGTCAGCGTGCCGTCGAGGATCTCCTGCTTGCGTGCGCTCGAGCCGCTCCGAGCGGCGGACGAGGCGACTGGTAGATCGCCTCGGGGCTGGAGGCGAGGCGGCGCTGCAGGACGGTGAGCGCGAAGCCGACGGTGTTCCGGCGCTTGCCGTCGAGCTGGTCGGCGCGGTTCATCCCCTCGCGGACGTAGTCGGTGACCTCCTCGTAGAGGTCGTGCTCGAGCGTCGGTGAGCTCGTAGGGGACGGTCTCGGCGATCCGCTCGGGGAAGAGCGGCTTGCCCTCGAAGGTGAGCAGGTCCTCCTTGACCATGCGGCGCATCAGGCCGGCGGTGTCGGCGGCGTGGACGCTCGTCGCGGTACTTGCCCTCGAACCGGTCGCGGTCGAGCAGCGTCAGGAAGAGCTGGAAGTCCTCCTCCTTGCCGGCGTGCGGGGTCGCGGTCATCAGCAGCAGGTGGCGGGTGATCTCGCCGAGCAGCTCGCCGAGCTGGAAGCGCTTGGTCTTCTCGCAGCTTGCCGCCGAAGTAGTGGGCGCCCATCCGGTGCGCCTCGTCGACGACGACCAGGTCCCACTCGGTCTCGCTTGAGCTGCGCCTGCAGCTCCTCGTTGCGGGAGAGCTGGTCCATCCGGGCGATCAGCAGCGGGTTGGTCTCGAAGACGTTGAGGTTCGACGTCGGCGTCGATCGAGCTGGTTGGTCAGCAGGTCGAACCGCGAGGCCGAACTTGACGAACAGCTCGTCCTGCCACTGCTCGACCAGGCCGCCGGGCGCGACGATCAGGCAGCGCTTGACGTCGCCGCGGAGCATCAGCTCCTTGATGTAGAGGCCGGCCATGATCGTCTTGCCGGCGCCGGGGTCGTCGGCGAGCAGGAAGCGCAGCGGCGTGCGCGGCAGCAGCTCGCCGTAGACGGCGCGGATCTGGTGCGGCAGCGGCTGGACGTCGCTGGTGGCGACCGCCAGCATCGGGTCGAACAGGCCGGCCAGCGTGATCCGCTGCGCCTCGGCGACGAGCTTGAAGTCGGACGCGCGGCGCGTCGAAGGCGCGGCTGCCGGTCTGCGCGACGCCGAGCTTGTCCTCGTCCTTGCGGAACACGACCTGCTGGCCGAGCCCGCCGGCGGCGGTCTTGTAGGTCAGCTCGAGCGCGTCGGCGCCGTGCCACTGCGCGGCGATGACCGTGATCACCTCGGCCGGGATGAGCCCGTCGATGCGCAGCCCCGGCTTGAGCTCCTCGAGCAGCACGTTGACCTCCTGAGTCGACAGCCGCGCCAACGCTAGTCGAGACACGGCCGACACGAATCGGTGCCGTCGGCATCTACGTCGGCGCACGCCACTAATCTTCGCAGCGAACCCGCCGACGCACGAGCGTGAGAGGTCATGGACCGAGACGAACGCAAGCAGCTGCGCGCGATCACCGACGACGTCGAGCGGGTGGGTCGACGGCGCTCGACGCCGTCACGCACCGCGCCAGGAGGTCGACGGCGCACGGCGACGACGCCGTCGACGAGCTCCGTACGCGCGTCGTCGCGGTGCGCGACGACGGCCAGTGCGGCGTGGCGGGCGATGCCCGCTGACGCGCGGCGACGGCCGGCTGCCTCGAGCTGCGTCGCCCGACAGTGCGCACCTGCCGGCGCTCTCCGGCCGACGATGCGCATGCTCTGGACGGCTGACCGACGAGGACGCAGCCAGCGCCGTCGACGACGTCAAGCCGCGGTCGTCGGCGCGCGACGGTTCTTCGCCGGCAGCAAGAAGGACGCGAGGCGGCCAGCGGCCGCGGACCTGCTGAGCGACCTCCGCGACTGGGCCACCGCCGTCGGGTCTCGTCCACGCTGCTCGAGCGCCTCGCACGCCCGACAGGACGGCACGACGCGACCGTCGGATGACCGCCTGCCGACGCGCTCGACCGACTGGGTCGGCCTGGCCGACGCCTCGCCGATCTGGGCGCTCGCCCGAGCTGCGTCGCCGGCGCGAGGTCGCTGCACGCTGCCCGCGGTCGATCGCAGCGATCGACCGAGCGCTCGCAGCGCGGAGGCGCGTTCCGGGCCGGCGGCGATGGCCGCCGGCGAGGCCGTGCGCAGGGCCGAGGTCCGCCGGATGCTGCGCGGAGATGCCGGTCGAGCGACTCAAGGACGCGACGAGCGACCGGCTCCGCATCGGTCCGCTGACCGACGCCGGCATCACGACCGTCGCAGGCGGTCCTCGACCGCGGCGCCGCATCTGGACTACCTGCCCGGGATCGGCGCGACCACGGCGACCCGGATGCGTCGGCGCTGCCCAGACGCTCTGGCAGACCACGTACGACGAGATGCCGGTCCGGATCGACATCAAGAACCGCGACGAGCGAGGCGACCGAACTGCTCCGACCGCCTCGCGCGCCTGGGACGCGGCGCGCGCGACCAGGGCGCGACCGCCGACCTCGCCCGCAGCCGAGGCGCTGCGCCGCTGGCCTACGCCGTTCGACGGACAGGTGACGCCACGTCGCTCGTGCTGTCCTGTCGCAGCCGCGCGGTCGCCGAGCTTCCGCGACGCGGATCGAGGTCGTCGGACGGCGGCGATGCTCGCCACGCTCGGCCGGGTCGCCGGACCGTCGCGAGCTCGGACGATCCGTGGGACGACTTCCTGGCGCGGCCGGCCGACTACTTCGCGATGCTCGCCGAGCTCGGCTTCCTCACCGAGGACGAGCAGAAGACGCACGGCGACCTGCCGGACGAGATCGTCGAGGCCGTCCGCGCCCTCGAGCTGAACACCGAGCACCTCACCGCCTCGCTCCGCGGCTACCAGAGCTTCGGCGCGCGGTTCGCGCTCGTGCAGCGCAAGGTCATCATCGGCGACGAGATGGGCCTCGGCAAGACCGTCGAGGCGCTCGCCGTCCTCGCGCACCTGCGCGCCAAGGGAGCACACCACTTCCTCGTGGTCTGTCCGGCCGCGGTCGTCACCAACTGGATCCGCGAGGTCGCCAGCGAAGTCGACGCTGCGGCCGCACCGGGTCCACGGGCCGGACCGCGAGGCGCGCCGCCCGGAACTGGGTGCGCAACGGCGGTGTCGCCGTCACGACGTACGAGACGCTCGCGCTGGCTCGAGGCGTCAGCTCTCGACCAGGTCGCACGATCTCGGCTGCGTCGTCGTCGACGAGGCGCACTACATCAAGAACCCGGCGGCGCAGCGCTCGCAGCGGGCGCCGGCGCTGCTCGATCCGCGCCGAGCGAGCCATCCTCCTCACCGGCACGCCGCTGGAGAACCGCATCGAGGAGTTCCGCAACCTCGTCGGCTACCTCCGGCCGGACCTCGTCGTCGACGCCAGCGAGCTCGCCCCGCGGCGGTTCCGCCGGCAGGTCGCGCCGGCCTACCTGCGCCGCAACCAGGAAGACGTGCTCACCGAGCTTCCCGAACTCGTCGAGGTCGACGAGTGGCTGCCGATGTCGCGCGACGACGAGCGCGCGCTACCGCGACGCCGTCGTGGCGGGAACTTCATGGCGATGCGCCAGGCGGCGATGCTCGCGAGCGACAGTCCGAGAAGATGCAGCGGCTCATCGAGATCGTCGAGGAGGCCGAGGACAACGATCGTCGCGTCATCGTCTTCTCGCACTTCCGCGAGGTCCTCGATCGAGGTCGCCCGCGCGCTGCCGGGCAAGGTCTTCGGACCGCTGACCGGCTCGGTGCCGGCGGCCGCGCGACAGGACATGGTCGACCAGTTCTCCGCCGCCGGCCACGGCGCCGTGCTGGTCGCCCAGATCGTCGCCGGCGGCGTCGGCCTGAACATCCAGGCGGCCTCGGTCGTCGTCATCTGCGAGCCGCAGCTCAAGCCCACGACCGAGTGGCAGGCGATCGCGCGCGCCCACCGGATGGGGCAGCTCGAGTCCGTCCAGGTCCACCGACTGCTCTCCGAGGACGGTGTCGATCGGCGCGTCACCGAGATCCTCGCCGAGAAGCGGCGGCTCTTCGACGAGTTCGCCCGGGTCAGCGACACCGCCGACAGCGCACCCGAGGCCGTCGACATCTCCGAGGCCGAGCTCGCGCGGGAGGTCGTCGCCGCCGAACGCGAGCGGCTGCTGACGCACCACACACCGGGGGAGTGACCCGGAGCCGCCACCGTACGACGAGGGGCCGGCCGACTCCCGGCGATCGGCCCCTCTCCGTGTCCACTCAGACGGTCACGGCCGGACCTTGATCCGCACCACCTTCTTCGCCGACTTCACGTGCGCGTTGCCGAGGTAGGACACCGTCACCCGCTTCGTGCCCCGCGCTGAGCCTCGGGAGCTTGACCGAGCCCCTTGCCCTTCGCGTTGACCCGGACCACGTACGAGCGCGTGCCGACCTTCACGAGCGCCTTGCCGCGGGCGTTCACGCCCTGCGCCCTGACCGTGACCGTGACCTCGGCGCGCCGTCGAGGTCGTCACGACGCTTCCGGCGTCACCTTGACCGCCGACCCGGGCCCGGCCTTCGTCACCCGCAGGACGACCGGCTCCGAGGAGCTCGTGGCCCGACGGTGCCCTTGGCCCGCGGTAGCGTCGCGGTGACGACCCGCGCACCGCGGTGCGCGAACGGGCCGAGCGCGGCCACTCGCACGACCGTGCCGGTCGAGCGTCCCGGTGCGGTGACCGGACGCCGTCGACGAACACGTCGACCTCGCCCGTGCCCGCCGTGACGTCGCCATCGCGATCACCGTCACGGCGATGCGTCGCCGTCGCGCCGACCTGCCCGCCGTGATGCTCGTCGGCGAGACCGTCAGGGTCGCCGCGGCGACTGGGCACGCCGGTCGCGGCCTGCACCTTGAGGCGACCGGCAGCGACGTGCTCGCCCGCCAGCTCGGCGCTGCCGCCGTACGCGCCGTCACCAGGTGGCTGCCCGACCGTCGCGATCGCCGGCAGGGCGATCTCGGCGCGCCCGCTGAGCGTCGAGCTCGGCCGAGCCGACGGCTCGTCGTCGACGTAGCACCGTGACGACGCCCTCGGGGTCCGGCTGGTCGCCGGCGCCGGGGGCCGTCACCTCGATCGAGGCGGTGACGCCGGTCTTGCCGGCACGGATCGTCGTCGCGGTCGAGCGTCAGGCGACGTGGAGGACGCCGGCAGCGGCGCCTCGTAGCCGACCTCGGCGATCCACGTGCGGTAGTTGCCCTCGCGGCCCGGGACGAAGTTGCGCTCCACGTTGCCCCGGCTGTCCACCGTGATCCACCGGACCTCGGCGCCCTCGTCGACCTGAGGCGCTCGCCGCCCTCGCGCAGGCCGGCGGCGGCGTACATCGTCGACGCGCAGGTTCGGGACCGTGCCGTCGGTCGTGTAGAAGACGCTCGCCGGCTCGCTCGTGGTGAACTCCACGTTCACCTTGCCCTCGGTGGCGCTGGACGTGACCTTGACCTCGCTGGTCGGGCGACACCGTGTCGGTGTCGTGGTCGCGGGCGATCCGCAGCATCTCGACGAGGCCGTTGGAGAACTCCATGGCCTCCTGGTGGGCGCCGGCCCGGTCGGCGTCTCGGCCTCGAACGGCGGCTGGAAGGTCGAGCCGACCTCGAAGTCCCAGGCGTAGATGCCGTACTTGTACCAGAGCATGTCGCCGGAGTTGCCGGCCGCCGAGTACAGCATGTCCGACGACGCGGCCGGTGCGCGCCGGGGTCACCGACAGGCCGCGGTGGCGCTTGATGGCGGTGAGGATCCGCGACGAGGCGCCCTGGAACAGCGACTCCTCCTCGAGCGTCGGCTCCGGCGCGGTGATCGCGCCCGGGCGTCCGTGTACGCCGCGGGCGACCACATGAAGTAGTTGCCCGAGCTGTGCACGTTCATCGACCACTTGATGTTGGGGCGCGCGGCGACCCAGTCGACGTTCTTGCGCCTCGGGCTCGCTCAGCTCGGCCGGACCGGCGTAGGTGTCGCTGGTGCAGTTGTGCGAGGCACCGGAGTAGCCGTCGAACAGGCTGTACTCGTCGTAGTTGCGGTTGACGTCGACGCCCCACGGTTGCGGGCGTTGGCGTCGGCGTTGCCGGCCGTCGTCGCAGTGGTTGGTCATGTTCCGGCGCTGCGAGTTGAAGTCGTAGAACGAGTAGTGACCGCCGTCGGGGTTGACCGACGGGAGCACCCAGATCTCCAGGTTGTCGACGCAGGTCGCGCGTGGCGGCGTGCGTGCGCGTAGTTGCGCAGCAGCCGCTCGGCGGTCTCGATCGTCACCAGCGGCGGGACCCACTCGCGGGCGTGCTCCTGGGCGTAGAAGAAGACGCCCGGCTTGGAGCCGTCGCGGACCTTGCCGATCTTGATCGCGTAGACCGCGTGCGGGTCGCGCGACACGTTCGCCGGCGCGTTGAGGCCGTCGGTGAGCGCCGTCGGTCGCGGCCGGGACCACGCCGGCACCGGCGTTGCCGCGGTAGGTGGACGCCGAGACGAGCGCACTCGCCTCCGGCGCTCGCGTTGAGCGGCCGCGGCGACCTGGGCCGCCGTGCTCGTGGCCGCGCCGCGTCGCGTCGGTGGCGGACGTGACGCGTGATCGCGCGTGCCGGTCGACCGTGACCGTCAGCGCCTGGTCGGGCGCCGCCGGGTGCTCGACCGTGGACCGAGATGTCGTTGCCGCCCTCGGCGCCGCAGGCCTTCGAGTCGATCGCCAGCGGCGCGGGTGGTCGTCCGCGCCGTGCCGGAGGGATCACGGCCTGGGCCTGGCGCCGGTAGCCGTTGGTCTTGTTCGGCAGCTCGACGATCTCGGCGAGCTCCGGGTAGTCGGTCGCCAGCTGCTGGATCCGGTCGTACAGCTGGGTCGGGTCGAGGTAGGAGGTGATGAAGTCCTGCTGGTAGCCCGGGCCCTTGAAGGGGTCGTCCTCGTCGCCGGTGGGCAGCCAGTCGGTGACCTTGGCGATCGCGACGTCGCCGGTCGGGCTGGTGATCCGGATCCGATCGGGACGCTGGTCAGCGCCGCGTCGCCGGTCGTGGGGCTCGCGCCTCGGTGGTAGAGGTAGACGCTCGCGTCGACGAAGCGCGTGATGGTCTGGGTGCCGCCGCTGCCGAACTCGGTGCCGGGGCCGCTGTCCCGCTCGACCGTCGAGCGGCGGTGGCCGCGGTCTGGCCGTCGGCCCACTTCGCCTCGACCGACAGGACCGGCGACGCCGAACGACGTGTAGTACTCGGCGCGGGTGATCTTGACGTCGGAGACGTCGGGGTGGGTCGCCTCGTCGGCGAAGGCCTCGTTCTCCGCCTTCGCCGCGCGGATGGTCGCGTCGCGCTGCGCGAGGGCCTGCTCGGTGTCCTCGGGCGTGTAGAGGGTCTCGCCGATGTCGATAGCCGGCCTTGCGCAGCGCCTTGGCCTCGGTCGGGCGTGACGACGGCGCGGACCTCGAGACCGTCGGGTCGCTGCTCGACGCCGTGGTCGAGGTCGACGCCGGTCGCGACGAGACGATCGAGCTCGGCGGTGCCGGGCACGGTGATCTCGACGACCGACGGGCACCTCGTCCGGGAGACGCTCGAGGGTGACGGCGTTGTCGGAGCCGGGTGTGGACGGTTCGGCGAAGGCGACCGGCGCGGTGGTGGTCGCTGCGATGAGGCCGGGGACTGTCAGTGCGAGCGTGACGGCGGCGATCTTCCGGCGCAGGGGAGCGGATCTCTTCATGCGGCTACGTCCTTTTTCTGGTGATGAAGAGCGGATGAACGGCACCGTAAGGTGAAATGCGTCACAGCGCTGCTCGCCTGGGCGCGAGTGGCGGCGGGATCGTGGGCAGGTCTCCCAGGAAAGCGCAATAAGATATACGATCGCCGCATGGCTTACAGCACCATCACCTCCCTCGACACCGACGCCGCTCTGCAGAAGAGCCGCGATCTGCGTGCCCGACTGCTCTCCACCTCCTCCGACACCTACGTCACCGGACCCGCCGGCAGCGGTGACGGCGAGCGGGTCGTGGTGCTCGGCGGGACCGGGTACATCGGTCGCGCGCTCGTGCCGGAGCTGGCCCGGCGTGGCTACCGACCCGTGGTGCTGGCGCGTGACGCCTCGGTCAAGGACGACGCCGAGTTCGCCGACGCCGAGGTCGTCGCCGGCGATCCGACCCGCGCCGAGGACGTCGCCAACGCGGTCGCGATGGCGCCGACCGCGGTCGTGATCTCGCTGCTCAGCGGGCGCCGCCCGAACGATGCCGAGGAGTGCCGACTCGTCGACTACGACGCCGTCGTCAACGGCATCAAGGCGGCTGTCGCGCACGACGTGCAGCAGTTCATCCAGATCAGCGACTTCGGCGCGTACCGGCCCGAGCTGATCCCGCAGGTCTACAAGCTGCAGGTCGAGGGCGAGCTCATGGGTCAGCACCACGGTGCGCTCCCGTGGACGATCGTGCGGCCGACGGCCTACTACCCGTACCTGTCGATGACCTTCGGTGACGTCAAGAACGGGCTGCCGTACCGGATCTTCGACCACGGCGAGTACAACGTGGTCAACCCGATCGGCCGCGAGGACCTCGCCGAATTCATCACCAACCAGGTGCTGGCTCCCGAGGCGCTCGGTCGCGTCCTGCCCGTGGGCGGGCCGTGGGACGCCGACAACGTCGTCACGCTCAAGGACGCGGGCCAGATGATGTTCGAGATCACCGGTCGCGAGCCCCAGTGGGACGTCGTGCCGATGACGACGTGGGACAAGAAGATCGCGCGCCTGCGCCGCATCGGCAAGATGAGCAAGAAGGTCGCGCCGGTCGCCTACTACCTCGAGGCAGCGAAGTACTGGTCGGTCGTCGACCACGTCGCACCCGCGTACGGGACGCAGACGCTCCGCGGCTTCATGGACAAGCTGAAGGACCGGGAGTTCCCGACCGGCAGCTTCCGTGAGCGGATGAAGAGCGGCACGGCCATGATGCCCACCGACATCTGAGTCGCCTCACGTCACTGAAGGGTCGCGCCTCACCCTCCTAAGTTGGACAGCGCAGTACGAGTTGGTGTATGCCTGGAGTATCTCGTACTTGCGTGTCCAACTTAGGAGGAGTGTCATGGCGACCTCCGCACACCCGTCCGACGGCCCGACGGACCAGACCTCGACCCCGTACCCGCAGCGCTGGCTCGCGCTCGCCCTGCTGGGCATCGCGCAGTTCATGCTCATCCTCGACGTCACCGTCGTGGCGATCGCGTTGCCCCACATGGGTGCCGACGTCGGGCTCAGTCGCGAGGAGCTGACCTGGGTCGTCAGCGCGTACACCCTGACCTTCGGCGGGCTGATGCTCCTCGGAGGGCGTCTCGCCGACCTCATCGGGCCGAAGGCGCTCGTCTTCGCCGGGCTCGCCGTGTTCACGATCGCGTCGCTGGTCACCGGCGCCGCGGAGGAGGCGGGGACCGTCCTCGCGGGCCGTGTCGGCCAGGGGCTCGGTGCGGCGATGCTCTCGCCCGCCGCCCTCTCGGCGGTCGTGCGGATGTTCGACGGCGACGAGCGCAACCGTGCCCTCGGGATCTGGTCCGCCCTCGGCGGAGGCGGCGCCGCGGTCGGTGTCCTCGTCGGCGGTGTGCTGACCGCCGGTCCGGGCTGGCCGTGGGTGTTCTACGTGAACGTCCCGATCGGCGTGATCGTGCTCGTCGTCCTCGCGCGCGTGCTCCCCAGTCTGCCGGCGGCTGGCCTCGGCGCCTCGCGGCGACCGGACGTCCTCGGTGCGGTGCTCGTCACCGCGGCGACCGGCACCCTGATCTACGCGATGATCGACGCCGGGGACGACGGCTGGCTGGAGCCGCGGACGTTGGCCCTCTTCGCCGTCTCCGTCGTGCTCTACCTGGCGTTCGGCCTCTGGCAGCGGGTCGCCCCGCTCGCCTCTGATGGACCTGCACCTGCTCGCCCGCAGGCCGGTCAGCTCCGGCATCTTCGTCATCGCGATCACGACGGCCCTGATGGTGGCGGTGTTCTTCCTGGGCTCGTTCTACCTCCAGGGGCGCGCCGATCTCGGTCCGCTCGCGACGGGGCTGCTGTTCCTGCCCGTCGCGCTGGCGACCATGGCGGGAGCCCAGATCGGCGGCCGGCTCATCGGCCGTACGGGCGGACGCGCGCTCGGGGTCGGCGGGATGCTCCTCGCCGCCGCGGGTCTCGCCCTCCCGGTGCTCTGGACGACGACCGTCGGCGTGGTCGTCGGCATCAGCGTGGGCGCGGCTGGGCTCGGGACGCTGTTCGTGGTGGCGTCAGCCACGGCGCTCGGCATGGTGGCACCGCACGAGGCGGGCATCGCCTCCGGCATCGTCTCCACGTTCCACGAGTTCGGCGCGTCGCTCGGGGCGGCGGTCGTGTCGAGCGTCGCCGCCGCCAGCCTGGTCGACCAGACCGCCTCGGGATACACCGCGGCGTTCCTGGTCGCCGCCGTCGCCGCCGCCGTCTCGGCAGCGGTCGCCGGCCTCGTCCTGCCCGGGAGGGTGAAGACCGCTCCGGAGGAGGCTGTCGCCCGATAGGTTCCGGGCATGGAGAGTGCCGGGCGCGTCGTCGCCCTCAACCACGTAGGCATCAGCGTCGCGGACCTGGAGGCGGCACGCCGCTTCTGGATCGGCGGCCTGTCGGCGCTCGAGCACGGGGCTTCGGGTGGCCGGTCGGGACGGCGCCGGCGGACGAGTCGCTCGCGACCGAGGGCACGTCGGCCGAGGTGGTCCTGCTTCGAACCGACGCCGCGTTCATGGAGCTCTTCGCGTTCGGCTCGCCGGACCCCGGCGGCGGAGGCCGGCGCCCGGCGTGAAGGGCCTCGTCTGGGCGGCGGTGGATCCTGACGCGACGTACGCGCAGGCGGTCGATGCAGGCGGTACCCGTCCGGCGAGCGCCGCGTACGGTGCCCGGACGGCACGCCGGTGACGGTGGTCGCCAGCGACGGGCCGACGGGTCTCGTCGGTGTCCTCGTCCAGGTCCCCGACGCCGAGGCGCACGCACTTCCGACGGTCCCCGGCCCTGTCGCCGTCGAGGTGTCGGAGGCGCCGACGAGCCGCGGGCCCGCCCGGTCGACCTCGGCGTCAACCACCTCTGCCTCGACGTCGCGGACATCGACGGCGTACGGGAGAAGGTCGCCGGCGACGAGTGGCACCACGACGTCACCGAGTCCAGCGGCGGCATCGCGGCCGTCTGCTACGGCACGACGAGCGACGGTGTCCTCGTCGAGCTCCTGGAGTCGCGCACGCCGGACGCGTTCCTGTCGCGCACCCGGCTCGCGTACCCGTAGGGGCTCGCCGCCCAGCGTCGCGACCGTCAACCCGACGCAGGTGGCGACCACGAACAGTTCAGGACGACAGGTGCGCAGCGTCGCGGCGATAGAGTGCCGCGTCGTCGTGGAGGAAGGCGTCGCCCAGCCGCTCGGCTGCCGCCGCAGTGAGGTCGGCGAGCTCGAGCAGCCGTGCCGGAACCATCGCCGCGACCTCGTCCGCCTCCAGCGCCGGGTCGTACAGACGCGCCAGCTTCTCAAGACGTCGACGCCGCTCGCGGTCGGTGAACCCGTCGCCCAGGTCGGCGGTCAGAGCGGCACGATCCGGTACGCGAGGTAGGCGAGATCCCATACCCGCGGGCCCGGCGACGCGAAGTCCCAGTCGATGGCGCCGATGGCGCGGCCCTCGTCGAACACGAGGTTGTACGGCGCGAAGTCGTTGTGGCAGATGACCTCCGCGGGTTGGCGCACGGGGGACCGCCACGGTCCCGACCTCGGTGCGCTCGCCGACGCGTCGTGAGCCCTACGAAGGAGCTCCACCGCCGACTCGAGCGCAAGGTCTCCCCACACCCAGTCCGGCATGGGGGAGGCGGGGACGGTGCCTTCGAGGTAGGTGAGCCGTTCCCGCCCGTCCGGCATGATCTCGAGGGGCTCCGGGACCCCCGCCAGGCCGGCCGCGTTGAGTGTTCTCAGGAGCGCGTGGACCGCCTCCGACCACGCACCCGCCGGGCGTACGACCGTGCCGCCCTCCCGGGTCACGTGGCTCCTCATGACCGCAGGGTAGCCGCGCCGTCCGTACCAGCGGGGTGTCCACCCAGCGGACACTTCCTTGAACGTGGGCGCATCGCGACGAACGGTGGGAGGACCTGTTCACCACGGAAGGAGAGCTCATGCTCACCCTCACCGAGAACGCCAGCGACATCGTCACGACCCTGGTCAACAAGCAGGTCCCGTCCGAGAACGGGGGTCTCCGCATCAGCGGACCGAGTGCCGAGGGCTTCGCCATCGCCGCCGTGCTGGCGGGGGAGCCGGGTGACACGCTCGTCGAGTCGGGTGACGCCCGGGTCTACCTCGAGGACAGCGCCTCGCAGGTGCTGGACGACAAGGTCCTCGATGCCCAGGTCACCCAGGACGGCAACGTCCAGTTCCAGATCGCCGAGCAGCCTCGCTAGCTCGCTGCGGTGCACGCGGGCCGCCCCACTCGACTCGGGTCGAGTGGGGGCGGCTTCGTTCTGCGTGGCCGGCCCAGATGGCCGCAACCGGTCACTTCTGTTGTCTCCGTCACATTCGGTGTGGTTACGTTCCCCTCGTTGAATCGTTTTAATCCTGAGGAGAATCGTGCCGAAGTCCGTGCCGGACCGTCGCCCGAGCGATCGGGGTCGCATCGGCGCGGCCCTCGTCGTCGTGCTCGCCCTGCTGTTCCCCGCGCTCAGCGCCGCACCTGCCGCCGGAGCCTCTCCGGCGAGCGCGTCGTCGAAGGGGGTGAGCCTCGTCGACCTCCAGGTCGAGAAGAAGGCCACCCCGATCGGCCTCGACGTCGAGAAGCCCCGGTTCAGCTGGGTGATCTCGACGGGGCAGCGTGACGTCACGCAGACGTCGTACCGACTCCGCCTCGCCACGACGGAGAAGGGCCTCAGCACCCACAAGACCACGTGGGACAGCGGCGTCGTCCGGTCGGACGAGTCGGCGAACGTCGCGTACGAGGGTCCGGCGCTCGACCCGGCGACCCGCTACCACTGGCGCGTCGACGTCGTCACGAGCGCAGGCAAGGCGCACAGCACGAGCACGTTCCGCACCGGCCTTCTCGAGGAGGCGGACTGGGCCGGCAGCGCGTGGATCGGCAACGAGCGGGCGGTCGAGACCGACACGCTCGACCTGCGGGGCGCCTCGTGGATCTGGACCCCTGAGGCGGCCTCGCCGGTCGCGCCGGCCGAGCCGCGTGCGTTCCGCTCGACCTGGGACGCGCCCGAGGGCAAGACCGCAGTCCGCGCCGAGATCCTCATCACCGCCGACGACTCTGTTCCGCGTCTGGCTCAACGGCGACCTCCTCGGTGAGACCGCCGGAGCAGAGAACGAGTGGCAGCAGTCGCACCTCTACAAGGTCGCGCTGCGTCCCGACCGCAACGTCGTCGCCGTCCGCACCACCAACGGCGCCGGCTCGCCCGCCGGCCTGATCGCGAAGGTCCAGACCACCTGGTCCGACGGCTCCACCACCGTGTCGACGACCGGGACCACGTGGAAGGCGAGCAAGCAGGTCCCGAACGGCTTCCAGGACCCCGCGTTCGACGACAGCGCATGGGGCGCCGCAGCGGTCCAGGCCCCGTACGGCAGCGGTCCGTGGGGCAACGGCGTCCGGCCGCCCGCGAAGAAGCCCGCGCCCGCCCCTCTGCTGCGCAAGGAGTTCTCCGTCGGCAAGAACCTGACGGCGGCGACCCTCTTCGTCGCTGCCGGCGGCTACGCCGACGTGACCCTCAACGGCGCGCCGGTCAGCAAGGACGTGCTCTCGCCCGGCTTCACCGACTACGACGACCGCGCCCAGTACGTCGGCACGGACCTCACCGACCAGCTCGAGCCGGGGAAGAACGCTCTCGGCATGGAGCTCGGGCGCGGGTTCTACGGCATGACCGGCGGCAACGTCTGGCGCTGGGAGTCGCCGCCGTGGCACGACGAGCCCGTCGCGCGCGCCGTCCTGCGGCTCGAGTACGCCGACGGCACCACGAAGAACGTCGTCACCGACGACTCGTGGACGATCCACGACGGTCCGCTCGTCTTCGACGACCTCTACGCCGGCGAGACGTACGACGCGCGCCTCGTGCAGAAGGGCTTCGACAAGGTCGGGTTCGACGACAGCGCGTGGACTCCTGCCGTCGAGGCCGACGGTCCGAAGGGAACCCTGGTCAACCAGCGCCAGCAGCCGATCCGCGTGACCGAGTCGCTCCCGGCGCAGGAGATCACCGAGCCCGCGGACGGCGTGTACGTCGTGAAGTTCCCCCGCGTGCTCGCCGGCTGGGTGGAGCTCACCGCGAAGGGTGCTGCGGGCACGACCATCAAGGCGCAGTACGGCGAGAAGCTCAAGGCGGACGGCCGGCCCAACTTCTCCAACAACGGTGGCTTCCAGTCCGGCTTCCAGACCGACCGCTTCATCCTGGCCGGCACCGGCAAGGAGGAGTCGTGGGAGTCGAAGTTCTCCTACAAGGGCTTCCAGTACGTCGAGGTCACCGGCTGGCCCGGTGACGAGGCGCCCCCGCTGAGCGCGTTCACCGCGAAGGTCGTGCACACCGACGCCGCCGAGACCGGTGAGTTCGACAGCTCGAGCCGCGTGATGAACGACGTCCACCGTGCCGTCGTCGACACGCTCAAGAACAACATCCACGGCATCCCGACCGACACCCCGATGTTCGAGAAGAACGGGTGGACGGGCGACGCCGCCGTCGGTGGCGAGATGTTCATGATGAACCTCGACGTCCACGAGCTCTTCGCCAAGTGGACGACCGACATGAACGACACCCGCGACGCCGAGGGCGCACCCCTGGTGATCGCTCCGAGCTCCGGCGACTGGGGCGCCTGGGGCGTCGCGCCGACGTGGCACTCCGCGTACGTGATGATCCCGTGGTGGCTCTACCAGTACGGCGGTGACTCCCGCACGCTCAGCCAGTACTACGACGGCATGAAGCGGTACGTCGACCTGGAGTTCGGCCGTTCGCCCGGCGGCGTGGCGAACACCCGCCTCGCCGACTGGGTCAGCCCCGAGGCGAGTCCCGCCGGCGGGAACGCCCCGGAGGACACCCGCGTGTCCGCCACCGCGTACCTCTACATGATGCTCACGTCCATGGAGCGCTCGGCACGCTTCCTCGGCAAGGACGCCGACGCCGAGGCGTTCGCGGCGAACGCCGTCGTCGTCAAGAAGGCGTTCAACGAGCGCTTCCTCGACCGCGACGCCGGCCACTACCGCGGCAGCGGCGACCGCGGCTACCGACAGACGCACAACGTGCTGGCGCTCGCGTTCGGGCTGGCTCCCGACGAGGCGACCGAGAAGGCCGTCGCGGCGAGCATCGTCGCCGACGTCAAGGACAAGGGCATGCACCTCAACACCGGGGTGCTCGGCACGAAGTACCTCCTGCCGGTCCTCACCGACCACGGGTACGCCGACGTCGCCTACCAGCTCGCCACGCAGACGACGTACCCGAGCTGGGGCTTCATGACCGAGAACGGTGGCACCACGATGTGGGAGCACTGGGCTCTCGACGCGCGGTCACGGGGCCACTACTTCCTCGGGACGGTCGACGACTGGTTCTACCACGACGTGGCCGGCATCAGCCCGTCGGAGGAGACCGGCTACCGCAACGTGAACATCGCGCCGGCGATCACCGACCAGATGGACTGGGCGCGTGCCTCGACCCGGACGCCGTACGGCCCCGTGGCCAGCAGCTGGAAGTCCTCCGGTGACCGCCTCACGATGGACGTCGACGTGCCGGTCGGCTCGACCGCGACCGTGCGCATCCCCGCGGCGAACGTCCTGGCCGTCACCGAGGGTGGACGCTCGGTCGCGGACGTGAAGGGCGTCCACGAGGTGTCGTACGCCGACGGCCACGTGGTCGTCGAGGTCGGTTCCGGCTCGTACGCGTTCGCGTCGGATCGACAGGCCGGGCTCGTCGGCGACGTGGTGGACAGCATCGCGGAGCTGCGGACGGGACTGCGCGAGGTCAGCGGTGGACGTCCGGCGATGCTCGCGCTGGCACGGGTCGCGGCCTCGGCTGCCGACACCGCCGCGACGACGGCGCTTGCCCAGGCTCGCAAGGACCGCGACGAGGTGGCGGCCGACGCCCTCGTGGTCGCGCACCATGCCCTGAAGCCGGTCGACGGACTCGTCGCCTCCGCAGGGCTGTCGGACGCCGACGAGTTGTCCTTGCTCGCGGCGGCCGCGGCGGTGAGGAAGGCGATGTCTGTCGCGGTCGCGGACCTGCTCCGGCTGTCGTTCCGCGCGAAGGCGTCGGAGTCGGCCGTACGACCGGGTGACGACGTCGCGGTCTCCGTGACGGCACGCAACGCAGGAGAGCGCCAGCCGACCGACGTCACGGCCGCAGCCGGAGCGCTCCCGACCGGCTGGACTGCGGGACCGCCCGTGACGATCGCGAAGAAGCTGGTGCCCGGCGACGAGAAGACCAGCGAGCTCACCGTGACCGTCGGTGAGACGCAGAAGCAGGGACCGGCCACGGCGCACGCCCGGATCGGCTTCGTCGTCGGCGGTGCGCGGCTGGAGGTCGACCGGCGCTTCTCGGTCGACGTCGCCTCCCCGGCGGCGGTCGACCAGGTCGTCGTCGCTCCCGCCGAGGCGCGGCCCGGCAGCGACGTGACCGTGTCCGCCCGCGTCCGCAACCTCGGCAAGGTCGCGGTCGACGGCACGGTCCAGATCGGTGTGCCGAAGGGCTGGACCGCGCCGGACCCGGTCGCCGTCGAGCTCGCGGCCGGCGCCGAGGAGACGGTGTCGGTGACGGTCGCCGTGCCCCGTGACGCGCAGCGTGCACGGGCCGAGCATGCGCTCGACGTGTCGTTCGTCCGTGACGGCGAACGGCTCGCCACCGGCAGTGGGACGGCGGTCGTCGTGATCGACCCGTCAGTCGCGGACGCGCTCGACCACATCGACCTCGGGGTGGCTGCCTCGGAGCAGGCGCACGGCCTGACGGCCTCGAGCTCGTCGGGAACCAGCTCCGAGGCCGGGCTGACCCGGCGGTACGCGGGGCACCTGACGCCGTTCTCGCACTTCGCGTTCGACCTCGCGGTCGAGCCGGGGAAGCCGTTCGTCCTGCGGGCGGTCGAGACGTACGACCGGGCACAGACGAAGCGCTACAAGATCTACGTGGACGGCGAGGAGGTCGTCCTCCGTACGCACCGGCGTACGGCGGGCGCCGGGACCGAGACGTACGAGCTCGTCGTCCCGGCAGAGCTGGCGGCTGCCGACGGCACGGTGCGGGTCACGTTCGAGAACCAGGACGACGCGGCGTACTACGACCCGTCGATCGCCGACGTCTGGACGCGACCGCTGCGTTAGGCGTCACGAGGGCTCGGGCGGGCCGCCGCCCGCCCGAGCCCTGCCGTCCGTCGCTCGTAGAGATACGAGACGGATCTCTGAGTTGCCGAGGGTGCGATCTCTCGGGATGATCTCCGGCATCACAGGTCGACCGACCCCCGGAGGTACATCGTGGAACGAAAGATCCGTCGCGTCGTCGCGGCCCTCTCCCTGCTCATCGCCACCACCGTGGTCGGCGTGATCGGCACGGCGGCGCCGGCCTCCGCCGATGCCTGCTACACCTGGTCCCGCCCGTTGGCGCAGGGCGCGACGGGCGAGGACGTCCGCCAGCTCCAGATCCGCGTCTCCGGCTATCCCGGCTACGGTGCCGTGCTCTCCCTCGACGGCAGCTACGGCCCCGCGACGTCGGCCGCGGTCACCCGCTTCCAGCAGGCGTACGGTCTCACCGCGGACGGCAACGCCGGCGCGTCGACGTACGCGAAGCTGTATGCGTTGCAGGACGACGACTGCACGCCCGCCAACTTCTCGTACGGCGAGCTCAACCGCTGCAACAGCACGTGGGCCGGAGGCCCGCTGTCAGCGGCCGCCGCACGGGCGAACGCGCTGGTCACGATGTGGAAGCTCCAGGCGCTCCGGCACGCGCTCGGCGACCGCCCGCTCGGTGTGAACAGCGGGTTCCGGAGCACCTCGTGCAACAGCGCCGTCGGTGGCGCCTCGAACAGCCGTCACCTGTACGGCGACGCCGCGGACCTCGCGGCGGGTTCACAGGGCTTCTGCACGATCGCGAAGCAGGCGCGCTACCACGGGTTCTCGCAGATCCTCGGTCCTGGCTACCCGGATCACAACGACCACGTCCACGTGGCCGCCCCGGCGTCGCGCTTCTGGTCGGCTCCCACCTGCGGCATCTGAGCGCGAAAACCGGTCGACCTCACCGTCGCGCCGTGCGACGGTGAGGTCGACCCGTACGACAGTCAGCGAGAGAGGCACCACGAGCATGCGAGCAGCTACCACGCCCCGGACCCTTGTTCGTCCCACCGTGGAGCTGACCCTTGACCTCGTCCTCACTCGTTCTCGGCGTCGTCGCGCATGTTGACGCCGGCAAGACCAGCCTGACCGAGCGACTCCTCTACGACGCCGGTGCCGTCGCGTCCCTCGGCAGCGTCGACGCGGGGACCACGCAGACGGACGCGTCGGACCTCGAGCGTCGGCGCGGGATCACGATCCGTGCCTCCGTCGCGACGCTCGCGCTCGGCGACGTCGCGGTGACCATCGTGGACACGCCGGGCCACCCCGACTTCGTCGCCGAGGTGGAGCGGTCTCTGGCGATCCTCGACGCGGCGGTCCTCGTCGTCTCCGCCGTCGAGGGCGTGCAGCCGCAGACCGTCGTCCTGTGGCGGGCTTTGCGACGCCTCGGGGTGCCGACCCTCGTCCTCGTCAACAAGGTCGACCGATCCGGTGCGGATCTCGACCGTGCGGTCTCCCAGGTACGACGTCGGCTGACACCCGACGTCGTCGTCCTCTCGCGCGTGCGGGGGATCGGCCGGGGTGACGTCGAGGTCGAGCCGGTGCCTGGAACCGACCCGCGGCTGGTGGAGGCTGCCGCGTCGGTCGACGACGACGTCCTCGCCCGGTGGGTCGACGGAGCCACGATCACATCGGAGGAGGTGGCGGCAGCACTGCGGGCCGGCGTACGCCGAGGAGCGCTGACGCCGGTCCTCGCCGGTTCCGCGATCACCGGTGCCGGGATCGACCAGGCACGCGACGCGATCACCGACCTGCTCGCGCCTGCGCCGGCCTCCGACGGTCCGGGGGCAGGCACCGTGTTCGCGATCGACCGGGACGAGCGAGGGCGCCGTGCGTGGGTGCGCTGGTGGTCCGGCGAGCTCGGGCTCCGAGAGAGGGTCGCGCCGGACGGGAAGCGCCCCGCGCCGGTCACCGAGATCGCGGTGAGCCGGCCCGGCGGCCTGGAAGGCTCGAGGGTGGTTCGTGCAGGCGAGGTCGCCGCCGTGCGCGGTCTCGACGTACGGATCGGCGACGCGCTCGGGACGGCGACCGGACGGAGGACGTACCGGTTCCCGCCGCCGACCCTGGAGACCGTCGTGGAACCGTGCGCTGCCACCCAGCGGATCGCGATGTTCCGTGGGCTCGTCGAGCTCGCCGAGGAGGACCCGCTCATCGACCTGCGGGTGGACGAGGAGGAGGGCGAGGCGGTCGTCCGTCTCCACGGCGAGGTGCAGAAGGAGGTCCTCGCTGCCCTGCTCGACGCGCGGTACGGCGTGCCGGTCCGGTTCTCCGAGACGTCGGTGGTCTGCATCGAGCGGGTCGTCGGGACGGGCGAGGCGCTCGACGAGATCGAGGTCGACGCGAACCCGTACCTGGCGACGATCGGTCTGCGCGTCGAGCCGGGCGCCCCGGGGAGCGGTGTCGCGTTCTCGCCCGGCGTCGAGCGGGGCAACCTGCCGCCGGCGTTCATCGCGGCGACCGAGGACGGCGTACGGGCGGCACTGCGTCATGGGCTCGCCGGATGGGAGGTCACGGACTGCCTCGTGACCATGACGCGGTCGGGCTACTGTCCCCGTCAGAGCCACGCTCACGAGGCCTTCAACAAGGCGATGTCGAGTGTCGCCTCGGACTTCCGCAGTCTCGCGCCCGTCGTGCTCGCCGCGGCGCTCGAGCGTGCGGGGACGCAGGTGTGCCGCCCGATCGACCGGTTCGAGATCGACCTCCCGGAGGACACCCTCGGCGTCGTCCTGTCACTGGTGGGCCAGCTCGGCGGGAAGACGACCGGGACGCTCCCGAAGGACGGCTTCACCGTTCTCACGGGCCACCTCCCGTCGGCTGCGGTGCCGGAGCTGGCGCAGCGCCTCCCGGACCTGACCGGTGGCGAAGCGGTCCTCGCGGCCGAGCTGGACCACTACGCCCCGGTGCCGCGGGGGACCGCGGCGCCCCGCCGCGCGCGAACCGGAGCTGACCCGCGCGACCGTACCGAGTGGTTTCGCTCCGTACGGCGGTAGGACGTGGCACGCTGCCCTCATGGACCTCCAGATCACCAGCAGGCCGGGCTACTCAGCCGCCGCCTGCACCCTCTCCGCCGGTGAGTCGGTCAAGGCCGAGGGCGGCGCGATGATGGCGATGTCGGCGAACGTCACGATCCAGACCTCGACCGGTGGCGGCATGCTCAAGGGCCTGCGACGGGCGGTGCTCGGTGGCGAGTCGTTCTTCCTCAACACGTTCACGGCAGAGGGCGGCCCGGGCAAGATCACCTTCGCGCCGGTCCTGCCCGGTGACATCGTCCCGTGGAACCTCAGCGGCGAGACGGTGTACCTCCAGTCCGGCGCGTACCTCGCCGCCGGGCCCGACATCGACGTCGACAGCAAGTGGGGCGGCGCGAGGACGTTCTTCGGCGGTGAGGGCCTGTTCATGCTGCGCTGCACGGGCACGGGCCCCCTGCTCGTCGCGAGCTACGGCGCGATCGAGACGATGGACCTTGCGCCGGGGGAGCGGTACGTCGTCGACACGGGCCACCTCGTCGGCTGGAGCGAGGGCGTCGCCTTCTCCGTACGGAAGGTCGGCGGCTGGAAGTCGACGCTGCTCAGCGGTGAGGGCTTCGTCGTGGACCTGACCGGCCCGGGGCGCGTCTACCTGCAGACGCGCAGCCAGGAGGCGTTCCTCGGCTGGCTCATCCCGAAGCTGCCACGGGACACCAGCTCGAGCTGATCAGGACGGCGGCTGACCGGAACGGTCCTTACCGTCGGGGGATGACGACCACAGAAGCCTCGGGGTCGGCAGCAGTGACCCCATTCGCGATCGACATCCCTCAAGCGCAGCTCGACGACCTCGCGCAGCGCCTCGCACGGACGCGGTTCACGCCCGCGCTCCCGGGCGACGACTGGGCGACGGGCGTCCCGACGTCGTACCTACGCGACCTCGTCGCGTACTGGCGTGACGACTACGACTGGCGTGCGCAAGAGCGCGAGCTCGGTGCGTACCCGAACTTCCTCACCGAGATCGACGGTCAGCAGATCCACTTCCTCCACGTGCGCTCGCCGGAGGCCGACGCGCTCCCGCTCCTGCTCACCCACGGATGGCCCGGCTCGGTGGTGGAGTTCCTCGACGTCGTCGGACCGCTCACGGACCCGGCCGCGTACGGGGGTGAGGCCACGCAGGCGTTCGACGTCGTGATCCCGAGCCTGCCGGGGTTCGGGTTCTCCGGGCCCGTGCACGACCAGGGCTGGACCGAGGCCCGCGTCGCAGCGGCCTGGGCGGAGCTGATGCGCCGCCTCGGATACGGCAGGTACGGCGTCCAGGGCGGCGACATCGGCGCCGGCGTCGCCCCTGCGGTGGCACGCGCGACCGGGAGCGACGGCACGCCGGGGAGCACGGTCGTCGGGGTGCACCTGAACGGGAACGTGGGGGTCCCGACCTCCTCGCTCGACGACGACGAGCTGGCGAGCCTCACCGACCTCGAGCGCGACCGTGTCAGGAGGACCGCGGAGTTCCTGCAGGAGCAGTTCGGTTACATCGCGATCCAGTCGACACGCCCTGCGGCTCTCGGCGCGGGCCTGGCCGACTCGCCGGTCGGCCAGCTCGCCTGGATCGTCGACAAGCTGCGCGAGTGGACGTACCCCCGAGAGGTCCTTCCGCACGAGATCCTCGGCATCGACCGCCTGCTGACGAACGTGATGCTCTACTGGCTCACCGACACCGCCGCCTCCTCGGCGTACGTGGGGTACGCGAGCGCCGGGAGCTGGGGCGAGACGCTGCCGCCGACCGGTGTTCCCACGGGAGTCATCGTCTTCGCCGGCGACGTCGGCATCCGGCGCTTCGCCGAGCGGGAGCACACCGTCACGCGCTGGACCGACGTCGACCGCGGCGGGCACTTCGCGGCGTGGGAGGAGCCGGAGATCTTCGTCGACGACGTGCGGGCGTTCTTCGCCGACCTGCGATGAGAGGGCTGCGCGACATCCACTCGCCAATGTGAGCCACATCACACTACTGTGTGCGCCAGCGGGCGACGACGGCGTCACCCGGAGGAGGGGCTGAGATGTCGAGCTTCGTCGTACGCCGCGTGGTCGCGGCCGCCACCACGCTCGCCGTGGCCGCGCTCGGTCTGGTCGCCGCCGAGAGCGCGAACGCGCACGGCGGCCACGGCAAGAGCGGCGGTGACCGGCTCTCGATCACCGTGCTCTCCGGAGAGCCGGACCAGGTCACCGGCGGCGATGCGCTCGTCCAGGTCTCCCTCCCGCGCAAGGTCCGGCCCCGTGACGTGCGGGTCACGCTCGACGGCGAGGACGTGACCTCTGCCTTCGACGCGGCCTCGGACCGCAGGCTCGTCGGTCTCGTCGACGGGCTGGAGGAGGGAAAGAACCGGTTGCGCGCCGTGGTGACCCGCTCCCACCGGTTGGCCGGCCGCTCGGCGAGCCTCACCCTCGTCAACCATCCGACCAGCGGCCCGATCTTCTCCGGCCCGCAGCAGCAGCCGTTCGTCTGCACGACCGCCCGCGGCCGGTTCGACGGCCGCAAGATCCTCGGCCAGCCGATCGTCGACAACCAGGACCGCCTCGGCATCGCCGTCGCCCGCGAGGACGCGGACGGTGACTACCCGCAGGACGCGCGCGGCTACCCGACGGCCGAGGCCGGACGTCGTCGGCTGGAGCGCCGACTGCGCCGCCGAGACGCCGCATCGGCTACGTCTACCGCTCGACCACCGACGACCGGTTCCACTGGCTCGACGACCCGGCCAGCCCGCCGGCCGACACCGCGACGACCACGACGATGGACGGCCGACCGTGCCGTTCGTGGTGCGCTGGGAGCGCGGCACGATCAACCGGTTCGTCTACAGCGTCGCGATGCTGGCACCGGTCGGCGACGACGGACCCGAGCGGCCCGACGACTCGCTCTGGAACCGCCGCCTCGTCTTCAGCTTCCAGGGCGGCGTCGCGATCGGGCACACCCAGGGCACGACCAGCGACAGCGCGATGCTGCCGGCCGACCTGCTCGAGCTCGGGCTACGGCGTGATGTGGTCCAGCGGCACCCGCACCAGCACCCACTACAACCTGCAGCTCGGCGGCGAGACCGCGCTGATGCTCAAGGAGCGCGCCGTCGAGACGCTACGGCGTGCCCGACTACACCGTGGCCGTCGGCGGCTCCGGCGGCGCGATCCAGCAGTACGTCTACGCGCAGAACCATCCCGGGCATCATCGACGCCGCGATCCCGCAGTACTCGTACCCCGACATGGTCACGCAGGTGATCCACGTCGGCGACTGCGAGCTGCTGGAGCACTACTTCGACGCGACCGACCGCGACCAACGCGAAGTGGAAGGACCCGGAGGTCCGGCAGGCGATCATCGGGCTGAACGGCACGCAGCGAGCCGAAGAACCTGTCCGCCGGCGAGATCGCCCAGTGGAACCAGCTGTACGGCGCGATGCGAGGCGCTCGGCTACCAGGTCATGACCGCGCGCCCGGCTCGCGCGGCGCCGCCGCTGATGGAGTGCAAGCCGGGCTGGTTCGGGCTGACCCCGCTGGCGATGAACCCGACGTTCACCGACGTCGAGGACCTCGACAAGCTCGCCCAGGGCACCGAGGGCGTCGAGTGGACGCACTTGGCCGACCTCGTCAACATCTACGGCACCGACGCCGACGGGTACGCGCGCGTGCCGTGGGACAACGTGGGCGTCCAGTACGGGCTTGCAGGCGCTGACGCGACGGCGTCATCACGCCCGGCGGAGTTCCTCGACCTCAACGCGAAGGTCGGCAGCTGGAAGGAGTCGGCGCGACATGGTCGACCGAGGGGTGCCCCGTTCGCCGGCGCGCTCACGCCCGCAGAACTTCGACCCGTGGAGCTCGCGCAACATGAGCCTGAGCCCCGGACGGCGGCACGACGCCGGCGCCGCGGCGCGCGGGTGACCTGCGAGGCGATCCGCGCGGCGTACACCTCGGGCATGCAGTTCCAGGGCGACATCGACATCCCGGTCATCGACCTGCGCCCGTACCTCGAGGACGAGCTCGACATGCACAACACGCAGCAGTCGTTCGCCACGCGGCAGCGGATGCTGAACGTCGACGGCGACGCCTCGAACCAGGTCATCTGGTTCACCGACGCGCGACCGCGCCCAGGAGTACGACCCGACGCTGACGGCGTTCGAGGTGATCGACGAGTGGATGGCGCAACATCGACGCGCACCCGCGGCGCGGCGTCGCCGGCAACAAGCCGGCCGCAGGCCGTCGACTCGTGCTTCACGACCGACGGTGACGTGATCGCGTCCGGCGACCGAGGTGTGGAACGGCGTCCTCGACGACGAGGCGGCGGGGGAGTGCACGCAGCGCTTCCCGATCTACTCCAGTCCTCGCGGCGCGTCGCCGGCGGGCCCGTACGAGGGCGGCATCTGGAAGTGCGCGCTGCAGCCGGTCGAGGCCGCGATCGCACGGGGCTGTACGGCGACCTGGCGGCCGAGCGCGCGCCGAGCGCGCGCGGCTCAAGCAGGTCTTCCCCGGTGGCGTCTGCGACTACCGCAAGGGGGATCAGGGCAAGCCGCGCAGGCGGTGACGGGCTTCCGCGCTGCGCGGTTGGCATGTGGTGGTCCCGGCCTGGGAGGATGCGACGGCCCCCTCGACCAAGGAACGTCTGCATGCCCAAGAACCACCCTGATGTCATCTCGCCCGGCCCTGTCCTGATCGAACGGATGGTGCAGCGGTGCAGCACCCGGGACGACTTCCCGGTAGAGCCCGGATCGTCCCTGTCCGCCGATGACATCGCGAGCAACCCCTACCGTACGAGCGCCGTCCTGCGGATGTCCGTGACCGCGGCGATCGACCACCTGCATGCCGTGAAGATGCTCGTGGTCGACCAGCAGCTGCCGCAGGGGACGGCGACGTGGTCGCTCGCCCGCGGAGGCTTGGAGAACCTGGCCACCGCGTACTGGGTGCTCGGGCCCGACCGCCGTGACGAACGGATCGAGCGGACGTTGCGGTGGCACGCCCAGAACGTCATGGACTCCGACGACGCCACACGGCACCTCGACGTCCCGAGCACGGCCTCGGCCGAAACCCGCCTGAGCGAGCTCGACGCGGTCGCCCGCCGTCGCCTGCTCGAGCCGGCACAGGTGCGTCGCGGCTACACCTGCACCGAGGCCGTGGACTACGCGGAGGCGTATCTTCCGCCGTCCGGCCTGGGCGTCCGACGGCCCTGGCAGCTGAGTGCGGGCTTCACGTACGGACGGCCCTGGGCGCCGGCCGGAGCCGCGGTGCTGGAGACGTCGAGCGCGCGACCGCACGTGCTCGGCGCCGGGACGTCGAGCGCGCCCGGCAACGTCCTCTACCCCTACCTCGCGGCGGTCCAGCTGCTCGAAGCGTTCCTCCGGCTCTACGAGGTCCGGGCGAAGACGTCCCTCGTCTAGCCACAGGAGTCGCAGATGCCCGTGGCGGGCACCGCCATGAAGCACTGCGGGCACACGACCACGGGCCGCTCGACCTTGCGGACCGCCGGCTCGCGCCGTGCGGGACCCGAGGCGCGCGCGTGGACGCGTCGAGACGGTGAAGGACGGCCCCCGTCGGCGGGCAACGTCGCTCCGAACCGCTGGTAGCACGCGAACCGCTGCTCGGCCGCATGACGCTCCGCGTCGGCGACCGGTGCACCGGTGACGCGTGCGACCAGCAGGCGGTACCCGTCGACAGCGCGCCCGTCCTCGCGTACGCACAGCGCCGCGAGGGTCGGCTCTCCGCGTGCGTGGTCGGCAGTGATGACCTCCTCGAGCACCTCGTCGGTCCAGGTCGAGAGCTTCATGCGGCTCTTCACCGCGGTCCGGCGCTGCACCTCGGCGGCGAGCTCCTGGTCGGTGATGTCACCGCCGTACTCGCGCGCCCTCTCGATCAGGATCTCGCGGGCGCTCTTGGCCCAGAGGTGCTTCGCGGTCTCGTAGGCGACCGGCTGTCCATCGCCGATACGGAAGGGGCTGGCTGTCACTCAGCGATCGTACGCGGCCGGTTCCGCGGTCTTGCGCGTCGCACCCGGCGATGGTCTCAGACCCGCGCAGGGGTAGGGCGCACGCGTTGCCGGGCGGTGCGTGCGGCGTACGCGGCGAGCGCCTCGAGCGGTCCGCGTCCGACGTAGCGGCGCCACGGGATCGCGATCGCGGCGGCGATCGCCGCGTGGACCAGCAGCGCGTCGTCGACCGTGACCGGCAGCACCGTCGCGACGAGGACGACGTGGAGCGAGTACAGCGTGAACGTCATGCTCCCGATCGCCGCGACCGGCCAGAGCGCTCGCCCGACGAGGTGCTCCAGGAGCAGCATGAGCCCGAGCACGGCCGTGGCGCTGCCAAGGGTGTGCAGCAGGTCGGGCGGCGCCCCCGAGTGCGGCGAGGCGACCCCCAGCCAGGCCCACGACGTCGTCGGCGTGGTCCCGTAGAACGCGACGTGGAGCACGTCGGCGTCGACGGGGCCCGTCGCGAGATGCCCACCGACGCCGGCCGCCTGAAGCTCGGCCAGGCCACCGCCGGAGAGCCACACGGCGGACCCGGCGTACGAGACCGCCGCGAGCACGGCTCCACCGGCGGCGAGCCCCGCAGCGACCGCTGCTCGGCGCAACGGGAGACGGCCGATGCCCATGCCGACCAGCAGGTAGGCCGCCCACGTCAGCACGGGGTAGTAGCCGGTGAGGAACAGGCTCGACGCGGTCCCGCCCGGGTCCGACAACAGCGTCACGAGGTTCGGGACAGCAGCGTCCCTCGAGCTGTCGGCGCTGAGCCGCAGCGCCTGGCTGAGCACCGGACCGGCGACCGTCCAGGTCAGACCCAGCGCGATCAGCCACGGGGCCCGCAGCGGCAGGAACGGCAGAGCGACGAGGAAGAGCACGCCGTAGTAGCAGAGGATCACCGCGAGCCCCGAGTCGAAGGCCCCGAGGACGAGCCCGACGGCGAAGATCACCACGGCCCGTGCGGTGGTCGCGGCCGCAGCCTCGAGCCAACCGTGTCCGCGCGGCGGCCGGGTCCCGCCGCTCGCGAGCGCGATGCCGACGCCGGCGAGCACCGCGAACAGCGCCGACGCGCGTCCTGCAGCGAGGACGTGGGCGAGCGACGTGGCACCGTCGGGCCCGGTGCGCGGCTCGACGTGCGTCGCGATCATGCCGAGCAGCGCGATCGCGCGCGCGGCGTCGACGCCGAGCAGCCGGCGGCGCGAGAGGACGGTGGACCGCTCGGGCACCCGCTCAGCGTACGGCGGCCGCGGCGCGGTCGGTGACGACGTACGCGTCGGGGTGTCGCTGGAGGATAGACGCCGGCCACTGCGGGTCCACGGGGCCGTGGAGCGCGGCGCGTACGGCGTCGGCCTTGCGCTCGCCGAGCGCGATGAGGACGAGACGGCGCGCCCGCATGATCGTCGCCAGGCCCTGCGTGATCGCGTGGGTCGGCACCTGTTCGGAGGAGTCGAAGAACCGCGCGTTGTCCCGCCGCGTCGTCTCGGTCAGCCGCACCACACGCGTCGTGGAGTCGAGTGCCGAGCCGGGCTCGTTGAACCCGAGGTGCCCGTTGCGGCCGATCCCGAGCACCTGCACCGCGATCGACGCGTCCGCGAGCTCACGTTCGTACCGCTGTGCCTCGGCCGCCGGGTCCGAGGCCCGCCCGTCGGGGCCGCGTACGTCCAGCCCCACCGCGTCGGCCACCTCCCGGCGGATGACCGACGCGTACGAGTTCGGGTCACCGGTCGGGAGACCGAGGTACTCGTCGAGCAGGTAGCCGCACCGCGCGACCGGAGTCGGGACGGCACGCGCGCGTACCCGTCGGACGATCTCCTCGTACGCCCCCAGCGGGGAAGACCCGGTGGCGAGGCCGAGGGCGCTCTCGCCGTCGAGCGCCTCGAGGATCAGGTCCGCAGCGGTGGCCGCCACCTGGCCCGCGTCGTCGCGGACCAGGTGGCGGACGGTGCGTCCGGTCGGTGGCGTCACCGCACCCGCACGGACGAGCTCGCCGTCCCCGCGGACCGGTCAGGGTCGAACCCCAGCAGCACCGTGCTCGGTGCCGCCGAGACCGGGACCCGGACGCGGTGCCGCCCGGGACGCAGGACGACCTCGGCGGAGCCCACCGAGCGTGCCTCGCTCCCGGTCACCGCGAACAGGTGCGCGGTGCCCCGCTGCCGGACGTCGACCGTCACCAGCGCCGTCCCGCCTCGCACCGTCGCCGCGACGACCTGGGCGGTCGACCGGGGACGGAGCGTCTCCAGCCCGGACAATCCGACACCGGACCGTACGGCCTGGGCGATCGACTGCGGCGAGTCGAGGCTGTCGAGCGCGGGGAAGTCCAACCGCGGCGGCGTGCTCTCCACCTGCGGCGGGGCTCCACCACCGAGCTCGACGCGGCCCCAGCGGTACGGGTCACCCTGGACACCGCCCCACGTCGACCAGCCGATCCGGGTCTGGCCCGCCTTGTCCTGGGTGTCGGAGTCGTAGACGAACATGTTGAAGCCCATCCGGTCGGGGTCGACCGTCGCCGGCAGTGCCGAGAGCGGGATCTTCATCTCGATCACGTAGCCCGTGTACGGCGAGCTCACCGAGGACGCCATCTCGAAGCCGGGCGCCACGTTGCCCGGATCGAGCGTCGTCTGGTCCGAACCGCCCTCCCCGGTCATCGGGAATGCCCCGATCGGACCCTGCGTGTGGTCGGCGTCGCGGGATGCGCACGACTGACCCTCCGTCGTGAACGGGAGGGCACCGACCTTGAACGTCGTCGAGGTGTTCTCGGACGTCCCGGTCGGGTCGAGGGCCACCTCGAGCGAGTCGACCCGCCAGTGCCGCTTGCAGTCCGAGGCGTCGAGCACGCTGCTCCTGACGTCGTCGGTCACCTCGGCGGCGACGTACAGGTCGTCGCCGGAGCGGGTGACGTAGCCCGTGGCGCTGCAGTCCGCCGGGGACGTGCAGGCCTCACCCTCCCAACGACGCGAGAGGTCGAGCGTGGCCGAGTACTCGCCCGGCACCGACCGTCCCGTCCAGCGTCGGGACCGCGGTCTCGCCGACCTGCGTCGTCGGCACCAGCTCGAGCGCCGCCGTCGCGGTGGAGGACCCGGACGCACCGGTCGTCGTGATCGTGTACGCGTAGTCACCACCGACGCCGCCGTCGTTCGACGTCGGCAACGTCTCGTCGGTGTTGGTCACCTCCACCTCGACCCGCGTGGTCGCCCCCGGGGCCAGGTCCTCGTACGTGACGGTGTCGTCCGCCGCAGCGAAGCCGTCGGGCAGGTCGACGGTGACGGTGCCGGACTGTGCGGTGCCGCTGTGGTTGGTGACGTCGATGCCGACGGTGCGGGTGCCGCCGCTGGGCAGCGTCAGCACCGGTGCCACGAGTCCGCGCAGCTGGGGGAGACCCACGGTCGGGGCCCACTCCTCGAACTCCGCCACCTGGGGGAGGAGCTGCTGGCTGCCGGACACCTCAGGAGTGACGAAGAGCTTCTGGTTGGTGTATCCGGAGCGGCCCCCGGACCGTACGTCGAGGCCGACGAGGGCACGGGTGTTGGCCGCCGCGTCGCGCGGTGCGGTCACCCTGACGGTCCGCGTGACCGTCTGTCCGCGTCGCACGGTGCCGAACGACACCGTCCGTGGCCCTCGCCAGCCGTCCGGGAGCGTGAGGGTGCCGGTGGCGCGTGCCAGCGTCGAGCGTCGAGGTGCGGTGAGTCGGGCCGTCAACGTCACCGACTGTCCCGGCGCGAGGTCGACCGTGGTGCCCGTGAGCTCGAGGCCGGTCCCGAGAGGGAGCCCGCCTCGCGCCGGCAGCACCGCGCCCTGCAGCATCGCCGCGGGGGAGGCGGCGGCCGCCGACTGGTCGCCGCGCGTGAACGGCACGCGCGACGCGACCTGCGTGAAGTAGTCGCAGCGCGATGGCCTCGGGGTCGGTGCTGGGGTCAGGGAACCCGGCCCAGCCCTGCGAGGCGTACTTGCGTTGGGCCTCGCGCTCGACGAGCGCCCAGGTCTTGCCGCTGGCGGCCGAGCGCGCGCCGGCCCAGACGCCGTACACGTCGTCGGTCGGGATCGGTCGGCGGTGAACGTCCGCGGGCACGAGGAGCCGGGCTGACCGGTGCCGCGCGCCGAGTTCAGGAAGAGCTTCGCGGGCGCGAACGGGCGCAGGCCCTCCTTCGTGATCTGGGACCGGAAGCGGGACGGGTCGGCGGCGACCGCGTACGCCTCCGCAGCGAGCCGGGCGGCCTCCTGGTGATCGCCGTGGTTGCCCGGCGTGGGAGCGGGAGTCATCGTGACGACGACGTCGGGTCGCGTCTCGCGGACGACCCGGACGAGCCGTTCGAGGGTGTCCTCGGCGTCCCACGCCTGCTGGTGCAGGGGAGCGCTGACGGTGTAGTAGAAGTCGACCTTGTCGAGGTTGAAGACGTCGCGGACGCCCGCCGTCCCGACCGCGGCGCGTTCCTCGCGCTCACGGAGAGGCCGAGCGCCGGGCCCTCCTCCGGGCCGACCGCGTTGCCGCCGCCCTCACCACGCGTGATCGTCACGACGCCGATCCGGCTCCCGAACTGCTCGCCCCACTGGCCGAACGTCGACAGGCGCCCGACTCGTCGTCGGGGTGCGCGCCGACGAAGAGGACGTCGAGGTCCGTCGCTGCGACCGGCTTCGGCTTGCCGCCGCGCGCGTCCGCGTGCCCGTACGGCGCGGGCGTCGCCGCGGCGGGTCCGGCGACGAGACCGGCGCGAGCAGGGCCGCGGCCGCCGACACCGTGGCGAGCCTGCGCCAGCGTGGCGGCGGTGCGGCTCCGCCGGAGGTCGAGGTGTGCTTGGTGCGCTGGATCATGAGTCCCCCTCTGGTTCTGCGACGATCGATCGACGTTCTGCCTCGTGGGTCAGCCCTTCACCGCCCCTTCGGTCATGCCGCGGATGAAGTGCCGCTGCGCGAGGAGGTAGAGCACGAGCATCGGCAGCGCCACGATGAGCGCGGCCGCGGCCAGGAGCGAGGGTGAGCCGGTGTACTGCCCGCTGAAGAAGGTCAGGCCGAGGGGCGCGGTGCGGAGGTCCTCGTTGCTCGGGATCATCACCAGCGGCAGGAGGAACTCGTTCCAGGTCCACATCGAGAACAGGACGACCATCGTCAGCACCGCGGGCCGGCCGATCGGCAGCAGGATCGACCAGAACACCCGGAAGTGGCCCGCGCCGTCGAGCCGCGCGGACTCGACGAGGTCACGTGACGTGCCGCGGAAGTACGCGCGCATCCAGAACGTGCCGAACGCGAGCGACTGCGCGACCTGCGGGAAGATCAGCGCCTGGTAGGTGTTGGTCTGGCCGAGCTCGCGGAGCTGGTAGTAGAGCGGCACCACGACGGCCTCGTTCGGCACCATCAGGCCCAGCAGGAGGACGTAGAAGCAGCGCGAGGAGCCGCGGAACCGCATCGTGCCGAAGGCGTAGCCGAGCAGGCACGAGAGCGCCGTCGCCAGGACCACCACGCAGACCGTCACGATGACGCTGGACCGCATGTACGTGGAGAAGTGCCCCTCGTCCCAGGCCGTCGCAAGGTTGGACCAGACGATGCCGGACTCGTTCGGGTTGTCGGAGACGAACGCCGAGGCGACGATCATCGCGATCGGGAAGAGCGCGACGAGCGTGCCGACGACGAGGACGGCGATCGTGACGCTGCGCTCGAGACGGGGCGTGCTCATCGCTCCTCCCGCTCGGGGATCCGGTTGACCAGCACCGTGAGCAGCATGATGAACGCGGCCAGGATCAACGCGATGGTGACGCCCGTGCCGACCTCGCCCTGACGCATCGACTTCATGTAGACCTCGTACGCCGGCACGGCCGTGGCTCCCCCCGGTCCGCCGGAGGTCATGAGGTAGACGAGGTCGAAGGTGCGCAGGGCGGCCACCATCGTCAGCGTCAGCGCGACGGCGAGCTCACCTCGCAGCGACGGGAGGCTGATGACGAAGGTCTCGCGGAAGTAGCCGGCGCCGTCGAGGCGGGCGGCGTCGTAGATCGAACGCGGCACGCCCGAGAGGCCGGCGAGGAAGAGGACCGTGCACAGGCCCGTCCCGAGCCAGGTCCCGACGAGGCCGATCGCGACGAGCGCCGTGTCGGGGTCGCCCAGCCACCCGCGTGCGAGTCCGTCCAGCCCGATCGCCCGCAGCGCCTCGTTGAGCGGCCCGTCCGGGGCGAGGATGCGCTTCCACGCCACGGCGACGACGGTCAGCGCGATCACCTGGGGCACGAACACGACCGCCTGGAAGATCCCTCGACCGCGCACGGTGGACCGGACGAGCAGCGAGGCGGCGAGCAGCCCGAGCGTGACGGGGATCAAGGAGAAGAACACGACGAGCACGAGGGCGTGCCAGAACGGGGCACGCAGCGTCGGGTCGGTGAGGACGTCGACGTAGTTCTGGAGACCCACCCAGGTCCCCGTGGAGAGGCCGTCCCACTCGAAGAACGACAGCCACACCGCGTACCCGAGCGGCGCCAGGAGGAAGAGCGTGAGGACGACGAAGCCCGGGAGGATGTAGAGGTACGCGACCGCACGCGGCTCTCCCGGTGGCCCGTGCCGCCTCCGTGCCCCCGGCCGAGGCGGGCCGCCGCCTCGGCCGGGACCGTCACGGTCTCGTCGCTCGTCACTCGTTCTTGTCCGTGAATTCCGAGTAGTTCGTCTCCAGGGCGTCCAGGAACGCCGTCGTGTCGATCGACCCCTGGCTGAGCTTCTGGAGCTGCTGGCCCATGAGGTCGCTCATGTCGGGCGTCGCCCAGTCCAGGTACGGCACGAGCGAGTCCTGCTCGGTCACGGTGCTCCAGGCGGCGATGACCTCCTTGGCCGCACCCTGGGCCGCCGCCTCGTCACTGTCGACGACGGGGAGACCGCCGTTCTCCTGGATCACCTTCATGGCGTTGGCGTCGGTGAGGAAGTCGATGTACGCCGCGGCAGCGTCGGCGTTCTTGCTCGCGTCGGTGATCGCCAGCGGGAGACCCGTGCCGCCGGTGACGGCGGGCTCACCGACCGGGCCGACCGGCGGGAGGGCGAAGCCGAGGTTGTCGCCCATCGCCTCCTCGAGGTCGGCCTGGTACCAGGTCCCGCCGATCATGAAGACGCCCTCGCCCTTCGCGAAGTTGCGCCACGCGGTGTCGTTCGGGACGGCGTCGAACTCCGGCGTGAGGTAGCCGGCCTTCACCCACGAGACGAACAGGTCGGCACCCTCGACGTTCTCCTCCGACGTCCAGGACGCCCCCTTGCGGCCGTAGCCGAGCGCGCGGACGTCGTCACGCGGGACGTACTGGTTCATCGCCACGGCGTAGTCGTGGATCGCCGGCCACGCCTCGGCGTTGCCGAGCTGGACCGGGAGCTCGCCCGCGGCCTTCGCGGCCTTCATCGCGGCGTCGAGCTCGTCGAGCGTCTTCGGAGGTTCGAGACCGAGCGACGCGAGCTTGGCCTTGTTGTACCAGAGCCCGACCATCTCGCCGACCTGCGGCATGCCGAAGAGGCTTCCCTCACCGAAGGTCTTCCCGTCCTTGCTGTACGAGGCGGTGCTGCGCACCGACTCGGGGTAGCGCTCCTCCGAGCCGTAGACCTTGGCGTACCCGTCGAGCGACTGGATCAGGCCCGCCGAGACGAACTGGCCCATGTCGGCGCGACCGTTGTTGACCTGGACGACGTCCGGTGCGTCGTCGTTCGTGATCGCGAGGCGCACCGTCTTCTGGAGGTCGTCGAACGACTTCGACGTGCGCTCGATCGTGACGTTGGGGTACAACTCTCGAACGCGGCGTTCAGCGTCTCGATCTGCTTCGCCTGCCCGCCGCGGACCTCCTGGTCCCAGACCGACAAGGTCACGTCGCCCATCGACGCGACGTCGGTCGAGATGTCGTCGGGCTTGGCGTCCTTGCTCTCGTCGTCACCGCCCCCGCCAGGGGTGCAGGCGGACAGCGCGAGCACGGCGCTCACCGCGCTGGCGGCGACGACCGACGTCCATCGGGAACGGTGGGACATGGCGACTCCTGAGGTCATTCGCCGCTGGGGGCGATGCGGAAATCTCGGGTGCGGGGCTGGGCGGGGTCGTGGCGAGGGTGGTCGTGGCGCGTCCCGACGAAACCGATCGTCGCGACCGCGCGCCCGTACGTGCGGTGCTCGACGGTGCCGAGGACGTCCTCGAGGAACGCGTAGTCGCGGGCGAGCCACGAACCGGGCTCCACGGCCTCCCACCAGTCGCAGATCGCTGCCCATCCAGGGGCGGCGAGCGCTCCGCCGAAGTCGCGCACCGACAGGGCGGCGCACAGGTTGGCGAAGCGCAGCCGCTGGAGGATCGGCCACTCGCGCAGGGTCCCGGCGAACGAGGGCGGCGAGGAAGACGTCCCCCTGCTCCGGTCGGGTCCAGCGCGGGAACGTCAGCGCGGAGCCCACGCGGTCTCCCCGGCTCGGGCGTCGGCGGCGTACGAGCCCGAGCTGCCGGCCGTCACCACCGCGAGCGGAACCCAGTCCCGGATCCGCTCGAGTGCGGCGCCGGGCGAGTCCGTCCGGGTGTAGGTCATGGCTTCGAGGGCGTTCGGCACGAACGCGTGGCATCCCTCGAGGCGCGAGCGCAGCGCTGCTCGCGTCCCACTGGTCGGTCGCTGTCCCAGCCCATGTCGGCGAAGACGAAGCGCCCCGTCGGCGACCGCCCCGTCGACCCGATGCGGGCCGGTCGCGCGCGAGGTCGGCGAAGGCGGCCTCGCGTGCGGCATGGTGGGCGTACGGTCCTCCGGCTGCGGGGGCTCGCGGAGCGTGGGATGATCGCGCGGTCCTGGTCGTACGACAACGACATGGTCACGGGGGAGTGCCACCCGGCCCAGCGGCGCGACATCGTGAGGTCGATCGCCTCGTCGTCGGCCAACGTCGACCACAGGTAGTCGCGCACATGTCCTCACCGAACGCGGCTCCGAGCGCGGTCCGCAGACCCAGTCGCGACGCGGCGACCGCGAGCGTCGCGACCCGCGGACCGGGGCTTGAGCCATCTCGGAGGTCATGACCTCTCGTCCGCCGACCGGTGCCTCCTGGTAGTCCGGTGAAGATGATGTCGAGGAAGACCGGTCCGGTCACGAAGAGATCGAACGCCGCGGCCTGTTGGTGCGCGCGCAGGATCAGCGCCTGTCGACTCTGACGTGTCGTGAGCCATTTCGTGAGCGTGGCCCGAAGTGCGCAGCGCGCAAGAGGTGATTGCCGATGAGTGCCGTTGCGCAGAGTTGCCTGTTATGGTCACCGTGTGCGCGCCAATCTCCGCCATGAGCGACTCCTCGACCTGCTCGAGGAGCGGCTCCGTCGATGCTCGCGACGCTCGCGCCACTGCTCGATGTCAGCGATGCGACCATCCGCCGGGACCTGTCGGCGCTGGAGGACACGGGCCGGCTCAGGAGGCTGCGCGGAGGTGCCGCTCCGGCCCTCGAGCGGGAGGCGCCGTTCGAGCGCGTGGCGACCCAGAACCGCGCTCGAGAAGCGCCATCGCCGAGCACGCCGCGTCCCTCGTCCCCGATGGCTCGGTCGTCCTGCTCGACATCGGCACCACGACCAGCCTGGTCGCGCGCTTCCTGCGTGGCCGTACGGTCACCGTGATCACCTCCAGCCTCGCCGTGTACGACGAGCTGCGCGACGACCCCGTCGTCGACCTCATGCTGCTCGGCGGACTGGTCCGGACGAACTACCACTCGATGGTCGGGTTCCTCACCGAGCAGGCGATCGCCCAGGTCCAGGCCGACCTCCTCTTCCTCGGCACCAGCGGGGTTCGGACAAGACGGTCGGCTTCGACAACGGCCGTGGAGGTGCCGGCGAAGAAGGCGATGCTCCAGGTCGCCGACCGGGTCGTGCTCCTCGCGGACCACGACCAAGCTCCCCGGCGGCGGGCTACGCGCGTGTCTGCGGGCCCGACCGGTACGACCTGCTCGTCACCGACCGGGAGCTCGACGACGAGACGGCGTCCACGCTGGCCGAGTGCTCGGTCGAGGTCGACGTCGCGCGACCACTGACGCCGGCACGCACCGGGTCCGATCCGTACGACCTCCAGGAGGACTCGTGAGGCTCACCATCGTCGGGGGCGGAGGGTTCCGCGTCGCCGCTCGTCTACCGTGCGCTGGCCTCCGACGAGGGTGCCGTGCGCGTGGACCGAGCTCGTCCTCCACGACACGAGCGCCGTACGGCTGGAGCGCATCGCCGCCGTCCTCGCCGAGATCGCCACCGAGTACGCCCACCCGCCGCGGGTGCGTCTCGCCACGGATCTCACGGAGGCCGTCAGCGGTGCCGACTTCGTGTTCTCGGTGATGCGGGTGGGAGGCCTGGCCGGGCGGGTCTGCGACGAGCGGTCCGCGCTCGACCTCGGCGTCCTCGGCCAGGAGACGACCGGTGCCGGCGGGGTCTGCTACGGGCTGCGGACCGTCCCCGTCGCGCTCGCGCTGGCCGAGACGGTGCGCGCCGTGGCTCCCGAGGCGTACGTCATCAACTTCACCAACCCCGCGGGCATGGTCACGGAGGCGATGTCGGCGGTGCTCGGCCGCAGGGTGATCGGTATCTGCGACTCCCCGGTCGGTCTGTTCAAGCGCGTCGCCCGGCTCCTGGGCGTGCCGCGCGAGCAGATCACGTTCGACTACGCCGGCCTCAACCACCTCGGATGGCTGCACCGCGCACTCGTCGACGGGGTGGACGTGCTGCCCGACCTGCTCGCCGATCCCGAGCGGCTGGCGCAGATCGAGGAGGGGCGCCTGTTCGGGCCGCAGTGGCTGGCGTCGTTGGGCACGGTCCCCAACGAGTACCTCTGGTACTGGTACTACACGGCCGACGCGGTGGCGTCGATCGAGCGGGCGGTCGACGCGCGGCGAGTACCTGCTGGAGCAGCAGGAGCGCTTCTACGCCGGCGAGGGGCGACCCGTTCGCGCGGTGGGAGCGCACACGGCTCGACCGCGAGGAGACGTACGATGGCCGAAGCGGCGGCGCCGAGCACCGACGCCGGTGCGCGCGACGACGAGGACCTCGAGGGCGGCGGGTACGACCGGGTGGCGCTCGCGCTCATGGCCGCGATCTCGGAGGACGCGGGGGCGGAGCTGGTGCTCAACGTCGCAACGACGGCATCCTCGACGCGGTCGACGCAGACGCGATCGTCGAGGTGCCGTGCACCGTCGGCGCCGACGGCCCGCGTCCCCTCGCCGTGTCACAGCTGGGCCCGCACGAGCGCGGACTCGTCTCCACCATGAAGGACGTCGAGCGGGCCACCATCGAGGCGGCGACCTCCGGTCACGCGCCGCAGCGCTGAAAGCCCTCGCGCTGCACCCGCTCGTGGACTCCGTGACGCACGCCCGCGCGATCCTCGAGACCGAGCTGGCAGCCCTGCCGGAGCTCGCCCGGGTGCTCACCAGGCCGTGAGCCCCGGACGACCGAGGCTCGGTCTCACATGTCGCGGTAGCGCTTGGCCTCGGCGACGAGTTCGCGCAGCTTGTCGGCGTCGACGTCCGCGACGTAGCCGGGGGTGTCGCGCTGGATGCGCCATCCCTCGGAGAGCGCGCCGATGTCGACGAGCTCGAACCCGAAGGAGTCGATGAGCGCGGCGACCGTGGCCTTCGCGTCGGCGTCGTCACCGGCGATGACGAGGGCCCGGCGGTTCGGGGTGCCGGACGGCTTGCCCTTCGTGGTGAGGTCGGCGGCGTAGATGTGGTTGAACGCCTTCACGACCTTCGAGTCCGGGAGGTGCGCCTGCAGCATCTCGGCCGTGGTGGTCGTCTCCTCGTCGAGCTCGGCGATGTGGCCGTCGCGCTCGCGGGTAGTAGTTGTTCGTGTCGATGACGACCTTGCCCGCGAGCGGTGCGACGGGGACGGTGTCGATCGCGTGCAGCGGGATGGTGACGACGACGATGTCGCGGCGCTCGGCCGCGTCGTCGGCGGTGCCGGCGGGGGCCTGCTGGCCGAGCTCCGCGACGAGGTCGGTGAGCGTCTCCGGTCCGCGCGAGTTGCGAGCGACGACGTCGTAACCCTGCGCGACCGCGACGCGTGCGAGCTGAGTGCCGATGTTTCCTGAACCGATGATTCCGATGGTTGTCATGGGAACGGGCAACTCGGCGCGCCCGGACGGTATTCCGCGGTGGTCAGGACGCGAGGTGCAGGCGTCGACCGGTCGGGCCGTCGCCACGGACGATCCGCACCGCACCGCCGGCGGCCTTCGTGCGGGCGACGTCGAACAGCACCTTGACGACCGCCGTCTCGTACGCCCCGACCACGACCTCCTCGTCGGGCCACAGGGCGGGGACCGCAGGATCGTGCTGAGTGCCGTCGGCGGCGAGGAACACGGCAGGCACCCTCGACAGGGCGACCGGAGCGTCGCCCCGGTTCACCACCTCGACGTCTGCCACCACGAAGACGTGGTTGGGGCCGGGGCGTCGTCCATCGACGCCGCGTCGCACCGCAGACCCCGCCACGCTGAGCTCGATGCCGTACACGGTCGTGCTCCTTCGTTCTCGACCGCGACGCCCGCGGACCGGGCGTCGCTCCTCCACTTCTACAACGTACGGCGCGCGGCGGTATGACGCGGGTCGGCACTGTGAATCCGGTCATACAGGTCAGCCGGTGCGTCACGGGACAAGAAACTGGAAGCCTGCAGCCCTCCCGACGCCCGGTTCCCCGTTCTTGAAGGTCCACACCACCAGGTCGCCGGAATCAGGCGACGCATGCGGTCCGACGGTCGGGGTTGATCGCGACGGCCGGGGCCAGTGTGGCGCCGTCGGAGGGTCGCCGAGCCCGCCGCCGTCGTGGAACGGGCCCGCCCGCCGGTCGCAGGTCTCGCGGCCGACGGGCGGGCGGTGCGGCAGCTACTCCGCGGTCTCGTACGGGTAGTGGCTGGTGCCCAGCTTCGGCTCCCAGCCGACGGTCAGGAAGGGGTGCGGCAGCGACGCGGCCTCACCCAGTGGGAAACCGGCGTTGACGACCGGGCCCCACTCGACAGTCAGGAACGGATCGCTCACGACCAGGCCTCCTCGGCGACGAGCGGGTCGTTCGACAGCTCCGGCGGAACGGACTCGACCTGCGGGACGCTGCGCCGAGCCATGGGAGCTCCGAGGTCCGGGTCGGCCGGAGCCTTGCCTTGGTACTCCGGAAACACGCTCTGGAAGTCGAGCGCGGCCTGGATGATCTCCGGCTCGCTGAACCGCGGACCCCAGAACGCCGCGTTGACGGGGAGTCCGAGGGTGCTGTCGTACCCGATCGGGAACGTGACCATCGGCCACGCGAGCGCGTTCGGCAGCTGGTAGAACGTGCGGTAGTTCCGCAGCTGCGTTCCACCGAACCGTGGCCCGATCTGCGCGCCGATCGGGAGCACGAGCATGAAGTCGACCCCTGCGTCGTCGAGTGCGCGCTGGTAGTTCGCCTGCAGGATCCGGCGACGGCGCTCGCCCTCGTCGCGCACCGATGCCGGGATCTTGCCTGCATTCGCCGTCGCCGTGTCGAAGTCCCCGAACTGACGGCGCAGCGCCGCCTCGTTGTCGGGGTACGCGGCCGCGAACTGCTTGACGGCCTCCCAGTAGCGGATCTCGTACCGGTTGGGGCTGAGCACCGCCGACGCGGGGGAGACCACCGTGCCGTCTGGAAGCGGAAGTCGTTCGCTGGTGCGGAAGTACGGGTCGTTCTCGGGCTTCGTCACGTCGAGCCCGTCGAACTCGACGACCTTGGCGCCGAGCGAGCGGAGCTGGGACGTGAACCGCTCGAACGCGGCGAGGTGGTCGGCGTCGTAGGTGCTCGCAGGAGCCGCCCCTGTCCCGCCCCGCGACATCCAGTCGGTCTGCGGGATGCCGATCGTCGTCCCGGCGAGCGGACGACGGCCGCGCCGCGGTGCCGTCGGGATCTCGGGGAACGGGATCGGCGCCGCGAGGGTCAGCGGGTCGTTCTCGCCGTCCGGGCCGACCATCACCGAGAAGATGATCGCGGCGTCGCGCACGCTGCGCGCGATCGGTCCGAGCACGTCGTACCCCGGGGAGAGCGGCATCACGCCGGCGGTCGAGGAAGCGCCGAGCGACGGCTTGATGCCACTGGCGCCGTTCGCTGCTGCCGGCATGATGATCGAGCCGCCGGTCTCCTCGCCGATCGCGGCGGCGGCGAGCCGAGCCACCGGTGCGACTCCGGATCCCTGGCTCGAGCCGCCCGGGATGTAGTCCTTGTTCCAGGCGTTGCCGGAGAACGTGCCGGAGATAGAGCCGGAGAACGCCGAGGCGATCGTGTGGCCGAGGATCACCGCACCCGCCGCACGCAGCTTCGCGACGACGGTGGAGTCCTTGTGCGGCGACGTTGCCTGTGTAGGCGTGCGTCCCGTTCTTCGCCTCGAGCCCGGCGACACCAACCGAGTCCTTGATGCCGAACGGGATGCCGAGCAGCAGGGGCAGGTCGTCGGGTCGGCGAGCCGTGCGAAGGAGCTTGTCGGCCTCCGCGGCCTGCGCCAGCGCCCCCTTGCGGTCGACGCGCACGAAGGCGTTGTAGCCGCCGTTGTCGCCGTAGGTCTCGAACGGGCCGTTGAGGGCGTCGATGCGTGCGAGGTACGCCTTCGTGATCTCCGTCGACGTGAGACGGCGTGCGCGCAGCAGCACGATCATCTCCGCGATTTCGTAGTCGACGACCCGCTTGCGGCGGGGGATGTCCGAGTGGTGCGGGAGACCGTCGAGGAGACGGTCGCGGACCGGGGCGGCGGGTTTCGCCTGGGCGGGGGCGGCGGCGCCGGCGACCGTCGCGACGGCGACACCGCCCGCGACGACCGCCGAGCGACCGAGGAGCGAACGACGGCTGAATCCTGCCGACTCCGCCGAGGACGGTGACGGTGGTGAGGTGATCGACAAACGAGTGCTCCGATCCGAGAGAAGGGGTGACGACGCTGTCACGCTGGCATCCGGCTGAGCGGGCCGCCAGATCGTTGAACGTGAAATAACGGAGCGGCAACAACAATTCATCGTTCGGTAACCACACCTCGTCGAGGCGCGGCCGGTCCCGCCACCGATAATCGGGAGGTGCGCCTCCTGCTGCTGTCGAGCTCGACCCTGCACGGTCAGTCGTACCTGGAGTACGCACGGCCGGCGATCGCCGCGCACGTGCCGGAGGGGGCGACGCTCGCCTTCGTGCCGTACGCGCTCGCCGACCACGACGCCTACACAGCCACCGTCGCTACGGCGCTCGCCCCGCTCGGTCTGACGGTGGTGGGTGTGCACGTCGGAGAGGACCCCCGCCGCGTGCTCGACTCCGCCGACGCGGTGTTCGTCGGGGGTGGCAACACCTTCCGTCTGCTGTCCGCGCTCCAGCGCACCGGTCTGCTGGTGACGCTCCGCGAACGCGTCCGCAGCGGCATGCCGTACCTCGGGTCGAGCGCCGGCACCAACGTGGCGTGCCCGACGATCCGCACGACGAACGACATGCCGATCGTCGAGCCGGACGGCTTCGCTGCTCTTGGCCTCGTGCCGTTCCAGATCAACGCGCACTACCTCGACACCGATCCCGACAGCACGCACATGGGGGAGTCGCGGGAGGAGCGCCTGCGTCAGTTCCTCGAGGAGAACGACGTGCCCGTGCTCGCGCTGCGCGAAGGTGCCTGGCTGCACGTGACCGACGGCGTGGCCACGGTCGCCGGCTCCACGGCGAGCCGGCTTCTGAGGCGTGGGCGCGACGTCGAGGAGCTCGCTCCGGGGACCGACGTCTCCGGCCTCCTGGAGACGTCTCCGCACTACGACGTGGGAGGCGGCCGCAGGGTCTAGCGTGACGGCGTGGATCTCGTCCGGTTCGCCCTGGTCCTCCTGCTCCTGACGGCCGTCACGCTCGTCGTGATGACGTGGGCGGGAGTCCCGCTGCGGCTCGACGCCGTGGTCGCCACCGTGCGTGCCGTGGTCCAGCTCAGCGTCATCTCGCTCGTCATCGCGTGGGCGTTCCGCAACCCCGAGGTCGCCGCGCTGCTGCTGGTCGTGATGCTCGCCGCGGCGGCACTCACGTCGACCCGCAGGATCAGGCTGGGGTACGCCGTCTACCCGACGGCGCTCGTCGCGATCGGCCTCGGTGCAGCGGTGACGGTGGTCCCGGTGATGGCCCTCCGCGTCCTCCCCGGCGGCCCGGAGATGGTGGTGCCGTTCGCCGCGCAGGTGATCGGCGGCGCGATGGTCGCCGTGTCGCTGTCGGGCCAGCGGCTGCGCGACGAGGTCGCGGACCGCTGGGGCGAGGTCGAGGCCGGGCTCGCGATCGGGCTGACACCTCGTCAGTCCGTGGCGGAGTTCGGCCCGCGGGCGATCGGGCGGGCCCTGACACCGGGGCTGGACCAGACCCGGGCTGCCGGCCTCGTCACGCTGCCCGGGGCGTACGTCGGACTGCTGCTCGGCGGAGCCACCCCGTACGAGGCGTCGCTCGTGCAGACGCTCGTCCTCGTAGGGCTGCTGGCCGCCCAGGTCATCGCCGCCGCCGTGACGGTCGCGGCACTCTCCGGGAGGCTGGGTGAGCAACGCCCGGACGCCGTCGCGACCTGAACGGTCACGCGGGGCGGAAGCACCGTTCGTACAGCGCCTCGACGTCGGTGGCCAGCGCGGGGACCGGCCCCTGCACCGGGAGGTGCGGCGCGACGGTCGTGATCGCCAGGGGAGCGACCGGTGACGGTGGCGCGCCCCAGAGGTGGAGCAGCTCGGCAAGGCGGCTGGCGGCGACGACGAACACGATCCTGCCCAGGCCCGCCCACGCGTGCGCGCCGGCACACATCGCGCAGTGCTCGCCGGAGGTGTAGACCGTGGCGCCTGCCCGCACCTCAGGAGAGAGCTGCGCGGATGCCCACTGGGCGAGAGCGAGCTCGGGGTGGCGGGTGTGATCGCCGCGTCCGTCCCGGTTGTGGTCCTCCCGGAGCACGTGCCCGGCCGCGTCGACAAGGAGCGAGCCGAACGGTTGGTTGCCCTCGGCGAGCGCGGTCGCCGCGAGGGTGACGCATCGGCGGAGGTGGTCGAGGTCGTCCGGGGAGAGGGTGCTCATCACGCCAGTCTGGCCCGCCTGCATTCAGGCGGCGAGCGACATCGTGAGCACCCCGACGACCGTCAGGGGGGTGGCCGCGCCGGCACACGGCGGTCCGGCCCAGGGCGCAAGCGGGGTCACGGCGTCACGGCGCGGGTGCACCGTCTCCGTACGCCGTGGCCGGTTCCGGTCATGGGCTGGATCAGAGTGTGGTCCACGTCATACGCTGCGGGCCGGGGGAGTGAAACGTTTCATTCGAGTTGCAGGAGCAGATGTGCCAGACCGACCGAGCCAGTCGTCCCTCAGCCGACGGACCTTGATCGCCGCCTCCGCCGCGGCCGGCGCCGGCCTCGCTCTCGGCCCCGGGGCGAATGCGCCCGCCACCGCCTCCACCGCCTCCGCGAGCGGATGGCGCGGGGTCGAGCAGGTGTTCGCGGACCCGGAGAGCCGGTACGGCGCACGCTTCCGTTGGTGGTGGCCCCACGGGCTCGTCGACGAGCGGCAGATCCAGCGCGAGGTCCGCGACATCGCGCGTGCCGGCTTCGGCGGGATGGAGATCGCCGACGTCCACCACAGCGTCCGCGACGCGGGCGGGCTCGATCCCGAGGGGCACGGCTGGGGCACGCCGGCCTGGACCGCCGCCGTCAAGGCCGCGTTCCAGCAGGCCGACCGCGAGGGTGTGACCCTCGACCTGACGGCCGGTCCGTCCTGGCCGGCAGCAGTCCCCGGTGTCACCCCCGACGACGACGCGGCGATCAAGGAGCTCGCGCACGGCGTCGTGACGCTGGAGGCCGGCCAGACGTACGACGACCGGGTGCCCGCACCGGTCGTCGCTGCGGAGGAGCATGTCGAGAAGACGACGCTCCTCGCCGTCCAGGCGGTGCGTCTCGTCACCCCGTCGACGCGGGAGAGCGTGCTCGACCAGTCCTCGCTCGTCGACCTGACCGCGCAGGTGACCGACGGCCACGTGACCTGGACAGCACCCGACGACGGCACGTGGCTGCTCTTCTCGTACTGGGAGCGCGGCTCGGGCCAGCTTCCCGAGGCCGGCCCGCACACCACCCCTGAGGCGTACGTGGTCGACCACTTCAGCGCCAAGGGCACGAGGGCCGTGACCGACTTCTGGGAGGAGCACATCCTCGACCGCGAGCTGCGCCGCCTCATCAAGCGCGCCGGTGCGACCTTCTTCGAGGACTCGCTGGAGATCGAGACGGGGGCGACGATCTGGACCCCGGGGATGCTCGAGGCCTTCCGCGCCAGGAACGGGTACGACCTCACCCCGTTCCTGCCGGTGATCCTCGAGGTGAAGGAGAAGTACCTCTACACCTACGACGCCGACCTGACCACCCGGGTGCGCGACGACCTGGCGATGACGTTCAGCGACCTTTACCGCGACCACCACCTGATCCCGCTGCGCGACTGGGCCCACGACCTCGGCCTCGAGCTGCGGATCCAGGCCTACGGGCTCGAGACCGACACGCTCGCGCACTCCGGGATCCTGGACCAGCCGGAGACCGAGTCCCTCGGCTTCAAGAACCTTGACGACTACCGCGTCATGGCCGGTGGCCGCGACCTCGCCGGACGGACGATCCTGTCCTGCGAGGCCGCGGCCTACAACGGCGCCGCGTACAACGTCACGTGGGACCGCGTCCTCACCACGCTCAACAGCATCTACGCCGCCGGCGTCAACCAGGCCGTCCTCCACGGCTACCCGTACGCGGAGGCGCCGGGTGCGGCGTGGCCGGGCTTCGCGGCGTTCTCGCCCTACAACGGAGCCCAGGGATACTCCGAGGCGTGGGGCCCCCGCCAGCCCAGCTGGAAGCACGTGCCGAAGATCGCCGACTACCTGCGCCGCACCCAGTGGGCACTGCAGCAGGGCGTCAACCGGACGGACCTCGTCTACTTCCGTCAGAAGGGCTGGGCCGCCACCGGCATCGGGGCGCAGTGGGCGACCAACGACGGCATCCCGCTCGGATGGAGCCACAGCTTCGTGTCGTCGGCGGCGTTCGTCGACCCGTCGGTGACGCTTCGCGACGGGCGCCTCGCGCCGGAGGGACCCGCGTACAAGGCGATGGTCGTCGAGGGCGACGCGTTCCGAGGCCGTCGTACGACGCTCACCGTCGAGGCGGCGAAGAAGATCGCGGACCTCGCGAAGCGGGGGTTCCCGGTCGTCTTCCTCGGTGACTGGAGCCGGCCGACCGCCGACGGCCAGGGCACTGCGACGGAGGACGCCGCCGTCGCCGAGGCCGTTCGCACCGCGTTCGCGCAGCCGAACGTGCGCAACGCGGCCGTCGCGGCGGACATCCCGGCGGCGCTCGCCGCGCTCGGGGTGGAGCCGCAGGTCGCCCACGAACGCTCGACGGTGGTGCACCAGCACCGTCGTACGGCCGACGCGGACCTCTTCATGCTCGCCAACGGCCGGCACGCGGAGAACCGCCCGCTCGCGCTCGTCGAGCAGGAGGTGACGCTCACAGCGACCCGTGGGGGAGACCTCGTGCCGTTCGTCCTCGACGCGTGGACCGGTGAGGTCCGCCGGCTGGCCGTCTACCGCCAGGAGGGTCGCTCCTTCACCGTCCGCGTCCGCCTGACGCCCGGATCGTCGACCGTGATCGCCCTGGCGCCGACCCGGTGGGCCGACAAGCGCAACGCGAAGTCCGTGCACGTGGTCGACACGGACGCCGCCGACGCCCGCCTGGAGGGACGCTCGGTGGTCGTGCGTGCGTCCGCTCCGGGCGCGTACGCGGTCGCGCTGAGCGACGGCACGACCCGGACGGCACGCTTCTCGACCATGCCCGATGTCGTGGCGCTGCCGTCGTGGACGCTGGTCGTCGAGGACTGGCGCCCGGGAAGGACGCCCACCACGACCGACACGGTGCGCTCCGTCCACCGGCTGGAGGCGCTCGTGCCGTGGAGCGAGGTGCCGGGCTCGAGGACGCCTCGGGCATCGGTCGCTACACGACCACGGTCACGCTGCCACAGCACCTGGGACCGCACGGTCGGGGCGTACCTCGACCTCGGCTCTGTCCTCGGTACCTACGCCGTCAAGGTCAACAACCGCCGCGTCGACGCCGCATCACCGACCGACACCCGCCTCGACGTCGGACACCTGCTGCGGGCCGGCGTGAACCATGTCGAGATCGAGGTGGCGACCACGCTGTTCAACCGGATGCGGACGGCGCAGCCCGAGGTGTTCGGCGCGGCCAACCGCGTACGGACCGGCCTGGTCGGGCCGGTGCGGCTGCTGCCGTACGGCGAGGCGACGGTCACCGCCTGACCGGACCGCGTCGGTGCCTCGGCGTCCACGGCGAGTGCCGTGATGGACGCTGAGGCACCGACGCCCCGCAGGATCGTGACGGACGCGTCAGGAGCGTGCGTCCGCGGCGCGCGTCGCCTCCACCAGTGCGTTCACCTGCGGCAGGACCGCCGAGCGGACGTCGACCGCGCGGGGAAGAAGCCCGTTGGCGAACAACAGGTCGGCCGCACGCTGCTGCTCGTCGAGGAACTCCTCGTCGACCGGGTGGATGCCGAACGGCCGGGTCGCCAGCGCGTGCTCCCACGCCTCGAGGCTGGCGGTCTGCCCGTGGGCCTGCGCGTCGGCGACGAAGTACGCGGCGGCCTCGCGCGGATCGGCGACGATGCGCGCGTCGGACTCCTGGAGTGCCTCGATGACCGCCTTCAGCTCCTCCGTGCGCTCCACGGCGAAGTCACGGCGGGTGAACCACAGGGACGGGTGGCTGAAGAGACCCTCGGTCTCGACGAGCGTCAGGACCTCGGTCTGCTGCTCGACGGCCGCGAGCTCCGGGTACGACCCGGTCCACGCATCGATCGCGCCGGACAGGAAGGCATCCGCCGCGTGGCCACCGAGGTCGACGGGCTCGATGTCGTCCCAGGTGAGCCCGACCTGGTCCAGCGCGAACAGCAGCAGCGTGGTCTGCCACGAGCCGTGGCCGATGCCGACCCGCTTGCCGCGCAGGTCCTCGACGGACGCGATGCCGGACTCGGCGCGTGTCACCAGCCGGCCGTTCTCGACGCGGGGCCTCGAGATCCCGAGATAGACCAGGTCGTGACCTTGTCCGAGACCGGTGATCGGCGGCGTGAAGCCGGTGCCGATGACGTCGTACCCCTCGGCGGTGAAGAGGTGGTCGGCGTGCGCGGTCGGGAGACCGTCACGGACTCCGACCTTCGGGCCGTGAGACAGCTCCCGGAGATCGACCCAGGCGACGTCGTCGAGCTTCTGCTCGAGAAGGCCGCGGTGACGCAGGACGAACAGCGAGTTGTTGTGCGGGAAGAACCCGACGCGGGTGGTCATGAAGCACTCCTGACGGTGGTGGTGAGTGAGTTCGTACGGGGGAAGGTGACGCGCGGCAGCACCTCCTGCCGACGCGGTAGGCCTCTTCGAGGTGGGGGACGCCGGCGAGGATGAACGCGTCGACGCCGAGGTCGACGAGTTCGTCGAGCCGCTCGGCGACCTGCTCGTAGCTGCCGACGAGGCCGAAGGCCGGGCCGCCGCGGAGCAGGTTGAACCCGGCCCAGACGTTGCGGCTGGACCTCGAGGTCGCGGTAGGACCGTGCATCGGTGCCCGGCGACGAAGGCGCGTGATCCGGGCGGCGCCGACCGAGTCGCCCTGGAGCGGACGAGTCGGCGCCGCGGGGTCGACGTGAGCGCCAACCCCGCTCGACCTCGGCCCACGCCTCCTCCTCGGTGTGCGCGGGCCAGGACGTCGATCCGGACGGCGAACTTCGGCGTCGCGGCCCGTGTGCGCGCGCGTCGCTCGCGGACGCCGTCGAACTTGGCGCGTGAGCGCCGTCGAACGGCTCGAGCCAGGACAGGTAGTAGTCGGCGTGCCGGCCCGCCGGCGTCGATCGCGGCGCCGGACGAACCGGAGAAGTAGATCTCCGGGAACGGCTGCGAGCGCGCCGACGGGCCGGGCAGGCCGCCGCCGTCGACCTGGAAGAACCGGCCGTCGTAGTCGAACGGCGCCGCCGTCCCACACGCCCTTGAGCACGTCGAGGAACTCGGTGGTCCGGGCGTAGCGGTCGTCGTGGGCGACCGTGTCGCCCCACCACAGCTGCGCCGGGCCGCCGCCGCCGGTGATGACGTTGTAGACCAGGCGGCCGCCGGTCGCTCGCTGCAGGCTCGCCGACATCCGGGCGGCCTGCACCGGGTGCAGGAACCCGGGCTGGAAGGCGACCATGAACCGGTACGTCTGGGTCTCGCGGGCCAGCGCGGCGGCGAGCGACCCACGGATCGTCGGTGACGCGGGAAGCGACGGGCAGCAGCCCGCCGACGAAGCCGGCGGACTCGGCGGCCTTGGCCACCTCGGCCATGTGGTCGACGTAGCTGTAGCCGTCGGGCTCGCCGTCGCGGATGCGCCGGCGCGATGTTGCCGGGCCGCGTGCGGCGTCCAGTCGCCGCGGCTCGCCGCGCGCGGTGCGCGCAGCGAGGCCTGGTCGCCCTCCATGCCGATCCGCCAGTAGATGTCGATGGTCACGGTCGCTCCTGTCGTCTCGAGGACGAGGTCGTGCGGTCGGACGAGGGGCAGCAGGTGCTCGCCGCACGCGGTAGCGTCTCCTCGATGTGTGGCGGACGTCGAGCACCACCGTGTCGACCCCGTCGTCGACGAGACCGCGCAGCTCGGCGCCACGTCGGCGTAGCTGCCGACGAGGCCATCCGGCGACGCCGTGGCCGAGGTGGTCGAAGCCGTCCCACCACTGAGGCGCGCCGAGCGGCGGGGCACGAGATCGGCGACCGGTCGACGCCGTCGTGCGCGAGGTGCTCCGCGGCCTCGTCGGCGGTCCTCGCGGGCGAGGAGCGAGAGCCGACAGGCCGGCGGGCACCGTGCGTCCGACTCGGCGGCGAGCGCGTCGAGAAGTCGGCGACGTGCGCGTCGCGCTCGTGCGGCGAGGTCGAACAGGTGCACGTCGCCGTGCCGCGCCGAGAGCTCCAGCGCCTCTCGCTCGTACCCGTCAGGTACACGCCGGGGGAACGGCAGGTCGCCGAGCGGACCTCGGAACCCGCCGCCGAGGACCTCGTAGTAGCGTGCCGTCGTGGTCGAAGCCCGTTGTCCCAGAACACGCCGCGCGCCACGGTCAGGAACTCGTCGGCCCGCGCGTACCGGTCGGCGTGGCTCGTCCTGGCCGGGAGCCGTCGTCAGGCTGGTGGATGCCTCGATCGACCGCGGCCCAGCCGAGACGATCACCGTGGAAGCGCTGGGACGAGGCCGCGATCTTGGCGGCGTAGACCGGGGTGACGAAGCCGGGTGGAACTCGAGCACGCCTCCAGCGCACCGGGTGTGCCGCAGCGCGTCGCCCGCGACGACCGTCGACTCCTCGCCCTCCGGGTCGTACGGTGCGAACACCCCGTCGATCGCCGGTGACCTCCGCGGCCTGCACGAGCCTGTGCCCGCTCCTCGGACGGACGACGAGGTGCGTCCAGTCCACGCTCGTCGCCGCGTCGGGAGCGTCGACCAGGATGCGCGGACGTCATCGGGCCTCACCGCCGAGCTCGTCGGCGAGCGATGCGCGACGCTGCCATCGAGCGGCTCGTGTGCCGCCCAAGAGTCGACGTCGAAGTCGGCGGCCAGGAAGCCGTGGGTGTACAGGAAGTGCTGCTGCTGGTCGAGCAGATCGAGCCGCTCGTCGTCGAGCGTCGGGTGCAGCGACCGGTGGAAGTCGTCGCCGTACGCCGTCGACGACGCCACCGGCGCCGGAGCCGGTCTCGCGGCCGAGGATCGTCGCGGACGGCGTCGAGGTTGGTCGGCGGCCCAGTCCGCGGCACGCAGGGTCTCGGACGAGGAAGCGGACCACCACCTCGGGGCGCTCTTCGAGGAGGTGCGGCGTGGACGGTGATCGGGCGGGGCGTGCCGTTGTTGACGCGTAGCCGAGCGGTCCGGCGTGCGGTCGAGGTCGACGGCACGTCCGTGCGCCGACCTCGCGGGCCTCCTCCGCGGAGCGTGCCGCCCTTGACGTAGACGGCGTCGACCTCGCCGGCCGCGCAGCGCGTCGACCCGAGACTCGCGGCGCACCGACCGGTCCGGCTCGGCCGTGCCCGGCGGTCGACCTCGACGAAGGTGACGTCGTCGAAGGTCAGGTCCGCCGAGACGCAGGGCGGAGGCGAAGCCGTGCAGCGCCATCGCCCGCGGGAAGCTGCCGGCCTGGTCGGCCGCCCACCCGGGGAGCGCCGACGCGGAGCCCGCGCAGGTCGCTGCGGCGCCGGTCGATCCGAGTCCGGGCGCGACGAGGATCGCCTGCCACTCGTCGATCCAGGTCAGGCCGATCAGCCGGGTGGGCGAGCCGTCGGCGCGGGCGGCGATGGCCGGCACGTTGCCGCCCTCGCGGAAGAGGCCGACGAGCTGGTGGTCGAAGTGGTGGGCGGCGATCTCCGGTGCGGCGTCCTGCAGGACGCCGACCGCGATGCCGTCGGCGCCGAACTCCTCGCCGAGCCAGCCGAGGTTGTACGCGAGGCCGCTGGCGGTGGGCACCGGGCAGCGGGTGTACCAGAGCGGGTCGAGCGCGGTCGTGATGTCGGGACGCTGTCGGTGCAGGGCGGTCATGCGAGCTCCTTCGCGAGTGGTGTCGGTGGGGGATCGGTTCGGTGATGCCGAGCTCGGCGAGCAGCCGGGTGCGGTACTCGACGACGAGGGGATGGGTGGGCGTCCGCGGGTGCGGCAGCGTCGATCCGCAGGTCGACGCGAACCGGCCCTCGCGCAGCATGACGACGCGGTCGGCCAGCCGGACCGCCTCGTCGACGTCGTGGGTCACGAGCAGGACCGCCGGGCGGTGGCGGGTGCAGAGCCCGCCGACCAGGTCCTGCATGTGCAGCCGGGTCAGCGCATCGAGCGCGGCGAACGGCTCGTCGAGCAAGAGCAGCTCGGGCTCGCGGACCAGGGCCCGGGCCAAGGCGACGCGCTGCGCCTCGCCGCCGGAGAGGGTGGCGGGCCAGGCCTCGCTCGTGGCGAGGCCAGGCCCACCTCCGCAAGGGCCGCCCGGCCGCCGCCCGGTTCTCGGGTGCGGCGCTGTCCGATGATCACGTTGCGGAGCACACGCTTCGACGGGACCAGGCGCGGCTCCTGGTACACCGTGCGTCCGACGTGCGGGCACGAGGACCTCGCCGCTCGTCGGGTGCCTCCAGGCCGGCGAGGATCCGCAGCAGCGTCGTCTTGCCGGTGCCGCTCGGGCCCAGCAGCACGACGAACTCGCCGCGGCGCGATGTCGAGGTCGACGCGTCGAGCACGACCTTGTCGCCGAAGCTCTTGCTGACGCTGTCGGCATCCGCACCGCGGCGGCGGGGAGGTCGCTCATCAGGGCCGCCACCGGGCTGTCGACGCCACGGCATCGCGTACCGCTCGAGCAGGCGGATGACGAGGTCGATCAGGACGCCGAGCACGGCGTACAGGACGATGCACAGCACCATGTAGTCGTTGCGGTAGTACTGCTGGGCCAGCGCGACCAGGTAGCCGATGCCCTTGGTGGTGCCGACCTGCTCGGCCGCGATCAGACCCGACAGCGAGATCGACAGGCAGATCCGCAGCGCCATCAGCACGTTGGGGAGCGCCGAGGGCAGGATCACCGACGTGACCAGGCGTACGCCCGAGAGGCCGAAGCCGCGTGCGGCTTCGACCACCTTGCGGTCCACGTTGCGCACGCCGAGGTAGGTGTAGGCGTACATCGGCGCGATCGCCGCGACCGCGATCAGGACGATCTTGAACGTCTCGTCGATACCGAACCAGGACATGAACAGCGGGACGAGGGCGAGGAACGGCACCGCCCGGAGCATCTGCATCGTCGGGTCGATCAGCTCCTCGCCGAGTGCGGAGAGCCCGGACAGGACGCCGAGGACGAGACCGATCACGATGCCGAGCGAGACCCCGAGACCGGCGCGACGCCCGGACGCGGCCAGGAAGTCGGCGAGCTGTCCGCTCCTCCAGAGCTCCTCGGCCGCGGTGAGCACCGCCGACGGGGGAGCGAGCACGTCAGGGTCGAGCCAGCCGCGGCTGGAGGCGAGCTGCCAGACCGCGACCAGGAGGACCGGGACCGCGCACCGGATCGTGAGGGAGAGGACGCGGCTGCGTCGGCGCGAGCCCAGGAAGCGCGGCTGCTGGAGCTCCTCGACGTCTGCCGTGGGTGTGTGGGGGACGGCGACCGCCGTTGTCCCGACGGCCGTCATGATCCCAGCTTCACGGCGGCTGCCGAGGCTTCCACCGGTCGGCTGATGAGGCCGTTCTCGGCGAAGTAGTCGGCGACCTGCTGGATGGTGGCGAGGTCCGCATCGGTCACCGCGGCGTACGGGGTGCGGTAGCGCTCGACCTCCGTGTCGCGGGCGAGCGCGGCGCCCGAGGTCGCGGTCGGCCCGGAGTCGGTGAAGACGTTCTGGAACTTCTCGGGATCCTGTCTCGCCTCCTCGGTGAGCGCGGCGATCGTGGTGATGAACGCGCGGAGCGCCTCAGGGTTCTCCTCCACCACCTCGGTGCGCGCCGCGTAGATCGACAGATCGTCGTCACCGACATCCTCCGCGGTGACGAGCGTCTTGGCGCCCTGCTCGACAGCGGCCGGGTAGCCGCGGACGATCGCCCACCACGCGTCGACCTTGCCCGAGGCGAAGGCGCCCGCGGCCTGCTGCGGGTTGAGGTAGACCTTCTCGACCGCGTCGTGCGCGATGCCGGCGGCGTCGAGCGCCCGGTCGAGCAGGTACTCCCCACGACCGCCCTTGTTGACGGCGACGCTCTTGCCGACGAGCTGGTCGATCGCGGTGACGTCGCTGTCCTTCGGGACGACGAGCCCGTCGCTGACCGGCGCCTTCGGGTCCGTCGTGCGTGGTGCGACCGCGAAGATCTTGAGGTCGTCGTTGGTCGACAGGTAGCCGATCGCGGGGGAGATCGCGCCGGGGAGGATGTTGACGTCTCCGGACCGGACAGCGTCGATCGTCGCGGTGAACGAGGCGTACGAGCCTCCCCACTCCACCGTGGCGCCGGTGTCGGCGAGGCTCTTCTCCAGGGCGCCGGTCTTCTTGGCGTACGCGAGGACTCCTGCGTTCCCCGGGTCGGGGATCTTCAGCACGGTCGTCTCGGAGTCGGCGCTCGCCCCGTCACCGCCGCAGGCGGCCAGCGATGCGGACGCGACGACGGCCGCGAGTGCGACCGCGGCGCGACGCAGACGGGTGCGGGACCGGCGTGAGGTGCGGTGGGACATGGGGTTCTCCTGACGAGGTGTGGTCCGTAGTCATGGACCGGGTCATAGATCCACTATGTCTATCAACCAGATAGTCATTACGACATGATCATTCTCTGAGACGCGCAGGGCTCCCTTGCGGTCGGACTGAACGGAAGTGTGGACGTACCGCCGGTGGTCGGCGGGTCAGGTCGCCGTCAGGACAGGGCGTCGCCCGTGGCGGCCCGACCACCGGTGTTGGCGTCGACCGTCATCAGCAGGGCGCGGAGTCGCGCGGTGTCACGCTTCGTCAGTCCGCGCATGAGCCGCTCCTCGACCTCTGCGACGGCGGCGTCAGCGGCGTCGCGTCGCTCGCGTCCGGCCGGCGTGATGGTGATCAGGCGACGGCGCCGGTCGCGCAGGTCGCGCGTCCGGACGACCAGACCCTCGTCCTCGAGCTTCTTGACGACGAACACCAGGTAGTTCGGGTCCATGTCCAGCAGCTCGCCCAGCCGCTGCTGCGAAAGCTCGCCGTGCTCGCGCAGCACGAGGAGCGCGCCGGCTTCGCGCGGGATGAGACCGAGAGGCTCGAGCGCCTCGGCGATCCATGCGTGGGCTGTACGGCCGAGGTGGGAGAGGAGGAAGCCCGGACTCGTGAAACGTGCCTCCGCCGTCATCGTCGGCCGGTCCGCGCGCCTGGTCGCCATGCGTCGAACGTAGCCGAGTCTTGGCATCCGAGATGCCGAAATGGTCATGAGCTCGTGCGTACTAGCCTAACTCCACAAGAATGATCTAGTTTGATGACTTTGGTGGTTCGAGAAGGAGGTGGGTTCCGTGCAGGTCACTGTGGTCACCGGCAACCCGAAGGTCGCGTCGCGCACGCTCGACGCGGCGATCATGCTCGCGAGCAGGCTTGCCGGCAGAGCGCCGGACCACGTCGTCGACGTCGCCACACTCGGCCCCGCCCTTCTCGAATGGGGTGACCCGGACATCGCCGCTGCTGTCGACACGGTGTCCTCCAGCGACCTGGTGGTCGTGGCCAGCCCGACCTTCAAGGCGACGTACACAGGCCTGCTGAAGGTCTTCCTCGATCAGTTCCCCACGGGCACCGGACTCGCGGGGGTGGTCGCGGTGCCGCTGATGCTCGGCGCAGGACCGGCGCACGCGCTCGCGCCCGAGCTGCTGCTGCGCCCAGTCCTGGTGGAGCTCGGCGCGACGGTGGTGGCACCGGGCACCTATCTCCAGGAGAGCCGGTACGACGACCCGACGGCCTTCGACGCGTACGTCGCGCGTTGGGCGTCGCCCGTCCGCGCCCTTGCCGCGGCAGCGGTGTCCGCATGACCAGCACGGCCCTGCGGCGCGGCCCCCTCCGCGACTCGACGCCCGACGCGGTCGATTCCGACGCGCTCTCGCCCACGAGGCTGCGGCAAGCGTTCGGGTCGTTCCCGAGCGGGGTGGTGGCAGCGTGCGCCGAGGTCGACGGCGTGCGGGTCGGGATGGCGATCAGCAGCTTCGTCTCCGTGTCGCTCGACCCGCCCCTGGCTGCCGTGTTCGTCCAGAGCACCTCGACCACGTGGCCGGTGCTGCGCCGCGCGGCGTCGCTGGGGATCAGCGTGCTGGGGGTCGAGCACGAGTCGCACGTCGCCGCGCTGTCGGCGCGCACGGGGGACCGGTTCGCCTCCCTGCGCACGAGCACTCAGGGCAACGGCGCGGTGCTCGTCGAGGACGCCGCGGCGTGGATCGAGGTGGAGGTCGACTCGGAGGCGCCTGCCGGTGACCACCTGGTGGTCATGCTTCGCATCGTCGCCCTCTCCACGCGGCCCGACATCGAGCCCCTGGTCTACCACCGAAGTAGGTTGCGGTCGCTCCGTGCCGCGCCGGAGGTCGATGCACGACAGCGGTGATGCGCGCAACATATTCGCGGGCTGCGGAAAGGCGTGCCGCGCGCCAGAATTCCCCCCATGCACCAGACGAACGTGGCGCGGCGCGCGCGCAGATCCCGAGCGGGCCTCGGCCTCCTCCTCACCCTCACTCTCACCGGTACGGCACTGGCCGCCGGAACCGCGACGACGGCGTCCGCGGCCCCGGCAGCGAAGCCGTACGTCCTCCAGGGCGGCGTCTCTGCGCCCGTCTACAGCTACGCGGACGCGATCCGCGAGACCGTCTGGGTCCTCGCTCCGGACTTCGACGGCGATGGTCAGCCGGACAAGGTCGCTGTCGACATCGTGCGGCCGCGCGAGCTCGCCGCGAAGGGCGTGGACGTCCCGATCGTGATGGACGCGAGCCCGTACTACACGAGCCTGTGCCGCGGCAACGAGGCTGAGTGCAAGACCTTCGACGCCGAGGGCAACCTCGAGAAGTTCCCCCTCTTCTACGACAACTACTTCGTCCCCCGCGGGTACGCGTACGTCGCCGCGGACGTCGCGGGCACGTCGCGCTCGAACGGCTGCGTCGACACCGGCGGGAAGTCCGACATCGGCTCGATCAAGGCCGTCGTCGAGTGGCTGAACGGCAACGCGGAAGCGGTCGACGCCGACGGCAACCCCGTGAAGGCCGACTGGTCGAACGGCAAGACCGGCATGATCGGCAAGAGCTACGACGGCACGATCGCCAACGGTGTCGCCGCGACCGGTGTCAAGGGCCTCGAGACGATCGTGCCGATCAGCGCGATCAGCTCCTGGTACGACTACAGCCGCTCGCAGGGCCTCCCGTACAGCTGGAACTACTCCAGCGGACTCGCCGCCCGTGTCGCGACGAACCGGACGATGCCGCAGGACTGCTCGGCGACCCTGCAGCGGATGAACGACGAGGACGCCGACGAGACCGGCGAGCACAACGCGTTCTGGGACGAGCGCAACTACCGTGACTCGGTCGCGCTCAACGCCAAGAAGGTGAAGGCGAGCGTCTTCATCTACCACGGCCTCCAGGACACCAACGTCAAGACGCGGCACTTCTCGACGTGGTGGGAGGCCCTCGGCAAGGCCGGGGTCACCCGCAAGATGTGGCTGAGCCGGGTCGGGCACGTCGACCCGTTCGACATCGACCGCGACGAGTGGGTGAGCACGCTGCACCGCTGGTTCGACCACGAGCTGATGGGCATCAAGAACTCTGTGCTCCGCGAGCCGCGCGTGTCGGTGGAGACCGAGCCCGGCCACTGGGTCGACTCGCAGACGTGGCCCGCACGTCCTGCCGCGACGACGCTGCGCCCCCAGGCCGACGGCAGCCTGCGGATCGTCCCTGCCAAGGGGACGCAGAGCTGGGTCAACTCCCCGAGCCAGCGCGAGAACGCTGCAGTCGTCGAGGGCGCGAGCACGACGCGCCTCCTGTACGCGACGAGCCCTCTGCTGGCCGACGCCCGCATGAGCGGTTCCATGGTCGCGAACCTTCGGGTGACGAGCGAGGTCCCGACGGGCCAGGTCGGCGTGATGCTCGTCGACTACGGAGAGGCCGAGCGTGTCCTGACGACCGGCGACGGCGCGTCGACGACGACCACCGAGACGTGTGTCGGACAGTCGACGCCGGCCGACGACGCGTGCTACTTCACGATGAGCCGGAACGTCGGCACGACACCGCTCCAGATCCTCGGCCGCGGCTGGGCGCGCCTCGACGGTGCGGGCACGCACGACGTCGCGGTGACGCTCGACCCCGACGACGCCGTCGTCAAGAAGGGCCATCGTCTCGGCGTCGTCATCGTGGGCGCGGCGAACGGGCGGGTCCGCACCATCGACACGACCGCGTCGACGTACACGCTGGACCTCGCGAAGTCGCGCTTCTCGCTGCCAGGCATCGCCCTGCCTCAGCCGACCTGGCCCGCGGGCTGGGGCTGGCTGCCCAAGCGCAGCGACCTCGTCCCCGGCACGGTGATGCCGGAGGGACGGGTGCGTGAGCTCCCGGTGCTGATGGACGAGACGAGCTGACGAGAGCGCCCCGTCCCTTCGGTGGGCGGCTGCGTACGGATCGCGCGGCGATCACGACGCGGACGCCCGCACAAGGGGCGGGGCGCGGTCAGGTGCGGTCTAGGAGCCCAGCCGGTTGACGAGCTCGGACTTGGACAGCCGGGAGTAGCCCTTCACACCTTTGGCCTGGGCGGCCTTGCGAAGCTCGGCGACCGTCATCGAGGCGTACGAGCCGCCGCTCGCCGCCGCCGTCGTCTTCTTGGCTGTCGTGCGGGACGACCCGGTCGTCTTGGCCGTCGTGCTGGGCGACCCGGTCTTCCGCGCCGTCGACTTGCGCGCCGTCGACTTGCGCGCCGTCGTCTTCCGCGTCGTCGACTTCTTGGTGGCGCCCGTCCCGCTTCCTGACGAGCTGCCGCGTGTGACCGACGCACGGAGACGCTCGAGGTCGCCGCGCGCAGAGTCGGCGGTCTCACTGATCTTGCGCTGGGCGGTCTTCGTCGCCTTCCGGATCGCCTTCTCGGCGTCGGCGCGGGACTTGTCTGCGTCCTTGCGCGCTTTCTTCAGCTGGCCGCTCACACCGTCGAGCGCCTTCTCGAGATCGGCCACGCGCTTGCGCAGCTCGACCTCGACCTTGTTGGATTTCGCGTTCTTCGCCACGGGTTCCTCCTCGATGAAAGGTCGAGCACCGTCAGCGTAGGCGCGATGACGTCGGTGCGCCGTCCGACGCCACCTCGTACTGTGCGAACGTCCTCGTGAAGGATGCTGCGCCGGAGGTGAGCGAGCGCAGGTCGACCGAGTAGCTGAGGAGCTCGGTGGTGGGCACCGCCGCGCGCACGACGCTGCGTCCGGACTGTGACCCGGCATCCGTCGCCTGCACCCTGCCACGTCGCGACGACAGGTCCTCGAGCACGGCGCCGAGATGCTCGTCCGGCACGTCGACGGCGACCTCGTCGACCGGCTCGAGGACGAGCACACCCGCGCGTGCGGCAGCCTCCTTCACCGCGAGCGCGCCCGCCGTCTGGAACGCGGCGTCGGAGGAGTCGACGCTGTGCGCCTTGCCGCCGGTGAGGGTCACGCGCACGTCGACGACCGGACACCCCTCCGCCAGGCCGCTCTCCAGCTGGGCACGCACGCCCTTCTCCACGCTGGGGATGAACTGCCGCGGCACAGCCCCGCCGACGACCTTGTCCACGAACTCGAAGCCCGTCTCCCCGGGGCAGGGGCTCCACCTCGATCTCGCAGACCGCGTACTGACCGTGGCCGCCGGACTGCTTGACGTGACGACCCTGTGCCTTCGCCGCACCGGCGAAGGTCTCGCGCAGCGCGACGCGTACGGGTTCCGTGTCCACCTCGGCTCCGCCTTCACGAAGCCGGGTGAGCACGACGTCGGCATGGGAGTCACCCATGCACCAGAGCACGAGCTGCCCGGTCTCCGCGTTGCGCTCGAGACGGAGGGTCGGGTCGGCGGCGGTGAGCCGAGCCAGGTTGCGGGAGAGGGTGTCCTCGTCGCGGCGGGTCTTGGCGACCACGGCGACGGGCAGCAGCGGCTCTGGCATCGGCCACGGGTCGATGAGGAGGGGCTCGGCCGGGGACGAGAGCGTGTCGCCGGTCTCGGCCGAAGCGACCTTCGTGAGAGCGCAGACATCGCCGGCGATCGCGTACGGGACCTCAGTGAGGCTGCCCCCCAGCGGGGCGTACACGTGCGCGACGCGCTCGTCGGCGTCGTGGTCGGAGTGCCCCCGGTCGGCCATCCCGTGCCCCGCCACGTGGACGGTGTCGTCGGGGCGCAGCGTGCCGGAGAAGATGCGCAGGAGCGAGACGCGCCCGACGTACGCGTCGACCTCGGTGTGGATCACCTCGGCCGCGAAGGGGCCGTCCGGGTCGGGTGTCAGCGGGGAGCGGCGGCGGCCGTGCGGGTCGGTCGCGACGGGGAGCGCGCGTTCGAGCGGTGAGGGGAATGCGCGGGGGAGCGCGTCGAGGAGGTCCGCGACACCGACTCCGGTCAACGACGAGACGAGGAAGACAGGAAAGAGGGTGCCCCGGGTGACAGCAGTCTCCAGGTCGCGGATGAGGACGTCGGGCTCGACCGGCTCGCCGGCGAGGTAGCGCTCCATCAGCGCCTCGTCCTCGCTCTCTCCGATCACCGCCTCGATGAGCGCGTCGCGCTCGGGGCGGACGCGCTCCAGCTCGGCGGCATCGGGGTCGGCAAGTGTGCGCACGCCGTCGATGCAGACCGAGCGCCGCAGGCTGATGAGACCGAGCAGGCCGTCCTGCGTGAGCTCGTACACGGGGTGGACTCCGTCGCCGAGTGCGGCACGGAGCCCGGCGACCGCGGCATCGACGTCGGCGCGCTGGTGGTCGATCCGGCTCACGACGACGGCGCGCGGCATCCCGGCGGCGGCACACTCGTCCCAGACGGCGCGCGTCGCGAGGTCGACCTCCTCGGTGGCGGACACGACGAAGAGGGCGGAGTCGGCGGCGCGCAGTCCCGCACGCAGCTCGCCGACGAAGTCGACGTACCCCGGTGTGTCGACCAGGTTGACCTTCACCCCGTCGTGGACCAGCGGGGCGACCGACAGACCGACGGTGCGGTGCTGGCGTACGGCCGCCGGATCGTGGTCGCCGACGGTCGTGCCGGCGTCGACCGAACCGGCGCGTGAGATCGTTCCCGACGCGGCGAGCAGAGCCTCGACGAGCGTGGTCTTGCCCGACCCGGACGGACCGACGACCGCGATCGTGCGCAGGTCGTCAGGCGCGCGGGGTGTGACGGGTGACGCCCCACCGCCTCGCCGGCGGCTCTCCTCGGTCCCTCTCGTACCCATGGACGCCGCCTCCGCTCGGTTCGTCGCTCAGGAGGTGATGCCGCGGTCGCCCGAGGGTGCGGGCGCGCCTTCGGCGGCCGCGACTTCCGCCCGCGCATCGTCGACCGCGTCCTGCGCCTGGCGCGCCGCGAGCTCTGCGGCCTGTGCGGGATCGGTCCCCGACGGCGGTGCACCGTTGACCTGGGGCGGCGACGGGAGGTCTGCAGCACTCTCCTCGTGCGGCGTCCCGCCGAACGCTTCGGTCACTGCCCGTACGGCCTGGGTGAGCTCGCCGGGGATGACCCAGAAGGTGCTGTGCTCACCACCGGCCAGCTGCGGGAGCATCTCGAGGTACTTGTACGCGAGGACCTTCGGATCGGCGTCGTTGCGGTGGACGGCCTGGAACACCCGCTCGAGCGCCGTCGCTTCGCCGTCGGCACGCAGGATCGCCGCCTGCCGGTCACCCTGGGCGACGAGGATCTCCTGCTGACGGGTGCCCTCCGCGGTGAGGATCTTCGCCTGCCGCTCGCCCTCTGCATGCAGGATCAGCGCACGCTTGTCGCGCTCGGCGCGCATCTGCTTCTCCATCGCCTCCTTGATGGTCGACGGCGGGTCGATCGCCTTGATCTCGACACGGTTGACGCGGATGCCCCACTTGCCGGTCGCGTCGTCCAGGACGTTGCGCAGGCGGGTGTTGATCTCCTCGCGCGACGTCAGGGTGCGCTCGAGGTCCATCGAGCCGATGACGTTGCGCAGCGTGGTGACGGTGAGCTGGTCGATCGCCTGGAGATAGTTCGCGACCTCGTACGCCGCCGCCCGCGGGTCGGTGATCTGGTAGTAGAGGACCGTGTCGATGTTCACCACGAGGTTGTCCTCGGTGATCACCGGCTGCGGACGCGATGACATGACCTGCTCGCGCACGTCGAGCTTGTTGTTGACCCGGTCGGCGACCGGGACGATGAAGTTCAGGCCGGGCTGGAGCGTGGTCCGGTAACGCCCGAACCGCTCGATGTTGTAGCGCCGAGCCTGCGGCACGACCCGCACAGTCGACAGCACGGCGAAGGCGACGACGACCGCCGCCACGATGATCGGGACCAACAGCTCCATCACGCCTCCCATGCATGCACGATCGCGGTCGCGCCGTCGATCTCGATCACGTCCACCGTCACCCCAGGGGGGATCACCGCGCTCGCGTCGTACGCCCGAGCCGACCACTCCTCACCGGAGAGCCGGACCAGCCCTCGCAGCGCGGTGACCTCCTGCGTGACGACTCCGGTCCGTCCGACGAGTGCGTCGCTGCCGTCGCGGACCAGCGGGGTCCCGCGCAGGTTGCGGCGTGCGAGCGGGCGGACGACCAGCAGGGTCGCCGCCGCGGTCACGGTGAAGGCGAGGAGCTGGACGAACAGCGGGGCACCGACCCCGGCGACGATGGCGGCGACGAGCGCGGCCACGGCCAGGAGCCCGAGCGCCAGCGTGAGCGTGAAGACCTCTGCCACGCCCAGGCCTACGGCGAGGATCAACCAGACGAACCACGGCATGTGCGACCTCCCCTCGCGGCCGGGGGTGCGATCGACTGTACTCCGCGATCGAGGCCGCTCCCACTTCTCCGCCACGGGATGTGGGCACGTTGGGGAAGGGTCGGGGGAGGTGGAGCCGCTCGCGCCCGAGGGATCGCGCGAGCGGCTCTGGGGGAGCCGCGGACCGGGTAGGGGGATCCCGGCGCGCGGCGCCTGGAGGTCACGGGGCCGGGCTAGGGGGTAGTGACCCGACCCCGCGACATAGATGAGACGCGAGGGTATGACCGTTATGACGCAACTTGGACGGGTGACCTAGGTCACCCGTCCAAGATCGTCGGTCAGTCGACGTACAGGTCGAGGATCTCGCCGAGGTGGTCTCGCTGCGCGCTGCGACGGCCGGCACCCTTGGCGCTGGCCGCCGTCAGGGCCGCGATGACGCCGATCAGCAGGCTGAGGCTCGGGGGAGAGCTGTCGTACGAGACACCGTCCGGGGGGACCAGGACGACGTCGGCACCGACGTGGGCCAGCGGCGCGTCCGCGGCGTCGGTGATCACCAGCAGACGACCGCCCGCGTCCTGGAAGGCGGTGGCGATGTCGATCGTGTACTTGCGGTAGCGCTGGATCGAGAACGCGACCATGACGTCCGAGCTCCGCACGTCGCTGAGCACGTCGATCGGCCGGATGATCGTGCCGTCGACGAGGTGGACGTTGGCGAGGCTCGCGCTGAGGTCGAGCGCGAGCAGCGAGGCGTAGGCGAAGGACTTCGTGGCGCCGATGATGAAGCGCCGACGCGCCCCGACGATCTGCGCCGCCATCTCCTCCACGCTGTCGTCTGTCAGCGCCCAGTCGAGCATCGTGTCGAGCTGTCTGCGCTGGTCGTCGACGAGTCGTCGCTTCAGCAGGGCGGAGGACCGCCGTTGCGGACGGGCGGTCGAGCCGTCGCTCATCCGTACTCCTGAGGGGTGAGGGTGCACCTGGATCGTATCCGTGCGCCGGAATGCACCGGAGCAGATTGGCGGTATCCGTCAGCGCGTCGCCCCGACGTCGGTCCCTGGGCCTGGGGAAAACGTGTGCCCCTGCGGCTCCCTGTGGAGCACGACCGGAGGGGCGGCCCGGCGGCTCTACGGTCGGATCCTCGCCCTCGACCCAGGAGTCGCCCATGTCTGCCGTTCTCGTCCAGCACCGCCGCCACCGCCGTCGCGCCGACGTCGCGGACGGACCCGAGTCCGCCGACGCGGTGCGACGCTCGGCCTACTGGAGCCTGTGGGGTCAGCGTCACTTCCCGTGGGCCCTGCTCGCCGAGGGCGAACGCGTCCTCCTCCTCGACTCCTGGTCGAGCGGCTCACGACTCACGTGGCTCGTCGAGGCGCGCGACGTGCTCCGGGCCAGCGTCTCCAGCCGGCAGGAGGCGGTCACCGTCCTCTCCGCCTGGATGGGCGAGCCCGCTCACGACGTCGAGGCCTCCGACTACCTCCGCGGGAGCACCGTGGAGTCGGGTGTCGTGCTCGGTTGGCGACCGTCGCCGCTCACCTGGCTGGGGGCGGCGCGGCCTGACGGGCTGCGCGTCGAGCGCAACGGGTGGGCCGTCGCTCGGACGGAGGACCTGGACGCGTGGGGTGTCGATCTCACGCCGTGACCGTCCGCACCGTTCTGGACACACACGCTTGATCGTGCGGTAGAAACGTCGCATGCTCTCGACACCGCAGGCGGGCGACGCGGCCGCGCCGCTGCCGGCATCGGTGCGACGCGGCTACGCGCTCGGCAGCGTCGCGACCGGGACGTTCGGCACGGTTCCCGGCCTGCTGCTCCTGCCCGTACCTGACCGACGCCCTCGGCATCGCGGCCGGCGTCGCCGGGGTCATGGTCTTCGCACCGAAGGCGTGGGACGTCGTCCTCAACCCGGTCGCCGGACGGATCAGCGACCGCTCGACGAGTCCGCGCGGGCCGGCGCCGGCCGTTCCTGCTGCGCGGCGGCCTCACCGCTCGCGGTGCGTTCGCCCTGATGTTCGCCGGCCCGTCCGAGCCGACCTGGCTCGCCGGCGCGTGGGTGGTCGTCGGTTCCTGGGCTGCGCCAGCGCGTACGCGTTCTTCCAGGTGCCGTACGTCGCGATGCCGGCCGAGATGACGCTCGACTACGCCGAGCGCACGCGGCTGATGACGTGGCGCGTCGTCGTGCTGGCGCTCGCGATCCTGCTGTCGGGCGCCACCGCGCCGATGTCGTGGACGCCGTCCGGCGCGGTCACGCCGCTACCGTATGGGCGTCTACGTCGGGCTGATCCTCGTCGTCGGCGTGCTCGGCGCCGTGGTGGGGCACCCGTGGCGCGCCCGAGCACCGCGTCGAGACCGCCGCCGGCACCGCTGCGCGACCAGCTGCGGCTCGTGGCGGCCAGCCCCGACTTCCGCGGTCCTGCTCATCACCTTCGTGGTGCAGGCCGTCGGCGATCGGCGCGATGCTGGCGGGCGTCGCCTACGTCGCCGACCACCTGCTCGACGGCGCCGCGGCCTCGACCGTTCCTCTTCGTGGCGTTCGTCGGTCCTGCGCTGGTCGTGACCCCGCTGTGGGAGCGCTACGCGGCCCGCCGCGGCAAGCGGTCGCGGCTACGTCGTCGCCACCGGCGTTCCTCGTCGTGGGCGCGGTCGCCTCCTGGTGACGGCGCACGCGGCACGGACGGGCGTGGCCTACGTCGCTGCCGCGCTCGTCGGCATCGGCTACGCCGGAGCGCAGGTGTTCCCGATGGCGATGCTGCCCGACGTCGCCGCCGACGACGCCGCGCGTACCGGCGAGAACCGCATCGGCGTCTTCACCGGCGTCTGGACGGCGGGCGAGACGCTCGGCCTCGCCCTCGGCCCGGGCCTGTTCGCGCTCGTGCTCGCCGCTCGGCGGCTACGTCTCGTCCACCGGCGACGAGACGTGACGCAGCCCGACAGCGCGTTGACCGCCATCGCGCTCGGGTTCTCCGTCGTGCCGGCCGTCCTGGTCGCCGTCAGCCTCCTGTTGCTGCGCCGCTACCCCCTCGACGACCGCGTGCACGCCGGCGCGGACTCTGCCCTTGACACCCTCCCCGAGGAGCCCGCCTCGTGACGATCCCTGACCGCGCCGCCGACGACGTCCGGCGCCGCCTCCTCGCCCTGCGGGCCGACGACCTGCCCGACCCACGGCGGCCGCACCCTGGCCTACGTCTACGACTCCGGCATCGCCGAGGCCGACGAGGTCGGCCGCGCAGGCGCTCGCGATGTACGGCGCGACCAACGGGCTCGACCCGACGGCGTTCCCGAGCCTGCTCGCGATGGAGCGCGACCTCGTCGACGTTCGCGCGGCCGTTGTTCCACGCGCCGGCCGCGGCGGTCGGCACCGTGACGTCGGGCGGCACCGAGTCGATCCTGCTGGCGGTGCAGACCGCCCGCGACGCGCACCCGGACGTCGACCGACCCGGTCATGGTGGTGCCCACCACGATCCACGCCGCGTTCCCGAAGGCCGCCCACTACTTCGGCGTCGAGCTGGTGAGCCGTCCCCGTCGACCCCGGACCTTCCGCGCCGACGCCGGCGGCGATGGCGCGGACGCCATCGACGCGTACGCCGGGACCGCGTGGTGCTCGTCGCCGCCATCGCACCCTCGTACGCGCACGGTGTCCTCGATCCGATCCCGGCGATCGCCGCGGTCGCCGCCGCGCGAGGACTGCGGTTCCACGTCGACGCGTGCATCGGCGGCTGGGTCCTGCCCTGGCTCGAGCGCGACGGGCTCGCGGCGCACCCCTGGGACTTCGCCGTCGACGGGCGTCACCAGCGTCTCGGTGGACCTGCACAAGTACGCCTACACGCCCAAGGGCGTCTCGCTGCTGCTGCACCGCGACCCCGCAGCTGCGTCGCCCGCAGTTCTTCGCGAGCGCCGACTGGCCCGGCTACACGATGCTCAACGCGACGATGCAGTCGACGAAGTCCGGCGGGCCGCTCGCGGCCGCGTGGGCCGTCGTCCGTACCTGATCGGCGACGAGGGCTACCAGACGCTCGCGCGACGTGCGTACGACGGGACGCGGGCCGCTCGTCGACGGGCATCGGCGAGACCACCGCACCTCCGGGTGGCCGCCGTTCCCGACACCACGCTCGTCGTCGTGACGACCGACGACGCCTGCGACGTGTTCACCCTCAGCGACGTGATGCTCGACCGCGGCTGGTTCGTGCAGCCGCAGATGGCGTACGACGAGCTGCCGGCGACCCTGCACCTGACGATCTCCGCGGCGACGTGCGCCTCGTCCCCGAGTTCCTGGAGGCGCTGCGCGAGTCGGTCGCCGAGGCGGTCGCCGCCGGTCCCGTCGTCGTCGACCCGCCGCTGCGCGCGGCGGCCGGCGCTGGACCCTGACACGCTCGACGACGACGCCTTCGACGGGCTCCTCGCTCTCGCCGGCCTCGCCGGTGAGGGAGGCGAGGTGGCAGTCCCCGACGCGGATGGCACCCGTCAACGCGCTGGTCGACGTCGGCGCCGCCGCCGCTGCGCGAGGCGCTGATGATCGCCTTCCTCGACCGGCTGACCCGCTGAGGCGGATCTCACTCAGGCTCGATCTCACTCAGTACGCGCGATGGCGTCCGCGGTGCGTGACCTCGACCCTGCCCTGGAGCTCCCGCAGCCAGGTCCTCGCGTGTGCTCACCACGATGGGGGCCGCCGAGCCGGGGATCAGTGCCGCGGGGTCGTCCGGGAGGTCCACGTCGACAGCGACGTTCTCGCTGACCCGATAAGGCATGGCCCCGAGCACACCGCCGAGGGTGCGGCGCAGGCGCGACATCTCTGCCCGCACGGTGACGGTCCTGGCCGCGTCGCCGAAGAGGTCGGCGGCGAGCTCCGAGGCGGAACGACCGTCCGGGTTGCGCACCAGCGACAGGAGGATCTCGGAGTGACGGGGAGAGAGCGCGTGGTTCCACGATCCGCTCGGCCCGGTCACCTCGACGAGGGACGGCGTCCGTGTGAGGTCGAGCCGGACACGCGTCGTCGGCTCGCGGTCGGAGCCGTCCTCGGCAAGTCGCAGCAGCCACCCGTCGGGGACCGGCTCCGCGACGACGTTGCCGAGCGACGGCAGCCACAACGCACCCGGCTCGATCTCGCGAGGCAGCTCCACCCGCGGCGGAGGATCGGTGCCGACGGCTGCGGCGCAGATCCCGTCTCGCGTGACAGCCAGCGCCGGCCCGCCGAGCCTGGCGAGCATCGGGGCCGCGTGCGTCCGTAGGCGGTCGGCGTTGTCGTGGTAGCGCTGACGCAGCTGCGCCTCGGCGAGCTGCGCGGCCATCACGACGTGGGGGAGCGCGAGCGGGTTGACGGTGGGGGTGCGGTAGCTCAGGTCGACGACCCCGATCTGATCGCCGCTCAACGGATCGCGTACGGGTGCGGCGGCGCACGACCAGGGGAGGTGGTCCTCGGCGTAGTGCTCCGCAGCATGGATCCCGACCGGGACGCCCTCGACGAGGGCGGTGCCGATCGCGTTGGTGCCGACGTTGCCTTCTGCCCAGGTCGCGCCCGGGACCATCCCGAGGTCGTCGGCGTGCCGGCGCAGCGGTCCGCTCCCGGCGCGCCAGAGGATCCGCGCGTCGGCCGAGGAGATGGCCAGGAGCATGCCGGCGGAGTTGACGGCGCCACGGAGGAGGTCGCTCAGCTGGTCGACCATCGGGCGCAGCGCGCTCGCGGCACGCTCTGCCTCGACCTCGGCCGCTGCGACGGGGGGCTCCGGCGGTGTGCCGTCCGGGGTGAGACCGAGGATCTTCGAGCGGTCCCACGAGGCACGGACGACGGCTCGGGGCTGGTGCTTCGGCGGGCGCCCGGCCAGGACGTCGGAGCGGATGCGGTACAGGCTGCGCAGGTCGACCATCGCCGCGGGCGCCTCGGGACGCTGAGCTGTCATGCTCACCCCCGGGTCGCTGTGCTTTCTCGCAGACCCCAACGTACGGCCTCCGGGGTCCCCAGGACAGGCTTGGACGTACGGTTTGTCCGTTCGGCCCGAAACGCGCGCCCGTTCTCCGTTGCAACCCTGCTGCAACCCTTGCGACGACAGTGACGGCAGGTTGGGATGTGACTACGTCACCGGCACTCGTCGGAGACGATGCCCGAGACTCGCTCACGGGTGGGCTGGTCCACGTCTTGCGGGCTCCGCTGCGGGGGTACGGAGCGCGCAAGACGTGGACGTCGGCCCCCGCGAGACTGCTTGGGGACGAACGAGGGCCTCGACACCTGCCGGTGTCGAGGCCCTCGTCAGAAGTCTCGTGGAGAGACGACTTCTCAGATGGCGCGAACGTTCTCCGCCTGGGGGCCCTTCTGGCCCTGGGTGACGTCGAACTCGACGCGCTGGTTCTCGGCCAGCGTACGGAAGCCGTTCCCTGTGATCGCGGTGTAGTGGACGAACACGTCGTCACCGCCACCGTCCTGCGCGATGAAGCCGAAGCCCTTCTCGTCGTTGAACCACTTCACGGTGCCTTGCGACATTTCTTGCTCTTTCGTCGAACTGTGGAGCCGGCCGTTGCCGACCCCCGTGCACATTGCTCCACCACCACGGGGTCGTGGTGGTGCGCTCTGCTCAGGGAACACAAACGCGCCAACGGTCGTACCGCTGGCGCGGACGTCTTCTCCTGCGCTGAACCGAACAACTACTTCCAGAACCCTAGCAGGTAGGAGGGTGCACCTGCCGTGACGCGACACGCCGGTCTGGTCGCCGGTTCGAGTGGCGTGGCGCGGCTGCCGCGTGATGATCGATAAGCGGGGACGCACGCGACGGACGGGCGGCGAGGGCCACCCCGGGGCGAGCGTGACGTCCTCCGACGGGGACGGAGGATCATGACCACCCCACACCCACATCGACGCGAGAGTCGCATCACCCGACGTGCCAGGCGTCGCCGCTTGAGCTCCTGGTCCAGCGACGCGCTGCGCAGCCGCGAGACACGCCCCTTCGGCGGTGGGCAGGAACGGGCGATCGACAAGATCGTGTTCCGAGTCACCGCGGCGATCTCGATCGCGTTCGTGGTGTGGGGGGCGCTCGGGACCGGGTCGCTGAGCACGGTCGCCAACACGTCGCAGAACTGGGTGATCCGCAACGCCGGCTGGTTCTACGTCCTCGTCGCCAGCTACTTCGTCGTCTACATCCTCTGGGTGGCGGCGTCGCGTTTCGGGCGGATCCGGCTCGGCGCCGACGACTCCGAGCCCGAGTTCAAGACGGTCTCGTGGATCGCGATGATGTTCAGCGCCGGGATGGGGATCGGACTCATCTTCTTCGGGGTCGCCGAGCCGCTGTCGCACTACGTGTCCCCACCACCGGAGACGGTGGCGCCCGAGACAGCCGCGGCGATGCGGACCGCCATGGCGACCACGCTCTTCCACTGGGGCCTCCACCCGTGGGCGATCTACGCGGTGGTCGGACTCGCGATCGGCTACAGCACCTTCAGACGCGAGCGCTCCCAGCTCATCTCCTCCGTGTTCCGCCCGCTGCTCGGTCCCCGCGCGGAGGGGCTCGGGGGCAAGCTCATCGACATCCTGGCGATCTTCGCCACGCTGTTCGGGTCGGCCGTGTCGCTCGGGCTGGGCGCGCTCCAGATCGGTGCGGGCCTGGAGTTCCTCGACTGGACGGGACCGGTGGGCGAGCCGGTGCTCGTCGCCATCATCGCGCTGCTCACCGTCGCGTTCGTCGCGTCTGCGGTCTCGGGCATCGAGCGCGGCATCCAGTGGTTGGCCAACACCAACATGGTGCTCGCGGTGCTCCTGGCGATCTTCGTCTTCGTGGCGGGCCCGACGCTCCTGATCCTCAACGTGATCCCGGAGACCATCGGCGCCTACCTCGGCGACATGGCCGAGATGGCCTCGCGCACCGACGCGACCGGCGGTGCCGAGATGCAGGCGTGGCTCTCGGGCTGGACGATCTTCTACTGGGCCTGGTGGATCTCCTGGACACCGTTCGTCGGGCTCTTCATCGCACGCATCAGCCGTGGCCGGACGATCCGACAGTTCGTCACCGGTGTCCTGCTCGTGCCGACCCTGGTGAGCCTGGTGTGGTTCGCGATCTTCGGGGCGGCCGGCATCCACGCCCAGGACATGACCGGTGCCCTGACCGACAGCGAAGGAGCCGTCCAGAGCGACTTCACCCTCTTCCAGCTCCTGGACCAGTACCCGTGGGCCACGGTCACGTCGGTCGTTGTCATGGTCCTGGTCGCGATCTTCTTCGTCTCGGGTGCGGACGCCGCCTCGATCGTCATGGGCGGTCTCTCGCAGCACGGGGCCGTCGAGCCGGGCAAGGGCGTCGTGGTGTTCTGGGGCGTAGCCACGGGTGCCGTCGCGGCGATCATGCTGCTCCTCGGCGGCAAGAACGCGTTGGACGGTCTGCAGAGCATCACGGTCGTCACGTCGTTGCCGTTCGCGCTGATCATGGTCCTCATCACGTACTGCTTGTGGCTCGACCTGCGCAGCGACGCCCTGATGGTCCGGCGCGAGATCGCGTACGAGCTGGTGGAGGAGGCGGTCGAGGCCGGTCTCGAGCGGCACGGCGCGGACTTCGTCATCGCGACGGAGCCCGTCCAGCGCGAGGGGGGCGAGCACGAGCGCGAGGGGCACGAGCACAAGAGAACCGACAGGCACACCGAGGAATGACGGCGTGGAGGACGGCGTTGTCCGGGGCATGACCGAACCCCTGAAGATCGACGTGTGGTCCGACATCGCCTGCCCGTGGTGCTACCTCGGGACGCGGCGGCTGCAGGCCGGTGTGCGGGAGTACCGCGCCGCCGGAGGCGATCGCGACGTCGTGGTCGAGTACCACTCGTACGAGCTCGCCCCCGACACCCCCGTCGACTTCACCGGGTCGGAGGTCGACTTCCTCGCTCGCCACAAGGGCATGGACGAGGGACAGGTACGCGAGATGCTCGGCCGGATGACGGAGCTGGGCGCCCAGGAAGGGCTGGCGTACGACTTCGACGCCCTTCAGCACACGCGGACGCTCAAGGCACACCAGGTGCTGCACCTCGCGAAGACGCACGGTGCCCAGCTCGCGCTCGTCGAGCGCTTGTTCGCCGCCTACTTCGAGGAGGGCCGCCACGTCGGCCGCGACGAGGCGCTGGCCGACCTCGCCGCCGAGGTCGGGCTGGACCGCGACGAGGTGCTCCGCGCGCTCGCGGACGAGACGTACGCGGACGCGGTCGATGCCGACCTGGCCCAGGCGCGGGCGTACGGGATCAGCGGTGTGCCGTTCTTCGTCGTCGAGGAGCGCTACGGCATCTCCGGCGCCCAGGAGCCGGCCGTCTTCGCGCGTGTGCTCGCCACGGTCACCGACGAGCAGGCGTCGCTCGCGGCGGGCAGCGACACGGTCTGAGCTCAGTCGCGCTTCTTCGGTACCTTGCTGCGCACGAGGACGCCCCGCGACTTCGACGACGCCTGGTACGGACTGCGCAGCGTGACGACGCGGACCTTCTTGGGTTTCGTATAGCGCCAGCGGACCCGCCAGGCGGCCGTCCCGTCAGTGCCGGTCGAGCGGACCTTGCCGAGGGTGCGCCACCGGCCCTTGTGGCGGACCTGCGCCTTGACCCGGACACCTGGCGCGGTGAAGAACCCGTACGGGCGCGCGACGCGGACCGTCGTGCGGATCTTCACCGCCTTGCGCAGCTTCGGGCGGCGCGTGGAGAGGCTGAGCGCTGTCGTCGACCTCGGGCGGACCAGCGTCAGGGCGTCGGTAGGCAGGGTCAGCGGCGCCCGGGAGGCCGCGGCCGGCCAGGTGACGCGCGAACGCACCGTGTAGCTGCCGGGTCGTACGGAGCCGGCGCACACCCGGAAGGAGCCCGTGCCCGAGGCACCTGCGCTCGCCGGGACCACCGCGCGGTCGACCCGGCGACCGGCGGCCGACACGAGATCGACCGTCAACGTCCAGCCGGTGCCGACGTCGCTCAACGCGTAGCGGAACGGATGGCTGAAGCAGTTGGCGAACAGCGTGGTGCTGCGGGAGGTGACCTGGCCGGAGGCGGCCTGGGCCGGGCCGGAGAGTCCGGTGGTCACGAGACCCGCCGCCAGGAGGAGTGTCGCGGAGCCGAGCGCCATTCGTCGTAGAGCCACCCCACGACCCTACGCGAGCCACGGGTTCCCGCTGGTCTTCCGGAACGCATCAGGCGGAGTCGCCGCCCGGCGCGGGACCGATAGACTCCGCGCCATGTTGTCCCGGCCGCGAGCGCGCTCTCGTGAGACTCCTCGCGCACACAACGCCATCCCGCCCGACCAGGTGCTCGACGCGGCGCACGCGATCGTGTGCGAGCGCGGGATCCGCGGGCTCACGATGGCCGACCTCGCCCGGCAGGCCCAGGTGTCGCGCGCGACGCTCTACCGGACGTGGCCGAACGTCGAGGGTGTCGTCGCGGATCTCTTCACCCGCGAGTTCAGGGGACTCGTGACAGCAGCGATGCGGACCCTCGACGGCGAGTCCGTCCGTGAGGTCCTGGTCGGACTGACCGTCACGATGGTCGCCGCGGCGCGAGACCTCCCCCTCCTGCAGCGGGTGGTGGAGGTGGACCCCGAGTTCCTGGCGACCTATCTCCTCTACCGGCGGGGCCGCAGCACGGAGGAGCAGATCCGGCTCCTGGAGGACCTCATCCGTGACGGCCAGGCGGAGGGCTCCGTCCGACCGGGCGACGCGACGATCCTGGCGTCGGCCGTGCTGCTCAACGCGTGGGGATTCGTGCTGACCGGGCCCGCCTTCGTCGGCGACGACGAGCTCGACGAGCTCGATGACGTCCTGGGGGACCTCCTCGAAGCGTTCCTGCGGCCCTGAGGCCGCCTCGCTACACGTGCCGGTCGACCTCGGCCCAGAACGCCTCGCGGAGCTGCCACCGCGTCTCGGTCTGGAGGACGCGGTACCGGTCGTCGCTGTGCGCGACGAGGTCGTTCAGCAGGGTGGAGTCGAGGTCTCCCGGGATCGTCGGGCGCGTGGCGACGAGGGCCTGGACGTCGGCCTGGGTCGCGGAGTCGAGCCAGTTGCGCACGACCGTACGCACGACCTCCGGGATGACTGCCCGGAGATCGGCGTCCGGGTCGCTGCCGGGTCCGCCGCCGTCGTGCTCCGTCGAGCTGCTCCAGGCGAGCGAGACGGCGGGGCGTGCCGGCGGCGCCACCGGCGCCGCTGGTGACGGGGGAGCAGGCGTGGGGTGAAGGCGGGCCACCTCGGAGGGTGTGGGGATCCGCAGGCGTGGAGGCGACTGGGGATCGTCCTCGAGGACGACCTCGGCCTCGGCCTCCGCCACGGGCACCGCGACCGGGACCGGCTCCGTCCGCTGACGGGGGGAGGGCGTGATCGCCGCCCGGATGGTCTCGAGCGGGATGGGGAGTCGGTCGTCGGCGACACGGGCAAGGTTCATCGCCGTGGCGTGGACGCCGATGCGTGACTCCTTGTTCGGCACGTTGAAGAGGGTGACCCGGACTCCGTAGTCCTGCGCCATGTCGACCGCCTCGGTGAGGTCGTCGTCGCCGGAGACGAGAAAGATCTCCGACACGGCGCCCTGGAGCGCCAGGTTGACCAGGTCGAGCGCGATGCGCGTGTCGACGCCCTTCTGGGCTCCCTCGTTGTTGACACGGCCGAGGCGGAGCTTCACGTCGGGCAGGAGCGAGACGAGGTTGTGCTCCTCGGAGAGCGCACGGGTGCCGAGCGCGTTCGCGGCGTCGTACCAGAAGACGCGCAGCAGTCGCGTGTCGGTGTGCTCCGCGGCCGAGTCCTTGATGCCGGTGACGAGCCGCTCCCAGCTCACGGCCACGGCGCGGCGCAGCGAGGTGCCGACGAGGATCTGGGCCGAGGAGGCTAAGAGGTAGCCCGCATCGACGAGGATGGCGTGACGATCGGACCGTGCGAGCCGGCTCATGCGGCCAGGCTAGTACGCAGGGTCACATGTGCCCTGTCTCCAACGGCAGGGCGGCGTCAGGACGCGTACGCTCGGCAGACCGCGTGCGTGCCCGGAGGTGGTCCGATGCCCGACCGTTGGCGGAGTCCGGTCCCAGACGACTGGCCGCGCCTCGTCGATGCCCACTGTCACCCGGTGGCGGTCGAGGACCTGTCGGACCAGGTGTTCGCCCGCCTGCTGGGCGGCTCCGGTGCCCTCGACTCGATGACGGCCGTCGCTCTGCGTCGGTGGTGCGCTCCCGTTCTCGACCTCGACGCGCACGCGGCCGTGGACACCTATCTCGCGCGGCGCCGCGAGATCGGTGCGGACGAGGTCAACCGGCGCTTCCTGTCACGTGCGGGCGTCGGCGACCTCGTGCTGGACGAACCCGGCCCCCGCGGGGCCGACGCGACGCTCCAGGCCGCGGACGCGCGCGGCCACCGGCTCCTGCGGCTCGACGACCTCGCCGTCGCCCTGCTTGCTGAGCGCGGACCCAGCGACCTCGCCGCAGACGTACGGAGAGAGCTGTGGCGGACGGACGCCGTCGCGGCCGTCACGCTGGCCTGCCTGCGCCCCGTCGCCGCCGACGGTTCGGCAGCCGTGCTGCTGGGGAGCGCCCCGCCTTCGGACGCCGAGCTCGGCGCGGTCCTCCGTACCGACGGAGAGGGGCTGCGCGCCGAGGACTCGCGGTGGCACACGTGGCTCGCGTTCGCGGCGTTGGAGGCGGGCCTGCCTCTCGAGATCCCGCTCGGGCACGTGCTCGCCGCCGGTCGCCCGGTCTTCGGCGACCCGGTGGCGCTGCGGCCCTTCCTGGCGGCCACGGAGGGCATGGGCGTGCCCGTCGTGCTCGTCAACGCCTACCCCTACCACGAGGTCGCGGCCGTCCTCGCCCGCTCGTACACGCACGTCCACCTCGACCTCGGCCGCGTGACGCGGGTGGGCGGTGAGCTCTCGGCGCGCGTCGTCGCGGAGACGCTGCTCGCGGCACCGTTCGAGCGGCTGCTCTACAGCTCCGACGGGTACGGCCTCGCCGAGCACCACTACCTCGGGGCCGTGCTGTTCAGGCGCGCGCTCGGGGGAGTGCTGCACGACCTGCTCGTACGCGACGAGATCGACCGGGCCACGTCGGAGCGTCTGACCCGGCTGGTGAGCCGTGACAACGCTGTGCGGGTGTTCGGGCTCGACAGACACGGGTGAGCCGGCGCCGGAGCGCTCAGCTCAGGTAGCCCTCGACCTCGCTGGCGGGCCGTACCTGGGCCTCGCCCGGGTCCTCGCCGAACTCCGCCTTGGCCCGCCGTTGGCGCAGCAGGTCCCAGCACTGGTCGAGGCTGGTCTCGACCTCGTTGAGCCGTGCGAGCTCCGTCTCCGGGTCGGCGTCACCGCGCTCCCTGCGCTCGCGTAGCGACTTCTCTTCTGCCACCAGCGAGGAGATCGTCGAGAGGATGTCCTGGTCGGTCGTCATGGGAGCTCCTGGTCCTCGGGTGGTCTCCACGGTAGACCGACGGACGCCTGTTGGGCGACCGCTAGGGTGTGGGGAGCCACGACGAAGGAGTGACGAGTGAGCGACTCATCCGCGTCCGGAGGGTCGGACGACGTCCGCCCCGAGGGTGCGCCGGGCGCCGACGGGTCGCAGAGCGACCCCCAGCCGCCGCAGCCCGAGACCGGACGACCCGCCGACGGGAGCTGGGGATACCCCGGGGGGGCACAGACAGCCCCCGACCAGCCTTCCTACGGGCAGGACCCGTACGCGCAGGACCCCTACGCCCAGCAGCCGGGGCAGCCGCCGTACGGCCAGCCCCCGTACGGCCAGCCCTCGTACGGCCGCCCCGCCCTCCGGGCAGCAGAGCCCGTACGGCCAGCAGGCGCCGTACGTTCAGCAGTCCGCCTACGGGCAGCACCCTCCGTACGGTCAGCAGTACTACGGCGCGTACGTGGACCCGGAGGCCAAGAGCAAGCTCGTCGCCGGGCTGCTCGGGATCCTCGTCGGCGGCTTCGGGATCCACCGGTTCTACCTCGGCTACACCACGCTCGGCATCGTTCAGATCGTGGTGACGTTGCTCACCTGCGGGATCGGGGCGATCTGGGGCTTCATCGAGGGGATCCTCTACCTGGTCGGGGCCGACGGCTGGAAGACGGACGCCCGTGGGCGTCCGCTCAAGGACTAGCGGGACACGAGGAGGATGCAGGTGAGGGCACGCCGGACGACGGCGGCACTGGCGGCGCTGGTCGCGGCCGGGCTGATGACGGGCTGTGGTGGATCCGACAGCGACCGGCCGACCGGCTGCTTCGGCGACGCCGACGGGGGCACGGTGGTCGTCCAGGGCGCCAGCACGGTGATCGCCGAGAACGTCAGCGCGGGGGTCGGGTCCATCGACATCGACCCGGACAAGGCGACGGCGATCGTCACGTTGAGCGAGGGCGAGAACCCGGCTGCGGTCCGGTCGATCGTGGTCACCGTCGGCACGACGTTCCCTGCGGCGGGGCAGGAGCTGGCCGTCGCCCAGATCTGCCGCGGCTCGGTGACCATCGACGCCGCCTGAGCGGCGCCTCCGCGAGAGAGCCCCGTACCGGTCACCGGTACGGGGCTCTCTCGACAGCGTCAGGCGTACGGCTCAGGCCTTGTCGCCGAACATGATCTCGTCCCACGACGGCACCCGGCGCCGCTCGCGGCGGCGGGGAGCTCGCTTGCGGGGCTGGTCGTCGTCCCCCGTCGCGTCGCCGGGGTCGTCGGCCGAGGCCGGCGTACCGGACGACGCGGCGGCCTGTCTGGCGGGAGGCGGGCCGGGATCGACGTCCTCGTACGCGCGCTCCGTCTCGCGACCACGCGGTGCCTGGTCGGACTCTGCCGGCGCAGCGCCTGTGCTCACGGCCTCGGCCGTCTCGTCCAGCTCGAGGGTCGGCTCGGACTCGCTCGCCCCCGGCAGGTCGTTGATGCTCAGCTGCTCGTCGGTGCGCTCGCTCGCCTGGGCGGCGCGACGCGCGCGGGCACGCCGCAGGGAGGTGACGCGGGGGTCCGAGTCGAGCTCGACGACGTCGACGGGGCGCGACACCGCGTCGGCGATGGCCATCTCTGAGGCGTCGGGCGCGTCCGGCACGTCCCCGACCAGCTCATGACCGGCCTCGTCCGCCGCGAACGTGTAGCGCCCGGCGGGGTCGAAGACGTAGTCGGCGGTGATCGCGCCCGCCCGGACGCAGACCGTCCACCGACCGTCGTCACGCCGCCACGAGTCCCACTCGGCGTTCTCAGGGTCGAGGCCCCGACTCCGCAGCGTGGAGTCGACGGACTCGCCGAGCGTCAGGGCGTTGGACTGCGCGTGCTTGCGCCGCACGGTCGCCCCGCGAGCACGCTCGGCCATGTGCTCGCGCTCGGCCAGCACCGGGTGGGCGTAGCCCATGATCCGGTCGACCGGGACCTTCGCCGCGTCTGCCACCTCCTCCGGCGACTCCCCACGGCGGATCCGAGCCTGGATGTCTCGCGGACGCAGTGCACTGTCCATCGCTATCTCCAACTGGCCGAGTCGTGCCCGGTCGTTCCTGAGGGTGGCGCGCAGACGGTCGTCGGCCGGGATACGGAACAGCTCACCGACCGGGCCTCGGAGGACCACGTACCTCTGGTCCTCGCTCAGCCCCACCACGGTGAGGTCTCGCATCCTGGTGCCTCCGTCCTCGTGCCTCGTACCAGCCCCAGTCTCGGGTGCCGTCGGACTCAATCCAAGCAAGCGCGCCGAGAGGGTGATCGTTCGCACCCCTCGTGGGGCGCTAGTTTCGTCCCGTGCCGTCCCACGCCCTCATCGTCGCCGACCTCGTCGGTATCGCCGCCTTCGCGCTCTCGGGGGGTCTCGTCGCGGTCCGCAAGCCGCTCGACGTCTTCGGTGTGCTCATGCTCGCAGGCGCCACCGGGTTGGGCGGTGGGTTCCTCCGCGACGTGCTCATCGGCGCGACGCCCCCCGCGGCGCTGAACGACTGGCGCTACCTCATCGTGCCGGTGCTGGCCGGCCTCATCGCGTTCCGTTTCCATCCTGCTCTGGGCCGCGTCGAGCGCAAGATCGCCGTCTTCGACGCCGCGGGGATGGGTCTGTTCTGCGTGACCGGGGCCGCCAAGGCGCTGGAGTTCGGGCTCGAGCCGGTCGCGGCCGCCTTGATCGGCATGCTCACCGCGATCGGCGGCGGCGTGCTCCGCGACGTGCTCGCGGGACGCGTGCCGGTGGTGCTCCGCGAGGAGCTGTACGCCTTCCCTGCGTTGCTGGGCGCCACCGTCGCTGTCGTCGCCGTCGAGTGGGAGCTGGGACAGGTGTGGGTCATCGTCCCCGGGGCGCTGCTGGCGTTCGGCTACCGGATGATCGCGCTGCGCCGAGGGTGGCACGCACCGCTGCCGCCGGGCATGGACGGCTACTGAGGGCTTCGTACGCCCCGGATCAGCCAGGCGCCGGCCATCGCGAGGAGGCCCGCGCCGGCACACACCGCGTACCCCCATGAGGGGGCGACGTGGTCGACCACCCACCCGGAGATCGCGGCGCCGGGTGCCACGCCGGTCGCCAGGCCGGTCGTGAACCAGGCGATGCCCTCGGTGAGTCGCTCCTTGGGCACACCCTGCTCGACGAGCCTTGTCGCAGCCACCATGCTCGGGGCGATCGCGAAGCCGGAGACGAACAGCGCCACCGCAACCAGAGGGAGCGACGAGGTGAGGAGAAGGGGCAGCACGCTCAGCGTCAGCACGGCGGTGGTGATCCGCAGCTGGCGCAGCGGGGCGATGCGTGGGGGGAGGGCTCCGACGAGGAACCCGGCGATCAGGCTGCCGGCCGCCCACACCGCGAGCAGCGCGCCGGAGAGCTCCTTGTAGCCGGCCGCATCGGCGACGGCGACCGTCACGACCTCAGCAGCCCCGAAGAGGATCCCGAAGCCCACCCCGGCGCCGACGAGCGGCGCGAGGAACGCCACGGGCATGGCGCCGCGCGGCGTCTCGCGATCGCGGTGGTGTCCCGACGGAGGCTCGGTCCGCCGTTGGACGGCCAGGGCGAGCGAGCCGGTGATGCCGGCGACACCGGCCACCGCGAGCCCGAGGTAGGGGTCGACCATCGTCGCAAGGAAGGTGACGACCACCGGCCCGACGATGAAGACGACCTCGTCGAGCACCGCCTCGAGGGCGAAGGCGGTGGGAATCATCGACGGCTCGGCGTTGTGCGTCCAGCGCGCGCGTACCATCGAGCCGGCCTGCGGGAGGGCGAGGCCGGCCAGTGCCGCGCACGCGTGAGGGACGGGGTCGGGGCCCCCTGGCTGATCGCGAGGAGCCCGAGCGCCAGCCCGAGGCCGAAGAGCGCCGACGTCGCCGGGAGCACACGGTGCTGCCCGAAACGGTCGGTGAGCCGACCCTGGAGCGGGGCCCCGACGGCGTTGGCGATGACGGCGACGGCGGAGATCACGCCCGCCTTGGCGTACGAGCCGGTCTCCTCGGAGACGAGGAGCACGAAGCCGAGGCCGAGCATCGAGATCGGGAGTCTGGCGACGAGCGCGGCCGCACTGAAGGCCGGGGCACCTGGGACCGCGAGGATCCGGCGGTACGAGTCGAGCAACGGTGTTCCTGGGGAGGGGGTGTGGCAGAGGAGACTCCTCCGGGTGCCCCGACGGGGTCACCCCTGCAGGGTATCGCCAGGGTTGGAAGGATGGACGCCATGGATCGACCCGTCCCCGACACCCGTCCGTACGACGCGTTCCTGCTGGTCTCCTTCGGAGGCCCCGAGAAGCCCGACGACGTCGTCCCGTTCCTCGAGAACGTCACCCGTGGCCGCGGCATCCCCCGCGAGCGGCTCGTCGAGGTGGGCGAGCACTACTTCTCGTTCGGCGGGCAGTCGCCGATCAACGACCAGAACCGCGAGCTGCTCGCGCGTCCTGCGGCTGGACTTCGCCGCGCACGGCGTCGACCTGCCGATCTACTGGGGCAACCGCAACTGGGACCCGTACCTGACGCGACACGCTCGCCCAGATGGCGCGCCGACGGCGTCGAGCGGGCCGTGTGCTTCGTTCACCAGCGCGTACTCCTCGTACTCCGGCTGCCGCCAGTACCGCGAGAACCTGTACGACGCGACGGTCGCCGTGCGGGAGGGCGCCCCCCGCCTCGACCGGGTGCGTCACTACTTCAACCACCCGGGCTTCGTCGCCCCGTTCGTCGACGGCACGGTGGGCGCGCTCACGCAGCTGGGCCACGAGGGGTACGACACGGCCGCCACGCGCCTGGTCTTCGTCACGCACTCGATCCCGGACGCGATGAACGAGGCCAGCGGGCGCGTCACCACCGGCGAGGCCCTCGTCGGGGGAGCCGCGTACGTCCGGGAGCACCGCGACGTCGCCGCGCAGGTGGCGGACGCGGTGGCCGACCGTACCGGCGTCGCCCGCGCCCACGACCTCGTCTACTGCTCGCGCTCGGGGTCCCCGCAGCGTGCCGTGGCTCGAGCCGGACGTCAACGACCACCTCGAGGAGCTGGCAGCGCAGGGGGTCGGCCTCGGTCGTCGCTGGTCCCGATCGGGTTCGTCTCCGACCACATGGAGGTCATCTACGACCTCGACACCGAGGCGCAAGGAGACCGCCGAGCGGCTCGGGCTGCGGCTTCGCGCGGGTGCCGACCCCGGGCGTCGACCGGCGGTTCGTCGCCGATGATGCGCGAGCTGCTGCTCGAGCGCGCCGCCGACGAGCGCGGGGAGGACCCGGCGCAGCCCGTCGTCGGCGAGCTGCCGCCGAGCTGCGAACGTGTGTCCCGTCGGGCTGCTGCGTCAACCTCGCGTGATCCCGAACGTCCGGCGCTGCTCGGTGAGGACCGGTGAGCACAGCCCGGCCCGATCCGCGGGCGCTCGGGACGCTCGCGCTCACGACCGGGCGCGCCGCCGCGGCGTTCGTGCGTGAGCAGCGGCCCGCCGGGCGCGTCGACGTCGCCGCCACCAAGTCGAGCCCGACCGACCTCGTCACCGAGATCGACCGCGGCGCGCGAGCACCTCGTCCGGTCGATGATCCTCGCCGACCGCCCCGACGACGCCTTCTCGGCGAGGAAGGTGGCGAGACCGTCGGAGAGGAGACCCTCTCGAGCGCGGGCGCGGTCCGGTGGGTCGTCGACCCGATCGACGGGACCGTCAACTTCGTCTACGGGCATCCCGCACTACGCCGTCGCCGATCGCCGCGCGAGGTCGACGGGGTGGTCGAGGCGGCGTACGTCGTCAACATCGCGACGCGGCCACGAGTACACCGCGGTACGCGGTGGCGGCGCGTTCGTCCGTGACGAGCCCGTCGTCGGCAGGCCGTCCGCCTGCGGGCGGTAGGCCCCTCGCAGATGTCGCACGCCCTCGTCGCGACGGGGTTCAACTACGTCCCCGAGATCCGGGCACGCAGGCGCAGGCGGTGGCACGGATGCTGGCCGCACGTGCGTGACATCCGTCGCATCGGATCGGCGGCGCTCGACCTCTGTGCGCTGGCCGACGGTCGCCTTGACGCGTACGTCGAGCAGGGGCTGGCGCCGTGGGACATCGCGGCGGGTGGCTTGATCGCCCAGAGGCCGGGGCTGTCGTGACCGGCCTCGACGGTCCGCCCGACGAGCGGCTGGTCGTCGCCGCACCGGAGCCGTTCGCCGAGGAATATTATCCGGCTCGTGCGCGCTTGTGGGTTCTGAAGTGTGGGTCACGCGTTTCGTGTGGCACAATCTGCGCGCCTGAGGTTACAAAAATGGATGAACCCGGCCCTCGGGGGTCGGGTGAGAGATGCAAGAGGAGAGTTGATGGCGACCGACTACGACGCACCGCGCAAGACCGAAGAAGAGCAGTCCGAGGACAGCATCGAGGAGCTCAAGGCGCGTCGGCACGAGAAGAACTCCGGCAAGGTCGACGAGGACGAGATCGAGGCGGCCGAGTCCTTCGAGCTGCCCGGCGCCGACCTGTCCCACGAGGAGCTCGCGGTCCAGGTGCGTGCCGAAACAGTCGGACGAGTTCACCTGCACGTCGTGCTTCCTGGTGCACCACCGCAGCCAGCTTGCCCACGAGAAGGGCAAGCAAGCTGATCTGCGTGGACTGCGCCTGATCAGGCTTACGACGACGCCCCCGCACCGTGTCACGGTCGGGGGCGTCGTCGTGCCCGGCTGCGGCCTCAGGGCCGAGGGTTCTTGAACCCCGGAGGCAGGTCTCCGGTCGACCGCACCCAGTAGGCCACGGCCTGACGGTTGAGGACCACCTTCAGGACTCCGGCGCTGGCACCGGCCAGGACTGCCCAAGCGATGGCCTCGCGGGTCTGCATGGCGGGATCACGGGACGCGTCGTCGCTCGGCGGTCGCTGGCCCGTGGCTGCCCTCCAGACGAGAGCGGCGGCCTGGGTCGCGATCACCCCCGCCGCGATCGTCGAGGTCCGGTCGATCAGCCGCCACGTCGTCTTGCTGGGCCGCTTCTGCTTCTGCTTCGGCTTCTGGACCGCCTTGGTCGCCGCCTGCTTCTTCGCGCTGCGCGCCACGCTCGCTCTTCCCTTCGTCGTCGAGGTGCGAAGGTCCGCACAGCCGAAACGGTAGCGCCTCGGGTCCGGGCCGCGTACGGTCACGTCGACCGTCGACGCGCCGGCGAGCGAGCCGGGTCAGCCGGTGCGCCGGGCGAGCAGCGCGTCGGCGAGCTCGTGGGGGTGGCGGGTCCCGATCAGCCAGTACGGCGTGGGGTCGCGCGGGTCCAGCACCTCGACGCGTACGGAGGTGTGGATGTAGGGCCGGATCAGGAAGAACGCCCGCGCGTCGGCCTGCGGTCCGTGCAGGGCCCGCGTCTCGGCGGCGTCCAGGACAGCGACGTCGCCGCAGTGCACGAGCGGGATGCGGGCCGATCCTGCGCGCAGGTGCACGTTGGACACCTCGACCGCTGCGTTCCCGTACTGGACGAGTCCGAACCCGACGGCGACGGCGACGACCACCGCTGCGCAGAGCGCCACCCATGCAGGGGTCGCGAGGGCGAAGATCCACCAGACGACGAGAGCGAGCCCTGCCGCGCCGAACCACCACGACACCGGGACACTCAGGTGCTCGCGGTACGACGGCACATCGGCGTCACGGCTCATGCGACAAGGTTGCCATGACGGTTAGGGTCACCTCAGCGGTAGGGTCGTCCGACATGGTCGAGGTCATGCTCACGCGTCTGGACGACACCGTCCCGCTCCCGTCGTACGCCCACCCCGACGACGCCGGAGCCGATCTGTGCACCACGGTGGACGTCACCCTCCAGCCGGGGGAGCGCGCGCTCGTCCCGACCGGGATCGCCCTGGCGCTGCCGCCGGGCTACGTGGCGCTCGTGCACCCCCGCTCGGGTCTCGCGGCCCGGTGCGGACTGTCGATCGTGAACACTCCCGGCACCGTGGACGCGGGGTACCGTGGCGAGATCAAGGTGCTGCCTGGTCAACCTGGACCGGACGGAGCCGATCGTCCTGTCGAAGGGTGACCGGATCGCCCAGCTGGTGCTCCAGAAGGTCGAGCGCGCGGAGTTCCGTGTGGTCGACGCCCTCCCGACGTCCGTGCGTGGTGACGGGGGGTACGGTTCGACGGGTGGTTTCGCGGTGACGCAGACCACGTGATCGACGGGCACGGCACCACCGAGCCGCGGGACACGAGGACGAGAGGAGCGCGGTGATGTTCGGTCGTCGCAAGAAGGACCACGACGAGACGGCTGCGGAGGCCGCCGAGACCGAGACCGAGGTCACGGACGCTCCGCACGAGGACGACGAGCAGGCGAGCGGTCCTGCACCGTACGACCGCTCCCAGGGACCGTGGGACGCCTCCGAGCGCGAGATCCCCGAGGACGACCCCACCTTCGTCGACGTCGGCGCCCTGATCGTGCAGGGCCGTGTCGGGCTCGACCTCCAGATCCCCACCGACCCCGAGACCGGGGTCGCGACCTCCGTGGTCGCGCTGGCCGAGGAGAGCGCGGTCGAGCTGCGCGCCTTCGCCGCGCCACGCGGTGGCGGCCTGTGGGACGAGATCCGTCCGGAGATCATCGCCGAGGTCGAGCGCGTCGGTGGCAAGGTCGAGGAGGTCGACTCGACGTTCGGTCGCGAGCTGCGCGTCGTCGTGCCGGTCCAGGCCTCTGACGGCCGCCAGGGTGTCCAGCCGAGCCGGATCATCGGCGTCGACGGGCCGCGCTGGCTGCTGCGCGCCACCTTCATGGGCGAAGCTGGGCTCCACGTCGGACCCCGAGAGCATCCTCGAGCAAGCCGTTCGCGACGTCGTCGTGGTGCGCGGCTCGACCCCGATGCCGCCGCGAGAGCAGATTCCCGTCGTCGTGCCGGCCGGCGCCGTCCGTGCCGAGCAGCCGACGACGAGATCTGATCTCCGGCCCGTGACGGCTTCACCGCCTAGGCTGGATGAATGACGAGGCGTTTCCCATGACGAGCGGGGGAGCAGTGACCCGCATGTGGAGTCGTGCCCGCGACCGCATGTCGGGCCTCACCGAGCGTGAGGACGACGCCGCCCTGCGCCGAGGCGCGGAGACGGCAGGCTGTCGACCGGTGCGCGACCAGCACGTCGGCGAGGTCGTCACCGTCCACGGCGTGCTCCGTGCCGTCACGCTGCGGCCTCGCAGCGAGGCCCGCGCCCTCGAGGCGACGCTGTACGACGGGTCCGGCACCGTCACCCTGGTCTGGCTCGGACGCCGCCGCGTCGAGGGCATCGAGGCCGGCCGTGCCCTGACCGTCACGGGGCGCCTCGGCCTGCGTGGCGACGACCGCGTGATCTACAACCCCCGATACGAGCTGAGCCGATGAGCGCGAGCACCCCGTCCCCCTAGCCCCCGACCCGGCGGAGCGCCGGCGAGCCCGGTACCGTCGAGCAGGTCGTCCGCGCACAGCTCGCCAAGGCGCTCGGTGGCGTCCGGGGCATCGTCGAGGCGCCGTCCCGACGATCGTGTTCACCCTGCACTGGATCATCGCGCGCGACCTCCAGCTCGCCCTGTGGATCGGCGGCGGGGTGGCCGTCGCGCTGCTCGTCGTTCGCCTCGTCCAGCGCTCCACGACGCAGTTCGTCCTCAACGCGCTGTTCGGCATCGGCATCGCCGCCGTGTTCGCACTCGCGGTCCGGCGAGGCACGCGACGCGTTCCTGCCCGGAATGATCTACAACGGCGCCTACGCCGTCGTGCTCGTGCTCACGATCCTGATCGGCTGGCCGATCGTCGGCTTCATGGTCGGCACCGTGACAGGCGACCCGACCGGCTGGCACCGCGACAAGGCACTTGTACGCCTGTGCTCGCGGCTCACCTTGATCCTGGCGCTGCCGTGCGTCCTGCGCGTCGTCGTCCAGTACCCGCTGTGGGTCGACGACCAGATCGGGCTGCTCGGGACGTCCAAGATCGTCCTGGGATGGCCGCTGCAGCTCGCGACCCTCGCGGGCATGGTCTGGCTGCTGAGCCGCAACCGCACCCCGGTCGCGGACCCGGAGGCTGCGGGCGTGCTGCTGTCCCAAGAGGCGCTCGAGATCCAGCCCAAGATCCAGCCGCGCGACTGAGCGTGCCGCGCCGGGTCACGGCGCAGGGGTGACCGGAGCATCGGGGTCCGCCTAGTGCTCGACGGGCGCCAGGAGGTGCTGGAGCGCCTCCTCGGCGTCCTCGGGCGTGACGAACAGCAGCTCGTCGCCGGCCTCGAGCGAGCGGTCGGCTCGGGCGTCCTGGATCGACGTTGCTCGCGCAGGATCGCGACGAGCACGACGTCGTGGGGCCACGGCACCTCGCCGACCCGCTTGCCGACGAAGGGGGAGTCGGCCGGCATCGTCAGCTCGACGAGGTTCGCGTTGCTCTGCCGCGAACGTGAACAGGCGGACGAGGTCGCCGACCGTGACGGCCTCCTCGACGAGCGCCGACATGAGGCGCGGTGTCGACACCGAGACGTCGACGCCCCACGACTCGCTGAACAGCCACTCGTTGCTCGGGATGGTTGACGCGGGCGACGGTGCGCGGCACCGCGAACTCGGTCTTGGCGAGCAGCGAGATGACGAGGTTGGCCTTGTCGTCGCCGGTCGCCGAGATGACGACGTCGCACGACTCCAGCTGGGCCTCCTCGAGGGACGAGAGCTCGCACGCGTCGGCGAGCAGCCACTGGGCGCCGGGGACGATGTCGGCGCGGATCGACGCGGGGGACTTGTCGATCAGCAGCACCGAGTGGCCGTTGTCCGATGAGCTCCTGGGCGACCGAGCGGCCGACGGCGCCGGCTCCGGCGATCACGACGCGCATCAGTCGTCCTCCGGGCCTTCGGCGAGCGCCGCGTGCGACCGTCTCGGCAGTCGCTACTCCAGCAGAAGAGGCTCGAGGTAGTCGCCCTCCTGGATGACGGTGTCGGTGTCCGGCGATCAGCCGCCCCGTGCCGCAGACGCGTGAGGTAGGCGACGCGGACGTCCGGCGTCGCGCCTCGAGCGCGGCGACGCGGCGCCCGACCCAGCTGAACGGCGCGTAGCACGTGGTCGAGCGCGGACCTCGCCGGACTGGTCGCGCCAGGCGGGCTCGGACCCGGCCGGCACGAGGCGGCGCAGCACCTGGTCGGCGGCCCACGGGACGGTCGCGACCGTGGGGACGCCGAGCCGCTCGTAGACCTCGGCGCGGCCCGGGTCGTAGATGCGGGCGACGACGTTGTCGACCTTGAACTGCTCGCGGGCCACGCGCGCGGAGATGATGTTGGAGTTGTCGCCGCTGGACACCGCCGCGAACGCGTCGGCGTGCTCGATGCCGGCCTTGACGCAGGACGTCGCGGTCGAAGCCCATGCCGGTGACGGTGATGCCGGCGAACGACGGGACCGAGACGGCGGAAGGCGTCGGGGTTGGTGTCGATGACGGCGGTCGGAGTGGCCGCGGGCCTTCGAGGCTTGCGCGCCAGGGTCGATCCGACGCGTCCGCACCCCATGATCACGATGTGCACGCAGGCGACGCTACACCGGCGGCGGGGCGAGCGCGGAGTGGACCGGGCAGGTCTAGCATCGCTCTCGTGGGAGTCACCGAGGTCGCCAAGCGTGCATCTCGTCGGGCGGAAGCTCCGCAGCGCACAGCTCGGCGAGACGCTTGCTTCCGAAGCGCATCGCGCTGCCGGTCTTCGCCAGCGACGCGCTGTCGTCGGTGGCCTACGCGCCCGACGAGATCTTCCTGACCCTGTCGATCGGCGGGCTGTCGGCGTACGCGTTCAACTGGAAGATCGGCCTCGCGGTCGACGCTGGTGATGCTCACGGTCGTGGCGTCGTACCGGCAGAACGTGCACGCCTACCCCAGCGGCGGCGGCGACTACGAGGTCGCGACGGTCAACCTCGGGCCCGACGCGCCGGCCTGACGGTCGGCAGCGCGCTGCTGGTCGACTACGTGCTGACCGTCGCGGTGTCGATCTCGTCGGGCGTGCAGAACGCCGCCGTCGGCGCTGCCGTGGCTCAACGGGCACGAGGCGACCGCGGCGTCGGTGCTGGTGATCGCTGCTGATGGCGATCAACCTGCGCGGCACCAAGGAGTCGGGCGCGGCGTTCGCCATCCCGACCTACCTGTTCATGATCGCGATCGTCGCTGATGGCGCGTGCTGGGGCTACGTCCGCTACGCCGTTCGGCGACCTGCCGGCAGGTGCGCGAGCGCGCAGTACGACATCGTCGCCGAGGAGCCAGTTCGAGCAGGCGCGTCACCGGCGTCGCGATGGTGTTCCTGCTGGCGCGCGCGTTCTCGTCCGGCTGCGCGGCGCTGACCGGCGTCGAGGCGATCAGCAACGGCGTGCCGGCGTTCAAGAAGCCCAAGAGCAAGAACGCCGCCACGACGCTGCTGCTGCTCGGCACGATCTGCGATCACGATGCTGATGAGCATCATCGTGCTGGCCGACCTGATGAAGCTGCGCTACGTCGAGGACCCCGCCGACCAGCTGCTCGCGCGACGGCGTGCCCGTCGGCGACGCGTACGAGCAGGACACCGTGATCGGCCAGCTCGCCAAGACGCTCTACAGCGACTTCACGCCGCTGTTCTACTTCACGATCGCGTGCACCGGCATCATCCTCGTGCTCGCGGCCAACACCGCGTTCAACGGCTTCCCGGTGCTGGGCTCGATCCTGGCGCGCGACGGGTTCCTGCCGCGCCAGCTCGACACCCGCGGCGACCGGCTGACGTTCAGCAACGGCATCATCGCTGCTCGGCGCTGGCGGCGATCGTGCTGATCCTGGCCTTCGACGCCGAGGTCACCAAGCTCATCCAGCTGTACATCGTCGGCGTGTTCGTCTCGTTCAACCTCAGCCAGCTCGGCATGATCAAGCACTGGAACCGGCACCTGCGCGCCGAGACCGACCCGGCCGAGCGGCGCCGGATGAAGCGCTCGCGCGCCGTCAACACGATCGGCCTGGCGATGACCGCCACGGTGCTGGTCATCGTGCTGCTCACCAAGTTCCTCGCCGGCGCGTGGATCGCGATCGTCGGCGATGATCGCGTGTTCCTGCTGATGCGCGGCATCGGGCGCCACTACGACCGGGTCTCCGACGAGCTGGCGATCGACGACACCGACGTGACGCTGCCGTCGCGCGTCCACGCGATCGTCCTGGTCAGCAAGCTGCACAAGCCGACGATGCGGGCCCTCGCCTACGCGCGGGTGTCGCGCCCCAACTCGCTCGAGGCGCTGACGGTCGAGCTCGACCCCGCCGAGACCGCCGCGCTCATGAAGCAGTGGGACGAGCTCGCGATCCCGATCCCGCTGAAGGTCGTCAACTCGCCGTACCGCGAGCTGCGTGCGTCCGGTCATCCGGTACGTCAAGGAGCTGCGCAAGGCAGAGCCCGCGCGACATCATCACGGTCTACATCCCCGAGTACGTCGTCGGGTCGCTGGTGGGAGCAGCTGCTGCACAACCAGACCGCGCTGCGGCTCAAGGGCCGCCTGCTGTTCATGCCCGGCGTCATGGTCACGAGCGTCCCGTACCAGCTGAGCTCGGCGGGCCGCGCCAAGCAGAAGCTGGCCAAGCGACTCGCGTCCCGCGCCCGGTGACGTCCGCCGCGGCTTCCGGGACCGGTGATGCGACCGACGCGAGCCCGCGACAGCACCGGCCGGTCGTCGAGGTCGGGCCCGTCGCGCACGGCGGCCACTGCGTCGCGCGCGCTGGACGGCCAGGTCGTCTTCGTGCGGCACGCGCTGCCGGGCGAGCGCGTGCGCATCGAGATCACCGAGCGCACCAAGCGAGCTTCCTGCGGGCCGACGCGGTCGAGGTGCTCGAGGCCGCGCCGGGTCGGGTCGAGCCGCCGTGCCCGTCGCGCGCCCCGGACGGTGCGGCGGCTGCGACTTCCAGCACGTCGACGCCCGCGGTGCAGCGTGAGCTGCTCGGGCGACGTCGTCAGCGAGCAGCTGCGCGGCTGGCCGGGCTCGACGCTGGGACGGTCGACGGTCGAGGCGGTCGGCGCCCGACGCCCTCGGCTGGCGCACCCGCGTGCAGTTCGCCGTCGACCGAGCACGGCACGCCCGGGCCTGCGCCGGCACCGCTCGCACGACGATCATCCCGGTCGAGCGACTGCCTGATCGCGCACCCCGACCTGCCGGACGTCCTCGGCCGGCCGTGGGACGACGACGCGGGTCGAGGCGATCGTGTCGTCCGACGGGCGACCGGCTGCTCGTGACCGACGCGACGCATCAGCGACGAGGTCGAGGCCGAGGTCGACGGTGTCGTCGCGACGCGACGGCACGGTCCGCGGCGGCACGCGGCGCGGTCGTCGAGCGGGTGCGGCGCGCCGACTTCCGGGTCTCCGGGCTCGGGCTTCTGGCAGGTGCACCCCGACGCGGCCACGACCCTGGTCGACGCCGTCCTCGCGGGCGCAGCCGTCGCCCAGGCGGCGACACGCGTGCTCGACCTCTACGCCGGGCGTGGGGCTGTTCACGGCGTTCCTCGCCGACGAGCCGTGCGGCCGGAAGGAGCCGGTGCTCAGCGTCGAGGGCGATCCCGGCGGCTCGCGCGACGCCCGCCGCAACCTGCACGACCTGCCGCAGGCGACGCTCGTCCACGCGAGACGGTCGAGCGGGCGCTGCGCTCGGGCACGCTCGGCGAGCGCGGCCGACGTCGTCGTGCTCGACCCGCCGCGCACGGGCGCCAAGAAGGCCGTCGCGGGCATCGCCGCGCTGCGCGCCGCGCCGCATCGTCTACGTCGCCTGCGACCCGGCGGCCCTGGCCCGCGACCTCGCGTACGTTCGCGGCGCGCGGCTACGCGCTGGTCGGCCTGCGCGGCGTTCGCGCTGTTCCCGATGACGCACCACGTCGAGTGCGTCGCGGTGCTGGAGCTCGCTCCCTGACGACGCGCTGAGTCTCGCTCGCGAGACACTTCAGCCGTGACGTACGCCGACCCCCTGCACTGTCCGAGCTGTGGCGCTCCCGCGACGGGCGCAGAACGCTGTCCGCGGTGCGGGCTCCTGCTGCGTGGCGAGCGGCCGCTGCGCCTGCTCGGACTGCTTGCGGACGCCGACCGGTTGCTCGCCGAGATGCGCGCTGAGGCAGCGGCCTGGTCGGCGCGGTCGGCAGCGGCGCAACGTGCGCCGTGGCCGCCGACTCCGCCGGTCCCCGCGTACACCGGAGGGCCGACGTCCTACGCCGCTCCACCGGTTGGGGTGCCGGCTGCTCCGCGGCCGCGCTGGTCTGTGGGTGGCACCCTCCTCGCGCTCGGCGCCCTGTGCCTGGTGGTGGCCGGCCTCGTCTTCGTGGCGGTCGGATGGGGGAGTCTCGGTCTCACCGGCCGCACGCTCTGCCTCGTCGCGCTGACGGTGGCCGTGGGCGGTGCCGCCGCGTGGGTGACCACACGGCGCCTGCGGGCGTCCGCCGAGGCGCTCTGGACGGCGTTCGGTCTCCTCGCCGCGGTCGACGTCGGCGCGGGGAGGAGCGCGGGTGTCCTCGGCCTGGACGCCCTCGGCACCGACGTGGTCGTCCTGCTGTTCTCCAGCCTGCTGGCGCTCGGCAGCCTCGTGGTCGCGCTCGCGGTGCGTCGCTGGATCGTCCGCCTCGTCGCTGCCGAGATCGGCCTCGTGATCGGGCTCGTCACGGGCGTGATCGCTGCGCTGGCGGTGCTCCCGGTCGACCTGCGGTGGACGTCCACGGTCGCCGTCGCCGGCCTCGTGCTCGCGACGCTCGGCCTCGTACGCCTGCGTCTGCCCGTCGCGGCGTGGCCGGTCGGGCTCTGCTCCCTCGGCGCACTCGTCCTCACCACCGGCATCCTCGCGACCGGTGTCGCGCTCGACGAGGCCGACGACCGGTGGCGCCAGGGTGACGCCCCTGCGCTCCTGCTCCTCGGAGCGGTCACCCTGGGACTCGCGGTGCTCGTCGCCCGGGCACTCACGGCGCGAGGTCACACAGGTCTGGCGCTGCTGGCCAAGGCCGTCGGCGGCGTCGTCGCCACCTTCTCCCTCGTCGTGGTCGCACTGCTCGTACGGGGCGTGTCGATCGAGGTCGCCACGCTGACGTGGTGCCTCGTCCCGCTCGTGACGGCCTGCGTGGGTGCGCGGTTCACCACTCCCGGGTGGTCGACCGGCGTTCGTGTTGCGCTGGTGCCCGCCGCGCTCCCGCTCGTGGGCGCGATCCTCGCGACGGCGGGCGCGGCGGTGCTCGGCGTCTCCCGGTCGTGGCTGCCCGGGTGGGAGCATGACGTCTCTGTCCGCTTCACCACGGACTGGAGCGACCCCGTCTGGCTCGTCGCCGCGGCCTGGTTCGGAGCGGCCGCCGTCCTCGCCGTCGTGGCGTGCTGGCCGCCCGTCGTCCGTACAGCCGCCGTCCGTACCGCGGCCTGGCTCGCCGTCGCGCTCCTTCTCGTCCTCGGGGTCGCCGTCGTCGGCGTCGTGCTCGAGGCACCGGTCCTCGTCGTCGCGCTGGTGATGCTCCTCGTCGCGGGCGCCGGTGCTCTGCTCGGCGTCGTCCGGCACGGGCGCGGTGACCTTGCACTCGCCGGGGCCTGCGCCGCAGCCGTAGCCACCGCCGTCGCCGTCCTCCTGCCGCTCGGTTCTGCCCCCGCGGCCGCGGCCGTGTGGTGCGTGGCCGCCGTCCTTGCGGCACTGGTGACGGTCGCGGTCCTCTCCGACGGGCGCCGAGACGTCGGCGCACTCGCCGGAGGTGCGGCTGCCGCCCTCGCGGTCGCCGGCATCCTCGCCTGGGTCGACGTGGCGGGAGCGGGCAGCCGCGGCGGTGCGCTCGCTGCGGTGGCAGTGGCCGTCGTGCTCCTCGCCCTGGCGTCGCTGCCCGGTCTCTCGCGTGCGCTGCGCGTGCCGTGGGAGGTCGTCGCCGGCCTCACGGCGTGCGTCTCCCTGGTCGAGGCGAGCGACACGAGCCTCGGGTGGCTGAGCCTCTGCCTCACGGTGCTCGGTGCCGCAGCTGTGGGGGTGGGCCTCCTGCGCCGGGACCGTCGTCCGTACGCGGTGGGCGGGTCTGCCGTGCTGGGCCTGGCGTACGTCACCCGCCTCGTGGCCTCCGACATCGGGGTGGTCGAGGCGTACACGATGCCGTTCGGCATCCTGCTGCTCGCGGCGGGCGTGGTCCGGATGGTGACCGACCCACGACGCAGCTCGTCGGCGCTGCTTCCCGGGCTGGGCCTCGTGCTCCTCCCGAGCCTGCCCGGAGCGCTCGTCGACCCGACCTCGCTGCGCGGTCTGCTGCTGGCCCTCGCCGGTGTCGTGGCGCTCGCGGCCGGCGCGATCGTCCGCCAGAAGGCGCCCTTCCACGTCGGCGCTGCACTCACGACGCTTCTCGCGCTCCGCTGGGCAGGCCCGCTCGTGGGTGACCTCCCGTGGTGGATCCCGCTCGGGACCGTCGGGTTGGTGCTCCTCCTGGCCGGTGCCACATGGGAGGCGCGGGTGCGCGACGCGCGAGCGGCCGTCTCGTACGTCCGGGGACTGCGGTGAGGCGGTCCTCGCCCGTACGTCGGCGTGGACAGGTCATTGCCGTGGAGACGTTCGCCATGCTTGGATGACGGCACCGTCGGTGGGGTGAGGGAGTGCGCATGCAGATCGTCGAGCTCACGCCCGATCACGCGGAGGACATCGTCACCTGGAGCTATCCGGAGCCTGACGGGTGCTACGACCTCACGGGGATGGATCCGCGTCATTTCACCGACCTGACGCACGGGTTCTGGGCGCTCGTCGACGGAGAACGGCTGATCGGCTACCGCTGCTACGGGCCTACGGCCCGCGTTCTCGGCTACGACTACGTCGATGACGCGCTCGACATCGGCGGCGGCCTGCGTCCGGAGCTGACAGGCCAGGGTCTCGGCCAGACCGCGATCGCGACCGGCCTGGCCTTCGGGGCCGAGAACTTCGCGCCGCGGATCTTCCGCGTGACGGTCGCGGAGTTCAACGTCCGCGCGCTCAAGGTCGTCGACACCCTGGGCTTCCTCGCCGTCGACAAGTTCGAGTCGCCCGCGGACGACCGCACGTACGTCGTCCTCGTCCGCGACGCCTGACCTCTCCACTTTCCGTTGGCCCCAACGCAAAGGTGCGGGCCCATCGGGAGTGCTCGGTGGGGTGGGTCGTTTGCGTTGGCCCCACCGCAAAGGTGCGGGCCCATCGGGAGTGCTCGGTGGGGCGGGTCGTCTGCGTTGGCCCCACCGCAAAGGTGCGGGCTGTGACCTGCGGCCGAGATTTGGTACATTTATCTTGACATCGAGATACATGCCGCGGGAGCGGCTGAGTAAGGCGAGCCTGACCGCGCGGACGGCAGTCGACCGCGCGACGATAGAGGGCGGATGCTGATCGGAGCCGTCAAGGCGACCGTGGGCTCCGGCAGGACGGAAGAGGAGAGGCATGGCCAGCGTCAACAGCTTCAACGCGAAGGAAACCCTGAACGTCGGGGAGACCGCGTACGAGATCTACCGCCTCGAGGCGGTGACCGGCGAGGGCCTGGACGTCGCCTCGCTGCCCTTCAGCCTCAAGGTGCTTCTGGAGAACCTCCTCCGCACCGAGGACGGCGCGGACATCACCGCCGACGACATCAAGGCTCTTGCCGGGTGGGACGCGAACGCGAACCCGAGCAAGGAGATCCAGTTCACGCCTGCACGCGTGATCATGCAGGACTTCACGGGCGTCCCGTGCGTCGTCGACCTCGCCACCATGCGTGAGGCGATGGCCGACCTCGGCGGCGACCCGAGCAAGATCAACCCGCTCGCGCCCGCCGAGATGGTCATCGACCACTCGGTCATCGCCGACGTCTTCGGCACGCCCGACGCGTTCGAGCGCAACGTCGAGATCGAGTACGAGCGCAACCGCGAGCGCTACCAGTTCCTGCGCTGGGGCCAGACGGCGTTCGACGACTTCAAGGTCGTCCCCCCGGGCACCGGCATCGTGCACCAGGTCAACATCGAGCACCTCGCCCGTACGGTCTTCACCCGCACCGTCGACGGCGTCCTCCAGGCGTACCCCGACACTTGCGTCGGCACCGACTCGCACACCACGATGGTCAACGGCCTGGGTGTCGTCGGCTGGGGCGTCGGTGGCATCGAGGCGGAGGCCGCGATGCTCGGACAGCCGGTGTCCATGCTCATCCCGCGCGTCGTCGGCTTCAAGCTGTCGGGCGAGCTCCCCGAGGGCTCCACCGCGACCGACCTCGTGCTCACGATCACCGAGATGCTGCGCAAGCACGGCGTCGTCGGCAAGTTCGTCGAGTTCTACGGCCCCGGTGTCGGTGCCGTCCCGCTGGCCAACCGCGCCACCATCGGCAACATGAGCCCCGAGTACGGCTCCACCATCGCGGTCTTCCCGATCGACGAGGAGACCACGAAGTACCTGCGCCTGACCGGACGCTCCGAGGAGCAGATCGCGCTCGTCGAGGCGTACGCCAAGGCCCAGGGGCTGTGGCACGACGCCGACCGCGAGCCGCGCTACTCCGAGTACCTCGAGCTGGACCTCTCGACGATCGTCCCGTCGATCGCCGGCCCGAAGCGTCCCCAGGACCGCATCGTCGTCTCCGACGCCAAGGAAGCCTTCCGCTCCGTCCTCGGGAACTACGTCGAGGACGACCAGACCGGTGGCGACGACCGTCAGCCCGGCGTCCCGCAGCAGGAGCGGCCGTACGGCGTCAACGTCGGCGCCGACGAGGCATCGGCCGAGTCGTTCCCCGCGAGCGACTCGCCTGCGACCAACGGCGACGGCAACGGTCACGACGACGCTGCTGCGCCGGCCGACTGGCACTCCGCCGCTCCCAAGGACGGGGGCCGCCCGAGCAACCCGCAGCGTGTCACCACCGCGGACGGCACGACGTACGAGCTGGACCACGGCGCCGTCACGATCGCCGCGATCACGTCGTGCACCAACACCTCGAACCCGTCGGTGATGATCGGTGCGGCGCTGCTGGCCAGGAACGCCGTCGAGAAGGGTCTCGAGCGCAAGCCGTGGGTCAAGACCACGCTCGCTCCGGGCTCGAAGGTCGTCTCCGACTACTACGAGCGTGCCGGGCTCACCCCGTACCTCGACAAGCTGGGCTTCAACCTTGTCGGCTACGGCTGCACCACCTGCATCGGCAACTCCGGTCCGCTGATCCCCGAGGTCTCGCAGGCCGTCAACGACGGTGACCTCGCGGTCACCTCGGTCCTGTCGGGCAACCGCAACTTCGAGGGCCGGATCAACCCCGACGTCAAGATGAACTACCTGGCCTCCCCGCCGCTGGTCGTCGCGTACGCGCTGGCCGGCACGATGGACACCGACCTGTTCAACGAGCCGCTCGGCAAGGACAAGGAGGGCAACGACGTCTTCCTGCGCGACATCTGGCCGTCGCCGTCGGAGGTCGAGGAGGTCGTCGCGGGCGCGATGTCCGCCGACACCTTCAAGAGCGAGTACGCCGACGTGTTCGCCGGTGACGAGCGCTGGCAGTCGCTGCCGACGCCGGAGGGTGACGTCTTCGAGTGGGATCCCGACTCGACGTACGTCCGGAAGGCGCCGTACTTCGACGGTATGCAGCACGAGCCGTCGCCGGTCACCGACATCGAGGGCGCGCGCGTGCTCGCTCAAGCTCGGCGACTCGGTCACGACCGACCACATCTCGCCGGCCGGTGCGATCAAGAAGGACAGCCCGGCGGGCAAGTACCTCGCCGAGCACGGTGTGGAGCCGCGCAACTTCAACTCGTACGGGTCGCGGCGCGGCAACCACGAGGTCATGATCCGCGGGACGTTCGCGAACATCCGTCTCCGCAACCAGCTCGCCCCGGGCACCGAGGGCGGCTTCACCCGTCAGCTCACCGACGGTGGCGAGGTCACGACCGTCTTCGAGGCGTCGGAGAAGTACCAGGCCGAGGGCATCCCGCTCGTCGTGCTCGCCGGCAAGGAGTACGGCTCGGGCAGCTCGCGCGACTGGGCCGCCAAGGGCACCGCGCTGCTGGGCGTCAAGGCCGTCATCGCCGAGTCGTACGAGCGGATCCACCGCTCGAACCTCATCGGCATGGGCGTGCTCCCGCTGCAGTTCCCCGAGGGCCAGACCGCCGAGTCGCTGGGGCTGACCGGTGAGGAGACCTTCTCCTTCACCGGCGTCACCGGACTCAACGAGGGTCGTACGCCCGAGACCGTCAAGGTCACGGCCGCCGGGACGGACGGGCAGACCGTCGAGTTCGACGCCGTCGTCCGCATCGACACCCCGGGTGAGGCGAACTACTACCGCAACGGCGGCATCATGCCGTACGTGCTCAGGTCCCTCATCGCCTGAGCCCTGATCGCCCCGCTCCAACCGTCCGGCGGCGAGCCTGACCCTTCCCGGGACCTCCCGGTGGGGCCAGGCTCGCCGCCGGCGTCGTTGCGGAGGGAGGTCTCGATTTTGTTGCAGCAGTGACAAAATCGGGTGCCGGCATGCTAGTTTCGCCTCGCCCGACCACCACGAGCGAGGGGGAGCACGCGGTGCCACTGCAGCAGCAGCGTCCCACCGGCAAGGGCGCCAACCAGGAGGCGGTGCGCCGCCACAACCTCGGCACCCTGCTCGGGCACGTCCATCGCGACAGCGATGTCTCCCGTGCCGACCTGACCCACCGCATGGGCCTCAACCGCTCCACGATCGCCGCCCTGGTCGGCGAGCTCGAGCGCCTCGGGGTGGTCGCCCAGTCCACCCCGAGCGGAGATCGCCAAGGAGCGGGACGGCCTTCCCTGCACGTCCGGCCCGGTGAGCGCGAGGTGTGCGTGATCGCTGTGGAGCTGCGGGTCGAGAGCATCGAGCTGGCCCGCATCGGCCTCGGCGGCGCGGTCCACGGACGCCGGTCCGTCCCCGTCGAGGTCGGGGCGTCTCCCGTGCAGGTCGCCGACCAGGTGGCCCGTACGGCAGCAGACCTGCTCGACGACGTCCCGAGCGACACTCTGCTGGTCGGCATGGGCGTCGGGATGCCAGGCATCGTGTCGACCGAGGACGGACGCATCCACTACGCGCCGAACCTCGCCTGGTCCGACGTGGCGTTCAGCGAGCTCGTGCAGGAGCGCCTCGGTGGCGAGGTCCCGGTCGTGATCGGCAACGACGCCAACCTCGGCGTGCTCGCCGAGCATGCGCGCGGTGTCGCGCGCGGCATGTCCGACGTCGTCTACCTCAGCGGGGACGTCGGCGTCGGCGGTGGACTGATCACCCGGGGGCGCAGCCTCCTGGGCACCGTCGGCTACGCCGGGGAGGTCGGGCACATGCGGATCTCCGTCGGCGGCCGAGCCTGCCGCTGCGGCAACCGGGGGTGCTGGGAGACCGAGATCGGCGCCGTGGCCGTGGCCGACGCCCTCGGGAGCTCGTCGCACGACATCGCGCGTCTCGTCACGCTTCTCGAGACCGTCGACACGCCCTCGCCCGCTCTGCGCGAGGTGGGCCGGATGCTCGGTGTCGGCATCACGAACCTCATCAACATCTTCGACCCGCAGGTCGTCATCCTGGGAGGCCTGCTGAGTGCGCTCTACCCGGCGGTCCGCGCCGACGTCGACGCCGAGGTCCAGCACGGGACCCTGGACGCCGACGACCGCCGGACCCAGGTCCTCCTGCCTGGCCTGGGACGCGACTCCGTCCTGGTGGGAGCCGGCGAGCTCGCGTTCGGCGCGATGATGAGCGATCCGTTGCTGGTCGTCGCCGCGGCCGAGCAGGCCGTGCAGAGGGTCCGGGTCGCCGCCGTCTGAGTCACGTCCGCAGTTCCTTGTCGAGGGGAGTCGGGAAGCTCGGGGTGATGCCGGTCCCGTCGAGCAGCCCTTGAAGGCGTTCGGCCTCAGCAGAGACCGCTCTCGTCGCGTCGTCACCGACGTCCTCGAGGAGCCGGTGCACCACGGCGCCGTCCGGCCGTACGGTCCACCCGCCGATGACTCGCCCGTCCCACCAGACTGTGGGTCCGATGTTGCCCATCCGGTCGAACAGCCGCTCACGATGCTCGCCGAGATACCAGTCGCGGTGTTTCCATCCCATCGGCGTCGGATCGAGCGCGGGTAGGAGAGCGGCGCCAGGAGTGACGCCCTCGTGGCGGGCGGTGTCGGACAGATCAGTGTCGGACAGATCGGTGTCGGACAGATCGGTGTCGGGGAGCATCACGCCGGGCCCCGCCTCGAGCGTGACCTCGAGGAGCTCGAGTCCCGCGAGCGCGTCGCGGGTCTGAGACTTGTTCCAGCCGGTCCACCACTGGAGGTCGTCGCGTGTCGCCGGTCCGAAGACCTCGAGCCACCGGCGGGCGAGGCACGTCCGGGCCTCGGCCTCTGGAACCTCCGGGATTCCGTCGGGGAACCAGGACTCGATCGGTGCCCACGCGTGGTGGCGCGAGGTCCACGAGCCGCGCGGCTCCGTACGGACGATGCGCCCCTCGGCCGAGAGCAGGGCGAGCGTCTGCGAGGTGACCGTACGGCGGACGTCCCACGCCTTGTCGGTCGTCGGGAGCAGCGCGGTGCGCAGCGCGGGCACCGCGGCGCTGATCTGCGCCCCGGTCAGTGTGCTGCCGGTCGCGGCGGCCGAGCGGAGGACCGCGTCGACGTCGCGCTCGACGTCGGCCAGCCATGCCGGCGGATCGGGCACGACGGGATCGGTCGGGAGCGTGGCCAGCTCCTTGAGGAGACGCGTGCGCAGCCGGCGGGCAACACCGAGGCTCGCACCCGCGTGGATCACGGGCACGTCGTCGCGTCCGGCGACGAACAACGTGCGGCGCATGGCGAGGACGCGCACCAGGTCGCGGCGTTCGTACATCGCTGTGCGGACGTCGTCGCGGGTGAGCCCGGGAGCGCGCGCGAGCACCGAGAGGTAGACCGTCGCCGGGTCGGTCGCGTGGAGGACGAGGACGCTCTCGACGACCTCCTCCACTCGCGGGCGCCCCGCACAGGGCAGCCCGACCCGGTGCTGGACGGCGAGTCGGTGTCGGCGTTGCTCGTCCGTGATGCGCACCGACACATCGTGACGTACGGCGGTGACAGATCCCGGCGCCGCGCGTGCGGACCGTACGCTGACGGCGTGACGATCCACTCCGACCACCCCTTCGTCCCTCCCGAGGGTGAGCGTGACCCGCTGAGGCGGCTGCGTGGGCGGCTGCCTCAGGCCGTCACGGTCTGCACGGCGGGGGAGGGGCGGTCCCGTACCGGCCTGACCGTGTCGTCCCTGGTGGTGGCTGACGGTGATCCGGCGCGGGTCCTGCTGCTGGTCGACGAGGACAGCGACCTCGCCGCCTCGCTCGAGGTGGAGGAGCCGTTCGTCGTGAATGTGCTCGGCGCCCGTGATCGAAGCCTCGCCGACCCGTTCGCGGGGACGGCGCCGGCGCCGGGGGGTGTGTTCAGGCTCGGCGCATGGCGGCAGACGCCGTACGGTCCGGTGCTCGAGACCGCGGTCGCGTGGCTGGGTGCCCGCGTCGCCGTCGAGCCGCGCCAGGTCGGGTGGCCGCTGCTCGTCGAGGCGGTCGTCGAGCACGTGGAGATCAGTCCGGAGGCACCCGCGCTGACCCACGTGCGCGGTCGGTACGTCGACCTGGGGTGAACGCGCCCTCGCGCGTAATGTGCAAGGGCTTATACAAGTGCTGTTAGAGTTCGGGGATGGACCCCACGGACGAGAACTTCTGGCAACCGCTGCGCGATCTCCAAGAGGCGATGGACGCCGAGCTCGTGGCGCTCTACCGTGACCGGGACCTCGCTGTCCGCCCTCGGCTGACCAAGCCGGTCATCAAGCTTGCGCACGGGGGACCGATGACGATCCGGGCGCTCGCCGACGCCCTCGGCGTCACGCACTCGGCCGCGAGCCAGACCGTCTCCGTCCTGCGCGCGGACGGTCTCGTCGAGACGTCGGCCGGACCCGACGCCCGGACCAGGATCGTCACGCTGACCGAGGAGGGGCGCGCGCTCGTCCCCCTGCTGGAGGCGGAGTGGCGCGCGACCGAGCGGGCGCTCGCCGAGCTCGACGCCGAGGTGCCGTACTCGCTCGTCGCGGCCGTCGCGGACCTCCGCGCCGCCTTGGCTCGGCGCCCGTTCCGCGACCGGGTCGAGACCCACCTGCCGGAGGCCCTGCGAGGATGAGCGGCCGCTCGGGTCTCGTGGATCTCTCACCGCTCCGGAGCGGACCCGCCTTCCGCCGGCTGTGGGTCGGCGGTCTCCTGGGCGCGTTCGGAGGTCAGGTGAGCCTCGTCGCGCTGCTCCAGCTCGTCTGGGACCTGACGGGCAGCGCGGCGATGATGGGAACCCTCGGCCTCGCGCACGCCGTGCCGATGGTGCTGCTGGGCCTGTACGGCGGGGCACTCGCGGACACGTACGACCGGCGTCGCGTCGCGCTCGCGACGGCGGCAGGCGGCGTGGTGGTCGCGCTCGCTCTCGCCACGCAGGCCGCGTACGGGGTCCGCTCGCTCGCGCTCGTGCTGGGACTCGTCGCGCTGCAGGCCGGGTTCGGCGCGCTCGGTGCGCCCGCACGTCGTGCCCTGGTCGCGCGGCTGCTTCCGCCGGGTCAGGTGGCCGCCGGTGTCGCGCTGGCTCACGTGGGCTTCCAGGTGGCGATGCTCGTGGGACCGGCCGTCGGCGGGCTGCTCGTCGCGTACGGCGGCACGGCAGCGGCCTTCGGGGTCCAGGCCGTCCTGATGGCCGTGGCGTGGCTGGCCACGCGCGGACTCCCGCCGGTCCCACCCGCAGAGCCCCGCCCGCACGGTGAGCGGGCCGGGGTTCTCGCCGGCCTCCGGTACGTCGGACGTACGGCCGTCCTGCGCGGCGCAGTGCTCACCGACGTGCTCGCCACCGTCCTCGTGATGCCGGTCGCGCTGTTCCCCGTGGTCGTCGACGAGAGGTTCGGCGGTGACCCTGCGGTGACCGGTCTCCTGCTGTCGGCGGTGGGCGCGGGCGGGATCGTCGGCGGTCTCGCGTCCGGCCTGGTCTCACGCGCCGTCCGACCGGGACGCGTGATGATCGCGGCAGCGGTCGTGTGGTGCCTCGGTGTTGCGGCGTTCGGTGCCTCGCCGTGGTTGCTGCTCGCCGTCGCCTCGCTGGCGGTCGCCGGTGCGGCAGACACCTTCGCGGTGATCGCCCGCGGGGTCGTCACGCAGCTCGCCACCACCGACGAGCAGCGCGGCCGCGTCTCGTCCGTGGAGCATGTCGTGGGCGTCGCCGGACCCGACCTCGGCAACGCCCGCGGCGGAGCGGTGGCCGGGCTCACGTCTCCCGAGGTCGCGCTCGTGTCCGGGGGTCTGCTCGGGCGCGGTCGGCGTGATCGCGGTGTCGGTCACCCACCCCGCCGTACGGGGGTTCAGTCGCGCGTCGGGCGCCGAGCGGCCCGTGTCGCGAAGGCGTCGAGCGCGTCGATGACCTCCGGGCACTGCCAGACGCGGTTGCGGGTGCCGCTGCCGACCTGGACGAGGACGCCCGCCTGGATGTGATGTCCGGGGAGGTTGTCCGGGTGTGCGGCGGTGAGTCGAAGGCCTCGCCCACTTCGACGGCGGCGAGGTCTTCGCGTGAGCTGCTTTGGGTCGCCGCCACGACCCGGATCGTCCGCACTCCAGATGTGCACCTGGGCGACGCTCGGCTCTTCAGGAGTCCTCTGGGGCGGCCGGCACTCTGATCGCCAGCGGAATCAGGATGAGCGCAGCGACCGCGCCGGCGACGAGCGGCGCTGTCCATGCCATCCCTCGGTCACCTGGCAGGGTCGTCTCCAACGCCAGGGCGCACAGCCAGGTCACGGCGGCGGCTGCTGCCATGGTCGCTAACGGCAGAGCAGCCCACGGCACGAGCAGCCGAATGCGCATGCGGGCAGCGATGCCGATATCGGCAAGCAGGCGCCGCGTTTCACGCTCACCGGCAAGTGCAGCAAGCCCTCCGATCAGCATGATCAGTGCGGTGATAGCGGCGGCGACGATACCGACCGCTGTCGCTTGCCGTTCGTCTGGCCCATGGAGGTCTGCCTCGTCGGCGCTGGCAACCTGCGCAGCCGGGGCGACCTTCGAGATTGTCGCTCTCAGTTGCGCTTGTTCGCGTCCGCTGAGGCGTTCGAAGTCGAGGAGTGTCACGACTTCTGTTCCCGCTGGCCGCAGATTGAACCGACGGGCAACGGCGCTGTCGGCCGCGATCACGAGACCCGGGAGGTTCCCGCCGAGTTGCTCGTCGGGCGCCGCGTCGGTCACCGCCAGGCTCGTCGGGGTCTGGCCGGCCACCGATCCGTAGTACAGCAGCCCAACTTGACCTGACCGGACCAGGTCAGGGTCCGCGCGTGGTTGAGCGCCGTCTCGCTCATCAAGAGCGACGCTGTTGGTCGGCGCGAAGGTCTCCTGCGGCCAGCACTCGTCGGGCGTGGCGCTCGGGTCGAGGGTGTCTAGTTCCTTCATGCAGGCAAGCAGGGTCGGGCTCGTCACCCGGAGAAGGTCCTTCGTCTCGAGGGGGAGCATGAACCGTAGTGCCTCACGCCCGCCGAGCTCTCGGTACTTGAGAAGTACGGTCGAGGCAGCTGCTGACGGCACTTCGAGCATTGCCAGAGAACCGGCTGGTTGTAGCGGCCGGGTCAGGTCACGGGACGCGTCGACGTTGTGGCGTTGCGACGCGCTGTAGGCGCCGGCGACGATGGCGACGCTCATTGCGGCTGCGACGACGACACGGAGTACAGCGGTCAGTCGTGCCGAGACCCGCCTGGATGCTGGCCCGAGTGAGGCAGTGCACAGCCGAACGACGAGAGCGGGCAGCCCTGAGGCGAACACGACACCGCCGGTAAGTCCCATCACCCCCGCGAACGCTGGAGGGTTCTCAAGCCTGGAGAGGATGACGGCAATCACCACGATCGTGAGGCCGGTCGCTGCTCTCAGTCCTGCGGCCGTGTCCGTGCGACTTGAGACCAGTGACCACCGCCTTGATGAGCGGCCAAGCAGTCCTCCGATCCGAGCGATGGGGCGAGACAGTGCTGCGAGAAGGCCTGCCAGTCCCACGAGCAGCAGAACTGTGCTTAGCGGGAACGAGACGCTGAGCCATGCCTGACCGAAAAGTGCTGACACCTGGCCAGAAGCCGCGCGAAGAGTCGCGTAGGCGGTTGCGGCTCCGAAGAGGACGCCAACGCTGATCGCGGCTGCTGCGACGCCGACGATGGTCCACCACGTGCGCCGCAACGAAAGTCCAACGGCAAGCATCGTGGTGGCTGTCCGCCGCGCTCCGGGAACGAATCCGGCCACGACTGCGAGGACGAGCGTACCCAGCATCGCGCCGACAACGGCGGGACCCCATCGCAGCACTGGAGCGGTGTTCGGCCCGTGGGCGAGTGCGGACTCGACCAGGCTCGAGGTTGGCTGGTACGTGATCGCGCGTAGATCCATCTGGGTTGTGAGCGGCGCCCGTTTGTACGGGTCGGTGCGACTCAGCCACACGGACGCTTCGGCGGAGGAAAGTGAAGGGTCGACGACGACGATCGTTTTGGCTTCGGAGTCCGCGGTGTCGATGGTTGTCCCCACGACCTGGACTGTCGTCGGCGTCGCATCGTCCCATGTGACCTCGACTCGGTCCCCGACAGCGATCCCCAGGTCGTCTGCGAGCGCCTCTGAGACCGTTGCTTCACCGTTCTTGTCCGGACGCTCACCGCCGGTCGGTGTCCCCAAAGGCAGCGTTGTGCTGGCGATACGGCGGACCATCGCATCACTTGTTGTTTCGTCGCCGTTGACGGTGCCGCCGGCATCACGGACGTAGTCAAGGTCGGGCTGTCGGCTCAGGATGGTTCGCGCATCGCCGCTGCCGCTCTGGATGACGAACGATCGATCGCCAACGCCGGCCTCGACCCCGGTCGTCACGGCCTGCTCCGTCGAGGTACGGATCGAAGTCAGTGCGCCGACGGCGGCGCCCAGAAGGGCGCCGACGAGGAAGAGAGCGACGATCGTTGACAGCCGGTGAGTGATGAGCCGGCGAGCCAACGGGACTCGGCGCCGCCTCAGCATCATCGGCGGACCACAGCTCCCTGCGAAAGGACGAGGACGTCGTCCCCGATGCGTGAGACGAGTGGGTCGTGGGTCGCGACGACCACCTGCACCTGGCTGCCTTCACCGATCGCTTTGAGGGTCTGCGCCACGTTCGTGGTGTTGTCGGCGTCGAGTGCTCCTGTCGGCTCATCGGCCAGCAGGACCTGCGGCTCGCACATCAGAGCGCGGGCGATCGCCACGCGTTGCTTCTCGCCTCCCGACAGCGTCTCGGGGGATCGGTGAAGGAATGTGGTGTCAAGCCCTACACGTTCGAGCGTGTCAGCGGGAAGGTTGGTGGGGACGGGTAGGTTGCGGAGCTCGGCACCGAGGCGAAGGTTCTCCTCAACGTTGAGGAAGTCGATCAGCCGGTAGTCCTGGTGCACGAGAACCACGCGCTCATCTCCGGCTCGGCGCCAGCTGGGAGGGCGGACGATTGAGTCGTCGATGAGGACCGTGCCGGATGTCGGCGCCTGCAGTCCTGCGATCACACGAAGGAGTGTTGACTTTCCACTACCGCTCGGCCCGGTCACCACCGTCAACGCAGCGTCCAACTTCACGTTCACGCGGTCGATCGGGACCACGCTTCCATAGGACACGACGACATCCTCAAGCGAGATCACGTACCGGTCCCTTTCCTCTTCAACAGGTCACATCCGTAGCCGGGAACCCATTAGTAGAGCGGTGGGGGCTGATGCACGCCTTGGTGACAGGTTGGGTCAGGCAGTCTGAGCGGCTGGTGTGGTCATGATGGTCTTGAACTCAATGGGCGTCAATCGGCCGAGGCGGGCTTGGCGACGACGGCGGTGGTAGGTCCGCTCGATCCAGGTCACCATCGCGATCCGGAGGTCCTCCCGGTGGCCCAGGGCTGTCGGTCGAGCACGTTGCGTTGCAGCAGGCTGAAGAAGCTCTCCATAGCGGCGTTGTCCCCGGCCGAGGCGACGCGACCCATCGATCCGGCCGGGCCATGGGTGGCCAAAGCGCGGCGCAATTTCCTGGAAACGAACTGCGATCCTCTGTCGCTGTGAACCACGCATCCGGCCACGTCATCACCGGCAGCACGCCGCATCGCGACGGCGTTGTTGACCGCGGCGACCGCCAGGCGGGACTTCATCCGCGAGTCGGTGGAGTAGCCCACGATCCGGTTGGAGTACACGTCCTTGACCGCACAGATGGAGAGCTTGCCTTCCCGCGTCCAGTGCTCCGAGATGTCGGTCATCGACAGCCGGTTCGGGCCATCGGCTCGGATGACCCGTTCGACGAGGTCGTCATGCACGGCCGGCCCGGGTCGCGTCCCCGCGCTGCGCTTGGGTTTGCCGAACACACACCACCACTCGTTGTCGCGACAGATCCGCCAGGCGGTGCGGTCCGCCATCGGTTCACCGTGCTCGAAGGCAGCCTCGTCAGCCAGGAGCAGGTAGCCGAACTCGAGGTCCTCGCGGTGAGCGTCGAAGAGTGCGTTGGCGCGGTAGGCCTGAACCAGTTCGGCTTCGGTCACCGGGCACTCGAGCCAGCGGTAGTAGGGCTGGCGGGCGATCTTGAGGACCCCGTGACGGGGATCCCGTCGTTGGCCAGCTCGCGGACGAGCGGGTACATCATTTCCCGGCAGGTTGGCCTGCGGCAGATAGGCAGCGGCGCGGCGCAGGACCTCGTTCTCCTGCTCGAGCAGACGCACGCGCTTGCGCAGTTCCCGGTTCTCGGCATTCTCCGCCGCGGTCGCTCCGGGCTTGATGCCTTCCTCGACGTCGGCGGAGTTCATCCAGTTCGCCAGGCAGGACTCGCTGATGCCGAAGTCGGCAGCGATCTGCTTGAGATGGACGCCAGGCTCACGGTTCCCCCGCTTTCCACATTCTGCGGTTGGACGGCCGCGCTTTCTCGACCTACACGCGGACGCTGAGCAAGCCGTTCGACGTGTCGTTCCAGGGAGCGATGGACGTTGGGGCAGCCGAGGTCGCGCAGGAGTTCGTCGCGCAGCTGGTCTACGTTGCCTCCGACGAGATCTCGGTCATCTTCCGCACTCGGCGCCCCGAGGCGTCGCTGCCGTTCGGCGGCGTGGTCGCGATGACGTTGTCGTTGGCGGGCGAGTACGGTGACCGCCTCGTTCAACATTGCTCACGCTCACACGGGCATGGCGACTTTCGATGCCCGTGTGGTCAGCGTCGACGACATCGATGACGTGGTCGACTACCTGGTGTGGCGGCAGGCCGATACGTACCGCAACGCGGTCGGGATGGCTGCACGCGCCTGGTTCAGTCACAAGGAGCTCAAGCAACTGAACGTTGCGACGGTGAAGGCGAAGTTACTTGAGGCGACCGGCGTCGACGAAGTCGAGCAGCAGCGCCAGGGGACTGTTGTCGACGAGATGTTCGCGGTGACGACCAACGAGCCACAGGTGGACCCGGACGGCGGTGTCACCGCGTTGATTCACCCCCGCGACCTGCACCTCTTTGACGTCGTCGGCGCCCCGATAGCTGCCGGTGGATCTCTGAGCTCATGTCGTCGGCCCACGTCTCGCGCCGCCGTGTCTCGACGTCGCGGCCTCGACGCGCGTGTGGTGCGGCGGGACGAACTTGGCGTCGTGAGGGCCGTACGAGGAACCGCCGACCCAGACCTGCTCGATCCGCGATGACGACGCCGTCCGCAGGAGCAGAGCGGAGTGGAGAGGAGAGGGCGACCGGGGGAGGCGTCCAGGGGTGTGCCTCGTACGACACCGCCGGCCAATCCTTGCCCGCCGCTTCACCGTACCGAACGTTTGCCGCCTTACGTTCGTCAACGAGCGAGCGCGGCGCGGATCCGCGCCGCATAGTCGTCGACCTCGCCGGCCGCGTACTTGGTCCGCGGCCAGAAGAAGCCGCGCAGACCGTCACCCTTCGTCCGCGGCACCACGTGCACGTGCAGATGGGGGACGGACTGCGACACCACGTTGTTCTCGGCGACCCACGTCCCCTGCGCGCCGACGACCCCGGGGAGCGTGCGCGCGACGTGCTGCACGACCTCGAAGTACGGCCCGATCCGCTCCGCGGGGAGGTCCGGAAGGGTGACGACGTGCTCGCGCGGGACGACGAGGACGTGGCCCTTGAATACGGGACGATGGTCCAGGAACCCGATCGTGTCCTCGTCGTCGTACACGATGGGGGCGTCGACCTCGCCCGTCACCACCCGGCAGAACACGCACGAGGCGTCGTACGTCCCAGACATGGAGGCATCACACCATGACCGCCCGCCTCGCACCGGAGGACCTCGCGCTGCGCACACTCGAGCGGCAGTTCCCGACGCCGACCGGGACCGGCGTCGCCGATCTCGTCGCGTTGTACGACGCGCTCGGCCCGGTCCAGACCCAGGTGCCGCGTGCCGCCTTCCTCTTCGCCTCCTCCCGTCTCCCCGGCATCACCCACGAGACGGTGGTCGAGGCGTTCGACACGTACGCGCTGGTCAAGGGCACGACGCTGCGCGGGACCGTGCACTCGTCCACGCCGCAGCACCACGCGTGGGCCTCGGCAGTGACCGCGGTGTGGCTGGACAAGGCCCTCGGCAAGGGCCTCGACCTCGATCAGGTCCGGCCCGAGGACGTGCGTGCGCAGGCCCGCGCGTACGCGACCGACGAGTGGCGGGACCGCGACGAGCTCGTCGAGCACCTCGCCGAGTGGGTTGCGGCACACGAGTCGGAGGGCCACGGGACGGTCGCCGACTCGTACGCCCGCAACCTCCTGCGCGGCTCGCCGTGGCTCGTCCGGCGCCCACCCGACCGCCGCTGGCACACCCGTACGGACACGCTCTACCGCTCGTCCGCCGCACTGACGGGGATCGACAGTGCGGACCTGACTCCCGACGTCGCCCGGCGCGAGCTCGTCCGGGTCCATCTCCGGGCGTTCGGGCCGGCGACCCGGCGCGACATCGCGTGGTGGCTCGCCGACAAGCTCCGGCCCGTCGACGCGGCCCTCGCCGAGCTCGGCGACGAGATCGTGCGCTACGACGGCCCGGAGGGGCGCACGTACCTCGACCTCGCCGACGCGCCCGACGGGAGCGGCTACACCGGCGGTCTGCGGCTCCTTCCCGAGTTCGACCAGGTGATGCTCGGGTACGAGGGCACAGGTGCCGAACGCGGACGGTTCACCGCTCTCGACAACCAGCGCCGGATCTTCAACCGCGTCAACGGCACCACGACGCCGGTCGTGCTCGACGGCACGCGGCTGGTCGCCCAGTGGCGGATCGTGCCGCGGGGCACCCGCATCGACGTCGAGATCGATCCGCTGCCGGGGGAGCGGGCGCCGTCGGAGGACGCGGTCGCCGAGGCGCTGCCGGCGGTGGAGGCGGTGCTCGCGACGAAGGTTGCCGACGTGAGAACAGTCACCCGCTGACACGGCCGGTGACGGCGCCCTCACGAGCATCGGTCCGTGGTCGGCTGGGAGTCATGGCCTAGGATCGGATGACGCCCACCCACACCCGCGGAGGACCATGAGCACGCTCGATCGGATCAGCCAGCCGAGCGATCTGAGGGATCTCACCGATGCCGAGCTGGATGCGCTCGCCGACGAGATCCGCGAGCGCCTGATCGTCGCCGTCGCCACCCACGGGGGCCACCTCGGCCCCAACCTGGGTGTCGTCGAGCTCACGATGGCGATCCACCGCGTGTTCGACTCGCCCCGTGACCGGGTCGTCTTCGACACCGGCCACCAGGCGTACGTCCACAAGATGCTCACCGGCCGGGCCGCCGAGTTCGAGCGTCTGCGGATGGAGGGCGGGCTGTCGGGATACCCGAGCCAGGCCGAGTCGCCCCACGACGTCGTCGAGAACTCCCACGCGTCGACGAGCCTGTCGTACGCCGACGGGCTCGCCAAGGCCAACACCGTCCAGGGCCGGCCCGACCACGTCGTCGCCGTGATCGGTGACGGGGCGCTGACCGGTGGCATGGCCTGGGAGGCGCTCAACAACATCGCCGCCGACGCCGACCGCCGTCTGGTCGTCGTCGTCAACGACAACGGCCGTTCGTACCGGCCGACGGTCGGCGGCCTCGCCAACCACCTCGCGAAGCTGCGCACCGACCCGCGCTACGAGCCGACCCTCAGGGCCGTCCGCGAGCGCCTCACGAACGCCAACATCGTCGGCCAGGCCGCGTACGAGGCGCTGCACGCTCTCAAGAAGGGCCTCAAGGACGCGCTCTACCCCCAGGGCATGTTCGAGGACCTCGGGCTCAAGTACGTCGGCCCCATCGACGGCCACGACCGTCCCGCCGTCGAGCACGCCCTCGCGCAGGCCCGGACGTACGGCGGCCCTGTGATCGTGCACGTCATCACGACCAAGGGCCAGGGCTACCAGATCGCGGTCGCCAACGAAGAACGACCAGATGCACCAGGCGAAGCCGTTCGACCGCCGGACCGGCGAGGCGCTCGCCGTCGAGCCGACCTCGTGGACCTCGGTGTTCCGTGACGAGCTGGTCCGGATCGGTGACGAGCGGCCCGACGTCGTCGCGATCACCGCCGCGATGCTGTCGCCGACCGGCCTCGACGCGTTCGCGGACAAGTTCCCCGACCGCACGTTCGACGTCGGCATCGCCGAGCAGCACGCGGTGACCAGCGCCGCGGGCCTCGCGATGGGCGGCCTCCACCCCGTCGTGGCGGTCTACTCGACGTTCCTCAACCGTGCGTTCGACCAGGTGCTCCTCGACGTGGCGCTGCACCGCTGCGGGGTCACGTTCGTGCTGGACCGCGCCGGTGTGACCGGCGACGACGGCCCGAGCCACAACGGCATGTGGGACATGTCGATCCTGCAGGTCGTGCCGACGCTCAGCCTCGCCGCTCCGCGTGACGGAGCCCGGCTGCGCGAGCTGCTGCGCGAGGCCGTCACCGTCGACGACGCACCGACCGTCGTCCGCTTCCCCAAGGGCGGTGTCGCCGCGGACATCGAGGCGATCGACACCGTCGGGCGCAGCGACGTGCTCTTCCGCGAGGGTGGCGAGGACGTCCTCGTCGTCGCGGCCGGCCCGATGGTCCGCCAGGCGCTCGACGCGGCCGCGCGGCTGCGTGCCGAGGGTGTCGGTGTGACGGTCGTCGACCCGCGGTGGGTCAAGCCGCTGGATCCCGCTCTCGTCGAGCTGGCCGCGCGCCACCGGCTGCTGGTGACCGTCGAGGACAGCGGCCGCGTCGGCGGCATGGGCTCGGTGCTCACGCAGATGCTCGCCGACGCCGACGTCCGCACCCCGGTCCGGGTGCACGGCGTGACGCAGGAGTTCTTCGACCACGCCAAGCGCGACGTCCTGCTGCAGCGGATGGGGCTGACCGGCGAGGCGATCGCCGCCGACGCTCTCGCAAGGCTGTGACACGCCCGTCGCGCTGACAAGCCGGAGGACCCGCTACCGGGCATAGTGACCCCCAAGAGAGGGGATCACGATGGCCAGGAGCGAGCTCTTCCGTACGAAGTCCGTCGAGCAGTCGATCCGTGACACCGACGACCCGGAGACGCGGCTCAACCGCAATCTCGGGGCCATCGATCTCGTGGTCTTCGGTGTGGGCGTCATCATCGGTGCCGGCATCTTCGTCCTCACCGGTCGTGCGGCGGCGACCAACGCCGGACCGGCGATCGCGATCTCGTTCCTCGTGGCGGCGCTGGCCTGCGGCCTCGCGGCGCTCTGCTACGCGGAGTTCGCCTCCACGGTCCCGGTCGCCGGCAGCGCGTACACGTTCTCGTACGCCACCTTCGGCGAGCTGATCGCGTGGACCATCGGGTGGGACCTGGTCCTGGAGTTCACCGTCGGCGCCGCCGCGCTCGCGTCCGGCTTCTCCTCGTACTGGAACAACCTCGTGCAAGGGACGTTCCTCGAGCTGCCCGAGCATCTGAGGACCGCCGCCGGCAGCGGGGTGGTGGACATCCCTGCCATCGTCATCTCGCTGGTCGTGATGTGGATCCTCGTCACGGGCATCAAGTTCTCCAGCCGGATCAACCAGGTCGTCGTCGCGATCAAGATCGCGGTCGTGATGATGGTGATCATCGCGGGCATCAAGTTCATCGACACCCAGAACTGGTCGCCGTTCGTCCCGCCGTCGGCGTCTCCGGAGAGCGGCGAGAGCGGCTGGCTCAAGGTCCCGCTCATCCAGACGCTGCTCGGCCTCGAGCCGGCCGTGTACGGCGTCGCCGGTGTCTTCGCCGGAGCGGCGATCGTGTTCTTCGCGTTCATCGGCTTCGACGTCGTGGCGACGACGGCGGAGGAGACGAAGAACCCCCAGCGCAACGTCCCGATCGGCATCTTCGGGTCGCTCGCGATCGTCACCTTGCTCTACATGGCCGTCAGCCTCGTCATCACCGGCATGCAGAACTACCAGGACATCGATCCCGACGACGGCGCGCCGCTCGCCACGGCGTTCGACGCGGTCGGGGTGACGTGGATGGGCGACGTCATCTCCGTAGGAGCCTGCATCGGGCTCGTGGTGGTCGTGATGATCCTCATGCTCGGCCAGACCCGCGTCGCGTTCGCGATGGCGCGCGACGGCCTGCTGCCGCGCTGGCTCGCGGCGACGCATCCCAAGCACCGCACGCCGTACCGGATCACCTACGTCACGGGCATCGCGGTCGCCGCCATCTCGGGGTTCATCGACCTCTCGACGCTCGCAGACCTTGTCAACATCGGCACGCTCTTCGCCTTCGTCCTGGTCAGCGTGGGCGTGGTGATCCTGCGTCGTACGCGTCCCGACCTGATACGAGGATTCACGGTCCCCGCAGCAACCGCGGTCGCCGTGCTGGCGGTGATCTCCTGCGTCTACCTGATGCTCAACCTCGTGGGTGAGACGTGGGTCCGGTTCCTCGTCTGGATGGCGCTCGGCTTCGTCGTGTACTTCGCGTACGGGCGCCGGCACAGCCTCGTGGGGACCCGGGCTGCGGCCCGAGCCGCCGAAGAGTCGTCCCCACCCGCCCCGTAGGCTGGAGGGCGCGCACGCCTGCCGGTCCGTACGAGCGGGAATGCCGTGCGCTCGTCGGACGTTGGGAGGTGTCGTGGTGCGGAACTGGATCGCCCGGCTGAGGCCAGGGCATGGTGACGGTGGAATCTTCGACGGTCTTCCCGACGGGATTCGGCCCACGATGATCTATGCCTTCGACGGCTTCCTGAACGCCGGGTCGGCCCCGCGGCTGGCCCTGGAGCACCTGGAGTCGCGCGACGAGGGCGAGGTCGTCCACACGTTCGACCTGGACGACTACTACGACTACCGTGCCCGCCGTCCGCCGGTCGTCTTCGACCGTGACCGCTACACGGACTACGAGCAGCCGTCGCTGGAGCTGAGGCTGCACCGCGACGACCACGGTGCCCCGTACCTCGTGCTCACCGGACCCGAGCCGGACTTCCGCTGGGAGCAGTTCACCGAGGAGGTCCACGAGCTGGTCGAGGAGCACGGCGTCGAGCTCGTCGTCGGACTCGGCGCGGTCCCGATGGGGGTGCCTCACACGCGGCCCTCGGTGGTCACCAACCACGCCGTGCGGCGCGACCTGCTCGACCGCAAGAACCTCTTCCGCGCGCAGGTCGTCCTGCCCGCGAGCATCCAGTCGGTCCTCGAGATCCGGCTGGGGGAGTGGGGCCACGACGCCCTCGGATACGTCGCCCACGTCCCGCAGTACGTCGCACAGGTCGAGTACCCGAGCGCGTCTGTCGCGCTCCTGGAGGCCGTCGCACACCGTACGGGCCTGCAGTTCGACCTGGAGGAGCTGCGGCTCCAGCAGGCCGAGACCGTGGCCGACATCCACAAGCAGGTCGAGGAGCAGGACGGCGGCGAGGTGCTCGCCGGCCTCGAGCGCCAGTACGACCAGATGAACCGCTCCGCCACGGAGCCGCTGGTCGCCGACGAGTCCGAGCTGCCCACGCCCGAGGAGATCGGCGAGCAGTTCGAGCAGTTCCTGGCTCAGCTCGACGAGCGCGAGTCCGGCACCTCCGACTGACGGTCTCCCCGTACGGCGCGGTGGGCGCATGAGACGATGTGCCCCGTGCCCGCAACGATCGAAGAACTCGTCGACCTTCTCGACCTCGAGCGTCTCGAGGAGGATCTCTACCGCGGGGGACACCCCAAGGACAGCGATCTCACCCGCGTCTTCGGTGGTCAGGTCGCAGCGCAGGCGCTGATGGCGGCCTCGCGCAGCGTCGACTCCGATCGTGCGGTGCACTCGCTCCACGTCTACTTCCTGCTCGGCGGCGACCCGAGCGTGCCGATCGTCTACGACGTCGAGCGCATCCGCGACGGCGGTTCGTTCTCGACGCGTCGGGTCTCGGCGCGCCAGCACGGCAAGGTCATCTTCTACATGACCGCGTCGTTCCACCGGCACGAGGACGGCTACTCGCACCAGGACGCCATGCCCGAGGTGCCGCCGGTCTCGGCCTCGCCCGAGCTGGCGGAGGTGCTGGCGTACGTCGACACGCAGGCGGCCGAGCACTGGCGTCGGGAGTGGGCGGCGCTCGACGTCCGCTACATCGGCGACAACCGGGCCGCCGACGACCCGTCACGGCAGCTCGTCCCCGCCGTTCAGCGGCTGTGGCTCCGTGCGCTCGGTGAGCTCGGGGACGATCCCGTCCTCAACGCGTGCGTGCTGACGTACATCAGCGACCTGAGCCTCCTCGGTTCGGCGCTCGTCCCGCACGGGCTGACGATCGGCTCGCCCAAGATCCAGCCGGCGTCGCTCGACCACGCCGTGTGGTTCCACCGGCCGATCCGCGCGGACCACTGGATGCTCTACGACCAGCGTTCGCCGTCGGCGATCGGTGCGCGCGGCTTCGCCACGGCCAACATCTTCGCGGAGGACGGGGCGCTGCTCGCCTCGGTGGCGCAGGAAGGGCTCATCCGCCCGGTCACCCGCAAGCCGACGGCCTGACGGTCCCGCACCGGCCTGGCCGGTGACGGCCGAGCCGGTGCGGGTACGCGCAGCTCAGGCGGGCGTGACGCGTGCCACGAGATGCGCGGGAGCGCGCTCGTCGCCGCGTGCCCGGCCGGTGATGCCGAGGAGGAGCCGGCCACCCTCCGTCGCCGTGCCGAACACCACCGTCGCCGGCAGCAGGATCGGCTTGCGGAACTCCGCCACGTACGGTGTACGCGTCGGGCAGGCTTGTTCTGCACCGCGGCGAGGGCACGCGCCTGCGTCCACATGCCGTGCGCGATGTTGGCGCGGGAACCCGAACGCCTTGGCCGTGAGACGGGTACAGGTGGATCGGGTTGCGGTCGCCGGAGACCGCACCGTACCGACGGCCGAGTCGCCGGCGAGCTTCCAGTGCGCGACCCGTCGGGCGCCTCGACGCCCGTCGAGCGGAGCGGCAGCGACCTCCGGACCACGACCTCCACCTGTGGCGCGAGAACAGCGTCATCGTCTCCTCCCAGACGACCTCGTCACCCACTCGTGACGGTCGTGACGATGTCGATCAGCGATGCCCTTCGGGTGCGGGCGCAGGTCGGCAGCGCGCACGGCGACGTCGAACGTCTCGTCGACGCGCGATCGGACGGTGCTGCGTGATCGATGTTGCGCAGGTGCACCAGGCCCATCGGCGCGAACGGGAACGCGGTGTCGGTCATGAGCGTCATGTGCAGCCCGAACGCCGCCATGTGCGGGTAGGTCGCCGGCAGCGTGTCGCCGCGGGGGAATCCGCAGACCTCGTTGTACGACGTCGAGGTGCTCCGGGTCGGTCGTGACGCCGTGTCGCTCCAGCGTCAGGTCGGGCACGGAGCCCGTGGCGTGCTTGACGCCCGGGCAGCCCGCCGACCACGGGGATCGCCGGGAGCGCCGCCTTGCAGCATCAGCGGGAGCGTCGACGGGGCCTCGGTGAAGACTCGCGGACGGCCACGTCAGGCGCCGATCAGGGGCCTGGCCGCAGACGCGGACGACGTTGCCCGGAGATCGCCGACGATCCCGGGCTGCGCGTACCAGGCGATCGCCTCGGCGACGTCGATCGGCTGACCGCCCTGCGACAGCGAGCTCAGCCGACGACCGGCCTCGCGGATCGCCAGCGGCATCGTCTTGACCATGTCGGTCTCGATGAAGCCCGGCGCGATCGCGTTGACCGTGATGCCGTCCTTCGGCGACGCGCTTGGACAGGTCGCTGGACGAAGCCGATGACGCCGGCCTTGGCGGTGCCGTAGCTCGTCTGGCCGTTGTTGCCCGCGATGCCGGCGATCGACGAGATGCCGATGACGCGTCCGCCCGTGCGCAGCAGCTTCTGGTCGAGCAGCTCGGCCGTGATGCGCTGCGGGGCGCCGACGCTGATGTCGATGACCAGGTTCCAGTTCTCGGTCTTCATGTTCTTGCAGCCGCTTGTCGCGCGTGATGCCGGCGTTGTGGACGACGATGTCGACGCCGCCGTGGGCGTCCTTGAGCGCCTGCGGCGATGACCGTGCGGCGCATCCGGCGCGGTGATGTCCTCGGCGATCGAGGTGCCGCCGAGCTCGGCCATCACGCGCGTCGAGCTCGTCCTTGCCAGCGGCGGCGACGTCGAGGCCGACGATCGTCGGCGCCGTCGCGGTGCAGCGTCCGGGCCATCGCGGCACCGAGGCCGCGCGAGGCGCCGGTGATGAGCGCGACCTTGCCGGCGAGCGGCTTGGCCGGGTCGGCGACGGCGTCGGGCGCGTCGACGAGCTCGGTCAGGCCGAGGCGGATGACCTGGCCGCGACACGAAGGCCGACTTGGGGGAGAGCAGGAACTCCAGCGTCGACGCGAGCGCGTCCTCCGCGCCCGGCGCCGACGTAGACCAGGTTGGCCGGTGCTGCCGTTGCCGCCGACCTCCTTGCCGGCGAGCGCGACGAAGCCCTCGAGCGCGCGCTGGGCGATCGCGGCGGTCTCGGTCTGGCGGCCTGCTCGGGCAGGCGTGCCGATGACGACGAGGCGTCCGCAGGCAGGCGAGGCTGCGCAGCGCGGGGGTGAAGAACTGCTGCATGTCGGCGAGGCCGGCGGTGTCGGAGATGCCGGTGGCGTCGAACACGAGTGCCCTTGTACTTCTTGCCGTCGGCGCGCACGCCGACGGCCTCGATGCCGCTGGACTTGAGCGTCGCGTTGAGCCGCTGTGCCGATCGTGCTGCCGGGGGCGGCGCCGATCAGGACGGTGCCCTTGACGAGGGGGGCGCCCTCGGTCCAGCGCTCCAGCACGGGCGGGTTGGGCAGACCCAGGTTCGTGACGATGAACTTGCCGATCGGGTTGTGCGCGAGCGACTGGTAGCGATCAGTCATGAGTCGGGTGTGTCCTATCTCTCGGATACCATCGGTATCTGGAATGCTGCTGAAACTGTAACCTCAGAGTTCAGCGCCAGTCCACCACCTGGTGGCTGCGGCGCGCATCACGTTCGTCGGTCAACGTCCACACGCCTTCCACGACGATCGAGGAGACCGCCATGGCGGACACGACCCCTGCCACCCCGGCCAAGAAGGCCGCCCCGAAGAAGGCGCCGCCAAGGCCGCCGCGCCCCGGCAGGTGCGCCGCGTCGCCGTCATCGGCGGCAACCGCATCCCGTTCGCGCGCTCCAACACCGTCTACACCACGTCTCCAACCAGGAGATGCTGACCGCCGCGCTCGACGGCCTCGTCGACCGCTTCGGCCTCGAGGGCGAGCGGGTCGGCGAGTTCGCCGCCGGCGCCGTCCTCAAGCACAGCCGCGACTTCAACCTGGCCCGCGAGACGGTCCTCGGCTCGAAGCTGTCGCCCGACACCCCGGCCTTCGACGTCCAGCAGGCGTGCGACACCGGCATCCAGGCCGCGATCCTGGTCGCCAACAAGATCGCCCTCGGCAAGATCGAGGTCGGCATCGCCGGCGGCTCCGACACCACGTCCGACGCCCCGCTCGCGGTCGGCGACAAGCTGCGCAAGATCCTGCTCGAGGCCAACCGGGCCAAGGACAACAAGGGCGCCTCGACGGCGCTCGCCAAGATCCGCCCGGCGCTACCTCGCTCCCGACCAGCCGCGCAACGCCGAGCCGCGCACGGGCCTGTCGATGGGCGACAGCCAGGCCATCACGACCAAGGAGTGGGGCATCACCCGCGAGGCGCAGGACGAGCTGGCCGTGGCGTCGCACCAGAACCTCGCCGCGTCGTACGACGAGGGCTGGCAGGACGACCTGGTCACGCCGTTCCAGGGCGTCGACGAAGGACAACAACCTGCGTCCCGACTCGACCGTCGAGAAGCTCGCCAAGCTCAAGCCGGTCTTCGGCAAGTCGTTCGGCGACGAGGCCACGATGACGGCCGGCCAACTCCACGCCGCTGTCCGACGGCGCGTCGGTCGTGCTGCTCGCCTCCGAGGACGAGGCCGCAGAGACGCGGCTGGACGCCGGGGCGTACCTCGTCGACTACGAGACCGCCGCCGTCGACTACGTCGACGGCGCCGAGGGCCTGCTGATGGCGCCGGTCTACGCGGTGCCGCGCATGCTCGCGCGCGCCAGGCCTGACGCTGCAGGACTTCGACTTCTACGAGATCCACGAGGCGTTCGCCGGCCAGGTGCTGACGACCCTCGCGGCGTGGGAGGACCCGGTCTTCTGCAAGGAGAAGCCTCGGCCTCGACGCGCCGCTCGGCTCGATCGACCGCAGCAAGCTCAACGTCAAGGGCTCGTCGCTCGCGGCCGGCGCACCCGTTCGCCGCGACCGGCGGCCGCATCGTCGCCAACCTGGCCAAGCTGCTGCACGAGAAGGGCTCGGGCCGCGGCCTGATCTCGATCTGCGCCGCCGGCGGCCAGGGCGTCGTCGCGATCCTCGAGCCTGACCGCCTGAGCGCGGGGCGGCTGGCTCGCAGAGCTCGTCGCCGGGCGAGTCCCGCGCGGGTCGTCCGCGACAGCCATCGCCGCGCAGCGCGGATCGTCTGGCGCTTCACGGCCTCGCACGGCACCGCGGCGACGGCGGGCAGGCCGGGGTTCGCCTCGCGGACCGAGCAGCTGGCAGCGTCGCGAGGTTGCAGGACGCCGAGAGCCTGCGTGTAGAAGATGTTGGCGAGCAGGTTGGGGTCGTCGACGTGGAACTCGCCGGTCTCGATGCCGGCCTCGAGGACGTGCGCGACGTGGTCGAGCAGCCCGATCATGCCGCGTCCGAGATCGGCATCATCGCGCCCTCGCTGACCTCTGTCCAGCAGCTCCTCGCCGCGGCGCCGCAGCAGCGCCTGCGCGCAGTCGACGAACGCCGGGTACGCGCGGCCGAAGTCGAGGAACGCGCTCGTGATCTCGTCGAGCCGCTCCCGGGGGCGGCCGCCGGGTCGTCGGCGTCGCGCAGACGGCGCCGAGCTCGTCGAGGTAGCCGACCAGCGTCACCGCGAACAGCTCCTCCTTGCCGGAGAAGTGCCGGTAGATGATCGCGCGGTTGATGCCGACGGCCCGGGCGATGTCCTCGATCTGCGCGTCGCGCACGCCGCGCTCGTCGAACAGGGTCCGGGTCGCCTCGAGGATCTCCCTCTTGCGCTCCGCGCGGCGTCTCCGAGACGGCCATGGCGCCGTCAGTCTTAGCGGCTGCACTGTCGGTGGCTGGGTCGTAGGCTCGACGCATGAGGTCCGTCTCCGAGCTCAAGCGCCAGGTGGCGCCCATCGAGGTCGTGTCCGAGCTACGCGCCCGCCGGCGACCAGCCGGCGGCGATCGCCGAGCTCGACCAAGCGCATCAAGGCGCGGTGCGCAGGACAACGTCCTGCTCGGCGCCACCGGCACCGGCAAGACCGCCACGACCGCCTGGCTGGCCGAGCGGCTGCAGCGTCCGATGCTGGTGATGCATGCCCAACAAGACTGCTCGCGGCCCAGTTCGCCAACGAGCTGCGCGAGCTGCTGCCCAACAACGCCGTCGAGTACTTCGTCTCGTACTACGACTACTACCAGCCCGAGGCGTACATCGCGCAGAGCGACACCTACATCGAGAAGGACTCCTCGATCAACGAGGAGGTCGAGCGGCTGCGGCACTCGGCCACCTGGTCGCTGCTCACCCGGCGCGACGTCATCGTCGTCGCGACGGTCTCGTGCATCTACGGCCTCGGCTCGGCGCAGGAGTACCTCGAGCGCATGATCGGCTTCAAGGTCGGCGAGGAGATGGCCGCGCGACCAGCTGCTGCGCACGCTCGTCGAGGCGCAGTACGTCCGCAACGACGTCGCCTCGACCCGCGGCACGTTCCGGGTCAAGGGCGACACCGTCGAGATCTTCCCCGTCTACCAGGAGATCGCGGTCCGGGTGGAGTTCTTCGGCGACGAGATCGAGCGGCTCATGACGCTGCACCCGCTGACCGGCGAGGTGCTCAGCGACGACCAGGAGCTGTTCGTCGGCGCGGCGACGCACTACGCCGCCGGCCCGGCGCACGATGCGCAAGGCGATCGAGACGATCAAGGTCGAGCTCGAGGAGCGCCTCGCCGAGCTCGAGCGCGAGGGCAAGCTGCTCGAGGCGCAGCGACTGCGCATGCGCACGACGTACGACATCGAGATGATGGAGCAGGTCGGCACCTGCGCCGGCATCGAGAACTACTCGCGCCACATGGACCAGCGCGGCCCCGGCACGCCGGGTCCACTGCCTGCTCGACTACTTCCCCGACGACTTCGTGCTGGTCGTCGACGAGTCGCACGTGACGATCCCGCAGATCGGCGCGATGTACGAGGGCGACATGTCCCGCAAGCGCTCGCTCGTCGAGCACGGCTTCCGGCTGCCCAGCGCGATGGACAACCGTCCGCTCAAGTGGCCCGAGTTCCTCGAGCGCATCGGCCAGACGGTCTACCTGTCGGCCACCCCCGGCAACTACGAGATGGACAAGGTCGAGGGCGACGTCGTCGAGCAGATCATCCGCCCGACCGGCCTGATCGACCCCGAGGTCGATCGTCAAGCCGACCAAGGGCCAGATCGACGACCTCATCACGCAGATCCGCGCGCCGCGCCGACGCGAACGAGCGCGTCCTGGTCACGACGCTGACCAAGAAGATGTCCGAGGACCTCACCGACTACCTGCTCGAGGCCGGCATCCGCACCCGCTACCTGCACAGCGAGGTCGACACCCTGCGCCGCGTCGAGCTGCTGCGCGAGCTGCGCATGGGGGAGTACGACGTCCTGGTCGGCATCAACCTGCTGCGCGAGGGCCTCGACCTGCCCGAGGTCAGCCTCGTCGCGATCCTCGACGCCGACAAGGAGGGCTTCCTGCGCTCCGGGCGCTCGCTGATCCAGACGATCGGCCGTGCGGCGCGCAACGTCTCGGGCCAGGTCATCATGTACGCCGACCGCATCACCGACTCGATGGCGCTCGCGATCGACGAGACCAACCGTCGCCGCGCGAAGCAGGTCGCCTACAACACCGAGCACGGCATCGACCCGACGCCGCTGCGCAAGCAAGATCGGCGACATCACCGACATGCTCGCCCGCGAGGACGCCGACACCGCGACGCTGCTGGCCGCGACGGGCGACAAGCGCCGCAAGGGCGCGCCCGGTGCCGCTGGGGCAGCACACGGCACGACCTCGCCGAACCTGCCGTCCGGCGAGCTCGCCGATCTCATCGAGCAGCTCAGCGAGCAGATGCGCGCGGCCGCCGCCGAGCTGCAGTTCGAGGTGGCGGCGCGCCTGCGCGACGAGATCGGCGACCTCAAGAAGGAGCTGCGCAGCATGCAGGCAGCCGGCGCCGGCTGACCTGTCAGCGCACCCTCGTAGCCCCGAGACGCTAGTTGGTCGAGTAGCGCCGAACCCTCCGTTGGTCGCGTAGCCCCGAGCCGGTCCGTTCGTCGAGTAGCGCCGAGCCGGACCCTCCGTTGGTCGAGTAGCCCCGAGCCGCAGGCCGTTGGTCGCGTAGCCTCGAGACCGGCGGCCAGGGCGGTGCGGTCTCGATACGACCGGCGTGCCTGGCCGGCGCTCGGTCGCGATACGCCGCTCGTGCCTCGTCGGCTGCTCGACGGCGAGCCGCGAGCCGCTGGGCGAGGGGCGTATCGAGACCGGGGCCAGGGCGGTGTGGTCTCGATACGCCAGCTCGTTCCTCGCCGGCTACTCGACCGGCGGGTGCGCGAGGTTCGTTGGTCGAGTAGTGCCGAGCCGCCAGGCGAGGGGCGTGTCGAGACCTCGGGTGTGGTCTCGACACGCCGGCTCGTTCTTCGCCGGCTACTCGACCAGCGGAACCGGCTACTCGACCGGCGAGACCGTTCCTCGCCGGCTACTCGACCGGCCGAACCCGCTGCTCGACCTCGGGGCCTGGCCACACGTCGGGATCCACCGCGTACACCCACCGCATCCCCGGCCACTCCGTCACTGACCAGAGCTCCCGGCGCTGGGGCCAGGCGGCGATGTCCTCGCAGCCGGTCGGCAGAACGCCCTTGTGGCGCCGGAACGCACCGGGCGCCCCAACGAGCAGGTCGCCCGGGTTGCCCCGTCCCTGGCTGGTCGTGACGTACCAGCGACCATCGAGCGCCGTGGCGCCCTGCATCCGTGCCGACTGCGCGGTGTGGAGCTCGGTCGGGACCGCGCGTCCGGAGTCCTCGCGAACGGGCAGGGACGTCACCGGGTCCAGCGCGAAGCGCCACAGACGCTGGCTGCGGCCCACACCGCCGTACTCCCCGGCCACCAGCTCGGGCGCCTCGCCCGAGGTCCCGTGCGCGACGGACAGGAACGAGTACCGCAACCGGCTCCCCTCGTCCCGGCTCCACGCCGACAACCGGGCGTACTCGGGCAGGACGACGTCGTACCCGAGCCGGCCGGCCACGCCGCGCCCGCCGGACCGAGGACCGACCTTCAGGAGGTCGCTGACGCGGAAGAGCAGGATGCCCACCCGTGTCGCCGCCACGTACAGGTACGGCCCGTACCAGGCGATACCGCCGGCGTGGATCGGCACCGGCCGCGCCCGGACGCCCCACGGGGTCCTGACGGCGCGGACCAGCAGCACGTGGCGGTACCGGCGCGCAGCGAGGTCGACGAACGTGAGCCGGGACCCCGTGCGTCGCGGTCGGTGGTGGGCGTACCAGGTCGTGACGACGACGTCGCGATCCGTGGCACCCGGTTCGGCGTCGGCGGACGTCGTCACTCCCTGGGGGTACCAGTGCTCCGTCTCGGCGTCCGGACGCTCCCAGGCGAACCCTCGGGTCACCGCCGGTCCCGGGACGTCGGCGTCCTGCAGCCGGAGGGATGCGCCGTCGAGCAGGGCCGGCACGTCCAGCCGCTCGCCGGCACGCAGCAGCGTCGTACGGGCCTCCGGTCTCGTCACCGCTCCGCGGAGGCCTACATGTCTCACCGTCACGGAGGTGAGCATCTCGCGTCACGGTGTCGTGTGCACCCTCTGGCACAATGGCGCAGGGAGGGGAGTATTCCTTTCGTCGACCCGTCGTCATCACGGTGGCACCAGGTGCCGCCCGGCGGGTCGAGTCGTGTCAGGCGCCATTGTGCGTTGTCATGGCGGAAGAGACCTCCGGCTCAGACGTACGATCCGACCGGAGGAACCTGCCCGTATGAACGTCACACCGCTCGAGTGGTGGATCACGATCGGCGTCACGGTGGCTGTGCTGCTGTTCGACGTCATCGTCATCGCCCGTCGTCCGCACGAGCCCTCGATGAAGGAAGCGGGCCTCGCGCTGACGGTGTACGTCGGTCTCGCGATCGCCTTCGGCGTCTGGGTGGCGAGCTTCCACGGTGGTCAGTACGGCCTGGAATTCTTCACCGGCTGGCTCACCGAGTACAGCCTGTCCGTGGACAACCTGTTCATCTTCATCATCATCATGGCGAGCTTCAAGGTGCCTCGGGTCTATCAGCAAGAGGCCCTGATGATCGGCATCATCCTCGCCCTGGTGTTCCGAGGGATCTTCATCGCGCTGGGCGCTGCCGCGATCAACAACTTCAGCTGGGTCTTCTATATCTTCGGCCTGTTCCTCGTGTGGACGGCGTACGGACTGGTCAAGAGCTACCGCAACCACGACAACGAGGAGGCCGGCGACAACGCCGTCGTCCGCTTCGCCGAGCGCCACTTCAGCGTGGCCGACGAGTTCCATGGCATGAAGATGGCGATCCGCATCGACGGCAAGCGCTACCTCACGCCGATGTTCCTCGTGATCCTGGCGCTCGGGAGCACAGACCTGCTGTTCGCCCTGGATTCGATCCCGGCGATCTACGGCATCACCCAGGAGGCGTACCTCGTCCTCACGGCGAACATCTTTGCCCTGATGGGCCTGCGGCAGCTCTACTTCCTGCTTGGTGGCCTGCTCCAGCGCCTGGTCTACCTGTCGCTCGGACTCTCGGTGATCCTCGCGTTCATCGGCGTGAAGCTCGTCCTGCACGCCCTGCACACCAACGAGCTGCCGTTCATCAACGACGGCCAGCACCTCGACGTCCCCGAGGTCCCGACCCTGGCGAGCCTCGGTGTGATCCTGGTGGTCCTCGGCATCACCGCGGCGGCCAGCCTCTGGAAGACGCGCCACCAGCCGCCGCCGCAGCGTCCCGACGAGCGCGAGGACATTCCTCAGCACTGATCCCAGCGCGGTCCCCGTCGGTGGCCCAGCGTCCGCCCCGCTCGTCGCGGTGGACGCTGGGCCACCACCGTTTTGAGACCAGGCGGGTCCGCTTGGGCTTGTTGTCTTGTTTGGGTGGGTTAGTCTGTCGGAGGTCCCGCTCGTACGCCGAATCCCGCCCATGGGCGAGACCTACCCCGGATGGTCGGTCACGGGGGCCGGCGAACCTCGAACAGAACGGGCGGGAGTGGGGAACCCATCTCTGGAGCCTCGGCTCCTTGGGGTGAAGCCGTGCCGCAGCGCAGCATCCGCGGCCGGCCGGGCACCTTCGGCCCGAACCCGACAGCTAACCCCACAGGCGTTGTGAAGGGACAACATGTACAACGCCCTCCGCGCCGCCCGTCGTGGCGTCGCCATCTCGCTCGCGCTCGCGGGCCTGGTCCTGGGAATGCTGGTCTTCACCAGCCCGCCCGCCAACGCTGCCAAGGACAAGACCTGGGAGCGTCTCGCCAAGTGCGAGTCGGGCAAGCGCTGGCGCATCAACACCGGCAACGGCTACCACGGTGGTCTTCAGTTCAGTCCGTCCACGTGGCGCGCGTACGGGGGCAAGAAGTACGCCTCGTACGCCTACAAGGCCAAGCGGCGCGAGCAGATCGCAGTCGCCGAGAAGGTCCTGCGGGGCCAAGGCTGGGGCGCCTGGCCCGGTTGCTCCCGCAAGCTCGGGCTCTCCGCCAAGCACAAGCGCGAGAAGTGGCAGGGCTTCGCCAGGAGCGACCGGTACGCCAAGAAGGGCGCCATCGGGCACTTCCCGCGCTGGTGGCGCAAGAAGTTCTGGTGATCAGTCACCGCTGACGTGACACGGACCCCGGTGGGCTCACTCGAGCTCGCCGGGGTCCTTCACGTACGTCTTGGCGCCGTACACCGCGCGGTTGACGACCCAGGTGATCGCCCAGAGGACCACGCCGACGGCGAGGAGGAGGCCGGCGACCTCGTACTGCTCGGCGGGTCGCCCGGACAGCGGTGTCACGAGGTAGAGGGACGCCGCGCCACCGACGATCGGGACGGCGGTGGGCGTCACGAAGTGGTTCTCGTCGACGGGGTCGCGGCGCAGCACCAGGACCGCGACGTTGACGATCGTGAACACGCCCAGCAGGAGCAGGGCTGTCGTGCCGCCCAGTGTCGTGATGGCGTCGTCGCTGGCGCTGAAGACGTACGTGATGAGGCCGCAGGCGATGGCGGTCGTGAAGAGGATCGCCACCCAGGGCGTCTGCCGTCGGGCACCGACGTGCGCGAGCGCGGGAGGCAGGACACGCTGCTTCGCCATGCCGTAGATCAGGCGGCTGGCCATCAGCATGTTGATCAGCGCGGTGTTGGCGACCGCGAACATCGTGATGAACGGGTAGATCTTGTCGATGGGGACGTCGGGCGCCCCGCGCTCCACGACCGTGAGCAGCGGTGTCTCGGAGGCGCCGAGCTCGCCGATCGGGACGAGGGCGACCGCGGTGATCGACACGAGGACGTAGATGAGGCCCGTGATGGACAGGCCTGTGAGCATGATCCGCGGGAAGGTCCGGATCGGGTCCTTCGTCTCCTCAGCCATGTTGACCGCGTCCTCGAACCCGACCATCGCGAAGAACGCCAGGGAGGTCGCCGTCGTCACCGCCAGGAAGACGTTCTTGTCCTCGGGCGTGTCGAAGGCGACGACGCGGGAGAAGTCGGCGTCGCCCTGCGTCATCGCCCAGATCCCGACGAGGATGACGAGCAGGAGGCCGGTCAGCTCGATGGTCGTGAGCACCACGTTCGTGAGCACGCCCTGCGCGACGCCGCGCAGGTTCACCAGGGCGAGCAGCAGGATGAACGCCAGTGCGACCAGGAGGATGCCGGTCGTCCCCAGACTCAGGTCGAACCCCTGGTCGACGCTGCGGGCGACCAGGCGGGACGCGGTCGACGCCGAGGTGATGCCCGACGACATCACCGTGAAGGCGACGAGGAAGGTGAGGAAGTGGATCCCGAAGGCCTTGTGCGTGTAGAGCGCGGCGCCGGCTGCCTGCGGATACTTCGTCACCAGCTCGAGGTACGAGAACGCCGTCATGGTCGCGATCACGAAGGCGAGGATGAACGGCAGCCAGGCGGCGCCCCCGACCTCGGCCGCCACGTCGCCGGTGAGGGCGTAGACGCCCGTGCCCAGGATGTCGCCGACGATGAAGAGCAGGAGGAGCTTCGGAGTGAGGAACCGGCGCAGCTCCGGAGCCTGGCTCTTCTCGGTGGTGGTGCTGTCAGGCCCGCTCTCGCTCATGGCACTCCTCGTTCTTCGTGTCCTGCCCCACTCTCGTGCGCGGGGGGCGGCGGTGCAATCCGGCTCGCCAAGAAGGACACGCTCGAACATGTGTTCGAGTCCCGGCGTATCCTGTCGCCGTGGGAACGAACAGGCGCTACAGCAGCGACGGGGACACCGTCGAGCCTCGCGACGGCAGCGGGGTGCGCCACGTCTGGGTGTCCCTGAGCCGGTACGAGTCCGACGCGTACCCCGGTCTCGTGATCGAGTGGCGCCGTGAGTCTCAGGGCTGGGTGGCGCGGGTGGCCTTCGTGCCCGGGGCTCAGGGGGAGGGCACCCTGGTCGAGCAGTGGGTCGAGGCCAAGCGGCTGCGCCCGGCCGGACCGCCGCCTCCGTCGGCCGGGTAGACGCCAGGCCGCTACGTCAGCTCGACTCCCGCGGCCGTGGCGAGGAGGGTGTCCAGGACGGCCGAGACGGCGGGGCCCGGTTCACGCCGCGTCTGGCGGTGACGGGCGACCACGCGGCGCGACCCGAGACCGGGAAGGGAGACGACCTCGACGCCCTGGGGGAGGTCATGCTGGAGCGCGAGCGCCGGGACCATCGCGACGCCCTCGCCGGCGGCGACCAGCGCGTACGCCGCCTCGAAGCTGATGAACTCGTGGACGGTGCGCAGCGGCCCGCCGAGCGACGCCGCCAGTCGTTCGAGCGCACGTGCCGCCGCCGCGTGCTTGCCGGCGCCGAGCCAGACCGCGTCGGCGAGGTCGGCGACCTGGGTAGGGGTCGGGAAGGCGGTGGGGATGACGACACGCCACGGCTCGTCGAGGAGGACCACGTCGTTCATCCAGCGCGGTGCTCCGGCGGGAGAGTCCTCGTCCTGCTCGACGAGGGCGAGGTCCAGCTCGCCGGCGCGGAGCAGCCGCAGCGCGTCGTCGGGCTCCTGCTCGGCGACGACGAGCTCGATCCCGGGGTACTCCTCGCGTACCCGGGTCATCGCCGGTCCGAGGATGGACTGGATCGAGGTCTGGAAGGCCCCGACCGCCACTCGGCCGGAGACCTCCTCGCCCATCGTCGCGAGGGTCTTGCGCGCCTCGACGAGCTCGGACTCGATGCGCTCCGCCGCCTCGGCGAGGACCCGCCCGGCAGGGGTGAGCGTGACGCCGCGAGGCCCACGTACGAGGACGTCCAGCCCTTCCTCCGACTCGAGCCGTGCGATCTGCTGGGAGACCGCCGACGGTGTGACGTGCAACTCGTCGGCAGCGGCGAGGATGCCGCCGGTGCGGTAGACGGCAAGCAAGTACGCGAGGCGGCGCGGGTCGATCGAAGCCATTTAGCAATCCTAAACGCCGGATCAAGAAGGGGTCGATTGTGCTAAATGGATTCCCGGCGCACACTGAACGAGTCGCCGCCGGGGGCCCATGAGGGACCAGGCGCCGCCTCCTCCCTCACCCAGCACGACCTTCTCGGAGCCGCACATGTTCTCGTTCGCCGACTTCGTCACCGCCCTCGGGTGGTTCGGCGCCGTCGCGGGCGCTGCCGCGTACCTTCTCGTCAGCCGCGGGCGCTGGAGCGCGTCCTCGGCGCGCTACCAGACGGCCAACCTTCTCGGCGCCGGCCTCATGGGTGGCGTCGCGGCGTTCAACCAGGTCTGGCCGTCCGCCGCCGCGAACATGGTCTGGGTCGTGATCGGCGGTCAGGCGCTGTGGATGATCGGGGTCAAGAAGCGTTCCGCGCGCGAGGACGCCGACCGTGCGGCTGCCGAGGCCACCCTGGCCGCGGTGCCCGCGACGCCGGCGCAGGTGCTCGCCGACCCGATCCCGCTGGTCGCGGCGCCGTCGCCCGAGCCCGTCTCGGCTCGCTCGTACGAGGAGCTCCTCGAGGAGCGCGACCCCACCCTGCGCATGAGCACCGCCGACCTGGCCGCCCTCACCGGCCGCGGAGTGGCTGCCGCAGCCTGAGGCGCCCAGGGCTACCAGCCGCGCGCCCGCCAGTCGGCGAGGTGCGGCCGCTGGTCGCCCAGGGTCGAGTCGTCGCCGTGCCCGGGATAGAACCACGTCTCGTCCGGCAGGCGCCCGAACACCTTGTGCTCGACGTCGTCGACGAGCGACACGAAGTCGTCGTGCGACCAGGTCTTGCCGACGCCTCCGGGGAACAGCGAGTCCCCGGTGAAGAGGTGCGGCATGCCCTCCGGGTCGTCGAACAGGAGCGCGATGGAGCCGGGGGTGTGACCGACGAGGTGGACGACCTTCAGCCGTGAGCGTCCGACGGGGATCTCGTCGCCGTCGGTGACCACCGCGTCGATCGGCACCCCGATCGCCTCGGCGTCCTCGGCACCCGCGATCGTCCGGGCGCCCGTCGCGTCGACGACGGCAGCGAGCGCCTGCCAGTGGTCTCCGTGCCGGTGGGTCGTCACGACGGCGGCCAGTCCAGCCTCGCCGACGACCTCGATGAGCGTCTCGGCGTCGTTCGCGGCGTCGATCAGCACCTGCTCGTCGGTGTGCCGGCACCGCAGGACGTAGGCGTTGTTGCTCATCGGCCCGACCGCGACCTTCGTGATGATCAGGTCCGTGAGCTCGCGGACGTCGGGGGTCCCGCCGACGGTGACCTTGCCGGTGTACGTCATCGTGCGCTCCTGTTCGTACGGTCTCGCAAGGATCTCAGCGCCACGGCGCGAGCTCGGGGAGGTCGCCGGGCGTGGTCAAGGACGGCCCGACGACGCGCCGGACCACCCAGGCGAGGAGGTCGGCCTGCGTCCCCGACACCGTACGGCCTCCGCCGTCACCGACGCCCAGCCCGGAGTCGACCGCCCGCAGCGCGAGCGGCTCGCCGGCGCGCTCGGACAAGTCCCGGCAGGCGTCGTGCATCACCAGCGACACCCAGCCCGGCGGCCAGCGGTCGGGCGTGTAGCCGAGATCGAGGTCGTAGTGGTGGAGGACGACCTCGGTCGCCCTCATCACCGGCAGCCAGGAGCCCGGCACCCGCCGTCCGGCGCGCGCGGTGACGACGCTCGACCACGCGTCCTCCGGAAGCCCACGGGCCGCCACGACCCAGCGCAGCGAGGCCTCGGTGAGGTCGTCGAGCAGGGCCTCGGCGGTGCGTGACGCGCCGTCCTCGATGTCGGCGGCACGCTGTTCGGGAGACGCGTACATCTCCGTCTCCTCACCCGTGCGCGCCCAGGTGAGGAGGCGTACGAGGGCATCGGCGTTGCGCGCGAGGTGCGTGATGACGTGTCCGCGGGTCCAGCCGGGAAGCAGGCTCGGCGCGCGCATGTCCGAGTCGTCCAGCCCGTCCAGGTCGAGAAGGAGCTCGCGGGTCCGGGAGTCGACGAGGTCGATCACGTCGTGGGGAGTCGCCATGGCCCCACCCTGCCAGGTCGCGACCGGCGTTCCTGTCAGGTGCCGTCGCTACGATGGAAAAGGTGGGTCGAGCCCTGTCCGGGTGGCGATCCGCGCCCTGACGTCCCTATGGCGCGACCCCCAGGAAGGCTGATCACGTGGCAGACCGACTGCTCATCCGCGGCGCACGCGAGCACAACCTCAAGGACGTCTCCCTCGACCTGCCGCGGGACTCGCTCATCGTCTTCACGGGTCTGTCCGGCTCCGGCAAGTCGTCGCTCGCGTTCGACACCATCTTCGCCGAGGGCCAGCGCCGCTACGTCGAGTCGCTCTCGGCGTACGCCCGGCAGTTCCTCGGCCAGATGGACAAGCCGGACGTCGACTTCATCGAGGGTCTGTCGCCGGCGGTCTCGATCGACCAGAAGTCCACCTCGCGCAACCCGCGCTCGACCGTCGGCACGATCACCGAGGTCTACGACTACCTGCGCCTGCTCTACGCCCGGGTCGGCCGTCCGCACTGCCCCACGTGCGGCGAGCCGATCGCCCGCCAGACGCCTCAGCAGATCGTCGACCGCATCCTGGACGGCGACGAGGGCACCCGCTTCCAGGTGCTCGCGCCGGTCATCCGCGGCCGCAAGGGCGAGTACCTCGAGCTGTTCCGCCAGCTGCAGTCGCAGGGCTTCAGCCGCGCCGTCGTCGACGGCGAGGTCGCACATGCTCGCCGACGAGCCGCCCAAGCTCGCCAAGCAGAAGAAGCACACGATCGAGGTCGTCGTCGACCGCCTCGCGGTCAAGCCCTCGTCGCAGCAGCGCCTCACCGAGTCGGTCGAGACCGCGCTCGACCTCGCCGACGGCCTCGTCATCATCGACTACGTCGACCTGCCGGAGGACGACCCGCGCCGCGTCGCGCCGCTTCTCCGAGAAGCTCGCGTGCCCCAACGACCACCCGCTGCAGGTCGACGAGCTCGAGCCGCGCTCGTTCTCGTTCAACGCCCCGTTCGGCGCGTGCCCCGAGTGCCACGGCCTCGGCACGCGCATGGAGGTCGACGCCGAGCTGGTCGTCCCCGACGCCGTCGAGTCGCTCGACGACGGCGCCATCGCCCCGTGGGCGTCCGCCCACGTCGCCGACTACTTCTCGCCGCCTGATCGGCGCGCTGGCCGACGAGCTCGGCTTCAGACGCTCGACACCCCGTGGGGCGACCTGCCGGCCGAGGTCCGCAGGACGCGCTGCTGCACGGGCACTCGACGCAAGGTCCACGTCCACTACAAGAACCGCTACGGCCGCGAGCGCTCGTACTGGAGCCGAGTTCGAGGGCGCGATCGCCTACGTCGAGCGCCGGCACGCCGAGACCGAGTCCGACACCAGCGCGGAGCGCCTCGAGGGCTTCATGCGCGAGGTCCCGTGCCCGGCGTGCGGCGGCACCCGGCTCAAGCCGGTGATCCTGGCGGTCACGCTCGACTCCGACCAGCACGGCCCGAAGAACATCGCCGAGGTCTCGCGCCTGTCGATCGCGCGAGGCCGCCGACTACCTCAGCGACGCTCGAGATGAGCGATCGCGAGCGCCAGATCGGCGAGCGGGTGCTCAAGGAGATCCACGAGCGCCTGCGCTTCCTGCTCGACGTCGGCCTGGACTACCTGGCGCTCGACCGCGCGCGCCGGCTCGCTGTCCGGCGGCGAGGCGCAGCGCATCCGCCTCGCGACGCAGATCGGCGCCGGCCTGGTCGGCGTGCTCTACGTCCTCGACGAGCCGTCGATCGGCCTGCACCAGCGCGACAACCACCGCCTGATCGAGACGCTCGTGCGCCTGCGCGACCTCGGCAACACGCTGATCGTCGTCGAGCACGACGAGGACACGATCCGGGCCGCCGACTGGGTCGTCGACATCGGCCCCGGCGCCGGCGAGCACGGCGGCCAGGTCATCGTCTCCGGCCCCGTCGAGGAGCTGTACGCAGTCGGAGGACTCGCTCACCGGCGCCAGTACCTGTCCGGGCCGCAAGTCGATCCCCGTGCCCGACGAGCGCCGCCCACGGCGCGACAAGGGCCGCGAGCTCGTGGTGCGCGGCGCGCAGCGAGAACAACCTCAAGAACATCGACGTCACCTTCCCGCTCGGCAGTTCGTCGCCGTCACGGGCGTCTCCGGCTCGGGCAAGTCCACGCTGGTCAACGACATCCTCTACACGTCGCTGGCCCGCACGATCTACAACGCGCGCACCATGCCCGGGCGTCACCGCGACATCAGGGCTCGAGCAGGTCGACAAGGTCATCCACGTCGACCAGTCGCCGATCGGCCGCACGCCGCGCTCCAACCCGGCGACCTACACCGGCGTCTTCGACCACGTCCGCAAGCTGTTCGCCGCAGACGCCCGAGGCGAAGATGCGCGGCTACCAGCAGGGACGCTTCTCGCTTCAACGTCAAGGGCGGCCGCTGCGAGGCGTGCTCCGGCGACGGCACGATCAAGATCGAGATGAACTTCCTGCCCGACGTCTACGTGCCGTGCGAGGTCTGCCACGGCGCGCGCTACAACCGCGAGACGCTCGAGGTGCACTACAAGGGCAAGACGATCGCCGACGTCCTCGACATGCCGATCGAGGAGGCCGTCGAGTTCTTCGAGGCGATCCCGGCGATCGCCCGCCACCTGCGCACGCTCGTCGACGTCGGCCTCGGGCTACGTCCGCCTGGGTCAGCCGGCGCCGACGCTGTCCGGCGGCGAGGCGCAGCGCGTCAAGCTCGCGGCCGAGCTGCAGAAGCGTCCGACCGGGCGCACGGTCTACGTGCTCGACGAGCCGACCACCGGTCTGCACTTCGAGGACATCCGCAAGCTGCTCGTCGTGCTGCAGCGGCTCGTCGACACGGCAACTCGGTCATCGTCATCGAGCACAACCTCGACGTCATCAAGACGGCCGACTGGGTCATCGACATGGGTCCCGAGGGCGGCAGCGGCGGCGGCACGCTCGTCGCCGAGGGCACGCCAGAGGAGGTCGCCGCACATCCCGACAGCTACACCGGCCAGTTCCTCAAGCCGCTGCTCGAGGGGCGCGAGGCGAAGCAGCCGTCGATCCAGCCGGCGCTGGACGTGGCACCGGCCGGCCGCACCCGCAAGGGCTCCGGTCGTACGGCGTCGGCGAAGGCGGCACGCGCGTCCGAGCGTGAGGCGGCACGCGACGCCGCGGCTCCGGCGGCGACGCCCGCGAAGAAGGCGCCTGCCAAGAAGGCCACGGCGCAAGAAGGCGGCGGCGAAGAAGGCGCCCGCGAAGAAGGCCACAGCCAAGAAGGCCACGGCGAAGCGCACCTCCTGAGGCGTGCTCGGTGTCGCAGTGCTGGACGACGCGGCGGCGACGGTTCGAACGGCTCGGCGACGATTCGACCCGTCGCCGAGCAGGTCAAACCGTCGCCGACCGCCGTCGGACGCGTGCCACACGGGCCCGTCCTGACTTGCGGGCACCCACAGCCCCCGCGGATCGTTGAACATTCCACCGGCTCCACGACGAACGAGAGGTCGACGAATGACTGACACGCCGAGCACACCGAGCACGTCCAGCGCGGTGAAGCGACGGACCGTCATCCAGGGAGTGGGACTGGTCGGCGGGACCGTGGTCGCCGGCGGGCTGCTCGCCGCCTGTGGAGGTGACGACGGCGCCGGGTCCGGTCCCACGACGACCAGCGCGCCACCGCAGAGCGGGACGACGACGACCGACGGCGGAGCCGGTGCGACCGGCGGCACGGAGCTCGGCTCGGTGTCCGATGTCCCGGTCGGTGGTGGTCGCGTCTACGAGAGCGAGAAGGTCCTCGTCGCGCAGCCGACCGAGGGCGAGTTCAAGGCGTTCTCGTCGGTGTGCACCCACCAGGGATGTGCGGTGAGCATGATCAAGGACACGACGCTGACGTGTCCCTGCCACGGCAGCGAGTTCTCGACCGACGGAGGGAAGGTCCTCCAAGGCCCGGCGACCAAGGCGCTCCCCGAGCGTCAGGTCCGCGTCGAGGGCGACACGATCTTCCTGGTCTGACCGCCGGGCGCCCCGTCCCCGATGTGAAGGGTTCGGGCCGGTTCCGGGTACGCCAAACCGACCCGAACCCTTCACATCGGGGACGCGGCGGTCGCTGTCGGTGCGCCCTCGTAGGCTGGGGACGTGGCCGATCCAGCGACGTACCGCCCGGCGCCGGGCTCGATCCCGACGCACCCGGCGTCTACCGGTTCCGCGACGCCCAGCGCCAGGTCATCTACGTCGGCAAGGCCAAGTCCCTGCGGGCGCGGCTCTGCTCGTACTTCCAGGACATCGCCGGCCTGCACCCCCGCACCCAGACGATGGTGACGACCGCCGCGAGCGTCGAGTGGACCGTGGTCTCCACCGAGGTCGAGGCGCTCCAGCTCGAGTACTCCTGGATCAAGGAGTACGACCCGCGGTTCAACGTCAAGTACCGCGACGACAAGTCGTACCCGTGGCTCGCGGTGACGCTCGACGAGGAGTTCCCCCGGGTGATGGTCATGCGCGGGGCCAAGCGCAAGGGCGTCCGCTACTTCGGCCCGTACGGTCATGCCTGGGCGATCCGCGAGACCGTCGACCTCCTGCTGCGGGTGTTCCCGATGCGCTCGTGCAGCAACGGCGTCTTCAAGCGCTCGGAGCAGATAGGGCGCCCGTGCCTGCTGGGCTACATCGGCAAGTGCTCGGCCCCCTGCGTCGGACGGGTCAGCCCCGAGGAGCACCGCGAGATCGTCGACGACTTCTGCTCCTTCCTTGCCGGCAACACGACGACCTACATCAAACGTCTCGAGCGCGACATGAAGGCGGCGGCCGGCGAGCAGGAGTACGAGCGGGCCGCCCGCCTGCGTGACGACATCGACGCCCTGCGCAAGGCGCTCGACAAGCACGCCGTGGTCCTCGGGGACGGCACCGACGCCGACGTCATCGCGCTCGTCGACGACCCGCTCGAGGTCGGCGTCCAGATCTTCTCCGTCCGCGGTGGGCGCATCCGTGGCCAACGCGGCTGGGTCGCCGACAAGACCGACGACGCGGGCACGGGTGCGATGGTCGAGCGGGCCCTGATGAAGCTCTACGACGGCGAGCCCGCCGAGGCGATCCCCCGTGAGGTGCTCGTGCCCGCTCTCCCGGACGACGCCGACGCAGTGGCCGACTGGCTCACCCGGCAGCGGGGGAGCCAAGTCGCGATCCGCGTCCCGCAGCGCGGCGACAAGAGGGCGCTGATGGAGACGGTCGAGCGGAACGCCAAGCAGTCGCTCATCCGCCACAAGACCAAGCGCGCGAGCGACCTCACGACGCGCACGCGTGCGCTCGAGGAGATCCAGGTCGCCCTCGACCTTCCCGAGGCGCCGCTGCGCATCGAGTGCTACGACATCTCCAACCTCCAGGGCACCGAGATCGTCGCGTCGATGGTCGTGTTCGAGGACGGCCTGCCCCGCAAGTCCGAGTACCGCCGGTTCGTGATCCGTGGCGTGGAGGGCCAGAACGACGTCGCGGCGATGCACGAGATGATCACGCGCCGCTTCCGCCGCTACCTCGACGAGCGGGCCGCCCTCGCAGCACCTGAGATCGCGTCGGAGGACCCAGCAGCCGACGGCCCGCGGCTCTCGACCCCGAGACCGGCAAGCCACGCAAGTTCGCGTACGCCCCAGGTCTGGTCGTCGTCGACGGCGGTCCGCCGCAGGTCGCGGCAGCCCACGCCGCGATGGAGGCGCTCGGCGTCAACGACATCGCGCTGTGCGGCCTGGCCAAGCGCCTCGAGGAGGTGTGGCTCCCCGACGAAGAGGACCCGGTGATCCTGCCGCGCACGAGCGAGGGCCTCTACCTGCTGCAGCGCCTGCGCGACGAGGCCCACCGATTCGCGATCTCGCACCACCGCGGGCGCCGCTCCGCACCATGGTCGAGAGCGTCCTGGACGACGTACCCGGACTGGGCGAGGGCGCCGCAAGGCGCTGCTCCGCAGGTTCGGGTCGCTCAAGAAGCTGCGGGCCGCCACGGTCGAGGAGATCGCTGCCGTGCCCGGCTTCGGTCCGCGTACGGCGACAGCCATCGTCGAGGCGCTCGCGCAGGACCGGTCGACGCCGCCGGCTCCTGCGATCAACATGGCGACCGGCGAGATCCTCGAGGAGGGTTCGTGAGCAGCTCGGGTGAGAAGAGCTCGTCCTCGTGACCGGAATGACCGGTGCCGGACGCAGCACGGCCGCCAAGGTCCTGGAGAACCTCGGCTTCTTCGTCGTCGACAACCTGCCGCCGCAGCTCTTGGGCGACACGGTGGAGCTCTTCGGACAGAACCACGTCGCCGACCAAGCTCGCCGTCGTCGTGGACGCACGTTCCCGCCAGTTCTTCTCCGGGCTGTCCGGTGCGCTCGAGCGCCTGCGCAAGGAGGGCCTCCGCTCGACGGTGATCTTCCTCGAGGCGTCCGACGAGGTGCTCGTGCGCCGTCAGGAGGCCGCGCGACGCCCGCACCCGCTCCGTACGAGGGCCGGCTGATGGACGGCTTCGGGCGCGAGCGCGAGCTGCTGCGCGACCTGCGCGCCGAGGCCGACCTCGTCATCGACACCACCCGCCTCAACGTCCACCAGCTGGCGGCACGCGTCTCGGCGGCGTTCGAGGACGCTGACGAGCACCCGCTGCGCGCGACGATCGTGTCGTTCGGCTTCAAGTACGGCATCCCGATCGACGCCGACATGGTCGCCGACATGCGCTTCCTGCCCAACCCGTACTGGGTCGACGAGCTGCGGCCGCTCAGCGGGCTCGACCCCGAGGTGAGCGACTACGTCCTCGGCCAGCCCGCGCTCGTGCCTTTCCTCGACCAGTACGAGGAGCTCCTGTCCACGCTGACCGACGGCTTCCTCCGCGAGGACAAGCGGTTCCTCACCGTCGCGATCGGCTGCACCGGCGGGCGCCACCGCAGCGTCGCGATGTCCGAGGCCCTCGCCGAGCGACTGCGTGCCCACGACGTCCGCACCCTCGTCGTCCACCGCGACCTGGGGCGCGAGTGACCGCGGCGACACGCCGTCAAGGGCCCACCGACTCGCCGTGGCGCAGCGCAAGGTCGTCGCGCTCGGGCGGCGGTCACGGCCTCGCGGCGAGCCTGTCGGCCCTGCGCCGTCTCACGACCGCGATCACGGGCATCGTCACGGTCGCCGACAACGGCGGATCGTCGGGCCGCCTGCGCGACGAGCTCGGCGTCCTGCCGCCCGGCGACCTGCGGCATGGCGCTGGCCGCGCTGTGCGGCGACGACGAGTGGGGCCGGACCTGGGCGGAGGTCCTGCAGCACCGGTTCGGTCGCCGACGGCGCCGCTCGACGGTCACGCGGTCGGCAACCTGCTGATCGCGGCCTCTGGGACCTGCTCGGCGACCACGTCGGCGGGCTCGACCTCGTCGGCGAGCTGCTCGGCGCCCGGGGCCGGGTGCTGCCGATGGCTCGTTGCCGCTCGACATCGAGGCCGAGGTCCGTGCGGAGGACGGCTCCACCGGGGAGGTCCGCGGCCAGGTCGAGGTCGCCACCACCGCGGGCGGACGTGCTGGGGGTCCGCCTCGAGCCGGCCGATCCGCCGGCCTGCGCCGGACGCGGTCGCGGCCGTCGAGAGGCGGACTGGGTCGTGGTCGGGCCGGGCTCGTGGTTCACCAGCGTCATCCCGAACGCTGCTGGTCCCCGAGCTGCGCCACGCTCTGCTCGAGACGGCGGCGCGTCGGATGGTCGTCCTCAACCTGCGCCGGCAGCCCGGCGAGACCGAGGGCTTCTCCCCCGAGCGACCACCTCGAGGTGCTCGGCGCGCATGCCCCCGACCTGCACCTCGACGTCGTCCTCGCCGACCGTGCGGCGGTCACCGACGAGGGGCGGTTGCGCGCGGCAGCCGCCGACCTCGGGGCCGAGGTGGTGCTCGAGTCCGTCGCCGTCGGTGACGGGAACCCGCGCCATGATCCGCTCCGACTCGCGGCGGCGTACGAACGGATCATGCGCACCTCTCCGTGAAGCGGTACGAAGGCGTTCGGAGCCACGCCACTCGGCGTCGCGCGTAGAGTGGCGCAGGGGTATCTCAGCGCCGGGGGGCCGGCGAGAATGACATGAGGAGTGGGCGTATGGCGATGACGGCGCAGGTGAAGGCGGAGCTGGCCAGCACCACCGTCACCAAGGCGTGCTGCCGCAAGGCCGAGGTGTCGTCGATGCTGCGGTTCTCCGGCGGGCTGCACATCGTCTCGGCGCCATCGTGGTCGAGGCCGAGCTCGACACCGGCGCCGCCGCGCGCCGTCTGCGCAAGGACATCGCCGACGTCTACGGTCACGACAGCGAGATGCAGGTCCTGCAGGGCGCCGGCATCCGCAAGGACACCCGCTACGTCGTCCGGGTCGTCCGAGGAGGGCGCTGCCCTCGCGCGCCAGACCGGCCTGATCGACGGCGGCGGACCGCCCGATCCGCGGTCTCCCGCCGCAGGTCGTCTCCGGTGCGTCCTGCGACGCCGTCGCCGCGTGGCGCGGAGCGTTCCTGGCGCGCGGCTCGCTGACCGAGCCCGGTCGCTCGTCCGCGCTCGAGGTCGACCTGCCCCGGCCCCGAGGCCGCGCTCGCGCTGGTCGGCGCGGCCCGCCGGGTCGGCATCAGGGCCAAGGCCCGCGAGGTGCGCGGCGTCGACCGCGTCGTCATCCGCGACGGCGAGGCCATCGGTGCCCTGCTCACCCGCCTGGGTGCCCACGAGTCGCTGCTGGCCTGGGAGGAGCGCCGCATGCGCCGCGAGGTGCGGGCGACGGCCAACCGCCTGGCCAACTTCGACGACGCCAACCTGCGCCGCTCCGCCCGCGCCGCGGTCGCCGCCGGCGCGCGCGCGCAGCGCGCGCTGGAGATCCTCGGCGACGAGGTCCCCGACCACCTCAAGACGGCCGGCCCGCTGCGCGTCGAGCACCGCAGGCGAGCCTCGAGGAGCTCGGCCAGCTGCACGACCCGGCGCTCGACGAAGGACGCGATCGCCGGTCGCATCCGCCGCCTGCTGGCGATGGCCGACAAGCGTGCGAAGAGCTCGGCATCCCCGACACCGAGGCGAGCCTCGACCGACGAGATCCTCGTCGACGGAGCCTGATCTCGGGCCCCGACTCCGTGTGAGGGGTCGTCGCACTCCCGCGGTAGGCTCGTAGTGATCGTCAAGCCTGATGAGGATCCTCGAAGGAGAGCGTCGTGACCGTACGCGTAGGTATCAATGGATTTGGCCGCATCGGCCGCAACTTCTTCCGCGCGGCCCGTGCCGCCGGGGCCGACATCGAGATCGTCGCCGTCAACGACCTGACGGACAACAAGACGCTCGCGCACCTGCTCAAGTACGACTCGATCCTGGGTCGTCTCGACGCCGACGAGATCTCGTACGACGACGTCCCATCTACGTCGGCGACCAGAAGATCGTCGCGTTCGAGGAGCGCGACCCGGCGAAGCTCGACTGGGCCACCGTCGGTGTCGACATCGTCATCGAGTCGACCGGCTTCTTCACCGACGCCACCAAGGCCAAGGCCCACGTCGACGGCGGCGCCAAGAAGGTCATCATCTCGGCGCCGGCCAAGAACGAGGACATCACGGTCGTCATGGGCGTCAACGACGAGCCTCTACGACCCGGCCGCACCACCACGATCATCTCCAACGCGTCGTGCACCACGAACTGCCTCGCGCCGATGGCCAAGGCGCTCAACGACGGCCTCGGCATCGAGAATGGCCTGATGACCACGATCCACGCGTACACGCAGGACCAGAACCTGCAGGACGCCCCGCACAGCGACCTGCGTCGTGCCCGCGCCGCCGCGCTCAACATCATCCCGACGTCGACGGGTGCCGCCAAGGCCGTCAGCCTCGTGCTCCCCGAGCTCAAGGGCAAGCTCGACGGCTACGCGCTGCGCGTGCCCGTGCCCACCGGCTCGGCCACCGACCTGACCTTCACCGCCTCGCGCGAGACGACGGTCGAGGAGGTCAACGAGATCGTCAAGGCGGCCGCCGAGGGCGCGCTGAAGGGCTTCCTCGTCTACACCGAGGACCCGATCGTCTCGGCCGACATCGTGACCGACCCGTCGTCGTGCATCTTCGACTCGGGCCTGACCAAGGTCATCGGCGACCAGGTCAAGGTCGTCGGCTGGTACGACAACGAGTGGGGCTACTCCAACCGTCTCGTCGACCTCGTCGTCCACGTCGGCGCGTCCCTCTGACGCCGTCGAGCGGACTCGTGAAGACCATCGACGACCTCGGCGACCTGCGCGGCAAGCGCGTCCTCGTCCGCAGTGACCTCAACGTGCCGCTCGACGGCACGACGATCACCGACGACGGTCGCGTGCGCGCGAGCGTCCCGACGATCAAGCGGCTGGCCGACGCGGGTGCGCGCGTCCTCGTGATGGCGCACCTCGGCCGCCCCGAGGGCGCGCCCGACCCGGCACTACTCGCTGGAGCCGGTCGCCGAGCGCCTGGCGGAGCTGCTCGGCAGCGCCCGTGCTGCTTCGCGAGCGACACGGTCGGTGCCTCGAGGCGCACGCAGTCGTCGCCGCGCCTCGGGACGGCCAGGTCGCCGTGCTGGAGAACGTCCGGTTCAACGCGGGCGAGACCAGCAAGGACGACGCCGTGCGCGGCGCGTTCGCCGACGAGCTCGCGGCGCTGGCCGACGTGTTCGTGTCCGACGGCTTCGGCGTCGTGCACCGCAAGCAGGCCAGCGTCTACGACATCGCGCACCCGGCTGCCCGCCGCCGTCGGCGGGCTCGTGCGAGGCCGAGGTCGAGGTGCTCCAGCGCCTCACCGAGAGCCCCGAGCGTCCGTACACCGTCGTGCTCGGCGGGTCGAAGGTCTCCGACAAGCTCGGTGTCATCGACAACCTGCTCGAGCAAGGCCGACAACCTGCTGATCGGCGGCGGCATGGTCTTCACCTTCCTCGCGGCGCAGGGCCACGAGGTCGGCACGTCGCTGCTCGAGGACGACCAGCTCGACGATCGCCCAAGGGCTACATCGAGCCGGCGCCGAGCAAGGGCGTCGGGCTCGTGCTGCCGACCGACATCGTCGTGGCGCCGGAGTTCTCCGCCGACGCACCCGCCACCACGGTCGCGGCCGACGCGATCCCGGCCGACCAGCTGGGCCTCGACATCGGCCCGGAGTCGGCGGAGGCGTTCGCCGACTGATCTCGCGGCTCGCAGACGGTGTTCTGGAACGGCCCGATGGGCGTGTTCGAGATGGCGGCGTTCGCGGCCGGCACCAAGGCGGTCGCCCAGGCGCTCACCGAGGTCGACGGCCTGTCGGTCGTCGGTGGCGGCGACTCCGCCGCGGCCGTACGCCAGCTCGGCTTCGCCGACGACCAGTTCGGTCACATCTCGACCGGTGGCGGCGCAGCCTGGAGTACCTCGAGGGCAAGACGCTCCCGGGCCTGCAGTCCTGGAGGGCTGACGACGATGGCGCAGACAGCGCACCCCGCTGATGGCGGGCAACTGGAAGTCCAACCTCAACCACCAGGAGGCGGTCGTCCTGGTGCAGAAGCTGGCCTGGACCCTGCAGGACAAGAAGCACGACTTCGACAAGGCCGAGGTCGTCGGTCATCCCGCCGTTCACCGACCTGCGCAGCGTCCAGACGCTCGTCGACGGCGACCACCTGGCGATCGGCTACGGCGCGCAGGACGTCTCCGACCACGACGGCGGCGCCTACACCGGCGAGATCTCGGCGGCGATGCTGGCCAAGCTCGGCTGCTCCTACGTCGTCGTCGGTCACTCCGAGCGTCGCGAGTACCACGGCGAGACCGATGCCCTCGTCACCACGAAGGCGCTCAAGGCCCTCGCAGGCCGGCATGACCCCGATCGTGTGCGTCGGCGAGGGCCTCGAGGTCCGCCAGGCCGGCGACCACGTCCGCCTACACGCTGAGCAGGTCGACGGCTCGCTGGCCGGCCTCACCGCCGAGCAGGTGGCCGACGTCGGTCATCGCCTACGAGCCCGTCTGGGCCATCGGCACCGGCGAGGTGGCCACCCCCGAGGACGCCCAGGAGGTCTGCGCGGCGATCCGCGGGCAGGTCGCCGAGACCTGGTCCTCGCAGGTGGCCGAGCGGGTGCGTATCCTTTACGGCGGATCGGTCAAGGCGGCGAACATCGCCGCCATCATGGCGAAGTCCGACGTCGACGGAGCCCTGGTCGGCGGTGCGAGCCTCCAGGCGGAGGAGTTCGCCGGGATCGGCCGGTTCTACGACATGCCCGACCTGTCCGGCGTCCTGACCACGACCGACTCCGACGACTTGAAGGACGCCCGTCGTGATCCTCACGTTCTCCATCCTGCTCACCCTGTCGAGCGTGCTGATGATCGTCCTGGTGCTCATGCACAAGGGCCGTGGCGGCGGCCTGTCCGACATGTTCGGCGGCGGCGTCTCGAGCTCGCCTCGGCGGCTCGTCCGTCGCCGAGCGCAACCTCGACCGCATCACCGTCGGCACCGCCGTCGTGTGGGTCGTGTGCGTCGTCGCGCTCGGTCTGCTCTTCGGTGCAACTGACCGGTTCGATATTCTTTCGCGCTGCACCTCGACCCGAGGTGCAGCGCCGTTTACACTCACTATCGACCCGGCGTCAGCCGGTGGCGATGACTGTGACGAAGGGCGAGGAGTCCACAGTGGCAGCCGGTGCCATTCGAGGCAGCCGGATCGGCTCCGGCCCCATGGGCGAGGCCGAGCGGGGCGAGGCCGCTCCGCGACAGGCGATCTCGTACTTCTGCTCGCACGACCACACGACCGAGCTGAGCTTCGCGATCGAGGCCGACGTGCCCGAGTCGTGGGACTGCCCGCGCTGCGGCATGCCCGGCGAGCCTGGACTCCGACAACCGCCCGACGGCTCCGAAGATCGAGCCGTACAAGACGCACCTCGCCTACGTGAAGGAGCGGCGCTCCGAGACGAGGCCGACGAGATCCTCACCGAGGCGCTCGAGACCCTGCGTGCACGCGCGCGCGCGGCGAGGTCATCTACTGACGCGCACGTCCTGTCAGCCTCAGGTCGGCAGGCAACGCTGACGCGGCGCCCTGATCGAGCATCCACACCGTCTGCTCGGTGCCGTGCACGCCCGTGGCGGGCGTCGTCGTGACGTCGTCACCGGCCAGCGCTCGGGCGACCGCGTCGGACTTGCCGGCACCCGAGACGAGGAACCACACCTCGCGGCCCCGGTTGAGCGCTCGGTACGTCAGGCTGACGCGTGCCGGTGGCGGCTTCGGGGACGCCGGCTCGGCGACGGTGTCGCGGTCATCGACAGCGAGCGTCGCCTTGCCGGGGAACAACGAGGCGACGTGGCCGTCGGGCCCGACGCCCAGCATGACGATGTCGAACACCTGGTCCGCGGACGACGTCGGCGTAGCGCGCGGTGGCGTCCTCCAACGGTGAGTGTCCCGTCGTCGGCGGCGATCGGGTGGACGCGTGCCTCGTCGACGTCGATGTGGTCGAGGAGCGCGCGGCGCACCTGCCGCTCGTTGCGGTCGTCGCTGTCGGGGGCGACGAACCGCTCGTCGCCCCAGTAGAAGTCGACCCGCGACCAGTCGACCCGACCGTCGTCGGCGCGCTCGGCGACCGCCCGGTGCACCGTGTCGGCGATCGTCCCCCCGGTGAGCACGACGCTGGGCACGCGCCCCTGCGCCTGCAGTGCGGCGAGAGTCGAGACGAGCTGGTCGGCGATGCTTCGCGCGAGCTGGTCGTGGTCGCTCTCGACGATGACCTCGGGTTCGTCGTCGACCGTCACGTGTCCGCCTTCGTGTGCGTGCGCTTCGCCGCGGACGTCTTCGCCGCCGCGGCCTTCTTGGTCGGGGCCTTCGTGGTGGCCGCCTCGGCCTTCTTCGCCGGCGCCCGTCTCGCGGTCTTCTTCGTGTCCTTCGGTCGCTCACCGTCCACCGACGGCTTCGTACGGCCGGACGTCTTGGAGCGGCCCGACGAGCTCCGGTCCTCACGGCGCAGGAGCCTCTGCACGGTCTCGGCGTACACGTCGTCCTCATCGAGGCGACGAAGGTCCTCGGCGAGCAGCTCGGCGGTCGAGCGGCGCTTGAGAGCGACGGCGCGCTCGGCCTCACCGGGGACGAAGAACCGTCCGTTGCGGCCGTCGTGCCGCAGCACCGCCACGTCTCCGACGGTCGAGTGGAGGCGGACCTCCGTGATGCCGGGCCCGCGCGAGACCGAGTGCTCGGTCGGCACGTCGAGCCGCGCCTCGAGCCACGCGACGAGCAGGTCGGCGCTGGGGTTGCCGCGCTCGGCGACGACCGAGGCGCCGGTGATCACGAGCTCGGCCTGGTCGAGGGCGGCAGCGAGCAGCGCGCGCCACGGCGTGAGACGCGTCCAGGCCAGGTCGGTGTCTCCGGGATGGTACGAACGCGCGACGCGCAGCAGCGCGGCGTGGCGGGTCCGTGCGGCGGCGGCGTCGGTGAGGCGTCGGGGCGCCAGGGACCCGAGCGGGTCGAGTGCGGGCACCTTCGGTGCCGAACCCGGCCACCAGGCGACCACGGGGGAGTCCGGCAGCAGCAGCGGCAGCACCACCGACTCGGCGTGCTGGGTGAGCTCTCCGCTCATCCGCAGGATCACCGACTCACCGGCGCTGTCGTTGCCGATGCGAACCTGCGCGTCGAGACTCGACGCCCCTCGCCGGGACCGCAGGATCACGCCGAGCACTCGGGCCGGGTGCTCGCGGGAGATGACACGGGAGGCGCGCATCGCGTCGTAGTAGTGCGCCTCGTCCGTGACGACGATGAGCGTGAGGACCATGTCCATCGCCGGGCTGCCGGCGGCGATCCGGGCCCGGACGAGCGCAGCGGCGACGGCACTGGAGTTGGTGTCGTTCAGGTCGACCTTCATCGCTCTCCTTGCTCCTCGGGGCTCGTCTCGCGAACTCGTGGCACCGGGCTCACGGCCGGCGCCACGCCCGCCCGTCGCGTTCCAGCATCGCGTCGGCCGACGTCGGCCCCCAGCCGCCGGAGACGTACGGCTCGGGCATGCTGACGCCGCGCTTGGACTGCTCGGCCCAGTACTCGATGACCGGGTCGAGGATCTTCCACGAGAGCTCGACCTCCTCCTGCTGGGGGAACAGCGGCGGGTCGCCCAGCAGCACGTCGAGGATCAGGCGCTCGTACGCCTCGGGGCTCGACTCGACGAACGTGCCGCCGTACGCGAAGTCCATGTTGACGTCCCGCAGCTCCATCGTGGTGCCGGGCACCTTGGCGCCGAACCGGACGTGACGCCCTCGTCGGGCTGGATCCGCATGACGAGGGCGTTCTGGCCGAGCTCGGCGATGTCGTACTTCGCGAACGGCTGGTGGGGCGCACGCTTGAAGACCACGGCGATCTCCGTCACCCGGCGTGCCGAGGCGCTTGCCGGTGCGCAGGTAGAACGGAACGCCGGCCCAGCGACGCGTCTCGATGTCGAGCCGGATCGCGGCGTACGTCTCGGTCGCCGAGGTCGCCGGGATGTCCTCCTCGTCGAGGTAGCCCTTGACCTTGCGACCGCCGGCCCAGCCGGCGGCGTACTGGCCGCGTGCGGTGTGCAGGTCCATCCGGTCCGGCGTGACGGGCCTGTGCGAGCACCTTCTGCTTCTCCAGGCGCAGGCTGCGCGCGTTGAAGGAGACCGGCTCGCTCCATCGCGACCAGCGCCATGAGCTGGAGGAGGTGGTTCTGGATGACGTCGCGCGCGGCGCCGATGCCGTCGTAGTAGCCGGCGCGCGCCGCCGATGCCGATGTCCTCGGCCATCGTGATCTGGACGTGGTCGACGTAGTGGGAGTTCCAGACCGGCTCGAACAGCTCGTTGGCGAAGCGGAACGCCAGGATGTTCTGGACGGTCTCCTTGCCGAGGTAGTGGTCGATCCGGAAGACCGACTCGGGCGGGAACACCTCCGACGACGACGTCGTCCAGGTCGACAGCGCTCTCGAGGTCGTGGCCGAACGGCTTCTCGATGACCACGCGACGCCAGGAGCCACCTCGGGGAGTGGCGAGCCCGTGCTTCTTGATCTGCCCGACGACGGTCGAGAAGAAGCCGGGAGGGATCGACAGGTAGAAGGCGTAGTTGCCGCCGGTGCCGCGCTCACGGTCGAGCTCGTCCACGGTGTTGACGAGGTGCTCGAACGCCTCGTCGTCGTCGAACGAGCCCGGCACGAACCGGATGCCCTCGGCGAGCTGGTTCCAGACCTCCTCGTGGAACTCCGTGCGGGCGTACCGCTTGACCGACTCGTACACGACCTGCGCGAAGTCCTGGTCCTCCCACTCGCGCCGGGCGAAGCCGACCAGAGAGAAGCCGGGCGGCAAGAGGCCGCGGTTCGCGAGGTCGTACACCGCCGGCATGAGCTTCTTGCGCGACAGGTCGCCGGTCACGCCGAACATGACGAGGCAGCTCGGGCCCGCGATGCGGGGGAGCCGTCGGTCCTCCGGCTGGCGCAGCGGATTGACGTACGGGGCGGGCCCGCCTCGCGACGCCCGGCTCACCCGAGCGCCTCCCGTAGCGCGGCGCGTGCTCCCTCGGAACCGTCGAGGTGCAGGCGGAGCACCGGCCGCCCATGCCCGCTCAGGACGGACGCGTCACCGACCGCCTGGGCCAGGAGGAACTGGCCGAAGGTGAACGGCCGACCGGGGACGTCGAGGTCCTGGTCGGGGTCCGACGTGATCTGCAGGTAGACGCCCGTGGCCGGGCCGCCCTTGTGGTACTGGCCGGTGGAGTGCAGGAAGCGCGGACCCCAGCCGAACGTGGTCGGCCTGCCCGGTCCGGGTGGCGAGCACGTCACGCGTCTCGGCGAGGCTCGGGTCCCGGTAGCGGTCGAGGTAGACCTGCACCGCGACGTAGCCTCGCTCGGGGTCCAGCTCGTCCAGCAGGGCCGCGACCGCCTCGCGGACGGTGGTGACGTCCTCGGGCAGCCAGCCGCTGGTGTCGTACACCGTGACGCCCTGGTCGGTGAACGCGGCCACGGGCGCGGACGACCCGCCGCCGAGCATGTCGCGTGCGGCCTGCTTGGCGCTCTCGACGTCGGGCTGGTCGAACGGGTCGATGCCGATCATCCGGCCGACGACCGCGGTGGCGTACTCCCACAGCAGGAACAGCGCCCCGAGCGGTGCATCCACCGCGAACCCGTACCCGGAGGCGGCGACCGGGTGGTCGTCGCGCATCGGGCCGATCATGCCCACGACCTCGTCGGGAGTGCTCGGGTCGGCGTTGGGGGAGTGGGCGTCCTGCCACGACGACGGGCAGGATGCCCCTGCCCTGCTTGCCGGTCGACTCGGCGACGAGCTGCTCGATCCAGTCGCCGAAGCCGACGTTGCGCGAGCCCGCGTCGGCGAGGAGCAGCTTGTCGACGCCCCGCGCGTTGGCGACGCCGATCAGCGCGGCCAGGACCAGGGCGGGGTTGGTCTCGTCGTCGGCGGCGACGTCCTCGGCGATCTCGTCCGCCTCCTGCAGCAGAGCACCGATGTCGGCACCGGCGAGCCCGCTGGGCACCAGCCCGAACGCGGTGAGCGCCGAGTAGCGACCACCGACCTGCGGGTCGGCGCGGAAGACCCGGTAGCCCGTCTCGGTCGCCTCGTCGTCCAACGGAGAGCCGGGATCGGTGACCACGATGATCCGCTCGGCCGGATCGATCCCGGCGACCTCGAACGCGTGCTCGTACGCGCGCCGCTGGCTGTCGGTCTCCACGGTGCCGCCGGACTTGCTCGAGACCACGACGACGGTGCTCTCGAGGTCTGCGTCGATCGCCTCGCGCACCATGTCCGGGTCGGAGGAGTCGAGCACGGTGAGCGGGACGCCCGCGCTCGCGCAGATCACCTCCGGCGCGAGCGACGACCCGCCCATGCCGCACAGCACGACGCGGTCGAGCCCGCGGCCGCGCAGGTCGTCGCGCAGCGACGTCACCTGCTCGACGAGGGGCACCGATGTGAGGTGCAGGTCGACCCAGCCGAGGCGCTTGCTCGCCTCCTCCTCGGCCTCCGGGCCCCACAGGCTCGCGTCGTGACCGGCGATACGGCTGGCCACCTGGTCCGCGACCAGCTGTTCGACGGCCTTCTCGAGCTCCTGCTCGTCCGGATAGGCCAGCCCCAGCTCGAAGCCTGCCGGTGCGCTCTCTTCCTCCACGGATCCCCCCTGGTGCGTTGGCCTCAGCCGCGGCGGGTGCGCGCAGCCGTGAGCTGATCCTGCACGGTACGGACAAGGTCCGCCCACGAGGACTCGAACTTCTCGACGCCCTCGGACTCGAGGACCGCCATCACGTCGTCGTAGTCGACGCCCACCTCAGCGAGTGTGGTGAGCACCTTCTGACCCTCGTCGGCGGTGCCGGTGAGGGTGTCGCCGTGGACCTCGCCGTGGTCCTTGAACGCGGCCAGCGTGCTGCCGGGCATCGTGTTGACCACACCGGGCGCCACGAGCTCCGTCACGTACATCGTGTCGGGGTACTCGGGGTTCTTGACGCCGGTCGACGCCCAGAGCGGACGCTGGCGGTTGGCGCCCTTCGCCTCGAGCTCCGCCCAGCGCTCGGAGGAGAAGAACTCCTCGTACGCGGCGTAGGCGAGCTGCGAGTTGGCGATGGCCGTCTTGCCCTTCAGCGCGACGGCCTCCGAGGTGCCGATGTCGTCGAGGCGCTTGTCGACCTCGGAGTCGATCCGGCTGACGAACACCGACGCGACCGACTGGATCGTCGAGAGGTCGATGCCGTTGGCCGCCGCCTGCTCGAGCCCGTACGCGTAGGCGTCCATCACCTCGCGGTAGCGGTCCACCGAGAACAGCAGGGTCACGTTGACGCTGATCCCGTCGGCGATGGTCGCTGCGATCGCGGGGAGACCCTCACGGGTCGCCGGGATCTTGATGAAGACGTTGGGTTCGGCGACCTTGTCCCAGAGCTTCTTGGCGGTCGCGATCGTCTCGTCGGTGTCGTACGCGAGAGTCGGGTCGACCTCGAGCGAGACCCGTCCGTCGGTGCCGAGCGTCTCGCCCCACACACCACGCAGGATGTGCGCGGCCTGGCGGACGTCGGTGGTGGTCACCTCGAAGATCGCGTCCGCGACCGTGGTCTGGTCGGAGGATGCGAGGAGCGCGTCGAGCTGTCCCTCGTACCGTTCACCCTCCTTCATCGCCGAGGCGAAGATCGTCGGGTTGCTCGTGACGCCGACGACGTGGTCGTCGACGACGAGCGAGGCGAGCTTGCCGGTCTCGGTCAGCTCACGCGACAGGTCGTCGAGCCAGATGGACACACCCGCCTCGCTGAGCGCCTGCAGTCGGTCGGTCATCGCTGTCTCCTCCATCGTCGGATGGGACGCCGTCGTGGGCGCCTTCAGTGGTCGGTCTGCGGGAGGATCGTGTCCATCGGCTTGGCGAAGACGCCGACCCCTCCTGTGTGACCCGCGGCCGCGATGCTCTCCTTCGCGGCACTGACGACCGCGTCGGCGGTGATGCCGAACTGGTCGTACAGGGTCTGGTACGCCGCCGAGGCGCCGTAGTGCTCCAGGCTCACGATGCGGCCGGCGTCGCCGACCACCTCGCGCCAGCCCTGGGCGATGCCGGCCTCGACGCTGACCCGCGCACGCACGTGCGGCGGGACGACCGAGTCCCGGTAGGCCTCGGTCTGTCCGTCGAACCACTCGCGGCAGGGCATCGACACGACGCGTGCGGCGATGCCCTCGGCGGCGAGCTGCTCGCGCGCGGCGACCGCCAGCTGGACCTCGGACCCGGTGCCGATCAGCACCACGTCCGGATCGCCTTCGGTGTCGAGCAGGACGTAGCCGCCCTTGGTCGCGTCCTCGGCGGGCGCGTAGCCGTCGGTGCCGCGCGGGAAGACAGGAAGGTTCTGACGGCTCAGCGCGAGCGCGGCGGGGTTGTTCGCGGTCTCGAGGACCCGCTTCCAGACCGCGATCGTCTCGTTCGCGTCCGCCGGGCGGATCACGTCGAGGCCCGGGATCGCCCGCAGCGCCGCAAGGTGCTCCACCGGCTGGTGCGTCGGGCCGTCCTCGCCGAGACCGATCGAGTCGTGGGTCCAGACGTAGGTCACCGGGAGCTGCATGAGCGCGGCCAGGCGGACCGCCGGGCGCATGTAGTCGGAGAACACGAGGAAGGTGCCGCCGTACGGACGCGTGGGGGAGTGCAGCGCGATGCCGTTGAGGATCGCGCCCATCCCGTGCTCACGGATGCCGAAGTGCAGCACCCGTCCGTACCAGTCGCCGGAGAACATCTTCGAGGCATGCTCGGGCGGCAGGAAGGACGGCTCGCCCTTGGGCGTCGTGTTGTTCGAGCCGGCGAGGTCGGCGGAGCCGCCCCAGAGCTCGGGAAGTGCGGGAGCGGCGGCCGTGAGGAACGCACCGGACGCGACGCGGGTCGCGACACCCTTCTCGTCGGGCTCGTACGTCGGGAGGCCCTCCTCCCAGCCGTCAGGGAGCTCGCGGGCCTGCAGGCGGTCGATCAGCGCGGCGCCCTCCGGGTGCTCGGCGCGCCACGCGGCGTACCGCTCGTCCCAGGCGGCCTGCTCCTTCTCGCCACGCGTGCGGGTCGCGCGGGTGTGCTCGAGGACCTCGGGGGCCACGTCGAACGTCTTGTCGGGGTCGAAGCCGAGCACCTTCTTGGTGGCCGCGACCTCGTCGACGCCCAGCGCGGAGCCGTGCGAGGCGCCGGTGTTCTGCTTGTCGGGCGCGGGCCAGGCGATGATCGTCCGCAGGGCGATGAGGCTGGGCTTGTCCTGGGTCGCCTTCGCGGCCTCCAGCGCGTCGTGCAGCGCCTGGACGTCCTCCTCGTAGTTCTCGCCGCCGTGGGTCCAGTCGACGAGCTGGACGTGCCAGCCGTAGCCCTCGTAGCGGCGCAGCACGTCCTCGTTGAACGCGACCGACGTGTTGTCCTCGATCGAGATGTGGTTGTCGTCCCAGATCACGGTGAGGTTGCCGAGCTGCTGCGTGCCGGCGATCGAGCTGGCCTCGGAAGCCACGCCCTCCTGCATGTCGCCGTCAGAGGCGATCGCGTAGACGTGGTGGTCGAACAGCCCCTCGCCGAGCGGTGTGTCGGGCTCGAGGAGGCCGTGGCGACGGCGCGCCGCCATCGCCATGCCGACGGCGTTGCCGACGCCCTGGCCGAGCGGGCCGGTCGTGACCTCGACACCGGCGGTGTGCCGGAACTCCGGGTGACCGGGGGTCTTGCTGCCCCAGGTGCGGAGCGCTTCCAGATCGGCGAGCTCGAGGCCGTAGCCGGTGAGGTAGAGCTGGATGTACTGGGTGAGGCTCGAGTGGCCGCACGACAGGACGAAGCGGTCGCGCGCGATCCAGTGCGGATCGGCGGGGTTGTGCTTCATCACCTTGTTGTAGAGGAGGTAGGCCGCCGGAGCGAGGCTCATCGCCGTACCGGGGTGGCCGTTGCCTACCTTCTGGACCGCGTCCATCGCCAGGACTCGGACGGTGTCGACCGCCTTGCGATCCAGATCGGTCCACTCCAGCTCGGTGCTCACGTCGCGATGCTCCTCGTACGGTTTCGCGGGTTGCCGGCGCGGCGCAGGTGCTTGAACGCCGGATCACGTCCAGGTCTCGGTGTCGAGCCTACTCGCGCCCGTGAGCCCATGGGGATCGCCTCCCTTCCCGTGGACATCGGCCCCACGATGTGTGGCCGGCGTCACGTCGAGAGCCGGATCGGCCCCACCCGGGGGTGCATCGGGCATACGCGCGACTAGACTCCTGGAGTGACCGCCATCGACCCGGAGCTGCGTGCTGGGCACCAGCGTCCCTCGGACCCGTCGAGCGCTCGTCCCCGTGTCTCCGACGTCGTCAGCGCCTATGTCGCGCCTGACGAAGCCGCGGATCATCGAGCTGCTGCTCCTGACGACCGTGCCGATGATGTTCCTGGCCGCAGCAGGGCGTCCCCGGCCTCTGGGCTCGTCGTCGCGACGCTTCGTGGGCGGCACGCTGTCGGCTGGCTCGGCCAACGCTCTCAACTGCGTCGTTCGACGCCGACATCGACCAGCAGATGCGCCGTACGCGTCGTCGTCCGCTGCCGCGTCACGCGGTCACGACCCGGGCGCGCTCGTCTTCGGTCTCGTGCTCGGCGTGGTCTCGACCGCTGTGGCTCGGCTTCCTCGTCAACTGGCTGTCGGCCGGTCTCGCGCTCGCCGCCAACGTCTTCTACGTCGTCGGCTACACGATGATGCTCAAGCGGCGCACGCGCAGAACATCGTGTGGGGCGGTGCTCGCCGGCTGCTTCCCGGCGCTGATCGGCTGGACGGCCGTCACCGGCGAGCTGGCCTGGGCGCCGGTCGTGCTGTTCCTGGTCGTGTTCTTCTGGACGCCGCCGCACTTCTGGGCGCTGGCGACGCGCTACCGCGAGGACTACGCGCAGGCCGACGTCCCGATGCTGCCCGTCAGTCGCGCCGGCGACCGAGGTCGGCCGCCAGATCGCTCGCGTACTCGTACGTCGATGGTCGCGACGTCGCTGCTGCTGTGGCCGCGTCGCCGGGACCGGCTGGTTCTACCCGGTCGTCGCCATCGGTGCTCGGCACAGCGTTCCTCGTCGAGGCGCACCTCTTGCCTCTCGCGCGCGGACACGTCGAACGAGCTCCGGTGCTCAAGCCGATGCGGCTGTTCCACTGGTCGAACGCCTACCTCGCGCTGCTCTTCGTCGCCGCCGCGATCGATCCCTTCCTGCGCTGAGCGCGTCCGCCTGCTGGCGGACGCGCCTGATCGGGCTGGTTCCGCACCTGCAGCGCGTGGTCGACGACCTGCTCGGGCGCCTGCTTCGAGACGGCGGCTGCGCCTTACGGCGCTGGCGACGGGGACGGGGACGGGGACGGCGCTGCGGTCGGCGTGCGGGTGACGGCGGGCGTGCGGGACTCCAGGGCCGCCCAGGTCGCCGCGGCGGCGAGCATGCCGGCACCCAGCAGGTGGAGCCCGACGACGAGGATCGGCAGGTCCGTGAAGTACTGCACGAACCCGATCACGCCCTGCGCGAGCTCGACGACGAGCAGCACGACGGCAGCGCGGACCGCCACCGGGGCGGCCCCGACCGCCTTGTAGGTCAGCAGCAGGCCGACGGACAGCCCGAGCAGCAGGAACACGGCATCGGCGTGGAGCTGCGTCACCGCCGCGGGGTCGAACCCGTTGCGGGGCGTGTCGGGGTCGCCGGCGTGCGGGCCGGCACCGGTCACGACGGTGCCGATCATCACGGTCGCCCACATCACGCCGTACGTCAGCCAGGCGAGCGTCCGCGCGGGCGCCGGCACCGTCGGCGGGTACCACGCCGCCGGGTGGTACGTCTGGCGCAGCAGGACCGTGGACAGGCTGACGAGGCCGATGGAGACCGCGAGGTGGATCGCGACCGCCCAGGAGTTGAGGTCGACGAGCACCGTGAAGCCGCCGATGAGTGCTTGCGCAGGGATGCCGAGCGCCATCAGGGTCGCCACGACGACCGCGCGGGGCCTGCGCGGGCTCCAGGACCTCACGGCGAACCACGTCGCGATCGCGATGGCCGCGAGCACGAACGTCAGCAGCCGGTTGCCGAACTCGATCGCCCCGTGCATGCCCAGCTCACCGTGCGGGACGTACGAGGCGTCGGTGCACCGGGGCCAGGTCGGGCAGCCGAGCCCGGATGCCGTCAGGCGCACGGCGGCGCCGGTCACGATGATGCCGATGTTGGCGACCAGCGACGCCCACGCCCACCCGCGGACGAACCCGGTCGACGGCGTACGGAACCTGTCCAGCATGTCTACTCCCACTTGAACGTACGCGCGGTCGCGATCGACGCGACGGCGGCCCACACGACGAGCACCACGACGCTCGACGTCGGTAGTGCACCCCCTTCGAACACGACACGCATGCCCTCCGACAACGCACCCGACGGCAGCAGCGACAAGAACGCCTGCGCGGCCTCGGGATAGCGGTCGAGGGGCACGAGCACGGCCCCGCCGACGAGCAGCAGGACGTACACGAGGTTGGCCACTGCCAGTGTGGCCTCGGCACGCAAGATGCCTGCCAGCAGCAGCGCGAGGCCGGCGAAGGCGGCGGTGCCGAGCAGGGTCAGCACCACCATCCCCAGGTACGAGGAGGCGCCGCCGCGCGGCTCCCACCCGAGCCAGAGCGCCACCAGGCAGAGCACGGTCAGCTGCACCGCCTGCACGAGCAGGACCGACCCGATCTTGCCGACGAGCAGACCCCAGCGGGGGAGCGGCGTGGTCCCCAGCCGCTTGATCACGCCGTACCGGCGTTCGAAGCCGGTCGCGATGGCCAGCGACGTGAAGGAGGACGACAGGATCGCCAGGGCGAGGACACCCGGTGTGACGATGTCGATCGGCCGGCCGGGCCCGAGGTCGACGATGCGCGTCGCCTCCGTCCCGGCCACCAGGAGCAGCAGCGGGATGACCAGCGCCAGGAGCAGCTGCTCACCGTTGCGCATCAGCAGCCGGGTCTCCATCATCGTCTGCGCGACGACCATCCGGCCGAGCGGTGCAGCGCCCGGTCGAGGCGCGAAGTCGAGGCTCACGAGCGCAGCTCCCGTCCGGTGAGGTCGAGGAAGACGTCCTCGAGGGTGCGGCGGCGTACGGCGATGCCGTCGAGGAGGATGCCCTGCCCGGCGAACCAGGTGGTCACCGTCTGGAGGAGCGGCGGATCGATCGTCCCGGAGACGAGGTAGGCGCCGGGTGCCTGCTCGACGACCTGGAAGCCGGCGGGGAGCGCGGCGACGAGACCGGACACGTCGATGCCCGAAGGGCCGGAGAGGCGCAGCGTGTTCTCGGCGCCCTCGCTGGTCAGGCTCTTGGGGGTGCCCGAGGCGATGAGGCGGCCGTGGTCGAGCACGTGCACCCAGTCGGCGAGGCGTTCGGCCTCGTCCATGAAGTGGGTGGACAGCACGACGGTGACGCCGCTCGCCCGCAGCTCGTCCACGAGCTCCCAGGTCGCACGGCGCGCCTGCGGGTCGAGTCCCGCGGTCGGCTCGTCGAGGAAGACCAGCTCGGGACGTCCTACGAGCGCCGTCGCGAGGGCGAGGCGCTGCTGCTGGCCGCCGGACAGCCGGCGGTACGGGGTCCGGCCGACCGTGCCGAGGCCGAGCCGCTCGATCAGCGCGTCGACGTCGAGCGGGTCGGCGTACAGGCGCGAGACGTAGCGGAGCATCTCGTGCGGGTACGAGGCCGACCACGCGCCGCCGCTCTGGAGCATCACCCCGACCCGTGGCCGCAGGCGGGTGGCATCGCGTACGGGGTCGAGGCCGAGGACGCGGACCTTGCCCTCCTGCGGACTGCGGTAGCCCTCGCACGTCTCGATCGTCGTCGTCTTGCCCGCGCCGTTGGGGCCGAGGACGGCGGTGACCGTACCGGGTTCGACCGTGAGACTGAGCCCGTCCACAGCGGTCGTGTCGCCGTAGCGCATGACGAGGCCGGCGACCTCTACGGCGAGGAAATCCACTGGGACAGTCTAGAGATCCAGTGTTGGATAGGGTTTTCGGGGCTGCCGACGGGGCGGCCCGCTCCCAGGGGGTCCTGTGTTCGGCACGCTCGGTCGGTACGTTGTCCGTCATCCTTGGCAGGTCATCCTCGCGTGGATCCTGCTCGCCGTCGTGGTCGTCGCGACCGCGCCCAAGCTGGAGTCCACGTCCGACGAGGCCGACTTCCTCCCCGCCCACTACGAGTCCATCAAGGCGCTCGAGGCGCAGCAGGAGGCCTTCCCGGAGCTGGCCGACACCGAGCCGGCGGCGATCGTGGTCGTCGACCGCGAGGACGGGGCGCCGCTGAGCGCCGCGGACGTCGTCGCGGTCGAGAAGATGGCGAAGGACCTGAGTGCGTCCGACATCGACCTCCTCGACGACATCCGGGCCAACCCTCCGTCGGAGAACGGTCTCGTCCAGACCATCAGCGTCGGTCTCGCCGAGGGCACCGACCCGTTCGACGTCGCGCTGAACGACAGCGCCGAGGAGCTCCGTGAGGAGGCCAAGGACGCCGCCGAGGGCACCGACCTCCGCGTCGGCGTGACCGGTTCGATCGCGCAGAACCTCGACGCCACGGAGGCGTCGAGCGGTGCCGAGGCGGCGGTCGGCGTCGCGACGATCGGCCTGATCGTCGTGCTGCTGCTGGTGATCTTCCGCAGCCCGATCATCGCGCTGCTGCCGATCGTGGTGATCACGATCATCTCCCAGGTCGCGACAGGGCTGATCGCGTACGCCAACGACCTCTTCGGCCTCCAGACCGACTCGTCGATCACCGTGATCCTCATCGTGGTGCTCTTCGGCATCGGGACCGACTACATCCTGTTCCTGATGTTCCGCTATCGCGAGCGCCTTCGTGAGGGTGAGGCGCCGAAGGAGGCGATGATCCACGCGATCGAGCGCGCCGGTGAGGCGATCGCCTCCGCAGGCGGCGCCGTCATCGTCGCGTTCCTCGCACTCGTCCTCTCGACGCTGAGCATCTTCCGCGCGATCGGTCCCGCGCTCGCGATCGCGGTCGCGGTGACGGTGGTGGCAGCTCTCACGCTGATCCCCGCGGTGGTGTCGTTGCTCGGGACCAAGGTGTTCTGGCCGTCCAAGGCGTGGAAGAAGGAGCCCGAGGGGGCCCGTTTCGGCGCGATGGGCGAGGCGCTCGGTCGCCACCCGGGCCGCTTCGCGCTCGCGTCCGGCCTGCTGCTCGCCGCCCTGGCGGTCTTCGCGTTCGGGTTCAAGCCCTCGTTCGACTTCTCCCAGCTGAGCCTGCCCGACGACGCCGAGTCGGTGGTCGCCAGCGAGCGCATGCTCGAGGGCTACCCGGCGGGGGCGACCGCGCCCCAGACCATCATCCTGCGCAGCACCGACGGTGGCACTCTCGACCAGGCAGAGCTGGCGCCGTACGCCGAGGCGCTCGGAGCCGCGGACGGTGTCGCCCAGGTGGCCGACCCCCTCCCCAACAGCGACGGGACGGCGGCACTGTTCGTCGTCACCCTCGAGGACGACCCGATGTCGGACGCGGCGATGGAGAACGTCGCGGGCCCGATCCGCGACGCGGCGCACGATGCCGCGCCGGGCGACGCGGAGGCCCTCGTCGGGGGGACGACGTCGATCTTCGTCGACCTTCAGGACGCGATGGTCCGGGACTACTCGGTGGTGTTCCCGGTCGCGGCGCTGATGATCATGCTGATCCTCGCCCTGCTCCTGCGAAGCCTCGTCGCGCCGCTCTACCTGATGGCCTCGGTGGGCCTCGGGTTCGCCGCGACGCTCGGTGCGACGGTGCTGGTGTTCCAGGTGGCGCAGGGTCAGGACGGCCTGATCTTCATGCTGCCGATCTACATCTACCTGTTCGTCACGGCGCTCGGCACCGACTACAACATCCTGATGATCGCGCGGCTCCGCGAAGAGTCCCGGCACGGCAAGGACCCACGTGCCGCGGCCGCGACGGCTGTCCGGCACGCCGGGCCGACCATCGCCGCGGCCGGGCTGATCCTCGCCGGGTCGTTCGCGGCGCTCATGCTCGGCGGGAACCCGCTTCTGGTCTCCATGGGCTTCGCGATCTCGTTCGGCATCCTCGTCGCGGCCTTCGTGATGTCGATGTTCTTCACACCGTCGTTGACGGCGCTCCTCGGCCACGCCGCCTGGTGGCCAGGGCACGCCGACCGGGCCCGCCCGCAGGACGAGGCCGAGGTCCCCGTCGGCGCGAGCGAGCGGAGGTGACGTGATGGCGCTGCCGGTCATGCCTCCCGTGCGCCCGATGCTCGCCAAGTCGGTCAAGGGCATCCCCGACCCGGCGAAGGTCGACGGCGGACTGTCGTACGAACCGAAGTGGGACGGGTTCCGGTGCATCGTGTTCCGTGACGGGGACGACGTCGAGATGACGAGCCGCAACACCCGGGACCTGACGCGCTACTTCCCGGAGCTCGTCACCGCCTTCCGGGAGCACCTCCCGGCACGCTGCGTCCTCGACGGCGAGATCGTCGTGGCGCTCGACGGGCGGCTCGAGTTCGAGGTGCTCCAGGAGCGGATCCACCCGGCGGCCTCGCGGATCGGGCTCCTCGCCGAGCAGACACCCGCCTCGTACGTCGCGTTCGACCTGCTCGCGCTGGGCGACGACGACCTGACGGAGGAGCCGTTCGAGCTGCGGCGCGCTCGCCTGGTCGAGGCCCTGCAGGACGCAGGTGCGCCGGTGCACACGACGCGGACGACCCTGGACGCTGCGGTCGCCCAGGAGTGGTTCGGCCAGTTCGAGGGCGCGGGCCTGGACGGCGTCGTCGCGAAGCCGCTGCGCGCCCGTACGAGCAGAACGCCCGCACGATGATGAAGATCAAGCACGAGCGGACCGCGGACGTGGTGGTGGCCGGCTACCGGCTGCACAAGACCTCCACGCCGAGCTGCCCCTGCTGGGCTCGATGCTGCTCGGCCTCTACAACGACGAGGGGGTGCTCCAGCACGTCGGCGTGTGCGCCGCGTTCACGGCATCCCGGCGTGCGGAGCTTGCGGCCGAGCTGCGACCAGCTCGTGGTCCCTTTCGCCGAGCACCCGTGGGGTCGGTGGGCGGAGGCCGAGGCGCACGGGCGGGCGATCGCCTTCCCGGAGCGCAGAGCCGGTGGAGCGCCGGCAAAGACCTGTCGTTCGTCCCGATCCGCCCCGTGCTCGTCGCCGAGGTCGCGTACGAGCACATGGAGGGCACGCGCTTCCGGCACACCGCCCGCTTCAAGCGGTGGCGGTCCGACCGTGATCCCGAGTCGTGCACGTACGAGCAGCTCGAGGAGGTCGTCTCGTACGACCTCGCCGACGTGCTGGGCTGACCTGCAGCACTGGTCAGGTGCTGTTGTTCGCCCTCAGGGGGAGATCGCGGAGCGTTCGGTGCAGGATGAGCGCGACTCCGCCGCTCGCCAGCAGCGAGAGGGCGACCGACGCCGCTGCCGGGAGCGTCGAGTCGCCGTCCAGGCCGCCGAGGTCGGTCGAGGTGATCCCGCCGCCGAGCGCGATCTCCCCGCCGATCACCAGCGCCACGATCGGGAGCATCACGACGGTGCCGAGCATCGGGCCCCAGCGGTAGTAGCCGAGCGCGACCGCCGCGCCTCCGAGGAAGTAGCCGATGCCGCTGAGGGACCAGGAGAGCCAGATGCCGAAGAAGTCGCCCGAGGAGTCGTAGAGCCCGGCCGGCTCCACCGTCCCCGGCCAGTCGAGCGCCGCGAACACGCCGTACTCGACGAGCATCCCGAGCGCGCCGACGAGCCCCATGGAGATCCCGAGAGCCACGGTGGCCGCGACGGTGCCGCGGAACAGCGAGCGCCGCGTCCCGCCGCCCGCCACGTGGAGCGGGAGCGCGCCGAGCGGCATGATGACGCCCATCACCGCGAGGAAGAAGGGTACGGACCGAGGATCCCGTCGGCG
>CAVPEH010000007.1:0-70228 GCA_963703415.1 uncultured Actinomycetota bacterium | reverse complement strand
GGTATCGCTCGTCGCCGTGCCCGTGGTGCGCGAGTTCATCGCGCAAGTCAAGGAGCGCGCCCGCGGCGCCGAGGTGAGCCAGGCGCTCAACCCGGCCCAGCAGGTCATCAAGATCGTCAACGACGAGCTCGTCCGCATCCTCGGCGGCGAGACGCGCCGCATCCGCTTCGCCAAGAACCCGCCGACCGTCATCATGCTCGCCGGCCTCCAGGGCGCCGGCAAGACGACGCTCGCGGGCAAGCTGGGCCGCTGGCTCAAGGACCAGGGCCACTCGCCGATGCTCGTCGCGGCCGACCTCCAGCGTCCCAACGCCGTCACCCAGCTGAAGGTCGTCGGCGAGCAGGCCGGCGTCACCGTCTTCGCGCCCGAGGCCGGCAACGTGGGCGCCGCCCAGACCCAGTCGGGCACCCAGAGCATCGGCGACCCGGTCCAGGTCGCCCGCGACGCCGTCGCCGAGGCCCAGCGCTCGCTGCACGACGTCGTGGTCATCGACACCGCGGGCCGTCTGGCGATCGACGCCGAGCTGATGAAGCAGGCCGCCGACATCCGCGAGGCCACGCAGCCCGACGAGGTGCTGTTCGTCATCGACGCGATGATCGGCCAGGACGCCGTCGGCACCGCCGAGGCCTTCCTCGAGGGCGTCGACTTCACCGGCGTCGTGCTGTCCAAGCTCGACGGCGACGCGCGCGGCGGTGCGGCGCTCTCGGTCGCGCTCGGTCACCGGCCGCCCGATCATGTTCGCCTCCACCGGCGAGAAGCTCGACGAGTTCGACGTCTTCCACCCCGACCGCATGGCCTCGCGCATCCTCGACATGGGCGACATGATGACGCTCATCGAGCAGGCCGAGAAGGCGTTCGACGCCGAGCAGGCCGCCCAGGCCGCCGAGAAGCTCGCCGGCGGCTCGCTTCACCCTCGACGACTTCCTCCAGCAGATGGAGGCCCTGTCGAAGATGGGCTCGATGTCCAAGATCCTCGGCATGCTCCCGGGCATGGGCCAGTTCAAGGACCAGCTCGCCAACTTCGACGAGCGCGAGATCGACAAGATCAAGGCGATCATCCGCTCGATGACGCCCGCCGAGCGCGACAACCCCAAGATCATCGACGGCTCGCGCCGCGCCCGCATCGCGCGTGGCTCCGGCACGCAGGTCAGCGACGTCAACCAGCTCGTCGACCGCTTCTTCGAGGCGCGCAAGATGATGCAGCAGATGGCCAAGGGCGGCGGTATCCCGGGGATGCCTGGGATGCCCGGCATGCCGGGGATGCCCGGCGGGCGGCGGCAAGCGCGCCGGGTGCCCGACAGCAGCCCAAGAAGGGCAAGACGAAGGGCAAGTCGCGTCTCGGGCAACCCGGCCAAGCGTGCGGCGGCCAAGAACGAGCCCGCGAAGCCGGCAGGCGACGGAGCGTCGGCGTTCGGGTTCGGCGCGACCCCGCAGGCCGACGGCGACGTCGAGATCCCCAAGGAGATCCGCGACCTGTTCTAGGTCGTACCCACGTCCGAGGCTCCGCCGTCGCTCCGCCCCACGGGCGGTGACGGCGACGTCACCGCTGCGGGGCGGGGAACCAGCCTGCGCGTCCGAGCTGGGCAGGCGCCTGTGCCAGGCCGAGCTGGTCGGAGATCCACTGCCCGGTAGCGGCGACGGTCTGCGGGTCGACGCCCGTCGTGCAGCCGCTGCGGTGGAGCAGGTAGAGCAGGTCCTCGGTCGCGACGTTGCCGGTCGCGCCGGGGGCGAACGGACAACCGCCGATGCCGCCGGCGGAGGCGTCGAGGACGCTCACGCCCGACTGCACGGCGGCGATCGCGTTGGCGTACCCGGTGTTGCGGGTGTTGTGGAAGTGCGCGCGCAACGGCATCTGCGGGGCGAGGTCGGCGAGCCCGCCCACGAGGTCGACGACCTGGCCCGGCACTCCGACGCCGATCGTGTCGGCGATCGCGAGCTCGTCCGGCGCGTCGTCGAGCACGGCCTTCGCGACATCGAGCACACGTCCGACCGGCACCTCTCCGTCGAACGGGCAGCCGAACGCCGCAGCGAGGATCACCGACGTGCGCAGCCCGGCCTCCCGAGCGACGGGTGCGATCGCGTGCCATGCCGCGACCTGCTCGTACGTGCCGACTCCCTGGTTGCGCAGGGCCAGCCCTTCGGAGGAGACGACGACCACGGTGACCTCGTCGCACCCGGCGGCGATCGCCCGATCGAGTCCTCGGCGGTTCAGGACCAGACCGATCGCACTCAGACGCGGGTCGTCCCTGACCTCCGCCATGAGGGCCTCGGCGTCGGCCATCTGGGGCACGCGGTCCGGACGAGCGAAGGCGGTGACCTCGATGCGCCGCACGCCGGCGTCGAGGCTGCGCCTCACGAGCTCCGCCTTGACGGCGGTGGGCAGGACGCGGGCCTCGTTCTGGAGCCCGTCGCGGGGCGCGACCTCGACGATCTCGACCGTGGGAGCGGGGGTTGTCATCAGTCCTCCTGGCAGCCTGGGAATCCAGACTCTATCTGATATACGATCTTGCTCATGTCTACCGAGCAGACTCCCGGCGCGCTCGCCGGGGTGCGTGTCATCGAAGCCGGCCAGCTCCTGGCCGGACCGTTCGCCGGCCAGCTGATGGGCGACCTGGGCGCCGACGTGGTCAAGGTCGAGCCGCCTGGCGTGGGTGATCCCATGCGGCAGTGGGGGCGGGAGAAGCCCCACGGCCACTCGCTGTGGTGGCCCATCGTGGCGCGCAACAAGCGCTCGGTCACGCTGGACCTGCGTCGCGCGGAGGGCCAGGAGCTCTTCCTGCGGCTCGTCGAGCACGCCGACGTCGTCGTCGAGAACTTCCGCCCCGGCACCCTGGAGCGCTGGAACCTCGGGTACGAGCGCCTCAAGGAGCGCAACCCCGGGATCGTCCTCGTCCGCGTCAGCGGCTACGGGCAGACCGGACCGTACTCCGAGCGTGCGGGCTACGGCTCGATCGGCGAGGCGATGGGTGGGCTCCGCTACATCACCGGCGAGCCGGACCGGCCGCCGTCGCGCACGGGCCTCTCGATCGGCGACTCCCTCGCCGCGACCCATGCGACCGTCGGCACCCTCGCCGCGCTGCTGCACCGCGAGCGCACGGGGGAGGGCCAGGTCGTCGACAGCGCCATCTACGAGGCCGTGCTTGCAATGACCGAGAGCCTCGTCACCGAGTGGGACGTCGCGGGCTACCAGCGCGAGCGCACCGGCCCGATCCTCCCGAACGTCGCCCCGAGCAACGTCTACCCGACGGCCGACGGGCACACCGTGCTCATCGCGGCCAACCAGGACACCGTCTTCAAGCGGCTCGCCGCGGCGATGGGCGAAGCCGAGCTCGCCGACCGGCCCGAGTACGCCACCCACGGCACGCGCGGCGCCAACCAGGCCGAGCTCGATGAGCGGATCGCCGTCTGGACGGCCAAGCACGACGCCGAGGCGCTCCTCGTCCTCCTCCACGAGGCCGGCGTGCCGGCGGGGCGCATCTTCCGCGCCGCCGACATGCTCGAGGATCCGCACTACGCCGCCCGCGAGGCCGTCGTACGCGTCCCGGACCCGACGTTCGGCTCCCTCGCGATGCCCAACGTCGTCCCCCGTCTGTCGGGCACGCCGGGCAGCATCCGGTGGACCGGCCCGACGCTCGGACAGCACAACGACGAGGTCTACGGCGACCTCCTCGGGCTTCCTGTGGACGAGCGTGCGGCGCTTGCCGAGGCCGGGGTGATCTGATGGACCGCGGTGACGACTACGCCGCTGCGGGGTTCCTCGGCCGCGTCGGCTTCGGGGCCCGTCCTGCGGTCGTCGTCGTCGACGTCGTCACCGCGTACCTGGACCCCGCCTCGCCGCTGAGCGACGCCGGCGGCCGGTTCGAGAAGGCCCGTGCGGCCGGTGCCGAGCTCGTCGACGTGGCCCGCGCTCACGACGTGCCTGTCCTCTTCACCGAGGTGCCGGCTCGGCGCGGACGGCGTCGACGGTGGCCACTTCCGCCGCAAGGTCCCGGCGCTGGCCGCCTTCGAGCCCGGTTCGCCGTGGGCTGCGTTCCCGGACGCCCCCGCCCCGCTGCCGGGCGAGGTCGTGGTGACCAAGCAGTACGCCTCGGCGTTCTTCGGCACGTCCCTCGCGTCCACGCTGCGCTTCCTCGGCGTCGACACGGTGCTCGTGGTCGGCTTCTCGACCAGCGGCTGCGTGCGCGCCACCGCGACGGACGCGCTGCAGCACGGGTTCCGGCCGATCGTCGTCGACGAGGCCTGCGGCGACCGCGACGCGCAGGTCCACGAGCAGAACCTCTTCGACCTCGACGCGAAGTACGCCGACGTCGTGAGCCTCGCCGATGCCGTCGCGCATCTGCGTACCCCGACCTCCACCCCCCAGACAAGGAGCTCCGCCGTGATCGAGCAGGACCTGTACGACGAGACGCTGAAGTGGACGAGCTTCGCCCCCGCCGGTGCCGACCAGAAGGCGGAGATGGCGATGCTGCGCTCGTCCGCCGACGGCACCTCACGAACCGTCCTCGTCCGCTTCCCCGAGGGGTGGAAGCGGGCGATGACGGGCCACCAGCCCGCAGGCGAGGAGATGCTCGTCCTCGAGGGTGCGCTCTCGATGAGCGGCCACACGTGCCGTCCCGGTGCCCTGCTGGTGGTCGAGCCGCGTGCGACGCGCTCCGAGACCGGCACGGAGGTCGAGACGCGGGCCGTCGTGTGGTTCAGCGGTGCGGCCGGCGGCTGGACCGAGGGCCCGTCCGACGACGCCGGCACGCTCGGCGTGCACGAGCTGGCGCCGGGCGTCGTCCGTCCCGCCGGAGGGGTGCTGCCCGGCTCCGTCGAGGTTCTCGACGGCGCCGACCTCACGACCTTCCCGTCGGACGTCGACCTCTGCTGGACGTCGGAGCGCTGTTGGGCGCACGTGCCTGCTGGTGAGACCGCACCGCGGCACGACGGTCCCGTCGTCGTCCGGCACTGGGCCTGACCTCTGGCCTGACCTCTGGCGCCTGACCAGCACCAAGACGACGACACCCCCCGGCGATCGCCGGGGGGTGTCGTCGTTTCGGGCCACCCCGGGTTACGTCCCGGCGAGCGCCTTGCGGGCGTCCTCGTCGTACGTGTGCGCGGCCCACCGCAGGATCAGCACGCTGGCGAACAGCGGGGGAACCAGCGCGAGGAACGCGATGTTGATGGAACCGGTGGCGTCGGAGACCACGCCGATGAGGAACGGTCCGAGCGCACCACCGAGCGACAGCAGGAACTGGACGGCGGCGAAGCCGAGTCCTCGACGTGCGGCCGGGACGACGTCGGCGGACGCTGCCGTGAGGTTCGGGATCGCTCCGGCGAAACCGACGCAGGCGAGGGCGACGAGCCCGATGCGCAACGCGACACCGGGGAGGACGACGACGCCGGTGATCGAGATCGCGCCGACGAGGAGGAACCAGAGGCTGACGCGGATCCGCCAGCCGGGCTTCACACCGTGGCCGCGGTCGCCGATCCGGCTGCCGAGGATGATGCCGATCACGATGCCGACACCGCCGACGCCGCCGGCGACGCCCGCCGCCGTGTCGTACGCCATGTCCTCGGTCCGTTCCAGCAGGGTGGGGAGCCAGTAGAAGAGGCCGCCGAGGCCGAGGTACAGCAGCGCCAGGCTGAGGGTGATGCCGCGCAACGAGGCGATCTGGAGGACCGCGCGGGCCTCGCTGAACATCGACGTCGGTGTGGCCGTCGCCAGCTCGTCGGTCGGCGACTCGACGCCGCCCGTGCCGCGCAGACGGTCGATCTTGTCGCCGATCCCTCGTACGGGCTCACGCACCGTGAGGACCAGTGCGGCCACGAGCACGCCGGGGATCGCCACGATGAAGAACACGGCGCGCCAGTCGAGCGCCTCGGCCACCCAGCCGCCGAGCGCGACGCCGACCGGGAGGCCCATGTAGTAGCCCGCACGCTCGAGACCGAACGCCTTGCCGCGGGTGCTGCCCGGGTAGTAGTCGGCCAGCAGGCTCGAGGCCGGCGGGTTGTACAGCTGCCCGGCCGCGCCGAGCAGGATGCGGATCACGAAGAACATCGCGAACGTCGTCGCAAGACCGCTGGCCACCGAGAACATGGCCCAGGTGAGCACCACGAGTGCGACGATCCAGGTGCGGCGTCCCTTGTCCGCGAGCCGTCCGGCCGGCAGCAGCAGGACCACGGCGGCGAGCGAGGCAGCGGTCGGGATGGCGCCGGCCCAGGTGTCGCTGAAGCCGAACTCCTCCTGGATGGCCGGCAGGGCGCCGGCGATCAGGTTGACCTCGATCCGGTCGATGAACGCGACGAGCGCGATCACGACGGCCGCCCACCAGCCGAAAGGCACCGGACGCGCGAGGTCGACGTCCATCGGAGGGCGACCGACGAAGGCCGTCAGGGGTACCGTGCCCTGAGCGAGGGCGGCCACCGGGGCAGCCTCCTGCTCGGGTGGGCGATGGTCGGTCGGCTGGTCAGTCACGTCCGGCTCCTGTCAAGAGGCAGCGTCGGGGAACGCCTCTGGGAAATTCTAGGGGAGGATCGTAGAAGGATATATGGTTTCGCCCATGACTGTCGTACGCGTCGCCGCCGTCCAGCTCGCCGCCACCGAGGACGTCGCGGCCAACCTGGCCTCTGCTGTCCGTCTCGTCGAGGAGGCAGCCGCGCAAGGCGCCCAGCTCGTCGTCCTCCCGGAGTTCGGCAACCACGTCTCGTGGTACGCCGACCGCGACCATGCCCGCAGGATGGCCCAGACCCTCGACGGGGACTTCGTCCGTACGCTCGCCGCCACCGCGGCCGAGCACCGGCTGCACCTTCTCGTGAACTGCACGCTCTCCCGCGAGGACGGCCGTACGACCGGCAGCAACATCCTGATCGGTCCCGACGGCGCGATCCTCGCCACGAGCGACAAGCAGGTGCTCATGGGCAGCGAGCGCGACCACCTCGATCCGGCGACGGAGGCCTCTCCCGTCGTCGACACCGAGCTCGGGCGACTCGGCCTCTACTCGTGCATGGACGGGGTCATCAACGAGACGCCGCGGATGCTCGCCGTCGACGGTGCCCAGGTGCTGCTCAACAGCCTCAACTCGTTCGCGCTCGACGAGGCATCCCTGCACGTGCCGGTCCGTGCCGTCGAGAACCGGGTCTGGGTGATCGCCGCCAACAAGGTGGGCCCCCTCGTCCCGGAGCACAGCATCGAGGCCGTCGCGACGGCGGTCGGGGTTCCCGTCGAGCGCCTGCACGGTGCGGGCGAGAGCCAGATCGTCGCCCCCGACGGAACCGTCGTCGCTCGCGGCCCGCTGTCGGGGGAGGCAGTCGTGGTGGCAGACATCGACGTGTCGTTGGCCGACGACAAGCGGCGTCCCGACGGCACCGACGTCCTCGCGGTGCGCCGTCCGGAGCTCTACGGCCCGATCGTCGCGCCCCCGCACGGGCGCAGGGCACCCGCGGGCGCACCGGAGGTCGTGACCGCGGTCGTGTGCCCGGGTGAGGGCGACGACGTCCTGGCGCTGGTACGGGAGGCTGTCGCCGGCGGGGCGCAGCTCGTCGTCCTCCCGGAGCTCGCGGCCTGGAGCGGCGGCGTGGCGGGGGAGGGGAGCACCCCCTCCTTCGCGACCGACGCCCTCCGTGACGCGCTGGCCGGCAGCAGCGCCACGGCCGTGACCTCGGTGCGCGAGGACGACCAGCACGTCGGGCTCGCCGTGGACGCGGGAGGGGTGGTCCTCCGTCAGCCGCAGCTGCATGCCAGTGCGCGGCACGCCGCCTGGGCCACCCGTCTCGGGGACGCGCTCGAGGTGGTGGACCTGCCGTGGGGTCGCCTCGCGGTCGTGGTGGGCGACGACGCCCTCCACCCCGAGACCTTCCGCCTCGCCTCGTTGCAGGACGCCGACGTCGTCGCCGTGCCGTTCACCACCGCTGCGGCCCACGACCTCGACCTGCTCCTGCTCGAGCGGTCGGCCGAGAACCGGCTCAACGTCGCGGTCGCCTCGCGCCCCGGATCGCACGGTGCGGGCATGCTGGTGCCGCTGTCGGCGGACTTCACGCTGTGGAGCGGTGGCTGGCAGTTCGCCGGCGTCATCAGCCGGCCGCGTCCCGTCCTCGCCGACGGCCCGCTCACCGTGGCGACGCTGAGCCCGGAGCAGGCGTCGAACCGCCTCGTCTCGCGGGGTACCGACGTGGTGGACGGCCGACCGTGGGCTCTGGCCGCGACCCTGGTCCGTCCGTCCGAGCTCTCGGACGCCTCGATCTGACCCGGGACGGCGTCGGTCCGGTCACCCCGCGGGATGACCGGACCGACGTCGTACGGACGGTGTGCTCAGGCGGAGTCGGCGACGGCGCGGTTGCCCAGCGCTGCCATCAGCGAACGCTCGCTGGCGTCGAGGTGGGCGATCCAGGCCTTCTTGAAGGCGGCTGCCTTGCGGTCCCGGGCAAGCACGAGGAGCTCGCGGTGCTCGCTGATGCGGTGCTCCTTGGTCTCGGGCGTGTGGTCGAGGTCCTGCATGAGCAGGTGGAGGTAGCGGTCGGCGGAGTGCCAGAGCAGCTCGAGGACGTTCTTGTCCGCCGTGCCCATGACGTCGGAGAGCAGCGTCGCGTGGAAGGCGTGGTGGGCCGCGGCAAGCGCGGCGGGCTCACGCTCGATGGCGACGTACTCGTCGAGGGCCGCCTCCGCCTCCGCGATCAGATCGTCGGTCATCTGGCGTGCTGCCTTGGTGGCGAGGTCGCCTTCGATCAGGCGGCGCAGGCGGTAGATGTCCGAGAGGTCCTCGGTGCTCAGGTCGGCGACCAGCGCGGAGCGACCGGGGCGCAGGCTCACGATGCCCTCGCTCTCCAGACGCCGCAGGGCCTCCCGCACGGGGATGTGACTCACGTCGTACAGCTCGCAGAGCTCGACGATGGAGACAGAGGAGCCGGGCTGGATCTCACCGGTCAGGATCGACGCGCGGAGCTCGCTGGTGACGCGATCGACGAGTGAGACGTGGGCGATCGGCCGACTGGTGCGGCCGGAGCGGCTACGTCGAGCCATGCGGGTACTCCTCTATGAGTCAGGTGACGCTGATGCGTCTACATCATAGATTCTCGCAGGCCATCTCGATCTTCGCGATGAACGACGTGGCACAACCCCAAGTTGATATTGTATATTCTCTACCACCTTGAAGGAGGTGGATCAGTGGTCGAGGCTTCGACGTTCCGAGACGTGCTGGCCCAGTGGCCCAGCGGCGTCACCGTTGTCACCACCGTCGTCGACGGAGTGCGGCACGGCATGACTGCAAGCTCGTTCTCGAGCGTGAGTCTTGACCCGCCACTGGTTTCGATATGCCTGGACCGGCGGCTCTACAGCCACGGCCTGGTCGAGACCAGCGGTGTGTTCGGGATCAGCGTGCTCGCGAAGGACCAGGCGGAGGTGGCGCGACGCTTTGCCGGCATGACTGGCGACGTCGGCGACCGCTTCGACGGGGAGACGTGGTCCACGGCGGCCACTGGCGTCCCGTTGCTCGACTCGGCCCTGGGCTGGCTCGACTGCCGCATCGTGCACGCCTACCCGGGCGGGGACCACACCATCTTCGTCGGTGAGGTGCTGGCAGGCCATGCCGCGCGCCGGACGGCGCCGCTGCTCTTCCACTCGCGTGGATGGGGCCAGTTCGCCGACGTCCTCCCCGACGTCGCGACGCTCGCCGACACCGGACTGGTGTCGTCGCTCGCCGCACGCGGTGAGGCGGGCGACGCGGTCCACCGGACCGCGCGGCACGTCCGCCGCTCCGGCATCCGTGTGCGCGTCGCCGACCTCACGGCGGGCGGCTCGCTCCAGACCCTCCCGTGGGCGAGGGAGATCGTCGGCGACACGGCCGAGACCTACCCGCGCAGTGCGCTGGTGGAGTCGGCGGTCCAGGCCCGTCAGGCGATCGACCGGGGCATCCCGGTCCTCGAGCTGCGTGCGGACGGGCACGACGTGCGCTCCGTCGAACGGGCCGCCGTCCTGGCGCGCGAGCTCGCCGGCGAGGACGGTGCCGAGGGCCGTGTGGTGATCCTCGAGGACGCGTTCGCCGTCGCCGGTGAAGCGGCCCTCGGGGCCATCGACGTGCTGGCCCACTCCGGTGCCACGGAGATCTGCCTCGACGACACGTCCGGTGCGGCGACGCCGCTCCAGGTGCGGTCGCTGCTTCAGGACGCGGTCGGCATCGCCCGGCCCGTCCCGCTGCGCCTGCGTCTGCGCGACAAGGACCGGCTGGGCCTGGTGAACGTGCTCACGGCGCTGAAGTCGGGCGTCCACCACTTCGACACCACGCTCGGTGGGCTCGACGGAGCCGTCGCCACCGAGGACCTCGTGCGCCTGCTCGGGACGCTCGACGTCGACACCCCTGCGGACGCGGCGGCGCTGGACCGTCTCGCCCGCCGACTCCGAGAACACCCTCCCGGCTCCACGACGTCGCCGTCCCCCAACGGCGTGTCCGCGAGCACCGCACATTCCACACCGATGCCTTCTCTCTAGGAGCTGATGACGGCCATGCTTACTGCCGAACACCTCTTGACCGACCTCAGCCCCGAGGAGCGTGAGCGGGCCGCGCGGGTCGAGGCGATCCTCCCCGCGATCCGCGACGCGGCCCAGGAGGCCGACGCCCGTGGCGCCTTCCCCGAGGGGCACGTCAAGCTCCTCGCCGAGGCCGGGCTGCTCGGTCTCGTCGTCCCCGAGGAGTACGGGGGCCTCGGTGGAGGCCTGCGCGACCTCGTCGCCACCACGTACGCGCTCGGGACGGTCTGCGGGTCCACCGCCCTCGCGTACTTCTTCCACTGCTCGGCGTCGTCGCGCGGGCTCCTCCCGCTCGCCGCGCTCGAGGCCGGTCTGTACACCGACGAGGAGGCCGACGAGGTCCGCGCGTTCGCGGAGCGCGTGCTGCGCCTCATGGGCACCGACAAGCGCTGCCTGGCGAACTTCGCCAGCGAGGCGGCCAAGGCGAGCAACGCCAACGTGCTGATCTCGACGACGGCGACGCCGGTCGAGGGCGGCTGGCGCCTCAACGGCGAGAAGTCGTTCGGCTGCCTGTCGGGCACCGCGGACTTCTACCTCGTCACCGCCCGCCGCGCCGACATCGACGGCATCGACGGCATCTCGCTCTTCCTCGTCGCCCGCGACTCCGAGGGCATCCGCCCTCGGCAGGAGTGGAGCGGGCTCGGCATGCGCGCGTCCGACAACTTCGGCCTCGTCATGGAGGACTGCTTCGTCCCCGCCGATCACGCGCTCGCCGTGCCGGCCGGCTTCGCCCGCGCGACGTCCATGTCGCGGGGCTCGTGGGTCGGCAACCAGATCGCGATCGCCGCGATCTACGCCGGCATCGCCAAGGGCGCGTGGGACTACGCGTTCGAGCGCACCATGAAGGCCCGCTTCGCCGACACCGGCAAGCCCATCGCCTCCTCGCCCATGCACCAGGTCCTGATCGGCGAGGCGCAGCACGACCTCACCGACATGCACCTGTGGTTGCGCTACCAGGTCGAGCTCGAGTCGAGCGACCCGCCGATCCTCCCCAAGCCGGAGGTCGTCAAGAACTGGAAGCTCGCCAAGGGCTCGGTCTGCGAGAAAGCCTTCGCGGTGGCGGTCACATCGTTGAAGATGTGTGGAACGTCGGGTGCACTGATGGACAACGTCATCGGCCGTGCCGTGCGTGACACCGCGATGGGTCTCGTCCAGGCCTTCCCCGCCGAGCGGGGGCGGCTCGACCTGGCCCAGCTGCTGGTCACCGACGAGTCGTGGGTCGGTCTGACCACGCCCGACGCGGTCGAGGCGAAGGCGAAGGCGGGACAAGGATGACGAGCACGGCGCACGACGGGACGACGACGGCGGTCACGCTGCCCGAGCTCGTCGAGGTGGTCGCGGGCGAGGTGGCCGCGGCGAAGGGCACCCTCGAGCTGGTCCTCGAGGACCCGTCTCGCGCCACGGCTCTCGGGAACGCCGTCGAGAGCACGCCGGACTCCGTGGAGCGAGCCATCTCCGCAGCCCAGGCCGCTCACGCGAGCGGGACCTGGTCGTCGACGTCGGACGCCGAGCGGGCCGACCTCCTCGACGCCGTCGCGGTCGCTCTCGAGGCGCGTCAGCCCGAGCTCGCCGCTCTGGAGGCGTTCGCGACCGGCGTCCCCGTGCGCCAGACCTCGATCGTGGGGATGATCGTCCCGGGCGCGTTCCGGCTCGCCGCCGAGATGCTGCGCTCGGGCGCCCTGCTCGATCCTCCGGCCGAGGGCGCCGGCGGTCAGGCGGTCGAGGTGCTGCGGCTTCCGGTCGGGCCCGCGGTCTGCCTGGTGCCGTGGAACGCCCCCGCACCGATGGCCGCGCACAAGGTGGCGAGCGCGCTCGCCGCAGGATGCCCGACCATCCTGAAGCCCAGCGAGTACGCCCCGTACGCCACGACGCTGCTCGGCGTCACGGTCGCCGAGGTCCTGGCCGAGGCCGGGGTCGACGGCGGCGTGTTCCAGCTGCTCCAGGGCGGACCGGCGGTCGGCGGGGCGGTCGTCACCGACCCGCGCATCCGTGCCGTCTCGTTCACCGGCGGCGCTGTCGGCGGCCGTGCCGTGGCCGCGGCGTGCTCGGAGAAGCTGGCCGCGCTCCAGCTGGAGCTCGGCGGCAACAACCCGCTCGTGATCATGCCTGACGCCGATCCCGAGGCAGCGGCCCGCGCGGCGGTGGATCTTCTCACCACGCTCAACGGCCAGTGGTGCCGTGCGCTCGGCCGTCTGATCCTCCCGGAGGCCCTGGCCGACCAGGTCGTCGGTCTCGCGATGGAGCGGCTCGGCCGGCTCACCGCGGGCGACCCCCTGGACGAGGCGTCCGACCTCGGCCCGATCGTGCACTCGGTCCACCGTGCGCGGCTGGAGGCCGCCCTCGAGGCGCTCCGTGCCGCCGGGGGCACCGTCCACCGCGCGACGTCGGTCCCGGAGGAGGGCAACTACCTGGCGCCTGCGCTGGTGACCGGCGTGAGCGCAGAGGCGGCGTCGGAGGAGATCTTCGGCCCGATCGCCACGGTCCACACGTACACGACGGTGGAGGAGGCGCTCGCGCTCGCCAACGGCACGGCGTACGGGCTCGAGGGCTACGTGTTCGGCACCGACACCGAGCAGGCGCTCGCCGTCGCCCGACGCGTCCACGCCGGTGAGGTGAAGGTCAACGGCTCGACGATCATGAGCCTGCACCTGATGACGCCGCGGCCGGCGTGGGGTCTGTCCGGACTCGGCGAGGAAGGCACCGTGGAGACGATCCGCTGCTTCACGAACGCCCGCGTCGTCGGCGTCGAGGGCAGCTTCTCGCTGCACGGCCGATGACGCTCGGCACGGCGCCGGCGGCCGCGCTCCGTGCATTCCTGGCCGGTGACGAGGTCGTCCACCTGCCGGGGGTCCACGACGCGGTGACCGCCCGGCTCGCGGTGGCCTCCGGTGCTCGCGCGGTCTGCCTGTCCGGCGCCGTCGCCTCGGCGGTCGGTCTCGGTCTGCCCGACCTCGGTTTCGTGCACGGCAGCCAGATCGCCGCGCGCGCCCGTGACGTCGTGCCCTCGCTGGACGGTGTCCCGCTGCTCGCGGACGCCGACACCGGTTACGGCAACGCGCTGCAGGCACGACACACCACGCGTGTCTACGCCGCGGCCGGCATCGCAGCGCTGCACCTGGAGGACCAGGTCGCGCCCAAGCGCTGCGGGCACATGACGGGCAAGGCGGTCGTCGGTCTCGAGGAGGCGGCGGGACGCGTGCGCGCCGCTGTCGAGGCCGGGACCGACATGGTCGTGGTCGCCCGGACGGACGCACTGTCGGTCGAGGGCCTCGACGCCGTCGTCGCCCGTGCCCGCGCCTTCGTCGCGGCCGGTGCCGACGCCGTGTTCGTCGAGGGAGCGGGGGTCGACGCGCTGGCGGAGGTGTCGGCAGCGCTCGACGGTCGGGTGCCCCTGGTCATGAACCGCTCCGAGGCCGCGGGTGCGGTCGAAGGGCCTGCGACGGGGAATCCCTCCGACGAGACCCTCGCCGCACTCGGCGTCCGCCTCGTGATCCACCCGGTCTCCGCACTGCTGGCCGCCGCTCGCGCGGTCGCAGAGACGTACGCGGCGATCGCCCGCACCGGTCACGCCGGTGCCGTCCCACGGATGGCGTGGGACGACTTGACACAGCTTGTCGGGCTGGATGACCAGCTCGTCCTTGAGGCGGCGTACGCCGAGGAGGTTGCAGCACGATGACGAACGACATCCTGGTCGTGGGAGCGGGGCCGGTCGGCCTCACCGCAGCACTGGTGCTGGCGAGGGCAGGTCACGCGGTGACGGTGCTCGAGGCGGGGGAGTCCCTCGCCGCGGAGTCGCGCGCGAGCACGTACCACCCGCCGACGCTGGAGATGCTCGCCGACCTCGGCGTGCTCGACGCGCTCATGGAGCGGGGGATCGTCTCGCAGGCGTTCCAGTACCGCGACCGGCAGGACGGTCCGGTCGCCGAGCTCGACCTCGGCATCCTCTCCGACGACACCCCGTACCCCTTCCGGGTCCAGTGCGAGCAGAGCAAGCTCACGCCGATCCTTCTCGAGCGCCTGCGTGAGCACGCCGGCACCCGGGTGGAGTTCGGTGAGCAGGCCGAGACCGTGACGCAGGCCGACGGCCGGGTCACGGTGACCACCACGAGCGGTCGTACGTGGACGGCGGACTGGGTCGTCGGGGCCGACGGTGCCAGCTCGGTGGTGCGCAAGAGCACGGGGGCGGACTTCGTGGGCATCACGTACCCCGAGCGCTTCCTCGTCGTGTCGACCACCGAGGACCTGGCCACCGTGCTGCCCGGCATCGCGGACGTCAACTACGTGTTCGACCCGACCGAGTGGCTGGTCCTCCTCAAGACTCCGGAGCACTGGCGCATCCTGTTCCCGACCGACCCGGAGAGCCCGGCCGAGGTCGAGGTCGCCGAGGAGCGGGTCCAGGAGCGGCTGCGCAAGGTCGCCGACCTCGGCCGCGACTGGTCGGTGCTGCACTCGTCGCTGTACGCGGTCCACCAGCGCGTCGCGGAGAGGTTCCGTACGGGACAGGTCGTGCTCGTCGGCGACGCCGCGCACGTCAACAACCCGCTCGGCGGGATGGGCATGAACAGCGGCATCCATGACGCGGTGCTCACGGCCACTGCGCTGGTCGACCTGCTGGCGGGCCGTGCCGACCTCGATGCGCTCGACGTGGTGCTCACGCGGCGCCGTGACGTCGCGCTGTCGTACGTCCGCACCGTCACCCACGACAACTGGAAGCAGCTGCGCGAGCAGGACCCCGAGGCACGCGCCGCCCACCACGCGGAGCTGCGTGCGCTGGCGGCCGACCCGGTCGCCGCACGGGCCTACCTCCGGCGGACGTCGATGATCGACTCGCTGCGCCCGCTCGAGCCTGCGGGCGAGGCGAGGTGACGATCGCGCCCGCCGGCGCACGCCGCGAGAACCCTGCCCGTACGGGCGAGGTCGTCGGTGAGGTCGCCTACGACGACGTCGCCTCGGTCGACCGTGCCGTCTCCCGTGCCCGCGAGGTCCAGGAGTCCTGGCGCGGCACGCCGGTGGGTGCGCGCGCGGCGGCGCTGCGCGCTGCGCTCGACCTCCTCGAGCCCGCGCTCGACGAGATCGCCGAGCTGATGGCGCGCGAGACCGGCAAGCCCTTGGCTGACTGCCGAGGGGAGGCCGGCTTCGCCGTCACAGCCGCACGTTGGGTGGCCGACCGGGCCGAGGAGCTCCTCGTGGACCGCGAGGTCGACGACGCCCAGGGTCGGCTCGTCGTGCGCCACCGCCCGTTCGGCGTGGTTGCTGCCGTCACTCCGTGGAACGCTCCGGTCATCCTGGCGATGCTCAAGGTGGCACCCGCGCTGGTGGCGGGCAACGCGGTGATCGTGAAGCCGTCGCCTCTCGCGCCGTTCGCGGTCGGCGAGGTCGTCGCGACGCTGGCGAGGACGCTGCCCGACGGTCTGATTCAGATCGTCCACGGCGACGCCGAGGTCGCGACCGCGCTGGTCGGCCACCGAGGTGTCGACCGGGTGGCGTTCACCGGGGGCGACGTGGCGGGCCGTGCGATCGCCCGGACGGCCGCGGACGCCCTCACTCCCTCCCTCCTCGAGCTCGGGGGCAACGACCCCGCGATCCTGCTGGCCGACGTCGCGATGGACGACTCCGTGGCCGAGCGCCTCCTCATGGCGGCGTTCGCGACCAGCGGTCAGGTCTGCATGGCCGTCAAGCGCCTGTACGTCCACCGGTCACGCTTCGACGAGGTCGTCGCGGCGCTGCGGGCTGCCGCGGACCGGGTCCTCCGGACCGGTGACCCGCTCCGCTCCGGTGTCACGATGGGCCCGGTGGTGAGCGAGGCCTCCGCTCAGCGGGTCCGCGCCCTCGTCGAGTCCGCTGCCGCGTCCGGCGCCGAGGTCGTCCCGATCGGCACCGTGGACCCCGAGACGCACCTGTCGGACGGGCACTTCGTGCTGCCGACCCTCGTGCTGGGTGCCTCGGACACCGACGCGATCGTCGCGACCGAGCAGTTCGGGCCTACGTTGCCGGTGCTGCCGTTCGACACCGAGGACGAGGTCGTGGCCCGCGCCAACGCCGGCGAGCTGGGTCTCGGCGCCTCGGTCTGGTCGGTCGACGAGGAACGCGCGTTCCGCCTGGCGGCGCGACTCGACGCGGGCTTCACCTTCGTCAACACGCACAACCGCACGGGCATGTCCCTGCGGGCACCGTTCGGTGGAGTGAAGCGGTCGGGGTGGGGTCGGGAGTACGGCGACGAGGGGATCCTCGAGCACGTGCAGCCCTGCGTGGTCCATGCACCGGCGGCTTTCAGGGCCGGCGGGCACGGGCTGGGCGCGACCGCGTACCCGTCCTGACGCGGCGTCGTCAAGATTCGGCAACAGCTTCCCGAAAGCCTGTCGGACAGGCGCCCAAGAGGACCAAGATTCTTGGCAGAACGCTGTCCACAAGGGTATAGATCATATATAGTCTCAAGTGAAACGTGAGCCTCGTCGCACGACCTGTAAGGAGCACCCGTGAGCCAGAGCCTGAAGTACGTGCAGGAGCACCTCGACGAGTCGGGACCGACCGACGTCAGCGAGACGTTCGCGGCCTGGTCTGCACTCGTCGAGCGGCTCAAGAACCGGGTGGCCGATCGGTTCGCCCTCGAGCGCGACCCCTCGTCGGAGCCCCTCGAGGACTTCGGCGGTGAGACCGGCGCCAAGGGCCGCGTCCGCACCTACTCCGGCCCGGAGATCGACTGGATGGTCCACTCCCACATGGAGAACGCGGCCGCCGGCTTCTGCAACGTGCACCTGACCATCTGGCTCGGCCCGCAGATCAAGGTGCCGCACTTCGGCATGGCGCTCGGCTGTTTCCCGCAGGGCTGGTTCTTCCTCGACTCGGTCCCGCGCAGCTACCTGGTGACCGACACCGACTCGTTCGACCGCTACTACGAGCCCGTGAACGCCCGCTGGGAGCAGCTCCAGAACCACAGCCTCCTGGAGGAGTTCGTCAGCCGGTCGGCCTTCGTGCGTGCCGGGCTCTCGCCGACCGCGTTCTGCCACATGGCACCCGCCGGCGAGGAGATGACCGCGCTGGTGACCGAGGTCGCCGAGGAGCACCTCGACCGCTGGCTCGGGTGGGTCGACGAGGCCGAGGCCGTCCCGGTCGCCGAGCGCGCTGCGCTGGCCGCCGACGACGAGGCGATCCGCCGCAACATCGCCGAGCGCGACCCGGCCAACGTGATGGGCGACCGCTACTTCGGCGCCGAGACCACGCAGCGTCTCGTCCGTGCCCTGTGGGGTGGCGACCGCGTGCTGCCGCGCGCTCACGAGCACGAGGCACACCGGTCCTGATGAGCACCACCGCCCTCGTCCGCGCGGTCCGTACCGCCGTGCGTGTCCCGGGAGCGCCTGCCCCTTACGACACGGTGCACGTCACGGTGCGCTACCCGGCGCTGCCGGCGACGACGACGGCCGAGCGGATGAGCGGCCGCCTCCCGGCGAACCCGGCGGGTGCTCCGTACCCGCTGGCCGTGATCCTCTCGGGCGTGAACGTCGCGTCCGACGCGTACGCGTGGCTGGCGGTGCGGCTGGTCGAGGCCGGCTTCGTCGCCGTCACGTACGACTGGGTCGCGGAGCTCTTCCCGGGCAAGGACGGCCCTGGTGAGCTCGGGCTCACGCCTGGGGTGGACCTCGCCACCGTCGGACCGCAGACCTACGGCACCGGTCCGACGACCCCTGCGTTGCGCCCGGTGCTCGACGCCGTCGCCGCGCTCGGCGAGGCGGGCCCGCTCGCGGGGCTCCTCGACACCGGCACGGTGGCGCTGTTCGGCCATTCCGCCGGCGGGACGGTCGCTCTCCAGTCGGCGAGCACGCAATGGTTCCCGGAGGTCCGCGCAGTCGTGACGTACGGCGCGCACACGATGGCGTCGCAGATGCTCGGCCACCCGCCCAGCACGCTGCTCCCGGCGCCGGTCGAGGCCCCCGTGATGCTGCTGTCCGGCACCGCCGACGGCGTGGTCGCCGCGAGCGCGGTCCGCTACGGCGAAGACCCGGGTGCGCCGACCCACGATCCCGTGACGGCGACCTGGGAGCGGGCACTCCCGTCGACGACCGAGGCGTGGCTCGTCCACCTCGGCGGCGCGACGCACATGCTCGCCGCACACCCCGAAGACAAGACCACCGCACGCGGGTTCCTCGAGGACCCGCCGGTCGGCGACGACGCCGCACGCCGCGACGCCCTCGCCACCATCGTCACCTCGTTCCTCCACGCCAGCGTGCGCGGGGACACCGAGGCGAAGAACGCACTGGAGCTGCTGGCGGAGCAGCCCCGCCCGGAGATCGCCGAGATCCGGCGACGCTAGGAGGAGACCCGCGATGTTCAAGAATTTCTGGTACGCCGTCGAGTTCAGCGAGGATCTCCCGGCGGGAACGCCCAAGAAGGTCAAGCTGCTCGGACAGCAGCTCGTCATCTACCGCAAGTCCAGCGACAACAGCGTCGTCGCGATGTCCGACCTGTGCGTGCACCGTGGTGCGGCACTGTCGGGCGGCTCGGTGAAGGACGACTGCATCGTCTGCCCGTACCACGGCTGGGAGTACGAGCCCGACGGAGCGGTGCGCAAGATCCCCGCGCACCCCGACAAGGGCATCCCGCGCAAGGCGCGCATCGACTCCTACCCGGTCCAGGAGAAGTACCGCTTCATCTGGATCTACATGGGCGACCTGCCCGAGGCGGAGCGCCCGCCGATCCCCGACTGGTCGGCGATCGACGACACCGAGACGTACCGGGCCGTCAGCGGGAGCTTCCTCTGGAAGTCCAACTACGAGCGGATCCTCGAGAACGGCGTCGACGTCGCTCACACGCCCTTCGTGCACGGTGGCGTCTTCGGCAACCCCGAGAAGCCCGAGGTCCCCGAGTTCGAGGTGGAGGAGTCGGAGTGGCACTGCAAGGTGTCGGTCAAGCTCAACCCGCCGCGTTCCAAGGGCATCTGGGGCTGGATCAACCCCAACAAGCAGGACCTCAAGGACCGCCCGCAGGTCCCTGTGTCGACCACCTGGTGGCTGCCGAACATGATCCTGCTCGAGGTCGACACCCCCATGGGTGCGATGAAGATCTTCGACGTGAACATCCCGATCGACGAGGAGACCACCCTCGTCAAGTTCATCGCCCTGCGCACGTTCTTCAAGGGCAAGTGGGCCGACCGTGACGCTCGTCGTCGCGTCTTCAAGGTGCTGTACGAGGACGAGGCCGTCGTCAACGCGGTCCGTCCCGAGCTGCTCCCGTTCGACCTTTCGGCCGAGCTCCACGTCAAGAGCGACTACAACGCGGTGCTCTACCGCCGGCGTCGCCAGGAGCTCATCGACAAGGGCTGGTCGGTCGAGGGCAACACGATCGTCGGCGAGGGCCCGGCACGGGTCGAGGCCCGCGTGATCCCGTCGCCGATCCGCAAGGAGGTTCCCGAGCTCGCCTCGGCATGGAACTTCAAGGAGGTCCGCAGCAAGGAGCTCCTCGGCAAGCGGGTCGAGCGCGAGGAGCGCGGCGACGTCCCCCGCACCGACACCACCGACACCGAGACCACCCGTGGAGAAGAGGTCCCCGCATGAGCACCACCGAGTCCGAGGCCAAGGTCAGCCTGCCCGAAGGTCTCTGCCGACGTACCTGGGAGCGCATCGTCGCCGAGCGTCGTCTGGTCGAGGTCACGTCCGACGACGGCTCCGCGCTCCGTACGCTGACGTCGCCGATGACCCCGGAGCCCGTGGGGGAGGTCCGCGTCTTCGTCGCCGAGGACGAGGATGAGCCTGTCGCGAAGCTCGTGTACGTCGGCCTCGCCGTCGAGATGATCGGTCTCGACAGCCACATGGTGTTCGCCTTCACCCGTGAAGGCCTCCCGATCCCGCACTTCACGCTCGACTCCGTCCTCGGACAGGGCTCGTACGCGTTCCACCTGGACCTGATCCAGCGGGCAGACCTGGGCACCCACCTCGCGTACCTCGACTGGGCGCACGAGCCGCTCACCGAGACGTACGAGGACGTCGCGACGTGGCCCGGGCTCAGCAAGGCGCAGATCGGTCCTCGCCAGAACGCGATGATGTCGCCGTGGATGCTCGTGAACCGTGCCGACGCGGAGGCGTTCGTCTCGATCGAGAGCGCGGTCACGACCTACCTCGAGCACTGGTTCTCGCTGCTCGACGCCGAGATCCCGGCCGAGGTGCTCGCCGACCTCGCCGACACCGACCTGGCGGCCCGCGACGCCCGCAACCGCGCGCTCGTGTTCAGTCCCGAGGTCGACAAGGTGTGGGCGCAGATCACCCGACTGATCGGTGAGGAGTCGGCGGAGGACGTGCGCGCGCAGCTGCTCGACAACGAGGTCCACGCGTGACGGCGACGGCCGATCCCGAGGCGGGAGCCGACACCACCAGCGAGTGGCAGCAGCGCATCGAGGGGGAGTGGCACGGTCGTCCGTCGCTCTTCGATGCCCAGGGCAACCACGTCGGCTACGAGCACGTGGTCCGCGCCAGCGTCGTCGAGGACGGTGTCTCCCGCTACTGGATGCGCACCAACCTGGAGGGCAGCGGCCCGCTGCGCAACCGCTTCGAGCTCGGCGCGGACTTCGACTTCGGGATCGTCGACTCCGATCAGAACCGCGTCTACTGCGGCCCGGACTTCTACGGCACGGGCCAGCCGTACGGCTACTTCGTCGAGGCGAACTACTACTCGCCCGGCTGGCAGGCGGACCTCCGTACGTGGAACCAGGTCCTGCCCGACGGCGTGACCCAGGTCTACTCGTCCGTCCTCCACGACGGGTGGGCCGTGTGCGCCGTGTTCAACGGTGTCTACAAGCGGACGCTCGACCACGAGACGAACCCTGAGACCCAGACGTTCGTCGACGAGTGGATCGCGGCCGAGACCCGCCGCGGGTCCATCCCTCAGGTCCTCCCCACCAAGGAGGCGGGGGCGTGGACCGGCACGCTGTCGGTCGAGGACGCCGAGACGCAGACGACGGTCGGTCAGACCGACGTACGCATCGACCACGAGCCGCTCTCGCTGCTGCGTGCCCGCCAGCGGGTCACGTGGCAGGGTGCGCTGGACCGCTCGTACACCCTTGAGCGCTACCGCGACGGTGCGCGGGTCCAGTACGACGGACCTGACGTGTTCGGCAACGCCGTCTCGTACGGACGGGCGCTCTTCACCACCCAGCACCTGATGGGCGCTGACGCACGTGGCGTCGAGAAGATCCGCGGGCGCGAGTTCCTCCTGGACCCGCAGACGCGCGACCTCTCGATCGTGTGGCAGCTGCTCAGCGGCGAGCGGACGACGCACTTCGTGCACGGCCTGCTGACCTGGGAGCCTGCGGCGTGAGCACCCCCAGGGTGGTCGTCGTCACCGGTGGGACCCGGGGCATCGGCCTCGGGCTCGCCGGCCAGCTCCTGCAGCGGGACTGTCAGGTCGTCGTGTGCGGCCGCTCGTCTGCAGCGGTCGACGCCGCCGTGGCCGAGCTCGGTGCGGTCGCTGGCGCCGACCGCGTCAGCGGCCTCCCGGCCGACGTCACCGACCGGGACTCCCTCCAGAGGCTGTGGGACCACACCATCGAGACCTTCGGTCGGGTGGACGTGTGGATCAACAACGCCGGCATCTCCGCACCCCGTCGTCCGCTTCCCGAGATCCCGGCGGACGTGGTGGACGGTGTCATCCGCACCAACCTCGTCGGTGCTGTCAACGGCAGCACGGTCGCTCTGGCCGGGCTGTCGGCCCAGCCGGGTGGCGGATGGATCTGGAACATGGAGGGCTTCGGCTCCGACGGCCAGCTCCAGCCCGGGATGGCGGTCTACGGCGCGAGCAAGCGCGCGGTCACCTACCTCACCTCCGCGATGGTCAAGGAGATGAAGGGCACCGACGTCCGCGTCGGCTACCTGTCGCCGGGCATCGTCGCGACCGACCTGCTCGTCGACGACTACGACGGCCAGCCCGAGGCGTTCGAGAAGGCCCGCAAGATCTTCAACATCCTCGGCGACCGGGTCGAGACGGTCACGCCGTGGCTCGCGGACCGGGTGCTGGCCGCGAGCAAGAACGGCGCGCGGGTGGCATGGCTGACCCGGTCGAAGGCGATGGGGCGTTTCCTCACCGCCGGCTTCCGGTCGCGGGACATCTTCGCGACCGACGAGTCGCCGGCCCGGACCCCGGAGGCGGTGGCCTGATGGCGATCGATCCCTGCACCGAGTACGGGCTGGCGCTCGCGATCGAGGACTTCGTGCCGGTGATCCTCGCCGGCGCCGGTCTCGTCGTCCTGGCGAACGCGCTCGGCAAGGTGCTCCCGGCCGTACGGGTGGGAGCGCTCCTCGGCGGTCTCGTCGTCACGGCCGGCGGCCTCGGCAAGGCCGTCTGGAAGCTGCTGGTCGCAGGCCCCTGCATCGAGATCCCGTTCCTCGAGCAGATGCTCTTCCCCTGCCTCGCGATCGGGTTCTCCGCGATCGCGTGGGCTCTCGCGAGCGTGTACGTGGGCAAGGTCGTCTCCTGGGCGCCGTTCGCCCTGGTGCCCTTCGTCGGTGCGTGCATCTCCGGAGCCGCGCGCAACCTCACCCCGATGCTCGCCATCGCCGCGCTGTCCGCGGTCGCCGTGGGCGCCATGGCCTCCGCGCTCGCCGCTCGCCACGGTGACCAGCTCGGACGCTGGTTGTTCATCTTCTACCTCGTCGGGACCCTCGTGCTCCCTCCGCTCGCCGCTCGGCCGCACCAGACCGAGGCCCTGCAGTGGATCGAGCAGCTCACGAACTCCGGCGTCCAGCTGTGCTTCCTCATCGGCGCGCTCCGCCTCCGCAGGCGACTTCCGCACGCCGAGCGTCCCTCCGTCCCCGAAGGAGCTTCCCTCCCATGACCGACCGTCTCGGTTATCGCCGCAAGTTCGGCGTGATCGCCCCCAGCACCAACACGATCGTCCAGCCCGAGTTCGACATGATGCGGGTCCCGGGCGTCACGTCGCACTACGGCCGGATCCTCATCCGTGACGGCCGGATCGCCGACGACGAGGGCATGCAGAACCTCCTCGTCCAGATCCGTGCCGCGATGGCGGACTGCGTCGAGGGCATCGTGACGATGGAGCCCGACTACATGGTCATGGGCATGAGCGCCGAGACGTTCTGGGACGGCGTCGAGGGCAACCGCCAGTTCGTCCAGCAGATCAAGGACCTCTCCGGCGGCCTCGGCGTCGCGACCGGGGCCGAGGCCTGCGAGCGCGCGCTCCAGCTCTACGGTGCCAAGAAGATCGGCATCGTCACGCCGTACACCCCCATCGGGGACGAGAACGTCCGCAAGTTCTTCACCGAGCTCGGCTTCGAGGTCGACAAGATCAAGGGTCTCAGCTGCGAGAGCGCCGTCGCGATCGCGCACGTCAGCGAGCAGACGCTGCGTGAGGCGATCATCGAGGTCGACGGACCCGACGTCGACGCGATCGTCCAGTGCGGCACGAACCTGTGCATGACCCAGCTCGCCGACGAGGCCGAGCGCTGGCTGGGCAAGCCGGTCATCGCGATCAACGCCGCCACCTGGTGGATGGCCCTGCGCGAGAACGGGATCGAGGACAAGGTCCACGGCTTCGGGTCGCTGCTGCGCGACCACTGACCCCCTACCTCCGTGCGGGGCGGGCTTCCCCCGGGCCAGCTCCGCACGGTGCTCCACCACGACGACGCCCCCTGAGCCACGCGGCTCAGGGGGCGTCCTCTCGTCCGAGATGTCGCGTTCTGGTCACATCCGCATCACGTCCGGGGAGAAGTGGTGCCATTCACGGGACAGCGTTCCAATCTCAGGGTTACGGTGCGGCAGACGAGGTCGGCTCCGACTCGAGAGTGATCTGGTCGAAAGGCAGCAGCGGCTGCACCGCAGGAAAGACCCAGAGGAACAAGATGCCGACGAACGCCAGGAAGAGGGCGACTGCCACGGCCGCCTTCACGGCGTTCGAGCCCGGCAGGACGCGCCAGAGAGCTGCGTACACGTCATGCCTCCTTTCCGGTGCGGGTCTCGGCCAGCTTGCCGTGGACGATCAACCGCTCGCTCGACCCCCAACGAGGGTGGCAGGTGACGATGGTGATCCGTGCCTTGCGTGGCCGCGCATTGGGCTTGCCGGGGACCGAGTAGAGGACGCCCACTTCCGTCGGCGGCACGATCTGCGTGCTGGTGACGACATAGGTGTAGGTCGAGCCGATGGCCTCGACGATGATCTTGTCGCCCTCGCGGACACGGTCGATGTGGGCGAACGGCTCTCCGTGCGTCGCCCGGTGGCCCGCGACGGCGAAGTTGCCGACCTGACCCGGGAGAGCGGTCTCGGGGAACCGGCCGGGGCCACGGGCCAGCTGCTCGTTGGAGACGCCTTCCACGACGACCCACGACCAGTCGTCTCCCAGCCGAGGGATCTTCATCACGGCGACACCCGAGCCGGCGGACGGTCGTACGGGCGCGGGCGGTGCCGCGCTGTTCGTCACGGGCGCGGCGGCGACCTGCTGCTTGAAGTCGTCGCGCAGATCGACCTGCGCGGCGGCGGTCTGGACGTCGCTCCAGAAGACCAGGTAGACGGCGAACAGCAGCACGACGACGCCACCGGTGACCAGTGTCTCCGCGGTCGTACGTGCGAGCGTTCTCGCGACGTTGCCGGACTTGCTCATCAAAATCCTCTCGGATATATCATTGACAATATCGTCTGCGTGAATAAGCCTATCCCTACTTGCACTCCGGATGTGTGCAATGCAGTGGACAGGACTGCGACTCAGGTCGGGTCCCTCGGGACCCCCTACCCGAGAAGGAGAACGGGTAGATGAGATCGAAGAATCGCGTCGTCGCCCTGCTGGCTGGTGCCAGCTTGCTCGCGACGTCAGCAGTCGTCCTCGGAGCCACATCGGCTTCGGCGGCGGCCCCGTCCGGCGGCTGTTGGGTCTACTCGGTGGCGGAAGGTTCGCCAGTCGAGGACACCGCAACGACGGGCAACCTTTCCACCTCCCTAGCGGCGTGGGGGAACAACGCCGACTACAACCTCACCACCAGTGGGGGCAACACGGTCGGCAGCTCCCGCAACTTCACGCTGACGTTCAACACCGGACCGACCAACGGCGGTCCGGCAGCTTCGGGAACGGTGTACTACTACTTCTCTGTCAACGGCACCAACCTGCCGGCGATCCAGAAGTCGTTCAGTGCGCCCGGGTTCGGCCCGATCCCCGGTGACACGGTCACGGGGTCGTACGCGATCACGGGTTCCGGCACCAACACGGTGAAGCTGCGCAAGGTCATCTACGACATCCCGACCTACACGTTGCGCGTCCAGTGCAACGGGCAGACCGGTGGTGTCGCGAACGGCGTCAACCCGGCGACCACCCCCGTCGACACCAACATCACCGCGAGCTTCTCTGCGGTGGGACCGGCGGCGAGCATCAGCGGCATCACCAACCAGGTGGTGACCACGGCGGCGCGCAAGAACGACGTGATCAGCTTCGGCGTCACGAACTTCTCGGCGGCCGGCACGGGCACGGTCGAGCTGTGCAACGTCAGCGGGACGAGCTGCGACGCCACGTCGTCGTCGGTCTCCATCGCTGGTGACGGCACGGGCTCGGGCACCATCGCGGTCGGGGCAACCCCGACCACGGGCTCGCGCACGCTCAAGGTCACGTCGGGTGGTGAGACGAGCCTGACTCCGATCACCATCCTGGGTGACGTCACGGTCTCGACCAACGTCGTCGGCGGTGGCTCGGGCACGGTGGTCACCGTGACCGGCAGCAACTGGGATCCGAACCAGCCGGTGACGGTCGGTGGCTACAAGAACGGTCCTCCGTTCCCGCCGCCGGCGTCCTCGGACGCGACGATCTCGACGACCGCCGACTCCGCGGGCAACATCTCCGCCTCGTTCACGGTGAACGATGCAGCGACCGCGTTCATCGGCGCGAGCCGGACGCACGCGGCCGGTCCTCCGCCGGTGGTCCTCTTCGGTTCGAAGGCGTTCACCTTCTCGGGTGACACCTGCACGGCGAAGCAGGGATCGGCAGCCACGGGTAGCTGTGCGCTGCTCGAGACGGTCGAGCTGACCGTCGTGGCCGGCGACCTGAAGATGTCGAAGGACGCGGGCAAGGTCCTCATGTCGGGCGTCACGCTCGACGGCTCGGACCAGACCTCGACCGGCGACCTTCAGGACGTCACGGTGAAGGACTACCGCGGCGGCACGCTCGGCTGGTCGCTCGTCGGTCGCTTCTCGGGCCTCAACGGCCCCGCGAAGCCGACCGGTGGCAACTTCACCATCGATCCGTCCGCCCTGACCTGGACGCCCAGCTGTGCGGCCCAGGCCAACAGCGACGACACCGTCGTCGCGGGCGCAACGGGCTCGTTCGCCGATGCCTCGACCGACCTGCCGCTCTGCGCGGTGGCGACGTCTGGTGTCGGTGCGAACGGGACCAGCGGAGGCGACGCCGTCGCTGACGCCGGGCTCTCGCTCGAGGTCGGTTCCAGCCAGGCGGCCGGTAACTACTCCGGCCTCCTCACGTTGACGCTGTCGTGAGCCTGCTCTCGACATGTCATCTGTCATGACACGCAACACCCCGTAGTACCGGCCCGGATGGGTGCCGCTCTCTCGCGGCACCCATCCGGTCCGCCACGTTTCCGCCGGCAAGGAGCGCCGACCCCCGATGACCCGAGTGCTGCGCCTCGCGCGCCCCATGATCGCCCTCGTCGTGCTTGCCCTGACGACGGGGCTGTTGTCGTCTTCGGCCCAGGCCGCCGACAACGGCGCCTGGTCGGTCACGCCGACGCCTGGATCGGCGGCCTCGGCGACGCCGCGCAGCTACTTCGTGCTCGAGGGCGCGCCCGGCGCGACGCTCACCGACAAGGTGCGCATCCGGAACTACACCAACCGGCCGCTGACCTTCTCGCTCTACGGAGCCGACGGCTACAACACCGAGCAGGGCGGATTCTTCGCGCTGCGGACCCTCGAGCGTCCGCAGATCGACGTCGGCGCCTGGATCAAGATGCCCGTCCAGCAGGTCAAGGTCGCACGCCGGACTCAGGTCGACGTCCCGATCACCGTGCAGATCCCGCCGAACGCGACTCCCGGTGACCACGTGGGCGGCATCGTCGCTCTCAACGGTGCCGTCGAGGGGACGACCGAGTCCGGTGGCATCGACGTCGGTATCAAGCGCGCCGTCGCCGCTCGCGTCTACCTGCGGGTGAGCGGACCGACGACGCCTGCACTGGAGGTCAGAGGGGTCACGCTCGACCACGACCGAGGCTTCTTCCCGTGGACCGGGACCGGCAAGGGCACGGTGTCCTACACCGTCAAGAACACCGGCAACCTGCGCCTCTCGCCGGAGAGCGTGATCGCGCTGTCTGGGCTCGGAGGGCGTGAGCTGGACACGGTCGAGACCGCCGCTGTCGTCGACCTGCTCCCCGGGCAGATCGCGAAGCTTCGTGCCGACGTCTCCGGGATCACCTACGCCGATCGCGTGTCCGTCGACGTCACGCTCGCAACGCCCGAGGGCGTCCGCGACGTCGGTTCGCAGACCGTGTGGATCGTCCCGTGGCCGCTCATGCTGATCGCGCTGCTGCTCCTCGCCGGGGCCGCGTGGTGGGTGTGGCGACGCCGGGTCGAACGACGGCGTGCGTTCGAAGCCGTCGCGACCGCGCCCAAGCTGTCGATCGCGAGCGGCCGATGAGGGGCCCGCGCAAGCTCGCCGTCCTGCTCGCCGTCCTCGCGATGCTCGGGTTGACCGGTGGCACCTGGGCGCCGGCCCTGGCCGACGAGCCCGCGAGCGGGCTGACCGCAACGGTCACCCCGGGCACGGCCGGCTACGGCGACCGGGTGAAGGTCGAGGGATCCGGCTGGCCTGCGATGACGCAGGTTCAGGCCGTGGTGTGCGGTGACCTGGCGATCGGTGGATCGGCTGCGTGCGACCAGACCACCGCGGTGCTCGGCGTCGCCAACGTCGACGGCGAGGTCGACATCGACATGGTCGTCGGCAATCCGCCCCGTCCCTGCCCGTGCGTGGTGCGGCTCGCGTCGTACACCGGCCCGGCGCTCGCGGTGGACATGCCTCTCGTCATCAGCGGGCACCCTGTCGGTACGCCCCCCACTCCTGCCCTCCCGCTCCCGAACCTCCACGTGAAGGAGGTGCGTCTCGAGGGCAGCGGGGGGATCGGAGCCTTCTTCGGCGCCTCACCCGCACGCACGCTCGTCGTGACGATCGAGAACCGCGGCACGGCGCCGGCGGTCAACCCGCCGATCAAGGTCGGTGTCGGCAAGTCGGAGGAGACCAAGCCGAATGTCGGGATCGGTCGCGACCTGACGATCGAGCCGCTGCAGAGCGGTCGGATCGAGATGAAGGTCGAGCTGCCGTTCGCGGCGGTCGGCACCTGGCACGTCGTGGGCTCCGTGGGGGAGGGTGACCTCGGGACGACGTTCGAGACCACCTGGGGCGCCTACCCCTGGGGCCTGATCGCCCTCTGCGTCTTCGCGGCCGCCCTGCTCGGACTCGGCGTGGTCGTCCGTGTGCAGGCTGCGAGGAGGCACCGTGCCGGCCGCGTCCCCGCCGAGACGGCCGCTGCACTCGCGAACCGTCCGTACACGTTGCCCGACGTCGTCTACGTCGACTCGATCGGCGGCTTCCTGGTGAGTCCGAAGGCCGTCGGTCGGTCCCGGCTCATCAAGCACCTCGACGGGCGCCTGGAGAGCCAGGACCTGCAGGCGCTCCTCTCCGACCCCGCGCTGGCCGCGGGCGGCGCGGTGCTGGTGCAGGACGGCGGCCCCTCGCAGAACGGCGCGGGTGCCGCGGTCGTGGACCTGGTCGCCCTCGACACCTGGTTGCGTCATCGAGACCCGTCCAGCGCCCCGCCCGAGGGCGCCGAGCAGCTCGCGAGCCAGGGGACCGGTGACGCGGTCGTGGACGTGGACGCGGTGGACACGTGGCTGGAGCGACGAGATCACAAACGATCTTCCCAGGCCAACTAATATCCTATATTCTAGCGGCCGGTTATGAAGCGCACTGGAGGGCGAATGCGGCATCAGAAGGACACCGACGGCGGCAGGGATCGATCGCTGGTGATCCGAGCAGGCGCGGCGCTGGCGTGCTTCGCGCTCGCCCTCGTCGGCTGCGGCAGCGTGATGCCGGGCGCGGTGGTCGGCAACGGTTCGGGCGGTACCTCAGCGACCGCCGAGGGCGTCGGCCCCGGCGTGACCGACGATGCCGTCAAGGTCGTCTTCGTCGGTGTCGACCTCGAGGGCGTCAAGGACATCACCGGCTTCAAGACCGCAGACGCCGGAGACCCCAAGAAGCAGGTCGAGGCGCTCGAGGCATGGGTGAACGCCAACGGCGGGGTTGCTGGACGCAAGCTGGACGCCGTCTTCCGGATGTACGACGCGTCGGTCGACTCCCCGGCCGCCGAGGAGCAGCTCTGCAACAAGATCACGCAGGACGACCGCGCCTTCGCCGTCGTCCTCACCGGTCAGTTCCAGAGCAACGCGCGTCCGTGCTACGCCCAGCGCAAGACGCTGGTCCTGGACGCCACCCTCGTCGCGACGAACGACGCGACCTACGAGGAGCTGTCCCCGTACCTGTGGTCGCCGAGCTACCCGTCGTACGACGGTTTCGTCCGCGCCTACATCGCGACGCTCAAGGACCGTGGGTTCTTCAAGGGCCGCAAGAAGGTCGGGGTCGTCGCTGCCGACAACCCGATCAACCGCACCACGATGAAGGAGCTTGCGCTCCCGCTGCTCGAGGAAGCCGGCGTCAAGGCCGAGGTCGCCTGGGTCGACACCACCGACCAGGGGAGCCTCTTCCAGGGCAACGACCAAGGTGCAGTCACCTTCCGCAGCGCGGGCGTCGACCGCGTGATGTTCCTCGGCGGGGCCCGGCTCGCCTCGATCTTCGCGACCGTCGCGGACGCGCAGGACTTCAAGGCGCGCTACGCCATCTCCACGTACGACAACCCGACGTTCTTCGTCAACAACCCCGCAGTCGTTCCCCAGGATGTCCTCAAGGGGATGGTCGGGGTCGGGTTCGCACCCGGCCAGGAGGTTGCTGACTCGCAGGTTCCGTTCCCCGGCACCGATGCAGAGAAGAAGTGCATCGACATCTACTCGAAGGCCGGGATCACGTTCCCCTCGCGGGAGGCGGCACGCGTCGCCCTTCCGTACTGCGACGCCGCAGTGCTCCTGCAGGCAGGCGCCGCCGACATCACCGACGACCTGAACGCCGCCGCGTGGGGCGCCGGGGTCGAGAAGCTCGGCTCGGCGTTCGTCCCAGCCACGGGCTTCACCGGAGCCGGCGGCCACGCCTCGTCGGGCGCCTACCGCGTGCTCGTGTTCAACAACGAGTGCCGCTGCTTCGTCTACGAAGGGGGCGACGTTGATTTCCCGACGTCGTGACCCCGCCACCTCGTACGCGCCGCGGCCCGGCGCCGCCGCGCTGTCGTGCGACGGCATCCAGTGCTCGTACGGTCAGGTGCAGGTGCTCTTCGACGCCGGCCTCGTCGTGAACGAGGGCGAGATGGTCGCCCTCCTCGGTCCGAACGGTGTCGGCAAGAGCACGTTGCTCAAGGTGCTCGCCGGGCTCCTCAAGCCGGACGCGGGCAGCGTCCACATCGGCGGCGTCGACGTCACCGCCGCACCGACCCGGGAGCGGATCGCCCGTGGTCTGGGCCAGGTTGTCGGGCAGGCGACGTTCAGCTCGATGACCGTCACCGAGAACCTCCGGATGCACGCCTACTCGATCGAGGACCGCGCGTGGGCCCAGGAGGCGGTCGACGCCGCGCTCTCGGTGTTCCCGCGCCTGCGGGCCCGCCAGGACCAGCCTGCGTCGACGTTGTCCGGTGGCGAGCGGCAGATGCTGGCCCTCTCCAAGGCGATCGTCCAGGACCCCCGGGTCCTCGTCGTCGACGAGTTCTCGCTCGGCCTCGCGCCTGTCGTCGTGGGTGGTCTGCTCGAGCTCGTCCGTCGCCTCAACGAGCGGGGCACGGCGGTCCTTCTCGTCGAGCAGTCGGTCAACGTCGCACTCTCGCTCGTCGACCGCGCCTACTTCATGGAGAAGGGGCAGATCGTTGCCTGCGAGACCTCCGCAGAGCTGAGCGCCGACCCCGACAGGGTGCGCGAGCTCATGCTCGGCGGGCACGTGGCGGTGGCCCAGTGAACGCCACCGACACGACGCTCGCGATCGGCGTCATGGGCTTCCAGCTCGGCATCGACCGGATCCTCATCGGCGTCTTCACCGGACTCACCTATGGCCTGCTGGCCGTCGGACTCGTACTCGTCTACCGGTCGAGCCGCTTCGTCAACTTCGCCCACGGCTCGATCGGTGCGTTCGGCGCCTCGATCCTCGGACTGCTCGTCATCGACTGGGGCGCTCCGTACTACCTGGCGTTCCCGCTCGCCATCGGCGTGGCCGCACTGCTGGCCGCCGGCATCGAGGTCGGCGTCGTCCGTCGACTCGCGGGCCGACCGAGCCTCATCGGCATGATCGCGACGCTCGGACTCTCGCAGTTCATCCTCATCATGGCGCTGCTCATCAACAGCGACGGCGTCAGCGGCTTCACCTTCCCCATGCCGCCGTTCCTCCCGTCGTTCACGATCGGCAAGCTCCCGGTGAGCTCGGCGCACGTCGCGATGGTGCTGCTCGCACCGGCCGTGCTGGTCGGTCTCTCGATGTTCCTGCGCCGGATGCGTCAGGGCATGGCGATCCGCGCGGCCGCCGACGACGCAGACACTGCCGCTCTCGAAGGCATCCGCGCGCCGCGGATGGCGTCGTACGCCTGGGCGCTCGCCGGTGGCATCGCGGCGCTGTCGGCGATCCTCGTGACCCCGACGACGGCCGGCCAGTCGATCGACACCCTCGGGCCCGACCTGCTGCTCAAGGGCCTCGCCGGCGCGGTGATCGCCCGCATGACGTCGATCCCCATCGCCTTCGGGGCGTCCATCGGCATCGGGGTCCTCGAGCAGGTGCTCCTCTCCAACCCGGACACCCGTGGTCTCGTGCCCGTCGTCCTCGGCATCGTCATCGTCGTCGCCCTCCTCCGTCAGCCGACCCTCGGGCGTGCCGACACCGAGCGAGGCGGCTGGCGGCGGGTCGGTGCTCCTCCGGTGCCGGCCGCGTACGCAGCGGTGCGGGGGATCCGGTTCGCTCCGTACTTCCTCGTCGGAGGCTGCTCGACGATCGCCGTCGCGCTCGCGTACGTCGTGAGCAACGAGACGGCGTCCGTCCTCACCACCGTCGCGGGCTTCGCGCTCGTCGGTCTGAGCGTCGGTCTCATCACCGGCGTCGCGGGCCAGCTCTCGCTCGGTCAGTTCGCGTACGCGGGCATCGCCGCGGCAGTCTCGGTTCACCTGGTGGAGTCCTGGGGAAGCTTCGTGCTCGGCACGATCGGCGGCGTCCTCGCCGCGGCTGTCGTCTCGGCACTCGTCGGCATCCCTGCGCTCCGTCTCAAGGGGCTGGCGCTCGCCGTCTCGACCCTGGCCTTCGCGCTCGCGACGACGGCCTGGGTGCTGCGCCTGGACATCTTCCTCGGTGACGGGGTGTCGCCGGCGAAACCCACGTGGTGGGGCTACTCGATGGAGCTCGCCCGTGACTACTACCTGTTCGCGCTGCTCATGCTCGCGATCGGCATCTTCGTCTCGGCCAACCTGTGGCGCGGCGGCTTCGGACGCTCCCTGCAGGCGCTGCGCGACAACGAGGACGCCGCGCGGGCCTTCACCGTCCCCCGTACGCTGCGCAAGCTGCAGCTGTACGCGGTCTCGGGCGCGCTGGCCGGGCTCGGCGGGGTCGTCATCGGTCACGGACAGACGACGCTCACCGTCAACTCCTTCCCCGCATCGGCGAGCATCGATGTCGTGGCCCTCACCGTCGTCGGCGGTCTGGGGCTGGTCGCGGGCCCGATGGTCGGTGCGCTGATCATCGTCGGGCTCCCCGGCATGGTGGCGTTGGGGATCCCCGGCCAGGCCCTGCTGGCGGTCGGCTGGCTCCTCGTCGTGGTCCTCCTTCCCGACGGCCTCGGCGGGATCGCCATGCGGATGCGTGACCGGTGGTACGACTTCCTCGCCTCGAGGGCAGGGATCGACCCCGTGGCCGCCCGCGCGGAACCGGACGTCACGCAGCGCTCGCCGCTTCAGCGCTCCGCTGCGCTCGACGGCCTCTTCGCGGTCGACACGGAGGACATGGACGCCGGTCCCGACGCCGCGCCGCTGCTCGTCGTCAACGACGTCAGCCGCCACTTCGGCGGCGTGGTCGCAGTCGACCACGTCGATCTCGCCGTCCGGCCGGGCGAGATCGTCGGCGTCATCGGACCCAATGGTGCTGGCAAGACGACCTTGTTCGAGATCGTCGCCGGGTTCACCAAGCCGGACACGGGCTCCGTGGTCTTCGCCGGTCACGACATGACGACGGCCACGCCCGAGCGCCGCGCCAACGAAGGGCTCGTGCGCTCGTTCCAGGACGCCGCGCTCTTCCCGACGATGACCGTCCGCGAGACCGTGATGGTCGCGGGGGAGCGGACCGCGCCGAGCAGCCTCTTGGCCGCGACGCTGGGGACGGGACTGCCTGAGCGGCTGAAGGCACGCCGTGCTGACGAGCTGATCGATCGCATGGGGCTCGGACCGTTCGCGGGCCGCACGATCTCGGAGCTGTCGACCGGCACCCGCCGCGTCGTCGAGATCACCTGCCTCCTCGCGCTCGAGCCTCGGGTGCTGCTTCTCGACGAGCCGTCGGCGGGCATCGCCCAGAACGAGTGCGACGCACTCGGTGACCTGCTGCTCGACATCCGTCGTGAGCTGGGGACCGCGATGGTCGTCATCGAGCACGACCTCCCGCTCCTGGCTCGGTTGTGCGACCGGATGGTCGCGATGAACCTCGGTCGCCTCATCGCCGAGGGGACGCCCGACGAGGTGCGTACGCATCCCGACGTCGTCAGCTCCTATCTCGGCTCCGACCACGCGGCGATCGCACGGTCGGGTCCCCAGCTGACCAGCGTCGAGCCTCTCCCCGCGGGGACGCCATGACTCCCGATCCCTGTCCCACCGTCCGCCCGAACCTCACGACTCGGAGAACGAATGCCATGACTCCCAGGATCTCGACCCTCTTCCGTGCGGTGGCCGCTGCGGCCGCGCTCGCGCTCGTGATGCTCGTCGGCGCGCCGGCCGCGTCGGCGGCGCCGAAGCTGGACATGGGTCCCAGCACGGGCCTCAAGGATGGGCAGAAGGTCACCGTCAAGGTGTCCGGCTTCGAGCCCAACCTCAAGAACATCGCCGTCGGCCAGTGCAAGGAGGTCCAGAAGGGGCCGTCCGACTGCAACCTCAAGGGCGGCGCGACGTTCCGCAACGCTGACGCCAACGGTGCCATCGCCGACGTGACGATCACGCTGGCCGAGAAGTTCGGGGCCATCGACTGCACCAAGGAGACGTGCGTCGTCGCGGCCGCACCGCTGCCGACCACCAGCCCGGCCGACGTCGTCGCTGCGAACACGGCCTCCGTGAAGATCACCTTCGGCGGTGGCGGCGAGGACAAGCAGGTGTCCGACGACACCGCGGCGGCGCCGCCCGCCACGAACCCGGCACCGACGGCGCCTGAGAGCAACAACGCCGGCGCGCTGCCCAAGACCGGCGGTGCCGACAGCATGCCGGTGCTGCTGATGGCCGCCGGAGCGCTGCTGATGGGCGGCCTCGGCGTGCTCCTCATCCTCCCGGGCCGTCGTCGTCAGGGGGTCGGCGCATGAGGGCGTGGACGCGTCTCGGCTCGCTCGGGAGACTTGCCGGAGCGGTCGCACTGACGGCGGGATCACTCGCCCTGATCCAGGCGCCGGCGGTCGCGGCCGACGGGACCCCGGCGGCCGGCACGGTGCCGTTCAAGTGCATCATGCCGCAGTTCAACAACAGGGCGTTCGACTACGACGCCGAGGTGTCCGTCAAGGGCTACCGCGCCGCAGAGGGCGGCCCCGTGACGTTGCGGGCCACGCTGAGCGACATGCCGGGCGTGTCGCCCGTGGCGCTCAACAAGGCGTCGATGACCGCGAAGGTGACGGTGACGGTCGACGGCCAGGCGGTCACCCTCGAGGGCACCGGAACGTCCTCGGCGGCCGCGAATGCGCCGGTCCCCGTGCCCGAGGTCTCCGGCACGGTGACGTCGGACAAGACCGAGCTCCCCGTGACGGTGACTGCCTTCAGCTTCTTGGTCATGGGCGTCGGCGGTGAGTGCACAGCCTCCAAGGAGCTGCCGGCGTTGACCGTGGGAGACGGCCCCGCGCCGCCGACCACGCCTCCGCCGACGACGCCTCCGCCGACGAAGGCGCCGACCGCGGCTCCGACCAGCGCGGAGCCACCGCCGGCGGGCAACCCCGGTAAGCCCGCCGAGGGCACGGTGAAGTTCGCCTGCACGCTCACGATCGGGTCGAAGTTCGACTACAACGCCAAGATGTCGGTCTCCGGCTACCGCGCCAAGGAGGGTGACCCCGTCTCCCTCCAGGCGACGATGAGCAAGCTGCCGGGTATCGCTCCTGTCCCGATCGACGGCTCGATGGACTACAAGCTCGACCTCTCGGTCGGCGGGACCGCGACGGCGCTGAAGGCGACCAGCAACGTCACGGCGGCGCCCAACACCGACGTCAGCGTGCCCGTCCTCAAGGGATCGGTCGAGGCGGAGGGCGACGAGCTCGAGGTGAAGGCCTCGGGGTTCTCGTTCGACTTCCCGTCCGCCGGGATCGGTGCGGAGTGCACCGGGTCGGGGACGCTCTCGAAGCTCGGCGTGAGCAGTGAGCCGCCGAAGGACGGCGACGGTGGCGGCGGTGGTGGCGGTGGCGGCGGTGGCGACACCGCGGGCGACACGCTGCCCAAGACCGGAGGAACCGACGCGCTCCCCGTGATCGGTCTGGTCGCTGCCACGCTCGTCTTCCTCGGCGCCGCGGGCATCGTCTGGTTCCCCAAGCGCCGCAGCACGCCCGTAGGCGGCTGAGCCGACGCCTCGTCGGCCCCACGGACGGCGGGCTCCCTGCGTACCTGTCAACGTCAGGGAGCCCGCTCCACACCCACGACAAAAGGGTCCCGGCACCTCGTCCCTCCAGGAGGGGAGATGCCGGGACCCTTTGGCGTGCCGTACGTCAGTGAGCCGCGAGCAGCGGGTGCGCGACGTACGAGCGGGTGGCGACGAAGCCCGCGTCGCGGAGGCGGTCCACGGAGATCGGCACGGCAGGAGCCGCGATCTCCGCACGGTAGACGAGCGGCGGGAGGTCCTGCGCCGCGCTGATCGCGTCGAAGAGCTCGGCGTTCGTCGGCGGGTGCTCGGGGTGCGTGAGGTTGTAGGTGCCGGTGATCCGGGTCTCGACCGCGTGGACGATCGCGTCAGCGGCGTCCTCGACGTGGAGGCGGTAGAGGAGCGCGTCGGCGCCGAAGGGCACCGAGCCGCCTAGGTACTGGTGCGCCATCGCGACCTTGGCGTCGATCGGCGGGTCGTCCGCACCGAAGATGTCTCCGCAGCGGAAGATCGTCGACCGCTCGCCCGCCGTCGTCCGGTAGACGTCCTCCATGGCGAGGAACCGGTTCGGGCTCGGGTCGTCCGAGTCCGTCACGGGGGAGTCCTCGTCCACGGTGTCGAGATGGTTGCTGGCGTCGCCGTAGACCGACAGGGCCGACAGCGCCACCAGGTGAGGGGTGCCCGGAGCGCTCGTGACGCTCTCGGCCGTGGCGACGAGCACCTCGTGGTAGGTCTTGGCGCGGTCCTCCGGCGTCATCGAGTGCGCAGCGACCGGTCCGGCGCTGACGACGACGGCGTCCGCCTCGGCGACGCACGCGTGCACCGCCTCGCGGTCCGCGCCGCGCAGGACGACCACGTCGTCGAAGCGTGACTGGAGGTCCTCCACGCGCCCGGGCGTCGTGGTGGTGACGGTGACGTGGTGCCCACGCTCGCGCAGCGTCGTGGCCGCCGAGGCGCCCACGAGGCCGGCACCGATGACGAGGATCTTCACTGGGTGTTCTCCTTGCTCGTACGGATCTGATCGAGGCCTGCGCGTACCGAGACGAGCTCGTCGACGCGCTCGGCCCCGAGGAACTTCTTGGAAAGCTCGTTCATCGGGTCGAGGGTGTAGCCGTACGTGCGCAGCAGGTGGTCCCGCTCGCGCAGGGCCGCACGCTCCTCGACCGGCACGGGTTCGGCGTTGCGGACCCACTCGAGCCAGGTGTCGACCCGCTGGTCGACGGCCTCGCGCAGCGCCTCGACCACGTCGTCGGTGCGGTCGGCGACGTAGGAGTTGCCGACGGGGGAGAGGAACGCCCGCATGTACGTGCCGTGGCTGACCGACCAGGTGAACCGGTCGTCGCTGCGCAGGCCCAGCCAGGCGGCGTTCTCGGGCTCGTAGTAGCGCCCGAGGTAGTCCACGTCGATGGCGAGGTCGCGCCGGGGCACGAGGTCGCTGAAGTGGAAGATGTTGGGGATCGTCCCGAACACGATGATGAGGTGCGGGACGTCGATGTGCGGACCGAGCCACACCTGGAGGTTCATGTCCAGGATCGACGCCTTGCGGTTGCCGATCCAGGAGTGCACGAGCCATTCTGCGCCGTTGTCCGCGTCGCCGGCATAGGTGTTGAGCGATCCCTCGTACGAGTCGTCGGGGGTGCTCCAGGCGGCCAGGCCGTCGCTGTTCGGGTGCGGCTGCACCGGCAGCTCGGCGGTGATCTTGTCCTTCGCCGCGCTGAGGATGTCCCAGAACGCCTGCCACAGCTCGCGGCTGTCGACGTCGGGCGCCTCGGCGAGGAACTCCGGGATGGTCTTGGTCTGAGAACTGCTTGTCATGAGTGAAGCATAAAGATATATGATCTACGCGTCGAGGGAATGAGGCACCCCATGATCGTCGTCGTCAGCCAGGCGTGGACCAAGCCCGGCGAGGAGCACGCCCAGGCGTACGTCTCTCTGTCGCGCGAGTTCGGACGCTTCTTCCAGGACCACCCGGGATTCCGGGGCCGACGCCTGATGCGAGGTCTGGAGGATCCGACCCACTTCACCCATCTGCGCTTCTTCGACACCGTCGAGGCGTACGAAGAGTGCACCCGGCACCCGGAGTACGTCGCCCACACGGAGGCGATGTACGAGCACCTGCGCCCGTACGACTCCTACCCTCGCGAGTACCTCGAGGTCGTGCTCGAGGAGCCGGACCCGCGGTGACGACCTTCCTCCTCGTCCACGGCGCCTTCCGGGGCGGGTGGTCTTGGCGGCGGGTCCGACCTCTGCTGGCCGCCGCGGGCCACGACGTCTACGCGCCCAGCCTGGCCGGCGCCGGCGAGCGGGCCTCGACGGAGGTGACAGGTCTCGCCGACTGGGTCGACGAGCTGACCGCGCTGATCGAGCTCGAGGACCTCGACGACCTCGTGCTCGTCGGCCACAGCCAAGGGGGAGTGGTGGTCCGGGCCCTCGCCGACCGCGTCCCCGAGCGGTTGCACCACGTCGTGTACCTCGACGCGGCCGTCCCCGACCCGGGTGAGCGGGCCGTGGACCTCACGCCTGCCCCTCCCGGGGTCTCCCTACCGCCTCGCGAGACCCTCGTGCCGGCGAGGCCGCCGGTCTCCGGCGGCGACCTCGACGACGCGACCGCCGCCTGGCTGGGCGCCCGCCTGACCCCGACGCCGTTCGCGCCCTCGCTGGACCCGCTCCGGGTGGCCGACGCGCACGCCGTGCCGGTGACGTACGTCTTCTGCGCCGCGACGCCTGCCGGCTACCCCGCGCAGACCACGCGCGAGCGCCTCGACGCACGGGGCGTCGCGTACGACGTGATCGAGGCGGGCCACGACGCCCCGCTGACAGCGCCGGACGTCGTGGCCGATCTGCTCATGCGGGCAGCGGCACGTCCCGCTTGACGACCTTGCCGGCCGCGTTGCGGGGCAGGGCGTCGATCGTCGACCACCGACGGGGGATCTTGAAGCCCGCGAGCGACGTCCGGCAGTGCTCCTCGAGCGCGGACGCATCGAGGGTGCGCCCCTCGGCGAGGACGAGCACCGCCACGACCTCCTCGCCCCACCGCTCGGACGGCGCCCCGAGGACGCAGGCCTCGACCACGTCGGGGTGGGTGCCGAGGACGTCCTCGATCTCCCGCGGATACACGTTGACCCCGCCGGAGACGATCATGTCCTTGGTACGACCGACGATGTGGACGTAGCCCTCCTCGTCGAGGCGGACGAGGTCTCCGCAGGTGACGAAGCCGTCCGGGCTGGTGCAGGAGGCGGTCGCGGCGTCGTCCTTGTAGTAGCCGCGCATGAGGTACGGGGACCGGCTGTAGAGCTCGCCCGTCCCGCCGTTGCCGACGACGTTGCCCTCGGTGTCCACGACGCGGACCTCGGTCATGTACCACGGCTGACCCACCGAACCGGGCTTGCGCGTGGCGTCGGTCGGCCGGAGGTTCGTGATGATGCCGCTCTCGGTCGAGCCGTACAGCTCGTGCACCGCCACGCCCGGGAAGGTCGCCATCACCCACTGCTTGAGCTCCCACGGCAGCGCGGCGGCGTTGAAGTAGAGCGTGTCGAGCCGGGACAGGTCGAACCCCGCGATCGCCTCTTCACCGAGCGCCCGCAGCATCTGGGCGTGTGCCGGGACGAGGAAGACCGACTGGACGCCGTGCTTCGCGACGAGCTCGAGCATGGTCGTCGGCGACCACGAGCGGAGCATGACCACGGTGCCGCCGGTGAAGACGGGTGCGTAGCCGAACGCGAACCCGGCACCGTGGTAGAGCGGTGCCACGGCGAGCGACACCCTGCCGTTGCCCAGGCCCCACTCGGCGGCGGCCTGGTAGAACGTCAGCGCCCGCGAGCGGTGACTGATCATGACGCCCTTCGGCCGTCCCGTCGTCCCCGAGGTGTACGCGATGCAGAAGGGGTCCGACTCGTCGACGGGACGCTGCGGGTCCGCGGGGGAGGCAGCCGCCAGCACGCGCTCGTAGTCGAGCGCGGCGCCGACCTCCGCTCCACCGATCGCCACGAGCGGGATCCCGCGCTCGTGGGCGGCCGTGCCCACCACGTCGAGCAGCGCGCTGTCGACGACCACGGCGGCCGCCTCGGAGTGCTCGAGGACGAACGCCGCCTCGACGGGGGTGTAGCGCGGGTTCACCGGGACCATCGTCATCGCGGCCATGGCGGTCCCGCAGGCGATCTCGAGGTGCTCGAGGCGGTTGCCCACGCACACCGCGACGTGGGCGCCGTCGGGCAGGCCGAGGTCGAGGAGAACATGGGCCCAGCGGGCGGCGCGCTCCGCGAGCTCGGCGTAGGTCAGGGAGCGCTCGCCGTCGATCACGGCGGTCACCGCGGGGGTGGCGCGGGCGAACTCGCGGACCCCGTTGGCGATGTTCAGGGGGGCTCCGACTGCAGTAAGGGTCATGCCGGTCTCCTCGTCCGAGACAATGGACTCGTAGGGCTGGGATGGACGGTGGCGGCACAGCGGATGTTGCTCTCCACCCGGCTTCGTGAGAGAACGGTTCTCGCCGGTGCCACGCGTACCGGACGAGACGTTGACCAAGAGGAGAATTCGTGTCCCCGAGGACCAGAACGGCGGCCGACGAGACCGCCGACGGCGGCAGCGCCACCATCGCCACCGTCGAGCGCGCAGCCGACGTCCTGCTGCTGTTCACCGAGACGCCCGGTCCTGACCTCGGGGTGACCGAGATCGCGGACGCTCTGGGCCTCTCCAAGGCCGCAGTGCACCGCGTGCTGGCGTCGCTGCGCGGCCGCGACCTGGTCGCGCTCGACGAGCGGACCCGGCGCTACTCGCTCGGGGTGGCCGCGATGAGGCTCGGGCTCGCCTACCTGGACCGGATCGACGTCCGGGTGGCGGCACGACCGTTCCTCGAGAAGCTGTCGGTGCGTACCGACGAGACGGCCACCCTGTCGGTGCGTCTGGGTCGCCGCAGCCGCATCTACGTGGACCAGGTGACGCCCGACCGGGAGGTCATCATGGCGGTCACCCTCGGCGAGCCGTACCCGTTGCACGCCGGCGCGTCGTCCCGCGCCTTCCTCGCCTTCCTCCCGGACGACGAGGTCAGCGCGTACCTCGACGGCGGGAGCCTCGACGCCCTGACCAGCAGCACCTTGGTCGACACCGGTGCCCTGCGCGAGGACCTGGCCGCGGTCCGCGCGCAGGGGTGGGCACGGTCGTACGGGGAACGCATGGACGGCGCGGCGTCTGTCGCCGCCCCGGTCCTCGGCCACGACGGCGTCCCGGTGGCCGTCATCAGCGTCTGCGGACCCGCCGAACGGTTCGCCGGCGAGCTCGAGGAGTGCCGTGACGCGCTGCTCGAGACGACGGCGACGCTGTCGCGCCGGTTCGGCTGGACGGGCTGACGCCGCAGCGCCGCCGTCGGCAGGGTCGGTGGCCACGGTCCGGGTCCTGTCAGGCGGTCGGGCGCGCGACGTAGCGTCCGCCGCCCGTCGCGGTGACGACGCCGTCGGTCATGACCTGGCGGCCGCGGACGAAGGTGTCGGTGACCTTGGCGGTGAGCTCGGCCCCCTCGAAGGGCGTGTACTCCTGGGTCGACTCGGAGTCCTCGGCGCGCACCGTCCACGTGTGGTCCATGTCGACGATCGCGAGGTCGGCGTCCTTGCCGACCTCGATCGCTCCCTTGGTCGCCCCGAGCCCGTAGCGCTGGGCCGGGTTGGTCGCCGTCAGCTGGGCGACCCGGTCCAGGCCGAGCCCGCGCTTGCGGCCCTCGGTGATCATCCCCGCGAGCAGGTACTCGGCCCCGCCGAAGCCGGACTTCGCGAGGAACACGTCGTCGCGGTCGGACCCGAACTTCTGCTCGTCGCGGCAGCAGGCGTGGTCGCTGACGACCCAGTCGATGGTGCCGTCGAGCACGTGGTCCCACAGCGCCTCGACGTCCTCGCGCGGGCGCAGCGGCGGGTTGACCTTGCCGCCGATGCCGTGAGCGGTGTCGCAGTCGGCGAGCAGGTGGCCGACCGTGACCTCGCGGCGGAAGTCCACGTGGGGGAACGCCTCCGCCATCCGCACGGAGGCGTCGACCGCCTTGCGCGACGTGAGGTGCAGGAGGTTGATCGTGGGCAGGCCGGTCTCGTGGGCGAGGTACGACGCGATGGTGACCGCGAGACCCTCGGAGTGCGGCGGACGCGACGCGCTGTACGCCGCGAGGCCGGAGAGCGAGCCGTCCTCCTCGACCAGCTTCGTGTACGCGCTCATGATCTCGGCCGTCTCGCAGTGCAGCGAGAGCGAGATCTGGTCGGCGAACTCGGGGTACTGCTCGCGGGCCGCTTGCACGCCGCGCATCACGAACTCGAAGTGCGCGTAGTCGTAGCGCTCGCCCTCGGGGGTCATGAGGAACGACCGCTGGTCGTCCGAGCGGCCGTGCAGCCCGTGGCTCCCGTAGAACATGAAGATCTTGAACGACGTGACGCCGTGCTCCTTGACGAGCGCCGGGATCTCGTCGATGTGGCCGCGCGACATCGGCGCCAGGTGGAAGGCGTAGTCGACCACGGAGCGGTTCTCCGTCTGTGCGAGGACCTCCGGGAAGAAGTCGGCGTACGAACCGCCGCGGTTGAGGTAGTACTGGCCGGTCCGCATGTAGTTCAGCGCGGTAGTGACGCCGCCCTGCGCGCACGCACGGCTCTCGGTCGCGGCGTCCTCGGACAGGGGGTTGTAGATGCCCCAGTGCTGGTGGGCGTCGACGACACCGGGGAAGACCGTCCGGCCCGCGGCATCGACGAGGTCGACACCCGGCTCGACCTGGAGGTCCGCCGCGAGGACGGCGATGCGTCCGTCCTTGATGCCGATGTCGAGCTGCTGGGTCAGGGCGGATCCGGCGACGACGACGTCGGCGTTCTTGATGATCAGGTCGAGGTCGCTCATGCGGACTCCTCCTCGGTGGTGGGGGTGATGGGGCCGACAGGGGTCGTCCCGGTCAAGGTCGAGAGCCGGCTCAGCACGTCGTCGACGCGCGGGCAGGTCTCGAGGGCGTGGACGTCACGACGGACGGTGTCGGCGTCCGAGTCGCTCACCCGTCCGGCGACGTTGTCGCGGAACTTCTGGGCGAGCTCGTCGTCGGTCAGCGGGCGCTGCGGTCCGCCGCGGTTGGTGAGGACCTCTTCGACGAGGACCTCTCCCGACGTGGTGCGCAGCGTGACGACCGCAGGGAACTGGTGCGGGTAGAGGGCGTCGCAGCGCTCGTCCGGGACGACGTCGACCTTGGCCATCAGCGCACGCCGGACGGGGTCCTGGGCGAGCGCGTCGGTGTAGTCGTCGAGGCCGGTGCCGAGCCCGCCGCCACCGAGGAGGCCGGCGACGACTGCGTACGGCCCGCTGAACTGCGCCTGGTAGCCGGTCTCGGGAGCGCGCTTGGTCTCCAGCGGAGCGCCGATCGTGCGGATCACCGCGGTCGGGGCGCCGATGACGATCGACGCGACGTCCTCCGGACGCACACCACGTGCGCGCAGCGCGAGGCCGGCGTCGACCGAGGTGTGCGTGAAGTGGTTGGCCGGGTACGGCTTGAAGAAGATGTCCGGCACGGCCCAGGTCTTGCCGAGGCCCTCCGTGATCGCCTCCGGGAAGAAGCGTCCGTGCAGCCACGCCTCGAAGAAGCCGAAGCGGCCCTCCAGGACGGTCGGGGGCCCGGTGAAGCCGCGCCGCACGAGCTGGGCGGCGGTGACACCCGCCTGTGCGGCCAGACCGCAGTGCAGGCGCTTGACCGTGCCGCCGGTGCGGTTGGCCTCGATGATCCCCGACGCCATCGAGGCGGTGAGGCCGAGAGCGTCGAGGACGCCCTTCTCGTCGGCACCGTAGAGGAGCGACGCGGCGACCGCGCTGCCCATCGCCCCGGTGATCGAGGTGGCGTGCTGCCCGTGCTCGAAGAACACGGAGTTACCGAGCTCTTGGTCGTACCCGGCCATCCCGAGGCGGACGGCGACCTCGAGGCCGACGGCCACCGCCCGTACGGTCTGCGCACCGTCGGCGCCGGCGTGCTCGGCGGCCGCGAGGGCGGCCGGCACGACGCTGGCGCTGGGGTGCAGCACGGACGGCAGGTGTGTGTCGTCGTAGTCGAGGGAGTGCGCGAGCACACCGTTCGCGAGGGCGGCCTGGGCGGCCGTCACGCGCTGCGGGGAGCCCACGATCGTGGCCTGCTCGTGCCCGCCCTGGTCGAGGACGTGGCCGATGATGGCGGCGCTGGTGTCGAGGCGGTGGGCGGCGACGCACAGGCCCAGGACGTCGAGGACGCGCTGGCGCGTGCTCGCGGCGACATCGTCCGGGAGTCCGTCGCGTGCGACGTCGGCGGCGAAGGCGGCGAGCTGCCCGCCGAGGGTCAGGTCACTCACCGGAGACCACCGCCAGCGGGCGCACGGGCGAGCCCGTCGCGCCGTAGAGGGCCAGCGGGGAGAGGACGAACACGAACTCGTGGAGCGTGCCGGCCGCGAGCTCCTCGAGGTTCATCGTCTCGATGATGTAGACGCCGTTCTCCACGAGGAGGACGCGGTGCGCCGGGAGCGTGGCGTGGCCGGCGCCGGGCGGCAGGCACTCGTAGGCGATGGTGTCGGCGCCGGTGGCGTGGACACCCTGGTCGACGAGCCACTGGGCTCCGGCGGCGCCGACGCCGGGGACGCCGGAGTCGTGGCCGACGAAGCTCGCCTTGTCACCGCTGTCGAAGTGCTGTCCCCAGCCGCTGCGGACGAGGGCCACGTCGCCGGGCTCGATCGCCGTCGCCTGGCGCTCGACGGTGCGCTCGAGGTCGGCGACGCTGATCTCGTAGCCGGCGTCGAGGCGGTCGAGACCGAGGGTCGCCGGGACGTCGAGGAGGACGCCGCGGCGGACCATCGGAGCGATGGTGTGGGCGCCGAGCTCTTCGTAGCGACCACCGGTGAGCGCGTCGGCGACGTCGAGGTCGCCGTACAGCTTGCCGTCCTGGGAGACGTGGGAGAGCGCGTCGATGTGGGTGCCGACGTGGGTGCCCATGGAGATCATGTCGTTCGCCGCGGAGCCTCCGTCGACGCGGACCATGTCGCCGTGGCGGCGGGGGAGAGCGTGCCAGTAAGCGGGGTGGTTGGGCGACTGCGGCATGCCGACGGTCAGGGTCCGACCGAGGTCGACGACGCGGACCCCGGCGCGGACGGCGTCGAGGAGCGAGGGGGTGGTGGTGGTCGAGAGCGTGGTCATCGGTTCTTCCTTCGGGTCGGCCACGTCAGCAGACGATGGAGCGGGAGCGGAGGTCGTCGACCAGGTCGGGGTCGACCCCGGCCTCGGCGAGGAGCGTGTCGGTGTCGGCGCCTTGGCCGCGTCCGGTGAAGCGGATGCGTCCGGGCGTCCCGGACATGCGCCACATCACGTTGTGCTGGAGGACGGGGCCGAGGTCGTCGTCGTCCACCTCGACGAGCATCTGGGTCTCCCTCACGTGGGGGTCCTCGGCGAGGTCGCGTGCGGTGTAGACGGGCGCGACCGCCGCGCCGGCGTCGGTGAACGCGCTCACGACCTCGTCGCGGGTGCGGGCGCCGATCCAGTCGCCGACGTAGCCGTCGAGCAGGTCGGCGTGGAGTGCCCTGCTGTGGCCGGCGGCGAACCAGGGCTCCTCGATGACCTCCGGGTGACCGACCAGCCGGAGCACGCGCTCGGCGATCGCCTGGGCGCTGGTGGAGATCGCGACCCAGTGGTCGTCCTTGGTCCGGTACGTGTTGCGCGGCGCGTTGTTGTGCGACCGGTTGCCGTTGCGGGTGCCGACCTTGCCGAGCTGCTGGAAGACGGTCGGGCCGGGGCCGACCGCGGTCATGATCGGCTCGAGCAGGCTCATGTCGATGACCTGGCCGCGGCCGTCGCGCTCACGGGCGAGGAGCGCCATCGCGACGGCGGACGACGCCGCGATCCCGCAGATCGAGTCGGCGAGACCGAACGCCGGGAGGGTGGGCGGCCCGTCGGGCTGGCCCGTGAGGTGCGCAAATCCGCTCATCGCCTCGGCGAGCGTGCCGAAGCCCGCCCGGCTCGCGTACGGGCCTTCCTGGCCGAACCCGGTGATCCGGACGAGCACGAGCCCGGGGTTGATCTCCAGCAGGCGCTCGGGCGAGAGTCCCCAACGCTCGAGCGTGCCCGGCCGGAAGTTCTCGACGACGACGTCGGCGGTCGCGACGAGCCGCTCGAAGACGGCGGCGCCCTCGGGGGCGGAGAGGCTGAGCCCGAGCGTGCGCTTGTTGCGGGCGATCTCCTTCCACCACAGCGGGGTGCCGTCCTTGCTCTCGCCGTGCCCGCGCATGCTGTCGCCCGCGACCGGGTGCTCGATCTTGACGACCTCCGCACCGAAGTCGCCGAGGATCTGGCAGCACAGCGGGCCGGCCAGGATCGTGGACGCGTCGATGACACGCATGCCGGTGAGGGGGCCGTCCTGCATCTGCGCAGGGTCCGGTGACGGCAAGGTCGAGTCTTGTTCCATTGTGCGAAACGCCATTCCAGAATCGTAGGCGGGGAGCCCGAGACGGTCAATACATTGGTGGTCACCGCGTTGACGCGAGGACGAGCACGCGGTTACGGTGCGTCGAAACGCCGTTCCAAAATCGGGAGTTGCTCTGTGATCGCTCGTTCGTACCTGTACGTCCCCGGCAACGCGCCCGACAAGCTCGCGAAGGTGCTGGGCAGAGGCGCGGACGCCGTGATCGTCGACCTCGAGGACGCGGTGCCGTGGTCGGCCAAGGACAGCGCCCGGGCGACCGTGGCCGAGTGGCTGCGCGGGCTGGACGGCGACACCGCAGGTGTGGAGGTGTGGGTGCGGGTGAACCCCGGCCCGCTCGGCGTCGAGGACGTGGCCGCGGTCGTCGCGCCGGGTCTGCGCGGGGTCATGGTCGCCAAGACCGAGTCGCGTGCCGACCTTGACGCGATCGACGACGCCCTCGGCAAGGCCGAGGCCCGTGAGCAGCTCGATCCCGGCGAGGTGGGTGTCGTCCCGCTGCTGGAGTCGGCCGGCGCTCTCCTGGAGGCCCAGGCCATCGCCGCCGCCCCGCGGGTCGTGCGCCTCCAGGTCGGAGAGGCCGACCTGGCCGCCGACCTCGGCTTCGGCGACGGCGCGGACGACGCCGACTGGGCAGCCATCCGCAGCAGCATCGTCGTCGTGAGCGCGGCGGCCGGCATCAGCGCGCCCGTCGCGCCCGTCTCGACGGACTTCCGTGACCTGGAGCGCTTCGCCGAGACGACCCGGGCGCTCGCCCGCCGCGGCTACGTCGGACGTGCTTGCATCCACCCGGCCCAGGTGGCCGTGGCCAACGCCGTGTTCACCCCGTCCGACGACGCCGTCGAGGACGCGCGGGCGCTCGTCACGATGTTCGACCAGGCCGTCTCCGAGGGACGCGGCGTGGTCGTCGGACCGGACGGGCGGATGGTCGACGAGGCCGTCGTACGCCGCGCGCGGAGCGTCATCGCCCTCGCGCGCTGAGAACCCGAAGAACGCAGCGCGGTCCTGGGGTGCCACCTCGTGACACCCCAGGACCGCGCCGGCGTTCGGGTCCATCAGCCGATCACGGTCTCGCCCGAGACGAGGGACTTCGCGACGACCGTACGAAGGACGTCGTTGGTGCCCTCCCCGATGCTCATGAGGATCGCGTCGCGGTAGAGCCGCTCCACCTCGAACTCCGTCGAGTACCCGTAGCCGCCGTGCACCTTCATCGCGTCGATGGACGCCTGCAGCGCCACCTCGGAGCAGAAGATCTTGGCCATGCCGGTCGCCCCGTCGGCGCGGCCGCTACGCACGGCGTCGGCGGCCCAGTACGCCATCAGGCGGGCGGCCTGGACCTGCGTCCCGAGCTCGCCGAGCTTGAGCTGGATGGCCTGGAAGTCCACGATCGGCCGGCCGAACGCCTTGCGGGCGGTCGCGTACGCCAGTGCCTCGTCGTGGGCGCGCTGCGCGATGCCGACGGAGCGGGCGGCGATGTTCACGCGCCCCCACTCGAGCGCGGAGAGCACCTGCTGCATGCCGCGGCCCTCGACCCCGCCGACGAGCTGACCGACGGGGACCCGGACGTCGTCGAGGAGGATCTCGCACGACTCGGTGCCCTTGTAGCCCAGCTTCGGGATGTCCTTGGTGACCGTGAACCCGGGGGTGTCGGCCTCGATGAGGAGGACGCTCATGCCGCGGTGCGCCGGGCTTGCGGATGGGTCCGTCTTGACGAGCACGGGGAGCGGGTCGGCGTACCGCGCGTTCGTGATCCACATCTTGGTGCCATTGACGACGTAGTGGTCGCCATCGAGCCGTGCCGTGGTGCGGATCCCCTGGAGGTCCGTGCCGGCGTCGGGCTCGGTGAGGCCGATGCCGGTTCGACGCTTGCCGGTGGCGAGGTCGGGCAGGTACTTCTGCTTCTGCTCCTCGGTCCCGTGCATCGCGATCAGCCGGCACGCCAGCGAGTGGCTGCCGAGGATCCCGGCGATGCCCATCCAGCCGCGGGCGATCTCCTCGAACACCAGGGCGAACGACACCGGGTCGAGGTCGAGGCCGCCGTACTCCTCCGGGACGGTGATCCCGAACAGCCCCATGTCCTTCATGCCCTCGACGATCTCCGTCGGGTAGCGGCCGGCCTGCTCCCAGTCACGGGCGACCGGGACGATCTCGCGGTCGACGAACTGGCGCAGCAGCGCCTTGAACTCGCGCTGGTCCTCGTCGAGCTCGAACTTCATCAGGACTCCTCGGTGGCGGTAGGTCGGAAGCAGGGGAGGGCGCGGCCGTCGGGCAGGTCGACCCAGGTGACGGTCACCGGCTCGCCGAGGTCCCACGACTCGGGGTCGTCGCGACCCTCCAGCCGCGAGAGGACCAGGGGTCCCTCGGTGAGCCGTACGCGCGCGACGACGTACGGCACCGCGACGTCGGGGCGGGGTGCGCGGTGCACCACGGTGAAGGTGTCGACGGTGCCGGTGCCGGAGGCGTCGGCCTGACGCAAGCCCTCGGTCGACCCGCAGGCGGTGCAGAGCGCACGGGGCGGGTGCTGGCGGTGGCCGCAGCCCTCGCACTCCTGCACGGTGAGTCGGTGCTCGCGGGTGGCGTCCCAGTACGAGGCGCTGACCTCGTCGGCGGCAGGCACCGTGCCGGGGACCCAGGGGGTCGTCGGCTCGTTCATCGGTCCACCCCCAGGACGACGGTCGCGTGGGTCGAGAGGATGCCTCCGGTGCCGTGGGCGACGGCGATCTCCGCGTCCGGGACCTGCCGTTCGCCGCACTCGCCCCGCAGCTGGCGGACCGCCTCGACGAGGAGCAGGACGCCGTACTGGCCGGGATGGCAGTACGACAGCCCGCCGCCGTTGGTGTTCAGGGGCAGCGCGCCGCCGGGGCGGATGCGGCCGTCGGCGATGAAGTCGAGCACCTCGCCGGGTCCGCAGAACCCGAGCGCCTCCACGCTGAGCGCCGCGGTGATCGTGAACGAGTCGTACACCTCGAGCACGTCGACGTCGGCCGCGGTGATCCCGGCGCGCGCGAACGCGTCGGCGCCGGAGCCGACCGCGCCCGGACGGGTGAGGTCGTCGACCGTGGTGAAGGAGGTGTTGGTGGTGCGCTCGCCGTAGCCGAGGACCCGCACCGGCGTCTGCCGCAGGTCACGCGCACGCTCGAGCGAGGTCAGCACGACCGCTCCGCCGCCGTCGGTGACCAGGCAGCAGTCGGCCGCGGTGAGCGGTGACGAGATCATCGTCGCTCCGGTGACGTCCTCGACGCTCAGCGGTCCCTTGCCGTACCGGAACGCCTTCGGGTTCAGCAGGGCCCACTCGCGCGCCGCGACCGCGACCTCCGCGAGCTGCTCGCGCGTGCCGCCGTAGCGGTGCAGGTAAGACCGTGCCGCCATCGCGTAGTACGACAGCGGGTAGAGCATGTCGTACGGTTCCTCGAACTGTGCCTCGGGAACCCACTCCTCGTGGACTCCTCCGAGCCGCCGCGAACGGGCGGAGCGCTGGTTGGACGCGAACGAGATCACGACGACCTCGCACTGCCCGGACGCGATCGCCTGAGCAGCGCGGGCGACGAACATCTCGTACGCCGAGCCGCCGGCGAAGGTGGAGTCCGTCCAGCGCGGTTCGATGCCGAAGTAGTCGGCGAGCTGGGTGGCGGAGAAGCGGGAGACGCCGGTGGTGGCGATGCCGTCGACGTCGGCCAGCGTCAACCCGGCGTCCGCGAGGGCACGGGTGACGGCCTGCGTCTGCAGCCCGAGGATCGACAGCCCGGTGACGCCGAGGTCGCACTCGGCGGCACCGACGATCGCGACCTCGCTCACGACCCACCGGTCCCGTCCGCGCGGCCACGCAGCACGCGCGCGCTCGCGGGCTTCACGGCGAACCGGTCGTCCGCGCCATTCGCACCCAGGATGGTCACGCTCATCGCGACGTCCACGGTGTCGGCGTCGACGGCGGTGACCTCTCCGTCGCAACGGATCGTCTCGCCGGCGAACATCAGGTTGCGGAAGGAGAAGTCGAGCGTCTGCACGAAGCAGTCCGGGCCCAGCCAGTCCTGGAGCATCTCCACGAGGTAGGCGCCGAAGACCTGGCCGTCGACGATCGGTCCCGGCAGGCCCTTCTCTGCGACGTACGCGGTGTCGTAGTGCAGCCGGTGCCAGTCCCAGGTCGCTCCGGCGTAGGCGACCATGTCGGTCAGCGTGATCGTGCGCTCCAGCGGCGGGACGCGGTCACCGACCGCGACGGGCGCGGTGCTCATGCGGCCCCCTGCAGCGACACGAAGATGATCGTCTCCTCGTTCTCGGCGAGCAGGTCGCCGTCCTGGTTCGTGTACGTGGCGCGTGAGCCGACGACGAGCATGTCGGCGCCGGCGCGGTTCTGCTTCTCCGTCGCACCGGTGATCTCCCAGGTCGCCGTGACGACGTCCTCGGGCCGGACCCGGCGGTGGAACACGTAGCGGTTGCCGCCGCGCACCTGGCGCGTGCCGGGGAGCTCGAGGCCCCAGGTGTGCCCGGCGTACCCCTCCGCGTCGACGGGGAGCGCGGCGTACTGGTTCGTCTCGCAGACCAGCGTCGGAGGCAGCGTCACCCCGGCGAGCCCGTGCTCGCGTGCGAACGCCGCGTCCGTGTAGAGCGGGTTGTCGTCGCCGACGGCGAGCGCGAAGTAGCGGCCGGAGGCGGCGCCCATCGGCTCCGGTGCGGTGTAGACCCGCCGGGTCCCGACGAGCGCGCGGATCTCCTCGGTCAGCAGGCCCATGTCATGCCTGCTCTTCGGGGAAGAGCGCCGTCGGGAAGACCTCGAGGAGGAACTCCGGGCGCAGCAGGTCCGCGCACATCGCCCCGGTCGAGGCGGGCCACGGCGGGGCGAGCAGCCGCTCGCGCACCTCGGCGACGACCTTGTAGCGGGGCAGCTCGCGCGCGACGCAGAACTCGACCGTCCGGACGAGGTCGGAGGCGGAGAGGCCGGCGTACGTGAGCAGCTCGAGGATCGCCCCGTACGTCGCCTCCGCCTGCGCGCCCAGGTCGTCCGGGTAGAGCGCCTCCTGCGACTCCATGTCGAGCGCCGCGAAGCCGGACATGAACAGCGTCCGGCCCGCGCGCACGCCCGGCGCGTACGTGAGGGTGTCGTAGCGCGACCAGCCCGGGTTGACCAGCTCGAGCGGATGACGCGACGCGGTCACGTCGATCGCCACCAGCTGGCCCGGCTGGTGCAGCCGGCTCATCAGGATCCCGCCGGCACCCGGGTAGACGCCGGCACCGCCGAGAAGCTCCTTGCGGACGCGGTGCGTCTTGCGGTAGACCGTGCGCGTCTCGGGCGTCGAGTAGTCGTACGTCGTCACCGCGGCGTCGAGCGACAGCCCGGCACGGCGGAGCAGGACGTCGGCCTGCTCGAGGCAGTAGCGGTACTGCCCGACGAAGTCGCCCGGCGCCACGAGATCGCCCGCGGCGTCGATCGGCACCATCGTCGGCAGGTGGATCGTGCCGTCGTGGCCCTCGACGACGGGGGAGGCCGCCCAGACGCCGGCATCACGAGGCTCGCTCGCGGCCAGGACCTTGCCACCGCCGGACGACGCGCGGACCTCGATCTCCAGGAGAGCGGCCGAGCGCACGAGGCGCTCGACGACGACCGTGGAGACGGTCGGCTCGTGGCCGCCGAAGACCTCGCGGCGCACTGCGACCGCCTCCTCGTACGAGGCGAGGCCGGCGATCGTCACGTTCTCGGTGACGTGCGTGACGTCGGCGGGCGTCAGGCCTGCGGCCTCGACGAGGCACAGCACCTTCTCGTACGCGGTGCGGGCCTGCTCGGTCATCGAACCCGAGACGGTCATCTTGCCCACCGACGCGTCGAGCGCGGCGGCGGTGTGGCCGGAGGTCCAGGCGTGTCCCTCTTCGGTGAGACCGAGGGAGAACGTGAACCCGTCGGCCGGGAGCCAGCCGAAGTCGTCGGGGCGGATCGCGGACACCGTCATGCGTGGGCCTCCTGAGGGCGCGGAGCGGGGAGCGGTCGGCGGCCGCGGCGGCCGCCTCGAGGAGCGTGGTGAGGTCGTCGGCGCGGGGGAGCCCGCGGACGGCGTCGGACAGCGCGGGTGCGAGCGGTCCGGCGTTGCCTCGTAGCTTGGCGTCGAGGGCAGCGGCATCGAGTGGCGCCCCACCCGTGCCGGGGCTGCGGTCGACGTGGCCGGTGACGCGGGTGCCGTCGTCGAGGACGAGGAGGACCTCGCCCGCGGCGTCTGCGGCGACGCTCCCGGGCGCGGCGTCGACCTCCCAGGTGATGCGGCCGGCGAGGTCCTGGACGTCCGCGCGGGCGAGTGCTGCGGAGTCGTACGTGGCGGTGCCGACCTGGCCGTCGAGCAGCAGCGCGGCGACGCTCCACGGCAGCGAGAACTTCGCCGCGTACGGGCTGGCGGGCCGCGTCAGGTCACGGTCGGGGTCGCACACGACGGAGGCCGAGTCGGGGTGGACCCGCGCGTGCACGCTGCGGACGCGCGCGGCCGGCACGTCAGCCCGGGCCAGCGCGTCGTGAGCGGCGGCCATCGACGCGTGGGCGAGCTGGCAGGTCGGCCAGGGCTTGATGCCGATGGCGGTCGTCTCCCACCGTTCGCCGAGGCCCTCCGTGATCGTGGCGAGGTCGACAGGACCGTCGGCGAGCGTGTCGTACACCCCGTGGGGCCCGTCGAAGACGGTGGCGGGTCCGGTGGCGCCGGCGGCGGCGAGCCGTGCGGCGAGGATGCCCGACTGCGAGGCGAGCCCGGGGTGGAGCTGCTTGGTGCTGGCACCGGTGCCCAGGAAGGCCAGCAGGCCGCCGGCCTGCGACCCGGCGATGCCGAGGGCGTTCGTGGTCGTCGCCGCGTCGAGGCCGCCGAGCCGGGAGGCCACCGCGGCCGCGGCGAACACGCCGGCGACCATCGTGGCGTGCAGTCCCCGGCGGTGGAAGCCGTGCGGGGCGGCGGCCGCGACCCGGCACGCCACCTCGTACCCGACGACCGCGGCGTCGAGGACCTGGCGGCCGCTCGCACCGACCTCCTCACCGACCGCGAGGGCGGCGGGGAGCACGACGGCGGTCGCGTGCACCAACCGCCGGCGTGGGTGTCGTCGAAGTCCAGTGCGTGCACGAGGTCCCCATCGGCAAAGCTGCGGCGGGCGCGGAGATCGCGGTCCGGTCCCCAGGATGTCGCCTGCGGTGGCCCACCGAGCTCACGGGCGACGGTGAACGCGGCGGCGCCGTCGCCGAATCGGCAGCGATGGCATTTCCGACCCATCCAGCAGATGGCGCGGCAGCCTCGTCCACGGTGGGCGGGATGGCCGAGGTCACCGACGACCCAGTCGGCCAGTGGCGGGCGATCACCGTCATCGATCTCTGTGTCCGGCCCGAAGGCGCCGTCGTCCGCCAGTTCGGCGATGTGGTCGGCGGTGTACCCGGGGAGCGCGGCGAGGACGTGGTCGGCGTCCTCGTCGCGAAGCGGGGCCCGGCGGTGCGTGATCTCCTCCGTGCCGAAACGAACCGGCGAGACGACCTGCCGATTCACCGCCAGACCGGATGCTCGGTCTCGCGATGAGTTCTCGTGCGATGGTGTGTGGCTCCTCGCCAGTGCCTGCGCCACGTCGTTGATCGGTCCGCTGGGCACGCCGGCGGGTGGAGCAGCGACAGCCAGTGGTCCACGGTCGTTCTGGGAAGAGCTCCTCGAGGATGGGCAGTAGCTCGTCGTTGATCGCTCCTCGGGTCGTGAAGGTGTCGAACCGCGGGTCGTCGCCCAGTCCGGGTGGCCGACGACGTCGATGAGCCGGGTCCAGAACTTCTCCTTGGCACAGCCGACGACCAGCCAGCCGTCGGAGGCCTCGAATGCCTGGAACGGCACCAGTGACGGATGAGCGGAGTGGTTGGTCCGGACGGGTTCGTAACCGGCGTTCAGATGCCAGGTGGCCGGATAGGTGAGCATCGAGATCGCGGTGTCGTAGAGCGAGAGGTCGCAGTCCCCTCCGACGCCGTCGCGGCGGGCCGCGTGCAATCCGGCCATCAGGCTAGAGCGCCGCCATGTAGCCGCCGGAGAAATCGACAAGGGACAGACCGGACTTGGTCGGTGGGCCGTCGGGGTCGCCGGTCAGGTTCATCCAGCCGGCCAGGCCCTGCAGGATGTAGTCGTAGCCGGGTTCGTTGCGCGCGGACCGGTCATCCCGAAGCCGGTCAGGGTGCAGCAGACGATGGCCGGGTTGAGGTGCTTCAGGTCGTCGTATCGGATCCGCAGCTTGGCCGGTACGTCACCGCGCAGGTTCGAGTAGACCGCGTCGCTGGTCCGGACGAGATCCTCGAAGACCGCCCGCCCCGCCGGGGTCGTGAGATCGAGTGAGATGCTCCGCTTGTTGCGGTTGAAGGTCTCGAAGAACAGTGAATCCTCACCCTTGTTGTACGGCGGCACGTAACGGCCGACGTCGCCGCCGACGTTCGGGTCCTCGATCTTGACGACGTCCGCACCCATGTCGGCGAGATGGACGCTGCCGAACGGTCCGGCACCGTACTGCTCGACGGCGATGATGCGGACGTCTTCGAGCGGCTTCACTGCGTTCCCTCCGGTGAGCTCGGCGATGAGCGTGATGATCTCGTCCTGCGCCGCACGCGTCTCCTGCGGCGTGATGCCGTGGGTCGGCGGGCTGAGCTTGACGGCGTCGGCCAGCCCGTCGTACGCGGCGAGCTGGGTGGCGACGCGGGCGGCGTCGCCGTTGAGCGTGAGCGCGTCGACCATCGCCGCGTCGACGGAGTCGGCGAGGTAGTCGGCGCCACGTCCCTCACGGAACGCGTCGATCACCCGCTGCTGCTGGTCGGCCAATCCGTGGAAGGCGAAGAACTCCGCGTACGTCCGCACGCTGGCGTAGAAGCCGACCGTGCCCGCCACGCGCCTCGTCGCCGTCGCTGCGTCGTCGGCGACCGAGCAGCACGCCGAGACGACGACCTCGACGTCCTTGCGCTCGCGCCCGGCGGCGTCGATGCCGGCGTGCAGCTCGGGCAGGATGCGCTCCTCCAGGTACGACGGCGAGCACAGCTCGTGGCTGATCCAGCCGTCGCCGATCCGACCGGCCAGGCGGGTCATCGCCGGGCCCATCGCGGCCACGTACACGGGGATGTCGGTACGGAGGACGGGGTACGGGCGCTCGTACCCGCGGATGCGGATCGGCTCCCACTCGCCCTCGGCCTCGATGACCTCGCCGGTCGTCGCCTTCTCCCAGAAGAGGCGGATGTTGCGGACCGTCTCGCGCAGGTGACCCACCGGCTTGCCCCAGCGGGCGTGGTGCCAGTCCTCGTTGAGCCGCTGGACACCGGTGCCCAGACCCAGGACGAAGCGTCCGCCGGACATCTCGTCCAGGTCGAGCGCCTCCAGCGCCGTCACCATCGGGCTGCGGGTGAAGGCGAGCGCGATGGCCGTGCCGACCTGCGCGTGCGAGGTCGCACCGATCAGCGCGGCAGCGCTCACCGTCGCGCTGCGGTGCAGCTCGGGCACCCACAGCACCTCGGCGCCGGCGCGCTCCGCGCGGCGAGCCACGTCGACGAGCTCGTCGAGCGTCTCGCCCCACGGCGCGTACGTGATGCGCATGCCCGTCACACGCCCTCGGCGGTGAGGGGACGCTTGCCGTCGGGGAACGTGCCCTCGACCTGCTCGGCACCGCGACGGTAGACGTAGAACGTGCGCTTGAACGAGCACACCTCGTCGCCGTCCTGGTTGAGCGTGCGGGTGCGGACGGTGACGATGCCGGCGTGCGGCCGGCTCGCCGACGTGCGCTTCTCCAGGACGAGCGACTCGCTGAACAGCGTGTCGCCGGCGAAGACCGGGTGGGTCATCCGGATCTCGTCCCACCCGAGGTTGGCGAACGCGTTCTGGGTGATGTCCGTGACGCTCTGACCGACCGCGATCGCCACGGTCAGCGTCGAGACGACCAGCGGCTTCTCGAACTCCGACTTCTTGGCGTACTCGGTGTTGAAGTGCATCTGGTTGGTGTTCATCGTGAGCAACGAGAACCACGTGTTGTCGGTCTCGGAGACCGTGCGCCCGAGCGGGTGCTGGTAGATGTCGCCGATCTCGAAGTCCTCGAAGAACCGGCCGGTCCACCCTTGCTTGACGGTCATGTCTCTCCTTGTCGTACCCAGGCTGTGCGGTGTCGAGCGGTCTGTCCGCAGACGGTGCGCGTTCGGTCGGTGCTCGTGCGGTCGGTGCTCAGAAGGCGGTGGATCCCGGCTTGATCACGCCGAGGACGGCCGCGAGCAGCACGAAGCCCCAGATCGCGAACACGTACGGCTCGCAGCCGCGCAGGGACGCGCGCAGGTCCCGCTCGACCTCGGGGGTCGAGCCGGTCGCCATCAGGCGGCCGAACGCGGGCCCGAACGAGCGCAGCTTCCAGCGGATGAGGACGCCGGCCAGGATGCAGAGGGCGTACGCGGCCAGCTTGGCTCCGAGCCACTTCGGGTTCGTGTCCACGCCGAACGGCTCGCTGACGACCATCGTGTACGCGCCGATCCCCAGCAGCGAGGCGCCGAGGCCGTACCGGACCACGAGGTCGAGCCGCTGGATCACCTGCCCGAAGCGGGTCGCGGTGTCGCGGAAGTAGTCGTAGACCGCGATCGCCAGCCAGACGAGCGACGCCACCCAGAGGAGCGCGAGCAGGAACCCGTTGACGAAGAACTCGTCACCGAGCGGTCCCCACGCCATCAGCGTCACACCGCTGGGCAGGAAGAGCACGAGGCAGATCCGCGGGGCGAGGTCGACGCCGTGCATGATCTTCAGCGCGGTCGCCCGCGCCTGCGGAGCGAGCTCCTCGCGCAGGATGTAGCGGCTGGAGTAGAAGACGCCGAGGTCTCCACCCAGCCAGTACGCGAACAGCAGGATGTGCAGCAGGATGGCGATGCTGTAGCCGTTGAAGCCGTGCACCGCCTCCACGGCGAGGAGGACGGGCTCGCTCACATCCCGTCCCCGTCCCAGCGGCCGCGCGAGCGGCTCCGCACCGGCATGCTGGACAGGATCGGGGCGGGGATCGGGTCGCCCTTCTGCCACGGTCGTCCGGCGCCCCAGTTGTGCGCGTTGCCGTCCGTACGCTCGTCGGCGTGCTCGGTCGCCTTGCCGGCCCAGCCCCAGTCGAGGTTGATGACCTCGCGGGTCGGCTCGGCGTCGTGGCTGTGCCCGTCGTCGTGGCTGTGGTCGTGGTCGTGGTCGTGGTCGTGGCTGTGGTCGTGGTCGTGCGCGTGATCGTGGCTGTGCTCGTGACCGCCGTGTCCGCCCTGCAGGTTGTACGCGTCGAGCGCCTTGGCGATCGCGATCGCGGACTTGTCGACGCCGGAGCCGTGGTGGGCGACCGGGGCGTCGTGCTGGCCTTGGTCCTTCTGGAACTGCCACGACGCGGTCAGCTGGCGCATGTCCTCGTCGGTCCGCCACGGCTCTGCCATGTCGTGCGTCGAGTGCGCCCACGGCACGGCGGGGTGGGGAGACTCGTCGAGGCCCTCGGGACCGTAGTTGACGCCCTCGCCGCCCCAGCGGACCCACTCGTTCTGCGTGTACCAGTTGGCGAGCTCGCCGTCGGAGCGCAGCAGCCAGGTCGCGCCACCCTCCATGGTCGTGAAGTGGCCGTGCTTCACGCGCGCGGGCCGGAAGAAGTACGTGCCGAGGTCGAGGGTGCCGAAGTTGTACTCCATGTGACCCTGCGTCGTGTACGCCTCCTCGTAGCAGGGGTGGTGGGCGAGCCGGTGGTCCGCCCAGCCTTCCTGCGCGTGCACGAGGCGGGTGTAGAAGCCGGTCGTCGGGTCGACGTGGAGGTACTTGATGAACAGGCCGGGCATCGGACCGGGGTTGGGGACGGCGTCCCACTTCATCGCCTCGGAGTCGATCACGATGACGTCCTCGCGGGCGTCGCTCCAGCGGGGCGCCGCGACGGAGTCGACCGCGTCGAAGCCGGCGTCGCCGTACTCGCGGTAGTGAAGGATCTTGGTGCCCTCGGCGATCCGGACGTAGTCGTTCGGGACGCCCTTCGGCGCGTACAGGTAGCCGCCCTTGCCGATCTTGCGGCCGCCGTAGTCGATCTCGCCCTCGAGCACGTAGTACTCGGTGTTGGCGTGGTGGATGCCGGGACCACGTCCCCAGTCGGTGTGGAAGTCGACACGCAGCGAGGACGAGCCGTCCTCCTCGTCGACCGACAGGCGGCGCTCGCTCGCGCGGCCCTCGCCGCCGGGCAGCTCTGCCGCGTGCCAGACGTAGTCGTCTTCCTGAATGAGCTCGACGTGGGGTCGCACGATGCCTCCTCGATGGTACGGATATGAAAATATACGATATCCGTCTCTGCCGGGCGGCGATAGGGGATGTGGTGAGACGCCGGTCGGGGAGCGCGCGACCCCCGCCCGTGCCAGGCTCTGGCCAGGAGGTGGGGCCTCATGAGTCGACTGAGCTTGCCGCCGCTGGTCGTGGTCATGGGGATCTCCGGTGTCGGGCAAGTCCGCGGTGGGTCACGCGCGTCGCCGACCGCGTCGACGTCCCGTACGCCGACGGCGACGACTACCACCCGCAGGCCAACATCGAGAAGATGTCGGCCGGTCACGCCGCTGACCGACGAGGACCGCTGGCCCTGGCTCGAGGCTGATCGGCGGCTGGCTCGCCGAGCACGACGGCGACCGGCGGCGTGATCAGCTGCTCGGCGCTGCGCCGTGTCTACCGCGACGTGCTGACCGACGCACGCGCCGCGCACGGTGTTCCTGCACCTCGTGGGCGACCACGACGCTGATCCTGTCGCGCATGGAGGGCCGCGACCACTTCATGCCGTCGTCGCTGCTGGAGTCGCAGGAGGCCACCCTCGAGCCGCTCGAGGCCGACGAGAACGGCGTCGTCTTCGACGTCACCGAGACGCCCGACCGGATCGTCGACGGCGTTCCTGCTCTGGCTGCGCACGAGCAGGAGGACCTGATCAGTCGAGCCTGACCGCTCGCCACCCAGACCTGATGCCTCGCCGGCCGCTCAGCTGGCATCGCGGCGCTGATCGGATCGCGCTGATCGTAGTCCGTCGCGCCAAGCTGCACCCGTTCCTGAGCCTGACGATCGGCTCGCTGACCGTCGGTGCCGTCGCCGGCGAGCCGATGGCGGACGTGCTCGAGAGCTTCACCGCCGGCGTGGGCGAGACCGTCGCGGGCGTCGGCATGCTGATCGCCCTGGGCGCGATGTTCGGCAAGCTGCTGGCCGACTCCGGGGGCGCCGACCAGATCGTCGACACGATCATCTCCCGGTCGTCCGACCGGATGCTGCCGTGGGCGATGGCCGCGATCGGCGCGATCATCGGCCTGCCGATGTTCTTCGAGATCGGCCTCGTCCTGCTGATGCCGGTGATCTTCCTGGTCGCCCGGCGGTCCGGGCAGTCGCTCATCGCGCTGGGCATCCCCGCCCTCGCCGGCCTGTCGGCGATGCACGGCTTCGTGCCCGCCGCACCCCGGCCCGCTCATCGCCGTCGACGCGCTGAACGCCGACCTCGGGCCTGACGCTCGGCCTCGGCGTCCTCGTCGCGATCCCCACGATCATCGTCGCGGGTCCGCTGTTCGCCCTGGTCGCCGACCGCTGGGTCGACGTGCCGACGCCGCGGCCTGTTCGACGTCGACGAGCCGAGCAGCGGCACGAAGCGGTCCCTCCTTCGCGCTCACGCTGGCCACCGTCCTGCTGCCGGTGGTGCTGATGCTGGCCAAGACGTTCGCCGACATCCTCGACGACGGACGGCGCCTGCGGATCGACGCTGGACTTCATCGGCACGCCGCTCGTCGCGCTGCTGATCTCGGTCCTGGTGGCGCATGTTCACCCTCGGCCGGGCGCGGCGGCATGACCTGGGACGACGATCATGCGACAGCATCGGCGCCTCGCTCGGGCCGATCGCGGGCATCGTCTTCATCGTCGGCGCCGGCGGTGGCTTCAAGCAGACGCTGATCGACACCGGCATCGCCGACGTCGTCGCCGACTGGGTCGAGGACTCCAACTTCTCGGTCGCTGCTGGTCGCCTGGCTCGTCGCGGTGCTGATCCGCCTCGCGACCGGCTCGGCGACCGTCGCGACCGTCACCGCCGCCGGGCATCATGGTGCCGCTCGCCGAGGGACTGACGCAGCGCCGAGATCTCGCTGATGGTGCTGGCGATCGGTGCCGGCTCGGTGTTCTTCTGCCACGTCAACGACGCCGGGTTCTGGCTGGTCAAGGAGTACTTCGGCATGACCATCGGCCAGACGATCAAGATCGTGGTCGCTCATGGAGACCGTGCTGTCGGTCTCCGGTCTGGTCGTCGTGCTGCTCTGGACCTCGTGTCTGACGACCGCGTTCGCCGGGAGCGACGTCCCGAATCAGTGTCCGAGGACCACTGGGGTGCTGATCGCGCTCCTGCGCCACCACCTGCGGCCCTACCGGGTCCCGATCGCTCGTGGTGTGCCTCTTCCAGCTCGTCCAGACGCTCGCCAACCTCTACCTGCCCGGGCCTGAACGCCGACATCATCGACGACGGCGTCGTCCAGGGCGACACCGGGCTACATCTGCGCATCGGCGGCCTGATGCTCGCCGTCACGGTGCTCCAGGTCGTCTGCACGATCGTCGCCGTCTACTACGGCGCGCGCGTCGGCGATGGCGCTCGGACGCGACCTGCGCGCCGCGGTCTTCGCGAAGGTCGAGTCGTTCGGCAGCCGCGAGATGGCACGTTCGGCGCCGCCGACGCTGATCACCCGCAACACCAACGACGTCCAGCAGGTCCAGCTGCTCGCTGTTCATGGGCCTGACGATGCTGGTCGCGGCGCCGATCATGTGCATCGGCGGCATCGTCATGGCGCTGCGCCAGGACGTCGCAGCTGTCGGGCGTGTTCCTGATCGTGCTCCCGGTGCTGGTCGATCGTCGCTCGGGCTGATCATCCGCCGGATGCGGCCGCTGTTCCGGCTCATGCAGGTGCGGATCGACACCATCAACCAGATCATGCGCGAGCAGATCACCGGCATCCGCGTGATGCGGGCCTTCGTCCGCGAGGACCGTACGAGGCCGCGCGCTTCGCCGAGGCGCAACCAGCGAACCGCGAGGTCGCCGATCGGGCGCCGGCCGGCTGATGGCGATGATCTTCCCGCATGCTCATGCGGCATCATGAACGCTCTCGGTCGTCCTCGTCGCTGTGGTTCGGGGCGCACCGCGGATCGGCGCCGGCGACGCTCGCAGATCGGCAGCTGACGGCCTTCCAGCAGTACCTGATCCAGACCCTGATGTCCGTCATGATGGCGACCTTCATGTTCATGCTGTGGCCGCGGTCGGAGGTGTCGGCCGAGCGCATCACCGAGGTGCTCGACACCGAGCCGGCGATCGACCTGCGACCCCGAGGTGCCGAGCGTCGACCTCGTCGCAGGGTCGCGTCGACGTCGCAGGGCGCGTCGTTCGCGTACCCCGGTGCCGAGCACGCCGTGCTCGAGCGACGTCGACCTCGTCGCCCGGCCGGGCGAGACCACCGCGATCGTCGGCTCGACCGGCAGCGGCAAGACCACCGCTGCTCGGCCTCGTGCGCGCGGCTGTTCGACGTCGACCGGCGGGCAGGTCCTGATCGACGGCCTCGACGTCCGCGACGTGCGCCCCGCCGACGTGTGGGGCGCCATCGGGCTCGGTGCCGCAGAAGGCGCTGCTGTTCACGCGGCACGATCGCCGACAACCTGCGGTTCGGACGGCCCGACGCCACCGACGAGGAGCTGTGGGAGGCGCTGCGAGATCGCCCAGGCGCGAGGACTTCGTCGAGCGCGATGCCCGACGCGCTGGAGTCGCCGGTCGCCCAGGGCGGCTCGAACTTCTCCGGCGGCCAGCGTCAGCGGCTCGCGATCGCCCGCGCGATCGTCAAGCGCCCGCGGATCTACCTGTTCGACGACTCGTTCTCGGCGCTCGACTACGCCACCGACGCCGCGCTGCGGCGCCGCGCTGAAGCCCGGTCACCGCCGACGCGGCCGTCGTCATCGTCGCCCAGCGGATCAGCACGATCCGCCAGGCCGACCGGATCGTGGTCCTCGACGAGGGGCGCGTCGTCGGCACCGGCACGCACGACGAGCTGATGGACGACTGCGAGGTCTACCGCGAGATCGTCCTGTCGCAGCTGTCACCGGAGGAGGCGCCGCATGAGCGGCACGGGGCGCCGCCCGAGATGGGCATGCGGCGCCGCAGCGCGACCAACTTCCGGGCGACGTTCGCGCGCGTCTTCCGCCGTCTGCTGCTGCGACCGCACGCTGGTGATGTCGGCTGGCGTCCTCGTTCGGCGCTGATCGGCGTCGACCCTCGTCGGTGATCGGCCCGAAGATCCTCGGTCACGCCACCGACATCGTCTTCGACGGCTTCATCTCCAGCCGGTTCCCCGAGGGCGCTGACGAAGGCCGAGGTCGTCGACGTCGCTGCGCGCCGACGGGCAGCGACCAGCTCGCCGAGCTCGTCGCGTCGCTCGACCTGCAGCCCGGTCAGGGCATCGACTTGCGACGAGCTCGGGCACGGTGCTGGCGATCGTCGCTCGTGATCTACGTCGTGTCGTCGCTGTTCATGTGGCTCCAGGGCGTCCTGACCACCACGGTCGTCCAGCGGACGGTCGCGGACCTGCGCAACGACGTCGAGGACCAAGCTCAACCGCCTGCCGCTGGCGTACCTCGACCGCCAGCGAGCGCGGCGAGATCCTGTCGCGCACCACCAACGACCTCGACAACATCGCGCAGTCGCTCCAGCAGACGCTGAGCCAGCTGCTCACCTCGCTCCTCATGGTGATCGGCACGCTGGCGATGATGTTCTGCGATCTCGCCGCTGCTGACGCTCATCGCCGCTGGTGACGATCCCGGTGGCCGCTCGTCGATCACCGGCGCGGTCGACGAAGCGCTCGCAGCCGCAGTTCGTCGCGCAGTGGACCGCAGACGGGCCGGCTCAACGGCCACGTCGAGGAGTCCTTCACCGGCCACGAGGTCGTCAAGGTCTTCGGGCGCCAGCAGGCAGGCCCGGGCCGAGTTCGCCACCACCAACGACGCGGCTGTTCGACGCCGTCGTTCCGGGCGCAGTTCATCTCGGGCATCATCCAGCCGCGTGATGATGTTCGTCTCCAACCTCAACTACGTGCTGGTCGCCGTCGATCGGCGGCCGTCCGGGTCGCGTCCGGGATCGCTCACGCTCGGGCGACGTGCAGGCGTTCATCCAGTACTCGCGCCAGTTCACCCAGCCGCTGACGCAGGTCGCGGCGATGATCAACCTGCTGCAGTCGGGCATGGCGTCGGCCGAGCGGGTCTTCGCCCTGCTCGACGAGGACCGAGGAGCGTCCCGACCGCGCCGGACGCCCCGTACCCCGATCCGCTGCGCGGCCGCGTCGTGTTCGACCACGTCTCCTTCTCGTACGAGCCGACGAGCCGCTGATCGAGCACCTCGACCTGGTGGCCGAGCCCGGGCCAGACCGTCGCGATCGTCGGTCCGACCGGTGCCGGCAAGACGACGCTGACCAACCTCGTGCTGCGCTTCTACGACGTCGACGGCGGGCCGCATCACGCTCGACGGCGTCGACATCGCCGGCGATGGACCGCGACGTCGCTGCGCGACAACTTCGGCGTCGTGCTGCAGGACACGTGGCTGTTCTACGGGCACGATCCGCGAGAACATCGCCTACGGCGCCGACGACGCGACCGAGGAGCAGATCCTCGCGGCGGCGCAGGCCGCGTACGTCGACCACTTCGTGCGCACGCTGCCCGACGGCTACGACACCGTGATCGACGACGACGGCGGCGAACGTCAGCGCCGGGCAGCGCCAGCTGCTGACGATCGCGCGCGCGTTCCTGGCCGATCCGTCGATCCTGGTGCTCGACGAGGCGACCAGCTCGGTCGACACCCGCACCGAGGCGCTCGTGCAGGCAGGCGATGGAGCAGCTGCGCTCGGGTCGCACGAGCTTCGTCATCGCGCACCGGCTGTCGACGATCCGCGACGCGGACCACATCGTCGTCATGGAAGAGGGCCGGATCGTCGAGCAGGGCACGCACGACGAGCTGATCGCGGCCGGGGGCGCGTACGCACCGGCTCTACTCGGCGCAGTTCGCCGGCGCCGAGATCTAGGTCGTCGCGGGCCCGGGGTCAGCCCGCGGACGAGACGTCAGCGGGCACGTGGTCCCCGTGCCCGTGGGCGACGAGCCGGTTGCGCAGGCGCTCGGCGGCGTCGTCGAGGGACTCCGGCGACGGGTCCGGGTCGACGTGGTCGAACCCGAAGTCGTCCAGCCCCCAGACCGGCCAGACGTGCACGTGCAGGTGCGGGATCTCGAATCCGGCCACCATCGTGCCGATCCGCGGGCTGTCCCACTCCTCCTGCTGTGCGGCGCCGATCCGCTTCGCGACCGCGCTCAGGCGCGCGAGGAGCGCGTCGTCGGCGTCGATCCAGTGGTCGACCTCGTCGCGCGGGACCACCAGCGTGTGGCCCGGTCGGATGGGCCCGATGCTGAGGAAACCCACGACCTCCTCGTCGGCCCAGACGAACCTGCCAGGGATCTCACCTGCGATGATCTTGGAGAAGAGCGTGCTCATACCGAGCAGTCTGCCGTACGGAGTTGGAGCCTCGACGGGCGTTCTGGCACAATGGTTAGTCGTTCCGTCTCGCGAACGAACCCTCTCATTCGTCGCGTCCGGATCCGCGGTCAGGCGGCCCGTTCCCCACGCGGTGCCGGCTGGATCACCACACCACATTCATTGAGGAGACACCACACTCGTGGCAGTCAAGATTCGCCTGAAGCGGATGGGCAAGATCCGCACCCCGTTCTACCGCGTCGTCGTCGCCGACTCGCGCACCAAGCGCGACGGTCGCGTCATCGAGGAGATCGGCACGTACAACCCCAAGGCCGAGCCGTCGATCATCAAGATCGACGCCGAGCGCGCTCAGTACTGGCTCGGGTCGGCGCGCAGCCGACCGAGGCCGTCGCCGCGCTCCTCAAGATCACCGGCGACATCGGTGGCGAGAACCGAGTCGACCCTCAAGTTCGCCGAGCCCAAGCGCGACAAGGACGAGCTCTTCCACGACGCGCTCAAGGACCTGCACAGCGCAGCCGACGCCGACCAGAAGGCCGCCGCCAAGAAGGCTCCGAGCCCAAGGCCGACGAGGCCGCCAAGGCCGACGAGCGCGGCCGAGGAGCCCTGCCGAGAGGCCAGCGCCGCGACGCGAGGCCGACGAGGTCAGCTGATCGTGGCCGCCCCCTCACGAGGTCATCGAGCACCTCGTCGCCGGCATCGTCGACCACCCCGACGACGTCAACGTCCGCGCCAAGCAGACGCGACGCGGCGAGCTGTTCGAGGTTCGGGTCAACCCGGACGACCTCGGCAAGGTCATCGGACGTCAGGGTCGCACGGCCACGGCGATCCGCACCGTCGCCGGCGCCATCGCCGGCGCGGCGGCGCGCGGATCGACTTCGTGGACGTCGACCGTCGTCGCTGACGACGCATGGAGGTCGTCGTCGGCCGCATCGGCCGTGCCCACGGCATCCGCGGCGAGCTCAACGTCGACCTCAGGACCGACGAGCCCGAGCGGCGTTTCGCCCCGGGCTCGTCGGTCGTCGTGCGTCACGTCGGGTGCCGCACGCTCGACCGTCACCGCGGCACCCGCCACGCACCAGCGGTCGCCTCGTCGTGACGTTCGACGAGGTCCCCGACCGCACCGCCGCCGAGGCGCTCCACGGCCGGTGCTCGAGGTCGTCGTCGACCCCGACGAGACGCCCGGACGACCCCGACGAGTTCTACGACCACCAGCTGGTCGGCCTCGACGTGTCGTCAGCGGCGGCGACGCGACGCGCGGCACCGTCACGGAGGTCGCTGCACCTGCCCCGCCAGGACACGCTGCCGTCGACGGTCGACGGCGCGAGGTCCTCGTCCCGTTCGTCGCGGCGCTCGTGCCCGAGGTCGACTCGACGGCGGGGTCGTCACGGTCGACGACGTCCAGGGTCTGCTCGACCCCGAGCGGCCGACGACGCCGCGTCCGACTCGCGGACTGAGTGCGCATCGACGTCCTCTCGATCTTCCCGGACTACCTCGCGCCGCTGCGAGCTCTCGCTGCCGGGCAAGGCGCGTCGCGCGGGCCTGCTCGACCTCGCACGCGCACGACCTGCGCGAGCTCACCCACGACCGGCACCGCACCGTCGACGACACCCCGTACGGCGGTGGCGCCGGCATGGTGATGAAGCCCGAGCCGTGGGGCGAGGCGCTCGACGCCGTGCTCCGCCGAGCGCACCGACGCCGACCGTCGTGTCGTCGTCCCGACGCCGTCCGGCACGCCCGTTCACCCAGCGCCGACGCCGAGCGTCTGGCGCCGAGCCGCAGCTCGTCTTCGCGTGCGGCCGCTACGAGGGCATCGACCAGCGCGTCATCGACCGACGCCGGCACGCGCTGGCGCGTCGACGAGATCTCCCTGGGCGACTTCGTGCTCAACGGGGGAGAGGTCGCCGCGCTCGCGATCATCGAGGCGGTCGTCCGGCTGCTGCCCGGCTTCATGGGCAACCCCGAATCGCTCGCCGAGGAGTCGCACGGCGGACGGTCTCCTCGAGTACCCGGTCTACACCAAGCCCGCGCGCTGGCGCGGCCTCGACGTGCCGGACGATCCTGCTGTCGGGCGACCACGGGCGATCGCCGCCTGGCGCACGCGAGCAGGCCCGCCTGCGGACGGCCGAGCGGCGCCCCGACCTGCTTCCCCCAGCAGCAGAGGCCTGACCCTTCAGCGTGGCGCGCTGACCTCGTCGGTCGGGTCGAGCCTGCCGTCACGGGTCCCCGGCTCGCCGCCGGGCTCCACGAGACCGCGGCGCTGCGCCGAGGTCACCGCTGCGACGCGGTCGCTGACGCCGAGCTTGCGGTAGACGTTCTCCAGATGCTTGTGCACGGTCCGCGCAGAGATGCCGAGGCTTCTCCCGATCGACTCGGCGGTGCGGCTCTCGGCCAGCATGGCGAGGATCGTGCGCTCGCGCGGCGTGAGCCTCGCCTCGTCATCGGGAGCAGGAGCAGCCGCCACCGTGCCGGCCGCCGCCCGCAGGCGCAGGTGCGACTCCAGCCCGCGCACCAGGTCGTGGAGCGCTCTGGCACGGGGCAGGGACCAGCGCGGGAACGGGTCGTCACGGACCAGGACGTACCCCTCGAAGATTCTCTCGGGCTCGTTGCGGATCGGCAGACCGAGCTGGTGGAAGCCGATCCCGAGCGAGGTCAGAAGGCTCACGAGCACCGGGGGCAGCATCTGGGGCGACTCTCCGGGGCCGAGGAGCATCCGGGGCTGGAGGGAGCCCGTGCGGACGTAGTGCAAGAGCAGCGGGTGGGTCTGCTCGAGCGTCTGCACCCCGTACGGCCAGCGTTGCGGGTCGAACGCGATGTCCTGCGGGAAGCCGTGGATCGTCAGTGCTCCGGAGCTGAGGTCGAGCGTCACGCGTGCGCCGGTGCGAGCCCGGAACTCGCGGAGCAGCTGGTCGGTGAACAGGTGCCGTGCCGTCGCCGGCTCCTCCTCGAGGAGGATCGCCGAAGCGACCTCGATCCACCGTGCGGTGTCTGGCACCGTGCGTCCCCCCGTTCGCCGACACCACGAGCCTAGCCACACCCGCCGCGAGGGCGCTCAGGCGCACCGCCCGGACGGCCGGACTCGCCTGAGACACCGGAGTGAGTCCTGTCGCGGCCGAGCGCAGATGCGTACGTACCCTTGCGTATGTCGTCGCACCCCTTGTTCGCCCTACGCTCGTGGTGGGGCCAGCACCGTCGGCCGCCGGCGTCAACGGGGGTGATGCCGGGCGACGCGGTGCCGGCCCCGCCATCTTGTCCCTGGCGGGCGATTAACGGAGGCCAGGCCCGGTGTGGCAGACTGGTAAGTCGGTGCTGGGCTCTGCTGCCACAGGGGTGTCGAGCCGCCCTGAGCGTCGCGAGACGACGACTCGCAGCACCGTTCCGATCATTCGCACACCGCACATTCGTGGGTGACCTGTGGCACTGACGAGAAAGAGTTGAGATGACCAACGTAGTCGATGCCGTCGCGAGCGAGTCGCTCCGTGACGACGTCCCGGAGTTCCGCGCCGGTGACACCCTCAAGGTCCACGTCAAGGTGATCGAGGGCAACCGCTCGCGTGTCCAGGTGTTCCAGGGCGTGGCGATCCGTGTCCAGGGCTCCGGCATCGGCCGTACGTTCACGGTGCGCAAGGTGAGCTTCGGTGTGGGAGTCGAGCGGACCTTCCCGCTCCACACGCCGGTCATCGAGAAGATCGAGGTCATGACCCGCGGCGACGTGCGTCGCGCCAAGCTCTACTACCTGCGCAACCTCCGCGGCAAGGCCGCCAAGATCAAGGAGAAGCGCGACTCCTGATCAGCGCCGGGGGGCGACTGTGGATGAGAGCGGTGGTCGGTCTGCGGACCGACCCGACGACGTAGCACCAGGAACGCACCGGGCAGCCCGTACGACGGGCGGCCCGGTGCGTCCGCGTCTGCGGACGACGGTGGGGCGTTGGGGTGACCGCGCCGTGCCGTTGTGGTTCGAGATCGCCACCCTCCTGCTGGTCGCGCTCCTGCTGTCGCTGGTCGTCAAGTCGCTGTTCCTCCAGACGTTCTACGTGCCGTCGGAGTCGATGGAGCCCACGTTGACCGGCAACCCGAACGGCGCCCAGGACCGGATCGTCGTCCAGAAGGTCTCGTACTGGGGGCGCGCACCTCGACGTGGCGAGGTCGTCGTCTTCGAGGACCCCGGCGGCTGGCTGGGGAGAGGGCAGTTCGACGACCCGTCGAACGCCGCTCAGAAGCTGCTGTCGACCGCCGGGCTCTTCCCCTCCGGCGGCCACCTGGTGAAGCGTGTCATCGGCGTCGGCGGGGACACCGTGAAGTGCTGCGACACCCAGGGCCGCATCGAGGTCAACGGGGTGGCGATCGCCGAGCCGTACGTGAAGGATTCCTCCGCCACGTCGCGCCAGCCCTTCGACGTCACGGTGCCGGACGGCTATCTCTGGGTGATGGGGGACAATCGCGCCAACTCCGCGGACTCGCGGGCGCACATGGACGACCCGGGCGGCGGGTACGTGCCCGACGACAGGGTCGTGGGGAAGGTCGCGTTCGTGGTCTGGCCCTGGAAGGATCGTGCCGTCCTGCACGACCCCGAGGCGTTCGCCTCGGTCGACTGAGGAGGGGCGGAGGCGCCGCGGCCCGCGTGGACCTCGGGGCTAGGCTGGAGTGGTGACATCGCACGAGGAGACCGCCGCGAGCGCGGCGACGAGCCGTTCTGGCAAGCCGAGGCGCAAGGCGCTGCCGCTCTGGCAGGAGACCATCCTGCTGGTGGTGATCGCGCTGGTGCTCGCGCTGGTCGTCAAGACCTTCCTGGTGCAGGCGTTCTGGATCCCGTCCGGCTCGATGGAGGACACCCTTCAGGTCGACGACCGGATCCTCGTCCAAAAGGTGTCGTACTGGACGGGTGA
>CAVPEH010000006.1:0-95363 GCA_963703415.1 uncultured Actinomycetota bacterium | reverse complement strand
TTGATTCCGGATGACAGAAAGATGAAGTGGATAGATAGATAGTTTTGAAACTGCTAATGAAACTTTTGTATTTTGTATTTTTTTTTTTTTTTTTTTTTTTTTTTTTTTTTTTTTTTTTTTTTTTTTTTTTTTTTTTTTTCTTTCTTTCTTTCTTTCTTTCTTTCTTTCTTTCTTTCTTTCTTTCTTTCTTTCCTTTCCTTCCTTCCTGCTTTGTTTGTTGTCTGTCTCTTGCCTGTGTCTGTCTCTGCCCCTGCCCCTGTGCCTGCCTTGGCTTGTGTGGGGGCCCAGTGAGCTTACTGTGGATGGTGGGCCCAGGACTCCCAGCCCTCTGCCTCCTGCCTGCCCCTGCCCCCACCCTATGGGTTTTTCCCAGACCTTGGCAGATTCTGGAGTGCAGACGCCACTCCCTGAGGTGTACACGGTCCCACTTGTCAAGGGGGCTCCTAGAAGCGGAAACCATATTTATGCTTGGTGCAGCGTGGAGCATTGATCACTGCCGCATGCACCCTCCGACGTCAGAGCTACGCGCGCGCCCACAGCCTAAATGGTCCAGGTTATGCGGCTCCCTCCGTCCGGCTCTCCTAGCTGCAGCATGCGAGCTCGCGGCCGCGACACGCCTCACGAATCGGTTTTGGTGCGCACCGCAGGCTGACTCCGCGATTTACGAGCCACTCGTACAGCCGGCGTACTCCCTCCTCCATACCGATTCTCGGCTGCCATCCCGTGGCCTGCTGAAAGCGCCGCGTATCGGAGACATAGTAGCGTTGATCGCCGGTTCTCCACTCCTGCATTGCGATATTCCGCGCGTCACCGTGAATTCCTTCGATGAGCCGAGCAGCTCGAGCAGGCTGAGGGTGTTCGCGAGCCCACCGCCGATATTGAAAGCGGCGCCGAAAGGCGATCGATGTTGCGCTGGGCAAGCAGGAACGCATCGACGAGATCGTCGACGAAGAGGAATGTCGCGCACCTGCATGCCGTCGCCGTACAGGACGATCGGGGTTACCCTCGATCGCCCGGATGAGGAAGTGAGCGACCCATCCCTGGTCTTCGGTGCCGAACTGGTGCGGCCCGTAGATGCAGCTCATGCGGAACACGACCGCGGGCAGCCCGTACGTGCGCGCATAGTCGAGCACGTACTGATCGGCAGTGCCTTTCGAGCAGCCATACGGGCTGTGAAAATCCAGGCGACGACTTTCGCTCACGCCGTGCTGGCGAACGGCCGGATCGATCGGCTCATAGCGGCCCCCACGCTGTTCGAGCGCGATGTCGGTGAGCCCGCCGTACACCTTGTTGGTGGATGTGAACACCAGCGGGGGAGGATCCGCCTGGGCGCGAATGGCCTCGAGCACGTTGAGCGTACCGCCCGCGTTCACGGCGAAGTCGTGGCGCGGATCATCGAGGCTCGTCGTCACAGCGACCTGCGCTGCGAAATGAAACACCTGCCGTGCCTGTGACACTGCGTCCCTCACCGCCCCGACGTCGCGCACATTCGCGATTTGCCGGCTTGCACGTGCTCGCCGTGCATTTTTCGGAGCCAGCGAAGATTTCTCTGACGCCTCTCCTCGACAGGTTGTCGAGCAGGATTACGGAACTTCCGTTGGACAACAGCCGGTGCGCGAGATTGCAACCGATGAACCCCGCTCCTCCAGTGATGAGCACCGGGCGTGCACCGTTGCGCGCGGGCTCTCGAAACAGCACCGGTTGTATCTGCCGCTCGACTGGTGAGTTCTTCTTCATACGGTGAGCCCCCGCGCCGTGAGCTCGGCACTTGCCTGCTCCACGTCCTCGTCCGGCTTGCGCCTCACGAAGCAGCCCGGGATTCCCGGGCGCGCCTCACTATACAAGGCGGGTCCGGGGCGCGAGAAACCGGTTCGGGTCAGACGACGGTGACGACGCGCGAGCCGTCGAGCCGGGGGAGACGATCCCGGTAGGCGTCCGGTGCGGGGTGACCGATGTTGACCACGACGAGCGTCTTGTGCGCGGTGCCGTCGAAGAACTCCTTGTCGATCGCGGCGGCGTCGAAGCCGGTCATCGGCCCGGCGAAGAGCCCTGCCGCGCGTACTCCGACGATGAAGTAGCCGATCTGGAGGCCCGCGCTCAACGTCGCCATCGAGGCGCGGCTCTCGACGTCTCCCGCGAAGGCGTCCCGCATGCCCGGGACGTGCGGGAAGACCTCCGGGAGCGTCTCGTGGAAGTCGACGTCGGCGGCCAGGATCGCGACCAGGGGTGCCGTCGCGGTCTTGGCGCGGTTGCCGTCCGACATGTGCGGCAGGAGCCGCTGACGAGCCTCGTCGCTCGCGACCAGCGTGACGCGCAGAGGCTGGCCGTTCATCGCGGTGGGGCCGTACTTCACGAGGTCGTACACCGCACGGATCTCGTCGGCGGTGACGGGCTCGTCGGTGAAGGTGTTGGCCGTGCGCGCCTCGCGGAAGAGGAGGTCCTGGGCGTCTGCGGACAGCGCGAGCTCGGGGAGGGTGGCGGTCATGGTGAGAAGAACGACGACCGATAAAGGTGTGTTCCGCAACGATATGTGGAGTCAATCACTCGCGGGGTGGCACGGGAGGGCCCACAACGACGAAGGTCCGAGTCGGATGACTCGGACCTTCGTCTCACTGCGACCCTGACGAGACTCGAACTCGCGACCTCCGCCGTGACAGGGCGGCGCGCTAACCAACTGCGCCACAGGGCCATTCTTCAGTTGTCACCGCTCAGCGGTGCGAGCACCACTTTAGCGGACGCCTCAAGCGGCCCCAAAACGGGGGTCCCTCTTCCGAGCGACCGCCCCGGAGAGCGCTTGGTGCGTGGTGCCCCCAACGGGATTCGAACCCGTGCTACCGCCGTGAAAGGGCGGCGTCCTAGGCCACTAGACGATGGGGGCCGAAGCCCGGACCCGTCGCAGCATCGGACGGTCCATCGTACGGGGCACGTCGCGTGCGGCAAAGCCGGAGGCGGCTCGGCCGGTCCGGCAGGATGGGCCTATGATCGAGATGTCGCCGAGGCCGATTCGCCGAGCTGGTCGAGGAGGCGTTCGACGCGCTGCCCGGAGGAGCTGGCCGCCCTGCTCGACAACGTCGTCCTGTTCATCGAGGACGACGCCCCGGCCGACGACCCGACGCTGCTCGGCCTCTACGACGGCATCCCGCTGACCGAGCGCGACCTCGCTCGTACGGCGGTGTGCTGCCCGACCGGATCTCGATCTACCGCAACCCGACGCTGGCGATCTGCGACGCCGAGGCCGACGTGGTCGAGGAGGTCGGCATCACCGTGGTGCACGAGATCGCCCACCACTTCGGCATCGACGACGACCGGCTGCACGAGCTGGGCTACGCGTGAGCGGTCTCGACCGGCTCCGCCGACGCCTGCGGGGTCGCGGCACGAAGACCGGTCGTGACGTCGTGGTGGTCCGCGGCGCCGAGCGGTTCGAGACGGTCGGCGACGGCGTCGCGACGTGGCACTCCTTCTCGTACGGGGCCCACTACGACCCCGACAACGTCGCGTTCGGCCCGCTGCGTGCCGTCAACGAGCGAGCACGTCGACCCCGGTGCCGGCTACGAGGCCATCGGCACAGCCGACGTCGAGATCGTCACCTGGGTGCTCGAGGGCGTGCTTGCGCACGAGGACTCGACGGGTCACGCGCGGACTGGTCCGGCCGGGAACGGCTCAGCACGCTCAGCGCGCGGCACGGGCGTCGAGCACGCCGAGCGCAACGCGTCGGACCGACGAGCCCCTGCGCTTCGTGCAGATGATGGTCGCGCCCTCGACGAAGAGCTGGCCGACCCCGATCCGCCGCCACCGGCGTACCGGCGCTGGGACCTGCAGGACGCGCGCGGGTATCTCCTCGACGTGCTGCGCCTGCGCGACGGCGTGACGCTGCACGTCGCGCTCCTGGACGCCGGTGACGTGGTCGCGCTCCCGGAGGACGGTCTCCTGCACCTGCAGGTCACCCGAGGGTCCGTGGAGGTGGCAGGGACGAGGCTCGAGGCAGGGGACGCCGTGCGCGTCTCCGGCCACGGACCGGTGACCGTGACGGCGCTCACGTCGTCCGAGATACTGGCGTGGCACTTCGCTGCGCCCGTACCGGCACCGACCCAGGAGCGCCCCTGATGGCCACCGTTCTCGTCCTCAACGGTCCCAACCTCAGTCGCCTCGGCCTGCGGGAGCCGTTGATCTACGGCACCGCACGTACGACGACCTCGTCGCGCGGTGCCACGCGGCCGGCGCCGAGCTGAACCTCGACGGTCGACGTGCGGCAGACCGACAGCGAGGCCGAGATGATCGGCTGGCTCCACGATGCCGCCGACGCGGCCACGCGGTGGTCATCAACGCCGGCGCGTGGACCCACACGTCGATCGCGATCCGCGACGCCGCGTCGATGCTGACCGCGCCCCTGGTCGAGGTCCACCTCAGCAACGTGCACGCCCGCGAGGAGTTCCGGCACCACTCGTACCTGTCGGCGGTGGCCGTCCGGAGTCATCGTCGGGCTGGGCTTCGAGGGCTACGTGGCGGCGCTTCGCTACCTCGCCTGAGCGTCGCTGGCGCGACGTCGTCCCTCGACTTGCCGGTGAGACAATGCGGACACCGCCTAGCGAGTGTCATGGCTCGTGCATAACCTGAGGTCCGTGAGTGACCTTGTCGGACCCGCGCCCACGACGATGCCGTGCGACCGGCTCGTCGCCTCGTACGACGCCATCCCTGACGGGGCGCCGCGTGCGCCTGGCCAAGAAGCACCTCCAACCTCTTCCGGCCGCGCGACGCCACCGACGCACCCGGCCTCGACGTCTCCGGCCTGACCGGTGTCGTGGCGTCGACGTCGATCCGGCCACCGGACGCGCCACCGCCGACGTGCAGGGCATGTGCACGTACGAGCACCTGGTCGCCGAGACGCTCGCCCGGGACTACATCCCGTACGTGGTGCCGCAGCTGCGCACGATCACGCTCGGTGGAGCCGTCACCGGACTCGGCATCGAGTCGACGTCCTTCCGCAACGGGCTGCCGCACGAGTCCGTCGTCGAGATGGACATCCTCACCGGCGCCGGCGAGGCCGTGACGTGCAGCCGAGAGGAGCACAGCCGACCTGTTCGTGGCCTTCCCGAACTCGTACGGCACCCTCGGCTACACGACCCGCATCCGGATCCTGCTCGAGAAGGTGCCGCCGAACGTGCGCCTGCGGCACGTCCGCTTCGACGACCCTGCCTCAGCTGCGGTCAAGGCGATCGCCCGCATCGTGGAGACCGGCAGTCACGACGGCGAACGGGTGGACGCGCATCGACGGCACGGCGTTCTCGCCGGGGCGGATCTTCCTCACGCTGGCGGAGTTCACCGACACCGATCCGACCGCCACCGGTGAGGGCGTCAGCGACTACACCGGGCAGCACATCTACTACCGCTCGATCGAGGAGCGGACGACCGACACGCTCACGATGGCGGACTACCTCTGGCGGTGGGACACCGACTGGTTCTGGTGCAGCGGCGCGTTCGGCGCACAGAACCCGTTGATCCGGCGGCTGTGGCCACGGAAGCTATCGGCGAAGTGACGTCTTCCAGCGCATCGTCGGCCTCGACACGCGGTACTCGCATCGCGCACAAGCTCGACGTGCTCAAGCGCAACGGCATCGAGAAGCGCGAGCGGGTCATCCAGGACATCGAGGTCTCCGTCGACCGGCTCGCGGAGTTCCTCGAGTGGTTCGACGAGAGCCGTCGGCATGCGTCCGGTGTGGCTGTGCCCGCTGCGACTGCGCGAGCCCGACGGCCCGGGGAGCGCCACCCGCTGGCCGCTCTACCCGCTGGAGCCGGGCACGACCTACGTCAACGTCGGCTTCTGGGGCACGGTCGCGGTCCCCGGCGATGCGCCGGCGGGTCTCGTGAACCGCCGGGTCGAGCAGAAGCGTCCACGAGCTGGGCGGGCACAAGTCGCTCTACTCGGAGGCCTTCTACGACGCGGAGACGTTCGCCTCCCTCTACAACGTCTCCGCACCTCACCGAGGTGAAGGAGACCTACGACCCCAAGGACCGGTTCAGCACCGGGCTGTACGAGAAAGCGGTGAAGCGTCGATGACCATGACCACCAGGGCCACCATGACGATCGGTGAGGCGCTCGAGATCCTCTTCCAGGGCGACGACCTCGACTTCTCCTTCGAGGCGTACGACGGCAGCTCGCTCGGTCCGTCCGACGCGACGATCCGGGTGTGCCTCAAGAACGAGCGCGGTCTCTCCTACATCATGAGCGCGCCCGGAGACCTCGGGTTCGCCCGCGCGTACGTCACCGGGGACCTCGTGATCGAGGGCGCGCACCCCGGTGACCCGTACGACGCGCTGATCCTCCTCATGGAGAGGACGCGGCTGCGAGCGCCCAGCGTGGCGGAGACGCTGAAGGTGGTCCGGGCGCTGGGCTTCTCCCACCTCCTCCCGCCGCCGCCGCCGCCGCAGGAGTCGTTGCCGCGCTGGCGCCGTGCCCTCGAGCACCTCCGGCACTCCAAGGCCCGCGACGCCGAGGTGATCCACCACCACTACGACGTCTCGAACCGCTTCTACGAGCTGGTCCTCGGGCCGTCGATGACGTACACCTGCGCGGTGTTCCCGAAGGTCGACTCGACGCTCGAGGAGGCGCAGACCGAGAAGTACGACCTGGTCTGCCGCAAGCTCGACCTCCAGCCGGGACAGCGGCTGCTCGACATCGGCTGCGGGTGGGGCGGCATGGCGCGCCATGCGGCCAAGAACTACGGCGTGACGGTGATCGGCGCGACCCTGTCCGAGCAGCAGGCGCTCTGGGCGCAGGAGGCGATCGCGCGCGAAGGGCTCTCCGACGTCGCTGAGGTCAGGTTCTCCGACTATCGCGACATCACCGAGACGGGCTTCGACGCGATCAGCTCGATCGGTCTCACCGAGCACATCGGCGTGCAGAACTACGCGTCCTACTTCGCGTTCATCCGCGACCACCTCAAGGTCGGTGGCCGGATGCTCAACCACTGCATCACGCGTCCCGACAACCGGGCGCGTGCGATGGCGGGTCAGTTCATCGACCGGTACGTCTTCCCCGACGGCGAGCTCACCGGTTCGGGGCGCATCATCACGGCGGTGCAGGACGCGGGACTCGAGGTGCAGCACGAGGAGAACCTGCGCGTCCACTACGCGATGACGCTGCGCGACTGGAACCGCAACCTGCGCGACAACTGGGACGAAGCAGTGGCCGAGGTCGGCGTGGGCACCGCCCGGGTCTGGGGCCTCTACATGGCGGGGTCGCGCATCGGGTTCGAGCGCAACAACATCCAGCTCCACCACGTGCTGGCGACCAAGACCGCACCCGACGGCTCGATCGACTTCCCGCTCCGGCCGACCTGGGGGAGCTGATCCGCTCCGGCGGTACCCTCCGGGCGTGACGGACTCCTCGGATCTCCCAATCAGTGCGACAGCGCACGACGTCATCGGCGTCGTGCGCTTTCGCTTCGAGCGGCTTCCCACGTACGAGCGGCGGTTCGCACGAGCGATCCGGGCGAACACGTTCTCTCTCGCTGCCGTCCTCCTGGCGGCGCTCGGGGTCCTGGTCCTGTTCCCGGTGCTCGGACTCGTCGCGGTTTGGCTCTCGGTCGTGCTTCTGATGGCCGGCATCGCGCCTGTCTACGCCCTCGCCTCTTCCCGCCGCTTCCGTGCGGGGCTGCCGCGCCCGGGCGGTCCGGACGTGGCGCTGGTCGTACGACGCTCCGGCATCGATGTCTCGTGGCCCGACCTCGGCCCCGCACGGCTCGTTTCCTTGACGTGGGGCGACCTCACGAACCTCGGCCAGCGCGGGCCGATGCGCGGCACGTCGGTGCTGCGCATCCGGACGCGCCGCAAGCCCGCCGGCTCGTGGTCACGTACCGCGTACCTGCCGCAGGATCTCCTCGACACTCCGATCGACCTGGTCGCCCGCGACGTGCAGGTGCTCGTCGGAGGAGCGGTCCCGGCCTGAGCACCGCTCCGTACGGACGGACCTTGAGGGATTGCGCCCGCATGTGGGCGCAATCCCTCAAGACCTGTCAGGCGGTCGGGACCGGCTCGCTCGTCCGCTCGGGCCGGCGCAGCGCGCCGAGCCGCTTGTCGAGCAGCAGCAGCGCCGCCGGCAGCAGCACCAGCCGGACGATCGTCGCGTCGACCAGGATCGCGACCGACAGCCCGACGCCCATCTGCTTCATCTCCAGCATCGACAGCGTGGCGAAGACCGCGAACACCGACACCATCACCGCCGCCGCGCTGGTGACGACGCTCGCCGTCTCGCGGACGCCGTACTCGACCGCGAGGCTCGGTACGGCAGTCCACGGCGCATCCCTTCGCGCACCCGGCTCATGACGAACACGTGGTAGTCCATCGACAGCCCGACCAGGACCACGAAGCAGAACAGCGGCATCCAGTCGACGAGGAAGCCCGACGACGTGAAGTCGAGCAGGCCCTCGGCCCACGTGTGCTGGAACACCAGCGTCAGCACGCCGAACGCCGCGCCGACCGACAGCAGGTTCAGCGCCGGTCGTGAGCAGCGCGACGGTCACGCTTGCGGAACATCCAGCACCATCATCACCATGGTCAGCAGCAGCACGAACCCGATGACCAGCGGAAGCCGTCGACGCTGGTGCTCGTGGTCGTCACGTCTCGGCGACGTCGCCGCCGACCGCCGACGTCGACGCCGGCGAGATCGTCGACGTGCTGCAGGGACGGCGGAGTCGCGCAGCTGCGTCACCGCTCCGTCGTTGGCGGCGGTCGCCCTCGCGGCTGCGTCGCGGTCGAGCCGCAGCAGCGCCGTTCGGCCGTCGTCGGAGACAACGACCTCGTCGCCGGCCGAGGTGATCGCGTCGGCCTGGGCCTGGGACGCGATCGACTCGAGCGCTGCGCCGACCGCCCCCGCGTCGTCGGCGGAGTCGGCGCGGGCCACGACCTCGAAGGTCGGGCGCTCAGCAGGGAAGTGCTCCTGGACGCGTCTGGTAGGCCTGCGACTGACGGCGAGGTCCTGCGGCAGCGTGTCGATCGTGCCCTGGTGCAAGGTCATGCCGAGCGCAGGAGCGGACAGTGCGACGAGGGTGCCGAGGGCCACCGCGAACGACGTGCTTCGGCCGCTCCAGCACCGGGCTGATGAGGCGCTGCTGATGCCGCCGGTCCCGATGCGCCGGTTGAGGCGCCACAGCCCGGGGAACCGAGGACGGTCGACCAAGCGGCCGAGCTTCGCGAGCAGCGCCGGCAGGACGGTCAGCGAACCGACCATCGCGACGAGCGACGACGAGGATCGCGCCGACGGCGATCGCGGTGAAGACGACGTCGCCGGATCAGGAACAGACCCGACATCGCGACCATGACCGCGAAACCGGACACGACGACGGCACGTCCCGAGGTGGCCGCGGCGATCTCGATCGCGTCGATCGTGGTAGCGCCCTTGCCGACGTTCCTCGCGCTCACGCTTGAGGTAGAACAGCGAGTAGTCGACGCCGACGGCCATGCCGATCAGCAGCACGAGTTGGCGACCGTGCCCGAGTCCGGGACGAGGTACGACAGCGGCGCGTACAGGCCCAGCGCTGTCAGGACCGAGGTGAACGCGAGCAGCACCGGGATCGCCGGCGGCGATCAAGGCGCCGAAGGCGACCAGCATGATCAGGAACGTGATCGGCAGGCTCCGCATCTCGCCTGAGGCGAGGTCCTCCCCGACGCGTTCGTCAACCTGCATGCCGATCGACTCGCCGGTCTGGGCGACATCGAGCCCGGGGTTGTCGGCAGCGACCTCGGTCGTCGAGTCCTGCAGCGTCTCGAGCGTGGTCGTCGAGATCGTCGACGCCCTTCTCGAGGGTGATCGGGACGAGCATCGCCGTGCCGTCCTCGGACCAGACGGCCGGCCCGACGGTGGTGACGTGCGCGACCCCTACGGCGCCGGCGCGCAGCGACTCGTACGCCTGCTCGGCCGCCGCACGGTCGAGCGGCCCGCTGTCGGAGGTGATCAGGACGGCTTCGCTCGGTGCCTCCTTGAGATCGGCGTCGTGGACCATCTCCGCCGCGCGCCCCGACTGGCCGACGCCGTAGTCGTCGTCGGACATGCTCTGGGTCGGGAAGACCGCCATCAGCGCGACGGCGCCGACGACGAGCGTCAACCAGAGCGACAGCGCCCGCCACGGGTGCGTCGCGCTCCAGCGGGCGACACGGACGACCGGTGAACGGCGATGAGGACGCGTGTCCTGCCTGGGTGGAGGGGGAGCGGTGGTCGTCATGATGGCCTCTCGATTCGTCTAGATCTGTCGGTGACGACGATTCCGTCTGACGAGGGCCTGATCACGGGTGCGAGGTCCCGGACCGAGGTGGTGCTAGGCCCACTGTCCGCGGTGCGGCGACGACGCACAGTGGGACCATGACCACGACGACGAACCCAGGAGTCTCCATGAGCGGGCACACTGCGACTGCCGAGCCGTACGCGCCCTCCCGGCGCAGCTCGCGGTTCGCGCTGACCGGGCTGGCGTTGGTGTACCTCGTGCTGGGGATCCCGACGCTCGTGGTGCTGATCGTCGTCACGGTGGCGATCCCGCTGGGAGTCCTGGGCATCGGTCTGGCTGCCCTCGCGGCATTCGTCCCGTTCCTGCGACAGCTCGCCAACGTGCACCGCTACTTCGCGACCCAGGTCCTGCGGACGACGGTGCCGAGCCCGTACCACGAACGCGAGTCGAGCGGCGTCAACGTCGTCGTCAAGGACTGGGCACGCGATCCCGCACGGTGGCGCGACCTCGGCTGGTCGTACGTGTCGGTCACGGTCGGCTGGTTCCTGTCGTGGATTCCGGTCGGCCTGCTGCTCGGGGTCGTGTGGTTCCTGATCTTCCCGTTCATCTACTGGGTGACGCCGAAGGGCGTCTTCGACATGAGCTGGCGGATCGTGCAGGTCCACGACGTGGCTTCGTCGTTCTCGATGTGGGTGGCTGCAGGGCTGTGCGCGCTCGTCTGGTGGGTCATCGACGCCGCCGGTCAGTCGGCTGCGTGCCCGCTGGACCTCGCCCTTCTGGCGCCGACGCGCGGTGAGCTCGAACGTCGTCTCGTCGAGGTGTCGGCGTCGCGCGCGGAGACGATCGACCACTCCGCCGCCGAGCTGCGGCGCATCGAGCGCGACCTGCACGACGGGGCGCAGGCGCGGCTGGTGTCCCTCGGGATGAGCCTCGGGCTGGCCGAGCGAGCTCATGCGCACCGATCCCGAGGCGGCCGTACGGCTGATCGAGGAGGCACGCGTCGACCACGACCTCAGCGCTCGGGGACCTGCGTTCCGTCGTCCGTGGGATCCACCCGCCGGTGCTCGCCGACCGCGGTCTGGTCGGTGCCACGCAGGCGCTCGCGCTCGACATCGCGGTGCCGACCTCCTTCAGCGCCGTCGCTGCCGGGACGGGCACCGGAGCCGGTGGAGTCGGCGATGTACTTCGCGGTCGCCGAGGCGCTCGCGAACGTCGTCAAGCACGCCCGTGCGACCGCGGCATCGGTCGAGCTCTCGCTACGACGGTGAGCGTCTGCGCGTCGTCGTCGCAGACGACGGGCAAGGGCGGTGCCGACCCTGCCGCCGGGACCGGACTGACGGGGGTCGGTCGCCGATTAGCAGCCTTCGACGGCACGATGGTGGTCGAGAGCCCTCGCGGGGGACCGACCGTCGTCACCATGGAGCTGCCGTGCGCGTTGTCATCGCCGAAGACCTCGCCCTCCTCAGGGACGGCTTGACGCGCCTGCTCGAGGCGAACGGCTTCACGGTCGTGGCGGCCGTCGACAACGCTCCGTCGCTCGCCAAGGCGCTTCGCGAGATCCCGGTGGACGTCGCCGTCGTGGACGTACGCATGCCGCCGACGTTCACCGACGAAGGCCTGCGGACGGCGATCGAGGCGCGTGCCGCACGGCCGGGGCTTCCGGTGCTGGTGCTGTCGCAGTACGTCGAGCAGCTGTACGCGCGGGAGCTGCTGTCGTCCGGCGAGGGTGCGGTGGGGTACCTGCTGAAGGACCGGATCGCCGACGTCGAGCGGTTCGTCGACGCGGTGCGGCAGGTGGCCACCGGCGGGACCGTCCTCGATCCCGAGGTCGTGTCCGTGCTGCTGTCGAAGGCCGCCGCCAACCGCCCGGTGGACCGGCTGACGGACCGCGAGCGCGAGGTGCTCGGGCTGATGGCCGAGGGACGGTCCAACGCGGCGATCGCGGCCCGGCTCTTCGTGACGGAGAAGGCGATCTGAAGCACACCAACTCGATCTTCGCCAAGCTCGACCTGCCCGTCTCCGACGACGACAACCGCCGCGTCCTTGCCGTGCTGGCCTACCTCCAGGGCTGACCCTCGCGAGCCACTCTGTGCGCACTCGCGAGCCACTCTGTGCGCACTCGCGAGCCACTCTGTGCGCACTCGCGAGCCACTCTGTGCGCACTCGCGAGCCACGCTGTGCCGGATTCGGCGACGATGGCTCCATGAGCGCGACCACGCGAGCGTACTGGTTCATCCCCTACCGGATGCGGGAGTCCGAGGTGATCGAGGAGTGGCTCGAGGCACAGGCGAAGCAAGGATGGGTGGCAGAGCGGCTCGTGTGGCTCAGCGCGATTCGTCTCGTTCTCCAGCGTCGCGACGACCGACCGACGTACCGGTACGCCATCGACCCACGCGCCTACCCCGACGCGGAGGAGGACGCGCTGCTCACGTCCGCCGGCTGGGAGGACATCGGGCCGCTCGCGGGGAAGGACGTCTGGCGGGTGCCGTACGAGGGCGAGCGGCCCGACTTCCTGTACGCGGAGTGACTCGCGGGCGCGCGCGGGGTGGCTCGCGGGTTCACGGGAAGTGGCTCGCGGGTGCGCGGAAAGTGGCTCGCGAGGGTCAGGAAAGGTCGACGACGACGGGGGCGTGGTCCGAGGCGCCCTTGCCCTTGCGCTCCTGGCGGTCGATCGACGCGCCGGAGACCCGCTGCGCGAGGGCCGGCGAGCACAGCGCGAAGTCGATCCGCATGCCTTCGCGGCGGGGGAAGCGCAGCTGGGTGTAGTCCCAGTACGTGTAGGTCCCGGGGCCCGGCGTGTACGGGCGGACGACGTCGGAGTAGCCGGCGTCCTCCATCGCGGCGAACGCCTCACGCTCCAGCTTGGAGACGTGGGTGCTGCCCTCGAACTTGGCCATGTCCCAGACGTCCTCGTCGAGGGGTGCGATGTTCCAGTCACCCATCAGGGCGATCTGGGCCTGCGGGTCGGCCGCGAGCCAGCCGGCGGCGTCGTCGCGGAGCTGGCGCAGCCACTGGAGCTTGTAGACGTAGTGCGGGTCGTCGAGCTTGCGTCCGTTGGGCACGTAGAGCGACCAGACGCGCACGCCGCCGCAGACGGCCGAGAGCGCACGCGCCTCGGCTGCGGCGGGATCACCCCAGGTCGGCATGTCGGCGAACCCGATCTGGACGTCCTCGATGCCGACGCGCGAGATGATCGCCACCCCGTTCCACTGCGAGAGCCCGTGGTGGGCGACCTCGTAGCCGGCGCCCAGCAGGGGAAGCTCGGGGAACTGGTCGTCCCGGCACTTGGTCTCCTGGATCGCGAGGACGTCGACGTCGCTGCGCTCGAGCCACGCGGCGACGCGATCGATGCGCGAACGGATGGAGTTGACGTTCCAGGTGGCGATCCGCATGCCTCTGAACGTACCCGGCGGGTCCGACGGAAGGCCGTGCAGGCTCCCCTCCGCCGACGCGGCAGGCCGGCACTCGCGCCCCATAGCCCCCGGCACGGCGGTGCGTATGATCTGTCGTACCAAACCCAGCACGAGGGAGGATCTTCGGCGTATGTCAGAGGCGAGCGAAGGATCGATGACATCTCGGGCGATCAAGGTCCTCATCGTCGACGAACGGCCGCAGACCACGACCGCGCACGAGGAGATGCTGCGCCGTGTGGTCCAGGAGCTGGACCGCATCGACGTACGGACGGAGTTCGCGCCGAGCCCTCACGACGCCGTGCTGCGGGTGGCCTCGGACGCCTCGCTCTGCGCGATCATCGCCGACGCCGGGGGTGACTCCGACGAGCACGAGGCCCACGTCGATCCGAACCGCCTCGCTCCCTTCCTCGCCGGTGTCCGCGCGCGCAACGCCGACCTCCCCGTCTTCGTGATGACCGGAACCCGCGGAGCGGACTCGCTCGACACGTCGGTGCTGCGTGAGGTCGACCAGCTCATCTACCTCCTCGACGACACCCCGTCCTGGATCGCGGGCCGCATCCGCAACGCGGCCGAGCGCTACCGGGAGGGCGTGCTGCCGCCGATGTTCGGGGCGCTCGTCCGCTTCGCCCGCAAGCACGAGTACTCCTGGCACACCCCCGGCCACGAGGGCGGCGCCGCGTTCCTGCGCTCGCCGGCGGGGCGAGCGTTCTGGGAGTTCTTCGGGGAGCAGACGTTCCGCTCCGACCTCTCCGTCTCCGTGCACGAGCTCGGCTCGCTCCTCGACCACTCCGGCCCGATCGGGGAGGCCGAGCGCCGTGCGGCGACGATCTTCGGCGCCGACCTCACCTACTTCGTCACCAACGGCACCTCCACCTCCAACCGCGTGCTGCACCAGGCATCGGTGGTCGCGGGCGACGTGATGGTCCTCGACCGCAACGCGCACAAGTCGATCGAGCAGGCGGCGACGCTCACGCACGGCGTCCCGGTCTACCTCACGACGACCCGCAACCACCTCGGGATCATCGGCCCCGTGCCGCCCGACGAGCTCACCCGTGAGGCGGTCGCCGCGAAGCTCGCCGCGTCCCCGCTCGTCGACGACACGGCGGCGCCTCCGGTGATCGCGATGATCACCAACTCCACGTACGACGGCCTGCTCTACCACGTGCCGACGGTGGAGCGGACCCTCGGCGAGCACATCGACCGGCTGCACTTCGACGAGGCCTGGTACGGCTACGCGGCGTTCCACCCGATCTACGCCGAGCGCTTCGCGATGCACCGCGGCGAGCGTCCGGACGACGCGCCGACGACCTTCGCGACGCAGTCGACCCACAAGCTCCTCGCGGCACTCTCCCAGGCCTCGTACCTGCACGTGCGCAACGGCCGCAATCCCGTCGAGCACGACCTGTTCAACGAGGCGTACATGATGCACGCCTCGACCTCGCCGCTGTACGCGATCATCGCCTCGAACGACGTGTCGGCCGCGATGATGGCGGGCCGTGGCGGACCGCTGCTGACCGGGATCTCGATCCAGGAGGCGGTCGCCTTCCGCCGTACGCTGGCCCGCGTCGCCGCCGAGACGCCGGACGACGACTGGGCGCTGAGGCCGTGGCAGCCGGAGACGGTGGTCCAGCCCGACGGGTCGAAGGTGCGCTTCGAGGACGCCGACGAGGAGTGGCTCTGCTCGTCACCGGACCCGTGGCTGCTGCGCCAGGACGAGAAGTGGCACGGTTTCGACCTCCCCGACGCGTACGCGATGCTCGACCCGATCAAGGTCACCGTCGTGACGCCTGGGGTGAACGAGGACGGGACGCTGGCCGACTTCGGCGTGCCCGCGCCGATCCTCTCGGAGTACCTCGAGCAGCAGGCGTCGATCGTCGTCGAGAAGACCCAGTCGTACTCGATCCTGCTGCTGTTCTCGATCGGCGTGACGCGTGGCAAGTGGGGCTCGCTGGTGACGACGCTGATGTCGTTCAAGCGCGACCTCGACGCGAACCGCCCGCTCGAGCAGGTGCTGCCCGCGACGTTCGCCCGCGACCCGCGCCGGTACGCCGGCATGGGGCTGCGCGACCTGGCCGAGGAGCAGCACGCGACCATCGGTCGTACGAGGATGCTGGCGCTGCAGAGCGAGGCCTTCGGCGCCCACCCCGAGCCCGTGATGACGCCGGCGCAGGCGTACGCCCACGTGGTGCGCGGGACGGTCGACGCCGTGCCGCTCGACGCGCTCGCCGGTCGGACGCTCGCGATCGGTCTCGTGCCGTACCCGCCGGGGATCCCGCTCGTCATGCCCGGCGAGTCGGCAGGACCCGACGACGGCCCGTTCCTCGCGTACCTGCGGGCGCTGGAGGAGTTCGACCGGCGCTTCCCGGGCTTCGAGCACGAGACACACGGCATCGAGGTCGTGGACGGGACCTACATGGCGCGTTGCGTGCGCTCAGCGTGACGCGCGCAGTGCAGCGTCCAGGGCGCTCATGAGCTGCGTGGCGCGGCTCCTGCCCACGGGGGCTGCGGGATAGCGGCGCAGGACGTCGACGAGGAACGGCGTCGCGCGTGCGCGGGCCTGCTCGATCACCGTGTCCGCGGCCTCGCGGTCGTCGCCCGCCTCGATCTCGGCGATGCGTGCGGCGTTCGCGGCGGCACGCAGGACGTGTCCGACCTGGTGCGCCTTCCTGATCGGGTGCAGGTACGGGGCGGAGGCGGCGTCACCGGCGGCCTGAGCAGCCCAGGCGGCAGCGAGCGCCGCGCGCGGTCGTGGGTCGTCGGGGTGCTCGCGCTCGAAGACGGGGAGGACCTCGCGCGCGCTCTCGGCCACGAAGCGCGTCACGACCCGCAGCTCGTCGGAGGTCAACGTGAAGTCACCGGTCACCGTCGTCACACCGTCGATCCTCTCCGAGGCGGGTGCAGGGGCGACAACCGTCGGCGGGTGAGCGAGCGAACTGTCCTCGCGGACCGCTAGCGTGCTGACATGAGTCTCACCGTCGCGATGATCACGGTCGACAGCATCGATGCCCTGGCGCTGGGGAGGTGGTGGGCCGAGCGGCTCGGCGGCGCGGTCGTCGAGGAGAACGACGGCTGGTTCGTCATCGTGTCGGTTCCCGACGCGCCGGTTCAGCTGGCCTTCCAGAAGGTCGAGCGCCCGACGCCCGGCAAGAACAAGGTCCACCTCGACCTGACGGTCGAGGACCTGGACGCCGAGGTGAAGCGGCTCGAGGCGGCCGGCGCCGACCAGGTGTCGGACCACACCATGGAGTCCGGCTTCCGTTGGGTGACGCTCGCCGATCCCGAGGGCAACTACTTCGACGTCGCAGAAGCCGAGTCCTGAGCCGTTGCCTCGCGCCGGTCAGTCCGCCGGCATCTTCTCGTCGACGATCCGCTCGTCGTGGTCCGGGCCACCGGTGCGGTAGACGGCGCGCCCCAGCATGTGCGCCGCGACAGGGGCGGTGAGCAGCTGGAACACCGCGACGAGCACGAGCAGACCCAGGTCGCTCCACGCCTCCATCCGCAGGCCGATGCCCACCAGGATGAGGAGCATCCCGAGCACCTGCGGCTTCGTGGCGGCATGCATCCTGCTGAACAGGTTGTTGAACCGTGCGATGCCGATCGCGGCGATCAGGGCCAGGAAGGCGCCCGACAACAGGCAGAACGCTGACGCGATGTCGAGGAAGAGCCTCATCGGGAACCCTCCGTACCGTCGATCCGCTCGGGATCGGACTCGTCGGGCTCATCACTGGTGGCGAAGCGCGCGATGCTCACCGAGCCCACCATGCCCACGAGCGACAGCACCACGAGGATCGGGAGCGTGTCGGTGTGGCGGTTGTACGCCGCCTCGACACCGAGACCGCCGACGAGGACCGCGACGAGCACGTCGATCGCGACGGCGCGGTTGGGCATCGACGGGCCCAGCGCGGCACGGACCACCGTGAGGATCGCTGCCATCCCGAGCATGCCTCCGGCCACCCAGGCGACCACCGTCATCCACGTCATCGGGACCAACCTCCTGGGGGTGGCTGCTCGACACGGGCGATGTCCTCGGCGTTGCCGAGTGCCCGTACGACGCGCTCCTCCTCTTTCCAGACGCGCTGGCGTGCCGCCTCGACGTCTGCCTCCGTCTTGGTCTCCAGGACGTGGATCTGCAGCGTCCACGTGCTCCTCGACGCCTCGATCAGGAGGCTGCCGGGGACGAGCGACACGATCTCGGAGGTGAGCATGAGGGCGAGCTCGCTGCGGGTCCGCATCGGGACGACGAGCACGGCGTTGACCGGCTGGTAGCCGAAGCGCAGGACGATGCGGGCGACCTGCAGGCTCGAGACGACCAGGTCACGGAAGAACGCGTACACCAGGACCAGGAGGTGCCACGGGTGGACCTTCCCGTGGAACTCGATCGGCGGCAGCGGGAACACCCGGATGATCGCGACCCCGATGACGAGCCCGGCCAGGATGTTGCCGACCGTGAACTCGCCCCACAGCAGGACCCACACGAGCGTCAGCCACAGGATCACGGGCCACTGGAGGGCGTGGCGCGCCTGCGTACGGCGGGAGGAGTCCGGGCTCATCGGTCCGACCCCGGGTCGTCGACGGTCTGGGCGCCCGGCGAGCTGCCGTCGTCGAGCACGGTCTCGATGTACGGCGTGCGGTCGCGCAGCTCCTCGGCGGCGCGTTCGGTGATCCCGAACAGCGGTCCGGCCACGAACGTCAGGGCCGTGCCGAGGCTGACCAGCGTCAACGTCGGGACGACCATCGCGCGCGGCAGCGAGCGGACCGACGTCACCGCGACCGTGTCACCCCAGGGCGCCCCGGACTTCGTGCCGGAGCTGGGGACGGACTCGGTGAGCTCGTCGGGCTCCTCCGTACGCGGACGCCAGAAGGCACGGTTCCACGTCTTCGCGATCGCGTACAGGGTGAGGAGGCTGGTGACGATCGAGACCCCGACGACGAGGTACGTCAGCCAGCCCGCGCGGTCGACGCCTGCCTGGACGAGTGCGACCTTGCCGAGGAAGCCCGAGAACGGCGGGATCCCTGACAGGTTCATCGCCGGCAGGAAGAACATCAGCGCGAGCACGGGCGCGGCCTTGGCGAGCCCGCCGAGGTGCTCCAGCGACGTCGAGCCGCCACGGATCTCGATCAGGCCGGTGACCAGGAAGAGGGTGGTCTGGATCGTGATGTGGTGGACGATGTAGAAGATCGCGCCCGCGAGCCCCAGGTCGGAGGCGACCGCGACGCCGAACACCATGTAGCCGATGTGGCTGACCAGGGTGAACGACAGCATACGTTTGATGTCGGACTGCGCGACGGCGCCGAGGATGCCGATGAACATCGTGAGGAGCGCAGCCCACAGCAGAAGGTCGGACAGCGGGCTGTCGGGGAAGAGCAACGTCTGGATGCGCATGATCGCGTAGACGCCGACCTTGGTGAGCAGGCCGGCGAACACGGCGGTCACCGGCGCGGGTGCGGTGGGATAGGAGTCGGGCAGCCAGGCCGACAGCGGGAACACCGCGGCCTTGATCGAGAACGTGGTCAGCAGCATGAGCTGCAGGACCACCCGGACTCCCGTCCGGAAGCTCCTGGAGCTTGACCGCGAGGTCGGCGATGTTGACCGTGCCGGTCGCCGCGTAGACGCAGGCGATCGCGATGAGGAACACCATCGACGACAGCACGGACTGACGACGACGTAGATCGTCCCGGCGCGGACGCGTGCACCCGTGCCACCCAGCGTGATGAGCACGTAGCTCGCGGCGAGCAGGACCTCGAAGCCCACGAACAGGTTGAACAGGTCGGCCGACAGGAAGGCGTTGGAGACGCCGGCGCACAGGACGAGGAACGTCGGGTAGAACACCGACAGCGGGGTGTCGCGCCCGAACTCGACGATGCCCTGACCGACGGAGTACAGCGAGGACGCAGAGCGTCACGATCGTCGACACCAGCAGCAGCAGCGCCGACAGGCGGTCGGCGACCAGGACGATGCCGATCTCGGCAGGCCAGCCGCCCGACGTACACGACCTGCGGTCCGTGCCTGTCCGCTGCCCACAGCAGCACACCGGCGACCGCGACGACGATCGAGAGCGTCGTGAAGCTGATGACGCGCTGGACGCGGGCGTTCCGACCGAGAGCGAGACAGACGCCGGCGCCGAGCAGGGCGAGCACGACCGGCAGCGGGATCAGGAACGACATCGCGGAGTCCGTCGTCATCGCTGCACCTCCTCCGTGTCGGTGCCTTCCTCGTCCGGCTCGCCGCCGCGCGTGTCCTCGTAGGACTGCGACGCCTCGTCGAGGTCGGCGAGCCGCCTGATCAAGCGATCCTCGACGTCGTCCTGGACGTCGTCGTGGCCCTGGAGCTGCCAGGACCGGTAGGCCAGCGCCAGCCCGAACGCCGTGACGCCGAGGGTGATGACGATGGCCGTCAGCACCATCGCCTGGGGGAGCGGGTCGCTCATCGGTGGGGGTCGGACTCGTCGACGATCGGGGCGCGGCCGGCGGGCGCCGGACGCCACGAGGAACAGCACGTTGACGCCGTTGCCGATCAGCACGAAGCCGACGAGGATCCGGGTCAGGCTGCGCTCGAGCACGAGCGTCACGCCGCAGGCGACCAGTGACGCCGACCACGATGATGAGTACCAGGTTGGCGGTCATCGGACGCCTCCGGTCATCGGCTCGTGGTCGCGATCGGCGTACGAGCCAGGAAGGTCGGCGCCCTCGTCGTTCGTCTCGATGTGGTGTCGATGCCGCCGCCGAGGCTGCGCAGCACGTCGAGCGCGAGGCCGACGACCACGAGGTAGACGCCGATGTCGAAGAACACCGACGTCACCAGGTGCAGTGTCGCCGAGCACGGGGACGTGGACGTCGACGATCGCGCTCTGCAAGACGCCGCCGCCGAACGCGAGCGGGACGAGCGCGGCGACCGTGGCGACCGCCAGGCCGAGGCCGAGGACCACGGCCGGCGTCGACCGGAGCGGCCTCGTCGAGCTCGTACCGGCCGCCGGCGAGGTAGCGGACCATCAGGGCGAGGCCCGCCATCGAGGCCACCGGCGAAGCCGCCGCCGGGCCGTTGTGGCCCGAGAAGCATCAGGTAGACCGAGAAGAGGATCACCGTGTGGAAGACCAGACGGGTGACGATCTCGAAGACGATCGAGCGACGCTCCGGATCGAGGGTCCGGCCGGCGCGCAGCCAGCGTCCCGTGGCTTCGCCCTCGGGCACGCGGAGCGGCTGGGCTCTGCGGGCCGCCGCGGTCGGTGATGAGGAAGATCAGGCTGGCGACGCCGGTCGCTGCCACCACGAGCACCGACAGCTCGCCCATGGTGTCCCAGGCGCGGATGTCGACCAGTGTCACGTTGACGATGTTGTAGCCGCCGCCGTACTCGACGGCGGCCTCGGCGAAGCGCGTCGGAGATCGGGTCGCCGATCCGGACTCCGGCAGCGGCGAGAGCCAGTCCGAGGCGAAGACCCCGGAGAGCGGCGCCGATGCCGACGCGCAACCAGCGGGCGAGGTTGAAGGGCCGGTCGGAGAAGAACGGGGCCAGGCGGCGCAGCACCAGCACGAAGTGACCAGCGTCACGTCTCGACGAGGACCTGCGTCAGAGCGAGGTCGGGGGCACCGTGGGCGACGAAGAGCATCGCGGTGCTGTAGCCCGCGACACCTACGAGCAGGACGGCCTTGAGCCGGCGGCGCGACCGGACTGTGAGGACGGCGGCGACACCGAGGAGGACCGCCACGACCGCCTGCGCCGCGGAGTCGAACGCACACGACGTCGTCGGTCCACGTGCGGTTCATCACGAGCGCCGTCCCCGGCACCAGCAGGACGACGACGAGGATCGAGCCCAGGTAGAACGGCAGCGAGCCTCGCTGCGTACGACCGGTGACCTCGACGGAGAGCCGGTCGATGCCGCGCATGATCCCGTAGTACGCCCGCTCGGACGACGGCATCCACGGTGCGGACGGGACGAAGCTGCGCCGCTGCTGCCACGCGAAGAGCGCGATGCCACCCACGACGGCGACGATCGAGAGTCCGAGCGCGGGCGAGAGCCCGTGCCACAGGGTGAGCTCCGCGTGGTGCGCCCCCTCCGGGAACTGGTCGGTCGTACCCGGCCCAGAGCGAGGTCAGGCCGGTGCCGAAGAACGCCAGCACGAGGGAGGCGGTGGCGAGGAGTGCGGTCGGCGTCGCGAACCCCACGGGCACCGGGACCAGGTCGGCGGGCTGCTCGACGCCCGGCTTGTTGCCGAAGACACCCCAGACGAAACGCAGCGAGTACGCCATCGTGAGCAGCGAGCCGAGCACGAGCCCTGCCAGCACCAGCGAACCGGCGACCGGGCCGATGCCGGTGCCGTCACCGGTCGAGACGACGTCGACGAACGCGCCGTACACCGACTCCTTGGCGACGAAGCCGAACATCGGCGGCAGGCCCGCCATCGAGGCGGCCGCGACGACCGTGAAGACGAACAACCACGGCATCGCCGGACGCAGCCCCGACAGCTTGCGCAGGTCGCGCGTGTCGAGCGGAGTGGTCGACGATGCCGACGACCATGAACAGCGCCGACTTGAACAACGCGTGGGCGACGACCATCGCGATCCCGGCGAGCGCCGCAGCGCGGGTCCCGAGCCCGACCATGGCGACGAGGAAGCCGAGCTGGCTCACCGTCCCGTACGCGAGGAGCAGCTTGACGTCGTACTGACCGAGCGCGCGCAGCCCACCCACGATCATCGTGACGACGCCGAGCACGAGGAGGGTCGGACGCCACAGGGCGAGGTCGGCGAACGCCGGAGCCATCACGGCGACGAGGAAGACCCCGGCCTTCACCATGGCGGCGGCGTGCAGGTACGCGCTGACGGGCGTCGGTGCTGCCATCGCCCCGGGCAACCAGAAGTGGAACGGGACGAGCGCCGACTTGGTGACGGCGCCGACGAGGACGAGCGCGATCGCGGTGGCGGTCGCGGCACCCGTCGGCGAGAGCTCCATGATCGCGTCGATCCGGTAAGACCCCGCCGTCTGCCCGAGCATGACGAAGCCGACGAGCATCGCCAGGCCGCCGAAGGTCGTCACGATCAGCGCCGTCATCGCGGCGCGACGGTTGGCCACACGCTCGGGGTTGTGGCCGACGAGGATGTAGGAGAAGACGGTCGTGAGCTCCCAGAACACGTACAGGAGCAGGACGTCGCGCGAGAGCACCAGACCCAGCATCGAACCGGCGAACGCGGTGAACGCGCCGGAGAAGCGCCAGAGCGCGGTGTCGAACGAGCGGAAGTACCAGGTGCAGTAGAAGAGGACGAGCGCTCCGACGCCCGTGACGAGGAGCGCCAGGGTCCAGCTGAGGGTGTCGAGCCGCAGGGCGATGTCGAGACCGATCGTCGGCACCCACTCGTACGTCTCGGTGAGCGTGCGGGCGTCCACGCCGGTGACGTCCGGACCCCGCGCCAGGAGCCACACGAAGCTGGCGCCCGGCACCAGGGCGAGGAGGAGGAAGGCGTAGCGATCGACGGCGCGGACGAGGGCAGGCGCCAACGCTGCGGCGACCAGGTGGGCGAGCAGGAGGAAGAGCATCAGGTCGAGATCAGCTCGCCGGGCTCTTGATCACGACACAGTTGTCGACGGGCGCAAGCGGTGCGGGCAGGGCAGCCAGGAACGGACCGATCACACGAGCGAAGAGGTGTCCACCCCCACAGATCACCAGGAATCCAACGACCCCGACCAGGAACCCCATCCGACCACCTCCTTCGCTCAGGGGCATTCTAGAGGTTGCGACCACACCGAACCCGTCCACCTCCGGCCGGCACGGCTCGCCGGTGAGACTTCTCACGCGAGGAGCTCGTCTCACAGCACGGTCACAGGATCTCCTCAGGCGGATCGAAGCAGGATCGTCCATCGTGGAGCGTGATGTCCGCACCGCGTACCGCTGACCGGCTGCTCGTCGTCGATGACGACGCGAGCATCCTCGACCTGCTCGCCTCCAGCCTCCGCTTCGCCGGGTTCGAGGTGGTGACCGCGTCCGACGGTCGGAGCGCCCTGGACCTCGCCACCACCGACCCGACGATCGACCTCATGGTGCTGGACGTGATGATGCCCGGGATCGACGGCTTCGAGGTCGTGAGCCGGCTCCGCCGCGAGAACCATGACGTCCCGGTCATCTTCCTCACCGCCCGCGACTCCGCCGCCGACCGCGTGAACGGGCTCACTGCAGGCGGTGACGACTACCTCGTGAAGCCGTTCAGCCTCGACGAGCTCGTCGCCCGGGTCCACGCCGTGCTCCGGCGTACCCGGCGCAGCCGCGACGACCAGACGGTGCTGCGCTTCGCCGACCTGGAGATGGACACCGACAGCCACGAGGTCCGCAAGGGCGGCGAGCTGGTCGAGCTCTCCCCGACGGAGTTCAAGCTGCTGCGCTACTTCATGCTCAACAGCGGCCGCGTGCTCAGCAAGCAGCAGATCCTCGACCACGTCTGGAACTACGACTTCGGCGGTGACGGCAACGTCGTCGAGACGTACGTGTCGTACCTGCGCCGCAAGATCGACACCTCCGAGCCGCGGCTGCTGCACACCGTGCGCGGTGTCGGCTACGTGCTTCGCCGCCCGCGATGAAGCGGCCCGCTGCGGTTCGACGCTGGCGGGCGTTCCCGCTCCGCGTCCAGCTCGCCGCCCTCGCGGTCGCGATGGTGCTGCTCGCCCTCGCGCTCAGTGCCGTCGCCACCAACGTGGTCCTCGAGCGCTCCCTCGTCGACCGTGCGGACAGGGAGCTCGTGAGCCAGGGCCGCGGCTTCACCGATCGTCCGCCGCCTCGCCGCGCGGTGCCGGACAGGGAGGCGCTTCCGTCACGGTTCTTCGTCCAGCGCTTCGACGCCGACGGGACGGCCGTCGGTCCACAGGTCGATCCGCGCCTGCGACAGCACGACTATCCGGACCTTCCCGATCCGTCCGAGGACGACGTCACCTTCGGGGAGCCGTTCACGGTCCCCGCCGAGGATGGGAGCCCGTCGTGGCGCGTGGTCTTCTTCGAGGGCGCGGGCGACGACTCGGTCGCGGTCGCCGTCGACCTCAGCGAGGTGACCGCGACGCTCGAACGACTGCGTTGGATCGAGCTGGCGATCACCGTGGCCGTCCTGGCGGCGGTGGCGGCGGTCAGCTCGTGGCTCGTCGCGCGCAGCCTGCGTCCGCTCCGCCGGGTGGAGCGGACGGCCGAGGCCATCGCCGCCGGTGACCTCACCGCGCGGGTGCCCGAGGTCGCCGACCCGCGTACCGAGGTGGGCGCGCTCGCCTCGTCTCTCAACACGATGCTCGGCCACATCGAGGACGCGGTCGAGGCTCGGGAGCGTGAGGCCGAGCGGGCGAGCGAGGAGGCGCGCAGGGCGGAGGAGTCCGAGCGCCGCATGCGTCGCTTCGTCGCTGACGCGAGCCACGAGCTGCGGACGCCGCTCACCTCGATCCGTGGGTTTGCCGAGCTGTACGCGCAGGGTGCGGCGACCGACGAGGCCACGGCGGACCGCTTCATGGCCCGGATCCGTCAGGAGGCGGACCGCATGGGTGTGCTGGTCGAGGATCTCCTGCTGCTCGCCCGTCTGGACCAGGAGCGCCCGCTGCGGCACGACCCCGTCGATCTCCGGGCGCTGTCGCGCGACGCGGTCGACGACGCCCGTGCGGTGCAGCCGGAGCGGACCGTCGTGGAGCCTTCGGCGGGTCCGCCCGTGGTCGTCGAGGGTGACGAAGCGCGGCTGAGACAGGTCATCGCGAACCTGGTCGGCAACGCGCTTGTCCACACGCCGCCGGAGGCAGACCTGCGCGTCGACGTACGCGCGGAGGGCGACGAAGGCGTGCTGACCGTCTCCGACGACGGGCCTGGGCTCGACGAGGAGTCGGCGGCGCACGTGTTCGAGCGCTTCTACCGCGCGGACGACGCGCGGAGCAGGCAGGACGGCGGCTCCGGGCTCGGGCTGGCGATCGTGTCCGCACTGGTGACCGGCCACGGCGGCCGGGTCTCGCTCGACACCGCTCCCGGCGAGGGTGCGACGTTCACCGTACGGATCCCGCTGGCCCGTTGACGTGGCCGTACGGTCAGTCGGCCAGGACGGTGGTCTCGATACGCCCCTCGCCTAGCGGCTCGGCGCTGCTCGACCACCGGCTTTGAGGCTCACAGGAAGCTCCAAGGCGTGACCCAGGGCGTTGTGAGGTCTCGGCGGCACCGTCGAAGACATGAACGAGACCTCTCCCGTGATCGACGTCGTCGTCCCGGTGCTGAACGAGGCGCACGTCCTCGAACGCAGCATCCGGCGGCTGCGCACGTACCTCGATGTCGAGGTCCCGTTCGCGTGCCGCGTCGTGATCGCCGACAACGGCAGCACCGACGATACGGCGCAGGTGGCGGAGACCCTCGCGGCGACGCTGAGCGGCGTGACGCTGGTCCGCATCCCCGAACGCGGACGCGGCCGCGCTCTTGCGACCGTGTGGTCGCAGAGCGACGCCACCGTGGTCGCGTACATGGACGTCGACCTCTCCACCGACCTCGACGCGCTCATGCCGCTGGTCGCTCCGCTCCTGTCCGGGCACTCCGACGTCGCGATCGGGACCCGGCTCCAGCGCGACGCCCGCGTCGTACGAGGCGTCAAGCGCGAGGTGCTCTCCCGCGGCTACAACACCCTGCTCCGTGTCGTCCTCGGCGCCCGCTTCAGCGACGCGCAGTGTGGCTTCAAGGCCGTCCGCACCGACGTGGCGCGCGCTCTTCTCCCGTACGTGGAGGACACCGGCTGGTTCTTCGACACCGAGCTGCTCGTCCTCGCCGAGCGGGCCGGGCTGCGGATCGCCGAGGTCCCGGTGGACTGGGTCGACGACCCCGACAGCCGGGTGGCGATCCGGTCGACCGTCTGCGACGACCTGAAAGGGATCGCGCGCATGGCCCGCGGCCTGACGACGGGACGGCTCGACCTCGAGCCTGTCCGTCACCGCCTCGGCAGGCCGCCCGTGGCGACGCCGGTCGGCATCCGGATGATCCGGTTCGGCATCGTCGGCGTCATCAGCACGATCGCGTACGCCGTGCTCTTCCTGCTGGCCCGGCAGGTCGCACCCGCCCAGGCCGCGAACCTGTTCGCCCTGGTGACGACGGCGATCGGCAACACCGCCATGAACAGGCGCTTCACCTATCAGGTGACCGGGACCACGCGGCTCGCGCGCCACCACGTCCAGGGCCTGGTCGCGTTCGCCTGCGGCTGGGCGCTGACGGCGTCGGCGCTCGCGCTGACCGCAGGGCTCGGGCACACGCCCCCCATGGAGGTCGGTGTCCTCACCGCCGCCAACGTCCTCGCGACCGTCCTGCGGTTCCTGCTGCTCGACCGCTGGGTCTTCCGGTCGGCGACCGCGACTCCCCGTACCCCCGAGCTCGGCGTGCGGCCGTCCGCACGCTGCATCACCCAGAACCCCGCCACGGCGGACGAGAGGAGTGCCGCGTGAGCACCGTCGCGCAAGCGGTCACCGGCGCCGGGGTCCGGCGCAGCCGGTGGACCCGTGAACGCCTCCTGCTGGTCGCCCTCCTGGCCGCGACCGCGGTCGCGTACTGCTGGAACCTGAGCGTCAACGGCTACGCCAACGAGTACTACTCGATGGCCGTGCAGGCCGGGGCGCAGGACTGGAAGGCGTGGTTCTTCGGATCGCTCGACGCCGCGAACGGCATCACTGTCGACAAGACTCCGGCGTCGCTGTGGCTGATGGGCCTGTCGGCGCGTGTCTTCGGGTTCAGCGCGTTCAGCATGCTGCTCCCGCAGGCGTTGCTCGGCGTCGCCAGCGTCGGCGTCCTGTACGCCGCGGTGCGTCGGTGGTTCTCGCCGTCGGCAGCGCTGATCGCCGGCGCCGTGCTCGCGACCACCCCGGTGGCGGCGCTGATGTTCCGCTTCAACAACCCTGACGCGCTGCTGGTCTTCCTGATGGTCGCCGCGGCATGGGCGGTGACCCGCGCCATCGACGCCGACGAGGCGCTCCGCTGGCTCGTGCTGGCCGGCCTTCTCATCGGGTTCGCGTTCCTGACCAAGATGCTCCAGGCGTTCCTCGTCCTCCCGGCGCTCGCGCTGGCGTACGGGGTGGCCGGGTCGGCGCCGCTGCGTCGGCGCCTTCTGCACCTCCTCGCCGCGGCCGGCTCCGTCGTCGTCGGCGCCGGGTGGTGGGTGCTCGTCGCCGAGCTGTGGCCCGCCTCGTCCCGCCCGTACATCGGCGGATCGACGAACAACAGCATCCTCGAGCTCGCGCTCGGCTACAACGGACTCGGTCGCCTCAACGGCAACGAGACCGGGTCCGTCGGAGGCGGCGGGCAGGGCGGCGGCATGTGGGGAACGCCCGGCCTCGGGCGGCTCTTCAGCTCCGAGATGCAGACACAGGCGAGCTGGCTGCTGCCGGCAGCGCTGGTCGCACTCGTCGCGCTCCTCGCGCTGTCCTGGCGCCTCGCCCGTACGGACAGGATGCGGGCGTTCGCGATCCTCTGGGGCGGCTGGCTGCTGGTCACCGGCCTGACGTTCAGCCTGATGCAGGGAATCATCCACAGCTACTACACGGTTGCGCTCGCGCCGGCGATCGCGGCACTCGTCGGGGCGGGGACGGTCACCCTGTGGCGACGCCGTGCGGGACTCGTCCCCCGGGCCCTCCTTGCCGGGACAGTCGTCCTCACCGGCCTCTGGCAGTGGCGGCTGCTGGCCGACACGCCGACGTTCGTGCCGTGGCTGCGCTGGGTCGTCGTGCTGGCGGCGGTGGGCGCGGGAGTGCTTCTGCTGGCCGGCCCCGAGCTGCCGGGTACGGGCGAACGCGCCCGAGGCATCGCCGCCGGCACCGCCGTCCTGGTCGCCCTGGCTGCGCTGGCCGCGCCGTCAGCATCCGCTGCCGCGACCATCGCCTCCGCGCACACCGGATCGATCGTGTCCGCCGGGCCCTCGTCCAGCGGGGGACCAGGCGGTGGAGGACCGGGCGGTGCCCCGGGAGCGCCACCCGGCGGCACGGGCGGTGGACCCGGCGGAGGCGGTGGGGCCAGCTTCCTCGGCGGGGGCGGGACGTCCGGCGTCAGCGACGAGCTCGTGAGCCTCCTCCAGGCGAGCGACGCCCGGTGGGCGGCGGCCGCGCAGACCGCCAACGGTGCCGCGCCTCTCCAGATCGCTTCCGGTGAGCCCGTGCTCGCGATCGGCGGCTTCAACGGCACGGACCGCTTCCCGACGCTCGCCCAGTTCCAGGAGCGGGTCGCCGACGGAGAGATCGGCTACTACGTCGCCGGAACCGGACACGGCGGCGGCAGGAACTCCGACATCGAGACCTGGGTGACAGAGAACTTCACCCCCCAGACCGTGGGCGGGACCACCGTCTACGACCTCGCCGGTCAGCGCTGACCGGCGGGAACACCACGAAGGAGAAGAACACACATGAACGACCAGACACCTCGTACGCCCGAGACGCCGGAGACCGAACCCACCCGGGAGATGCCGGTCGCGGCGTCCGAAGCCCCCGGCCCCGAGGCCGCTCCGGCTGCGCCCACGGCGACGGGATCCCAGGCGGCTCCGCGCGGATGGAACGGCCTGGACAACCGCACCCGCTTCGGTGCGATCGCGGCCGGCGTCGCCCTGTGCGGCTTCGGGTTCCTGGGTGGCCTCGCGGTCGGCGGTGCTGCCGCTGACGACGGTGGCGCCCAAGACGTCCCCGGCATGGGCCAGGGACAGCGGCCCGGAGATGGCCAGGGCGGCCCGTTCCAGGGATACGGCCAGGATCAGGGGGATGGCCAGGGCCAGCGTGACGACCAGGGTCAGCGTGACGACCAGGGTCAGCGGGACCCCCAAGGCGATCAGGGCGATCAGGGCGACCAGGGCGGTCCCGGCGGACACGACGGCTGGCGCGGGCCGGGCGCTCACGACGGGCAGCGCGGTCCGGATGGCCTTCGCGACCAGGATGGCCAGCGCCCTGACATGCCGCAGAAGCCCGGCGGTGACGGCTCGTACGGGCCGTCAGCGGGCGGAGCCGACAACGCGTCGACGGCCAGCGCCTCGGCGGCGGCCCTCTGACGTCGCGCGCCGGACGAAGCCCCCGACCTCGCGCGTCGCCTCCCGTGCCTCGGGGACCAGGTCGACCGCCACCTGGAAGACGTGCACCTGCTTCTCCCAGATCTGAAGCTCCACCTCGACGTCCGAGCGTGACAGGCGTATCGCCATCAGCTCGGCGTCGGGGAGGACCAGCTCGTCGGAGCCGACCTGGATGAGCGTGCGCGGGAGCCCGCGCAGGTCCGCGTCGACCAGCGACGTCGCCGGTCTGAGGAGGTCGGACAGCAGCTGGTTCTCGACGACGTCGACGAGCCGGAGGAATCCCCGCCATGCCGACCGTGGGAAGAGCGCGCACGAGGGTCGACCGGGCTGGTCGAGCTTGCGCTCGGGATCGAGGTCGGTCAGCGGCGACATGGCGACCAGTCCCGCGGGAACCTCCAGGCCCGCGTCGAGGATCGCGAGCGTCACCGCGAACGCGAGGTATCCGCCGGCGGAGTCGCCGGCGACGACGATGCGCTCCGGTGGGTAGCCCTGGTCGAGAAGCCAGCGGTATCCGCGAAGCCCGTCCTCGACGGCATGACTCACGGGGTGCTTCGGCATCATGCGATAGCCGACGTTGAGCACGCAGCAGCCGCTGGTCGCCGACAGCCGTGCAGCGAGCCCGCGGTGGGTGTTGAGCCCTCCCACCAGGAAGGCGCCACCGTGCAGGTACAGCACCGCGTGGGTGTCGGCATGCTCTGCTGACCCCGCCCGGATCAGCTCCGCGTCGCACTCCCGCAGACGTACCGGGTCGACCGTCGTGTTGCGCGGCGACGGAAGGAGACCGGCGACGCCCTCGAGGAGACCTGTCGGCCACGGCGCCCCCGGTGCGTACGACCAGACGGAGAGCGCGGGCTTCACCGTCATCCGGAGCGCGACGGAGAGCAGCGCGGCCCGCTTGCTGTGGCGGGGTTTGTGCACCACCTCGAGGGTGTCTCCGGCGAGCGGGACGACCTCGGGACCACCACGGTCGTTCGTACGGCTCATCCTGCGTCCTTCCCGCGCGGCGCAGCTCCCGTCCCCGAGCATGTGTCGTGCATCACATCGTTGTGAACGGATGTTACCCGCCCGTCCGTCGGCCAACCGGTCGAAGCGCCCGATCGGTGCCATCCTGAGACCATGGCGACCTCCGAGAGCGGCGGTACGGATCTCCCGCAGCGCGAGCCGGGTCACCGGGGACGTTCGGCGGACGGCTGGAAGTCCTCCGGCAAGCGGATGCTGCACCAAGCGATCGTGCTCCTCGCGGTCGCCGTCGTCGTGGTGCTGCTCGGCTACCTGCTGGCCGCGTTCGTCCCGCGCTGGTGGGCACAGTGGGTCGGACGGCGTGTGGACGGCAGCCTGACGGCGGGGACGGTGTGGGGACTTTTCCTCGGCATCGTCTTCACCTTCCTCCCCCTCCTCATCGCGTGGCAGGCGATCGCGCGCGGCTGGATCAAAGGGCTCTGGAAGGCCGTGGTCGTGGCCGTCGCCGTGGTGCTGGCTCTGCCCAACCTCATGACGCTGTCGATCGTCCTCGGGACGAGCAGCGGCGCCCACGCGGGGGAGCGCACCCTCGACGTCGACGGTCCGGGCTTCAGGGCCGCGTCGCTGTGGGGCGCGATCATCGGGGCGCTGGTGTTCATGGGGCTGGTGTGGCTGGCGGGGACGAACCGTACGCGCGGCCGACGGGTCCGCGACCTCAAGGCCGAGATCGACCACCGCGACGAGGCCGAGCGCGCTCGCGCCGACGGAGCCGACGCAGGGGCCTGACGACCGCCTCCGCTCAGCCGCGGACGCGCGCGACGATCTCCTCCGCGACCAGCTGGGGATGCTCCTCGGGGAGCCAGTGCGTGGCGCCGGCGACGGGGACGAAGCGGTACTCGGCGTCGACGTGCTCGCCGCACCGCCGCGCGCCCGCGGCCCCGAGCGCCCAGTCGCCGTCGCCCCAGACGTACGTCGTGGGAACCCTCACCGTCGGGGTCGCACTGAGGTCGCGGCCCATCGCCCGGTACCACGACAGCGCGGCCGTGAGCGCTCCCGGCTCCCGCATCGCGGCCACGTACGTCGCGACCCGGTCCTCGGGGACGACACCGTCGTACATGGCCCTGATCCGGCGGGCGTCGTCGGCCAGCAGCACCTCCTCCGCCTTGCCCGGCGTGCGCATGAGCCCGATGTAGGAGGCACGTTCCTTCTGGTCCTCGTCGTTCACCAGCGCCCAGCCGTACGCCGCGAGGTGCGGAACCGACAGGGCGACCAGTGTGCGGACGCGGTCGGGGTGGTGCGCCGTCAGCGACCATGCCACCGCCGCGCCCCAGTCGTGACCGACGACGTGCGCGGAGTCGTACCCGAGCGCGTCGAGGAGCCCGGTCACATCGTCGACGAGCCTCGGCACCGCGTACGACGCGACGTCGCCGGGGCGTGCGCCGGGGGAGTACCCGCGCTGGTCGGGGGCGACCACGCGCAACCCCGCCGCGGTGAGCATCGGCGCCACGTCCAGCCACGAGTCCGAGGTCTGCGGGAATCCGTGCAGGAGGACGACGGGCTCGCCGTCGGCAGGACCGTCGAGTCCGACGTCGAAGACCAGCCCGCCGACCTCGACCGCATGCCGTTCCGGCCAGCCGCTCACCACCGCCTCGTCGCCGCTCATCCGTCGAGGACGACCGACGCCTCGTCGGTCAGAGGAAGGAAGGCGAAGGACTCCTGGAGGTAGAGCGTGACCGTCTCGTCGTCGTGGTGCAGGTAGCCGATCGACGTGTCCTGGCCGAGGTGAAGGTCGTAGTCGCCGCCGCGCGTCGACAGCAGCACCGCACCCGTGATCGCGGGTGCCCACACGATGTGTCCGTCGAGCAGTCGCGAGAGCTGCTCGTGGATCGGGTAGCCGTGGTCGGTGGTCTCGTTGACCAACGTGTACGCGTCCGCGCTCAGCAGCAGGGCGTACGGGCCCTCGACGCCGGCGAGCCGGAGCTGGCTGAGCGCCCTGGCGACGACATCGGGATAGTCGACGGCATCGGCCGGCAGCGGGAGGCGGGGGTTGCTCGACGACTCCGCGATCCCTCGGATGCCGACTCCGGCCAGCCCGTGGAACACCGCGCCGTCCTCGGCGAAGGCCAGCGCGCGTGCCGCGTCCTTGACCGGCTGCCAGTCCGAGTCGTTCGACCCGCGCTCGACGTCGTCGATGTCTTCACGGCTGAGGTCGAAGGTGACGCGGAGCTCGGCGACCGGTGCCACCTCTCGACGGCGTACCTCGACGCCGTTCGGGTCCGTGCCGGCGACGCTGCGATGTCCGGTGGAGAGTCCGGCGAGCGCGACGCCCTGCGGGTCGTGGACGTCGACCACCCGGCGGCCGGCGAGGTTGCGCCGGAACGTGCGGCTCGCCTCCTCCTCGATCTGTGCCCACGCAGCCGCGGAGATCGGTGCGAGCGAACGGTGCAGGTTGTTCATCGGTCGTGGTCTCCTCGGAGGTTGCCGACGCGCAACGAGCCGTCGGAGGGAAGGTCTGGCGCGGGCAGGGAGGTCGTCACCTCGGCGGGTGCGGCGCTCGCGACGGCGGCCGAGGGCAGGTCGCCGAGCATCTCGAGCGTCGCCGACGACGGTACGAAGAAGAGGCACCCGCTCGTCGCGGTCGAGAAGTCGAGGATCCGGTCGTAGTTGCCGGGAGGGTCGCCGACGAACATCCGCTGGAGCATGAGCTCGGTGGTCTCGGGGCTCTTGGCATAGCCGATGAAGTACGTCCCGACCTCGCCGGCGGCGTAGCTCCCGAACGCCATGTTGAAGCGCACGATGTCGAGCTCGTTGCCGTCCTCGTCGACGACCGTGTTGAGCGTGACGTGCGAGTTCGTCGGCATCACAGTGTCGTCGAGCTCGACGTCGTCGGCCTTCGTACGCCCGATGATGCGCTCCTGCTCCTCGGTCGAGATGCTCGACCACGCGGAGAGGTCGTGGGTGTAGCGCTGGGTGATCACGTAGCTGCCGCCGAGGAAGTCCGGCTCCGAGTCGATGTACGCCGCCTCCCCGAGCTCGTCGCCGACCGGGTTCTCCGTCCCGTCGACGAAACCCAGCAGGTCGCGCGCGTCGAAGTAGCGGAAACCCGGGGTGTCGTCGACGACACGTACGGCGTCACCGAGGCGCTCGAGGATCAGCCGCTCGAGCTCGAAGCACATGTCGTGGCGGGACGCACGGATGTGGAAGAGCAGGTCGCCCTCGGTACGGGGGGCGTCGTGGCGGTAGCCGTCGATCGGGACGAACGGGTGGAGGTGCGCCGGGCGGGTGGGAGCACCGAAGCGGTCCCAGGCGTCCGAGCCGATCCCGACCACACAGGTCAGACCGGCGTGCAGGCTGCGGAAACCGACGGAGCGGACAAGGGCGTCGACGTCCGCGAGCGTGGTCCGTGCGATGTCGGTGGCGGCCGGGCCATCCTGGAGGGCGACCACGAGGAACACGGCGTACTCGGTGAGCGGGGCGGTGACGGCTTGAGGCTCGGGAAAGCGGGAGACGCTAGGCACGGAACCCCTCTCGTACGGTGTGGGCACCACCCTACGGCCTGCGGTGCGGTGGCACTGTGGACGTAGACTCGGGGTATTCCCAGGAGGTGGCCGATGAGCGGCAAGGCACTCGTGAACCTCAGTGCGGGCGAGAGCAAGGAGCTGCTGGCGACCGCCAGGGTGGGGCACCTCGCCTACCCGTCGCACCGAGGCCTCGACCTCACACCGGTCAATTACGCACTGTACGACGACGTCCTCTACATCAGGACGGCCCAGGACGGCACGCTCGCAGCCCTGGCGCCCGGCGGTGAGTCGGTCGCGTTCGTGGTGACCTATCTCGACCGCCTCTCGCAGACCGGCTGGAGCGTGAAGGCGCGCGGCAAGATCAGGGGGGTCGACGAGGAGGACGAGGTCCCTGGCGGCGATCCCGTGCCCTGGGCCGAGTTCCCGGCCTCCATGCTGTTGGCACTCGCCATCGAGGAGCTCACCGGCCGACGTCTCGGCTGAGGTTCTCGCGCACGCGGCCGCCGAACCCGAGAGGTCCCTCATGTTGGGCCGGTTCTCGTGTGTCAGTCTGGTGAGGTGCCTTCACCGAGCGTCTCGTACTCGATCACCGTCCGACTCGAGGTCCCCGCGGGAGGGTCGGCCGTCAGCGAGCTGACCACCGTGGTCGAGAAGGCTGGCGGCATCGTGACCGCCCTCGACGTGACCGGGTCGCACACCGAGGTGCTCAAGATCGACCTCACCGTCGCGACCTCCGACACCGAGCACGCCGACCAGGTCGTCGCGGCGCTTCGCGCGATCGGCGACGCCGACGTCAAGAAGGTGTCGGACCGGACCTTCCTCATGCACCTCGGTGGTGTCATCGAGGTGGCGACGAAGCACCCGTTGCGTACGCGCGACGACCTCTCCATGATCTACACCCCGGGCGTCGCGCGGATCAGCGAGGCGATCGCCCGTGACAAGGAGGACGCGCGCCGGCTCACCATCAAGCGCAACGCCGTTGCGGTGGTCACCGACGGCTCAGCGGTCCTGGGACTCGGCAACATCGGCCCGCACGCCGCTCTCCCTGTGATGGAGGGCAAGGCGGCGCTGTTCAAGACCTTCGCCGACATCGATGCGTGGCCGCTGTGCCTCGACACCCACGACGTCGACTCGATCGTCGAGACGGTGGCTGCGATCTCGCCCGGGTTCGCAGGCATCAACCTCGAGGACATCGCCGCGCCGAAGTGCTTCGAGATCGAGGACCGGCTGCGCGCCCGTCTCGACATCCCGGTCTTCCACGACGACCAGCACGGGACGGCGATCGTCGCCCTCGCCGCCCTGCGCAACGCGCTCCGCGTGGTCGGCAAGGACCTCGCGGGCGTGCGCATCGTCATGTCCGGTGCGGGTGCCGCGGGTACGGCGATCCTCAAGCTGGTCCTCGAGGCCGGCGCCACCGACGTGGTGGTCTGCGACATCGACGGCGTCGTGCACGGCGAACGACCCGGAATCGGCGGGCAGCTGGCATGGATCGCGGAGCACACCAACCCCCGCGCACTCGTGGGCTCCCTCCCCGACGTGATCGGTGGCGCAGACGTCTTCATCGGCGTCTCGGCACCGAACGTGCTGTCCGTGCAGGACGTGGAGTCCATGGCCGACGGTTCGATCGTCTTCGCACTCGCGAACCCGACACCGGAGATCGATCCGGCGCTCGCGCGCGCCCATGCGACCGTGGTGGCGACGGGACGGTCGGACTACCCGAACCAGATCAACAACGTGCTCGCGTTCCCCGGCGTGTTCCGCGGCCTGCTCGACGCGCAGAGCCACGGCATCGGGACGGACGTGCTGCTCGCGGCCTCGGAGGCGATCGCCGCCACCGTCTCCGACGACGAGCTCAACGCGAACTACATCATCCCGAGCGTGTTCCACCCCGAGGTCCACGACCGGGTCGCGGAGGCCGTACGCGCGGCGGCTGTGGAGGCGGCGGACGGCTGAGCGGTCGACCGCGGGCTTGCATTCCGTACCTAGGTCCGGGTTTACCGTGGACGAATGACGGGGAATCCAGGCACGAGGGACGAGTGGGTGCCGTCGGCGTGCACCCTTCCTACGGTCGAGCAGCCGTTGCGGAGCCGGGAGTTCGACGAGCTCTTCAGGCACGACGTTCTTGCCGTGGTCCGCGAGTCGCCCACGAGCACGAGGCTCGACCTGCGGCCCGCTGCCGCAGCGGCGGGCCGCGCTGCGGAGCTGTCGGTGAGAGAGACCGGTTGCTGTGCCTTCTTCACCTTCTCGCTGTCGATCGGGGACGGGAGCGTCACCTTGCGCGTCGGAACATCGCCCGCCCACGACGACGTGCTCGCGGCTCTCACGGAACGCGCCCGGTCGCAGGTGGGAGCTCGGGGCATGAGCGCGACGTGGCGAGCGGGGCAGGTTGCCGAGGCCGTCGGCGTGAACGTCGAGACGCTGCGCTACTACGAACGCCGCGGGCTCATCGCCGAGCCCGACCGCACTCCCGGCGGACACCGCCTCTACTCAGAAGCCACGGTGACCGCGCTGCGGGTGATCAAGGCCGCGCAAGCCCTCGGTTTCACGCTCGACGAGGCGGCCGACCTTCTCGAGGCGGGCCATCACCACCACGGACCTCGTCATGCCGGGCTCCAGGCGCGAACCGCAGCCAAGCTGTCCGAGGTGGAGCAGAAGATCGCCGCGCTCGAGGTGATCAAGGACAGCCTGATCGCCGCGAGGGATGCGGGCTGCGACGACCTCGTGGCCTGCGCCGAGACGGACTGGTGCCCCATCCCGTTCTCCCGACCGGTGGTCGCCGACCGCTGACCTGCGACTGGACGAACCCGCCTCGCAGCCGCTGCGGCGACCCCTCACCAGGTGTCGAGCGAGACCACGACGCCCAGGGCGAAGACGCCGAGAACCACCCCGAGCGCGAGAAGGACAGCGCCGTTGGCGACGTGCGCGTTCGCCCCCTTGGAGATCTGCGCTCGCCCCGCGGCGAGAACCACGAGGAAGAGAACGACGGCGATGAGGGCGACGAGGGAGACGGCCATGACCGGACCCTAGGGCCACCGCGGGTCAGCAGACCGACCTCAGCGCAGACCGAGCCCTGGTTCGTGCGGGAGCCCCGGCCAGGCCTTACCGTCGGCGATCGCAGCATCGAGACGCGCGGCCACGTCGTCGGGCCACGGGACCGTACGCCGCTGCTCGAGGCTGACGTGGCCCTCGACGAACTCGAACGTGTTCGCCAACGACCCCGTCGTCGCGTTGAAGAGCGCCTGCACCCCGTGCACGATCTTCGCCGAGCGTGCGAGGAACAGGACGTACACCGCGACGTCCTGACCCACGAGCACCTCGTCCAGGTAGCGGACGCGGTGGTCGATGCTGAACACGCTCATGCCGCGCGCGGCACGGTAGCCCTCGTTGATGCCGAGCGCCTCGAACGTGCGATCGGCGGCCCGTACGTGCAGGTCGAAGTAGTGGCGGATGTTGACGTGACCGTTCTCGTCCTCGAACTCCGGCGGAACGGTGAGGACGAGGCTCGGCTCGATGCCCGCCATGTCCTCCACGCGCAGCGCGGCGCTCATGCGCGCCGGGGGAACTTGGTGAAGTCGGGCTTGCGCTTCTCCTTGTAGGCCTCGCGCCCTTCCTTGGCCTCGTCGTTGCCGTAGAAGAGGAGGTTCGTGTCGTGCGCGAGCTGCTGCAGCCCGGCGTACCCGTCCTCGGCGGCGTGGAAGCTGGCCTTCATCAACCGCAGGGCGTACGGGGAGAGGGCGAGCATCTCGCGGCACCACCGGACGGTCTCGGCCTCGAGCTCGGCGAGCGGGACCACGGTGTTGACCATGCCCATCTCGAGCGCCTGCTGGGCGTCGTACTGACGGCAGAGGAACCAGATCTCCTTGGCCTTCTTCATGCCGACGAGCTGGGAGAGCGAGCTGGCGCCGAACCCGCCGTCGAACGACCCGACCTTCGGGCCGACCTGGCCGAAGCGGGCGTTGTCGGCGGCGATGGTGAGGTCGGCGACGACATGGAGGACGTGTCCGCCGCCGATCGCCCAGCCGGCGACCATCGCGACGATGGGCTTCGGGCACCGGCGCATCTGCACGTGGAGGTCGGTGACGTGGAAGCGGCCGGTGGCGGAGGCGTCCGTCTTGTAGCCGGAGTCGCCGCGCACGCGCTGGTCACCACCGGAGCAGAACGCCTTGTCGCCGGCGCCGGTGAGGATGATGACGCCGACCGACTCGTCCTCGCGCGCGGCGTCGAGGGCATCGGAGATCTCGATGATCGTCTGCGGCCGGAAGGCGTTGTGCACCTCGGGCCGGTCGATCGTGATCTTGGCGATGCCGTCGTCGGTCGTCTCGTACCGGATGTCGGTGTAGTCGCCGGCGGTGTTCCAGACGGTGGGGGTCGAGTCAGTCATGTGCCCATTCTCGCCGACGCTCTCTCGCCGGCGCCTCCCTGTGCGGAGCAGAGCCGGTCGCTGGGCTCTTGACATTAGTTCATGACTCGTACTAAACCGGAGATGTGACCCGCACCACTCGCGTCATCGGCGTCGACTCCTCGACGCAGTCGACCAAGGCCGTGCTCGTCGACGCCGACGACGGCACAGTGCGTCGCGCAGCGCGCCGCGCCGCATCCTCCAGGCACCGCTGTCGACCCGCGCCGCTGGCTCGACGCCTTCGACGCCGTGGTCGGCGACTGGCGCGGCGAGGCCGCCGCCGTCGCGGTCGGCGGCCAGCAGCACGGCATGGTCGCCCTCGACGCCGACGGCCTGCCCGTCCACGACGCGCTGCTCTGGAACGACACCCGTTCGGCCGACGCCGCGACGACGCTGGTCGCCGAGATGGGCGGTGCCCAGGCCTGCGCCGACGCCGTCGGCAGCGTGCTCGTCGCGTCGTTCACCTCGACCAAGCTGCGCTGGCTGCGCGATCACCGACCCGAGGCCGCGGCGGCGGTGACCCGAGGTGCTGCTGCCCCACGACTACGTCTCGCGGCACGTCACCGGCGACGGACCGAGCCGTTCACCGACCGCGGCGACGCCTCGGGCACCGGCTACTTCTCGACGCGCGGACGACGCCTGGCGCCCCGACCTGGCCGAGTCGGCGCTCGGCCACGACGTCGCGCTGCCGCGCATCGTCGCCGACGGGGCGGCGGCGTACGAGGACGCGTTGCTGGTCGTCGGCCGGCACGGGCGACAACATGGCCGCCGCGCTGGCCCTCGACCTCGTGCCCGGCGACGTCGTGGTGTCGATCGGCACCTCCGGCGTCGCCTCGGCGATCAGCGAGGACCCGGTCGCCGACGGCACCGGAGCGGTCACGGGCTTCGCCGACGCGACCGGCCGCTTCCTGCCGATGGCGACGACGATGAACGCCGCCGCGCATCCTCGACCTGCAGGCGCGCCTGCTCGGCGTCGACCACGACGAGCTCGGCCGCCTGGCGCTCGCCGCGCCGCCGGGGCCAACGGTGCTGACGATCTCGCCGTACTACGACGGCGAGCGCACGCCCAACCGTCCGCGCGCGACCGGCACCTGGGCGGGGCTGACGGCCTCGACCACCCGCGAGGACCTCGCCCGCGCCGCCTTCGAGGCGCTGCTGTGCTCGCTCGCCGACGCCGTCGACCTGCTGGCGAGCCGTGATCGGTGGCCGCGGCCGGCGGCATCCTGATGGTCGGCGGTGCCGCCGCGCAACCCCGCCGTCCACGCGCTCGCGCCGGCGATCTTCGGACAGCCGGTGCACGTGCCCGCACCCGGCGAGTACGTCGCGCTCGGCGCCGCGCGGCAGGCGGCCTGGGCGCTCGTCCGGCACCGAGGCGCCGCCGCCCTGGACACCCGCCGGCGCCGAGACGCTACGACGCCGAACCGACCCCGCTCGTGCGCGAGGCCTACGCCGACCTGCGCGACCGTACCGGCCGCCTGGACCCGACCCCGACGAGGACGTCACCGACCATGCGAGCATGACCATCCCCACCCCCGCCCCGTCCGACAAGTTCTCCTTCGGTCTCTGGACCGTCGCCTACCCGGGGCGCGACCCGTTCGGTGAGCCCGACGCGCGCCGAGATGGACCCCGTCTACGCGCTCGAGCGCCTCGCCGACATCGGCGCCTACGGCGTCAACTTCCACGACGACGACCTGATCCCGTTCGGCTCCGACGACGCGTCGCGCGACGCGATCATCGAGCGCTGGAAGAAGGGGCTCGCCGACACCGGCCTCGTCGTCACGACCGCCACCACCAACCTGTTCACGCACCCGGTCTTCAAGGACGGCGGCTTCACGTCCAACGACCGCGACGTCCGTCGCTTCGCGATCCGCAAGGTCATGCGCAACATCGACCTCGCCGCCGAGCTCGGCGCCAAGGTCTACGTCTGCTGGGGCGGCCGCGAGGGCGCCGAGTCGGGTGCGGCCAAGGACGTCGCCGCGGCGCTCGACCGCTACCGCGAGGCGTTCAACGTGCTCGGCGAGTTCGTGCACGACAAGGGCTACGACATCAAGTTCGCGATCGAGCCCAAGCCCAACGAGCCCCGCGGCGACATCCTGCTGCCGACGATCGGCCACGCGCTGGCGTTCATCGAGACGCTCGACCGCTCCGAGAACGTCGGGCGTCAACCCCGAGATCGGGCACGAGGAGATGGCCGGCCTCAACGCCGCGCACGGCTACGCGCAGGCACTGTGGCAGGGCAAGCTCTTCCACATCGACCTCAACGGTCAGAGCGGTCCGCGCTACGACCAGGACTTCCGCTTCGGTGCCGGCAACGTCCGCGGCGCCTTCTGGGTCGTCGACACGATCCTGGCCGGGTGGGTACGACGGTCCGGTGCACTTCGACTTCAAGACGCCGCGCACCGAGGACGACGACGGCGTCTGGGTCGCGGCCGCGGCTGCATGACCAACTACCTCGTCCTGCGCGACAAGGTGCAGGCGTTCCGCGCCGACCCCGAGGTGCAGGCCGCGCTCGAGGCCGCCAGGCTGCCCGAGCTGGCGATGCCGACGCTCGACGAGGGCGAGGGCTGGGCGCGAGCTGGAGAAGGCCGAGCTGGCCGACCCCGAGGAGCTGGCAGTGCGCGGTGCGGCGTTCGAGCACCTCGACCAGCTGGCGCTGGAGCACCTGTACGGGGTGCGCGGAGCGTGACCCGACTGGGTCGCCGACCGGCACGAGCACGTGCGTCGTCAGAACACCGGCCTCGTGCTGCGTCGCTGCGCCCGACGGCCCGGCGACGCGCACCGAGCTGGCCCGGCGTACCGGCCTGGCGAAGGCCACCGTCGGCACGATCGTCGGCGAGCTCTCGGACCGCGGGTACGGTCACGAGGACGACGCGGTCGCCTCGGGCCGTCGGCGCGGCCGCCCGGGACGGCCGGTGACCCTCACCGGGGAGTCGGTCATCGGGCTCGGCCTCGAGGTCAACGTCGACTACGTCGCCGCGGTCGCGGTCGACCTCGGCGGCACGGTCGCGGCTCGAGACCACCGTGCCGGTCGAGCGGCCGTGACCCGTACGAGCGTGCTGGTCGAGCTGGCCACCGACGTGCGACTCCGAGCTCACCGAGGCCGGCGGCACGCGTCGTCGGCGCGACCGTCGCCGTGCCCGGCCTCGTGGCGCACGACAACCGCACGGTGTCGTGGGCACCGAACCTCGGCTGGGACGGACCGTGCCGTCGCCGCCGAGCTCGAGTACGCCTTCGACGGCGACTGCCCCGTCGACGTCGACAACGACGCCAACTGCGCCGCGCTGGCCGAGGCGTCGCCGCGGGGCCACCGTGGGTCTCGGGCACTCGCTGTACCTGACCGGCACGATCGGCATCGGCGCCGGCATCGTCACCGACGGGGCAATCGTTCGGGGCGGCGTCGGGGTTCGCCGGCGAGGTCGGCCACATGCCGATCGGTGACTCCGAGGCGCTGTGCGGGTGCGGTCGCCTCGGGTGCTGGGAGGCGTCGGTCGGTCTGCGCGCGATGCTCACGGCGGTCGGGGTCACCGAGAGCGGGACCCCGCTGGAGTCGGCCCGGGCCGTCGCCGCGCGTGCGTCCGAGGACGAGGAGGTCGCTGGTGCCCTGGCACGGATCGGGACCGTGCTCGGGCAGGGGATCGCCACGGTGGCCAACATCCTCAACCCTGACGCCGTCGTGCTCGGGGGCTACTTCGTCCCTCTGGCTTCGTACCTGCTGCCCGCCGCCACCGCGACCGCCGAGGGGCACGTCACCTCCACTCCGTACGCGCCGCTCGACCTGCGGCTGAGCGCGCTCGGCCTCGGGGCCGCCGCCGCGGGCGCCGCCGAGGAGGCGCTCACCGGCGTCTTCAGTGGCGCGACCCCCCTCTGACCTGCGGCGCCGCCCCGGCCGGTGGGAGGGCGCGCGAACCCCGTCACGGGAAGGATGTCGACATGGGGCGGCCGGCTCCGACGTTCCGGGTGAGCGGGCAGATCTGCTGGCCGCAGGAACTGAGGGGATGCCATGAAGTACGTGATCCTGATCCACGCCAACCCGCAGCCGTGGGGTCATCCGACGGGTGACTTCATCGCCGAGAACCTCGCGCTCCCGGAGGAGGTGCGCGACCAGCTGATGACCTCCTTCGTCGAGACCCTGACCGAGCTGGAGCGCAACGGCGAGCTCCTCCATGGCGAGGCGCTGGGCGACCCGGCGAGCGCGACGCTCTACCGGTGGGTCGACGGGGTCCCGGTGGCGAGCTCCGGGCCGTACTCCGAGACGAAGGAGCACTTCGCGGGCTTCTTCCTCATCGACGTGGAGTCGCCCGAGCGAGCCCAGGAAGTCGTCGCCTCCTTCTCAGGGCCGGGTGAGACCGTCGAGCTGCGGCCGGTGATGTCGCCCGGCGGGTGACGGCCGGAGATGAGCGCCGGAGCTGAAGACGAGCTGGGTGAGGCGCTGGCCGAGGCATGGAGGGCGGAGGCGCCGTACGTCGTCGCCGCGCTGCTGCGCCGGCACGGGGACCTCGGGGACTGCGAGGACGCCGCGCAGGAGGCGGCCGAGGCGGCGGCGCGACAGTGGCCCGTGGACGGCGTGCCGCGGGACCCGCGGGCGTGGTTCGTCCGCGTCGCCTCGCGCCGGCTCATCGACCGCGTACGCGCAGACTCGGCACGAACCCGGCGCGAGACGGACGAGCACGCGCGTCTCGCCCACCGTGCGGAGCCGGCCGACGCGGGCGCGGGCGGTGACGCCGACGAGCTGCTGCGGATGCTGTTCCTCTGCTGCCATCCCGCGCTCAGTCGGCCGTCGCAGGTCGCGCTGAGCCTGCGGGCGGTGGCAGGCAGGGGAGTCGAGGAGATCGCGACGGCGTTCGCCGTGCCTGCGCGCACCGTCTCCCAGCGGCTGACCCGTGCTCGGGCTCGGCTCCGCGAGGTGGGAGCGCGGTTCGAGATGCCGACACCGGAGGAACTCCCGGCACGCGTCGGAGCAGTGCTCGACACCTGCTACGTGATCTTCACCGAGGGCTACCTGCGGAGCTCGGGACGAGAGCTCCTCGACACCGCGCTGGTGGACGAGGCGATCCGACTGACGCGCCGTCTGCGCGCCGCGATCCCCGACCACGACGAGGTGGCCGGAGCCCTGGCGCTGATGCTCCTCCTCCACGCCCGAACCGGCGCGCGCACGGACGCTGCCGGTGACCTGGTCACGCTCGCGGACCAGGACCGGGCTCGGTGGGCACCCGAGCTCATCTCCGAAGGGCGGGCTCTCGTGGAGGAGGTGCTGCCGCGGGGACCCGTCGGCCGCTACCAGCTGGAGGCGGCGATCGCCGCCGTGCACGCGGACGCGAGGACGTACGAGCAGACGGACTGGAAGCAGATCTGCCTCCTGTACGCCTATCTCGGTGCGGTGGCGCCGAGCCCGACGGTCACCCTCAACCACGCGGTCGCCACGGCCATGGCGTACGGGCCCGCGGTCGGGCTGCGGATGACCGAGCCGTTGGTCACCGACCGGGCGACCGCGCGGACGCACCACCTCTACGCCGTCCGAGGCCACCTCCTCGAACAGCTGGGTGACCGGCGGGCGGCAGCGGAGCAGTACGCGATCGCGGCACGGCTGACGACGAGCATCCCGGAGCAGCGCTACCTGAACCGTCGCCTGCGCGCCCTCGAGGACGCCGCCGCGCAGGGATGAGCGCGCCGCTGGTCAGGCGCTGGCGCGGGAACGACGCTCGATCAACGCGTCGACGGCCCGCGGCGACAGCACCGCGTCGATCACCATCGCGCCGGCACCGACGATCGCCGCCCGTCCGTGCAGCGGTGAGCTGACGATGCGCAGGTCGTGGGTCGCGAGGGGCAGCGAGCGCTGGTAGACGACCTCGCGGACGCCGGCCAGGAGGTACTCCCCCGCCTCGGACAGCTTGCCGCCGATGACGATGACCGACGGGTTGAGCAGGTTGACGCACGTCGCCAGCACGGTGCCGAGGTCGCGCCCCGCCTCGCGGACGGCCGCAGCGCCGCGACCTCGCCGCGCTGCGACGGCGTCGACGATGTCCTGCGAGCGCTCGACGTCAGCCCTTCGGCGATCGCAGCTTGCGCGATGGCCGGACCGGCGGCGACGGCCTCGAGGCACCCGATGTTGCCGCAGCGGCACGACGACGTCGTCGCGCCTGACCCGCGACCTGGACGTGGCCGAGGTCGCCGGCGGTGCCGAGCGCACCGCGGACGCAGGAGGCCGTCGGAGACGATGCCCGCGCCGATGCCGGTGGCGACCTTGACCAGCAGGAGGTGCTCCGGTCTCGGGCCACGACGTCACGTACTCGCCGAGCGCCATCAGGTTGACGTCGTTGTCGACCAGGACGGGCCCGGGGAACGTCCGGCCGAGGGTGCCGGGGATGTCGAAGTCGTGCCACCCCGGCATGATCGGCGGGTTCGCGGGTCGGCCGGTGGAGTGCTCGACCGGGCCGGGGACGCCGATACCGACGCCGACGACGGCATCCGGGGTCGAGGTCGAGATCGGCGAGGAGCTCGACGCCGAGATCGGCGACGCGGTCGAGGACGATCTGGGGACCGTCGGCGATGTCGCTCGCGACGCTGACCTCGCCGAGCACCTCACCCGCCGAGGTCGATGACCGCGACCGCGGCGTGGCGACGCCCCGAGGTCGATCGCGAGCACCACGTACGACGCGGCGTTGAGCGCGAACCTGACCGGGGGGCGTCCGCCGGTCGACGCGGCCTCGCCGACAGGGACGAGCAGTCCGGCGGAGAGCAGGAGCGTCGAGCGCGTGCCGTCGACGGTCGAGCGCGCCGAGCGACGTCAGCTCGGCGATCTCCGCCTTCGTCCGCGCCTGCCCGTCCCGCATGAGCTGGAAGACCTCGCTGGCTGCAGTGGCCGGGATCGCCTGCGGCGCGAACGAATCCATGACAGGCAGTCTCCCACGGCTACTTCTGTCGTCAAGACTTTCAGAAGTACGTCGACAATGAACGGACTTTTGCTTGACCGTCGACATTGACTGTGACTAGCATCACGCGCCATGTCAGAGCCCCTCCTCCAGCTCACGCGCGGCATCGTCAAGGAGTTCCCGGGCGTGCGCGCGCTCGACGGCGTCGACCTCGTCGTCCGTGCGGGAGAGGTCCACTGCCTCCTCGGACAGAACGGCGCAGGCAAGTCGACGCTGATCAAGGTGCTCTCCGGTGCGCACGCCGTCGACGAGGGCACGATCCGGTGGACGGGGAGCCGGTCTCGTTCAGCGACCCGCAGGCGGCCCTCGACGCCGGGATCGCCACGATCTACCAGGAGCTCGACCTCGTCGACGGGCTCAGCGTCGCGGACAACATCTTCCTGGGCCACGAGAAGACGCGCCTCGGCTTCACGCGCATGGGCGACACCCGCCGCGAAGCCCGTGCGCTCCTCACCTCGCTCGGCCACCCCGAGATCCGCCCCGCGCGCGAGATCGGCAGCCTCTCTGCCGCGGGCAAGCAGATCGTGTCGATGGCCCGCGCCCTCTCGCGCCACGCCCGGGTCATCGTCATGGACGAGCCGTCGGCCGTGCTGGACCCCGACGAGGTCGACGGACTGTTCCGTGTCGATCGACGACCTCCGCGCCTCGGGCAAGGCGATCATCTACATCTCGCACCGCCTCGAGGAGATCCGCCGGATCGGCGACCGTCTGACGGTGCTCAAGGACGGCCGTACGGTGGCCGCCGACCTTCCCGCCCACGAGACACCGACCACCGAGCTCATCACGCTCATGACCGGCCGCGAGGTGTCCGGTGACCTTCCGCGGCGGACGCAGCCGATCCCCGACGTGCCGCCTCTGCTGGTCGTCGAGGGGCTGGGTCGTGACGGCGAGTTCGACGACGTCTCGTTCGACGTACGCCCAGGAGAGATCGTCGGCCTCGCCGGGCTCGTGGGCGCCGGCCGCAGCGAGATCGTCGAGACCGTCTACGGCGCCCGGCGAGCGCACCGCGGATCGGTCACCGTCGACGGGCGGCCCCTGCGGCGCGGTTCCGTCCACGCTGCGGTCGCCGCCGGGCTCGGCCTGTGCCCGGAGGAGCGCAAGTCGCAGGGCCTGGTCCTCGACGAGGCGGTCTACCGCAACATCTCGCTCGCCAGCCTCACCCGCTTCTCCCGGCTCGGAGCCACGCGCGACGCGGCAGAGCGAGGTGCTGCCCAGGAGGCTGCCCGCTCGGTCGACCTGCGGCCGGACGATCCCGACCGGCTCACGCGGACGCTGTCCGGCGGCAACCAGCAGAAGATCGTCCTCGCGCGCTGGCTGCTGCGCACGTGCCGGGTCCTCCTGCTCGACGAGCCCACCCGCGGCGTCGACGTCGGGGCCCGCAGCGAGATCTACCAGCTGATCCGCACGCTCGCCGACGACGGGCGTCGCCGTCGTCGTCGTCTCCAGCGACATCGACGAGGTGCTCGGACTGTCCGACCGGGTCCTCGTCGTCGCCGACGGCCGCGTCGTCGATGCCGCCGCGGCGACTCGCTCGACGCCCACGCCGTCCTCGACCGCATCCTCGCCACGCACGAGGCGGCCGACGACCCGTCCACAGACCACCGACCGGAAGGTGACGTCGCGTGAGTACCTCATCGGTGACAGGGAGCGTTCAGCCGACGACGGCCGCGCCGCAGAAGCGCGCGCGCTCGCTCGGCGTGGCGCGCAACCTCGGCCTCGTCGTCGCGCTCGTGCTGCTCTGCGTCGTCGGGCTCGTGACCGCCGGCGACCGCTTCGCCAGCACCAACAACATCATCACCATGCTCAGCCTCGCGTCGGCGATCGGCGTGGTCGCGATCGGCATGACGTTCGTGATCACCGGCGGCGGCATCGACCTCTCCGTCGGAGCGATCGTCGCCCTGTCCTCTGTGTGGGCGTCGACCACCGGCACCCAGGCGATGGCCGGCGACGTCGGCTGGATCGTGATCGCGACGACGGCGATCGGTGTCGGCATCGCCTGCGGCGTGATCAACGGCGTCCTCATCGCGTACGGCAAGATCGTGCCGTTCATCGCGACGCTCGCGATGCTGGCGAGCGCCCGTGGTCTCGCCGAGATCCTGGCCGACCGTAAGACCCAGATCATCCGCGACCAGGGCTTCCGCGACTGCTCTCGGCGCCCGGCCGTTCGGCGTCCCGGTGATCGTGTTCGTGTTCGCGGCCGTGGTCGTCGCCGGCTGGTTCCTGCTCAACCGCACCACCTTCGGACGCCGGACGTTCGCCGTGGGCGGCAACACCGAGGCGGCCCGTCTCGCGGGCATCAAGGTCCAGCGCCACACCGTCTACCTGTACGCCCTCCTCGGCGCGACCTGTGGTCTCGCCGCGGTCATGCTCATGTCGCGGACGCAGACCGGGTCGTCCACGCACGGCCTGATGTGGGAGCTCGACGCCATCGCCGCCGTCGTCATCGGCGGCACGCTCCTCAGCGGCGGCCGCGGCACCGTGGTCGGCACCCTCCTGGGCGTCCTGATCTTCACCACCCTCACCAATGTCTTCACGCTCAACAACTTGTCGACGTCCGTCCAAGCCGTCGCCAAAGGCGTGATCATCGTCGCCGCTGTGCTCCTCCAGCAGCGGCTGGCGAACCGCAACACCTAACCCCACCGAGGAGACGGCATGTCCACCACCACCCCGCGCCGACGGCTGCTGGCGATCGGCGGCGTCCTCGCCGCCGCCACCCTGGCTCTGTCTGCCTGCACCAACAGCTCCGACGACGGCGACGGCGACGGCAACGCCGCCAACGCCGGCGCCGGCGACAACGCCGAGACGGGCGACACCGTACGGATCGGATTCTCGGCGCCGGCCGCCGACCACGGCTGGATGGGGGCGATCACCGATGCGGCCGTGAAGCAGGCCGAGGCGTTCGACGACGTGGAGCTCGTCAACGCCGAGGGCACGAACGACGTGAACCTGCAGATCTCGCAGGTGGAGACCTTCATCAACGACAAGGTCGACGCGATCGTCCTCCTGCCCTTCGACGGTGCGGCGATGACCGACGTGGCGACCCGGGCGATGGAGGCGGGGATCCCGGTGATCAACGTCGACCGCGAGTTCGACTCCCCGTTCGCCGCGCGTACGACCGTGCTCGGTGACAACTACGGCATGGGGGTGTCCGCGGGCCGCTACATCTGCCAGCAGGCCGATGGCAGCACCGACGCGGTCGTCGCGGAGATCGCGGGCATCGACTCCCTCCCCCTCACGCAGGACCGGTCGCGCGGGTTCAAGGACGCGCTTGCCGACTGCGGTCTGAAGGTGTCGAACCGCGTGGCAGCGGAGTTCACCGTCGAGACCGGCGAGCGCGCTGCGGCCAACCTGCTGCAGGCGGCACCGAAGATCGACTTCCTCTGGAACCACGATGACGACCAGGGTGTCGGTGTCATGGCGGCGATCGACAACGCCGGTCGCGACGAGTTCGTCATGGTCGGCGGCGCCGGTTCGGCCAACGTGATGCGCTCCATCGAGGCGGACGACACGGTCCTCAAGGCCACCGTCATCTACCCGTCGACGCAGGGTGCGGACGGCATCAAGCTCGCCCGCCTCATCGCACAGGGCCGCTCCATGTCGGACCTGGCCGAGGTCGAGGTCCCGAGGATCGTCCAGCTCGCCGCACCGATCGTGACCAAGGAGAACGTCGACCAGTACATGGACTCGGCCTTCGAGTCCTGACGTCGGACGTACGCCCCGCCGCGACCCTCCTGACGCGGCGGGGCGTACGCCACGTTCCTCCGTCCCCTCGGCCCGAAGGATCCCCATGACAGACACCTCACGCGAGCTCGGCGTCGGGCAGGTCGGCTACGCCTTCATGGGCGCAGCGCACTCCCAGGCGTGGCGTACCGCGCCGTCGTTCTTCCCCCTCCCGCTGACGCCGCGGCTCCGCGCCCTCTGCGGGCGCGACGTCGGTGCTGCACAGGCGGTCGCCGACCGGTTCGGCTGGGAGTCGGTCGAGTCCGACTGGCGCGCGCTGATCGCGCGCGACGACATCGACCTGGTCGACATCTGCACCCCGGGAAACACGCACGCCGAGATCGCGGTCGCCGCGCTGCGTGCCGGCAAGCACGTCCTCTGCGAGAAGCCGCTGGCGAACACCGTCGAGGAGGCCGAGCTGATGGCCGACGCGGCCGCGGAGGCCGCGACGCAGGGTGTGTACGCGATGGTCGGCTTCACGTACCGCCGCACGCCCGCACTCTCGTTCGCGCGGCGACTCGTCGCCGACGGCCGTCTCGGCACGATCCGTCACGTCCGCGCCCAGTACCTGCAGGACTGGCTCACCGACCCCGACGTCCCGCTCAGCTGGCGGCTGGACAAGTCGCTCGCCGGCTCCGGAGCGCTCGGCGACATCGGCGCTCACGTGGTCGACGCGGCCCAGTACGTCACCGGCTCAGCGATCACCTCGGTCAGCGGTGTCCTCCGGACCTTCGTCGACAGCCGTCCTGTCGCCGGCGACCACGGCACCCTCGGGGGGAGCGGGAGCGCCGACGCGGAACGTGGCCCGGTGACCGTGGACGACGCGGCGGCCTTCACCGCGAGCTTCGCCAACGGCGCCCTCGGCGTCTTCGAGGCGACCCGCTTCGCGACGGGCCGCAAGAACGCGATGCGCCTCGAGATCAGCGGCTCCGACGGTGCGCTGGCGTTCGACTTCGAGGAGATGAACCTCCTCCAGTTCTACGACGCCACAGAGCCTGCGGAGACCGCCGGTTTCCGGCGGATCGTCGTCACCGAACCGACCCACCCGTACACCGGAGCGTGGTGGCCTCCGGGCCACGGCCTCGGCTACGAGCACGGCTTCACCCACCAGGTCGTCGACCTCGTCGACGCGATCGCCGCAGGCGAGCAGCCGAGACCGTCGTTCGCCGACGGCCTGTCGGTGCAGCGGGTGCTCGCCGCGGTGGAGACCAGCGCGGAGGACGACTCCCGCCGTCACACGGTGCCGCAGGACGTGCGCACCGCCGAGGGCCCGCACGCCGGGCAAGAAGGAGACCCGACATGACGCGACCGATCACCCTCTTCACCGGTCAGTGGGCCGACCTGCCGTTCGAGGAGGTCGCACGGCTGGCCTCCGGGTGGGGCTACGACGGCCTGGAGATCGCCTGCTGGGGCGACCACTTCGACCCGTGGGCCGCGGTCGAGGACCCCGGCTACGTGCGGGCCAAGCGCGACGTGCTGGACCGGTACGGTCTCGAGGTCTACGCCATCTCGAACCACCTCAAGGGCCAGGCGGTCTGCGACGACCCCATCGACGCCCGGCACCGCGACATCCTTCCCGACCGGATCTGGGGAGACGGTGACCCCGAGGGGGTTCGTCAGCGTGCCGCCGAGGAGATGAAGAACACCGCTCGGGCTGCCCGCCTCCTCGGCGTCGACACGGTCGTCGGGTTCACCGGCTCGTCGATCTGGAAGTACGTCGCCATGTTCCCGCCGGCGTCGGAGGCCCTCGTCGACGCAGGGTACGAGGACTTCGCGAACCGGTGGAACCCGATCCTCGACGTCTTCGACGCGGAGGGCGTGCGGTTCGCTCACGAGGTGCACCCGAGCGAGATCGCGTACGACTACTGGACGACCGTCCGCACCCTCGAGGCGATCGGTCACAGGGAGGCGTTCGGCCTCAACTGGGACCCGTCGCACTTCGTCTGGCAGGACCTCGACCCGCTCGGGTTCCTGTGGGACTTCAAGGACCGGATCTACCACGTCGACTGCAAGGACGCGAAGAAGCAGGTCGGCAACGGGCGCAACGGTCGTCTGGGATCGCACCTTCCGTGGGCGGATCCGCGCCGCGGGTGGGACTTCGTGTCGACGGGGCGGGGCGACGTTCCTTGGGAAGCGTGCTTCCGGATGCTCAGCTCGATCGGCTACGACGGGCCTGTGTCGGTCGAGTGGGAGGACGCGGGGATGGACCGCCTTGTCGGAGCTCCGGAGGCGTTGGCGTTCGTGAAGGCGAACCTCTTCGACGCGCCCGACGCCGCCTTCGACGCGGCGTTCAGCACGAAGGAGTAGGGGCGGAGGTGCGGTCGGTCGGTGCTCCGCACGAGCACCGACCGACCGCATCGTCATGTGCGACCTCAGCGGCGGCGCTTGACCACCGTGATCCGGATCGGCTTCGACCGGCTGGGCTTCGTCGTCCTGGACCCCTTGTACGTCACGGTGATGCGGTGCTTCCCCTTCTTGAGGCGGGGGAGCGTGACGCGCTTGATCCCGCTGGCACCGACACGCACCTTCTTGAGCGTGCGCCTGCCGTCCTTGACGACGAGCACACCGCCCGGCTTCACGCCGCGTGCGGCGCGGACCCGGACGCGTACGGCGGCACGCTTCTTCGTCGTGATGCGGTGCTTGCCGACGAGCTTCGCGCTCGTCGTGGTCGCGACCTTCACGACCGGGGCAGGCTTGGGGGGTGTGGGCTTCGGCGGCGTGGGCCTGGGCGCGAGCGCCGCCACGAAGGCGTCGGCGATCTTCTGGTGCCCTGTGTCGTTGGCATGGATGTCCGCTGCGGAGCACATCCACGTCCACTGGCAGATGCGGGCGACGTTGAGCGGGACCTCCGCCTGGCCCCCGGGAACGTCGATCGTCACCAGCGGCGTCGTCGCGTTGGAGGAGAAGGCTCCGGCCACGTCTGCGGTCGCGAAGCCGTTCTTCGTGTTCGCGCTCGTGAGGGTGTCGTTGAGCTGCTGAGCCACGCCGATCGACAGGTCGGCGAGCGGCTTGCCCTCCGTCGTGAGCCAGCCCGCCAGGAACGGGTTGTAGTACGTCATCCCGACGTAGCGGGGTGTCGAGCCGCCGGCCTGACGGAGTGCGGCGTCGATGGCGGACACGTCGACTCCGACCGACTGGATGCGCTTGCTCAGGCAGATCAGCATGTTGTCGCCATCGGCCCCGCCCGGCACGCAGGGGTGGACGTCGTTCGCGCCGATGCCGACCGAGACGTACGCGACCTGGCCGGGGTGATCCTTGATGAAGGCCACCGCCGCGGCGAGCTGCGTGCCCTCGTCGTAGGTGCACGCACCGGGGGTGCCGTTCGCGTGGCTCCCGGTGAGGACCGAGCGGGCGGTCGCTCCGGCACAGCCGAACGGCTCGTGCTGGAGGTTCGGGTGGGTCTTCTTGAGCTGCTGGTACAGCCGGTTGGTGTAGGCGGTCTCGGTGTCGTTCGTCTTGGTGTCCGGCTGCCAGCCGGTCGCGAGCGAGTCTCCCAGCGAGACGTAGTACGTCGGGGCGGGCTCGTCGGCGAGCGCGGGCGAGGCTGCCGCGAGGCCGCTGAGCGTCAAGCCGCTCGCCGCGACGAGCGCGGCGACCTTGTGAGCGATGGACACGATCGGTTCTCCCTCTGATAGGTGAGAGCACAATAGGCCCGAAGGTGTCCTCCGCCACACCTTGCCGTGCCGGCGTCACGCCGGCGGTTCGGGCGACCGTCCGTCCCCAGCACGGGGACGAGCTCTGCCGAGGTGACGGATTGTCGCTATCCTCGCGAAGACAAGCCATGCGACAGAAGGAACCCTCGTGTTCAGACGCTCGCGTATCGCCGTCCCCGCCGCCGCCGTGCTCTGCGGCCTCGCTCTCCTCACCACCGAAGGTCCAGCCACCCAGGGCGAGGTCGTCCAGCTGGCAGCAGAGAAGACCGCACCTCGCGCGGACGACGACACGCTGGGGCCCGATCCACGGGCGGCCGACGGACCACGCGCGACCAAGGTCCAGCGGGAGGTCGCCGACCGGCTCAGCGCACTCCTGACGCCGAAGGGCGAGAAGCCCGCTGACGGGGCCCCGGTGAGCCTCGACCAAGGGTTGATCGGTGTCATCGGAAGTCCCGCTGCCGGATACACGCTGGTCGTCACCAAGGAGACCGACGGCAAGGCACTCGTGTCGTCACTCACGGCGGGCTTGCCGGAGGAGGCGAGGAAGGCCCTGGACGTCCGGGTCTCCGAGCGGTCCGCGGCTGAGCTCCGCGAGGCGTGGGCTGCCGTCTGGGAGCAGCGTTGGCGCACCCTCACCCCGGAGCCCGAGACGGGCTACTCGGTCGACCTCGATCCAGAGCTCGAGGCAGTGGTCGTCGTCATCGGCTCCGAGGCGCCGCCGACCGACCGTCTCGATACCCTCCGGCAGCCGCTGCAGGGCGTGGACGCCGGAGCGGTCGTCGTCCAGTACGGCGGCGCGTCAGGGCGCGCCTCCAGGACGAGCGACTCCGCGCCCCACTGGGGTGCCGCCAAGATCACGAAGTCCGGCGGAACGTTCTGCACCGCTGGCTTCACGGCGCGCGGACGGTCGTCCGGCGCCTACTACTCCGTCACGGCCGCCCACTGCGGACCGAACGGGACGCGGTGGAACTCCGGATCCCACTTTTACGGGACGACCGCCGGCCGGTCCGGATATCCGAGCTACGACCAGGCGCGTCTCGGGGGCTCCAGCTACTCCCCGAACATCTACACCGACGGCCTCGACAACTTCACGTCGCGGGTCGTCACCGGTGCGAACGACGGCGCCGTCGGTGACTCGGTCTGCGCCTCGGGGACGGTCACACGATCCATCTGCGGGATCAAGATCAAGAGCCTGACGGCGACGTACTGCGACATCCCGGGCAACCAGTCGACCTGCACCACGTACCTCATGCGAGGGCGGCGTGACGACGACAAGGTCGTTGCGCGCAACGGCGACAGCGGAGGGCCCGTCTACCAGCGCAACAGCACGCTGCCGCGCGCCTCGATCCGCGGCATCGTCGTCGCGTTCGACACGCGGGGTGTCCGGGTGTTCGCCGAGCGCTACGCATCGATCTCGAACCACCTCAACGTCACCGCCGTCACCGCCGGCTGAGGACGACGCGCGCCGGTGAGCCGCCGGTTCGTGAAGGCACGTCACGTTGGCGTCCGAACCTGAGCAGGGTGGGGTGCTTCCCCAGACTGTGACGGAGCGTGGCATGGCTCGACGTCCTTCGAGAGTCGCGAGCCACCTGCGTCGATCCGGCGTCGCGCCGACGAGGGAGTATCGGCCGCCCGGGTCACCGTGGAGGTCTACCCGCACGGTGTCCGCGTGGCGATGCTCGACACGACGGACCGTGAGGGACCATGCCTTCAGGACGAGATGGCACCACACAGTCCGTCCGTCGGTGATGCGGCATACTGACCGCCAGGAATCAGGACCCCCTCGCCGGCGAAGAACCGTGGTTCGGCGAGACCCTGATCCCTCGGGCCTCTAGCTCAATCGGCAGAGCAACGGACTTTTAATCCGTGGGTTGTGGGTTCGATCCCCACGGGGCCCACCACTTCCTTCGGCGGATGTCACGTCTTGACACCCCGACAGCGACGGAACCAGTGGTGATTTCGACCCCGAGTGCCGATCCGCGCTGCCTCACCAGCCCTTCAGATGCGAGGTCGGTTGATTTTCCACCGATTGTCGGATCCGCCGCACCCACTCGTCGCCGAGCACGTAGCCTTGAACCGGTACAGCCGTCGACCTGGTGCGGAGGAGGCCGTTGTGGCGACACCGGAGCCCTTGGACGTGCGTCTACGCGACCAGGATGCGCTCGACGAGATCGAGATGACGAGCAACCTGATGATCGCCGCGTCGGAGACGCCCGGCCCGTTGAGCCAGCAGATGGTCGACGAGATCCTTGGTGTTCGGCCCCATCGGGGCTGCGCCTGACGCGCCCGCGCGCTTATCCCAGGGCGTCCGGCGTAGTCTTCAGGCGCAGGATCTACCATTGATGCGGCCTTACCCCACCCTGACGGGAGCTTGTCGTGCGGTTGCGTATCCGACCGACTGAAACATCTTTCTACGATCTCTTCGCTGAGCTCGCGAACCACCTTGTGGACGGCGCGAACCTTCTGGCGAAGATGCTCGACTCCTCCGCCGACCGTGATGCGGTGGCCAAGCAGCTCGTCGAGGTCGAGCACGCTGCAGACGACACGACCCACGCGATCATCAACCGCGTCAACCAGACCTTCGTGACGCCGTTCGACCGCGAGGACATCTACAAGCTCGCGAGCAGCCTCGACGACGTCATGGACTTCATCGACGAGGCCGGTGACCTGGTCGTCCTGTACGACCTGGACTCCCTGCCGTCGCGGATGGCGTCGATGGTCGAGGTGATCCAGCGCGGCTGCGAGCTCACCGCCGAGGCGATGCCGCGGCTGCGGACGATGACGGACCTGTCGGAGTACTGGATCGAGATCAACCGTCTTGAGAACCAGGCAGACCGCGACTACCGCCGCATCCTGGCCAAGCTGTTCTCCGGCGAGTACAAGGCGCTCGAGGTCCTCAAGCTCAAGGACGTCCTCGAGTCCCTCGAGGATGCCGTCGACGCGCTCGAGTCCGTGGCCAACACGGTCGAGCAGATCGCCGTCAAGGAGTCCTGAGGGTGGACCTCACCCTGGCCATGGTGGTCCTGGTCATCAGCGTTGCGCTGATCTTCGACTACACCAACGGTTTCCACGACGCAGCCAACGCGATCGCTACCTCGGTCTCCACCCGGGCGCTGACACCGCGGATCGCACTGATCATGGCCGCGATCATGAACTTCATCGGAGCGTTCCTCGGGACCGAGGTCGCAGACACGGTCGGCAGCATCATCGCCGAAGGTGTCGAGGGTGAGGGCAACCACGGCCTCACCGTCGTGTTCGCAGCCCTCGTCGGCGCGATCGTCTGGAACCTCATCACGTGGTACTTCGGGCTTCCGTCGTCCTCGTCCCACGCGCTGATCGGCGGCCTGGTCGGCGCCGGCGTGGCCTCGGCCAGCACCGTCGAATGGCAGACGGTGCTCGACAAGGTCGCGATCCCGATGGTCGTCTCGCCGGTCGTCGGCTTCGGCGGCGCGTTCCTGCTGATGCTCGCGATCATGTGGATCTTCAGGCACCGCAACCCGCAGCGCACGATGCGAGGCTTCCGCCTCGCCCAGACCGTCTCGGCGGCCGCGATGGCGCTCGGTCACGGTCTGCAGGACGCGCAGAAGACGATGGGCGTCATGTTCCTCGCGCTGCTCGCCGGCGGGTACGTCGCCGCCGACGACGGCATCCCGCTGTGGGTCAAGGTCGGCGCTGCCGCCGCGATCTCGCTCGGGACGTACTCGGGCGGATGGCGCATCATGCGGACGCTCGGCCGTCGCATCATCCATCTCGACCCTGCACGCGGTTTCGCGGCAGAGGCGACGGCTGCGGCGGTCCTGTACGTGATGGCGATCGGCCTCCACGCGCCGGTCTCGACCACGCACACGATCACCTCGTCGATCATGGGCGCCGGTGCCACCAAACGGTTCAGCGCCGTCCGGTGGGGCGTCGCCCGAGGCATCGTGACGGCGTGGATCGTCACCATCCCGGCCGCGGCGCTCGTCGCTGCGCTCACCTACTGGTTCTGCGCCATGTTCCTTCCGTGAGGTGCGATCCGCCGACTCGTACGACACACGAAGGGCGCCTGCTGACCTCGAGGTCAGCAGGCGCCCTTCGTCGTGGTGCCGGCGTGTGTCTAGCCGAACCGGCCCGTGATGTAGGCCTCCGTCGACGGGTTCTCCGGGTTCGAGAAGATCTTGGTCGTCGGTCCGGACTCGATCAGCTCGCCGGGCTCCCCGACCCCCGCGAGGTTGAAGAAGGCGGTCTCGTCGGAGACCCGGGCCGCCTGCTGCATGTTGTGGGTGACGATGACGATCGTGTAGGCGTCCTTGAGCTGGCCGATCAGGTCCTCGATCGCGCTCGTCGAGATCGGGTCGAGCGCCGAGCACGGCTCGTCCATGAGCAGGACCTGCGGCTCGACGGCGATGGCGCGCGCGATGCAGAGCCGTTGCTGCTGGCCGCCGGACAGGCCGGCGCCGGGTCGGTGGAGGCGGTCCTTCACCTCGTCCCAGAGGTTCGCGCCGCGCAGCGAGCGCTCGACGAGGGCCTCGGCATCGTCCTTCTTGAGCCGGCCGCCGTTGAGGCGGACGCCCGCCAGGACGTTGTCGCGGATCGACATCGTCGGGAAGGGGTTGGGCCGCTGGAAGACCATGCCGATCTCACGTCGTACGAGCACCGGATCCACGCCGGGCGCGTACAGGTCGCGTCCGTCGACGCGGACCCTGCCCTCGACCCGGGCGCTGGGGGCGACCTCGTGCATCCGGTTCAGCGAGCGCAGGAACGTCGACTTCCCGCAGCCCGACGGGCCGATCACCGCCGTCACCGACTGGGCGGGGATGGCGAGCGTCACGCCGCGGACGGCGTGGACGTCCCCGTAGTAGATGTCGAGGTCCTCCACGTCGATGCCGATCGCGGCGGGTCGTGGGGAGGTGCCGGCCGCCGACGTCACCGGTGCGGACGACGTGGCGGGGGCGCGGAGTACGGATCGCATGCTCATCGCTTGTCCTTGGGGGAGAAGAAGTGGGTCACGAGGCGGGCCACGAGGTTGAGCACCATCACGATCAGCATCAGCACGAGTGCGGCACCCCAGGCCCGTGCGATGGACGGCTCCGGCGGTACGCCGGGGCTCATGATGGAGCTGTAGGTGAAGACGGGCAGGGTCGCCATGCGCCCGTCCGACAGGTTGAAGTTGGTCGAGTCGGTGATCCCGACCGTGATGAGGAGGGGCGCGGTCTCGCCGATCACACGCGCGACGGCGAGCGTGATCCCCGTGACGAGTCCCGCGAGAGCGGTCGGCAGGACCACCTTCACGATCGTCCGCCACCGGGGGACACCCAGCGCGTACGCCGCCTCGCGCAGCTCGTGCGGCACGAGCTGCAGCATCTCCTCGGACGAACGGACGACGACCGGCGTCATGAGGACCGTGAGTGCGACGGCGCCGGCGAACCCCATCCGGACACCAGGCCCGAAGGCGACGACGAACAGCGCGTACGCGAAGAGGCCCGCGACGATCGAGGGGATCCCGGTCATCACGTCGACGAGGAAGCGGACGACCTTCGCGAGGCGCCCGTCGCCGCCGTACTCGACGAGGAAGATCGCCGTGAGCAGACCGAGCGGCACGGCCATCGCGGCCGCTGCGGCCGTGATGAGGACCGTTCCCCAGATCGCGTGGTAGATGCCGCCGCCCTCACCGACGACGTTGCGCATCGAGTAGGTGAAGAACTCCGCGGAGAGAACCGGCAGGCCGTTCTTGACGACGGTCCACAGGATCGAGACCAGCGGCACCATCGCCACTGCGAACGCGCTCGCGACCACGATCGTGACGAGCCGGTCGAGCGCCTTGCGACGGCCTTCGACGGCGTACGAGACGACGGGGTACCCGATCCCGATGACGGCCCACCCCGCGAGGAGAGCGGGGAGAAGCGCGATCGCCAGACCGGCGTGGAGCCCGGAGGTGACGACGACGGCGAGCGCCAGGGCATACCAGCTGGTGCCCCGAGGCAGCTGGGGCTGCTGCCAGCCGCGGCCTCGTACGGGGGTGTCGTCGCGCTGAGGGCGCGGAGGAGCAGTCGTGGTCATGCGCGCGCTCCCGAGAACTCCTTGCGCCGGTTCACGATGGCGCGGGCCGCGAGGTTGACGGCGAAGGTGATGACGAAGAGCACGAGGCCGGACGCGATCAGTGCGTTGACCGTCAGCCCGGAGGCCTCGTTGAACTGCAGCGCGATGTTGGCCGGGATCGTGCTCGGGTTCGACGAGCTGATGAGGTTGAAGGAGATGACGCCGGAAGCCGAGAGGACCATCGCGACGGCCATCGTCTCGCCGAGCGCACGCCCGAGGCCGAGCATCGCGCCACCGATCATCCCGGAGCGGCCGTGCGGGAGGACGACCGTGCGGATCATCTCCCAGCGGGTTGCACCGAGTGCGAGTGCGGCCTCCTCGAGGAGGACCGGGGTCTGGCGGAATACCTCACGCGCGATGGCGGTGACGATCGGGAGGATCATCACGGCGAGCACGATGGCCGCGGTGAGGATGGTGCGCCCGGTCGCCGACGCCGGACCGCCGAAGAACGGGAGGAACCCGAGGTTCGCCTCGAGCCACGCGTACGGGCCCACCAGTTGGCCGGCGAGCACCCGCATGCCCCACAGACCGAAGACCACCGAGGGCACGGCGGCGAGCAGGTCGATGACGTACCCGAGCGTGTGCCCGAGTCGACGAGGGACGTAGTAGGTGACGAACAGCGCCACAGCGACGGCGAGCGGGACGGCGATCAGGAGGGCCAGCGTCGCGCTCCAGAGCGTCCCGAAGACGAGCGGGAGCACGAAGGCCAGGAACGTCTTGCCGCTCTTGACCTCGTCGGGCGAGGCGGTGATCCCCGGGATGCCTTCGGCGGTGAGGAAGACCGCGACGCCCGCCAGGATGACGAGGATCGTCAGCGCGGCGCCCCTCGAGAGGCCGAGGAACATGCGGTCGCCGAACCTGCCCTTGGAAGGGACCGGTTCGGCGGAGTCCCGTGGCGGGGACGGTGTGGAGGTGTCGGTCACGAAGAGGTCCTCTGGTGGAGACGGTGGGGAGTGACCTGCGGGCAGCCGTCCGATCCCCCGGTACGGACGGCCACCCGCAGGGGCATCACTTCGCCGAGATCCCGTCGAGGATGTCGGTGATGCGCTCCTCGAGCGCACTCGTCAGCGGAGCGGACCCGGCTCCCTTCGCGGCGGACTGCTGGCCTTCGGAGCTGGCGACGTAGGTCAGCCATCCCTTGACGAGGTCGGCCTTGGCCTCGTCCTCGTACGTCAGGCACGCGATCTGGTAAGACAGCAGCACAGCGGGGTAGACCCCCGACGCGGTCGTGGTGTGGTCGATGTCCATCACGAGGTGGGTGTCGCCGCGGCCTGCCTTCTGCTTCGACGCCTCGAGGATCTTGGCGGCGGCCTCCGGGCTCGGGCCGACGTACTCCTCGCCGACCTTCAGCGACGCGACGCCGAGGTCGCCGGCCTGGCTGGCGTCGGCGTACCCGATCGTCCCCTCGCCGCCCTTGACGGTCGCGACGACGCCGGAGGTGCCCTGCGCGCCCTCACCGCCCTTGATCGGCCAGGTCTCGACCTCACCCTCGGTCCAACCCTGCGGTGCTGCTGCGGCCATGTAGGCGGTGAAGTTCTCGGTCGTCCCGGAGTCGTCCGAACGGTGGACCGGGGTGATCTTGGACGACGGCAGGGTGGCGTCCGGGTTGTCCGCCTTGATCGCCGGGTCGTCCCACGTCGAGAGGGTGCCGGCGAAGATCTTGCCGAGCGTCTCAGGCGACAGTCGCAGCCCGTCGACGCCCGGCAGGTTGTAGATGACGGCGATCGGGCTGACGTACGTCGGGATCTCGATCACGTCGGAGGAGCACCGCTTCTCGGCGGAGGCCAGCTCGTCGTCGTCGAGGTAGGCGTCGGACCCGGCGAAGTCGGTGCCGCCGGCGATGAACTGCTCGCGGCCTGCACCGGAGCCGGCCGGGTCGTAGTTGACGGTCACGTCAGGGTTCGCCGTCTGGAAGCCCTGCTTCCACGAGGCGACGGCCGCCTCCTGCGAGCTGGCGCCGGCGCCGTTGAGCGTGCCGCCCAGCGCGCTGGTCGTGCCCTCGTCGGTCGCGCCCGCCTCGTTGCCCGCACCACAGGCGGACAGGGCGAGGGCGGCGACGGCAGCCAGTGCCAGCGGAGTGGCCACGCGGAGCTTGTTGCGGTTCACGTGCGTTCCCTCTCTGGGAAGTCATGTCGATCTCTTGGTGTCGACGATGACGTTAGGGAGCACAGGTGAAGCAGCAGCCGGACGCAGGTGAACCGCAGGTGAACGGTGGCCGACGAGTCGGCGCGCGGCGGTGACGTACGCCGTGGTCAGGCGGGGTGCGGGTCGCGCGCGAGGTCACCGTGCCGGGTGCGCTCGAGGTAGCGCGTGACCGTGTCGCGGCTCTTGCTCAGGCAGGCGATCTTGTCCTCCAACGAGGCGCGTTCGGCAGCCAGCATCTCCGCGAACTCGCGGCTGCACGACGGTGAGCGTTCGTCGTCGGCCAGGGCCTCGACGTCGAGGACGACCCGTACGAGCCGGGTCGGCAGGCCGGAGGCGATGAGGCTCTTCACGGTCCGGACCCGCTCAACGGCTGCGTCGTCGTACGACCGGTAGCCGTTGGGCTCGCGGTGCGAGGTGAGCAAGCCCTGCTCCTCGTAGTAGCGAAGCATCCGGGGAGCGACCCCCGTGGCTTCAGCGAGCTCTCCGACGCGCATCCGTGATCCCCTTCACCGTCGGCTTGACCTTGACACAGATGTGAAGGTCTACGTTCCCAGCATGACACAGACCACGATCAGTCAGCCGGGCATGACCCGCCAGACCTGGGCAGCGCTGCTCACCCTCGCCGGCGCGGCCTTCGCGACCGTGACGGTCGAGCTGCTCCCCGCCGGGCTGCTGCCCTCGATGGCCCACGACCTCGAGGTCTCGCGGGGCCAGGTCGGTCTGCTCGTCACGGCCTGGGCGCTCACCGTCGCGGCCCTCAGCCTGCCGCTGGAGCGGGCAACCCGGCGGCTCCCTCGCCGCGGGGTGATGCTCGGCGCGGTGCTGGTGAGTGCCGGCGCGGCTCTCCTTGCGGCGGTGTCGCCCGCGTACGGGCTGCTGGTCGCGGCCCGCGTCGTTGCTGCGGGTGCGCACGGTCTGTTGTGGGCTCTGCTCGTGCCGTACGCGGCGTCGCTCGTCGACGACCGGCACCTCGGCAAGGCGGTGTCGGTCGTGCTCGTCGGGCCGACCGCGGCGGGGGTCGTCGGCGTGCCGCTCGGTACGGCGGTGGCCGAGCTCTTCGGTTGGCGGGCGGTGCTCGTGGGTGCGGGCATCCTCCTCGCTGTCGCCTCGCTCGCGCTCGCGAAGGTGCTTCCTCGTGATATCGCCCGCGCCGCGAGGGACGAGCCCACGGGGACAGCGTCGGCAGGCCACGACCGCTCCCTCGTTCGCGTGGGCGTCACCGCGACCTTCGGCGCGCTGCTGCTCGTCGGCCACTTCCAGGTGTTCACCTACGTCGGTCCGCTGGTGACGCGCGTGGCGGGCATGGACTCCGCGGCACTCGGCGGCGTGCTCGCGCTGTTCGGTGTCGCAGGGGCGCTCGGGCTCGCGATCGCCGGGCCGCTGTCGGACCGGTTCCCGAGGGCGGCCCTCCCGGGGACCGCGGTCGCGTTCGCGCTCACCGTGCTCGCGCTCACGGCGCTCGGCACGCGCACCGCGGTCGCTCTCGCGGTCATCGCGGTCTGGGGAACGATGATCGGGTTGTTCCCGCCGGTCTTCCAGGCGACGGTCATGCGGATCGCCTCCCCGGCGGCACGCGGTGCCGCCGGGGCGGTCGTCGTCACCGCCCTCAATCTCGGGATCGCCGCCGGCGCCGCCTCCGGAGCGTGGCTGCTGGAGAACCGCGGCGCCGACGTCCTCGCCCCGGTCGCGGCAGCGATGATGACGGGCGCCGCGATCGGCCTCGTGGTCAGCGCCGTACGTTCGGGTGGCCGCTGAGCCACCGCCGGGGGTGGGTGTTGGTGTCTGGGCGTCCACGTCGTGGGTTTGGGTGGACGCCAGCGCACCGCCGGAGAGGGCTGGTGTGGGTGTTGGTGTCTGGGCGTCCACGTCGTGGGTTTGGGTGGACGCCAGCGCACCGCCGGAGACCGCCGGGGGTGGGTGTTGGTGTCTGGGCGTCCACGTCGTGGGTTTGGGTGGACGCCAGCGCACCGCCGGAGACCGCCGGGGGTGGGTGTTGGTGTCTGGGCGTCCACGCTGCGCATTCGGGTGGACGCCAGCGCACCGCCGGCAGGCGAGCACCGCGCGCCGCCCGCTCAGTGCGCGTCGTGGCGCTCGATCGCGTGGATCTCGCCCTTGCGGTGGTGGACGACGACCAGGCCTGCGGCCGGGAGCGGATCGGCGTCGACCGCGGAAGCGTCGACGCCGACCGCGTCGAGCATGCGGGGCAGCACCGGGCGATGGCCGCACACGGCGACCGGGCGCTTGTGCGCCATCGCCTCCTCCATCGCCTCGGCAACCGGTCGCCGCTTCTCCGGACCGCCTTCGCGGGGCTCGTCGAGGCGGTGGTCGAGCAGGATGGGACGGCGCAGGGCGTCGGCGTACGGGCTCAGGGTCTGGGCGCATCGAAGTGCGGCGCTCGACCGGAGGTGGTGCACCCCGTACGCCCCCAGCGCGGGACGCAGTCGCCGCGCCTCGTCCTTGCCTCGGGCGCTGAGCGGACGGGCGAGCGGCTCCCTGCGCCAGCGCTGACGCGGCCGGGCGGTCGCATGGCGCACGACGAGGAGGGTCCGCGTCTCGAGCGCCCCCGTCGCGACCCTCTCCGTGAACGCGTCCAGGACACCGCGGTCCGAGTCGTACGACAGGCGGCGGTGCGCCTTGGCGACCGTGAGCCACTCCACGCCGTCGATCTCCTTGTTCGGCTCGTACGCGTCGGCGTCCCCGCGCACGGGGGTGGCCGCCCAGTACGCGACGTTCTTCATCCGGCCGGCGGTGTACTCGTACTCGAGCTCCAGCAGCGGGACCCCGAGTCGTGCGGTCACGCCGGTCTCCTCCTCGACCTCCCGCACGGCGGTGACCGGACGCAGCTCGCCCCTCTCCATCTTCCCCTTCGGTACGGTCCAGTCGTCGTGGCGCGTGCGGTGCACCAGCAGGACCTGGAGGTCGGTGGGCGCACCGCCCGGCGCCGGACGCCACACCAGGGCGCCCGCCGCTCGGCGGACCGGCCGGCTCACGCGAACCCGCCGACCGCCGGACGGTCCTTTGCCTCGGCTCGTGCGCGGGCACGCCGGGCGCGCGTGCGGTCGATCGTCACCTGCTGGAGGTCGCGCAACGGGGCACCGGAGCTCTGCTGGCGGGTCCACGTGCCGTCCGGTCCCAGGTTCCACGCGTCGATGCCCGGGTCCATCGAGAGCTCGAGCATCGCCCCGATCTCCGCGATGTGCTCGGGGCGGTCGAGCCTGACGAGCACCTCGACGCGCCGGTCGAGGTTGCGGTGCATCAGGTCGGCGGACCCGATCCACACCTCGGGTTCGCCCCCGCCGCCGAACCAGTAGACGCGGCTGTGCTCGAGGAACCGCCCGAGCACGCTCCTGACGACGATGTGGTCGCTCATCCCGGGCACCCCTGGCCTCAGCGCGCAGATCCCGCGTACGAGCATCTGCACCGGCACACCCGCCTGCGACGCCCTGTACAGCGCGTCGATGATCTCTTCGTCGACGATCGAGTTGACCTTGATCCGGACCCCCGCAGGGCGGCCGGCGCGGTGGTGCGCGACCTCGCGCTCGATGCGCTCGATGATCCCCGGACGGAGGCCGGCCGGTGCGACCAGCAGCTGTCCGTACGACTCGCGGCGGGAGTACCCCGAGAGGTTGTTGAAGAGGTCGGTCAGGTCGTCGGCGATCCGGGGGTCGGTCGTGAGCAGGCCGTAGTCCTCGTACAGGCGCGCCGTCTTGGGGTTGTAGTTGCCGGTGCCGATGTGGGCGTAGCGGCGCAGCCCGTCGGGCTCGTCGCGCACGACCAGGCAGAGCTTGCAGTGGGTCTTGAGCCCGAGCAGCCCGTACACGACGTGGCAGCCCGCGCGCTCGAGCTTGCGGGCCCAGCGGATGTTGGCCTGCTCGTCGAAGCGCGCCTTGATCTCCACCAGGACCAGCACCTGCTTGCCGGCGCGAGCGGCGTCGACGAGGGAGTCGATGATCGGGGAGTCGCCGGACGTCCGGTAGAGGGTCTGCTTGATCGCGAGCACCTGCGGGTCCGAGGCGGCCTGCTCGACGAAGCGCTGCACGCTGGTCGCGAACGAGTCGTACGGGTGGTGGAGCAGCACGTCCTTCTCGCGCAGAGCCGCGAACATGTCGACAGGGCTCGCCGACTCCACCTCGGCGAGGTCGGGGTGCGTCATCGGGACGAACGGCTCGAAGTGGAGCTCCGGCCGGTCGAGGTCGGCGATCTCGTGGAGGCTCGCGAGGTCGAGCGGGGCCGGCAGCGCGAAGACCTCGTCGGCGCTGATGTCGAGCTCGGTGACCAGCAGCTCGCGTACGTGCTCGTCCATCGTGTCCTCGACCTCGAGGCGTACGGGCGGGCCGAACTTGCGGCGCAGCAGCTCCTGCTCGAGTGCTTTGAGAAGGTTCTCGGCGTCGTCCTCCTCCACCTCGAGGTCCTCGTTGCGGGTCACCCGGAACGAGTGGTGGGCGAGAATCTCCATCCCGGGGAAGAGTGCGTCGAGGTGCGCCGCGATCACCTCCTCGAGCGGGACGAAGCGCTGCGGCGCGACCTCGAGCCAGCGGTCGAAGATCGGTGGCACCTTCACCCGCGCGAAGTGCGACTTGCCCGTGGCCGGGTTGCGCATCACGACGGCGAGGTTGAGCGAGAGCCCCGAGATGTACGGGAAGGGGTGCGCGGGGTCGACCGCCAGCGGGGTGAGGACGGGGAACACGCGTTCGCGGTAGGCCCGTCCGACGACGGCCTGTTCGTCAGCGTCGAGGTCGCCCCAGTGCAGCAGCGCGATGCCCTGTGCGTCGAGGGCACCCCGAAGCGTGTCCGTCAGCAGTGCACCCTGCCGGAGCATGAGCTCGCGGCTCGTCTCCAGGCTGGCGAGCCAGACCTCCCGGGGCTGGATCCCGCTGGCACGGCGTGACGCGAGGCCGGCCGCGAGGCGCCGCTTGAGCCCGGCGATGCGGACCATGAAGAACTCGTCGAGGTTGCCGGAGAAGATCGCGGTGAAGCGGATGCGCTCGAGCAGCGGCACCGTCGGGTCCTCGGCGAGCTCGAGCACACGCTCGTTGAACGCGATCCAGGACAGCTCCCGGTCGATGAACCTGTCCTCCGGCAGGTCGCCGGTCGCGGCCTCGTACGGCGGGTCGACGTCGAAGGAGTCCGGTGAACGCGGAGCCTCCGCGGTCGCGGTCGCGACACCTGTGGCGAGCTCTTCGGCCAGACGGCATCGTGCCACGGGAATGCGACCGGCGGGTGTCGTGCAGACGTCCGCCCGGCGTCGCGGCGATCGGCTACCGTACCGGCGTGACCTCCACCACAGCCCTCAAGGGATCCGCGCTGCGCGCGCTCTTCCGCCTCCCGCCGCCGGCGCTCGCCCGCCTCGCGGGTGCCCCGGTCACGCGCCGCCACCGGACGCTCGACCCGGAGATGCAGCTGCTGCTCACCCTCCAGGCGCTCGAGGGCCCGGCCGCCGAGTCCGTGCCGATCCCCCAGGGGCGGCGCATCATCCGCGACGTCGCGGCTGCCGTGGGAGGCAGGCTCCCGATCGGGGCCGTGCACGACCGGACGATCGACGGGCCAGGCGGTCCGCTGCCGCTGCGGGTCTACACGCCGCGAGGGGTGACCGGTACGGCCCCCGCGCTCGTGTTCTTCCACGGAGGCGGCTGGATCTACGGCGACCTCGAGAGCCACGACGCGACCTGCCGCTTCCTCGCCGAGCAGGCGGGCGTCCGCGTCGTCGCGGTCGACTACCGCCTCGCGCCCGAGCACCCGTTCCCCGCGGCGGTCGAGGACTGCCTCGCGGCGTACGACTGGGTGCTCGCGCACGCCGACGCGCTCGGGATCGACCGCCGACCGCGTCGCGGTCGGCGGAGACTGCGCGGGCGGCAACCTCGCCACCGTCGTCGCCCAGCAGGTGGTCGCCCGCACGGAGCAGCCGGCCGGGGTCGTCCCGCCCGCGTACCAGCTGCTGATCTACCCCGTCGTCGACTTCGTCGAGACGCGGCCGAGCCGGACGGAGATGGCGACCGGCTTCTTCCTGACCGGGGACTTCGTCGACCTCGCGTCCGACTGCTACACCGCCTCGGGCCCGGACCCCGCGGACCCGCTGCTGTCGCCGCTGTACGGCACGCTCGAAGGGCTGCCGCCGGCGTACGTCGTCACCGCCGGGTTCGACCCGTTGCTCGACGAGGGCGAGGCGTACGCCGAGGCGATGCGCGCGGCCGGTGTCGAGGTGACGTACGTCTGCGAGGACGGGCTCATCCACTGCTTCGCCAACATGGTGGCGCTCGGGACCGTCGCTCCCGCGGCGATGCGGCGCGCGGCGCGGGCGCTCCGGCGCGGCCTCCACGGAAGCTGAGCAGGTTTGGCCCGCGCTGACACCCTTGGAGGCATGACCACCTGCACCTCCCCGTCCGTGATCGTGCGCCCTGCGGGCCTCGTGGACATCACGGTCACGGCCCGCCTGCTGGAGTCCTCGGCACCTGAGATCGACCTCGACGGTGACGGGGTGCCGGACGGTCCGGCCGACCCGGAGGTCGCGGCGTCCGTGACCCGGATGGCGCTGAGCCACGTCGTCCTCCCGCACGGCCAGCTCTGGGTCGCGGAGCGCGACGGTGTGCTCGAGGCGGCGTCGGTCTGGATGCCGGCCGCCGGTTCGGGAGCGGGGGACGGGCTCCGCGACGTCCTGGTCCGCGAGCTCCACGGCCCCTCGTTGGCAGCGGCGCTCGACCCGGGCGTCGAGGTCCGCGCGGCGTTGGCCGGCGCGTCACCGGAGGTGGCCGCTCTCCTCGAGACGATCGGCCCCGAGCAGGTCCTGGGCGCGTTGGGCGTCGCGCCGCACGTCCCGGCCGCCGACGCCGCTGACCTGCTGCACGCCACGATCGTGCCCGCGCTCGATGCGCTCGACGGCGTCGCCGCGGCCGCGAGCCTCGACCCCGACCGGGTCGACGTGCTCAGGGCAGCCGGGTTCGTCGCCGTCGGGTCCGTCGACGTCGGCGCCGGTCACACCCTCTGGGTCGGTCGCGCGGGCTGACCGGGTCAGGAGCGCGCGTACATCACGTCGCGTGCGTTCTCGGTGAAGCCGAGCCCTTCGTACGTCGCGAGGGCGGGGGCGTTGTCGCCCTCGACGTACAGGTCGATCGCGTCGACGCCGGCCGCCACGCAGGTGGCGCAGCCCGCGCGCCGTGAGCGCCGTGCCGAGGCCGCCGACCTTGCGCGGACGGGTCGACGCCGACGACGTAGACCTCGCCGACGCCGTCCTCGACCTTGGTCCAGTGGAACCCGACGACGCGTCGCCGTCGCGCTCGGCGACGAACAGTCCCGCCGGGTCGAACCAGTCTGCGCCATCCGGCGCTCGCAGGTCGGCCCGGTCCATCGCGCCCTGCTCGGGGTGCGGGGCGAACGCGCGGGCGTTGACCGCGACGACCGCGTCGGCGTCGTCGTCGCGCGAACGGTCCGCAGCGTGACGCCGTCGACCGGACGCTCGGCGCGGCGGCGGCGTCGAGGGCGTCAGCGCGCAGGACGAGCAGCGTGCGGACGGCCGTGCAGGCCGGCGGCCGCGGCGAGGGCCTGCGCCGCCGGGAGGTCGCCGTGCGCCCAGAAGCGCGTCTCGCCGTCGGCGAGCAGCTCGTCGAGCAGGCGGCGCCCGAGCCCGGCGCGCCGGTACGGGGGTCCACGACGATCTCGACGGGCGCGTCGCCGACGGCGTACGCGGCCGCGACGATGCCGCCCGTCGGCGTTCGACGGTGCGCGATCGACACGCGGTGGCTCGCCCGTCGCGCAGCGCGATCAGGCTCGCCTCGTTGAACGGCGCGACGCCGTCGGCGCCGGCGGCCGCTCGGCGAGGTCGAGGCAGGTCGACTCATCGTGCACCTCCTCGACGACTCCGTACGAGGCGGATCTGGGCGCCAACCTCCGCGGCGACGGCCCGCGCGAGGCCCTCGGGTCGGGATGTCGCCGTCCGGCTCGGGCACGACGTGGTGCACCGTGCCGTGCTCGAGCAGGTCGAGCGCGCCGACCGCGCTGCGGCTGCGGCCATCTCCGCGGCGTGGTCGAGCGTCGCCGTGGACGATCGCGCTGGCGCCCTCGGGCGGCAGCGGCGACAGCCAGGCGTTCTCGGCGGCGATCGACGACGTCGGCCGGCAGCAGCGCCAGCGCGCCGCCGCCGCAGCCCTGGCCGAGCAGCACCGACGACGGTCGGGCACCCGCATCGTCGACATCCAGCTGATGCAGCGGGCGATCTCGCCGGCGATGCGCGCCCTGCTCGGCCTCGGGCGACAGCTCGGCGCCGGGGGTGTCGATGAACGAGACCAGCGGCAGCCGCAGCTCGTTGGCCAGGCGCATGCCGCGGCGCGCCTCGCGCAGCGCCGCGGGTCCCATCGGCTTGAGCGGCGTCTGCGTCGTGCGGTCCTGCCCGATCACGACGCACGGCTGCGCCGTCGATGCGGGCCAGCGCGACGATCATCGCGCTGTCGCGCTCGCCCTTCTCGGTGCCCTGCAGGCGGACGGTCGCGTCGCTGCCGTAGCGCAGCACCTCGCGGACGCCGGCGCGGTCGGGCGTGCGCGGGTGATCTGGATCGACTCCCACGCCGTGCGGTCGGCGCCGTCGGCGGTCCGCGGCTGCGTGCGGGTCTGCGCGCGTCGGCGGGTCGACCAGGATGCCGAGCGCCCGGTCGACCAGCGAGCGGCAGCTCGTCGGGCAGGACGACGGCGTCGATGATGCCGCGGTCGGCGAGGTTCTCGGCGGTCTGCACGCCCGGCGGGAACGGGCGTGCCCTTGAGCAGCTCGTAGACCTTGGGGCCGAGGAAGCCGATCGAGCGCGCCGGGCTCGGCGATCGTGATGTGGCCGAGCGATCCCCACGAGGCGAACACGCCGCCGGTCGTGGGGTGGCGCAGGTAGATCGAGGTACGGCAGGCCGGCCGCGCGGTGGTCCATGATCGCGCGCGAGATGTCGACCATGCGGACGAACGCCGGCGTGCCCTCCTGCATGCGGGTGCCGCCGGAGGCCGTCGTGGCCAGCACCGGGATGCCCTCGGCGGTCGCGCGGCGCACGGCCGAGACGATGCGTCGGGCGGCGGCCTGGCCGATCGAGCCCGGCGAGGAAGCGGAACTCGTTGACGACGCACCGCGACGGGGCGTCCGCGCATGAGGCCGCGGCCGGTGAGGACCGACTCGTCGGTGCCCGCCGCTCGGCGGCGGCCGTGCCAGCTCGCGCCGGTAGCTCTCGTCGAGCCCGGGTGAGTCGACCGGCTCGTCCCACGACTCGAACGAGCCCTCGTCGAGGACGAGGTCGAGCAGGACCGTGCGCGGTCAGAGTGGGCCATGGGGCGAGACGATCGGCGTCCCGCCGATCAGGAGGCGACGTCGGCCTCCTCGGTGGTCCCCGCAGCCTCGCGTCGGTCGCGTGACTGGGCGACGAAGCGGTAGCCGACGTTGCGGACGGTGCCGATGAGCGTCTCGTTGTCGGTGCCGAGCTTGGCGCGCAGGCGCCGGACGTGGACGTCGACCGTGCGGGTGCCGCCGAAGTAGTCGTAGCCCCACACCTCCTGCAGCAGCTGCTGGCGGGTGAAGACGCGGCCGGGGTGCTGCGCGAGGAACTTGAGGAGCTCGAACTCCTTGAACGTCAGGTCGAGCGTGCGGTTCTCGAGCTTGGCGGTGTAGGTGGCGTCGTCGACGACGAGGCCGCTGGAGCTGATGACGTGGCTCTCGGTGTCGGCGCCGGCCTGGGCGGCGACGCGGCCGATGCCGAGGCGCAGGCGTGCCTCGAGCTCGGCGGGGCCGGCGGTCGTGAGGATGACGTCGTCCATGCCCCAGTCGGACGCCGCGACGGCGAGACCGCCCTCGGTGAGGATCAGGATCAGCGGGCACGTCGATGCCGGTCGTGCGGATGACGCCGCGTGAGGCTGCGCACCTGGGCGAGGTCGTGGCGGCCGTCGACCAGGACGGCGTCGCACGGGGGGGCGTCGAGCAGGGCGCTGGCCTCCGCGGGAAGGATCTTGACGTGGTGCGGCAGCAGCGCGAGGGCGGGCAGCACCTCGACCGACGACTGCGTGCTCTTGGTCAGCAGGAGCAGGTGGACATCGCGGAACCCTTCTGCGGATACAAAGAAAGCACAGGGCTCTGCCCAGGGCTTCGTTGCTTGCCTCACAATAGTCCACGTGACGGACGCATCAACCACCGGAACCGTGACGTCGAATGAGAGCGACGTCACCGTGCGCTACTGGGCCGCTGCCGGGCCGCCGCAGGACGCGAGGTCGATCACGTCGCTCCAGGGTCGGTCGCCGACGTGCTGGACGCCGTGAGGGCGTTGCACGACGGCAACGAACGGTTCACGACGTGATCGAGATCTGCTCGGTGCTCGTGGGCGAGAGCCGCTCGGTGGCGCCGATCCCACCGGCGTGACTGTCCCCGCAGGCGGCCAGCTGGAGCTGCTGCCGCCGTTCGCGGGAGGGTCTCGGGAGACGCACCAGAACCTGTCGGTCGGGGGACACGGGCGACGAGCCGAGACGTGAGCCGCGTCCGCGAGGAGGCGCGCTCGCCCCTCGGGCTCACCGCCGTCGCGCCGGGTGTGGTGACCGCCGCTCTCGTCGCGCTGCTGGCGATCGCCTCGCAGCGAGAGGTCGTCGTGATGGCGGCTGCCGTGCTCCTGGTGCAGATGCTGCTGGCGCTGTCCCCGTCGATGCCGGGATCCAGCGTGCACCGGTCCGTGCGCCCAAGCTCGTCCCGATCGCGGCCGCCGGCCTCGTGGCGGCGGTCGTCACCGTGTGGCCGTCGACGACCACAGGTGCACCGGGTACGTCGGTGCTGGACGGAGCGACGGTCGCGAGCGGATCACTGGCCGGCATCGGCCTGGCGCTGCCCGTCCTCGTGCTCGCGGCGCTGGTGGGGCAGGTACGCCGACCCGCACCACGTACCGACATCGTCACCGCGCTGGGCGACGTGGTCTCGACCGGGTTCGTCGCGCTCCTGGCCACGGGATGGATCGCCGCGGCAGCCTCCCCCTCCGGACGCCTGGCGGTCGTCGTCGCGGCCCTCGTGATCGTGATCGCGGTCGTCGCGGACCGCGCGCGGCGCGCCCGTGCGGTCGTCCAGGTCTGGGCGTTCGCGGCCTGTGCCGTCATCGGCATCGTGCTCGCGGCCTGGGAGGGCGTGAGCGTCGTGGTGGGTGGTGTCGCCGCGGTCGCGATCGCAGGATCGGCGATCGCGGGCCTGCGCGTCGGCCAGTGGTGGCGGCCGCTGCCGCCGGCGCGGTGGCCGATGGAGGTGGTGGCGCCGATCGCGCTCGCGGGCCCCGTCGTCTTCGTCGCGGCCCTGATCTGGGCAGGCGTCTGACCCGGGCCCGTACTCCCGCCCCCGTACTCTGGGGGTGTGCCCCTCGGTGTCTCCGTCCTTCTCGTCGTGCTCCTGGCGACCGGTGCGTTCGCGCTCGCCCGCAGGCGCTCCGACGGTCGCGTCCGGACCGTGCCCGGCGAGCCCGCAGGTGATGCGCAGTCGTCCCGCCCGGACCGCGAGGTGCTGACCTCGACCGACATCGGGGCCGCGCTCGGGAGCGGGGCGACCCTCGTGCAGGTGTCGAGCGCGTTCTGCGCACCCTGCCGGGCGACGCGGGTGCTGCTGTCCGGCGTTGCCGACGAGCGCGACGACGTGGCCTATGTGGACGTCGACGCCGAGTCCCACCTGGACCTCGTGCGTCGCCTCGACGTGATGCGCACGCCCACCGTGCTCGTCCTGGACAGCGCCGGAGCGGTCGTCGCTCGCGCGAGCGGTGTGCCGCGGATGCCGGAGATCGAGGCTGTCCTGGCTGCTGTCACACACTCTGCCGTCTCGGATGCTGGATAGCCGTCTCGATATACGAGACCCGAACGTGACCAGCCCGGTGTTGCCGCCTACGCTTGCCCACATGCCCCGTACGACACTTCTGACCAAGCGACGCGCAGTGGACCACTGCCGCGTGCGCTCGGCGCTGTGTCGAATGCGCTGAACGAACCCGCCCCCGTCGCCGCTCCGCTGCGACACAGCCCGCCGCCATTCGTCGCGGCATCGTTCTGCGCCTGGAGTCTCTGATGTCTGCAAGCCTTCGTCCTGTCGTGCGCCCTGCCGGCGCTGGTGACCGCGTCGATCCGCGTGGTCAGCGGTTCGCTGCCACCCTCACGACGGTCGTCCTGGCCACCGCCCTCGTGACGATCGGCACGACGTTCGCCACGGTCCTGATCGCCGCGCAGCTGGTGGTCTTCGCCGTCGGCGTCCTGGCGGGCCCGGCACGGACCCCGTACGCGCAGCTGTTCGCCGGCTTCGTCCGTCCGCGGATCGGCGCGCCGGCGGAGACCGAGGACGCACGTCCGCCGCGCTTCGCCCAGGTCGTCGGCGCGGTGTTCGCCCTCGTCGGCCTCGGGGCGTCGCTCGCCGGTCTCACCGTGGTCGCGGCCGTCGCCGTCGGCTTCGCCCTCGTGGCTGCCCTGCTCAACGCCGCCATCGGCCTCTGCCTCGGCTGCGAGATGTACCTGCTCGTCCGTCGCGCTGCGCCGCAGCGGGCCTGATCTCACCACCGCCCTACCCACAGCACCACACATGCACCACTCACTCAGAGTCACAACAACCGGAGGTAATCCCATGAGCCGCGAATCCGCGCTCGTCACCGCCGACTGGGTCGAAGAGCACCTCGGCGACGACGGCATCGTCCTCGTCGAGGTCGACGAGGACGCGACCGCCTACGACAAGGGCCACATCCCCGGCGCGATCAAGCTCGACTGGAAGAACGACCTCCAGGACCGCGTCCGCCACGACTTCGTCAGCAAGGAGCAGCTCGAGGCGCTCCTCTCCGAGCGGGCGTCGAGCAACGACGACACCGTCGTGCTCTACGGCGGCAACAACAACTGGTTCGCCGCGTACGCCTACTGGTACCTCAAGCTCTACGGCCACGAGAACGTCGCCTCCTCGACGGCGGCCGCAAGAAGTGGGAGCTCGACAGCCGTGAGCTCGTCGAGGAGGTCCCCACTCGTGCGACCACCTCCTACACCGCCCAGGAGCAGGACACCTCGATCCGCGCGTTCCGCGACGAGGTCGTCGCAGCCATCGGTGTCCAGAACCTCATCGACGTCCGGAGCCCCGACGAGTTCGCCGGGCGTCTGCTCGCCCCGGCGCACCTGCCGCAGGAGGCCGCCCAGATCGGCGGTCACATCCCGACGGCCGGCAACGTTCCGTGGAGCAAGGCAGCCAACGACGACGGCACCTTCAAGAGCAACGACGAGCTCGAGGCGCTGTACGCCGACGCGGGCCTCGACCACGGCAAGGACACCATCGCGTACTGCCGCATCGGCGAGCGCTCGTCGCACACGTGGTTCGTGCTCCAGGAGATCCTCGAGATCCCGAACGTCAAGAACTACGACGGCTCGTGGACCGAGTACGGCTCGCTGCACGGCGTGCCTGTCGCGCTCGGCGACGAGCCCGGCGAGGCCTGACTGTGCGGCGCGACGCGTGGTGGCCCGAGCCTGGACGGCGTCGACGTCGACAACCAGTCCGTCATCCAGGGCATCGTGACGAAGGACGGCGAGCCGGTCGGCAACGCGTACGTCCGTCTCCTCGACTCCACCGGTGAGTTCACCGCCGAGGTACCCACGTCGGCGACGGGGCAGTTCCGGTTCTTCGCGGCCCCCGGCCAGTGGACGCTGCGCACCCTCGCGCCGCGGGTCCAGCCGGTCGACCGGCGGGTGCAGGCCCAGCGCGGCAGCGCGGTCGACGTCGAGGTGACGCTCGAGACGGTCTGACCAGACTGCTCGTCCGACGACGAAGCCCCCGTCCGGTTCTCCGGGCGGGGGCTTCGTGTGTCGTGCGGGGTCTCGATTCGCCCTCGCCCTGGGGGCTCGGGCTACTCGACCGGCGGAGGACGGCTCGGGCTACTCGACCGGCGGAGGACGGCTCGGGCTACTCGACCGGCGAGGGACGGTCAGCTGACCTCGGTCTCGCTGCCGAGCTTGGTGACGTCGGGGTTGAGGCGGAGGTATCGCTTGACCCGGTCGTTGCGCACCATCCGCCAGAGCTCCTTGCCCTTCTCCTCGTCGAGGTTGACGATGCTCTGGCCGTTCGCGTCCTTGCCGAACCGGGCCGCGGCGAGTGGCACAGTCATGAAGTCGACCTCGTCGACGTTGAGGCCCTTCATGTTCCAGGCGAGGTCGGTGATCGTCGAGACGCTGAACTCCTCATCGATCGTCAGGTGCTTAGCCACCGAGGAGACGGTCTTCTGGAGCGAGATGGGGTTGCTGATGTTCTCGGAGCTCATCATCTTCTTGAGGAGCAACCGGATGAAGTTCTGCTGGCGCTTGATGCGGTCGAAGTCGCCGTCACCGAGTCCGTAGCGCGTGCGGACATACTGGAGGGCCCGCTTCCCTTTGAGCTTGTGCCAGCCCTTCTCCCACTCCACCTTCTGCGAGGTGTCGTAGAAGGTCTCGGGGATGTAGACGCGGACGCCACCCACAGCCTGCGTCATGTCGCGGAACCCGTCCCAGTCCATGATCACCAGGTGGTCGAGACGCAGGTTGGTGAGGTGCTCAACCGTCGAGATGGCGCCGTTGGGGCCGTAGTCGGCGAACGCGGCGTTGATCTTGTTCTCACCCCGCGGCTCGCCCTTCTCGTCGTAGATGGTGACGTAGGAGTCGCGTGGGATGGAGATGACTGAGACGCGGCTGCGGTCGGCAGAGACGTGCGCGACCATGATCGTGTCGCTGCGGTGGATCCGTCCGTCTTTCCAGCGGCCGTCCTCGTCGAGGTCTGCCTTGATCGACGACGAGTTGTTGTTGCCGTCCGCCTCGGCGTCGGCGCCCAGGACCAAGATGTTGAGCGCCTCGCCCGGTGCGGGATCAGGACGGTTCTCTTCTTTGAGGGCGCCGGTTGCAACTTTTTCGATCTTGCCGAAGCTGTTCAGCATGTTGAGGGCGTAGGCGCTGGTGCCGACGAGGACGAGAGAGAGCGCGGTCAAGAGGGTGGTCGCCACCCAGTGGCGACGCACCCAGCCGCGCGGCTTCTCAGCGCGTCGTTTGCCGGCGCCGTCGTAGTCGCTCATCCAACTCCCTGTTCAGTACATGCCCATGCGCATGACGGCAGCCCAGACACCTGGCCGGGGCTGCAATCCCCTCATTCTGCCTCAAGACCCGTGATCATCCCAGAGGAACAGAGGCACTCCTGGTGAGCTCACGGCTGTCCAGAACCAACGTGATGGGCCCGTCGTTCACGAGCGCGACGGCCATGTCCGCGCCGAACCTCCCGCGCTCGACCGTCGCGCCGCACTCCGCGAGGGCCCGGCAGAACTCCTCGTACAGGGGCTCGGAGACCGGTCCCGGCGCCGCCTCGCCCCATGACGGACGTCGTCCCTTGCGGACGTCGGCGTACAGGGTGAACTGGCTGATGACGAGCAACGGTGCGTCGACGTCGGCGGCGGAGCGTTCGTCACGGAGGATCCGCAGATTCCAGATCTTGGTGGCCAGAGCAGCGGCGTCGTCGGCGCTGTCGGTGTGGGTGACGCCGAGCAGGACGACCAGTCCCGGGCCGTCGAGGGCGCCGACGACCTCGTCGCCGACCCGTACGGAGGCGGAGCTGACTCGCTGGACGACGGCACGCACCGCAACATTGTGGCGGGTACGGGCGCAGCGTCAACCGTGCACCCGCCCGTAGACTGGCCCCATGCCGTTCGAGATCCCCGAGGACCTGCACCCTGACATCCTCGGACTCGCGTGGTTGCTGGGCCAGTGGCACGGCAACGGACGCGGGGAGTACCCGACGATCGAGCCCTTCTCCTTCGAGCAGGACGTCGCGTTCGCGCACGACGGACGCCCGTTCCTCCACTACTTCAGCCAGACGTGGATCACCGACGGCACCGGCCAGCGCATCCGGCCTGGCGCCCTCGAGACCGGGTTCCTCCGGCCGGGTGGTCCGATCGACAAGGCCAAGGGGCCGATCGAGCTGCTGCTGACCCACCCGACGGGCTTCGTCGAGATCTACTTCGGCGAGCTCGACGGACCGCGCCTCACGCTGCAGACCGACGTCGTCGTGCGGACGCCCACGGCGAAGGAGTACACAGCCGGCCAGCGGATGTACGGGCTCGTCGACGGCGACCTCATGTATGCCTACGACATGGCGGCCCAGGGCCAACCGATGCAGTCGCACCTCTGGGGGCAGCTCAAGCGTGTCTGATCTCGAAGCACCCACCTACCGCAGCCCGCTCCTCGACCTGCCCGGCGCCGTCGAGGGGGAGGGCGTCGACCGCGGCGTGGCCGCGCACTACGGAGCGATCAGCCCCGAGCAGCGCGCACTCGAGGCGGGCGAGGCGTTCGTCGACCTCTCGCACCGCGACGTCGTCACCATCACCGGGCCCGACCGCCTGGGATGGCTCCACTCGCTGACCACGCAGGCCTTCGAGGGTCTGGCCCCCGGCACGCCGACCCAGGGCCTGGTCCTGTCCCCGCAGGGCCGCGTCGAGCACGCGTTCCACGGGGTCGACGACGGTGAGACCTTCGTGGCGCACACCGAGCCCGGCCAGGGCGCCGCGCTCGCGTCGTACCTCGACTCGATGCGCTTCATGATGCGGGTCGAGGTGACCCTCGAGACCCAGACGCGAGCGGTCCTCGGCCTGCCGGGTCTGCGATTCGTCGTGATCCCGCGTTCCGAGCTCACGTCAGCACCCGACTCGTACGGCACGCCGGTCGGGACGTGGGCCTGGGAGGCGCTGCGGATCGCCGCCGGAGTGCCGAGGCTCGGTCTCGACACGGACGACAAGTCGATCCCCAACGAGTACGGATGGCAGTACGACGCCTCGACCGGCACCTCGGAGCTCATGCAGGCCGTCCACCTCGCCAAGGGCTGCTACCGCGGTCAGGAGACCGTCGCGCGCATCCACAACCTGGGGCGACCGCCGCGTCGCGCGGTCCTGCTGCACCTCGACGGCTCGGCCGAGCACCTGCCGGCCCACGGGTCGGAGGTCGTGCTCGACGGTCGGCGGGTCGGCTTCGTCGGGTCGACCGCACGCCACCACGAGCTCGGCCCGATCGCCCTCGCTGTCGTCAAGCGCAGCGTGCCTGTCGAGGCGACGCTGCTCGCCGACGGTGTCGCCGCGGCGCAGGAGGCGCTGGTCGACCCCGAGGTCGGCCTGCATGTGCGCCCGACGCTCTGAGCGCACTTGCTAGGGTCGCCCGCATGCGCATCTCGGTCATCGGCTGCTCCTACCTGGGCGCCGTCACGTCGTCGTGCCTCGCGCGGATGGGCCACGACGTCACCGGAGTCGACATCGCGACCCGCATCGTCGACGACCTCTCGGCCGGGCGGGCGCCGTTCTTCGAGCCCGGGCTCCAGGAGCTCCTGAGCGAGCAGCGCGAGACCGGTCGGCTGCGCTACACCACCGACGTGTCGGCGGTAGCCGGCAGCGCGGTGCACTTCCTGTGCGTCGGCACTCCGCAGCGTGCGGGCGAGAACGCCGCCGACCTCAGCCAGGTCGACAGTGCGGTCGAGAGCCTGCTGCCGCACCTTGCGCCCGGTGACGTGGTCGTCGGCAAGTCGACGGTCCCGGTCGGCACGGCGGCGCGGGTGGCCGCACGGATCGCGGAGGTCCAGCCCGAGGCGACGCTGGTGTGGAACCCCGAGTTCCTGCGTGAGGGCTTCGCGGTCGAGGACACGCTGCACCCCGACCGGATCGTCTACGGCCTGCCCGAGGGTCCCGCCGGTGAGCGTGCGCAGGCGGTCCTCGACGAGGTGTACGCCGCGCCCCTGGCCGAGGGTGTGCCGCTGGTGGTCAGCGACTACGCGACCGCCGAGCTGGTCAAGGTCGCCGCGAACTCCTTCCTCGCCACGAAGATCTCCTTCATCAACGCGATGGCCGAGCTGTGCGAGGTCGCCGGCGCCGACGTGACCGCGCTGGCCGACGCGATCGGCCACGACGACCGCATCGGCCGTAAGTTCCTCAACGCCGGCCTCGGATTCGGCGGAGGCTGCCTGCCCAAGGACATCCGCGCGTTCATGGCCCGTGCCGGCGAGCTCGGTGCCGACCAGGCGCTGACCTTCCTGCGCGAGGTCGACACGATCAACCTGCGCCGCCGCGACCGGGTGGTCGAGATTGCGCGCCAGGTCCTCGACGGGACCGTCACCGGCCGCAGGATCGCCGTGCTCGGTGCCGCGTTCAAGCCCAACAGCGACGACGTGCGCGACTCGCCCGCCCTTGACGTGGCCGCGCGTCTGCACGTCCACGGTGCCGAGGTGCGGGTGACCGATCCGCACGCGATCGACAACGCCCGCCGCATCCATCCCGACCTGACGTACGTCACCACGACCGACGAGGCCGTCGACGGTGCCGACCTGGTGCTGCTGCTCACGGAGTGGCGCGAGTACGTCTCTCTCGACCCGGCGGCACTCGCCAAGCAGGTCCGTAACGCCGTGGTCGTCGACGGCCGCAACGTGCTCGACCCGCAGGCCTGGCGCGATGCCGGCTGGACCTACCGCGGCCTCGGCCGGCCGTAGTCAGCCGCTCGCTGGCTCCGCGCTCAGCACGCGCCGGGCCACGGCGCCGGGTCGCAGACCCGGGACTTCTCGTTCGTCGGCAACGTCTGCGGGGTTCGCTGTTGGAGTAGGCCGTCTCGATGCGGACACTCGTGGAACCGGTCACTCGCGCTTTCACCGCCGAGACCGGCCGACGTCCGTGCTTCCCGGGCAGACAGCGGTCTCTTCCGCGAGCTCTAGCCCACCGCCCACGCCGTCCCTCTGCGTGACGGCCTGCGCAGCACCGCCGAGTGGTTCGGTGCCCGACCGACATCACACCCGGCCGATTCGTGGTCTCGGGTCGAACGCCCCTAGACTTGACCGGTTATGACTGAATCCGCGCCACTCGATGCGCAACCTTCTTTTGCTGACCTTCTCGACGACGAGCGACTGGTCCGCGCCCTTGCTGACGTCGGCTACGAATCGCCGTCCCCCATCCAGGCCGAGGCCATCCCGCCGCTCCTCGCCGGGCACGACATCATCGGCATGGCGCAGACCGGCACCGGCAAGACCGCCGCCTTCGCCCTCCCGATCCTGTCGGGCATCGACGTGACGAACCCGCACACCCAGGCGATGGTGCTGGCCCCGACCCGTGAGCTCGCGCTGCAGGTCGCCGAGGCCTTCGCCTCGTACGCCAAGCACCTGCCGGGCCTCAACGTGGTCCCCGTCTACGGCGGCGCCGGCTACACCGAGCAGCTGGCCGCCCTCCGCAAGGGCGCCCACGTGGTCGTCGGCACCCCCGGCCGAGTGATCGACCACCTCGAGCGCGGCCGTCTCGACCTGACGACGATCTCGTACCTCGTCCTCGACGAGGCCGACGAGATGCTCAAGATGGGCTTCGCCGACGACGTCGAGCGGATCCTGCGCGACACCCCGACCACCAAGCAGGTGGCGCTGTTCTCGGCGACCATGCCGTCGACCATCCGCCGCCTCGCCAGCCAGTACCTCACCGACCCCGTCGAGGTGAAGGTCCAGGCCAAGACCGTCACCGCCAAGAACGTCCGCCAGCGCTGGCTGCTGGTTCCGCACTTCCGCAAGCTTGACGCCCTCGCCCGTTTCCTCGAGGTCGAGCCGCACGAGGGCGTCATCGTCTTCGTCCGGACCAAGCAGGTCACCGAGGAGCTCGCCGAGCAGCTCCGCGCGTACGGCCACACCGCCCAGGCCATCAACGGCGACCTGGTGCAGGCGCAGCGCGAGCGTGCGGTCAACGCGCTCAAGAACGGCTCGCTCGACATCCTCGTCGCGACCGACGTCGCCGCTCGCGGCCTCGACGTCGACCGCGTGAGCCACGTCGTCAACTACGACATCCCGCACGACCCCGAGGCGTACGTCCACCGGATCGGCCGTACGGGCCGCGCCGGCCGCAGCGGCGACGCCGTCCTGTTCGTCACGCCGCGCGAGCGCCGTCTCCTCGGAGTCATCGAGCGCACGACCGGCCAGCCGGTCACGCCGATGGACATCCCGACCGCCGAGCAGGTCAACGCCCGCCGGGTCGAGCAGTTCGAAGAGGCGATCACCGACGCGCTCGCGACCAAGGACGTCCACATGTTCCGTGGGCTCGTGAGCAAGTACGCGGAGTCCACCGGGGTCGACCCGATCGACGTCGCGGCTGCCCTCGCCGTCCGCGCCCACGAGGGACGTTCGTTCCTCCTGGAGGCGAAGGACGACATCGTCCTCAGCGAGCGCGACCGCGGCCGTGACCGCGCCGACCGCAGCGAGCGGCCCGAGCGTCCGCAGCGTCCGACGCCGGACGGCATGGCCGTCTACCGGCTGGCGGTCGGCAAGCGCCAGCGCGTCACCCCGAAGTCGATCATGGGTGCGCTCGCCAACGAGGGCGGGCTCGGCCGGGCTGACTTCGGCAACATCTCCATCCGCTTCGACCACTCGCTCGTCGAGCTCCCGGACCCGCTGCCCAGCGGCACCGAGAGCAAGCTGAGCCGGACCCGCATCGGTGGCGAGCTGATCCAGCTCGAGCGCGACCGCGGGGCGCGACGCAGCGGCAGCTCGTCGGCGCCGCGCCACGCCGGCGGCGGCCGCAGCTGGGACAACAAGGGGCCGGTACGGTCGGCAAGGACGCCGCGTCGACGAAAGGGATAAGGGGCATGTACGAACTTGGCTCCGTCGTTCAGCACTACGACTGGGGCTCGACGACTGCCCTCCCCGAGATGCTGGGGGTCGACCCTGACGGGACTCCGTGGGCCGAGCTGTGGATGGGGACGCACCCGCTCGGTCCCTCGACTGTCCGCCTTGCTGACGGGACCGACCGCGCCGCTGAGCGACGTCGCGGGAGGTTCGCTCGCCTACCTCCTCAAAGTTCTCGCGATCGCCAAGCCGCTCTCGCTCCAGGTGCACCCGGAGGTCACCATGGCCGAGCGGGGCTTCGTGCGTGAGAACGAGCGTCGGGTCGCGCTCGACTCGCCCACCCGTGTCTTCAAGGATCCTTACCACAAGCCCGAGATGGTCTATGCGCTCACGCGGTTCGAGGGTCTGATCGCCTTCCGGCCGACGGCGGAGGTCTGGCACGTCCTCGACGGGCTCGCCTCACCGCTCGCGCGCCGCCTCGACGACGAACTTCGTGCCGATCCGGGATTCCCCGGTCTCGTCCGGATGGTCGGTCGGCTGCTGTCGCCGTGGATGGGGCCGACCCGTGACGAGCTGCGTGCGTTCGTGGCGGAGTGCCAGGCGAAGTACGCAGCGGGCCTCGACCGCAGGCGTGCGTACGAGACGGTCACCGAGCTGGCGGAGTATCACACTGATGACCCCGGCGTGGTCGTCGCGTCGCTCCTCAACCGGATCCGGCTCGAGCCAGGGCAGGCCGCGTTCGTCGAGGTCGGGGTGCTGCACGCCTACTTGAGCGGCACGTGCGTCGAGGTCATGGCCGGGTCGGACAACGTCCTGCGGGCCGGTCTCACGACCAAGCACGTGGAGCCGCAGGCGCTGGTCGACTGCGTTCGGATGGGGATGGCCGAGGCGCACGTCGTGACCCCCAAGGAAGAGGCCGGAGTGCGCATCTTCGCGCCGGAGGTCGACGAGTTCGCGCTCGCGGTGGCGACGGTCTCGGGCGTCGAGGAGACGGCCTTGCCCGGCGCCGGTCCGCGGATCGTCCTCTGCGTCGACGGGGAGCTGGTGGTCCGTACGGAGACCGGTTCGGTCGCGCTGACGACCGGGCGGGCGGCCTTCGCGGTCCGCGGCTCCGGGCCGGTGCTCGTCCACGGCACGGGCACCGTCGTCCAGGCGTTCACACCGGGTCACTCACCGGGCCACTGAGCCCCGCGTGGCCGGATGCGGTCATCGCCGTTGACAGTGACCGGCATCACTTCTAACGTCGGCTCGACTCTGAATCGTTTCAATAGGCATCCAGGCCGTCGATTCGGAGGACCCCCGACACGAGGAGTCCGATGAGACGCCGCTCTGCCCGGCTTCGCCCCACCGTCCCGATCCTTCTCGCCACCGCAGGACTCGTCACCGCGGCCCTCGCCCTCCCCGCGGGTCCCGCTGCCTCTCCCGCCTCCGCCGCGACGGCGGGAGCTGACGCGTCGGTGGCCCCGGAGCTCACGGCGCGCGGCTTCACCGATCCGCCCGCAGCCGTGCGACCGAAGTACCGGTGGTGGGTTCCGCTCGCCTACACCGACGACCGCCAGCTCGAGAACGAGCTGCAGCAGATGAAGGACGCCGGCGCGGGTGGTGCCGAGGTGGCCGCGTTCTCGGTCGAGGGCAGCGGGAACAACAAGAACCCGTTCCTGGAGACCTATGGGTGGGGTACACCGCTCTGGGCCGAGAAGACGCGCGTGATGATGAAGGCCGCTCGCGACCGCGACCTCGCCCTCGACCTGACGATCAGCCCGCGGTGGCCGGCGACGGCCCCGACGGTCGCCGACGTGAACCACCCGGCCGCAGCGCAGCAGATCGCTTTCGCGACCGAGTTCGGCAAGGGCGGCGCGACCCGTACGGGTGCGATGCCCCGCAACCTGAGCGTCACCGTGCCACCCGGTGCTCGCACCTCGCTCATCGCGGCGGTCGTCGCAAAGTGTGCCGACGCGGCGTGCGCGTCGCAGTCGGCCAAGCCGCGGCTGCTCGACCGCGAGAGCGTCGTGGACGTCACCGACCGGATCGACGACGAGGGCAACCTCGACCTCACCTTCGGCGGCGACGCCGGCAGCACGTACGCGCTGATCGCCTTCTACCAGCTCCCGACTGGCCAGTCGCTGTCCGGCTACACCCCGACGGGGACGAACTACGTCCTCGACACGCTCAGCGTCGAGGGCGCCAAGGCGACGACCGACTTCTACGACGAGGCGATCCTCACGCCGGACGTCCGCAAGCTGCTCTCCCAGCTGCGCTCGGACTTCTACGAGGACTCGCTGGAGATCGGCGCCACGCAGAAGTGGACCTCTGACTTCGTCTCCGAGTGGACGAAGCGCCGTGGATACTCCCCTGTCACGGTCCTGCCCGCGCTCGCCGGCGCCGGTGACCAGGGGATGACGTCCCGGCCTGCGTTCGACTTCACCGACGGCTCTGGGGCGCGCGTACGGACGGACTACCGCCAGACGTGGAGCGACCTCTACATCGCCAACCGCCTCGACGTGCTCCGCGAGTGGGCCAACCGGCACCACATGCAGACCCGCATGCAGACCTACGGCGGACCGATCGACATCACCGAGGCATCGGGCCACGTCGACGTCCCAGAAGGGGAGTCGCTCGCGTTCGGGATGAACCTCACGGCGTACAGCAACGTCGAGGACTACAAGGTTGTGGCCTCGGGGGCACACCTCGCCGGCAACCCGATCGTCTCTGACGAGTGCTGTGCGTTCGCGACCCACGTCTGGGGGTCGACCGTCGCCGATGCGACCGAGCGCTCGAACCTGCAGGCCGTGTACCGAGGGTTCGCCGGAGGTGTGAACCAGGTGGTGTGGCACGGGTTCCCCTACCTGAGCCGTGGGCCGGCAGGCGCCGGCCAGCAGTCGACCTGGCCGGGGATGACCTACGGCGGCAACGCGTCGTACTCGGAGGCTTTCGGCAGCAAGGGCAACCCGAGCTGGTCGGACTACCGCGCCGTCAACGACCACCTGGCGCGGATGCAGCTCGTGCTCCGCCAGGGCACGCCGCGCTACGACGTCGCCGTCTATCGCCACGACTTCGGTCTCAGCGGCGCCGGCACGACCGGCGTCGGCTCTGACCAGCTCCTGCCGAGCTCGTCGGCGACGGCGAGGGCGGGGTTCACCTATGAGTACTTGAGCCCGGCCCAGCTGCGCAGCAAGAACGCGCGCTTCGAGAAGGGCGCTCTCTTCCCGGACGCATCGGCGTACCAGGCCGTCCTCCTCGACGAGCAGGACACGATGGCCGTCGACACGGCGCGGCGGCTGCGTGATCTCGCAGGCAAAGGGCTGCCCGTCGTGATCATCGGAGACCTCCCGACGAAGATCCCCGGGCTCGACCACACCGGGTCAGAGGACGCCGAGCTCCACCGCGTGCTCACCGAGCTCGTCGCTGCCAAGCGCGTGGTCCGGGTCGCAGACGAGTCCGCAGTGCCTGCGGCCCTCGCGCGGCTCCGGGTGGAGCCGTCCGCGGCGTCCGCCGAGGCGTCCTCGGACGTGCTCGCCGTCCGGCGAAATGCGAGCTCCCGCGGGAAGGCGAGCGACTACTACTACCTGTGGAACCAGACGGGCGCCCGTGTCCACCAGCCGATGACGCTGGCCGGCGACGGCGTGCCGTACCGCCTGGACACCTGGACCGGGAAGATCACCCCGATCGCCGACTACCAGCGCCACAAGGGGTCCGTCACGGTCGACGTCGACCTCGCCGCGCACGACGCGAGCGCGATCGTGCTCACCGAGCGGCGCGACCGCACCTTCCGGGGCGGTGGCGGCGATCGAGCCGAGGGCACTTCCAGGGCCGGACGGGGCGCGGACCCTGTCGCGCTGGGAACGTGGAACCTCTCCGTCGACAGCTGGACGCCCGGCGGGTCGGGACTTCCGGGCGACACCGCGCACACCCAGCTCGGTCCGATCGACGTGCGCGCCGACACCGATGGTCGGCTCCCTGCGTGGCGCGAGATCTCACCCGAGAGCGGATCCGACGTCGACCTGCGCGACGTGTCGGGGGTCGGGACCTACTCGACGACGTTCAGGCTGGGACGCGACTGGCGCCGGGTACGCACAGCCAGCCTCGACCTCGGCACCGCGGTCGACACCGTACGCGTGACAGTGAACGGGAAGGCGCTGCCGCCGGTCGACCAGGCCGACCTCGCGCACGTCGAGGTGGGCAGACACTTGCGCGAGGGAGAGAACACGATCACCGTCCGGGTCGCCTCGACCCTCCTCAACGCGGTGCGGGTCGCCCCCGGCACCGGAGCAGACGACCGCACGCCGATGGACTACGGCCTTCTCGGCCCGGTCCGCCTCACGCCGACGTCCGGCGAGGATCCGTACCTCGTCGTCGAGGCCATGGAGAAGACCGTGCCGCTGGCTGACGGCGCGTCCAACCGGGCACGGTTCCTGGTCACCAACCGTTCGTCACGGCCGGTCCGCGCATCGGTCGCGGCCGAAGCCTCGACCGGAGTCAGTGTCGTCGCGCCGACGACGAAGGTGTCGGTCGGGTCGGGCGCCTCGCGCGTCGTCGAGGTGGTCGTACGGCGGACTGCGGCGTCGGAGGACGGCACGCTCGGCGTCACCGTCGCGGGGGACAACGGCGCGCGCGGGGCCGCGGTCGTCACGCTGCACCGTACGAGCAACCTCGCAGCGAACCCTGGCGGGGCGCCGTTCCCAGCACTGCTCGCCGACGCAAGCCAGGACCGCTATCCGGCTCACCTGGCCGTAGACGACGACAAGGCGACGTTCGCCGTCTCGTACGGGCGCACGGCCGGACAGGGGCCGACGACCGAGCGGCCTTGGCACCTCGGCGTGGACCTCGGACTCCCCACCACCGTCGGGTCCGTGACCGTGGGCGGGCGATCGTTGTACGGCGCCCGCGACTACACGCTCGAGCTGTCCGAGGACGGCACGACGTGGCGTAAGGTCGCCACGGTCGTCGACGCGGACAAGGAAGGTGCGACGACCTCCATCGGCACAGTGAACGCGCGCTACATCCGGGCCCGCATCACGAAGGCGTGGGACAACGGGACGCCCTCCAACGTGCAGATGAGCGAGCTGGAGGTGCACGCACCTTGACCCGCTGAACCACGAAGGCCCGCCGGGAGATCCCGGCGGGCCTTCGTCGTACGGTGTGGCGGGCGTCAGCCGTTGATCATGCCCGCTCCGACCGTGATGCCGGTCGCCTCGTCGATGAGGATGAACGAGCCCGTCGTGCGGTTCTTCTCGTACGGGTCGACGAAGAGCGGCGCCGTGGTCCGCAGCTTGACCCGCCCGATCTCGTTGAGGCCGAGCTCGCCGGTCTCCTGGTCGCGGTGCAGGGTGTTGATGTCGAGGCGGTACTGGATGTCCTTGACCAGGGCACGCGCATTGCGGGTCGTGTGCTTGATCGCGAGCTTCTGGCGCGGACGCAGCGGCTCGTTGGTCATCCAGCAGATCATCGCGTCGATGTCCTGCGTCGCCGTCGGAGCGTTCTGCGGGCGGCAGATCATGTCGCCCCGGGAGACGTCGAGGTCGTCGGCGAGGCGGACCGTCACCGACATCGGGGGGAACGCCTCCGCGACGGGTTGGTCGAAGAGGTCGATCGCCTGGATCGTGCTCGTGAACCCGCTCGGGAGCACCTGGACCCGGTCACCGGGCTTCAGGACGCCGCCGGCCACCTGGCCCGCGTACCCGCGGTAGTCGTGGAACTCGTCCGACTTCGGGCGCACGACGTACTGGACGGGGAAGCGGGTGTCCACCAGGTCGCGGTCGGACGAGACGTGGACGTTCTCGAGGTGGTGCAGCAGCGACGTGCCCTGGTACCACGGCATGTGCGCGCTGCGCTCGACGACGTTGTCACCCTGGAGGGCCGAGATCGGGATGATCGTCAGGTCCGGGATCGTGAGCTTGGCGGCGAACGTGTCGAACTCGTCGCGGATCTTCTCGTACACCGACTGGTCGTAGTCGACCAGGTCCATCTTGTTCACCGCCAGCACCAGGTGCGGGACCCGGAGGAGCGACAGGATGACGGCGTGCCGGCGGCTCTGCTCGGTGAGGCCCGTCCGGGCATCGACGAGCACGAGACCGAGATCGGCGGTCGAGGCTCCCGTGACCATGTTGCGCGTGTACTGCACGTGGCCGGGCGTGTCCGCGATGATGAACTTGCGTCGCGGGGTGGCGAAGTAGCGGTACGCGACATCGATCGTGATGCCCTGCTCACGCTCGGAGCGCAGGCCGTCGGTGAGGAGCGCGAGGTCGGTGTAGTCGTACCCCTTGTCGACGGAGGTCCGCTCGACGGCCTCGAGCTGGTCCTCGAAGATCGCCTTCGAGTCGAGCAGGAGGCGACCGATCAGGGTGGACTTGCCGTCGTCGACGGAGCCGGCGGTCGCGAACCGCAGGAGATCCATGCGGGGGAGCGACGTCTCGGTGGTCTCGGTGGCGGGGGCGGCCATCAGAAGTAGCCCTCCTTCTTGCGGTCTTCCATGGCCGCCTCGCTGAACCTGTCGTCACCGCGGGTCGCGCCGCGCTCGGTCACCCGGGCGATCGCGATCTCGTCGATGATCTCGCCGGTGGTGGCTGCCGCGGAGTCGACGCAGCCGGTGAGGGTCATGTCGCCGACGGTGCGGAAGCGTACGAGGCGCTCCTCGACCGACTCACCGGACTTGAGCGTCAGGTGGTCGCCGGCCGAGAGCAGCATGCCGTCGCGCTCGACGACCTCACGCTTGTGCGCGAAGTAGATCGACGGGATCTCGATCTTCTCGCGGTGGATGTAGTGCCAGATGTCGAGCTCGGTCCAGTTCGACAGCGGGAAGATCCGCATGTGCTCGCCCTCGGAGATCCGCCCGTTGTAGAGGCTCCAGAGCTCCGGGCGCTGGTTCTTCGGGTCCCACTGGCCGAACTCGTCGCGGTGGGAGTAGACGCGCTCCTTGGCGCGTGCCTTCTCCTCGTCGCGTCGGCCGCCGCCGAAAGCCGCCGTGAAGCCGTTCTCCTCGATGGCGTGCAGCAGGGTGCCGATCTGGAGACGGTTGCGGCTGGTCTTGCCGTCGTCGACGACGATGCCGTCGGAGATCGCCTGGTCGACCGAGGCGACGATCATCCGCAGGGAGAGCCGGTCGACCCAGTTGTCCCGTGTCTGCAGCACCTCGGGGAAGTCGAACCCCGTGTCGATCTGCATGACGGGGAACGGGATGCGCGCGGGGTAGAAGGCCTTCTCCGCGAGCCGGAGCATCACGATGGAGTCCTTGCCGCCCGAGAACAGCAGGACGGGCTTCTCGAACTCCGCAGCCACCTCACGGAAGATGTGCAGGGACTCGGCTTCCAGCTGGTCGAGCTGACTGAGCCGGTAGTCGTGCATGGGCGTCACCAGGGGTTCTCCCGTCATTCCTGGGTTTTCGTGCGACAGCGCGCGAAAGGTCATCGTATCGAGCCGCCGGTGTGGACGGAATCGCCCGTCGCATCGTGGATGCTTCTGCGGACACGGTCCGTATGGACCATACCCACGGACAGCAAGACCTGGGCTGCGAGGTAAGTCACCATCACCCAGACGCCACCCGGCTCCGGGCGCGACATCCCGGCGATGTCGAGCGCGATGAGCGTGTCCGAGAGCAGGAACAGCGCGCCCCCGACACCGGCGAGGACGTTGACGCCGAAGGCGGTGACGGCGGTCGCGGTGAGGAGCAGCGAGTAGACGAGGATCGGCAGCCGGAGACCAGGCTCCTCGTCCCCGAGCGGGCCCCACAGCGCGGTGATCGTCGTCGCCCACGCCACCAGGCCGACGAGGACGACCCACCACCGCCGGCGCAGCCCCGCGAGCGCGCCGTTCCGTACGAACCAGGTCACGAAGCAGACGTGGGCGAGCGCGAAGCCGGCCATGCCGAGAAGGAACATGCCGTCGACCTCGAGGGCGACGTCGCCGACCCACGAGAAGAAGAGCGCGACGACGAGCAGCCGGGGTCCGCCCACCGCGACGACCCACACGCCGAGCGCTGGCACGAGGAAGGCCTTGGTCACCGACTGCGAGAGGCCGGTGTCGGCGGCGACGAGCACGAGGTGCACGACGGCGAGGGCGGCGAAGACGATGATCGCCGGATGGCGCGCGACCCGTCCGAGGGACAGGGCGTACGAGGGGGTGCTCACGGGCGGCCTTCCTGATGGAGGCGGTCGAGGTCGCGCTTCTCGGCGAACAGGTCGACGCCTTCGGGGACACCGATCCGGCTGCGCAGCAACGACCACGCGACAGGACCGAGGATGACGAGGCCGGCGGCGATGATGCCGACGGCGACGGGCGGCACGCCGAGGAGGGTGAGCCCGGTGATGCTGAGGACCACCACGATGCCGCGGCGCACGATGCCCTGCGGCACGCGGTTGGCGATGCGAGCACCGAGGTAGGTGCCGGGCATGCCGCCGACGACGAGCGGGACGAGGACGCCGAAGTCGACCCCGGTCACGATGACGTGCGTGATGGCAGCGGACAGCACGAGCGGGACAGCCTGGACGAGATCCGTGCCGACCAGCCGTACGGCCGTGAGGGTCGGGTAGAGGAGGAGCAGCGAGACCATGATCAGCGAGCCGGACCCGACGGAGGTCACCCCCACGAGGAGACCACCGACGGCCCCGACTGCGACCGTCGCGAGCGGCCTGATCGTCGGGGAGTCGGTCGTGACGACGCGGCCGTTCCGGGCTGCGCGGACGTTGAGGTACGAACGAAGGGTGTACGTGGCTGCGGTGAGCAGCAGCGCGACGCCGATGGCTGTCTTGACGAACGTGGTCTGGTCGTCGTCGGCGCCGATCGCGTCGATGATGAAGGCGCCCGCGGCTGCGGTCGGGACGGATCCGAGCATCAGCCATCCCGCGAGCCGCCAGTTCGGGGAACCGGCCCGCGCGTGCACCGCGGCGCCCACCGACTTGTTGAGCGAGGCGGCGACGAGGTCGTTGGCGACCGCGGCCGTCGGGTTGACGCCGAGGAAGATGAGCGCCGGGGTCATGAGCGCGCCCCCGCCCATGCCTGTCAGCCCGACGACGATGCCGACACCGAAGCTGACCGCGAGGATCGACAGCGCGGAGTAGGTGAGGAGCTCGCTCACTCGTCCCTCCACAGGCCGGCCGCGACGAGCGCGCCGACCACCTCGTCGAGCACCTCGGTGACCGTACGACCGGTGGTGTCCACCGCGACGAGGGCGTCGGAGGGAGCCTCGTACGGGGACGAGATCCCGGTGAACTCCGGGATCTGCCCGGCGCGCGCCTTGGCGTACAGGCCCTTGCGGTCGCGCCGCTCGCACTCCTCGAGAGGTGTGGCGACGTGGATCAGCGCGAACGAGCCGCCGGCGTCCTCGACCATGGCGCGCACCTGCTTGCGGGTGCTGTCGAACGGGGCGATCGGGGAGCAGATCGCGAGGCCGCGGTGGCGGGCGATCTCGGCGGCGACCCATCCGATGCGTGCGATGTTGGTCTCGCGGTCCTCCTTGGAGAACCCGAGGCCCTTGCTCAGGTGGTGCCGGACGACGTCGCCGTCGAGGCTGGTGACCGTCCGTCTCCCGTCCTCGACCACCCGGTCGTACAGGGCCCGGGCGATCGTCGACTTCCCCGAGCCGGACAGGCCGGTGAAGAAGACGACGAGGCCGCGCTCGTCACGTGGGGGCTGGTCCGCCGCGACGATCGCGGCGACCGCGTCGGAGGGGGCGCCCGTACGGGGGAGAGCGAGACGCTCGTCGGTGTAGGCGGCGACGACGGCGTCGGTGAGCCGGCGGTCGTCCTCGGCGTCGGCCCGTCGGGCAAGGGCCACGGCCACGATCGGACGCCCCGGGAGTGCAGCGGCCGTGGCGCGCACGAGGGCGGGCACCGTGACGGTGCGCAGCGGGTCGGGGCCGGAGCGTACGAGCAGCACGGCCCGGCGACCGGTGCGGTCCTCTGCGTCCACCACGGCGGTGACGTCGTCCACGGTGAGCGGCTGGTCCACGAGGATCCCGAGGGCGTCGGGATGCTCCGTGCGGACGGTGGCCGGGGGGAGGTGGAGGTGCCGGAACGCGCCGTACGTGGGGGCGTCGAGTGCACGCACCGTCCCGGTGGCCGGGTCGTAGGCGGCGAGCGGGAGACCCTCCGGGTCCAGCAGCTCGACCGGCCCGGAGACGTCCTCGGGCAGGCGGATATCGAGCCGGCGGCCGGCCGGCCATGCGCCGAGGAGGGCGAGCTCGAGGTCGGCGAGCTCCTGGGCGTCCGGGGTCCACTGGGCATCGCTCACGAAGAGGATTGTTTCACGCGAGATTGAGAACAATGATCGACAACGGGAAAGTCGAGCAGAACCCGGGCGGAGAGTGGTGGCGCCTGTCACGTTCGATGCTCCCAGCTTGCATCTGCTTGCAGTTGCAAGCAGAATCGAGGTGTGGCCAGGATCAGCATGGGGAAGACCGTGGGCGACCTCGGAGGATATCTTCGGGACCAGCGTCGTCAGGCCGAGCTGTCGCTCCGGCAGCTCGCCGACCTCACGGGCGTCTCCAACCCCTACCTGAGCCAGATCGAGCGCGGTCTGCGCCGACCTTCCGCCGAGGTCCTCCAGCAGATCGCGAAGGCGCTCCGGATCTCCGCGGAGTCGGTGTACGTCCAGGCCGGCCTGCTCGATCCTGACGACTCCCTCGGCGGTGGAGGGGTCGAGGCGGCGATCGCTGCCGATCCTCGGCTCGACGAAGGTCAGCGCCGCGCCCTCCTCGAGATCTACCGCTCGTTCGTCGGCGCGACGGCGCACGCCGCCGACACCACGGACGCCACCGACGCCACCGACATCCCAGGACAGGACACCCACGCATGAGCATCCAGGACAACATCACCAAGACCGTCTTGAGCATCCCCGCGCAGGCCGCGGCACTCGCCGGTCAGGCGCAGGCCACCGCCGCCGCGCTGATCTCGCAGATCGCCGACCTCGACCTCGACGACGTCCAGAAGAAGTTCGAGTCCGACGCGAAGGCGTTCCCCGGCCAGGCCGGCGCGATGTACGACGAGGCCGTCAAGCGGCTCAAGGACGTCGACGTCGAGGAGCTCTTCGACGGCATCGAGGACAAGATCGAGGACAAGCTCGAGGACCTCGCCGAGGACGTCAAGGAGCTGGTCGTCATGCTCGCCGCCGTCGCACGCAAGGCGGCGACCGACGTTGCCGCCGGGGCGCCTCTGGTCAAGAAGCCCGCCGCCAAGGGTGAGAAGAAGGGCGAGAAGAAGACCGCCACGACGTCGGCCGCGAAGGCGACGACCGTCCCTGACGCGACGGCCGCACCGGCGAAGAAGGCGCCGGCGGCCAAGAAGGCTCCGGTCGCGAAGAAGGCGCCGGCTGCGAAGAAGGCGGCGCCGGTGAAGAAGGCGCCCGCCGCGAAGAAGACCGCTGTGGTGAAGGATGCCGCGTCGGCCGACAAGGCACCCGTGGTGAAGAAGGCCCCGGCCGCGAAGAAGGCTCCCGCCGCGAAGAAGGCCCCGGCCGCGAAGAAGGCGCCCGCCGCGAAGAAGGCGCCCGTCGCCAAGAAGACCACTCCCCCCACCGACGCCAGCTGATCCGCACGTACAGTCTTCGACCCGCTCTTCGGCAGCGGGTCGAAGACTCTGTTCGGGTCGACCGGACGGGATAGGCTCGGACGGTGTTCGATCTCTTCGCTGTCCAGAGCCTCGTCGAGCTGCTCATCACCCTCGCGATGGTCGCCGTGAAGGCCTTCGCGGTGGTCGACGCGGTCTCGCGCAGCCCGCAGGCGTTCGTGGCGGCCGACAAGCAGACGAAGCCGTTCTGGCTGATCGTCCTGGGTCTTGCCCTCGTCGCCAACCTGTTGATCTGGCAGCCGATCGGCATCCTGAACCTGGCGGGGATCGTCGCCGCCCTCGTCTACCTGGCGGATGCACGCCCCGCGCTCCAGCAGGTCGGCGGGCGTTGAGCGAGCGGCGTCCGGCTTCCGAGGCGGAACGCGTCGGACCCCTCGACGTCGTCGCCTTCGCCTGCGAGCTCGCTGCACTCGTCCTGATCGCGCTGGCCGGGTGGGAGCTGGGTGACGGATGGTGGCGCGGTGTCGTGCTCGCCGTCGCCCTTCTCGCGCTGGCCGTCTGGTTCTGGGGACGCTGGCTCGCCCCTCGGTCCTCCCACCGTGTCGCCATGCCGCACCGGGTGTGGGTCAAGGCCGGGTTCTACCTCGTGGTCGGTGTGCTGGGTGCGCTCACCGGCTACCCGCTGTGGGCGCTCGCGCTCGTCGCCGTGGCGGTCACCACCTCTGCGTGGCGGAGGGACTGAGTCTGGCGGTACGCCGTCGCAAACCGCCCTTCGAACACGTGTTCGAAGGGCGGCGTACGCTGGGATCATGTCCGTACAGTTCCAAGGTTCACTGTTCGACACTGCTGGCGAGCCCACTCTGGGCCCGCTGGGCGACGGCCTCGTGCGCCACGACTTGACGCACGGCGCCTGGGTGGATGTCAGGCCCCGTTGGGTCGACGGCGCCGACGACCTGTTCGCGCACCTGCACGACCACGTCTCCTGGCGCGCGGACGAGCGCGAGATGTACGAGCGGGTCGTGGCCGTGCCTCGCCTTCTCGCCTGGTTCGGGGAGCGCTCGGCCTGGCCGCACCCGGTGCTCGACGAGGCGCGGGAGCGACTCGGCGACCACTACGAGTCAGAGCTCGGGGGACGCTTCGCGACCGCTGGTCTGTGCCTCTACCGCGACGGCCAGGACTCGGTCGCCTGGCACGGGGACCGGATCGGGAGGAGCCGAACCCAGGACACGATGGTCGCCATCGTCTCGCTGGGGTCGCCTCGCCGGCTCGCTCTGCGCCCTCGCGGTGGCGGAGAGTCGCTCTCCTTCACGCTCGGCTCGGGTGACCTGCTGGTCATGGGCGGCAGCTGCCAGCGCACGTGGGAGCACGCGATCCCCAAGACCGCCAAGCCGGTCGGTCCCCGCATCAGCGTCCAGCTCCGTCCCCGCGGCGTCGGCTAGGTCGACTCCCCGAGCGGTGACCTGTGGGGGATCCGCCACCTCGTACGCCCCACAGCTCACCGGCCGCGCCCAGGGGCCCCGAGCGGTGCGTCCTGGGGGACGGCGGTTGTCCACAGGGCGGCGGGATCAGGGCGGTTCCCGTGCCGTGACGTGCGCTTGCATTCTCGCCATGCCGAGGCGCCTCGTGATCCCGCATCGATCGCTCACCGCCCGTTCACCCGCGAGCAGGCGGTCGATGCCGGTCTGTCGGCGCACGCCATCCGCGAGCCGCGGTTCGTCCGGCTCCATCCGCGAGTGTGGGTGAGTGCGTCGCACGAGATGACCGCACGTCCCGTACGGTTCTTGGTCGATCGCGATCTGCACCTGGACCTCGACGGGATCTTCGTCCACCGGACGAAGCTGCTCCCGCCGTGCGACGGCACGGGCGTCGTGCCGTACGCGGCGTACGTGTGCGCCGGGTTCACCAGGAGGCTGCTCGACCTCGTGGTCCTGGGTGACTTCCTGCTTCACCACCGCGAGTCGACGTCAGAGCAGATCGCGGCCATGGCGACCGAGGAGCGCTGGCGACCAGGTGCCGGGCGCGTCCTGCGGGTCCTCCCGCAGCTCGGGCCTGGTCGTCGAGTACGAGGGACGCCAGCACCGGGAGGACGACGCGCAGTACGAGACCGACATCGTCCGGTACGAGAGGCTGCGCCGCGCGAATGTTCCGTACGTCCAGATCACCGACCCGACGCTGCGCAGTCCACGCGCGGTCGTGCTGCACGTACACCAAGAGCTGTCGCCTCCGGCTACCGCGGTCCGGCGCCGAGTTTC
>CAVPEH010000005.1:0-723174 GCA_963703415.1 uncultured Actinomycetota bacterium | reverse complement strand
ATCGCGATGCCGAGCTTCGAGGCGACGAGCGCTGCGGCGAGGGTGGAGTTGACGTCGCCGTAGACCATGACCAGCCTCGGGCGGTCCTCCAGCATGGCGGTCTCGAGGGCCGTCATGATGGCTGCCGTCTGCGACGCGTGGCTTCCTGAGCCCACACCCAGGTTGACGTCGGGGTGAGGAGCCGAGGCTCGCGGAAGAACACGGCAGACATGTTGTCGTCGTAGTGCTGACCGGTATGGACGAGCTTCTGCGTGACCCCACGGTCGGAGAGAGCGGCGATGACCGGGGCAGCCTTGGGGAAGTTCGGCCGCGCACCAGTGATGTGCATGACGAGGTCGGGCATGGTTCCTTCTGGGCTGGACGTGAAGACCGGGTGGTGTGCTGTGTCAGACTTGGGCGCGATACAGGGAATGAGGTTCTGAGTTGACCACTCTAGTCATCGTGGGAATGGGCTACGTCGGCCTGCCCCTGGCGCAGCGGGCAGTGCACATGGGAATGGACGTCGTCGGACTCGACACGTCGAGCCGAGTCGTCGACGGCCTCAGCGCCGGTGTGTCGCACGTAGACGACCTGAGCGACGCCGAGATATCCGAGATGCTCGACGGCGGCTTCCGAGTGACGACAGACAGCTCCATCGACCGCGACGGCCGACACCGTGGTCATCTGCGTTCCCACTCCGCTCGGAGCGGCGGGCGGCCCGACCTCGGTCGGTGCTCCGGCCGCAGGCCGTTCGATCGCCGAGCATCTCACGACCGGCACGCTGGTGGTGCTCGAGTCGACGACCTATCCCGGCACGACCGAAGAGGTCGCGCCCTGTCCTCGAAGCGCGTCCGGCTCATCGCGGGCGAGGACTTCGCCCTTGCGTTCTCGCCCGAGCGCGTCGATCCAGGCGATCCCACGTTCACCATCGCGAACACTCCGACGGTTGTCGGCGGCTCACCGAGCGTTGCGGCAAGCAAGCAACGGAGTTCTACGAGCAGCTCGTCGAGCAGGTTGTTCCGCCCGAGGTACGCGTGAGGCGAAGATGGCCAAGCTGTTGGCGACACCTACCGTCACGTCAACATCGCTCTCGTCAACGAGATCAGCGAGGTTCTCCCACGAGCTCGGGATCGACTTCTGAACGTCATCGACCTGGCCGCGACCAAGCCTTTCGGTTTCCAGGCCTTCCGGCCAGGACCTGCTGGGTGCTCGGCGGTCACTGCATCCCGATCGACCCGAACTATCTGTCGCACCGTGTCAAGGAACAGCTCGGCTACCCGTTCCGCTTCGTGGAGCTGGCGCAGGAGATCAACGCCGGGATGCCGCGCTACGTCGTCCAGCGCATCCAGAACCTGCTCAACGGGGACGCGATCGCCCTGCGGGGTGCTCGGGTTCTGCTCCTCGGTATCACCTACAAGCCTGACATCGCCGATCAGCGCCAGACCCCCGCGAAGCCCCTCGCTGAGCTGCTGCTCGCGCAGGGGGCGCTGCTGAGCTACCACGACCCGTACGTCGACGACTGGGAGGTCGAAGCGGCGAGCCCGGTCAAGAGCGATGCGCTCTTGGAGGCCGCCGGCGCGTCGGACCTGGTCGTTCTCGTGCAGAACCACTCAGGCTTCGATCTGCGCGCGCTGTCGGGGGTGGCTCGCCGGTTCTTGGACCTGCGCGGCGCGCTCGACGAGCCGGGAGTCGAACGTCTCTAACACGGTGGCGGGCGTCCCCTGTCCCGTCGCACGCGCCGATGCTGGAACGGACCCGCCGGGTGGGTACGATCGATCCTCGTCCGGCCCGAAGCCGGTCTCCGAACTCTGATGGAAGGTCTTGCCGAGTGGCCGAATCGCCACGACCACGATTCTCGATCGTCTCCGCCGCCTACGACGTCGAGCGCTACCTCCCCGACTTCATCGCTTCCATCGAGGTGCAGATCGCTGAGAACCCGGGCCTCCTCGAGGTCGTCATGGTCGATGACGGGTCGAACGACGGAACGCTCAAAGCCCTGCACGCGTGGGCGGACCGGCACCCAGGGACGGTGCGAGTCCTCACCCAGCCCAACGCCGGTCAGGGAGCCGCGCGCAACGCGGGTCTCGAGGTTGCCTTCGGCGACTGGGTCACGTTCCCAGACCCAGACGACATCCTCGAGTCGGGCTATGTCCGTAGCGTCGTCGACTTCCTCGACGGGCGTGACGACATCGACATGGTGGCGACGAACCGTGTGCTGCTCGACGACTCGACCGGAGAGGTCGTAGACAAGCACCCTCTGCGCCGCCATTTCGCCGCCGGTGACCGCGAGCGGCGGTTGACGACGTTTCCGGACCACTTCCACGGCAGTGCGCCGGCAGCCTTCTACCGCGTCGACCGGCTCCGCGAGAGCGGCCTGCGGTTCGACCACCGGATCCGGCCCAACTTCGAGGACGGCCACTTCAGCAGCCGATACCTGCTGCTCGCGCCGGACCCCAAGGTGGCCTTCCTGGCAACGGCCCGCTATCAGTACCGCAAGCGCAGCGACCAGAGCTCTACCCTGCAGAACTCGCAGCGGCACCCCGGCAGGTTCACGGCCGTCCTCCGCCATGGCTACCTGGATGCGCTCGAGACGGCGCAGCGCGAGCTCGGACATGTGCCCGAGTGGCTGCAGAACTTCGTTCTGTATGAGCTCAGCTACTACTTCGCGGCGGAGGACTCGGGGTCGAAGGTCGTTTCCCCGGCTCCGGAGGCGGACGAGTTTCACGCCCTGATGAGGCAGATCGTCCGCTATCTCGATCCCGAGGTGGTGGCGTCGTTCCAGGTCGTCCCGCTGAGGGGAGCCGCCCGCGACGTGCTCCTGCACGCCTACCGTGACGAACCCTGGATCTCGTCGTACGCCCTCGTCGACCGACTCGACTCGCGGCAGGGCCTCGTCCGGATCGTCTACCGGTTCACCGGGGAGGCGCCCGAAGACGTGGTCTTGTCGGGCGGTGAGGTCACGCCGCCGGCGTACAGCAAGATCCGCGCCCTCTACCATCACGGTCGGCCGTTGTTGCGAGAGCGCATTCTCTGGGTGCCGGCGGGCCGGGCCCTGCGGCTGGTCGTCGACGGTCGCGTGCGTGAGCTCAGATTTGCAGCTCCCCCTGTCCCGTCCACCACCCTCTCGCCGACGCGTCTTCGGCAGGCTCTCCAGAAGCGGCGGAAGACTGCGGTCAAGACGCCGGGCATGACGTGGCGGGACCGGCTCCTCCTGCGCGTTGCCGGTAGCCGCCCGGTGAGCCGACGGTTCCGGCGCTCCTGGGTGCTGATGGACCGCATCCACAACGCCGACGACAGTGCCGAGCACCTGTTTCGTTACGTGCACGACAACCGCAAGGACATCGACGCGTACTTCACCGTTCAGCGAGGGACGCCGGACTGGAAGCGTCTTCGAGCACAGTACGGGCGCAAGGTGGTGGCGCACGGCTCCCTGCTGTGGAAGCTGTTGATGCTCAACTGCCGGAACCTCGTGTCCTCGCACGCGGACATCGCTGTTTGCCGTCCGCCGGCGATCACGGCGCTCACGACGCCGGCGTACCGCTTCACCTTCCTGCAGCACGGTGTGATCAAGGATGACCTGTCGAGCTGGCTCAACCACCGCCCGCTGGATGTGTTCGTCACCAGCACACAGCAGGAGCATGCATCGATCGTCGGTGACGACACCCCGTACATCTACACCGACCGTGAGACGAAGCTGACGGGGTTGCCGCGCTTTGACCTGCTGTTCGAGCAGGGCCAGCGATTCGGCCCTGATCAGCGCGACCTGGTGCTGGTGTGCCCGACGTGGCGAGTGTGGCTGGTGCCTCCGCTGAAGAGCGGGTCTCAGCGGCGGGAGCTCATCGAAGGCATCGAGGACACCGAGTACGTGCGCGAGTGGCTGGAGGTGCTGCGCTCGAAGGAGCTGGCCGATGCCGCTGCACGGCACGGGCTCAAGGTTGCCTTCCTCCCGCATCCCAACATGGACGTGCTGGCGGGCAGGCTCGACCTGCCGCCCCACGTCGAGGTCATGAGTTTTGAGGGCAGAGACGTTCGAGAGCTGTTCGCTCGATCGGCTGTCCTGCTGACGGACTACTCATCGGTGGCCTTCAATGCCGCCTACCTCGACCGGCCGGTCGTCTACTTCCAGTTCGACCGTGAACGCATGCTGCAAGGCGGGCATGTCGGTCGGGCGGGCTATTTCGACTACGGCCGCGACGGGTTCGGGCCGGTCACAGAGACTGCGGACGCCGCGGTCGCTGCCGCGGTCGATATCGTCGATCGCGGACGCACGCCCGACCAGGTCTACCTCGACCGCACCGCCGCCACGTTCCCCCTCCGTGACGGACGTTGCCGCGAGCGTGTCGTCGCCGCGATCGAGGAGTCTGGACGGAAGTACCGCTCGTCCGCCGTCAGTGAGTGATGCCTGGTGCCGGCTGCTGGGGGGCGCCGGAACCGGGCGCGAGACCGCGGTCTGCGAGCATGCGGCGGAGCTCGGCGACTGCGGCTGCGGAGTCGCCGAGCGGCGACCGGTAGCTCGTCGGCATCGTCGACAAGATGCTCCCCTCCTCGACGATGGCCCAGACATCGCTCCCGCTCCCCGCATAGTCGGACCACTTCGACGGGAGGAACGGGTTGATGTCGTAGTGGTCGCGGGTCCTGGCGTCGTTGACGAGGAGCACGTCCATGCGAGTGGTCAGCTCGAGGAACACGAAGTAGGAGACGTACGGGTTCGCGATCACGACGTCTGTCAGGGCGTGCGCTGAAAGCTCCTTCGCCAACGTCGCCGGGTCGCCCGTGAAGACGTGGAGTCGAATCTTCGCTCGTTCGACGGGTGCGAGCGCCTTCAACGCTTCGACGACCTCCGTGAGGCCGCGAGTGGCATAGAACGCGCCGAAGTAGGCGACGTTCAGCACGCCTGGCTCGAGCGGGTACTCGCCTTCGATTCGGTGGTAGAAGGACGCGGGCAGCGTCGGGTGGTGCGAGACGCGCGAGCGTTCGAGGGCACGGCCCACCAGTTGCTGCTCAGGAAGGTAGCCGAGCATGAACGTGCGCTGATGCTCGTTGGTGAAGACGATCTCGTCGGCGAGCGCGTAGGCGAGGAGCTCGACGAGGTGGGGAATGTTGCGATCGGCGGGAGCATCGACCCCGACGGACGCCAATCCATCGGCGAGCTCACGCCACAGGGTGTCGTTCTTCGCCTGCCCGACGCGACGCTCCCCGTAAGCGTTGAACAGTTGCGGGTCGGAGAACTCCGCGATCCACCTGAGCTCGGGCCGGCGGAGCTTCAGCAGTGCCGCGACGAGGTTCGAGCCTGGCCACATCGTCCTGCTGTAGACGCTGCGGTAGAGGCCCTTCTCGTCCTCCCACTCCGCCACCTTCTCCAGCGCGCGGCGCGTGAACGCCTTCAGCGGACCCCACTCGAAGGCGGCGGTACGGGTGTCGACCTCGAAGGTCTGGTCAAGCTGCTCGCGCGCGATGACACCTGCGGCCCAGTCGGTAGGCTTGTCCGCTCCCATCCTGTTCGACACGACGTCAACGACGACTCCGCGATCGCGGATGCGCCGTGCTGCGACGAGTGCGCTCGTGTCCGCATAAGGAAGGAACGAGTAGAGGATGCCGAGGTCGCGAGCTACGCCGGCGTTGAGGCGATGCCATGGGATCGCCTCCTCGAGGCCGCGGGCTCGGATGTCGGCGACGACCCTCGCATGATCCTCGGGGTCAACGCGCAGGTAGGCATTGACGAGGGAGGTCTGCCCGGCGATGAACGACGACCGGAGCTTGCGACTGCGAGGTTCCAGAGCCTGGCGCGACCACAGCCGCTCGATCACGTCGAGGCGCTGGGTCACCGAGAAATCGTAGGACACTGCCTGCCGGGAGATGGAGTTCGCCACGACGTGGCGAAGATAGACGCCGTCTGACTCGAGGGCTACGGGGCGGATCCGGAAGGGGGCCGCCTCGAAGACGTCGAACCAGTAGAGGACGTCCTCCCCGCTGCGCAGCGAGGTGTCGAACCGACCTGACCGGGCAACACCGGTCGGGATGATCTTGCCGGCGACGAAACCGAGTGACGACGGAATCAGCGTGGGGTCGATCACCTCCCCTGCATGAGTCATGAGCCGGTTTGAGAGATAGTTGTTGAACGAAGGAGCCGCGCCGTCTGTGGTGACGTCGGCAACCGTGGCGACGGGGACGATGCCGATCCGGGCATGGTCGAGCAGCGTCTTGAGGTAGCCGGGAGTGACCTCGTCGTCCGCGTCCACGAACGTGACGAACCGGCCGGCAGCCGCGTCCAGACCGAGATTGCGTGCATTGCCGGCACCGGCGACCGCGGACTCCACGGTGCGCACCCGCAGTGCCGGGTGCGCTGTCCGAATATCGTCGATGACGCGTCGAGAATCGTCGGCTGGACCGTTGAGGACGACGACCACCTCGAACTGCCGCAGGTTGAGCGTCTGCCGCGCGAGTGAACCGAGGCTGGTCGGGAGGAGCTTTGCGCCGAGATAGCTCGGGACGATGACGGATACCGTCGGCTGATGACGAAGATCGTGCTGAGGCAAGGTTCCCCCGGGCTTTCGAGGTAGGGCCGGTCGGGCCCACGACGGAGCCCGTGCAATGCTATCCGAGGCCTGGTTGGGGCCAGTACATCGGCGGCGAGGAGGACACGTGGACGAGAGACGCGGCATCCACGTTCGGGGGCGGCTCGTCCTGGTCTCGGACCAGCCCGGGGTGACGGCCCGAGACCTTCAGGACAGCTGCGACGACGTCGTCGTCGCCGACGGGGAGATCGCCCGTTCCGTCGGTGTGGAGTCGGACATCCTCCTGTCAGGCGAGCTCTCCCCTGATCTTGTCGAGTTCGCGGTCAAGCGCGTCGCCAGCGATCCGCAGTTCCGCCTCTTCGTGGACCTGGGCCGTCTCACCGAGGACCTGAGCTCCTTTGCTCCACTCGGCGTCGAGACCGTCGGATGGCTCGGTGAGGTGCCCGTCGTCGCATTCTCGGCGAGGTCGACTCGTTCTGTGAACGAGGTCGACGACATGTGGGCACGCTTGTTGGTCGACGACGCTCGGCGCGTCGCGTCCCAGGAGCCCGAGGACGTCGTGCGCCTTCAAGCCGTCGTTGCTGACCTGCGCAACACTCTCGCAGAGAAGAACGATCGCCTCGCCGCCCAGCGTGATCGCGTCAAGCGAGTCCGCGAGCGCCTCGCCCGTGAGAAGGCTGCACGCGTCAAGGCGGAGCGCCGTCGTGACGCGGTTGAGCGGTCGCGCGGCGCCCGTGTGACACGTGCGCTCGCCTCGACGGTGAAGCGGCTGGGTGGTCGGCCCGGCGTCGCTGTCGCCGCTGGGATGGCGCTCCTTGTCGCGGCGGTCGTCGTAGGCTGGCTTGCCGCGGCCGGTGGAGTCGGCGCCGGGATCCTTGCGGCTCTCGGGTTCGCGGGAGCCGTGGTTTCTCTCGCTCTAATCCTGATGGCAGTGCGGCGCGCCGAGGCAGCCGCGCGCGACCAGAGCCACGCCGTTCGCAAGACACTCGAAAGCCTCGTGGAGCGGCACGTCGAGCTTGCCGACAAGCTTGAGGCGGAGCAGGCTGATCTTGCCGACGAGCGGCAGGAGGTTCGCGGCGCCGTACGACGTCTCGAGGTCGGGCAGTCCAGCGTGACGAGGGCCGTGCGGGCAGTGGAGACCGGCCTGCGCGACGACGTCAGCGCCCGGACCGTCGAGAACGCGGCGCAGCTGGCCCAGATCCAGTCAGCGATCCACCTCTTCTCGCTTCTCCCGGTTGAAGGCAGGGTCCCCGCCATGGGCGGTTGGGCAGCGTCGCCGGATCTGGTAGAGGTCGTCGTCGATGAGCTCGTCTCACGACGCCCTTCGCTGGTGGTGGAGTGCGGAAGCGGTGTCTCCACACTCTGGTTCGGGCTGGCCATTCGTCATTTCGGTCTCGACTGCAAGGTCGTCGCCCTCGAGCACCATGAGGGTTTCGCCGAGCAGACTCGCGCTGTCCTCGCCCGCCATGACCTCAGCGATGTCGCCGAGGTGAGGCTCGCGCCCCTGACCGAGGTGGAGGTGGCCGGCTACCGCGGCCGATGGTACGACCCTGAGGCACTTGAGACGCTCTCCGACATCGGCTTGCTGCTGGTCGACGGTCCGCCCGCTGCCACGGGAGTCCACGCTCGGTTCCCGGCCGTGCCGATGTTGCAGGAGCGGTTCGCTCCTCGTGTCTCCGTCGTTCTTGACGACATGATCCGCAACGACGAGCAGACAGTCGCACGGATGTGGGAGGACCTCCTGCCAGGCTTCTCACGCGAAGACCTTCGGCTGCAGAAGCGAGCGACTGTGTTCCGGCGGGGCTGATCTCGCGTTGGACTGGATCGGTGTCGGCATGCGGAACGCCTAGCGCGTCGTCACTCGAGCACGCGGCGCAGCGCCGGCAGGTCGTCGGTGATGAGCGCGTCGACACCGAGATCGGCGAGGTCCAGGGCAGTGCTCGGGCTGTTGACCGTCCACACGTCCACGCCTGCGCCCGAAGCACGTACGCGGGCTAGCAGCGTCGCGTCGACAGCATGCTGGTTGACCACCCACTGATCCGCCCACCGGTACGGAGTGAGGTCGGAAGGGGGTGGCCCGATCGAGAGCAGCCCTGTCTCCGCGTCCGGATCCGCCAGCGCGATCCGGTGTGCTGCGGTCCAGTCGAAGCTGTCGAACCGCACCAGATCGCCCTCGCCCGGGCGTACGAGGCCGCGTGCCTTTGCCGTCTCGAGCACCTCGACCTCGATGCGGGGATAGAGGTCGGGACGCTTGACGTCCAGCACGACCCGTACGCCCGTCGTGTCGACAGCGCGCAACAGCTCGTCCAACGACGGCACCGGAGTGGGCGACGTCGACCGCCCTGCGGCGGCGTCGAGCCGGCGAACCTCCGCCCAGGAGAAGGAGCCGACGGGGTCGTCCTCGCGGCCTGGGAAGACAGCGGCGACATCGGTCGTACGGGCGAAGGTCTCGTCATGGGTCAGGAAAAGTACGCCGTCGCTCGTACGGCGGACGTCGGCCTCGACCGCGTCGGCGCCGCCCGCCACCGCCCGTGCAAAGGCGGGGAGGGTGTTCTCCGCACCCGCTCCGGAGAGCCCACGGTGCGAGACCACTGCCGGCCGAGGACGTGGCACGACGCGGAGCCGGCGGCGGAGGGTGGTGGCGGCAGCGCCGCGGTAGCGCCCGGCGGTGATGTTCACCTGCACCGCACCCGAGCGTGCGAACGCGGTGCGCGTACGCGCTCTCCCGTCGGCGCGAGTGCGAAGCGTCACCCTGCGTGTGCCCAGACGCGGGTGGCGCAGGACGAGCGTCACCCGGCGTTTGGCACGCGCGGGCAGAGGCCGGACCCGCAGCGTCACGCTCCCGCGGCGCGCCACGACGTGCGGGACGGTCGCGACGAGCCGCTGCGTTCGTGGCGCAAGGCGGGCGGACCTGCTGCGGACACGAGGCAGACCCCGGGCCGCGCGGCGGGGAGCGACCACCCGGAGGCGGGTCCGTGTCGCAGCGACCCGGAACCGGTAGGACCCGTCACGGCGGGTGGTGGCGCGTGCGACCGGACGCCATGCTCCCTTGAGCCGCCGCTGGAGGACCACGGGCCGCCGCTGCCTCGAAGGGATCCTGCCGCGCAGCGTCGTCATCTCCCCGAACACCGGGCGGACAGGCGCCGCGCGCGGGGCCCGAGCGACGCGCGCGGTGGTGCCGTGGGTCTGCGCCGGGTCGTAGGCATGCAGGTGGTCCGCCGTCGCGGCCGCGACGGCGGGGTCGGACACGAGCAGGCTCGCCGCGACGAGGAGTGCGGCGATGGTCGCGATCATCGAGCGGCCCACCACTGGACGGTAACGAATCCTCCGTGCCGGGGGCAGGGAACTCGACGATAATCACCGCCATGAGGCCAGGCGGAGAGCGGGCGGCCGCGGCGCTGAGCACGGCGCTCACGGTCGACGACGGCCTGCCGCGCGGTGACGTCGTCGTGTGGGAGCGGGCCTGCGAGGCCGGGACGCTCCGCGATCTCGGCCGGCGTCTCGCCCCACGTCGTGTCCACGTGCTCGCGGTTGCGCGTCCTTCCTCGTCGCTCGTCGACGCGCTTCCCGAGAACGTACGGATCGAGCTGGCGACGACGGTCGAGGAGGTGCTGGATGCCCTGCTCGTCATCGACGAGGTCGCTGCGCTCGTCGACGCGCGGGTCGAGACCCCCGAGGCGGTCGACGCTGCGCTGCGCTGCCTGGCGTTCGCTGTCGCGGAGGGGGGAACCTACTCCGTCATCGCCCAGGCCGCCGATGCGACCGTCGCTGCGGGACTGCTCGAGCGGGCCTGCGCGGCGTCCGAGGTCGCCGCACTCCCTCACCAGCCTCCGCAGGGCCTCGGCCCCGACGGCGACGAGGTGAGGCTGGCCCTCTCACCGGGGGACGAGACGACCTTCGGTGACATCGTCGTCCACCGCTTCCGGAAGCGGCTGCCCCACCTGCGAAAGCTCTGGCACGTCGATCCCCACCGCGTTCTCGATCGCCGGCTCGGTCGCGGGACCTGGGGTGCGGTGCTGGACAGCCAGCCGGCCCGGACGTTCCGCAGCCGGGCGACGGTCCACCACAACCGCGTCGCCGAGCGCGACCGATACCCCCGCGAGCTCGAGGTCCCGCAGACCAACCTCGTTCGCTACGACCTCGCAGAGTGCTGGCCGCGGCAGGTCGCCCGGGTCCGCAATGTCGCGATCCCGGAGACGTTCCGCCACTTCACCGGCGGCCATCTCCACAACGTCTTCCTCCACTGGGCGAGCCGCGAGTACGGTCGCCGACCTTCGGGGAGCGCCGTCGAGACGCTCGAGGGGGAGTACTTCTTCCTCGTCTCGGAGTTCCCTCACCACTTCGGGCACGTCATCACCGAGGTCCTCTCGAGGCTGTGGGGCTGGTGGCGGCTGAAGGAGGAGCGGCCGGACCTGAAGGCGCTCGTCGGGGTGGAGCGGGACGGGACCCTACCTCGGTCGTTCGTACGCACGCTGCTCCACGCAGCGGGGATCGACGACGACGACATCGTGCCGTGCGATCAGCCGTTCGTCGTGGAGCACCTGTACGCCGCGACGCCGCAGTTCGCGAACCCGCGCTTCGCCCACCCCGAGCTGCGAGCGACGTGGAACCGGGTCGGGGAGGCGTTGCGCGGGCTCGCGGACCCGCCGCACACCCCGTACGCGGACCGGATCTTCGTGGGGCGGCCGGCGGATCTCAAGCGTCGCTGCCACAACGCGGACGCGGTGGAGGAGGAGTTCCGTGCGCGCGGGTTCGCGACGCTGCGGCCTGAGACGATGCCGATGGCCCAGCAGGCGTCCGCGTTCTGGCACGCGTCGGTAGTGGCGGGCTACGGGGGCAGCGCGATGTGCAACGCCGTCTTCAGTCGCCCGGGGGCCAAGATCATCATCAACTCGGCGGCGTACACGGCGGCCAACGAGTACCTGCACTCGTCGGTCCTCGGCGACGACCTGCACATGGTCTGGGCGGCTGCGGACGTCGAGCACCCCCCAGGAGGGTGGTCGGCGGACGCCGTCAACGCGGGATTCACCGTCGACCTCGAGGACCGGCCGGGAGTGCGTGGGCTGCGCCGCGTCCTGGACGACGCACTCGGGTGAGCCGGGTCACGCCGAGAAGCGGGCCCGCACCCTGGTGAGTGCTCGCGCCAGCCACCGGCGCAGCCGGTGCATCGAGGCGACGTCGCGCTCGAGACGTCGGATGCGGCGGGCATGGCGCTCGCGCACCCGGTCCAGGCGACCGGCGATCCTGTCGAGGCGGCGAGCGGCGCGGACGTTGCGGCGTTCGAGCGCCGAGATCCGCAGGTCGCGGTACGCCAGCTCCTCCTGCCTCATGGCCGACTCCCGCCGGATCAGGTCGGAGAGCTCGACGAGCGAGGCGCGCTGGGCGGTGACGACGTCGGTGAGCCGGGACAGGAGGGCGGCCAGGACGACGACGCGGTCGGCGTCGGTCAGGTCTCCGAAAGCGCGCTCGGCCGCGGCGGCTGCCGCCTCGAGAGGCTGGCCCGATCGGCGGACGTGCCCCGTGAACGGTCCAGGCGGGCCTTCTCCCAGGAGGAGCGCCGGCACCGCCACGGCGGCGAGCGGCAGCCTGTAGGTGAGCTCCTCCCACGCAGACGTGTCCGAGAGGACCAGGAGACCGGCCTGGGAGACCACCGCCTCGACCGCGCTTGCCGGACCGTCGAGGTCGACGTGGAGCATGCCTGTCCGTGCGGCTGCTGCAGCGAGCGAGGAGGGTGCCACCACGACGGCCGCACCAGCTGTGAGCCCCGCGACCTCGCGCAGGAGCGGGTCCACGGACTCCGGACGGTCGTCCGCGGACGCGCAGACCAGGACGACGGTGTGACTCTCGTGCACCGCGACCTCCCGCCTGCACGCCTGCCCGCGGTCGGCGCGCGTCCGAACCCATCCTGCCGTACGCATCGACTGCCTGCGTGGTCGTCGGCGCCCGGTCCGCCCACAGGTGGGGCAGAGGCCCAGATACCCTGGGACGCATGACCGACGCCGTCCCCGCCGTGCCCGCCGACGATCTCCCGGAGCAGATGCGCGTCCGGCGTGAGAAGCGTCAGCGGCTGCTCGACAAGGGCGTCTCGCCGTACCCGCTCACCGTGCCCTACACCCACACGATCCGCGAGATCGTCGCGGCGCACGATGCCGAGGCCCTCGGGCCCGACGCGCACACCGGCGAGGAGGTCGCGACGGCCGGGCGGGTGATCTTCCTGCGCAACACCGGCAAGCTCTGCTTCGTGCGGCTGCGCGAGGGTGACGGCTCCGAGATCCAGGGCATGCTCTCTCTTGCCGAGGTCGGAGAGGAGTCGCTCGCGGAGTTCAAGGCGTTCGTCGACATCGGCGACCACCTCGCGGTCGAGGGCGAGGTCGTCACCAGCCGTCGCGGCGAGCTCTCGATCCAGGTGCGTGGCTGGCAGATCGCCGCCAAGACGCTGCGGCCGCTGCCCAACGAGCACAACCCGCTGTCCGAGGAGCTGCGGGCGACGATGCGCTACGTCGACCTCGTCGTGCGGCCCGAGGCGCGCGAGGTCGTCCGCGCAAAGGCGACGATTCTCCAGTCGCTGCGCCGCACGCTGGACACCCGTGGATTCATCGAGGTCGAGACCCCGGTGCTGCAGTTCACCAACGGCGGCGCTGCAGCGCGTCCCTTCGCCACCCACATGAATGCCTTCGATCAGGAGATGCTGCTCCGCATTGCACTCGAGCTGCACCTGAAGCGCGCACTGGTCGGTGGTGTGGATCGTGTCTACGAGATCGCGAAGACCTTCCGAAACGAAGGCGTCGACAACACGCACAATGTCGAGTTCGCGATGCTGGAGGCATATCAGGCGTACGGCGATTACCACACGATGGCCGAACTTCTTCGCGACCTTGTCCGCGACGCCGCTCGCGCCGTCGGTCGAACGGTCGTCACCGGGCGCGACGGCAGCGAGATCGATCTCGAGGCCGAGTGGCGCTGGGCCAGCATTCACGAGCTCGTCTCCGAGGCCGTCGGTGCGGACATCACGCTCGGCACCGACGAGCAGACGCTGCGCAAGCTCTCCGCCGAGCACGAGGTCTCCCTGCGTGACGGGTGGGGCCCCGGTGAGATCGTCCTGGAGCTGTTCGAGAAGCTGGTCGAGCACACGCTCATCCAGCCGACGTTCGTGGCCGACTACCCCCAGTCCGTGCGCCCGTTGGCCAAGCCCCACCGCAGCAAGCCCGGTCTCGCCGAGGCGTTCGACCTGATCATCAACGGCGTCGAGCTTGCGCCCGCCTACTCCGAGCTCAACGATCCTGTGCTGCAGCGCGAGCTCCTCACCGAGCAGGCTGCGCTCGCCGCTGCCGGTGACCCGGAGGCGATGGAGGTCGACGAGGACTTCTTGCGCGCATTGGAGTTCGGCATGCCGCCGGCGGGTGGAATGGGCCTTGGCGTCGATCGTCTCGTGATGCTTCTCATGGGCGTCGGTATTCGCGAGGCAATTCTTTTCCCCGCGTCGCGCGAGGCCTGATTTCCTCGTAACCCGTGGCGGTCATTGTCGGGATTCCTTGCGAGGCGTATTGTGCCGAGCATGGCCCAAAAAATTCAGGTGATCCTGGTCGACGATATCGACGGCGGCACTGCAGAAGAGACCGTTTCGTTCGCGCTTGACGGTGTTTCGTACGAGATTGATCTCTCTGCGAAGAATTCCAAGAAGCTTCGCGACGCCTTTGCCCCGTACGTGGCCGAGGCACGCAAGTCGCGAGGAGGGCGCCGCAGGTCGGCGGCCGGTGGCTCGGCTCGTCGTCGCAGCAGCGGGGCCGGCAGTGCGTCCGAGATCCGTGCGTGGGCACGCGAGAACGGCTACGACGTGTCCGAGCGCGGACGTGTCTCAGAAGAGGTACGGGCTGCCTACGAGGCGGCGCACTAGCGAGGAGCCCCACCCTCGAGGAGCTCGACGACGACCGTGGCGAGCCGTGCGGCGGCGTCGCCGTGCTCACGATCGAGGTAGTCGGCCCTCACCCGACGGCGCTCAGCCGCATATCGCGGGTCGGTGGCCTGCCCCCAAGCCTGCTCTAGTGCGCTGAGGTCGGTCGCCCGCGGTCCGGGGGCCGTGTCGCTTTCGTCGACGGCGAACCCATGGGCCAGGGCGAACTGCGCCAGGTCAGGAACGAGGAAGACCATCGGCTTGTCCTGGAGCAGGTAGTCGAACCGCAGCGGCGAGTAGTCGAGCAAGGCGGCGTCGGAGGCGAGCGCGAGCACAGTGAGGTCGCTCCCGGTGAGGTCGTACGTCCGCTCGCCGCGCAGCGGCGCTGGGTCGTCCGCCGCGTGGCCGCATGCCAGCACGACGGTCTCCGGGCCGAGCGCAGCGGCGATCCTCGCCGGATCCAGCTCGTGGGTCGCCGGATCGGTGGCGGTGAGCCATCGCCGGCGCGCGGGCGCGTGCAGGACGGCGAGCGTGCTGTCCGAGAGCCCGAGCGCTGCGCGCGTCCGCGCGCGCAGCGCCTGCGCGTGTTCGCTGAGCACGAGGTCGTTGTGCGCAGAGCCCACCTCCAGGATCCGCGCCCGCGCGCCGGCGGGCGCGAGCACCTGCGTGGTCAGCAGCGTCGTCGCGAACGACGCGGGCGAGGCCACGACGTCCCAGTCCCGGACGCGCGCGTCAACGGCGGGCAACGCCTCGGGTGCGTGGTGCGCTGCCTGGATGTCGTGGCCCCACGGGGTGACGGGGTAGCCGACCCCGACCTGAACGACCCGTTGGTCGTCGGTCGTGGCCATCCACGGCTCGGCCGGCCCGTCGAGGACGACGACCCGACTGCTCGTGAAGGCTTCGTACCACTGCCTGGTGCCCTCGACGACGACGCACGCGCCAGCTGGCACGGGCGCTGAGAGGTCGGGCACCGACCACCACCTCACGGCGGAGGTCCGGCCGCTCAGCGCGTCGTGGACCGCCCACAGGTCGGCGCTGCGACCGCCGGGCGCACGCAGGAAGATCTGGTCGATCACCGGGCGGCGCCCGAGGGTGGTCTCGCGCAGCAGCCGTTGGGCGCGGGCGCCGACCTCGTCCGGTGCGAGCGGAGGGCGCAGCCGCACCGTGAGACCACCCTTGCGCCCCACCCCGAAACGCACCTGGTGCGCGCCGGTGGTGCTGGTGGACGGGAGGAGGTCGAGAACGCGGGCGGAGAGCGGCGCGAGACGCGCGGGGCCGTCGGGGGATCGTTGCAGAAGGAAGCGATAGACGCCAGGAGGGGGCTCGACCGGCGCGGCCGCCGTCCCGCGGAGTGACATGTCGTCGTCACGGGAGGTGGCGAAAGACAGCCGAAACATCCCCGGCGCGCCCGCCTCCGCCCTGGCCCGGAGCTCCACGCCCTGCCGGACCAGCACCCCGGTCGCCTCGCCGCCGTCGAGGTCGTCGCCGGCGACCTCGACGACCACGCGGTCGGCGTCGACGGCGAAACCGGTGACCTCGGCCGGCCGCTCCGGCGTCACCTCGTCGCCCTCCACCGTGGCGCGGTCCAGGACGAGCAGGCCATCCAGCGAACGGCTGACGAACGGGGGAGTGCCGGGCGGGCTGTGCCGTGCGAGCGTGGCGGAGCCGAATGACGCCACCCCCGTCAGCGGACCGGTGCGCCGGACGCCGTCCACGTCGAGCGTCAGCGCGAACGTCCACCTGTCGACGGTCGGCGGGAGCGTGCGGATGTCGAGGGCCGCCCGGAAGCCGCCGGGCCGGTAGTCGCAGTACGCATCAGAGCTGACCTCGTCGAGACGAGGGCTCGTGAACGTGGTGACCTCGAGCGGGACCTGCCGACCGTCCGGTGCGGTCGCGGCGAGCTCCAGCCGAGGCGTGGAGGAGGCCATGTCGACGAACCGCACGAAGGCCCATCCCTCGATCTCCAGCACGTGGCCGGAGCAGCGGACGCGGTCGACGCCGCTGCGAAGGGTGAGCAGCCGGTCCCCGAGGCGAAGCTCCTGCGGGCCGAGACCGGATGCAGGGTCGTCGTGCATCGGCAGCAGGCACCGCAGGTCGCCGTCCTCACGCACCACGGGGTAGTGGCCCGACTCGCGGCCGGCCGCGAGAAGCGCCTCCGTGCGGGCGCGATCGCCGCGCGCGACGAAGAGGTTGAGCGCCTTGTCGTACGGAGCGGTGTTGTCCGCGTACTCCTCGGGATCCACCCGCGAGAGGAGCAGGCCGATGCTCTGGCGGAGCACCTCGAACACCCCGTTCTCCGCGATCGGCAGCTGCCGGGTGAAGAACCACATGTTGTGGCGCAGCAGCTGGAAGGCGCGGGGCGCGACCGCGTATGGGGCCACCTCGGCGAGTTCGGCGAACGACGCCTCCACCGCGGCCGTGTGGGCGAGGACGTTGCGCAGGGACATCGCCTGCTGCGAGATCGAGGTCCGGTCCTCGCGGACCCGCCACGTCACGCCCATCAGCGGGAGGACGTCGAAGGACCGTGCTCTCGCGTACGCACGAGAGGAGACGGGCTGGTCCTCGAAGAGTGCGCCCTCGGGGAAGTGGAGCGCGGCCTCGTCGTAGAACGCGCGGCGGTAGACCTTGCTCCAAGCGACGGCGTTCGCCTGGACCTCGGGGAAGTCGCGCAGCGTCGTCCGCCGCCGCTCGCGGTCGTGCACGGCGCGGATCCACGGCGCCGCGTCGCGGCGGGAGCCGTCCTCCCACCTGTCGTAGCCGGTGACGGCCAGGTCGGACCCGGTCTCCTCGAGCGTCGCGATCACCCGGGCGTAGAGCTCGGGGTCGGAGACCATGTCGTCGGAGTCGACGAACGTGAGGTACGCGCCGCGGGCGGCCTCCGCCCCCGTGTTGCGGGCGGCACTGAGGCCGCCGTTCGCCCGGTGGACGACGCGGATGAACGGGTCGCGCCGCGCGTGGCCCGCGACGATCGCCATGCTGGCGTCGCGGGAGCCGTCGTCGACCACGACGATCTCGGTCTTCCGGTACGTCTGACGGCGCAGGCTCGTCAGGCAGGCATCGACGTAGCGCTCGACCTGGTACACGGGGACGACGATGCTCAGCAGCCCCGGGACCCGGTGACGCCCAGTGCGCGCAACCCTGCGCGTGGCGGCCGCCACCCACCTCCCAGCATGTGACACCCGGGCGGGCGGGCTCCCCGTCACGTCGGCTCGCTCGCGGCTGGAGCCTGGCGCATATCGCGATGATAAGTGCGCTGACCGGGCCTCGCCACGGGACCGGTCCCCGCGCCGACTCCCGGTAGAATCGCCAGTCCGCCCCACCAGCCCGACGACTTCGGGAGGGACGATCGTGCGTGTGAGCACGCTCATCCGGAAGCGAGCGCTCTACCGACGCCTTCGGTCGCGGCTCCGCCGACGATCGGGACGCCGGGTGGAGCCGCTGCTGAGCGTGGTCCTGCCTGTCTACAACATCGAGCACTATCTCGAGCCGTGCATCGAGAGCATCCTCGGGCAGTCGTTCACCCGTCTGGAGCTGGTCGTGGTCGACGACGGTTCCACCGACAGATCGCCGCAGATCGCGCGGCGATTCGCCGAGCGCGACCGTCGTGTCCGGATCGTCCGCAAGGACAACGCCGGTCTCGGCGCAGCCCGCAACACCGGCCTCGCCCACGCCCGCGCGAGGTACGTGGCGTTCGCTGACTCCGACGACGTCGTCCTCCCGCACGCCTACCGCGACATGGTCAAGATGCTCGAGAAGACCGGCTCGGACTTCGTCGTCGGCGGCTTCCGCAGGGGGGACGAGGAGCGCTTCCACGTCCCGGACTGGGTCCAGCGGGTGCACGCCAGCACCCGTACCGGTCTCACGATCGAGGACCACCCGGAGATGCTCCTCGACATCACCGCCTGGAACAAGGTCTTCCGCCGGTCGTTCTGGGACGCCACGGGCTTGGAGTTCCCCGAGGGCGTCCGGTATGAGGACCAGGTCCCGATGACGGAGGCCTTCCTCCGCGCCCGGACCTTCGACGTCCTCAAGTCGCCGGTCTATCTCTGGCGCACGCGCGGTGACGGCAGCTCGATCACGCAGCAGAAGGCAACGCGCGCCGACATCCGCGACCGGCTCGCCTCGCAGACCCTTTCGTACGACCTCGTCCGTGAGCACGGGTCGGAGGCCGTGCGTCGTGCCTGGCTCGTCAAGCTCTTCGGATACGACTTCCCCGGCTACTTCCAGGCGGCACTGAGCGCCTCCGACGACTACTGGGCGCTGCTGCGCGAGCAGATGACGCGGATCCGGGCCGAGATGAGCGACGACGCACTCGCCGCGGTGACCGTCTATCCGCGCATCATGTCGGCGCTGCTCGCCGACGGCCTGCGCGAGGCGGCCGAGGATGTCTTCGTGTTCAACCAGCGGCACCCGTCGGGCTGGCCGACGGAGGAACGAGACGGCGTCCGTCACGTGGTAGCGCCGCTGGAGGCCGCAGGTGACGTCGCGCCGGTGCTGACCACGCTGACGCCCGCCGACCGGCACCCGCGTTCCCGGCTCGTCGGCGCGGTCTGGGAGGGCAGCACGCTGGTGCTGCACGGCTTCGCCTTCCTGATGTACGTCGACGACGTCGACCGCGCTCTCGCCGTACGGCTGGTCGACGACGCCAGCGGCGACGTGGTGGAGGCGCACGTGACTCCGGAGGAGGCCCCGGCCGCGGAGTTGCGGCCCGGCCGTGAGTTCGAGGATCACCGCCGGAGCGGATTCACGGCGCGAGTCGAGGGCGCGGACCTGGCCCGGCGCAGCGTCGAGCCGACGGTGATGTGGCGGGTCGAGGTCGTCCAGACCTACGGGGGCGTGGCCCGTGCGGCTGGCTTCACCACCCTCGACAACGCCGGTTCCGTCGGCGTGCGTCAGACACGGATCATCGACGGCCACGCCGTGCGTCTGCACGGCACGGTGGCACGTGGGATCGCCGTCCGGGTCGCCGCGCACTGGGCCATCGCCACCGAGGTGACGTCGATCGGCTCCGGCGCCGTACGGCTGGTCGTCGACGGTCCTGCGGACGATCCCGTCGTCGGCCTCCAGGCCGAAGGCGGCGAGTCGCGGATCAACCTCGAGCACTCCGACGGGACGACCGTCGCCGCGCGGCTGGAGGCGTGCGCAGGAGACGCAGGTCCGCTGCGCGCGCTGCACCGGTCGGGCGCGAGGTCTCCCGTGGTGCTCGGCAGCGGGGTCGAGGTGGACGGTGACCCGGCCGCCGGCTCACCTCTCTCGTTGGGGGGTGGTCGGGCCGTCCTCGTCGGGCGACCCACGGGCGCCGTCCTGGTGGACACCGTGCGGGCCGAGGAGGATGCACTCGTCGTCGAGGGAACGGCCTGGGGCGTCAGCGCGTCGACGTTGGAGATCACAGGCCCTCGCGCCAGCACGGCGAGCGAGGCCCGATTGGGCCAAGGTCGGTTCAGCGTGCGGGTTCGGCTGGTCGCGGACCCCTGGGGTACGGGCGACGCGCCTCTCCCCACCAACCGGTACGTCCTCGCGGTGCGTGACGACCCGGAGGCGCCGGTGACCCTGACGGCGGCGCTGCGGCACGCGCTCCCAGCCCCGATGGAGGTCGCCGGCTACCGGTGGCAGCTCAGTGGTCGCCAGCACGGGGTCGACCTGCGACCGATCGCGCTGGCCGACGACGAGCGCGGGGCGTTCCAGCAGGGACGGCTGCAGACGGCGTACACGTCGAGGCGATCGGCCGAGCGTCTCGACGTGGTGCTGTTCGAGTGCTTCGCCGGCCGCACCGTCGGTGACTCACCGCTGGCGATCTGCCGGGAGCTGCGCGAGCGTCGTCCCGATCTCGAGCGGGTGTGGAGCGTCGAGGACCGTTCGGCAGCCACCCCCGCAGGCACCCGTACGGTCGTCCGCTGGTCCCGTGAGTGGTACGAGCTGCTCGCCCGCGCGAAGTACCTCGTCAACAACAACAACTTCCCGGCGTTCTTCGCCAAGGCGCAGGGCCAGATCCACCTCCAGACGTGGCACGGGACACCGCTGAAGAAGATCGGCCACGACATCCACGACGCAGGGCTGATGAGCCGTTCGTACATGCGGATGATGGAGGCAGAGGCCGGTTCGTGGGACTTCCTCGTCTCGCCGAGCCCGTACTGCTCGCAGATCTTCCCGGGCGCATTCGGCTACGACGGCCCGTTGCTGGAGGTCGGCTACCCCCGTAACGACGTGCTGCTCGCGGCCGACCGCGGCGACTCGCGTGCGCGGGTGCGCAAGGGTCTGGGCGTCTCACCCGATCAGCGGGTGATCCTGTACGCGCCGACCTGGCGGGAGAACGTCCGCGACGGGGGGCACCCGGCGAAGGTCCTCTATATGGACGTCGAGGCGGTGGTCCGTCAGGTCCCGGACGCGGTTGTGCTGGTGCGCGGCCACGCCAACACCGCGGCCTCGGCGAGCGCCGCGCATGCCGGCGTCGTCGATGTCACGCTGTACCCGGACGTGGCCGACCTTTTCTTGGCAGCCGACGTCCTCGTCACCGACTACTCGTCGGTGATGTTCGACTTCGCAGTGCTCGACCGGCCGATCCACCTGCTCGCACCGGACCTGGACGACTACCGCGACCGTGTCCGCGGCTTCTACGTCGACCTGGACGAGGTCGCGCCCGGCCCGGTGCACCGCGAGACCGGCTCTCTGATCGCTGCGCTCGTCGGCGGGGACGACGTACGGTGGGCGCTGCGGCGGGCCGCGTTCCGCGACAGGTTCGCCCCGCTCGACGACGGATCTGCTGCCGCACGTGTCGTCGATGCGGTCTTCGGCAGCGCCGAGGAGGGCCGTTGACCTGGGTGCTCGGGGTCCCTAGGCTCCCGCGCATGCACTACGTCCCCTTCTTGACCGCCCTCCACGAGCGGTTGGCGCCCGAGACCTATCTCGAGATCGGCGTCGCCATCGGCAGGAGCCTCCAGCTCTCCCGGTGCAGGTCGGTGGGGGTCGATCCGCTCTTCCACATCCAGTACCCGCTCGACGGAGACTTCGCGCTCGTACGCTCGACGAGCGACGAGTTCTTCTCTCGTCCGGACCCCTTGGCGCTCACGTCCGGACGCCCGTTCGACCTCGCGTTCATCGACGGTCTGCACATCCTCGAGTTCGCGCTGCGCGACTTCATCAACGCCGAGCGCCACAGCAGCCCGCACGGGCTGATCGTCTTCGACGACGTCCTCCCACGGACCATCGACGAGGCGGCACGTGACCGGCACACCGGACCGTGGACGGGCGACGTCTATCCCATGCTCGAGATCCTCGCGCGTTACCGCCCGGACCTCGTCGTGGTCCCGGTCGACACCCAGCCGACCGGCCTGCTGCTCGTCTTCGGGCTCGACCCGCAGAGCACGGCGCTCAGCGACAGCTTTGTCGAGATCCTTGCCGAGTTCCGCAGGCCCGACCCTCAGCCTGTGCCCGAGGACGTGCTGGACCGCCTCACCGTGGTCCCCGCCCAGCGGGTGCTCGAGGCGCAGATCCCCGAGCTGCTCGCGGATCTGAGGGGAGCCACCCCTGATGAGGTTCGCACGAGGCTCGTCGACGTGATGGAGTCCCGTCTCGGGCGCGCCTTCGTCCCCGGCTCGAGCTCGCGCGCGGCCTGACGCACGGGGCGGTCAGCGACGGGTCAACCGCTGGTAGGCCGCGCGCAGGCCGGGGACGTCCGCCAGCGCCCGGACCACCGGATCCGGGGTGCGACGGCGTACGCGCCGGACGAGGCCGGTGGCGGGAGGGCGCTCGTCCTTGGCCGGGCCGGGTGCACGTGGCGTCTTCTTCTTCTTCGGCTTCGCAGGTGGGGTCGGTGCGAGCGACATGCTGCCCAGCCCGTCGATGACGAGGTCGTAGCCCAGCGGTGTGGGAGTCGGCCCGAACGTGGTCGAGAGCGCGTAACGCCCTGGCATGCCGCTCAGGAAGGCGGTGAGGACTGTCCGTCCGTCGGACTCCACGATCTCTGCCGGCACCGAGATCGGGTCGATGACCAGCTCGCCCCGCGCCGACGGCGCGACGGCGTGGATCCCGGTCAGGGGGAGCGACATGCGGGTTCCGACCGAGCTCTCGTCGAAGGCGACGCCGGCCGCGTCGGCTCGGAGAACCGGTCCACGGGCCTCGCCGACGATCACGGCGAGGCCCCTCGGGTGGTCGACGAGCGCGACGACGACGTCGCCGAGCACGGCCGAGGTCGCCTCGGCGGTGCGTACCGGGAGAGAGACGAGCTGGCGGGGACCGACCAGCTCCACGCGCAGGTGCCAGGGGCCCGACTCCGACGACAGCGGGCTGTCCACCGACGCGGGGGCGAACCTGCCGGTGAGCGAGACGCGGACGGTGCCTTCGTCCTCGGCGAGCGTCGCCGCCGACTCCAGCCGGACCTGCCGGCCGGTACCTGCGTGCCGGGCGATGAGGCGGATCTGAGGGGGCAAGGGCTCCGTGTCCTCGAGCGGTACCGCGCCTTCGGCCACGAGGGTGAGCGTGTCGCCGCCCCAGCCGACGGATGTGGCCATGACAGTCGCCTCGTTGCGCCACGGATGGGTGGCTCGCAGCGCGGGATCGGCGAGCGCGACGACGCCCGGCGAGGCTGCGGCGGCCTTGACTGCGAGGTCGGGGTCGAAGGGCGACAGTCCTGCCCTGCGGAGGAAGTCGGCCCGGAAAGCGGCCGCGGGAGCGCTCCGTAGCAGGTCGACCTCGCTCTCCTCCGGCCCGCCGCCCGGCTCGTCGACCCGGGACAGAGCCACCGCGTCAGCGTCGGCCGCCGCCGAGCCCACACGCGCGAGGGCGTCGGGGAGCGGGACGTCGGTGTCAGCGAGGGGGAGGACAACGTCGCACGTGAGATCGAGCGCCGCTGCCTGATCCTCGGACAGCACCTGCACGTGGGGGCGACGGTCGGCGAGCCGACGCAGCCGCTCCTGGGTGCGGTCGTCGAGGCCGCTGTCGAGGAAGAGCACATCGAAAGAGGACACGGGGAGGGACTGGCCGTCCAAGGCCGCCACGAGGTCCCCCACGGCGGGGCTTGCGGACGCCAAGCGAACCACGATGCACAGACGAGCGTCCACCGGTACTCCTCGGGTCGGGTTGCGCGCCACCCTACTCGTCGCCGACCGTCACGACGAGCCTTCCGCGACGGTGGCCAGCACCGTCTCCAGACCCGCCCGGTTGCGTGCGAAGTCGAACTCCCAGCCCGAGTAGTACGCCTCTTCTGACCACCCGCCCTCCGGGTGGCTGACGTCCGGCGAGCTCCAGAAGTAGTGCACGTCGCCGCCGAGGAGTGCGGTGTAGAGGTGCTCGTTGCGTGCGGTGTACGCCTCGTGGTTCAGCAGGATCAGCGTCCGCAGCTTCGTCGAGAACAAGATGTTGAAGACGGCCGATCCGCCGAAGCCCGCGACCACCTCGGCATCGGCGAAGATGGCCGCCTGCTCGCCGAGGTCGAACAGCTCCGGGTAGAGCACGTCGAACCCGTGGTCGGCGAAGAACGCCTCGACCTCACGGGTGTTGCGGCACGAGCGGTTCCCGGTGTCATCGCGGCGTGAGACGAAGATCTTGCGTGACGGTGGTGTGGAGAGCGGGCGGCGGAGGTTCTCGCGCAACCTGCTCCAGGTGCCCGCGAGGTCGGGATGGACGTAGTAGGGGAACTGGTTGTGCCACATCGGGGTCGCAGCGACGACGTCTTCGAGCCAGACCGGCTCGTCGACCCAGACGACGTCCTCGCGTGAGATGCCCAGGGCCTCGAAGACACGCAGCTCCAGCTCGGGACGCCGCTCGTTGGCAAAGCGGATCCGGAAGAGGGCCTTGAGGTCAGGGATCGCTTCCTTCGCCGCTGGCCATCCCCAGGCACGGCTGATCACCTCGGTCATCAGGTGCCCGTAGTGGCCGGAGTTCTCCGAGTCCAGGTGGTAGTAGGTGCCGGTGAGCTCCTTGGTCGGTCGCAGGTTCGCGGGGACGCGGGCGAAGTCGCCGTTCGCGTCGACGAGGCGCGGGTTGCTCAGGTTCGCGCGGTGGTGCCGGAAGGAGTCGGGGAGTGCCGAGAACCGGTGGTGCAGGAGGGCGTTGGAGGCCATGGCGATCCTGCCTGTGTAGCGGCGCAGATGGAGCACCGGATACTCCATGGCCTCCGGAAGCCCGGTGATCTGCACCGACGCCTCGTGCGAGACGACGTTCGCCCGGACGTCGAGGGTGCCTGCCGGCATCGACCGAAGGACCTCCAGGCCGAGCGCGGGCTCGCGGGAGGGAAGGATCCGCCCGGCGTCGGCCTCACGGACCTTGAGGACGTGCTTGTTGCGCTTGACGGCCGCCACGTGGTCGGCCCCGACGGTGACGGTCGACGTCGCGAGGGCGAGCTCACGGTCGGATGCCGAGCGTCCGGACTGCGCCTTGGCCGGCGCTCCGACCCACGGCGCGACCGCGAGGAACGACCCCGGCACTGTGCCGTCGCTGACTGCACCGCGGCGCAGGAGGTAGAGCCCGTTCGGCCGCAGGTGGAAGAAGAGCTTGCGCCACGTCGCGTCGTGGTCCGCGGCGCTCGCGTGCGCGAGGTCGATCATGACGTCGACCGGTCCGACGAACCGCAGCTGCCAGTTCACCTCGAGAATGTTCGCTGCGGCGCGGTGCTGCACGTCGCGCTCGTCGAGCTCCCACTCCGGCGCGACCTCCGGCGAGATCACGATGACGGTGTCGGCGGGGCGGTGGGTGAGGTACGGGAGGATCTCGGTGCCCGTACGCGCGTCGGCCAGGACGACGACCACTCGGCGCGCGCGCTCGGGCAGCAGGCCCGCGTAGCGTGCGGGCAGGCCGGTCTCCTGTGCGTCGTCGAGGCCCAGGGTGGCGCGCTGCTCGTGATCCGCGCGACGACGTGTCCTGCGCATGACACCTCACTTCTCGTCCGGGAGCTGGCCACCGGATGGATCTGAGTCTAGGACTGCCGGCCCCTCGCGCCCGGACCTCTGACTCCCGGCTCCACGCCCTTCGCGTTCGCTGTCGGCGAACATCGCCCTCCCTAGTGTTCGCCCTGCGTGAACACTGGAAGGCTGGAGCGCCTAGATCCCTTGTAATCAGGCGTAACCGCCCCCGTCGGGCGGTCCACTGCCGTTGTTCGCTCCCACTAGCATGGAGTGGACAGAGACCCGACTTGCACAAGGTCTCGGATCAAGGGGAGTTGCATGTTCGAAAGATTCACCGACCGTGCCCGTCGAGTCGTCGTGCTCGCCCAGGAAGAGGCGCGCATGCTCAGCCACAACTACATCGGCACCGAGCACATCCTGCTGGGCCTCATCCACGAGGGTGAGGGCGTCGCCGCCAAGGCGCTCGAGAGCCTCGACATCTCGCTCGAGGCCGTCCGCGGCCAGGTCGAGGACATCATCGGCCAGGGCCAGCAGGCCCCGAGCGGGCACATCCCGTTCACCCCGCGCGCCAAGAAGGTCCTCGAGCTGAGCCTCCGCGAGGCGCTGCAGCTCGGCCACAGCTACATCGGCACCGAGCACATCCTGCTCGGCCTGATCCGCGAGGGCGAGGGCGTCGCCGCCCAGGTCCTCGTCAAGCTGGGTGCCGACCTCAACCGCGTCCGCCAGCAGGTCATCCAGCTGCGTCAGCGGCTTCCAGGGCAAGGAGGCCGAGACTCGTCCGGTGCGCCGGCCGGCGAGTCCGCGCCGAGCAGCTCCGCTGGTGCTCGACCAGTTCGGTCGCAACCTCACGCAGGCCGCCCGCGAGGGCAAGCTCGACCCGGTCATCGGCCGTGACGACGAGGCCGAGCGCGTCATGCAGACGCTGTCGCGCCGCACCAAGAACAACCCGGTCCTCGTCGGCGAGCCCGGCGTCGGCAAGACCGCCGTCGTCGAGTGCCTCGCGCAGGACATCGTCCGTGGCGACGTGCCCGAGACGCTCAAGGACAAGCAGATCTACACGCTCGACCTCGGTGCGCTCGTGGCCGGCTCGCGCTACCGCGGCGACTTCGAGGAGCGCCTCAAGAAGGTGCTCAAGGAGATCCGCACCCGCGGCGACATCATCTTGTTCATCGACGAGATCCACACCCTCGTCGGTGCGGGTGCCGCCGAGGGCGCGATCGACGCCGCCAGCATCCTCAAGCCGATGCTGGCCCGTGGCGAGCTGCAGACGATCGGCGCCACCACGCTCGACGAGTACCGCAAGCACTTCGAGAAGGACGCGGCGCTGAACCGTCGCTTCCAGCCGATCCTGGTCGACGAGCCGTCGGTCGCTCGACACGGTCGAGATCCTCAAGGGCCTGCGCGACCGCTACGAGGCGCACCACCGCGTCTCCATCACCGACGAGGCGCTCGTCGCGGCGGCGACGATGGCCGACCGCTACGTCTCCGACCGGTTCCTGCCGGACAAGGCGATCGACCTGATCGACGAGGCCGGTGCGCGGCTGCGCATCCGTCGCGATGCGGCGCCGCCGGAGCTCAAGGAGTTCGACGACCAGATCGCCGACGTCCGCCGCCGCAAGGAGGGCGCGATCGACGCGCAGGACTTCGAGTCCGCCGCGTCGCCTGCGCGACGAGGAGAAGAAGCTCATCGACCGCCAAGAACGAGCGCGAGAAGCCGTGGAAGTCCGGCGACCTCGACGAGGTCGCGGTCGTCGACGAGCAGCTCATCGCCGAGGTCCTGGCCAAGGCGACCGGCATCCCGGTCGGCCAGCTCAGCGAGGAGGAGTCGAGCCGCCTGCTCAACATGGAGGACGAGCTGCACAAGCGCGTCATCGGTCAGGACGAGGCCATCAAGGCCCTGTCCCGGGCGATCCGTCGCACGCGTGCCGGCCTGAAGGACCCCGCGCCGTCCCGGTGGATCGTTCATCTTCGCCGGACCCTCGGGCGTCGGCAAGACGTGGCTGTCCAAGGCGCTGGCGAACTTCCTGTTCGGCGACGACGACGCGCTCATCCAGCTCGACATGAGCGAGTACAGCGAGAAGCACACCGTCTCGCGGCTGTTCGGCTCGCCTCCGGGCTACGTCGGCTACGAAGAGGGTGGCCAGCTCACCGAGAAGGTGCGCCGCAAGCCGTTCTCGGTGGTGCTGTTCGACGAGATCGAGAAGGCCCACCCGGACATCTTCAACTCGCTGCTGCAGATCCTCGAGGAGGGTCACCTCACCGACGGTCAGGGTCGCGTCGTCAACTTCAAGAACGCCGTCATCATCATGACCACCAACCTCGGTGCGCGTGAGATCTCCAAGGGCGTCAACCTGGGCTTCAGCCAGGCCGGCGACGTCGCGGGCTCGTACGACAAGATGAAGGAGCGCGTGTCGGATCGAGCTCAAGCAGCACTTCCGTCCTGAGTTCCTCAACCGTGTCGACGAGATCATCGTCTTCCCGCCGCTGACGCAGGACGAGATCCTGCAGATGGTCGACATGATGATCGGCTCGCTCGAGAAGCGTCTGGCCGAGAAGGACATGAAGCATCGAGCTCACGACGGACGCCAAGGAGCTGCTCGCCAGCCGTGGCTTCGACCCGGTGCTCGGTGCTCGACCGCTGCGTCGCACGGTGCAGCGCGAGATCGAGGACGTCATGGCCGAGAAGCTGCTCTACGGCGAGCTGCGCCCGGGCCAGATCGTCCTGGTCGACGTCGAGGGCGAGGGCCCGCGGCGACGTTCACCTTCAAGGGCGCGCCAAGGCCGAGCTGCCCGACCCGCCGCTCGAGGTGGCCGCGGGCACCGTCGACCCCGGCGCCAGCGGCGACTGCCGCAGGCTGACGGACAGGACGACGACCGAAGGGGACCCCGCGAAGGGTCCCCTTTCGGCATCCTGGGTCCGGCGCTGCGTGGTAGCGTGAGCCACCACCCTGCCGTCGACCGGTTCCGTGTGCCGGAGGTGGATCCTGTGCCTGGTCCCGCGTCGCCCGCTGATGCGCGGCTGGTGATCATCCTCGGACCGGGGCGGAGCGGCACGAGCTCGATGGCCGGCACGCTCGCTCGCCTCGGGCTGGACGTGCCGAAACCCGAGGTACGCCGCAACAAGAGCAACCCCCGGGGCTTCTACGAGCCGCAGTGGGTCGTGGACCTGCACAAGGAGATTCTCGACACCGCAGGCGTCCGTACGCTCGACCTCGCCCCCGATGCGCCGGCGCGCGTCGACGCCGTGGTCCGCAGCGGCGACTACGCCGAGCGTCTCGGGCGTGGCTCACCGAGGCCCTGGCCCAGTCCCGACGATCATCGTGAACGACCCGCGGACGGTCCTCCTGTCGCGTCTGTGGCTCGAGACGGCTGACGAGGTCGGGGTGATGCCGGGCTTCGTGACGATGATGCGTCACCCGGCGGAGGTCTCGGCCAGCCGGACGATGCACTACGCGAAGTCCGCCGAGGACGGACCGCCGCAGTGCCCTCGCGGTCCGGCAGGTCGGGGGTTGGGTGAACATCGCCCTCGAGTCCGAGCGCGTCACCCGTGGGGCCCCGCGCGTGGTGGTCCGCTACACGGATCTGCTGGAGGACTGGAGGGCCCAGGCGGAGCGGCTACGCGCCGGTCTCGACCTCACGTACACCCCGGACCCGTCGGTGGTGCCGCACCCCGTCGACGAGTTCCTCGACGCCGGGCTCCGCCGCAACGTCGTCGAGTGGTCCGCCCTCGAGCTGCCTGCCGGTCTGGTCGAGCCGCCGAGGCCGTCTGGCAGGCGTACGTCGCCCTCAGTGCCGAATCCGGAGACCAGCCCGGAAGCGGAACCGACGTCGAGCACACCTTCGATGCGCTGTCGGCCACGTACGCAGCCCGCACGCCGCGGCCGTCGCGTTCGCGGCAGACCACTACCGCCGAGAGCGTGAGGCCGTGGTCGCCCGCGTACGCCGCACGGCAGGCAGGGAGAGCGGTCTGCGTGCCGTCGTGCGTCGGCTGCGGTCACCGCGCGGCTGAGCCGTCAGTCCGGCAACGCGTAGAGATCGTCCCCGACGAGGGCCACGAGCCGGTCGTCGAGCAGCCCGTCGAGGCACGCTCGCGCTGGGTCGCGTCCTCCCAGACCGCGCGCAGGACCTCGCCACCGACGGGCCCGTCCGCCTCGCGCACCACCGCCATCAGTCGGCCGCGGCACTGACGGTCGGTGCCCGCCTACGTCTGGCCGCGGCGCGACGGGCCGTCGTGCGCGGGTCGCCCGGCGTCGTCCAGCGGCACCACTCCGCGACCGGGCACACCTCGCACCGTGGCGAGCGTGCGGTGCAGACGAGCGCGCCGAGCTCCATCGCGCCGATCGACCACCGCGCCGCTGTCGACCGGTCGTCCGGCAGGATGCCCAGCGCCTGGGCGCGCTCGGCGGCGGTGAGGCCCGGAGCCGGCAGGGCCGTGCCGTCGACGACTCGCGCGAAGCACGCGCCGTACGTTCGTGTCGAGCACGGCATGGCGGTGCCCGTACGCGAACGACGGCGATCGCGGCGGCGGTGTAGTCACCGACGCCGGGCAGCGCGCGGAGCTCGTCCACGTCCTCCGGGACCACGCCGTCGTGACGGTCGACGATGGCGGTGGCGGCGGCGTGCAGGCGCAGGGCGCGACGGGGGTAGCCGAGGCGTCCCCAGCGCGCGGACCGCCTCGCCGCTCGGCTCTGCAGCCAGGGCCGACGGCGTCGGCCACCGCGACGTCCACGCCTCGTAGACCGGGAGGACCCGTTCGACCGGCGTCTGCTGGAGCATGAACTCCGAGACGAGCACGTGCCAGGCGGTCGTCGAGTCGCGACGCCAGGGCAACGCGCGGGCGTGCAGGGCGTACCAGTCGACGACTGCGGCGTTCAGTGAGGAGCTCGAAGCGACCATGGCGAGTCGATCCTGTCACGCGTGCGGTGACGGTTAGCGTGGGGCCGTGAGCCGTCATGCGGCCCTCGGGCAAGCTGCCCCCCGGTGTCTACTGGCGTCGGCGGGCCTTCGTCGTCCTTGTCGTGGTGCTGCTGGTCTGGCTGGGCTCCCGGGTCATCGGCGGGGGCGATGACGACGCCGACGCGCGAGCGCCTGAGTCCACGCCCTCGGCGACTCCGACCGGCAGTGCACCGCCGCCGACCGCTGCCGCGCCGCGCAACCGCAAGGCGAGGGACGTCGAGGTCGAGTCCGGCTGGGCGCCGTGACCGGCCCCTGCGAGCCCGAGTACGTGCAGATCGTCCCGTCGGTCGCCGCGGGGACGCTCGCCGGCCGCGCCATCCCGGTCACCCTGCGCGTCGTCACGTCGACGGAGAAGCCGTGCACGGTCAGGATCGATCCCACGACCTTCGTCCTGGCGGTCACTGACTCCGGCGGGAAGGTCTGGGACACCCAGACCTGTGACCGCGTCGACGGCCGTACGGTCGACGTCCACCCCACGTGGGCGACGGTCGTGGACGTCTAGTGGAGCGGTCGCGCCGACGGCGACGACTGCGACAAGGAGGGCGTTCGCGACGCCGGGTTCGTACGAGGCGAAGGCTGCCCTGCTCGGCGGCGAGGCGGCGATCGGGGAGTTCACCCTCGCCGCACCACCCACGACAGCACCGCCGACGACCCCGCCGGCAACGCCCGGTCCGACACCGGGCGCCCCCGCGCCCACGGGGACGGCAAAGCCGACGACCAAGCCCGACGCGAGTCCGGCGACCCCACCTGCTCCGTGACCGCCTGGAGGACGGTGCCTCAGACGTAGCGCTCGAGGATGCTCGACTCGGCGAGGCGCGAGAGACCGTCGCGGACGCCGCGGGCGCGCAGGTCGCCGACGCCCTCGACGGTCTGCAGGTCGTCGATGCTCGCGGCCAGCAGCTTCTGGAGCGTGCCGAAGTGCGTGATGAGACCGCTCGACCACCGAGCCGGGCAGGCGCGGGACCTGGCCAGCAGGCGGTAGCCGCGCGGCGAGACCGGGCCGACTCGAGGGTCTCGCCGGTGCCGATGCGCAGCGCCGCGCGACGGTCGCCGAGGTCGACCAGGTCGGCCGGACTCGATCGCGGCCAGCTCGGCGAGACACCTCGACGGCGGCTGGCCGCGGCGTCCCGACGGCACGTAGTCGCGGACGACCAGCGTGCGCTCGGCGTCGACGCCGCCGACGAGCTCGTCGAGCTGCAGCGACAGCAGGCGTCCGTCGGTGCCGAGCTCGAGCACGTAGATCTCGATCTCGCCGGCGATGCGGCGTCACCATCTCGAGGCGCTGGGCGACGGCGGTGACGTCGCGCACCGTGACGAGGTCCTCGATCTCGAGCGCCGACAGCGCGTCGGACACCTCGTCGAGTCGGGTGCGGTAGCGCTCGAGCGTCTGCGAGGGCCTGGTTGGCGCGGCCGAGGACGCCCCGGTCTCCTCGAGGACGTGGCGCTGGTCGTCGAGGTAGAGCGCGATGATGTGCATCGACGCGGACACCGAGATCACCGGGACGTTGGTCTGGCGGGCGACCCGGTCGGCGGTGCGGTGGCGGGTGCCGGTCTCGTGGGTGGGGATCGACGGGTCGGGCATCAGGTGCACGCCGGCCCGGACGATCCGGCGTGGCGGCCGAGTCGAGGATGATCGCGCCGTCCATCTTGGCCAGCTCGCGCAGGCCGGTGGCGGTGAAGGGCACGTCGAGGGCGAAGCCGCCGGTCGAGATGGCGTCGATGTCCTTGTCCTGGCCGATCACGATGAGCGCGCCGGTGCGCCCGCGCAGGATGCGCTCGAGTCCCTCGCGCAGCGCGGTGCCGGGCGCGACGGAGGCCAGCGTCGCCCGGAGGATCGACGATGTGTCGCCGGCTCGATCGTTGCATCGACACAGTTCCCCCGCGAGATTGGTTCAATGACTGCGATCAGTGTAGTGGTTGGGCCCCGCGCCGATGCCGAGCTCGCGGAGCGCGCCACGAGGTCGTCGACCGCGACCACCGTCAGCCCCGGGACCTTGCGCGGTCGGGGGTCGCGTCGGCGCCGTCGCGGGGCACGATCGCGCGACGGAACCCGATGCCGGGCGGCCTCGCGCAGCCGGGCGGCCGAGGTCGCTCACGCGGCGGACCTCGCCGGCCAGACCGACCTCGCCGATCGCGACGAGGTCGCTGGGCACGACGAGTCGGTGGCCGCCGAGAGCCACCGCGACCGCGACGGCCAGGTCGACCGACGGCTCGTGAGCCGCGCGCCGCCGACCGAGGCCGTGTAGACGTCGCTGGTCCCAGGTACGAGCCCGCAGCGCTTGCGTCAGCACCGCGAGGATCATCGCGACCCGGGAGGAGTCGAGGCCGCTGGACGTGCGTCGGGGCGCGGGAGCTCGGTGGGGCGACGCTGAGCGCCTGCACCTCGGCGAGCAGCGGCCGGCGTCCCTCCATCGTGACCGTGACGCACGTGCCCGCGACCGGCTGGTCGTGCCGGGAGACGAACAGGCCGGTCGGGTCGGGCACCTCGACGATGCCGTCGTCGACGAGGTCGAAGCAGCCGATCTCGTCGACGGGACCGAAGCGGTTCTTGACGGCGCGCAGCAGGCGCAGCCGCGTGTTGCGGTCACCCTCGAACTGCAGCACGACGTCGACCAGGTGCTCGAGCACGCGGGGACCGGCGACCGAGCCGTCCTTGGTGACGTGGCCGACGAGGAGGGTCGGCGATGTTGTCGCGTCTTGGCGCGCTGGATGACCGTCGAGGCGACCTCGCGCACCTGCGTGACGCCGCCGGGGACGCCGTCGACGTCGCCCGACCCGATCGTCTGGACGGAGTCGACGATCAGCAGGGACGGCTTGACCGTCGTCGATGTGGGTGAGCACGCGCGCCGAGGTCGGTCTCGGCGGCGAGGTAGAGGCTGTCGTGCGATGGCGCCGGTGCGCTCGGCACGCAGCCGGACCTGGGCGGCCGACTCCTCGCCCGACACGTAGAGCGTGCGTCGCGAGCCGCACGGGCCCACCGCGCGGCGACCTCGAGCAGCAGCGTCGACTTGCCGACCCCGGGCTCGCCGGCCAGCAGCACCACCGCGCCGGGCACGAACCCGCCGCCGAGAACCCGGTCGAGCTCGGCGATGCCGCGGGCCGCGAGCGCGCGGTCTCGACGTCGACCTGTCCGATGGGGCGGGCGGCGCGGGTGACCGCTGTCGCCGCCGTCCGACCGGGTGCGGCAGCACCGCCGCCCCGCTCGTCGACCGTGCCCCACGCCTGGCACTCGCCGCAGCGGCCGACCCACTTGGTGGTCGTCCAGCCGCACTCGGTGCAGCGGTACGTCGTCGTGCTCCTCGCCATGACGGACACGCTAGGCGAGAGGGGTGACAGCGACGGCGCGGCTCGCGCGGAAGCGGTGGATCAGAGGCGTCCGCGCCACGGCCGGGCGCTGGCGTCCTCGCGGCGTGTCTCGACGTGCGCGCGGGCGGCGGCGTAGATCGGGAGCCATGTCGACGGGGCCACCAGCAGCACCGCACCGAGGAGCGGCGACACTGCCCCTGCTGCGGCCCGGGCACTGCCCTCGCTCACGAGCAGGCCGGTCGTGAGTACGGCGAGCAGCCCTGGCAGGTAGCCCCACAGCGCGGGGCGCAGCTTGCCCGTGAGCCGCATCAGCGCCAGTGCGCCGGCGAAGCAGCAGAGCGCGACCACGGCCGCCATGACCGCCGCGGCGTCGTACCCGGCGGCGTCGGCGTTCTGCACGATGAGCAGGTTGATGCCCCCGGCCCCGAGAACCGTGGTGACGCCCATCGAGACCACGACGGCAGCCGCCGGCCCGAGGTGGCCGGGGATTCGCAGGACACTGCTCATGCTCTCCAGGGTGTGACCCAGTCGAGTCAGCGACCATCCGCTGTCGTACTCAGTTCAACCACTGAGCCCGTCTCGTCCCCGGTCTCGGTCTCCGCGACGGCCCGCCGTGCTCAGATGCGGACCTCACCCGTCGGGGTGACGAACGTCGCGGCGACGATGCCCGGCATGCCGTTCGGGGCGACCCACCGGACATCGACGTCGGTGAGCGCGTCCAGGACCGACTCACCGAGGTACTGCGTCACCCGCTCGGGGGCGCCGGCGATCTCGAGCGAACCGAGCGTGACGGTGGCCTCAGCAGCGCGCGACGGGTGCTCCTCGTCAGGGACCTCCCACCTGACGACGAACGGCAGCTGCGGGTCGGCCTGGGTCCCTCGTACGCCGATCTGCTTCCACTCCAGGTTGAAGCCGTCGGGACGCCGGCGGTTGCCGGGCACCGCGTGCCGGCCCATCCGGTGCTCGACCGGTGCCATGTCGTCCACGCGCACGACCCAGCCGAGCCACCCGCCACCCAGATCGGTGCGTGCGCGCACGGCCTGCCCGAACGGTGCCTTGTCGGACGCCGGGTGGTCGAGCACGCTCACGACCTCGACGTACTGGTCGCCCACCAGCGGCAGGATCATGTTGCGCGTACCGAAGCGGGGGTGGTTGCCGCCGTCCACGAACTCCGTGCCGAGCAGTGTGCCGAGCCGGGCGGTGGTCGCAGCGAGCCCGTCGGGGCCGGCGGCGAACGAGAGATGGTCCAGTCGCATGCGTCATTGTGGCCCGCGACACGGGCCCGCAGGCCTCCGGGGTCAGGCGCCGGGCTCAGGCCCCGGGGTCGGCGCGGTGTCGTGTACGACGGTGGTCGCCTGCGAGGTGCTCCTCGCACAGGCGTACGAGCTGCTTGTAGCCCTTGGGGCCCATCAGAGCGGTCAGCTCGTCGGCGTTGCTGACGTACACGGGCTCGAGGCCGACGTGCGCCTCGGTGTTCGACGAGCAGTACCAGTCGAGGTCGTGGCCACCCGGCCCCCAGCCGGCGCGGGTGTACTCGCCGACCGCTGACCTCCGTGTAGGTGGTGCCGTCACCGCGCTCGACCTCACGGAACTGGCGGCGGATCGGCAGCTGCCAGCAGACGTCCGGCTTCACCGCGACCGGCGACTCCCCGTGGTCGAGGGCCCACTTGTGCAGCGCGCACCCGATCCCGCCCTCGAAGCCCTCGCGGTTGTGGAAGATGCAGGCGCCCTCGTACGTGCGGGTCTTGAGCTCGCCGTCGTCGTCGCGCTCCGTCCAGCCGCGCTTGCGACCTTCCTTGCGGTGCTGCCAGTCCTCCGGACCCAGCACGTCGACGTAGGGCGCGACCCGCTCGTAGTCGTCGTCGTCGGCGAAGTGCGCCCCGAGGGTGCAGCACCCGACGTCCGGCGCGTCGGCGTAGATGCCCCGGCAGCCGTTGCCGAAGATGCAGGTCCAGCGCGACGTCAGCCAGGTGAGGTCGCAGCGGAACACCTGGTCGTCGTCGGCGGGGTCGGCGAACTCGACCCACGTACGGGGGAAGTCCAGCATCACCTCGGGCACCCCTCCACCTTAGAACGGATCGCCCGATGTGATCGGTACGCTCGACGCCATGCGCATCGGAGTGCTCGACATCGGCTCGAACACGGGTCACCTGCTCGTGGTCGACGCCTATCGCGGGGCACCTCCGCTGCCGGCCTTCACGTACAAGGAGCCCTTGAGGCTCGCGGAGCACCTCGACGACGAGGGTGCCGTCGACCCCCGGGGCATCAAGGCGCTGGTGAGGTTCGTCGACGAGGCTCGCGCCGTCGCTGCCGAGAAGGGCTGCTCCGAGGTGATCGCGTTCGCGACCTCGGCCGTGCGTGACGCGGTCAACGCCGACGCGGTGCTGACCGCCGTCGAGTCGCAGACCGGTGTCCGCCTGGTGGTTCTCGCCGGGGACGAGGAGGCGCGTCTGACCTTCCTTGCCGTACGCCGCTGGTTCGGCTGGTCGTCGGGACGGCTCGGGGTCTTCGACATCGGCGGAGGCTCGCTCGAGATCGCCGCCGGGCGCGACGAGACACCCGACGTCTGCACCTCGCTCCCGCTGGGAGCGGGGCGTCTGACGCGGGACTGGTTCCCGGACGGCGTGCCGAGCGACGCCCAGTACGAGGCCCTGCGGCTCTTCGTCCGCCAGCAGATCGCCGACTCCCTGGGTGCGCTGCGCCGCGGGGGCGGCTTCGACCACGCGGTCGCGACGAGCAAGACCTTCCGGTCCCTCGCCCGGCTGTCGGGTGCGTCGCCCTCGGCGGCCGGCCCGTACGTCAAACGGGTGCTGACCCGCGAGCTCCTCGTCGCGCACCTCGACGACCTCCGCGTGATGTCGCTGACCGAGATCGCCGAGCAGCCGGGGGTCTCGCCGAACCGCGCCCACCAGATCGTGGCCGGTGCCGTCGTCGCCGACGCGGTGATGGATCTGTTCGACCTCCCCGAGCTGGAGATCTGCCCGTGGGCGCTCCGCGAGGGCGTCCTGCTGGAACGCCACGACCACATGTGACCTACCCGCGTAACCTGGAGCCGTGACCGACCCCGCACCACCTGTCTCCGTGCCGTCCGCACGGGTCGCGCTCTCCACCTCGTCGGTCTATCCCGAGTCGACGGAGGTCGGCTTCGAGATCGGCAAGCGGCTCGGCTACGACGGTGTCGAGGTGATGGTCGGCACGGACGCGACCAGCGCCGACATCGATGCGATCGTCGCGCTCCAGGAGCAGCACGAGATCCCGGTCCTCTCCGTCCATGCGCCCTGCCTGCTCATCACGCAGCGGGTGTGGGGGACGGACCACTGGGTCAAGCTCGAGAAGAGCGCCGAGATGGCGCGGGCGTGCGGTGCCGGCCTCGTGGTCGTGCACCCGCCGTTCCGGTGGCAGCGCGAGTACGCCCGAGCGTTCGAGGAGGGCGTCGCCAAGCTGGAGGAGAACACCGGCGTGGTGTTCGCCGTGGAGAACATGTACCCCTGGCGTACCGGCAAGCGGGAGTTCCAGGCGTACGCGCCGGGATGGGACCCGGTGGTGTTCGGCTACGAGCACGTGACGCTGGACGTCTCGCACTGCGCCACCTCGGGCTCGGACCCGCTGGTGATGGCCACCGAGCTGGGCGACCGGCTGGCCCACGTGCACCTGGGGGACGGCTCCGGCTCGCCGCGTGACGAGCACCTGGTCCCCGGCCGGGGCGAGCAGCCCGTCGGTGAGCTGCTGGGCCTGCTGGCCGAGCAGGGATACGCCGGAGACGTGGCCGTCGAGGTGACGACCCGCAAGGCCGTCGACCGCGCGCAGCGGGAGGCCGATCTTGCGGAGGCGCTCGCGTTCACCCGGTTGCATCTGGCCTCCCCGATCGTGCCCCACGAGTCCTGAGCTGCATTTCGACGGGTCGGCGGACCTCCTCGGTCGTACGCTTCGCGCATGGCGGGTAGGAGGCCGGGCACCCCGGACACGCGCGGCGAGATCGTTGCCGCGGCGCGCGCAGAGCTGGCGCAGCGCGGGTACGACGGCACCTCGATCCGTGCAGTGGCGCGCCGGGCGGGGGTGGACCCCGCGCTCGTCCACCACTACTTCAAGGACAAGCAGCGGCTCGTCGCGGCTGCGCTCCAGCTCCCGAACGCTGTCGGCGAGGTGATGGCGCCGGTGCTCGACGCCGCGTACGAGGACGTCGGCCGGACCTTCGTCCACGCCCTGCTGGCCTCGTGGGACGACCCCGCGAACCGCGAGGCCGTGGTCGCGGCAGCCCGCAGCGGCCTCGGCAGCTCGGAGCAGGGGCTGCTCGCGCGTGACTTCGTCCTCAACGGGCAGATCGCCGCCGTCCTCGAGCGGCACTGCCCCGACGCTCCGCCCGTGACGTCGGCGCTGCTGGTGATGGAGATGGTCGGGCTGCTGACGTCGCGCTACCTCCTCGACGTCGAGCCGCTGGCATCGATGCCCGTCGACTCCGTCGCGGCGCTTCTGGGCCCGACCGTGCAGCGGTACCTCGCGCTGGAGGCCTCGAGCGGCTCCGCCGGGGCATGACCGGCCCACCCCCGACCGGCGGGCGGCCCCCTATCCTCGGACCATGAGCACAGTTGCGGTGGTCGGTGCCGGGGCGATGGGGGAGGCGATCGTCTCCGGGATGCTCGCCCGTGGCTGGATGCCCGACGACCTCGTCCTGGCGGTCCGCCGTCCTGAGCACGCCGAGGCGCTGCGGGAGTCGTACGGGGTCGAGGTGACCGATGCCGTCACGGCCGCCGCGAAGGGCGACGTGGTCCTCGTCGGGGTGAAGCCGTACGACGTGCACGACGTCCTCACGCAGATCGGGCCACGACTGAGGCCGGGCGCGCTCGTCGTGTCCCTCGCCGTCGGCCTCACGACGGCGCGTCTGGAGTCGGCGCTGCCCGCCGGGACGCCGGTCGTCAGGGTCATGCCGAACACCCCGGCGCAGGTCGGCGCGGGAGTCTCGGTGATCTCGGCCGGGTCCGCCTGCGACGACGCCCAGCTGGACGTCGTCGACGAGATCATGAGCGCGGTCGGCGCCGTCGTCCGCGTCCCCGAGCGGCTCCAGGACGCGGCCGGTGCGATCTCCGGCTCCGGCCCCGCGTACGTCTTCCTCGCGATCGAGGCGTTGATCGAGGCCGGTGTCCACCTCGGTCTTCCGCGGGCCACGTCGGCGCAGCTGGCGGTGCAGACGTTCGTCGGTGCCTCCCGGCTGGCTGCCGACACGGGGGACCACCCTGCGGTGCTGCGTGAGCGCGTGACGTCGCCGGGCGGCACGACCGCGGCAGCGCTCAGCGTGCTCGAGGACCGGGGGGTGCGCGCCGCCTTCCTAGCCGCGACCAGGGCCGCGCGTGACCGTTCGGCCGAGATCGGCGGCTGACGGGCCCCGACCCTTCTACGGGTTCGGGGAGACCTGCGTCACCTGCGGGCTACGCTGGGCGGCATGGATCACGGACCCGGCACCGCGAGCGTCGTCTGTGACGAGCGCCTGACCGGTTACAACTTCGGGGCCGCCCACCCGATGGCCCCGATCCGGGTCGACCTGGCGATGGAGCTGGCCGGCGAGCTCGGCGTGGTCGGGCCCGATCTCCGCCAGGTCGGTGCCGAGCCCGCGGACGACACGCTGCTGGCGACCGTGCACACGCCGCGATACATCGAGGCGGTACGCGCGATCAGTGCCGACCCGTCTCGTCCGGACCCGTCGACCGGCATCGGGACGGACGACAACCCTGCGTTCGCGGGCATGCATGCCGCCAGTGCGCTGATCGTCGGGGCGTCCGTCGAGGCCGCGCGGCGCGTGTGGACCGGTGACAGCGTGCACGCCATCAACGTCTGCGGGGGCCTGCACCACGCGATGCCGGACCGCGCGAGCGGCTTCTGCATCTACAACGACGTCGCTGTCGCGATCCGCTGGCTGCTCGACCACGGCGCACAGCGCGTGGCGTACGTCGATGTCGACGCCCACCACGGTGACGGTGTGCAGGCCGTCTTCTACGACGACCCTCGTGTGCTGACGGTCTCGCTCCACGAGACGCCGCAGACGCTGTTCCCGGGGACGGGCCTGGCGACGGAGATCGGTGTCGGCGACGCCCAGGGGACCGCGGTCAACGTCGCCCTCCCGCCCGGCACCTCCGACGCCGGCTGGTTGCGCGCCTTCCACGCCGTCGTCCCGCAGGTCGTCCGGGAGTTCAAGCCCGACGTGCTCGTCACCCAGCAGGGGTGCGACTCGCACATGGACGACCCGCTGACCAACCTCATGCTGAGCGTCGACGGCCAGCGCGCGTCGTACCTCGCGCTGCGCGCCTTGGCGCAGGAGGTCTGCGGCGGCCGCTGGGTCGCGTACGGAGGGGGCGGCTACGCCGTCCTGGACGTGGTCCCACGGGCCTGGACGCACCTCATGGCGATCGTCGCCGGGCGTCCGATCGACCCGGAGACCCCCACCCCGCAGGCGTGGCGGCAGCGCGTCGCCGACCTCAAGAGCGGTGGCAGCGCACCCATGCGGATGACCGACGGGCGCTCGACGTCGTACCGGGACTGGGCCCAGGGCTACGACCCCGCGAGCTGGCTGGACCGGCAGATCCTCGCCACCCGCAACGAGATCTTCCCGCTCTGGGGCCTCGACCCGATGCCCTGACCCGACCGGTCCGGGCAGGGGCGTTTGGCGCTCGTGCCCGCGCTGCCCGTACCCTTGGCTGGTGCTGTCCCACGTCCGGGGCACGCGTGACACACAGAGAAGGTGGACCGTGGGTTCTGTCATCAAGAAGCGCCGCAAGCGGATGTCGAAGAAGAAGCACCGCAAGCTGCTCAAGCGCACGCGCGTGCAGCGTCGCAAGCTCGGCAAGTAGCCCTCGGCGTACCGCGATGGGCCGCGTCGTCCTGGTGACAGGCGTCGCGCGCGATCTCGGCTCGAGGCTCGCGCGCCGCCTCGTGGTCACGCCTGGCGTGGACAAGGTGGTCGGACTCGACGTCCAGCCACCGAGCGGCGACATGCACGGCATCAAGTACGTGCGCGCCGACATCCGCACGCCCGTCGTCGGCAAGGTCCTCGCTGTCGAGGACGTCGACACCGTGGTGCACATGAACGTCGCTCCTCCGCAGCGGCAGCTGGGCTCGCGCAGCGCGGTCAAGGAGATCAACGTCATCGGCACGATGCAGCTGCTCGCTGCGTGCCAGAACTCGCGGACCGTGGAACGGCTCGTCGTGCAGTCCTCGACAGCCGTCTACGGGACGTCGGCGCGCAACCCGGCGATGTTCACCGAGCAGATGGGCGCGCGCTCGGGCGTCGCGGTCGGGTTCCCGAAGGACGCGCTCGACGTCGAGGCGTACGTCCGCGGGTTCGGGCGCCGCCGCCCCGACGTGGCGGTGTCCACCTTCCGGCTGGGCAACGTGCTGGCAGCAGACGTGCTGTCACCGTTCGGCGAGTACCTCAAGCTCCCGGTGCTGCCCGCGATCCTCGGCTACGACCCGCGTCTGCAGTTCCTCCACCCGTACGACGCCCTCAACGTCCTGGCGCTCGCCGCCACCGGCGAGGTGACCGGGACCTACAACGTGATCGGCCCACAGGTCGTCACCCTGAGCCAGCTGGCCCGGCGGCTCGGCCGACCGTTGCTGCGACTTCCGTCGCTGGGGTTCAACGGGGTGACGGACAAGATGGTGCGGTTGATGAGCTCGGACTTCACGCCGGAGCTGACGCGCCTGTTCATGTACGGCCGGGTCGTCGACGGCAGCAAGCTGGAGCGCGAGCTCCAGTACGAGGTCCTCTACTCGACCCCGCAGACCGTGGCCGCGTTCGCTGAGGCGATCGAGCCCGGTGTGCTCTCGCCGCTGGGAGGCTCGCATGGCTGACGCACCGAAGGACGACGCCCCGCTCGGGACCCGCGGACGACCTGGCCGCGGGACCGGTGACGCCACGCCGTCCTCCGCTGCCCGGTCGCTGGCCGACCCGGCGAAGAAGGCGGCCCAGAAGAAGACGGCCCAGAAGACAGCCCAGAAGAAGGCCGCCGCGAAGAAGCCCGCGGCAAAGAAGTCGGCCGCGAAGAAGCCCGCGGCAAAGAAGCCGGCGATCACGAGGCCGGTGGTCGAGGAGCCGGTGACGGAGGCCGCGCTACCGACCGACGCGCCGGTCGAGCCCGAGGCGCCCTCCGTGCAGATCGCCCCGAAGGTGGACGTCCCGCCGATCGGCAGTCCCGTCGAGCTGATCACCGTGACCTCGACGGAGGAGCCGTCCGCTCCGCGCCCGGAGCCTGAGCCCGCGGCACCGCGCCTCTCCCTCGTACGCGACGAGGAGGCGCCGGACGAGGCTCGGGCAGCACCTCGGAACGGTATCCCTCTGTCCGACTGGATCGCCGCGCTCTCCGAGGGTGCGCAGAGCGTCCTCGGCGAGGACTGGGAGGCGAAGGCCGCGCAGCTCCTCGCGCAGCTGCGCCGCCGGCTCACCGGTGACTACGAGGTCGACACGTTCGGCCTGGACCCGCAGCTCCACGCGATCGGGATGGCCGCGATCCGTCCGATCGCGGAGAAGTGGTTCCGCATCGAGGTCCGTGGCGCCGACCGCATCCCCTCCGACGGTGGCGCGCTGGTGGTCGCGAACCATTCGGGCACCATCCCCGTCGACGCCGCGATGACCACGCTCGTCGTGAACGACCATGCGCACCGCACGCTGCGGCTCCTGGGCGCCGACCTGGTCTTCACGCTCCCGTTCGTCGGCGAGGTGGCTCGCAAGATGGGCGCGACCCTCGCCTGCAACGAGGACGCCGAACGCCTTCTCGCCGAGGGGCACATCGTCGCCGTGTGGCCGGAGGGCTTCAAGGGTGTCGGCAAGCCGTACAGCGAGCGCTACAAGCTGCAGCGCTTCGGTCGGGGCGGGTTCGTCTCGGCCGCGATGCGTGCCGGGGTCCCGATCGTCCCGGTCTCGATCGTCGGTGCCGAGGAGATCTACCCGCTCGTCGGCAACGTGCCGTCGCTGGCGCGCCTGCTCGGCCTCCCGTACATGCCCGATCACGCCGTTCTTCCCGTGGCTCGGCCCGCTGGGCCTGATCCCGCTGCCGAGCAAGTGGATCATCGAGTTCGGTGACCCCATCCGTACGGACGCCTACCCGGCCGAGGCCGCGGACGACCCGATGCTCGTCTTCAACGTGACCGACCAGGTGCGCGAGACCATCCAGCAGACGCTGTACGCGCTCCTCGTCGACCGCGGCCACCCCTTCATCTGACCTCGGGTCGCTCCGCGGGCGCCTGGCTGTGGCGCCGGGCCCGGACGGCACCCAGCGCGGCGCCGGTGACGGCACCCGCCACGGCTGCGCCGACGAGCCCGGCCTTCGCGGCCCGGCGACCGGTGCGGAAGTCACGGATCTCCCAGCCCTGGCGCCTCGCGTGGTCGCGCAGGTGGCCGTCGGGGTTCACGGCGCAGGGGTGGCCGACGAGCGTGAGCATCGGCAGGTCGTTGAAGGAGTCCGAGTAGGCGGAGCAGCGGTCGAGCTCGAGGCCCTCGTCACGGGCGAGGGCGAGGACGGCGTCGGCCTTGGCGGCGCCGTGCAGCATGTCGCCCACGAGGCGGCCGGTGTAGACGCCGTCGACCGACTCGGCGACCGTCCCGAGCGCGCCCGTCAGCCCGAGGCGGCGAGCGATGATACGGGCGATCTCGACGGGTGCCGCGGTCACCAGCCACACGCGCTGCCCCTCGTCGAGGTGCCGCTGCGCGAGAGCACGCGTGCCGGGCCAGATCCGGCTCGCCATGGTCTCGTCGAAGATCTCGTTGCCCACCTCCTCGAGCTCGCTGACGCGGTGTCCGGCGATGAACGCCAGCGCCGACGCACGCGCGGACTCGACGTGCTCGGGGTCCTCGACACCGACGAAGCGGAAGTACGCCTGCTTCCAGGCCGCGTCGGCGATCTCGCGGGTGGTGAAGAACCGGCGCTTGTAGAGCCCGCGCGCGAGATGGAACAGCGACGCGCCCTGCATGATCGTGTTGTCGACGTCGAAGAAGGCGGCGGCGCCGAGGTCGGGAGGCACGGCCAGCGTCGACTCCACCTCCGCCGCGGCCGCGGAGGCCTCTCCGGCGAGCATCGAGCGGGCTCGCAGGTTGCGGGGCGGTCGGTACTCGTGCGCGTCCACGTCACGACCCTACCGATCCGGTCGCCGTCGGTGGCGGTCCCGCCTGTGCCAGACTCGACGCCATGACGGTGAACGTCGCGGAGCTCGTGAGTCAGCAGGCGTCGCTCGACCCTCACGGCACAGCACTCGTGGAGGCGTACGGCACCGAGCGTTCCCTGACCTGGGGCGCCCTGGACGACCAGGTCTCGCGGGTGGCGGCCTGGCTCTCCGGCCAAGGGCTGGTCGCCGGCCAGCGCGTCGCCCTCGTGCTCACCAACCGGCTCGAGCTGCCTGTGACGTACTTCGCCGCGCTGCGGCTGGGTCTCGTCGTGGTCCCCGTCAACCCTCGCGCGCCGCAGGACGAGGTCACCGCGCTGTGCGCCACGACCGGTGCGCGGCTCGTGGTGTGCGACCCGGACTGGGCCGCCACGTTCGCGGGAGCGGGCCTGCCGACGGTGGTCGCCGGCGACGACGACCCGCAGGCGCCCGTACGACCGTTCTCCCACCTCCTCCAGGTCAGCCCTGGCCCTCGCGGACTACCTCCGGCTCCGGCGGATCCCGAGACGATCGCGCTCCTGATGCCGACATCGGGCACGTCGACCGACCAGCGCATCGTGATCCTCAGCCATCGCGCGCTGCTGGCCAACATCGAGCAGGTCGCCGCCGTCGAGCCGGCGCCGGTGGGCGCCGACGACGTCGTCGTGGCCATGCTCCCGCTCTTCCACGTCTTCGCCCTCAACGCCGTCCTCGGCCAGACCGTACGCCAGGGGGCGTGCACCGTGCTCGTGGACCGGTTCGACCGCGACGAGACGCTGCGCGTGATCGCCCGTCACGGGGTGACCGTGCCTCCCGCTGGCCCCGCCCGTGGTCGCCGCCTGGTGCGGTCGCCCGGGGGTCCAGACCGCCCTCGCCGGTGTCCGGGTCCTGCTCAGCGGCGCCGCGCCGATCGACGCCGACCTGGTCGAGGAGTTCGGCATCTCGTCGGGTCACCCCCTCGAGCAGGGCTACGGCCTCACCGAGGCAGGTCCGGTCGTCACGACGACGCTGGGCCGTTCCGGCGACAAGCCGGCCTCGGTGCGGAGCGCCGCTCGCCGGGATCGAGCTGCGGCTGGTCGACAAGGACGGGACCGAGGCAGAGCCCGGTGACCCCGGCGAGATCTGGCTGCGTGGTCCCAACCTGCTCAGCGGCTTCTGGCCCGACGCGGCGGGAGGTCCGGACGACGACGGCTGGTTCGCCACCGGCGACGTGGGCATCCTGGACGCCGACGGCGACCTGACGCTCGTGGACCGTCTCCGGGAGCTCGTCATCGTCTCCGGTTTCAACGTGTACCCACGTGAGGTCGAGGAGGTGCTCGCCGACGGCCCCGGTGTCGCGGAGGTGGCGGTCGTCGGCGTGGAGGACCGCGAGACCGGCGAGGCCGTGCGCGCGTACGTCGTGGCGTCGCGGCCGGGGGCGGACCCCGACACGCTGGCGGCCGCGCTGCGCGAGCACGCGCGAGGTCGGCTCGCCCGCTTCAAGGTGCCGCGTGAGATCGTGGTCGTGGACTCGCTGCCGCACACCACGACCGGCGAGATCTCCAAGAGCCGCCTGCGGGCGGCCCAGGCGCGACGAGGAGTGCTGGGGCTGCAGTGAGCACGGATCCGACCAGCGGCACGGGGACCACGACACGCGTGGTGGTCTACTCCAAGCCGGGCTGCCACCTGTGCGAGGACGCCGTCGCCCTCGTCGACGAGGTGTGCGCCGAGCTCGGTGTCACCTGGAGCGAGGTCGACATCAGCACCGACACCGAGCTGATGCGGGAGTACGGGGAGCAGATTCCCGTGACCTTCGTGGACGGGCGCCAGCACGACTTCTGGAGGGTCGACCCGGAGCGTCTGCGCACCGCGCTCACCGCCTGAGCAGCCACGACGTGACCCGACTCACGGTGTCGGGAGGCCGTCCTCGATTTTGTTCTCACGTTCACAAGCTCTTACAGTGGAGCCGTCGGTGTTCACCGGCCTTTAACCCGCCGGCAAACATTCCGGCCCACCTCCCGCGGTGCCAGGAGCGAAGTGAACCAGCTGCGAGCGCAGGCCAACGGCCGCCCCGTCTTGGGGATCCCCGAGGCGACGGTCGCGCGGCTCCCGATCTATCTGCGCGCACTCACCGGCCTCGGTGAGACCGGGATGCGCACGGTGTCGTCCGAGCAGCTGGCCGCAGCGGCCGGGGTCAACTCCGCCAAGCTTCGCAAAGACCTGTCGTACCTGGGATCCTACGGCACCCGCGGTGTCGGCTACGACGTGGAGTACCTCCGCTACCAGATCGCTCGCGAGATCGGCCTCACCCAGGACTGGGCCGTCGTCATCGTCGGCATCGGCAACCTGGGCCACGCGCTGTCCAACTACGGCGGGTTCGGCTCGCGCGGCTTCCGCATCGTCGCGCTGATCGACGGCGACCGGAGCCGCGTCGGCGAGATGCATCGGCGACCTCCCGATCCACCACATCGAGAAGCTCGACGAGCTCGTCGCCGAGCACGCGTGCTCGATCGGCGTCATCGCCACGCCCGGTGACGCGGCCCAGGAGGTCGCGGACCGTCTGGTCGCCGCCGGCGTGACGAGCATCCTCAACTTCGCCCCTGCGGTTCTGCGGTCCCCGACGGCGTCGACGTCCGCAAGGTCGACCTGTCGATCGAGCTCCAGATCCTCGCGTACCACGAGCAGCGCAAGCGGGCGCCCGGTGAGGAGGTTCAGGCATGAGCGTGCTCGTCGTCGGTGTCTCCCACCGCAGCGCACCGGTCTCGGTCCTGGAGCAGGTCGCGCTCGACGGTGACGAGATCGCCAAGGTCGCACGTCAGGCCCTCGACACCGACCATGTCACCGAGTCGCTGGTCGTGTCCACGTGCAACCGGGTCGAGATCTACGTCGAGGCGGAGCGCTTCCACGGGTCGGTGGAGGACATCTCCGACCTGCTGGTCGAGCGGTCCGGTCTGACCCGCAACGACCTGCTCCGCCACATCTACGTCCACTACGACGACGCGGCGGTCGCCCACCTGTTCTCCGTCGCCGCGGGCCTCGACTCGATGGTCGTCGGTGAGAGCCAGATCCTCGGCCAGGTCCGTACGGCGCTGCCAGCGTGGCCAGGACGACGCCACCGTCGGCCCTGCCCTGAACGTCCTCTTCCAGCAGGCGCTGCGCATCGCCAAGCGCGGGCACGCCGAGACCGACATCGACCGGGCGGGCCCCTCGCTGGTCGCCGCGTCCCTCGAGCTCGTCGCCAAGGCCGGTCACCGCCTCGAGGACCTGCGTGTCCTCGTCGTGGGCGCCGGTGCGATGGCGTCGCTCGCGGCGACGACCGCGGCGCGCCGAGGCGTGGCCGCGGTCAGCATCGCGAACCGCACCCACGCGAGCGCCGAGCGGCTCGCTGCCGGCGTCGGCGGCACCGCCGTCCGCCTGGAGTGCGCTCGACGACGCGTTGGCCGACGCCGACCTCGTGGTCTCGTGCACCGGCGCCACCGGCACCGTGATCGGCGTCGAGCAGGTGCTGCGCGCCACCGCCGACCGCACCACCCCGTACGTGATGATCGACCTCGCGCTCCCGCGAGACGTCGAGGACGACGTCGCCGACCTCCCCGGCGTCATGGTGCTCGGACTCGCCGCCCTGCAGGAGATGCTGGCCGACGAGAAGGGCGCCGCCGACATCGATGCGGTCCGCGACATCGTCGCGGGCGAGGTGGCGGCCTTCCTGACGGCGCGGCACGCCGCGAAGGTACGCCGACCGTCGTGGCGCTGCGCTCGATGGCGACCGGCGTGGTCGAGTCCGAGGTCGAACGTCTCGAAGGACGCCTCCGAGACGTGGACCCCGAGGTCGTCGCCGAGCTGCGCCAGACCGTACGCCGCGTCGCAGACAAGCTGCTGCACCAGCCGACCGTACGCATCAAGGAGATGGCCGGACGCCCGGACGCCCTACGTACGCCGACGCGCTCGCGGACCTCTTCGCGCTCGACCCGGCGACGATCGAGGCCGTGCGATCGGTCGACACGCCGCTCTCGAACGGACGGTGGGCAGGAACGGCGCTCCGTGTCGGTACGAGGGCCAGCGCCCTCGCGACGACCCAGTCCGCGACAGGTCGCCGAGCGCCTCAGCGAGCTCACCGGTATCGAGACCGCGCTGGTGACGGTCTCGACCGAGGGTGACCGCAACAGCAGGCCGTTGACCGAGTTCGGCGGCCAGGGCGTCTTCGTCTCCGCGCTGCGCGACGCGTTGCTCGCCGGCGAGGTCGACGTCGCGGTCCACTCCCTGAAGGATCTCCCGACCGCTCCGGCCGAGGGCATCGCCCTCGCCGCGGTGCCGACGCGCGTGGATCCGCGTGACGCCGTGGTCGCGCGCGACGGGCTCACGCTCGGCGAGCTCCCGACCGGCTCCCGGGTCGGCACCGGGTCTCCGCGTCGCGCCGCCCAGCTCAACGCGCTCGGCCTCGGTATCGAGGTCGTCGGTCTGCGCGGCAACGTGGACACGCGACTCGGCAAGGTCCGCACCGGCGAGCTCGACGCCGTCGTGCTCGCTGCCGCCGGTTTGCGTCGGCTTGGCAGGATCGAAGAGGCGACCGAGCTCCTCGACCCGCTTCAAGTTCTCCCCGCACCCGGGCAGGGTGCACTGGCGTGCGAGTGCCGTGCCGACGACAGCGACGTCGTCGGACTGCTCGCCCGTCTCGACGACGACGCGACCCGCGCCGCCGTCACCGCAGAGCGCAGCCTGCTCGCCTCCTTGGAGGCGGGTTGCTCGGCCCCCGTGGGGGCGTGGGCCGAGGTCGTCGACGACGACGGCACCCCCCAGCTGTGGCTCCGCGCCTTCGTCGGAGATCCCTCCGGCGCACCATCCATCCGACTGTCCGCGACCGGATCCGTCCAGGACCCCGTCGGGATCGGGGAGCGTCTCGCTGCCGAGATGCTCGCCGAGGGTGCCGACTCGTTGATGCGAGCCGTCGTCCCGTGAACACACACCCCCGTGAGTCAGTCACTTTGAGGCAGACGAGGAATTGAGAACCGTGAGCACCTCCACCGCCACCCGCAAGCGCAAGGCGAGCGAGCCCGAGCAGGCCACGCCTGCCGGCAGCGCTGTCGACGACGCGACCCCGGACGCCGTGCGGCGTCCCGTCGGCCACGTGAGCTTCGTCGGCGCCGGACCGGGTGACGCCGACCTCCTGACGCTGCGCGCCAAGGAGCTATCGACGCCGCCGACGTCGTCATCATCGAGTCCCCGGAGCAGGCCGCGCTGGTCCCCGAGGGCGTCGAGGTCGTCGACGGCGGGCACGGCGAGGACGGCGGTGTGCTGACCCCGTCGGCGCGCGGCCGGATCGTCGTGAAGCACGCCAAGGGCGGCAAGAACGTCGTACGCCTCCTCGTGGGCGATCCGTTCACCTTCGCCACGGGCCCCGAGGAGGCCCAGGCCTGCGACAAGGCGAACATCTCGTTCGAGATCGTTCCCGGTGTCTCGTCCGCGTCCGCCGTGCCCGCGTATGCCGGAGTGCCGCTGACGAGCCGCGCACACCGCGAGGTGGCGATCGTGCGCATGGGGGAGACCAAGATCGACTGGGCGCCCTACGCCGGCGACCAGACCGTCGTCATCCTCAGCGCGGTCAACACCATCAAGGACGTCGCGAACGGCCTCATGGAGGCCGGTCGTGCTCCCGAGACCCCGGTCGCGATGACGCGGGTCGGGACGACCACCGAGCAGTCCACGCTGGTGTCGACGCTCGAGAAGGTCGCGGCGGACGCCAAGGCCGCCAAGATGGCGCCGCCCGCGGTCACCGTCGTCGGCGACGTCGTCAACCTGCGCGAGACGCTGTCGTGGTTCGAGACCAAGCCGCTGTTCGGCTGGCGCGTCCTCGTGCCGCGTACCAAGGAGCAGGCCGCGACGCTCGCCACCCGGCTCCGCGGCTACGGCGCGGTCTCCGAGGAGGTTCCGACGATCTCCGTCGAGCCGCCGCGCAACCCGCAGCAGATGGACAAGGCCGTGCGCGGCCTCGTCGAAGGCCGGTACGAGTGGGTCGCCTTCACCAGCGTGAACGCGGTCAAGGCGGTCCGTGAGAAGTTCGACGAGTACGGTCTGGACGCCCGTGCGTTCTCCGGCCTCAAGGTCGCCGCGGTCGGCGAGAAGACCGCCGAGGCGATCACCGCGTGGGGCATCCGGCCCGACCTGGTCCCCAGCGGCGAGCAGTCGGCGCGCGGACTCCTCGAGGACTGGCCGCCGTACGACGAGCTGCTCGACCCGATCAACCGCGTGTTCCTGCCGCGTGCCGACATCGCCACTGAGGCGCTCGTCGCCGGGCTCGTCGAGCTCGGCTGGGAGGTCGACGACGTGACCGCGTACCGCACCGTGCGGGCCGCCCCGCCGCCGGCGCCGACGCGCGAGGCCATCAAGACCGGGAAGTTCGACGCCGTGGTGTTCACCTCGAGCTCGACGGTCCGGAACCTGGTCGGCATCGCGGGCAAGCCGCACGCGACCACCGTGATCGCCTGCATCGGCCCAGCGACCGCGCAGACCGCCGAGGAGCACGGGCTGCGGGTCGACGTGGTCTCGCCGACGCCGTCGGCAGAGGTCCTCGCCGACGCGCTGGCGGACTTCGGTGCGAAGCGTCGGCAGACGATGATCGACGCGGGTGACCCGGTCACCAAGCCGTCGCAGCGGACCAAGGGCTCGCGCCGCCGGAGCTGACATGGCCATGCGAGACGGTGCGTTCCCCGAGATCCGGCCCCGACGTCTCCGGACCACGCCGGCGATACGCCGGATGGTGTCGGAGACGTCGGTGGAGCCGCGCCAGCTCGTGCTGCCGATGTTCGTCGCGGAGGGCCTGACCCAGCCGCGCGAGATCTCAAGCATGCCCGGTGTCGTCCAGCACTCGAGGGAGTCGGCGCGCAAGGCCGTCGCCGAGGCAGCGGAGCTCGGGCTCGGGGGCGTCATGCTGTTCGGCGTCCCCGAGCACAAGGACGCGACGGGGACCGGCGCGGTCGCGGACGACGGCATCCTCAACGTCGCCATCCGCGACGCCCGCACGGAGGCCGGCGACGCGCTGGTCGTCATGTCGGACCTGTGCCTCGACGAGTTCACCGACCACGGTCACTGCGGGGTCCTCACCGCCGACGGGCGTGTGGACAACGACGCGACCCTGGAGATCTATGCGGAGATGGCGTTGGCCCAGGCCCGCGCCGGCGCTCATCTGCTCGGGCCGAGCGGGATGATGGATGGCCAGGTCGGCATCATCCGCAAGGCGCTGGACGGTGCGGGGTTCACCGACACGGGTGTCCTGGCGTACGCGGCGAAGTACGCGTCGGCGTTCTACGGGCCGTTCCGCGAGGCCGTGTCCTCGTCGCTGGAGGGCGATCGGCGGACGTACCAGCAGGACCCGGCCAACGGCCGCGAGGCACTCCGCGAGGTGGCTCTCGACGTTGCCGAGGGTGCCGACATGGTGATGGTGAAGCCCGCGATGGGCTTCCTCGACGTCGTCGCCTCCGTACGCGCGGCCGTCGACGTCCCGGTCGCGGCCTACAACATCTCCGGCGAGTACTCGATGGTCGAGGCCGCCGCCGCGAAGGGCTGGATCGACCGCGACGCAGCCATCGCCGAGACGCTGCTGTCGATCAGGCGGGCTGGCGCCGACGTCGTCCTCACCTACTGGGCCAGCGAGTACGCAGCGCGCCTCGCGCACTGAGCGTCGTGAGGCCGTCCGGCGTCAGAGCTTGGCGGCGTCGGCGGCCGCTGCCTTCGCGGACGCCTCGCCGTTCGGGTACGCCGCGACATAGGCGTCGAGGCACCGCTGGAGCGTCGCCCCGCTCACGTCGAGCGTCGCGCAGTACGACTGCGCGAGCTGGCTCGCCGTGGGCTCCGGGTCGGGCTCGGTGGTCGCCGGGGGCTCGGTCGTCTCCGGATCCGTGGGCTTCGGGTCCGTCGGTGTCGGCGTCGGGTCCGTGGGATCGGTCGGCGTCGGGTCCGTGGGCTTCGGGTCCGTCGGTGTCGGGTCCGTGGGCTTGGGGTCCGTGGGCTTCGGGTCCGTCGGCTTCGGCGTCGGCTTCGTCGGATCTGTCGGCGACGTCGGCGGAGGCTTCGGCTTGCCCGGCTTGACCGTCAGGCTGCCCTTCGGGGGCTTGCCCGGCTTCGGAGGCTGGACGGTGAGCGTGACGATGGTCGGGGTCGGCTGCGAGTTGCCCGCACCCGGTCCGCCTGGCAGCGGGGACAGCGGCGCGGGCCCGAGGGGACCGAGCGGCAGCGACGGGGCGCCGGGAAGCGCGGGCGTGCCCGGCAGGAGCGCGATCGGGTTGGCGCTGCTGTAGCTGCGGGCGATCGCCAGCACCTGGTCGGCGTACGTCGTCGAGCGGTTGTAGGACATCAGTGCGGCGCGGGCGCCGATGTCGGTGCTCAGGTCGTGCCCACCGACGCACAGGTAGACCGCGGCGCCGAGCGCTGCGTCGTTGATGTTGTTGGGGTCGGCCTTGCCGTCACCGTCGGCGTCGACACCCACGGACGACCAGGTGGACGGGATGAACTGCATGGGGCCCACAGCGCGGTCCCACGTGGCGTCGCCGTCCCAGGCGCCCTTGTCGGTGTCCGCGATCCGCGCGGTGTTGTTGGTGCCGTCGAGCGGGATGCCGATGATCGCCCGCGTGGTCGCGCCGGTGCTGAGGACCGTCGCACCACCGAACTGGCCGTGGTTGGACTCGACACGGCCGATCGCGGCCAGGAGCTCCCACGACAGCTTGCACTCGGGCTTGGTGGCGGCCATCACGCTCGCGGCGCGCTGGTAGGCGGCGAGGGCGGGACCGGGGATGTCGGACGGGGCCGAGACCGCGGGCGGCGGGCCCTTGACCTGGCTCAGCGCCTGCTGCTCGACGGGGTCCTGGCCGGGGGTGATCTGGAGGTCGGGCCCGCTGACGGGGACCTCGGGCGAACCCTCGTCGTACGCGGTGTAGGCGGCGGCGTCGACAGGGCCGCCCTGACCGGGCATCGCCACCGCAGCGCCCCAGGCGCCGGCGATGAGGGCACAGGGAAGCAGTGCGGCCGTCGTCTGCCACCAGCTCGAGCCCTTGTCGCCGCGCACGTTGCGCTCGTCGCGTCCCGCCATGCGTCCCATCAACTCCTCGTGAGCCCGATCTCGCGGTGTCTCGGACATAGGTTGTCACGCGCGTCCGGCTTCCACCTTAGAGAAGAGCACGTGACCTGGCTAACACCGGCCAGAACACTCAGCACATCTTCAGCATCCACCCTAGACCTCGCTGCGGGTCTTCGTCGGCCGTGAGTTATGTCCGAGAACATCGCACCACATCTCGGCGTCACTGGCGAGGGAAGCGCCGGATCGGGGCGCTGGCTGGGTCCGCTTGGCCCGGTCGGGGACAATGGCGGAGTGCCTGGCTCCGAGATCTCGCAGACCTTGTTCGACCGCGCCCGTGCCGTCTCTCCGGGCGGCGTGAACTCGCCCGTGCGTGCCTTCCGTGCCGTCGGCGGCACGCCGCGGTTCATGCGCGAGGGCAAGGGTGCGTGGCTCACCGACGTCGACGGCAACACGTACGTCGACCTCGTCGCGTCCTGGGGGCCGATGCTGCTCGGACATGCACGGCCCGAGGTGATCGAGGCCGTGCGCGAGGCAGCGGCTCGGGGCACCTCCTTCGGGACCCCGAGCGAGCCCGAGGTCGCCCTCGCCGAGGAGATCGTCGCGCGGACGCCCGTCGACCTCGTCCGCATGGTCTCCTCCGGCACCGAGGCGACGATGTCGGCGATCCGGCTGGCCCGCGGCTGGACCGGCCGCGACCTCATCGTGAAGTTCGCCGGCTGCTACCACGGTCACGTCGACGCGCTGCTGGTCGAGGCAGGTTCGGGTGTGGTGACGTTCGGCCTCCCTGGCACGCCCGGCATCCCGACCGCCTCGACGGCCCAGACGCTGGTCTTGCCGTACAACGACCGCGAGGCCGTCGCGGCGGCGTTCGCCGAGCACGGCGCGCAGATCGCCTGTGTGATCACCGAGGCGGCTCCCGGCAACATGGGCGCGGTCCCGCCGCTGCCCGGCTTCAACGAGTTCCTCGCGCAGACGTGCCGCGCGCACGGGGCGCTGTTCGTCTCCGACGAGGTGATGACCGGATTCCGGGTCAGCCGCAGCGGCCACTGGGGCCTCGACGGCGCCCGCGAGGGCTGGGCGCCCGACCTGATGACCTTCGGCAAGGTGATGGGCGGCGGCTTCCCGGCGGCGGCGTTCGGAGGCCGTGAGGAGATCATGCGCCAGCTCGCGCCGGAGGGTCCGGTCTACCAGGCCGGCACGCTGTCAGGGAACCCTGTCGCCACGACCGCAGGTCTCACGACGCTGCGGCTGGCGACCGACGACGTCTACGCCCACCTCGACCAGGTCGCGGGCACTATCCAGGCGATGGCCGTCAAGGCTCTGGAGACCGCCGGTGTGCCGCACGTCGTCCAGTCCGCAGGCAACCTCTTCAGCGTCTTCCTCGGTCGTACGGAACCCGTCGTGGACTTCGCCGACGCCCAGGCCCAGAGCCAGCCGGCGTACAAGGCGTTCTTCCACGCGATGCTCGACCACGGCGTCTACCTGCCGCCCAGCGCGTTCGAGGCGTGGTTCGTCTCCGACGCCCTCGACGCCGACGCGCTCGACGCCGTCGAGCGTGCCCTGGCTCCGTCGGCGCGTGCTGCCGCGGAGGCGCTGGGTGCCTGATCGCCCGGACCGGAGACAATGACGACATGAGCAGCAGCGACCGTACGACCGTGCACCTGATGCGTCACGGCGAGGTGCACAACCCTTCCGGCGTCCTGTACGGCCGCCTTCCCGACTACCACCTCTCCGACCTGGGCCGCCAGATGGCCGAGCGCGGGGCGGAGTACTTCGAGGGCGAGGACATCACCCACCTCGTCGCCTCCCCGCTGGAGCGGGCCCAGGAGACGATGGAACCGATCGCCAAGACCCTCGGGCTCGAGGTCACCACCGACCCGCGCGTGATCGAGGCCGGCAACCGCTTCGAGGGCAAGACCTTCGGCGTGGGCGACGGCTCGCTCCGGCACCCGAGCGTCTGGTGGATGCTGAGGGACCCGAGGAAGCCGTCGTGGGGCGAGCCGTACACGCAGATCGCCGCCCGCATGCTCGAGGCGATGTCCGACGCGCGTGACGCCGCACGAGGGCACGAGGCCGTGATCGTCTCGCACCAGCTCCCGATCTGGGTCTCTCGCCTGACCGTCGAGCGCCGCCGCTACCTCCACGACCCGCGCAAGCGTCAGTGCTCCCTCGCCAGCGTCACCTCGGTCACGTACGAGGGCGACGTGCCCGTCGCGGTCGCCTACAACGAGCCCGCCGGCGACCTGATCCCGGCGAAGCTGCGCAAGAAGTTCGTCGGAGGCGCCTGACCATGAGCGTCGCCCGCCTCGTCGCCGCCGCAGCAGCGGCGGTGCTTCTCACCGGCTGCTCGTCGTCCACCCAGGCCGACGAGACGACCGGTGGCTTCGTCGCGGGCGACGGCTCGATCACCCTCCCGAAGGCGGCCGAGCGCGAGCCCGCGCCCGAGCTCGCGGGGGAGAGCCTCGACGGTGAGCAGCTGAGCCTTGCCGACTTCGCCGGCAAGACGGTCGTGGTGAACGTGTGGGGCTCCTGGTGCGCCGAGTGCCGTGTCGAGGCGCCGGTGTTCGCCGCGGTCGACGCGCAGACCGGGGACGACGTGCAGTTCCTCGGCATCAACATCCGCGACTCCCGTGCGGCGGCGAAGGCGTACGACGAGAACTTCGGGATCACCTACCCCTCGCTCTTCGACCCCTCGGGCAGGACGGTGCTCGGTTTCCGCGACAGCCTGCCGTCGATGGCCGTGCCGACGACCTGGGTGATCGCGCCCGACGGCACGGTGGCGGCCCGCACGCTCGGCTCGGTGTCCGAGGCGACCCTGCGTGGGCTGATCGACGAGGCGAGGACCCCGGCCGATGGGTGACTGGGCGTACGACACGGTGCTCTCGGGCTCCCTGCTGCTCGCGACCGGCGTCGCGCTCCTCGCAGGACTGGTGTCGTTCTTCTCCCCGTGCGTGGTCCCGCTCCTGCCGGGCTACCTCTCGTACGTCTCCGGCATGACCGCGGCCGAGGTCGCCTCAGACGGCAAGTCGGCGCGGCAGCGCGGGCGCCTGGTGCTCGGCGCGGGGCTGTTCGTCCTCGGCTTCAGCGCCGTCTTCGTCTCGTACGGGGTCCTCTTCGGGTCCGTCGGGATGCAGCTGCGCGAGTACGAGCGGCCGATCTCGATCGTGATGGGGATCGTCGTGATCCTGCTCGGGCTCGCCTTCATGGGATTCGTCCCGTGGATGCAGCGCGACGTCCGCGTGCACGCCGTGCCGTCGGTCGGCCTCGCGGTGGCGCCCCTGCTGGGCGTGCTCTTCGCGATCGGCTGGACACCGTGCATCGGCCCGGCCCTCGGTGCGGTGCTGGGTCTCGCGTACAACGAGGGGACCGCGGGGCGCGGCGCGTTCCTCACGGCGGTGTACTGCCTCGGCCTCGGCGTCCCGTTCCTCGCGGCGGCGTTCGCGTTCAGCCGCTTCGCGCGGGCCACGGCGTGGGTGCGCCGCCGGCAGCGCGCGATCTCGCTCGTCGGAGGCGGCCTGCTGGTCGTCGTCGGCGTGCTTCTCCTGACCGGGCTGTGGGGGCAGCTGATGACCGAGCTGACCTCGTGGGTCGGCAGCTTCGAACCGGTGGTGTGATGGCCGACAAGATCCGCGGACCGAAGGGTTCGGGCGCTGCGCCCGCTCTCTCGACCGTGTCCACCCTGCGGTGGGCATGGCGCCAGCTGACGTCCATGCGGACGGCGCTGTTCCTGCTGCTCCTGCTCGCCCTGGCGGCCGTGCCGGGGTCGATCGTGCCGCAGCGCAGCGTCGACCCGCGGGCGGTCGCCGCGTACTTCGAGCGGCATCCGGACCTCGCGCCGGTGCTCGACAAGCTCGGCGCGTTCCACGTCTACACCTCCGTGTGGTTCAGCGCGATCTACCTCCTCCTCATGGCGTCGCTGGTCGGCTGCATCATTCCGCGCGTCGGCGTGTACGCCCGCGCGCTGCGGGCCCGTCCGCCGAAGGCCCCGCGGAACCTCTCCCGGCTCCCGGCGTCGACCTCGTACGAGACGACGGCGGACGTCGAGAAGGTCCTCGCCGACGCGGCGAAGAGCCTCGGCATGGCCCGCAAGGACACCGTCACCGAGACCGACGACTCGGGGACCGTGGTCGCCGGTGAGGTCCGCGCCGAGCGGGGCTACCTGCGCGAGCTCGGCAACCTCGTCTTCCACATCAGCCTCGTGGTCGTGCTCGTCGGTGTCGCGTCGATGAGCCTGCTCGGGTACCGCGGCAACGCGATCGTCGCGGAGGGCGGTGGTTACTCCAACACGCTCACGCAGTTCGACGAGTTCACCGCCGGCGGTCTCTTCGACACCGACGACCTGCCGCCGTTCTCGATGACGCTCGACGACTTCGACGCCCGCTTCGAGCTCGACGGCCCGCAGCGCGGAGCGCCGCGCAGCTTCGTCGCCCGCGGCACGGTCACCGACAAGCCCGGCGACGAGCCGCGCCCGTACGAGCTGAAGGTGAACCACCCGCTGCGCGTCGACGGGGCCTCGGTCTACCTCGTCGGCCAGGGTTACGCCCCGGTGGTCCGGGTGACCGACGGCGACGGGCGGGTCGTCTTCGAGGACGCGGTGCCGTTCCTGCCGGCCGACGCGACGTACACCTCCAACGGCGTCGTGAAGGTGCCCGACGCCCGTCCGACCCAGCTGGGCTTCCAAGGCTTCTTCCTGCCGACCGCGGTCGCCACCGGCGAGGAGGAGATCCCCGGCTCGGCCCACCCGGCCGCCGCCAACCCGCTCCTCGGCCTCTTCGCGTACTACGGCGACCTGGGCCTCGACGACGGGGAGGCACAGTCCGTCTACGTGCTGGACAAGGACGAGCTCACGCAGTTCATGGGCGACGACGGCAAGCCCCTGCGCCTCATGCTCACACCCGGCGAGTCGGTGTCGCTGCCGGACGGGAAGGGCTCGATCGAGTTCGTCGAGCTCCGCCAGTTCGCGCGCTTCCAGTTCAGCGCCCAGCCCGGCGTGATGGTTCCGCTGTGGGGCGTCTCGGTCGGCGCGATCGGCCTCGTGCTCTCGCTGATGATCCGCCCGCGCCGTACCTGGGTGCGCGCACGGCGCCGTGAGGACGGCACGACGGTCGTCGAGGTCGCGGCGCTGGACCGTGTCCCGCGCAGCGACGTCGAGCAGAGCGTCGACGACCTCGCCGGGCGTCTGAAGGACCGTACGGGGCATACTGGATCGGGCTACGACACGGCGTCGGAGCCGGCGTCGTCACCCGTGGCCGTCGCCACCGAGGACGTACACACCAAGGCTGCTGCCAGCGAGGACGAGGCATGACGCTCGAGGACTACGCGAACTTCTCCAACTACGCGATCGCGTCGGCGACGGCGGTTCTCGCCCTCGCCTGGCTCGCGTCCGTGGCGCAGTGGGCGTTCGGCTCGAAGGCCGTCCGCGCGAAGAACACCATCCCGGTCGCAGAGCCCGCGCTCGTCGGGGCCGGTGCCTCCTGGACCTCCGGCGCCTCCGCGGACACGGGCGACAGCGACGGTGCCCTCGCCGAGGAGCGCAGCGACCTCTCGGGTCGCATCTCGCTCTCGCTGACGATCCTCGCGCTCGGCATCCTGCTCGCCGGTGTCGTGACCCGCGGTCTCGCCGCCGAGCGGGTCCCGTGGGGCAACATGTACGAGTTCGCGATGACCGGCATCTCGGTCGTCCTGGTGGGCTACCTCGTGATGGTCTTCTGGATGAAGATCGACTGGCTCGCGCCTCTGGTGCTCGGGTTCTCCGTGGTGATGCTCGGACTGTCGATGACCGTGTACGTACCCGCCGGTCCGCTGGTGCCCGCGCTCGACTCGTACTGGCTCGTCATCCACGTGGCCGCGGCGATCATCGCCGGTGCCGGGTTCCTGATCGGCGCCGGCGCCTCCATCCTGTATCTGGTGAAGTCGCGTGCCGAGGCGGCTCCGGGCGGCCCGAAGGGTTACTTGTCGCGGCTGCCGCGCGCTGCCGCGATGGACCAGCTCGCCTACCGCGTCACCGCGTTCTCGTTCCCGGTCTGGACCTTCGCGGCGCTCATCTCCGGGCCGATCTGGGCCGAGCACGCCTGGGGTCGACCGTGGGGCTGGGATCCGAAGGAGGTCTGGGCGTTCATCACCTGGGTCGCCTACGCCGGCTACCTGCACGCCCGCGCGACCGCAGGCTGGAAGGGCAGGGCCGCCGCGATCCTCGCGCTGGTCGCGTTCACGACGTTCCTGTTCAGCTTCGTCGGGGTCAACCTCTTCTTCCCCGGGCTGCACTCCTACGCGAAGTAGCGTCAGAGTCCGCGCAGGAAGTCCGGGTCGTCGTCAGGCCCGCGTGCGATGGGGCGCTGCGGCCGCGGGGGGCCGGACGGCTTCGTCGGCATCTTGCCGACCGTGAGCCACAGCAGGACCCCGAGAGCGGGCACGAGGGCCAGCAGGATCCAGACCGGTTTGGGGAGCGCACGGATGCGGTCACGCGGCGTGGCGATCACGTCGAACAGCGTGTAGACCGCGAGTGCGACGACGATGATGATCGGGATCGCCTTTGCCATGGCCTCAGCGTACCCGCGTCTCTGAGGCCCATGCCTAGGCTGGAGGCATGAGCACCTCCCCGCGCCTGGTCACCCTGCCCGACATCGAGCGCGCCGCCGAGTCGATCGCGGCGACGTGCCTGCGGACACCGGTCGTACCGCTGGTGCGCGAGGACGGGCAGATCCCGCTCTGGCTCAAGGCAGAGTCCCTCCAGCCGACGGGCGCGTTCAAGCTGCGCGGCGCGACGTACGCGATCGCGAGGCTCGACGCGGCAGAGCGCCGCCGAGGTGTCGTGTCCCACTCCTCGGGCAACCACGCCCAGGCGGTCGCGTACGCGGCGAGGGTCGCCGGCGTCCGCGCCACCATCGTCATCCCGGACACCGCTCCCTCCCTGAAGGTCGAGGCGACCCGCCGGTGGGGGGCCGAGATCGTGGTCGTACCGCCCGCCGATCGGCTCGCCCGTGCCGAGAAGATCGCCGCCGAGACCGGCGCCGTCCTGATCCCTCCGTACGACGACCGCGAGGTGATCGCGGGCCAGGGCACCGTGGGGCTCGAGATCGCCGAGCAGGTGCCCGACCTCGGCACCGTCCTCGTCCCGGTCAGCGGGGGAGGGCTCGTGAGCGGCACCGCAGCGGCGGTGAAGGCGCTGCGCCCCGACGTGAGGGTCGTCGCGGTCGAGCCCGAGCTCGCCGGGGACCTCGCCGAGGGCTGGGCGGCCGGGGAGCGCCGCGTGTGGTCGGTCGCCGACACCTCGCGCACCGTCGCCGACGGACTGCGTACCGACTCGGTCGGCGTCCTCAACTGGGCGCACATCCAGGCCTTCGTGGATGACGTCGTGACCGTGACCGAGGAGGAGATCCTCGCGGCGACCGGAGAGATCGTCCGGGGGGCGCGCCTCGTGGTCGAGCCGAGCGGGGCCGTCGCCGCGGCCGCGGTGCTCGCCGGGACGGTGGCACCGACACGCGGGACGACGGTCGCGATCGCGTCGGGCGGCAACGTGGCGCCGGAGACGCTTGCACGCCTGCTGGTCTGACCGGCCGAGATCAGACCATGGGCTGATGGGCGGCGCGCCGTCGGCGCCTACCCTGACGTGGTGAGGACGATGGTGGCGTGGATGCGGGCGCACCCGGGATGGGTCGACGGCGTCCTGACGGGGATGCTGGTGTTCCCGCTGGTCCCGTTCGTGCTGTTCGACGGCACCGCGCGCGTGGATGCGGCGTACCAGATCCTGATCTTCCTGCCGCTGGCCTGGCGCCGGACGGCACCGGTCGCCTCGTTCGCGGCCGTCTCGCTGTTCATGGCGGGGCAGCTGTTCCTCAACGACCTCCCGCTGTACGCCGACGTGGCACTCCTCCTGTCGATGTACGCGATCTCGGCGTACGGACCGACGTGGGCACGTCGGGCGGCCCTCGGGGTCGGCCTCCTCGCGGCGCTCACCGCGACCGCCGACTGGTACGGCAACGCCTTGACGTGGCCGGGACGCGCGGCCATGGTCGCCATGCTGTTCTCCGTCGTGCTCGCGCCGTGGGCGCTCGGCGCCTACCTCCGCACGCGGCGCGAGTACGTCGCCGGGCTCGTGGACCGCGCACGGCAGCTCGAGCGCGACGCGGCGCAGCAGGCGACGATCGCGGCCGCCGCAGAACGGGCCCGTATCGCGCGGGAGATGCACGACGTCGTCGCCCACAGCCTGTCGGTCATCGTGGTCCAGGCCGACGGTGCCCTGTACGCGGCCCGCACCCGGCCGGAGGTGGCGGTGGAGACCCTCCAGACCATCTCGCGGACCTCGCGAGGCTCCCTCGCCGAGATGCGCCGCCTGCTCGGGCTGCTGCGAGGCGACGAGGAGAGGGCCGACGTCGAGCGCGCACCGATGCCGACCGCCGCCGACGTCGGGAGCCTGGTCGAGCAGGTGCGGGGCAGCGGGCTCGACGTGCGCGCCGAGCTCGTCGGAGACCCCCGCACCGTCGACGCGGCCGCCGGTCTCACGGTCTACCGCGTCGTGCAGGAGGCCCTGACCAACACGCTGAAGCACGCCGCGCCGGGGGTGCGGGCGCGAGTGCGGCTGGAGGTCGGCCCGGACCACGTGCTCGTCCGCGTGGAGGACGACGGCGGTGCCTCCCCGTCCGCGGGACCCGCAGGGGAGCGCAGCGGCGAGCCGCTGCCTCGGGGCGGCGGGGGGCACGGCATCGTCGGGATCCGCGAGCGGATCGCGCTCCACGACGGCACCGTCGATGCCGGTCCGTTGCTCGGCGGCGGCTTCCGCGTCGAGGCCCGCATCCCGTACGAGAAGGAGAGCACGTGAACGCGCCGTCAGCCCGACCCGAGGAACGGCCCCTCCGGGTGTTCCTCGTCGACGACCAGCAGCTCGTCCGGGCGGGCTTCCGGATGCTCGTCGAGTCGCAGCCCGACATGGAGGTCGTGGGCGAGGCGGCCGACGGCCTGGACGCGGTCGAGCGCCTCTCGGTCACCGGTGCGGACGTGGTCCTCATGGATGTCCGGATGCCCCGCATGGACGGCGTCGCGGCGACCCGTGCCCTGACCGAACGAGGTGTCACGGCACGTGTCGTGGTGCTGACGACCTTCGACCTCGACGAGTACGTGTACGCCGGACTGCGCGCGGGAGCCTCGGCGTTCCTGCTGAAGGACGCTCCTCCGGAGGTGCTGCTCAGCGCTATCCGTGACGTGCACCGCGGTGACGCCGTGGTCGCGCCGAGCGCCACGCGCCGGATGCTCGACCGGTTCGCCGACCAGCTCCCCGACGACGAGCAGCCGCCCGACCCCCGTCTGGAGGCGCTGACCGACCGCGAGCGCGAGGTGCTGCTGCTCGTCGCCCAGGGCCTGAGCAACACCGAGATCGCGGGCAGCCTCTTCGTCGCGGAGCCGACCGTGAAGACGCACATCGGCCGGCTGCTGTCCAAGACCGGGAGCCGCGACCGGGTCCAGCTCGTGGTCCTCGCGTACGACGCCGGCCTGGTGCGGCCCGCACCCTGACCCGTACGACCACGGTATGACGCGAGCGGCCGCGAACCGGCCCTCGGGCAGACGCGTCGCGGGGGTCCCCGAACCTAGCGTGACGGCATGACCTCGTTTCCTCGTCCTCGCACCTCCGGGACCACCCTCGAGCCGGGTGGAGCGTCGCCGGACGCGATCGCCGCGCGAACCCGTGCGCTCGTCAAGACCTACGGCCGCGGCGATGCGCAGGTGCGCGCTCTCGACGGCGTCGACCTCGAGATCGAGCAGGCCCGCCTGACCGCGATCATGGGCCCGTCCGGCTCCGGCAAGTCGACGCTGATGCACTGCCTCGCCGGGCTCGACACCCCGACGTCGGGGGAGGTGTCGGTGGCCGGCATCTCGCTCGGAAGCCTCGAGGACAACGCGCTGACGCGGTTCCGACGTGAGCACGTCGGGTTCGTGTTCCAGGCCTACAACCTGATCCCGACCCTCACGGCGCGACAGAACGTGCTGCTGCCGCTGGAGCTCGCGAACCGCGAGCCGGACTGGCGCCGCTTCGACCAGCTCGTCGAGGTCCTCGGGCTCTCCGACCGCCTCACCCACCGCCCGCCGGAGCTGTCCGGCGGTCAGCAGCAGCGCGTCGCGATCGCCCGTGCGCTGCTGTCGTCGCCCGACGTGGTGTTCGCCGACGAGCCCACCGGCAACCTCGACAGCCGGTCCAGCGCGGAGGTCCTCGGCTTCCTGCGCCGCTCGGTCGACGAGCTGGGGCAGACGGTCGTGATGGTGACGCACGAGCCCACCGCCGCCGCGTACGCCGACCGTGTCGTCCTGCTGCGCGACGGCAGGCTCGCAGGGACGCTGGTGCGCCCGAGCGCCGACGACGTCGTGGCCGCGATCGCCGGACTGGGGGTCTGACGTGCGCACGCTCCTGTGGGGCTCGTTGCGCGGCCATGCCCGCCGCTACGTCGCGGCGGCCGTCGCGATCGTCATGGCGGTCGCCTTCATGGTCGCGGTCAACGCGCTGAGCGCTGCTGCCCGTGACGGTGCCCGGGCCGAGATCGTCGACCAGTACGCGGGGGCGGACGCCGTCGTCGACGGCGCGGGACTCGACGCGGCAACCGCCGTCCGGCTCGCCGAGGGTGTCAGCGGTCTCGAGGGTGTGGAGGCATCCGTCGCCAACCTGAGGTCGTTCCTCACCGTGGTGGTCGGACCGTCCCGGCACACCATGAGCGTCGGCACGGTCGCCGACGACGACGCGCTGCGCTGGCAGGACGTCGTCGAAGGGCGTGCGCCCGACGGCCCTGGACAGGTCCTGGTGTCGGCGTCGGCCGCGGACCGGTACGGCGTGGCCGTCGGTGACGTCCTGACGATCGAGGGGGACCGTACGGCGCCCGAGCTGGTCGTGACCGGGCTGACGACGAGCACCGGGGGGTCGCTCGGCTCGTCGGTCTACGTCGACGAGCAGACGGCGACGACGCTGGGTGACGTCATGTGGCCGGTCGACGTGTCGGTCCGGACGGCTGCGGGCGAGACCGGTGCGGCCGTTGCCGCCATGACCGGTTCGACGTCGGTCGACGGCCGGACCGTGATGGCACACGACGCGTGGGTCGACGACACGGTCGCGTCCGTGAGCCGTGACATCGACATCATCCAGAGGCTCGTCCTCGTCTTCGCCGCGGTCGCCGCCTTCGTCGGCGCGCTGGTGATCGCCAACACGATCACGATCGTGCTGGCCCAGCGTCGGAGGGAGCTGGCCCTGCTGCGCTGCATCGGCGCGACCCGGCGCCAGATCACCCGTTCGCTGTGGGCGGAGTCTCTCGTGCTGGGCGCGGTGGCGTCGGCGGCAGGCATCGCGACGGGCTGGGCGCTGGCGCTCGTGGCGGCTGCCGCCCTGGGCGCGTGGGCCTCCGGCCTCACGCTCGGGGCCGTCTCCCTGACGGCCGCGGGTGTCGCCGTCCCGTTCGGGCTCGGGGTGGCCGTCGCCGTCGGGGCGACCCTCCTCCCGGCGCGCCGTGTGGCGAGGCTGGCCCCGCTGGAGGCGCTGCGCCCGCACGAGACCACAGGGCTCGACGGTCGTGCGGGCTGGTTCCGCCTCGGCGCGGCCGTGCTCATGGTCGGTGCCGGCGCCGCGGGCCTCGCCGTCGGGACGGGCGACCGCCTGCCCGTCGGTCTTGCCGGAGGCATGCTGTCGTTCCTCGGCGTCGTCGTGCTCGCCCCGCTCCTGATCCCTCGGTTGCTGCGCACGATCGGCCCCCTGGTCGGCCGTACGGGGGTCACCTGCCGCCTCGCCACGGGCAACGTCGTCCGCAACCCGCGGCGTACCGCGTCGTCCTCCACTGCTCTCCTGGTCGGCGTCACGCTGATCACGACCGTCGTGGTCGGGATGGCATCGCTGCGGACGACGGTCGACCGCGAGCTCGACCAGTCGTACGCGCTCGACGTCGGTCTCGTCGCGAGCGAGACCGTGCTCCCGAGCGACCTCGATACCGAGGTCGCTGCCGTCGGCGACCTCGAGTCCGTCGCCGTCCTCCGCGGAGCGACGCTCGAGATGGACGGCCACCAGGTGCTCGCGCTCGAGGTCGACGAGGCGGCGGCCGCGGTCCTGCGCGGGAAGCACCCCGTCCCCGAGGCGGGCGAGATCGTCATCGGGGAGGAGCTCGCGGCCGAGCTTCCCGAAGGCTACGGCGAGACGGCACGCGTACGCGGCGGAGGTGACGCCGTGACGATGGCGGCGCGCGGGGGCGGCTCGTTGGGCACGGTCGTCCTGGTGCCTTCGGGGACGCTCGCCGAGCTCGGCACCACGGCGGAGCCCCGGGCGGTGTGGGCGCGCGCCGGTGACGGCGCCCCCGCAGAGCAGGTGACGGCCGACGTCGCGACGATCGCCCCTGCGGGCGGCCAGGTGGTCGGCAGCATGGCCCAGCGCGGGTGGGTGACGTTCCAGCTCGACGTCATGCTCACCGTGACGGTCGGCCTGCTCGCGGTGGCGGTCCTCATCGCTGCCGTCGGGCTCGCGGGAGCGCTCAGCCTGTCGGTGCTCGAACGGACGCGGGAGAACGCCCTCCTGCGAGCGCTCGGACTGAGTCGTCGGGGCGTTCGGCTGACGCTCGGCGTGGAGGCGCTGCTGATCGCCGGCGTCGGTGCCGTGCTCGGCACCGCCTTGGGGACGACGTACGGCTGGCTGGGACTTCGTGCCGCCTCTGCGGGGCTCGTGGACGACGTCGCGCTCTCGATCCCCTGGGGGCAGGTGGTGATCGTCCTGGGAGCGACGACGCTGACCGGTCTGCTCGCGTCCGTGCTGCCGGCGCGTCGGGCCACCCGGGTCGCGCCCGCAGAGGGCATCGCGGCGCTCTGAGCGGCTCGTCGCTTTCGGCCTGGCTCGCCGACCCCCCACAATGGAGACGGACGAACGCCGTCGAGGGGTACGGCGCGCCAGGACGCGAAAGGTGGGGCCGTCGTCGATGTCGGAGCCGGCGAACGACCGGGTCGGTGAGCTCGTCGACGGGCGCTACCGCCTGCTGGCGCTGGTCGGCCGCGGCGGGATGGCCGACGTCTACCGTGCCCGTGACGAGCTGCTCGGCCGCGTCGTCGCCGTCAAGGTGATGCGCGCGGAGACCGGGGTCGAGGCGGAGGACGCCTTGCGTCGGCACGAGATGGAGGCGCGGATCGGTGCGGGTGTCTCGCACCCCGGCGTCGTCACTGTCTTCGACGTGCAGCCGGAGGGCGAGCACCCGTACCTCGTGATGGAGTTCGTCCCGGGGCAGACGCTGAGCCGGGTGCTGCTCGGGGGCCCGCTCCCGTCGGAGGTCGTCGCCGACATCGGCGCCCAGCTCGGGGAAGCGCTCGGCGCGATCCACGACGCGGGGGTCATTCACCGAGACGTCAAGCCCTCCAACGTGATGCTGGTCGAGCGCACCGGCGGGTCGTACCAGGTGAAGCTCACCGACTTCGGCGTCTCCCGGTACCTCGAGGGGACGAGACTGACGTCCCCCGACCTGCTCGTCGGCACGGCGCGCTACCTCAGCCCCGAGCAGGCGGTGCTGGACGAGGTCGGGCCGCAAGCCGACGTGTACGCCCTGGGGCTGGTGCTGCTCGAGGCGCTCACGGGCGAGGAGGCGTTCCCGGGGTCTCGCGTCGAGACGCTCTCCGCGCGGCTGCACCGTCAGCCGCGGGTACCGGTCGAGCTCGGCGCCGACTGGGCGCTCGTGCTCGGTGCGATGACACGGCGTGATCCCGCCGACCGCCCTGACGCGCGCGGCGCAGCATCGGCGCTGCGGGCGCTGGCGGGCGGTGGCGACGTCGCGGCCGCGCTGACGGCGGCCGGCGTCGCGATCGGCGACCCGGCAGGGGAGGAGACGGTCGTCGGTGGCGCACCGGTGGACGACGACCCGACCGAGCAGGCGGGGACCGCAGCAGGAGCGGCTGCCGTCCTCGCGGGCGGGGCGGCGGGAGCAGCACTCGCCCACGCCGCGGATGCCGAGGCGGACACGGCTGCCGCTGCCGATGCCGCCGACACCGCCGTCGCCCCCGCGGCGGCGGACACTGCCGTGGCCCCCGCCGTGACCGCCGACACCGCGGGGCAGCCGGCGGTCGACACCGCGGGGCAGCCGGCGGTCGAGCAGCCCGTGCCCGACCCCACAGGCACGACCGGGACCGGCGCGGGTGACGGTGACGGTGACGGGGGTGACGGTGACGGCACGAGCGCGTGGCCGCGACGCCTCCCGTGGATCGTCGTCGCGGTCGCGGTGCTCGCGGCCGCGGGCGCCGTGTGGTGGTCGCTCGCCTCGGACAACGGTGACCCGGAGACACCCGTCGACCCGACCACCACCCAGACGACGCCGACGCCGACACGCGACACGTCGAGGACGCCGCAGCAGACGACGTCGACCCAGCCGGCCCCGACGCGCCCCACCTCGACGCGGACGACCCCCAGCCCCACGCGGACGACCCCCAGCCCCACGCCGACGACGACAGCGCCTCCCACGACGACAGCGCCTCCCACGACGACGCCACCGACCACGGCGCCTCCCACGACCACGGCGCCTCCCCCCGAGGCCCCGACCCCCACCGACGACGGTGAGGCGCTCCCCACACCGGGATCCGAACCCAGCCCGCCTCGTACCGGCTGACCTGCAGTCAGGGCGTCGCAGGTACCCTCGAGACGTGAGTGCCTTCGTCCGTTACACGCTTGCCCGGCTCGGTTTCTTCCTCGTGGCCTTCGTCGTCGTCGGGCTCGTCTCGTCGATCTGGCTCGAGTGGAACGCCGTGACGGGGCTGTGGGTGGCGCTGATCGCGCTGGCCATCTCCGCCGTGGCGTCGCTCGTCCTGCTGCGTGGCATGCGCGACGAGGTCGCCGTGGCACTGAAGGCGCGTGCCGACAGGATGCACGACCGGTTCGAGGCGGCGCGCAGCGCCGAAGACGTGGACTGATCCCGGTGCCGCGGTCGTCACCGGCCCGACGGGCCTGGGTCGACGAGGCCGTCCGTCGTGTCGACGCCGACGCCAACCGCAGTGCAGACACCCACCTGCACGTCTTCCCGCTCCCGGGCCCGCCCGGTATCGAGCTCTATCTCAAGGACGAGTCCGTGCACCCCACGGGCTCGCTGAAGCACCGGCTCGCGCGGTCGCTGTTCCTCTACGCGCTGTGCAACGGATGGGTCGGACCCGACACCACGATCGTGGAGGCCTCCAGCGGGTCGACCGCCGTCAGCGAGGCGTACTTCGCCCGCCTCATCGGGGTCCCGTTCGTCGCCGTGATGCCGCGGAGCACCAGCACGGCCAAGATCCGCCTGATCGAGTGGTACGGCGGTCGCTGCCACTTCGTCGACCGGCCTGGTGACATGTACGCCGAGGCCGCGCGACTGGCGGCCGAGTGCGGCGGGCACTACATGGACCAGTTCACGTACGCCGAGCGTGCGACCGACTGGCGTGGCAACAACAACATCGCCGAGTCGGTGTTCCTCCAGATGGCGCAGGAGCGCCACCCCGTGCCGCGCTGGATCGTGGTCAGCGCCGGGACAGGCGGTACGTCCGCGACGATCGGACGCTACGTGCGCTACCAGCGCCACGCGACGCAGGTGATGGTCGCCGACCCGGAGAACTCCGCCTTCTTCGACGGGTGGGAGAAGGACACGTCGGACCACACGACGGGCGTTCCGTCGCGGATCGAGGGCATCGGCCGCCCGCGCATCGAGCCGTCGTTCGTCGGAGGCGTCATCGACGACATGCTGTGCGTGCCCGACGCGGCGTCGATCGCGGCCATGCGCTGGTGCTCCCGCAGGCTCGGCCGCAGCGTCGGCGGATCGACCGGCACGAACCTGTGGGGTGCGCTCACCGTCATCGAGCGGATGCGACGGGGCGGCGAGAGCGGGAGCGTGGTGACGCTGCTGTGCGACTCCGGCGACCGGTACACCGCGACGTACTACGACGACGAGTGGCTGGAGCTGCACGGTCTCGACATCGCCCCGTACGAGGCGGTGCTCGCGGCGTACGAGGAGACCGGGGTCTTCGAGGGCTAGCGCGCTCAGTCGGCGAGTGCCAGGGCGGCCATCGCCGCCGGCATCGCGGTCTCGCGGTCCGCGGGGACGAGGGCGACGCGGGTACGTCGTGCCAGCAGGTCGTCGACGTCGAGTGCGCCCTCGTGCCGGACGGCGAACTCGAGCTCGGCGCGTGTCACCGGGAGGTGAGGGGCGAGAGGGTCGAGCGCCGAGGGGTCGCCGGCGGTCTCGGCCACCACGGTGACGGCCTCGGTCCCGTACCGGGAGACCAGCCGCGCCGGAGCGTCGACCCGGGCCAGCGTCGGGGCGTCCGCAGCCCCCACGAGGGGCAGGTGCTTCGTCCGCGACGGACCGGCCGTCCGCCGTGCCGCGGCCCAGCCCTGTGTCGCGAGGGCGGCGTCGACGGCGTCCTCGGCCATCCGCCGGTACGTGGTGAGCTTGCCGCCGACGACGCTGACGAGCCCGTCGTCGGCCGTCAGGACCACGTGCCTGCGGGACAGGTCGGACGTCCGGTCGCCGCCTGTGTCGAGCAGTGGTCGGAGGCCGGAGAACGTCCCGACCACGTCGGTGCGTGCGAGGGGTCGCTGCAGCGCACGCGACATGGTGTCGAGGAGGAAGTCGATCTCGACCTCCGTGGCTGTGGGGACGTCCGGGATCGGGTCGCGGACCTCCTCGTCGGTGAGACCGACGTAGACGCGGTCGTCACCGGTGGGCAGCGCGAAGACGAACCGCGTCCGCTGCCCGGGGACGGGCACCGTGAGCGCGGACGACAGACCGCCGAAGGTCGCGGCACGGAGGACGAGGTGGGTGCCACGGCTGGGGCGCATTGTGATGCCGCCCGCGAGGCTGCCGGCCCAGACACCGGTCGCGTTCACGACCGCGCGTGCGTCCACGGCGAGCTCTTCGCCGCTGCGCTGGTCCCGCAGCACGGCGCCGCTGCCCGACAGCTCCACGGCGGCGGTGCGGGTGAGCACGCGCGCGCCGAGCGCAGCAGCGGTCCGCGCGATGCCGACGACGAGTCGTGCGTCGTCGACGACCTGGCCGTCCCAGAAGACGTAACCGCCGCGCAGTCCGTCGGCCTGGATCGTCGGTGCGAAGCGCCGGACCTCGCGTGCGTCGATGCGGCGCGAACGCGGGAGGGTGCGGCCCGAGGTGCCGGCGGCACGCCGCAGCACGTCGCCCGCGAGGTAGCCGGTGCGCACCATCGCCGCGGTGACGGCGTCGACCGAGCCGAGCAGCGGGAAGACGTTCGGCAGGGCGCGGACCAGGTGGGGTGCCGTGCGCTCGATGAGGACGCCGCGCTCGACGGCGCTCTCGTACGCGACCCCGATGTCACCTGTCCCGAGGTAGCGCAGGCCGCCGTGCACCAGCTTGGAGCTCCAGCGGCTGGTCCCGAAGGCGAGGTCGTGCTTCTCGACGAGGACCACCGACAGACCTCGGGAGACCGCATCGAGGGCGACTCCTGCACCGGTGACGCCACCGCCGACGACGAGGAGGTCGACCGGCTCGTGCCGTGAGGCGAGCTCGGCGATCTCGCGGGCGCGCCTGGCCCCGTTGAGGGAGCTGGACGCGGGGAGTGGGGTCATGCGAGGGCGTCCTCGGGACGGGGGGCGAGGTACTGGTCGAGCGCGTCGGCGAGCTGGGCGTCGAGGGCCGTGAGCTCGGGGCCGGCCCCGGTCCTCGAGCCGACGACGGCGGGTGCTGTGACGACGAAGGACCACGCGAGAAGGAGGACCGTACGGGCCTGCAGGACCGGGTCGAGGACGCGTACGGAGCCGTCGTCGTGACCCGAGCGCATGCCTTCCTCGAGGATGCTGAGCATGTGGGCGGGAGTACGGCCGAGGCGCTGGAACACGTACGGGACGAGGAGCTCGGGGTCGGACTCCACGATCGCGCGGTGGAGCGGGTGGGCGCGGATCGTGGCGATCGTCCGGACGACCCCGGCGACAAGCCGTTCGCGCGCGGTCGGCAGGTCCTGGGGGACCGACTCGGTCACCACACGCGCCCACTCACGGGTGATCAGTGCGGCCACGACGGCGCGGACGTTCTCCCAGCGCCGGTAGAGGGTGCCGCGCGCGACGCCGGCGCGGACGGCCAGCTCGGCCATGGTGAGGCGGGCGACGCCGACCTCGAGGACCGCGTGCGCCGCGGCATCGAGGATGCGGTCCTCGGGGATCGCCTTGCCCGAAACAGCCGGCTGGGACCGGGCGTGCTCAAGCTTCGACCGAGTATTTAGACGTTCTGGCATGATGTGTTCAACGTAGCACCGCCGTACGAGCGGGACGCCTCGAGATCGGAGCACGCGTATGTCGGAGCTGGACCTGCCCGTCGTGGAGTTCGCCCCCGACCGCTGGGGCAACCCGGCCTCCGCGACCGGCTTGCCCGACAGCCTGCAGGCGACGCTCGACACGCTGGGCATCCGTCCGCTCGGACCGCCGGTGGCGCCCGACGACGCCGTGCTCGACCCTCCGGCGGTGCCCGCCCCGGTGCGCGAGTCGCTGGCCGGGGTCGTCGGCAGCGGGCACGTGAGCGACGAGGCGATCGACCGGCTCCGCCACACCCGCGGCTGGTCGACGCCCGACATCATCAAGATGCGTGCCGGAGACACGTCCGACGCGCCCGACCTCGTCGTACGGCCCGCTGACCACGACGAGGTCGTCGAGGTGCTGCGGGTCTGCGCCGAGGCCGCTGTCGCGGTGGTGCCGTACTCCGGCGGCACCTCGGTCGTCGGCGGCCTCGCCCCCGACCGTACGGGCTTCGACGGCGTCGTCGCTCTCGATCTCGGGCGCCTCGACGGTCTCGTGTCCGTGGACCCCGTGTCGCGCACGGCGACGTTGCTTCCGGGGACACGCGGACCGCGCGCGGAGGAGCTGCTGCAGGCGGAGGGCTTCACCCTCGGCCACTTCCCGCAGTCGTACGAGGGCGCCTCGATCGGCGGGTACGCGGCCGCGCGGTCTGCCGGGCAGTCCTCGGCGGGGTACGGGCGCTTCGACGAGATGGTCGTCGGCCTCGTCGTGGCCACGCCGCGCGGCACGCTCGAGCTCGGGACGGCGCCGAGGTCGGCTGCGGGCCCGGACCTGCGTCAGCTCGTGCTCGGGTCCGAGGGCACCCTCGGTGTGATCACGTCCGTGACCGTGCGCGTGCGGCCGGTGCCGACCGTGCGCGTGTACGAGGCGTGGCAGTTCCCGTCGTTCGAGGCCGGGGCGACGGCGCTGCGCCGGCTCGCGCAGGACGGACCGCTGCCGACGGTGCTGCGCCTGTCCGACGAGGTCGAGACGGCGCTCAACCTCGCGGACCCGGCGTCGGCGGGCGCCGGTTCGGCGGGATGCCTCGCGATCACCGGGTACGAGGGTGCCTCCGCCGAGGTGGACGCCCGCCGCGCCGCCGCCTCCGCGGTGCTCGAGGACTGTGGAGGCGTCGCGCTGGGCGAGGAACCGGGGGAGAAGTGGCGCAGCGGCCGCTTCCACGGCCCGTACCTGCGTGACCCGCTGCTCGACGCCGGCGCGTTCGTCGAGACCCTCGAGACCGTGACCTTCTGGTCGAATCTGCCGCGTCTCAAGCAGGCCGTCACGGAGGCGGTCCAGGCTGCGCTCCTCGCGCACGACCTGCCGTCGCTGGTGATGTGCCACATCTCGCACGTGTACGAGACGGGGGCGTCGCTCTACTTCACGGTGGCGTGCGCGCAGTCGGAGGACGCGCTCGCCCGCTGGGGGAGCGCGAAGGCCGCCGCGAACGCCGCCATCCGTGGCGCCGGTGCCTCCATCTCCCACCACCACGGTGTCGGGCGCGACCACCGCGAGACCTACGCGGAGGAGATCGGGCCGCTCGGTGTCGACCTGGTGCGCGCCGTCAAGTCGACCCTCGACCCCGCGGGCATCCTCAACCCCGGCGTCCTGGTGACCCGATGAGCGGGCGTGCGTTCACCGCGCTGGTGAACCCGATCTCCGGCCGCCGCGCGGCCGAGCGTGCTTGGGAGCCGGTCGCCGAGCTCCTGCGGGAGGCGGGAGCAGACGTCGACACGGTCGTGACGCGGAGCGCCCGGCACGCGGGGGAGGCATCGACCCTCGCGGCGCGGGAGGGCCGCATCGTCGTCGCCGTCGGGGGCGACGGCATGGTCCGGGACGTGGCCGGCGGTGTCGTCGGCGAGGGGACGATGGCGATCGTGCCCGGCGGGCGCGGCAACGACTTCGCCCACCGGCTCGGCGTGCCGGACGACACCGAGGGCCTCGCCTCGATGCTGCTGACGGGCCGCGTCTGGGACATCGACGTCCTCGAGGCCGGCGGGGTCGTCGTGCCCGGCAACCTGTACGTCGGGGTGGACTCGCGCGCGACGCGCATCATCAACCGCCTGCGCCGGGTCCCCGCGATCGTGGCCTACCGGGCGGGCGGTCCGCTCGCGATGCTCACCTGGCGTCCGCCGTCGTTCACGATCACCCTCGACGACGGCACGCGGGTGGTCCGCGCGCACAGCGTGGTCGCGGCGAACTCGGGCTGGTACGGGCACGGGCTCAAGATCGTCCCGTCCGCCGAGGTGGACGACGGACTGATCGACGTGATGGTCGTGAGCACCGACGGACTCGGGCGACGCCACATGGCGGCGTACATGAACGAGGCGAAGACCGGCCGCCACGTGGAGCGCGCCGCGGTCGAGGTGCTGCGGACGACGTCGCTCACCCTCAGTGCCGATGCGCCGGTGCCGCTGTGCATGGACGGCGACGAGATCGGCACGCTGCCGGTCACCGTACGGCTGCGTGCCGGTGCCCTGCGGGTGGTCGTCCCGGCGTGACGGCGCGAGTGGTGCGGCAGCCGCGCCCGCTCAGCGAAGGTGCGCGTCGAAGAACGCGCCGATCCGCTCCCACGCCTGCGAGGCCGCCTTGGAGTCCGGTCCGATGCCGGTGACCCGCAGCACCGGCTGAATCGCGCGCGGTCCGCCCTCGGACTCGTTGAGGAACCCGTGTCCCGCACCCTCGTACACGGTCACCTGGTGCTCGATCCCGGCCGCCGTCAGCGCGGTCTCGAGCTGGGCCGGGCCGTCACGGACGACGCGGTCCTTGCTGCCGTACGACGCCACGACCGGGCACGAGGCGGCGACGACGTCGTCGAGGTCCTTGGGAATGAGGCCGTAGTTCACCCCGGCCGCGTCGTAACCGCCACGGCCCGCCACGAGGAGCGCGAAGCCGCCGCCGAGGCAGAAGCCGATCACCCCGACCTTGTCGGTCGTCTCGGCGCGGGCCACGAGCCACTGCCGGGCCGCGTCGATGTCGGAGAACGCGCGCCCCTTGCCGCTGAGGAAGGAGCGGTAGGTCGCGACGAGACACCGCCGCGCGCCGCCGTCGCTGTAGAGGTCGACCGCGAGCGTCGCGTAACCCATCTCGGCCAGCCGGTCGGCGTGGCGGCGCATGTTGTCGTCCAGCCCGAACGCCTCGTGGACGAGCACCACGCCGGGCCACGGGCCGGGGGTGGAGGGTTCGGCGAGGTAGCCGCGCAGGCGCGGTGAGGTGTCGGGGACGTCGGTGCTGCTCAGGTCGACCTCAGGCATGGCCGACAGGCTACGGCGACACAGGGTCTGGGTCGAGAGGTCGGCGCGACCACGCCCGTACGGTGAACGGTGGCTCGAGGTGGCATACGTTGGCGTCATGTCTTCCTCCGCCATCGACATCGGTCGCCCCCTCTCGGGCGACGTCATCGACCTCATCCTCGACGACCACCGGCGCTTCGAGGACCTCCTGCGCCAGCTGCGCGACGCCCACGCCGACCGAGACGCCGTACGCCGGGCGTTCGCCACGCTGCACGTCGCCCACGCCGAGGCCGAGGAGAAGGAGGTCTATCCGATGCTGCGCCGGCGCGATGCGATCGACGCGCACGAGGAGGAGCACGGCGAGGAGGAGCACGCCGAGGGCAACCAGGCGCTGCTGGCCGTGCTGGAGCTGAAGGGGACGGACACCCAGGCCTTCGACGACGCCGTCGAGGAGCTGGCCCGGGTGGTGAACCACCACCTGACCGAGGAGGAGCTGACCATCCTCAACCCTGCTCGCGACGGTGTGGCCGAGCGGACCCGGCAGTCGCTGGGCGAGGCGTTCGCGCGAGAGCGCAACGCACAGGTCGACGCCGACTGCGGCCGCCTCGAGAACGTCCGGGCGATCGTCGCGCGCGACAAGAAGAAGGGTCTCCTCGACGACGAGGGGTGATCCGCCGCCGCTCCCGGTCAGGCGCCGAGCGCCAGTCCGACGGCGATGCCGATCGCGTAGACGAGCTCCGCGATGCCGGTGTCACGGAGCGTCGGGAGCAGCCCGAGGCCGCGCGCGCCGCGTGCCACCGGCGTCGCTGCCCGCAGCGCCCACGGGAACGCGAGCAGACCCAGCAGCGCGCCCGGCGTGTACGACGCGAGCCACCAGACGGTGACCAGCGCGACGACCAGCAGGGCGATGAAGAAGGTCCGCGAACCACGCTCGCCGAGCACCACGGCGAGCGTCCGCTTGCCGCTCACGGTGTCGGTGGGGATGTCGCGGATGTTGTTGGCGACGAGGATCGCGCACGCGAGCGCGCCGATGCCGATCGACGCCGCGAGGCTCGGGCCCGTGAACTCCCCGACCTGGACGTACGTCGTGCCGAGCACGGCGACCAGCCCGAAGAACACGAAGACGCTGACCTCGCCGAGTGCGCGGTAGCCGTACGGGCGCGCCCCGCCGGTGTAGAACCACGCGGCTCCGATCGCAGCGACCCCGACGAGAACCAGCCACCAGCCCGACGTCGCGGCGAGTGCCAGCCCGAGTGCGCCGCCGACCCCGAAGCAGGCGAAGGCCGCGCGCTTGACGGCGCCCGCGCTCGCCGCACCCGAGCCCACCAGACGCATCGGGCCGACCCGGTCGTCGTCGGTGCCCTTGACGCCGTCGGAGTAGTCGTTGGCGTAGTTGACGCCGATCTGGAGCGCGAGCGAGAGGAGGAGGCAGACGATCGCCTTCCACCAGACCTCGCCGTCGGCGTAGAGCGCCGCGCCGGTGCCGGCGACGACGGGGGCCACCGCGGCCGGGAGCGTACGGGGCCGAGCGCCTGCGATCCACTGCGATGCTGTTGCCACGACCGTCAATCCTCGCACTCGCCCGCTCGCACGCCGACGGCGGACCGTGCGTGCACGTCGTTCCGTGGCTGTCGGGTCACCCTTCAGGCCGCCCGCTAGCGTGGAGAGCGTGGCAGACGACGAGTCCGGCGGCACGCTGCGGCCGGTGAGCGGGACACCGCGAGAGGTCGAGACCGCGCTGCGTGGCTGGCTCTGCGCCGAGTCAGAACCGGAGCCGGAGCCGCTGATCATCCGCACCTCCGGCTCGACCGGCAACCCCAAGGACGTGCTGCTCTCGCGCCGCGCCGTCTCCGCCTCCGCGCACGCGACGCACGCACGGCTCGGGGGTCCGGGCCAGTGGTTGCTCGACCTGCCGCCGCAGTACGTCGCCGGTGTCCAGGTGATCGCCCGCTCGGTCCTCGCGGGCGAGCGGCCCGTCGTCGCGGCCGAGCACGCGACCCTCCAGGACGCGATCGCCGCGATGGACGGCCGTCGCCGGTACGCCTCGCTCGTCCCGACCCAGCTGCACCGCCTCGCCGAAGCCGGGCGCCTCGACGTGCTGGCGTCGCTCGACGCCGTGCTGGTCGGTGGTGCGGCGCTCGACCCCGGCCTGCGCGCCCGCGCGGACGAGGCCGGGGTGCGTGTCGTGCGGACGTACGGGATGAGCGAGACCGCAGGTGGGTGCGTCTACGACGGTGTCCCGCTCGACGGCGTCGCGCTGCGGATCGACGTCGACGGCAGGGTGTGGCTCGCGGGGCCGGTGCTCTTCGACGGGTACGACGGCGACCCGTCCGCCACTGCGGAGGTCCTGCACGACGGCTGGCTCCGTACGTCGGACCTGGGCGAGCTGGATGCCGACGGGCGGCTCCGCGTCCTCGGACGCACCGACGACGTCGTGATCTCCGGAGGCGTCAACATCGCCCTTCCCCGCGTCTCCGAGGCGTTGCGGCGCGTCGACGGGGTCGCCGACGCCGTGGCCGTCGGTGTCCCCGATCCCGAGTGGGGGCGCCGGGTGGTCGCCGTCGTCGTCGGCGACGTCCCTCTGGAGGCCCTGCGCGACGGCGTCGAGGCGGCCGGTCTTCCCCGTACGTGGGCGCCGCGCCGCGCCCTCTGCGTCGACGCCCTCCCGCTGCTCGGGCACGGCAAGGTCGACCGGCAGGCCGTGCAAGCGCTCGCCGCCGATGCCTGAGCACCCCTAGCCTGGGCGGATGGTCCGACGTCGCACCGCTGAGCAGCGTGAGGCCGGGCGCGCGGCACGCAAGGTGCTGCCCCGACGACAGCACGGCGAGATCTCGTCGTACGACCGTGATCCTGTGGCCCTGCTCGACACCCAGAACGCCCAGCGCATCCCCGACCTCGTTCCGGTGCGGTGGGGGCGGATGCTGGAGTCGCCGTTCGCGTTCTTCCGTGGCAGCGCCGCGGTGATGGCCGCCGATCTCGCCGCCGGGCCGTCGACCGGGACACAGGTGGTGGCGTGCGGTGACGCGCACCTGGCGAACTTCGGCCTCTACGCCTCGCCCGAGCGGCGGATCGTGTTCGACCTGAACGACTTCGACGAGGCCGGCAACGCGCCGTGGGAGTGGGACCTCAAGCGCCTCGCTGCGAGCGTGGTGGTCGCGGGGCGGGACCGGGGGTTCGATGCCACGGTCGTGCGGCAGGCGGCGACCGCGGTGGCGGCGGAGTACCGCGGTCGCCTCGCCGAGCTGCTGGCGCTGTCCGCGCTCGACCGCTACTACGCGTCGATCGACTCGGCGTGGCTGGAGGAGCACGTGGCGGACGGAGGTCGCGGTCTGCTGCACAAGACGCTGAAGAAGGCACGCCGCCGGACGTCCGAGCACGTGCTCTCGTCGCTCACGACGACCGACGAGGGCGGCCGGACGCGGATCATGGACGACCCGCCGCTCGTCCGCCACCCGCCTGCCGCGGCCGTCGCTCTCGCCGAGAAGGTGCTGGCGGACTACACGAAGGTGCTGCGGTCCGATGTCGCGATGCTCGTCGGGCAGTTCACCCTCGTCGACGTGGCGATGCGGGTCGTGGGAGTGGGCAGCGTCGGCACGCAGGCGTACGTCGCGCTGCTCGAAGGCCCCGGCGGCCCGCCGCTGTTCCTGCAGGTCAAGGAGGCGTCGCCCTCGGTGCTCTCCACGTACGGGAAGGTGCGGGCGGAGCCGCCCGCCGGCACCCATCTGCCGGCCGGTGCCGGGGAGGGCGCGAGGGTGGTGTCGGCCCAGCGCATCCTCCAGGCGGTCTCCGACCCGTTCCTCGGCTGGTTCGCCGGACCGCGGCAGTCCTTCTACGTCCGACAGCTGCGGGACATGAAGGGATCGGTCGACGTCGCCGCGCTCGCTCCCGACCAGCTCGCCAACTACGGGAGGCTGTGTGCCTCGCAGCTGGCGCGCGCGCACGCGCAGAGCCCGACGGCGGCGTTCGTCGCCGGCTACCTCGGCAGCTCCGAGTCGTTCGACGACGCGGTCGCCCGGTGGGCCGTCGCGTACGCCGACCAGGTCGAGCGCGACCACGCGGCGCTGGCGGCGGCGGCCGCCGCGGGGCGCATCCCGGTCGAGCGAGGGGTCTGAGGCGCGATTACCGTGGCCGTCGTGAGCGACCCCGACCTGACCTGGATCCCGTACACGACACCGATGCGGACCCGATTCCGGGGGATCACCGTTCGCGAGGGCCTCCTGCTCCGCGGTCCGGCGGGGTGGGCGGAGTTCAGCCCGTTCTGGGACTACGACGCCCGTGAGTCACGCCCCTGGTACGACGCCGCCGTCGCGGGCGCGTCGTCGGCCTGGCCGAGCCCTGTACGCGACGTGGTGGCGGTGAACTGCACCGTGCCCGCCGTCGACCCCGAGACGGCCGCCCGGATCGCGGGCGCCGGCCACGGCTGCCGCACGGCGAAGGTGAAGGTCGCCGAGCCGGGGCAGACGCTCGCCGACGACGAGGCCCGGGTCGCGGCGGTGCGTGACGCCCTTGGGCCCGGAGGCAAGGTCCGCGTCGACGCGAACGGCGGGTGGTCGGTGCGCGACGCGCTCGCCGCGCTGGACGTCCTCGACCGTGCCGCCGGGGGCCTCGAGTACGTCGAGCAGCCGTGCCGGACGGTCGAGGAGCTCGCCGAGGTCCGTCGTGGGTCGCGTGTCCCGGTCGCCGCGGACGAGTCGATCCGGCACGCCGAGGACCCCTACCGCGTCGCCGCGCTCGAGGCCGCCGACATCGCCGTCCTCAAGGTGCAGCCGCTCGGCGGTGTCGCGGCGTGCCTCAAGATCGCCGAGCGCATCGGCCTGCCCGTCGTCGTGTCGAGTGCGTTGGAGTCGTCGATCGGCATCGCGGCCGGTGTCGCGCTCGCCGCGGCGCTGCCCGAGCTGCCGTACGCGTGCGGGCTGGGCACCGTGACGCTGCTGGAGCAGGACGTCGTTGCGGACCCGCTCGTGCCGCGCGGTGGGGTGCTGCCCGTGGTCCGGCCCGAGCCGTCGCCGGCGTTCCTCGCCCAGGAACCACCGCCGGACCTCTCCGTACGGTGGTCCTCACGGCTCTCCGAGGTCCGGGCGGTGGCCTCGTGAACCCCTCGACGGCGCTCGGACGGGTCCTCGTCGACGAGCTCGCCCGCAGCGGGGTGCGCGACGTGGTGCTGTCACCGGGCTCTCGCTCGGCGGCGCTGGCGCTGGCGCTGCACGCGGCCGACGCGCGCGGCGACCTGCGGCTGCACGTGCGCATCGACGAGCGCAGCGCCGGTTTCCTGGCGCTCGGGCTCGCGAAGGGGTCGCACCGGCCCGTCGTGGTAGTGACCACCTCGGGCACCGCCGCCGCCAACCTGCATCCCGCCGTGCTCGAGGCGTCGCACGCGCGTCTGCCGCTGATCGCGCTCACGGCCGACCGGCCCTCGGAGCTGCGGGGCACCGAGGCGAACCAGACCACTGACCAGGTGAAGCTGTTCGGCAACGCGGTCCGGGCGTACGTCGAGGTTGCGGCCTCCGACGTCGTCCCCGACTCGGGGGCGGCGTGGCGCGCAGCGGTCGCGCGTGTCGTCGCTGCGGCCCTCGGACGTACGGGGGAGGGGCCGATGGCCCGTCCGGAGGGTGGACCCGTGCAGCTCAACGTGGCGTTCCGCGAGCCGCTGGTGCCGGACGCCGACGCGGTGTCCGCTCCGCTGCCCGACGTGCTCGCCGGCCGTGCGGGCGGCGCTCCGTGGCGTGCGCCCGTGTCGGAGTCGCCGCCGCTCCCGGTGCTGCTCGCGCTCGGACCGCGCACCGTCGTGGTCGCCGGCGACGACTCCGGGCCGGCGGCGCGCCTCCTGGCTGAGGAGGCAGGCTGGCCCCTTCTCGCGGAGCCGTCGTCCGGAGCCCGCAACGGGACGCACCCGATCGCGACGTACCGGCTGCTCCTGGGCCTGCCGGAGCTGGCGGACCGGATCGAGCGGGTCGTCGTGTTCGGCCATCCCACGCTGTCGCGGCCGGTGTCGCGGTTGCTGTCGCGCGACGACGTGGAGGTGCTCGCGGTCGGAGTGCCGCCGTACACCGATCCGGGGAACCGTCTCGCGGCCGCGTACCCGGCGGTCCGGGTCGAGGGGTCCGACGACCCGGCATGGCTCGAGGAGTGGCGGCGTGCCGACGCGGCGACCCTCGCGGCCGTCGAGGCGCGGGTCCTGGACCGGTCGCCGCTCAACCCCTGGCAGGTGGCGCGGGCGGTGTCGCGTGCGGTGGGGCCGCGGGGCCTGCTCGTCGTCGGGTCTTCCAACCCGGTGCGCGACCTGGACCTGATGGCGGTTCCGTACCCGGTCGGCGAGCGCCGCATGGTGATGGCCAACCGCGGCCTCGCCGGGATCGACGGCGTGGTCTCGACGGCGATCGGCGCTGCTCTCGCACGTCCGCGGTCGTCGGCCGTCGCATACCTGGGCGACCTCACGTTCCTCCACGACAGCAACGGCCTCGTCATCGGGCCCGGAGAGCCGCGACCGGACCTGACGTTCGTCGTCGCGTCCGACGACGGCGGCAGCATCTTCTCGACGCTCGAGCAGGGCGGCACCCCGTACGCGGAGGCGTTCGAGCGGGTGTTCGCGACACCGACGCGTGTCGACCTGGGGCTGCTCTGTGCGGCGACGGGAGTCGCGCACGTCGCCGTCGACACCCTGGACGCGCTGGACGAGGCGCTCGCCGCGACGCCGAACGGCCTCCGCGTGGTCGAGGCGCGGATCGGTCGGGCGGACCGGCGCGAGATCGACCTCGAGATCCGGTCGGCTGCACGGTTGCATTAAGACATCGGCGATGTAACATGACCCGAGTCACGTCCTGTGAGACTCGGAGGAGCCCATGTCCCTCGCCGCGATCGACTTCCGCGACCAGCACGGTCGCGACGCCGGCACCCTCGACGACATCACCGCACGACTGCTCGACTCGTCGGCCGCGCTGTCGTACGACCCGAACGTCGAGGTGCGGTGGGACGAGCCGATCCCCGCGGACCACTACGGGCTGAACCCGGAGTGGAGCACGCTCTACGGCACCCGTCTGTGGGACGAGATGAGCGAGGAGCAGCGCGTCCTGCTCACCCGCCACGAGGTCGGCTCGATCATGCAGACGGGCATCTGGTTCGAGATGATGCTGCAGCAGCTCATCCTGCGTGACCAGTACGCCAAGAACCCGGCCGGCAGCGAGTTCCGGTTCGCACTCACCGAGATCGCCGACGAGTGCCGGCACTCCCTGATGTTCGCGCGGACCTGCGAGGTCCTCGACATCCCGCAGTACCTCCCGCCGCGCGCCACCGTCGAGCTCGCGCGCGTCCTCAAGACGACCGCCCGCGCCGAGCAGGCGTACGGGCCGATCCTCATCGCCGAGGAGATCCTCGACGTGATGCAGCGCGACTGGATGCGCGGCGAGAACGTCGTCCACATCGTCCGCAGCACCAGCAAGATCCACGTGGTCGAGGAGTCGCGGCACATGAAGTTCGCGCGTGCCGAGATCAGGCACAGCCTCAAGAGCGCCGGCCGGTTCCGCCGCGAGGTGTCCGCGCACCTGTTCGCAGGCGCGGCGTACATCATCGCGCGCGCGATGGTCAGCCCCGAGGTGTACGCCAACGTCGGGCTCGACAAGCAGCGGGCCGTCGACGAGGCCAGGAACAACCAGCACCGCAAGGCGATGATGCGCCTGTCCTGCGTCCACCTCATGGACTTCCTCGCCGACTGCGGTCTGCTCACCCGTCGCGTGATGCCGGTCTACCAGTCCGTCGACATGATCTGAGGGACGTCGCCCCATGGCCTACGCCGTCACGCAGAGCTGCTGCAACGACGCCACCTGCATCTCGGTCTGCCCCGTCAACTGCATCCACCCGACACCGGAGGAACGCGAGGCCGGACCGGTGGAGATGGTCTTCATCGACCCGGACACGTGCATCGACTGCGGCGCCTGCGCCGACGCGTGCCCGACCGGCGCGATCGTGCCGGTCGACCTCCTACGCGGCCCCGACACCGTCTTCGCCGACCTCAACCGCGAGTACTACGAGGTGCACCCGGAGTCGGTCACGTGGGACGCGCTGACGTTCCCGACCACCGTGCCTCAGGGGTTCGGTGACCTGCGTGTCGCCGTCGTCGGCACAGGCCCGTCGGCGGTGTACGCGGCCCGGGCGCTGCTGACGAGCTCGCCGGCGCACGTGACGATGATCGACCGGCTCCCCGTCGCCGGAGGGCTGCTCCGGTCCGGAGTCGCGCCCGACCATCCGGACACGAAGCGCCTCGAGGACGCGTTCGCCTGGACGTACGACCACCTGCGGGTCTCGGTCCGGCTCAACCTCGAGGTCGGCCGGGACGTGACCCACGCCGAGCTGCTGGAGCACCACCACGCCGTCGTGTACGCCGTCGGCGCACCCGGCGACAGGGCGCTCGGGATCCCGGGCGAGGACCTGCCCGGCAGCATGGCGGCCGCCGATCTCGTCGCCTGGTACAACGCGCAGCCCGACCGTGAGCACGGCGACGTGACGCTGGCGTCGGAGCGCGTGGTGGTGATCGGCAACGGCAACGTCGCCCTCGACGTCGCGCGCGTGCTGCTCACCGACCCCGACGCGCTGGCCCGCACGGACATCGCCGACCACGCGCTGGCCACCCTGCGGCGCAGCCGGGTCCGCGAGGTCGTCGTCCTCGGGCGCCGCGGACCCGAGGACGCGGCGTACTCGCGCTCCGAGCTCGTCGGGATGCGCGCGATCCCTGGCGTCGATCTCGTCGTGGAGGACCACCCCCGTACGCGCGAGGTCGTGGAGGGCGCCGCCGTCGGGTCGAAGTCGGCGATGCTTCGCGACGTGCCGCGTACGACGGTCGACTGGGACGCGCCACCCGCGCCGGGTCGTCGGGTCGTGCTCGCGTTCTGGAGCGCGCCGGTGGCTCTCGAGGGCGACGGTGCGGTGTCGGGCGTCCGGGTCGCCGACACCGCCTCGGATGCGGGGGAGCGGACCCTTGCGGCGTCGATGGTCGTCCGGTCGATCGGTTACCGGGGCGCGCCGGTGCCTGGGCTGCCCTTCGACGCGGAGACCGCGACCGTCCCGAACCACCGGGGGCGCGTCGTCGACGCGACGGGCCGGCCGGTCCCCGGGACGTACGTGGTGGGGTGGATCAAGCGTGGTTCGCGCGGCGGCATCGGCGCCAACCGCTCCTGCGCGCAGGAGACGGTGGAGGCGCTGGTCGCGGACGCCTCGGCGGGCCTCCTCCCGGCGCCGACGCGCTCACCCCGCGACCTCGAGGTCCTGCTTCGCCGGCGTCGCAAGGACGTGGTCGACCTCCGGCGCATGCGGGCGATCGACCGCGCTGAGCGGCTCGGCGGCGTCGCGCAGGGGCGTCCCCGCCGCAAGCTCGCGACAGTCCCCGAGCTGCTCGGCGCCGCCCCCCGGCGGTGGCTCAGCCGGCGCTAGTTGACCTGGCGCTCCTTGCCCTCCCAGTACGGGGCGCGGAGCTTGAACTTCTGCAGCTTGCCGGTGGCCGTGCGTGCGAGCTCGTCACGGAACTCGACCCGCTTCGGACACTTGTAGCCCGCGAGGTGCTCGCGCGTGTGCGCGATGAGGTCGTCGGCCGACACCTCCCCGGCGTCGGGATCGACGACCACGAGGGCCGTCACGAGCTCGCCCCACTTCTCGTCGGGGACCCCGATCACGGCCACCTCGCGTACGGCCGGGTGGAGCATCAGCGCGTCCTCCACCTCGATGGACGTCACGTTCTCGCCGCCGGAGATGATGACGTCCTTCTTGCGGTCGGCGATCGTCAGGTGCCCGTCCTCGAGCGTGCCGCCGTCTCCGGTGTGGAACCAGCCGCCCGCCTGCGCGACATCGGTGGCCTCCGGATTGTCCCAGTACGCGTGCAGGTTGTGGTTGGACTGCGCCAGCACCTCGCCGGTGTCGTCGACCATGATCCGGACGCCCACCGCGGGCGCCCCTGCCCGGCCGAGCAGCCGGGCCTGCTCCAACGGCTCCAGGTCCTCCCACTCCTCGCGCATCCGGCTCATCGTCAGCAGCGGCGAGGTCTCGGTGAGGCCGTAGATCTGGATGAACTCCCACCCGAGCTCGCCGCGCACGCGCTCGATCGTGCGGGTCGGCGGCGGCGCGCCGGCGACGATGATGCGGACACGGTCGCGGCCGGGGATCTCGCCGTCCCACGTCTTCGCGGCGTCGAGCACGGCGGCCACCACCGCCGGCGCCGCGCACATGAACGTGACCCCGTGCCGCTCGACCCGGCGCAGGATCTCGGCGCCGTCGATCTTGCGGATCACCACGTGCCGCGCACCCATCCCGGTGACCGCGTACGGCATCCCCCAGCCGTTCGCGTGGAACATCGGCAGCGTGTGCAGGTAGACGTCACGGTCGTCGACCGACGCCTGCCACCCGAAGATGCTCGCGTTGGTCCAGAGGTTGCGGTGGGTCAGCTGCACGCCCTTGGGCCGCGCCGTCGTCCCCGAGGTGTAGTTGATCGTCGCCGTGGCGTTCTCGTCCGGCTCCTCCCACGGCTCCGGGTCCCCGTGCGTCTCCCACATCGGCTCGTCGCTCTCCCCGATGACGAGCACGTGCTTCGCAGTCACCGTGTCGAGCAGGGACCGCACCTCCGGATCGACGATCAGCACCTCGGCGCCGCTGTGCTCGACGATGTACTTCACCTCGGCCGGCGCGAGCCGGAAGTTGATCGGCACCAGGACCCGCCCCCAGCCGGACACGCCGAAGAACGACGTCAGCAGCCGCGCGGAGTTCTGGGACACGACCGCGACCCGTCCGCCGTGCGGCACCCCGAGGTCGTCGAGGTAGGCCGCCTGCGAGCGCGCCCGACGTCCCAGCTCGGCGTACGTGATCTCGCCCCACGACGGAGCCGGCTGATCGGGCTCGTCGACGACGGCCACCCGGTCCGGGTAGACGGTGACGGCGCGGTCGAGGAAGTCGCGGACGGTCAACGGGAAGAACATCGAGCACCTCGTACGGGTCGGCGGCGGGCGCGGTCACGCGATGTGACCCTGATCACGTCCTATCACGCCGGTCCAGCCCTCTGAGGGCGCCGGTCAGCCGATGTCCGCGATGACGTCGCCCTCCTGGACGATCTCGCCCTCGCGGACGCGCAGCCGTACGGTGCCCGGGCCGCCGGCGTGCACCGGGATCTCCATCTTCATCGTCTCGAGCACCGCGACGACGTCACCGGTGTCGACGAGGTCGCCCTCCTTGGCGACCAGACGCCAGACGTTCCCGACGATCTCGGCCCTAGCGGCGTGCATCGGTACCGCCCTCGTGGCCGAGGGTCGCCAGCGCGTCGATGAGCCGGTCACGGGTCTCCTCGGGAAGGATCACGTCGTCGATGACGCCGGCCTCGGCGGCCACGTAGGGGCGGGCGACGTTCTCGCGGTACTCCGCGGCCAGCTCGTCGCGCAGCGCCTCCGGGTCGTCGGCGTCGCGCAGCGCGCGCCGGTGCAGCAGGGCGACCGCGCCGCCCGGCCCCATGACGGCGATCTCGGCGTCGGACCATGCCCAGGAGTAGTCCGCGCCGAGCGAGCGCGAGCCCATGGCGATGTACGCGCCGCCGTAGGCCTTGCGGACGACCACGGTCAGCAGCGGCGACGTCGTCTCGACGTACGCCTTGAGCAGCTTGGCGCCGTGCGTGATGACGCCGCGGGACTCCTCGACCGTGCCGGGGAGGAATCCGGGGACGTCGACGAACGTCACCACGGGCAGCCCGAACCGGCCGCAGAACTCGACGAAGCGGGCGGCCTTGACCGACGACTTGGCAGTCGAGCACGCCACCGCGTGACGGCCGGCTGGTTGGCGAGCACGCCGACGGGACGGCCGTCGAGGTGCCCGAAGAGGGTGAGCACGCTGGGCGCGTGGGCGGGCATCAGCTCCAGGCGCGGCGCCGTTGTCGAGCACGCCGTCGATGACCTCGCGCATGTCGAACACGACGCTCGCCTGGTCCGGGCACCACGTACGGCAGGCGCTCGGCGGCCACCGGGCTTGGGCGGCGCGGGGCGACGACGCGCATGGGGCCGTCGGCGCGCGAGGGCAGGAACGACAGCAGCAGGCGCGTCGCATGGAACGCCTCCGACTCGTTGGTCGACCTCGAGGTGGGCGACGCCGCTGACCTCGGTGTGCATCTGCGAGCCGCCGATGTCCTCGGACGTCGCGTCCTCGCCGGTCGTGGCCTTGACGATGTCCGGGCCCGTCAGGAACATCTGGCCCTGCTCCCTGACCATGATCGTCCAGTCCGTGAGGGCGGGCGAGTACGCCGCGGCGCCTGCGCACGGCCCGAGGATCAAGCGAGATCTGCGGGACGCGTCGCTGGGCCTCGACGTTGAGGGCGAAGATCCCGCCGCACCCGTGGAGGGCGTGGATGCCGTCGTGGATGCGCGCGCCGCCGGAGTCGTTGATGTAGACGATCGGGTAGCCCTTGTCGATCGCGAACCGCTGCGCCTTCTGGACGGTCTCGGCGAACACGGCACCGATCGCCCCGGAGGCGACGGCTGCGTCGTGGCGAGACGACGACACCGCGGGCCGTCGACCCGGCCCCAGCCGATGACGACGCCGGTGCCCTTGCCGTCGCTGTCGACGCGCATCGGGCTCATCTCGACGAACGAGCCCGGCGTCGACGAGCATCTCGGCGCGCTCGCGGGCGGTGTACTCGCGGCGTCCGCGCGGCTCGACGCGGCGGAACCGCTCCTGCCGACGACGAGCGAGGCGGGCGCGGTGGTCGGAGGTTGCGGTCTCCGTGTTGATCGTGGTCAACTCGGTCTCCTAAAACATGAGGGAAGCCTCAGGACTTCTCTAAAGATGAGGGGTACCTCATGTTCTTGTCAAGCCGGGGGTGGGCGCGTCGTCGGGCCGTGGAGCGACCAGCGCGTGAACCCGGCCACGGCTACGGTTGCCCAACGCAACGTGAAACCCCCCGAGAAGGCCCCTCCCCGCCCACCCGGCACAGCGACGGGCCCGATCGAGGCCGACAGCAGAGGACACGAACCTCATGGTCAGATCGGCAACATCACTTCCCTCCCCGGCAGGCACCCGCTCCCGACGGCCGCTCGCCGCCGCAGCGCTCTGCGGCATCGGCCTCGTCGCCGCAGCCCTGACCGCAGGCCCGGCGACCGCCGGACCCGCGGCAGCCGAGTCCACCGGCGCCGCATCGGGCTCGTCGCTCGCTGCCCCGACACCCGTCCCAGACGGCGTGCTCATGAGCTACGTCGTCAACAGCAAGGCGAACCCCGGCCAGACCCGTCTCGCCGAGCGTGCCGTCCGTGACGCCGGCGGTACGGTCGTCCAGTCGTGGCCGCAGATCGGCGTCGTCGTCGCTCACTCGACGTCCGCGGACTTCCGTGAGGACGTCGTCGACGTCGCCAAGGGCCACGCCGTGCAGTCCGTCGGCGCCACCCGTACGGCGGCCGTCAAGACGCCGGCCGACGCCGCACCGCCGGCCCGGTCGCTCACGCGAAGCACGGAGACCCGTTCGGCGTTCGAGATCCGGCAGGGCGTCTCCGCGACCGAGGTCGTCGAGGCCGACCCGCTCGAGGGTCAGCAGTGGGACATGACGCAGATCAAGGCCGACGTGGCCAGCGACGGCAGCCGCGACGTCACCGTCGGCGTCCTCGACAGCGGGATCGACGACACCCACCCCGACCTCGCACCCAACCTGGACGCGAAGAACTCGGTCGGCTGCACCGCCTACGGTGTTCCGGACACCCGCCGCGCCGCGTGGATCCCGACGACCAGCGACCACGGGACGCACGTCGCCGGCACGATCGCCGCGGCCAAGAACGGCGTCGGCATCGTCGGCGTCGCGCCCAACTCGCTGATGACCTCCATCAAGGTCGTCGACGACGACGGGTTCATCTACCCCGAGTACGCGGTCTGCGGGTTCGTGTGGGCGGCCGAGCACGGCGTCGACGTGACCAACAACAGCTACTACATCGACCCGTGGATGTTCTGGTGCAGCAACGACCCGGACCAGGCCGCTGCCAAGGAGGCCGTGCGTCGTGCCGTCTCGTACTCCGAGCGCAACGGCGTCGTGAGCGCCGCTGCCGCCGGCAACTCGAACTACGACCTCGCCAACAAGACCACCGACACGACGAGCCCGAACGACACGACGCCGGTCACGCGTCAGATCGACGAGGGCTGCGAGGACATCCCGGCCGAGCTGCCGGGTGTCGTGACGGTCGCCTCCACCGACCAGGCCCAGGCCAAGTCGACCTTCTCCAACTACGGTGACGGCGTCATCGACGTGGCGGCTCCCGGCAGCCGCATCCTGTCGACCGTCCTCAACGGAGGGTGGGGCCTGAAGTCGGGCACCTCGATGGCGTCGCCGCACGTCGCGGGCGTCCTGGCGCTCCTGAAGGCGTCGCACCCCGACGCGTCGCCGAGCGAGCTCGTGTCGCTGCTGCGTGCCCAGGCCGACGACCGGCCGTGCCCGACGGACGTGCGCTGCACCGGCACCCCGGCGTACAACGGCTTCTTCGGTGACGGGCTTGTCGACGCGCTCGACGCCACCGGGGGACGCTGACCCCAGAGGGCAACGGCGCGGCGCGGTCTCGTACGAGGCCGCGCCGCGTCGTACGTCCGGCGCAAATCGCGTTTGCACCGCGCGGCCGTACCTCCCACGACGAAACCTACGCATCGGTAGGGTTGGAGTCGTGAACGCCTCCGTGGAGATCCTCGAGCCGCGGCGGCGGCCGACGCAGGAGCGCAGCCAGAAGAAGTTCGACCTGATCCTGCAGACCTCCCGTGACCTGCTGCTGGAGTCCGGATTCGAGTCGTTCACGCTGCGAGGAGGTCGCGAGCCGCGCCGGCATCCCGATCGGCACGCTCTACCAGTTCTTCCAGAACAAGTACGTCATCGTGTGCGAGCTGGACCGTCAGGACGTGGTCGAGGTGCGGGCGGAGCTCGCGCGTCTCGCCGCCGAGCTGCCGACCCTCGACTGGCTCCGGCTCCTGGACCAGCTCGTCGACCACATCGCCGCCCTGTGGGTCACCGACCCCTCGCGCCGCGCCGTGTGGCACGCGGTGCAGTCCACGCCCGCGACCCGCGCGACGGCCGCCGTCACCGAGCGCGAGCTCGCCGCGGACGTCTCCCACGTGCTCGCCCCGCTGACGCCGAAGCACGCCCCGCGAGCGCCGCAAGATCATCGCCGAGGTCCTCGTCCACGTCGCGTACTCGATGCTCAACTTCTCGATCCGCGACGGCCAGGAGCACGCCGAGGCCGTCATCGAGCTCAAGCGTCTGCTCGGCTCGTACCTGCTGGCGGCCGAGCAGTCCGGCTGACCCCTCGCGAGCCACCGCGCGTGCGCTCGCGAGCCACTGTGCGTGCCCTCGCGAGCCACCGTGCGTGTGCTCGCGAGCCACCGTGCGTGTCTTCGCGAGCCGACCGTGTGTGTCTTCGCGAGCCACTAGCTCGCGAGTGCGCAAAAAGTGGCTCGCCAGGCCGCGCACGGTGGCTCGCCAGTGCGCAGAAAGTGGCTCGCGGGTGCGCAGAGAGTGGCTCGCGAGGGGAGGGTCAGGCGGAGAGGATGACGTACGCGATCGCGTAGTCGCCGTCGTGGCTCAGCGAGACGTGCGAGCCGTGAGGCGTCGAGGTGCTCCGCGACCTCGCCGTGCAGCAGGATCGCGCGGTCGGCCCCAGGCGTCGGTGACGAGCTCGATCAGGTGCAGCGCCTTGGACTCGTCCATGACGCGGCGGCTGCGCCGTACAGCGACGCCGACCACGCCTTGACGACCGCCTCCTTGGCGGCCCACCGGGCGGCGAGGTGACGCGCACGGTCGGAGGAACGACTCCGCGCGTCACCTCGCTCCCCGGGGAGGAACAGCCGTCGCGAACCGGCTTCCGGGCTGGTCGAGCTGGTCCGCGAACGACGGGACGTGGACCAGGTCGACGCCGACACCCGACGCGGCCCGTCACTCCGCGCCAGGGCGGACGATCCCGGACGTACGCGCGCTCCGCTCCGTCGCCCAGACGTGCCTGCGGGTCGAGGAGCATGGCTGCCTCCCGCTCCCGCACGCCGGAGTCGCCGAGACGACGGTCGGCCGGTCGCTGGTACAGCGCGGGGCCGCCGTACATCGCGCGCACGAGGCGCATGCGACCCTCGATCTGACGCGCTCGGCGCGCGCCGAGCGTACGCGTCGCGCTCGTCGGCGCCCAGCGTCGCGACGAACGCCTGCGGGTGCACCACCGCGAGCAGGCCGGCCACGTGACCGAAGCCGAGGCTCGTGACCAGACCCGCCTTGAGCGGCCCGGTCGCGCAGCGGCTCACGCAGCCACACGAGGTGCTCGTGCTCGGCCAGGTCGTCCATGACGCAGTCGAGGCTGCGGTTCGGCGGCACGACGCCGCCCGGCAGCACCTGGCACAGCCCGATCAGCTGGAACGCCGCGGCACCGCCCTTGGCGTGACCCGTGAGCGTCTTCTGGGAGATGACGAACAGCGGGTTGCCGTCGCTGCGGCCGAGCGCCGCGGCGAGCCGCTCGTGCAGCTCGGACTCGTTGCGCTCGTTGACGCCCGTCGACGTGTCGTGCTTGGACAGCACGCCGATGTCGTCGGCGCCGAGGCCGAGCGCCGCGAGCCCGCGAGCCAGCGGCGACTCGCGTCCACCGCGACCTGCGGCCAGCGCACCGAGGCCCGGCGCCGGGATCGACGTGTGGACGCCGTCGGCGAACGAGCCGGCGTAGGCCACGACGCCGAGCACCGGCAGGCCCATCCGGGCCGCGACGTCGCCGCGGGCCAGCAGGATCGTGCCGCCGCCCTGCGACTCGACGAACCCGCCGTAGCGACGGTCGTTGGCCCGGCTGAAGTAGCGGTCCTCGAGGCCCTTGGCGCGTCATCGCCGCCGAGTCGGCGGTGGCCGACATGTCGCGCGAAGCCCGACGATGCCCTCGATCGCTCAGGTCGTCGAAGCCGCCGGCGACGACGAACTCCGCCTTGCCGAGGCGGATCTTGTCGACGCCCTCCTCGACCGAGACCGCGGTCGTGGCGCAGGCCGCGACCGGGTGCACCATCGCGCCGTAGCGGCCGACGTACGACTGCACGACGTGCGCCGCGATGACGTTGGGCAGCGCCTCCTGCAGGATGTCGTTCGGCTTCGCCTCGCCCAGCAGCGTGTCGATGTAGAGCGAGCTGCATCGACGTCATGCCGCCCATGCCGGTGCCCTGCGTGTTGGCGACCAGCGGCCGGGTGCATCCAGCGCATCAGCTCGGACGGGCGTGAAGCCCGGACGACAGGAACGCGTCCACGGTGCAGATGCAGGTTCCAGAGCGCGACGCGGTCGATCGACTCGACCATCTCGGCCGGGACGCCCCAGACCGTCGGGGTCGAAGCCCGGTCGGGATCTGGCCGCCGACCGTGCGGGTCAGCTTCATCCGGCGCGGCACGCGGATCTCGGTGCCGGCCTTGCGGGTCACGGTCCAGTCGCCGTCGGCGTCCGGCGCGATGACCGTGTGCTCGGGGTCGGCGTCGCGCATGGCCTGCGCCTCGGCCTCGTCGCCGACCGTGAACGTCAGGTCGTCGTCGAGGTACACCGACGCCAGCAGCGGCGCGGTGTTGTCGACCATGCGCGCCGTCGTCGACGTAGCGACGGACGCCGCACCGCTCGACGGACCGTGTCCTCGTAGCGCTCGGCGAGCTCGTGCCTCGGCGACGACCTCGCCGGACTCGGTGTCGAACCAGCCGCCGTTCGTCGCGTCCCAGCTGACCAGCCCGGTCGACCAGGCCAGCTCGAGCACGCCGGCGGCCGAGAGCTCCTCGGACACCTCGCATCTCGAAGCGCGTGCGCGCCGAGCCGTACGGGCCGAGCTCGCCGGCGCCGACGATGACGACGAGGTCCTCGGGGCGGGCGGTGACGGCTCGGCCCAGTCGAGACGCTCGGCCGCGGTCGAGCTGCGCCGGCGACGGGGCGAGCGCCGTGATCGTGCGCGATGTCGTCGTCCTCGGCCTCCGGGGCGCGTCGCGCGGCCACCGCCTCGCGCGCCAGTGCCGTCATGTCGAGGTCGGTGTCGCCGAGACCACCGGTCAGGTCGACGCGTGAGCGGCGCCGTCGGCGCCTGCGCGCGCGAGCCGCGGGCGTCGCAGTGCGTCGAGCAGCGCGGCGGCCATCTCGTCGGGCGACCAGGTGCGGACGCCGGCGGCCTCGACGGCCTCGACCAGCGGGTCGTTGCCGCCCATGAGCCCGGTGCCGCGGACCCAGCCGATGATGGCGTGGGCCAGCGTGACCCGGTCGCCCCAGGTGCGTCTCCGCGCGACCACTTGGCGACGAGCGCGTCGAGCGCGGCCTTGGCCTCGCCGTAGCGCGCCGTCGCCGCCGAACATGCCGCGGTTGGGCGAGCCCGGCAGCACGACGTGCAGGCGTGGCGTCGAGGTCGTGGTCGCGTGACCGCGGCGACAGGGCGCCGACGAGGCGCTCGACCGACCACAGCAGGATGCGCATGTCGACCTCGGCTGCGCGGGCCGGCCTCGGTCGAGGTCGCCCATGACGCGCGCCGGCCGCGAACGGCAACAGCAGCGTCGGGGTCGAGCGCCGGCTTGGACACCGTCGTGACGCCGGCGCGCGGTGCGGCGTCTGCTCCGCGCCGATCCACGCGACGAGCGCGTCGACGTCGGCGAACGACGCCAGGTTGGCCGGCACGACCCACAGGACGGCGCCGCGCCACGGGCGTGCGTGCGGTAGAGCGTCCTTGAAGAACGCGCAGCTTGCGTCGGCGTCGAGGAGCGACGTGGTCGCCACGACCGTCGCACCGCCGGCGAGCAGCTCGGCCGACGACGCGCGGCCGGCGATCGAGCCGCGGCTGGCGCCGGTGACGACGGCGACGTCGTCGGCGCACTGGCCGGCGCGTCGTGTCGAGGGCGTCCTCGGCGATCGCGGGCGAAGCGGTCGGCGAGGTCGGCGTCCTGCGTACGGGTCGCCCACCAGCTGGGCCTGCGCTCGCGACGACCGTCGCCGGTCCCGGCGAAGGAGCCGGTCGACGTCGTCGCACCGTGCGCGAGACGTGCGAGGTCCTCGCGCGCCGACGCCCAGCGGTCGTCGAGCAGGACGGCGCGTGCGCGGCGTCGAAGCGCCGGAGCGGTCAGCCTGAGCCAGTCGGTGCCGAGCTCGGCCTCGACGCGGGCGAGCGACCGCGGCGTCGGCCTCGTCGGGCTCGACCGCGGCGCGGCGCCTCGGCGTCGAGGCCGAGCTGGTCAGCACGAGTGACGCGCCGCCGACGCGAGGACGCCGTCGGGACCGGTGATCGCGGCCGTGAACTCGCCGAGGGCGGCCGCGTCGATCGTGACGCCGCCGCCCCACCGGTGCGCGGCATCGCGACGCTCACGCCGTGGCGCGCGGCCGACGGCCTGGACGGCGGCGTCGACCGCGGCGTCGACGTCGGCCGCGCCGAGGCGATGGCCTGCAGCGTCGCCGAAGTCGCCGCCGCGGACGCTCGCGCCCTCGCGGGTCGACATCGCCAGCTCGGCGAGTCACGTGGCTCGCCCAGCCGGTGCCGAGCTGCCACGACACCGGTGACGCGCTCGGCGATCGCGGACTGGCGCTTGCCGGTCGGGCCGAGCACCTTCTTGAGGTGGTCGCCGAGGGCCTCGCTCAGCACCGGGCCGAACGGCTTGTAGCCGCGGGCGAGGCCCTTGACCTGGCCGCCGACAGCGTCGGGAGGTCGGCGTCGGCGGCACCGTCGATCGCGCCGAGCGACAGCTCGCCGCCGAGGTCGACCAGCAGCTGGTTGCGGCGCGACGAGGCGCCGTCGCACAGCGACTCGATCGAGTCGGCGGCGCCGATCTGGTCGAGGCGCATCTTGGTCCACCACGCGATGCAGGACCTTGGTGGCGTCGGCGGCGTCGAACGCGCAGGTCGGCCGGGCGGTCCGCCGAGGCGGACACCGGCGCGGCGGCGGCGGCGGGGGCCGCCGCAGCACCAGCGTCGCGGCCGGGGCGGCCGCGGCGTGTCGTCGGCGGGCGCTCGTCCTCGACCGGCGCCGGGTCCTCGTCGGTCGCGAAGACCGCCGCGGCGTCGCGCTCGATGTTGAGCACCTCGACGGGCGGTCGGTCGCCGCCGGCAGCTTGAGCGTGCGACGACGCGAGGTTGGCGACGGTCGGCGCCTGGCCGACGCCGACCTCGACGAAGCGCTCGACGCCGAGGCCGCCGTCCTCGACGGGGGTGAACATCAGGTCCTGCGTCTCGATCCAGCGCACCGGGCTGGCGAACTGCCAGGCCAGCAGCTCGATCAGCAGGTCGCGGCACAGCTCGCCGGGCGTCGCCGCCCAGGCCTCGTAGTCGGCGAGCACCTCGTCGAGCGGCGCGGACGGCACGTGCTCGGCGATCTCCCGCGATGAAGGCCGGTCGAGCTGAACGGCCGCGGCACGAGGTTGGGGACGTAGCGGCCCTCGAGGATCGACGGGTCGATCGTCGCGCGGCAGCAGCTCCTGCAGGCGTGTCGCGGAAGTCCGGCACGCCGCCGTGCAGCACGCGGCTGTGGAACGGCACGTCGATGCCGGGCACGAGGATGAAGGCGGCCTTGCCGCCGAACTCGGCGCGGCGCTCGGTCGACGTCGGCCTCGAGCGCCTCGAGGCCCGGACGGTGCCGGCGATCGCGTACTGCGAGCCGCGCAGGTTGTAGTTGACGATCTGCAGGAACTCGCCGGTACGTCGTCGGCGATGCCGTCGACGTACGTCCGTGACCTCGTCGTCGGTCAGGCCGATCTGCGACGGACGGATCGCGGCGAGGCGGTAGTCGCTGCGGCCCGTCGGCGTCGCGCGGCACGAGCGTGTGCATGACCGAGCCGCGCTGGAACACGACCTCGACGACGGCCTCGAGGCTGATGACGCCCGGAGACCGCGGCGAGCGCGTTGTACTCGCCGACGGAGTGGCCGGCGAGGACCGCGTCGTCGACGAACGCGCCGCGCCTCGCGCAGCTCGGCCATCTGCGCCGCGCCGAGCACGGCCATCGCGACCTGCGTGAACTGCGTCAGGAAGAGCACGCCGTCGGGGTGCTTGTGCGTCACGCCGTGGGCGACGACGAGCTCGGTCGGGTTGTCGCGCACGACCGTCAGGATCGAGAAGCCCGAGGGCCTCGCGGGTGTGCGCGTCGGCACGGTCCCAGATCTCCCGGGCGGCCTTGCAGCGCTGGTAGCCGGCCATGCCCATGCCGGCGTGCTGGATGCCCTGGCCGGGGAAGGCGTACGCGGTGCGCGGGCGCGTCGAGCACGGGCCGTGGCGGCCATGACGATCTCGCCCTCGGCGCGCACCGGTGACGTCGACGACCTCGTCGCCGTCGTCCAGGCCCGACGCGGTCGGCGCGGAGCTCGACCTCGGCGCCCGGGCGACCGGGGCGCATGAAGCGCGTGGTCCAGCCGGTCGATGCGGCGCGGTCGCGCGGCAGCGTGCTGCGCGGCGGCCGACAGTCCACATGCCGTGGACGATCGGCTCGCCGAGACCGGCGAGGCGGGCAGCGGCGACGCTGGTGTGGATCGGGTTGTGGTCGCCCGTGACCGCGGCGAAGGCGCCGCAGGTCGGTCGGGCGCGACGACGGTCGTCCGAGCGCGGGTACGGCGCGGGGTGTCGACGACCGTCGTCGCGCAGCGCGCCGCCGGCGACGACCGGGTCGGTGAGGTCGGCAGCGCCGGTGCGGCCGCGGATCGCGAAGCGCTCGCGCAGCGTCGCGACCTCGGCACCGTCCTCGGTCGAGACCGTGACGTCGACGGTGACGACACGGCCGAACGGCGTCGGTGACGTCGACGAGGTCGAGCCCCGACGGCCAGCGGCGTGCGACTCGCGGCGGCAGGTCGCCGGCGAGCGCGATCGCGTGGTCGAGGTGGACCAGGTCGAGCATGCCCTCGACGACGGGACGACGCCGTCGCCCTGTGCGTGCGAGCCAGCACGGCGAAGACCGCGGGCCAGGCCAGCCCGACGAGCACGTCGGGGGCGGGCCGGGCTCGGGGACCAGCGGGCCGGAGCTGACGCGCAGCGTGGTCGGCGACCAGGTCGCGGGTCCACGTCGCGGTCGCCGAGCGACGTCGCCGTCCATCGCGGGGAGCGCGTCGCCGGCAGCGGCGCTCGCGAGGCTGCGCATCGCGGCGACGGCGTCGTCGGCGCTGACGAGGGGAGCGCCGCCGTCCGCGGCATCGGCGACCTGGAGGCGGAGCGTCAGCGTGCGGCGCCGCCAGATCGACCGTCGAGCTCGGCGGTCGTCACCCGCCGTGCGACGAGGACGGCGCCGGTCTCGGCGTGCTCGGCCCGGGACGGGTCGACGATGACCCAGTCGGCGCCGAGGCGGTGGACGGGGTTGCGGACCGTGCGGCCGGCCCAGACGACGTCCGGTGCGGCGAGGACGAGCGACGAGCACGTCGTCGGCGGCGTCGCACGCGGCGGCGGCCCGGCGACGCGCTGCAGGTCAGCGTGCCGGCGGCGAGCAGCGTCGTCGACCGTGGCGTCCTCGAAGCGGCGCAGCAGCTCGGCGACGGGCTCGTCGACCTGCGTGATCCCGGCGACCGCGACGGTGCCGGGGATGATGCAGACCTCGTCGGCGTCGTAGCGCGCGTCGTGCGCCTGCCACAGCGAGTCCGAGCGCCACCAGCGGCGCACGTCGTCGTCGAGCACGGGCACGAACGTGCACCGGCTTGCCGGGCGTGCGGCACACCTCGACGAAGAACGGCACGTCCGCGGGGTGCAGCGTCACCTCGGTCGCGGCGGGGTACGCGGCGAGCAGCGTCGCGAGCGCCGCGTGCGGCGTCCTCGACGTCGGACGCGTCGGCGAACAGCGTCGGGATGGTGCCGCGGTCCTGCGGGGCGAGGCGGGCCTCGGCGCGCTGGACCATCGCGTGGAACCGGTCGCGCAGCGTGACGTCGAGCCACCGTCGGGCGTGCCGGACAGCTCGACGAAGCGCGTCGAGCCACTGCGGCGTACGTCATGGTCGGCGACGTCGCCGAAGTACGGCTTCGCCGTGCGGATCGAGCGCCTCGACGATCTCGTCGCGGCGATCGGCGACAGCCTCGGCGTCGCCGGCGACCTCGTCGAGGAGGCGCCCGGTGCGCGAGGCGGCGTTGTCGATCTCGTGGATGTCGGCGCCGAGCTGGCTGCGGCCCGAGGCCATGCCGGCCTTCGGCGCGTGCCGGCGCCGACCCAGGCGCCGCGTGCCGCGGGTCTCGACGAGCAGCTGCTTGACCTCCGGGGACGTCGTCGCCTCGCGTGTCGCCATCGCGGCGGTGCCGATCAGGATGCCGTCGAGCGGCATCGCCGGGAAGCCGTGGCGGCGCGCCCAGGCGCCGGTCAGGTAGGCCGCCGCGACGTCGGGGGTGCCGATGCCGCCGCCGACGCAGACGACGACGTTGTCGAGGCGCGCGCAGCTCGCCGTACGTGGCGAGGAGCAGGTCGTCGAGGTCCTCCCACGAGTGGTGGCCACCGGCGTGGCCGCCCTCGATCTGCACGACGATCGGGACGGGCGCGACCGCCTTGGCGATCGCGACGACCTGGCGGATCTGCTTCACGGTGCCGGGCTTGAACACGACGTGCGTGATGCCGGCCTCGGGCAGCTCCTCGACGAGCGCGACGGCGTCGTCGAGCTCGGGGATGCCGGCGCGTGACGATGACCGCGTCGATCGGCGAGCCCGGCGGCACGGGCGCGCTGGACGAGACGCTTCTGGCCGAGCTGCAGCTTCCACAGGTACGGGTCGAGGAACAGCGAGTTGAACTGGTACGTGCCGCCCGTCGTCGAGCAGCTCGTCGAGCCGGCCGACGTTCTGGCGAAGATCTCTCGGTGACCTGGCCGCCGCCGGCGAGCTCGGCCCAGAAGCCGGCGTTGGCGGCGGCCGCCACGATCGCCGGGTCGACGGTGGTCGGCGTCATGCCGGCGAGCAGGATCGGGGACTTGCCGGTGAGCGCGGGTGAAGCGCGTCTCGACGGACCGTACGGCCGTCGGGCAGCGTCACCGGCTTCGGCGCGAAGGTCGACCAGGCCTCGCGACGCCGGGGCGCGGCACCGGGCGTGGTGAGCTCGCGGTGGCCCTCACGGGTCGCGGGGGCGAGGAGGCCGACACCACGGGCGGTCGCCTCGTAGTCGGCGAGGAGCGAGGCGAGGTCGCCGGGACCGAGGTCGAGGATCCACTCGGGCCCGCGTCGAGCGCGGACTCCAGCGCGGCGACCCAGTCGACCGGGCGCGATGACGGCGCGGGTGGCGACGTCGCGGGCCCACTCGGCGTCGAGGCCGCAGCGTCTGCGCCCACGCGGCGACGAGGTCGGCGGCCTCGGCGAGGTCGGGGTGGTGGAAGGCCGCGCGGGGTCCAGCGGCTCGAACACCGGCGCGAACGGCGACCCGCCGGTGACCTTGCGCTCGCGCAGCGGCCTGGGCCTTCGCCTCGGCCTCGAAGCGGCGCTGGACGGTCACGAGATCGGCGGCGGGTCCGCAGAGGACGACGGTACGGCGGCCGTTGCGCAGCGCGACGTCGACGTCGATGCCGTCGATCGCTGCGAGAAGGCGCTCGACCTCGGCCGGATCCACGCGGCGCACGGCGAGCATCGTGTCGCCGAGCAGGCCGCGCGACGTGCGACGACCTGGGCGGCGGCACCGACCAGGCGGGCGAGCGCGAGCACGTCGGCGGCGTCGACGGCCGGCCAGCGACCTCCGCGGCAAGGACGCCCTGCGAGTGGCCGACGACGGCGGTCGGCGGCGTCTCGGCCGGGTCGAGACCCTGGCGCGCGAGCGCCCGGAGGCCGGCCAGCTGGGCGAGCAGGATGCCCGGGACGGAGATCGCCGGCTGGGCGAGGACGCTCGGCGTCGGGGGTCTCGGGCGCGTCGTCGTCCGCGGCGGACTCGGCGACGGCGAGGACGTCGGCCCACGCGAGCGGGGTGAAGGCGAAGGGGAGCCGCGCGAGCTCTGCCCGTACGGGCTCGAGGCGGGTGTCGGCGTCCGCGCAGAGGGCGTGCATCGAGGAGCCGAGCGCGAACGTGCGGAGGAGCTCGCTCAGCGGCTCCAGCCAGGGACTGCCCTGGCCGCCGAAGGCGACCGCGTAGGGCGTACCGCCGTTCAAGGAGTCGACCAGCCGCGAGCGGTGATCGACGTGCGTCGTCCGTGTGGTCGGGGTGTCGATGATCGTCACGTGTCCCTCGAACTTCCTCAGGTGGATGCCGGAAGTTCTCATGATGACCCAAACATGAGGGAAACCTCAACATTTTCGTGAGGCAAACCTCATGTTTTCCGTCCGGATGTGAGGCATGCCACACTTCCGGCATGACGTCGTACGACTACGTGGTGGTGGGGGCCGGCAGTGCCGGAGCGGTGGTCGCGGCGAGGCTCACGGAGGACCCGTCGGTGACCGTCCTCCTGCTCGAGGCGGGGCCGGTCGACGACGCCGACGAGATCTCCATCCCGGCTGCGTTCGCCAACCTCTTCAAGACCCGCTGGGACTGGGGTTACAGCACCGTGGCGCAGAAGCAGCTCGGTGGCCGCAGGGCGTACTGGCCGCGCATGAAGGCGCTCGGCGGCTGCTCCTCGATGAACGCGATGATCTACATCCGCGGCAACCGGGTCGACTACGACACGTGGCGCGACGCGCACGGTGCGACCGGCTGGGGGTACGCGGACGTCCTTCCGTACTTCATGCGCGCGGAGGGCAACACCCGCCTCGGCGGTCCGTACCACGGGCAGCACGGGCCGGTGCGCGTCGAGGACCGCACGTTCACCCACCCGCTGACCCAGGCGTGGGTCGAGTCGGCCGTGGCCTCGGGCCTGAAGGCGACCGACGACTTCAACGGCGAGTCGCAGGAGGGTGCGGGGCTCTACCAGGTGACGTGCCGCAAGGGACGGCGCTGGTCCGTCGTCGACGCGTACCTGCGTCCGGCGCTCGACCGCCCCAACCTGACGGTGCTCACCGACGCGCTGGTCACGCGCGTCATCATCGAGGGTGGGAGGGCCGTCGGCGTCGCGTACCGCGCAGCCGGCGCCGAGCAGGTCGCCCGCGTCGAGCGGGAGGTCGTCCTGTCCGGCGGCGCGGTCAACAGCCCGCAGCTGCTCATGCTGTCCGGTGTCGGCCCGGCCGCGCACCTGCGCGAGCACGGCATCGACGTCGTCGCCGACGTGCCGGGTGTCGGTGCCAACCTGCACGACCACCCCGCGCTGCCGCTGGTGTGGGCGACGAAGGATGCGAGCGACCTGGCCCAGGCCTCGACGCTCGGCAACCTGCTGCGCTGGAAGGCGACCGGCACGGGACCGCTCTCCTCGAACGTCGGGGAGGCGGGGGCCTTCTTCGCCAGCCGGGACGGGCTCCCGGCGCCCGACCTGCAGGCGCACGTCGCGCCGAGTGCCTTCTACGACAACGGCATGCACGAGCCCAAGGTGCGGTCGATCACCATCGCGCCGACCCTCGTGAGCGTCGCGAGCCGCGGCTCGATCCGGCTCCGTTCCGCCGATCCTGCGTGGCACCCGGAGATCGACGCCGCCTACTACGACGACCAGTCCGACCTCGACGCGATGATCGCGGGGACGCAGCGGCTGCTCGAGACCGTCAGGTCAGGGCCGCTCGCACGCCACCTCAAGGACCTGTGGTTGCCCTCCACCCGCCGTGCGGTGCCGACCGAGACCGAGCTCGTCGCGCACGCGCGGGCGCTGACGCAGACGCTCTTCCATCCCGTCGGCACGTGCGCGATGGGCGACAGCGAGGCGGCGGTGGTCGATCCCGAGCTGCGGGTGCGCGGCGTCGAGGGCTTGCGGGTCGCGGACGCGTCGGTCATGCCGGTCGTGCCGCGCGGCAACACCAACGCGCCGACGATCATGGTCGGCGAGAAGGCTGCGGACCTGCTCCGGGGGCGCGTGCTGCCGCCGGCGCGGGTGGCGGTGACGGCCTAGCGTGCTCGGCGGGGGTGTCGGCCCCGTCCCGTCCGCCAGGCGGTGACCTGTGGGGCGTACGGACGTCCGGCTTCCCCAGGGCTCACCGATCTCGGGGTGGGGGCGTCATCGGTGAGCTGTGGTGGAACCGAAGAAGTCCTCGAGGACGGGCGCCAGCACAGCCGGGTCGACGTCGTGCGTCTGGTCCGGGAGCGACCGGTACGCCGCCGCGCGCACCACGCACGCCACGATCCGCGACGGACGGCGCAGCAGCTCCGGACTGGCGGCGCCGTCGAGCACGAGCGTCGGCACGTCGACCGCCTCGAACCGCCGACGCGGCACGATCCCGTCGCCGAGGAGCGCGAGGTCGTACGCGAGGGTCGGCGCCAGCGCCTCGTACTCCCGCCACACCGGGGTGTGCCGGACGAGCGTCACCATGTCGTGCGGCATGCCGGTCAGCGTCATGAGTCGTGCCACGGCATCGCCGTACCGGGCAGGCCCTCGCTCCTCGTCGGCCAGCACGGCCTCGAGCTCGTTGCGGGTGCGGCGGACGTCGGCGGCTCCCGTCACCTCGCCGGTGTACGGCGGCTCGTAGAGAGCCAGGCGTCGTACGGGGAGGCCTGCAGCGACCGCCTCCAGCGCGAGCGCGGCGCCCGACGACATGCCGAAGAGGCAGGCGCCTGGGCCGGCCTCGGCGACGACTGCGGCCAGGTCGTCGATCTCGCGGCGCGTCGCGTACGGGGGAGTGTCGGCGCTCGTCCCGCGTCCGCGGCGGTCGTAGTCGTACACGGTGAAGCGCGGCGCGAGCGCGGTGGCGAGCGGCCGACCGGGGTCGGTGCGGCTCGACGTGAGCGCGCCGTCGACGAGTACGGCCGGAGGTCCGCTCCCGCGGCGGGTGACCCCGATCGCGGTGCCATCGGCAGAGATGACGCAGCCGCGTGCCGGCTGGGGAGCGCTCATGCCCGTACGACCCGGCTTGCGCGCCGAACTCATCGCGAGGTGGAAGGCCGTTGCGCCACGGCTGCGTGGTGTGGCTAGATGCGACCAGTCGTCCCGCGAGTGGTGGGACCGGTGGGGAGGTTGCCGGTGAGCCGGTCCGCGTCGTTGGTGCTCGCGGTCGTGTGGACCGGCGTGCTCTGGGTCGTCCGCGACCGCCTACCGGACATGGTGTGGACCTTCCTCCTGGTGTTGGCCGTCATCTGGGTTGCGCGAGCGGGGGCGCGGGTTCTGGAAGGGGTCGTCGGCCAGGCCCCGCAACCTGCGGGGCCGGTCACGGTGTACGTCGACGACTGGGGTGATCGGCCGGAGGAGGTCGTGCAGGAGGCGCGGCGCCTCGGCTGCGATCTGCACCCGAGGATTCTCGAGCGGAATGGCCCGGCCCGCGTCGCGGTGGCGATCCGCATCTCCAAGGAGACGGCGAGCACGCTTGCGGCCAGCCTGCGGGCGGTGGGCGCGGACGTGTCTCTGCGCTGGCGCGGCCGGGGGGATCTCCCTTCGTCCGACGACCATCTGTGATCCTTCGCTACCGAGCAGTAGGCTTCGAGGCAGCAAGCCTGTGCTGCACATCACACCCGGAGGATCCGATGGCGACCACCAGCCCGACGCCGAAGCGCACCCGAGCCCGCAAGAGCGCACCCGCGGCGACGGACGACGACGGCGCGTCGCCGACCTTCGACTCGCTGAGCCCGGTCACCGGCGACGTCGTCGGCACGTACCCGGAGATGTCGCGCGAGGAGGTCGACGCCGTCGTCGAGCGTGCGCGTCCGGCCGCGCAGTGGTGGGCCTCGCTCGGTTTCGTCGACCGCAAGGAGATCCTCGGCCGCTGGAACGGTGTCATCACGCGCCGGATCCACCAGCTGGCCGACATCGTCCACGCGGAGACCGGCAAGCCGCACAGCGACGCCGTGCTCGAGATCGGCCTCGCGATCGACCATCTCGCATGGGCCGCAGGACACGCGAAGAAGATGCTCGGTCGCCGTACGGTCAACCCGGGCCTGCTGATGATCAACCAGAAGGCCACTGTCGAGTACAAGCCGCTGGGCGTCGTCGGCGTCATCGGCCCGTGGAACTACCCGGTCTTCACTCCGATGGGCTCGATCGCGTACGCCCTGGCGGCGGGCAACGCGGTCGTCTTCAAGCCCAGCGAGTACACCCCCGGCGTCGGGAAGTGGCTCGTCGACTCCTTCGCGGAGGTCGCGGGCGACCACCCGGTCCTCCAGCTCGTCACCGGCCTCGGCGAGACCGGTGCGGCCCTCGCGTCGTCGAAGGTCGACAAGGTCGCCTTCACCGGGTCGCCCGCCACCGGTCGCAAGGTCATGGAGGCTGCCGCGAAGAACCTCACGCCCGTCCTCATCGAGGCCGGCGGCAAGGACGCGATGATCGTCGACGAGGACGCCGACGTCGCCGCGGCAGCCGACGCCGCACTGTGGGGCGGCATGTCGAACGCCGGTCAGACGTGCATCGGCATGGAGCGCGTGTACGTCCACCACGAGGTGTTCGAGGCGTTCGTCGCCGAGCTGACGTCGCAGGCGTCGACCGTACGTTCGGGCAGCGACCCGGCGGCGAAGTTCGGACCGATCACGATGCCCGGCCAGCTCCCGATCATCAAGCGGCACATCGACGATGCGCTGGCGCGCGGCGGTCGGGCGGTCGTCGGCGGCGCAGATGCCGTGGGGGAGCGGTACGTGCAGCCGACCGTCCTCGTCGACGTCCCCGAGGACTCGGCCGCGGTGACGGAGGAGACCTTCGGCCCGACGCTCGTCGTGAACAGCGTCCCCTCCATGGAGGACGCGATCCGCCGCACCAATGCCACCTCGTACGGGCTGGGTGGTGCCGTCTTCGGCAAGGCCCGTGCCGCCGAGATCGCGCACCGGATCCGCTCCGGCATGACGTCGGTCAACTCGGTCACGTCGTTCGCCGGGGTGCCGTCGCTGCCGTTCGGCGGGGTCGGGGAGTCGGGCTTCGGGCGCATCCACGGCGAGGACGGGCTGAAGGAGTTCACGTACGCCCACGCGGTGACCGTGCCGCGGTTCAAGCCGGCGATGGTGCTCACGAGCTTCAAGCGGACCGCCGCTCAGGACAAGACGCTCACGACGCTGCTGTCCGTGCTGCACGGCGGCAAGCAGCTCAAGGACTGACCACCCGCACTTTCCGTGGGGGCCAACGGAAAGTGCGGGCCCCACCACAACGTACGGGTGGGGCGGCAACTTTCCGTGGGGGCCAACGGAAAGTGCGCGGGCGGCTGCGCGGTGCGCTCAGCCTGCGTGCAGCTGCTGCGCCTGGATGGCGGTGATGGCGACGGTGTTGACGATGTCGCGCACCGTGGCTCCGCGGGACAGGTCGTTGACCGGCTTGCGCAGACCCTGCAGCACCGGTCCGACGGCGACCGCGCCCGCCGAGCGCTGCACCGCCTTGTACGTGTTGTTGCCCGTGTTGAGATCCGGGAACACGAACACCGTCGCGCGCCCCGCGACCTCCGACTCCGGCAGCTTCGTCCGGGCGACGGCGAGGTCGATCGCCGCGTCGTACTGGATCGGCCCCTCGATCATCAGCTCCGGCGCCCGCTCTTGAGCGAGCCCGGTCGCGTTGAGCACCTTCTCGACGTCGGCGCCGGTGCCGGAGGCGCCGGTCGAGTACGACAGCATCGCGACGCGCGGCTCGATGCCGAACGCCGCGGCCGTCCGTGCCGACGAGATCGCGATGTCGGCCAGCTGCGCGGCGTCCGGATCGACGACCACGGCGCAGTCGCCGTACACGAGCACCTGGTTCTCCAAGCACATGAAGAACACCGACGACACCGTGGAGACGCCCGGGACCGTCTTCACGACCTCGAGCGCGGGCCGGATCGTGTGCGCCGTGGTGTGCACCGCGCCCGACACCATGCCGTCGGCGTGACCGAGCTCGACCATCATCGTGCCGAAGTACGACACGTCCGTGACCGTCGTCCGGGCATCCTCGAGGTCGACGCCACGGTGCTTGCGGCGCTGGTAGTACTCCTGCGCGAAGTGCTCGCGGTCGTCGGAGACACGCGGGTCCACGACGCGGGCGGCCGACAGGTCGACACCCAGACTCGCGGCGCGTCCGGTCACCGCGATCGGGTCACCGAGCAGCGTGAGGTCCGCGACGCCCCGGCGCAGCAGGATGTCGGCCGCGCGGAGGATGCGCTCGTCCTCACCCTCCGGCAGCACGATGTGGCGACGGTCGGCCGTCGCCCGGTCGAGGATCGCGTGCTCGAACATCAGCGGCGTCACGGCCGTCGTCCGGGAGACCTCGAGCCGGTCGAGGAGCGCGTCGCCGTCGACGTGCTCGGCGAACACGGCGAGCGCGGTCGCGATCTTGCGCGGCGACTCGCGGGTCAGGCGGCCGCGGCGGCCCGTCAGCGCCTGCGACGTCGCGTGGGTGCCGAGGTCGGTGGCGATGATCGGCATCGTCGAGCCGATCCCGCGCAGGAGGCGGTCGACCTGCTCGGGCAGCGCGATGCCCCCGTTGAGCACGATGCCGGCGACCTGGGGGAACTCGGTCGACGCGTGCGCGGTCAGGACGCCGAGGACGATCTCGGGACGGTCACCGGGCACGATGACCACGGCGCTCTCGAAGAGCCGGTCGAGCACGTTCGGCAAGGTCATCGCGGCGACGACGAACCCGCTGGCCTCGCGGCCGAGCAGCCGCTCGTCGCCCCGTACGAGGGTCCCGTCGCAGGCGGCCATCAGGTCGGCGACCGTCGGTGCGGAGAGCACCGGCTCGTCCGGGACGGCGTACACGAGCACGTCGCGGTCGACCAGCGTGGTCGGGTCGGCAGCCACCTCGGGATCGGTCACGCGGTTGACGACGACGGCGAAGAGCTCGGCGTGGTTCGCCTCGAGCTCGGCCACCGCGACGTCGGAGATGCCCGCCACCTCCGCCCTCGTACGGCCGGCGCCGTTGAGGACCAGCAGCACGGGCGCCGCGAGGTTGGCCGCGACCCGCGCGTTGAACGCGAACTCGGTCGGCGCGGCCACGTCGGTGTAGTCGGTGCCGACGACCACCACGACGTCGCACGCCGCGGCGAGCGCCGCGTGCCGGTCGATGATCCGCTCCATCGCGGTCACAGGGTCGGCGTGGATCTCCTCGTACGTGGTGCCGACGGCCTCGTCGTACGTGGTCCCCACCGCCTCGTGCGCGACGAGCATCTCGAGGACGTAGTCACGCCCGCCCGTCGCGGCCACGTCGCCGCGCACGATCGGGCGGAAGACGCCCACGCGCCTTACCCGTCGTGACAGCTGCTCGACCACCCCGAGAGCCACGGTGGACTTGCCGGTGAAACCCTCGACGGACGCGATGTAGACGCTGCTTCCCACGCGTCGAGCCTAGGTGGGACCGGTGCTCACAGCGACAGCAGCATCGTGATGTCGTCCCGGTCGTCGCCGCGACCGACGCGGATCGCCCCCGGGACGCGGCCGACCTCCTTGTAGCCGCAACGCGCGTAGAAGTCCTCGAGCCCGAGCCCGCCCCGGCAGCTGAGGCGGACGGCCTCGATGCCGGGCATGCTCCGCGCCAGCGAGCCGAGCGCGAGCATCAGCGCGAAGCCGGCGCCGCGCCCCTGGGCCTTGGGGTGCACCATGATCGTCTTCGCCCAGACCCAGTGCTGCATCAGGCGGTGGGAGTTCGACTCCAGGAACCCGGCGGCCCGCACGCGGTCACCGTCGAGGCCGACGACCAGCCGCATGCGCCCGTCGGCCACCGCCTCCAGCTGCTCGTCGAGGAGCGGCTCGACGTCGAGGGGGGACACCGGAGGGACGAAACCGATCGCACCTCCGGCGTTGGAGGCGTCGGTCCAGGTCTTGAGCAGACCCGCGCGGAGGGGTCGCGTGACGGTCGGGTCGGCGACGAAGAAGAGAGCCACGCGGAGACGGTACGAGGTGCCGTCCGACGTCAGACGACGGCGTCCGTCTGGGGGCCCACATCCGTGATCTGCACGACTGCCTCGCCCGCTTCGTCGGACGCGTCGAGGTCGACCGTCGCGAAGATGCCCCAGTCGCGGTCGCCCTCGGGGTCGTCGAAGATCTGCCGGACGTGCCAGACACGGGCCTCCGCGCCCTCGGGATCGGTCGACCACGAACATCGCGGGACCGCGGGCGTCGGGGCCGGTGCCGAGCGTCTCGTACTCGGCGAGGTAGTCCTGCGATCGCCTCCTGCCACACGTCGGCGTCCCAGCCGGCGGCACCGTCCAGCGCGCCGAGGTCGATCCAGCGGCCGAAGCGCCGTCAGCTCGACGCGGCGGAACATCGCGTTGCGGACCAGCACCCGGAACGCCCGCGCGTTGGCCGTGACCGGAGGCGGGCCGGCGTCGGCGCCTCGTGCTGGGCGATGACCACGTCGACCGGGTCACCCTCGCCGGGCCGATCGAGCTCCTCCCACTCGTCGAGCAGGCTCGAGTCGGTCTGGCGCACCAGCTCGCCGAGCCACTCGTGAGGTCGTCGAGCTCGTCGGTGCGTACGCTGTCGGGCACCGTGCGGCCGCAGCGTCTTGTAGACGTCGGACAGGTAGCGCAGGACGAGCCCCTCCGAGCGCGCGAGCTGGTACGTCGCCGACATCTCCGAGAACGTCATGGCCCGCTCCCACATCTCGCGGACGACCGACTTGGGCTGCAGCTCGTGGTCGGCGACCCACGGGTGACCGATGCGGTACGTCTCGTAGCCGCGGTCTCCAGCTCCTCGCGCAGCGGCTTGGGGTGCTCGACGTCCTCGAGCAGCTCCATGCGCTCGTCGTACTCGATGCCGTCCATCTTCATCTCGGCCGACGGCCTCGCCGCGCGCGCGGTGGCGCTGCGCGTTGATGATCGGGCGCGGGTCGTCGAGCGTGGCCTCGACGACCGAGACGACGTCGAGCGCGTACGTCGGCGACTCCGCGGTCGAGCAGGTCGAGCGCCGCCACCGCGAACGGCGACGAGCGGCTGGTTGAGCGCGAAGTTCGCCTGGAGGTCGACCGTCAGGCGTAGCGGTGCGTCCCTCCGCGTCGGGCGGGTCGAGCTCCTCGACGACGCTCGCCCGCGAGCAGCGCCTCGATGATCGTCGTCGACCTCGGCGAGCATCCGCTCCTGCGTCGGCCTCGCTCGCTCTCGCGGACCAGGAGCGCGAGCGGCGGCGCGGGCGTCGCCGGGTCGGGAGACGACGTCGAGCACCATCGCGTGGCTGACCTGCATCCGCGAGACGAGCGGCTCGGGCGTGCCGGTGGAGAGCTTCTCGAACGTGCCGTGGCCCCAGGAGACGAAGCCCTCCGGCGGCTTCTTGCGCTGGATCCGCTTGCAGCTTCTTGGTGTCGTCGCCGGCCTTGCGGACCAGCCGGGCGTTCTCGATCTCGTGCTCGGGCGCCTCGACGACGACGTGGCCGATCGTGTCGTAGCCCGGCCCGTCCGGCGCGTCCGGCGATCTGCTGGAACTCGCGGACCTGCAGGTGGCGCTGGCGGATGCCGTCGTACTTCGACAGTCCGCTGAACAGCACCGTGCGGATCGGGACGTTGATGCCGACGCCGAGCGTGTCGGTGCCGCAGACGACCTTGAGCAGGCCCTGCTGGGTGAGCGTCTCGACGAGGCGGCGGTAGCGCGGCAGCATCCCGGCGTGGTGCACGCCGATGCCCATGCGGACCAGCCGCGACAGCGTCTTGCCGAACGCCGGACGAGAACCGGAAGTCGCCGAGCGCGTCGGCGATCGTGTCGCGCTCCGCGCGGGTCGCGACCTTGATGCTCGTCAGCGCCTGCGCCCGCTCGAGCGCCGAGGCCTGCGTGAAGTGCACGACGTAGACCGGTGTCTGTCCGGTCTCGACCAGCTGCTCGAGCGTCTCGTGCACCGGCGTCGTGACGTACTCGCTGACCAGCGGGACCGGCCGCTCGGTCGACGGCCACGACGGTGGTCTCGCGGCCCGTGCGCCGGGTGAGGTCGGCCTCGAGCCGCGTGGTGTCGCCGAGCGTCGCCGACATCAGCAGGAACTGCGCGTGCGGCAGCTCGATCAGCGGCACCTGCCACGCCCAGCCGCGGTCGGGGTCGGCGTAGAAGTGGAACTCGTCCATCACGACGAGGCCGATGTCGGTCGCCGCGCCCTCGCGCAGCGCCATGTTGGCGAGGATCTCGGCGGTCGCGGCGATGATCGGTGCGTCGGCGTTGACCGCGGCGTCGCCGGTGACCATGCCGACGTTGTCGGCGCCGAAGATCTCGCACGAGGTCGAAGAACTTCTCGCTGACCGAGCGCCTTGATCGGCGCGGTGTAGACGCTCGCACTCGCCCCGGGCGAGCGCGGCGGCCATCGCCCCCGTGGCGACGAGGCTCTTGCCGGAGCCGGTCGGTGTCGCGAGGACCACGTTGGAGCCGGAGACGAACTCGAGGATCGCCTCGTCCTGGGCGGGGTAGAGGGTCAGGCCCGCTCCCTCGACCCACGTGCTGAACGCGTCGTAGACGACGTCGGCGTCGTCGGACTCCTCGGCGGCGGGAAGGTGGTCGACGAGGCGCATGGTGTGGCCATCATCCCACCGTGGACAACGCCGTCGGGACGAACCTCCCCAGATGGGTCCAAGGCTGGTGCAAGAATCGGCAGCATGGCCAGCGAACCAGTCTTCCACCGATACGTCGCCCTCGGTGACTCCTTCACCGAGGGGGTCGGAGACCCGGACAAGCGCCGTCCCAACGGGCTGCGCGGATGGGCCGACAGGGTCGCCGAGGTCCTCGCGACGAAGTCCGACGACTTCAGGTACGCCAACCTCGCCGTACGCGGCCGACTGCTGAAGCCGGTGATCGCCGAGCAGCTCGAGCCCGCGCTCAAGCTCTCGCCCGACCTCGTGACCGTGTACGCGGGCGGCAACGACATCCTGCGGCCGAAGGTCGACCTGGACCTCCTCGGCGAGCTGTACGACGCCGCCATCGGGCGCCTCGCGGTCAGCGGTGGGCGCATCGTGATGTTCACCGGGTACGACCTCGGGTACGCGCCGGTGTTCGGCAAGCTGCGCGGCCGCGTCGCGATCTACAACGAGCTCGTCCGGGAGATCGCCGACAAGCACGGCGCGACGGTGGTCGACTTCTGGCGCTTCCGCGAGTACCGCGACGACCGCTACTGGGACATCGACCGGCTCCACCTGTCGTCCTACGGGCACAAGCAGATGGCCATCCACGTCCTCGACACGCTCGGGATCAGTCACGAGCTGAAGAAACCGCGACTCCCGAAGGCCGAGCCGCCCAGCAAGAGGCAGCGGCGCGACGCCGACCTGCAGTGGGCCAAGGAGTTCGCGGTGCCCTGGGTGCAGCGTCGGCTCAACGGGACCTCGTCGGGCGACACCGTCAAGCCCAAGCGGCCCACGCTCGACCGCATCTGACGGCCCTCCGGGGCCGCCAGCGCGGTCCACCGGTGTCATGCCGTGGCACCGAGGGACCGCACTGCGCAGCCGGGACTCGCACGGACGCGGTACGCCGTCCCAGCCGTTCAGTCGGAGCAGCCGCGCCAGCGTGGCTGCGGTGCTGCAGGGACGCCGGAAGACCTGGCCCCAGCCCAGCCGTGCGGTGGGCCGCCCTGCGGCGAGGACGTCGAGGTCGCGCTCGAGATCGGCGTCACGCCTCGCGCTCGACTCGTGGTAGATCCGTCCGTCCAGCTCGACGATGACGCAGCCGTGCTCGACGTCGCGGTACGCGGCGCGCCCGGCGTCCTTGCTGAGGACCTGGCGTCGTGCTCGCGGCAGGCCGTGCGGTCGCTCGACGCGTGTGAGGTAGCCGTGCTCGAGGACGGAGTGGGTCCCGTCCGCGATGTCCCGCAGCACCGCCTGCAGCCACCGGCGGCCGGCCACCCGCGAGCGGGCGGCGAGCGCCGCCGCGAGCCGGTGCGCCGTCGTCCGTCGCGACGCGCACCCTGCCGCGAGCACGGCGACCGTCTCCACCTCGTCGGTGGCGTCGAGGGCGACGTCGAGGACGGCCTCGTCGTACCGCAGGCGTGGGGGTGACCGGTTCCACTCCACGAGCCCGTCGAGACGCACGCGGCGCTCGATCACGATGCCCGCCGGAACGGCCTTGAGATGCCGGCCGCGCGAGACGGCGACCCTCACGAGCTCCGGGACCGTGGTGTCGAGAGCACGTCGCTCGGCTGCCCGGAGGGCGGACTCGCCTGCGAGCGCCGCCGGCCAGGCGTAGAGGACGGCACCCCATGCCCGCTGGATCCACGTCGGCGACCCGGTGTGGTTCACGTACACGCCGGGAAGCAACCCCACGAGCTCCCTGCGGCGGATCAGGCGTCGGACGTCGTGCGACTCCAGTCCCCGCTCCCGCAGCTGTCGCCGAGCGACGACGCCGCACTGCGCGTCCAGGAGCTCGCCAACGGTGTCCACGACGACGAGCGTCCTCTGCGTACGCGGTCCCTCGCTCGCTCCGTCCACAGGCCGCCGAGCGCGGTCCACCGGTGTCACGTCGTGGCACCGAGGGACCGCACAATGCACCCGCAGGGGCTTGCGGGGCTCGAGCACGCCTGCAACTGTCGGGTGATGAGGATCCGCAGCATCACCGTCGCCGCCGCACTGACCCTCACTGCACTCGTGGGGGCCCCCGCCGCTCAGGCGCACAGACCGTCCCCACCTCCCGCCTCGCCCACGCCCACCTCGTACGGCACGGGTGGCGCGGTCGCCTCGGTCGACGCCACGCCAGCCGGGTCGGACTCGACGGTGCTCAGGCCCGGGCGGCAACGCCGCCGACGCCGCCGTCGCGACGGCGGCCGCGCTCGGCGTCACCGAGCCCTACAGCGCCGGCATCGGCGGCGGCGGCTACTTCGTCTTCTTCGACGCGAAGACGGGCAAGGTCACCACGATCGACGGCCGCGAGACCGCGCCGGCCGGGCATCACGCCCGACGCGTTCATCGACCCGGCGACGGGCCAGCCGTACCCGTTCACGCCGGAGCTCGTCTCCTCCGGCGTCTCGGTCGGCGTGCCCGGCACGGTCGCCACCTGGGACGCGGCGCTCGACGCGCTTCGGCACCAGCGGTCGCTCGAGCGCATCGCTCGCGCCCGCCATCGCGCTCGCCGCGAAGGGCTTCCCGGTCGACCAGACCTTCCGCAACCAGACCCTCGACAACAAGGCGCGGTTCGCGGCGTTCCCCGACACCGCGCGAGCTGTTCCTGCCCGGCGGCGACGCCCCGCAGGTCGGCACGACGCTTCCGCAACCCCGACCTCGCCCGCACGCTACGCGCTGATCGCCCGGCGCGGACCGAAGGCGTTCTACACGCGGCCGCTCGCCGCGCGAGATCGCCGACGACGGTCCAGAACTCCGCCGAAGGACCCGGCCTCGACGCTGCCCGCGCCGCGCCGGCACGCATGACGGCCCGCGACCTCGCCGCGCTACCGCGTCGCGGCAGCAGGCCGCCGACCCAGGTGCGACTACCGCGGCCTCGACGTCTACGGCATGGCGCCCGTCGTCGTCCGGCGGCACGACGGTCGGCGAGGCGCTCAACATCCTCGAGAACCACCGGCTCGGTCGGCGGATCCGGCACGGCCAGAGCCTGCACCTGTACCTCGAGGCGTCGCGCCCGCGCCTTCGCCGACCGCGGCGCCTACGTCGGCGACCCCGCGTTCGTCGACGTCCCGACCCGGACCCTGCTGAGCCAGCGGTTCGCGGACTCGCGCGACTGCACGATCGACCCGACGCAGGCCTCGATCCGGCCGGTCGCGCCCGGCGCGCTCGACGGCGCCGGCTGCGCGACCGCCGCGCCGTACGGAGAAGCCCGACACCGAGAACGTCTCGACCACGCACCTCTCGGTCGTCGACAAGTGGGGCAACGCCGTCGCCTACACGCTGACGATCGAGCAGACCGGCGGCTCGGGCATCACGGTGCCCGGGCGCGGCTTCCTGCTCAACAACGAGCTGACCGACTTCACCGCCGTGTACGACGCGGCCGACCCGAACCGCATCGAGCCGGGCAAGCGTCCGCGCTCGTCGATGTCGCCGACGATCGTGCTCGACGAACGGCAAGGTGAAGTTCGTCGTCGGCTCGCCCGGCGGCGCGACGATCATCACGACGGTGCTGCAGATCCTCGTGAACCGCATCGACCTCGGGCATGACCCTGCCCCGAGGCCGTCGCGGCACCGCGCGCGTCGCAGCGCAACGCCGCGACGACGCCGGCCGAGCCGGCGTTCATCGAGCGCGTACGGTGCGGCGCTCGCGCCGTACGGCCAGCGCTCGTGCCGTCGGGCGACACGTTCACGTCGGCCGCCGAGATCGGCGCGGCGGCCACGATCGAGGTCGGGCCGGCGGGGCACTGATGACGGCCGCGGCCGAGCCCGTGCGCCGTGGCGGCGGCACGGGCCTGGTGGTGCGTCGTCAGCTGCCGCGGTAGGCGGAGTAGCCGAACGGGCTCAGGAGCACCGGCACATGGTGGTGCTCGGGGGAGTCCACCGTGAACGTCACCTCGACGACCGGCAGGCACGTGACCCGGTCGTCGAGGGCGAAGTAGGCACCGGTCTCGAACGTGAGCCGGTAGGTCGCCGGAGCGAGGTGCTTGGGCCCGAGGTCGGTGAGGCGTCCGTCGTCGTCGGTGGTGCCGACGGCCATCCGCTCGACGACGCGCTCGTCGACGAGGCTCAAGGTCACCGTGACGCCGGAGGCCGGCCGGCCGAGTGCGGTGTCGAGGACGTGGGTGGTGACGTGGCTGGTCATGCTCCATCCTCGCGCTTCTGGGGAGCCCGGCGAGCGGATTCCCCAGTTTCGTCACCCTCGTCACCGTCCAGGTCTGTCTGTGGACGAGCCGTCGGGCCGCGTCGGTAGCGCGACCTAGTCTTGACAGGTGCTGACCCTCGCCGATCTCGCAGACCCGGCCCTGCTGCGTCTGTACGTCGACGAGGCCACGATCGAGCGTGGCCGGGCGTACGCCCGCGGGGGTTATGTGATCGACCTCGACGTCGCCCGCAACCGCGACGGCTACGTCCTCCAGAGCAGCGTCTCCGGCAGTGGTGCGGCGAGCTACCAGACGGTCGTCTCGGCACGTCGGGACCACGACCTGCCGATCGAGGTCTACACCGCCTGCTCCTGCCCCGTCGGGCGCTTCTGCAAGCACGCGGTCGCGACGGTGCTGGTCGCCCACGCCCGTGAGGTCGCGCCCGCGCCCGCTGCCGCGCCCGCCGGCCCGAGCTGGGAGCGGATCCTCGACGACCTCGTCGCCGACGTCGCCGACGAGCCGGCGGCCGAGCACCCGGTCCGTCGTGCGGAGGCGGAGCTCGCGCTGCGCTTCGAGGTCGCGCCCCGACGCCACGAGGAGCGCCGCTTCGGACGAGGTGCTCCTGACCGGTCCCGGCCGGCCCTGCACCTGCGGCCGGTGACGCGGGGGCGCCGTGGCGACTGGATCAAGAAGGGTGTCGGGTGGCGGGACCTCGTCGTCGCCGACCCGCGAGACGGTCGTTTCGTCCCCGAGCACGTCGACGTCCTGCGCGCGATCCACGGCACCCACCGGGCGCGCATGTCGTACGGGTTCGGGTCGGAGGAGACGCTGCCCCTCACCAAGCTCGGCGCCTCGCTGTGGCGACTGCTGCGCGAGGCCGAGGAGGTCGGGCTGCCGCTCGTCACGTCGGGGTTCGGCGACCTGCGCATCGCCTCGCAGCCGGCCCGGCTGTCGATGGACGCCCGGGCCGACGACGCCGGGGGAGCGGTCCTGGTCGCCGGAGCGGGCGTCGGCGGTTCGTGGGTCCCCGCCGAGGACGCGACGCTCCTCGGGTCGCCCGAGCACGGCGTGGCGCTGTGGGACGGGCCAGACGAGGACGCGACCGTCACGCTCGCACCCCTCGACCGGGTGCCGACGCCCGCCGTGCGCGAGCTGTTCACCACCGGCCGCCGGGTCACCGTGCCTCCGGAGGGGATGGGCGACCTTCTCCACACCTACCTCCCACGGGTCCGACGGCTGGTCGAGGTGACCTCGCGCGACGACTCGGTGCAGGTCCCCGAGCCCCCCGCCCCTCACCTGGTGCTCGCCGTGACGTGGGTGGGCGGTCACGAGGTGCGGCTGTCGTGGTCGTGGCACTACCGCAACCTCGCGACCGGCCAGACCGTGCGCGTCTTCGGCCTCGACGAGGAGCCTGCTCCCTACGGCATGCGCGACGCCGCGCTCGAGGACGCCGCGCTCGACCGCCTCGCTCTCGGCGACGCCGCGGCCGCCCTCCTCCTCCGGACGGGCCCAGGCGGGCCCCGCCCGTATCCCGAGCTCCTTCTCCGGGAGATGGATGCCGTCCGGTTCGCCGAGGACGTCCTCCCCGGCCTGCGCGCAGACCCGGCCTTCGAGATCCACGCCGACGGCCACCAGCCGCAGTTCCGTGAGGTCGTCGGCAAGCCGGAGATCCAGTTCGAGGCGTCTCCCGCGCCCTCGGGCCGAACGGACTGGCTCGACCTCGAGGTCGTCGTCACGATCGGCGGCCGCCACGTGGGCCTGGCGACGATCATCGAGGCGATCGCCACCGGCCAGGACAAGATCCTGCTGCACAAGACCGAGCCCAAGGGCACCTACCTGTACGTCACGGTCGACCACCCGGAGCTCGACGCGCTCGCGCGGATGGTCGCCGACGCCCGCGCGCTCGACGACCGCCCGCGCGACGCCGCGACGATGAGCGTCGCGACGCAGGCCTTCGACCTGTGGGACGAGCTGGGCGAGCTCGGCGTCGTCGACGTGGAGGCCGCACGGTGGGTGGCGCTCGCCCGTCGGCTCGTCGGTCAGGAGGGCGTCCCGGACCTCCCCGTGCCCGTCGGTCTCAAGGCGACGCTGCGCCCGTACCAGCGCGACGGCTACGCATGGCTGGCGTTCCTCGCCGAGCACGGGCTCGGCGGCATCCTGGCCGACGACATGGGCCTCGGCAAGACGCTGCAGACCCTGGCGCTGATCGTCCACGCACGCGAGTGCGACCCTGACGCGCCGCCGTTCCTGGTGGTGGCCCCGACCAGCGTCGTGGCCACCTGGGCGAGCGAGGCGGCGGCGTTCGCGCCTGACCTCGTGGTCCGTACGGTGACCGGGTCCGAAGCCCGCCGGTCCGCGCCGCTCAGCGAGGTGGCGGCAGGCGCCGACGTCGTCGTGACGTCGTACACGCTGCTGCGGCTCGAGGTCGACGCGTACGCCGCCCTGCCGTGGTCGGGTCGCATCCTCGACGAGGCGCAGGCGGTGAAGAACCACCGCGGCAAGACCTACCAGGCGGTGCGTCGTGTCGAGGCGCCGTTCTCGCTGGCGATCACAGGCACCCCGGTCGAGAACGACCTCATGGAGCTGTGGTCCCTGCTGTCGCTCACCGCACCCGGGCTCTTCCCGTACCCGCTGCAGTTCGCCCAGACCGTGGCCAACCCCATCGAGAAGGGCGGCGACGAGGAGCTGCTCGGCCTGCTGCGCCGCCGGATCCGTCCGATCCTGCTGCGGCGCACCAAGGACCTCGTCGCCTCGGACCTCCCGCCCAAGCAGGAGCAGGTCCTCGAGGTCTCGCTGTCCGCCCGGCACCGCAAGATCTACGACACCCACCTGCAGCGCGAGCGCCAGCGGATCCTCGGCCTGCTCGAAGAGGCCGGCGACGACGAGGTCGCGCTCCGGCGGCACCGGATCACGATCTTCGCGGCGCTCACCCGCCTCCGGCAGCTCAGCCTCGACGCCGGCCTGGTCGACGCCGCGTACGAGGGGGTCGAGTCGGCCAAGGTCGAGCTGCTCGTCGAGCACGTCCGCGAGCTCGCGGCCGAGGGGCACCGGGCCCTGGTCTTCAGCCAGTTCACGTCCTTCCTGCGCCGGGTCCGGGCCCGGTTGGAGCGCGAGGGCCTCGCCACGTCCTACCTCGACGGGAGCACCCGCGACCGCGCCGCGGCGATCGACGGGTTCAAGTCCGGCGAGCAGCCCGTCTTCCTCATCAGCCTCAAGGCGGGCGGCGTCGGCCTGACGCTCACGGAGGCGGACTACGTGTTCGTCCTCGACCCCTGGTGGAACCCCGCCGTCGAGGCGCAGGCGGTCGATCGCGCGCACCGGATCGGGCAGGACTCCCCGGTCATGGTCTACCGGCTCGTCGCCACCGGGACGATCGAGGAGAAGGTCATGGAGCTCAAGGCCCGCAAGGCCGAGCTGGTCGCGAGCGTCCTCGACGGCGGAGCCTACCGCCGGCGCGCTGACGGCAGACGACCTGGCCGGGCTCCTCGGTTAGACCGGCAGGTCGTCCTCGGAGGCGGCGAGGGCATCACGGACGGGCACGAGCTTCGCCTGGGACTCGGCGAGCTCGGCCTCCGGGTCGGAGTCGGCGACGATCCCGCACCCGGCGAAGAGCCGGACGCGTGCACCGTCGTACTCCGCCGAGCGCAGCGCGATGCCCCACTCGCCGTCGCCGTCGGCGTCGATCCATCCCACCGGTGCGGCGTACCGTCCGCGGTCGAGCTTCTCGACCTCGTCGATGAGCGCGAGCGCCTCGGCGCGGGGCGTTCCGCCGACGGCCGCCGACGGGTGCAGCGCCGCCGCGAGCTCGAGAGCCGAGGCCGTCTCGTGGCCGGCGTCGACGACTCCCGCGACGTCGGTGGCGAGGTGCATGACGTTGGGGAGGTGGAGCACGAACGGCGCCTCCGGCACGTTCATCGACGAGCAGTACGGCTCGAGCGCGTCCGCGACCGAGCGCACGGCGTACTCGTGCTCCTCCAGGTCCTTGCTGGAGCGGGCCAGGGAGCCCGCGAGCGCGAGGTCACGGGTGTCGTCGCCGGTGCGGCGGATCGTCCCGGCCAGCACGCGCGAGGTGACGAGCCCGCGCTCGCGCCGCACGAGCATCTCCGGAGTGGCGCCGAAGAGGCGGTCGACGTGGAAGGTCCAGCAGTTCGGGTACGCCTCGGCGAGTCGGCGTACGGGCGCGCGGGCGTCGAGCGGAGCCGCGAGCTCGGCGACGAGGTCGCGCGCGAGGACGACCTTGTCGAGGTCCCCGGCGGCGATCCGGCGCACGGCCTCGGACACGATGGACTCCCACTGCGCACCCGAGGTCGAGCCGTCCGCGAACGCGACGCCCTCGGGCGACACCGGTTCGTCGGTCGGTCTGATCTGGGGGGTGGGCGCCAGGGCGGACTCGCGGATCGTCGTGACCCAGGTGGTCCCGGCCCGGCGCCCGACGACCACGCTCGGCACCACGAGGACCGAGCTGCCGGCGCGACGGCCGCGGGACACCCCGGAGGTGTCGCCGAATGCGAAGGAGCCGAAGGCGACGAGCCCGCTTCCGGCCACCTCGACCTTGTCGCGGACCACCGCGTGCGCGGACACCTCACGCCACCACGCGCCGGCGTCGGCAAAACGCTGCGCGCCGGTCGTCTCCAGGCGGGCCGCCTCGCCCCACGCGACGAGTCCGTCGCCGTCGCGGACCCATGCCAGTCCGCCGTCGGCGGGGAGCAGGTGCGTCAGCGGCACGCCGTCGAGCGTCGCCTCGTCGAGAGGGACCGACTGGGCCACGAGTCGGAGGGGGCCCCGGAGGGGCGCGACGGTGTCGGTCACGTCTGCCAGGGTACGACCCGTGGCATCGCCGCTGCCGCGGTGCGTGACACAGTGGGTCGCGTGAGCCGAGCGAGCCTGGACAAGCAGCCCCACGAGGTCGCGTCGATGTTCGACGCCGTCGCACGTCGCTACGACGTCACCAACGATGTGCTGTCGCTCGGGCAGGACCGCCTGTGGCGCCGTCGTGTCCGCGCGCTCGTCGGAGCCCGTGCGGGCGAGAAGGTCCTCGATCTCGCGGCCGGCACGGGGACGTCGTCGGTCCCGTTCGCCGAGGACGGCGCGTACGTCGTGCCCTGCGACTTCAGCCTCGGCATGCTCCGCGAGGGCAAGCGCCACCACGACGCCCTTCCGTTCACCGCCGGGGACGGGATGCGGCTGCCGTTCGCCGACGAGACGTTCGACGCCGTGACGATCTCGTTCGGGCTCCGCAACGTCCACGAGCCGGCGGTCGCCCTCGAGGAGATGCTGCGCGTCACCCGGCCGGGCGGGCGCTTGGTCGTCTGCGAGTTCAGCCACCCGACGGTCGCGCCGCTGCGCAAGGTCTACCTGGAGTACCTCATGCGGGCCCTCCCGCCGGTGGCCCGGGCGGTGTCCTCGAACCCCGACTCGTACGTCTACCTCGCAGAGTCGATCATGTCCTGGCCCGACCAGCGAGGACTCGCGAAGGTGATCGCGGAGAGCGGCTGGGGTCCGGTCCGCTGGGAGAACCTCTCCGGCGGCATCGTCGCGCTCCACACCGCGACCAAGGCCTGACCGCTGCACTGCGGGCGTGCCGAATTACGCAACGCCCGAGGGACGAAATCGCAGGTCCGGCGGCATCTCCCGCCCGCGTCTGTGACCTCACCCACCCCCTGTCGAACAGGCCGCGAAGCCGTGGCATAGTGACGTGAAACACAGAGCTCACCTGCCGGTGAGAGCCTGTGGACCGGCTCGTGAAGGTTTTCACGAAGGGAGGAAGCGGTGACCGAATACACCCCGATCCTGGTGCTCGCCGCCATCTCGGGAGCGTTCGCGCTGTTCTCTGTGCTGATCGCCCCACTCACGGGGCCGAAGCGCTACAACCGCGCCAAGCTCGACTCGTACGAGTGCGGCATCGAGCCGACGCCCCAGGCAGCCGGCGGGGGACGCGTCCCGGTGAAGTACTTCATCACCGCGATGCTCTTCATCGTGTTCGACGTGGAGATCATCTTCCTCTACCCCTTCGCGGTGGAGTTCGACCTCCTCGGCTGGTTCGGCATCGTCGAGATGCTGCTGTTCATCGCGACGGTCTTCGTCGCTTACATCTACGTCTGGCGCCGCGGCGGACTGGAGTGGGACTGACATGGGTCTGGAGGAGAAGCTGCCGAGCGGCGTCCTGCTGACGACCGTCGAGGGCCTCGCCGGCTATTTCCGCAAGGCATCGTTCTGGCCGGCGACGTTCGGCCTCGCGTGCTGCGCGATCGAGATGATGGAGTTCGGAGCGCCGAAGTACGACTCGTCGCGCTTCGGCATGGAGGTCTTCCGCGCCTCGCCACGCCAGGCCGACCTCATGATCGTCGCGGGCCGTGTGAGCCAGAAGATGGCACCCGTCCTGCGGCAGATCTACGACCAGATGGCCGCACCCAAGTACGTGCTCGCCATGGGCGTCTGCGCGAGCTCGGGCGGGATGTTCAACAACTACGCGATCGTCCAGGGCGTCGACCACATCGTGCCGGTCGACATGTACCTGCCTGGGTGCCCGCCCCGACCGGAGATGCTCATCGACGCGGTCATGAAGCTGCACGACAAGATCCAGAGCACCAAGCTCGGCGCGCACCGTGAGGCCGAGATCGCCTCGAACGAGAAGATCGCGCTCGAGGCCGTCCCGACGTCGGCGATGAAGGGACTGCTGCGATGAGCCAGACTCCGACCGGCGGTACCCAGGAGCCGAGCAGCACCGCGGTGGGCGGCGAAGAGGTCGTCCCGTCGGAGGCCCGGACCCTCGAGGTCGTCGAGGTCCGCGAAGGCATGTTCGGCATCCACGGCAGCGGAGACACCACCGGCTACGGCGGGCTCCAGCGGCCGATCGTGATGCCGGGCGCCTCCCGTCGCCCCTTCGGCGGCTGGTTCGACGACACCGCCGACCAGCTCGAGCGGCTCCTCGGCGAGTCGATCGGCGACGGGGCGGTCGAGTCCGTCGTCGTCGACCGCGACGAGCTCACCCTCCACGTACGCCGTGAGCGGGTGCCCGAGGTCTGCCAGCACCTGCGCGACGACCCGGCGCTGCGCTACGAGCTGTGCACCGGCATCTCCGGCGTGCACTACCCGCACGAGACCGGACGTGAGCTGCACGCCGTCTACCACCTGCTGTCGATGACCCACAACCGGCGCATCCGCCTCGAGGTCGCCGTGCCGGAGTCCGACCCGCACATCGCCTCGGTCGTCGCCGTCTATCCGACGGCCGACTGGCACGAGCGCGAGACGTACGACTTCTTCGGGATCATCTTCGACGGCCACCCCGCGCTGACCCGGATCCTGATGCCGGACGACTGGCCGGGGCACCCGCAGCGCAAGGACTACCCGCTCGGCGGAATCCCCGTCGAGTACAAGGGCGCAACCATCCCACCGCCGGACGAGCGGAGGTCGTACTCGTGAGCACCACCGATTTCCCGCAGACGGGCGGAAGCACCGACCCGTACGCACAGAGCCAGGACACGACGTCCGGCCCGGTCTTCACCGTCACCGGTCAGGACTGGGACGAGGTCGTCGCAGGCGTCGATCCCGACGCCAACGAGCGCATCGTCGTCAACATGGGACCGCAGCACCCCTCGACGCACGGCGTGCTGCGCCTGATCCTCGAGATCGAGGGCGAGTCGGTGACCGAGGCCCGCTGCGGCATCGGCTACCTGCACACCGGCATCGAGAAGAACATGGAGTACCGCACCTGGACGCAGGGCGTCACGTTCTGCACGCGCATGGACTACCTCGCGCCGATGCACTACGAGGCCGCGTACGTCCTGGGGGTCGAGAAGCTCCTCGGCATCACCGACCAGGTCCCCGAGAAGGCCCAGGTCCTGCGCGTGATGATGATGGAGGTCAACCGGATCTCGTCCCACCTCGTCGCGATCGCGACCGGCGGCATGGAGATCGGTGCCCTCACCGTCATGACGGTCGGCTTCCGTGAGCGGGAGCTGTGCCTGGACGTCTTCGAGATGTTCTCCGGGCTGCGGATGAACCACGCGTACGTGCGACCTGGCGGCGTCGCGCTCGACGTCCCCGAGGGCGGGCTCGACGCGGTCGACCGGTTCGTGGCGCTGATGCGCAAGCGACTCCCCGAGCTTGCCGCGCTGTGCAACCAGAACCCGATCTTCAAGGGACGCCTCAAGGACGTCGGCTACCTCGACCTCGCAGGCTGCCTGGCGCTCGGCGTCACTGGGCCCGCGCTGCGCTCGACGGGGTACGACTGGGACCTGCGCAAGAAGCAGCCCTACAGCGGCTACGAGACGTACGACTTCGACGTCATCACCCGCGACGAGCCCGACGCGTACGGGCGCTTCCGCATCCGCCTCGACGAGATGAACGAGTCGCTGCGCATCGTCGAGCAGTGCGTCGCGCGGCTGCGCACCCTCGAGGGCGCGCCGGTCATGGTGGCCGACAAGAAGATCGCCTGGCCGTCGCAGCTGGCGGTCGGTCCGGACGGCCAGGGCAACTCCCTCGAGCACATCCGCCACATCATGGGCGAGTCGATGGAGGCGCTGATCCACCACTTCAAGCTGGTCACGGAGGGCTTCCGCGTCCCGGCCGGTCAGGTGTACACGAGCCTGGAGTCACCGCGTGGCGAGCTCTCGTGCCACCTCGTCTCCGACGGCGGCACCCGCCCCTACCGGGCGCACTTCCGCGACCCGTCCTTCAGCAACCTGCAGGCGACCGCCGCGATGTCCGAGGGCGGCATGCTCGCCGACGTCATCGTCGCGATCGCCAGCATCGACCCGGTGATGGGAGGCGTGGACCGATGAGCGGCCTTGACTCCGCCCACGTGCGCGACGACCTGCAGGCGATCATCGCCCGCTATCCGCAGAAGCGCTCCGCCCTCCTCCCGATGCTGCACCTCACGCAGTCGGTCGAGGGCAAGGTGACGCCCGAGGCGATCGAGCTCTGCGCCGAGCTGCTCGACATCTCGACCGCCGAGGTGAACGGCGTCGCGACGTTCTACACGATGTACAAGCGCCGCGAGGTCGGTGACCACCACGTCGGGGTCTGCACCAACACGCTGTGCGCCGTGATGGGCGGCGACGCGATCTTCGCCCGCCTGCGCGAGCACCTCGGCGTCGGCAACGACGAGCGCACCGCCGACGGCAAGATCACGCTCGAGCACATCGAGTGCAACGCGGCATGCGACTACGCCCCGGTCATGACGGTCAACTGGGAGTTCTTCGACAACCAGACGCCGGACTCGGCGGTCGCCCTCGTCGACGACCTCCGCGCCGGCACGCCGCGTACGGCCACCCGCGGTGCTCGCATCACGTCGTGGCGCGAGGCCGAGCGCGTGCTCGCCGGCTTCCCCGACGGCCGGGCGGACGAAGGCCCGTCGGCGGGCGAGCCGTCGCTCGCAGGACTGCGTCTGGCCCACGAGCACGGCTGGACCGCTCCGGGCGAGGACGCCGGCCCGACCGGCGGAGGCGCCCCGGGCGGCGAGTCCGCCGCGGCCGCCGTCGCCGAGGCCGACACACAGCGGGCCGAGTCGGAGACGAAGGTCGACGACACCACGACGCCGCCGGCCCAGCGCGAGGAAGCGGAGGAGACCGAATGAGCGTCGCACCCCTCACCCCGGTCCTCACCCGCGACTGGGACCACGAGCGCTCCTGGACGCTCGACTCGTACGGCGACTACAGCGCCCTGCGTGACGCCCTCGCCATGGAGCCGGACGCCGTCATCGAGCTCGTGAAGAGCTCGGGCCTGCGCGGCCGCGGCGGCGCAGGGTTCCCGACCGGCATGAAGTGGGGCTTCATCCCGCAGGGCCCCGAGCCCGACGGAACCGTCAAGCCGCACTACCTCGTGGTCAACGCCGACGAGTCCGAGCCGGGCACGTGCAAGGACATCCCGCTGATGATGGCCGCGCCGCACACCCTCGTCGAGGGCGTCGCGATCACCTGTCACGCCATCCGTGCCACGCGCGCCTTCATCTACGTCCGCGGCGAGGTGCTGCACGTCATCCGCCGGCTCCAGGCCGCGGTCGCCGAGGCGTACGAGGCCGGCTTCCTCGGCAAGGACGTCTTCGGCTCGGGCATCGACCTGGACGTGGTCGTCCACGCCGGCGCCGGCGCGTACATCTGTGGCGAGGAGACCGCGCTGCTCGACTCGCTGGAGGGTCGCCGCGGACAACCGCGGCTCCGCCCGCCGTTCCCCGCGGTCGCCGGTCTGTACGCCGCTCCGACGGTGATCAACAACGTCGAGTCGATCGCCTCGGTGCCGTGCATCGTCGAGAACGGCGCCGACTGGTTCGGGTCCATGGGCACCGAGAAGTCCAAGGGCATGACGATCTACTCGCTGTCCGGGCACGTCAAGAACCCGGGCCAGTACGAGGCGCCGCTCGGCATCACCCTGCGCGAGCTCCTCGACCTGTCGGGCGGGATGCGTGAGGGCTCGGAGCTGAAGTTCTGGACGCCCGGCGGGTCCTCGACCCCGCTGCTCACCGCCGCACACCTCGACGTCCCGCTCGACTACGAGGGCGTCGCCGGCGCCGGGTCGATGCTCGGCACCAAGGCGTTGCAGGTCTTCGACCAGACGACCTCGGTCGTGCGCTGCGTGCTGCGGTGGACGGAGTTCTACAAGCACGAGTCCTGCGGCAAGTGCACGCCGTGCCGCGAGGGCACCTGGTGGCTGGTCCAGACTCTGGAGCGCCTCGAGGCCGGCAAGGGCGTCGAGGGCGACATCGAGCTGCTGCTCGACCAGTGCGACAACATCCTCGGTCGGGCGTTCTGTGCGCTCGGCGACGGTGCGACGAGCCCGATCACCTCGGCGATCGAGCACTTCCGCGACGAGTTCGAGGCTGGGATGCACACGCCGGCATGGGAGCTGTTCCCGTACGTGGCGTCGACCGCCTGGGCGGGGCCCGCGTCCGGCACAGCGCAGAAGGGAGCCTCGGCATGACCGTCACCCAGAGCAACGACTCCGGCTCGGAGGTCGCCGACGTCGACCAGAACCTCGTCAGCCTCACGATCGACGACGTCGAGGTGAGCGTCCCCGAGGGGACGCTGGTGATCCGGGCGGCCGAGCTGATCGGCGTGGAGATCCCGCGGTTCTGCGACCATCCGCTGCTGGCCCCCGTCGGGGCGTGCCGCCAGTGCCTGGTCGACGTCCCGGATGCCGGCAACGGTCGCGGGTTCCCGAAGCCGCAGGCGTCCTGCACGCTCCCGGTGTCCCCGGGCATGGTCGTCAAGACCCAGGTCACCTCGCCGGTGGCCGACAAGGCGCAGGCCGGGATCATGGAGTTCCTCCTGATCAACCACCCGCTCGACTGCCCGATGTGCGACAAGGGCGGCGAGTGCCCGCTCCAGAACCAGGCGCTCTCGCACGGCCGCGGCGAGACCCGGTTCGACGGTGCCAAGCGCACGTTCGCCAAGCCGCTGAGCATCTCGCCGCAGATCCTGCTCGACCGCGAGCGCTGCGTCCTGTGCGCCCGCTGCACCCGGTTCTCCGAGCAGATCGCCGGCGACCCTTTCATCGCCATGGCCGAGCGTGGAGCCCTCCAGCAGGTCGCGATCTACGAGAACGAGCCCTACTCGTCGTACTTCTCCGGCAACACGATCCAGATCTGTCCCGTCGGTGCTCTCACGAGCAGCGCGTACCGGTTCCGCTCGCGGCCGTTCGACCTCGTGTCGACGCCGTCGGTGGCCGAGCACGACGCCTGCGGCGCCGCGATCCGCGTCGACCACCGTCGCGGCAAGGTCATGCGCCGTCTCGCGGGCGACGACCCGGAGGTCAACGAGGAGTGGATCAGCGACAAGGACCGGTTCGCGTTCGCGTACGACCGGCAGCCCGACCGCCTGACCCGCCCGCTGGTCCGTGACCCCGAGACGGGCGCGCTCGAGCCCGCGTCGTGGCCGGCGGCGTTCGCGTTCGCCGCACGAGGGCTCCTCTCCGCGGGCGGCGTCGGTGTGCTCACCGGCGGTCGGCTCCCGCTGGAGGACGCGTACGCGTACGCCAAGCTCGCCCGTACGGTGCTGGGCACCAACGACATCGACTTCCGGTCGCGCCCCCACTCCGAGGAGGAGGCGGCGTTCCTGGCCCACGCCGTCGCCGGCAGCGGCCTCGGCGTCACCTACTCCGACCTGGAGGCGGCCCGCACGGTCGTCCTCGTCGGTCTGGAGCCCGAGGACGAGGCGGCCACGATCTTCCTGCGCCTGCGCAAGGCGTGGAGGACCCGTGGCACGTCGGTCGTCGCGGTCGCCAGCCACGCGACGCGGGCGCTGGAGAAGGTCGGAGGCACGCTGGTCAGGACGGTCCCCGGTGACGAGGCCAAGGCGCTCGCCGACCTCGATCTGGAGCCGGGCACGATCGTGCTCCTCGGAGAGCGTCTCGCCCGCGTCGAGGGTGCGTTCTCGGCCGCACTCGCCCTCGCGGACCGCCGCGGCGCCCGTCTCGCGTGGGTCCCGCGCCGTGCGGGGGACCGGGGTGCGGTCGACGCCGGCTGCCTTCCTAACCTGCTGCCCGGCGGACGCCCGGTCGACGACGCCGAAGCGCGCGCCGACCTCGCCGCCGCCTGGGGAGTCGCGTCGGTCCCGTCGGCTCCTGGCCGCAGCACGGACGACATCCTCGCCGCCGCACGCTCGGGCACCCTCGGGGCGCTCCTGGTCGGCGGTGTGGAAGTCGACGACCTCGCCGACCCACAGGCCGCGATCGAGGCTCTGGACGCCGCCCGCTTCGTGGTCAGCCTCGAGGTGCGCTCCAGCGCGGTCACCGAACGCGCCGACGTCGTCCTGCCGGTCGCGTCCACTGCCGAGAAGCCGGGCTCGTTCGTCTCCTGGGAGGGCCGCCGCCGACCCTTCGGTGCCGTGTTCTCGCCGCCGCACGCCCTGTCGGACACACGCGTGCTCGCCGGGATCGCCGAGGCCGCGGGTCGCGACCTCGGTTTCCGGACCACCGGCGCGGCCGGTGCGGAGCTCGACGAGCTCGGCGCCTGGGACGGCACCCGTGCACCGCAGCCGCAGGTCGGTCCCGGCCGCGCGCCCCGTACCGAGCCTCGCCAGGTCGTCCTCGACACGTGGCGTCGGCTGATCGACGACGGACGCGGGCAGGACGGAGACCGCCACTACCTGGCGACCGCTCGCCCACCCGTCGCACTGGTGTCGGCCGCGACCGCACGGGCCGCCGGCGTCCACGACGGTGACGAGGTCGTCCTCGGCACCGAACGGGGCGCCGTGGCCGTCCCTGTCGCAGTGGCCGACGTCGCCGACGGCGTGGTGTGGACACCCACCAACTCGCACGGCCTCTCGCTGCCGCGCATCCTCGGTGCCGCGTACGCCGACGTCGTAACCCTCGAACCGTCCCCGCAGCCCCGGCCTGACGACCAGCCGGCGGTGGAGCCCGTCGAGGCGACCGTCGATCCGTCGACGGCACCGGGGTTCGAGAGCAAGGAGTCGGAGCTGTGAGCGAGATCTTCGGCAACGAGGCCTGGTGGGTCGTCCTCCTCAAGGCCCTGTGCATCTTCGTGCTGCTCGTCGTCTTCACGCTGTTCAACATCTGGTTCGAGCGCCGCGTCGTGGCGCGCATGCAGCACCGTGTCGGTCCCAACGTCTGGGGACCGTTCGGCCTTCTGCAGAGCCTCGCGGACGGCGTGAAGCTGGCGCTCAAGGAGGAGATCTTCCCCAAGCACGCGCAGAAGGTCGTCTACTTCCTCGCGCCTGTGATCACGACCATCCCCGCGTTCCTCGCCTGGGCGGTCATCCCGCTCGGCCCCGAGGTCACCATCCCGTTCACGGACACGCAGACGCCGCTCCAGCTCACCGACATGCCGGTGGCGGTCCTCTACATCCTCGCCGTCACGTCGATCGGCGTGTACGGGATCGTGCTCGGCGGCTGGGCGTCCGGCTCGACGTACGCCTTGCTCGGCGGCGTCCGCTCGTCGGCCCAGATGATCTCGTACGAGGTCGCGATGGGCCTCTCGCTCGTCACCGTCTTCATCTACGCGGGCTCCATGTCGACGTCGGAGATCGTGGCTGCGCAGGCCGCGGACGGCTGGTTCGCGCTCCCGCTGCTGCCCTCGTTCATCATCTACATGATCGCGATGGTCGGTGAGACCAACCGCGCACCGTTCGACCTCCCGGAGGCGGAGGGCGAGCTCGTCGGCGGCTTCCACACCGAGTACTCCTCGCTGAAGTTCGCGCTGTTCTTCCTCGCCGAGTACATCAACATGGTCACCGTCTCGGCGCTGGCCACGACGATGTTCCTCGGCGGCTGGCGCGCACCGTGGGGCATCTCGCAGATCGAGGGCGCCAACGAGGGTTACTGGCCGGTCCTGTGGTTCCTCGGCAAGACCCTGCTCTTCGTCTTCCTGTTCATCTGGCTGCGCGGCTCGCTGCCGCGGATGCGCTACGACCAGTTCATGAAGTTCGGCTGGAAGGTCCTGATCCCGGTCTCGCTGGCGTGGATCGTGGTGGTCTGCGTCATGCGCCGCCTCATCACCGACGGCGACCTGGACCCGACGATGATCCTCATCATCGCCGGTGTGGTCGTGGCCGCCCTGCTGGTCGTGCAGTTTCTGCCGCAACGGCAGACGCCCGAGGAGCCGGAGCCGGTGCGCGACGCGTTCGCCGGTGGTTACCCCGTACCCCCCATGCCCGGAGAGCAGGCGGCCCCCACGGCCGCCGTGCCGACAGGTGCTCGCGGCGAGAAGGAGGACTGATCACGATGGCGACGCTCAAGGAACAGCTCTGGGACCCGATCGCCGGTTTCGGCGTGACGTTCCGGACGATGTTCAAGAAGCCGGTCACCGTGCAGTACCCGTTCGAGAAGCGGCCGACCGCGCCGCGGTTCCACGGTCGGCACCAGCTGAACCGCTGGCCCGACGGGCTCGAGAAGTGCATCGGCTGCGAGCTGTGCGCCTGGGCGTGCCCGGCCGACGCGATCCTCGTCGAGGGCGCCTCGAACACCGAGGACGAGCGCTTCTCTCCCGGCGAGCGGTACGGCCGCGTCTACCAGATCAACTACCTGCGCTGCATCCTGTGCGGGCTGTGCATCGAGGCGTGCCCGACGCGCGCGCTGACCATGACCAACGAGTACGAGCTGGCCGACTCCAGCCGTGAGTCGCTGATCTACGAGAAGTCCGACCTGCTCGCGCCGCTGCTGCCGGGCATGGAGGCGCCGCCGCACGAGATGCGGCTCGGTGACACCGAACGCGACTACTACCGGGGCGACGCCGCGGCGCGGGCTGTCGCCCACGGGTCGGCGGCAGCAGGAGGCGAGCAGTGACCGCCTTCTGGCTGCTGGCTCCCATCATGGTGGTGGCCGCGATCGGCGTCGTGCTCGCGCGCAAGGCCGTGCACTCGGCCCTCCTGCTCGCGGTCGTCATGATCTGTCTGGCGATGATGTACGCGATGCAGGACGCACCCTTCCTGTTCGCGGTGCAGATCATCGTCTACACCGGCGCGATCATGATGCTGTTCCTCTTCGTGCTGATGCTGGTCGGCGTCGACAAGACCGACTCCCTGGTGGAGACGATCCGCGGCCAGCGCCTGGTCGCGGTCGTGGTGGGTGTGCTCTTCGGCTTCCTCGTCGTGACCGTGGTCGCACAGACGACCGTCGGTCCCGTGGTCGGACTGGGCGAGGCCAACGCGGATGGGAACGTGCACGGCCTCGCCCGGCTCCTCTTCAACCGCTACGTCTTCGCGTTCGAGGCCACGAGCGCGCTGCTGATCACGGCGGTCCTCGGCGCCATGGTGCTCGCGCACCGCGAGCGCCTCGAGCCGAAGCTCACGCAGCGCGAGCTGGCCCTGGAGCGGATGCAGCGCTACGCCGAGCACGGCGAGCACCCCGGCAACCGTCCGACGCCCGGCGTCTTCGCGCGGCACAACGCCGTGGACGTACCGGCGCTGCTGCCCGACGGCTCTCCTGCGGAGATCTCGACCTTCAAGACCCTGCGCGAGCGTGGTGCCCTTCGTGAGGGTGCGTTCACCACCGACGTCGCCGTGACGCTGCGCAAGCTCGAGGCCGACGGCTCGCCCCGCGAGCGTGGCCTGATCGAGCCTGCCGGCCCCACCGGCCCCGCGGACCCGCGCGCCGAGGCGGCCGCCGGGCAGGACGAGGAGGAGCACCAGTGAGCGTCGAGCCGTTCATCGGCCTGTCGGCCCTGCTGTTCACGATCGGCGCCGTCGGCGTCCTCGTGCGCCGCAACGCCATCGTCGTGTTCATGTGCGTCGAGCTGATGCTCAACGCCTGCAACCTCGCGTTCGTCACCTTCGCGCGGGCGCACGGCAACCTCGACGGCCAGATCGCGGCCTTCTTCGTGATGGTGGTCGCGGCGGCCGAGGTGGTCGTGGGCCTCGCGATCATCGTGTCGATCTTCCGTACCCGTCGCTCGGCCTCGGTCGACGACGCCAGTCTGCTGAAGCTTTAGAGGGAGCGGGAATGACGAGTCTCTCCAGCGTCGTGCTGGCCGCGACCGAGCACGCCGAGGTGGTGCCGGTCGCCGCCGACGGCGTCTTCTCGTGGGTGTGGCTGGTGGTCGCGATCCCCGCGATCAGCGCTGCCATCCTCTTGATCGGGGACGGCGCGGGCGACCACGGTCCGCTCGACCGCTTCGGTCACCTCCTCGGCACCGCGGCCTCGATCGCCTCGTTCGTCGTCGGACTGGTCGCCTTCGTGGCCTTGCTCGGTCGTGACGCGGCCGAGCGGGCGATCACCCAGGACCTGTGGACGTGGATCCAGGTCGGTGGGTTCGACGTGACGATGAGCGTCTACTACGACCAGCTCGCCGCCCTGTTCGTCCTGCTGATCACCGGCGTCGGCTCGCTGATCCACGTCTACTCGATCGGCTACATGGCCGACGACCCGCGCAAGCGCCGGTTCTTCGGGTTCCTCAACCTCTTCATCGCCGCGATGCTCGTCCTCGTCCTCGCCGGCGACTACCTCGTGCTGTTCCTCGGCTGGGAGGGTGTCGGCCTCGCGTCGTACCTGCTGATCGGGTTCTGGCAGGAGAAGCGCTCGGCGGCGGTCGCGGCCAAGAAGGCCTTCATCGTCAACCGCGTCGGCGACCTCGGCCTCGCACTCGGCATCATGCTGATGTTCGCGCAGTTCGGGACGACCAACATCCACGAGGTCGGCCTGAACGTGTCGAACGCCAGCCAGTCGGTGGCGACGGCGCTGGGCCTGCTGCTGCTCCTCGGCGCCTGCGGCAAGTCCGCGCAGGTCCCGCTGCAGAGCTGGCTCCTCGACGCGATGGAGGGCCCGACCCCGGTGTCGGCCCTCATCCACGCGGCGACCATGGTCACCGCGGGTGTCTACCTGGTGGTCCGTTCGGCCGCGATCTACGACCTGTCCGAGGTCGCGCGTACGGCGGTGATGGTCGTCGGCACCGTGACCCTGCTGTTCGGCGCCTGGATCGGCTGCGCCAAGGACGACATCAAGAAGGCGCTCGCCGGTTCGACGATGAGCCAGATCGGCTACATGATGCTGGCCGCAGGGCTCGGCCCGGCCGGCTACGCGTTCGCGATCTTCCACCTGATCACGCACGGCTTCTTCAAGGCGAACATGTTCCTCGGCGCCGGATCCGTGATGCACGGGATGAACGACGACGTGAACATGCGTCACTACGGGGCCCTGCGCAAGATGATGCCGGTGACGTTCGTGACCTTCGCGATCGGCTACCTCGCGATCATCGGGTTCCCGGGCTTCTCGGGGTTCTTCTCGAAGGACAAGATCATCGAGGCGGCGTTCGCCACGAACTTCTGGGCTGGCCTGGCCGCGCTGATCGGAGCCGGGGTCACCGCGTTCTACATGACGCGCGTGATGATCCTGACCTTCTTCGGAGACAAGCGCTGGCGCGAAGGCGTCCATCCGCACGAGTCGCCCAAGATCATGACGATCCCGCTGATCGTGCTGGCGGCATTGTCGATCGCCGGTGGCGCGCTCACCTTCTCGAGCTGGATCAGCGACTGGCTGGCACCGGTGACGGGGGAGGAGCACCACGACCTCCCGGTCCCCGCGATCGTCATCACGGCCGTCATCGTGCTGGTCGTCGCCGTGGGTGTCGCCTTGGCCTACGTGCTCTTCGGCCGTCGCGACGTGCCCGAGACGGCGCCGCAGAACGTCTCCGTCTTCACCCGGGCAGGCCGCGCCGACCTGTACGGCGACGCCGTCAACGAAGCCCTGCTCATGCGTCCCGGCCAGTACCTCACCCGGTCGCTGGTCTACGTCGACGGCAGCGGGATCGACGGTGCCGTCAACGGCACTGCCGAGCTCGTCGGTGACGGCGCGCGCGGCCTACGCAGGCTGCAGACCGGATTCGTCCGGACGTACGCCGCCGAGATCTTCGGCGGAGCCCTCGTCCTCGTCCTGGCCCTTCTGGCGGTGAACCTCGCGTGAGTGACATGTCCTTCCCCTGGCTGACGGTCCTCCTGGTCGTCCCTCTCCTCGGCGGCGCTGTCGTCGCCTTCCTGCCGCGCAGCAGGCCCGACCTCGCGAAGTGGACGGCGCTCGGCGTCTCTCTCGTGACGCTCGCGGTCTCGCTGGCGGTCCTGGCGCAGTACGACCTCGACGGCTCCGGCTTCCAGCTGAGCGAGCAGCACCCCTGGATCGAGACGCTGGGCGTCCACTACGCCGTCGGCGTCGACGGGATCGGGCTCACGCTCATCCTCATGACGACGATCCTCGTGCCGATCGTCATCATTGCCGGCTGGAACGACGCCGACGGTGCCCGCTGGAGCGTGCGCACGTTCTTCGCGCTGATGCTCGCGCTCGAGGGTCTGGTCATCGGCGTCTTCGCCGCGACCGACGTCTTCCTCTTCTACGTGCTCTTCGAGGCGGCGCTGGTCCCGGCCTACTTCCTGATCGGCGGCTACGGCGGTGCGCGGCGGTCGTACGCGGCGTTGAAGTTCCTCATGTTCTCCCTCGCCGGCGGCCTGCTCATGCTCGCCTCGGTGATCGGCATGTGGGTCATCTCCAGCAGCCAGGGTGACCCGTCGTTCCTGCTCGCCGACATGCGGAACCTCTCGATCGGCACGGTCGAGGGCCGGTGGCTCTTCCTGGGCTTCTTCATCGCCTTCGCCGTGAAGGCGCCGATGGTGCCGCTGCACACCTGGCTCCCGGACGCGGCCTCGGCCGCCACCCCTGGCACGTCGGTCCTGCTCGTCAGCGTCCTGGACAAGCTGGGCACCTTCGGCATGATCCGGTTCTGCCTCGGGCTCTTCCCCGAGGCGTCGCAGTGGGCGAGCCCGGTGGTGATCACGCTCGCGGTGATCAGCATCCTGTACGGCGCGCTGCTGGCGATCGGCCAGGACCACATGATGCGGCTGATCGCGTTCACGTCGGTGTCCCACTTCGGGTTCATCGTGCTCGGGATCTTCGCCCTCACCTCGCAGTCGGCCTCCGGCTCGACGTTCTACATGTTCAACCACGGCCTCTCGACCGCGGCGCTGTTCCTCATCGCCGGGTTCTTGATCCAACGACGGGGCTCGGCGCGGATCTCCGACTTCGGCGGCGTCCAGAAGATCGCGCCGATCACGGCGGGTCTCTTCCTGATCGCCGGCCTGGCCTCGCTCTCGCTGCCGGGGCTCTCCACGTTCGTCGGTGAGTTCCTCGTGCTCGCCGGCACCTTCACGGTGTCCACGACCGCCGCGGTGTTCGCCACGCTCGGCATCGTGCTCGCGGCCCTCTACATCCTCCTGATGTACCAGCGGACGATGACCGGCCCGCTGCGCGACGACAACCGAGGCATCACCGACATGGTGCCGCGCGAGATCATCGCGATCGCCCCCGTGGTGGTGCTCCTCATCGGGTTCGGCCTGTTCCCGCAGCCGATCCTCGACGTGGTCAACCCGGCCGTGGCAGAGACGCTCGAGCACGTCGAGGTCGATGACCCAGAGCCTCAGACGCCCACCTTCCCGATCGCCGAGGGGAGCTCCAAGTGAGTCCCGTGTCCGTCTTCGCCGTACCGATGGCACCGTCGCCGATCGACGCCCCCGACATCGAGTACGCGACGCTGTCGCCGTTGCTGATCGTCCTCGGCGTCGCGGTGCTCGGCGTGCTCGTGGAGGCCTTCGTGCCCCGGGCGTACCGGTTCGTCACGCAGGTCGTCCTCGCCCTCGCCGGCCTCGTCGCGGCCCTCGTCGCGACGGTGTGGGTCGGCTCCGACCTCGCGGAGGTCGGGGGAGACGTGGTCGCACGTGGCGGCCCGACCGCGATGGGCGCGCTCAGCGTCGACGGCCCCGCCGTCTTCACCTGGGGCATGCTGCTGGTCTTCGGCGTCCTGGGCGTGATGCTCTTTGCCGAGCGCCGGCTCGACGGAGGCCTGAGCGCCTTCACCAGCCAGGCGTCGACGCCGCCGGGCAGCGGTGACGAGCGTCGCGCGACGCGGCTGCGCATCGAGCACAGCGAGGTGTTCCCGCTCGCGGTGTTCGCCCTCGGCGGGATGATGTTCTTCGCCTCGGCCAACGACCTCCTCGCGATGTTCGTGGCGCTCGAGGTGCTGAGCCTTCCGCTGTACCTGATGTGTGGTCTGGCGCGGCGCCGCCGGCTGCTCAGCCAGGAGGCCGCGATGAAGTACTTCCTGCTGGGAGCCTTCTCGTCGGCGTTCTTCCTCTACGGCATCGCGTTCGTGTACGGCTACGCCGGGTCGTTCGCGCTGGGTGACGTCTCGACCGCCGTCTCGGAGCGCATCGGCGGACAGAACCTGCTGCTCGCCGGCATGGCCCTGATCCTGGTCGGTCTGCTGTTCAAGGTGGCGGCGGTGCCGTTCCACGCGTGGACTCCGGACGTCTACCAGGGCGCCCCGACGCCGGTCACGGCGTTCATGGCCGCCGGGACCAAGGCAGCCGCCTTCGTCGCGATGCTGCGGATCTTCTACGTGGCCTTCGACGGTGCGCGCTGGGACTGGACCCCGGTGATCTGGGCCGTGGCGATCGTGACGATGCTGTTCGGCGCGATCGTGTCGATCGCCCAGACCGACGTCAAGCGGATGCTCGCGTACTCGTCGATCGCGCACGCGGGCTTCGTCCTGGTGGGCCTCGCCGGCCTGGTGACCGGGTCGGGTCTCACCAGCGTGTCGGCGATCCTCTTCTATCTGCTCGCCTACGGTGTCGCGGTGATCGGTGCCTTCGCCGTCGTCATGCTCGTGAGGGATGCAGGCGGAGAGACGACGCACCTGAGCAGGTGGGCGGGGCTCGGCAAGGAGTCGCCGCTGGTGGCGTGCGTCTTCACCCTCTTCCTGCTGTCCTTCGCGGGGATCCCGCTGACCGGCGGGTTCATCAGCAAGTGGTCGGTCTTCGCCGCCGCGTGGGAGGGCGGCGCCTGGCCCCTCGTGGTGGTGGGTGTCGTGGCCTCGGCGATCGCCCTCTTCTTCTACGTTCGCGTGGTCGTCCTGCTGTTCTTCGCACCTCCGCAGGGCGACGGTCCGAGCGTCGTCGTGCCCAGCCCGTTGACCTCGTCGGTCATCGTCGTCGCGGCGGCTGTCACAATCGTCCTGGGTGTTCTTCCCGGTCCGGTGCTCGAGCTCGTGCAGCAGGTCGGGGCGTTCGTCCGTTGACCTTCCGCACGACCGAGGAGCAGCAGCCGTGGCGTCAAGCGCCTGGGGCATCGCCGAGTCCGACCCGGCACTCGTCGCCCGTGTCCAAGACCGGATGGACGAGGTCGAGAAGCAGCTCGCTGTGGCCGTCCACGACGACGACGGCTTCGTCGGGGAGGCAGCAGGCCACCTGCTGGCGGCCGGGGGCAAGCGGTTCCGCCCGCTCGTGGTCCTGCTGGCGGCGGAGTTCGGGGACCAGCCGGGCTCCGACGACGTGCCTCCTGCCGCGGTCGTCATCGAGCTCACACACCTCGCGACCCTCTACCACGACGACGTCATGGACGAGGCCGCGCTGCGGCGCGGTGCGGCCTCGGCCAACGCTCGGTGGGACAACTCCATCGCGATCCTCACCGGCGACTACCTCTTCGCGGTCGCCTCGCGCGTCGTCGCCGGCCTCGGGACCGACGCCGTCCGGATCCAGGCAGAGACGTTCCAGCGGCTCGTCCACGGCCAGATCCACGAGACGATCGGACCCCGTGAGGGGCAGGACCCCCTGCAGCACTACCTGGACGTCGTCGCCGACAAGACCGGCTCGCTCATCGCGACGGCCGCCCGCTTCGGCGCGATGACGAGCGGTGCGAGCGACGAGGCCATCGCGCTCCTGACGGAGTTCGGCGAGCGTGTCGGCACGGTGTTCCAGCTCGCCGACGACGTCATCGACATCGCCAGCGACACGGCCGACTCCGGCAAGACGCCGGGCACCGACCTCCGAGAAGGCGTTCCGACCCTTCCGACCCTCCTCGTCCAGAAGGCGTCCCGCCCCGAGGACGCGCGCCTCCTCGAGCTGCTCTCCGGCCCCATCCACGCCGACGCCGACGTCGAGGAGGCCCTCACGCTGCTCCGGTCCAACCCGGCGCTCGACGAGGCCCGCGCGCTGGTGCACCGTCAGGCGGAGGCCGCGCGTGCGCTGCTCGACCCGCTGCCGGACAACGCCGCACGGCAGGCCCTGGCAGGGTTGTGCGACCGCGTGGTGACACGGGTGGGCTGAGCCGAGCCGCATACTGGCATCACACGGTGTGGAGGTACCAGGGTGAACAGGCGCAGGTCGAACGCGGGTCTGGCGCTGTTCTCCGTCCTCTCGCTGGCGGCGGCCGCAGCGATCGTCACGTACTCGGTGTCGGTGGACCTCCGTCCGTCGTCGACGCTCCCGTGGGCGTGCCTGCCGGTGCTCGTGCTGGCAGTCGCTGCCGCGCAGGCGTTCCAGGTCGACGTCACGGGCCCGACCAGCCCGGCACGCTTCACGCTGGTGACGGCGACGGTCGCCCCGTTGATCTACGGCTACGGCATCGCGACGGTCGCCGCGGCTGTCGCGCTCGGCCATCTGCCCGGGATGTTCGGTGGCTCGCTCCGGCGGATGCGCGGTCTCACCCTCATGGCGCGCTGGACGTTCAGTGCGACCGTCGGTGCGACAGTGGCGGAGCTCCTCGGTGTCGCCACGGAGCTGACCCCCGCGGTCGCCGCGTCGATCGTCCTCAGCCTGGCCGTGATCTCGGTCGTCAACCTCGGATGGCTCCTCGTCGAGGCCGCCATCACGGATCCGGCCTCTTGGCCGTACGCGATCCGCAAACCGGTCTTCCTCGCGGCGGTCATCGCCGTGCACTGGGTGGTCAACTCGCTGTTCGGTCTGCTCTTCGTCTTCGCGCTGGCCGGAAGCCCGCTGGGCGTGCTGCTGGTGCCGGTCCCGCTCCTGCTCATCTTCGTCACCGCCCGCCTCTACACCGACGCGTACGCCGACCGTGGCCGCGTCGAGACCCTCAGCGAGGCCAGCCGGATCCTGTCGGAGCCGGTCGACCCGATGACGGCGATCCGGCCGTTCCTGGAGGAGATCCGGGAGCGCTTCGGTGCCCGCACCGCCGCGCTCGTGATGGTGAGCGAGGACCACCGACCGACGGCGTTCCGGTGGTCGGCGGACGGGACGTACGAGGACGAGGTGCCCGTGAACCCGCTCGAGCGGCGGCTCGTCAAGAGCGGCGTGCTCACCCGCGTGTCGGCGAGCGACAACTCGGCGCTCGCGCGGTTGCTGCGTGAGGACGGCGCCGCTCGTGCGTCGCCGCGCCGATGCAGCTGGGCACGCGCATCGTGGGCGTCATCGTGCTGTACGACCTCCAGGGCCCCACGCCGTCGGCCGAGCGCTACCAGGTGTCGGTGCTGGAGACCCTGGCACGTCAGACCGTGCACACGCTCAGCCGTGGCTGGGCCATCTCGAAGGTCGTGCAGAACGAGCGTTCGCTGGCCGAGATCCTGCGGAGCACCTCGGACGGGATCTTCACCCTCGACGCCAGCGGCGCGATGACGACCTGGAACCCTGCGTGCGAGCGGATCAGCGGCTTCCGGTCGCCGAGGTGCGTGGGCGGCGTGACGCGCTGGCACGCCTGCACGCGCGGACGGCGTCCGGACGCCCTGTCGACCTCCTGAACTGGCGCGAGGTCGACGAGTTCCCCCGGGAGATGCTCATCACCGCCACGAACGGCGAGCAGCGCCAGCTCGCGTGCTCGTTCACCCGGGCGGAGAACAGCGACGGGACGCGGAGCCTGGTCGTGATCGCCCGTGACATCACGCCGGCGACGGAGTTCCACGAGCTGAGCGAGCAGTTCAAGAAGCTCGTCGAGATGCAGGCTGCCCAGCGACTCGTCGTGGACCACCTCCAGCAGGCGGTGGCACCCGAGCCACCGGGGATGGAGGGTGTCGACATCGCCGTCGCCTACGTCGCTTCGGATCCGACGGCGCCGACCGGCGGGACCTCTTCGACTGGCACGAGCTCCCCACGGGCGAGCTCCACGTCGCGGTGGTCGACGTGCTGGGCACGGCGTGACCGCGACGCGTGACGCGTTGAGCGTCATCCACACGCTGAGGCACGTCGCGGTCGAGGGCACGCCGCTGGAAGAGGTCGTGGCACGGGCCGACATGCTGCTGGGTGCGCAGGACTCGGAGCTGGTCGCCACCGTGGTCGTCGCGCGCTACCACCCGTGCACCGGTGGAGCTCCGCGTCGCGTCCGGAGGGCATCCGCCGGCTCTCATCGTCGCTCCCGACGGCGGGGTACGCCAGGTCGCCGGCAGCGGCGGAGCGATCGGGTGGCCGGGTGTCGGCAGCCACGACATCGCCGTGACCCGGCTGGAGGAGGGCGAGTCGCTGATCCTCTACACCGACGGACTCGTCGAGGCGCGGCGCGACATCATCGCCGGCATGGAGCAGCTCGAGCTGATCGCCGGCGAGATCGCGCGCCTGCCCGCCCAGGAGCTCTCCGACACGCTCGTCCAGCGCTCCCTCGAGGGTGCCGAGCGCCATGACGACGCTCTCGCGCTCGTGGTGCGCCGAGCCTCGAAGCCGGCGCTCGCTCCTCGGCACGCTGGGAGCTCACGCCGCAGGCCACGTACCTGCTCAGCCGCGTACGCCGGGAGATGCGCGAGTGGATGTCCGCGCACGAGATCGTCAGCGAGGACGCGCTCCTGGTCGCTGACGAGCTCCTCGCCAACGCGCTCGACGCCGCCCGGACCCGTGCCGTCCTGGCGGTGGAGGTCTCCGGCCGACCTTGACCATCGAGGCCACCGACGACGGAACGGGCGACCCGCACCTCGACGAGCACGGGCGCACCCGCCCGCCGGACGGTCGTGAGCGCGGGCGTGGGCTCTACATCGTGCGGAGGCTCTCGCGCGAGGTGCGGGCCCTCAGCACCGCCGACGGCTCCGTCGTCCGGGCCCAGGTGGTCGCCGGCCCGCGTGCGGACGCCTCGTTGGGCTGACCGCGCGACCGGTCAGACGACGTTCTCGGCTGCCGCGCGCAGGGTGCTCCTGCGGTGGTGCGCGGCCTCGACGGTGATGATGACCAGCGCCACCCAGACGAGCACGAACCCGAGCCACCGTCCGGTGGTCATCTCCTCGTGGAACAGGAGGACGCCGAAAGGCGAACTGGAGGATCGGGGCGAGGTACTGCAGGAGGCCCAGCGCCGTGAGCGAGAGCCGGGTCGCCGCCGCGCCGAACAGGCAGCAGGGGGACGGCCGTGACGATCCCGGTGGAGGCCAGCAGGACGGCATGGCCGAGGCCGTCGCTGCCGAACGTCGAGGCGCCGGTGACCGCCAGGAACACGAGGTAGCCGATCGCGACCGGTGCGACGGTCGCCGTCTCGAGCGCGAGGCCCTCGACGGATCCGACGCCTGCCTTCTTCTTCATCAGCCCGTAGACGGCGAAGGTGAGCGCGAGCGTGAGGGCGATGTACGGGACGCGGCCGTACTCCCAGGTGAGCTCGACGACCGCCACCGCCGCGAGGCCGAGGGCGAACCACTGCACGGGCCGCAGGCGCTCGCGGAGGAAGACGACCCCGAAGGCGATCGTCACCAGCGGGTTGATGAAGTACCCCAGCGACGACTCGACGACGTGCCCGCTGTTGACCGCGTAGATGTAGGTGCCCCAGTTCAGGGCGACGACGATGCCGCCGACCGCCACGTACGGCATCCGGCGACGGTCGCGGACGACGTCCCGCGCGTGCCTCAGCCGCCGAGCGGCCAGCAGCACGAGGGTGACGGTGACCAGGGACCAGACGACCCGGTGGGCCAGGATCTCGGTCGCCGAGGCCGGCTCCAGCAGGGGCCAGTAGAGCGGGAAGAGACCCCACAGCACGTACGCGCCGGCGCCGAGCGCGAGCCCTTCGGCGGAGTCAGAACGTCGGTCGGTCCTCACTCTCGCAGGCTACGCGTCGGCACCGACCGCGAAGCGCGCGAGCCGACGAGACGAGCTCACGGTGGGTCGGTGGGTCGAACGACGCGTCCTGATGCCCCAACGCGTCGTGGGCGACCCGGCCACCGCCGTACGATCGGACCCACACCAGCGGCTGCTGGATGCCCTCGACAACGGTGCTGGCCAGCGGGACCACGTCGGCTGCCACCACCAGCGCGCTGTACGCCTCGTCCTCAGTGGTGAAGTCGTCGAGGTCGGCAACCAACGGGTGGGACGCGCGCGCGACCTCCACCGCCATCGGGCCGGCCGGCGGGTGGAACGACCGGTCCCAGTCCCACCGCGCGCCGATCATCCGCGGCCACTGCGCCCAGTCGTCGAAGCACAGGGTGGCTGCGTGCATCGCGAGCACGCCGCCTCCGCTGCTCAGGTGCACGGCCAGGGCGGCCTTCAGGTCGGCCGGCGTCCGGAACCCGTGGGCGGCGGCCTGGGCGGCGTAACGCTCGGGGCGCCGCATCGTCCACCGCAAGGTGTTGAAGACCGCGAGCGACGTGCTCGGAAGGAGAGCGACCAGGTCGGCAGCGCTCTCGGTCACCGTCACCCCCCAGCCGTCGGTCTCGAGGATCATCCTCAGGCGGTCGCTCGTGGCAGGGAAGTCGTGGGTGACGCCTCCGGAGTAGACGACGGCAGTGAGTGCGGGACGGGGCATTCGAGGGGCTCCTGACACTTGACGTTAGAAGACTAACGACTCATGCTGATCGCGTGGTGCCGGAGGACCTCCTGAGCAGTTCACGAAGGGAACGGGCAGATGGTTGAGCCAGAGACGGTCGCGGAGACCGTGTTCGTGGTGGACAGCTTCGAGATGGCCAAGGAGGCCTACCGTTGCAAGGATCTGCGGCAGGCGCTGTACGACGAGGGTGAGGTCGTCATGGCCGACGTCCTCGTCAACCTGCACGGCGCCGAGCACCGGACCCGTCGCCGCGCCGAGAACCGGATGTTTAGGCGTGAGACGTTCGACCACTATGAGGTCGAGCTCTTCCCCGCGGTGATCGACAGCACCATCGCGCCGTACGTCGAGGCAGGAGCGGTCGACCTTGTCCACCTCGGTCACGAGCTGATGCTGAACCTCGCCGCGCTCACCGCCGGCGTGGATCGGCCCGAGGGCACGCCGGAGGAGACGCGACGGCTCTACGACTACATGATGCTCTTCGTGCAGGGCGCCACACTGGCCCATGCGACGGGGGACAAGGACGCCCAGCGTGCGTGCGTGTTCGAAGGGCTGGTGCGCTGGGACGAGGAGTTCCTTCAGCCGTCGGTACGACGACGTCGCGCGCTCCTCGACCAGGTCGCCGAGGGGCGGGCGTCGGAGTCTGACCTGCCGCGCGACGTCCTCACTGTCCTGCTGAAGGATCGCGCGGAGCTCGCCCTCACCGACGACGTCGTCCGTAGGGAGGTGGCGTTCTTCCTCCTCGCTGGCGCCCATACCAGCGCGACGGCGTTCGTCCGCTCGATCGACCACATCCTCGGATGGCTCGAGCAGCACCCTGAGGACGTCGAGGCCCTGTCCTCACGCCCCTTCGTGCAGCGCTGCATCCACGAGACGCTTCGGCTCAACCCGTCGAGCCCGATCGGCAAGCGGCGTGCGCTCGCCGACGTGACGTTCAAGTCCGGCGACGTCGTGCCCGAGGGAGGCACGGTCGTCATCGACCTCATGCAGGTCAACCGGGACGTCTCCGTGTTCGGCGAGGACGCCGCCGCCTTCAACCCGCGCAGGGTGCTGCCGCCGGGGGTGGCGCCGTTCGGGCTGTCGTTCGCCGCCGGCATGCACGTCTGCATCGGCCAGGACCTGGCGGCGGGTGTCCTGGGTAACGATCCGGAGGCCCCGGACGGACAGCTGTACGGGCTGGTGACCTCCGCCGTGCAGCACATGTTCGACGCCGGCGTCATCAGGGACCCCGACAACCCGCCCGAGCGGGACGCGAACACGGCACGGCCCTACTGGGGCGTGTATCCGGCTCTCTTCCCGTCGGTCGGCTGACGATGGGTGTCCGGCACGTCGTCGTCTTCCGGTGGTCCGAGGACGCGACGACTGCGCAGAAGGAGGACGCGCTCGCCGCGCTCACGCGGCTGGGCGAGCAGGTGGCTCACCTCGGCGTCCTCACGGTCGGGTCCGACCTGCGCCTGGCCCCGGGCAACGCCGACGTGGCGGTGACCGTCGACTTTCCCGACGCCGCAGCGTACGAGGCCTACGCCGTCAACGAGGACCACGTCCGCGTCGTCACGGAGAACGTCCGGCCGATCCTCGCCGAGCGGACCGCCGTGCAGCACCGGACGTGACGACCACGCCGGCACAGGGTGGCAAACCTGCGTGCGACAATCGGGAGACCATTCCAGTCAAGGCAAAGGGCTCCTGCTAGATGACCCAGGAAACCGTCATCGCCGAGCTGCAGCGGCTGGGCATGTCCGGGTACGAGGCCAAGGCGTACATCGCGCTGGTCGCGGCCGGCGCCCCGCTCAACGGCTATGAGGTGGCCAAGCGCTCCGGTGTCCCGCGCAGCACCGTCTACGAGACCCTCGACAAGCTGCGCGCCCGTGGTGCTGCGTACGAGGTACACGCCGGCGACGACACGGTCGGCTACCTGGCGCTCCCGCCGGCCGCGCTGCTGGACCGGCTCCGTCGCGACTTCGAGAGCTCGATCGACGTCCTCAGTGCGCAGCTCCCGGAGATCACGGCGCCGCCCGAGGTGCGTCTGCTCCACGGCCTGGACAGCCAGCCGGGACTGATCCTGCGTGCGCAGGACGTGGTCGCCGCTGCGCGTCGCGACCTCTTCGTCTCCGGCTGGCCGGCCGAGATCGAGAGCCTGAAGCCGCTCCTGAAGGAGGCCGAGCGTCGGGGGGTCGAGGTGTCGGTCGTGACCTTCGGCCACGACCCGGATCCGGTCGGCAGTACGACCGAGCACCGTTACTCGGCTCCCGACGTCGTGCTCGAGAACCTCGGGTGCCGCCTCTTGGTGGTGGCGGCCGACCGCAGCCAGGCGGTGATCGGAGGGCTGACGGAGCGGGGCGCCTGGGGCGTCTTCACCGACGACCCTGCTGTGGTCCTGGTGGCAGTGGAGTTCGTCCGGCACGACATCGCGATGCACCTCGTGGTCGACCGCCTGCTCGACTCGACGGTCTTCGAGGAGTTCTGGGTGAACGACGACGCGATCAAGCGGCTGCGCGACGACCACGGTGCCGCGGCGGAGGTCCTGCGTCAGACCTACCGCCCCTCGTCGCAGCCGGGCAGACGCCCGACCTCCTGAGTTTCCCGACCTGCTGTCTGTGCTTGACGTTAGCGGTCTAACGACTAATGATGTGGCCAGACACCAGGAGGGGCGATGGCTTACACGGTCGAGGTCGACGAGGACCTGTGCATGAGCTCGGGCAGGTGCGTCGCGGACGCGCCGACGGTCTTCGCGTTCGACGAGGACGAGATCGCCGTGGTTCGCGCTGCCCCTGAGGCGCTGCCCGACGAAGAGATGGTCGAGATCGCCCGCGGCTGCCCCTCCGGTGCGATCCGTGTCCTCCAGGACGGGCGCGAGATCACCGTCTGAACAGCTCGCTCGCGGATCCGGTCAGAGGCGGAGAAGCCTCGCGCCGTTGCGCGACAGTGTGTCGGCGAGCTGCCCGGGCTCGGGGACCTCGGCGCCGTCCCACCCGGCGAAGTTCGTGCCGAAGACCAGGCGTTCGGTCCCCACCGCGTCGATGAGGCACGCGAGCGCACGCTCGCTGTGGACGTGCGTGTCGAACCAGAGGCGGCGCAGCGCCCGCTCGAACCCGACCTCCGCGAGATGAGTCGGGGCCCAGGGACGCCGCACCGTCGCGCTGGCCAGCCTGCCGGCGAGCATCGCGGCCGCTCCGCCGCCGTGCGACAGGCACACGTCGAGCGAGGGATGCCGGTCGAGGACGCCGCCCAGGATGAGGGTCGTGACGGCGAGCGTCTCGTCGTAGGCGAACCCGACCAGCAGGTCGAGGTCGAAGCGTCGCAACCGGGGGTCGACCGGCGGGCCGCCCGGACCCAGTGGGCTGGGATGCAGGAACACGGGCACGTCCAGGGCGGCCGCCGCCTCGTAGAGCGGGTCCATCGCGGCGTCGTCGAGCGCGTGGGGCGGGTCCGTGTCGAGGGCTGCGGCCACCAGGCCCAGCTCGTCGACCGCCCGGCGGAGCTCGACGACCGCGGCGTCCACGTCCTGCAGCGGCAGCTGAGCGGCGCCGCGGAGCCGGTCGCGCCGGTCGCCCACGATCCTCGCGAGCGCGTCGTTGTGCTCACGGCAGTAGGTCACCGCGTCGTGGGCGGGCAGGTCGCCGAAGTACGTCAGCGGGTTCGGCGAGAGCATCTGGAGATCGATGCCTGCCTCGTCCATCCGTGCGATCCGCAGGTCAGGGTCCATGAAAGGGCTGTCGCGGTAGCGCACGCCGTGCAGGACGTAGTTGCCCACGCGGTACCACGGATGATCGGGATCCGGGCTGAGCTCCGGCCCGGCGGCTCCCGCCGCGCCGAGCGACTCGGCGAGGACCGCGTGGGCGTGCACGTCGATGACGGGGAGCGGGTCGGCCTCAGCAGGGGTGGCGGTACTCATCTGGGACTCCGTCCGTCGAGGGTGCCGGCACGACGCTCACCCTAGAGGGTGGACAGGGAGCCGTGCCGTTCTTATAGTCGTTAGGACTCGCACCACGTCATCATACGGAGGCTCAGTGAACGTCGACGAGTGTCCTGGGCACGTGGCGAGCGTCGATCTCGTGGGGTACGAGGAGGTCTGGGACGCGCTTCGGCAGCGTGATCTGCGGCAGTCGCTGTACGACGCCGGCAGCGTGGTGATGGACGGCTGCCTTCTCGACCTGCACGGCACTGACCACCAGGCGCGACGGCGGCTGGAGAACCGCCTCTTCCGGCGGGGGACCTTCCGCCGGTGGGAGGCGGAGCTGGTGCCCGGCGTGATCGCCGACGCGCTCGCACCCTTCGTCGCCGCAGGCGGGGCCGACCTCCTCGAGCTCGGCTACCGCACCACGATCAACCTGACGGCGCTCGTCGCCGGCATCGACCGCCCGACGGGGTCACCCGCCGAGACGGAGGCGCTGCAGGAGTTCGCGGTCAGGTTCAGCGAGGGCGCGGTGATGGTGCACTCCCACCGTGACCTTCGCCAGGTCGAGGCGGAGGTCGGCGAAGCTCTGGAACGTTTCGACCAGATGTTCTTGCAACCCTCGGTCGCACGGCGGCTGGAGCTTCTCGATCGCCACGCGGCGGGCGACCTCGACGAGGAGGAGCTGCCCTCGGACGTGCTCACGGCGATCCTCGGCAAGCGCGCGGCCCTCGGGCTGTCGCCGGACGTCGTGCGCCGCGAGGTCGCGTTCTACCTGCAGGCCGGGTCGCACAGCACCGCCGACGCCTTCGCGCACGCCGTCGACGAGATCTTCGGCTGGGCCGCACGCTTCCCGGACCAGGCGCACAGGCTGACGGACGACGTCTTTCTCCAGCGGTGCGTCCACGAGACCTTCCGGCTGCACCCGGCGAGCCCGGTCGCTCAGCGGCGCGCGCTCGCCGACGTCACGATGCGCGACGGTCGTACGATCCCGGCCGGGGCGGCCGTGCAGCTGGACCTGCGTGCCGCCAACCGTGACGTCGCGATCTTCGGGGCGGACGCGTCGTCGTTCGACCCGGACCGTCTGGTGCCTCGAGGGGTGCCGCCATGGGGGCACACCTTCGGAGGCGGGATGCACGCGTGCATCGGGATGGAGCTCGACGGAGGGACGGTCTGGAGCGACGACGCGCCGTCCGACCACGTCCTCGGGACCGTGCCGTTGATGGTGCGCGCACTGCTCGACCAGGGCGCCCGCCCTGATCCTGCACACCCTCCGACGAAGGATCCGTACTCGGCGCGTGACCACTTCCACGCCTATCCGGTGGTGTTCCGCCCATGAGCCACCGTGCCCCGCCCCTTCCCGACAGGAGACCCCCGACGATGAGCTGGGCCGTGGTCACCGGTGCTGCCAAGGGGATCGGCGCCGTCGTCGCCGAGCACGCCGTCAAGGCCGGATACCTCGTCTCTGCGTGGGACGTCGACGCGACAGCGGTGCGACAGCTGGCCGACCGCGTGGACGGCGTCACGCCGTGCGTCGTCGACGTCACCGACGAGGCCGCGGTCGCCGAGGCAGCGGAGCAGCTCGCCGCGCCTCCCGCCCTCGTGGTCAACAACGCAGGCATGGTCCGCTTCGGACCCCTCATGGACCTCTCGCTCGCCGACTGGGACGCCGCGCTCCGGCTCAACCTCACCGGGACGTTCCTCGTCGCCCGCGCGACGGCGCGGAGGATGGCCGGTCTCGGCGGCTGCATCGTCAACCTGGCCTCGATCAACGGTGTGGCCTCGGCGCCGAATGCCGGCTCGTACACGGCCAGCAAGGCAGGGATCATCCGGCTGACCGAGCAGATGGCCATGGAGTGGGCACAGCACGGGATCCGCGTGAACACCGTCGCGCCCGGTCTCATCGACGCCGGGATGTCCGAGCCCATCTACGCTGACCCGGCCGCACGCCGGCAGCGCACGTCGCACGTGCCGCTCGGGCGCTTGGGAACGGCAGAGGACGTCGCGGACGCCGTGATGTTCCTGGCCTCCGAGAAGGCGTCCTACGTCACGGGCCAGAACCTCGTGGTCGATGGCGGTCTCACCAAGGCGGTTCTCGCGGGCCTCGCCCGTCCCCGAGCGGTGGACGGTGGTCAGTGGTGAGGCCGGTCGAGGGGACCTCGGTGCTCGTCACCGGCGGAGGGTCCGGGATCGGCGCGGGCGTCGCTCGCCACCTGGTCGAACGAGGTGCGCTGGTCACGATCGGTGGAAGGCGGAGGCAGCGGGTCGAAGAGGTCGCCGCCTCGTTGGGCCCGCGGTGCGCGGCGGTCCAGGCCGACGTGACCTCGGCGGACGACCGGGCGCGCCTCGTCGACGCCGCGGTGAGCCATGGCGGCGGCCTCGACACGCTGGTGAACGCCGCAGCGAACATGTACCGCGGGCCGCTGGAGTCCCTCGACGAGCAGGAGACGCTCGCCCTGTTCCACAGCAACGTCGTCGGTCCTCTGCAGCTGGTGCGCGACAGCCTCGACCATCTGCGGAAGAGTCGCGGTTCGGTCGTGCTCTTCGGTTCCGCGCACACCCAGCGCGCCTTCCCGGGCGCGTCGCCGTACGCCGCGACTAAGGGGGCGCTCGAGACGTTGACCGGTGTCCTCGCCGCAGAGCTGGGCCCGCAAGGCGTACGCGTCAACTGCCTGCGCCCCGGAGCCGTCTTCACCGAGCTCAACCAGCGGGCGGGGCTGTCCGACGACGCGACCGCGCGGGCACGGCTCGACGGACTCGCACCGGCGCACGCGCTCGGCCGCATCGGGACGGTCGAGGAGATGGCCGAGGCCGTCGAGTACCTCGTACGCGCGGAGTGGACGACCGGGAGCATCCTGACCGCCGACGGCGGACTGGTGCTCGGTGTCACCCATGCGTAGCCGGCGAACCCACGCGCCTTTCGAAGGAGGAGCAGCATGACGGACCTGCTGATCACCGGCGGCACCCTGGTCGACGGAACCGGCGCCGACCCTGTCCCGAACGTGGGACTCCTCGTCTCCGGGGAACGCATCGCCGCCACCGGGCAGGCTGCGGTCGACGCCTGCCGCGAGAGGAGCGACGTCGAGCGGATCGACGCGTCCGGCAAGACCGTCATGCCGGGGCTGATCGACGCCCACACGCACCTGACGTTCGGCGAGCCCACCGGCAACGACGAGCTCTTCTACCACCGCACCGAGGCGTACAGCTCCATGCTCACCGCCTACAACGCCCGCAAGGTCCTGCGCGCGGGCGTCACGGGTGTCCTCGACGCCGACTGCCTCTGGAACATCGGGGTGGAGCTGCGGGACGCCATCGAGGCGGGCATCGTCGAGGGGCCGCGGGTCTCGTCCGGCGGCAACGCGCTGATGACGTCGGTCGGGGGCACCGCGGGTCGTCTGATCAAGGACGAGGGAAGGACCGGCTACGCCACGGTGGTGCAGGACCGCAGTGTGATGGTCAGCGAGATCCGCCGCCAGATCAAGCACGGGGTGGACTGGATCAAGGTCCACGTGACCGGGGTGATCCCGTCGCACAAGGGTCCGGAGATGAAGGTCTGGACCTTCGACGAGCTCAAGACCGTCTGCGACACCGCTCACGACCTCGAGACGCAGGTCGTGGGACATGCGCGCAACTCGCTGAGCACGAAAGAGTCGGCAGAGGCCGGGATGGACCTGATTTACCACTGCTCGTACATGGACGACGACGCGTTGCAGGCCGTGATCGACCACGGGGCGGCGCTCTGTCCGACGTTCACGCTGCTCGGGAACCTCGCCGACTACGGCGCCAAGGTCGGCACCGCCCCCGAGCTGCTCGACCTCTTCCGCGCCGAGATCGACGCGACCGGCGAGATGGTCCACAAGGCACAGCAGGCGGGCGTGAAGATCCTCGCGGGATCCGAGACGGGGTTCGCCGTCACGCCGGTGGGGGAGTGGCACGCCCGCGAGCTCGAGATGCTCGTCGAGTACGCCGGTCTGACGCCCATGGAGGCGATCGTGGCCGCCACGGGCAACGGAGCGCTCGCGATGCGCCTCGAAGGGCAGGTCGGCACCCTCCAGGACGGGTGGCTCGCCGACATCCTCGTCTTCGACGGCGACCCGTTGAAGGACGTCCGCGTCCTGGGGGACAAGAGCCGCTTCGACGAGGTCATCAGCCGAGGACGCCGGATCGACCTCGCGGCACCGATCCCGGAGCGGAAGGTCCGGGCCTCCGAGCAGGTGCGCTTCCTGGCGGCCTGCCCGCTCACCCAGGCGCTGGCGCTGAGCGAGGACGACCTCGTCGCGCTCTCCCTGGCCTGAGGCCGCGACTCAGACGACCTGCGCGAGAGCACGTTCCGTGATCACCCGAGCCAGGTGGCGGCGGTAGGTGGCGTCCGCGCGAAGATCCGTCGAGGGAGCGGTGCCCACGTCCGCAAGCGCAGCGGCCTCGGCGATGTCGGCACCGTCGGCCAGCGCCTGCTCGACCGCGCGCGCACGCCAGGGCGTCGCCGCCATGTTGACCAGAGCGACCCGCGGGGAGGCTCCGCCCAGCGCGGCGACACCGACGATCGCCCAGTCCTGGGCCCGCTGGTGGAACTTCACGAAGCTGACGGGCACGTCCTCGTTGCTCGGCACGGTGACCGTGGTGAGCACCTCGTCGGGCGCGATCGCGGTCTGCCAGAAGTCCAGGAAGAAGTCCTCCAAAGCGACCTCACGGGTGCCGCGAGGCCCTCGCAGGGTGACGGTCGCGTCGAGCGCGAGCAGCGCGGCGGGCAGGTCGGCCGCGGGGTCACCGTGAACGATCGAGCCTCCGATCGTGCCCCGGGCCCGGATCTGGGGATCACCGATCGTCTCTGCGGCGCGTGCCAGCAGCGGCGCTCTGCGGACGACGGCGGCGTCGAGCTCGAGGTCACGGTGCCGGGTCGCGGCGCCGATGTGCAGGCGGTCACCGTCCGACCGGATGCCGTGCAGCTCCGGCAGCGTACGGATGTCGATGAGCGTCGCGGGGTTGGCGAGGCGGAGCTTCATCAGCGGCAGCAGGGAATGGCCGCCGCAGAGCAGCTTGCCCTCGTCGCCGTGCTCGACGAGGAGGTCGAGCGCGTGGTCGACGGAGCGAGCGCGCACGTAAGAGAACGGGCTGGGGATCACGACGACACCCCCTGACGCTCTGCGTGCGCCACCGCGCCGGGGCCGCCGTTGTCTGCCGCCCAGCGCACCGACTCCACGATCATCTGGTAGCCGGTGCACCGGCAGAGGTTGCCCTGGAGCCCGGTCGCGGATCTGGTCGGGGAGGGGGTCCGGGTTGTCGAGCAGGAGGCTCGTCGCCGCCATGACCATCCCGGGGGTGCAGTATCCGCACTGCAGCCCGTGACACTCGCGGAATCCCTGCTGCACGGGCGTGAGCGACTCCTCGTCCGTCGCCAGCCCTTCGATGGTCAGGACCGACGCGCCCGCGGCCGCGACGGTGAGGACGGTGCAGGACTTCACGGCCTCGCCGTCCAGCATCACGGTGCACGCGCCGCAGTTCGAGGAGTCGCAACCCACGTGGGTCCCGGTGAGGCCGAGATCCTCGCGGAGGAGGTGCACGAGCAGCTGCCGCGCCTCCACCGTCGCCGTCACCGGCGTCCCGTTGACGGTCAGCTCGACGTCGTGCCTCATGCGTCCTCCTGCAGATCGGGATTGAGGGCCTTCCACACCTTCTGGGGGGTCAACGGCATGTCGAGGGTGCGGATCCCGAGATGGCTGACGGCGTCGACGACGGCGTTGACCACCGCCTGGGGAGCGGCGGTCGCCCCGGCCTCGCCGAGACCCTTGGCGCCGAGCGTGTTGCCGGTGGTGGGGACCTCGAGGTGGAAGGTCTCGAGATCGGGCATGTCCGCGGCCGACGGCACCGAGTAGTCCACCAGCGTCGACGTCACCGGCTGGGCGCCCTCGCCGTAGACGACCTCCTCCAGGAGCGCCTGGGCGATCCCTTGGACCACACCGCCGTGCACCTGGCCCCGGGCGAGCAAGGGGTTGATCACCACGCCGCAGTCGTCCACCGCCACGTACCGCACGACCGACACGACGCCGGTCGCGCGGTCGATCTCCACGACGCATCCGTGGGCGCCGCTGGGGTACGAGAGGTTCTTGGGCTCGTGGTAGCTCACGAACTCCAGGCCGACCTCGCCGTCCGGCGGCAGGAGGTGCGGCTTGTACGCGGTCAGCGCGACGTCCCCGAGGGCGACGCTCGAGCCGGGAACTCCCTTGACGGCGAAGACGCCGTCAAGGAGCTCGATGTCGTCGACCGCGGCCTCGAGCATGTGGGCCGCCACCTCGACGAGGCGTTCGCGCAGTCGGCGGCTCGCCATCTGAACCGCCGGCCCCGCCACGGGAACGGCGCGGCTCCCCATGGTGCCGATCCCCTCCTGGATCGCGGCGGTGTCGCCGTGCTCGACGACGATGCGGTCGAACGGATGACCACCGAGCTCGTCGGCCGTGATCTGGGCGAAGATCGTCTCGTGGCCCTGGCCGTGAGGGCTGGTGCCGACGCCGAGGAGGACCGAGCCGTCGGGGTTCATCCGCACCTTCGCGGACTCCCAGCCCCCGACGTACCCGAACTGCTCGAAGAACGCCGACGGACCGAAGCCGGCCATCTCGACGAAGACGGACAGCCCGACACCGAGCAGAGGGGCATCGGGATCGCCGCGTCGTTCGTGCTGCTCCCGCCGGAGCCCTTCGTAGTCGAGCTTCTCGAGGAGCATCTCGAGAAGGCGCGGGTAGTCGCTCTCGTCGTACACCACGATGGGGAACTGGGTGGCGTACGGCATCTCCTCGGGCTGGATGAGGTTGCGTCGGCGGAACTCCGCAGGATCCATCCCGAGATCGGCTGCCGCCACGTCGACCAGCCGCTCGATGAGGTACGCCGCCTCCGGACGGCCTGCGCCGCGGTATGCGGCGACCGGTGTGGTGTTCGTGGTGACGCTGCGGAAGGAGGCGCCGATCTTGGGGATCTTGTAGCACCCGCCGGCCATGAACGAGGTCAGGGTGGGGAGCCCGCTGCCGGTGAGGTCGGGCCACGCTCCGCAGTCCTGGATGATCTTGACCTGCAGCGCCGTGATCTTGCCCTCGTCGTCGTAGGCGAGACAGAGGTCGTGGGTCTGGGCACGACCGTGGGTCATCGCGACCATGCTCTCGCTCCGCGTCTCGACGTACTTCACGGGACGTCCGAGCCGACGCGACAGCTCGAGGGTCAGGATGTACTCGGGGTAGAAGCTGGCCTTCGACCCGAAGGCGCCGCCCACATCGGGAGCGACCACGCGCAGCTGCTGCTGGGAGAGCCCGAACTTCTCGCACAGCTCGTTGCGGATCGGGTGCGGTGCCTGAACGGTCGCCCACAGTGTCGCGCCCTTGGCCGACCAGTCGGCGACACAGCCGATGGGCTCGATCGGCACGGGGGCGAGCCGCTGGTTGACCAGGTGCAGGCGGGAGACGTGCGGCGCGCGGTCGATCTCGGCCTGGGCGTCGTCTTCGGTCAGGGGGATCTCCATGACCACGTTGCTGGCCTGCCCCGGCGTGATCGGCGCGGCGTCGGGCGCCATCGCCTCCTCGATCGTGGTCAGCACGGGGAGCGGCTCGTAGTCGACGTCGACCTTCTCCGCGGCGTCGACGGCCCGCGCACGGTCCGTGGCGACGACGACCGCCACGGGCTCACCGACGAACCGGACCGCGTCCTTCGCCAAGGGGTACCGCTCCATCGTCGGGACCGAGCGGACACACGGCAGGTCGGGGAGGTCGGCCGCCGTCCACACGCCGAGCACCCCGGGCATCGCGCACGCCTCGGCGGTGTCGATCGAGGTGAGGGTCGCGTGGGCGACCTGGCTGCGGACGTACACCATCGTGACCATGCCGGGAAGCACGATGTCGTCGACGTACCGCCCGCTTCCCGTGAGGAGGGGCAGATCCTCCGCCCGCCGTACCGGGGTTCCGACTAGTGGCGCCACGGGGTCCTCTTCTCCACGTCTGTGTGTCCTGGGTCACACTCTGGAGACGTTGGGCAGAGAAATCAAGCACTTTGAGAAAATAGTCGTGTGTAGAGGAACGACGTCTTGCATCCCTGCGACAGCGGCAAGGATTACCGCGTCCCGCGGGGGAGTCGTTCGCGCTCTCGCTACCACGAGGGCGGCGCTGGCACGTGAACGGGCCCCGGCATCAGCCGGGGCCCGCACGAGTCATCACACCTGTGGTCAGGCGATCGTCCAGGTGTCGCTTCCGGTGAGCAGCTTCTGGAGATCGCCCGGCCCCTGGGCCTCGGTGGCACTGGCGACCTGCGCACGCGCCTGGTCGTCGTACGCCGGGCGCTCGACCTGGCGGAAGATGCCGACCGGTGCGCGGTTCAGGTAGCCACCGTCGGTCAGCCGGCTGATCGCGAACGCCAGCGACGGATCCTCGGCGTGGGCGTCGTGGACGAGGAGACCGGCGCGGTTTGAGTCGTCCACCTCGACCACCGAGATGGCGCCGGAGACGGGGTCGCGCACGAGCCCGTGCTCGCCCTGCGGCCCGAACGTCACCGGCTTGCCGTGCTCCAGGCGGATGACGGCGTGGTCCTTGGTGGCCGGGTCCTTGATCGCGTCGAACGCGCCGTCGTTGAAGATCGGGCAGTTCTGGTAGATCTCGACCAGCGCCGTCCCGCGGTGGGCCGCCGCCTCACGCAGGACCTCCGTGAGGTGCTTGCGGTCGGTGTCGATCGTGCGGGCCACGAACGACGCCTCCGCGCCGAGAGCCAGGCTGATCGGGTTGAACGGCGTGTCGAGCGAGCCCATCGGCGTCGACTTCGTGACCTTGCCGGGCTCGGAGGTGGGCGAGTACTGCCCCTTGGTGAGCCCGTAGATCCGGTTGTTGAACAACAGGATCGTCATGTTCACGTTGCGGCGCAGCGCGTGGATCAGGTGGTTGCCGCCGATCGACAGCGCGTCGCCGTCACCGGTGACGACCCACACCGAAAGATCCTCGCGCGAGGTCGCCAGGCCGGTCGCGATCGCGGGCGCGCGGCCGTGGATCGAGTGCATCCCGTACGTGTCGAGGTAGTACGGGAAGCGCGACGAGCAGCCGATGCCGGAGACGAACACGATGTTCTCGCGCTTGAGGCCGAGGTCGGGCAGGAAGCCCTGGACGGCCTTCAGGACGGCGTAGTCACCGCAGCCGGGGCACCAGCGGACCTCCTGGTCGCTGGTGAAGTCCTTGCCGGTCTGCTTCAGGTCGGTCGCCGGGACGCCGGCCAGGCCGTCGCGGGCGAGCGTGGGGGCGGGCAGGTCGATGCTCATCGGTGGTTCTCCTGGCTGAGACGGTCCAGGCTCGGCGTGTCGAGCGACTTGACGGCTTGCGCGATGACCTCGGCGAGCTCTTCGGAACCGAAGGGCATGCCGGTCACCTTGTCGTACCCCTGGACGTCGACGAGGTAGCGCGCACGGAGCAGCATGGACAGCTGACCGAGGTTCATCTCCGGCACGATCACCGAGTCGTACGAACGCAGCACCTCGCCGAGGTTGCGCGGGAACGGGTTGAGGTGGCGCAGGTGGGTGTGCGCGACGTCGATGCCCTGCGCACGGGCGGAACGGACGCCGGCGCCGATCGGGCCGTACGTGGAGCCCCAGCCGAGGACGAGGACGCGGGCGTCGCCCGACGGGTCGTCCACGACCAGGTCGGGGATCGACTCGGCCACGCGGGCCACCTTGGCGGCGCGGTGCCGGACCATGCGGTCGTGATTGGCCGGGTCGTACGAGATGTTGCCGGTGCCGTCGGCCTTCTCGATGCCGCCGACGCGGTGCTCCAGACCCGCGACGCCGGGCGGTGCCCACGCCGGGGCGTGGGTCTCGGCGTCACGCGCGTACGGCATGAACGTCTCGCCCTCGCCCGGTGCGGTGGCGAAGTCGGGCTCGATGCGGGGGAGCGAAGCCGCGTCCGGGATCTGCCACGGCTCCGACCCGTTGGCCAGGTAGCCGTCGGACAGCAGCATCACCGGCGTGCGGTAGGTGATCGCGATCCGGGCGGCCTCGAGCGCGGCGTCGAAGCAGTCGGACGGCGACTGGGGGGCGATCACCGGGAGCGGCGCCTCACCGTTGCGACCGAACATCGCCTGCAGGAGGTCGGACTGCTCGGTCTTGGTCGGCAGACCGGTCGAGGGGCCGCCGCGCTGGACGTCGACGACGAGCAGCGGCAGCTCGATCATGACGGCGAGACCGATGGTCTCGGACTTCAGCGAGATGCCCGGGCCGGACGTCGTGGTGACGCCGAGCGCGCCGCCGAACGACGCACCGAGAGCGGCGCCGATGCCGGCGATCTCGTCCTCGGCCTGGAACGTCGTGACGCCGAAGGCCTTGTGCTTGGACAGCTCGTGCAAGATGTCGCTGGCCGGCGTGATCGGGTACGCACCGAGGAACACGGGAAGGCCGGACTGCTGGCCCGCAGCGACGAGGCCGTAGGACAGCGCCGTGTTGCCGGTGATGTTGCGGTAGCGGCCCTGAGCCATCGGGGCCGGCTTGATCTCGTACGAGACCGCGAACGCCTCGGTGGTCTCGCCGAAGTTCCAGCCCGCCTTGAAGGCGGTGAGGTTCGCGTCGCGGATCGCCGGCTTGGAGGCGAACTTCTTCTCGAGGTACGCGGTGGTTCCCTCGGTCGGACGTCCGTACATCCACGACAGCAGCCCGAGCGCGAACATGTTCTTCGCGCGGCCGGCATCCTTGCGGCCGAGGCCGAACTCCGAGACGGCCTCGACGGTCATGCCGGTGAGGTCGATCGGGTGGACCTGGTAGTCCGCCAGCGAGTCGTCGTCCAGGGGAGAGGACGTGTAGCCGGCCTTCGCGAGGTTCCGGCTCGTGAAGTCGTGGCTGTCCACGATCACGATCCCACCGGGGCGCAGCGCCTCGATGTTGGCCGCGAGGGCGGCGGGGTTCATCGCGACAAGCACGTCGGGACGGTCACCGGGGGTGAGGATGTCGTGGTCGGCGAAGTGCACCTGGAACGACGAGACTCCGGGGAGCGTGCCCTGGGGGGCGCGGATCTCCGCGGGGAAGTTGGGGAGGGTCGAGAGGTCGTTGCCGAAAGCTGCGGTCTCCTGGGTGAATCGGTCACCCGTCAGCTGCATGCCGTCGCCCGAGTCGCCCGCGAACCGGATGACAACCCGATCCAGCTGTTCGACCTGCTTGCCGTCGATCGCCAAGGCCTGGCCCTTCTGTGCGTTGTTGCGTTGTTTCCAGCGTAGGCGATGACTTTGGAATGCCGTTGCGACTCCGGGATTTGGACGTATCTGGGCTGGTCAGCCGCCTGCGCGCGCTCAGCGCACGCGGATCCGCAGCAGCTTGGCGCTGCCGGTGAACCCGGTAGTGGGCCGGTAGGCCACCCGGATCTTCGAGGTTCCGCGCTTGGTCGCCTTGAGGGTGAGCGTGGAGATGCCGGTCCGTCTCAGGGCGACGCGGCGGGTCTTGCCGCGGTAGGTGACCGTGGCGACGCCCGTCGGGGTGGCGCCCGGCGCGCTGACGCGGAGCTTGACCCGCACCTTGCCGCCGCGCTTCACCGAGCGCTTGACCTTCGCCGCCATCCGCGTCGGGGCGGGTCCGACGGCGACCGTCGGGGCGGACGTCACGCTGCCCTGGAGATGGCCGTCCTTGTCGGCGAGGACCTGGAGCGAGACCTTGCGACCGTAGTCGGCGGGCCGGAGAAGGTACGACCGCCCGGTCTCGCCCTCGATCGGGGCACCGTCGCGGAGCCACGCGTAGGTCGTGCGGGTGTCCGCGACGTCCCACGTCACCGGGCCGGCGGTCAGGACTCCGCCGACGCGGGTCGACCCGCTGACCCGAGGGGCCCGGGTCGCAGCGGGTGCCCGCCTGGCCGCGACCTCGACGGTGGTCGCTCCGAGGGCGGAGGCGGTCGACGCACCCTCGTCGGCGGCGACGGTCTCCAGCGTGGGCGCCTCGAGGGACGCCTTCCCGGGCTTCAGCGTGCGGAACGTGGCAGTCGCGAGGGTGGCGCTGCCGCTCACGCCGGCGTCGGTCCCGAGACCGGTGTGGACCACGTGCAGCGACCCCTCTCCGACGATCCCGAACGTCTTGCCGGGCTTGTCCGTGGCTGCGGACTCGTCGACGTACGAGAGGAGGGTCGGGTCGTAGGCGAGCCTCAGGTCGTACGCCTGGACCTCACGGAGCCCGTCTGCCGTGACGGTGACCGTCACGGTGTCGCCGACGGTGACCGACGGGGAGGACACGGAGACGGCGTACGACGTCACGTCCTCCGCCGACGCGGAGCCGACGGCCAGGCTCGCCGCGACGAGGCTCACCGCGGCGAGGCCGACGGCGCCACCCAGCCAGGCCCTCTTGTGGTGCGTCATGTCAGCTGTGCTCCGAGGGGTCGTTCGTACGGTCCGCCCGATTCTCCCTGACATCGTCCGGGACCGGCGTGCAGTCCCGGACGATGTTGCACGGATCCGACCGGGTCAACGGGCCGCGCGGTGAAGGGGGTGGCCGTGGCCGTGAGGCCAGCCGTGTCCCTTCCCGTGTCCCTTGTGCGGGCGGCGAGGCGGCTCGACGCCGTTGACCGTCGACGTGTCCTTCGCGAAGGTCCAGGTCGCCGCGGCGATGGCGTCGGCGTTCACGTCGAGCGCCCGCGCGTTGACGTTGCCCACCAGCCGGTAGTCCTCGCGGAGCTGGTCGTACAGCGTCTTGTCCTGACCGTCACCGCGCAGGTTGTCGCAGAACGCGTGGTAGCAGGGGTCGTACGAGGCGCCTGCGACCCCGCCGTACCGTGCTGCCTCCTCCTCGGTCTTGACTCCCTCGGCGCCGGTGAACAGGCCGCCGGCCGGGATGCCGACCGCGATGAACGGCCCGTAGTCCGAGCGCCCCGAGAACTCCGTGTCCTGGAAGGGGAGCCCTCGATCGGCGTAGAACGACTCGAACACGTCCTCGATCGCGTCCGATCCCGGCGGGATGGTGGCCGGGTCGGCCGTCCCGCTGGAGTTGTCGCCGTCGTACACCCCGAACATGTAGTTGGGCGAGCCCACCATGTCGAAGTTGAGGTAGAGCGCGATGTCCTCCGCCTCCTCGGGAGCCAGACCGGCGACGTAGTGCTCCGACCCCAGAAGCCCGGACTCCTCCGCACCCCACCATGCGAAGCGCACCGTGTTGTTCGGCTTGGCGTTGCGCATCTGGATCGCGGTCTCGAGCAGCGCGGCGCTTCCGGTGCCGTTGTCGTTGATGCCCGCACCGCCCTGGACACCGTCGAGGTGTGCTCCGGCCATCACCACGTTGGAGTCGTCGCCCCTGCGTGTCTCGGCGAGGACGTTGTAGGCCGAGCGCGTCTCCGCGAGGTAGTCGACGGTCACCGTGACGGTCGCCCCCGGGACAGCGGCAAGGTCCTCGCCGGCCGCGGAGGTGGCGAACACCGTGGGGATCGTCAGCCCGGTCGCGTCGCCGATCATGTTGATGAGAGCCGTGCGGTCGGGCTGGCCCTCGTTCATGATCACCACGCCCCCCGCGCCGGCGGCCTGGGCGTTGAGCGCCTTGACCGCGAACCCGCAGGTGCCTCGTTGCATGAGGGCGATGCCGCCGGGCTCGAGGTCGGCGAAGTCGGAGGCCTCGCACCCGCTGGTGTTGCTGTTCGGGGGGAGACCGGCCGCGGGGACGACCAGGTCGATCGGGGTGAGCGGCCCGGTCGCCGTCCCCTCGGGGCTTCCGGTGTCGAAGGAGTTGCGGAGGAAGTCCGTCTCGTTGACGAACGTGCGTGGCTGCGGGCCGACGCGGACCAGGGCGGAGTTCTCCTCGGTGTAGTCGAACGTGAACTCCTGGACCTCAGGGTCGTAGCCGGCACGTCGCAGCTTCTTGACGACGTACTGCACGGACGCGGCGTACCCCGGTCGCCCGGCGGCGCGGTCTCCGTACTCGTCCGAGACCTCCTGGAGCTCCTCGAGGTGGTCGAGCACGGCCTTGACCTTGACGGCACGGGTGATCTTGTCGACCGACCGGTCGTCGTGGTGTCGCGGGCCGGCAGCCGCCGGCGCGGCGCCGGCGGCGACGAGGGTCGCGACCGCCACCCCTGCGAGGACGGTCGTAGTTCTCTTGCGTGTCACGTGAACGAGCCCTTCCTGTGAAGTGCTCGGCCCCCTGCCCGAGACCGCCGAACGGGACGAGCGTAAGCCGAACCGCGCTCGTGCGCTGCCTGCTGACGCGCCGCTCAGGCGTGGGGCGACGACTCGCGGACGCTGGTGTCGCGTGCCGCGATCATCGCGCGGACGCCGTCGAGCGCCTCCCTGATCGTCGTGCCGTAGCCGTCGTGAGGGAGGACCTCGATACGTGCCGCGGTGTGCGCGACGTGAGCCTCGGCGTCCTCGAAGCGGCCGAGCCGCCGGAGCACGTCGGCGAGGTTGAGGTGCAGCGACGGGAAGAACCCGGCGATGGCGAGGGAGGAGTGGTAGGACCGCGCCCGCTCGTCGCTCGTCTCGTGCGCTGCGGCGAGTGCGCGCTCGTCCCAGACGAGCTCCTCCTCGACCCCGGGGGTGACGTCGGCGACGTAGTGGGCGATCACGCACCGGTGGAACGCGTCACCGTCGTCGCCGACCTGCGCCCAGAGCGCGAGGAGGTCGGCACGGGCGCCCTCCTTGTCGCCCTGGTGTCCACGGGTGACCGCCTCGGTGACGGCGGCCATGACGGGGTCGGGAGCGGGGGCGGACGCGGCTTCAGTCATGGCCCCGAGCGTACGAGAGGGCGGGGACACGATCGCGTGTCCCCGCCCTCCCCCAGGTCGTGCTGAGAACGACTAGCGGACCCTCAGCGTGATCGGCCGGGACACCGAGCGCTTGAACGCCGGGTGCTTGGCCACGTACGTCGCCCGGATCTTGTGCTTGCCTCGCTTGAGCTTGGTCGAGGACAGCTTGAGGACGGCCTTGCCGTTCTTCACCTTGACGGTCTTGAGCTTCTTCTTGCCGTCACGGAAGACGACCTTGCCCTTGACCGGACCCGCCGCGACGCGGACCTTCGCGACGAGCCTGGCGCCCGAGCGGCCGTAGCGGGTCTTCTTCGGCGTGACCTTGAGGGACACCTTCGTGCCGACCTGCGCGACGCGGACGCCGGCGGTGCCGCGCCACAGGGCGGGCGAGCCAGGGCCCTTGCGTCCGGCCACCTGGGCCTGGACCACAGCCCCGCCGTCGGCGACGGCGATCCGGTACGAGGCACCGGTGGCACCCGGGATCGGCTTGCCGTTGCGCATCCACCGGTAGGTGTACGAGGTCGGTCCGCCGGTCCACGAGCCCGCGGTCGTCGTGAGCACGCTGCCGCGACGGTTCGAGCCGCGCACGACCGGAGGCGCTGTCGAGAACGAGAGCTTCGAGACGTCGAGGATCCCGGTGCCGCAGTCGGCAGTGGAGCAGTTGGTGCGGCCGTTGCTCAGCCGCGGGAAGGGCTTGACCGCCCAGCGGAGGGCGTGCTCGACCGTCGCCGGGCTGTAGGTCCCGTGCGACGAGATGAGCGCCGCGGCGGCTGCGACCGCGGGGGCGGCCATGCTCGTGCCGGCCTGCTCACCCCAGGCGGGTCCGCCCGGCGTGGTGGTGCCGGTGTTGACCGTCGACAGGACCTGGCTGCCCACGACGGCGTCCCCGCCGGCGGCCGACAGGTCCAGCGCGGTGCCGAAGTTGGAGTACGGCGCCCACCGGCCGCTCACGGTCAGGCCGGCGACCTGCCCCACCTTGTTCGTGGAACCCACCGTGACGACCCCGGCACAGTTGGCGGGCGAGTACGACCAGGCGTTGCGGTCTTCGTTGCCGGCGGCGACCACCACGACGGTGCCGCGCGCCCGGGCGACCCGGATCGCGTCGCTCAAGACGGCGGGGCAGCTCGGCGAGTAGCCGGCGATGGAGAGGTTGAGGACGCGCGCCGGGGTGGCGTTGCGGGGGAGGCCCGGGACCTTCGCGCCCGATCCCCAACGGACCGCGGCCGCGATGTCCGACATCGTGCCGCCGCAGCGGCCGAGCACCCGCAGGTGCTGGATGCGCACGCCCGGTGCGTTGCTCGCCACGCCGTACCCGTCGTTGGCGCGGGCACCGACGATGCCGGCGACGTGGGTCCCGTGCCAGCTGCTCTGCCGAGCGGGGACGCCGGCGGCGCACTCGTTGGCGCCGTTCCAGTCGCCCTGGTCGGCCGGGTTGGAGTCGCGCCCGTTGCCGTCGCGCGAGCGCCAGGAGTCACTGACGAAGTCCATGCCCGCGACGGTCTTGCTGTCGAGGTCGGGATGGTTCGAGCGACCGGTGTCGACGATGCCGACGACGATCCGTCCGGTCGTGGACGGCCACGCCGCGAACGCCTGCGACCCGTAGGTGCCGTGGATGTTCCACTGCTTCGACCACTGGGGGTCGGTCAGCGGAGGTGCGGCGGCCGGCAGGACCACCAGGTCCGGCTCGACGCTGGCCACGCCGGGAAGGTCGGCGAGCTCGGCCGCGGCGCTCTTCGCCTCGGCGAGCGAGGTCGGCTCGGCGAACGCCAGTGCCTCGACGCCGTCGGTGACGGGGGTCGTCGCCGGTGCGGTGTCGACACCCTCGGCCTCGACCACGCGGCGCGCGGCGGCGACGGTGGGGCGGGCGCCGGCCTCGTAGGTGATGACCAGGCCCGCGGCGAGCGGCGGTGGCGAGGAGAGAGGGGACTCGGTGGTGCCCCGCGGTCGGGGCTCGTCGGAGGCGTAGGACGGTGCGACGGCAGCGAGCACAAGGCTTGCGCCTGCGACCAGCGCGCACACGCGGGGGATTCGTGACATGCGGCTAAGTGTGGCGGGTCCAGGGGTCGCCGCGCCGCCCGGTGGCGCGCCGTCACGAAGCGTTCCGCCGGGTCCACCGCGTACGCGCACCACGGGCGCGTGACCCCCTAGACTCAGGCGCATGTCCGACTACGCCGACTACCTCGCGTCGTACGCCTCGGTGGCAGCGATCGTCGTCGTCGGGATGCTCGTGGCGGCCGGGATGCTGGGGGCCAACCGATTGTTCCGACCGGTGGTTCCCGACCGTGCCAAGCTGCTCACGTACGAGTCCGGCGTCGACCCGGTCGGCGGGGCTGGGCGCAGAGCAACGTGCGCTACTACGTGTACGCCTTCCTCTACGTGATCTTCGCCGTCGACGCGGTGTTCCTGTTCCCGTGGGCCGTCGTGTTCGCCGCGATCGGCTGGCAGGCGGCGGTCGAGATGGGCGTGTTCGTCGGGTTCTCGCCGTCGGTCTGGTCTACGCCTGGCGCAAGGGGGTGCTGTACGTGGACGTGAGCCGCTCGCGCGGTCGACCTCGGGGTCCCGACGCTCCAGCGCCTCGACGCACCCGAGCTCGGCGTCGGGTCCGCGCTGGCTCCGCGACCCGTGCGCTACCTCCTCAACTGGGGCCGCCGTACTCCCTCTGGGTCTTCAACTTCGGCCTCGCGTGCTGCGCGATCGAGTTCATCGCCGACGTCGATGGCGCGCCACGACTTCATCCGGCTCGGCGTCATCCCGTTCGCACCCGGCCCGCGCCAGGCCGACCTGATGGTCGTCTCCGGCACCGTCACCGACAAGATGGCGCCGGCGATCAAGCGGCTGTACGACCAGATGCCCGAGCCCAAGTACGTCATCTCCTTCGGCTCCTGCGCCAACTCCGGCGGCCCGTACTGGGACTCCTACTGCGTCACCAAGGGCGTCGACCAGATCATCCCCGTCGACGTCTACGTCCCGGGCTGCCCGCCGCGGCCCGAGGCGCTGCTCCACGGCATCGTCACGCTCCAGGACAAGATCGCGGGCGAGAACCTCGCCGAGCGCTACGGCCGTACGGGCCTGCGGCGCTCGCTGTCGTCGCTGCTGCGACCCCCCGTCACTCCCGAGCAGGACGGGTAGCCGTCGTGGGCTGGGCCGACGACGTGCTCGACCTCGGGCGCGCGATCGCGCGGGACCGCGTGAGCATGTCCGAGGAGTTCGGGCAGCGCACGCTCACGGTGCCCGTCGGCTGGTGGCGCCCCGTCGTGACGATGCTCCGCGACCAGGGCGGCTGCCACGTTCTTCGACTGGCTGTCGGCGGTCGACGAGCCGCCCCCGGCCGTACCCGGACGAGCCCGGCTCGCCGGCGGGTTCCGGGTCGTCTGCCACCTCGCCGCGCTGTCTCCCGGTGCGGGACGCACCGCCGTGCGCCACCTGCTCGTGCGGACCTACCTCGCCGCGGACGCAGCCCGCCCTGCGACTCGATCGCGGACGTGTACGCCGGTGCCGCCTGGCACGAGCGCGAGACGCACGAGATGTTCGGCATCGACTTCCGTGGCGGTGTCGAGCTCGAGACCCTGCTGCTGCCCGGACGGCGTTCGAGGGGCACCCGCTGCGCAAGGAGTTCGTGCTGGCCTCGCGGGTCGCCAAGCCGTGGCCCGGCGCGAAGGAGCCCGGCGAGTGCGACGCACGACGTCGCCGCCGACGTCGCCCGGCCGCCGGCGCATCAGGCCGCCCGGCGTCCCCGACGCGGAGCAGTGGGGTCCCCGTGAACCCGGCTCCGCCGCCCCTGACCCGCTCGCCCACGCGACCGCAGGCCTGCGTCGGGCCCCGCGCGGCCGCGTCGTGCACGCCGTGTCGCCGCCACCGGAGACGTCGCCGAGCGTCGACCGAGGTCCCGGTCGATGAGCGACGTCGCCGACCTCCTCCTGCGCTGCGGGCTCGTCCTCGTGGCGTTCCTGATCCTGCCGCTGCTCGTCGGGCAGATGGAGCACAAGGCGATGGCGCACATGCAGAGCCGGGTCGGCCCGATGTACGCCGGCGGCTTCCACGGCTGGGCGCAGCTGGTCGCCGACGGCGTCAAGTTCGTCCAGAAGGAGGACATCGTCCCCGCGCGCCGCCGACCGACGCGTCTTCGAGCTCGCGCCGGCGGTCGCGCTCGTCCCGTACCTCGTGGCGACTGCTCGTGATCCCGCTCGGACCGTTCTTCGGCCAGGCCGTCCTGATCGGCCAGCGACCTCGACCTCGGGCTGTTCTTCGTCGCTGGCCGTGATGAGCGTCGGCGTGCTCGGCACGCTTGATGGGCGGCTGGGCGAGCGCCAACAAGTACTCGCTGCTCGGCGGTCATGCGGGTCGCCGCGCAGCTGATGTCGCTACGAGCTGCCGATGGTGCTCGCGGCGGTCTCGAGCGTCGCGATGGTCGCCGGTACCCTCTCGCTGGTCGGCATCGCGCAGGCGTGGGAGCCGTGGTGGCTGCTGTGGCAGCTGCCCGGGCTCGTCGTGTTCTTCGTCGCGGGGCTCGCCGAGCTGCAGCGCCCGCCGTTCGACATGCCGCTCGCCGACGCCGAGATCGATCATCGGGCCCTACACCGAGTACGGCGGGCATGCGGTTCGCGATGTTCCTGCTGGCGGAGTACGCCGGCATCGTCGTGCTCGCGGCGCTGACCGACGGTGCTGTTCCTCGGCGGCTGGCACGGCCCGTGGTCGGACCAGCTCGGCTGGCTGTGGACGCTGCTCAAGACCGTTCGCGGTGGCGTTCCTGCGTGATCTGGGTCCGGGTCGCGTACCCCCGGCTGCGCGAGGACCAGCTCAACGCCCTGGCCTGGAAGGTGCTGGTGCCCGCTCGCGCTCGGCGCAGCTCGCGCTGACGACGGTGGTGGTGCTGGTGATGACCGGACATGACGGAGCGGACAAGCGGCGGACGGCCCGAGGGGCCGGGCTCCTCAAGGGCCTCAGGGTGACGTGGCGCAACCTCACGCGCCGCGCGTGACCGCGCACTACCCGGACGTCGAGCCCGGAGCTGCCGCCACGCAGTCGCGCGGCGTCATCGCGCTGCAGGAGGAGAACTGCACGTCCTGCATGCTGTGCGCCCGCGAGTGCCCGGCGTGGTGCATCTACATCGACTCGCACAAGGAGATCGTCGCCGCCGACGACCGAGGGCGGTCGCGACCGCAGCCAGCAACGTGCTCGACCGCTTCGACATCGACTACTCGCTCTGCATGTACTGCGCGATCTGCATCGAGGTCTGCCCGTTCGACGCGCTGCACTGGTCGCCGGAGTTCGAGTACGCCGAGGTGCGACATCACGCGACCTGACCCACGACAAGAACCGGCTCCGCGAGTGGATGTGGACCGTGCCGCCGCCGCAGGCCGCTCGACCCGGCGGCCGAGCCGGCGCAAGGAGCTCGGGGTCGCGGCGAAGGCCGCGCCACCGCGAGGCGGAGACGACCCACCGCGAGGCGCGTCCCGCGGAGCCTCACCGCATGACGGCGGTCACGGTGGTCTTCGCCTCTCTGGGCCTGGTGACGCTGGTGCTCGGCGCTGCTGGTCGTGACCAGCCGCCAGCTCGTGCACGCGGCGCTGTGGCTCGTCGTGACGCTCGGCGCGTCTGGCGGCGCTGCTTCGTGCTGCTGACCGCCGAGTTCGTCGCCTGGGTGCAGGTGCTGATCTACGTCGGTGCGGTCGTCGTGCTGCGTGCTCTTCGCGCTGATGCTGACCCGCGCGCCGACCGGGAGCGGCTCCGGCCGACGGTCGACCGCGCAACCGACGCCGCTCGCCGGCGTCGTCGCAGCCGCGACGACCGTGGCGCTCGGTGCGACGATGGTCGCCGGGCTTCGGCGGCGAGCGCATCGACGGGACGCCATCGGGTCGGCACCGCCGAGCGGCTCGGCGACGCGCTCTTCACGCGACTGGGTGCTGCCGTTCGAGGTGCTCAGCGGTGGTGCTGCTCGCCGCGCTGGTCGGTGCGATCGTCCTCTCGCGGCAGGGGTCCGAGCGCTGATGCCGCTGCTGCTCCCGCTGCTGCTGTCGTCCGCGCCTGTTCGGCATCGGGCTGTACGGCGTGCTGGCCCGGCGCACGCCGTGCTGATGCTGCTCGGTGTCGAGCTGATGCTCAACGCCGTCAACCTCAACCTGGTCGCGTTCGACGCCTGGTTCGCCGACACGGCTGCACACCGGCCAGTCGCTGACCCTGTTCGTGATCGCGATCGCCGCGGCCGAGATCGGCCTGGGGCTGGCGATCGTGCTCGCGCTGTTCCGCACCGTCGGCACGCGTCGACGTCGACGAGGTCGGGAGCGATGACCGCCCCGCTGCTGCCGGACGCGCGGTGACGAGCTGTGAGGCGTCGCGAGTCCGCGCCCGCCGTCGCGATCACGGGCGCTCCTGGCACTCTGTGCGGCGGTGGTCGCGTTCCCGCGCCTCGGCGACCGGACTGGCCCGTACGGCGAGCCGGCCGCGGCTGCAGTCGACGCTGGTCGACGGTGGCGAGCTGCTCGGTGTCTCGGTGACGTTCTTCGTCGACCCGCTGAGCGCCGTCATGCTCCTGCTGGCCGCCGGTGTCGGCCTGCTCGTGCAGATCTACTCGATCGCCTACCTCGCCGACGACCCGCGCTACCGCGTCGTACGCCGCGATCATCGTCGCTGTTCCTCGTCGCGATGGTCGCTGGTGGTCGGCCGACGACCTGTGGGTGCTGCTGGTCGGCTGGGAGGTCATGGGCCTGTGCTCGTACCTCCTGATCGGCCACCACTGGGAGCTCGCCGCCGGCGCGGGCCGGCGCGGTGAAGGCGTTCCTGATGACCCGGATCGGCGACCTCGGCCTCGCTCGTCGCGATCTTCGTGCATCGGCCAGACGTTCGGGACGTACGAGATCACCGAGGTCCTCAGCGCGATGGCCTCGCCGGGCGCTCCGGACGGCCTGACCTGGATCGGGCTCTGCTCGTCCTGTCGCGGTCGTCGGCAAGTCGGCGCAGTTCCCGCTGCACACCTGGCTGCCCGACGCGATGCCCGGCCCGACGCCGATCAGCGCGCTGATCCACGCCGCGACGATGGTCGCGGCGGGCGTCTTCCTGGTCGCGCGCCTGCTACCCGGTCCTCGCCGCCTCCGCTCGTGACGATGACGGTGCTCGCGGTTCGTCGCGTGCGTCACGATGCTGCTCGCGGCGCTGTTCGCGCTCGCCTCCCGACGACCTGAAGCGCGTGCTCGCCTGGTCGACGGTCAGCCAGCTGGCGCTGATGTTCGCCGCGCTGGCGGTGGGCGGCGTACGACGCGGGCATCGACCACCTGCTCGTCGCACGGCGCCTTCAAGGCGCTGCTGTTCCTGGCGGCCGGGTCGGTCGATCCACGCCGTCGGCTCGACCGCCCTGTCGGACGCTGGGCGGGCTCCGCACGGTCATGCCCTGGACGTTCGTCACGATGACGATCGGGTTCGCGGCGCTCGCGGGCGTCGTCCCGACGGTCGGCTTCTTCACGCAAGGACGCCGTGATCGCACGGCGGCGTGGCGACGGGATCGGCCACGACGCGCCGGTCGCGCCAGGGATCGCGGTCCTCGTGCTCGTGGTCGCCCTGGTGACCGCGGTCGTCACCGCCGTCTACTCCTTCCGTACGTGGTGGACGACGTTCTTCGGCGGCGCCAGGCGCCCGTCCCGTCGAGCGCCCGACCGTCGCCGGGCGGTCGTACGAGGCGCCGCCGCTGATGCTGGGTCCGCTGGTCGTCCTCGCGGTCACGAGCGTCCTGCTCAGCCTGGCGATGCCGCTGCACCTGCTGACCGGTCTCGTGACCACGGTGCTGGTCGCCGCTGCAGGCTGGTGGGCGTGGCAGCTCGGTCGCCGCCGGGCGCGACCCCGCCGACGTCCTCGGGGTCGCCCGCCCGCTGCTCGACCGTGAGCTCGCCATGGACGTCGCGTACGACAGCGCCGGCACGGCGGCCCGCAGCGCAGGCGACGTGGTCGTCGCGACCGACCGGGACATCCTCGGCGTCTATCCCCGCGCCGCCGCGTGGGTCACCGTGCTCGCTCTCGAGGGGTTCGCCCGTGCTCAGTCCGGCAACGTCCAGACGTACGTCGACCGTGCTCGCCGTCGGCGTGCTCGTGATCGCGGGTCTGGTGGTGGTCCGATGAACGGCCTGGTCGTGGCGCTCGCGCTGCCGGCGGTGACGGCCGGGCTGCTCGGGCTGCTCCGGGGCATGGTCACCGATCGCGTCGCCGCCCGTGCGGGCGCTCGGCGCCTCGGTCCTCGTCGGTCTCTGCATCCTCGGGGCGTGGCTGCGCACGATGGTGGCGGCTACGCCTCCGAGCTCGACGTCACGTGGATGCGCAGCCGCTCGGCGTGCACTTGCACCTCGGCGTCGACGGCATCTCGTTCCCGCTGCTGCTGATGACGACCCTGCTGTCGGCGCTGGTCTGCTGGGCGCTCGTCGACGACCCGCCGGTCGGCGACACGCGCCCGGCCCTGGTCGCCCTGGTGCTGGTCGTGCTCGCCGCGGCGACTCGGGGTGTTCTGCTCCCTCGACCTGCTGCTGTTCTTCGTGTTCTTCGAGCTCGCGCTGATCCCGATGTGGTTCGTGATCGCGCGCTGGGGCGACCCGCACGACCCGGTCGGGCGCCGGGTCGCGGCGACCCGGTTCCTGCTCTTCACCGTCGTCGGCTCGGCGCTGCATGCTGGTCGGCTTCGTGATCGTCTGGGCTCTCACGGGCACGCTGCAGATCCCCGAGCTCGCCGCCCGTGCGGACGTGCTCGACGGCGGATGGGCGCTGTTCGCGGCCTGCTCGATCGCGCTCGGGCTCGCCGTCAAGACGCCGATCTGGCCGCTGCACACTCTGGCTGCCCGACGCGCACGCGAAGGCCCCGACCGTCGGCTCGGTGCTGCTGGCGGCGGTGTTCCTCAAGCTCGGCACGTACGGCCTGCTGCGCGTGCTCGTGTCGGTGCTGCCCGGCCCCGCGCGCGATCTCGCGCCGTACGCTCGGCGTGCTCGGCGTGGTCGGCATCGTCTTCGCCGCGCTCGCCTGCCTACGCGCAGACCGACCTCAAGCGGCTGATCGCCTACTCCAGCGTCGGCCACATGGGCTTCGTCGTCCTCGGCGATCGCGACGCTCACCGACATCGGCGTCGGCGGCCGCGGTCTTCGCCAGCGTCGCGCACGGCCTGGTGACCGGTCTGCTGTTCTTCATCGCCGGGTCGCTCAAGGACCGCTTCGGCAGCGCCGACGATGTCCGTGCTCGGCAGGGGCCTCTACGGCGCGCATGCCCGGCTGGCCGTGGTGTTCGTGTTCGCCGCGATCGCGAGCCTCGGTCTGCCCGGGCCTGGCCGGGTTCTGGGGCGAGATGCTGGCGTTGCGCGGCGCGTACGAGGCAGCCGCCGAGGCTGGAGCGGGTCTGGTCCCGGCGCTCGCTGGCGCCCTGCTGGTCGCCGCGCTCGTCGGCGTGCTGCTGACGTCGGCCTACTTCCTGCGACTGATCCGCCGTACCCTCCAGGGCGTGCCCACCCCGCACGACGCCGACCTCGACCTCGACGGGTCCGAGCGCGGCATCGCCGCCGTTCTCGTCATCGCCGTGCTGATCCTCGGACTGGCGCCGGGGATCGTGATGGACGTGGTCGAGCCGAGCATCCCGGCGATCCTGGGGAGCGGACGATGACGCCGGGGGCCGTCGACTGGGCCTCGGTCGGCGTGCCGCTGATCGTGGCTGTGGGTGCGATCGTGGCCCTGCTCGTCGACGCGTTCTGGCCCTCCGGCGGTTGGCGCCGCCAAGGTGTCGTGGCCGTCGCAGCCCTGCTCGCAGCCGGTGCGTGGCTCGCCGACACCGGCTCGCACGGGTGGCTCGTCGCCGGCTTCTCCTGGGTGCTGCTGGTCGCTGCGCTCGTGGTGGTCGTCGTCGCCCAGTCGCTCGAGGACGATACCGCGATGCCGGCGGGGGAGTACGACTTCCTGCTCCTCTCGGCGACCGCGGGCGCGCTGACCCTTGCCGCCGCACAGGACTTCGTCACGCTCGTCGTCGCCCTCGAGCTCCTGTCGCTCCCGTCGATCGCGCTGGTCGCCTGCGCCGCGACCGGCGTGGTGCGGTGCGCTCTGCCTGGACGTTCTTCCTCGCCTCCGCCGCCGCGACCGCCGTGACGCTGATGGGGGTGTCCCTGCTGTACGGGGTCACCGGCACGCTGACGTACGACGGTGCTCCACGAGGCTCTGCGGGCGTCGGAGGCGCCGGTGCGGGTGAGCGCAGCCGTCGTGGTCCTGGTCCTGGTCGGCCTGTTCTTCAAGGTCGGCGCCGTGCCGTTCCACCTGTGGATCCCGGACGCCTACCAGGGCGCCACGATCCCCGTGGCGGCCTTCTTGTCGGTGGTCTCCAAGGGCGGGGCGGTGGCCGCGCTCGTCGTCGTGCTCGCGCACCCGCTGGTTCCTCTGCAGCCGACGCTGGGACCTCTTCGTCGCGATCGTGGCGGCCCTGTCGATGACCGTCGGCAACATCGGGGCGCTGCGCGCAGCGCGACGTCGTCGGCATGCTGGCATGGTCGGCGGTCGCCCAGGCCGGCTTCGTCCTCGCCCCGATGGTCGCGCTCGCGGTGCGCGCCGACGTCGTGCTGACGGCGCCGCTGCGCTACCTGGCCGTCTACGCGATGGCGACGCTGACGGTGTTCGCGGTCGCAGCGGTCGCGGCACGCCGGTTCGGAGGACCTCGTACGCCCACCTGGCCGGTGTCGGTCGACGCGACCCCGTCCTTGGCGTCGCCCTGGTCCTGGGCCTGCTCACGCTCGCCGGGTTCCCGCCCGCGGTGATCGGCCTGGTGGCGAAGTACCTCGTCCTCCAGCCGGTCGTCGTCTCCGGGTACGCCTGGCTGGCCGGGATCATGGCGGTCAACGTCGCGCTGGGGCTCGTGTACTACCTGCGGCTCGTCGTGGTCGCCTACGCGCCGGCCGCCCGGGTCACGGCGGGGGACGGGGCACCCGTCACCAGCGTCCGCGAGGGGCGAGGGGCCCGGCTGGCGTACGCGGTCGTGGTCGTCGGCGCCGTGGCGCTCGCCGCCACCTCGATCGCGCCGTCGCTGCTCCTCGGCGCGCTGCCCTGATCGTGTCCGAGCGTCGCCGGGACGGACGGCGTGGCTAAGGTTCCGATGTGCCCGAGGACCTGAGCGTGACCATCCACACCGACGGAGCCTGCCTGGGCAACCCCGGCCCGGGCGGGTGGGGCGCCGTGCTGCGCTACGGCGACCACGTCGCCGAGATGTACGGCGGCGACCCGGCCACGACCAACAACCGGATGGAGCTGATGGCCGCCATCGCCGCGCTCGAAGCCCTCACCCGGCCCGTCGTCGTCGACCTGCACACCGACAGCAGCTACGTCCGCAACGGGATCATGACCTGGGTGACGAAGTGGAAGACGCAACGGGTGGCGGACCGCCGCCAAGCAGCCGGTCAAGAACGAGGACCTCTGGCGCCGGCTCGACGAGGCCGCCCAGCGGCACGAGGTCCGGTGGCACTGGGTCAAGGGTCACGCGGGCGACCCGGGCAACGAGCGCGCCGACGAGCTCGCCGGCCGCGGCGCGCTCGAGGCGCGGGGCGACGCGGCGCCCTAGCGGTAGTTGACGAACTGCACCGCGAAGTCGAGGTCGGCGCCCTTCACGAGCGCGATGACCTCCTGAAGGTCGTCGCGCTTCTTGCTCGTCACCCGCAGCTCGTCGCCCTGGATCTGGACCTTGACGCCCTTCGGGCCCTCGTCGCGGATGATCTTGGAGACCTTCTTGGCCTGCTCCTGGGTGATGCCCTCGGAGAAGGTGCCGGTGATGACCGACTCCTTGCCGGACTGCTTCGGGTCGCCGGCCTCCAGCGTCTTGAGGGACACGCCGCGCTTGACGAGCTTGTCCTTGAGCACGTCGAGCACGGCGAGCGCCCGCTCGTCGGCGTTGGCCTTGATGACGATGTCCGTCGAGCCGCTCTTCTCGATCGACGCGCCGGTGTTCTTGAAGTCGTACCGCGTCGAGATCTCGCGCGCGGCCTGGTTGATCGCGTTGTCGATCTCGGCGTGGTCCAGCTTGCTCACGATGTCGAACGACGAGTCCGCGGCCATGATGATCCTCTCGGTCGTGCAGCCGGTCACCCGATTTCGGGTGCGCTGGAGCGCTGCGCTAAAGTCGTGCTGTTGCTCGCGCAGAGTAACAACCCCCTGGCAGGTTGCCCGAGCGGCCAATGGGAGCTGACTGTAAATCAGCCGGCAATGCCTTCGCAGGTTCGAATCCTGCACCTGCCACGCTCGACGAGCCCGGATCCCGCTTGCGCGGGGCCGGGCTCGTCGCCGTTCCGGCCGTTGCTCGTCTCAGCGCATCGCGTCGAGCACGGCGGCCGTGAAGGCGTCGGCGGAGACGGCTGCCGGATCCTGTGGTGCGCCGCCCATCCGTACCGCCACGATGCCCTCCGACGGCACGACGGCGACGATCTGGCTGCCGAGCCCGAGCGCCCAGAACGCATCCTTCGGAGCGCGCGGTGCGAGCCGTCCGTCGGCACGCACCTGCCCTTCCGTGCCGCCGCCGGTCGCGGTGCGGGTGCCCAGCACGGGACCCTTCCGGTTGACCCACCACAACAGCCCGTACGCGGCGTTGAGCCGGGACGAGGAACGGCCCGTGGCCTCGGCGACGTACTCGGGTGAGACCACCTGGCGGTCGCCCCACCGTCCGTCGCGCATCATCAGCAGCCCGACGCGCGCGAGGTCGAGGCACGGCGCGTTCACGCCGGAGAACATCGTGGTGTTGCCTGCCGCGTCCTCGCCCCACGACGTCTTGGACATGCCGAGCGGCTCGAGAAGCTTCTCGCGGGCGTAGTCGACCGGCGTGCGCCCGGTGGCGACGGTCAGCACCTCGTCAAGGGTCTGGATCGCCGCGTTGTTGTAGCGCCAGACCGTGCCGGGAGGAGCGTCCTGTGCGAGACCGATCGCGAAGGCGGTCTTGTCCCGCGCGGCGAGGGCCATCTGCTGGTAGTCGGTGACGAAGTCCCAGTGCCGGCCCGAGACGTTCGCGAGGAGGTCTCGCACGGTGACCTTGCGCGCAGGCGTGCCCTTCCATGCCGAGACGTACGCGGAGGCGCGGTCGTCGAGGTCGAGCAGACCCTCGTCGGCGGCGATCCCCACCAGCACGGACGTGAGGGACTTCGTGACGGAGAACGCCGGGCCCGCCGTGTCGCGGTCGGTGTCACCGAAGGACGCCTCGTGGACCAGCTCGCCGTCACGCGTCACCACGAAGCACGAGGAGCCGGCCGCGGCCGAGGGTCCGGTCGAGGCGCTGCAGTGCCGCCGGGTCGAAGCCCGCCTCCGCCGCCCCGGTCGCCGCCCAGTCGTCACCGGGGACGGCGGCACCTTGCGGAGCGTCGCTCGACGGTGGGCCGGACGGCGTGGGGGCGGGGTCGTCGGGCGCCGTCCCTCCGGCGTCGGCGCTGCATCCGCAGACGAGGAGCAGAGCGGCGGCCGCGAGCGCCGTACGACGGTTGCGCATGCTCGTATTGTGGCGCGCAGGTGGTCGCGACGGGCGTGCTGCACGTGACCCAGATCATGGGTCCGACCCCCGATTTCGGTTCGTCGCGACCGACGTGTATCTTTGCTTCTCGGTTCGCCGAACGCCCCTTTAGCTCAGTCGGCAGAGCGTCTCCATGGTAAGGAGAAGGTCTACGGTTCGATTCCGTAAAGGGGCTCTGAGTCTCACCCGCTCCCTCCGCCCGGTGTGGAGGGCGGCGGGATGACGCATGGCGGGGTAGCTCAGGTGGTTAGAGCACACGGCTCATAATCGTGGTGTCGCGGGTTCGAGTCCCGCCCCCGCTACAAAAGACGACAGAAGCAGTTCCAGCGAAGAAGAGGCAGACTCGTGGCCAGCAAGAGCTCTGACATCCGCCCCGAAGATCACCTTGGCGTGCACCGAGTGCAAGCGACGCAACTACATCACCAAGAAGAACCGTCGCAACGACCCCGATCGTCTCGACCTCAAGAAGTTCTGCCCGCACGAGCGTCGTCACACGGTCCACCGCGAGACCCGCTGACCTCCCGTACGACTTCCCACGTACACACCGATCATCGGGGTCCCGCCGTCCAGGCGCGGACCCCGTTGGCATGTTGGGAGCCCTCTCGATGCGTGACCTGACCGTCCTCGCCCCTCTGACCACGCTGCGGATCGGCGGCCCCGCCCGCGAGATCATCGAGGTGAGGGACTCCGACGAGCTCGTCGACACCGTCCGTACGCTCGACGACGCCGGCCAGCCGCTCCTCCTCCTCGGCGGCGGCAGCAACGTCGTCGTCGCCGACGAGGGCTTCGACGGCACCGTCGTCCTGGTCCGTACGCAGGGCCTCGTCGCAGACGTCGACCGTTGCAGCGGCGCGACCCTGACCGTCGCGGCCGGCGAGGTCTGGGACGACTTCGTCGCGCACGCCGTCGAGCAGGAGTGGGCCGGCGTCGAGACGCTCTCCGGCATCCCCGGCCGGTGGGCGCGACACCGATCCAGAACGTCGGCGCCTACGGCCAGGACGTCGCTCAGACGATCGCCCGCGTCCGTACGTACGACCGCCGCGAGCGCCGGGTGGTCACCTACGCCGCGGCCGACTGCGGCTTCGGCTACCGCACCAGCCGCTTCAAGGCCGAGCCCGGGCGCCACGTCGTCCTCGAGGTGACCTTCCAGCTCGAGCTGGGGCCGCTGGGCGCCCCGGTCCGCTACGCCGAGCTGGCCAAGACCCTCGGCGTCGCCGTCGGCGACCGTGCGCCGCTCGCCGATGTCCGCGACGCCGTCCTCGCGCTGCGCGCAGGCAAGGGCATGGTGCTCGACCCTGACGACCACGACACGTGGAGCGCGGGCTCGTTCTTCACCAACCCGGTGCTGCCGCCCGACGCCGCGGACCGGCTGCCCGCCGACGCTCCGCGCTTCGGTCAGGCCGACGGCCGCGTCAAGACCAGCGCGGCGTGGTTGATCGAGCACGCCGGCTTCGGCAAGGGGTACGGCGAGACGGCGGCCCGCATCTCCTCGAAGCACAGCCTCGCCCTCACCAACCGCGGGGGCGCCACCGGCTACGAGCTCCTGGCGCTGGCACGTGAGATCCGTGACGGGGTCGAGGCGAGGTTCGGCGTCCGCCTGGAGAACGAGCCCGTCCTCGTCGGCGCCGAGCTCTGAGTCTGCGCGCGTTCGCTCAGCGACGGTTTGACCCTCACGACGCCCCGGACGAACCGACGCTGAGGTGGCCGTACAGGCGCTGAGCCCGCGCCAGCTCCCGCCGGAGCCGCGCCGCCGTGCGCTCGGCGTTCTCGGGAGCCAGGTCGGCCCACGTCAGGCGGACGACGTGGTATCCCAGGTCTCGGACCTTCAGCTCACGCCTCTTCTCGGCCCACACGGTCGCCCTGGCGCTCTCGTCGCCGTCCTCGTCGTACTTGACCCGCCCGTCGAACTCGACCACGAGGCGTTGCGTCGGCCACAGGAAGTCGACCTCCGCCCGACGTCCGTCGAGGAGCGAGAGCTCGTACTGCATCTCGGGTCGGGGGAGGTCGAACCGCCAGCACAGGACGAGCACACGCACCTCGCCCGGGCTCTCGCACCGCCCGTCGGCGATGGTCACGGCGTCCGCGGCGGTCCGGGTGCCGGGACGGCCGGCGTACGAGGCGAGGACCCGGCGGATGTCGCCCTTCGCCTCCTCCTGGGAGAACTGCTCCAGCCGTCCTCGTCGGCGGGCGTCGGACCGGAGGTGGGAGATCCACGAGGAGACGAGCACGGCGCCCCTCTCGACATCCGACGCCACCGCCGCCTGCGCAACGGCCAGGGGAGCACGGACGACGCGGAGTCCGTCGACGTCGACGACGTCGGCCTCCTCGAGGACGTCGCGGTGCCGTGTGATGCCGTTGCGCGTACGACTGGTGGTGCCGCCGACGCGGGCGACGTGCACCACGTCGAGATCCAGGCCGTACAGGCTGAGGTCGTGCGCGGCGGCGGCGCTGTCGTGGGACAGCGCGTACCCGGGCCCGAGGTGGGCGAGTGCTGCGCGCGCGGTGACGAGGTGCCTCTGCCGTCGCGACCAGGTGGCGTGGTCGTCGGCGACGGCGAAGGCGCCGCGGCGCAGCCGGACCAGGACGCCGCGGTCGACGAGCCGGCCGAGCTCGGAGGGCAGGTAGCCGCAGTCCTTGCCGTCCTGACGCGTGAGGTAGCCGCCCTGCTGTCGTGCGATCCGCTGCAACCGTTCCACCGGAGAACTGTGGTCCACCGAGGGCGATCTCTGCAGCGGTCCCTGTGGACGACGGAGCTCGCCGACTACGGGCTCACGCGGGGTCGGCGGCGAGCCAGGCGTCGACCGCAGCCAGCGCGGTGGTGCGCAGGTCGTCGGGGGCGTACGAGCCGCGCAGCGACATCCGGGCCAGCTCGGCGAGCTCCGCGTCGCTGAAGTCCTGCGCCGCCCGCAGCGCGGCGTACTGCCCGGACAGGCGCGCGCCGAACAGCAGCGGGTCGTCGGCACCCAGCGCGACCCCGACCCCGGCCTCCATCAGCGTGCGTACGGGCACCTCCTCGAACGTGTCGTACACGCCGAGCGCGACGTTCGACGACGGGCACACCTCCAGCGTGAGGCCGGCCCGCGCGACGGCGGCGAGCACCGCGGGATCCTCCACGCAGCGCACCCCGTGCCCGATCCTGTCCGGCTCCAGGTGCTCCAGGACCGCGGCGACGCTCCGTGGACCCCGCAGCTCACCGCCGTGGGGCATGCTGTGCAGGCCGGCGCGCCGGGCGATCGCGAAGGCGCGGGCGAACGACGCGGTCTCGCCGCGCCGCTCGTCATTCGACAACCCGAACCCGACAACGCCGCGGCCCGCGTACTGGGAGGCGAGCCGTGCGAGCGTCCGCGCGTCGAGGGGGTGCCGGGTGCGGTTCGAGGCGATGACGACCGCCATCCCGATCCCGTACGTCGCGCTGGCGTCACGCACGCTGTCGAGAACGAGCTCCGTGAAGTCGGTGATGTTGCCGAACTTCGTCGCGTAGCCGGACGGGTCCACCTGGATCTCCGTCCACACCGAGCCCTCAGCGGCGTCGTCCTCGGCGACCTCGTGCACGAGACGCCGGACGTCGTCGGGCGTACGGAGGACCGAGCGCGCCGTGTCGTACAGGCGCTGGAAGCGGAACCAGCCCTTCTCGTCGGTCGCGCGCAGCTGCGGAGGCCACTCCTCGACGAGTGCCGGGGGGAGTCGGACACCATCGCGCTCGGCCAGCTCGACGAGTGTCGCGTGCCGCATCGACCCCGTGAAGTGGAGGTGCAGATGGGCCTTCGGGAGACGATCGATCGAGCGCATCGCTTCGGCCATGCGGTCATCGTGCCAGCCGGTTCGACTCGGCGCCGGGCCACCCCGTACACTTGTCGACCGGTGGATGTTTCCACTGTGTCGTCATGCCCGCGAGACCCCCCAAAGGCTCGCAAGACGACGCAGGGGAGGCGATCATCGAAGGGCAGTAGCTCAACTGGCAGAGCATCGGTCTCCAAAACCGAAGGTTGGGGGTTCAAGTCCCTCCTGCCCTGCACAAGCCTGGTCCGTCCCGACGGCGGACCGATGACGGGCACCACGATCGAAGGGAACGGTCAGCATGAGCGAGACGTCGAGTGCTCCGACCGAGAGCACGCGCCCAGAGCGCACGTCTCCGGTGACCTTCTACCGTCAGGTCGTCGCGGAGCTCCGCAAGGTGGTGTGGCCGACCCGTTCGCAGGTCGCCAACTACTTCGTGGTCGTGCTCTTCTTCGTGCTGGTCATGATGGCCATCGTGGCAGGCCTGGACTACGGCTTCGGCAAGCTGATGTTCTGGGTCTTCGCCTGACCCACGGGTCGATGTGGCCCCTGGGCCGTGAATCCATGGGCCGAGAAGATACGAGGAAAGAGGCGCTGTGACCCAGCCTTACGACGAGAACGAGGGCGACGAGCTCCGCGACCTCATCGGCGAGGACGCACGCTCGCCGCTCAGCTTCGACGAGAACGAGCTGGAGGAGCAGGAGGTCCAGGAGGGCCTCGATGCCGCCGCCGACTCGCTCGAGGCCGACATCCCGCTGACCTTCGAGCCCTTCGCCGTGCGGGCCGAGGACGAGGGTGAGCCCGAGGTTCCCGGTCCGGCCGACGCCGCAGAGGCCGAGTTCGAGGGCGACGCGTCGATCGATCCCGAGGTCGAGGACCAGATCGCCGACAGGTCGACCGACGGGGCCTACCTGCCCCAGGGCGAGGACGTGACCGAGGGTCTCGCAGCCGACGCCGCGATCGAGCGAGGCGCCACCGTCGACCCGGAGGCGGAGGCGCTGATCGCCGCCGCCGCGCAGGACGAGGAGGCGGCCGCCGCGGCTGCCGAGGACGCCGCCGACGTCGAGGCCGAGGCCGCCGACGAGGCCGAGGCCGAGATCGAGGATCTCGCCGAGGAGGTCGTCGACGAGGCCGAGGAGATCGCCGACGCCGCAGCGACCACCGAGGACGTCCTCGAGGCCGTCGCCGAGGAGGCGGACCCGCTCGCCGAGTTCCGCGAGAAGCTCCACAACCAGTTCGGCGACTGGTACGTCGTGCACACCTACTCCGGCATGGAGAAGCGGGTCAAGTCGAACCTCGAGAACCGCATCACCTCGCTCAACGCCGAGGACTTCATCTTCGAGGTCGTCGTGCCGACCGAAGAGGTCGCCGAGATCAAGAACGGTCAGCGCAAGCTCGTCAAGCGCACCGTCCTTCCCGGCTACGTCCTGGTCCGCATGGACCTCACCGACGAGTCGTGGGGCGTCGTGCGCCACACGCCGTCGGTCACCGGTTTCGTGGGCAACTCCCACCAGCCCGTCCCGCTGAGTCTTGCCGAGGTGGAGAGCATGCTCGCCCCGGCAGTCGAGGCCGAGGTCGCGGTCGAGAAGCCGGCACCCCCGTCGACGGCAGCAGTCGAAGGCCGCCAAGGTCGAGTTCACCGACTTCGCCGTCGGCGACTCGGTCATGGTCGTCGACGGACCGTTCGCGACGCTGCACGCGACCATCACCGAGATCAACGTCGACGCCCAGCGGGTCAAGGCCCTCGTCGAGATCTTCGGTCGCGAGACCCCGGTCGAGCTCAGCTTCACCCAGATCCAGAAGGTCTGGCCGAGCAGGTACGCTCACAGGGCTTCACGCAACACCAGTGGGAGGGCCGAGGCAGGCCCACCGAGACCATCGAGAAGGACCCGAGAAATGCCTCCCAAGAAGAAAATCGCAGCCATCGTCAAGGTGCAGCTGCAGGCCGGTATGGCCAACCCGGCCCCGCCCGTCGGTACCGCGCTCGGCCCCCACGGCGTCAACATCATGGAGTTCTGCAAGGCCTACAACTCGGCCACAGAAGCCATGCGTGGCAACGTCGTCCCGGTCGAGATCACGATCTACGAGGACCGCATCGTTCACCTTCATCACCAAGACGCCGCCGGCGGCTGAGCTGATCAAGAAGGCCGCAGGTCTGCAGAAGGGCTCGGCCGTCCCGCACAAGGACAAGGTCGGCAAGATCTCCAAGGACCAGATCCGCGAGATCGCCAGACCAAGCTGCCCGACCTCAACGCGACCGACATCGATGCGGCCATGAAGATCGTCGAGGGCACGGCGCGCTCCATGGGCGTCACGTCGACTGACCGCGTAGCACCGACCGACCGCACTGTGGCAGGGCCAGCTGGGCCCGTACGACCACGACTGGTACAGAGAAGAAGAACCAGAATGGCACAGCACAGCAAGGCGTACCGAGACGTCGCCGAGAAGATCGACAAGGACGCCCTCTACACGCCGCTCCAGGCCACCACGCTGGCCAAGGAGTCGGGCACGAAGAACTACGACTCGACCGTCGACGTCTCCATGCGCCTCGGCGTCGACCCCCGCAAGGCCGACCAGATGGTGCGCGGCACCGTCAACCTGCCGCACGGCACCGGCAAGACCGCCCGGGTCCTGGTCTTCGCCACCGGCGCCAACGCCGACGCCGCTCGTGAGGCCGGTGCCGACTTCGTCGGTGCCGACGAGCTCGTCGACAAGGTCACGGGCGGCTGGCTCGACTTCGACGCCGTCGTCGCGACGCCGGACATGATGGGCAAGGTCGGTCGCCTGGGTCGCGTCCTCGGCCCGCGCAACCTCATGCCGAACCCGAAGACCGGCACCGTGACCCCGGACGTCGCCAAGGCCGTCTCCGACATCAAGGGCGGCAAGATCGAGTTCCGTGTCGATCGTCACGCCAACCTGCACTTCGTGATCGGCAAGGCCTCGTTCAGCGCCACGGCGCTCGCCGAGAACTACGGCGCGGCGCTCGACGAGGTCCTGCGACTCAAGCCGGCCAGCTCCAAGGGTCGTTACCTCAAGAAGGTCACCGCCTCGACGACGATGGGCCCGGGTGTGCCGGTCGACCCGAGCCGCACGCGCAACGTCGCCTCCGACGACGAGTGACCGCCCCGCGTACACCCGTACGCGCAAGGTGAGCTGACACGGACGCCGTCTCCCGCGAGGGAGGCGGCGTTCGTGCGTCCGGGGAACCACGTACCAGGTAGCGTGGAGGTCATGCGCATCCGAACCATCCCGACCGCGATCGCGGCACTGGCCCTCGCCCTCACCGCTGGCTGCGGGAGCAGCGCGGACCTCGCCGGCGAAGAGGAGCGGTCCGGCTCCTCGCCGTCGCAGAGCTCGTCGGCGGGAGGCTCGACCGACGAGGGTGCCACGACGCTCACCTCGGCGAACTTCGCCGACACCATCGCGGACGCCCAGGTCGACGCGAAGTCGGCGCACATGACGATGTCGATGAAGGCTGCGGGGCAGACGATCGCCGCCGATGCCGACGTCGTGGCCGACAGCGACCCGGCGAAGGCCAAGATGCGCATGACCATGGACATGGGCGGGCAGTCGGTCGAGATGGTGATGCTCGACGGCGTGATCTACACCAAGGCTCCGGGCATGCCGGAGGGCAAGTGGATGAAGATCTCCCTCGACGACGCGTCGGGAGCCGCTGCCGAGTCCTTCGGCCAGATGCGTGACTCGATGGACCCGGCCAAGAACATCGAGAACCTCAAGGCCGCGCTCAAGTCCGTGAAGGCGACCGGGGAGACCGAGACGCTCGACGGTGTCGAGGCCACGCGCTACGACGCCGTCCTGGACACCTCGAAGATCGCCGGCGTGGAGGGTGCCGCGGCAGCCGCGCTGCCCGCCGAGATCACCTACCAGTACTGGGTCGGACCCGACGACCTCCCGCGGAAGATCGTGATCACCATGGCGCAGATGCCGATGGAGATCGAGCTTCTCCAAGTGGGGCGAGGACGTCGACATCACCGCACCGCCGGCCGGCCAGGTTGTCGACGGTTCTTCGTTGATGGGTCGCTGACCCGCCCCGGTTTGGATCTGCGCGGGTCCGTCCCGTACGCTGGCAGTTGCCGAAGACCGCCGGTCGTCCGAGACGCCCCTCACGGAGCAGCTCGGGTCGAAGGTCCCGCAGACAGCGGGCGGCCCGCGCAGGTTCACCGAGTTCACGCACTCTCCCGTGCGTCGCGCCCCGTGCCCTGCGCCGGGGCGTTCGTCATTCTCAGGGCCGGATGCGCCGGTGGCCTTCGTACGTACCAGGTGCTCGCCGTGCGGCGGGTACGACACGAAGGAGAACCATGGCGCGACCGGAACAAGGCCGCAGCGGTTGCCGAGCTGACGGACGAGTTCCGCAGCTCCAACGGCGCTGTGCTGACCGAGTACCGCGGTCTCACCGTGAAGCAGCTGCAGGAACTGCGCCGCTCGCTCGGTGAGAACGTCAACTACGCCGTGGCCAAGAACACGCTCACCAAGATCGCCGCCCGCGAGGCCGGCGTCGACGGTGTCGACGACCTCCTCAACGGCCCGACCGCCATCGCCTTCATCAAGGGTGATCCGGTCGAGGTCGCGAAGGGTCTGCGTGACTTCGCCAAGGCGAACGACAACCTCGTCATCAAGGGTGGCTTCCTCGAGGGGAAGGCACTCGATGCTGCCGAGATCACGAAGCTTGCCGATCTCGAGTCGCGCGAGGTTCTCCTCGCCAGGCTCGCGGGCGGCATGAAGGCGAACCTCTCGAAGGCCGCCGCTCTGTTCCAGGCACCGCTCGCTCAGGCGGCGCGTGCCGTGGGCGCCCTGCAGACCAAGGTCGAGCAGGAACAGCCCGCAACCTCGGCTCCGGCCGAGGACCCCTCGGCGACCGCCGAGACCGAAGAAGCCCCGGCTGCGGCCGAGGGCTCCGAGGGCTAGGGCCCGATCACGAATCCGACCCCCCTCGGGGTCCCTGATAGGAAGGACGCCAACATGGCGAAGCTCAGCACCGAGGACCTGCTGGACGCTTTCAAGGAGATGACCCTCCTGGAGCTCAGCGAGTTCGTCAAGCAGTTCGAGGACACCTTCGACGTCACCGCCGCCGCCCCGGTCGCGGTTGCCGCCGCTCCCGCCGCTGGTGGCGGCGCGGCTGACGCCGCTGTCGAGGAGAAGGACGAGTTCGACGTCGTCCTCGAGTCGGCCGGCGACAGAAGATCCAGGTCATCAAGGAGGTGCGCGCTCTGACGAGCCTCGGTCTCAAGGAGGCCAAGGACCTCGTCGAGGGCGCCCCCAAGGCGATCCTCGAGGGCGCTCCCAAGGACGCCGCCGAGAAGGCCAAGGAGGCGCTCGAGGGCGCCGGCGCCACCGTCACCCTCAAGTGACGTTCTCTGCGCTCTGACGCACCACACGGACGGGCACTCATCCTTCGGGATGGGTGCCCGTTCGTCGTTTTCGGAGTCTGTCGGGGTTACACTGAGGCGGCTACGAACGAGGTGTGACAAGGCTCACTATGGGACACCGGGACGTGACACGTTCGGGACCATCTGTGGGTTGTGTCACAGTGAAAATCTGGGTTACAGTCACGTTTGTTACCTGGGAGTAGCACGGTTGTGCTCCCGCTTTATGTTCGCTTGGGAGGGAGAACGGGATGCGCGTCAGCGCCGCCGTACGTCGAGGGATCGGCTTCACCGCCACCGCCACGCTTGCCGCCGGAGGTGTGCTCGTGGTGGCTGCGCCGGTGGCGAGCGCTGCGCAGGCGAGCATCAGCAACGTCGGCTACACCTGCAAGGCAGACAACGTCCTGATCGATCAGACGATCGGGGGCCCGCAGCAGTTCAAGGTCGACGCCAGCGCTCCGCTGCCCGACACCCTGACGAGCGGTGCCACGATCCCGGTCACGAGCACGAACATCGACCTGATCCTGCCGCCCGAGCTCGTCAAGAACATCCGCGAGCGGATGCAGGTGACGAGGGTCGCGGGGACCGCCAGCTCCAAGGTCGTCATCCAGGGCGTGTCAAAGGAGTCCGGGGCGCTGGTCGAGGAGCTGACGCCGGACGTCATCGGTCTGCGTAGCGGATGGGTGAACGTGCCGGCGAGTGGCTCGGTGAAGATCGAGGCGACCGGCACGGTCGAGGCGATCAACGTTCCTGAGTTCCCTGCCGGCGACGGCCTCGTCTACGTCTCACTCCCGGCGACCTTCACGCTCAACGCGCTTCTCGATCCGCCGGTCCTCAACCAGGGCACCGAAGCGAACCCGGCGAAGATCACGTGCAAGCGCAACGAGAACTCTCGTGCATCTCGCGTGATCGGCACCATCCCCGTCGGCAACGGATGCAGCGAGACCGAGTGCCCACTGCCTGCCGAGGGCAGCGCATCGAACCCGGGCGGGGGCGATGGTGGCGGCAACGGCGGTGGCGGCAACAACGGCGGTGGCGGCAGCGGGGAAGACCCGTCGGCGCCGGGCACCAACACGAACTCGCCGGACGGCAACGGCGGCAACGGCAACGGCGGGAACGGCAACGGCGGCAACGGGAACGGCAACGGCGGTGACGGTTCCGGCGTCGCGCCGACCGCCACGACGTCGCTGCCTGCGACCGGTTCGCCGATCGGTCTCGGTCTCATCGCCCTGCTCGGCCTCGCGGCCGCTGGTCGTCTCGCGCTCGCCGTCCGGACCCGTCGCCGAGCGAAGACCGCCTGACCCAGGCCACCTGGCCCTTCCGTGGCACCTCGCCGGTCGAGGAGCCCGTCCCCCTGTGAAGGAGCCCCATGGGTGTCGAAGTTCGCGTCGAAGGCCTGACCAAGGCCTTCGGCAAGCAGACGATCTGGCGTGACGTCTCGCTGACCCTGCCCGCCGGGCAGATCAGCGTCATGCTCGGCCCGTCCGGCACCGGCAAGTCGGTCTTCCTCAAGGCGCTCATCGGCCTGCTCAAGCCCGACGAGGGTCACATCTTCATCGAGGGCACCGACATCGCCACCTGCAGCGAGCGTGACCTCTACGAGATCCGCAAGCTGTTCGGCGTGCTGTTCCAGGACGGCGCGATGTTCGGCTCGATGACGCTGTTCGACAACGTGGCCTTCCCGCTGCGCGAGCACACCCGCAAGAGCGAGACCGAGATCCGCGACATCGTCATGGAGAAGATGACGATGGTCGGCCTCGTCGGCGCCGAGATGAAGCTGCCGGGCGAGATCTCCGGCGGCATGCGCAAGCGCGCCGGCCTGGCCCGCGCCCTCGTGCTCGAGCCCGAGATCATCCTGTTCGACGAGCCCGACTCGGGCCTCGACCCGGTGCGCACGGCGTTCATCAACCAGCTCATGGTCGACCTGAACGCCCAGACCGAGGCGACCTTCCTCATCGTCACGCACGACATCAACACGGCGCGCACCGTGCCGGACAACATCGGCCTGCTCTACCACCGGCACCTGTCGATGTTCGGCCCGCGCGAGATGCTGCTGTCGAGCGAGGAGCCGGCGGTGCGCCAGTTCCTCAACGCCCAGACGGTCGGCCCGATCGGCATGAGCGAGGAGAAGGACGCCGACGAGCTGGCGGCCGAGGACCACAGCACCCTCCCGCCGCTGCCGCCGATCCCGCTCCAGCTGCTTCCCGTCCGACGGCCGCCCGCGCGCCACCCAGCCCGAGCCGGGCGCCTGGTGCGCCGCCAACGGCGTCGTCCCGCCGCCGGGCTCCTTCGAGGACGACGGCTCCGGCTTCATGGCGCCGTCCCCGCAGGCCCTCGTCCGGCGGTGCCCGGTGAGCATCGACACGCGTCACCGCGCCGCTGGCGACCGCGGGCAAGCTCTTCGCGTTCGGCACCGACGTGCTGCTGGCCGTCTTCCGCCGGCCGTTCCAGTTCCGCGAGTTCATCCAGCAGGCGTGGTTCATCGCCTCGGTCACGATCATCCCGATCGCGCTCGGTGGCCATCCCGTTCGGTGCCGTCGTCGCGCTGCAGACCGGCAGCCTCGTCCAGCAGTTCGGCGCCCAGTCGTTCGTCGGCTCGGCCGCCGTGCTCGCGGTGCTGCGCGAGGCGGCGCCCGATCGCGACCGCGCTGCTGGTCGCCGGTGCCGGCGGCTCGGCGATCGCGGCCGACCTCGGCGCCCGCAAGATCCGCGAGGAGCTCGACGCGATGATGGTGCTGGGCATCGACCCGATCCAGCGCCTCGTGGTGCCGCGGGTGCTGGCCTGCATGCTCGTCGCGGTCTTCCTCAACGGCCTGGTCAGCGTCGTCGGCGTCCTCGGCGGCTACATCTTCAACGTCGTGCTGCAGGGCGGCACCCCCGGCGCCTACCTGGCCTCGTTCACCGCGCTGGCGCAGACCGCCCGACCTCTACCAGGGCATGGCCAAGGCGCTCGTGTTCGGTCTCATCGCCGCGCATCGTCGTCCACCTACATGGGCATGCACGCCGACGGCGGCCCCCAGGGCGTCGGCCAGGCGGTCATGGAGTCGGTGGTCATCACCTTCCTGCTGCTGTTCCTGGCGAACTTCGTCATGAGCGCCCTGTACTTCCAGCTCGTCCCGGCGAAGGCGATGTGACGTGGCCGACGTGAAGATCGCCGTACCAGCGACCCCTCGGCGGGCTCGACGACCTCGGCCTGCAGCTGGCCTTCTACATCCGCACCATCGCGTGGATGCCCGCGCGTCGTCGTGCACTACCCGCGCGAGATCCTGCGCCTGCTGTCCGAGGTGACGTTCGGGCGCGGCTGCCCTCGCGGTGATCGGCGGCACGGTCGGCGTCATCACAGCGATGTCGTTCTTCACCGGCGTCGAGGTCGGCATGCAGGGCCACAGCGCCCTCGAGCAGCTCGGCACCAGTGCGTTCGCCGGCTTCTTCTCGGCCTACTTCAACACGCGCGAGATCGCGCCGCTGGTGGCCGGCATCGCGCTGGCGGCCACCGTCGGCTGCGGCTTCACCGCCCAGCTGGGCGCGATGCGCATCTCCGAGGAGGTCGACGCGCTCGAGGTGATGGCGATCCCGTCGCTGCCCTACCTCGTGACCACTCGCGTGATCGCCGGCATGATCGCGATCGTCCCGCTGTACATGGTCGGCCTGTTCATGTCGTACTTCGCCACGAAGTTCACCGTCACCGTCGATCTACGGCCAGAGCAGCGGAACGTACGACCACTACTTCCTGCACTTCCTCCCTCCCGGAGGACGTGCTGTGGTCGTTCTTCAAGGTGCTCGTGTTCGCCGTCGCTGGTCATCCTGATCCACTGCTACTACGGCTACTACGCCAGCGGCGGTCCGGTGGGTGTCGGCGTCGCCGTCGGCCGGGCGATCCGCACCTCGATCGTCGTCATCAACGTGGTCGACCTCATGATGTCGATGGCGATCTGGGGGACCACCACGACAGTCAGGCTGGCCGGCTGATGGCGCGCATCTCCACCCTCGACCGTCCCGGTGTCGTCCGCGGCTCGGCGTCGTGATGCTCGTGCTGATCGATCGGCGTCGGTCTTCGTGACCTACGCGATGTTCACCAAGCTGTTCTCCCGTGACGTTCCCGTCTCCGATCCGCAGCAACGAGCGTCGGCCTGCAGCTCAACCAGAACGCCGACGTCAAGCTGCGCGGCGTGATCGTCGGCCGGGTCGACGACATCACCTCCGACGCAGGGCCAGGCGCGTCATCCACCTGATGATCGACCCCGACCAGCAGGCGCTGATCCCGTCCGACGTCGCAGGCCTTCGTCGTTCCCAAGACGCTGTTCGGCGAGAAGTTCGTCGATCTGCAGCCGATCGCGCGGTCAGCCGGCACGCCGATCGAGGCCGGTGACGAGATCGTCCAGGCGGCCTGCCGTCCGAGGTCGAGACGCTGCTGGCCGACCTCGACCCGCTGCTGACGGCGCTCGAAGCCCGACGACCTCTCGTTCATCCTGACCGCGCTCGTCCGACGCGCTGTCGGGCGTCAGGGCGAGATGGTCGGCGAGCACGCTCGAGACCCTGTCGGCCTACCTGCAGAAGATCACGCCGCTGGCGCCGACGAGATCGTCGAGGACATCACGCTGCTCGGCGAGACCGCCCAGGACCTACGCCGACGTGATGCCCGAGATCGGCGACAACCCTGCGCAACGCCGTCGTCACCGGCAACACGCTGACCGCCCGCCGCGCGCAGCTGCAGACGCTGTTCATCGAGACCGCCGCCTTCGCCACGTCCGCCGATGCTGTTCGTCGATCGCTCCGGCGAGGACTTCATCACCCTGTCCGAGCGACTCGCAGCCTGACGCTCGAGCTGCTTGCGCGACTACTCGCCCGACGATCGGCTGCGTGCTCAAGGGCATCGACCGACTCAAGCCCGCGATCGACTCGCGCTTTCCGCAACCATCGCGCGCACGCGCGATCGAGTTCGCGCCGCGCTCGTCGCGCGACTACGACGCGCGACGCCCCGGCTGCCCGCCCGGCGGAACCGTCGACGCGGCTCGAGCCGTGCGCGACGCTGCCGAAGTCCCCCTACACGGCGAAGCGCGCCCGCGCCGGGCATGAGCGACGCGCTGCTCGAGCAGCTCGGCATCACCGGCGACCTCGGCAAGCGGTCCCGCTCGCCGCCCCCTCGGTCCCGGACCCGGCCGGCAGCGACGCCGAGGCCGAGCAGATCGACGCCATCGTGGCGGCGGCGATCGGCGTCGACCCGACGACGTGCCCGACGTCGCCCAGGCGCTCGTTCGGTCCCGTGCTGCGTGGAGCGGAGGTGACGCTCGGATGAGCACGCACCGTCGAAGCTCGACCCGCCACGACCGCAAACGCCGGCGCATTCGCGAAGCTGATGATCTTCCTGGTCGTCACCGGCACGCTGACCGCCGCTGCTCGTCGCCGTCATCGGCAACGCGACATTCTTCGAGCGCACGAACGTACAAGGCGATCTTCACGCGACGTCACCAGCCTGGTCGAAGGGCGACGACGTGCGCATCGCGGGCGTCCGGGTCGGCAACGTCGTCCGACGTGCAGGTGCACTCGGGCTCCACCGCGCGCGTGACCTTCAGCGTCGACTCCGACGTCACCTTGACCCAGGGCACCCAGGCGACGCTGCGCTACCGCAACATGATCGGCCAGCGGTACCTCTCGCTCAGCGAGGGCACCGAGGGATCGCCGCTGGCGCTCGAAGGAGGGCGAGACGATCGGCGCTCGACCGCACCGCTGCCCGCTCTCGACCTGACCGACCTGTTCGGCGGCTTCAAGCCGCTGTTCGAGGCGCTGTCGCCCGAGGACACCAACCAGCTCGCGTACGAGCTGATCCAGGTGTTCCAGGGCGAGAGCGGCACGGTCGAGTCGCTGCTCGTCGCACACGGCATCGCTGACCGACGACCCTGGCCGACCGCGACGAGCTGATCGGCTCGGTCATCGACGAACCTGACGTCGGTGCTGACGTCGTTCAACGAGCGCGACACCGAGCTGTCGTCGACGATCTCGACGCTCCAGCAGCTCATCACGGGCCTGAAGGACGACCGCGAGCGTGCTGACCGGCTCGCTCGACGACATCGCGGTCGCTCACCGGCGAGACGGCGGGCCTGCTCGACGACATCGGGCCCGCCGTCGACCGCCGACATCAAGGAACTGCGGCGAGCTGACCGACGCAGATCGGCACCAAGAAGGCCCGCCGCGACGCTCGACCGCACGCTGAAGATCCTGCCGATCAAGATCGACCGGATCGGCCGCACCGGGCAGTACGGCTCGTTCTTCAACTTCTACGTGTGCGACATCGGGGTCAACGGGAAGGTCCCCGTCGCTTGAACGGCGTCCCCGGGCTGGGAGAAGACCCGACCGTTCAAGACCTCGAAGCGCGTCACCGTGACGCGGACGGGGGTGAACCGATGCCGCTGAGAGGACATGAAGCCGGTCCGCGAGCGCAACCCCGTCATCGTCGGTGCCGTCGCGCTGGTCGCTCATCGCGGCGATCCTGCTCGGCTGCCAGCCAGGCCGCGCAGCCTGCCGATCATCGGCGGCGGGCGCGAAGTACTCCGCCGAGTTCACCGAGGTCGGCGGCCTGAAGAAGGGCGACGACGTCCGGCTCGCCGGGCGTGCGCGTCGGCGAGGTCGCCGACCTGGAGCTGCAACGGCGACAAGGTGCGTGTCGTCTTCCGCGTGAAGTACGACCGCGACCGGCTCGGCAACGCAGACCGGTGCGTCGATCCGGATCAAGTCCCTGCTCGGCACGATGTACGTCAGCCTCGAGCCCGACGGGTCGGGCACGCTCGAGAAGGGCGCGGTCATCCCGGCCTCGCGAACGAAGGCGCCGTACGACATCGTCCAGGCCTTCTCGGGCCTGACCGAGACGACGCAGCAGATCGACCAGGACCAGCTGGCGCAGGCGCTCGAGACGGTCAACGACGTCGCCGCGAAGACGCCCGAGGAGTTCCGCAGGCGGTCACCGGCGTCACGGCGCTGTCGAACAGCCTCGCCGCGCGTGACCAGCGAGATCGAGACGCTGCTCAAGAACGTCGACGGCATCTCCGCGGTCCTGGCCGACCGCAACACCGAGTTCGTCAAGCTCTTCGAGGACGGCTCGGTCCTGTTCGACGCGCTCACCGAGCGGCGCGAGGCGATCCACGACGTGCTCGTCAACGTCGACGCGCATGTCCGAGGAGATCGAGACGCTCGTCACCGACACCCGCGACGACCTCAAGCCCGCGCTCGACGCGCCTGGCCGGCGTCGTCGCGGTGCTGCGCAAGAACGAGGACAACATCGACGCCGGCAATCGACCAGCTGCCGGCCTACTACTCGCTGGTCGCGAACAACGGCGCCAGCGGGCCGTGGCTCGACGCGTACATCTACAACCTGCTGAGCATCCTCGGACTCGGAGGACGTGGACTGACTGAGTACCCTCCGCACGGGCCGTCGCGCGTGCCCCGCCGCCTGGTCGACCGTCGCCGACGTGCTCGTCCTCGCGCTGGTCGCCGCGCTCGTCGTGGTCGTGCTGCCGCGCGCGACGAAGAACACCGTCACCGTCGACTTCGAGCGCACCGTCTCGCTGTACGAGGGGTCGAAGGTGCGCATCCTGGGCGTCGACGTCGGCACCGTCGAGAAGATCACGCCGCGCGGCGAGCACCGTGCGCGTGCGAGCTCACCTGGGACGCCGACGTACGACGTCCCGGCCGACGTGCAGGCGCTGTCATCGTCTCGCCGTCGGTCGTCGGCGACCGCTTCGTCCAGCTGACGCCGGCCTACACCGGCGGCGCCGACGATGCACGACGGCGCGCACCTCGACCAGTCGCGGACGGCGCACGCCGACCGAGCTCGACGAGACCTTCGCCGCGCTCGACGAGTCGCGACGACGCTCGGTCCCGACGGCCTGAACAAGGACGGCGCGGTCAGCGACCTGCTGGCGAACTCGGCCGAGAACCTCGACGGCAAGGGCGCCGAGATCCGCCGCGAGCATCGCGGCCCTGTCCAAGCTGAGCCACGACCGTCGACGGCACCAAGGACGAGCTCTTCGCCTCGATCGAGCAGATCGAGCGCTTCGTGTCGGCGCTCGAGACCAACGACGCCAGCGTGCGCCGCTTCAACTCCAGCCTCGCCGGCGTCTCGCGAGGTGCTGGCGGGCGAGGGCGACGACCTGCAGGCCGGCCGTGCGCGAGCTGGCCGCGGCGCTGCAGTCAGGTCCAGGCCTACGTCGCCGAGAACCGCACGTGCCTGCGCAAGAACGTCGACGGACTCAGCGACGTCACCGAGCACGCTCGCCGAGCAGCGCAAGAACCTGCGGCAAGATCCTCGAGCAGGGGCCGAAGGCGCTGTCGAACCTGGCCACGGCCTACAACCCGACCACCGGCACGCTCGACGCCCGCGGCATCGATCAAGGGACCCAGCGACGGGACAGTTACTACCGTTCTCACCGCAGCCGGCGCTACGTCGCGGCCTACTGCGCGCCGCGAGCGAGCAGAACGCCGAAGTACACGGACGCCTGCTACGCCGTGGGCGAGCGTCATCACGCTGGCTCGGCCGCCCAGGCGCGACGCCGTCGTCAGCGGCGCCGGGCTCGGCCGGCGACTCGGCCCCGCCCGCGAGCTCGTCGACGCGAGCGATCGCTCTCCGACCTGATGGGGGTGGCGTGATGAGCACGTCCGGACCCGATCGCCGCTCGCGTGCGCGCGGTGGTCTCGCTCGGCGCTCGTGCTCGGGCTGCGTCTCCGAGCGTCGGCGACGTGCCCCTGCCCGGCGGCGCCGACCTCGGCGACGACCCGTACACGGTCGTGATCGAGTTCGCCGACGTGCTCGACCTCGTCCCGCAGAGCGCGGTCAAGGTCAACGACGTCTCGGTCGGCCGGGTCACCAAGGTCGAGCTCGACGGCTGGAAGGCCCAGGTCACCGTGAAGGTCAACGGCGACGTCGACCTGCCCGACCAGGCGATCGCCTCGATCCGCCAGACCTCGATCCTGGGCGAGAAGTTCGTCTCGCTCGCACCGCCCGCGAGGGCGGTGGCGAGCGGCCGGCTCGACGACGGCGACCTCATCCCGCTCGCGCGCACCGGCAACGCCCCCGAGATCGAGACAGGTCCTCGGCGTCGCTGTCGCTCGTCCTCAACGGCGGGGCGCTCGGCAAGGCCCAGGTCATCAGCCGCGAGCTCAACACGGCGCTGGACGGGCGCGAGTCCGACATGCGCACGCTCGTGCGCCGGCTCGACGAGTTCGTCGAGGTCGGCGGACGACTCGCAAGGACGACATCGTCGCGGCCATCGAGCAGATCGACCGCCTGGCGCGGACCACGAACGACCAGAAGCAGGCGATCGACGCCGCCCTCGACGACCTGCCCGGCGCGCTGCCGACCGTCAACTCAGCAGCGTGCCAACCTCGTCAAGATGCTCGACGCGCTGTCCGAGCTCGGTACCGTCGGCTCCGACGTGATCATCAAGAGCAAAGACCGCGGTCACCGCCGACCTGCGGGCGCTCGCGCCGGTGCTGGACAACCTCGGCGTCGGCCGGCGACGCGCTGATCTCCTCGCTCGAGGTGCTGCCCGACGTTCCCGTTCCCGGACTCGCTGCTGGGCGGACGCCGCAGGAGGCGCAGAACTACCAGATGGGCGACTTCCTGAACGTGTCGCTCGACTTCGAGACCGACTTCTCCACAGACGATCGGGCTGATGACCGACGCCGAGCGGGCGGCCCTCAAGGCAGCGCCTGCGCGGCGACGACGTCGTCGGTCGTCCTGGCGGAGACGGTGGTGGCGCCGTGATCACCCGCCGCGTCCGCATCCAGCTGACGCTCTTCCTCGTCGGCACCCTCGATCGCGTGCGACCTACATCGGCGCGAACTACGCCCGCGTCGACCGACTGTTCGGCAGCGGCTACACGGTCACGGTCGAGATGGCCGAGTCCGGCGGCATCTTCACCACGCGCCGACGTGACCTACCGCGGCGTCAGCGTCGGCCGCGTCACGGACATGTGGCTCGACGGCGACGGCGTGAAGGTCGAGGTGCGCATCGACTCCGATGCGCCCCGACATCCCGGCGGACACCGACGTCGTGATGGCCAACCGCTCGGCGGTCGGCGAGCAGTTCCTGGACTTCCAGCCGCGCACCGACGAGGGCCCGTTCCTGGAGGCGGACGACGTCGGTCGCCCGCGAGCGGACCCAGGTCCCGATCGACACCCGCACGCTGCTGACCGAACGTCAGCAACCTGCTGTCCTCGGTCGACCCCGACGACCTCAGCACCGTGATCGCCGAGCTCGGCACGGCGTTCGAGGGCTCCGGCGAAGGACCTGCGCACGATCATCGACTCCGGCAGCTCGTTCATCACCGAGGCCGACCAGAAGTACGAGGTCACCGCCGCCCTGATCCGCAACTCCGACACGGTCCTCCAGACCCAGGTCGACTCGCAGCGCGACATCCGCGCGTTCGCCGCGAACCTGCGCGACCTCTCGACGGCCGTGCGGACCTCCGACGCAGACCTGCGCGACGGTGCATCGACTCGGGCGCGCCGACGGCCAGCGACGCTGCGTGCGGTGCTCGACGAGAACGCCGACGACATCGCGGCGCTCCTCGAAGATGCGATCACGCTGAACCAAGCGTTCGCGGCGAACCTCGACGGCGTCCGCGGTGTCCTGGTGATCGCCCCGTACGGCAGTCGAGAGTGCCTTCTCGATCATCGCGAAGGACTCCCGCACCGGTCAGTACGCCGCTCCGCCTGAGCCTGTCGCTGCAGCCCGAGGGGTCTCCGTGCCTCAAGGGCTACAAATCCTGCTTCGCAAGCAGCGCACACCGTTCGACCGCACCGTGCGAGAAGTGGAACCGAAGGCCTTCCAGCTGCGCGGCGAAGCAGGCGCCGGGGCGTCTCCGCTGCCTCGGGACGGACATCGAAGGCTCGATGCCGGCCGACTCGTCGTGCTGGGCACGTACGATGTGGCGACGAACCGATCTGGACCTCGGGCGACGAGCGCGACGCCGCTCCCAGAGGCTCCCGATCTCGGGGAGGAGTCCTGGAAGTGGATGATGCTCGGACCCGCGGTCGCACGGTGACCGCGCGTGCGTCTCCTCGCGGTCGTTCTCGTCGCTGCTCGCGGTGGGTGGTGTCGTCGTGGGCGTGACCGCTCTGGTCCGCGGTCCCGAGATCCCGGCCTACGCCGACGCCGCGACCCGCCAGGACGTCCGCGCCGCCACGGAGCGGTTCGCTGCCAGCGTCAACACGTACGACGTGACCGACCTCGATCCGTACGTCGAGCGCGTGACGCCGCTGTTGACCGACGACCTCGCCGAGCAGTTCGAAGACTCGACGACCGGACCTGCTGGCGAAGTTCGCCGAGGCGAAGATCAAGTCGACCGGCGAGGTCGAGCAGGTCGCGATCGACAGCATCGACGGCGACAGCGCCGAGGCGCTGGCCTCGATCACCGTCGACGACAGCGCCCGCCGAACGTCCAGTCCGGTCAGCCGCGGCTGCGTTGGCGGATCTCGCTGGTCCGAGACGACGACGGCTGGCTCGTCGACAACTTCGCCAGCGTGCCGGTGGAGGCCGAGTCGCCGAAATCGGCGCCCGAGTCCCCCGCACCAGAGGGGGATTCGTGAGCAGCCGGCGGCCGAGGATCGCGGGGGAGCAGCGACGCCCGTCGGATCCGGTGGGCGCTGGGTCCGCCGACCCAGGATCAGACGAGCAGGCTGCGGAGGGCGTCCAGGCCGTGGGCGCCCGGTCCGACGATCGTCAGCCCCCGCACGACGCGGTGACCGCTGAGAGCCCCTCCACGGCCGATTCGGCACCACGTGCGCCGCTTTCGCGGCGGACCCAGGTCGTGCTCGTCATGCTCGGTCTCGTCGCCGTCGCGGCGGTCGCGTTCGCGCTGCTGGCGACCCTCACGGTGCGGCAGGCGGAGAGCGGCGCGCAGACTCAGGTCGACGCCGAGGACGCGGCGACGGCTGCCGCCTCGACGGCTGTCGAAACGATGCTGAGCTACGACCACGCCACCATCGCTGACGACCTCGACGCGGCGACGACCCTCATGACGCCCGACTTCGCGAAGGAGTACGAGGAGCTCGCGCCGCAGGTGATCGCCGCGGCCGAGCAGCGCAAGATCGACGTCGCTGCGACCGTGCGTGCGATCGCGCCCCTGGAGTGCGGGCAAGAGTGCTCGACCTCGCAGGTTCGTCTGCTCGCCTTCGTCGACCAGCACCGCACCATCGCCGGCAAGCCCGGAACCCCGGCGGCGCTGTCGGCCGTGGTGACGATGAAGAAGGTCGACGGCACGTGGCGGGTTGCCGGGCTCACGACCAGCTGATCGCCGTCACCTCGGAGCTCCCGCCACCTGTCGAGGCGGGAGCCGCGGCAGCCGATGGTTCTCAGTCCATGAAAACGCGTTCACAGCTCTGCGGATCGCGCAGCGTGTCACCCGCGTCGAGCGTCACGGTGTCGTTGCCCGCGCCGCACGTGATCGTGTCTCCCGGGGCGCCGTCGTCAACATAGATGTGGTCGTCGCCCGCGCCGCCGTACAGGGTGTCGGCCCCGGCCTCGCCGGCCAGGAAGTCGACTCCGGCGCCACCGACGAGCGTGTCGTTGCCTGTACCGCCGAAGAGAGCAGACCCGGCCGGCCCGGCGTACATCGTGTCCGCGCCTGGTCCCCCCTTCAGCATCCCGAGGACCGCGGGTCCGCCGCGGAGGACGTCGTTGGCTGACCCTCCGGTCAGGTTCTCGACGTCGGCGTTGATGTAACCGGGCTCGCTACCGGTCGGACCATCGTCGAAGTTGCCGTCGATCGTTGCGCGCACAGGGATGGAGAGTCCCTCGAACGTGACGGTGTCAGTTCCGTCGCCACCGTAGAACTGTGAGTAGCCCTTGCCTGTCGAGCGCAACGTGTCGTTGCCGGGCCCGCCGTTGAGGAGAGCGTCGAACTCGGGCTGTGCGGCGACCGTGACCGAGTCGTTCATGTCTCCGGCCTGCACGTTGATGAGCATGTTGGGGTAGGTGGTGAACGCGCAGGTCGGGGACGCCAGGACCCCCAGGTAGCAGTCGTCGTCGGACGTCGCGAACGGGACGTTGGACGCGTCCTTGAAGAGCACAAACCACAGGCCCGTGGTCGTGATGAGGTACTTGTTGGCGACACCGGGGCCCGCCTTCACCTGGACGACGTCGAGGTTCCCCATCGCGAACGTCGAGAGCACGCTGTCTGTCGGCGCGGCGACCGAGGGCGAGGCGGTGAGGGGCTGGGCCACGATGGTCAAGGCCAGAGTCAGCGCGGCTGCCGAGCAGACCGTTCTCCGTGTGGACATGGATCTTCCTCCGTCTGCTGGGCGCGGAGGGACGCGGAGGGACCGTAGCACTCCCAGGAGTCAGGCGCGCTCGGTGGAGACCAGGTGCCCGAAGACGACCGACCGGTTGTCGGTGTGGAAGATCTCGGAGCACGTCGTGAGAGTGATCAGCGCCTCGCGGGGTACGGCCCGTGAGCGGCCGCTGGGCCGTTGTCTGGCCTTCTCCGGGACCGGCTGGATCACCCAGATGTCGGTGAAGTCGACGATGGTGCTGGTGCCCGAGCCCTCGAGAACGTACGTGTAGACGTGCGTGCGGGTCTCGACCTCGACCTCGTCGCCGGCGCGGAGGTCGGGGAAGTCCTTGAACGGCTGGCCGTTGGTGATGCGGTGGCCAGCGACGGCGAAGTTGCCCAGCTGCCCCGGACGCTGGGTGTCGGGGAAGTGGCCGACGCCGGAGGTGAGCGCCGAGTCGTCGATGCCCTCGACCACCGGGACCTCGAAGTCGTCGCCGAACCGCGGGATCCGCAGGACCGCCATCGCCTCGCCCACTGCGATCTCGTCCTCGGTCGCGTCGCCCTGGCGGTTGTCGCGCCAGTCGTCCGCAAGGGCGACTGCCATCTCGCCCTGACGCTGCTTGGCGACGATGTTCGTTCCGACGTACTTCCAGGCGAACCAGCCCGCTCCGACCAGCAGCACGAGGGTGAGGAACGTGGCGAGGATCCGGGTCGGCCGCAGCTGCGGCGTCGGCCTGAGCTCGGGGCGTTCGCGGCGTGGGGGAGTGAGCGACGTCGGCACGGACCCTCCTCTGCGGCCGATCCCCGTCGGAGCGGGGGTAACGAGTGTCACATCCAGGGTGGCACGGCCTCCGCAACGACCGCTCTCGACCCCGTGCTTCCGGGAGATCGAGGTGCGAGATCGCCCTCCGAACAGCCCGGCTGCTTGACCTGAGGCCCAGATACGTTCATCATCGACGGCGAAGGCTTGACTCCCCGGGTTGAAATCTGCCCGGGTTGACGTCTAGACTCATTCTTTGCGCTGCCTGCACTCTGCCCACCCACCCTTTGACCTGGGTGATTTGTCGTGGGTTCGGTCGGTGCCGCAACCCGGGAACTGCGAGCCCTTGGAAGGACCCCTCTTGGCCGCCTCGCGCACCGCCGCACCTGTTCAGCCCCGCCGTATCTCGTTCGCCAAGATCTGCAGAACCCCTCGAGGTCCCCGAGCTTCTCGCTCTGCAGACCGACAGCTTCGCCTGGCTGATCGGCGACGAGACCTGGAAGGACGTGCGTCGAGCCGCATCTGGCCGCCGGCCGCACCGACGTCTCGACCAAGTCCGGTCTGGAGGAGATCTTCGAGGAGATCTCCCCGATCGAGGACTTCTCCGAGACGATGAGCCTGTCGTTCCGCGACCACCGGTTCGAGCCGCCGAAGTACTCGGTCGAGGACTGCAAGGACCGCGACGTCACGTACGCCGCGCCGCTGTTCGTCACCGCCGAGTTCATGAACAACGAGACCGGCGAGATCAAGAGCCAGACCGTCTTCATGGGCGACTTCCCGCTGATGACCGACAAGGGCACCTTCATCATCAACGGCACCGAGCGTGTCGTCGTGTCGCAGCTCGTCCGCTCGCCGGGCGTCTACTTCGAGCGCACGCCCGACAAGACGTCCGACAAGGACATCTACACCGCGAAGGTCATCCCTTCGCGTGGTGCCTGGCTCGAGTTCGAGATCGACAAGCGCGACATGGTCGGCGTCCGCCTCGACCGCAAGCGCAAGCAGAGCGTCACGGTGCTGCTCAAGGCGCTCGGCTGGACCGAGGCGCAGATCCTCGAGGAGTTCGGCCAGTACGAGTCGATCCGCCTGACCCTGGAGAAGGACAACACCGCCGGCCAGGACGACGCGCTGCTCGACATCTACCGCAAGCTGCGTCCGGGCGAACCGCCGACGCCGCGAGGCCGCGCAGACGCTGCTCGACAACTACTACTTCAACCCCAAGCGCTACGACACGGCCAAGGTCGGTCGCTACAAGATCAACAAGAAGCTCGGCGCCGACGAGGCCTTCGACCAGCAGACGCTGACGATCGACGACATCGTCTCGACGATCAAGCTACATCGTCGCGCTGCACGCCGGCGAGACCGAGCTCGAGACGCCGGCCGGCACGACGATCGTCGAGGCCGACGACATCGACCACTTCGGCAACCGCCGCATGCGCACGGTCGGCGAGCTGATCCAGAACCAGCTCCGCACGGGCCTGGCCCGCATGGAGCGTGTCGTCCGCGAGCGGATGACGACCCAGGACGTCGAGGCCATCACGCCGCAGACCCTGATCAACATCCGTCCGGTCGTCGCGGCGCTGAAGGAGTTCTTCGGCACCTCGCAGCTGTCGCAGTTCATGGACCAGAACAACCCGCTCGCGGGCCTGACGCACAAGCGTCGTCTGTCGGCCCTCGGACCGGGTGGTCTGTCGCGTGAGCGCGCCGGCTACGAGGTCCGCGACGTCCACCCGTCGCACTACGGCCGCATGTGCCCGATCGAGACCCCTGAAGGCCCGAACATCGGCCTGATCGGCTCGCTCGCGTCGTACGGACGGATCAACTCGTTCGGCTTCGTCGAGACGCCGTACCGCAAGGTCGTCGACGGCAAGGTCACCGAGCAGATCGACTACCTGACCGCGACCGACGAGGACCGCTTACATCATCGCCCAGGCCAACTCGATCCTCGACGGAGGACGAGCACCTTCGCCGAGGACATGGTCCTGGTCCGCCAGCGGGCGGCGAGGCCGAGCTTCGTCCCGGCCGCCGACGTCGACTACATGGACGTCTCGCCGCGCCAGATGGTGTCGGTCGCGACGGCGCTGATCCCGTTCCTCGAGCACGACGATGCGAACCGCGCCCTCATGGGCTCGAACATGCAGCGTCAGGCCGTCCCGCTGATCCGCAACGACGCGCCGCTCGTCGGCACCGGCATGGAGTTCCGTGCCGCCGTCGACGCCGGTGACGTCACCGTGGCCAAGGCCGCCGGTGTGGTCAACGAGGTGTCGCGCCGACTCCATCGAGATCATGCAGGACGACGGCTCGTACTTCACGTACCGCCTGGCGAAGTTCAAGCGCTCCAACCAGGGCACCTGCACCAACCAGCGTCCGCTGGTGCGTCGAGGGTCAGCGGGTCGAGGTCGGCACGCCGCTGGCCGACGGTCCCTGCACCGACGAGGGCGAGATGGCGCTCGGCACCAACCTGCTCGTCGCCTTCATGCCCTGGCAGGGTCACAACTACGAGGACGCGATCATCCTGTCGCCAGCGAGTCGTCCAGGACGACCTGCTGACCTCGATCCACATCGAGGAGCACGAGGTCGACGCCCGCGACACCAAGCTCGGCCCCGAGGAGATCACCCGCGACATCCCGAACGTCTGCGAGGAGATGCTCGCCGACCTCGACGAGCGCGGCATCATCCGCATCGGCGCCGAGGTCGGCAACGGCGACATCCTCGTCGGCAAGGTCACGCCCAAGGGCGAGACCGAGCTGACCCCCGAGGAGCGCCTGCTCCGCGCGATCTTCGGCGAGAAGGCGCGCGAGGTGCGCGACACCTCGCTCAAGGTCCCGCACGGCGAGTCCGGCACCGTCATCGGCGTCCGCGTCTTCGACGCGGCCGAGGGCGACGAGCTCTGCCCGGGCGTCAACCAGCTGGTCCGCGTCTACGTCGCGCAGAAGCGCAAGATCTCCGACGGTGACAAGCTCGCCGGCCGTCACGGCAACAAGGGCGTCATCTCCAAGATCCTGCCGGTCGAGGACATGCCGTTCCTCGAGGACGGCACCGCCGGTCGACATCGTCCTGAACCCGCTCGGTGTGCCCGGTCGTATGAACGTCGGTCAGGTCCTGGAGACCCACCTCGGGTGGGTCGCCAAGACCGGCTGGGACATCCCGGACGACGACAAGGACGAGTGGGCCGAGCGTCTGCGCGAGATCGGTGCCGACCGGCTCCCCGCGGACACCAACATCGCCACCCCGGTGTTCGACGGTGCGCGCGAGGACGAGATCCAGGGCCTCCTGGCCTCGACGCTGCCCAACCGCGACGGCGAGCGCATGGTCAAGCGCGACGGCAAGGCGCGTGCTGTTCGACGGTCGTACCGGCGAGCCGTTCCCCGACCCGGTCTCGGTCGGCTACATGTACCTGCTGAAGCTGCACCACCTGGTCGACGACAAGATCCACGCACGTTCGACCGGTCCGTACTCGATGATCACGCAGCAGCCGCTGGGCGGTAAGGCGCAGTTCGGTGGACAGCGTTTCGGTGAGATGGAGGTGTGGGCCCTCGAGGCCTACGGAGCCGCGTACGCACTGCAGGAGCTCCTGACCATCAAGTCCGACGACATCCTCGGACGCGTCAAGGTCTACGAAGCCATCGTCAAGGGCGAGAACGTCCCCGAGCCGGGTATCCCGGAGTCGTTCAAGGTTCTCGTCAAGGAGATGCAGTCGCTGTGTCTCAACGTCGAGGTGCTCTCGAGCGACGGCACCGCCGTCGAGATGCGCGACGCCGAAGAGGATCTCTTCCGCGCCGCCGAAGAGCTCGGCATCGACCTGTCCCGCCGCGAGCCCTCCAGCGTCGAGGAGGTCTGAGCGGCGCCGTGACGGCCAGCCCTCAGGCCACCCCGCTCCGATCCCGCACAGAATTTCTGAAAGGGAAAGAAGACAACGTGCTCGACGTGAACTTCTTCGATCAAATCCGGATCGGTCTCGCGACCGCCGACGACATCCGCGGATGGTCGTTCGGCGAGGTCAAGAAGCCCGAGACGATCAACTACCGCACGCTCAAGCCCGAGCGTGACGGTCTCTTCTGCGAGAAGATCTTCGGTCCCACCCGGGACTGGGAGTGCTACTGCGGCAAGTACAAGCGCGTGCGCTTCAAGGGCATCATCTGCGAGCGCTGCGGCGTCGAGGTGACCCGCTCGAAGGTGCGCCGTGAGCGCATGGGCCACATCGAGCTCGCCGCTCCCGGTCACGCACATCTGGTACTTCAAGGGTGTCCCGAGCCGCCTCGGGCTACCTGCTCGACCTGGCCCCGAAGGACCTCGAGAAGGTCATCTACTTCGCGGCGTACATGATCACCAAGGTCGACGAGGACGCACGTCACCGCGACCTGCTCGAGCCTCGAGGCCAAGATCGACCTCGAGCGCAAGCAGCTCGAGAGCCGTCGTGACAACGAGATCAACGAGCGCATGGCAGAAGCTCGAGGAGGACCTCGAGGCACTCGAGGCCGAGGGCGCCAAGGCCGACGCCAAGCGCAAGGTCAAGGACGCCGCCGAGCGCGAGGTCAAGCAGCGTCGCGACCGTGCGCAGCGCGAGATCGACCGCCTCGACGAGGTCTGGAGCCGTTTCAAGAACCTCAAGGTCCAGGACCTCGAGGGCGACGAGCTGCTCTACCGCGAGATGACCGTACCGCTTCGGCAAGTACTTCGAGGGCTACATGGGCGCCACGGCGATCCAGAAGCGTCTCCAGGACTTCGACCTCGACGCCGAGGCCGGAGTCGCTGCAGGAGATCATCGCCACCGGCAAGGGCCAGCGCAAGACGCGTGCCCTCAAGCGGCTCAAGGTCGTCTCGGCGTTCCTGACCGGCAGCAACAACCCCGCCGGCATGGTCCTCGACGCGGTCCCGGTGATCCCGCCGGAGCTGCGTCCGATGGTCCAGCTCGACGGTGGCCGTTTCGCCACCTGCGACCTGAACGACCTCTACCGCCGCGTGATCAACCGCAACAACCGGCTCAAGCGCCTGCTCGACCTCGGTGCGCCGGAGATCATCGTCAACAACGAGAAGCGGATGCTGCAGGAGGCCGTCGACTCGCTGTTCGACAACGGCCGTCGTGGTCGTCCCGTCACCGGACCGGGCAACCGTCCGCTGAAGTCGATCTCCGACATGCTCAAGGGCAAGCAGGGTCGCTTCCGTCAGAACCTGCTCGGCAAGCGCGTCGACTACTCGGGCCGTTCGGTCATCGTCGTCGGCCCGCAGCTCAAGCTGCACCAGTGCGGTCTGCCCAAGCAGATGGCGCTCGAGCTGTTCAAGCCGTTCGTCATGAAGCGGCTGGTCGACCTGAACCACGCGCAGAACATCAAGAGCGCCAAGCGCATGGTCGAGCGGTGCTCGTGCCGGTCGTCTGGGACGTCCTCGAAGAGGTCATCACCGAGCACCCGGTGCTGCTCAACCGTGCACCCACGCTGCACCGTCTGGGCATCCAGGCGTTCGAGCCGCAGCTCATCGAGGGCAAGGCCATCCAGATCCACCCGCTCGTCTGCTCGGCGTTCAACGCCGACTTCGACGGTGACCAGATGGCCGTGCACCTGCCGCTGTCGGCCGAGGCGCAGGCCGAGGCCCGCGTCCTGATGCTGTCGACGAACAACATCCTGAAGCCGTCCGACGGCCGTCCGGTCACCATGCCCACCCAGGACATGATCATCGGTCTGTACTTCCTCACGCTCGAGCGTGACGGACACATCGGCGAGGGTCGTGCGTTCAGCTCGGCCTCCGAGGCGATGATGGCGTTCGAGCGTGGCGAGATCACGCTGCAGAGCCAGGTCAAGATCCGCATCGACGGCGAGATCCGCGAGACGACGCTCGGTCGCGCGATCTTCAACGAGGCGCTGCCGGACGACTACCCGTACGTCAACTACCAGGTCGGCAAGAAGCAGCTCGGTGTCATCGTCAACGACCTCGCCGAGCGCTACAGCAAGGTCGACGTCGCCGACGTCGCTGGACAACCTGAAGGACACCGGCTTCCACTGGGCGCACCCGCTCCGGCGTCACGATCTCCATCGAGGACGTCGTCACGCCGCCGCGCAAGCAGGAGATCCTCGCCGACGTACGAGGACGCAGGCCGCCAAGGTCCAGACAGCAGTTCGACCGCGGTCTGATCACCGAGGACGAGCGTCGTCAGGAGCTCATCGAGATCTGGACGCAGGCCACGGCCGAGGTCTCCGCCGAGATGGAGAAGAGCTTCAGACGAGGACAACCCGATCTGGATGATGGTCCACTCCGGTGCTCGCGGCAACATGATGCAGGTGCGTCAGATCGCCGCGCATGCGAGGCCTGGTGGCCAACCCGAAGGGCGAGATCATCCCGCGCCCGATCAAGGCCAACTTCCGCGAGGGCCTGTCGGTCGTCGAGTACTTCATCGCGACCCACGGTGCCCGTAAGGGTCTGGCCGACACGGCGCTGCGTACGGCCGACTCGGGCTACCTGACCCGTCGACTCGTCGACGTCAGCCAGGACGTCATCATCCGCGAGGAGGACTGCGGCACCGAGCGTGGTCTGCCCAAGCAGGTCATCGCGACGCAAGCTCGACGACGGTCGCCTGGTCGCCGCCGAGAACGTCGAGACCTCGGCCTACGCCCGCAACGCGGCCGCCGACGTCACCCACGCCGAGACGGGCGAGGTGCTCGTCGCGGCCGGCGGCGACCTCGGCGACGTCGAGATCGCCAGCCTCATCGCCGCCGGGCGTCGAGGAGATCAAGGTCCGCACGGTCCTGACCTGCGACGCCAAGACCGGCACGTGCGCCAAGTGCTACGGCCGCTCGCTGGCCACCGGCAAGCTCGTCGACATCGGTGAGGCCGTCGGCACCATCGCGGCCCAGTCGATCGGTGAGCCCGGCACCCAGCTGACGATGCGTACCTTCCACACCGGTGGTGTGGCCGGTGACGACATCACGCACGGTCTGCCGCGCGTCGTCGAGCTCTTCGAGGCCCGTCAGCCCAAGGGCAAGGCGCCGATCACCGAGTCCGCCGGTCGGGTCGCGATCGACGACTCCGACAAGACGCGCAAGCTCGTCGTCACGCCCGACGACGGCTCGGAGCCGCTCGAGTACCCGGTCACCAAGCGTGCGCGCCTGCTGATCGCCGACGGCGACCACGTCGAGGTCGGCCAGCAGCTGACGCACGGCACGCCGGATCCGCAGGAGGTTCTGCGCATCCTCGGTGTCCGCCGGGCGCAGGAGCACCTCGTCGACGAGGTCCAGGAGGTCTACCGCAGCCAGGGCGTGGCGATCCACGACAAGCACATCGAGATCATCGTGCGCCAGATGCTCCGTCGCGTGACGGTCATCGAGCAGGGCGACGCCCAGCTGCATCCCCGGTGACCTGCGTCGATCGTGCGAAGTTCGAGGAGGAGAACCGTCGCGTCGTGGCCGAGGGTGGCACGCCCGCCTCCGGTCGTCCGGTCCTGATGGGCATCACGAAGGCCTCGCTGGCCGTCGAGTCGTGGCTGTCGGCCGCCTCCTTCCAGGAGACGACCCGCGTCCTCACCGACGCCGCGATCCACGGCAAGTCGGACTCGCTGCGCGGTCTGAAGGAGAACATCATCATCGGCAAGCTGATCCCGGCGGGTACCGGTCTCGACCGGTACCGCAACATCCGGGTCGAGCCCACCGAGGAGGCCCGTCAGGCCGCCTACGCCGTCACCGGCTACGACGACTACGACTACGGCTTCGGTAGCACCGGACGCCGGCGCCGGTCGCAGCTCGACGACTTCGACTTCGGCAGCTTCTCGGGCTGACGGACGAGGTCTGACGAGGGCCCCGGAGCGGAACGTTCGCTCCGGGGCCCTCGTGCGTCCGCGGGCGCTGGCGCGCTCTCAGGGATTCTCAGCGGGCGCTCAGGACACGCTCAGTTTCGGCTGATTACGTCGGAGGTGATGTCCTCGACGCTGACGCAGCCCCCCGCTGACGCGACCGCCGACTCGCAGCCCTCGGCGGAGGTCGGCCGGGGCCGCGATCCCCTCCTCGACAACGCCCGCTACTGGGTGATGCTCCTGGTCGTCGTCGGTCATGCGCTCCAGTACCTCCTCGACGTGTCCGACGCCCGCGGCACGTACGCATGGATCTACGCGTTCCACATGCCCGCGTTCGTCCTGGTCTCGGGCTACGTCGCGCGCCGCTACGAGGGCTCGCCGAAGCAGGTGCGGACGATGCTCACGAGCCTCGTGCTGCCGTACGTGGGCCTCAACGTGGCGCTCGACGGGTTCCGCGCCCTGCTCGACCGCGAGCGGCTGGACGTCAACCTGCTCGATCCCGCGTGGTCGACGTGGTTCCTGATCGCGCTGTTCGCGTGGCGCCTGTCGTCGCCGGTGTGGCGGGTGGTCCGGGCTCCGGTGCTGGTCGCGATCGGCGTGAGCCTCCTGGCCGGGCTGTGGCAGGTCAGCAACGTCGTCTCGATCCACCGGATCCTCGGGCTGCTCCCGTTCTACGTCGCGGGGATGTACCTGCGTCCAGAGCACTTCGTGCTGCTGAGGCGTCCTCTCGTGAGAGTCGCCTCAGCGGTCGCCCTGGCGGGGACCCTCGGGTGGTGCCTGCTCCGCCACGAGGGTTGGTACGTGTCGTGGCTGTACTGGCGCGACGCGTACGCCGACGCCCCGCTCGAGGCAGATGCGGTCGGAGGACTGACGACCCGCGCGGGACTGCTGATCATCGGCTTCGTGCTGAGCGCGGCCGTGCTCTCGGTGGTGCCGGCGCGCAACGATGCCACGACCCTCCTCGGGCGCCGCACCATGAACGCCTACCTGCTCCACGGCTTCGTGCTCATCGCGCTGGCGCACCTCGGGGCGTTCGCGGCCCTGGCCGGCCTGGGTGCGCTGTCGGTCCCGATCGTCCTGGTCGGGTCAGTGCTCCTCGGGACGGCGCTCATGTCGTCCCCGGTGGCTCGTGCGGTCGGGCCGGTCCTGACACCGCAGCTGCGGTGGGCGTTCAAGGATCAGCGCGGGGCCGGGGTGTAGAAGAGCGCGATGTAGTTGCCGCGGCCCGCCTGCGTGAAGGTCGCCGAGACCTTCGGACCCCCCTCGCCTGTCACGGCGGTGTAGGTCGTGCTGATCTCGGTGCGGTCCTCGATGACGTCCTGGGTCGGCTCACCGGCGTCGCTGTACGCGAGCACGTAGCTGCGGGCGACTGCGTCGGCGTTCACCCCGCGCTCCACGAGGAGGCTGTCGAAGAGCGGGCGGTCTCCCGAGAGCAGCAGCGCGGAGTCCTCGCGCAGCTTCCAGCGGTCGGTGCCGAGCGAGCCGCCGGTGGTGACGGGGCGCGACACCGGGAAGCGAGGCCAGGTGCCCTTGACGGGCGGGGCGTCCGGCAGCGGGGCGGTGGTGGCCGGGACGGGCGCCGGGGCCGTGAGCACAGGCGGCTCGCCCTCGAAGGGGATGTCGGTGCTCTCGTCGAGGGCCTCCCAGACGGGACGCATGTCGGGCGGGTCGGTCTCGACCACGGTCACGGTCATCACCGGCTTGCCCTGGGACACCGCAGGCGACTCGCGCGTGCGCAGGTTGCCGGGGTCCACCGTCGCGACGACGCGTACGCCAGCGTCGTCGGTGGTGCGGCCGGTCACGTCGAGGGTGCAGCCGGTGTAGATGCCGCTCGACACCGTGCAGAACCGTGACCAGGCGTCGGGGTCGAGCTTGAGGTCGGGAACGAGGGCGTCGACCTGCTCGAGCACCTCTGAGAAGGCCTCACCGGGGTCACCGTCGACGCGCAGCAGCGCGGTGGTGGTGTCGGGCTCGGGAGCCTCCTCGAGCAGCGAGAAGGTGTCGTCGGTCGGCAGCGGGTTGGGAGGCTCGGTCGGTGTCGGCGTCGTCTCCTCGGGGTTCTCGGCAGCCTCCGCCGCGGCCGCGATCGCCTCGCGGCGCTCTGCCTCGGTCAGCACGGGCGCGTAGGCGGCGAGGAGCGCGGGGCTCCGGCGCCGTACGAGCGGACCCATCTGGATGGTGCCGTCGGGCACGGTGAGAGAGAGAGCGATCGGGGTGCCTGCGAAGGTCTCGTGCTGTCCGACGTCGACCTTGAGTCCTGCATGCGTCGCTTCTGTTGCCTGCGGTCGCGCAGGGGTCAGCGGGCTGCAGCCCGACAGGCCGACAGCCACGGCCGTCGCGAGCGTCGCGACAACGACCGACCGATACATCCCGTTCACCTCCGAGTAGAACCCGATCACCCTAGGGCAACGAGGTGGCACGCCGAACAAGTGCCCAGGACGCCGTATTGTCAGGTACGCAACACCGCCGCCCGCTGCCGTGACCGCCTCTTCCGAGGAGCGCCGATGTCGTTCTCTGCCCCCACGAACCCCGAGAGCATCTTCACCTACGGGTCCCCGCGCCTGAAGTTCGGTGCGGGTGCGAGCGCCGAGCTGGGGTACGAGCTGGCGTCGCTCGGCGTCCGCCGTGCCCTGCTCGTCACGGACCGAGGGATCGAGGCGACCGGCATCCCGTCGCGCGTGGTCGAGCAGGTCGCGGGGGAGTCCGTGGAGCTGGTCGTGTACGCCGACACCCATGTCGAACCCACCGACGCCAGCCTGAACGACGCGATCGCCTTCGCCCGCGCCAACGGCCCGTTCGACGCGGTCGTGGCGCTGGGTGGCGGGTCGAGCATCGACACCGCGAAGGCGGTGAACCTGCTGACGACCAACGAGGGCGACCTGATGGACTACATCAACGTCCCCGTCGGCGCGGGCCGTGCGCCCGCCAAGGCGCTGCTGCCGCTGATCGCGATGCCGACCACCACCGGGACCGGCAGCGAGAGCACCACCATCTGCGTGCTCGACGTCCTGGCCCAGCACGTGAAGACAGGCATCAGCCATGCGCGGCTGCGTCCGGAGCTGGCGATCATCGACCCGGAGCTCACGCTGAGCCAGCCGGCGGAGGTCACGGCCGCGAGCGGCATGGACATCCTGTGCCACGCGCTGGAGAGCTACACGGCGCGGCCGTTCAGCGCGTACGAGCGCAAGCGGCCCGAGGAGCGCGTCCCGTACTGCGGGGCCAACCCGATCTCCGACATGTGGGCCGAGAAGTCGCTGACCCTGCTCGCCGCTTCGTTCCGGACGGCGGTGCGTGAGGGCAGCAACGTCCCCGCCCGCGGCGAGATGGCCCTGGCGGCGACCTTCGCAGGGATGGGCTTCGGCAACGCCGGTGTCCACATCCCGCACGCCAACGCCTACCCGATCGCCGGGCGGGTGCGGGGGTTCCGGCCGTCGGGGTATCCCCAGGACGAGGCGATGGTCCCGCACGGGATGGCGGTCTCGCTCACGGCACCCGAGGCGTTCCGCTTCACCTTCGACGCCGCACCCGAGCGGCACGTCCGGGCGGCCGAGCTCCTGGACCCGTCGGCAGAGCGCCCCGCGGACCTGGCGGACTTCCTGCCCAGCGTTCTGGTGAGGCTGATGCGCGACATCGGCATCCCGGCGGGGATCGGTGCGGTCGGGTTCGACAAGGCCGACATCGCATCGCTCGTCGAGGGGACGATGAAGCAGCAGCGGCTCCTGGCCACCGCGCCGAAGCCGGTCGGCGCCGACGACGTCACCGGCATCTTCGAGCGCTCCATCAGTCTGTGGTGACCACGTGCGCTGGGGAGGCCGACGTACGATGGTAGTGGCGGACGGGCTCTCCTGAGAGGCGCAGATCGCTGGTCTCGCAGGCATCAGGGAGCGTCGCTCCGCCGAACCGCCTGCGTCGGTGGCGGGTCGGTACGGGGGACGGGTCGGACCCGTTTTGACCCCTCACCGGCCACCCGGTAGGCTTGGACATTGTGCCGTGGACTCGTGTCCGCGTGCACCGATCCGTGTGTCACCACACCGTCGGTCGCTTCGTACGGCAGGTTCTTCGGAGCCGGCGTGCGGACGGGTGCAGGGCCACGAGAAGCACCACCTACCATCGCACGTCGCGGTGGCGGCACGCCTCTGGCGCGCCGCCCGGGACGACGCCTGCGAGGGGAGGCAGCACGACACCCGTACGACTCAAGAGCCGGACAGCAGAAAGAAGCATGTAGTGCCCACGATCAACCAGCTGGTCCGCAAGGGCCGTCAGCGCAAGGTCGTCAAGACCAACGACCCCCGCCCTCAAGGGTTCGCCTCAGCGCCGCGGTGTGTGCACCCGCGTGTACACCACGACCCCGAAGAAGCCGAACTCCGCGCTGCGCAAGGTCGCTCGCGTGCGGCTCTCCAGCGGCACCGAGGTCACTGCCTACATCCCCGGTGAGGGCCACAACCTGCAGGAGCACTCGATCGTGCTCGTGCGCGGTGGTCGTGTGAAGGACCTCCCCGGTGTCCGCTACAAGATCATTCGCGGCGCCCTCGACACGCAGGGTGTCAAGGGCCGCAAGCAGGCTCGCAGCCGTTACGGCGCGAAGAAGGAGAAGAGCTGATGCCTCGTAAGGGTCCCGCGCCGAAGCGCGCCGTCGAGACCGATCCGGTCTACGGCAGCCAGCTGGTCACCCAGCTGATCAACAAGGTGCTGGTCGACGGCAAGAAGCAGGTCGCCCAGCGCATCGTCTACACCGCCCTCGAGGGCACCCGTGAGAAGTCCGGCACCGACCCGGTCATCACGCTCAAGCGCGCGCTCGACAACGTCAAGCCCGCCCTCGAGGTCAAGAGCCGCCGTGTCGGTGGCGCGACCTACCAGGTCCCGATCGAGGTCCGCGCCGTCCCGCCAGAACACCCTCGCCCTGCGCTGGCTCGTCAGGTACGCCGGCGAGCGTCGCGAGAAGACCATGGCCGAGCGCCTCATGAACGAGCTCCTCGACGCCAGCAACGGCCTCGGCGGCGCCGTCAAGAAGCGTGAGGACACGCACAAGATGGCCGAGGCCAACAAGGCGTTCGCCCACTACCGCTGGTGATCGAGGCGCCGCCGGCCACACGGCCCGCGGCACTCATCGCCTGACTCGACTCACGACAGCAAGGGAAGTCGATCCACACGTGGCAACCGACATCACCACCGACCTCAACCAGGGTCCGCAACATCGGCATCATGGCGCACATCGATGCCGGCAAGACCACGACGACCGAGCGCATCCTCTTCTACACCGGCATCACCTACAAGATCGGTGAGGTCCACGAGGGCGGCGCCACGATGGACTGGATGGAGCAGGAGCAGGAGCGCGGCATCACGATCACGTCGGCCGCGACGACCTGCTGGTGGAAGGACCACCAGATCAACATCATCGACACCCCCGGTCACGTCGACTTCACCGTCGAGGTCGAGCGCTCCTGCGCGTCCTCGACGGTGCGGTCGCCGTGTTCGACGGTGTCGCCGGCGTCGAGCCGCAGTCCGAGACCGTCTGGCGCCAGGCCGACAAGTACGGCGTGCCGCGCATGTGCTTCGTCAACAAGCTCGACCGCACCGGTGCCGAGCTTCGACTACTGCGTCAAGACGATCCGTCGAGCGCCTCGGCGCCACGGCGCTCGTCCTGCAGGTCCCGATCGGCGCCGAGGCCGACTTCATCGGCGTCGTCGACCTCGATCGGCATGCGCGCCCTCGACGTGGCGCGGCGAGACGGCGATCGGCGAGGACTACACGGTCGAGGAGATCCCGGCCGACCTCGCCGACGAAGGCCGCCGAGGCCCGCGAGGAGCATGCTCGAGACCGCTCGCCGACCACGACGACGAGATCGCCGAGGCTGTACCTCGAGGGCGCCGACATCGACCGTCGAGCTGCTCAAGGCCGCCATCCGTCGCGCGACGCTGGCCGCCAAGCTCAACCCGGTCCTGTGCGGCACCGCGTTCAAGAACAAGGGCGTCCAGCCCCTGCTCGACGCGGTCGTCGACTTCCTGCCCTCGCCGATCGACGTCGGCGCCATCGCCGGCCTCGACCCGCGCGACGAGACGCAAGACCGACACGCGTGCGCCGAGCGAGGACGAGCCCGTTCGCCGCCCTGGCGTTCAAGATCGCCTCCGACCCGCACCTGGGCAAGCTGACCTACCTGCGCGTCTACTCCGGTCGCCTCGAGGCCGGCACCAGGTCCTCAACGTGACCGAAGGGCCGCAAGGAGCGGATCGGCAAGATCTACCAGATGCACGCCAACAAGCGCGCCGAGATCGCGTCGGTCGGCGCCGGCCAGATCGTCGCCGTCATGGGTCTCAAGGACACCACGACCGGTGAGACCCTGGCCGATCCGCAGCAAGCCGATCGTGCTCGAGTCGATGACCTTCCCGGCGCCGGTGATCCAGGTCGCGATCGAGCCCAAGACCAAGAGCGACCAGGAGAAGCTGGGCGTCGCGATCCAGCGGCTCGCCGAGGAGGACCCGACGTTCCAGGTCCACACCGACGAGGAGACCGGTCAGACGATCATCGCCGGCATGGGCGAGCTGCACCTCGACATCCTCGTCGACCGCATGAAGCGCGAGTTCAACGTCGAGGCCAACGTCGGCAAGCCGCAGGTCGCGTACCGCGAGACCATCAAGCGCAAGGTCGAGAACGGTCTCAGCTACACCCACAAGAAGCAGACCGGTGGCTCGGGCCAGTTCGCCAAGGTCATCATCACGATCGAGCCCACGGGCCCGCTGGCCGGTGGCGAGGGCGGCTACGAGTTCGTCAACGAGGTCACCGGTGGTCGCGTCCCGCGCGAGTACATCCCCTCGGTCGACGCAGGGTGCCCAGGACGCCATGGAGTTCGGCGTGCTCGCCGGCTACCCGATGGTCGACGTCAAGGTCACCCTCGAGGACGGCGCGTACCACGACGTCGACTCCTCGCGAGCTCGCCTTCAAGCTCGCCGGTTCCATGGCGTTCAAGGAGGCGGCACGCAAGGCCGACCCGGTGCTCCTCGAGCCGATGTTCGCGGTCGAGGTCACCACGCCCGAGGACTACATGGGCGACGTGATCGGCGACCTCAACTCCCGCCGTGGCCAGGTTCAGGCCATGGAGGAGGGCTGCGGCGGCGTCAAGATGATCAAGGCGCTCGTTCCGCTGTCCGAGATGTTCGGGTACGTCGGCGACCTGCGGTCGAAGACCTCGGGCCGTGCGTCGTACTCGATGCAGTTCGACTCCTACGCCGAGGTTCCCAAGAACGTCGCGGAAGAGATCATCAAGAAGGCCCGCGGCGAGTAATCGCGGACCATCTCATAAGATGGCCTGAGGTTCTCGATCAGCGCGTACCGCACGGCGTTCAAGCAGCAATCCAATCCGAAGGAGGAGCCCCAGTGGCTAAGGCGAAGTTCGAGCGGACCAAGCCGCACATGAACATCGGCACCATCGGTCACATCGACCACGGTAAGACGACGCTTACCGCGGCGATCACCAAGGTGCTGCACGACAAGTACCCCGACCTGAACGAGGCCTCGGCCTTCGATCAGATCGACAAGGCTCCCGAGGAGCGCCAGCGCGGCATCACGATCTCGATCTCGCACGTCGAGTACCAGACCGAGAACCGTCACTACGCGCACGTCGACTGCCCGGGTCACGCCGACTACGTCAAGAACATGATCACCGGTGCGGCTCAGATGGACGGCGCGATCCTCGTGGTCGCCGCCACCGACGGCCCCATGCCCCAGACGCGCGAGCACGTGCTGCTCGCTCGCCAGGTCGGCGTGCCGGCCATGGTCGTCGCGCTCAACAAGTGCGACATGGTCGACGACGAGGAGATCCTCGAGCTCGTCGAGCTCGAGGTCCGTGAGCTCCTCAACGATCAGGACTTCGACGGCGACAACGTCCCCGTCGTCAAGGTGGCGGCCTTCCCGGCCCTCGACCGGCGACGCCAAGTGGGGCGAGTCGATCCTCGAGCTCATGAACGCTGTCGACGAGTACATCCCGATGCCCCCGCGTGAGACGGACAAGCCGTTCCTCATGCCGGTCGAGGACGTCTTCACGATCACCGGTCGTGGCACCGTCATCACGGGTCGTATCGAGCGTGGCATCGTCAAGGTCAACGACACCGTCGACATCGTCGGCATCCGTGAGGACAAGCAGACCACGACCGTCACCGGCATCGAGATGTTCCGCAAGCTGCTCGACGAGGGCCAGGCCGGCGAGAACGTCGGACTGCTGCTTCGTGGCACGAAGCGCGAGGACGTCGAGCGCGGCATGGTCGTGATCGCACCCGGCTCCACGACTCCCCACACGGAGTTCGAGGGCCAGGTCTACATCCTGTCGAAGGAGGAGGGCGGCCGTCACACGCCGTTCTTCAACAACTACCGCCCGCAGTTCTACTTCCGCACCACGGACGTCACCGGCGTCGTCACGCTGCCCGAGGGCACCGAGATGGTCATGCCCGGCGACAACACCGAGATGTCGGTCGAGCTGATCCAGCCGATCGCCATGGAGGAGGGTCTTCGTTTCGCCATCCGCGAGGGTGGTCGTACGGTCGGCGCAGGTCGCGTCACCAAGATCAACAAGTGATCCGGTCCCGAGTCTGACCCGGGTCGATCTCTGCGCGAGGGCCTCGCCTGCTGTCCGCAGGCGGGGCCCTCGTCGTGTCCCGGACGGGGGACTGCGACCCTCGTCACGGCGGTACCCGGCCGCCGTCGACGTAGCCTGAGGACGTGGGACACGACCACGCGCACGGACGCCGGCGTGCAGCACCGCGGCACGGCTCGCGCTCGTCCTCGGCCTGACCGTCGCTCGTCCTCGCTGGTCGAGGTGGTCGTCGCGCTGGTCACCGGCAGCCTGGCGCTGCTCGCCGACGCCGGCCACATGCTGAGCGACTCGTTCGGTCTCGTGATGGCGCTGGCCGCGATCACCGTGGCGCAGCGGGCGGGGAGCCCGGCACGGCGGACGTTCGGCTACCACCGCACCGAGATCCTCGCGGCCGGTGCTCAACGGGCTGGTCCTGCTCGGCCTGTGCGTCTGGATCGCGGTGCAGCGCGATCCGGTCGCCTCGGTGACGCCCCCGAGCTCGACGGGCGGCTGATCCTGGCCGCCGGCGCGCGTCGGACTGGCCGTCGAACGTCGTCGGCCTGCTGGTGCTGCGCGCCGGCGCGCAAGGAGAGCCTCAACGTCCGAGGCGCCTACCTCGAGGTGCTGGGCGACGCGCTCGGCTCGGTGGCCGTGATCGTCTCGGCAGCCGTCATCCTCCTGACCGGCTGGTACGACGCCGACCCGATCGCCTCTCTCGTCATCGCGGCGCTGATCGTGCCTCGCGCGCTCGTCGCTGCTGCGCGAGGTCGTCGAGGTGCTGCTCGAGTCGACGCCCCGGCGACGTCGACCTCGACGAGCTGCGCGACGCACATCCTCGGGGTCCCCGGGCGTGCGTGGACGTGCACGACCTCCACGTCTGGACGATCACCTCCGGCATGCCGGTCATGAGCGCCCACGTCGTCGTCGAGGACGAGGTCCTGGGCATGGACGCGAGGCGCACGCGCGTGCTCGACCGCCTGCGCAGCTGCCTCGCGGAGCACTTCGACGTCGAGCACTCGACCTTCCAGATCGAGCCCTCCGGCCACGCGCGAGACCGAGCGCCACGCCCACCGCTGACGTCCCGTCCCACGCACCCGTTCGGGGCTGCCGGGTATCCTGGAGACGAGCCCAGGTGAGGCAGGTCTCGTACCCCGGTGCGACCCCGATTTGGCATTGTGGGGTCCGGTCTGTCAGACTTGGGAGGTTGCTTCGGCGCGTGTGGCTGTTCTTCACTTGTGGAGAGCGGTGGCCGCGCCTGGTTTTGGGAAGAGCAGGCACACCCCTCGCGGGTGGGCGGCATCCCGAGGTCCAACCACCTAACTCGAGAAGTGTGTGACGTCTGCGCGCGCAACAGCGGCCGCGACACGCCCGACCTCGGGGGTCGGAGGGGAGGCGACGCTCTCCCTCGATCCCGAGGTGGAGAGAGCGAGCAGAACGAACGAAAAGGACGAGCGAGAGCATGGCGGGACAGAAGATCCGTATCCGGCTCAAGGCCTACGACCACGAGGTCATTGACTCCTCGGCGCGCAAGATCGTCGACACCGTGACGCGCACGGGCGCCAAGGTCGCTGGCCCGGTGCCGCTGCCGACGGAGAAGAACGTGTACTGCGTCATCCGTTCGCCGCACAAGTACAAGGACAGCCGCGAGCACTTCGAGATGCGCACCCACAAGCGGCTCATCGACATCATCGACCCGACGCCGAAGACCGTCGACTCGCTCATGCGCCTCGACCTGCCGGCCGGCGTCGACATCGAGATCAAGCTCTGAGGGAGAGCGACCATGAGCAACCAGCACAGGCACCCGCGCGGCCTCCTCGGCCGCAAGCTCGGCATGACCCAGGTCTGGGACGAGAACAACCGCGTCGTCCCCGTGACCGTGATCGCTGCCGACACCAACGTCGTCACGCAGATCCGCACGCGCGAGACCGACGGCTACACCGCCGTCCAGCTCGGCTTCGGTGAGATCGACGGCCGCAAGGTGAACAAGCCCCAGACCGGACACTTCGCGCAAGGCCGGCGTCACGCCGCGTCGTCACGTCGTCGAGATCCGCACCGAGGCCGTCGCCGACTACACGCTCGGCCAGGAGATCTCCCCGGAGATCTTCGCCGCCGGCGACGTCGTCGACGTCACCGCCACCAGCAAGGGCAAGGGCTTCGCCGGCGTCATGAAGCGTCACGGCTTCGCCGGCGTCAGCGCCTCGCACGGCGCGCACCGCAACCACCGCAAGCCCGGCTCGATCGGTGGCTGCGCCACCCCGGGTCGCGTCTTCAAGGGCCTGCGCATGGCGGGCCACATGGGCACCGACACGCGTCACCACCCAGAACCTCACGGTCCACGCGGTCGACACCGACAAGGGCGTCATCCTGATCAAGGGTGCGGTTCCCGGCCCCAAGGGCGCACTCGTCGTCATCCGCTCCGCCGTGAAGGGAGCCTGATCAAGATGACCGCAGACCATCGACGTCGACCTGCCCGTCGACATCTTCGACGCCCAGGTCAACATCCCGCTGATCCACCAGGTCGTCGTCGCCCAGCTCGCTGCCGCGCGCCAGGGCACGCACAGCACCAAGACGCGCGGCGAGGTGTGCCGGCGGCGGCAAGAAGCCGTACCGCCAGAAGGGCACCGGCCGCGCCCGTCAGGGCTCGATCCGCGCACCCCAGTACACCGGTGGTGGCATCGTGCACGGCCCGACGCCGCGCTCGTACGACCAGCGCACGCCCAAGAAGATGAAGGCCGCCGCCCTGCGCGGTGCCCTCTCCGACCGGGCCCGCAGCGGTCGTCTGCACGTCGTCGAGTCGCTCGTCGACGGCGACGCGCCGTCGACGAAGACCGCGCTCGCCACGCTGCGCGAGCTCACCGGCGCGTCCGCGCGTGCTGGTCGTCGTCGACCGCGACGACGACGTCACGGTCAAGAGCCTGCGCAACGTCGCAGTGCATCGCCACCTGACGTTCGACCAGCTCAACACGTACGACGTGCTGCTGGCCGACGACGTGGTCTTCACGAAGGCCGCGTTCGACGCCTTCGTGGCGGCGCGCTCGGCCGAGGGCGCCGAGACGGTCAAGCTGAGCCAGGCGGCGACGAGGCCGACGCCCCCGCGCCAAGCCGGCCAAGAAGCCGCCAAGAAGGCTCGCGGCCAGGCCAAGGCCGTCGCGAGGCTCCGACGCCGAGGCCGGCGCCACGAAGACCCAGCCGTACGGCCCGGTTCGAAGGCGCCGCTGCCAGCGGCAACGCGCCCAAGGGTCACGAGATCAAGGGCAACGAGACTCGATGAAGTACCACGGCCCGACAGCCAGTGGTACGACCAGACGGTCGCCGAGGTCTGGTTCGACTCCGTCGAGTCCGCCGAGGCCGCGGCTTCACCCGGCCGGTGACCAGGCTCAAGGAGCACGATCCACAAGGACCACCGCGACGTCCTGATCGCGCCGGTCGTCAGCGAGAAGAGCTACGGCCTGCTCGACGACAACAAGTACACGTTCGTGGTCCACCCGACGCCAACAAGACCGAGATCAAGATCGCCGTCGAGAAGATCTTCGGCGTCAAGGTCACCGCGGTGAACACGCATCAACCGCAAGGGCAAGACCCGTCGCACGCGCGTCGGCGTCGGCAAGCGCAAGGACACCAAGCGAGCCATCGTCAGCGTCGCCGCCGGGCCAGAGCATCGACATCTTCTCGAGCGCCGAGCGCCTGAAGGACTGAGGACTGAGTACCATGGCTATTCGCAAGTACAAGCCGACCACCCCGGGCCGTCGTGGCTCCGAGCGTGGCCGACTTCGCCGAGATCACCCGCACCACGCCCGAGAAGTCCCTGGTCGAGCCGCTGCCCAAGAAGGGCGGCCGCAACAACCAGGGCCGGATCACCACCCGTCACCAGGGTGGCGGTCACAAGCGCGCCTACCGCATCATCGACTTCAAGCGCTACGACAAGGACGGCGTGCCGGCCAAGGTCGCTCACATCGAGTACGACCCCAACCGCACCGCGCGCATCGCGCTGCTGCACTACGCCGACGGCGAGAAGCGCTACATCATCGCGCCCGAGGGTCTGAAGCAGGGCATGGCCGTCGAGGCCGGTGTCGGCGCCGACATCAAGCCCGGCAACAACCTGCCGCTGCGCAACATCCCGGTCGGCACGACGATCCACGCGATCGAGCTCCGTCCCGGTGGCGGCGCCAAGATGGGTCGCTCGGCCGGTGCCAAGGTCCAGCTCGTCGCCAAGGAGGGCGCCGAGGCGCAGCTGCGTCTGCCCTCCGGCGAGATGCGCTACGTCGACGTCCGCTGCCGCGCCACGATCGGTGAGGTCGGCAACGCCGAGCAGTCCAACATCAACTGGGGCAAGGCCGGCCGCAACCGCTGGAAGGGCAAGCGCCCGACCGTCCGTGGTGTCGCCATGAACCCGATCGACCACCCGCACGGTGGTGGTGAGGGCAAGACCTCCGGTGGACGTCACCCGGTCTCGCCCGTGGGGCAAGCCCGAGGGCCGTACGCGCAAGCGCAAGGCCAGCGACTCGCTGATCGTCCGCCGCCGCAAGTCCGGCCGCTGAGAGAGGACCTGGAGAACAGATGCCACGCAGTTTGAAGAAGGGTCCGTTCGTTGACGGGCACCTCGAGAAGAAGGTCGACGCCCAGAACGCGGCCGACACCCACACCGTGATCAAGACGTGGTCGCGCCGCTCGATGATCCTGCCGTCCTTCATCGGACACACGATCGCCGTGCACGACGGCCGCAAGCACGTGCCCGTGTTCATCACCGACTCGATGGTCGGCCACAAGCTGGGCGAGTTCGCCCCGACCCGCACGTTCCGCGGTCACGAGAAGGACGACCGGAAGGCGAAGCGGCGATGAGTGCACTACCGGAGGCCCGTGAGCACGTTGGAGCGTAAGGCGTCAGCGCCCGGCGCGAGCGCCTGCTCGGCGACGAGCCCGGCGCGTTCGCCGTGGCACGCTTCGTCCGCGTCACCGCGCAGAAGTCGCGCCGTGTCGGCGACCTGATCCGCGGCCTCGACGTGGACGAGGACGCCCTGGCCATGCTGCAGTTCGCGCCGCAGGCCGTCGCCGAGACGTCTACAAGCTCGTCGACGAGCGCCGTCGCCAACGCCGAGACCACCGAGGGCCTCGATCGTTCGACGCTGGTCATCACGACCGTCACGTGTCGACGAGGGCCCGACGATGAAGCGCTGGCGTCCGCGCGCCAAGGGTGCGGCCAACCGCATCCTCAAGCGCACCAGCCACCTGACCGTGGTCGTGCAGCCGCGTGACGTCGGTCGTGACGTCGTACAACCAAGGCCAAGAAGAAGGGTGGGAACCGACTAGTGGGACAGAAGATCAACCCGCACGGTTTCCGACTGGGCATCTCCACGGATCACAAGAGCCGTTGGTACGCCGACAAGCTCTACAAGAGCTACGTCGGCGAGGACGTCAAGATCCGCCGCCTGCTCACCAAGGGCATGGACCGCGCCGGCATCAGCCGCGTCGAGATCGAGCGCACCCGTGACCGCGTCCGTGTGGACATCCACACGGCGCGTCCGGGCATCGTCATCGGTCGCCGTGGCGCCGAGGCCGACCGCATCCGCGGCGACCTCGAGAAGCTGACCGGCAAGCAGGTCCAGCTGAACATCCTCGAGGTCAAGAACCCCGAGATGGACGCGCAGCTGGTCGCCCAGGGCGTCGCCGAGCAGCTCGTCCGGTCGCGTGCAGTTCCGCCGCGCCATGCGCAAGGCGATGCAGACGACGATGCGTTCGGGTGCCAAGGGCATCCGGATCCAGTGCTCGGGCCGTCTCGGCGGCGCCGAGATGAGCGCTCGGAGTTCTACCGCGAGGGTCGCGTGCCGCTGCACACGCTGCGCGCCGACGTCGACTACGGCTTCTACGAGGCCAAGACGACCTTCGGCCGCATCGGCGTGAAGGTCTGGATCTACAAGGGCGAGGTCGCCGGCACCCGCGCCGAGCGCGAGGCCGAGGCGGCCCGCCGCGCGGCCGCCCCCGGCAGCCGTCGTCCCGGCCGTGGCGGCGCTCGCCGTCCGGCGCGTGACGCGCGCGCGAGCGTCCCGCCGTCAGCAGGCGGCTGCCACCGAGGCGGCTCCCGCCAGCAGGACGCTGCTCCCGCGGCGCAGCGAAGGAGGGAGAGCTGATGTTGATGCCCCGTAGGGTCAAGTACCGCAAGCAGCACCACCCCAAGCGCCGCGGCGCCGCCAAGGGCGGCACGAGCTGGCGTTCGGTGACTTCGGCATCCAGGCGGTCGAGGGTCACTACGTGACCAACCGTCAGATCGAGTCCGCTCGTATCGCCATGACGCGTCACATCAAGCGTGGCGGCAAGGTCTGGATCAACATCTACCCGGACCGTCCGCTGACCAAGAAGCCCGCCGAGACCCGCATGGGTTCCGGCAAGGGCTCGCCCGAGTGGTGGGTCGCCAACGTCAAGCCCGGCCGCGTCATGTTCGAGCTGTCCGGCGTCGACCGAGGAGGTCGCCCGTGAGGCGCATGCGCCGCGCGATCCACAAGCTGCCCATGAAGGCACGCTTCATCACCCGCGAGACAGGTGACCTGTGATGGCAAGTCACCACCGCCGCCGAGCTCCGCGACGCTGAGCGCCGATGACCTGGCCGACGAAGCTGACGGAGGCCAAGGAAGAGCTGTTCAACCTGCGCTTCCAGAACGCCACCGGTCAGCTCGACAACACCGCGCGTCTGCGCACGGTGCGCAAGGACATCGCGCGCATCTACACCGTCATCCGTGAGCGCGAGCTCGGCATCATCGAGGAGGTGCAGAGGCATGAGCAACGAAGGACACCGAAGGGAGCAGCGAACGCCCGCGCGCAAGATCCGCGAGGGTCTCGTCGTCAGCGACAAGATGGACAAGACCGTCGTCGTCAACGTCGAGGACCGCTTCAAGCACGCGCTGTACGGCAAGGTCCTGCGTCGCAACATCAAGCTCAAGGCTCACGACGAGGCCAACGCGGCCGGCATCGGCGACCGCGTCCTCATCGTCGGAGACCCGTCCGCTGTCGGCCACCAAGCGTTGGCGCGTCGTCGAGATCCTCGAGAAGGCCAAGTAGAGAGACAGATGATTCAGCAGGAGTCGCGACTCAAGGTCGCCGACAACACCGGTGCCAAGGAGATCCTCTGCATCCGCGTTCTCGGTGGCTCCGGTCGTCGCTACGCCGGTATCGGCGACACGATCGTCGCCACCGTCAAGGACGCGATCCCCGGCGGCAACGTCAAGAAGGGCGATGTCGTCAAGGCTGTCGTCGTGCGCACCGTCAAGGAGCGCCGTCGTCCGGACGGTTCGTACATCAAGTTCGACGAGAACGCCGCCGTCATCCTCAAGACCGACGGCGATCCCGCGTGGAACGCGCATCTTCGGCCCCGTGGGCCGTGAGCTGCGCGACAAGAAGTTCATGCGCATCATCTCGCTCGCACCGGAGGTGCTCTGAGATGGCCGAAGCCTACCATCAAGCAAGGGTGACCAGGTCAAGGTCATCGCCGGCAAGGACAAGGGCGTCGAGGGCAAGGTCATCGACGTCATCCCCGAGAACGACCGCGTCATCGTCGAGGGCGTCAACCGCGTCAAGCGGCACACCAAGGCCTGCCAGCCGGGCACGACCAGGGCGGCATCATCACCAGCGAGGCCCCGATCCACATCTCGAACGTCATGCTCCTCGTCGACGTCGACGGCGACAAGACCACCACCACGCGTCGGCTCCGTCGCGACGAGGTCACCAAGAAGCGTCCCGACGGCTCGACCTACGCGCAGCGCAGCGTGCGCATCGCCAAGAAGACCGGAAAGGAGATCTGATGACCGCCGAGACCGCAGGAGGCAGCCGCGCCTCAAGACGCGGTACCGCGAGGAGATCCTGCCGGCGCTGCGTGAGCAGTTCGACGTACGACAACGTCATGCAGGTCCCCGGCCTGACCAAGATCGTCGTCAACATGGGCGTCGGCGAGGCTGCTCGCGACGGCAAGCTCATCGAGGGCGCGATCCGCGACCTCACCGCGATCACCGGCCAGAAGCCGCAGGTCACCAAGGCCCGCAAGTCCATCGCGCAGTTCAAGCTGCGTGAGGGCATGCCGATCGGCGCGCACGTCACGCTGCGTGGCGACCGCATGTGGGAGTTCCTCGACCGTCTGCTGACGCTCGCGCTGCCGCGCATCCGCGACTTCCGTGGTCTCTCGCCCAAGCAGTTCGACGGCCGTGGCAACTACACGTTCGGTCTGACCGAGCAGGTCATGTTCCACGAGATCGATCAGGACAAGATCGACCGCACGCGCGGCATGGACATCACGATCGTCACCACGGCGACCAACGACGACGAGGGGCGCGCGCTGCTCAAGCTGCTCGGCTTCCCCTACAAGGAGAACTGACATGGCGAAGACCTGTCTGAAGGTCAAGGCCGCGCGCAAGCCGAAGTTCGCCGTGCGCGGCTACACCCGCTGCCAGCGTTGCGGCCGCCCGGCTCCGTCTACCGCAAGTTCGGCCTGTGCCGCATCTGCCTGCGGGAGATGGCGCACCGCGGCGAGCTGCCCGGCGTCACCAAGAGCTCCTGGTAATCCCACTCGACCCTGAACGCCGCAGGTCCCGCGACCACTGGTCGGCGGACGAACCGCGGCAAGAAAGGGAAACACACTGCATGACGATGACCGATCCGATCGCGGACATGCTGACGCGTGTCCGCAACGGCAACCAGGCGTACCACGACGAGGTGACCATGCCGTACTCCAAGCTGAAGGCCGGCGTCGCCGACATCCTGAAGCAGGAGGGCTACATCACCGGTTACGCCGTGGCCGAGCCGACCGAGGGCGAGGTCGGCAAGACGCTGACCATCACCCTCAAGTACGGCCCGCACCGCGAGCGCTCGATCGCCGGCATCCGCCGCATCAGCAAGCCGGGTCTGCGCGTCTACGCGAAGTCGACCAACCTGCCGAAGGTGCTCGGCGGCCTGGGCGTGGCGATCATCTCCACGAGCCAGGGTCTGCTCACCGACCGCCAGGCCAACCACAAGGGCGTGGGCGGAGAAGTCCTCGCCTACGTCTGGTGACGGGAGGAGACTGGACATGTCACGCATCGGCAAGATCCCCGTCGACGTTCCTTCCGGTGTCGAGGTCACCATCGACGGTCAGGACGTCACGGTCAAGGGTCCCAAGGGCACGCTCTCGCACACCGTCGCCGAGCCGATCACCGTGCGCAAGGACGATGACGGCGCGCTGGCGGTCGAGCGTCCCAACGACGAGCGCCAGAACGGCGCTGCACGGCCTGTCGCGCACGCTGATCAACAACATGGTCATCGGTGTCACCGAGGGCTACGAGAAGAAGCTCGAGATCGTCGGCGTCGGTTACCGCGTCCTGGCCAAGGGCCCCGCGGAGATCGAGCTCAGCCTCGGCTTCAGCCACCCGGTGCCGTTCAAGGCGCCCGAGGGCATCACGTTCACCGTCGAGTCGCCGACCAAGCTCACCGTCGCGGGCATCGACAAGCAGGCCGGTCGGCGAGGTCGCCGCCAACATCCGCAAGATCCGCAAGCCCGAGCCCTACAAGGGCAAGGGCGTGCGCTACGCCGGCGAGCACGTCCGGCGCAAGGTCGGAAAGGCTGGTAAGTAAGCCATGGCTATCTCGATCAAGCACGCCAAGCACACGGCTGCGTCGTATCGCGTCGCGTCGCGTCGCCAGATCCGTGGTCGCAAGAAGATCCAGGGATCGGCAGAGCGTCCGCGTCTGGTCGTCACGCGCTCGAGCAAGCACATCGTCGCTCAGGTCGTCAACGACCTCGAGGGCCGCACGCTGGCGTCGGCGTCGACGATGGAGGCCGACCTGCGCTCGCTCGACGGCGACAAGACCGCCAAGGCCAAGACGCGTCGGCGAGCTGGTCGCCGACCGCGCCAAGGCCGCCGGTGTCGAGTCCGTCGTCTTCGACCGCGCCGGCAACAAGTACGCGGGTCGCGTCGCGGCTCTGGCCGACGGCGCCCGCGAGGGCGGACTGGAGTTCTGATGACCAGACGAGAGAAGAGGAGTGTCGCATGAGCGGAGCCAGCGCCGCAGAGGCGGCGGGGACCGTCGGGGTCGCGGTCGACGACCGGCGGACAAGACCGCATACATCGAGAAGGTCGTCACGATCAACCGTGTGGCCAAGGTCGTCAAGGGTGGTCGTCGCTTCAGCTTCACCGCCCTGGTCATCGTCGGTGACGGCGACGGCAGGTCGGCGTCGGCTACGGCAAGGCCAAGGAAGTTCCGACCGCCATCGCCAAGGGTGTCGAAGAGGCGAAGAAGTCCTTCTTCCGCGTCCCGCGCATCCAGGGCACCATCCCGCACCCGGTGCAGGGTGAGAAGGCGGCCGGCGTCGTCTTCCTGCGCCCGGCCGCGCCCGGTACCGGCGTCATCGCCGGTGGCCCGGTGCGCGCCGTGCTCGAGGCCGCCGGCATCCACGACGTCCTGAGCAAGTCGCTCGGCTCGTCGAACGCGATCAACATCGTCCACGCGACCGTCGAGGCGCTGCGTGTGCTCGAGTCGCCGCAGGACGTGGCAGACCGCCGCGGCCTGACGGTCGAGCAGGTCGCCCCGGCCGCCCTGCTCAAGTCCGGCAAGGAGCCCACCGAGGCTCCGGCGCAGGCGGGTGCGTGATGGCCAAGCTCCAGGTGACCCAGGTCCGCTCGGGCATCGGTCGCAAGCAGAACCAGCGCGACACCCTGCGTTCGCTCGGTCTCAAGCGCATCGGCGACGTCGTCGTCAAGGAGGACCGTCCCGAGATCCGCGGCATGCTCGACGACCATCCCGCACCTCGTCGACGTCAAGAATGTGGACTGAGGGGAACTGACATGGCGCTCAAGCTGCATCACCTGCGCCCCGCCCCGGGCGCCAAGACCGCCAAGACCCGTGTGGGTCGCGGTGAGGGCTCCAAGGGCAAGACCGCCGGTCGCGGCACCAAGGGCACCAAGGCCCGTTACCAGGTGCCCGTCGGCTTCGAGGGCGGCCAGGTCCCGATCCACATGCGCCTGCCGAAGCTCAAGGGATTCAAGAACCCGTTCCGGGTGGAGTACCAGGTCGTCAACCTGACCCGCATCGAGGAGCTCTTCCCCGAGGGTGGCACCGTCGACGTGGCCGCGCTGGTCGCGAAGGGTGCCGTCCGCAAGGGCCAGCCCGTCAAGGTGCTGGGGAACGGCGACATCTCTGTCGCGGTCCAGGTGACCGCGAACAAGTTCTCGGCCTCGGCCAAGAGCAAGATCGAAGCAGCCGGCGGCTCGACCACCGAGCTCTGAGCTTCTTCGACATGAGACATGGCGGTCTCTGACAGCTGCCTCCCAGGTGGCTGTTAGAGTCGCCATGTTTCGCTTCACCCCATACCGCACACCGCACGGGACACCGTCGCCGCTGTCCATAGGAGGACCCGGTGCTCAGCGCCTTCGTCAACGCGTTCAGGACGCCAGATCTGCGTAAGAAGATCCTCTTCGTCCTGTTCATCATCGTGCTGTTCCGGATGGGCTCCATGCTCCCGGCTCCCGGCGTCAACGTGGAGAACGTCCAGTTCTGTCTCAACGCCGCCACCTCCGGTGAGAACGCGAACAGCTTGTTCGCCCTTATCAACGTCTTCTCCGGCGGTGCGCTGCTCCAGCTGACGGTCTTCGCGCTCGGCATCATGCCGTACATCACCGCGAGCATCATCCTGCAGCTGCTCGTCGTCGTCATCCCACGCCTGGAGGCCCTCAAGAAGGAGGGCCAGTCCGGCCAGACCAAGATCACGCAGTACACGCGCTACCTGACGCTGGGCCTCGCGATCCTCCAGGGCGCCGGCATCGTGGCGCTGGCACGCACGGGAGCCCTCTTCGGCAACCAGTGCCAGCGTGACCTCCTGCACGACACCGACAGCAGTCTCTTCCTGCTGATCGTGCTCACGATGGTCGCCGGCACCGCGATCATCATGTGGTTCGGCGAGCTCATCACCGACCGTGGTGTCGGCAACGGCATGTCGATCCTGATCTTCACCCAGGTCGTCGCGACGTTCCCCGGCGCGATGTGGCTCATCAAGGAGCAGAAGGGCTGGACGTCTTCGCGATCGTCATCGCGGTCGGCCTGGCCGTCGTGGCAGCCGTCATCTTCATCGAGCAGGCGCAGCGACGCATCCCCGTGCAGTACGCGCAAGCGCATGGTCGGGCGCAGGATGTTCGGCGGCTCGTCGACGTACATCCCGCTCAAGGTCAACCAGGCCGGCATCATCCCGGTCATCTTCGCCTCCAGCCTCATGTACCTGCCCGCGCTCGTCGCGCAGTTCAACCAGGGCAAGGGCTGGGCCAACTGGATCAACGACAACTTCGTCCAGGGCGACCACCCGGTCTACATGCTCACCTTCTTCCTGCTGATCGTCTTCTTCACGTACTTCTACGTGTCGATCACGTTCAACCCGAAGGAGGTCGCCGACAACATGAAGAAGTACGGCGGCTTCATCCCCGGCATCCGCGCCGGGCGCCCGACGCAGCACTACCTCGCGTACGTGCTCTCGCGCATCACCGTCCCCGGTTCGCTGTACCTCGGTCTGATCGCGCTCATCCCGATGCTCGCCATCGCGCTGGTCGACGCCAACCAGAACTTCCCGTTCGGCGGCACCACCATCCTCATCATCGTGGGCGTCGGTCTCGACACGGTCAAGCAGATCGAGAGCCAGCTGCAGCAGCGCAACTACGAAGGGTTCCTCAAGTGACGCGACTCCTGATCATGGGTCCCCCGGGCGCCGGCAAGGGCACCCAGGCGACTCTGCTCGCCGAGAAGCTCGGCATCCCGCACATCTCCACCGGTGACATCTTCCGGGCGAACGTCTCCGCAGGGGACCGAGCTGGGGCAGCCGGCGAAGCGCTACATGGACGCCGGCGAGTACGTCCCCGACGAGGTCACCAACGCGATGGTGCACGACCGGCTGGCGCAGGACGACGCGCAGGACGGCTTCCTCCTCGACGGCTACCCGCGCACGGTCGACCAGGTCCACACGCTCGACGGGATCCTCGACGAGCTGGGCGAGGAGCTCGACGCGGTCGTCGAGCTGGTGGTCGACCGCGAGGAGCTCATCTCGCGGCTGCTCAAGCGTGCGGAGACCAGTCTGGCCGTGCCGACGACACCGAGGACGTCATCCGGCACCGCCAGGAGGTGTACGAGGCCGAGACCGCGCCGCTGCTCGAGGTCTACGGCGACCGTGGCCTGCTCATCAAGGTCGACGGTATGGGCGGGATCGACGACGTGCAGGCCCGCATCCTCGACGCGCTCCCGCAGGCGGCTAAGCCGCCGATGGGCGCCTAGCCAGATGGGATCTTCGGCAGCGGCCTCGAGATCAAGACGCCCGACCAGATCGCGGTGATGCGTCGGGCGGGCGTCATCGTCGGTGAGACGCTCGAGCTCCTGCGCGCCTCGGTGCGTGCCGGCATGACGACCGCGGACCTCGACGAGATCGCCGAGGACCACATCCGCAGCCGCGGTGCCGTGCCCAACTTCCTGGGCTACCACGGCTTCCCGGCGACGATCTGCACGTCGGTCAACGACGAGGTCGTCCACGGCATCCCTAGTGACCGGGTGATCGCCGAGGGCGATCTCGTCTCGATCGACTGCGGGTGTGTCCTCGACGGCTGGCACTGCGACGCGGCGATCACCGTGGCGGTGGGAGAGGTCCCCGAGAGTCGTCGTGAGCTGCTGCGCGTGTCCGAGGAGTCGCTCTGGCGCGGCATCGCGGCCGCGCGGCTCGGCGGCAGGGTCGGTGACATCGGGCACGGCGTCGAGTCGTACGTGCGCTCCCAGCCGGGCGGCGAGACGTACGGGATCGTCGAGGACTTCATCGGCCACGGCATCGGCTCTGCGATGCACATGCCGCCCAACGTCCCCAACTTCGGTCCACCCGGCCGGGGTCCGCGACTCGTGAAGGGTCTCGTGCTCGCCGTCGAGCCGATGATCACCGAGGGGACGATCGAGACGACGACGCTCGAGGACGACTGGACGGTCGTCACCGACGACGGCGGTTGGGCAGCCCACTTCGAGCACACCTTCACCCTGACCGACGCCGGCGCCTGGGTCCTCACTGCGCTCGACGGCGGCCGTGCGCGGCTCGCCGAGCTGGGGGTCCCGTACGGCGGACCCGCCGAGGGCTGAGACCCCCGCTGGGGCGGATTTGTCCCTGGGTTGCCGAGCACCGTACTATGGACAGTCGGCCGAGGGCTGCGGTGACGCATGCCTCCGGCCAGTCCGAGAGACGTACGACAGATTGCGGAGGTCATGGCGAAAAAAGAAGGCGTCATCGAGATGGAAGGGCCGTCGTCGAGGCTCTGCCCAACGCGATGTTCCGTGTGGAGCTGGCCAACGGCCACAAGGTCCTCGCGCACATCAGCGGCAAGATGCGTCAGCACTACATCCGGATCCTCCCCGAGGACCGGGTCGTGGTGGAGCTCTCGCCGTACGACCTCTCCCGCGGTCGCATCGTCTACCGCTACAAGTAACACGTACCGCGTACCCCTCACGTCCACGTCTCAGATCCCCAAGAGAGAGATCTCGATGAAGGTCAACCCGAGCGTGAAGAAGATCTGTGACAAGTGCAAGGTGATTCGTCGCCACGGCCGCGTCATGGTGATCTGCGAGAACCCGCGCCACAAGCAGCGTCAGGGCTGAGCAGACGCTTCTTCACAGCAGCAGCACCACGAAACATCTGATCGCTCCCGCCGCAGCCGACCGGTCGTGGCGGGTCACCCCCGGAAGCGTAGGCCGGGGCCCGACTCCAGATCCCAGATCTGGGAGGCAATCGGGATGCATCAGGTGACCACACCTCGCCGCAATGGAAGGAACTGCCTAGATGGCACGCCTCGTAGGAGTCGACCTCCCGCGCGAAAAGCGCATCGAGATCGCACTCACGTATGTCTTCGGGATCGGCCGCACCCGCGCCGACCGAGACCCTCGCCGCAACCGGCATCAGCCCGGACAAGCGCGTCCACGAGCTCGACGACGACGACCTCGTCGCGCTCCGCGATCACATCGAAGCGAACTACCAGACCGAGGGCGACCTGCGTCGTACGGTCACGGCTGACATTCGCCGCAAGATGGAGATCGGCAGCTACCAGGGCCGTCGTCACCGTGCGCACCTGCCCGTTCGCGGCCAGCGCACCAAGACCAACGCGCGCACCCGCAAGGGCCCCAAGCGCACCGTCGCCGGAAAGAAGAAGTGATAGCGCATGCCTCCTAAGACAGCTGGCAAGAAGGTCCGCCGCAAGGAGAAGAAGAACGTCGCTCAGGGCGAAGCCCACATCAAGAGCACGTTCAACAACACCCACGTGACGATCACGGACCCCACGGGTGCCGTGATCGCGTGGGCCTCCGGCGGAACCGTCGGATTCAAGGGCTCGCGCAAGTCGACTCCGTTCGCTGCCGGCATGGCCGCCGAGTCGGCCGGTCGTCAGGCGATGGAGCACGGGATGAAGAAGGTCGACGTCTTCGTGAAGGGCCCCGGTTCGGGCCGCGAGACGGCGATCCGGTCGCTGAGCGGAGTCGGCCTCGAGGTCGGCACCATCTCCGACGTGACCCCCAGCCCCCACAACGGCTGCCGTCCCCCCAAGCACCGTCGTCTCTGACGTCGCTACCTTGATCTTCTAGGAGTTATCAACCATGGCCCGTTACACCGGACCTCTCACCAAGAAGTCGCGCCGCCTCGGCATCGACCTCGTCGGTGGTGACGCTGCATTCGAAAAGCGTCCTTACCCTCCCGGCCAGCACGGCCGCGCGCGCGTCAAGGAGTCGGAGTACCGCAACCAGCTGCTCGAGAAGCAGAAGGCGCGTTACACCTACGGCGTGCTCGAGAAGCAGTTCCGCAAGTACTACGAGCTCGCCTCGCGTCGTCCCGGCAAGACCGGTGACAACCTGCTCCAGATCCTGGAGTCGCGTCTCGACAACGTCGTCTACCGTGCCGGTTTCGCCCGCACGCGTCGTCACGCCCGTCAGCTCGTCAACCACGGTCACTTCATCGTCAACGGCGTCAAGACCGACATCCCGTCGTTCCAGGTGAGCAAGCACGACATCATCGACGTCAAGCCCAAGTCGCTGGAGACCACGCCGTTCATCGTCGCGCGTGAGACCCACGACAAGGACACCGTCCCCGGCTGGATCGACGTCGCGCCCGATCGCGGTCGCATCCTCGTCCACCGCCAGCCCGTCCGCGAGCAGATCACCGTTCCGATCCAGGAACAGCTGATCGTGGAGTTCTACTCCAAGATCTGATCCCGCCCTGCCGGCCACCCTCGCAGGTCACCAGCGCACAACCCGGGCCTTCAAATAGAGGTCGGTCCGGAAAGGAAGAACACATGCTGATCGCCCAGCGCCCCGCCCTGTCCGAAGAGGTCGTCGACGAGTTCCGTTCGCGGTTCGTCATCGAGCCCCTCGAGCCCGGCTTCGGCTACACCCTCGGCAACTCGCTGCGTCGCACGCTGCTGTCGTCGATCCCGGGTGCGTCCGTCACCTCGATCAAGATCGACGGCGTGCTCCACGAGTTCTCGACCGTCCCCGGCGTGACCGAGGACGTCACCGAGATCATCCTGAACCTCAAGGAGCCTCGTCGTCTCCTCGGAGAACGACGAGCCCGTCGTCATGTACCTGCGCAAGGAGGGTGCCGGCGACGTCACCGCCGCCGACATCCAGCCCCCGGCCGGTGTCGAGGTCCACAACCCCGACCTGCACATCGCGACGCTGAACGCCAAGGGCAAGATCGAGATCGAGCTCGTCGTCGAGCGTGGCCGCGGCTACGTCTCGGCCGTCCAGAACAAGTCCGGCGACGAAGAGATCGGCCGCATGCCGGTCGACTCGATCTACTCGCCGGTCCTGAAGGTCACCTACAAGGTCGAGGCCACCCGTGTCGAGCAGCGCACCGACTTCGACAAGCTCGTCATCGACGTCGAGACCAAGAAGTCGATCCTGCCGCGCGACGCGATCGCGTCGGCCGGCTCGACCCTGGTCGAGCTGTTCGGCCTGGCCCGTGAGCTCAACGTCGAGGCCGAGGGCATCGACATCGGCCCGTCGCCGGTCGACGAGCAGCTCGCTGCCGACCTGGCCCTGCCGATCGAGGACCTCAACTTCACGGTCCGGTCGTACAACTGCCTCAAGCGCGAGGGCGTCCACACCGTGGGTGAGCTCATCACGCGCTCGGAGCAGGACCTGCTCGACATCCGCAACTTCGGTTCGAAGTCGATCGACGAGGTCAAGGCCAAGCTCGCCGAGATGGGTCTGGCGCTCAAGGACAGCCCGGCCGGTTTCGACCCGTCCGCCGTCATCGACGCGTACGACGACGACGCCAGCTTCGCCGAGGACGAGCAGTACTGAGTACTGCTCGCTGACACCGCATCTGATTCTGGAGACAACACATGCCCACCCCCACCAAGGGTCCCCGCCTCGGCGGTAGCCCGGCGCACCAGCGCCTGATCCTGGCCAACCTCGCGCAGAACCTGTTCGAGCACGGCAAGATCACGACGACCGAGGCCAAGGCCCGCCGCCTGCGTCCGTACGCCGAGTCGCTCATCACCAAGGCCAAGACCGACACGGTGGCCAACCGCCGCCAGGTCGTCAAGGTCATCCGTGACAAGAGCATCCTGCACACGCTGTTCACCGAGATCGGTCCCGCCATGGCGACCCGTCCCGGCGGCTACACGCGCATCACGAAGATCGCGCCGCGCAAGGGCGACAACGCCCCCATGGCCGTCATCGAGATCGTCGAGGCCAAGGAGTTCGGCGTCAGAACCAGACGCCGAAGAAGGCCACGAAGGCCGAGACCGCTCCGGTCGAGGCCCCCGAGAGCGCCGACGAGGTCAAGGACCAGATCGCCGCCACCGACGAGGCCGACACCGAGTCGACCGCCGACGAGGCGCCTGCCGAGAAGGCCGACGAGACCGAGGGCGACGCCGACAAGGCGTGACCCTCACCGGTTCTCGACGAGGGCCGGCACCACTCCCGCCAGGGGGCAGGTGCCGGCCCTCGTGCTTTGTGGGGTCGTGCGCGCGAGCGCCGGTGCAACGAAGCATGCGCCGGGGCGCGCAGAGCCCTAGGCTGCGTGCGTGCTCATCATCGCGATCATCCTCTTCGGCATGCTGGCCGGCGCGCTCGCCCAGATCATCCTCGGCCGTGGGACCGAGGGGATCGACTGGACCCTCGCGTTCGTCGCCGGTCTCGTCGGTTCCTTCGTCGGCGGCCTCCTCATCAGCCTCCTGGCCGGTGACGGCCTCGAGCTGCGCCCCAGCGGGATCATCGGCTCGCTGGTCGGCGCTCTCATCGTGACGTTCGCCTGGCAGTGGTGGCGCGGTCGCACGAAGACCAGCCGGTAGCCGCTCCGGGGAATCGCGCGGACACCTCAGGGCGTTGACCTGAGGTATGGCGTCCCCGAAGCTCTCGGTCCTCGACCTCGTTCCTGTCCGTACCGATCAGACGACTGCCGACGCGCTCGCGGCGACGACCGCGCTGGCGCAGGTGGCCGACAGATCGGGTTTCACCCGCTACTGGGTCGCGGAGCACCACAACATGCCGGCGGTGGCTGCCACGTCCCCTCCGGTCCTGATCGCTGTGCTCGCCGCGCAGACGGAGCGGATCCGGCTCGGCTCCGGGGGAGTGATGCTCCCGAACCACGCCCCGCTCGCGGTGGCGGAGCAGTTCGCACTCCTCGAGGCGGCGTACCCGGGGCGCATCGACCTCGGGCTCGGACGCGCGCCCGGCTCGGACCCGGTGACCTCCTGGGCGCTGCGTGGCGCGGCCGGACGCGACGACACCGACGTCGAGCGGTTCCCGCAGTACCTCGACGACGTCATGGCGCTGATGGACTCCACCGTCGGGGTCCGGATCCCGATCCGCGGGAAGGACTACCGACTGCTGGCGACTCCCAGCGCGACCACGGTCCCGCGGCAGTGGCTGCTGGGGTCGTCGACCTACTCCGCGCACCTCGCGGCCGCGAAGGGTCTGCCGTACGTGTTCGCCCACCACTTCTCCGGTCGTGGGACTGCCGAGGCGCTGGCGATCTACCGGCGCGAGTTCCGGCCGAGCGAGCGAACGCCCGAGCCGACGACCTTCCTCACCGTCAACGCGGTCGTCGCCGACACCGAGGAGGAGGCGGTCGCCCTGGCCATCCCGAACCTCCAGTCGATGGCCCGGCTGATGACCGGTGCGCCGCTCACGGCACTCGACCTGGTCGAGGACGCGCAGAAGGCGGAGCTGACCGCGCCGCAGCGTGCGATGGTCGAAGACGGTCTTGCCCGCAACGTCGTCGGTGCTCCGGCCGCGGCCGCTGAGCGGATCCGTGCGCTGGCCGCGGAGTTCGGGGTCGACGAGGTGATGGTGCACCCGGTCGCGTCCGCGCGGCAGGGCGGGGACCCGCGGCGTTCGCCGGCCCGCGAGCAGACGCTCGAGCTGCTGGCCGCTGCGCTCGTGGACTGACCCAAGACGCGGCACGCTGGGGGACATGGCCCTCGCCGTCTGCGCCCTGTTCGACGCCCGGACCGAACGACGGCTCCGGGCGTTGTGGGAGAGGCTGGAGGCTGGTGGCGTCCACACGCTGGCGACGCACACGCACGGTCGGCACCATCCGCACCTGTCGTACGCGGTGCTGCGCGAGTGGGACCTGCCATCCGTCCAGCGAGCGCTGGAGCAGCTGCCGGACGGCGGCCCGTACACGCTGACCTGCCAGGGCACCCTCGCGTTCCCGCGCGGGCGCGCGGCGCTGGCACCGGCGGTCACCGCCGACCTCGCACGGCGTCAGACGGCCGTTGTGGAGGCCGTGAGGGCATCGGGGGCGGACCTGCACCACAGCTACGCGCCCGGTGCGTGGGTCCCTCACGTCTCACTGGCCACGCGGGCCCCGGGTGCGCTCCTGCCTGCCGTCGTCACCGCGGTCGCCGACGTCCTTCCGATGCCCTTGGTCGTGGACCGCGCGGCGCTCGTCGACAGCGGGACCGCCGAGACGGTGCTGCTCTCGGCGATCCCGTGACGGCGCGGCTCAGGCGTGGTCGCCGTTGGCGCCTGTCGAGACGCCCATCCCGTTGGCGGCCTTCTCGACCGACCGGTGCAGGAGCTTCTCCAGGTCGAGGCCGGTGGACGTCTTCAGCATCTGGAGCGTCTGCACGACGTTGTCGTTGACCTGCTTCGGCAGCGCTCCGGCGCCGTCGGTCGACAAGATGGTCAGCTGGTCGATGGCCGCGATCGGGGCAGCGACCTCACGGGCGATCTGGGGAAGGACCTCGATGAGCATCTGGAGCACCGCGGCGTCGTTGTAGCTCGCGAACGCGGCCGCGCGCTTGTCCATCGCCTCGGCCTCGGCATGACCGACCGCCAGCGTCGCTGCGGCCTGTGCCTCGCCCTCCGCGCGCGTGGCCTCGGCCTCGGCGACGCGTCGGGCCTTCTCTGCCTCGCCGCGACGCGCACCCTCGATGGCCTCGGCCTCGGCGAGGGCCGCACGCCGCAGCTTCTCCGCCTCGCCGGTGAGACGGGCCTCCTCGGCCTGTGCCTCGGCGGCGGCGATGGTGGACGCCTTGCGCGCCTCGGCGGCGGAGATCTCGGACGTACGCCGCGCCTCGGCCTCCTGCTCGACCTTGTAGCGCTCGGCGTCGGCCGGCTTGCGCACCTGGGTCTCGAGCTGGCGCTCGGTCAGCGCGGCCTGACGGACGGCGACCTTCTCCTGCTCGGCGAGGACCGCCTGGTCGCGGTCGGCCTGGGCCAGCGGGCCCGCCGAGGCAGCGTTCGCCGCGGCGGCGTCGGTCTCCGACTTGATCTCGGCCTGCTTGAGCGCGAGCGTGCGCTGCGCGATCGCGATCTCCTCCTCGGCCTTCAGGCTTGCCTGCTCGGCCGCCTGGCGTGCTGCCGCCTCGGCGATCGCGGCCGTCTGACGGATCCGGGCGGCCTCGGGGCGTCCGAGGTCGGAGAGGTAGCTGCCGTCGTCGGTGACGTCCTGGATCTGGAACGTGTCGAGGATCAGACCCTGGCCCGTCAGGGAGTTCTCGGACTCGTCGGCGACTCGCTGGGCGAAGGCCGCGCGGTCACGGATGATCTGCTCGACGGTCAGTCCGCCGACGATCGAGCGCAGCGCGCCGGCCAGCACCTCCTGCGTGAAGGGCTCGATGTCGGCCTGCTGCGAGAGGAACCGCTGTGCGGCGAGCCGGATCTGGTCGGCGTTGCCGCCGACCTTCACGATCGCCACGCCCTCGACGTTCAGCTTGATGCCCTGTCCGGAGACCGCTCCACGGATCTGGACGGAGATGCGCCGGCTCGACAGGTCCATCGTCGCCAGCTTCTGGACGAACGGGACGACGAACGTGCCGCCACCGAGGATGACCTTCTGACCGAGAGGTCGGTGGTCAGCGCTCCCGTCTCGGGGTTCAGGACCGCCTTGCCCTTGCGGCCCGTCACGATGAACGCCTGGTTGGGGCCCGCCACCTTGTAGCGACTGGTGACCAGCAGCACGAGGAGCACGAGGAGAACGACGAATCCCGCGACGGGGACGAGGACGGGGGAGGACACAGCGGGGGGCCTTTCGGGAGGCTAGACGATCTCGTCCCAGGCGGGGGCCACGGTGACCGCCGTCGGGGAGAGGACTTCGGTGACGTGGACCTCGCTGCCTGCGCCCAGCGGGCCGGCAGCACGGGCGTTGAGCTGGAGCGTGTGACCACCGACGACGATCCGGACCAGCCCGTACCCGTCTCGAGGGATCTCGGACACGACGCGGCCGCTGCGGCCGACGCTGTCGGTGATCGACGGGGTCCCGTCGCTGCCGCCCCCGCGCACGAGGCCGGTGAGCCAGCCGGCGAACGAGGCGACGACGACGCCCGAGACGACGGCGACCGGCAGGGTGACCAGAAGCGGCAGCGCCAGGGCTTCGGCGAAGGCGCCCCCGAACCCGAACGCGGCGACGAAGCCCCCGATGACGGCACTCGAGAACGCGTCGCCCGGCAGCAGGTCGGTGAGGCCCTCGAAGAGGTCGCCGATCACCAGCGACGCCGTGAGGAGCACGAGACCGACCAGGCCGAGGACCACGTACACGCTCACGGGGAAAGACTCCGTACGTCGGGGGGTTTCGCTGGAGCGTAGTGGATCGGTGGGCCGCACGGGGCAGGTGTCCGCACCCCGACACACGTCGTGCACCCCGGCCGCATAACCGGTTGACCACGCGCGGAGACTGGGGGCGTGGGCCACGTCGATCTCGCCGGAATCCGTTACGACCTCCCGGACGGGAGAGTGCTGCTGGACGACGTCTCGTTCCGCGTCGGAGACGGTGCCGTCATGGCGCTGGTCGGGGCCAACGGTGCCGGCAAGACGACGCTGCTGAAGATCATCACCGGTGAGCTCACGCCCCACGGCGGCACGGTCGCCCGCAGCGGCGGTCTCGGGGTGATGAGGCAGATGGTGACCCGGCATCCGGACGGCACGCACCTGGAGACCGTGCGCGAGCTGCTGCTCTCCGTGGCCCCGCCCCGCGTCCGCCTCGCCGCTGCCCGCCTGGACGAGGTCGAGCTCGCCCTCATGGAGAGCGACGACGAACCGACCCAGATGCGCTACGCCTCTGCGCTCGCCGAGTACGCCGACGCCGGCGGCTACGACGTCGAGGTCACCTGGGACGCGTGCTGCACAGCGGCGCTCGGGATCCCCTACGAGCGGGCGAAGTGGCGTGACCTCTCGACGATGTCCGGTGGCGAGCAGAAGCGCCTCGTGCTCGAAGGACTGCTGCGCGGTCCCGACGAGGTGCTGCTGCTCGACGAGCCCGACAACTACCTGGACGTCCCTGGCAAGCAGTGGCTCGAGGAGCAGCTCGCCGCCACCCAGAAGACGGTGCTCTACGTCAGTCACGACCGTGCCCTGCTCGCCAACACCGCGACCCGGATCGTCACCCTCGAGCTCGGTGCCGCCGGCAGCACGACGTGGACGCACCCGGGGGGCTTCGCGACGTACCACGAGTCGCGCGCTGCGCGGTTCGCCCGGCTCGAGGAGCACCGCCGCCGCTGGGACGAGGAGCACCACAAGCTGCGCGAGCTGATGCTCATGTACAAGAACAAGGCCGCGTACAACTCCGACATGGCCGCGCGCTACAGGGCTGCCCAGACGCGGCTGCGCAAGTTCGAGGAGACCGGCCCGCCGGAGGAGGTCCCGCACGAGCAGAACGTCGCCATGCGGCTCACGGGGGGACGTACGGGCAAGCGCGCGGTCGTCTGCGAGGACCTGGAGCTCACCGGCCTGATGCGCCCCTTCGACCTCGAGGTCTGGTACGGAGAGCGCGTCGCCGTCCTCGGGTCGAACGGCTCGGGCAAGTCGCACTTCCTGCGGCTGCTCGCGGCCGGCGGGACGCGTCCCGACATCGAGCACGCGCCGGTCGGTGCGGGCGAGAACGGGGCCGGGCCTGCAGTGCCGCCGGTCTCCCACACGGGTCTCGCGAAGCTCGGAGCGCGGGTGCGGCCCGGTCTCTTCGTGCAGACCCACACCCACCCGGAGCTCGTTGGCCGGACGTTGCTCGAGATCCTGCACCGGGGCGAGGTCGACGCGCGCGGGATCGGGCGCCGCGGGATGGGGCGCGAGGAGGCGGCGAGGAAGCTGGACCGATACGGCCTCGCCCGCACCGCAGAGCAGACGTTCGACTCGCTGTCGGGCGGTCAGCAGGCGCGTTTCCAGATCCTGCTGCTCGAGCTCTCCGGGGCGACGCTGCTCCTCCTCGACGAGCCCACCGACAACCTCGACGTGGAGTCGGCGGAGGCGCTGGAAGACGGGCTGGACGCGTTCGACGGGACGGTCCTCGCCGTCACCCACGACCGGTGGTTCGCGCGGCGCTTCGACAGGTTCCTTGTGTTCGGTGCGGACGGCACGGTCTACGAGAGCGACGAGCCGGTGTGGGACGAGGGCAGGGTCGCCCGCGAGCGCTGATCAGGCCGAACGGCGCCGGGGCACGAGGTCGTCGGGTGCCAGCGCGACCAGGTCCTCGTCGGTGGCCAGGTGCAGAGGCTCCAGCGGCAGGCGGGCGTACCGGCCGGCGTCGATCAGTGCGCGAGCCCACGCGCGGTCGTCGTCGGTGATCCCCGCGCGTCCCGGGCGGCTCAGCAGCACGGCCAGCGACCCGTCTGGTGCCCCGTCGTCGACGAAGGCGCGGCAGCGCGCCAGGAGCTCGCGCACATCCTCCGGATCGGGAAGCCGGGGGTAGTCCTCGATCTTCACGAGCGGCGGCACCATCCGGCGGTCGACGTCGACCGAGGCGAGCCACAGGGCCCGGCGGGAGAATCCGAGCTCGCCCATCAAGGCGCACCAGCGCTCGTGCAGGGCACGCTGGTCGGGCATCGGGTCGTCGGGGGAGGGGAACGTCGTGTCGGTCATGGCCTCAGCCTGCCGCGCCGCGCGGGGCGGGCGCGGTCGTTGTCCACAGGCAGGCGGACGAGCGGTGCGCTCAGGCGCGGTGGACGAGGAGCACGCGGAACCCCTTGGCGCTCGTGACCCGCTCGGTGGGCCATCCCTGATCGGTGAGCCATCGCGTCAGGGAGTCCGCGCCGAGGTTCTTGCCGACGACCAGCCGTGCGACGCCGTCCGGTGAGAGGCGTGGCAGCCACCCGAGGAGCAGCTCGTGGAGAGCCTCCTTGCCGATCCGGATCGGCGGGTTGGACCAGATCTCGTCGAACGTCACCGTGGCCGGCACGTCGCCGGGCAGGGTGGCGAGGACCCGGTCGGCGACCCCCGCGCGGGCGGCGTTGTCGCGGGTCAGCTCCAGAGCGCGGGTGTTGGTGTCGACGGCGTGGACGGTGCAGCCCGGCACCTCGGACGCCACCGCGCACGCGATCGGTCCCCAGCCGCACCCCAGGTCCAGGACCGTGCGCGCATGGTCGGGCGGGTCGAAGGTCCGCAGGAGCACCGCCGTCGCCTTGTCGAGACCGTCCCGCGCGAACACGCCCGCAGCGGTCGTGAAGACGTAGTCGTGCTCCCAGATCCGCGCCGTGACGTCACGTCGACCCTCGGGGCCCGTGGGCGTGGCGTCGAAGTAGTGCTCAGTCATCCTCGGCGCTCTCGACCGTTCCTCGGAACTGCCGACTCTCCCGGGCACGGTCGGCGAGCTGGGAGTCCGCAGGGTAGACGACCTCCTCGAGCGTGAGCCCGTGCGCGGGCATGACCTTGACCCGCGAGTCCCGGACCTTGGCCTTGAGGACGCGCACCATCCACGCGGGCTCGTTGCGCCCCTCGCCCACCGCCGTGAGCGCGCCCATCAGCGACCGCACCATCGAGTGGCAGAACGCGTCCGCGACCACGGTCGTCTCGACGATCCCGGCGTCGGTACGGCGGGTCGTCAGCTGGATGAGGCTCCGGATCGTGCTCGCGCCCTCCCGGCGCCGGCAGAAGGCGGCGAAGTCGTGCTCGCCCAGGATGCCGACGGCCGCGTCGTTCATCGCGGAGACGTCGAGCGGCTTGTGGTGGTCGACGACGTGGTTGCGGTGCAGCGGGTCGGGACGGGTGGGTCCGTCCCAGATCCGGTAGACGTACCGGCGCCTCAGTGCCGAGAAGCGCGCGTCGAAGCCGTCGGGGGCCTGACGCGCCGAGCGGACGACGATGTCGTCGGGAAGCACCCGGTCGAGTCGGCGGACCAGGTGGGTCTCGTCGGTCTCCACGTCGTCTGGCAGGTCGACGTGGATGACCTGCCCCCGGGCGTGGACCCCGGTGTCGGTCCGGCCGGCCACCGTCACCCGGGCCGGCTCGTCGAGCCGCAGGACGAGCGTGAGCGCGTCCTCGACCGACTGCTGCACCGAGGGAAGTCCTGGTTGGGTGGCCCAGCCGCGATAGGCCGCACCGTCATAGGCGAGGTCGAGTCTCCAGCGCACCTGATCAACCTATCGAGCGCGTCAACCCGAGACGACGGGCGACTGCCCGCCGACCTCGAGCACGAGCTTGCCCGTGTTGACGCCCGCGTAGAGACCGAGCAGGGCCTCGGGGAACGCATCGACCCCGCCGGGAAGGACCGTCTCCCGCGCGACGACCGTGCCGTCGGCGAGCCAGCCCGCGATCCGCTCGCGCGCCTCGGCGTAGCGGTCCTCGTAGTCGAAGACGACGAAGCCGGTCATCGACGCCCGGAAGACCAGCAGCGACATGTAGCGGCGCGGTCCCGGCGGCAGCGAGGTCTCGTTGTAGCCCGAGATCGCCCCGCAGATCACGACACGTGCGCCACGGCTGCAGGTTGGCCAGACCGGCGTCGAGCGTGTCGCCGCCGACGTTGTCGAAGAAGACGTCGACACCGTCGGGGGCGACCTCGCGCAGCCGCCTGAGGACGTTGTCGCTCTTGTAGTCGATCGCCGCGTCGAAGCCGATCGAGGTCAGCCACGCGCACTTCTCCGGGCCGCCGGCGATCCCGACGACGGTGCAGCCCAGCGCCTTCGCGATCTGGCCGGCGACGCTGCCGACCGCGCCGGCTGCGCCGGAGACGAGGACGGTGTCGCCGCTGCGGACGCGGCCGACGTCGAGCAGACCGAAGTACGCGGTCATCCCGGGCATCCCGAGCGCGCCGAGCCAGGTGGGGGCGGGGGCCAGCCCGAGATCCACGCGCACGACGCCCTCCCCGTCGGTGAGGGCGTACTCGGTCACACCGAAGGTGCCGGTGACCGTGTCGCCCACCGCGAAGTCGGGGTGCCTCGAGGCGACCACCGTCCCGACGGCGCCGGCACGCATCACCTCTCCGATGCCCACCGGGGGGACGTACGACCTGACGTCGTTGAGCCAGCCGCGCATCGCGGGGTCGAGCGACAGGTGGCTCACGGCGACGAGGAGCTCACCCGGCCCCGGCGCGGGGACCTCGACCGTCCCGACGTCCCACGTCTCGGGACCGGGGTAGCCGACCGGGCGCTCGCGCAGGCGGACCTGACGGCTCGTGCGCGGTCCCGTCGTCGCGGATGTGCTCGTGGACGTCTCGGTCATCGACCCCTCCTCGGTGGCTCACGCCACTGTAGGGGAACGCCGAAGGGCGCCTCCCGCCGTGCGGGAAGCGCCCTTCGTGGAGCGGGGACGACTCAGCTCCAGCGCTCGCTGGCCGACGGGAAGACGAGCCGGCGGCTCGCCGGTGTAGATCTGCTTGGGACGAGCGATCTTCTGCTCCGGGTCGTCCACGAGCTCGAGCCACTGGGCGAGCCAGCCGGACGTGCGCGGGATCGCGAACAGCACCGTGAACATCTCCGGCGGGAACTGCAGCGCCTCGTAGATCAGGCCCGAGTAGAAGTCGACGTTCGGGTAGAGCTTGCGCTTGACGAAGTACTCGTCCTCGAGCGCGATCTTCTCCAGCTCCTGCGGCGATCTCGAGCAGCGGGTTGACCCCGGTGACCTCGAAGACGTCGTCGACGGCCTTCTTGATGATCGTGGCGCGCGGGTCGTAGTTCTTGTAGACGCGGTGACCGAAGCCCATGAGACGCTCGTCGCCGTTCTTGACGCCCTCGATGAACGCCGGGACGTTGCTCCGTCGCCTGATGCGCTTGAGCATCTTGAGGACGGCCTCGTTGGCGCCACCGTGCAGCGGGCCGTAGAGGGCCGCGATGCCGGCGCTGACGGCCGAGTACGGGTCGACCTGGCTCGAGCCGACCGAGCGGACCGCGTTGGTCGAGCAGTTCTGCTCGTGGTCGGCGTGCAGGATGAACAGCACCTCGAGGGCCTTGGCCAGGCGCGGGTCGGGGTCGTACTTCGTGCTCGCTCATCTTGAACAGCATCGAGAGGAAGTTCTCGGTGTACGACAGGTCGTTGTCGGGGTAGACGTACGGCTTGCCCTGCGCGTGACGGAACGACCAGGCGCCGAGCGTCGGCATCTTGGCGATCATGCGCACGATCTGGTCGTGGCGGATCTGCGCGTCGCTGGATGTTGCGGGCCTCGGGGTAGAACGTCGACAGGCGCGCCGACGCTCGACAGCAGCATGCCCATGGGGTGCGCGTCGTAGCGGAAGCCCTGCAGCTGGCGACTTGAGGTTCTCGTGCACGAACGTGTGGAACGTGATCTCGTGCACCCACTGGTCGTGCTGCTCCTTCGTCGGCAGCTCGCCGTGGATGAGCAGGTAGGCGACCTCGAGGTAGCGTGGACTTCTCGGCCAGCTGCTCGATCGGGTAGCCGCGGTACTCCAGGATGCCCTTCTCGCCGTCGATGTAGCGTGACGGCGCTGCGGGTGGAGGCGGTGTTGGTGAAGCCCGGGTCGTAGACGGCGAGGCCCGGGTCGTCGTCGGACTTGCCGATCTTGCCGAGGTCGCTGGCGCGGACGGTGCCGTCGGTGATCGGGAGCTCGTACTCCTCGCCGGTAGCGGTTGTCACGGACGGTCAGGGTCTGGTTCTCGGTCACGATGGGTCTCCTGTGACGTGCAGAGAACGTAAGCGGCCGCGGGGGTGCGCGACCCACTCCAACCTAGACGTGATGGGCCCCCTCACGCGGCCGCGCGAGGGGTCCGGGTCACGTTCGGGTGACCCGTTTTGACCGAGCGCGGTTGCGGCCGGGTAACCTTGTGTGTCGTTGTGCCTGCAGGCCTTGTGACGCCACCGCGTCCCAAGAGCAGGCGCACCACCAGTCCCACATCCAAGAAGCGAGAAGGTCACGCCGTGCGCACGTTCAGCCCGAAGCCTGTCTGACATCACCCGTCAGTGGCACGTCATCGACGCCGAGGACATCGTCCTGGGCCGTCTCGCCGTCCAGGCTGCGACCCTGCTGCGCGGCAAGCACAAGCCGACCTACGCGCCGCACGTGGACGGTGGCGACTTCGTCATCATCGTCAACGCCGAGAAGGTCGCCCTGTCGGGCAACAAGCGCACCGACAAGCTCGCCTACCGTCACAGCGGCTACCCGGGTGGTCTCAAGTCAGATCGCCTACGGCGACCTGCTCGACAAGGATGCCCGCAAGGCGATCGAGAAGTCGGTCCGCGGCATGCTCCCCAAGAACCGTCTCGGCCGATCAGCTGATCACGAAGCTGAAGGTCTACGCCGGCCCGGAGCACCCGCACACCGCCCAGAAGCCCCAGCCGTTCGAGATCACGCAGATCTCCCAGTAAGCGCAGGAAGCGTAGGATCATCGTGGCTGAGACCGCACCACCGAAGAGACCACGAGTTCGCCGACCAACGCCGAGGGTGTCGCCTACACCTCCGAGACCGCTCCGGTGCGCGGAGTCGGCAGCAAGCTCGTCGATCATCGCTCCCGGCTGCTGCCACCGGCCGTCGCAAGGAGGCCGTCGCCCGCGTCCGCATCGTGCCCGGCACCGGCGTCTGGACCGTCAACGGCAAGCCGCTCGAGGAGTACCTCCCGAACAAGCTGCACCAGCAGATCGCCAAGGAGGCCTTCGCCGAGCACCGGTCTGCAGGACCGCTTCGACGTGCATCGCGCGCGTCACCGGTGGCGGCATGACCGGTCAGGCCGGCGCGCTGCGCCTCGGCGTGGCCCGTTCGCTCAACGCGATCGACGAAGAGGTCAACCGTCCCGACCTGAAGAAGGCCGGACTGCTGACGCGCGACTCGCGCATCAAGGAGCGCAAGAAGGCTGGTCTCAAGAAGGCCCGCAAGGCGCCTCAGTACAGCAAGCGCTGATCCCAGGCCGTGGGCCGGATCTTCGGCACCGACGGTGTTCGGGGTGTCGCGAACCGCGACCTGACCGCCGAGCTCGCCGTCGACCTCGCGGTCGCCGCGGCCCACGTCCTGGGCGAGGTCGGGCGCCTTCGCCGACCAGCGCCCCACCGCAGTCGTGGCCCGCGATCCCCGCGCCTCCGGAGAGTTCCTCGAGGCCGCGGTGGTCGCGGGTCTCGCGTCTGCGGGGGTCGACGTCCACCGCCTCGGTGTCGTCCCCACACCGGGTGCCGCGTACCTGACGTCGCGCCTCGCCGCCGACATGGGCGTCATGATCTCCGCGAGCCACAACCCGATGCCCGACAACGGCATCAAGTTCCTGGCGCGCGGCGGTCTGAAGCTCGACGACGACCTCGAGGACGTCATCGAGCAGCGCTCTCGAGGAGCCGTGGGAGCGCCCGACCGGGGCCGACGTGGGTCGCATCGGCGACAGTCACGCCGGGCTGGCGGCCTACGAACGCCACCTCGTCGAGGCCGTCGGCCGCGCGCCTCGACGGGCTCACGGTCGTCCTCGACTGCGCCAACGGTGCCGCGCACGAGGTCGGTCCGCAGGCGTTCGCGCGAGCTGGGCGCCGACGTCATCGTCGATCCACGCCGAGCCCGACGGGCTCAACATCAACGACGGGTGCGGGTCGACCCACCTCGACGACCTGCAGCAGGCGGTGCTCGACGCACGGAGCCGACGTCGGCTTCGCCTTCGACGGCGACGCCGACCGCTGCCTTGCCGTCGACGCCACGGTGCCGTCGTCGACGGCGACCAGATCCTCGCGATCCTCGCGCTCGCGCTGCAAGCGAGCAGGGCAGCTCGTCGACGACACCGTCGTCGCGACCGTCATGAGCAACCTCGGCTTCGTCCAGGCGATGGAGGCCGCCGGCATCACCGTGATCCAGACCGCGGTCGGTGACCGCTACGTGCTCGAGGCGATGCGCGCCGGCGGTTTCAACCTCGGTGGCGAGCAGTCGGGCCACGTGATCATGAGCGATCACGCGACCACCGGCGACGGGGTGCTCACCGCCCTCTCGATCGCTGCGAGGGTCGTCTCCACCGGTCGCCCGCTGTCCGACCTCGCGGCCGTGATGCACCGCCTGCCGCAGGTGCTCGTCAACGTCCCGCAGGTCGACAAGTCGCGGGCGACCACCGACCCGACGTCGCCGCCGGCCGAGGTCGCGCTGCGACCGCGGAGCTCGGCGACTCCGGCCGCGTCCTGCTGCGGCCGTCCGGGCACCGAGCCGCTGGTACGCGTGATGGTCGAGGCCGCGACGAGCGAGCAGGCTGAGACGGTCGCGCTCCGCCTGGCCGCGGTGGTCGGCACCGCGCTCGCGCTCTAGCACCGATCACGCGTCGCCCACGCGCCGGCCAGGAACGGCCGTGGCGGTGGCGAGCGCCTACGGTGGCGAGATGCGCATCGAGGACGTCGACCCTGCCGACGACGCGACACTGGAGGCGTTCCACGCCCACGAGGTCCGTGTGGCGTCGGCCGACCCGTACGACGTGGTCTGGACGTTGGACGAGGTGCGGGTCAGGGCGCGCACGCGCGACCCGTGGGTCGAGCGCACGCTCGTGTGGGCGCGTGACGACGACGGGACCGTGGTCGCGACCGCGCAGCTGGAGCGTCCGCTGCGCGACAACACCGAGAGCGTGACTGTCGACCTGCGCGTCGATCCGCGCCGTCGGGCCGACGCGGGTGCCTTCCTCGACCACCTCGCGCACCGGGTCCGGCTCGCGGGCCGCTCACGCCTCGAGGTGGGAGCCCGATGGTCGCCCGACGAGACCGCGAGCCCGGATGCGGAGCTGCTGCGCGTCCACGGGTTCCGGCTCGGCCTCGTCACCTCGCAGCGCGTCCTCGATCTCCCCGCCGACGACGAGCACCTGGTCCGGCTGGCGGAGCGCTCGGCGCCGCACCACACGGCGTACGTCCTGCGAACCTGGTGCGGACCGGTGCCCGAGGACGTGCTCGACGCGTACGCCGGGCTGCGATCGCTGATGAGGGTCGAGGCTCCCTCCGGAGACCTCGGGTGGGAGCCCGAGGACTTCCCGCCGTCGCGGGTCCGCGAGGAGGAGCGCCGGCTCGCCGAGCAGAGGCGCACCTCGATCACGACGGTGGCTGTCGCCGCCGACGGCACGGTCGTCGGGCACACCCAGATCGTCGTGCCGGGGACGGACCCGGTGAACGCGTTCCAGTGGGACACGCTCGTGCTCGCCTCCCACCGCGGACACCGCCTCGGGATCGGCATGAAGGTCCAGAACCTGCGTCGCGCGGGCGCCGAGCTCGGCGAGCGGTCCCTGCTCCACACGTGGAACGCCGCCGACAATGCGCCCATGGTGGCAGTGAACGAGGCGATGGGCTTCCGGCTCGTGGCCTACGACGGAGTGTTCAGTCGCGCGCTGTGAAGCCCGGGCCCGCTCAGGCGTCGACGGGGGAGGACACCGTCTCCCGGACGAGGAACCGCCTCAGAACGACACCCCATGCGGCAGCGATGAAGAACATGATGAGGCCGTAGACGGCACCGGGGACGGAGATCTCGGTCTCCTCGAGAATCTCGACGGCGACGTAGATCGCGAGCGTCGCGTTGTGGACGCCGATCTCGAACGACGACGCGATAGCCTGACGCTCGGTGACGCCGGCCCAGCGGGGGACCAGGAACCCGACCGCCAGGCTGATCACGCAGAACAGTGCCGTGACCGCGCCCACGCGGGCGGCGTAGTCCGCGACGTTCTCGCGCTGGTCGACGAGGATGCCGAGCACCAGGACGGCGAGGATCACGGCCGAGGCGATGCGGACGGGCTTGTCCATGCGCTCGGCGAAGTCGGGGCGCCCTGCGCGGACGAGCATGCCGAGCGCGACCGGCAGGAGCACGATCGCGAAGACCTCGAGCACCTTGGTGAACTGGAGCGAGACCGTGTTGTCGGCGTCGAAGTACGCGATCGCGAGGTTCGTGATCAGCGGCAGCGACACGATGGCGATGATCGAGTTGATGGCGGTCAGCGTGACGTTCAGCGCGACGTCGCCCCGGAACAGATGGCTGTAGAGGTTGGCGCTCGTCCCGCCCGGCGACGCGGCCAGCAGCATCATGCCGACGGCGAGCAGCGGGGGGAGGTCGAACAGCAGGACCAGGCCGAAGCAGACAGCGGGCAGGATCAGCAGCTGGCAGGCCAGCGCGACGACGACCGCGCGCGGGTGACGCCCGACGCGACGGAAGTCGTCCACCGTCAGGGAGAGCCCGAGGCCGAACATGATGATGCCGAGGGCGATCGGAAGCCCGACGGTGCTGAGCGCGGAGTCCATGGCCGACACCCTAGGGGTGACGCGCCTCACACCGCGAGGGTGGTCGGCTCAGAGCTTGCGCAGACGGACCCAGTCGACGGAGTGGTCGGCGTCCTTGCGCAGCACGAGCGACGCGCGGCCGCGGGTCGGCTCGATGTTCTCCTTGAGGTTCGGCCCGTTGATCGTGTCCCACAGGAGCGCGCCTGCGCGATCGCCGCCTCCTCGTCGGTAGCGCGCTGTACCGGTGGAAGTACGAGTCGGGATCGGCGAACGCCGTCTCGCGCAGCGCGCAGGAAGCGCTCGACGTACCAGCGGCGGATGTCCTTGCCGGAGGCGTCGACGTAGATCGAGAAGTCGAAGAAGTCGCTGATCGCCAGCCCCGGGCGCCCGTCGCCGCGGGTGCGGGCGGGCGCGAGGACGTTGAGCCCCTCGACGATGACGATGTCGGGCCGCCTTGAGCGTCACGACCTCGTCGGTGCGGTCGTACGTCAGGTGCGAGTAGACCGGAGCCTCGACGACCTCGACGCCGGACTTGACCTCCATCACGAAGCGCAGCAGCGCCTTGCGGTCGTACGACTCGGGGAAGCCCTTGCGGTCGAGGAGGCCGCGACGCTCGAGCTCGGCGTTGGGGAGCAGGAAGCCGTCGGTCGTGACGAGCTCGACGACGTTGCTGTGCGCGTCGTCCTTGGCGAGCAGCTCGCGCAGCAGGCGGGCGGTCGTCGACTTGCCGACCGCGACCGAGCCGGCGATGCCGATGACGAACGGCGTCCGCTGAGGCTGGGGGCGGCGCAGGAACTCCTCGGTGGCCGGTAGAGCTCGCCCGCGAGGCGCACCCGCATGCTGATCAGCTGGGTCAGCGGCACGTAGACCTGGCGGACCTCCTCGAGGTCGAGCTCGTCGCCGAGCCCTCGGACCGCTCGATCTCCGTCTGGGTTGAGCGGCTGGGGCGCGTCGCCGGCGAGCTCGGCCCACGCGGGTCGTTCGAGCTCGACGTACGGCGAGTGCTCGCGCGAGCCTCGGCTGCGTGACCGACATGATGCCCATCGTTGCCGTCGGCTCCGCGAGGGCTCGTCGGTACCCTGGAGCTCATGTGTGGAATTGTCGGATACGTCGGTCAACGCTCTGCCCTGGACGTCGTGCATGGGCGGTCTGCGACGACTGGAGTACCGCGGCTACGACTCCACCGGTGTGGCGCTCGTCGTGCGACGGCACGATCGCCTCGGCCAAGAAGGCCGGCAAGCTCGCCAACCTCGACGCCGAGCTCGCCGAGCAGTCCCCTCCCCGCGTCGACCACCGGCATCGGCCACACCCGCTGGGCGACGCACGGCGCCGCCAACGACGGCAACGCCCACCCGCACCTCGACGCCGACCGCCGCGTCGCCGTCGTGCACAACGGCATCATCGAGAACTTCGCCGACGCTGCGCGCCGAGCTCGAGGCCGACGGGCTCGAGTTCGTCTCCGAGACCGACACCGAGATCGTCGCCCACCTGCTGCACGACGAGCTGCAGGCGACGCGCCCGACCTGTCCGACGCCGTGCGCGCGTGTGCCGCCGGCTCGAGGGCGCCTTCACGCTCGTCATCTGCGACGCCGAGCACCCCGACGTCGTCGTCGGCGCCCGCCGCAACTCCCCGCTCGTCGTCGGCCGCGGCGAGGGCGAGAACTTCCTCGGCTCCGACGTCGCGGCGTTCATCGAGTACACCCGCGACGCCGTCGAGCTCGGCCAGGACCAGGTCGTCACGATCACGCCCGACGACATCGTCGTCACCGACTTCGACGGCCAGCCCGCCGAGACCACCGAGTACCACGTCGACTGGGACGTCTCGGCCGCCGAGAAGGGCGGCTACGACTGGTTCATGCTCAAGGAGATCGACGAGCAGCCGCAGGCCGTCGCCGACACCCTGCTCGGCCGCCACGCCGCGCAGGGCCGACTTGCAGCTCGACGAGATGCGCCTGTCCGACGACGAGCTGCGCGAGGTCGACAAGATCGTCATCATCGCGTGCGGCACGGCCTCGTACGCCGGCATGGTCGCCAAGTACGCGATCGAGCACTGGACCCGCATCCCGTGCGAGGTCGAGCTGGCCTCGGAGTTCCGCTACCGCGACCCGATCCTCGACAGAGCACGCTGGTCGTCGCGATCAGCCAGTCCGGCGAGACCGTGGACACCCTGCATGGCCATCCGGTACGCCCGCCAGCAGCGCGCCCGGGTGCTGTCGATCTGCAACACCAACGGCTCGACGATCCCGCGCGAGTCCGACGCCGTGATCTACACGCACGCCGGACCCGAGATCGCGGTCGCCTCGACCAAGGGCTTCCTGGCCCAGGTCGTCGCCTGCTACCTGCTCGGCGCTCTACCTCGCCCAGGTCAAGGGCACGAAGTACGGCGACGAGATCGCCGCGATCCTCGCCGAGCTCGAGAAGCTCCCGGCGGGCATCCAGCGGATGCTCGACGAGGGCGACCAGGTGCGCAAGCTCGCGCGCCGAGCTCGCCGGGTCGCGCTCGATCCTGTTCCTCGGCCGCCACGTCGGCTACCCCGTCGCGCTCGAGGGTGCGCTCAAGCTCAAGGAGCTCGCCTACATCCACGCCGAGGGCTTCGCGGCCGGCGAGCTCAAGCACGGTCCGATCGCGCTGGTCGAGGAGGGCCTGCCGGTCTTCGTCGTCGTGCCGCCCAAGGGCCGCGACCAGCTGCAGGAGAAGATCGTCAGCAACATCCAGGAGATCCGGGCCCGGGGCGCCCGCACGATCGTCCTCGTCGAGGACGGCGACGACGACGTCGGTCGCCCGTACGCCGACCACCTGATCCGGCTGCCGAAGGTGCCGACGCTGCTGCAGCCGCTCGTGGCGACGGTGCCGCTGCAGATCTTCGCCGGCGAGTTCGCCGCCGGGCTCGGTCACGACGTCGACCAGCCGCGCAACCTGGCCAAGTCCGTCACGGTCGAGTAGCAGGGGTCGACGGCCGTCGCGGTCGTCGCGGGTCCCACCGTGGGAGAGTGCTGACATGCTTAGCGCACACCGTCGCCGACGTCCGTGCCGCCGAGGAGGCGCTCTGGCGCGGTCCCTCCGGGCGCCCTGATGCGCCGGGCCGCCCGGGGCTCGCTGCGTACGTCCGCGAGGTCGTCCCGGGCGCATCGCCTGTGGTCTTCCTGGTCGGGACCGGCGACAACGGCGGAGACGCCCTGTTCGCGGCGGCGCACCTGGCGCGCGAGCGCTTCGTCGCGGTGCACCTGTCGACCCTGCACGGGTGCACGGGCCCGGCGCGGAGGCGGCCCAGGCCGCAGGCTGCAGGTTCGTCGACGCGCCCCGTGGGTTCCCTGTGGTCGTGGACGGCATCTTCGGCATCGGCGGATCCCGGGACTGCGAGCACCGGCCGACGAGTGGGCCGAGTGATCGCCGCCGAGCGCCCGTTCGTGATCGCGGTCGACGTCCCCTCCGGCGTCGACGTCGACGGTGCGACCCTGCCCGCCTCGTACCTCCCGGCCGACGCGACGTGCACCTTCGGCACGTACAAGAACGCGCTGCTCGTCGACCCGGCCGCGTCGCAGGCCGGACGCGGCGCGCTGCCGCGGGCTCGTCGACATCGGGCTCGGGCCGTACCTTCCGCCGCCGTCGGTCGAGGCGATCGAGCGCCGACGGCCGACTGCTGGTCGGTCCTTCGGTCGACGCTGGCTGCACGCGGCGCGCACGCCACGCCAGAAGTACTCGCGTGGCGTCGTCGGCGTCGCGGCCGGGTCCGCCGCAGTACGCCGGTGCGGCCCACCTGTGCGTCGCCGGAGCCCAGGCGGGGATGGCCGGGATGGTCCGCTTCGTCGGTGAGCCCGCGACTCGCCGCCGGGTCGTCGACCGGTGCCCCGAGGTCGTGGCGCCCGCCCGGAACGGGGTCGCGTGCAGGCGTGGGTCGTCGGCCCGGGCGGCGGTGACGATGCGGCGGCACGCCTGCGCATGGCGCTCGACGACGGGGTGCCGGTCGTCGTCGACGCCGACGCGCTCACCCACCTCCCTGAACGGCTCGCCGTCCCCGCTCTGCTGACCCCGCACGCCGGCGAGCTCGCGCGGATGCTCGACGTCTCGCGCGACGACGTCGAGGCCGACCCGCTCGGGCACGCCACCGCGGCCGCCGAGCGCTGGGAGGCGACGGTGCTGCTCAAGGGCGTCCGCACGCTCGTCGTGCACCCGGGCGCACGACACGGGTCAACCTCACCGGCTCGCCGTGGCTCGGCACCGCCGGCGCCGGCGACGTCCTGGCCGGGCTCGCCGGCTCGCTGCTCGCCGCCGGCGCCGACCCCCACGACGCCGGCTCGCTCGCCGCGTTCCTGCACGGCGCGGCGAGCGTGCGCGGCCACCGGCGGTGGTCCGGTCACCGCCGGACGGGTCGCCGACGCGGTCCCCGCCGTGATCGGCGCATTCCACGACGGGACGCTCGACGATCGCCTCCGCGACTGGAGGGATCGATGAGCGCTCCTGCCGAGGCCGTCATCGACCTCGACGCCTACCGCGCGAACCTCGCGCGCTTCGCGAGCGTGGCGCCCACCGCTGCGCAGATGACGGTCGTCAAGGCCGACGCGTACGGGCACGGCGCCGTCGCGATCGCGCGGCCGCCCGCGAGGCCGGCGCCGAGTGGCTCGGTGTCGCGACGCTCGAGGAGGCCCGAGACCTGCGCCGCGCCGGTGACCGCGGTCCCGTGCTGTGCTGGCTCGACCCGGCCGACGCCGATCTTGCGCCGGCCGTCGACGCGGACGTCGAGGTGACGGCGTCGTCGGTCGAGCAGCTCGACGCCGTCATCGGGTCCGGATCCGCTGCACGGCCGCGAGTCCAGCTCAAGGTCGACACCGGCCTGTCGCGCAACGGCGTCCGCGGTGCCGAGCTGGACCGCGTTGCTGGAGGCCGCCGCGACCGCCCAGCGCGCGGGCCGGATCGAGATCACCGGCGTCTGGTCGCACTTCGCCTGCGCCGACGAGCCCGCGAGCCCGCCAACGACGCGCAGGAGCACGCCTTCGCGGACGCTGTCGCCGAGCTTGCGTCCTTCGGTGCGCAGGCCCCGCTGCGCCACCTCGCCAACTCCGCCGCGACGCTGACCCGACCCAGCGCGCACCTCGACCTCGTCCGGGTCGGCATCGCGGCGTACGGGATCAGTCCCGACCCCGCCGTCGCACGTCCGCGAGCCGGGCTCACGCCGGTGATGACGCTGCGCACGGCGCTGGCACTGGTCAAGCGGGTGCCGGCCGGCACCGGCGTGTCGTACGGCCACACGTACGTGACCAGACGCGAGACGACGCTCGGCCTCGTCCCGGTCGGCTACGGCGACGGGCTGCGCGTGCCGCGTCCAACCGGGCACGGCGCTCGTCAACGGTGTGCGCGTGCCGGTGGCCGGCCGCGTGTGCATGGACCAGCTCGTCGTCGACCTCGGCGACACTCCCGCCCGGCGCGGCGACGAGGTGATCCTGTTCGGTCCCGGCCACCGCGGTGAGCCGACCGCGGAGGACTGGGCGGAGGCCGCCTCGACGATCGGCTACGAGGTCGTCACCCGGCTGGGAGGCAGGATCGCCCGCCGCCATGCGGGTGCGATCCCCACGATCACGGGCAGCGGGGGCTGACAGGAGGCACGATGGACTGGCGCAGGCTGGGGACGTACGCGGCCGTCACCGCAGGCACCCTCGCAGTCGCCGGCGCCACTGCCGCGGCAGCGCGTGGAGCCACCGACCGCAGGCGGTCCCGGCGCCGGGCCAAGCGCGGCGACGCGATGGAGTTCGGCACGCTGCACGTGCCACCGGTTGTCGTGGAGGCGACCGACGGAGTCCCGCTCCACGTCGAGGTCGACGAGCCGGACGACCCCGAGTCGTACGCCCGGCCGCGCGCCGACGATCGTGTTCGTCCACGGCTGGGTCTCGACCTCGACTGCTGGCACTACCAGCGTGCGGCGCTGCGAGGGCGAGCCGGATGGTCTTCGTCGACCTGCGTTCGCACGGCAGCTCCGGTGACGCCACCCCGGAGACGTGGACGCTCGACCAGCTCGGCGACGACCTGAAGTCGGTCATCGACGCCGTCGCACCGACCGGTCCGCTGATCCTCGTCGGTCACTCGATGGGCGCGATGACGATCATGTCGTTCGCCGCGCAGTACGGCGACGTCGTCCGCGACCGCGTCGCCGGTGTCGTCCTGATGGGCACCAGCGCCGGCGACCTGCTCCGGCCCACCGACCCGCTCGCGCGCCTGCAGCCGTGGCTGCCGCGCTTCGGACCGCTGCTCGACTAGGCGCGCCGCCTCGACTCCTACCCCGTCACGCGAGCGTTCGCCGTGGGTCCGGACTCGCCGGCCAAGTACGCCGACATGACGGACGAGATGATCGCGCGGTCACCGTCGAAGGCGCTCTGGGACTTCTCCAGCAACTTCGTCGACCTCGACCTGTACGACGCACTCCCGGTGCTGCTCGGGACCCCCACCGTCGTCATGGGCGGCACCGAGGACATGCTGACGCCGATGCGGCACTCGCGCAGGCTCGCCGAGCTGATCGACGGGTCGGACCTGCTCGTCCTCGAAGGAGCAGGACACATGATGATGCTCGAAGACCACGACGACGTCACCGCCGTGATCGAGAAGCTCTGGGAGACCGCGCCACGCGCCACGGCGGTCGGGCAGGCGGGAGCATCCGGAGGGGGAGCGGCGTGAACGGCACGACGTACCCGAACTTCCACGCCCTCAACGTCTTCGATGCCACGCCGGACCGTGCCGCGGACGTCCTCTCGATGATCCACCGTTCGTTCGGCGCCCGCCCGACGCTCGACCCGCCGTCGACGGCGATGACGAGACGGTCGAGTCGGTGCGGGCTGCCCTCGAGGAGGCGGGCGGGCTGCTCGTCGAGCGCCGCGGCCTGCCGATGGGCGCGATGCTCTTCGACGAGTCCCGTCCCGGTCTGCTCGGGTTCCGGAGGGTCTGCGTCGACCCCGACCTCCAGGACCGCGGCGTCGCCTCGGCGATGGTCGGTGTCGCCGAGGACACCGCCGAGGAGCGCGGGCAGGACGGCATCTGGCTCGACGTCCGCGAAGAGCTGCCCGAGACCGTGAAGTTCTGGTCGCGGCGGCGGTACTTCCCCGTACGCCGTGACGGGACGACGATCGAGTTCGGCAAGACCCTGTGGCTCGCGCGCGAGGTGCCGACCCCCGAGGACGTGCACGACTTCGGAGCCCGGCTCGCGACGCTGCTGCGTGCCGGCGACCTGCTCGTGATGTCGGGAGATCTCGGGGCCGGCAAGACCACGTTCACGCAGGGGATCGGCGAGGGCCTCGGCGTCCGCGGCCCGGTCACGTCGCCGACGTTCGTCCTCGCACGTACCCACCCCTACCTCGGTGACGGTCCGCCGCTCGTGCACGTCGACGCCTACCGGCTCGGGGGCGCGCTCGAGCTCGACGACCTCGACCTCGACACGACGACCGAGAAGTCGGTGACGGTCGTCGAGTGGGGCGAGGGCATGGCCGAGCAGCTCAGCGACTCCTGGCTCGAGGTGCGGATGGAGCGCCGTGCGGCCACCGTGCTCGACCCGCTCGGAGCGGAGGCCCCTGAGCGTGACGACGCCGCCGACCACGACGTACGGGTCGTGACGGTCAAGCCGCACGGCGCACGCTGGGTCCGTGTCCCGCTGCGTTCCACGCTGCTCGAGGCCGACGCGATCACCCACTCCGTGCGGGCACGCGGGATGGGCGAGGCGTCGGCCTGACGTACGGGTCCAGCCGACGCGACGCTCCTGTGAGCCGCTGCGCGCAGGGCGTACCCTTGCCTCGATGCTGATCCTTGCCCTCGACACCGCTGCCCCGGCGACCTCTGTCGCGCTGCACGACGGGTCCGCCGTGCTCGCGGCCGTGTCGCGTCCCGGAGCGATGAGCCACGGCGAGCTGCTCGCCCCGGCCGTCGCGGAGGTGCTGGCCACCGCGGGCGCCGATCGCCGCGACGTCACCGACGTCGCGGTCGGTGTCGGCCCCGGCCCGTTCACCGGTCTGCGCGTGGGGGTCGTGACCGCGAGGACGCTGGCGGTGTCGCTGGGCGCGCGGCTGCACGGCGTGTGCTCGCTCGACGTGATCGCGTGCCAGGCCGTCGCCGAGGGCGCGGTCGACGAGGCGTTCGTCGTGGCGACCGACGCGCGGCGCAAGGAGGTCTACTGGGCCGAGTACACGCCCAGCGGCGAGCGCGTCGGTGACCCGGACGTCCTGCGTCCCGCCGACCTCGCCGTGCGTCTCCCTGCCTCGATGCCGGTCGTCGGACGCGGCGCCGAGCTGTACGCCGACGTCCTTCACCGGGTCGACGGCCCGACCGATCCCGACGCCGGTGTGCTCGCGTCGATGGTCTCCTCGGGGACCGCGGTCGAGATCGGGACGGAGCCGCTCTACCTGAGACGACCCGACGCCACCCCCGCCGCCGCACGCAAGCGCGCCTCGGCGTGATCCGCTCGGGCGGACCCGACGACGTCGAGACGCTGACGTCGTTGGAGCGGGAGGCATTCGGTGCCGACGCGTGGTCGCGCGACCAGGTGGCCGACGAGGTCGCCGGGCGGAGCCGCCACGTCGTCGTCGCCGAGGACGACGCCGGTGTCGTCGGCTACGCCAGCCTCATGGTCGCCGGCGAGACCGCCGACGTCGCGCGGATCGCGGTCGTCCGACGCGCACGCCGGCGCGGGGTCGGACGGCAGATGCTCGCGGCACTGCTCGACGAGTCCGTACGGCGCGGAGCGGACCGCGTGCTGCTCGAGGTCGCGTCGGACAACGCCCCGGCGATCGCGTGCTACGAGGCGGTAGGCTTCGACGCGATCGCGACGCGGCGCCACTACTACCGGTCGGGCGCAGACGCTGTCGTGATGGAGCGTGTCGTGGCGACCCGGAGGGACGACTGATGTACCGGGTGGCGTCGGGAACGCCGTGGGAGGACAAGTACGGCTACGCGCGTGCGGTCGCGTACGGCCCGCACGTCGCGATCGCGGGCACCACCGCCACCGTCAACGGCACGGTCATCGGCGTGGGCGACCCGTACGTCCAGACGATGGTCGCCTTCGGGATCGCGATGGACGCGTTGCGGCGGTGCGGCCTGGACTCGCAGCACGTGGTCCGGACGCGCATGTACGTCATCGACATCACCGACGCCGACGAGGTCGGCCGGGCTCACCGTGAGCTGTTCGGAGCGACACCGCCAGCGGCCTCGATGCTGGAGGTCAACCGGCTGATGCACCCCGACCACCTCGTCGAGGTCGAGATCGACGCGTACGCCGAGGGTCGCTGACTCCAGGGGAGCGCCCGATGGGCTGAACCTACGCGACCGTAGGTTCGATAGGGTTGTCAGATGCGTGACCTCACCTATCCGCCGATCATCGCGACGGCCAAGACCCTCTTCCGGCTCCGCGGCTGGAAGATCCGTATGACCGGCATCGAGAACATCCCTCGCGAGGGCGGTGCGGTCCTCGCGTCGAACCACATCGGCTTCGCGGACTTCGTCCTCGCCGGCTTTCCGGCTGAGCGACAGGGCCGCCTCGTGCGGTTCATGGCCAAGAAGGAGGCGTTCGACCATCCGGTCGGCGGCCGCGTGCTCCGCACCATGCACCACATCCCCGTCGACCGGGCGTCCGGTGCCGAGTCGCTGGACGCCGCGGTCGACTACTGCCGCCGCGGAGAGATCGTCGGCATCTTCCCGGAGGCCACGATCAGCCGCTCCTTCGAGATCAAAGAGGTGAAGTCGGGTGCGCCGCGCATCGCCTCGCTGGCCGGCGTCCCGCTGATCCCGGTGGCGCTGTTCGGGACGCAGCGGATCATGACGAAGGGGCACAAGCTCTCGCTCCCGCGCGGCCTCCCCATCGAGATCCGTGTCGGCGAGCCGCTGCACCCGACCGGCGATGATCCCGTCGCCGACACCGAGCAGCTGCGCGCCGCGCTCCAGAGCCTGCTCAGCGACGCGGTCGCGGAGTACCCCGATCCGCTCGAGGGGCAGTGGTGGGCGCCCGCTCGTCTCGGTGGCACCGCGCCCACGCTCGAGGAGGCGGCTCAGCTCGACGTCGACGAGCGCGCGGCCCGTGCAGCTCGCAAGGCCGCCAAGGCCGAGGGCGCCTGACCTCGGCGGCGGCCGTGCCCGCCCGACGACGTACGCACACGTCGGTCGCCGGGCGGGCCGGTCGTCGTGGCGTCAGCGGCGGCGCGGTGCGAAGGTCGTGTACGACCCGCTCGCTGCCGGCCGGAGGGCGTCCAGCGCCTCGAGGTCGTCCTCGGTCGGCTCCCACTCGAGCGCAGCGACGTTCGCGTCGACCTGCTCGGCCCGTGTGACGCCGGCGATGACGCTGGCGACCGCGGGCTCGGCGGCCAGACCGCCGATCGCCACCTCGAGCATCGTGCGGCCACGTTCGGTGGCGTACGCCTCCAGCGCCTCGATGCGGTCCCAGTCGGCACCGGCGAGCCGCGCCGCCTGGCTGTCCGCGGCCAGTCTCGTCCCTTCCGGTGCGGCCTCGCCGCGTGCGTACTTGCCGGTGAGCAGCCCGTACGCGAGGGGGAAGTACGGGAGCAGCCCGACGCCGAGCGCCTCGCACGCCGGGACGAGCTCGGCCTCGGCAGCACGGTTGTAGAGCGAGTACTCGTTCTGGGCGGACACGAACGCGGTGGTTCCCGACGTACGCGCGGTCCAGTCGGCGTCCACGAGCTCCCAGGCGGTGAAGTTCGAGCAGCCGGCGTAACGGACCTTGCCCTCCCGGACGAAGTCGTCCATCACGCTGAGCGTCTCCTCGACCGGCGTGACGTGGTCGGGGGTGTGCAGCTGGTAGAGGTCGACATAGTCCGTGCCGAGACGGGTGAGGCTGGCCTCGAGAGCCCGACGCAGGTAGCGGCGCGATGCGCGGGCCCCCCAGTCCGGGCCGTTGGCCCCGCCCATGTCCATGCCGCCCTTGGTCGCCAGCACGACGTCGCCGCGCCGAGCTCCGAGCGCACGGCCGAGGAGCACCTCGCTGGCGCCCCTGCCGTACGTGTCGGCGGTGTCGAACAGCGTGACCCCGGCGTCGAGCGCGGCGTGGACGACGTCCTTCGTCCGGGCCTCGTCGACGCGCGAGCCGAAGGCGTTGCACCCGATCCCGAGCACCGACACCATCAGGCCGCTCCGGCCGAGCGGACGTACGCGCATCAGTCGCCCACCTCTCCGTCGGCGAGCTCTCGCAGGATGTCGAGGTGTCCGTTGTGCCGACCGGTCTCCTCGATGAGGTGTGCGACCACCCAGCGGACGTTCGGCCGGAAGTCGTTCAGCGTGCGCGCCGCCACAGCATCGAGGTCGAGCTCGGCGAGGACGGCGTCGCAGGCGGTGATCTGCTGGCGGTAACCGGTGAGGATCTCGTCGAGCGACATCTGCGCGGCGATCTCGAACTCGCCGTCGGGGTGCTCGTCCGACCACGGCGCGCGGTCCTCGCCCCCGGCGATGACGACCTCGAACCAGTAGTGCTCGTTCCAGCGCAGGTGGTGCACGATGCTGGCGACCGACATCAGCGGCGAGGTCGGCAGCGGTGTCGCGTGCGCGAGATCGTCGGGGAGGCCTTCGGCCTTCTCGAGCGCGGTCTCCCTGCACGTAGCGGAGGAGGGTGAGCGCGGTCGTGCGCTCGTCGGGGGCCGATGGAGTGTCCGTACGGGTCATGAGCCCACCCTGGCACCATGGAGGGGTGAGCACTGCTGCGACCCACGCTGACGGCCCCCTGGTCCTGGGCATCGAGTCGTCCTGCGACGAGACCGGTGTCGGCATCGTCCGGGGCACCGAGCTGCTCGCCCACGCGGTCGCGTCGAGCGTCGAGGAGCACGTCCGCTTCGGCGGCGTCGTGCCCGAGGTCGCCAGCCGCGCGCACCTCGAGGCGATGGTCCCGACGCTCGAGCAGGCTTAGGCCGACGCGGGTGTCTCGGTCGCCGACGTCGACGCGATCGCGGTCACCAGCGGACCCGGGCTGACCGGCGCGCTGCTGGTCGGCGTCGCCGCCGCCAAGGCGCTCGCGCTCGCGCACGACAAGCCGCTGTACGGCGTCAACCACCTGGCGGCGCACGTCTGCGTCGACCAGCTCGAGCACGGCCGGCTCCCCGAGCCGAGCGCCGCGCTGCTCGTCAGCGGCGGCCACACCGAGCTGCTGCTCGTCGACGACATCGCCACCGACATCACGCTGCTCGGCGAGACGATCGACGACGCGGCGGGGGAGGCCTTCGACAAGGTCGCCCGGCTGCTCGGCCTGCCGTACCCGGGAGGGCCCGCACATCGACCGGTCGCCCGCGACGGCGACCCGAAGGCGATCGCCGTTCCCGCGGGGTCTGACCGCGGCGACGCGACGTGGAGAAGCACCGCTACGACTTCTCGTTCTCGGGTCTCAAGAGCGCTGTCGCCCGCCACGTGCAGCACGAGCAGCGGATGGGGCGCGCGATCGCGGTGGCCGATGTGGCCGCGTCGTTCCAGGACGCGGTGTGCGACGTGCTGCACCAAGAAGACGATCGCGGCCTGCCTCGACCACGACGTCGAGCACCTGATCATCGGGGGCGGGGTCGCCGCCAACGCGCGGCTGCGCCACTTCGTTCTCGAGCGCGCCGGCGAAGGCCGGCATCGACGGTCCGCATCCCGCCGCCGGCGCTGTGCACCGACAACGGCGCGATGGTCGCGGCGCTCGGCTCCGCGCTGGTCGCGAAGGGGGTCGCCCCGAGCTCTCTCGACCTCCCTGCGGACTCCTCGATGCCGGTGACGCAGATCGTCGCCTGAGAGCGCTCTCGCGGGTGATTCACCCTTCAACCAGGCAAAACTGTTCTGTCCCTCCTATTGCAACCCCTGGTTACGCACGGCTACGTTACTGAGCCGTAACGTCGGTTCGCCGACGTGGACACGGGTTCCTGAGGGGGAGCCCGGTGAGATCTGGAGGGGATCGATGTCCATTTCCCGTCGCACCTTGGTGCGCAAACCACTATCACTCGTCGCATCAGGGGCTCTGGTCGCTGGTATGGCGGCGACTGTCACGGCGGTAGGAGCCGGTGCCGCTGCGGCAGCCGACCTCAACCGCGACTTCGTCTACACCTGCAACGTCGTGGCCGCAGGGCTCCCGCTCGGTGACCACCAGGTCGGGGTCAACGCCAGGGTGACCGTCCCTGACCAGGTTGTGCCGGGCGAGGTCATCCCAACCCGCAAGACGCAGATCACGCTCACGCTGCCCGAGACGCTGCGCAACGCGACGTACGGTCTGCTCGGTGCACGCTCGGCGAGCGGCTACTCGAACGACTCGAGCATCAGCGTCACCGCCGAGGGCGTGCCCGACACGTTCACCTACCCGATCGCGAACCTCGCGGCCGACTGGTCGCCCGTTCCGCCTGACGCCTCGACCCCGTGGCAGATCCCGACCGAGGGCGACGTGCCGCCCATCACCGTCCCGAGCACCGAGGACTACCCGAACCTCGAGCTGCCCACGGACGCCGTGATCCACATGCCCGGGACGTTCAACGTCATCGCCTCGCTCCGCAACGCCGCAGGCGAGCTTGTGGGCGGCGAGGGCGCGGTCACGATGCGCTGCTCGATCAACGGCACCGACGACGTCTTCGGTGCGATCCCGATCGTGGCACCGGACGTGAACGCGCCGCCGACCGCCGGGGACGTCTCTGCCGAGACGGCCTACGGCACCCCGGTCGACGTCACCCTCGAGGGTGCGGACCCCGATGGTGACGAGCTCACGTACTCGTACGGGCAGCCTGCCAACGGCACGGTGAGCGGGTCAGGCGCGAACGTCACGTACACCCCCAACGCTGGGTTCTCCGGCACCGACTCGTTCACGTACACCGTGTCCGACGGCGAGGACGAGGCCACGGGCACCGTGACCGTGACGGTCGGCGAGCAGCCGAACGCCGCGCCGGTCGCACTGGACGGGACGGCGACCACCGACGAGGGAACGCCGGTCGACATCACGCTGTCGGCGAGCGATCCCGATGGTGACGACCTGACGTACAGCTACACGCAGCCGGAGAACGGCACGGTGACCGGCGACGGACCGTCGGTGACCTACACCCCCGAGGACGGCTTCGTCGGCAGCGACGCGTTCACCTTCACCGTCGACGACGGCAACGGTGGCACCGCCACCGCGACCGTGGCGATCACGGTCAACGAGGTGGAGGATCCCAACACCCCCCCGACCGCCGGCGCCGTGAGCGTGACGACGGACGAGGGACAGTCGGTGGAGGTCACCCTCGAGGGTGCTGACGCCGACGGTGACGAGCTCACCTACACCTACACCCAGCCGGCCAACGGCACGGTGACCGGTGACGGCTCGACCGTGACGTACACGCCGAACGACGGGTTCTTCGGAGAGGACATCTTCTCCTACACCGTCTCGGACGGCACCGACTCGGCGACGGGCACGGTGACCGTGACGGTGAACGAGGTCGTGGACCCGCCGACGAACACGCCGCCGACCGCGGGTGACGTGTCGGCGACGACCGACGAGGGCGAGGCCGTCGAGGTCGAGCTCGCGGGCGCGGACGCCGACGGTGACGACCTCACCTACTCGTACGAGCAGCCGGCCAACGGCACGGTGACCGGTGACGGTCCGACCGTGACGTACACGCCTGCTGACGGCTTCTCCGGCACCGACACCTTCGACTACACCGTCTCCGACGGTCAGGACGAGGCGACGGGCACCGTGACCGTGACGGTGAACGAGGTCGTGGACCCGCCGACGAACACGCCGCCCACCGCGGGTGACGTGTCGGCGACGACCGACGAGGGCGAGGCCGTCGAGGTCGAGCTCGCGGGCGCGGACGCCGACGGTGACGACCTCACCTACTCGTACGAGCAGCCGGCCAACGGCACGGTGACCGGTGACGGTCCGACCGTGACGTACACGCCTGCTGACGGGTACTCCGGCACCGACACCTTCGACTACACCGTCTCCGACGGTCAGGACGAGGCGACGGGCACCGTGACCGTGACGGTGAACGAGGTCGTGGACCCGCCGACGAACACGCCGCCCACCGCGGGTGACGTGTCGGCGACGACCGATCAGGGCAAGGCGGTCGCGATCGTGCTCAAGGGCGCGGACGCCGACGGTGACACGCTCGCGTACTCGTACGGCAGGCCGGCCAACGGCACCGTGACGGGCACGGGTGCGAACGTCACCTACACGCCCAACGCCGGGTTCTCCGGCACCGACACGTTCACCTACACGGTGGACGACGGCAAGGGCGGAACGGACACCGGCACGGTGACCGTCACCGTCAAGAAGGTGGATCAGCCGCCGGTCGACAAGTGCGGCCCGCAGCCGAACCCGTTCCGTGAGCCGATCAAGTGGCTCAAGTGGCTCGCCTGCAAGCTGCTGCTGCACGTCAAGGGCTGACAGCTGGAGGCTGACAGCATGTGCTGACAGCCATCGATGACCGCTGGTGGCGGGGCGCCGTGAGGGGCGCCCCGCCACTGGTGCGTCCAGGCGAGGTATCAGCATGGGCTGGCCGGATCGTCCACCCGCTGCGACCGTGAAGCGATGGGGAGGCAGACGCCGACCGCGTACGACAGCCATACCGACCGCTCGTTCTTCGGGCACCCGCGGCCGCTGGCGACGCTGTTCGGCGTCGAGATGTGGGAGCGCTTCTCGTTCTACGGGATGCAGGGCATTCTCGCGATCTACCTCTACTACTCCGCCTCGCGCGGTGGGCTCGGGCTCGACGAGGGGGCGGCGACGAGCATCGTCGGTGCCTACGGCGGGTTGGTCTACCTCTCGACGATCCTCGGCGCGTGGCTGGCCGACAGGCTTCTCGGTGAGGAGCGGGTGCTGTTCTTCAGCGCCGTCGTCATCGTCGTCGGACACCTCTCCCTCGCCGTGGTGCCGGGCCTGGCCGGAGTCGGCGTCGGACTGGTCTGCATCGCGCTCGGCAGCGGGGGCGTCAAGGCAAACGCGACGTCGATGGTCGGGACCCTGTACGACGCCGGCGACCCGCGGCGAGACGGCGGGTTCTCGCTGTTCTACCTCGGCATCAACCTCGGCGCGTTTCTCGGGCCGCTGCTGACCGGTCTCGCGCAGACCGAGCTGGGTTTCCACTACGGCTTCGGGCTGGCCGCGATCGGCATGACGATCGGTCTCGTCCAGTACGTGATGGGGCGGCACCGGATCCCTCCGGAGGCCCGGGTCGTGCCCCGCCCGCTCCCCGTCTCGCAGTACCTGCGCTGGATCGTGGTCGCCGTCGGCCTCGTGGCGGTGATCGCCGGCGCCGCGCTGACCGGGCTCCTCACGGCCGAGAACCTGTCCGACGTGGTCGTGTGGACGGTGCTGCTGGCCTCGGTCGCGTACTTCGCGGTGATCTTGTCGAGCCGGCGGATCACCTCGGCCGAGCGCTCACGCGTCGTTGCCTTCATCCCGCTGTTCGTGACGAGCACCGCGTTCTGGGCGCTCTACCAGCAGCAGTTCACCGTCGTGCCGATCTACGCCGACAAGCAGCTCGACCGGGACGTCCTCGGATGGGAGGTGCCCGTGGCGTGGGTGAACTCGATCAACCCCGTCTACATCATCGTGCTCGCCGGTGTGTTCGCGGCGCTGTGGACCCGGCTCGGAGCACGCCAGCCGTCGACCCCGATCAAGTTCGCCGGGGGAGCGGTGGTGATGGGCATCGGGTTCCTGCTGTTCCTGCCGTTCGCGAACGCCGCTCCGGGCTCTGTGCCGCTGATGGCCATGGTGCTGATCCTGCTGGTGTTCACGATCGCGGAGCTGCTCATCTCGCCGGTCGGCCTGTCGGTGTCGACCAAGCTCGCGCCGCAGGCGTTCCAGACCCAGATGGTGGCCCTGTTCTTCCTCTCCGTCTCGCTGGGCAGCGCGCTGTCCGGGACGCTGGCGAAGCAGTACACCCGCCTCTTCGACGCCGGGCAGGAAGGCCGCTACTTCGAAATCCTCGGGGCGGTGGCGGTCGCGATCGGCCTGGCGCTCGCCGCGATCAGCCCGTGGGTGCTCAAGCAGATGCGGGGGGTGCGCTGACCGGCTCGACCAGGTAGGCCCGCCCTTCGCCACGGACCCGGGTGAGGATCACGGTCGCGGTGACCGACCCGGTGAGGCGCAGCCGCTTCACGAGCACCTCGGGGACGATGTAGACGCCGCGCTTCTTGATCGTCAGCGTGCCGACGTCGCGTGCCTGCAGGGCGGCCTTGAGCGGCTTCTCGCGGAACGGCAGCTCGTCGACGACGCGGAAGCCCCGCGCGAACGGGGTGGTGTCGCAGCGTGCGCTGGAGACGTAGGCGATGTGCGGGTCGGGCAGCCAGCCGCCGATCGTGCGGCGAGCTCGCTGACCAGCCCGGCGCGGATGACGGCGTCGTCGGGCTCGTACAGGTCGCCAGGGTCGGCGACCGCACGTCCTCAGGCGCGTGCCGACGTCGGCGAGCGGCCCGACCGGCCGGCCAGCACCGTCGCCCGCCGGCGGTGCCGGCGAACGGGCGCCCCCACAGGCACGCCTCGACGAGGTCGCCGCCGTCGCTGACCCACTCGGCCTCGACGCCGTCCGGCACCGCGTCGTGGGCGAGGCCGGGCATGACCTTGGCGACGGCGCGCCCCGCGAGCAGCGTCTCGACCCAGTCCCACGGCGGCTGGAGGTCGACGGGTCGAGACGTCCGGCCGCGGGCGTCGCGGCGCGCCGGGTCGACGAAGGCGACCTCGTCGGGGACGTGTCGACCGTGCTGGCGTCGCCGACCTCGACCGTCCCCGGCAGGCCGAGCGCGCGAGGTTCGCGCGGCGATCGCGGCGCGGACGGGATCGCGCTCGACGCCGCGCACGGCCAGGCCGGCGCGCGCCATCGCGACGAGGTCGCCGCCGATGCCGCAGCCGAGGTCGACCACCGTGCGGGGCGCCGAGCGCCGAGCCGCTCGGCGCGGTGGGCCGGACGCCCGCGCGGGTCGACTGCTCGAGCGCGTCGGGGTGAAGTACATCAGCGCCGCGTCGTCGCCGAACTTGGCGGCGGCTTGCCGCGCAGGTGGATCTGCGTGACGGCCGCGGCGACGAGGTCCGGCGGATGCCCGGCGGCGCGCAGACGCGTGCCGAGCGCGAGATCGCTCTCGTGACCGTCGCGTCCGTCGCCTCCCGGAGGACCTGCCGACCCTCCGTCGCGCGGAGCAGGTCGAACGTCGCGAGGTCCATGCTTCCAGTCTCCCAGCGCCCTCGATTGGCACTCTGCTTGGGCGAGTGCTAGCCCCGTGCTACGTTGGGGGTTGGCACTCTCGTATCCTGGGTGCTAACGGTGCAGTGCACGACCCCCGCGACGGCGTCCCCCACCTCCGTAGACCACTTCCCCGTCTCGTCGGGGAACGCACTCACCCGAAAGGGGAGGTCGACACAGTGTCGGTCACCATCAAGCCGCTCGAAGACCGCATCGTCATCCAGGTCCGTCGAAGCCGAGCAGACCACCGCCTCCGGTCTGGTCATCCCGGACACCGCCAAGGAGAAGCCGCAGGAGGGCAAGGTCCTCGCCGTCGGTCCCGGTCGCGTCGACGACGACGGCGACAGCGCATCCCGCTCGACGTCGCCGTCGGCGACAAGGTCGTCTTCAGCAAGTACGGCGGCACCGAGGTCAAGTACGACGGCGAGGAGTACCTCATCCTCTCCGCGCGCGACGTCCTCGCGGTCGTCGTGAAGTAGCGACGTCGCGCGCCCCAGCGGTCTCAGGCCGCCGGGGCGGGCTTCCGCGTCCGCGCGCTCACGGGCTCGGCTCCGGGCCCGACATCAACCCAGAAGGAGGCCCCATGCCCAAGATTCTCGAATTCGACGAGAACGCCCGCCGTCGCCCTCGAGCGTGGCGTCGACAAGCTCGCCGACACCGTCAAGGTGACGCTCGGCCCCAAGGGCCGCTACGTCGTCCTCGACAAGAAGTGGGGCGCCCCCACGATCACCAACGACGGCGTGACCGTCGCCCGTGAGATCGAGCTCGACGACCCGTTCGAGAACCTCGGCGCCCAGCTCGCCAAGGAAGTCGCCACCAAGACCAACGACGTCGCCGGTGACGGCACCACCACCGCGACCGTCCTGGCCCAGGCCATGGTCCACGAGGGCCTGCGCGCCGTCGCGGCCGGCGCCAACCCGATCGGCCTCAAGAAGGGCATCGAGGCGGCCGTCGAGGCCGTCATCGAGCAGCTGCACTCGCGTGGCCCGCGACGTCGACGACGATGAAGGACATGGCCGCACGTCGCCACCGTCTCCGCGCGTGACGCCCACATCGGCGAGCTCATCGCCGAGGCCTTCGACAAGGTCGGCAAGGACGGCGTCATCACCGTCGAGGAGTCCAACACCATGGGCACCGAGCTCGAGTTCACCGAGGGCATGCAGTTCGACAAGGGCTACCTGTCGCCGTACATGGTCACCGACACCGAGCGCATGGAGGCCGTCCTCGACGACCCTACATCCTGCGTCAACCAGGGCAAGATCTCGGCCGTCACCGACCTGCTGCCGCTGCTGGAGAAGGTCGTCCAGGCCGGCAAGCCGCTGTTCATCATCGCCGAGGACGTCGACGGCGAGGCGCTGTCGACGCTGGTCGTCAACAAGATCCGCGGCACGTTCACCTCGGTCGCCGTCAAGGCTCCGGCGTTCGGTGACCGTCGCAAGGCGATGCTGCAGGACATCGCGATCCTCACCGGCGCGCAGGTCGTCACGCCCGACGTCGGCCTCAAGCTCGACCAGGTCGGCCTCGAGGTGCTCGGCACCGCCCGTCGCGTCGTCGTCACCAAGGACGACACCACGATCATCGACGGCGGCGGCGACAAGGCCGAGGTCGACGGTCGCGTGGCGCCAGATCAAGGCCGAGATCGAGCAGACCGACTCCGACTGGGACCGCGAGAAGCTCCAGGAGCGTCTGGCCAAGCTGGCCGGCGGCGTCTGCGTCATCCAGGTCGGCGCGGCCACCGAGGTCGAGCTCAAGGAGAAGAAGCACCGCATCGAGGACGCCGTCTCGGCGACCCGCGCGGCCATCGAGGAGGGCATCGTCGCCGGCGGCGGCTCCGCTCTCGTCCACGCCGTGTCGGTCCTCGACGAGAGACCTCGGCCTGACCGGTGACGAGGCCGTCGGTGTCCGCGATCGTCGCGCAACGGTCGCCGACGCCCCGCTGCGAGTGGATCGCCCGCAACGGCGGCGATCTCCGGCGAGGTCGTCGTCGTCCAAGGTCCGCGAGTCGCGGCCAGGGCTACAACGCCGCCACCGGCGAGTACGGCGACCTGGTCGCCGCAGGGCGTCCTCGACCCGGTCAAGGTCACGCGCTCCGCGCTGGCCAACGCCGCGTCGATCGCCGCGATGCTGCTCACGACCGAGACGCTGGTCGTCGAGAAGCCGGCCGACGACGACGCCGCCGACGGCACGGTCACTCGCACTGCACGCTGTCGCGCACGCCAGGCGCGATCCGTCGTGACCGGACGGTCCGTCCCTCTCCCGGGACGGGCCGTCCGTCGTTTCGGCGCGTCGGCTCTGGCGTGTCGCGGACGGACGTAGGGACGGTGATGCGAGGCGCAGCTCGGGCGCTCCCCGCACACCCCCGGACCCTTGTGTCCGCCGCCCGACCCGGAGGCACCACGACCGATGCCCCCAGCCACCTCGCCGGTGAGGCGGACCTGAGCGATCTCGCCGCACCGTGCGATGGGTGACAGCGAGGTCGATGGACGCCCTGATCGCGTGACGTCCGGATGGTCTCGCACCGCTACTGCCGGGCGAGGCTCGCCGGCTACCGCGACGGCGGCTCAGCCTCGCCGACGACGTCGCCCAGGAGATCTGCATCGCCGTGTTCCAGGCGCTGCCGAGGTTCGAGGACCAGGGCGTCCCTTTCGAGGCGTTCGTCTACGCCATCGGGAGCCGCAAGGTCGCCGACGCTCAACGCAGCGCGTACCGGTCCCGCCACGTCCTCGTCGAGGCCGTTCCCGACCTGGGTGGCGCGGTGGCCTCGGCAGAGAGCGAGGTTCTCGACCGGTTCGAGGCGAAGGACGTCCTCGAGCTCCTCGACTCGTTGCCCGACCATCTCCGTGAGGTGCTCGTGCTGCGGGTCGCGATGGGGCTGAGCGCGTGCCGACGTCGGTCTCACCATGGGGATGACCGCGGGGGCTGTGCGCATCGCGCAGCACCGTGCGCTTCAGCGGCTGCGCGAGCTGCACCGTGCGCGCGAGGCCACGCGTGGCGAGGTGCAGGCATGAGCAGCAGGTACGACCCCGTCGCCCGCGACGACGAGCTGATCGAGGCGCTGCTCGCCGGGGACACGCCGGACGACCCGCTCCTGCGGGGTCTCGGCTCGTGGCGCGCCGTCGCCCTCGACCAGCGCCCCACCTCACGAGACGGCGCCGCGGCCCCGGATCACCGTGCCGAGCCGCTGCACGGGGTCGGCCCACGGCGGCGCCACGTCCCGCCTCTCGCGACCCGCCACACCCGGCGCGCCGCGACGATCGGGGCGGCCGCCGCTGTGGTCCTCTCGATGGGCGTGAGTCAGGCGGTCGCCGGCAACCCCGTGGCGCCGCTGCGCTTCGTCGTCGACCGGGCGGTCGGCCTGGGAGAGGGGTTCGCCGACCCTCGAACGAGCGATGCGCGAGCGCCGAGGACGGCCCCGCCCACGGCGGTGCCGACCGCACCCGGTGTCGTCGGCGGACGCGCGGGTGCCGACGCCGTCGCCGACCGTTCCGCGGCCGACGAGAGGCCGGCGCGCAACAACGACCGTGACGACAAGCCTTCTCGTCACGACCGCCCGTCACCGGCGCCCGCCACGCCACGGGCCGAGTCGCCCGCTCCGGTGCCGCCCCGGCCGTCCGACCCCCGTGAGCCCGGCGTGGACCGACCTCGCGAGGGAGACCGTGACGAGCGCGGTGACCGTGACGGGCGCGGTGACCGTGACGGCCGTGGAGACCGTGACGGTGACCGTGACGGGCGCGGCTGGGGGAGCGACGAGGACCGTGAGCGACCGTGGTGGTTCCCCCGTCTGACGGTGCCGCAGAGCGCGCCCTCGGAGTGACCAGGACCGCAGCATCCATCGGGAAGCGCCGGACGGCCGTCCGCGTTGGAGTGCGCACAGGGGGTCCTCGTTAGGATGGGGACGTCTGGCGCAAGGAAGGGCCTCATGGATCTCAACGCCGTTGGTGTACCGGAGAAGTTCGCACCGCTGGGTCTTACGTACGACGACGTCCTCCTGCTGCCGGGAGAGACCGACGTCATCCCCAGCGAGGTCGACACGACGGCACGACTGACTCGTGGCATCTCGCTCAACATCCCGCTGGTCTCCAGCGGCGATGGACACCGTCACCGAGGCCCGGATGGCGATCGCGATGGCCCGCGAGGGCGGCATCGGGATCCTCCACCGCAACCTGTCGGTCGAGGACCAGGCGTACCAGGTCGACCTGGTCAAGCGGACGCAGACCGGTGTCATCTCCAACCCGGTCACGATCGGCCCCGAAGGCGACGCTCGAGGAGCTCGACGAGATCTGCGGCGAGTACCGCGTCTCCGGACTTCCGGTCGTCGACGGTGACGACAAGCTGCTCGGCATCGTCACCAACCGCGACCTCCGCTTCGTGCCCCTGGCCGAGTGGTCCCGGAACGACGGTCGGCGAGGTCATGACGCCGATGCCCCTGATCACCGGCCCCGTCGGCATCGACCGCGAGGACGCCGCCGCGCTGCTGCGCAGCCACAAGAACGAGCGGCTGCCGCTCGTCGACGACGACCGGTCACCTGCGCGGCCTGATCACGGTCAAGGACTTCGTGAAGTCCGAGCAGTTCCCGCACGCGAGCAAGGACGCGCAGGGGCGCCTGCTCGTCGGTGCCGCCGTCGGCTTCTTCGGCGACTCCTGGGACCGGGCGACGGCGCTCGTCGAGGCCGGCGTCGACGTCCTCGTCGTCGACACGGCCCACGGCCACGCCAAGGCGCTGCTCGACATGATCCACCGGCTCAAGCGAGACCCCGCCACCTCGCACGTCCAGATCATCGGTGGCAACGTCGCCACGTACGACGGTGCGCAGGCTCTCGTCGACGCGGGCGTCGACGCGGTCAAGGTAGGCGTCGGACCCGGTTCGATCTGCACGACCCGGGTCGTCGCCGGTGTCGGAGTGCCCCAGGTGACGGCGATCTACGAGGCGTCGCTGGCGTGCCAAGCCGGCGGGGATCCCGGTCATCGGTGACGGCGGACTCCAGTACTCCGGCGACATCGCCAAGGCGCTCGTCGCCGGCGCGGACACCGTCATGGTGGGCTCGCTGCTCGCCGGCACGGAGGAGAGCCCCGGTGAGCTGATCTTCGTCAACGGCAAGCAGTACAAGTCCTACCGCGGCATGGGCTCGCTGGGCGCGATGTCCTCGCGCGGCAAGAAGTCGTACTCCAAGGACCGCTACTTCCAGGCCGACGTCACGCGCGACGACCAGCTCGTGCCGGAGGGCATCGAGGGGCAGGTCGCCTACCGCGGCACGCTCGGAGCGGTCGTCCGCCAGCTCGTCGGTGGGCTCCACCAGTCGATGTTCTACGTCGGGCTCGCGGACCATCCCCGAGCTCCAGGACCGCGGCCAGTTCGTGCGTATCACCGCCGCCGGTCTCAAGGAGAGCCACCCGCACGACATCCAGATGACGGCGGAGGCCCCCAACTACTCGCGGTTCTGACGCCCGTACGGGGGTCGGGCGTCTCCGGGCGGCCTCACTAGACTGCGAGACATGGACATCGAGATCGGCGCCGCCAAGCGCGGCCGCAGGGCGTACGCGTTCGACGACATCGCGATCGTGCCGAGCCGGCGGACGCGTGACCCCGAAGAGGTCTCGACGGCCTGGCAGATCGACGCCTACCGCTTCGAGATCCCCGTCATCGCCGCGCCGATGGACTCGGTCATGTCGCCCGAGACGGCCATCATGCTCGGGAAGCTCGGCGGGCTCGGGGTGATCGACCTCGAAGGGCTCTGGACGCGGTACGACGACCCGCTGCCGTTGCTCGAGGAGGTCTCGCGCCTGGAGTCCCGTGAGGCGACGGTACGGCTCCAGCGCATCTACCAGGAGCCGATCAAGGCCGAGCTGATCCACGAGCGGCTCAAGCAGATCCGGGACGCCGGGGTCACCGTCGCCGGTGCTCTCTCGCCGCAGCGGACCAAGCAGTTCGCGCAGACGGTCGTCGACTCCGGCGTCGACCTCTTCGTCATCCGGGGCACCACGGTCTCGGCCGAGCACGTCTCGGGGCAGACCGAGCCGCTCAACCTCAAGGAGTTCATCTACGAGCTCGACGTGCCGGTCGTCGTCGGCGGCTGCGCCACGCACCAGGCCGCCCTGCACCTGATGCGCACCGGTGCCGCCGGCGTTCTCGTCGGCTTCGGCGGGGGAGCGACGCACACCACCCGCCAGGTCCTCGGCGTCGCCGTCCCGATGGCCAGCGCCCTCGCCGACGTCGCCGCAGCGCGGCGTGACTACCTCGACGAGTCCGGTGGCCGCTACGTGCACGTCATCGCCGACGGATCCGTGGGTCACAGCGGCGACCTCGCCAAGGCGCTGGCCTGCGGTGCGGACGCGGTCATGGTCGGGTCCCCGTTCGCGCGGGCAGCAGAGGCCCCCGGAGGCGGGTTCCACTGGGGTGCCGAGGCGTGGCACCCCGACCTGCCGCGCGGCCAGCGCATCGATCTCGGCACCGTCGGTTCTTTCGAGTCCGTCCTCTTCGGCCCGTCGACCGCCCCAGACGGCACGATGAACCTCATCGGTGCCCTCCGCCGCGCGATGGCGACGACGGGGTACACCGAGCTGAAGGAGTTCCAGCGGGTCGAGGTCGTCGTCCAGTAGCCCGCCTCGGCGTGACAGCGCGGCCGGTCCGCGTTTGGATGGCCTCATGGGCGACGACACGGACCACACGAGTGGGACGCCCGCGCGCCGTGCCGGGATGGGCCGCGTCCGAACGAGCCGGAGCGCCTCGCGCAGCGTACGGAGGTTGCCGCTGGACCGTGCGGTCGGCGAGGCGAGCCGGACCTTCGTACGCACGGTGACGAAGAGGTTCTTCCGCACGCGTTGAGCGGGATCAGGCCCGCCTCTTGGGTCTCTCCCGCCGTTGCGGCGCGCGGTCGCCACACGATGTGAAACGTGTGTTACCGCGGGGTAGCGACCCGATGACGGCCGCTCTACAGTGGCCGCATGTCACGCCGCGATTTCCCTGCCCCGTCGCACGGCGCGCTCCCCGCCGACCCCGAGCACGACCCGTCGGCGTCGTTCGCGCTCGACCCTGCGCGCGTCCGACGGCTGACCGCTCAGCTGCGCGCGACGTCGGGGAGCTCCGAGACGACGTACGCCCCGTTCACCGGCCAGCCGATCGCGACGCTGCCGGTCTCCGACGAGGGAGACGTCGAGGACGCCTTCGCCGCGGCCCGGGCGGCTCAGAAGACCTGGGCCCGCACGGAGCTCGCCCACCGCACGGCGCTCCTGCTCGACCTGCACGACGCGGTCCTTGACCACGCCGACGACCTGATGGACCTCGTTCAGTGGGAGGCGGGCAAGGCGCGCACGCACGCGTACGACGAGGTGCTGCACGTCGCCCTCACCGCCCGCTACTACGCACGGACCCTCGAGCGTCACCTGAAGACCCGGCGGGTGCCCGGCGTCTACCCTCTGCTGACGCAGGCCCGGATCAACCGCGTCCCCAAGGGCGTCGTCGGCATCATCTCTCCGTGGAACTATCCGCTGACGCTCGCGATCTCCGACGGTCTGCCGGCGGTCGGTGCAGGCAACGCCGTCGTCCACAAGCCCGACAGCCAGACCCCGCTGTCCGCGCTGGCGGTCGTCGACCTGTTCCGGGAGGTCGGTTTCCCGGCCGGACTGTGGCAGATCGTGTCGGGTCCCGGCCCGCAGATCGGTGGCGCGATCATCGACCGGGCCGACTACGTCTGCTTCACGGGGTCGACCGCGACGGGCAAGAAGGTCGCCGCCCAGGCCGCCGAGCGCCTCGTCTCCTGCTCGCTCGAGCTCGGGGGCAAGAACGCCATGCTGGTGCTCGCCGACGCGCAGATCGACCGCGCGGTGGAGGGCGCTGTACGTGGGGCCTACTCGTCGGCCGGTCAGCTCTGCGTCTCGATCGAGCGGCTGTTCGTCGCCGACGCGATCTACGACAAGTTCGTCGCGCGGCTCGTCAAGCGCATCGAGCGCATGAAGCTGTCGGCGGATCTCTCCTACGGCGGCGACATGGGGTCGTTGGTCTCGCAGCGTCAGCTCGACACCGTCACCGCGCACGTTTCCGACGCGGTGAGCAAGGGGGCGAACGTCCTGACCGGCGGACGTCCCCGCCCCGACGTCGGCCCCTACTTCTTCGAGCCCACGCTCCTCGAGGGCGTGAACCCGTCGATGACGTGCTTCGCCGAGGAGACCTTCGGGCCGGTCGTGTCGGTCTACCGCTTCGGCAACGAGGCGGAGGCGGTCGAGCGCGCCAACGCCGGGTCGTACGGGCTCAACGCCGCGATCTTCACCCGCGACATCGGGCGTGCCCGCGAGCTCGCCCGACACATCAAGGCGGGCACGGTCAACATCAACGAGGGCTTCGCCGCGACCTTCGGCACCATCGACGCCCCGATGGGTGGCATGCGCGAGTCGGGCATCGGCCGCCGGCACGGAGCGGAGGGCATCCACCGCTACACCGAGACACAGTCGGTGGCCAACCAGAGGTTGCTGCCGCTGTCGGCCCCGCGTTTCGTGAGCGATGTGGCGTACCAGAAGGCCGTGACCTCGGCGCTCCGGCTGCTCAAGAAGACCGGGCGCGCCTAGCGGTGCGAGGCCGACCTCCGCGGCGGTTACGATCCTGCGAGGACGCCGTCTCCCGAAGGTGAGTCATGCCAGCCGAACGCATCGCCGTCGACACCGAGGTCCTCAACACGGCCGGCCGTAGCCTGCGCAGGACCCACCAGGGCTTCGACAAGACCACGTCGTGGTCACGGCCAGACCACGAGACCATCGCGCACCCGGCGCTGCGCGGGCGGCTCGAGGAGTTCGCGGACAGCTGGGACGACAGGCGCAAGGACATGATGGAGGCGATCGAGGGCCTCGGCGACGCCGCCGAGGCTGCTGCCGAGGCCTTCGAGAATCTCGAGGACGAGTTCGTCCGGGCGCTGGAAGGCAAGTGAATGGCACGACGTCAAGACTGGTCGCCGCTGCGTGACTCCGATCCGACGCCGGGTGACCCGTACGAGATCCGTGTCCTGGCCGCTGATCTGCGAAACACTGCCGACGCCATCGACGCGGCGGTGAAGGCGCTCGACACGATCCACGACTCGGCGACCGCGTGGGACAGCGACTCGGGCAAAGAGTTCAAGAAGAAGACGCGAGAGACGTCCGACACGATCAAGAAGGCCTACGACCGCTACGACAAGGTGTCGTCCGCCCTCTCGACGTACGCGACCACCCTCGACGGCCTTCAGGGTGAGGCCGACGCCGTCATGGTGCGCGCAGGCGCCGTGGAGGACGAGATCGACGGCGCGCGACGTCGTGCGGACTCCGCGGAGCCCGACCAGCAGACCGCGGCCGACAAGGATCTGCAGACCGCCGAAGACAAGCTCGGACCCCTCCGTACCCGGCTGGAGGAGATCCACGACGACTGGGACAAGGCCGGCGAGACGGCCAAGAAGACCCTCGACGAGATCTTCGGGGCCGACAAGCTCAAGGACTCGCGCTGGGACAACGTTGCCGGCTTCCTCAAAGGGCTGGCCGACATCATGGGCAAGCTGTCGGCCATCTTCGGGGTGCTGGCGGCGATCTGCTCGGTGATCCCGTTCCTGCAGCCGTTCGCCGCCCTTTTCGGAGCGCTCGCCCTCCTCACCGGCCTCATCTCGTTGTTGTCCAACATCGCGCTTCTCGTGGGCGGCAAGGGAACCTGGGAGAACGTCATCTGGGACGCCGTCGGCGTGCTCAGCTTCGGGGCGGGCCGTGCGTTCACCTCTGCCGGACGCTCGCTGGTGAAGGCGGCACGGGGCCTGTCCAAGCCCGCGTACATCAAGTCGCTGCGTCAGACCCGCAACATCTCGGCGCGCGGTGCCAAGCGTCAGGCTCGCCGTGACGGGGTGACCGGCGGCGGGAGCGAGGCGAAGTCGCTGTCGCGTCAGTTCGACCGCGGCAACCTGACCTGGAAGCCGCAGGCCTCCGACTGGAAGCAAGGGTTCTTCTCCAACCCGTTCAAGGACGTCTCGTCCCTCAAGTTCGCCAACTACGGTCTGCCGCAGGGGGTCGCCGCGCTGCCGAAGGTCTCCGTCGCGCTCCGCCAGTCCCAGTACGCGGCGGCAGGTGCCTACGGGGCCGGAGCGATGGGGAGCATCGCTGACATCAAGCAGATCCGGGAGTCCTTCTTCCAGAAGAGCCCGGTCGAGCGCTGACGTGGGCGTCGATCCGTTCGCACAGTGGCGACCTGCCCTCCTCACCCTCGACCGCGCCCCCTGGGCTGCGTCCACGTCGATCGAGGCCCGCCCGGGGCGGCTGGTCGTCCGTCGAGGGCGCAGCACGACAGGTGGTGGACGTGTCGGGGTGCACGTTGCGCGCAGTACCGCCTGGCCCCCAAGGAGGCCCGGGCGCGCTCACGGTCCTCGTCGCGCCAGGCGGTGAAGTCAGCGCAGCCGTCGATCTTCGCGACTGGGAGGTGCTGCCTGGCGACCCCGCCGCCTCGCGGCGGCGAGCGGCGGACCTGCAGGCGCGACTGGGCCGTGCCCTCGCGGTCCCCGAGAGCTCCGAGGGCTGGCGACGCGACGTCGGACCTGTGCTCGATCCAGTCGACCGTCGCGGCATGCGCCGTGCCCTCGCCGTCCAGCTCGGCCTGGCGCTGGTGACCGCCGTGTGCGTCGTCGTCGCGGTTGCGGGTGACCGGGCAGACGTGGCAGTGGGCGGTGCGTCGGCGTATTTGCTCCTGCTGGTGCTCGCCTACCGCCCTCGCCGGCGCCGGCCACCGGCGAGGCAGCGCGAGTGGGTGGTCGGTGGCCTCTGGACCCCTCAGGTCAGCGGCGTGGACGAGGGCCGGCGGCTGTACGTCTGGGACCCGGTCGCCGGTCGGGCCGGACATGTGGCTCTCGACCCGCGTGCGCGCGTCGTCGTGCACCGGAGCGGTCTCCAGATCGTCAGGCGGGGGAACGTCCTCCTGGACGCGACGTCGGTGCAGTGGGGCTCCGAGCGGCTTTCGGCTCTGCGCCGGCGGTTGTCGGCGTCGCTCGCCGTGGAAGACGGCAATCCCTTGCCGGTCGTCGCCGTACCGCAGCTTGTGGGCCCGTCACGTCCCCCGCGCCCGTACGAGGCAGGGATGGCGGCGGTGCTCGGCGTGGGGTTCGCGGCCGTCTCGCCCGGTCCGTACGCTCAGGCGCTCTTCGGTCTTGCTGCCGTGGCAGCGGGCCTGTTCGCGGTGTGGTGGGCCCAGGTCGTTCGCGTGAGGAGCGCGGCATGAGCCGCGAACCGTCGCGAGTACCCCGCGACTTCACGTTCGTCCTGCCCGACGACTGGGCGCGGATCCGGCTCGGGAGACGGGATCGCAAGGGCGACATCGACCGCGTCGTCGACCTGGTCACCGGCAGGCGGCCGGACCGTGACTCGCTGGCGCCTCAGGTCCGGCGCCTGCTCGAGGAGACGACCGAGCGCGTCGATCCGGGCGCCGTGGAGCTCTACCTTTCCTTCTCCGCGCCGCAGGGCTATCCGATCGCCTGCTCGATGACGGTGACCCTGAGCCAGCAAGCCGAGCTGGGCGTCACGGCCGAGGAGGTGCTCGCCGGGTTCCTCACCGTGGGGGGCCGGGACGCGGACCGGTCTGCAGGGCTCCATCTCGGGCACCCGTGTGGGCGCGTCGCGAGGATGGTCCCGGCGACGGTCGAAGGGTCGCGCTTCGACACGCTCGTCGTCCAGCACGCGTTCGTCATCCCCGGGACGACCGAGTTCGTGCTGCTCGACTTCTCCACCCCTCTGCTCCCGCTCGCCGAGGCCATGTCGGCGTTGTTCGACGCCGTGGCCCGGTCGTTCACGTGGGTATGGTGAGCGCCGTGGGATCACGCGACTTCGTCTACTACGTGGACTTCCCCGACGACGGCTGGGTGACACCACCCGAGCCGGGCGAGTCGATCGCCGCCTGGGCGGACGACGTGGTGGGTGACCTGCGGGCTCAGGAGGGCACGGCTGTCGCGCTGGGCTCGCAGCTGCGTGGCTACGGCCAGTCGTACCGCGAGCTCGAGGCGGAGACCGGCGCGCTCTGGATCCCGCAGGTCGACGACGGGGTCCTCGCGACCCTGTGGGCCGACGTGCTCGTGGCCGAGCCTGAGATGGCCACGATTGAGGCTGTGCTGCAGGCCGAGCGTGCGCGCGCGGCGACCACGGCCGTCGCCGAGGACCAGCCGTCGGTCGAGGTCGTCCGGCTGCCCGCGGGGCCGGCCGTACGGACGCGGATGCTCGAGCTCGGAGGTCACGGCCTGACCGGGACGGCCCAGCTGGCGGAGCAGGTGAGCCACCTCATCGTCCCGGCGCCGGCCGTCCACGACGAGGGTCGGCCTGCGGTGGTCCGACACGTCGTCGGGTGGGTCCTGCTCGAGCACGGGGACGAGCTGGCCGAGCTTGCCGACGACTGCGCCGCGCTCGTCGAGATCGAACGCCTCTGAGCCCAGGGCGCCGCGTCGCTATACGCCATCAAGGATGAAGTATTTGTTACCCAGGGGTAGCGACGGCGTGACCGGAGTCATACCCTGTCGCTGTGAACCACGACTCGACCCCGACGCACTACGACGTCCTCGTGATCGGCTCCGGCTTCGGCGGGAGCGTCACGGCGCTCCGGCTCACGGAGAAGGGCTACCGCGTCGGCGTCCTCGAGGCCGGGGCGCGCTTCCGCGACGAGGACTTCGCCGCGACCTCGTGGGACCTCAAGCGGTACCTGTTCGCGCCGGAGGTCGGCTGCTACGGCATCCAGCGGATCAACCTCCTCAAGGACGTGATGATCATGTCCGGGGCGGGCGTCGGAGGTGGATCCCTGGTCTACGCCAACACGCTGTACGAGCCCCTCGAGCCGTTCTACCGTGACCCGTCGTGGGGTCACATCACCGACTGGAAGGCCGAGCTGGCGCCGTACTACGACCAGGCGAAGAGGATGCTCGGCGTCACGACGTACCCGTTCACGACGCCGGCCGACAAGGTCATGCGCGAGGTCGCCCACGACATGGGAGTCGGTGACTCGTTCCGGGCGACGCCGGTCGGCGTGTTCTTCGGCGGACCGGGCGAGACGCACGACGACCCGTACTTCGGTGGCGTCGGACCTGCGCGCAGCGGCTGCACGGACTGCGGCGAGTGCATGACGGGGTGCCGCCACAACGCCAAGAACACGCTCGTCAAGAACTACCTCTACCTGGCCGAGCAGGCCGGTGCCCGCGTCCACGCCCTCACCACGGTCACACGGGTGGCGCCGCGCAAGGTCGGCGGGTACATGGTCGAGACGCGGCGTACGGACCGCCGGCGCAAGGTGGTCCGCCTCTTCACCGCGGACCAGGTCGTCTTCGCGGCCGGGTCGCTGGGGACCCAGAAGCTTCTTCACCGGATGCGCTCCCAAGGCTGGCTTCCTCGGATCTCCGCGCGGCTCGGTGTGCTCACCCGGACCAACTCCGAGTCGCTTCTCGGCGCCATCGCCGGCGGCCGAGACGTCGACTACTCGGAGGGTGTCGCCATCACGTCCTCGTTCCACCCCGACGCGGTCACGCACATCGAGCCGGTCCGTTTCGGCAAGGGCTCCAACGCCATGGCGATGCTGCAGACCGTGCTGACCGACGGCGACGGCCCGCGACCGCGGTGGCAGACCTGGTTGCGGGAGCTGTGGGCACAGCGGCGCAACGTGCGGAGCCTGTACGACTTCAAGCACTGGTCGGAGCGGGTGATCATCCTGCTGGTCATGCAGTCGGTCGACAACTCCATCACGACGTACATGAAGAAGAACCGGCTCACCGGGCGGCTCTCGCTCACGTCCAAGCAGGGAAGCGGCGACCCCAACCCGTCGTGGATCCCGTTGGCGAACGAGGCGGTGCGCCGTACGGCCGCCAAGATCGACGGGACGGCCGGCGGCACCATCGGCGAGCCGTTCAACATCCCGCTCACCGCCCACTTCATCGGCGGCTGTGCCATCGGGGACTCGCCGGAGACAGGCGTCATCGACCCGTACCACCGTCTGTACGGGTACGACGGACTCCACGTCGTGGACGGTGCCGCGATCTCCGCGAACCTCGGCGTCAACCCGTCACTGACGATCACTGCCCAGGCGGAGCGCGCCATGGCATTCTGGCCGAACCGCGGTGAGCCGGATGCGCGGCCCGAGGTCGGCTCAGGCTACGTGCGGGTGGACGTGGTGGCGCCGAACAGCCCGGTCGTCCCAGACACCGCGCCGGCGGCGCTGCGTCTGCCCATCGTCGGCGTCAGCTGACGAGGCAGCACGGTTCGTTGGTCGAGTAGCGCTTGTCTTTGTTGGTCGAGTAGCGGCGAGGGGCGTATCGAGACCCGGATCCCCCCGTCGCGCTGCCCAGTCCTTCCTGGAGAGCGTGGGAAGCGCGGCATAGTCGCCACGAATCAGGGCCTGTCGCTTACCTCGAGACCACCGTTGCACTCGCTTCTCCCACGCGAACGCGTCGTCGACAGACGCGAACTCTGCGGCGTACACCAGCTCGACCGGACGGCGCTGTCTCGTGTACGCGGCTCCGGTCCCGTTGTTGTGCTGCTCAAGTCGGCGTTCGATGTCTCGCGTGCTGCTGACGTAGAAACTGCCATCCGAGCACTCGAGGATGTACATCCATGCCATGCACGGCAGTGTGGCGCGGTTGGGTGCCGGTGTGCGTTGAGTATCCACAGGGTCTCGATACGTCCTCGCCAAGTACACCTAGCGGCTCGTGCTCCTCGACCAGCGGGGGAGCGCGCGGCTCGGTCTCCTCGACCAGCGGGGGAGCGCGCGGCTCGGTCTACTCGACCAGCGGGGGCGCGGGGGAGTGGAGCGGCTCGGGAGAAGGAGTGGCGTGCCGGGCTCGGTAGGATCGGGGAGTGACCGAGATTCCTGACCACGACCTGGTCCTCGTCGTCGACTTCGGTGCCCAGTACGCGCAGCTCATCGCTCGCCGCGTGCGTGAGGCCAAGGTCTACTCCGAGATCGTCCCGCACACGATGCCGGTCGAGGAGATGCTCGCCAAGAACCCGAAGGCCGTCATCCTCTCCGGCGGACCGTCCTCGGTGTACGAGGAGGGCGCGCCGCGGCTTGACCCGGCGCTCTTCGCGCAGGGCACCCCCGTCTTCGGCATCTGCTACGGCTTCCAGGCGATGGCGCAGACCCTCGGCGGCACCGTCGCCAGCACGGGACAGCGCGAGTACGGCCGTACGGACGTCACCGTCGGTGATCCCGGCGTCCTGCTGGCAGGCCTGCCGGACAGCCTGCGGGCCTGGATGTCGCACGGCGACGAGGTTACCCTCGCTCCAGAAGGGTTCTCCGTGACGGCGTCCTCGCCGCGCGCGACCGTCGCGGCGTTCGAAGACGTCGACCGCGGGCTGGCCGGTGTCCAGTGGCATCCCGAGGTCCTGCACACCGAGCACGGGCAGAAGGTCCTCGAACGGTTCCTCGTGGAGATCGCGGGATGCCGTCAGACGTGGACGATGGTCAACATCGTCGACGAGCAGGTCGACCACATTCGCGAGACCGTCGGCGACGCGCGGGTCATCTGCGCGCTGTCGGGCGGCGTCGACTCGTCGGTTGCCGCAGCGCTGGTGCAGCGCGCGATCGGGGAGCAGCTCACGTGCGTCTTCGTCGACCACGGCCTGCTCCGCAAGGGCGAGCGCGACCAGGTGGTGCGCGACTACGTCGCCGCGACCGACGTCAACCTCAAGGTCGTCGATGCGCGGGAGCAGTTCCTCGGGCACCTCAAGGGCGTCACCGACCCTGAGGAGAAGCGCAAGATCATCGGTCGCGAGTTCATCCGTACCTTCGAGGCCGCCGAGCGCGAGATCCTCGAGACCCCCGGCACGCCGGTCAAGTTCCTCGTCCAAGGCACCCTCTACCCCGACGTCGTCGAGTCCGGCGGCGGTGAGGGCGCGGCCAACATCAAGAGCCACCACAACGTCGGTGGCCTCCCGGAGGACCTCGAGTTCAGCCTGATCGAGCCGCTGCGGACCCTGTTCAAGGACGAGGTCCGCCAGGTGGGCGAGCAGCTCGGCCTCCCGGCGGCGATGGTCTGGCGCCACCCGTTCCCCGGCCCGGGTCTGGCGATCCGCATCGTGGGTGCGGTCGACGAGGAGCGGCTCGAGATCGTCCGCGATGCCGACGCGATCGCCCGCGAGGAGCTGACCGCCGCCGGCCTCGACCGCGACGTCTGGCAGTTCCCGGTGGTCCTGCTCGCCGACGTCCGTTCGGTGGGCGTCCAGGGTGACGGCCGCACGTACGGCCACCCGGTCGTGCTGCGTCCGGTCAGCAGCGAGGACGCGATGACGGCCGACTGGAGCCGGCTGCCGTACGAGCTGCTCGAGCGCATCTCGACCCGGATCACCAACGAGGTCAACGAGGTCAACCGCGTCGTCCTCGACATCACCAGCAAGCCACCGGGCACGATCGAGTGGGAGTGAGCCGTGGCGATCGTCCCCGACACGAAGGACTGGACCTGGGCCACGCGTGAGGCGTGCCCCGAGTGCGGCTTCGACCCCGCGGGCGTCGTCCCGGCCGAGGTCGGCGCGCGCGTCCGGGTGAACGCCGCGCTGTGGCCGGGGGTTCTCGCCCGAGACGACGTCGCCGAGCGCCCCGACGACAGCACCTGGTCGCCGCTGGAGTACGCCTGCCACGTCCGCGACGTGTTGGCGCTCTACCGGTTCCGCCTCGGGCTCATGCTGGACGAGGACGACCCGGTCTACCCCGACTGGGACCAGGACGCCACGGCCGTCGAGTCCCGCTATGCCGCGCAGGATCCCGCGACCGTCGCCGACGACCTGGCACGCGAAGCGGCGTCGACGGCGGACGCGTTCGACGCCGTGGACGCCACCCAGTGGTCGCGCACCGGCCGCCGTTCCGATGGGGCGTCGTCGTTCACGGTGACCACCTTCGCCACGTATTTTCTGCACGATCTGGACCACCACGCGCACGACGTCTCCGCCTGAGGGCTTGCGCCGGACCCCACAGGGTCAGCGGCCGAGCGCGTCCAGCCGCTCCTTGAGGAACCGGCGCTGGTCGTCGTCGCCGGCGACCGCGACAGCGCGCCGGTACGCGGCGGCAGCCTCGTCCGTACGGCCGAGAGATACGGATACTCGCGCAGGCTCGGGTCGTCGGCAACCGCGTCGACCTCGGCGAGTGCGGCGGACGCACCATGGACGTACGACACGGCGACTGCACGGTTGAGCCGTACGACGGACGTCGGCCAGACCTTGACCAGCCGGTCGTACAACCGCAGCAGCGCGGGCCAGTCCGTCGTCTCGACACTCGCCGCCTCGGTGTGGACGCCGGCGATCGCGGCCTGCAGTGCGTACCGGCCGGCGCGGCCGTCGCGGGCGAGCGCACTCTCGATGGCCCGGCTCGTCGCCTCTCGGCCGCCTGCCATCAGCCGCGGGTCCCACGATCCTTGGTCCTGACCATCGAGCAGGACTGCCTCTGCCGCACGTCGCGCCACGGTCCGCGCCTGGGTGAACAGCACGAGCCCGAGGAGGCCAAGCACCTCCGGCTCCTCGGGGAAGATCTCCGCGAGGCTGGTCGAGAGACCCCGAGCCGACTGCTCCAGGGCGTCGGTCTCCGGGCTGCGCGGACGCTCGTGCGCCGCGGTCGCCACGAGATGCACGACCGCGAGCACGGCGTCGAGCCGTCCCGGGAGGTCCTCGGCGGAGGGGACGGCGTACCGGACGCCGGCCGATGCGATCTTCCGCCTGGCACGGGTGAGCCGCGCCGCTGCCGTCGCGGGCTTGAGCAGCAGGAGCCCCGCCGCCGTGGGCGTCGGGAGTCCGCACACCACGCGCAGCGTGAGAAGCACGCGGTCGGCCTCGAGGAGCGCGGGATGGCAGCAGGTGAACACGAGGCGGAGCAGGTCGTCGTTCCAGCGGGAGACAGGCGCGTCGGCGTACCGGGCCTCCTCGCGGAGGACGAGCTCGGGTGCGTGGGTACGCAGCGTGCCCGCGCGCCGGTGCAGGTCGAGCGCATGGTTGCGGGCGGTCCGGACGAGCCAGCCGACCGGGTTCGACGGCACCGTCGCGGGCCGCCAGGTCTCGAGGGCGCGCTCGAACGCACGCTGGGCGCAGTCCTCGGCGGTGTCCAGGTCGCCGGCCGTACCGACGGTCGCCGCGACCACGCGGCCCCAGTGCTCGCGGTGCACCGCCGCGACGAGGTCACCGACCGTCGCCGCGGCGTCGCTGCCCTCCGCCGGTGTCACGTGCCGACATCGAGGATCGGCCGCACCTCGACCACCTGGCTCGGAGCCTGCTTGGCCAGCGCGAGCGCGGCATCGAGCCCGTCGCACTCGATGACGTAGTAGCCGCCGAAGGCCTCCTTGGTCTCGACGAACGGCCCGTCGGTGACGACCGGTTCCGGGCCCGTCCGCACGGTGGTCGCCGTCGTCGTCGGCTGGAGTGCCTCCCCACCGTGGTCGATGGCGCCTGCAGCCTTGATGGCACGGCTGAACCGGTCGTGCGCGGCCATCATCGCGTCCCACTCCGCCTGGGTCGCGTCGACCCAGGTGGACTCGTCGTCGAAGAGGATGAAGAGATAGCGCTCGGTCATCGGATCTCCCTCGCTCGGGTCCCGCTCTTCGGGGCCTTCACTCATGTGACGAACGGGAACAGCCGATATCGAAGTCCACCCTAGGCGCGGCCGAGCCGCCGCTGCCACTGCGCGCTGACGCTCGCCGGCCGGTAGCCGAGCGCGACGTTGATCGCCAGCATGTGGGCGTTCTCCTCGGCGTTCCACGTGTGGATGCGCCGGGCCTGTGGGCGTACGGACGCCAGCGTCTCCAAAGCTCGGGACTTGACCAGCATCCCGAGGCGGTTCCCGCGGTGCTCCGGCAGCACGAGAGTGTCCTCCTGGATCATCGACTCGGGACGTGAGTCGGTGAACTCGACGACGGTGTAGGCGGCGAGCTTGCCCGTCGGGACGTGCTCGGCCGCGACGATGACCGCCACGTCCCCGGTCGCCTGCCGTCGTGCCGTCGCCTCGCGGAGCCGGGCGACGTCCCACGGGTCCTCCACCTGCACCATCCCTCCGGACGGTGTGGCCGTGGACATTCGTGTCAGGAGCCGGGCGTACTCCGCGTGCCACGGCTCGGGGATCTCGTCGAGCCACGTGTGGAGGCGGTAGGCGTCGCCGGCTGCGGCGGCCGCCGTACGGGACAGCGCGGCCAGGTGATCGCGGTCGACCGGCAGCGTGAGCGTGGACTGCCGCTCGACCTGCTCCAGCGTGAACCCGTGCCGGACGGCGAAGCGGGTCGCGGGATCGTCGGCGGGGACGCTGCCCACGCCGGTCGTCGCGGCGATCGTTTCGGCATCGGCATCGGCGACCCCACCGTACGCCGTCTCGGCGGTGACCACGGCGCGTCCGGCCTCCCGGACCCGCTCCGCGAGGAACGCGGCGAGCGCCGTCCCGATCCCGCGCCTGCGCCAGGCGGGGTCGACCCCGAGGTCGAGGTGCGCCACGTCGGTCTCGCCGACCTGGGGCAACCGGATCGAGGCGTGGCCGACCACGGACTCCGGCGTACGGCGGTCGTCACAGACGGCGACGAAGCGGTGCTGCGGACGGTACGTGCGATCGGCGAGGATCGACGCCATCTGCGCGAAGTTCGGCGTGAGGTCGTGGTGACCGTGGAGCGCGTCGTCGCTCGCCACCCGTACGCGCTCGACCCCCAGCAGCGCCCACGCCTCGGGAGACGTAGCCGAGGAAGGCAGAGGGACGGGAAGGATCGCGGCGATCGGCACCCGGCGAGTCTCTCCCCGAGCCCCGGGGCGGTCAATCGCTTTACCGTTTGCCACGTTCCCGTGGCAAGCGCCGCTCACCCTCGGCAAATTTGCCGAGGGTGAGCCCCGTTTGCCACGGGAACGTGGCAAACGGGGGGACCGGGGGAGGGCTACGCGTCGTCGTCGCGCTGGTAGACGTCGGGGACACCGTCGCGGTCGTCGTCGCGCGACTCTTCCTCGCTGATACGCCGGTAGCGCCGGTTGCGCAGGCGCAGGACGACCGTGGCGAGCAACGCGGAGAGGACGGAGCCTTCGAGCACGCCGATCTTCACGTACTCGTCGTACGTCGAGGCGAGACCGTACGCGAGGTCCCCGATCAGCAACGACACGGTGAATCCGATACCGCCGAGCAGGCCGACACCGACGACGTCGATCCATCCGAGCGTCGGGTCGAGGCGCGCATGGGTGAACCTGGCCAGGAGCCACGTCGCCCCGACGATGCCGAGCGTCTTGCCGAGGACCAGGCCGAGCACGATCCCGTACGTGATGGTGCTGCGGTTCGCCTCGACGAGCCCGCTGATCCCGCCGACGTCGACCCCGGCGGCGAAGAACGCGAAGATCGGCACCGCGATGCCTGCCGAGACCGGGCGCCACAGGTGCTCGAAGTGCTCGGCGAGACCGGGTCCTGCCTCAGGGCCGCCGGCAGCCTTGCTGCGCAGCACCGGCACGGTGAAGCCGAGGACCACGCCTGCCACCGTGGCGTGCACCCCGGAGGCGTGGACGAACCCCCAGGCGAGCAGCGCGAGGGGGATGAGGCGCCACCCCGAGCGCACCCGTCGCTGGACCAGCACCGCGAAGATCCCGATCGGCACGAGCGCCGCAGCGAGCCACCCGACGGCGAGGTGGTCGGTGTAGAAGAACGCGATGATGACGATCGCGAGCAGGTCGTCGACGATGGCGAGCGTCAGCAGGAAGGTCCGCAACGCGGTCGGTAGGAACGAACCGAGGACCGCGAGCACGGCGAGGGCGAACGCGATGTCCGTGGCCGTGGGGATCGCCCATCCGCGCAGCGCGCTGCCGCCCGTACCGAGGTTGACGGCGACGAAGATGAGTGCCGGCACCACCATGCCGCCGACGGCGGCGAAGATCGGGATCGCCGCACGACGGGGATCACGCAGGTCACCGGCGACGAGCTCGCGCTTGAGCTCGAGCCCGGCGATGAAGAAGAAGATCGCGAGCAGTCCGTCGGCCGCCCACGCGCCGAGGGTCAGGTCGAGGTGGAGCGACTCGGGTCCGATCCGGGCGTCGCGCAGCGTCGTGTACGCGTCTCCGAGGCCGCTGTTGGCCAGCACGATCGCGAGCGCGGCGGCCCCGATCAGGAGGAAGCCGCCGACGGTCTCCTGCCGCAGGAGTGCCGCGATGCGGGAGGTCTCAGGCCACGAGCCTCTGCCGAGGACGGTGTTGTTGTGGGACACGGTGCTCCTTCTGGGGTCGTCGGGACGACGCCGACCAGACTTCCCGGCACACCAGCGCCCAGTCTAACGGCGCGTCGGCGGCACGCAGCCTCACGGGAGGCTCGGCCGAGAGTCCCGTCACAGGGGCCGATATTCGTTCGCTCCTGCTTGCTCGCGCTGCCTAGGCTTGGCGGTTGTGAAGAACCTCCCGCTCGCCGACCCTGGCACCCCAGACATTCGCTCGGCGACGCGGTACATGACGTGGATTCTTCGGGTTCAGGGCTGGACCCTCGTCGCCTCGATCACCTTCGGGATCGCCTGGATGGTGGCGCAGGCGTCAGTGCCCGCCGTCATCGGCGCGGCGATCGACGCCGTCGTCGACGTCGGCGCCGGCCGCGCTCTCGTCCTCTGGTCGGCCCTGCTCCTGGTGATCGGTGCCGTGCAGGCGTTCTCGGGCATCATGCGGCACCGGTACGCCGTCCAGATGTGGCTCGACACCGCGTACCGCACCGTACAGCTGGTCAGCACCCACGCCGGCCGCCTCGGCTCGGAGCTCAACCGCCGGGTCGCCCACGGCGAGGTCGTGAGCGTCGGTGCCACCGACATCGCCAACCTCGGCAACTTCGTCGACGTGATGGGCCGGTTCATCGGGTCGATCGTCGCGTACCTGGTGGTCGCGGCGGTCCTCCTGCGCACCTCGCCGACCCTGGGTCTCCTCGTGCTGATCGGCGTCCCCGTGCTCATGCTGGCCACCGGTCCGCTGCTGCGTCACCTCAACCGGCGCAACCAGCAGGCGCGGGCGCTGCAGGGCGAGCTCAACACCCTGGCCAGCGACATCGTCGCCGGGCTGCGCGTGCTGCGCGGAATCGGTGGCGAGGCGATGTTCGACCGCCGCTACCGTGCCGCCTCGCAGGACGTACGCCGCGCCGGTGTCCGGGTGGCCCGCGTGCAGTCCGTGCTCGACGCCTTCCAGGTCCTGCTGCCGGGCGCGTTCGTCGTGCTGGTGGTCTGGCTCGGCGCGCGGTTCGCCGCGACCGGTCAGATCAGTGCCGGTGACCTGGTGGCGTTCTACGGGTACGCGACGTTCCTGATGCTCCCGCTGCGAACCTTCACCGAGGCGGCCAACAAGCTGATCCGTGGCCACGTGTCCGCCCGTCACGTCGTTCGCATCCTCCGGATCGAGCCGAGCGTCAGCGACCCTGCCGAGCCGGTGAGCCCGCCCGACGGCGACCTGGTCGACGACCGCTCGGGATTCGTCGGCCGCAAGGGCGTCCTCACCGCGATCGTGAGCGACGACCCCCGTGACGCCGTGACGCTCGCCGACCGCCTCGGCGGATACGTCGAGCCCGGCGGCGACGTCGACGCGGTCTCGTACGGCGGGGTGCCGCTCGGCGCTCTCTCGCGCGGCGAGCTGCGCCGCCGGATCGTCGTCAACGACACCGGCGCCGCACTCTTCAGCGGTCCCCTCCGCAGTGCCCTGGACGCCAGGGCCACAGCGACCGGCGAGGAGGTCGACCGGGCGATCACCACCGCGTCCGCCGACGACATCCTCGACGGTCTCACCGAAGGGCTCGACGCCGAGCTCGCCGAGCGCGGGCGCTCTCTGTCGGGCGGGCAGCGGCAGCGGGTCGTGCTCGCGCGCGCCCTGCTCACCGACGCCGACGTGCTCGTCCTCGTAGAACCGACCTCCGCCGTCGACTCGCACACCGAGGCACGCGTCGCCTCGCGTCTGCGCCGCCACCGCGCAGGCCGTACGACCGTCGTCGTGTCGAGCAGCCCGCTCGTCCTCGACGTCGCCGACGAGGTCGCGTTCCTGTCCGGCGGACGGGTCGTCGCGACCGGAACCCATCACCAGCTCATGACGACCCACCGGGCGTACCGCCAGGTCGTGACCCGAGAGGAGGCCGAGGACGTTGCGTGACGCCCTGCCCATCGCCAGCACGCGCCTGTTGCGTTCGTACCTCCGCCGGGTCGGGCGGGACCACCGCCGCGACCTCGTCGGGATCGTGCTGCTCCACGGTGTCGCCGCCGCTGCGGGCCTCGTGGTGCCCTGGCTCGTCGGTGACCTCGTCGAGGCGGCGACCGACGGGGCCGGCGGGTACGGCACGATCGACCGTCTCGCGCTGTTCATCGCCGTGTGCCTGGCCGTCCAGACGGTCCTCACCCGGTACGCGCGCCTGCGGTCCGCGGTCTTCGGGGAGACGGTGCTCGCGCGGCTGCGCGAGGACTTCGTCGACGAGGCGCTGACCCTGCCGATCGGGGTGGTGGAGAGTGCGGGGACCGGTGACCTCCTGACCCGTACCTCGCGCGACGTGGACACGTTGGGCTGGTCCGTGCGCTTCGCCGTGCCCGAGACCGTGGTCGCGCTGGTCACTGCGGTGTGCACCGTCGTCGCCGCGCTGCTCGTGGGCGGCTGGGTCGCCGTCCCGCTCGTGCTCGGCGTCCCGGTGCTCTGGGTGGCGGCCCGGTGGTACCTCAAGCGGGCACCTGACGGCTACATCCGCGAGCACGCGTCGTACTCGCGGATCAACGCGACCCTGGCCGAGACGGTCGAGGGAGCCCGTACGGTCGAGGCGCTCGGGCTGGGCGACCAGCGCCGTGCGCGCATCGACGAGGACATCGCCGAGTCGTACGCGGCGGAGTCGTACACCCGCAACCTGCGGACGGTGTTCTTCCCGGCCGTCGAGATGGGATACGTCGTCCCCGTCGCCACCACTCTTCTCCTCGGCGGCGTGCTGATGGACCGGGGGACGATCTCGCTGGCGGAGCTGACGGCGGCCGTGCTGTACGTCCGGTTCCTCATCGACCCGGTCGACCGGATCCTCAACTGGATGGACACCCTCCAGGTCGGCGCTGCGTCGCTCGCCCGGCTGCTCGGCGTCGCCGAGGTCCCCGACGACCGGACCCCGACCGGCCGGACCCCCGAGGGTGAGGACATCGAGCTCGACGACGTCCGGTTCTCCTACGTGGCGGGCCGAGAGGTGCTCCACGGGGTGGACCTCGAGCTGGCCGCGGGGGAGCGTCTCGCGGTCGTCGGCCCGTCGGGTGCGGGGAAGTCCACGATCGGGCGTCTGATCGCCGGCATCCAGGGCCCGACGACCGGCGCCGTCACGGTCGGCGGCGTCGGCGTCACCGAGCTGGAGCTCGACGACCTGCGCCGTCGGGTCGCGCTCCTCACCCAGGAGCACCACGTGTTCGTCGGGACGCTGCGCGACAACCTGCAGCTGGCGCTCGACGAGCCCGGCACGGCCGCCGACGACCGGCTGTGGGGCGCGCTCGACTCCGTGGACGCACGCGGGTGGGTCGAGCATCTTCCGCACGGCCTCGACACGGTCGTCGGGTCGGGCGGGCACCGCCTCACCGATGCGCAGGCGCAGCACCTCGCGCTCGCGCGCGTCGTCCTGTCCGACCCGCACACGCTGGTCCTCGACGAGGCGACCTCGCTGATCGATCCCCGGGCCGCCCGTTCGCTCGAGCGTTCGCTCAGCGCGGTGCTCGAGGGCAGGACCGTCGTCGCGATCGCCCACCGCCTCTACACCGCGCACGACGCCGACCGTGTCGCGGTCGTCGAGGACGGGGAGATCAGCGAGCTGGGCAGCCACGACGAGCTGGTCGCCCGCGGAGGCTCGTACGCCGCGCTGTGGAAGTCGTGGCAGAGCTGAGCGAAGTGTCGGTGCTCTACGGCACCATGCGTCCATGGATGCCGTAGAGACCGTCAGAGCGCTCGAGACCCGCATGGAAGCGCGCGACTGGGAGGGTGTCGCCGCGCTCGTGCACCCCGCCGCGGTGATCGAGTGGCCACGGACGGGGGAGACGTTCACCGGGGCGGCGTACGTCGCGATGAACCGCGCCTACCCCGAGGGCTGGTCGATCACCGTCCGCGACGTGGTGGGGTCCGGTGAGCGTGCGGCCTCGGACCTGGAGGTGACGCAGGAGGGCGTCGACGGCGTGTACGTCGCCGCCGGGTTCTGGACCGTCCGCGACGGACAGGTGGTCGCTGGACGCGAGTACTGGTCGGGACCCGGTCTCGACGACGCTCCGGCGTGGCGCGCGCCGTACACCTCGCAGGCCAACCAGCCCTAGGCTTGCTCGCACGTCGTCGACGTGACCCAGGGAGGAGTGCGAGCCGATGGACGCGGTCGACCGGGAGATCATCGGGCACCTGATGCGCGACGGACGTGCGACGTTCGCCGAGATCGGGTCCGGGGTCGGACTGTCGGCTCCGGCGGTCAAGCGCCGGGTCGATCGCATGCGGGCGAGCGGTCACATCACGGGATTCACCGCACTGATCGACCCCGCGGCGCTGGGGTGGACGACCGAGGCGTACGTGGAGATCTACTACGACGGCAACGTGTCGGCGACCGAGCTCAAGCGCAGCCTGGAGCCGATCCCGCAGGTCGTCGGTGCGTGGACCGTGGCCGGCAACCCCGATGCGATCGTGCACGTGATGGCCACGAACATGGCGGAGATCGAGCAGGTCGTCGAGCGGATGCGCGAGCACGCCCGGGTCGAGCGCACGCGGAGCGCCATCGTGATGTCACGGCTCTTCGAGCGCCCGCGTTCGCGCTGACCGTGAAAAGCCTGAGATCCCACCCCGGTCTGGAGTGGGATCTCAAGCGGTGAGAGATGCTCGCACCTCGAGCGTGTCAGGCGTCCTTGGGCATCAGCAGCCAGGCGACGAGGTACACGACGATCATCGAACCCAGCCCGAGCACGGTCAGGACGACGAACGCGAGACGGACGACGGTCGGGTCGACGCCGAGATAGCGCGCGATGCCGCCGCACACTCCGGCGATCCACTGGTCGCTGCTGGTCCGTACGAGCTTCTTGGAGCGGGTCATCGCTTGTCGTCTCCTTCGTCGGAGGGCCGGGTGAGGTCCTCCAGGGTGAGGGTGGGTTCGTCGGTCGTGGTCGTGGTCGTGGTCAGGCTCTCGGTGAGGTCGTCGACCTCGGTCGTGGCGTTGTCGGCGTCTGCGGTGTCAGCGTCTGCGGGCTCGGGGCGGACGGCGCCGGTCCCGACCCTCGCGTCGTGGTCCCGGCCGCTGCGGCTGGCGTGGCGCGCGGCGAGGAACGTGATCACGAGGCCGGCCACGCCGAGCAGGACGAGGAGCAGCGGCCCGGCGACGGCGAAGGAGACCGGCTCCCATCCTGCGTACCACATGCCCCACACCGCTCCGGCGACGAGGACGAACGCGAGGCTGACGACGGTCAGGGCGTCGAGCGGATGGCGCTTCACGAGCGGACCACCTCCACGGTTCCGATGCGGATGTCGATGTCGAGGCCCAGATCGGGCCGTTCTGTGTCGTCGTGCTTGTCCAGGTGGACCCCTAGGCCACCGCGTTCGGTGCCGAGTCCGAGGATCGCGCCCGCGCCGACGGTGGCGTCGATGTCGACGTCCAGGGTGGCTGGGACGATCACGCGGACCGTGCCCACGCCGTTCTCGATCGCGATCCGCCGACCGTCGAGCGCCTCCGGGTCCGCGACCCCCGTGAGGTCCACGACCACCTCGCCGAAACCGATCGCGTACGAGTCACGGACGGTCGCGGCACTCGACGGCGTGGCCTCGACACGGCCGGCGTCCCACCGTGGCACGACGACCGACACGGCGAGCACGGCAACCGGCGAGCAGTGCGGGGAAGATCAACGGGCGAGCGTTCCCGAACACGGTCCCCACGAGCATGCCGAGGGCCAGGGTGCCGGTGGCGACGGCGACGTACACCGAGGCATGCAGGTCACCGTCGGTCCCGATGATGGTCGTGCCCGTCGTGATCAGCGTGAGGGAGAGCGTGAGGATGGTCAGCAGACCACCGTCGTGACGGGGATTCGGCCGCTTCGGGGGCTTCGCCGGCGGCGGCAGCGGCGGACGGACCGGCGGGGCCGGCGGTCGCGGGGGAGCAGGCGGCGGAGCGTACGGCGGCGGGTACGGCGCGGCGGAGGAGGGCGAGCCGCTCGGAGCCGACGGAGGGACGGCGAACGGCGCCGGTGCGACGTACGGCGACCCCGTGGGCTGCGGGGGAGGCCCGTACGCCGGCGTCCTGGGGGAGGCGCTGCGGTTCCGGCTGCGCTCCTGGTACTCCCGGAAGGCGACCCAGGCGATCACGACCACCGCGGCGATCCACAGCGGCCCGAGCGGCCAGCCCCATCCCCACGTCCACGTGAGGGCGACGAGCGCAGCGGCGCCGAGCCCGACCAGCCGGATCTGCGGCTCGTTCTCGCCGAGGCCGAGCCACCGCTTGAGGTAGCTGTCGCCGGTCTTCTGGTCGGGGAGCAGGATCCAGGCTGCGGCATAGGCGAGGACGCCGCCGAACCCGACGAGCGTCAGCACCGCGAACACGATGCGCGGGATCACCGGGTCGATGCCGAGGGAGCGGCCGATGCCTGCGCAGACGCCGGCGACGATGCGCCCGTCGTCTGAGCGACGGATATCGGTGAGTGCGTCGGACCCGGCGGCGGACCCGGCGGCAGAGCCACCGGCAGCGGGGTCATCGGCAGCAGGGCCGCCCGGAGCAGGGCCGCCGGGCGGAGCCGCCTCTGCTGCTCCACCGGGTGAGGTGCCTCCGCCGGCGGACACGCCTGGAGGTGGGGTGGTGTCGTCCATGCCTCCATCCTGGTCCGCGTCGTCCCTTCGCAGTATCGGTGACACCCCTGAGCGGTACCGGGCTGACGGGTCGGCGCGCCAGGGTTCGGCAGGGGTCGATCCGGCTGGTCCACGACGGTCCGAGCGTGTGACGATCGGTAGCGTGACGATGACTGCGACGCCGCCGGTGCGCCGGCTCTACCGCTCCCCGAGCTCCCGTGTGCTCGGCGGAGTCGCCCAGGGTCTCGCCGACCACCTCGGCGTTCCTGTGCTGTGGGTCCGGCTGGCCTTCGTCGTGACGACGGTCTTCCAGCTCGCCGGCGTGCTCGCGTACGCGGCGTTCTGGATCTTCGTCCCGCTCGGTACGGCCGAGACCTCTCCCGGCCTCGCCAGTGCCACGCGGCGCGGGCTGCGCAGCGAGGAGAAGGACACCGACGCGGCCCCCTCGAACCGCTACACGTTGCAGACTGCGGCTCTCGTCGTGCTGGGCATCGGTGTCGTGTGGTTCGTCGTCGGCAGCAACCGGGTCTCGAGCCTCCTCTTTCCCGCCGTCCTGGCGATCGCCGGCTTCGCCCTCATCTGGCGGCAGGCCGACGACACGTCGCTGCGGCGCTGGGTGTGGGAGACGTCCGGCTGGCAGGCGGTCCTGCGCACCGCGGCCGGCACCCTCCTCGTGCTCATCGCGTACGGCGTCTTCGTGGCCCAGCTCGGCGGCGGCCTGGGGTCGGCGGCGCAGCTGCTCGCCGCGCTCGTCGTCGCCCTCGCGGGCGCAGGGCTGCTCCTGGGTCCGTGGGTCGTGCGGCTCGTGACGGCGCTGGCGGAGGAGCGGCGCGAGCGGGTGCGCTCGCAGGAGCGTGCCGACGTCGCCGCGCACCTCCACGACTCGGTGCTCCAGACCCTCGCCCTGCTCCAGAAGAACGCGAGCGACCCCGCGCTCGTCGCCACGCTCGCCCGCCGTCAGGAGCGTGAGCTGCGCGACTGGCTGTACGCCGAGCCGTCCCACGACGGCACGACGCTGCGCAAGGGGCTCGTGGCGGACGCGGCCGAGATCGAGACGACGTACCGGGTCCCGATCGAGGTGGTCGGCGTCGGCGACACCGACCCCGACGCCGACGTCGATGCGCTGCGGGCCGCAGCCCGCGAGGCCATGACCAACGCCGCCAAGCACTCTGGTGCGGACCGTATCGACGTGTACGCGGAGGTGGGCGGCGCAGAGGTGGAGGTGTTCGTCCGGGACCGAGGTCGCGGGTTCGACCCCACCCAGGTGCCCGAGGACAGGCTCGGCATCCGACGCTCTCTCGTGGCACGGATGGAGCGGCACGGTGGCAGTGCCGTCGTACGCTCGGCACCGGGGGAGGGCACCGAGGTGCGGCTGGCGCTGCCCCTCGTACGGGACCGGTCGCCGAACGGCGGACGTGAAGGTGCGCCGGAGGGCGCAGACGGAGGAGCAGACAGATGACGACCCCGACCGGCGGTACGAGTGCGGTAGGCGGCCACGACCTGACCGTCCTGCTCGTCGACGACCACGCCATGTTCAGGACCGGCGTGCGCGCCGAGCTGGGGAGCGCGGTACGCATCGTCGCCGAGGCCGGTGATGTGGACGAGGCGATCGCCGCCGTGGAGACGTACCGGCCGGACGTGGTGCTCCTCGACGTGCACCTGCCCGGGGGTGGCGGCGCGGAGGTCCTGCGACGCGTGGCGACGCGTCACCCGGAGACGAAGTTCCTCGCGCTCTCGGTCAGCGACGCCGCCGAGGACGTGATCGGAGTGATCCGTGCAGGCGCACGCGGCTACGTCACGAAGAACATCACCGGCGACGAGCTGATCGATGCGATCCGCCGGGTGGCCGGTGGCGATGCCGTCTTCTCGCCGCGGCTGGCGGGGTTCGTCCTCGACGCGTTCGCCGGGACGATCGAGGTGGCGCAGGTCGACTCCGACCTTGACCGGCTCACCGAGCGCGAGCGCGAGGTGATGCGGCTGATCGCCCGCGGTTACGCCTACAAGGAGGTCGCGAAGGAGCTCTTCATCTCGGTGAAGACCGTCGAGACCCACGTGTCGTCGGTGCTGCGCAAGCTGCAGCTCTCGAGCCGTCACGAGCTGACCCGCTGGGCGAACGACCGCCGGCTGATCTGAGGGTCGGTCCCGACGCTCGTCGGTGGCCGGTGTCGGAGGAGCACGGTACGACTGAGGGATGAGCTGCTGCTTCGTCCCTCCCTACCTGCTGGCACACATCGCCGAGACGATCGGCGATCCTCACGCTGCGCGGACCTGTGCCCAGACGCGCGCGCTCGACGCCGCCCTGCGCGAGCGCCGTGCGGGGTCACCCCCTGCTCTCGTCGTGCCGAGCGACGCCGACGGGACCAAGACGGTCTACACCGCCGGCGGCACCACGAGGCTGCCCGGCGAGAAGGCCCGAGGCGACGACGAGCCGCCCACCGGCGACCTCGCCGTCGACGAGGCGTACGACAGCACGGGGGTCGTCTCCACGCTGTTCGCCACCGCCTTCGGGCGCGACGGCATCGACGGCGACGGCACCCCGGTGACGGTGACGGTGCACTACGGCGAGCGGTACGACAACGCCTTCTGGGACGGCCGTCAGCTCGTCTTCGGGGACGGCGACGGCGTGGTCTTCGAGCGGTTCACCAAGCCGCCGGACGTGCTCTTCCACGAGTACGCCCACGGAGTCACGCAGTTCACCGCCGACCTCACGTACGCCGACCAGTCCGGTGCGCTCAACGAGTCGATGTCGGACTGCTTCGCGGCGATGGCCAAGCAGCGGATGCTCGGCCAGAGTGCCGCCGAAGCCGACTGGCTGATCGGTGAAGGGCTGTTCGTCCCCGGGATCGCCGCGGTCGCGTTGAGGTCGATGCGCGAGCCGGGCACGGCCTACGACGACCCGGTGCTGGGCAAGGACCCCCAGGTCGGCTCCATGAGCGACTACGTGCAGACCGAGGCCGACAACGGTGGCGTCCACCTCAACTCGGGCATCCCCAACCGCGCGTTCACGCTGGCGGCGCTCGCGCTCGGAGGCAACAGCTGGGAGGTGCCCGGGCAGATCTGGTACGCCGCGCTGACGGGAGGTTCGGTCGGCTCCGGGACGGGGTTCACGGGATTCGCGGCGGCCTCGGTCGAGGCCGCCGAGCGGTTGTTCGGAGCGCGCGAGGCGGAGCTGGTCGGGGATGCCTGGGCGCAGGTGGGGGTGGTTCCCGGGATGGACCCGCCGGCGCGTGCGCCCGCGGAGGTCCCGCCCGGCACGGTGCGGGTCGTGCGGTCCGGCGGGTTCGCAGGGCTCGTCCGCGTGGGTTCGCTCGCGCTGGGAGACGGCCCCGCCGGTGCGGAGGTCGCGGCCCTGCTGGAGCGGACGGACTTCATGGCGATCCGCGACGTCCGGACCGATCCCGACCGCTTCGTCTACACCTTCGTCCATGACGGTCAGGAGGTCACCGTGCCCGAGTCCGCCTTGACAGCCGAGCTGGCCCGCGTCGCGTCGCTGGTGCTCGGTGAACCCTTGCCAGATACCCCCTAGGGGTATAAGTTCGGCCGCATGACCACTCATCACCAGCACGGTCACGACGCCACGGCCGACCACGAGGTCCACGTCGGCCACGGCGAGCACAGCGGTCACAGCGAGCACGAGGGCCACGGCGGGCACGGCGATCACGTGGCGCAGTTCCGGCAGCTCTTCTGGGTCATGCTGGTCCTCGCCGTTCCCGTGGTCCTCTGCTCGGAGATGTTCGCGACGATCATCGGCTACGACCTGCCTGACAGCACGTGGGTCGAGTGGGTGTCCCCGCTGCTCGGCACGGTCATGTACGTCTGGGGAGGCCGCCCGTTCCTCACCGGAGCTGTGAGCGAGATCCGGTCCCGCCAGCCCGGCATGATGCTTCTCATCGGCCTCGCGATCACGGTCGCGTTCGTCTCGTCGTGGGGCGCGAGCCTCGGGCTGCTCCACCACGAGCTCGACTTCTGGTGGGAGCTCGCGCTCCTGATCGTGATCATGCTGCTCGGGCACTGGATCGAGATGCGCTCGCTCGCGCAGACGACGTCCGCCCTGGACTCGCTCGCCGCGCTCCTGCCGGACGAGGCCGAGCGGCTGGAGGGCGACGAGGTCGTGACGGTGTCTCCGTCGGCTCTGCGGGTCGGTGACCTCGTCGTCGTCCGTCCCGGCGCCAGCGTCCCCGCCGACGGTGTCGTCACCGAGGGCGCCGCGGACGTCGACGAGTCGATGGTCACGGGCGAGTCGCGTCCGGTACGTCGTACGGTCGGCGACACCGTCGTGGCCGGGACCGTCGCGACGGACTCGGGCCTGCGGGTGCGGGTGAGCGCGGTCGGCGACGACACCGCCCTCGCCGGCATCCAGCGCCTGGTCGCCGACGCGCAGAGCTCGTCGTCGCGGGCCCAGCGGATCGCCGACACCGCGGCGGCGTGGCTGTTCTGGTTCGCGCTCGGCGCCGCGGCGGTCACGGCGGTGGTGTGGTCGCTGATCGGTCAGCCCGACGAGGCCGTGATCCGCACCATCACGGTGCTGGTGATCGCGTGCCCCCACGCCCTCGGTCTCGCGATCCCGCTCGTCATCTCGATCGCGACCGAGCGTGCCGCCCGTGGCGGCGTGCTCGTGAAGGACCGGCTGGCGCTCGAGAGCATGCGCACCGTCGACACCGTGCTGTTCGACAAGACCGGCACCCTCACCAAGGGCGAGCCGGCTGTCGGCGCCGTCGAGCCGGCGACGGGGCGAGGACCGGGACCGGGTGCTCGCGCTCGCCGCTGCGGCCGAGTCCGACAGCGAGCACCCGCTGGCCAGGGCGATCGTGGAGGCCGCGCGGCAGCACGGGCTCGAGGTGCCCGCCGCCTCGGAGTTCTCGTCGTCACCCGCGGTCGGTGTCTCGGCGACGGTCGACGGCCACCGCGTCCAGGTGGGCGGTCCCGCCCTGCTCGAGCAGGAGGGCGCCGCGGAGCTCCCGGTCGCCGACGCCTGGCGCACCGAGGGCGCGATCATCCTCCACGTGCTCGTCGACGGCCGTACGGCAGGGGCGTTGTCGCTCGCCGACGAGGTGCGCCAGGAGTCGCGCGAGGCCGTCGACGCCCTCCACCGGATCGGCATCCAGGTCGTGATGATCACCGGCGACGCGGAGGCCGTCGCGCACGCGGTCGGTGACGAGCTCGGCATCGACCGCGTCTTCGCCGGGGTGCGCCCGGAGGACAAGGCGGCGACCGTGGCGTCGCTGCAGCACGAGGGCCGCAAGGTCGCCATGGTCGGCGACGGCGTGAACGACGCACCCGCGCTCGCGCAGGCCGACGTCGGCATCGCGATCGGCGCCGGCACCGATGTCGCGATCGCCTCGGCCGGCGTCATCCTGGCCAGCGACGACCCCCGCTCGGTCCTGTCGGTGCGTCGAGCTGTCACGAGCGAGCTATCGCAAGATGAAGCAGAACCTCTGGTGGGCGGCGGGCTACAACCTGATCTCGGTCCCGCTCGCCGCAGGCGTCCTCGCCCCGGTCGGGTTCGTGCTCCCGATGTCGGTCGGCGCACTGCTCATGTCGGCGTCCACGGTCGTCGTCGCGCTCAACGCCCAGACCCTGCGGCGGCTCGACCTCAGGCCGGAGGCGTCCGTACGCGCTCTCGACCGTCACGCCTGAGACGAACGACGAGGGGTTCCGACCAGCGACTGGTCGGAACCCCTCATCGGTCAGGTCAGGTCAGGCGTTCGCGAGCGCCTCGCGCGCAGCCTTCTCGGCCTCGCGCTTGGCGCGGCGCAGCGCCTTGGACTCGGGCGAGTTGCCGACCTTGTACGGGTCGGACGGCTTCTTGCCGAGCGCGCCCAGCTGGCGGGCGACGCTGCCGAGCTGCTTCGAGAGCCGACCGGTGTTGTAGCGCAGGCCGTACTTCTCGACGAGACGCTTGCACGTCCATCGCGACCTCGGGGTAGCGACGGGCCGGGATGTCGGGGAACAGGTGGTGCTCGATCTGGTAGCTCAGGTTGCCGGTCATCACGTGGAACGGCTCGGGCGCCGGAGATGTTGGCCGAGCCGAGCAGCTGGCGCAGGTACCACTGGCCGCGGGTCTCGTTCTGCGCGTCCTCCTCGGCGAAGGTCTCGACCTCGGCCGGGAAGTGGCCGCAGAAGATGATCAGGAACGTCCAGATGTTGCGGATGATGTTGGCGACGAAGTTCGCGCCGAGGACCGCCAGCGGGGCCCACCAGCCGACGAACGGCACGAGCGCGCAGGCCGACGAGCGGGTAGACGACGTAGTCCTTGAACGACCTGGCGGCGGACCTTGCTGCACGCGCGCTTCTTGCGGGCCTGGAACTCCGCCTTGCTCATCTTGCCGCCGAGGTACTCGTCGAGCTCGATGCCGTGGTACATCACGCCCCACTCGAAGAAGAGCATCAGCACGAACGCCAGCGGCAGGTTGAAGCGGTGGTTCGGGTACCACGGCTGGTCGTCGTCGATCCGCAGCAGGTTGTAGCCGATGTCGCGGTCCATGCCGTGGATGTTCGTGTACGTGTGGTGGATGAAGTTGTGGCCGTGCTTCCAGTCCTGCGCGGGGGCCACGTTGTCCCACTCGTAGCGGCTTGCCGTCGACCATCGGGTCGTTCATCCAGTCGTACTGGCCGTGCATGACGTTGTGCCCGATCTCCATGTTCTCGAGGATCTTGGAGAGGCCGAGGAAGACGATGCCGGCGATGAACGCGGGCGGGAAGAACGGCATGAAGATGCCGATGCGGCCCAGCACCTCGAACGCACTGCTGCGCCTTGATGACGCGGCGGATGTAGTCGGCGTCCTTCTGGCCGAGGTCGTCGAGCACGCGCTGGCGCACCGCGTCGAGCTCGTGGCCGAACTCCTCGAGCTGCTCGTACGTCATGTAGGTCGAGGCCGACCGTGGCTGGCGTGTCGGTGGTCGTGGTGTCGACCAGGGGCAGCGGGCGCCTGGTTGTGCGCTCGAGGCGCTGAGCGGCTCGATCGGGGCGTGCTTGGCTTCGCTGGTAGATGGGACATGGCGTTCTCTCCTTCAGAGGGCGACGTTGACGTCGCCGACGGGGACCTGGACGCAGATCTTGATGGTCTCGTCGGTGTCGGCACTGACCTCGCCGGTGATGACGTGGCGCACGGCGCCGTGGTTCTTCTTGACGGCGCAGGTGTTGCAGACGCCCATGCGGCAGCCGTAGCTCGGGCTTGAGCCCGGCGGCCTCGGCCTGCTCGAGGATCGTGGCGCCGGAGTTCGGGGCGTCGACGCCGCGGGTCGTCGAACGGACAGCGTGCCGGTGGCGTCCGCGGCGTCGAGGTCGACGCGTGGGGACCTTGAAGTACTCCGGCGGCAGCTGGTCGGCGGCGCCGAGCTCGTCGTAGGTGTCGCGGACCGTGGCGATGAGGCCGGCGGGACCGCACACGTACGTCAGGGTCGTCGGCCGGGTCGATGCCGAGGTGCTTGAGGTGGTCGAGCGTGAAGCGGCCCGTGAGCTCGGCGCCCGGGCTCGGGCTCGCGGGTGTAGACGCGGACGACCCGGTCGACGTCGGGCAGTCGCGGCGAGCTCGTCGAGCTCGTCGGAGAACATCTCGTCGTCGCGGCTGCGGGCGTAGTGCAGGAAGGTGACGCGGCCGCGGTGGCCGGTGTCGCGCAGCGTGCGCAGCATGCGACATCACCGGGGTGATGCCGGAGCCGCCGCTGATCAGCAGGAGCAGGTGCTCGGGCACCCTCGCGGGCAGGACGAAGTCGCCCGTCGGCCTGCGAGAGGTAGACGATCGTGCCGGGCGGCAGCTCGCGGTGCAGGAACTGCGAGACGTAGCCGTCGGGGTGGGCCTTGACCGAGACGCTGAACAGGCCGTCCTTGCGCTGCGGCGAGCTGGAGACCGAGAAGACGCGGACGCGGCGCGTGCCGTCGACCTCGACGCCGAACTCGCACGTGCTGGCCGGGCTTGAAGCCCTTCCACGCGCCGTTGGGACGCATCACGACGGTGCTGGCGTCGCCGGTCTCGCGGATGACCTCGACGACACGGGCGCGGACGTTCTTCGACCGCCAGCATCGGGTGCACCTGCGTCGAGGTAGTGGTCGACCGGTGTGCGGCGACGTGAACGTGGCGACGGACCGCGAGGCGAGGGCCTTGCGGATGATTCCCATGAAGCTCCGTACGGGTTGAGTGAACGTCTGTGCACCAACAACCTACGCAACCGTAGGTTGAGGGTGCAAGGCGAAGTCGTGTGAGGCAGGTCACTGCCCGCGATCGGCACTACGCTGACCTGCATGGAGACGCAGCCCTACGTCATCGTTCTGTTCGGGGCGACAGGCGACCTTGCGCGCCGCAAGCTGCTTCCGGGACTCCTCCATCTCTGGCAGGCGGGGCTGCTCCCGCAGGCGCGGATCGTCGGCACGTCGCTGGACGAGATGGACCTCGACAAGTTCCGTACGCTCGCGCGCGACGCCGTCGTGGAGTTCAGCAAGCCCGCCCCCACGGAGGAGGCATGGGCCGAGTTCGCCGAGCTGCTGCGCTGGGCCCCCGGCGAGGGAGGTGCCGATGCCCTGGCGACGGCGGTCCACCGCGCCGAGGCGGAGCTCGGCGGGCAGCCGCAGCTCCTGCACTACCTCAGCGTGCCTCCCAAGGCGGCGCTCGCGGTCGTCCACGAGATCGAGGAGGCCGGCCTCGCCTCGCGCTCGCGGATCATCATGGAGAAGCCCTTCGGCACCGACCTGGCGTCCGCCCGTCGGCTCAACGCCGCGCTGCACGAGGTGTTCCGCGAGGACCAGATCTTCCGGATCGACCACTTCCTCGGCAAGGAGGCGGCGCAGAACATCCTCGCGTTCCGCTTCGCCAACGGCCTCTTCGAGCCGATCTGGAACCGCAACCACATCGACCACGTCCAGATCGACGTGCCCGAGACGCTCGGACTGGGTGGACGGATCGGCTTCTACGAGGAGACCGGCGCCTACAAGGACATGGTCGTCACGCACCTCTTCCAGGTCCTGGGGTTCGTCGGCATGGAGCCACCGACGGCACTCACCCCGTACGCGATCACCGAGGAGAAGAACAAGGTCTTCCGCTCGATGCTGCCCATCGAGCCGGCCGACGTCGTCCGCGGCCAGTACGCGGGCTACCGGGACGAGCCCGCGGTCTCCGACGACTCCGAGACGGAGACGTTCATCGCGCTGCGGTGCTGGATCGACAACTGGCGCTGGGCCGGGGTGCCGTTCTACCTGCGTACGGGCAAGAAGCTCGCCGAGGGCGCACGGATCATCTCGATCGCATTCCGTGAGCCGCCGAAGAGCATGTTCCCGGAGGGGTCGGGCGTGGGCGCACAGGGTCCGGACCACCTGACGTTCGACCTCGCCGATCGTGCACGGCTGTCGCTCTCGTTCTACGGCAAGAAGCCCGGCCACGGCATGCGGATGGACAAGTACTCGATGCAGTTCTCGTTCCACGAGGACCCGGGCGCGGTCTCGGCGCTCGAGGCGTACGAGCGGCTCATCTACGACGCGATGCGCGGCGACCACACGCTGTTCACGACCGCCGACGGCATCGAGCAGCTGTGGAGCCTCTCTCAGCAGCTGCTGGACCACCCGCCGCCGGTGAGGGTCTACCCGGCGGGCTCGTGGGGGCCGAACGCGATCCACCAGCTGATCGCGCCGCACGCGTGGCGGCTGCCGTTCGAGCGGCCCTGGCGCGACAAGACGGTCTGACGGCGGAGGGTCAGGGCCAGCGGTCCTCGACCATGCGCAGCGCCTCGCTGCGGGCCAGCCCGAGGCGACGCAGCTCGGCCACGTAGGTGTCTGCGGCGGCGTCCGCTGCTGCGGCGGCGTCGCGGTCGAGCGAGCGGGGGCGGACGAAGGTGCCGCGCCGGCCGAGCGTCTCGACGACGCCCTCGGTCTCGAGCGCGCGGTACGCCTTGGCGACCGTGTTGACAGCCAGGCCCAGGGCCTCGGCGAGCGCGCGTACGGTCGGGATCCGCGCACCGGGACCGAGCGTGCCGTCGGCCACCTTGGCAGCGATCTGCCGCCGGACCTGCTCGTACGGCGGTTCGGTGGTGTGGTGGTCGATCGCGATCTGCGGATCTCCCGCAGAGTCGACGATGGTGTTCACGGTCTGCTCCTCTGGTGTAACGGCCCCGGATCCAGAGTAGGTCGCTCGTGGTGATCCACAGGGGTGGAACGCCCGACACCGTTGTCCGAGCACCCCCGTAGGCTGGTGCCACGATGAGCTTCTCGTTCCCCGTGCCCCCTGACCGGATGCCGCCCGAGCGACGTCCCGGCGACCTCCGTACGACCCATGCGTTCGCCGCCGCGGCCGGCGGGGGTGGTCACGAGCGTCCGAGCGACGAGGAGATCGAGGCCCGACGCCAGGCGGACGCCGATCGCCTGCTGTCCGGGCTCAACGACGCCGCAGCGCGCCGCGGTGTCGCACCCCGGCGGGCCGCTGCTGGTGGTCGCCGGCGCCGGGTCGGGCAAGACCCGTGTGCTCACCCGCCGCATCGCCTGGCTGATCGCCGCCCGTACGGCGCCCACCCCGGCTCGATCCTGGCGATCACGTTCACCAACAAGGCCGCCGCCGAGATGCGCGAGCGCGTCGCCGACCTCGTGGGCGGGCGCGCCCGGATGATGTGGGTCTCGCACCTTCCACTCCGCGTGCGTGCGCATCCTGCGCCGCGAGGCCCAGCGCTTCGGCTTCACCTCGTCGTTCACGATCTACGACTCCGCCGACCAGCGCCGGCTGATGACGCTGGTCTGCCGCGACATGGACCTCGACCCCAAGAAGATCAACCCGCCGCGCCGTCCTCAACTGGATCTCCAACCTCAAGAACGAGCTCGTCGACCACGAGGCGGCCGCGCGCAAGGCGCAGAACCGCACCGAGCGAGATCTACGCCGAGGCCTACGCGGCCTACCAGCAGCGCCTGCGGGCCGCCAACGCGATGGACTTCGACGACCTCATCATGAACACGGTCCACCTGTTCCAGGCGTGGCCCGACGTGCCGAGACCTACCGTCGCCGGTTCCGCCACGTCCTGGTCGACGAGTACCAGGACACCAACCACGCCCAGTACCAGCTGATCAAGGAGCTGCACCGACGCCCGACGTCCGACCTGCTGGTCGTCGGCGACTCCGACCAGTCGATCTACGCCTTCCGCGGCGCCAACATCCGCAACATCCTCGAGTTCGAGGACGACTTCCCCAACGCCGACGACGATCCTGCTCGAGCAGAACTACCGCTCGACCCAGACGATCCTGTCGGCGGCCAACGCCGTCATCAGCCGCAACGAGGGCCGCAAGGACAAGAAGCTGTGGTCGGCCGAGGGCGACGGCGAGAAGATCGTCGGCTACGTCGGCGACGACGAGCGCGACGAGGCGCAGTTCGTCGCCGACGAGATCGACCGGCTCGCCGACGACGGGCATCGCGAGGCCCAAGGACGTCGCGATCTTCTACCGCACCAACGCGCAGAGCCGTGTGTTCGAGGAGGTGTTCATCCGGGTCGGCCTGCCCTACCGCGTCGTCGGAGGAGTGCGCTTCTACGAGCGCAAGGAGATCAAGGACGCGCTCGCGTACGTGCGGGTGCTCGTCAACCCGCGCGACGCCGTCTCGCTGCGCCGCATCCTCAACGAGCCCAAGCGCGGCATCGGCGACCGCGCCGAGGCCGTCGATCCAGCGCGCTCGCCGACCGCTGCACGACATCAGCTTCTGGGAGGCGCTGACCCGCGCCGACGAGGCGACCGACCTCGCCACCCGCTCGCTCGAACGCGATCCAGGCGTTCACGGCCGACGATGACCGAGCTCATGGCGATGGCCGACACCGGCGCGCCGGCCGATGCCGTGCTCGAGGCGGCGCTGACGCGCAGTCCGGCTACCTCGACGACGCTCGAGCAGAGCACCGACCCGCAGGACGAGACCCGCGTCGAGAACCTCGCCGAGCTCGTCGCCGTCGCGCGCGAGTTCGTCGTCCGCGCCGGCACGCTGGCCGACGACGCCGGTCGAGGACGACGATCCGTCGAGGGTGACGACGTGCTTCCACCCGGCTCGGTGGCGGCGTTCCTCGAGCAGGTCGCGCTGGTCGCCGACGCCGACTCAGATCCCCGACGAGGGCGACGGCGTCGTCACCCTGATGACGCTGCACACCGCCAAGGGTCTGGAGTTCCCCGTCGTGTTCCTCACCGGCCTCGAGGACGGCGTCTTCCCGCACATGCGGTCGATGGCGACCCGAAGGAGCTGGAGGAGGAGCGCCGCCTCGCGTACGTCGGCATCACCCGCGCCGAGCAGCGGCTCTACGTCACCCGCGCCCTCGTACGCTCCGGCCTGGGGTGCGCCGTCGTACAACCCGGCGTCGCGGTTCCTCGACGAGATCCCTGCCGACCTCGTCGACTGGAAGCGCCGAGTCCGACACGGCCACGTAGTCGGGCGGCTACCTTCCCCGTCGAGCGACGACGCCGATCCGGGCGTCCACGGCGGCACGTGCCAGCCAGGAGAAGCGCGACGTCCCGAGCCTTGCTCCCGGCGACCGTGTCTCGCACGACAGCTTCGGCCTCGGCACGGTCGTGGCGGTCGAGGGAGCAGGCGACCGTCCGTGGCCTCGGTCGACTTCGGCTCCGAGGGCGTCAAGCGCCTGCTGCTGCGCTACGCCCCCGTCGAGAAGCTCTGACGCCGGGCGTTCCCTCGCCGCTCGCCGACTCCTAGGTCGCCCACAGCGTCGACGACCAGGTGTGACCCGGTGTCAGGGGTTGACGTTGTGCGCGCGGAGGGCGGCCAGCGGGTCGACGGGCGTGCTCGGCGTGGGACGCACCTCGAGGTGCAGGTGCGGGCCGGTCGTGTTGCCGGTGGAGCCGACGTAGCCGATCACGGTGCCCGGATCGACCTTGGTGCCGGCGCTCACCTTGACCGAGGACTGGTGGCAGTACCAGATCTGCGTGCCGTCCTCGAGCGTCAGCACGGTCTTGTTGCCGTACGCGCCGTCGTGGCCGGTGCTGGTGATCGTGCCGCGGGCGACCGCCACGAGCGGGGTCCCCGACGGTGCGGCGAAGTCGAGCCCGGTGTGGACCGTCGACCAGAGGGAGCTGGACTGCCCGAAGCGCGCCGTGAGGCGGTAGCCGGTCAGCGGCAGGACCCACTGCTTCTTCTTGATCTCCTGCGAACGCAGCTCGGTCTTGTCAGCCAGCGCCGCCAGCGACGCGGACATCTGTGCGGCCTGCTGCTCGACCTGCTTGTCGAGGAGGGCGCGGTCGAAGTCGCGCGTCACGTCCACGTTGTTCGGGTCGTACCGCTTCGCGGCAGCGCCGCTCACGTCGGCCGACAGCGCCTGGAGGTCGGCGGTCTCCATGACCGGCGGCTTCGCGGACGAGACGGCGACCGCGCCGATACCGGCGACGACGAGAGCCGCTGCGCCGATGACCGCCGGAGTCGGGATGCCGGGGAACCGGCGAGCGCGGGCCCGTGAGGCACGCGAGCCGGGGGGTGTCGCCCGCCGGGGAGTGCGGAGGTCGCCGGAGCGTCGCTCGGTCACCGTGGTGTGCTCGGTGACGGCGTCGATCTGCGTGGTCGCCTCGGCCGGGATCGGCGGCAGCTCGGCTGCGCGCTTGCCGCGGCTGGGCGGAGGAGTGGGGGAGGAGTTCCGGGGGGCGCTCTCACGAGGGGCGCTCGCCTCGGGAGTGACGGCGGAGCGGGCGGCGCGGCGGCCGCCGGCGGGCCGCTGCGACGGAGCGGCCGAGGAGGGGGAGTGCGGTGCTGGCTGTGGTGCTGGCTGTTTCGGGGTGGGGGCCGGGCCCTGGGGCGCCGACTCTAGAGAGAGGGACGCCAGTGGACCGCTGACCTGCGTAGGCGAGGTGATCTCGGTGTGAACCGCGGTGACCTCGGTCCGGATCAGTGTCGTCTCGGTCGGCACCTGCGGCGCGAGCGGTGTCGGCACGACCTGAGCCGACCGTGTGGCCTCACCCGACGGCGGCGCGGTCTTGCCGGCGACTCTGCGCCCGGCGGAACCGGCACTGGAGTCGGACGATCGCGAGATGCCCTTCTTGGGCTTCTCGGCGCGGCGCTTGGGGGCGGGGCGCGACGTCACGAAACGGAACCTCCAGTAGTGGACTGACGGCTGTCGACACTAGCGGAAGCGCCCCCGTTACCGAAGAGTGACAACCTGACCACTGTCCAGCATCTTGGACAGATGGTCAAGGTCGGCCGCGCGATCGCTGTCATGACGGTTAAACGGTCGTTGGGTGTGAGGCCCGACTCATCGGTCGGAGCCTCCGGTGTCGGCGGGCGGAGTGAGGCGTTCCGGCGTCGGATGAGCGCCGACGTGCTCCCGGACCAGTGCAGCGAGGAGCTCCGGCTCGCTCCACGGCATCCAGTGGCCGGCGTCGACCTCCCGGCGCTGGAGGTCGCGGACGGACCGGGGGAGGTTGTCGTACAGCGCAGGGGAGAGAAAGCGGTCGCGGAGCGGCACCACGAGCAGCACGGGGACGTCGGTCGGCGGCGGCGCAGGTGTTCGTACGGCACGGAAGGCGTTCGCCCGGTAGAGATCGACGCCGTTGGCGCCGTCACGCGCCAGCGAGCCCGACCACGGGGCGTCCTCGAGGTGCTGCGAGCGGGCCAGCAGGCGCCGGACGCGGCCGGTCGCGCGCCGGATGACGAGCTCGGGGACCGCCGGGACCTGGAAGGCGGCGATGTACCAAGACTTCGCGAGCTGACCGAGCAGCACCCCGAACCGCCTCTCCGCGAACGTCTCGCGCAGGAACGCACCGTACAGGCGGAGGTCGGGACCGCTGATCGACACGAACGACGCGATCCGCCCGCGCAGCCGGGGGACGGAACCGGCGGCGAAGACAGCGGCCCACAGCTGCACCGAGCCCCAGTCGTGCCCGACGAGGTGCACGGCCCCGCCGTCGGGTCGGACGGCGTCGAGGACAGCGACCAGGTCGTCGACGAGCCTCTCGATGCGGTAGCCGTCGCGGCCGGCCGGAGCAGTGGACCCGCCGGCGCCGCGGACGTCGTACGCGACGACGTCGAAGTCGTCGAGGAGAGGCACCACCTTGTCCCAGACATGGTGGTTGTCGGGGAACCCGTGGAGGAGCACGATCGTGGGTCCTGTGGGCGTACCGGACCGTCTCACCGCCAAGGTCACCCCTGCGGACGGCACACTGAGGGGAGCGCTGTCACCTGCCATGCGCGGATCCTAGTCCGCGCACCCCGTCCGGTTGTGACGAGGCTCACGGGACTAAAGTCGCGAAGGTTGTACGGCAGCGCACCTGTACCAAAGGACGGCATCACCGTGGATCTGATGGAGTACCAGGCGAAGGAGCTCTTCGCCAAGCACGGGGTTCCCGTGACGCTCGGCGTCGTGGCGAACACCCCCGAAGAGGCGCGCAAGGGCGCCGAAGACCTGGGTGGCGCAGTCGTCGTCAAGGCCCAGGTCAAGGCCGGCGGCCGCGGCAAGGCGGGTGGCGTCAAGCTCGCCAAGACGCCTCAGGAGGCCTTCGACCGCGCCAGCGACATCCTCGGCATGGAGATCAAGGGCCTGACGGTCAACCGTGTCCTGATCGCGCCCGCTGCCAGCATCGAGGACGAGTACTACTTCTCCTTCCTGCTCGACCGTGCGAACCGGCAGTACCTCTGCATCGCGTCGGTCGAGGGTGGTGTCGAGATCGAGGAGGTCGCGAAGACCAACCCCGATGCCGTCAAGCAGATCCCGATCGACCCGGGCACCGGCGTCGACGAGGCGACGGCTCGCGCGATCGCGACCGAGGCTGCCTTCCCGGAGCCGGTCTTCGAGCAGGCCGTCACGATGATCCAGGCGCTCTGGAAGGTCTTCGTCGAGGAGGACGCGACGCTCGTCGAGGTCAACCCGCTCGCGAAGCTCGCCGGCGACACGCTGGAGGCGCTCGACGGCAAGGTGTCGCTCGACGACAACGCCGACTTCCGCCACCCCGATCACGAGGCGTTCGTCGACAAGAGCGCGGAGAACCCGCTCGAGGCGAAGGCCAAGGCGCTCAACCTCAACTACGTCAAGCTCGAGGGCCAGGTCGGCATCATCGGCAACGGCGCGGGTCTGGTCATGTCGACGCTCGACGTCGTCGCGTACGCCGGTGAGGCGCACGGCGGCGTGAAGCCGGCCAACTTCCTCGACATCGGTGGCGGCGCGAACGCCGAGGTGATGGCGAACGGGCTCGACGTGATCCTCGGTGACCCCGACGTGCGTTCCGTCTTCGTCAACGTCTTCGGCGGCATCACCGCCTGTGACGAGGTCGCCAACGGCATCGTGGGCGCACTCGATCTGCTCGGCGACGCGGCGACCAAGCCGCTCGTCGTCCGTCTCGACGGCAACAACGTCGAGCTCGGCCGACAGATCCTCGAGGAGCGCAACCACCCGCTGGTCACGCTCGTCGGCACCATGGACGGCGCGGCCGACAAGGCCGCCGAGCTGGCGAACGCCTGAGAGGGGTCGAGGACATGTCGATCTACCTGAACAAGGACTCCAAGATCATCGTCCAGGGCATCACCGGCGGGATGGGTGCCAAGCACACCGCGCTGATGATCGACGCTGGGTCGAACATCGTCGGCGGTGTGAACGCCCGCAAGGCCGGCACCACGGTGACCCACAAGAAGGACGGCGCTGACGTCGAGCTCCCCGTCTTCGGGACCGTCAAGGAGGCGATGGCCGAGACCGGCGCCGACGTGTCGGTCGTGTTCGTGCCGCCGGCCTTCACCAAGGACGCCTGCATCGAGGCGATCGACGCGGGCATCGGCCTGCTGGTCGTCATCACCGAGGGTGTGCCGGTCCAGGACACGGCCGAGGTCTGGTCGTACCTGGAGGGCAAGCAGACCCGCATGATCGGCCCGAACTGCCCCGGCATCATCACGCCGGGCGAGTCGCTGGCCGGCATCACGCCGCACACGATCGCGGGCAAGGGGCCGGTCGGCCTCGTGTCGAAGTCGGGCACGCTGACCTACCAGATGATGTACGAGCTGTCGGACCACGGCTTCTCGACCGCCATCGGCATCGGCGGCGACCCCATCGTCGGGACGACGCACATCGACGCGCTCGAGGCGTTCGAGAACGACCCCGAGACCTTGGCGATCGTGATGATCGGCGAGATCGGTGGCGACGCCGAGGAGCGCGCCGCGGCGTACATCAAGGAGCACGTCACCAAGCCGGTCGTCGGCTACGTGGCGGGCTTCACCGCCCCGGAGGGCAAGACGATGGGCCACGCCGGCGCGATCGTCTCCGGCTCGTCGGGCACCGCCGAGGCCAAGAAGGAGGCCCTCGAGGCCGCCGGCGTCAAGGTCGGCAAGACGCCGTCCGAGACCGCCGAGCTCATGCGCGAGATCCTCAAGGCTCTCTGAGCGAGCACCACGTACGAAGCGCCCCGACCCAGCACAGGGTCGGGGCGCTTCGGCGTTGCGGGAGGTGCTCGGCGAGGCTCGTCAGCGCCAGTGGGCGAGGCGCTGGCCGGCGCGGTCGGCGACGAGGTTGAACTGGCCGGCGCTCAGGTCGGCACGCTTGTTGCCGGACTGGGCCACCTGCGTCACCGTCGCTCCCCGACGGACGAGCGCGAGGCGGTACGTCACGAAGGACTTGGGACCGGTCTCGAAGGACATCCGCCAGGTCTTGCCGGCGTAGCCGCTGCCGCGCACGTTGCTGCCGGCACGGACGGTCGCCGCCTGGTTGCGGTCCTCGCACTTGGCGATGCGCTTCTCGAGGCGCTTGACGAAGGTCGCGGCCTGACGAGGGGAGCGGAACGTCGCGATCGTCTGGCCGATGCCGAACTGCCTCGGGACGGCCTTGTCCTTGGGGACCACGTACACGCGGGCACGCGACTTTCCGACGGCCCGGTTGAGGAAGTCCGCCTTGTCGCACATCGTGGCCGCGGGGTTCGGGCTGGGCGGTGCCGGGTCCGTGCCTCCCCAGGGCTTGCTCTGCCTGCCGACGGGCGGGAGGTCGACGGCGGCGAGGAAGCCCGGGTTGCTCGCGGTGCGCGGGAGGGGGGCGAGCGCGGCCTTCGTCGATGTGGTGCAGGGACCGCCGGAGGCCGCGCACGAGAGCCGCATGCTCTCGACCAGCGTGGCGCCGAAGGCGGCGAGAGACGGGGCCGCGGCCCCGTCCGTACGGTGCACCACGACCGAGTTGACGACACCGGACTGCATGAACCCGACGGTGAGCGTCCGCGTCGGTGACCCGTTCTCCCGAAGCCGCAGGATGGTCGCCGGCGACGCGGCTCCCGCGATCGTCGCGGCGCTCGACATCTGGACCCGCGGGACCGAGCAGTCGGCGTACCACTGGAGACGCCGCTTGTAGGCGTCCTGGGCGGAGGAGACGTTGCGGGCCACCTCGAGCACCTGCACGGCCTGCTCGGGCTCGCCGTACGCCTCGAACTCGCGGACGAAGGTCTTGGTCGGGTCGTTGGTCGCGAACCGGCGCGGCGCGCAGGAGGTCAGCGGCGCCCCGGACTCCGCGGCGCGCTCGGTGGAGCCGGCCTCGGACTCGTCCTCGTCCGCCTCCTCCGACGACGTCGAGACGGTCGTCCAGTCGTGCGACGGGTCGAGCCGGCTCGCCTCCGCGGCGTTCATGAGCGAGCGCCCGGTCACCGCGTCACCGGGACGGGCGCTGGCCACGGGACGCTCGCCCACGCGGTTGCGCTCCTGCGCCTCGGCCTGGCTGAGCGGCGCGGTCGGGGCGACGAGCAGCCCCGCGGCGACCACGCCGACACAGGCGGCGGCCACGGCGCCGAGAGTGTTGCGGCGGCTGCGGCCGCGCGCCTTGTAGCGCACCCGGGACCCGCTGGGGAGCATGATCTGCTCCGAGATCTCCGACAGCCCCAGCAGGCGGCTCTCCACCTGCCCGATGCTCTGGCCGAGCGCCTGCTCGAGATCGGTGACGGCGTGCTGCGTCTCCGCGACGGCCTCGGCGTCGGCGATGGCGACGTCGCGAGCGGCGGCCGACAGGTCGAGCTCGCCCAGCGTCTGGAGGATGATCAGCCGCCGTGAGCGGTAGGGGAGCTCCTGGAGCGCCTCGATGAGCGCCAGGTCGCTGTCCTCCTCGTGACGACGTCGCCAGGGACGCGTCCCACGCGCGATGCGGGCGTGGCGCGAGGCCTCGCCGCGCACGTACGACAGCGGGTCACGGGCACGCAGCTTGGCCCAGCCCTGCCAGGCCTTCTCATACGCCTCCGCGACCGCTTCCGCGGTCACGGAACGGTCACCACACTCGGCGTACGTGAGGTGGGTCACGTACCGGCTGGTGGAGTCGTAGAAGGTGTCGAACTCATCCACCTTCGGCATGACTCAGGTCTCCCTACGGTCGGGTCGGCGTCTCGGCTTGCTGGACGGCCCCCCGTGGCGGCGCGCTGCGGCGTGCCTCCGTCCCGGCGACCCAGGCTACAGGGACGATGGTGAGGATGACCCACACCTCGGACACCTCTTTCCGCCCGCTCTCCACGGGACTCGACGACGCCGGTCGCCCAGGTTGGGCGGCCGGTGTGACTGCTGCGGTCGCCGCCTCCCTCCTCGGCCTTCTCGTGACCGGAGGCCTGACCGTGGTGGTGTGGCTCGCCGGCGACACCGGGACGGCCGGCGGCGCACTTCGTGGCGGCGCGATCGCCTGGCTGGCGGCCCACGGGAGCGGGGTCACGGCGGGGCAGACCGTCGTCAACGCCATCCCGCTCGGCCTGTTCCTGCTCGCGGCGCTCGCGCTCCACGGCACCGTCGCGCGGGTCAGCGCGGGGTGGGGCGTCAGCGGTGCTCCGCGAGCGGTGGCGGTCGTCGCCGCCTCCTGCGCCGCGACGTACGCGGCGGTGCTCGCGGTCGTCGCCTGGTGGTCAGAGCTGGACGAGGCGTCCGTGGACCCCGGCCGGGCCGCGATCGCCGGTCTGGTCTTCGGCGCGATCTTCGCAGCGAGCGGGGCTGCACAGGGGACCGGGCTGCTGCGCCGGCAGTACGACGCCCTGCCGCCCACGGCCCGCTCGGCGATCGGGGGAGGCGTGGTCGGTGCTCTCACGCTCCTCGCCGCAGCCGGCCTCGTCGTGCTCGCGGGCCTGGTCGCCCGTGCCGATGCCGCCGGAGCGCTGTGGGACGGGCTCCGGCCGGGCCTGCTGGGCGGGATCGGCCTGCTTCTCGTGTGCCTGCTCCTGCTCCCGAACGTGGTGCTGTGGACCGTCGCGGCGATGCTCGGGCCGGGGTACGCGCTGGGGGCGGGCACGTCGGTCACGCTGACTTCGAGCACCCTCGGCGCCGTGCCCGCACTGCCGATCCTCGCGGCCCTGCCGCCGGCTGGTCCCCGGCCCGGGTGGCTGATCGGGTTGGCCGCCCTCCCGCTGCTCGCGGGGGCGCTCGCGGGCTACCTCGGCGTCTCGCGGGCCGGGGCGCTGTCGCACGCGGGCGTGCCTACGCGCGGTGAGCTCCGTACGGACGTGGTCTCGGGTGCGGGCGCCGGCGCGCTCGCGGGGTCCCTCGTCGGCATCGGTCTCCTCCTGTCCGGCGGGGCGGTCGGACCGGGCCGCCTGGGCCGCAGCGGACCGGAGCTGCCGCTGTCCGTCGTCCTCGCGATCAGCGTGCTCGCCCTGGGCGGGGCGGTCGGCGCGGCCGTGGCGCACTATCGTGGTCGCCGTGGAGCAGACGACGACGCCACCTCGGACCCGTCCCCGCAGGACTCCACCCTCGACGACTGACCGCCCGGCGCGGCTGGTGGTCCTCGTCTCCGGGTCGGGCAGCAACCTCCAAGCCCTGATCGACGCCTGCGCTGACCCCGCCTACGGGGCCCAGGTCGTGGCCGTCGGAGCCGACCGCGACGGCATCGAAGGGCTGGCCCGGGGCGAGCGCGCCGGCGCCGACACCTTCGTGCACCGCGTGCGCGACTACGCGGAACGTGCCGACTGGGACGCGGCGCTCACGGCCAGTGTTGCCTCGTACGAGCCCGACCTGGTCGTTTCGGCGGGGTTCCTCAAGCTGGTCGGGTCGGAGTTCCTCACCGCCTTCGCGGACCGTTACGTGAACACCCACAACTCCCTCCTCCCGAGCTTCGTCGGGATCCACGGACCGCGCGACGCGCTCGCGTACGGCGTGAAGGTGGCCGGCGCGACGCTCTTCTTCGTCGACGACGGTGTCGACACCGGGCCGATCATCGCCCAGGTCGCGGTCCCCGTCCTCGACGACGACGACGAGGACACGTTGACGGAGCGGATCAAGCAAGCAGAGCGTCGACAGCTCGTCGACGCCGTCGGAGCGATGGTCCGCGAGGGTTGGACCATCGACGGAAGAAAGGTCACCATCGGATGAGCGACGGCGAGCACGGCGAGGCTCTGCACGACGAAGGACAGCGCGCGATCAAGCGTGCACTGATCTCGGTCTACGACAAGACCGGCCTCGAAGCACTGGCGGCAGGGCTCCACCAGGCGGGGGTCGAGATCGTCTCGACCGGCTCCACGGCGGCCCGGATCGCGGACTCCGGTGTGGCGGTGACCAAGGTGGAGGAGCTGACGGGGTTCCCCGAGACGCTCGACGGCCGCGTCAAGACGCTGCACCCGAAGGTCCACGCCGGGATCCTCGCGGACCTCCGCCTCGACGCGCACGTCGAGCAGCTGACCGAGCTCGGCATCGAGCCGTTCGACCTGGTGGTCGTCAACCTCTACCCCTTCCGGCAGACGGTGGCGTCGGGCGCGTCGCCGGACGAGGTGGTCGAGCAGATCGACATCGGCGGTCCGTCGATGGTGCGCGCGGCCGCCAAGAACCACCCGTCGGTGTCGGTCGTGGTCGACCCGCGCCGGTACGAGGTGCTGCTCGAGGCTGTGCGCGAGGGCGGCTTCACCCTCGCGCAGCGCAAGCGGCTGGCCGCAGAGGCGTTCGCACACACCGCCTCGTACGACATCGCGGTCGCGTCGTGGTTCGAGAACGCGTACGCGCCGCAGCAGGCACAGCAGTTCCCGGCCTGGGTCGGTGGGGACTGGGCGTTGTCGACGACGCTGCGGTACGGGGAGAACCCGCACCAGCCCGCGGCGCTGTACCACGGCGACCGGCCCGGGATCGCCAACGCGACGCAGCTGCACGGCAAGGAGATGTCGTACAACAACTACGTCGACGCCGATGCTGCGCGCCGTGCGGCCAACGACTTCTCCGAGCCGGCTGTGGCGATCATCAAGCATGCGAACCCGTGCGGTGTCGCGATCGGGGACGACATCGTCGCCGCGTACGAGAAGGCGCACGCGACCGACCCGGTGTCGGCGTACGGCGGCGTCATCGCCGCGAACCGCCCGGTGACCGTCGCGATGGCGGAGAAGGTGGCCACCGTCTTCACCGAGGTGATCGTGGCGCCGGAGTTCGAGCCGCGCGCCGTCGAGGTGCTGACCCGCAAGAAGAACATCCGCATCCTCGTCGCGCCGCTCGACGAGCACCCGCAACGGATCGAGATGCGGCCGATCTCGGGCGGCGTGCTCGTGCAGTCGCGAGACCACGTCGACGCACCCGGAGACGACCCGGCCACCTGGACGCTCGCTGCGGGGGAGCCGGCCGACGAGGCGACGCTGGCTGACCTCGCCTTCGCGTGGACGGCGTGCCGGTCGGTGAAGTCGAACGCGATCCTGCTCGCCAAGGACGGCGGTGCCGTCGGCGTCGGCATGGGCCAGGTCAACCGGGTGGACTCGTGCCGGCTCGCGGTGGAGCGGGCGGGGGCGGACCGCGCCCGCGGCTCGGTCGGCGCGTCGGACGCCTTCTTCCCCTTCGCCGACGGGCTGCAGGTGCTGATCGACGCCGGGGTGCGTGCCGTGGTCCAGCCCGGCGGCTCGGTGCGTGACGAGGAGGTCGTCGCTGCTGCGGAGGCCGCCGGGATCACGCTCTACTTCACGGGATCGCGCCACTTCTTCCACTGACCCGTACGAGCGGGCGCCTTGACGAGAGTCTCGACATTCCGGCTGCCACGGCAACCGGAATGTCGAGACTCTCGTTCGTCCACAGGCGGCAGGTGCGCGGGTGGCGCGCGATCGGCCAGCATCGCCGCCATGCGGGAACGACAGAGCGCCGTTCTGACGACGGCCGAGGCGAACAGGCTGTTCGGGGAGGGCCGCGTCCGGGCGCAGATCGCGGGCCGCCGCTGGCAGCGACCCGTACGTGGTGTCGTCGTCACGCACAACGGTCCGCTCACCCCGGACCAGATCACGTGGGTCCACCTCCTCGCATGCCCTCCTGGTTCCGTGCTGGGCGGGCTCAGCGCCGCCGCGTACGACGGATTGACCGGGTTCGTCCCGGCGGTGCCGTGCCTCGTGCTGCCGGACGGGGCGCGACGCCCGCCCCTCGACGGGATCGAAGTGCACTGGAGCACCTACCTCGACGACCGGGACGTCCACCCGTCCCGCTCTCCGCGCCGGACCAGGATCGCCCGGAGTCTTGTCGACGCCGCGAGCTGGTCGGAGCGCGAACGCCGCGCGCGGGCTGTGATCCTCGCGGGGGCGCAGCAAGGGCTCGTACGGACCAGCCACCTGCGTGATGCGCTCTCGCGGCGCGGCAGCTGTCGGCATCGGGCGTTGATCGTCGAGTCCTTCCTCGACGCCGCCGGGGGGATCCAGTCGTTGCCCGAGCGCGACTTCGACACGATCCGGCACACGCTCCACCTGCCGGCACCGACGCGGCAACGGCCCGTACGGCGCGGGGACGGTCGCTACTTCCTCGACGTCGCCTGGGACGAGTACGACCTCGCCGTCGAGATCCACGGAATCCCTCACCTCGCGGTCCTTCAGTGGGACGCCGACCTCATGAGAGCGAACGAGATCGTGATCGGCGGCCCGAAGCTGCTGATCTTCAGCTCCTACGCCGTACGGCACCAGAGCGAGGTGGTGGCGGACCAGCTCCTCCGCCTCTTTTGCAACGCGGGGTGGCGGGGCTGAGCGGGCGGCGGACGGGCGGGCGGACGCCAGTCTCGACATTCCCGTCGTCCGGGCAACGGAGATGTCGAGATTCTCGTCCGGGCGGGGCGGGGCGGGGCCGGTCAGCGCGCGTACGGACCGACCTCGGCGGCGGGGAGGGCGGCGAGCAGCGCACCGGGGAGCACGAGCTTCGAGCCGCGTACGCCCGAGCCGACGACTGCCCACTCCAGAGCGGCAACCCTCTCGTCGACGAGGACGGGCCACTCCTCCGGCGTACCGACCGGCGTGATCCCGCCGTACTCCATCCCGGTCACCTCCGTCGCCCACTCCGTCGGCGCGAAGGACAGCTTGCGCACGTCCAGCCGACGACGGACCGCGCCGTTGACGTCCGCCCGCGTGTCCGCCCGTACGAGGCATGCGGCAGCCCGCTCCTCGCCCGCACGCCTCCCGAGGACGACGACGCAGTTCGCGGACACCTCCAGCGGTACCGAGTACGCCTCGGAGAACGCCGCGGTGTCCGCGAGCGCGGGGTCGATCGCGCAGACCCGGGCCTCACCTGCAGCGGGCCCCAGCGCCGACAGCGCGGTCGCGACGGGGTCTCCGAGGAGGTCCAGACGGTCGAGGGCGGGAACGAGGTCGAGGGTTCCGAGGCGCGGGCTCACCCTCGAAGTCTGGCATGGGAGACTTCGAGGGTGAGCGCACAGATTCTCGACGGCAAGGCCACTGCGGCCGCCCTCAAGGCCGACCTCACCACCCGCGTCGCCGCCCTCGCGGAACGCGGCGTCAGGCCGGGTCTCGGCACACTGCTGGTCGGTGACGACCCCGGCAGCCAGATCTACGTGGCGGGCAAGCACCGCGACTGCGCTCAGGTCGGGATCGAGTCGATCCGTGTCGACCTCCCCGCGACCGCCACGCAGGGCGAGATCCTCGACGCCGTGGCCGCGCTCAACGCCGATCCGACGTGCACCGGCTACATCGTGCAGCTCCCGCTCCCCAAGGGCATCGACGAGAACGCCGTCATCGGCGCCATCGACCCCGCGAAGGACGCTGACGGGCTTCAGCCGACGAACCTCGGCTGGCTCGTCCTCAACGAACCCGCTCCGCTGCCGTGCACACCGCGCGGCATCGTCGAGCTGCTTCGGGCCGGCGGCGTGCCGATCGCCGGACAGCACGTGGTGGTCGTCGGTCGCGGGGTGACGGTCGGCCGTCCGCTCGGGTTGCTGCTCACCCGCCGTACCGAGAACGCGACCGTGACGCTGTGCCACACGGGCACGCGCGACCTGGCCGCCGAGGTCGCCCGCGCCGACATCGTCGTCGCCGCGGCCGGAGTCCCCTCGATCATCACCGCGGACATGGTGAAGCCGGGCGCCGCCGTGCTCGACGTCGGGGTCAGCCGTGACGCCGACGGCAAGATCGCAGGCGACGTGCGATGCCGGCGTCGCCGAGGTGGCCGGCTGGGTCTCCCCGAACCCGGGCGGGGTCGGGCCGATGACCCGCGCGATGCTCCTCCAGAACGTCGTGGAGGCTGCCGAGCGCGCCACCGGCCTCGCATGACGCGCAGTCATAACGGGGTCGGAGGGACCCAGATGTACGTCGCCCTCGTCGCGGCCCTCGTCGTGGCGCTCGCGCTGGTCGCGTTCGGAGCGTGGCGGCAGGGCATCGCGCTCCTCGGAGCGGGCCTGGTCCTCGGGGCGGGAGTGCGTGCCGTGCTGCCCGAGGCGCGTGCCGGCCTGCTGCGCGTACGCGGCAAGGCCTTCGACTGCGGCTGGATGCTGGCCCTCGGAGCGGGACTCGTCACGCTCGCCTTCATCGTGCCCCGCGGATTCACCGGCTGAACGGCGTACGGAGCGCTACGCTGCGGGCATGATCCGCCTGCTGCTCAACGTCGTGATCGCGCTCGGGTCGAGTGCGGTCGGCATCCTCGTCGCGACCTGGGTGCTCGACGACATGACGGTGGAGCCCAGCGGCTTCGTCGTCGCGGTGCTCGTCTTCACGGTCGCGCAGGCGATCCTGTCACCGTTCATCATGAAGGTGGCCGCGCGCAACGCCCCCGCCTTCCTGGGCGGCATCGGGCTGGTCTCGACGCTCGTGGCCCTGGTCATCGCGAACGTCTTCACCGACGGTCTCTCGATCTCCGGCGCCACGACCTGGATCCTTGCGTCGCTCATCGTGTGGCTCGTGACGGCGCTGGCGGCATTCTTCCTCCCGTTCGTCGTCCTGCGCAACCGCCGCCAGGACGGCGCACCCCGCCGCTGAGCCGCAGCCGCCGCGCCGCAACGACGAAGGTCTCGACATCCCCGCTGCGTGAGCAGCCGGAATGTCGAGACCTTCGTCAGGTCGAGACCAGGCTCAGATGAGGCCGAGCTCGGTGACGGCGTCGCGCTCCTCGGCCAGCTCGGCGACGGAGGCGTCGATGCGGGCGCGGGAGAAGTCGTCGATGTCGAGGCCCTGGACGATCGCGTACTCGCCGTCCTTGCGTGGTGACGGGGAACGAGGACATGAGGCCCTCGGGCACGCCGTAGCTGCCGTCGGACGGGACGGCCATCGAGACCCAGTCGCCCTCGGCGGTGCCGAGCACCCAGTCGCGGACGTGGTCGATGGCGGCGTTGGCGGCCGAGGCGGCCGACGAGGCGCCACGGGCCTCGATGATGGCGGCGCCGCGCTTGGCGACGGTCGGGATGAAGTCGTCCTCGATCCAGGCCTGGTCGTTGACGACCTCGGCGGCGTTCTTGCCGTTGACCTCGGCGTGGAAGAGGTCGGGGTACTGGGTGGCCGAGTGGTTGCCCCAGATGGTCATCTTGCGTGATGTCGGTGACCGTGGCGCCGGTCTTGGCGGCGAGCTGGGCGATGGCCCGGTTGTGGTCGAGGCGGGTCATGGCCGTGAAGCGCTCGGCGCGGGATGTCGGGCGCGTTGTTCATGGCGATGAGCGCGTTGGTGTTGGCCGGGTTGCCGACCACGAGGATGCGGATGTCGTCGGCGGCGTTGTCGTTGAGCGCCTTGCCCTGGACGGTGAAGATGGCGCCGTTGGCCTCGAGCAGGTCGCTGCGCTCCATGCCCTTCGTGCGGGGCCGGGCGCCGACGAGCAGCGCGAGGTTGGCGCCGTCGAAGACGTCGTTGGCGTCGTCGCGTCTCGATGCCGGCGAGCAGCGGGAACGCGCAGTCGTCGAGCTCCATGACGACGCCCTCGAGCGCCTTGAGCGCCGGCGTGATCTCGAGCAGCTGCAGCTTGACGGGGGTGTCCGGGCCGAGCAGATCGCCGGCTGGCGATGCGGAAGAGCAGGCTGTAGCCGATCTGGCCGGCGGCTCCGGTGACGGCCACCTTCACGGGTGTTGCGCTCACGACATCTCCTTGGAGTACAGGGCGTACGACACGTACGTCCTCACGACGCTAGCAAGCCCGGTGCCCGGCGCCTGTGACGGGGTACGCACGCGGTGGGCGTGACCCAGCGCACTGTTCGGGGCGCCTCAGCGCTCGCTGTCCCCGACCACGTCGATGTCGCTGCGGTCGACCCCGGTGATGTAGACGAAGGTTGCGCCGGCGATCGCCGCCCCGATGAGGGGTGCCAGCAGGAAGACCCACACCTGGGCGAGCGCATCGATCCCTGCGAACCAGGCGACACCGAGCGACCGTGCGGGGTTGACCGACGTGTTGCTGACCGGGATGGAGATGAGGTGGATGAGCGTCAGCATGAGGCCGATCGCCAAGGGGGCGAAGCCGACCGGAGCGCGCTTGGACGTGACGCCGAGGATCACGTACAGGAACATCGCGGTCATCACGACCTCGCACAGGAACACCGACCAGAGCGCGAAACCACCGGGCGAGCGGTCGCCGTACCCGTTGGTGGCGAACCCGCTGTCGACGGCCGAGAATCCCTCGACGCCGTTGGCGATCGCGAGGAGCACAGCGCCGGCGAGCGTCGCACCGATGATCTGGACGATCCAGTACGGGAGGACGTCGCGCCACGGGAACCGCTTGGCGACCGCGAGCCCGAAGGTCACGGCAGGGTTGAAGTGGGCGCCCGAGATGTGGCCCACCGCGTACGCGCCGGTCAGGACGGTCAGTCCGAAGGCGAAGGCGACGCCGAGGTGTCCGACGCCGAGGTTGCCGGCGTCGGTCAGGAAGACCGCGGCGAGGACCGCTGTGCCGCAGCCGCCGAGCACCAGCCAGAATGAGCCGAGCAGCTCGGCTCCGAGTCGCGAACGAAGATCGGGTGTCATGCCGTGCCCCCTCGTACAGGGGACGCCCCCTGACGTCCCGCGTCTCGCATTGTGCTCGCACCGCAGCAGATGCGCGCGCGGACACGCCCGGGCGGTCGCGCGCCGGGGTGAGTGACGTCACCCGGTCAGGAGGGGAATTGTTCTCTCCAGCAACTTATTGTGGACGTGATGACCTCCACCACCGCACCCCGCCGTTCCCGCCTGCCACGCACCCTGCGTGAGCGGCGAGACCCGCGACCCCAGAACCTGCTGCTGGCGCTCCTGGCGCTGGCGCTGGGTGGCTTCGCGATCGGCACGACCGAGTACGTGACGATGGGCGCTGCTGCCCGAGATCGCCGAGGGCGTCGGTGTCTCGATCCCGCACGCGGGCCACGTCATCTCTGCGTACGCGGTGGGCGTCGTCGTCGGCGCTCCGGTCATCGTCTCGCTCACGGCGCGTCTGCCCAAGCACGCACTCGCGATCGGGCTGGTGGCCGCCCTCGCGCTCGGCAACCTGCTCACCGCGATCGCCCCGACGTACGAGACGCTGCTCGGCGCCCGCTTCCTTGCCGGCCTGCCGCACGGCGCGTACTTCGGCGTGGCCTCGCTCGTCGCCGCGTCGCTCGTGTCCCCGCAGCGCCGCGGACGCGCCGTCGCGTCGGTCATGCTCGGTCTCGCGGCCGCCAACCTCATCGGTGTCCCTGCGAGCACCTTCCTGGGTCAGCTGCTCGGGTGGCGCGCGGCGTACTGGGTGGTCGTCGCGCTCGCCGTCGTCACGATGGGCTTCATCGGTGCCTTCGTCCCGCAGCAGCAGCCCGACACCTCGGCGACCGTACGGCGTGAGCTGCGCGCCCTCCGTCAGCCCCAGGTGCTCCTCACCGCCGGAGTCGGTGCCGTGGGGTTCGGTGGACTCTTCGCCGTCTACAGCTACATCGCACCGATCACCACCGACGTGACGATGATGAGCGCCGGCTTCGTGCCGTGGGTGCTGTTCGTCTACGGGGTCGGGTCGATCGCGGGCACCGAGCTCGGAGGCCGGCTCGCCGACCACGCGCTCTTCGGCTGGCTGTGCGCGATGCTCGTCGCCATGGCGCTGCTGCTGGCGGTGTTCGCCTACACCGCCGAGCACGGGCTGCTCCTGCTGGTGGGCGTCTTCCTGCTCTCCACGGCTGCCGCAGCGCTCGGGCTCCTCCTCCAGATGCGGCTGATGGAGGTCGCGGGAAGCGCGAAGATGCTCGGTGCGGCGCTGAACCACTCAGCGCTCAACGCCGCCAACGCGCTCGGTGCGTGGCTCGGCGGTGCGACGATCGCCGCAGGGTTCGGCTACCTGGCGACGGCCTGGGTCGGCGTCGGACTCTCGCTGGCGGGCCTGGCCATCCTGATCGTCTCCGCATGGCTCTACCGCGGCGAGCGCCTCTCCCTGTCGCTGGCGCACTGACCCGTCGGCCCGCCCGCTCCCGCCACTCACTTTCCGTGGGGCCCACCGCGCAGTGGCGGGACCACCGCAACGTTGCGACGGGGCCACGACTCTGCGTGGGGCCCCACGGAAAGTGTCAGGCCGGTACGGGGGAGTGGGCGCCGTTGACGCTGGCGCTCTCGCGCAACCAGACGGACGCGCCGTCGGACAGCCCGCGATGCAGAGCCTCCGAGCGCGTGAGCTGGACGAGGATCGGGTCTCCACCGTCCGCAGGCGTCACCTCCAGCCGTACCTCGTAGCCGATCCGCGTCCACCGCGAGACCGTGCCCGGTACGGCGTCCGGGACGGGGGAGGTGGTGACCTCGATGTCGTGCGGACGGACCAGACGGTCCACCGAGCGTCGTGACCGGGCCGAGGAACGACAGCACGAAGTCGCGACGCCGGCCGGTCGTACAGGTCGTCGGGCGTGCCGATCTGCTCGATGCTGCCCTTGTTGATCACCACGATCTGGTCGGCGACCTCGAGGGCCTCCTCCTGGTCGTGGGTCACGAACACCGTCGTGACGTGGACCTCGTCGTGGAGTCGGCGGAGCCAGTCGCGCAGCTCCTTGCGGACCTTGGCGTCGAGCGCGCCGAACGGCTCGTCGAGCAGCAGGACGCTCGGCTCGATCGCGAGGGCCCGCGCCAGCGCCATGCGCTGCCGCTGACCGCCCGAGAGCTGGGACGGGTAGCGGTCGGCGAACTGCTCGAGGTGCACGAGGCGCAGCAGCTCCGCGACCCGCTCGCGCGACCTCGCTCCTTGGGCAGCTTGCGGATCTCCAGCCCGAACGCGACGTTCTTCGCGACACGCTCATGTGCTTGAACGCGGCGTAGTGCTGGAACACGAAGCCGACGTTGCGCTTCTGTGCCGGCAGGCGGGTCGCGTCCATGCCCTCGATCTCGATCGTGCCGCTGTCGGCGACTCGAGACCGGCGATGATGCGCAGCAGCGTCGACTTGCCGCCGCCGCTCGGGCCGAGCAGGGCCGTGAGCTGACCGCTCGGGACCGTCAGGTCGATGTCCTCGCAGGGCGACGAAGTCGCCGAAGTTCTTGTTGACCCCGCGGATCTCGATGCTCATCTGGGTCCTCCTCAGTGGGGAGGGGAGTGGCGAGGGTGGCGCCGACGGTGCTCGCGGACTCCGCGTGCGCCGGACGCAGCAGCGTCACGACGACGAGCGCCGCGACCGCGATCAGTGCGAGCAGGAACGAGGTGGCGTACGCCGAGCCCTGCTCGAAGTCCTGGTACTTCTCCTCGACGACCAGCGTGGCAGTCTGGGTCTGCTGGGCGATGTTGCCCGACACGACCTTGACCGCGCCGAACTCGCCGAGCGCACGGGCGAGGCTCAGCACGACCCCGTAGACGAGGGCCCACTTGATCGACGGCAGCGTGATGCGCCGGAACGTCTGCCACGGGCCCGCGCCGAGGCTGCGTCGCGGCCTGCTCCTGCTCGGTGCCGATCTCGTGCAGCACCGGCACGATCTCGCGGATCACCAGCGGCAGGCTCACGAACGCCGTCGCCATGATGATGCCGGGCGTCGCGAAGGCGATCTGGAGCCCGGCGTCCTCCAGCGCCGGTCCGAACGTGCCGTTGTTCCCCCGTACGCCAGCAGCAGCGCGAGGCCGACGACGACCGGCGAGACCGACAGCGGGCAGGTCGATCAGCGCCGACAGCGCCGCGGCGGCCCGGGAACGTGTAGCGCACCAGCAGCAGCGAGATGAGCGACGCCGAAGACGGTGTTGATGGCCACGGCCCACACGGCCACGATCAACGTCAGCTGCAACGCGTACCGGTCGTCTCGGATCGGTGAGCGCGGTCGCGCAGGTTGCCGAGGCCGTCGTCGAACGTCTTCTGCACGACCAGCGAGACGGGCCAGACGACCGAGCAGGAACAGGTAGACCACGACGATCAGCCGCGGACGTACGTGCCGGCGGTGCGGGGCTGCGCGTGGCTAGCCACGGCGTGCCACCCGCTCGGACAGGACCTGCAGCAGCGACGATCGCGAACAGGGCGACGAGCGAGCAGGATCGTCGCGACGGAGGCGGCGGCGGCCTCGTTGCCGTTCTCGATGTAGGTCAGGATGCGCACCGAGGCGACCTCCGTCTTGATCGGCAGGTTGCCCGACAGCAGCACGAGCGAGCCGTACTCGCTGATGCCGCGCGCGAACGACAGCGCGGCGCCGGCGGTGATGGCGGGCGCGAGGCCGGGAGGATGATGCGGCGCAACGTCGTGAACCGGCTCGCCCCGAGCGACGCGGCGGCCTCCTCGACGTCGCGGTCGAGCTCCATCAGGACGGGCTGGACGGTGCGGACGACGAAGGGCAGCGTGACGAACAGCAGCGCGAGGAACACCGAGCGTCCGGGTGTTGGCGACGTTGACGCCGAGCGGGCTGTTCGGGCCGTACAGGCTCAGCAGCACGAGACCGGCGACGATCGTCGGCAGCGCGAACGGGATGTCGATGACGACCTCGAGCAGGCGCTTGCCCGGGAAGGGGTCGCGGACGAGCACCCACGCGATGAGCGTCCCCATGACGACGTTGATGAGCGGTGACGTAGAGCGCCTGCCGACCGTGCAGGCGCAGCGCCGCCGCGGTCTGCGGCTTGGTGAGCGGTCTCGCGGAACGTCTCCCACCCGCCGTCGACGGACTGGATCACGACCAGCCGACAACGGGATCAGCACGAGGATGCTGAACCACGTCAGCGCGACCCCAGCCCGAGGCCCGAGGACCGCGTCAGCGTGGTGCCGCGCCGGGCGCGGCGCCGGCGCCCCGGCGCCGCGCCGCGTGAGTGACTGGTCGGTCACGACTTGCCGGAGTCCGCGATGATCTTGGTGATGATGCCGTCGTTCTCGTCGAAGAACTTCTTGTTGGTGGCCTCCCAGCCGCCGAAGGTCACGTCGATCGTGAAGAGCTTGTCGATCGTCGGGAACGGGTCGGCCGGGTCGTTGGCTCCCTTGACCTTGCCGACGTCGACGCCGTGACGTCTCGAGCGGGCGGAAGCCGTACTGGACGACGTACTGCTCCTGGCCCTCGTCGCTCAGGACGAACTCGAGGAACTTCTCGGCCTTGGGGTCGGCGTCCTTGGGTGACGGCGCCCGGGTTCTCGATCAGCAGGTTCTTCTTCGGGATGACGTAGTCGATGTCCTCGCCGCTCTGGCGGGCGAAGATCGCCTCGTTCTCGTACGAGAGCAGGACGTCGCCGGTGCCGCCCTGGAAGGCGGTCGTCGCGTCGCGGCCGCTGCCCGGGAGCGCCTTGACGTTGGCGAAGACCTTCTTCAGGTACGTCCGTGCCTGCGGCCTCGCTGCCGCCGTTGGCGATCTGCTCCATAGCCGCGAGGATGTTCCAGCGTGCCGAGCCGGACGAGCCGGGGTTGGGCGTCACGATGCCGACGCCGGGCTTGGCCAGGTCGGCGAACGTCTGGATGTTCTTGGGGTTGCCCTTGCGCACGACGATCGACCACGACCGAGTCGGTGACGATGCCCTTGTTGTCGCCGTCGTCCCAGTTCCTTCGACGAGGCCCTCGTCGACGAGGCGGGTCATGTCGGGCGTCAGCGAGAAGTGGACGTAGTCGGCCTTCAGCCCGCCTGCGACCGCACGGCTCTGGTCGCCCGAGGCGCCGTACGACTCCTTGAAGATGACGCCCTTGCCGTCAGCGGTCTTCTCGAAGGCCTTCTGGGCCGCGTTGTTGCCGCCTTGGGCACGGCGAAGCCGACGAGCGACAGCGTCGTGCTGGAGCTGTCGGCGTCGGCCCCGCCACAGGCCGACAGCCCCAGCGCGGCGACGAGCGCTGTGGTCGCGGCAATCAGGCGGGTCGACCGCTTGCGTGTGAACATGTCGTGCCTTTCGAGCGAGCGCATGGTGCGCTGTTGATAGTGAGTTACTAATCCCGAGCGGATTACTCGACTATAGCGAGAGAAAGGCACCATGTCGCGGATTCTCACGATGTGGGCGAGGTGGCCGCAGGCGCGGCTCAGCCGGGCCTCCGGCGTGCGGGGCCCAGTGTCAGGAGAAGACGACGGTGCGGGTGCCGTTGAGCAGCACCCGCTGCTCCGCGTGGAGCCCGACGGCACGCGAGAGCACCCGCGTCTCGACGTCACGGCCGGCCTGCACCAGGGAGGACGGATCCTGCTGGTGGCTCACGCGCGTCACGTCCTGCTCGATGATCGGGCCCTCGTCCAGGTCGGCCGTGACGTAGTGCGCGGTGGCGCCGATCAGCTTGACGCCGCGGGTGTGCGCCTGGTGGTACGGCCTGGCGCCCTTGAAGCTCGGCAGGAAGCTGTGGTGGATGTTGATCGCCCGGCCCTCGAGCCGGCGGCAGGCGTCGTCGGAGAGGATCTGCATGTAGCGCGCGAGCACGACGAGGTCGATCTCGAGCTCGTCGACCAGCGCGAACATCCGCGCCTCCGCCTCCTCCTTCGCCCCGGCGACGACCGGCACGTGGTGGAAGGGCACGTCGTACGAGCGGGCGAGCCGCTCGAGCGCCGTGTGGTTGGAGACGACGGCGCCGATCTCGATGTTGAGGGCGCCGATGCTCTGGCGGAAGAGGAGGTCGTTCAGGCAGTGACCCTCCTTCGACACCATCACGAGCGTGCGGGACGGCGCCTCCGCCACGCCCAGCTCCCACGTCATCGCGTGCTGTGCGGCCACCGGGGCGAACGCGTCACGCAGCACCTCGAGGTCGTACGGGTCTCCGACGCTCTCGAAGTGCACGCGGAGGAAGAAGTGACCCGCTCCGGCGTCGGTGAACTGCTGCGCGTCCAGGATGTTGCCGCCTCGGTCCACGATCCACGAGGAGATCGCATGCACCAGGCCCGGTCGGTCGGGGCAGGTGAGGGTGAGGACGTAGGTGGCGGCGCTGGACATGGGCGCTAGCGTACGGCGCCCACCGTACGGAGATGACGGGGGCGTTGGTAGAAGAGCACGGCGACCAGTCCGAAGCCGAGCACGACGGCTGGGAGCAGGAGCGACTGCGACATGGCGGCGCTGAACCCTTCGCGTGCCGCCTCGGGGACGGCGGTGCCCCCGGCCCCGGAGACACCTCCTTCGACGCGCAGCTCTGCCGTCAGCCGCGCCTCCATGAGGGCGGCGATCGCCGCGCTGCCGAGCACGCCGCCCACCTGGCGCGTCGTGTTGTAGACGCCGGCTCCGGCGCCGGCACTGCTCATCGGCAGGTTGCGGGTCGCCGTCGAGGCGATCGGCGCCCACATGAAGCCGTTCGCGACGCCGAGCAGGGCGATGGGGAGCAGGATCTGCCAGACGGGGGCCTCGGGCGACATCAGCCGACGACAGCCACACCAGCGCCACGACGAAGGCCGCCAGACCGGTCGAGGCGAGCAGGCGCGGGTGCACCCGGTCGGCGAGCGTGCCGACCCACGGGGCGAGCGCCGAGGCGACCACGGCCATCGGGACGAGGAGCAGGCCGGCCTGCGTCGGCGACCAGTCGCGGACGGCCTGCGCCCACAGCATCAGCGGGAACGCCATCGCCGTGATCGCGAACCCGACACTGGTGATCGCGACGTTCGACAGGGTGAAGTTGCGGTCCTTGAACAGGGCGAGCGGTACGAGCGGCTCGGCGCGGTTGACCGCCTGCCAGACCACGAACAGCACGAGCACCACCAGCCCGGCGCCGATCAGGCGCCAGACGGTGAGAACGCCGGTGATCGTTCCCCAGTCGTAGGTCCCGCCCTCCTGGATCCCGAAGACGAGGAGGAACATGCCGACCGCGCTCAAGGCGACGCCGACGAGGTCGAAACGGTGCGAGAGCGTCGGCAGGTCGGGGACGAGGCGCATCGCGAGCACGAACCCGACCACGCCGACCGGCACGTTGACGAAGAAGATCCACTCCCAGCCCAGCGAGTCGACCAGCACGCCGCCGAGGATCGGGCCGACGAGCATCGCCACGCCGGAGACGGCACCCCACAGGCTCATCGCGCGGCCCCGCTTGTCGGCGGGGAACGTCCGGGTGATGACCGCCATCGTCTGCGGAGTCATCATCGAGGCACCGAAGCCCTGGAGGACACGGGCGAGGATCAGCTGCTCGATCGTGCCCGTCAGGCCGCACCACAGGGAGGCGGCGGTGAACACGACGAGACCCGTCAGGTAGACCCGCTTGGGGCCGAAGCGGTCACCGAGCCGCCCCGTGATGAGCAGCGGGACCGCGTACGCCAGCAGGTAGGCGCGAGGTGACCCACACGACGGCGGGGACGTCGGCGTCGAAGGTCTCGCATGATCGTCGGAGTCGCGACCGAGACGATCGTCGAGTCGACGAGGATCATGAAGAACCCGATGACCAGCGCCCACAGTGCGGGCCAAGGGCTGCGGGTGGTGATGTCGGGCTGGGTCGTTCCGGGGGCGGCCACGGCAGATCACCGTACTCCCGGATGCGGACGACCCCTCGACCGGTGCGGTCGAGGGGTCGTCTGCGTCGAGAGCGGAGCGGCTCAGGCCTGGGCGGAGCCCTGGTCGGCCTGCTGCTTGGCGACCTCGGCACGGACCTCGTCCATGTCGACCTCGCGTACGGCGTCGATCACCTGGTCGAGCGCCTGCGCGGGAAGCGCACCGGGCTGGTTGAAGAGGAGGATGCCGTCGCGGAAAGCCATCAGCGTCGGGATCGACGTGATCTGAAGTGCTCCGGCGAGCTCCTGCTCGGCCTCGGTGTCCACCTTGGTGAAGGTGATGTCCTCGTTCTTCTCGGACGCAGCCTCGAAGACGGGGGCGAACTGGCGGCACGGGCCGCACCAGGAGGCCCAGAAGTCCACCAGGACGATGCCGTCGCCGGAGATGGTGTCCATGAAGCTGTCGGCGTTCAGGGCAGTGGTTGCCATGTCACGTCCATTCGATCGGGTACGTCTTGTGCGTCTGCGGTGTTCAACAGCGGACGTCGTCCGAGGATTCCCGCGTACGCCGCCAGCCTAGGCAGTTGCCGGTGTCAGGCCCGGAATCCGGGGCTGCCCTGCCGTTTGCCACGGGCCCGTGGCAGAACACCCTCACCCGCGGCACATGTGCCGCGGGGTGAGGTGGTTTCCCGCGGGACCGTGGCAAACGGGGAGGAGCCGGGCGGTACGAGGCTGAAAGCGCGCCGAGCTCAGGCGTCGGCGAACCGGTGAGGGTGTGCCGGATAGACGCCCATCACCTGCACGTCGGTCGAGAAGAACGCCAGCTCCTCCAGGGCGCGGGCGAGCGCCGGCTCCTCGGGATGGCCGTCGACCTCGGCGAGGAACATCGTCGCCGTGAAGGTGCCGCCGACCATGTAGCTCTCGAGCTTGGTCATGTTGATGCCGTTGGTCGCGAAGCCGCCGAGCGCCTTGTAGAGCGCGGCGGGGATGTTGCGGACGTTGAACACGAACGTCGTCACCGTCGGCCACTCGCCCTGCGGCGGGACCTCGGGGTGGCGCGAGAGCACGACGAAGCGGGTCGTGTTGTGCTCCTCGTCCTCGACGGTGGTCGCGAGCGTCTCGAGCCCGTACGTCCGCGCGGCCAGCGGTGTCGCCAGTGCCGCCTTGGTCGGATCGCCCCACTCGGCGACCTCGCGGGCCGCGCCTGCGGTGTCACCGGAGATGACGGGCGTGAGACCGAGGTCGCGGATGATGCGCCGGCACTGCCCGAGCGCGTGGACGTGGCTGTGGACCTCGGTGATCGAATCCAGGGTCGCGCCCGGGACCGCGAGCAGGTCGAAGTGGATCGGCAGGAAGTACTCGCCGACGATGTGCAGCCCTGACGTCGGCAGGAAGTGGTGGATGTCGGCGACGCGCCCGGCGAGCGTGTTGTCGATCGGGATCATCGCCAGCCCGGCCCGGCCGTCGGTCACCGCCGCGAACGCGTCCTCGAACGACGGGCACGCCAGCGGCTCCCAGTCGGGGTATGCGTCGGCGCACGCGATGTGCGAGTTGGCGCCGGGCTCGCCCTGGTAGGCGATGCGGCGCGGGAGGTCGCGGTCGAGGGTCACGGCGCCCATCATCGCACCGCGTGCCCGGCCGCACGGCCGACGCGTCGGTGCCTGGCCGTCCACGCGTCCCGTCGGTGCGTCAGCGTCCACACGCCGGCACCGTCGGTGCGTCAGCGTCCACGCGACGCGCTCCGGTGGACGCTGAGACACCGCCGACCGGGCGCGGGGTGGCTCGCGGGTGCGCGTGCGGTGGCTCGCGGGTGCGCGCGGGGTGGCTCGCGGTCAGGAGAGGCGGGTGGCGCCGCCGGCGGGAGCGACGACGAACGTCCGAGGCTCCTTGAAGTCGACCCGCGCGAACGCGGCGGCCACGGCCTCGGTGAGGGCGCCGACCCGCTCGGCCTCGACGAGAGCGATCGCGCTTCCCCCGAAGCCCCCGCCCGTCATCCGGGCCCCGATCGCGCCGTGCTCGAGCACCGTCTCCACGGTCAGGTCGAGCTCGGGCGCACTCACGTCGTAGTCGTCGCGCAACGAGGCGTGCGACGCCGTCATGAGCTGGCCGAGCTGGCGCCAGTCGCGTGCCGACAGCGCCCGCGCCGCAGACCGTACGCGCTGGGTCTCGGTGATCACGTGCCGCAACCGCGCCTTGAGGACCGGGTCCTCCACCTTGAGCACGGAGTCCGGTGGCGCGGCCGCGAGCTGCTCGACACCGAGGAGAGCGCTCAGCTCCTCGGTCTGCTTGCGACGGGTGCCGTACTCACCGGTCGCCAGGCTGTGCTTGGCCTGCGTGTCGACCACGACGAGCGCGTAGCCGTCGTCGACCCAGTGGGCGGGCACGGCGCGTACGGTCGGCGGCGTCGGCGCGGTCTCGATGAGCAGGGCGTGGCCGACCTCCCCGCACATCGACGCGAGCTGGTCCATCGAGCCGGTCGGTGCGCCGACGTACTCGTTCTCCGCGCGCTGGCACGTCAGGGCCAGCGCGATCGGGTCGATCTCCCAGCCTTCGGCCCCGGCCAGCGCGACGGCGACACTGCACTCGAGCGCTGCCGAGCTCGACAGGCCCGCACCGAGGGGGACGTCGGAGGAGATGACGAGGTCCGCGCCCCCGGTCGTACGCCCCGACTGCGCCAGCGCCCACACCGTCCCCGCGACGTAGCGCGCCCAGCCCGAGACGTCGCCCGGTGTCGTGGTCGCGTCGAACTCGACGGACCCCTCGGAGATCGCCGACCACACCCGCACCTTGCCGTCGTCGCGCCGCCTGACCTTCACCGTGGTGCGCAGGTCGATCGCGATCGGCATCACCGGCCCACCGACGTAGTCCAGGTGCTCACCGATGAGGTTGACGCGTCCGGGCGCGGCCCACGTGCCGATCTCGCCCGGGGCCAGGGGCTGGGGTGCCGTCATGCCGCCATCCTCGCGTATGCCCCCTGGCTACGCTGGAGGGGTGGACGAGACCCTGTGGAACATCGCCCTCGTGCTTGTGTTCATCCTCCTCGGCGGGGTGTTCGCGGCCGCTGAGATGGCGCTGGTGTCCCTCCGTGACTCCCAGCTGCCCGAGATCGCGACCCGCGGCAAGCGCGGTGCGACCGTCGCCAGGCTGGCCTCCGACCCCAACCGGTTCCTCTCCGCCGTCCAGATCGGCGTCACGCTCTCCGGGTTCCTCTCGGCGGCCTTCGGCGGCGCGACGCTCGCCGGCGACCTGAGCCCGCTCCTCGTCGACGCCGGGCTGTCGAGCGGTGTCGCCACCGTGCTGGCCCTGGTCTTCGTCACCGTCGTCATCTCGTACCTCTCGATCGTGTTCTCCGAGCTCACCGCGAAGCGCCTCGCGATGCAGCACGCGGTGTCGTTCTCGCTCGCGCTGGCCCCCGCCGTCGACGCGATCGCAAAGGCTGCCACGCCGGTGATCTGGCTGCTCTCGGTCTCGACGAACTTCGTGGTCCGGATGCTCGGCGGCGACCCGTCGGCGGCGCGCGAGGAGATCACCGACGTCGAGCTGCGCGGGCTCGTCCAGACCACGCAGGGCCTCTCCGACGAGGAGCGCAGCATCGTCGAGGACGTCTTCGCCGCCGGCGACCTCCAGGTGCGCGAGGTCATGTTGCCGAGGACGGAGGTCGACTTCATGGACGTCTCGACCCCCGTCTACAAGGCCGTCCAGCTCGCCCGCGAGAAGCCGCACTCGCGTTATCCCGTCATCCGCGGCAGCGCCGACGAGGTCGAGGGGTTCATCCACGTCCGCGACCTCTTCGACCCGGGCATGCACGACCGCTCCGTACGGGTGGGCGACCTGGTGCGCGACGTCGTGATGATCCCGGGCACCCGCAACGTGCTGTCGGCCATCACGGACATGCGGCGCGCCAAGATCCATCTCGGGATCGTCCTCGACGAGTACGGCGGCACCGACGGCATCATCACGCTCGAGGACCTCGTCGAGGAGCTGGTCGGCGACATCCGGGACGAGTACGACACCGTCGACGCGGAGACCAAGCGCTTCACCGGCGGCGCGGTCGAGGTCGACGGCCTCCTGAACCGCGACGCGTTCGCCGACGAGACCGGCATCGAGCTCCCCGAAGGGCCCTTCGAGACGGTCGCCGGCTTCGTCGTGGCCGGGCTCGGGCGCATCCCCGCCGTGGGGGACTCCGTCCTCGTCGACGGGCACCGCCTCACCGTCTCCGTGATGGACGGACGACGGGCCTCGCGCCTGCGGGTCGAGGCCGAGGCGAATCCGGAGGCGTCTGCTGAGACCGGGCTGGCAGAATCGGAGCATGCCTGACGCGACCACCCGCCCCCGTGTGCTCTCCGGTATCCAGCCGACCGCGGACTCGTTCCACCTCGGCAACTACCTCGGAGCCCTCCGGCACTGGGTCGCGCTCCAGGAGGACTACGACGCGTTCTACTTCATCCCTGACCTGCACGCGATCACGGTGTCGTTCGACCCGGCCACCGTGCACGACCGGACGTACCGGGCTGCGGCCCAGCTCCTCGCGGTCGGGCTCGACCCGCGTCGCAGCACCCTCTTCGTCCAGAGCCACGTGCCGGAGCACGCCGAGCTCGCCTGGGTCCTCAACTGCATCACCGGCTTCGGCGAGGCACGGCGCATGACGCAGTTCAAGGACAAGTCGGCCAAGGGCGGTGTCGAGGCCGCGTCGGTCGGCCTGTTCACGTACCCCGTGCTGATGGCCGCGGACGTCCTGCTCTACCAGGCCGACGGCGTGCCGGTCGGTGAGGACCAGCGCCAGCACCTGGAGCTCACCCGCGACCTCGCCCAGCGCTTCAACAGCCGGTACGGCGACACCTTCACCGTCCCCGAGCCGTTCATCGTCAAGGACACCGCCAAGATCCTCGACCTGCAGGACCCGACGATCAAGATGAGCAAGTCGGCCTCCTCGCCGAAGGGCATCCTCGAGATCCTCGAGGAGCCGAGGTCCGCGGCAAAGAAGATCCGCTCGGCCGTCACCGACTCCGACGGGGAGGTGCGCTTCGACGCGGCGGACAAGCCCGGTGTCTCCAACCTCCTCTCCATCTACTCCGCACTCACCGGACGAGGGGTCGAGGAGATCGCCGCGCAGTACGCCGGACAGGGCTACGGCGCCTTCAAGGTCGACCTCAGCGAGATCGTCTCCGACTTCGTCACACCGCTGCGCGCGCGCACCCAGGAGCTCCTCGAGGACAAGGGCGAGCTCGACCTGGTGCTGCGCGACGGTGCGGCGCGCGCTCGCGAGGTGGCGTCCAAGACGCTGCGCGACGTGTACGACCGGGTGGGGTTCGTCCGCGCTTCCTAGGGCTCGACCGTCGGGGGAGCACGGGCGCTAGGGTGGTCGCCATGCCCACGATCGGTGTCGCTATTCCTGTCCCTGAGCCTTGGGGCAGCGAGCTGCGCGAGCACCGAGCCGATTTCGGTGACCCGCAGGCGGCGCTCGTCCCCTCGCACGTGACGCTGCTGCCGCCCATGGAGGTCCCCGACCACGCGTTGGAGCAGATCTACGACAAGCTCGCCGTGGACGCGACCAACGTGGAGCCGTTCCTGATGCGGCTGCGGGGGACCGGCACCTTCCGCCCGGTCTCGCCCGTGGTGTTCGTCACGGTGAGCGAGGGCATCTCCAGCACCGAGCAGCTCGCCAAGCACGTGCGCGACGGGCTGCTCGAGGGAGAGCTGGAGTTCCCGTACCACCCGCACGTCACGGTCGCGCACCGTCTGGCCGACGACGCGCTCGACCGGGCGTACGAGGAGCTTGCCGACTTCGCGTGCGAGTTCGAGGTGCGCGCGTTCGCGGTGTACCTGCACGATGACGAGGCCGGCTGGGTCCCGTTCCGGGAGTTCCAGCTCGGCTGACGGTTCGTACGGGCCGGGACGGGGGAGCGGCTAGGTGGGCAAGCTGATCGCACGGCTGAAGGCGTGGTTCACGAGACTTCGTCGCCGGAGGCCGTTCGTCGACCACGTCGTGCGCACGATCGAGCACTTCGGTGTCGTCCGCGGCAGCATCCTGTCCGGCGGCATCACCTACTTCGGCTTCCTGTCGGTCTTCCCGATCCTCGCGCTCGCGTTCTTCGTCGTCGGCTACGTCTCCGAGTACTTCCCGGGCGCCCAGGACGCGCTCGAGACGGCGATCGACCAGATCCTGCCGGGCATCGTGACCACGCAGGACCCGCCGCCGGCCGGGCAGATCTCGTTCGACCAGATCGCCGCGACCCGCAACATCGCCGGTGTCCTGGGTGCGCTGGGCGTGCTCTACACCGGTCTCGGGTTCGTCTCGAACCTCCGTACGTCTCTCGAGGCCGCGTTCGACGTGCCCAAGCAGAGGTCGTACGGGTTCCTGCCGGGCAAGCTCCGCGACCTGGCGACGCTCGTGCTGGTCGGCCTCATCCTGATGGTCACCGTCGGGCTCTCGGGCGCCGTCACGCAGTACACCGGCGACATCCTGCGTGCCCTCGGTGTGATGAGCGATCCCGTCGACGTCGCCGTCAAGGTGCTGAGCGTGGTGCTCGGCATCGCCTCGGGCACGCTCCTCTTCTTCGCTCTCTACAAGCTGCTCCCGCACACCGACGTGCCGAGCAGCGCGCTGTGGCGAGGTGCGGTGCTGGCGGCGATCGGGTTCGAGGCGATCAAACAGCTGGCGTCCTTCATCCTCGGTGCCGCCGCCGGCGGGGCGCTGGCGTCACTGGCGCTGTCGGTGACGCTGCTGGTCTGGATCTACTACTTCGCCCAGCTGACGATCTACGGGGCGTCGTGGGCGGTGACGACGCCGCAGGCCCGCAGCCGAGGGGTCGAGGTGGTGCCGCACGTGGTGCCGGCGTTCGCGATGATGGACGGTGCGCCGCTCGGAGCGCCGGCCGGGCACGCCGCGGCGGCGGTGCACGCACAGGACGCCCGCGAGGAGGTCCGTGCCGCGTCCCGTCGACTGCTCGTCGTGGGGGCGATCGTCGCGGCGGCGTGGGCGTGGGTCCGCCACGACAAGACGAGGAGCAAGGCATGACGACGCCCTGGCTGCCCGGGCCTGACCGGATCGAGGAGTCGTACACGAGGCTGCGGCCGATGGTGCGCCGTACGCCGGTCGTCGAGATCGCCGGCGGTGACCTCGGAGTGGCCGGGCGGGTGCTCCTGAAGCTCGAGCTCCTGCAGCACACCGGATCGTTCAAGGCGCGCGGCGCCCTCAACGCCGTCCTCTCGATGCCCTCGACGGTGACCGGTGCGGTCGCGGCCTCGGGCGGCAACCACGGTGCCGCCCTGGCGTGGGCCTGTGGCATCGCCGGGCTCGAGGCCGACGTCTTCGTCCCGGCGACGTCGCCGGTCGAGAAGGTGCGGCGCATCGAGCGGTACGGCGCCACCGCGCACGTCGTCGACGGCTACTACCCCGAGGCGTACGAGGCGTCTCGGGAGTGGGCGCGCGACCGTGCGGTCGTCGCGGTGCACGCGTACGACGAGGAGGCGATCCTCGCCGGCGCGGCCGGTGTCGGGGTCGAGATCGCCGAGCAGGCCCCGTACGCCCGGCGCGTCCTGGTGCCGTGCGGTGGTGGCGGCCTCTACGGCGGCACCGCCCTCGCGCTGCGGGACATCGCTCCGGTGGTCCCGGTGGAGCCCGAGCGGTGCGCGTCGTTGGCGGCGGCGCTCGCGGCGGGTGAGCGCGTCGACGTCCCGGTGTCCGGCGTGGCGGCGGACTCGCTCGGCGCCGCGCGCACCGGCGAGCGTGCGTTCGCGGTCGCGACCGAGCTCGGGGCGGAGCCGCTGCTCGTCAGCGACGACCAGATCCTCGCCGCGCGCCGGCTGCTGTGGGAGGAGTGCCGGGTCCTCGCGGAGCCGGGTGCCGTGACGGCGCTGGCGGCGCTGACCGCGGGCAAGGTCGACGTGCGCGACGGTGAGACGGTCGTCGTCGTCATCTCCGGCGCCAACCACCCGACGATCCCGGACGACGTCGTCGCGCCCGTGTCGACCTGAGCGTGGGCGTACGGAGCGCGGGGCCGAGTGCCCTCAGCCGATGAGGTCCACGTCGCCGAGCTGGTCGGCGGCCAGGCCGTGGAGGTGCTCGACGAGCTGGTCGCGGAAGGCCTGCGAGGCCAGCGGCATCGCGAGCGTCCGCCGGTGGGCGAGCGCGATCGTCCGCGTCAGCTCGGGCGACGCGATCGGTGTGGCGCGCAGCCCCGGTCGCGACGCGAGCACCATGCTCGGCACGACCGCGTGGCCCAGCCCGGCCTCGACGAAGCGCAGCACCGCGTCCATCTCGCCGCCCTCGACCGCCAGTCGTCGGCTCGAAGCCGGCGTCCGGCGCAGGCGCGCAGCGTGACGTCGCGCAGGTCGTAGCCCTCGCGGAACATCACCAGCGGCAGGTCCGCCAGATCGGCGACGTCCATCGCGCTCGGGCAGGTCCGAGCCGTCGGCGGGGCTGGCGAGCACCAGGCGCTCGCGCAGCACGGGCGTCGTCTCGAGGTCGGGGTCGTCGCCGCGCAGCGGGACGATCAGCAGCGCCAGGTCGAGCGCGCCGCGGCCGAGGCTCGCGCGGTGAGCAGTCGCGCGACCCGCCCTCGTGTGACCTCCAGGTCGATCGCCGGGTACTCGGCGCGGAACGCGACCAGCGCGTCGGCGCAGGATGCCCTCGCACATGCGACGGGGTGGCGCCGAGCCGCACGCGGCCGCGCCGCAGGCCGCCGACCTCGTGCACCGGCGCGCGTCGCGCTCGTCGACCTCGATGAGGATGCGCTGGGCGTGGGGGAGCAGCGCCTCGCCGGCGCTGGTCAGCTCGATGTCGCCGCGGTCGCGGACGAACAGCGGCGGTGCCGAGCGAGTTCTCGAGGACACGGATCTGCTTGGACAGCGTCGGCTGGGAGACGCCGGACTGCTCGGCGGCCCGGGTGAAGTGTCGGGTCGCGCGCGACGGCGACGAAGTAGGTGAGCTGGTGGATCTGCACCGACTCCAGTGTGCCATAGCCATCGGCTATGAAAGTAAGCCTCACTATGACTTAGCGTCGAATCGTCGAACCGTCCTATCGTGATGGGCGTGGCGACTACTCAGATGACCAAGCAGCGGGTCGGCGCAGCGCTCCACCGTCGCGCTGAAGTACTCGATGGCGGTGCAGCGGCCTGATCATGGTCGGCTACCTGCTCGCTTCACATGTACGGCAACCTCAAGTTCTTCACGGGCCAGGAGGCGTTCGACTGCTACTCGCACCACCTGCGCGACGCTCGGCGAGCCCTACCTGCCGCACGAGGGCGCGCTGTGGATCATCCGCGTGGTGCTGCTCGCGGCGATCATCGGCCACGTGTACTCCGCGGTCGTGCTGTGGCGCCGCAACCGCAAGGTCGGCCGGCTTCGTCGGCGGCAAGCGCTACCACTCGCAACGCAGAACAAGCGCGGCATCCAGCGCAGCTACGCGTCCTTCACGCTGCGGTGGGGCGGCGTCGATCATCCTGCTCTTCGTCATCTTCCACATCGCTGCACCTGACCGCCAACGACATCCGCCCCGGGTGGCGCGTCGCCGACAGCCCGTACGACCGTGTCGTCAACGGCTTCGAGATCTGGTGGGTCGTGCTCGCCTACACGATCGCGCTGCTCGCGGTCGGGCTTCCACCTGCGCGCACGGCGTCTGGAGCGCCCTCACGACGCTCGGCGCCAACCACAGCGCGACGCGCGCGGCTTCGCGCCTCACGTCCTCGCGTACGCGGTCGTCGCGGGCATCATCACCATCGGGTTCCTGATCCCGCCCTTCGCCATCTCTGCTTCGGATGGTGGTCTGACCTCATGACCGTCAACACCGACGCACGCACCGACGACTTCCACGCTCGACCTCGGCGACGACGATCCGCGACACCAAGGCGCCCGACGCGGCCCCATCGAGAAGCGCTGGGACGAGCCGCCGGTTCGACGTGAAGCTGGTCAACCCGGCCAACCGCCGCAAGCTCAAGCGTCATCATCGTCGGCACCGGCCTGGCCGGCGCCTCGGCCGCCGCGACGCTCGGCGAGCCCGGCTACCACGTCAAGAGCTTCTGCTACCAGGACAGCCCGCGTCGCGCGCACTCGATCGCCGCCCAGGGCGGCATCAACGCCGCCAAGAACTACCGCAACGACGGCGACTCGATCTACCGCCTGTTCTACGACACGGTCAAGGGCGGCGACTTCCGCGCCCGCGAGTCCAACGTCTACCGCCTCGCGCAGGTCTCGGTGAACATCATCGACCAGTGCGTCGCGCAGGGCGTGCCCGTTCGCCCGCGAGTACGGCGGCCTGCTCGACAACCGCTCGTTCGGCGGCGTGCAGGTCTCGCGCACGTTCTACGCCCGCGGCCAGACCGGCCAGCAGCTGCTGATCGGCGCCTACCAGGCCCTCGAGCGCCAGATCGCGGCCGGCACCGTCGAGATGAACACCGCGCCACGAGATGCTCGAGCTGATCATGGTCGACGACGGCCGGCGCCCGCGGCATCATCGTGCGCGACATGGTCACCGGCGAGATCGAGACCGCACATCGGCCGACGCGGTCGTGCTGGCCACCGGCGGCTACGGCAACGTCTTCTTCCTGTCGACCAACGCGATGGGCTGCAACGTCACCGCCACCTGGCGCGCGCACCGCAAGGGCGCCTACTTCGCGCAACCCCTGCTACACGCAGATCCACCCGACCTGCATCCCGGTGTCGGGCGACTACCAGTCCAAGCTCACGCTGATGAGCGAGTCGCTGCGCAACGACGGCCGCATCTGGGTGCCGAAGAAGGCCGGCGACGACCGTCCCGCCGCGCGAGATCCCCGAGGACGAGCGCGACTACTACCTCGAGCGCATCTACCCGGCGTTCGGCAACCTGGTGCCCGCGCGACATCGCCTCGCGCGCCGCCAAGTACGTGTGCGACGACGGGCAAGGGCGTCGGTCCCGGCGGCCTCGGCGTCTACCTCGACTTCGCCGACGCCATCGAGCGCCTCGGCCGCCCGGCCGTCGAGGCCAAGTACGGCAACCTCTTCGACATGTACGCGCAGATCACCGGCGAGGACCCGTACACGACGCCGATGCGCATCTACCCGGCCGTGCACTACACGATGGGCGGCCTGTGGGTCGACTACGACCTGCAGAGCAACCTGACCGGGCCTGTTCGTCGCCGGCGAGGCCAACTTCTCCGACCACGGCGCCAACCGCCTCGGCGCCTGCGCGCTGATGCAGGGTCTGGCCGACGGCTACTTCGTGCTGCCGTACACGCTGGCGAACTACCTCGCCGACGGCGCCGTACGAGCCGGTCGCCGACGACCACCCGCGGTCGTCGAGGCCCAGCAGGCCGTCGAGGAGCGCATCGAGAAGCTGCTGTCGATCAACGGCACCCGCACGGTCGACTCCTTCCACAGGGAGCTCGGCCAGATCATGTGGGACTACTGCGGCATGGAGCGCACCGAGGAGGGCCTGAGCAAGGCCATCGAGCATGATCCGCGACCTCAAGGCCGAGTTCTGGAGCAACGTCAAGGTCACCGGCGTCAACGAGGAGCTCAACCAGACGCTCGAGCGGGCCGGCCGCGTGGCCGACTTCCTCGAGCTCGGCGAGCTGATGTGCATCGACGCGCTGCAACCGCCGCGAGTCCTGCGGCGGTCACTTCCGCGACGAGAGCCAGACCGAGGACGGCGAGGCGCTGCGTCACGACGACGAGTTCGCCTACGTCGCGGCCTGGGAGTACGGCCGAGCAACGCAGCCGGTCCTGCACAAGGAAGCCGCTCGAGTACGAGTACGTCGAGATGAAGGCGCAGGAGCTACAAGTGAAGATCACCGTGCGGGTCTGGCGTCAGAAGAACGCCGACGCCAAGGGCAAGATGGTCACGCTACGGCGCTCGAGGACGTCAGCGAGCACATGTCGTTCCTCGAGATGCTCGACGTCCTCAACGAGCAGCTCACGCTGGAGGGCGAGGAGCCGATCGCGTTCGACCACGACTGCCGCGAGGGCATCTGCGGCACGTGCGGCGTCGTGATCAACGGCGTCGCCCACGGCCCCGAGGTCACCACCACGTGCCAGCTGCACATGCGCACGTTCAACGACGGCGACGTCATCGACATCGAGCCGTGGCGCGCCGGGCGCGTTCCCGGTCGTCAAGGACCTCGTCGTCGACCGCGGCGCGTTCGACCGCATCATCCAGGCCGGCGGCTTCATCTCCGCGCCGACCGGCTCGGCGCCCGAGGCCAACAACCTCGCCGGTGCCGAAGGAGGACGCCGACCACGCGTTCGAGGCGGCCACCTGCATCGGCTGCGGCGCCTGCGTCGCGGCGTGCCCGAACGGCTCGGCGATGCTGTTCACCGCCGCCAAGATCACCCACCTCGGCCTGCTGCCGCAGGGCCAGCCCGAGCGCGACTCGCGCGTCCTCGGCATGGTCGAGCAGCATGGACGACGAGGGCTTCGGCGGCTGCACCAACATCGGCGAGTGCACGGCGGCCTGCCCCAAGGGCATCCCGCTCGAGACGATCTCCCGGCTCAACCGCGACCTCCTCGGCGCGCTCGCCAAGGGCAAGGACTGACGGTCCCGATCGTGACGACGGCCCCGCCCCTGGTTTCCCCCGGTGCGGGGCCGTCGGCGTCCGCACAGCCGCTCCCGCGGGGTTGTCGCCGGACCTGAGCGCTAGCCTGGGGGTATGCCCACGCCCGCGGACCTCGTCGCGGCCGTCGACGCACTCGTGCCCGACCTGCTCGACGTCCGCCGTGACCTGCACGCCCATCCCGAGCTGTCCTGGCAGGAGGAGCGCACCACCGACGTGGTGGCCCGATGGCTGGACAAGTTCGGCATCCAGGCGACCGGCTGCGACCCGACCGGGCTGGTGGCGGAGGTCGGCGACAGCGCCGGGCCGGTCATCGCCCTGCGTGCCGACCTCGACGCACTGCCGATCTCCGACAAGACCTCCGACCCGTGGCGCTCGACCGTGCCCGGTGTCGCGCACGCGTGCGGCCACGACGTGCACACCGCCGCGCTGCTGGGTGCCGCGGGCGCTCTCGCCCGCCACGCGGAGGACGGGGGACTCCCCGTACGCGTCCGCCTGGTGTTCCAGCCCGCCGAGGAGGTGATGCCCGGAGGGGCCCTCTCGGTCCTCGCCGCCGGCGCTGCTCTCGGGTGTCTCGCGCACGTTCGCCCTGCACTGCGATCCCTCCCTGGACGTGGGTCTCGTCGGCCTCCGCGAAGGCTCGATCACCGGCGCCGCCGACCGCGTCCGGGTCCAGCTCAGCGGCCGCGGGGGCCACACGTCCCGTCCGCACCTCACGCAGGACCTGACCTTCGCCCTCGCCACGCTGTGCACCCAGCTCCCCGCCGCGCTCTCGCGTCGCCTCGACCCGCGCGCCGGCGCCAGCCTCGTCTGGGGCAGCATCAACGCGGGCAGCGCTCCCAACGTCATCCCGGCGACCGGTGAGGCCACCGGCACCCTCCGGATGCTCGACGCGACCGCCTGGCACGAGTCCGAGCACCTGGTCCGGGCCCTGGTCCGCGAGATCGTCGCCCCGTACGACGTCGACGCCGAGGTCACCTACATCCAGGGCGTCCCGCCGGTGGTCAACGACGTCGAGTCGACCGAGATCATGCGGGACGCCGTCGCGGTGGCCCTCGGTCCCAGCGCGGTGACGACGACGAGTCAGAGCCTCGGCGGTGAGGACTTCGCCTGGTTCGTGGAGTCGGTCCCTGGCTCGATGGGGCGTCTAGGCACGCGCACGCCCGGAGGGGCGACCTACGACCTCCACCAGGGCAACCTGCGCGTCGACGAGCGCGCGGTGGCGATCGGTGCGAAGGTGCTCGCGATGTGCCGCCCTGGCGAGCACGGTGGCCTGAGCGTCCGAGCAGGACCGGACGAGGACACGGGCGACGAGGCCGCGGCGAGGCGCTCGACGAAGCATGCGCAGGGGTGTGGCCCCGGTAACAACTGCGCAACTAGGTGGGGGTCCGTGCGTCATGCCACCGTCAGCGGGGTTATTGTTCGAAAATCCTCCGGGGCTGGCCCGGACGTGGATGCGTTACCTGAGGAGTCCCCTTGCGTCGAATGGGCAAGATCACCGCGCTGGCCGCGGTGTCCGTGCTGGCACTCGCCGGATGTGGCAGTGATGACAACGGCGACAGCGATGAGGCGAAGTCGAGCAGCAACGTGCTCGACTGCGACAAGGCTGACGGCGACGGCCCCAAGGTCGGCATCGCCTACGACGTGGGCGGGCAGGGTGACAAGTCGTTCAACGACGCGGCTGCCGTGGGCGTGAAGAAGGCTGTCGACGAGCTGGCCGCCACGTGCACCGAGGCCGAGGCCGCTGACGGCGAGGGTGAGGGCGACCGCGAGGAGCGCCTGCGCCTGCTTGCCGAGCAGGGCTACAACCCGATCGTCGCGGTCGGCTTCAAGTACGCCGAGTCGGTCGACAAGGTCTCGGGCGAGTTCGCCGACACGACCTTCGCGATCGTCGACGGCTTCGATCCGACGGCTGACGCCGAGAACGCGAACGTCTCGTACCTCGGGTTCGCCGAGGAGCAGGGCTCGTTCCTCGTCGGCGCCGCTGCGGCGACCAAGTCCGAGACCGACAACATCGGCTTCGTCGGCGGTGTCAACTCGGACCTGATCAAGAAGTTCGAGGCCGGCTACGTCGCGGGTGCGAAGGCAGTCAACCCCGACATCAACGTCGAGGTGAAGTACATCGAGGAAGAGAACCCCCGCGGGTTCAACGACCCGGCCGGCGGCCACGCCGCTGCAGCGGGCATGTTCGACGGCGGCGCCGACGTGGTCTACCACGCGTCGGGCGGTTCCGGTGCGGGCGTGTTCGACGCAGCAGTCGACGCAGGCGACGGCAAGTGGGCCATCGGTGTCGACTCCGACCAGTGGCAGACCGCCTCGGAGACCGAGAAGCCGCACATCCTGACCTCGATGCTCAAGCGTGTCGACGTCGCGACGTTCGACGCGATCAAGTCGTTCGACGACGGATAGCCGCTGTCGAGCTACAAGGTCTACGACCTGAAGTCCGACGGCGTCGGCTACTCCACCTCCGGTGGGTTCGTCGACGACATCTCGGGCGAGCTCGACGGCTACGCCGAGAAGATCAAGAACGAAGAGATCACGGTTCCGACCACTCCGTGATCACGGACAGGGCTCCGGCCCTGTCGTGACCAGATCGAGGCGGGCCCGAGGCGGCGATACGTCGCCTCGGGCCCGTGCCCCGTTGCCGGGGAGCCCGAGTGCCCGTACGAGAAGGAGCACGATGACGACCTCCGCGGTGGAGCTCGTGGGGATCGGGAAACGATTCCCAGGCGTGATTGCGAACCACGACGTCAACCTCACCATCGCACCGAGCACCGTTCACGCCCTCGTCGGCGAGAACGGTGCCGGCAAGTCGACGCTGATGAAGATCCTCTACGGCGTGCAGAAGCCGGACGACGGAACCATCACCGTCAACGGCGAGGTCGTCGAGTTCAGCAGCCCGTCGGACGCGATCGACCACGGCATCGGCATGGTCTTCCAGCACTTCCTGCTGGCCGACAACCTCACCGTGCTCGAGAACATCGTGCTCGGTGCCGAGAAGCTCCACGGGATCGGCGCGGCGGCGCGTCAGGCGGTTCTCGAGATCTCGGAGCGGTTCGGCTTCGACCTCGATCCCGACGTGCTGGTCGAGACGCTCGGGGTCGCTGCGCGCCAGCGGCTCGAGATCCTCAAGGTGCTCTACCGCGGCGCGCGGATCATCATCCTCGACGAGCCGACGGCAGTCCTCGTGCCGCAGGAGGTCGAGGCGCTGTTCGCCAACCTCGAGGGCCTCAAGGCCGAGGGCCACACGATCCTCTTCATCTCGCACAAGCTCGACGAGGTCCTGGCGATCGCCGACGACATCACCGTGATGCGCCGCGGCACCACGGTCGGAGACCCGGACCCGGCCTCGGTGACGAAGCGCCAGCTCGCCGAGCTGATGGTCGGCTCGGAGCTGCCGTCGCCGGAGACCGAGGAGTCGACGGTCACCGACATCGTCCAGCTGTCGGTCCGCGACCTCACGCTGGTCGACGACTTCGGCCGCACCGTCCTCGACGGGATCGACCTGGAGATCCACCGCGGTGAGGTGCTCGGCATCGCCGGGGTCGAGGGCAACGGTCAGCGGGAGCTCGTCGAGAGCATCCTCGCCATGCGATCCGGCGACCGGGGAGGCACGCCTCGGTGACGTCGACATCACCGGCTGGGCCACGCGCAAGCGGCGTGACGCCGGCATCGGCTACATCCCCGAGGACCGGCACCGTCACGGGCTGCTGCTCGACTCGCCGCTCTGGGAGAACCGCATCCTCGGCCACCCGTACGAGGACGTCACCGTCAAGCGCGGGTGGATCAACCGCGCCGGTGCGCGCCGCGACACCGAGCGCATCGTCTCCGAGTACGACGTCCGCACGCCCGGCATCGACACGACGGCGCGCGCGCTCTCGGGCGGCAACCAGCAGAAGTTCATCGTCGGACGCGAGATGAGCGGCGAGCCCAGCCTGCTGATCGCGTCGCACCCGACCCGTGGTGTCGACGTCGGCGCTCAGGCGGCCATCTGGGACCACATCAAGGACGCACGCCGCGCGGGTCTGGCAGTGCTGCTGATCTCTGCCGACCTCGACGAGCTGATCGGCCTGTCCGACCGATCCAGGTCATCCTGCGCGGCCGGCTCGTCGGCGACTTCGACCCCCGTACCGTCACGCCGCAGGACCTCGGTGCGGCCATGACCGGCGGGCAGGAGGAAGCATGACCCGCTTGCGCAACATCGGCGTCGCGATCGCGGCGCCGGTGCTCGCCATCGTCTTCGCGCTGCTGGTGACGAGCATCGTCATCCAGATCTCCGGCGGCTCGGCGATCGACTTCATCGAGATCATCTTCTCGTGGCCCTCGGACCGGCTTCTCGTCAACATCACCAACCAGACCGTGATGATCTACATCGCGGCCGTCGCCGCGGCGATCGGCTTCCGCATGAACCTGTTCAACATCGGCATCGAGGGCCAGTACCGGATCGCGGGCTACGCGGCCGCGGTCGTCGCTGGCGCGGCGATCCTGCCCGGCTTCCTGAACGTCGCCCTCGCCATCCTCGTCGCGATCGCGGTCGGCGCCGCGTGGGCGGGGATCGCCGCGGTGCTGCGCGTCACCCGTGGCGTCAGCGAGGTCATCTCGACGATCATGCTCAACGCGATCGCCGTGACCCTCATGGGCTACCTCCTCCACACCTACGGCATCCGCAAGGGCAACTCGCGCCAGACCACGGCCATCCCCGAGTCGAGCCAGGTGCCGGGCTGGAACCCGTTCACGAGGGCCGCTCGGAGATCTGGAGCCTCGGCCTGCTCGCCGTGATCGTGGGTGTCGGCTTCTGGGTCCTGCTCAACAAGACCCGCTTCGGCTTCGACCTGCGAGCGACGGGCCAGTCCGAGACCGCAGCCGTCGCCAGCGGGGTCAACCCGAAGCGGATGATGTTGATCTCGATGCTGCTCTCCGGTGGGATCGCCGGCCTCATCTGGATGCCGGCCCTCTTCGGCGGTGCGCACTACTACGGCACGACCTTCCAGACCGGGCTCGGCTTCACCGGCATCGCCGTCGCGCTGCTGGGCCGCAACCGCGCCCTGCCGATCGCGTTCGCCGCACTGCTCTTCGCCTTCCTCAACGCACAGTCCAACCGGCTCACGTTCGAGGCAGGCATCTCGGCGAGCTCATCCAGATCACCCAGGGCGTCATCGTCCTCGCCGTCGTCATCGCGTACGAGGTGGTGCGCCGCTACCGCGTCCACGCGGAGGAGCGCGACGCCGCCGAGGCGCAACGACCCGGCTCGACGTCAGAGGAGGTCCCGGTATGAGCACCGCGGTGACGACGTCGGCGGCGGCACCCCCTCCGCCGACCGCCTCGGCCGGACGGTCGTACCGGTGGCTGCTGATCGCGGTCGGCATCGGCGATCGTCTCGTTCGTCCGCGTGATCACCGGCACCAACGAGATCGACTCGGTCGGCACGATCCGGGCCGCCATCATCGCGACGTGCCCCATCCTCCTGGCCGCGCTCGGCGGCCTCTGGGCCGAGCGCGCCGGCGTCGTCAACATCGGCCTCGAGGGGCAGATGATCCTCGGCACCTGGGGTGCCGCGTACTTCACGTACCACTACGGCCCGTGGGTCGGCCTGATCGGTGCCGGCCTGCTCGGCCTCATCGGCGGCCTCCTGCACGCGATCGCGACCGTGACCTTCGGTGTCGACCACATCGTGTCCGGCGTCGCGATCAACATCATCGCGGCCGGCGCCGTGACGTACCTCGCCGAGGCGTTCTTCCCCGACCTCGACGGTGGTGGCCTGCGTCAGCTGACGGGACTGCCGACACCACCGAAGGTGGAGGTTCCCTGGCTCGGCGACGCGGCCGGCGACCTGGCCGCGAAGCACTGGTTCGTGGTCTCCGACGTCGCCGCGGTGGTCGCCGCGCTGACCCGCAACATGTCGATCATGGTCTACATCGTGGCCGCGCTGGTCGCCCTGACCTGGTGGGTCCTCTGGCGGACCACCTTCGGTCTGCGGCTGCGCTCGTGCGGTGAGAACCCGCAGGCGGCCGAGACCCTGGGCGTCAACGTCTACCGGTACAAGTACGTCGCGGTGCTCATCTCGGGCGCCCTCGCCGGTATCGGCGGCGACTTGCTCGTGCTGGTCTCGTCCAGCGGCTTCAGCACCGGGCAGACGGGCGGCCGTGGCTACATCGGCCTCGCCGCGATGATCTTCGGCAACTGGCGTCCCCTGGGTGCTGCCGGTGCGTCGACGATGTTCGGCTACACCGACTCGATGCGGCTGCGCAACGCCGCCGCCGTGCACGCACTGCTGCTGCTGGTCGCCGTGCTCCTGTTCGTCTTCATGCTGCTGAGGATCCGCCAGGGGGACCGCAAGAACGCGGTGCTCTTCGGCGCGGTCGGCGTGGGCTTCCTGGTGTGGTTCCTGCTGACCGACGAGGTCCCGCGCGAGTTCACCGTCATGACCCCGTACGTCACGACGCTGTTCGTCCTCGCGCTCGGGACGCAACGTCTGCGGATGCCCGCGGCGGACGGCAAGCCCTACCGCAAGGGGCAGGCCGGATGACCGACATCGACTGGGACGCCCTGCACGACGAGGCGGTCGCCGTGATGCGGCGCGCCTACGCGCCGTACTCGCGCTACCGGGTCGGTGTCGCGGGCCTCATCGACGACGGACGCGTCGTCGTCGGGTGCAACGTGGAGAACGCCGCGTACGGTGTCGCGCTGTGCGCCGAGTGCGGCATGGTGTCGTCGCTGCACGCGACCGGCGGCGGCCGTCTCGTCGCGGTCGCGTGCGTCGACGGTGACGAGGTCCCGGTGATGCCGTGCGGGCGTTGCCGTCAGCTCCTGTGGGAGAACGGCGGCCCGACGATGCTCCTGCGCACCGCCCGTGGCGTCGTGCCCATGACCGAGGTGCTCCCGGACGCGTTCGACGACGGGGACCTCGCAGGCCGGTCGTGAGAGGCCGCGAGCGATGATGGACGGTGTGAAGACCGATGTCGACCTGAACGATCCCGCCTTCGTCGCCGACCCGTACCCGGTGCTCGCCGAGCTGCGGGCCACCGGTCCCGTGCTGTGGCACGAGCCCACCCAGCGGTGGCTCGCGACCACGCACGACGCGGTCAGCCAGACGCTGCGCAACCGCAGGCTCGGACGGATCTGGACCGACTGGGAGCCCGTGGCGGACATGGAGCCGTTCAATGCGCTCCACCGCAACCAGATGATGGAGAACGAGCCGCCGATGCACACCCGCCTGCGCCGTCTGGTGGCCGGTGCGTTCGGGCGAGGCCACGTCGAGCGGATGCGCCCCCGCGTCGAGGCGCTGACCGCGGGGCTCCTCGACGGTCTCTCGGGCACGGCCGACATCCTCGGCGACTACGCCGAGCCGCTCCCGGTCTACGTCATCGGCGACCTCCTCGGCGTCCCCGGCGACGACCACGCGCAGCTGCGCACGTGGTCGCAGGCCATCGTCCACATGTACGAGCAGGGCGTGGGCGAGGAGACGAAGCGCGAGGCGATCGCCGCGAGCGTGGCCTTCAGCGACTACGTCGCCGCCCTGGTCGCCGAGCGCAAGGCGCAGATGGCCCGAGGTATCCGCGGCGACGACCTCCTCACCGACCTCATCGCCGAGCGCGACACCGAGTCGGGTGGCGCTGCCCGTCTGAGCGACGACGAGCTGGTCGCCACCGTCGTGCTGCTGCTCAACGCCGGCCACGAGGCGTCGGTGAACGTCTTCGGCAACGGCCTGTACGCGTTGCTGTCCCATCCCGTGCAGCGTGACCGTGTGCTGTCGGGGGAGGTGTCGATCGCGACCGCTCTCGAGGAGCTCATCCGCTACGACGCCCCGCTCCAGCTGTTCGAGCGCACGGCCACGGAGGATGTCGAGATCGCCGGCACCACCGTGCGTACGGGTGACAAGGTCGCCTGCCTGATGGGTTCGGCCAACCGCGACGGCGCGGTGTTCGCCGACGCGGACGCGTTCGTCGTCTCGCGCGACCCGAACCCGCACGTGGGGTTCGGGATGGGCCTGCACTTCTGCCTCGGCGCGCCGCTCGCGCGCATGGAGCTCGAGATCTCGCTGAGCCGGCTGCTGGAGCGCTTCCCGCGGCTCGCCCTCACCGGGGTCGCCCCGCGCCGCCCGACCTGGGTGCTCCGCGGTTTCGAAGGTGTCGAGGTCGATCTCGGGGAGACCGCATGAACGTGGGCAGGCACGACGCCGTCGAGGTGATCGCGGCAAAGCGCGACGGGCACGTGCTCACCGACTCGCAGATCGACTGGGTGGTGGACGCGTTCACGTCCGGCGAGGTCGCCGACGTCCAGATGGCCTCGCTCGCGATGGCGATCGTGCTGAACGGCATGGAGTTCTCGGAGATCGCGCGCTGGACCGACGCGATGATCCGCAGCGGGGAGCGGATGGACTTCTCCGGGCTGTCGTGGCCGACCGCGGACAAGCACTCCACCGGCGGCGTCGGCGACAAGATCACGCTTCCGCTCGCTCCCCTCGTCGCGGCGTGCGGTGTCGCCGTCCCGCAGCTGTCAGGACGCGGGCTCGGGCATACCGGCGGGACGCTCGACAAGCTCGAGTCGATCCCCGGATGGCGTGCCGACCTGTCGAACGACGACATGATGCGCCAGCTCGAGGACGTGGGTGCGGTGATCTGCGCCGCCGGGACGGGGCTCGCACCCGCGGACAAGAAGCTCTACGCGCTGCGTGACGTCACGGGGACGGTCGAGTCGATCCCGTTGATCGCAAGCTCGATCATGAGCAAGAAGATCGCCGAGGGCACCGGTGCGCTCGTCCTCGACGTCAAGGTCGGGTCGGGGGCCTTCATGAAGGATCTCGACGACGCGCGCGAGCTGGCCCGCACGATGGTCGCGCTCGGAAAGAGCGCCGGCGTGGACACCCGGGCCCTCGTCACCGACATGTCGACACCGCTCGGGCTGACCGCCGGCAACGCCCTCGAGGTCGCGGAGTCCGTCGAGGTCCTGGCGGGCGGCGGACCCTCCGACGTGGTCGAGCTGACGCTTGCGCTCGCTCGCGAGATGCTGTCGGCGGCCGGCCGCGAGGACGTCGATCCCGCAGACGTGCTCGCCTCCGGTCGTGCCATGGACGTGTGGCGTCGCATGATCGTCGCGCAGGGTGGTGACCCCGACGCCGCCCTGCCGCACGCCTCGGACATCCAGGTCATCGCCGCCGACCGTGACGGCTACGTGGGCCACATCGACGCGATGGCGGTCGGGCTGGCCGCATGGCGGCTCGGCGCCGGCCGGTCGCGGCCCGGCGAGACGGTGCAGGCAGGGGCGGGAGTGGAGCTGCACGCGCGTCCGGGAGACCGCGTGCGTACGGGTCAGCCCTTGATGACGCTGCACACCGACACCCCTGAGCGCTTCGCACGTGCGCTCGCCGCCCTTGACGAGGGCTACGCGCTGGTCGACGAGGCACCGGCCGCGCGGACGTCGCCGGTGCTCGAGCGCATCGTGTGACGGGTCGCCGAAGGGGCCGCACTAGGCTGGTCTGATGCTCACGCCCGAACAGATCGCACGCGTCCCGAAGGTCCTTCTGCACGACCACCTCGACGGAGGGGTACGACCGGAGACCGTCGCCGCGATCGCCGAGCGTACAGGGCACGAGCTGCCCGTGTCCGACCCGGCCGCGCTGGGGGAGTGGTTCGCTGCCGCAGCCACGTCCGGGAGCCTCGTGCGCTACCTGGAGACGTTCGAGCACACGGTCGGCGTGATGCAGACCACCGAGGACCTCGTCCAGGTCGCGCGCGAGTGCGTCGAGGACCTGGCCGACGACGGCGTCGTGTACGCCGAGGTGCGGTGGGCGCCTGAGCAGCACCTGCGTGAGGGCCTCAGCCTGACGGCGGCCGTCGACGCCGTACGCGAGGGGTTCGCGCAGGGGACCGCCGAGGCCGCGCGGCGTGGGCGTACGATCCACGCGCGCCAGATCCTCACCGCGATGCGCCACCAGGCCCGCTCGCTCGAGATCGCCGAGCTCGCGGTCGCGTACCGTGACCGCGGCGTGGTCGGTTTCGACATCGCCGGGGCCGAGGCGGGCTACCCGCCCACCCGGCACCTCGATGCCTTCGAGTACCTGCACCGCGAGAACGCGCACTTCACCATCCACGCCGGAGAGGCGTTCGGTCTCCCGTCGATCTGGCAGGCCATCCAGTGGTGCGGGACCGACCGACTGGGCCACGGCGTGCGCATCATCGACGACATCGACCTCACCGATCCGGACGACCCGAAGCTGGGTCGGCTCGCCGCGTACGTCCGCGACAAGCGGATCCCGTTGGAGCTGTGCCCGTCGTCGAACGTGCAGACGGGTGCGGCGCCGTCGATCGCCGAGCACCCGATCGGGACGCTGACGTCGCTCGGTTTCCGGGTCACCGTGAACACCGACAACAGGCTCATGAGTCAGACGTCCATGACCCGGGAGATGTCACTGCTCGTGGACGCGTTCCGCTACGATCTCGACGACCTCCGGTGGTTCACGGTGAACGCGATGAAGAGCGCGTTCCTCCCCTTCGACCAGCGGCTCGCGCTCATCCAAGATGCGATCAAGCCGGGTTATGCTATATAGCCCTTTCCGGACTCTGCTACCTTGTGCGCAGCCGCGTGTGAAACATGCCACGAAGTAGGGAGAATCCATGGGCGGGCGTCATGCCATCGCCAAGGAGAACGAGGCCGGCCACAAGTGGCAGTACGGCATCGGGCTCGTTGTCATCGCCACGATCCTCACCGGGGTCTTCGTCCTGAGGGAAAAGGACGCCCCGGCAGCTGCGTCATGCTCGACGACGCACGACGTGTCCGTCGCCGCAGCACCGGAGATCGTCGCGGTCGTCGAGGCAGCGGTCGAGCGTATCGGCGACGACGCGTGCGCCACCTACACGGTGGAGGCTCAGGCGCCGGCGATCGTCTCGCAGTCGCTGGCGATCGGAGAGGCGGCCCCCGACCTCTGGATCCCCGACTCCTCGCTGTGGCTCGCACGTGTGACCGCTCAGCAGCCCGAGGGCGCCGCCGGTCCGCAGGTCGTCGCGAAGTCCGTGGCCACCTCGCCCGTGGTGCTCGCGCTCCCCAAGGACGGCCCGGGTCGTCCTGACACCTGGCTCCAGGCGATGTCCGACCCGAAGTTCACCAATGGTGACGCGCTCGCGACCACCACGGCCACCGTGCCGCTGCTGGCGGCGCAGGCCGAGGCCGCCAAGGGGCTCACGAGCGCCGAGACGGTCGGCGCCACGCTGGTGACGCTGGCGCAGCGCCAGTCTGTCGTTCCACCCAAGACGAACCCTGCGGAGCTGCTCGCCGAGGTCGCCAAGGCCGGTGGCAGCACCGTCGTCACCGAGCAGGTGTTCAACGCGGTACCCGGAAGCGCCGAGTTCGTGGCCGTCGTGCCCAAGACCGGCAGCCTCATTCTCGACTACCCGCTCGCCGCCGTCTCCGACAACCCCGGCAACGCGCGGGCAGCGAAGGCGCTCAGCGCGGCCCTCGGGTCCGCGGACGGCGTCAAGGCGCTGAGCGAGGCGGGCTTCCGCACACCGTCAGGCGAGCCGCTGCCCGAGGGCAAGGGCGTCGGTAAGTTCACCCCGATCGCGCTCGACAACCCCGAGCTGGTCTATCAGACGCTCCGCAAGTGGTCGGTCATCGCGCTGCCCGCGCAGACCGTCGCCGTGATCGACGTCTCCGGCTCGATGGAGGCGCAGGCCGGTGACTCGACCCGCATGGGTCTGACCATCGAGGCAGCCCTCACCGGACTGTCGTTGATGCCGGACTCGTGGGCCGTCGGCTCCTGGGCGTTCTCGCACAAGCTCGACGGCGAGCAGGACTGGAAGAAGCTCGCACCGATCCGCAAGCTCGGCTCGGTCAACGGCGGCGTCAAGCACCGCGACGTGGTCGTCCAGAAGACGAAGGACATGGCGGGGCTGGTCGGCGGCGGCACGGGTCTCTACGACACGGTGCTCGCCGCGTGGCGCACGGTCCAGGCGCAGTACGACCCGAAGTCGATCAACTCGGTCATCATCCTCACCGACGGCAAGAACGAGGACTCCGACAGCCTGTCGCTGTCCGAGCTCCTCGCGACGATCCAGCGCGAGCGCGACCCGGCACGCCCGGTCATGGTCGTCGCGATCGGGATCACCGAGGACGCCGACGAGGACGCGCTCAACAAGATCGCGAAGGCCACAGGCGGCCAGTCGTACATCGCGCGCGAGGCGTCGGAGATCTCGAAGGTGTTCGTCAACGCCCTTGAGTCCCGCGGGTGACGCCGTCCGCGCACCGCACTGTCGTCTCGTTCGTCCGCACGTGCGGCCCCGCGCCGTCCGTGAAGCGACCAGGTCCCCGGTAGGAGCAGGAGTATGCGAGGACGCCATGCGGGTGAGAAGGACGACGCCGACCACCGCCCGCTGACGTACGCGATCGCGTTCGTGGTCGTGGTCGGTCTCGTCGTCGGGGTGCTCGCGCTGCGCGACGGCGACGAGTCCGCCTCCGCCGACTGCGCCGCGTCGGACACGGTCCGGGTCGCGGTCGCGCCGGAGCTCGCGCCGCTCGTCGAGAAGGCGGCTGAACGTGCGGACGCCGCGAGGTGCGTCTCGTACGAGGTGGTCGCCGAGCCGCCCGCCCTCACGTCACAGGCGGTGACGCTCGACGATGCGGCGCCGCACGTCTGGATCCCCGACTCGAGCGTGTGGCTGACACGTGTGGCGGGTCAGCTCCTCGAGGGAGTCGACGCCCCCCGGATGCTCGTCCGGTCGGTGGCCACCTCTCCCGTCGTGCTCGCCTGGCCCAAGAGCGCGGGAGAGCCGCCCAAGACCTGGCTCCAGGCACTCACCAGCCCCGCATTCACGATCGGTGACCCGCTGTCGACCGCGACGGCCACCGCGCCGCTGCTCGCGGCGCACGCGGAGGCGGGCACGAGTCTCACTCCGGCGGCGTTCGACACGGTGAGCTCGGCGCAGGTGACGCTCGCCCAGCGACAGTCGGGCAGCACGACGACTGCCGATCCTGCTGCGTTGCTCGTGGAGACGGCGAAGACCGGCGGGAGCACGGTCGTCAGCGAGCAGGTCTTCAACGCCTCGCCGGCTGCCGACTCCTTCGCACCCGTCCTGCCGGGGGCGGGCAGCTTCGCGCTCGGCTACCCGGTGGCGCTGGTGTCCGACGACCCGCTCCACGAGCGCGCTGCCGAGGCGCTCGTCGAGTCCCTGACGTCGCCGAAGGGTGTCGCCTCGCTGGAGAAGGCCGGCTTCCGACGTCCGTCGGGAGAGCCGCTCGCCTCGGGGAGCGCGATCGGAGAGTTCGCGTCGATGACGATCGAAGATGCCGAGGTCGTCGCCGACACCCTCCGTCGCTGGTCCCTCATCGCGCTGCCGGCCCAGGCGCTCGCCGTGATCGACGTGTCCGAGCCGATGGGCGAGCGTGCGGGAGGCTCGACGCGGATGGGCTTGACGACTGAGGCTGCACTGACCGGTCTTGGCCTGATGCCGAACTCGTGGGCCCTCGGCACGTGGGTGGTCGCGCGCAAGATCGACGGCAAGAAGGACTGGAAAGAGCTGACGCCGATCCGCAAGCTCGACACCGCCAGTGGCGGCGAGTCGCACCGTGACCGCGTGGTGCGCCAGATCAAGACGTTCCGCAAGCGCGTCGGTGGACGCACGAGCCTGTACGACACCACCCTTGCCGCGTACCGGAAGGTTCAGGCGCAGTACGACCCGAAGGCCGTGAACTCCGTCATCATCCTCACGGGCGGGCGCAACGACGACCCCGGGAGCATCTCCCGGGCCAAGCTCGTCGAGACGCTCAAGCGCGAGCGTGACCCCGCGCGCCCCGTCGTCGTGATCGCCATCGGTATCACGGAGGACGCCGACGCGTTCGCGCTGGAGGAGATCGCGAAGGCGACCGGCGGCCAGGTCTACCTGGCGCGCAAGCCGGAGGAGATCACCGACGTGTTCGTCAACTCGCTGCGTTCGCGCCACTGAACCCGGCGAGCGCCCTGATCCGGCGCTCGGCCTGGCGCGGTGTCATCGGACGGCACCCGTGCTCGCGTGCCAGGGCGATGACGGCGGGCTCCTCACGCATGAGGTACCAGCCGCGGTGCAGCAGCACCGGGAGCGACTTGCGCTTCTCCCGCAGGTCGCGGACCAACCGGAGCACGAACGTGACCGCCCGGTGGTGCCGGACGCAGAGCGCGTCCCGCAGCAGGCCGCGTCGCTCGAGCTCGGCGACGACGGCGTGCGCGAACAGACCCTCGGCGACGACCGTGGGGGCGTCGCCGAGGGTGAGGGTGTGCGAGCCCGTACGACGGCTCAGGGAGATGTCGTAGACGGGGACGTCGACCGTACCCACGGTGCAGAGCGTCTCGAGGGCGTCACAGGCCGCCTGCGCGTCCCAGGACCGGAGGTCGTCCCAGTCGACGACCTCGTCCTCACCGAAGACGATCGTCGGCAGCCCTGGGTCGCCCGCCTCCCGGTAGAAGTCGTCGAGCCGGACGACGGGCAGCCCGCTGCGTTCGGCGACCCGGGACTTGCCGGAGCCGGACGGGCCCGTCAGGACGACGACGCCGACCCGGCCGTTCACACGCCCACGGGGTGCCACACGGTCTTCGTCTCGAGGAAGGCCGTCATGCGGGCGAGCGACGGCTCTGCCGTCCAGTCGGGCGTGCTGGGACGCAGCACACGCTTGAGGTTGATCGCGGCCTCGGCCTCCAGCGAGGCGCCCAGGTCGTGGTCGACGACGCCCGTGAGGTCGAGGGCGTTGACGTCCAGGTGCGCCGCGAGCCACGGCCCGAGCTCCGAGGCGTCACCGGTGAGGATGTTGACCACCCCGCCGGGGACGTCGGAGGTGGCGAGCACCTCGGACAGCGTGATCGCCGCGAGCGGACGCTCGTACGAGGTGACGACGACGGCCGTGTTGCCGGACACGATCACCGGCGCGAGCACGGAGACGAGGCCGAGGAGGCTGTCGTCGGCGGGTGCCATGACCGCGACGACACCGGTCGGCTCGGGAGAGGAGAGGTTGAAGTACGGCCCGGCGACCTGGTTGGCGTTGCCGGTGACCTGGGCGAGCTTGTCGGCCCACCCCGCGTACCAGACCCACCGGTCGATCGCGGCGTCCACGACCTTCGCCGCCTGCGCGCGCGTCAGGCCCTCGGCAGCGACCACGTCGGCGGTGAACTGGTCGTGGCGGCCCTCGATCATCTCCGCGACCCGGTAGAGGACCTGGCCACGGTTGTACGGAGTGCGACCAGCCCACCCGCCGAAGGCCTTGCGCGCGGCGACGACGGCGTCGCGTGCGTCCTTGCGCGACGCCTTTGCCGCGTTGGCGAGGAACCCGCCCTTGGCATCGGTCACCGCGTACGTGTGGCCGGACTCCGAACGGGGGAACGACCCGCCGATGTAGAGCTTGTACGTCTTGCGTACGTCGAGCCTGCTCATGCGGTCTCGCCCTCCTGCAGCACTGAGCTCGTGAGATACGAGGCGAGGCCCTGCCGGCCACCCTCGCGGCCGTAGCCGGACTCCTTGTAACCGCCGAACGGCGAGGCCGGGTCGAACTTGTTGAAGGTGTTGGCCCACACCACGCCAGCGCGGAGGCGGTCAGCGATCGCCAGGATGCGCGACCCCTTCTCGGTCCACACGCCCGCGGACAGCCCGTACGGGGTGTTGTTAGCCTTGGCGACCGCCTCGTCCGGTGTCCGGAACGTGAGCACGGACAGCACGGGTCCGAAGATCTCCTCGCGGGCGATGCGGTGCGCCTGGGTGACGCCGGTGAAGACGGTCGGCGCGTACCAGAACCCTGAGGTCGGCAGCTCGCACGGCGGCGACCAGCGCTCGGCACCCTCGTCGTCACCGGTGCTCGCGAGCGCGGTGATGCGGTCGAGCTGCTCGCGGGAGTTGATCGCGCCGATGTCGGTGTTCTTGTCGAGCGGGTCCCCGACGCGGAGGGTCGTCATCCGACGCTTGAGGCGGTCCATGACCTCCTCGTACACGTTCTCCTGCACCAGCAGGCGCGAGCCCGCACAGCACACGTGACCCTGGTTGAAGAAGATGCCGGAGACGATGCCCTCGACCGCCTGGTCCATCGCCGCGTCCTCGAACACGATGTTGGCGGCCTTGCCGCCCAGCTCGAGGGTGAGCCGCTTGTCCGTGCCGGCGACGGTCCGGGCGATCTGGCGACCGACGTCGGTCGAGCCGGTGAACGCGACCTTGTCGACGTCGGGGTGGCCCACGAGCGCCTGGCCGGTCGCACCGGCGCCCGTGACGATGTTGACGACACCCGGCGGCAGGTCGGCCTGCTGGCAGATCTCGGCGAACAGCAGCGCGGTGAGCGGCGTCGTCTCGGCGGGCTTGAGGACGACCGTGTTGCCGGCGGCGAGCGCGGGCGCGATCTTCCACGACAGCATGAGCAGCGGGAAGTTCCACGGGATCACCTGGGCGGCGACGCCGAGCGGACGGGGATCGGCGCCGAGCCCCGCGTACGAGAGCTTGTCGGCCCATCCGGCGTAGTAGAAGAACCACTGCGAGACGAGCGGGAGGTCGACGTCGCGCGACTCCTTGATCGGCTTGCCGTTGTCGAGGGACTCCAGCACGGCGAGCTCGCGGCTGCGCTCGGCGAGGATGCGGGCGATGCGGTAGAGGTACTTCGCGCGCTCGCGCCCGGGCATCCGCGACCAGCCGCGGAAGGCGCGCCGGGCAGCCGCCACCGCGGCGTCGACGTCGGCGTCGGTCGCCTCGGTGACCTCGGCGAGCACCTCCTCGGTCGCGGGGTTGACGGTCTTGAACGTCCGGCCGTCGGCGCCCTCGGTGAAGGCGCCGTCGATGAACAGCCCGTACGAGGGCTGCAGATCGACGATCGACCGTGACTCGGGCGCCGGTGCGTAGTCGAGGGGAGTGGGGGGTACGGCGTGGTCAGCCATGTCTCGGTGCCTCAGTCGATCGTCACGTAGTCGGGCCCGGCGTAGCGGCCGGTCTCGAGCTTCTGGCGCTGCATGAGCAGGTCGTTGAGCAGGCTCGACGCCCCGAAGCGGAACCAGGTCGGCGTCATCCAGTCCACGCCCGCGGTCTCGTTGACCGTGACGAGGTACTTGATGGCGTCCTTGGTCGTCCGGATCCCGCCGGCCGGCTTGACACCGACCTGAACGCCGAAGGCGTCGCGGAAGTCTCGCACCGCCTCCAGCATGAGCAGCGTGACCGGCAGCGTCGCCGCAGGGGAGACCTTGCCGGTGCTCGTCTTGATGAAGTCGGCGCCGGCCAGCATCGCGAGCCACGACGCCCGACGGACGTTGTCGTACGTCGCGAGCTCGCCGGTCTCGAGGATCACCTTGAGGTGGGCGCGGCTCCCGTCGGCGCGCTCGCACGCGGCACGGACGGCCACGATCTCCTCGTACACCTTCAGCAGGTCACCGGAGAGGAAGGCGCCACGGTCGATGACCATGTCGATCTCGCTCGCGCCCGCGGCGACGGCGTTCTCGGTGTCGGCGATCTTGATCGGCAGCGCGGCGCGTCCCGACGGGAAGGCGGTCGCGACGCTCGCGACGCCGACCGGGGCGTCGCCCAGGGCCTCGCGTGCGACGGCGACGAGGTCCGGGTAGACGCACACGGCGGCCACGGACGGACAGGTCGGGTCGGAGGGGTCGGGGCGCAGCGCCTTTGCGGCGAGGGAACGGACCTTGCCAGGCGTGTCCGCCCCTTCGAGGGTCGTGAGATCGACCATCGAGATCGCGAGGTCGATCGCCGTGCGTTTGGCGTCCTTCTTGAGGGAACGGGTCGCGAGGGCGGCGGCGCGTGCCTCCAGGCCGACCTGGTCGACCCCGGAGAGGTCGCCCAGCACGGTCCGGACGTCGGCGGCGCTGCCGAGCACGGTGGGTGTCATGGTCACCGGACCAGTCTAGGTGCGCCCCTGTGGCGGTGCCGCCATGCTGGGGGCATGACTGACGCAGAGGGACCCGTGGTGGTCGGTATCGACGGTTCGGAGGACGGGACGCGGGCGCTCCGGTGGGCGAGTGCGTACGCCGGCGCGACAGGTGCGGCGGTGAGGGCGGTCGCCGTGCTGGGGCACGACCTGGCGGGGTCCGACGCCGCCGACGAGGTGGAGACGACGCTCGTCCAGGAGGCACAGTCCGTCCTGGCCGAGGCGGGGACCACGACGTACGAGGTCGAGACGCGGGTGGGCAAGGCTGCCGAAGAGCTTATCCGACTCTCCCCGGGCGCTTCCGTGGTCGTGCTGGGCAGCCGCGGGCACGGCGCGATCGAGGGCCTGATGGTCGGCTCGGTGAGCCAGCACGTCGCGCGGCACGCGGACTCGCCGGTGGTGGTGGTCAGGGAGCCGGCAGCCGAGAGCGCCACGAGGGTGGTCGTCGGCACCGACGGGTCGGAGGAGTCGGCCGCGGCCCTGGAGTGGGCGTTCGCCTATGCGGCTGCGACCGGCGTCGCTCTGACGGTGATCTACGGGTTCCGCACCTCCGCCTCCAGTCCGGCGGTGCTCTCGGGATACATCCCGACCAGCGTCGGCGACGAGATCGCGGCCGCCGAGGAGATGCTCGCGAGCATCGTGGCGCCGTGGGAGTCCCGCTACCCCCGTGTCGTCGTCACGCGGGAGGCGATCCCGGTGCCCGCCGCCGTCGCGATCGGTGATGCGTCGGAGACCGCCGCGCTTGTCGTAGTGGGGTCCCGGGGGAGGGGCGCGTTCGAGGGGATGCTCCTGGGCTCGGTCAGTCAGAGCCTGCTCCACCGCGCGCGCTGCTCCGTCGCTGTCGTGCGCTGAGCTGGGACGGGGCTCACTGCAGATTTCTACTCTGTCCCCTTTGTCCGCTTTGGGATGTTATGTAACCTTGCGGAAGGAGTAGGGCCTCAAGTGGCCATGCGTTGAGCGTCCCCGCAACCCCCGGGCGGCGTGACGCTGGGATGACGAACATCCGCTCCTTGCATTCGGTGATGGCGGCTCTCGCCACCCGGATGTGGTACGTGCGACCCCCGGCGCGTACAGGCAGTCATCCACGACATCGATCCGTGCCCTCGTGCTCGGACGATCCCGCCTGCACCGGAACGGTCGCAAGACCATGACCGACCGGTACAGGAGCACCACCCGTGAACACCCCCGCACATCCTCCGCACAGAGCCCGCCGCGCCATCGCGGTCGTCCTCTCCGTCGGCGCCTCGCTCGTCGGCGCCACCCTTGCGACGTCCGGACCCGCCTCGGCGGCGCAGGCCCCCGCCCAGACCGCGGCGCAGACCGCAGCCCAGAAGACAACCGCCCGTGCCGCCGCCGACGCCCCGGGTCGGGGAGCCGTCCGCGGCATCGACGTCTCGGGCCACCAGCACCCGCGCGGCCGCGCGATCAACTTCGCGAAGGTCCGCAAGGCCGGCTACACCTACGCGTTCGTCAAGGCGACCGAGGGGCGCGGCTTCGTCAACAGCTACGCCACCATCGACGGCCGTCGGAGCCAGAACGCCGGCCTCGCCACCGGGTTCTACCACTTCGCCCGACCCGGCACCTCTGCCGTCGCTCAGGCCCGCCACTTCGTCCACCAGGTCCGCCGGACGGGCGTCGACAAGCCCATGCTGGTGCTCGACCTCGAGGTCACCGACGGTCGTTCACGCTCCCACCTCCGCACCTGGTCGAAGCGTTGGCTGCAGACCGTCGAGCGGATGACCGGCACCCGGCCCATCCTCTACACCGGTCCCGGCTTCTGGAAGGGCTCGGTCCGCGGTTCCACGCCCTTCGCGAAGTACCCGCTGTGGGTTGCGCACTACGAGACCCGTCGCCCGACCGTCCCTGCGCCGTGGCGTGGGTACACCATCTGGCAGCACTCCAGCACCGCCAAGGTTCCTGGCGTCCCCGGACGCGCCGATGTGAACGTCGCACCCCGTCGCGCCGTCGAGCGTCTTGCGCCTCCGACCTCGCGCCTCGCGCGAGCAGCAAGGGCGGCTGCCGCCGAGCGCGCCGCTGCGGACACGAGCCGTTCGGCCGAGCGTCCCGCAGCCGGTGCCGAGACCTCCGCAGCGAAGGAGGCCCCGAAGGTGACCGACGCGGAGCTCAAGGACGCGCCGACCGAGGCGAAGAAGTCCGCGAAGGCGCCGCTCCCCGGCGGCCTGCTGGACGCGCTGACGTCGCACACCAAGTCGGGCAAGAAGCTGACGGGAGTCCCGGGGCACACCCGCTGACCCGCTGACTCTCCCGCACTACGCGCGCCGTGCCTCTCGCGAGGGGCACGGCGCGCTTGCGTGCTGCCCGGCTTCCGAATACTCTGAGTCGGGTATCCGACTTCGGGGAGTATCTATGGCTGTGCGTCGACCGACGAACGCGCTGGCACTGGCCGTGCTCAGCCTGCTGTCCGAACGACCCATGCACCCGTACGAGATGTCGAGCACGCTGCGGGAGCGCCACAAGGAGGAGAGCATCCGGCTCAACTACGGATCGCTCTACTCCGTCGTCGAGTCGCTCGAGAAGAAGGGCCTCATCGCCGCACGCGAGACGGTGCGCGAGGGGCGACGCCCCGAGCGCACCGTGTACGAGATCACCTCGGCCGGCGAGATCGTCATGACCGACTGGCTGAGCGAGCTCCTCAGCGAGCCCACGCCGCAGTTCACCGACTTCGAGGCCGCGCTGTCCCTGATCGCGACGCTGCCGCCCGAAGACGTGGTGCCGCTGCTCGAGCGTCGGCTGACCGAGCTCACGCTTCAGTCGCGCGCGTACGACGCCATGCTCCGCGCTGTGACCGACGGCTTTCCGCGGTTGTTCGTCGTCGAGAACGACTACCAGGAGGCCCTCCGGGCGGCCGAGCGCGACTTCGTCGCCGCACTGCTCACCGAGCTGCGGGACGGCACCTTCGGTGGCCTTGCGGTCTGGCGGCGGATGCACGAGCTGCGAGCAGAGGGCCTCGACCACCAGGAGACGGAGCGGCGACTGCTCGAGGAGTTCCCTGAGCTCGCGGGGCTGATGTCCGGGCCCTGACACCGAACGCCTCCCGCGCACCCGCGCGGGGGGACAAGAGCGGTCCCCGGCCGACTGCCATCGACCGGGGACCGTGACCATCGAGTCCGACGTGGGCGCCGAGCCCCGAAGGCTGCACCTCCAGGTTACGCGACCGGCGGCGGACTCCTCATCGGAAGGAGAGCGCCGTGTCACACACGACGCGGTCCGGACCGGCGATCACGGTCGCCGGTCTGACCAAGACCTATCGCGCCCGGAACCACGAGGTCCGGGCCCTGGACGGGATCGACCTGGAGGTCGACCCGGGGACGGTGCTGGGACTGCTGGGGCCCAACGGTGCCGGCAAGTCCACGACCGTCAAGATCCTCACGACGCTGTCTCGAGCCGACTCGGGCACCGCGTCGGTGGTCGGACTCGACGTCGTCCGTGACGCCGCCGCCGTCCGACGCGCACTCGGGTACGTCTCGCAGAAGCCCGCCTTCGACCCGGTCGGGACCGGAGTCGAGAATCTCGTGCTGACAGGCCGTGTGTACGGGCTGTCTCCTCGTGCCGCCCGCGCCCGCGCGGACGAGCTCCTGGAACGCTTCGGCCTCGCCGACGCGGGGCGACGTCTGGCACGGACCTGGTCCGGCGGCATGCAGCGCAAGCTCGACGTCGCCATGAGCCTGGTCCACCGGCCGCAGGTGCTCTTCCTCGACGAGCCGACCACGGGGCTCGACCCGGAGGCGCGGGCCGACATGTGGGCCGAGATCTCGCGTCTGGCGGCGGCTGACGGAATCACGGTGCTGCTGACGACGCACTACCTCGAGGAGGCCGATCACCTCGCCGACCAGCTCGTGATCGTGGACCACGGTCGCGTGGTCGTCAGAGGGACACCGGAAGCGCTGAAGCGCGGCCTGTCGGGGGACGCCGTCGCCGTCGAGCTGGCCGAACGTCGTGACGTCGACGACGCCGCGCGGGTGCTCGACGCGCTGCCGGGTGTGCGGGAGCTGACCCGTACCTCGGGGGTGCTGAGGGCACGGGTGGACGACGGTGCGGTCGCCCTGCCGGAGGTGATGGCAGCGCTCGACGCCGCCTCGCTGCGGCTCGCCGCCGTCACCGTCGCGCGGCCGTCCCTCGACGACGTCTATCTCCGCTACGCGGGGCGAGCGTTCGGGAGCGCCGACGGTACCGAGAGTGCGGGGCGGCGCACCGCCGGGTCCGAGGAGGTGGCGGCATGACCACGGCTCTCGTGCACACGGAGCTCCTGACCCGGCGGTCGTTGCGCAACCTCGTGCGGCAGCCGGCGTACGTCGCGTTCTCGCTGATCCAGCCCCTGGTCTGGCTGTTGCTCTTCGGCCAGCTGTTCCGCAACGTCGTCGAGCTTCCGGGTTTCGAGGGGGCGTCGTACATGACCTACCTCACGCCCGGGGTCGTCGTCATGACGGCGATGTTCTCGGCAGGCTGGGCGGGGAGCGGCTTCATCGTGGCGATGGACCGTGGCGTGATGGACCGCGACCTCACCTCGCCCGTCGGCCGGCCCGCACTGATGATGAGCTCGCTGGCGTCCCAGGCGGTGACGATAGTCGTCCAGTCGCTGATCGTGCTCGCGGCCGGTGTCGCGGTGGGGGCGCGGTTCGCGGGCGGACTGGTCGGGTGGGCGGTGACGGTCGCGGCGGCAGTGCTGCTCGGGACGGTGTTCGCCGCGCTGTCGAACGCCGTCGCCCTCCTCGTACGCCAGCAGGAGGCCCTGATCGGCATCTCACAGTTCCTCACCCTGCCGTTGACGTTCCTCTCCTCGGTGATGCTGCCGTCAGACCTGATGCCGGACTGGGTCGCGGCGGTCGCCCGCCTCAACCCTGTCGACTGGGCCGCCGTCGCGTCCCGCGAGGCGCTGTCGGCGAGCCCGGACTGGTCGCTCGTCGGAGGGCGGCTCGCGCTGCTCGTCGTGGTCGCCGCGCTGATGGGGTGGCTCGCGACGCGGGCGTTCCGGACGTACCAGCGCTCGGTCTGATCCACCCGGCCGTCATCCCTTCTGAGGGCCGGAACCCTCAGAAGGGATGACGTCGCGGGAGCGGGGAGAGGTCAGCTCGTCACGCCACCCCCGCAGGAGGTCGTGAACGGCATCGGCGCCGACGATCGTGCCAGGTGGGGGAGTGAGCCCCGCGGGGGCGAGCAGCACGGCGCGGTCCTGCCAGCCGCCGAGCCCTCCGTGGCTGCCGACCAGCTCTTCGAAGGCGTGGACGGTGCCGGTCGCCGGGTCGCAGGCGCTGATGACGTAGAGGTCCGGTGCCTCCGGCTGCTCCGAGGTCGGCAGCAGCCGCTCGCGGGCACCCTCCCCGTACGCGGCGAGCGGGTCGGTGTCACCGGCGAGGTCGCCGGTCCGCAGCGCGACGATGCCGTCCGGTCCGATCGCGACCGGCCCCTCGTCCACGGTCATGGCGACCACGCAGCCGATCGCCGGGTGGTTGACGAGCCCCGGGACGAGGCGGGGCCAGCGCTCGTCGATCTCGGCGAGCACGAGGCGTCGGTCCGTACGGGCGTGGACGAGGCCGAGGTTCCCCGACGCGAGGACGATCAGCTCGCTGGCCTGCTCCCCGCCAGGAGCAGAGGTCGCCGAGGGGTCCTTGCCGGTCGCGCGGTCGATCCGCGCCGCCGCGCGCCGCGCCGTCCCAGAACCGTTGCCGGCCATCTCCTCGGCGAGCGCGCGGAGCCGTGCGTAGTCCTCGTCGCTGCTCTGCACGGCCTCCACCGACCGCGAGGTGAGCTCTCCGACGAGGTCGGCGAGCGTCGCCCCGTGCACCTGCAGGAACGTCGCACCCTGGGACTGCCCGTGGTCGCTGACCACCGCGATCCGGTAGCGGCGCCCGGCCTGCGCCGCGACGGTCTCCAGCGTGCCCAGCACCCCGTCGAGCGCCTCGAGCGCGGCGAGCGACTCCCTCCTGAAGACGCCCGCGTGGTGCGCCACCTCGTCGTAGTCCACATAGTCGACGTAGACGATCGGAGTCCCGCGGAGCATCTCCTGCGCGACCACCGCCGTCGACAGGTCGCGGACGACACCGTTCGACCCCGCACGGAGGACCGCGAACGTCCAGTCGCGCCGGACCCGCGGGCGAACGTCGCGCCGCACCTGTCGCAGCGCCTGCGCACGCTCGCGGACGATCTCACCCAGGGTCCGGAAGAGGCTCCGGGCGAGCCCGTCGGGCCGGACGGCGAACCAGGCGACCGCCTCACGGGTGATCGTGGTGCCACGGCCGCTGCGCAGGCGCGACATCACCATGGCCGTACGGTCGGCGCCCCCGCTGAAGATGTTGGACACCGACACGCCGCCGTCGGCCAGCAGCCCCACGCCCGACGCCCGGTGCTCGATCACGGCGGCATCGGCAGGATGGTTCGCCGTGAGGACGCGGCCGAGCTCACGGTCGTACCAGCGGAACGCCGGCACCCTGTCGGCCGCACGGTGCAGGATGCCGAGCTGGCTCGCCGGCGTCGTGCACGGTGTGGTGGGACGCCACTCGTGCAGCGTGTGGCTGCCCTCGCGCAGCCAACGCTCCAGCGTCGGCATGTTCCCCGCGGCGAGCGCCCACGTGAGGACGGGGTACGCGACTCCGTCGAGCTGGACGACGAGGAGCCCGTCCTCGGTGGGTGCGGGGTCACGCTGTCGCGATCGCCGGCCTCGCCGCGCGAGCGCGACGGCGAAGCCCTCGTCCGTGCCTGCGGTCGAGATCCAGGCGAGGAGCGACCCGACCAGCGCCGCGAGCCAGGCGGCGATCAGGGGAGCCCACCAGCTCTCCACGACGATGCCCGGCACCACCGCGAGGGCGACGGCCACGACGACCGCCTGCCCGACGACGGCGAGTGCGACGACCGCCAGCCAGCCGATCCGGGCGGCGACGCTCACGAAGAGCGGCTGGAGCACCAGCCCCACCAGACCCGTCACGGCGGCTGCGACGGCAGGGGTCCACCACTCGGTGAACTCGAGGTCGTCCAGCACCCAGCCGACCACGGCGAGGGTCGCCGTGGCGCCTGCCCAGGCCAGGAGGAGCCGCACCGCGTCGCCGATCCGGAGGTGACGCAGCGCGGTGGTGCTCATCGCCCTCTCACAGCCCCAGGGCCGGGGCGAGGTCGGCGCGGATCGCGTCGAGGCGAGCCGCTGCCGCGATCCGAGCGGCCCCCACGCCGTCGTCGGTGGGGACGACCACCTCGAGGTAGCACTTGAGCTTCGGCTCGGTCCCGGACGGCCGGACGACCACACGTCCGCCCTCCTCGAGCACGAGCCGCAACCCGTCGGTCGGCGGCAGGGTCTCGCTGCCCGTCTCGAGGTCGTCGACGCGGGCCACGGCGTAGCCGCCCAGCACCGCAGGTGGGTCGGCGCGCAGTCGGCTCATCGCTGCTGCGATCAGCGAGAGGTCCTCCACGCGTACGGACAGCTGGGAGGTCGCGTGGACGCCGAACCGCTCGGCGATCTCGTCGAGCCGGTCGCTCAGCGTCCTGCCCTGCGCGCGCAGCTCGGCGGCGAGCTCGAGCACCCGCACCATCGCGGAGATGCCGTCCTTGTCCCGCGCGATCGCCGGCGCGACCGCGTAGCCGAGCGCCTCCTCGTAGCCGTAAGCCAGACCGGGGACCCGGCCGATCCACTTGAAGCCGGTCAGCGTCTCGGCGTACGGCTGCCCGTACGCGGCAGCCATCCGTCCGAGCAGGGAGGACGAGACGATCGTCGTCGCGTACGTCCCGGGGATTCCCCGTCGCAGGAGGAAGTCCGCGAGCAGCACCCCGACCTCGTCACCGGACAGCTGGTGCCATCCGGCCACCGTCGGGACGGCGACGGCGCACCGGTCGGCGTCCGGGTCGTTCGCGATCGCGACGTCTGCTCGGACGCGGTCGGCGAGCGCGAGCAGCAGGTCCGTGGCGCCAGGCTCTTCCGGGTTCGGGAACGCTACCGTCGGAAACTCCGGGTCGGGCTCGGCCTGCTCATCGACGACGTGGAGCGGGTCGAACCCTGCGGCCTCGACCGCCTGTGCCGCCGTCGCGCGACCGACCCCGTGCAGCGGCGTATAGGCGACGACGAGCTCGCGCGGCCCGGGGTCGGGCAGCGCGGAGACCTCCGCGACGTACGCGGCGCGGACGTCGTCGGTGAGGACCTCGTACGTCTCGTCGCGGGGGAGGGCGTCCACCGGTCCGACGGCGGCGATGGCTGCCGCGATGTCGACGTCGGCCGGCGACACGATCTGGCTGCCGTCACCGAGGTAGACCTTGTACCCGTTGTCCTGCGGGGGGTTGTGCGATGCCGTCACCATGACGCCCGCCGACGCCCCGAGGTGCTGGATCGCAAACGCGAGCACGGGTGTGGGGAGGGGCTCGGGCAGCAGCAGTGCACGAACACCCGCAGCCTGTGCGATCTCGCAGGTGTCGCGGGCGAAGACGGCCGAGTTGTGGCGCGCGTCGTACCCGACGACCAGCGTGGGGGCGTCACCGGCGTGCGTACGGAGGTAGGCGGCGAGCCCGGCAGCGGCCTGGGCGACGACGACCCTGTTCATCCGGGTCGGACCGGCACCGAGCGGGCCGCGCAGGCCGGCCGTGCCGAAGACCAGCCGGCCGGCGAAGCGTGCGGCCACCTCGGCGTCGTCACCGGAGTCGAGCAGCGCCCGCAGCTCCTCGCGGGTCCGCGGATCCGGATCCTGGGCGAGCCAGCCTTCGGCGAGCTCACGCGGGCTCGGGTCGTGCGTGGTCAGGTCACGCGTCGTCATGGCAAGGGCCTTCCCAGCGGCATCACGGCGTACGGGCCGCCGACACGAGTGCCCTCCGCCTCGTCGTCCTCGCGAGCGGGGATCGCCACCGCGAAGGCCTCGGCATCGTCGCGAGGCTCGTACCCGATCCGGCGGCCGGGCTCGAGGTCCCACCAGGCACGCGTGTTCGCTGAGATCCCGTACACCGCCGTGAACCCGGCGACGTCCGTGGTCAGCGCCGTCTCGACGAGCCGGACGGCGTCGCCCGGGGAGAGCCAGGTCGACAGCGCGCGCACGGTCGTCGGCTCCTCGAGGAACGAGCCGATCCTCAACGAGACCGTCGTCAGGCCGTGGCGGTCGGCGTACAGGCTCATCAGCGCCTCGGCGGCCACCTTGGCGACCCCGTAGAACGTGTCCGGGCGCGGACGGACGTCGGTGCCGAGCCGGTCGGTGCGCGGAGTCATCCCGACGGCGTGGTTGCTCCCCGCGTAGACCAGCCGCCCGACGTCGTGGCGGACCATCGCGTCGAGCAGCGCCGCGGTGGTGTGCACGTGCGAGGCGAGCGCCTGGGGAAGCGTCGACTCCGACGGCTGTCCGGCGAGGTGGACCACAGCGTCGACCCCTTCGACGGCCTCGTCGGCGAGCCCGGGATCGAGCACGTCCGCCACGAGGACCCCTCCGCTGAGAGCGGCCGCGAGCGCATCCTCGGGCGGTGCCAGGTCGAGCCCGCGGACCTGGTGGCCGCCCGCTGCGAGCGCCGGGGCGACGGTGCTGCCGATCGCCCCGGAGACACCGGTGACGAGGACACGCATCAGATACGGCCCACGACGGCCGCGAGCAGGTGCCCCATCGCCTGCGCAGACGCGGCACCCGCGGCCAGCACCTCCTCGTGGTTGAGCGGCTCCGCGCTCACGCCGGCCGCGAGGTTGGTGACGAGCGAGAGGCCGAGGACCTCGAGCCCGACCGCCCGTGCCGCGATCGCCTCGAGGGCCGTCGACATGCCGACAAGGTCCCCGCCGATGGTGCGGATCATGCCGATCTCGGCCGGCGTCTCGTAGTGCGGGCCGGGCATCTGCACGTACACGCCCTGCGCGAGCGTCGGGTCCACCTCGAGGCACAGCGAGCGGAGCCGGCTGGCGTACAGGTCGGTGAGGTCCACGAACTGCGCGCCGTGCAGCGGGGACTTGGCCGTCAGGTTGATGTGGTCGCTGATGAGGACCGGGGTGCCCGGGACCCACTCGGACCGCAGACCGCCGCACGCGTTGGTCAGGACGACGGCGCGGCAGCCGGCGGCGGCGGCCGTACGGACCCCGTGCGTGACAGCGTCGACGCCGTGGCCCTCGTACAGGTGGGTGCGGCCGAGGAAGACGAGGACGCGCGTGTCACCGACGCGGACGGAACGGATGGTCCCGCCGTGACCGGCGACCGACGGCGTGCGGAAGCCGGGGATATCGGTCGCCGCGAACTCGTGCTCGGGCGCGCCGAGGACGTCGGCGGCAGGTTTCCAGCCGGACCCCATCACAAGGGCGACGTCGTGGTCACCCCCCGTGCGCTCACGCAGCACCTCGGCGGCGGCAGTGGCCATCTCCTCGGGGGAACGGGGACGGTCCATCGGGTCAGGGCGGCTCATCGATTCGACACTCACCTCGGCACACTAACCCAGGCGGACCAAGGGGCCGATAGATTGTGGGGGTGCCCAAGATCATCGGCGAGAACCTGGCGGCCCACCGCGTCGAGACGCGACGCCGTGTGCTCGTCGCGTTCGGCGACCTGCTGACGGAGCGCGGGTACGACGCCGTGCGGCTCGCCGACGTCGCGACACGGGCCGGCATCGGGCGTACGGCGATCTACAACCACTTCGCCGACAAGGAAGCCATCCTCCTCGCGTTCGCGATGGACGAGACCCAGCAGTACGTGGACGCGATCCGCGGTGCGCTCGGCGAGGCCGAGGGCCCCGTCCAGAAGCTGCGCACGTACGTCCGCATGCACGTCGCGCTGTCGCGCGAGATGCACATGGGCCTCGGCCCGCAGCTGTACTCGGTGCTCTCGCGCGACGCGCTGCTGCACATGCGCGAGCACGTCATCGTGGTCGAGGACCTGCTGCGCCGGGTGCTCTCCGACGGGATGGACGAGGGAGCGTTCGTCGTCGACGACCTGCGTGCGACCACCGCCCTGGTCCTGGCGTGCCTGCAGGGCCGTCAGGTGACCCACGGCGAGGGGCCGGAGCGTGACTCCGCCGTCGCCGTCACGGAGCGCTTCGTCCTCCGTGCCGTCGGCGTGCGCGGCGCCTGACCCGCCACCCTGCGGAAGGCTGCCGACGCAAGAACCCGGCGTCCCCACCCGTGTGCGGGCAGGAACGCCGGGTCCTGTGAGCGGGCGTACGTCCGTTACTTGGTGACCTTGACCTTGACGGTCTTCTTCGAGCCCTTGTGCGTGCCGGTCGCAGCGAACGTCGCGGTGACCTTGTAGGTGCCCTTCTTCTTCAGCTTGGGCAGCTTGACGACGACCTTGCCGTTCTTGACGGTGCCGCGGACGGTCTTCTTGATGCCCTTGCCCTTGATGACGAGCGTGACCTTGCCCTTGGCCTTCGGGGTGCCCGAGACGGTCACGGTCGCCTTGCCCGCCTTCTTGCGGGTCGGCTTCTTGGTGACCTTCACCGCGGTCTTGGTCGTGACCTTGGCGATCGAGAGCGTGCGGGCGGCCGAGGACGACGACGTGACGACCGGGGCGTTGCCCGAGACGAAGCGCGCCGACAGGCGGTGCGTGCCGACCGTGAGGTTCTTCGGGAGGGCGAACGACGCGGTGCCCGCGCCGACGGGACGAGTGCCGATGACCTTGGCGCCGTCGAGCAGCTGGATCGAGCCGCTGAGAGCCTTGGACGCCTTCACGGTCGCCGTCGCGGTGCCGGTGCGGCCGTACGTCAGCTTCGCCGGGGCGGACAGCGTCGTCGTGGACGCGACCGCGGGCTCCTTCGAGACGGTCACGGTGACCGTGCCCGTTGCCGAGCCGCCGAAGTCGTCGGTGGCGGTGTAGGTGAAGGCGTCGGTGCCCGAGAAGCCCGCAGCCGGCGTGTACGTAACCTTGGAGCCGTCGACCGCGGCCGTTCCGCGCTCCGGCGCGGTGGTCGTGAAGGTCAGCGGGTCGTCATCGGCGTCGGCTCCCGGGAGGGAGATCGTCGCCGCGGTGCCGAACGGGGTCGTCACGGAGACATCAGCCGCAGACGGTGCGTCGTTGTCGACGGCCTCGGTGAACGTGATCGGCGTGTAGGTCTCGTACAGGGCCTGCTTGGCGCCGCCGCCTGCGTAGGTGTAGACGCCGACCCGACCGCCGTCGAGCACGACCGCGTCGGCCGCCGCCTTGGAGATGGTCAGCGTCGTCGTGAACGTACCGTCGGGGCGCAGCTCGGCTGCTCCGCGCCCGGGTCCGCCGATCGTCGCCATGTCCGCAGCGCTGACCGCCCACTTCTGGTCGATCACCTTGCGTCCGTCTGCAGGTGCATCCAGGGTCGGCTGCCACTTCTCGGCGAACTTACCGAAGATGACGTACGACCCGGCTGGCTTCCCGGCCAGCGGCGGGCGGCCAGCGATGGCGAGAGAGGGGGTGAACCCGGTTCCCCTCACGGTGATGCGGTGTTCCCCGCTCGCCGGAAGCGCCGTCCGGCTGACGGTGACGCTCGCGGCGGCTGCCGATTCGGACACGGCCGAGGCGGCCGGGGTAGCGGCCTGGGCGGGCGTGGCCACGAGGGCCAGGGTGCCGGCCGTGAGGGCCGTCGCGGCGGTGGCGGCGACAACGCGCCGGAACCGCCGGGGGAGGGACGTGGACATGGGTGGTGCTTCCCTTCGTGTGGGGTGAGGAGTTTCAGCTCAGGGGGTACGGCGCGTGAGGACCCGCGCGCCGACGGTGACGACCAGCGCCGCGAGGGCCAGACCCCCGCCGACCCACCAGGGCCATGCCGGGGACGAGCCGCCGAGTGGCTGGGCGACGGGACGGATGCCCTCGGTGGTGCCGACCGGGACAGTGGCGCCGAGGACCGTGCGCGCCCCGGTGGCCGTCGGCGGGAGGGCCGCGGCCGCCGGCGACCCCAACGTCTGGGCACCCAGCGGCCAGGAGCTGGGCGTCCCGCTGGACGGGAGATTCGTCCCGCTGCCGGCGTCGGTTCCGCCGCCCTTCGGGGCACTGACCGGTTTGTCGGCGTCGTAGCTGAACGTGATCGGCAGCGCGGCCTTGAACCGGTCGGTGGATCCACCGCTGGTGTACCAGTACGCGGCGGTGCCGACGCGTTCCTGGAACCGTACGAACGAGGTCGGGAACGCGCCCCAGCCGGTGTCGGTCCGGTTCTGCGCGGCGGCGGAGGCGGGGGCGTCGTACCGTACGCCGGAGAATCGTGGCGTCACCGTGAACCCGCGCGCGCTCGACAGACTCTTGACCGACGCGTCGGCGAGGCGGACCTTCGTGGGCGGCAACGCCTCCCAGAGCGACGTGTCGTCGCGGTCGGACGCGTAGCCGCCGAGCGTGGCGTCGAGGCGGGTCACGCCGTTGCGCACGGTCAGGACCGGGTCGCTGACGGTGAAGTAGGACAGTCCGCTGTAGAGCACCGCGGTGAAGGTGCCCTTCCAGCGGATCGTCGCCGTCTTCCTCTTCGGGTCGACCGTCCCGGTGCCGCCGTCGATGACCACCGTGTGATCGCTGAGGAGGCCGTTGGTGGTGGCGCCGAGCGGCTGGCCGGCCGGGGTCGTGCGGAGGCCGTTCCACGTCGCGAGACGGTGGCCGCCGTTCGCGGTCTCCTTCTCGATCCGGACGTTGCCTGAGCGCGGCTTCCAGGCGCCCGCAGCCACGGTCTGGCCTCCGCGACCGGGGTTGGGCACGGTGCCGGCGGAGAAGAAGTTGTACGTCCCCGGGGCGAACGCCGAGTTGCTCATCTCGTTGTTCATCCCCCAGCGCAGCTGCGCGTCGGAGACCCGGAACGCCTTGGTGGCCTTGTCGCCCGGCCGCGGGGACGTGGTCGGGTCAGGGAGCGCCTGGCACGGGTGCACCCGGCGTCGGCGTGGGTTCGGGGTCGACCGGGGCGCCTGGGTCGTCCGGATCGGTCTCGAGAAGGTCGCCGAGCTTCCACGTGGCGAGGATCGGCAGCGGGAGCTTGTTGGCATCGACGGCTCCGCCGGAGGAGTACCAGTACGAGCCGGCTCCCGCGTCGGAGAGCCAGCTGACGAACGACGTCGGCCACGAGCCCCAACCCGGCTTCGTGACGTTCTGGTCGACTGCGCCGTTGCGCACGCCCTCGTACGCCGGTGTCACGGTCGTGCCGTCAGCGTCGAGGTCGACCTTCGGGAGCGTCGCGAGAGTGACCTTCTTCGGTGTCATCGGCTTCCAGACGGTCATGTCCTCGAGGCTCGACCCGAAGCCGCTCAGCGTCGCGGTCAGGACGCCCGTGCCGTCACGGTCGACACTGAGGACCGGGTCGCTGACGTAGAAGAAGGTCATGCCGGAGTAGAAGACGACCGTGAAGTCGCCGTCCCAGGAGACGGAGGCGCGGTTCGTGTCCGGATCGACCCAGCCCGACCCCTCGGACAGCACGATCCTGTGGTCGGTGAAGGTTCCGCTGGTCGGTGAGCTGATCGGCGCACCGCTCGCGGAGGTCGTCAGCCCGTCCCAGGTCGCGGGCGCGTAGGAGCCCGAGGTGGTCTTCTTCTCCAGCGCGACGTTGCCTGCCGAGGCGTTCCAACCCGCAGGCTTCCCGTTCTCCCAGGACTTGGCGGACTTGATCGTCTGACCGCCCTCACCCGGGTTGCCGATCTTGCCCGCGGACAGGAAGTTGAAGGAGCCGGGTGCGTACGCGCGGTTGTTGACCTCGTTCGAGAGGCCCCACCGCAGCGTGGCGCCGCTGACCGCGCGGGCCGTGGTCTCGCCCTCGCTGTCGGCGGAGGCGGGCACGAACGGCACCACCATCGCGACCAGGGCGGCGGAGGCCAGGACGGCGAGTCGACGCATCATCGCGTTGTCCCTTCTCGGTGCGCCGGCACCGGTGTCAGGGCCTCGCCGAGGGCGGGTTCGGGTGCAGGCGAGGTGCGTCGCGCGCGGCGTACCCGCAGCACGGCGGCGACGACCGCGACGAGCAGGAGGACACCGGCCGCGGCGAGGAAGATCCATGCGGCAGGGGTCGGGCCCTCGTCGGCGACCTCGGTGGTGGTGGCGTCGACCACGGGCGCGGCCGCCGCGATCGGGAAGGCGACCTCCGGGGCAGCGCCGCTGGCGGCACCGGTCAGCCGCAGGACGTGCGTACCGGGCTGGATCGAGGCGGGGAGCTGGAGGACTCCCGCGACCTCACCGGACTGGCCCGCCGCCAGGGGCCCGACGGCGGCGACGCCGTCGTCGAGCGTCGCCACGACCTGCTCGCCGGGCTGGAACGACGTGCCCGTGAACGTCAGGACACGACCCACCACGGCCGTCGCGCGATCGACAGCGACCGACGGCTTGCCTGTACGAGCGGGTGCGGTCGGTGCGGCCGCAGGTGGGGCCGCGGTGGCGCCCTTGCCCGGCGTCGACGGCTGCGACGACGTCCCCTTGGTCGACGCGGCGAAGGGCACCGGCGTGAACGTCTCGTTGCGAGGGTTCTTGATCCCGTGGGCGCCGATCGTGATGACACCGCAGGTGACCTTCGTGCAGTCGACCTCGACGGACCTGCCCGAGCGGTCGATCGCCGAGAAGCGGGCGCCCGGCAGGCTCACCGTCGTGGTGAAGCCGCCGGAGGCGCTGAGCGTGCCGTTGGCCGAGGAGGCGGTGTCCGAGCCGGGGAACGCGAGGAACCGCTGGTGGCCCTCGTTGTCGGCCGACTCGCTGTCCGGGACGTAGCGGTAGTCGTCACCGGTCGCGCCGCCCCGCGAGGGCTTCCAGGAACCGCCTCGCGGATCGGAGACCCACCCGAACGCGACGTAGATGCCACCCGCGCCGCCCTTGATCGACTGGAACCCGCGGCCCTTGACGGTGAGCGTCGTGGGGCCGTCGACTGCGGCGGACCCGGCGACGGTGACCCTGGCGGCGGCGTGCGCCGGGACGGCAGTCAGCGCGACCGCCGGCGCGGCGAGGCCGAGGGCGGCGACGCCGACGGCGGTACGGCGGAGCACGGCCCTCATCGGACGACCTCCTCGACCGGGGTGCGGAGCGGGGTGACGATCAGGTCCCCCGTGCGCGGATGGGTGAAGACGTCGACCGGGTGCCCGTACACGTCGCTGAGCAGGTCGGGGCGCAGCACGTCGCCCGGAGCCCCGTCGGCACGCACGCGACCGCCGGCAAGGATGCAGACCCGGTCGGCGTACGCGGCGGCGAGCGAGAGGTCGTGCAGCACGGCCACGACCGAGTGCCCCTCGCGAGCCAGCCGGCGGGCCTCGGTCAGGAGCGCCTCCTGGTGGGCGATGTCCAGTGCGGCGGTCGGCTCGTCGAGCAGCACGATCGGTGCTTCCTGGGCCATCACACGGGCGAACGAGGTCCGTCCCTTCTCGCCACCGGAGAGGGTGGGGAACTTGCGGGTGGCGAGGCGCTCGACGTCGGTGCGCCGCATCGCGTCGGCGACCACCGCCTCGTCGGAGTCCGACTCGTCGCGCCCGTGCCACGGTGCGCGACCCATCGCGACGACCTCGGCCACGGTGAAGGGGAACGACAGCCGGTGCTCCTGGAGGAGCACGGAGCGCCGCCGGGACAGCTCGCCCGCTCGGCGGGACCCGATCGGCTCACCGTCGAGGAGTGCCTTGCCGCGCGTGAGAGCGACGTCACCGGCGAGGACGCCGAGCAGCGTCGACTTGCCGGCGCCGTTCGGTCCGACGAGGACGAGCAGCTCACCGGGGCGGACGTCCAGGTCGACGTCGCGCAGGATGGTCGCCTCGCCGTACGAGACAGAGCCGCCGAGGACCTGGAGCAGCGTGTGCGCGGTCATGCCCAGCCTCCCGCCGTACGACGGGTGCGGCGCAGGAGCCAGAAGAACATCGGTCCTCCGAGGAGCGAGGTCAGCATGCCGATCGGCAGCTCGGCGTACGGGACGGCGGTGCGGGCGACGAGATCGGCCGCGAGCAGCAGGACCGAGCCGCCGAGGACGCTCGCCGGCAGCAGCAGCCGGTGGCCGGGCCCGACGACCATGCGCATGAGGTGGGGGACCACCAGACCGACGAACGCGATGATCCCGCAGAAGGCGACGGCCGCTGCGGTGAGGAGGGCGACCAGCGTGATCGCGCCGATCCGCAGGCGCTCGACGTCGACCCCGACGTGGCGTGCCGCTCGGTCGCCGAGCGCGAGCAGGTCGAGCTTGCGGCTGAGCACGAAGGCGCCGACGATCCCGACGACGGCGAGCGGCGCGACGACCCCGACGTACTGCCACCGGGTCCCGTTGAGGCTGCCGAGCTGCCAGAACACGATCTCCTCACGCGCCTGGGTGTCGGCGAGGAACATCATCAGTGCGAGGAGCGCGCCGGTCACCGCGTTCACGGCGATGCCGGTGAGGACGAGGGTGACGACCTCCGTGCGGCCGTCCGAACGCGACAGCAGGTACACCGCGATCGTCGTGATGAGGCCACCCACGAACGCGAGCGCCGGCACGGTCCACGTGCCGAGCGCGGTGAAGCCGAAGACCATCGCGCAGGCGGCGGCCACGGCCGCGCCCGACGACACCCCGATCACGCCGGGCTCGGCGAGCGGGTTCCCGAAGACGCCCTGCATGAGCGCACCGGCCGCCGACAGCGCCGCACCGACGAGGATCGCCATCGTGACGCGCGGGAACCGGATGCTCCACAGCGCGGCGTCTCCCTGCGGGTGAGCGGGCATCGGCCCCACGTCGATCCCCAGCCGGTGCAGGAACGAGCCGAGCACCTCGGCCGGCGGGATCGCCAGCTGTCCCGTCCCGGCCGAGACCACCGCCAGAACGACGAGAGCGACCGACAGCCCTGCGAAGAGGACGACGGTCGCGCTGAGACGGAAACGTGCCGAGATGGTGGGGTCGACGACAGCCATCAGAGCGACTCCGGGGCGTACATCGCGACCGCGAGGGCGTTGAGGACGTCGGCGCTGCGAGGTCCGAAGCTGAGGATCTGGCTGTCCGGCATCGTGATGAACCGGCGGTGCTCACCGGCGGGCGTGTTCGCCAGGGACGGGTAGCGCTCGAGGAGACCGTCCACGCCGCCGGCGGACTCCAGGCCCTTCGTCATCATGACGATCGTGTCCGGCTGTGCGGCGACGAGGCCCTCGTCGTTGAGCGGCTTCATCCCTTTCCAGCCGATCTCCTTCGACACGTCGTACGCCCCGGTGGCCGAGATCAGCGCGTCCGCGCCCGAGTCCTGACCGAACATGTAGTAGACGCCGCTCTGCCCTCGGACGTACAGGAAGACCGTGCGGAGCTTGTCCTGGACCGCGGCCGGTGCCTTCTGGTCGATGACGGCCCGTACGGCGGCGATCTCGTCCGCGGTGCGCTGGGCGAGCGCCTTGCCGGCGTCTCGCACGCCGAGCGCCGAGGCGACCTGGTCGATGAGGTCGGCGGTGTTGTCGAGGTTGCGGGTGCTGTCGACGACGACGATGGGGACGCCCGCGTCGCGGACCTGCTCGACGACGTCCCAAGGACCCAGGGAGGTGTCGGTGATGATGAGGTCGGGCGAGAGGTCCAGGATCGCCTCGCCGTTGAGCTCGTGCCCGTTGTGGGTCACGAGCGGGAGGTCCTTCGCCTGGCTGAACTGCGTCGAGAGGTCACGACCGACGAGCGCGTCGCCGAGACCCAGCTCGTACGTGATCTGTGCCAGCGTCCCGTACTGGTCGAGCGCGAGGATGCGGTCGGCGGTCTTCACCGTGACGCGGGTGCCCTGGTTGTCCTTCAGGGTGACCGGGAGCTTCTGGGCCGGGTTGTCGGTGACCGGCTCGGGCTCCTCGGCGCCGAGGGCGAGGTTGACCTCGCCTGTGAGGTCGCGCGGCGTCGCGGAGACGTCGACGTCCGCGAAGGACGGGATCGACGTGATCGCCTCGCTGGTGGCGTCGGCCTCGCCGTCGCCGGTGGTGCAGCCAGCGAGAAGTGCGCCGGCGCACACGAGCGAGACGCAGGAGAGAAGGCGGCGACGCACGGGGGCACTCCGATCGATCAGGTAACAAGGCGGGCCGGAATGAGGCTTGCCTTACCTTGACGGAATCTAGCATAGGTAAGCCTTGCCTGGCTGTGACGTCCGGGGTTAAGGTGACGCGTCGTCAGTTTCGATCTGACGCGACGTCCTGACGTTGCTGACGGTGTGTCATATTGTTGGGAACCGCTCGACGACCTTCCCTCGATCGCCTGTGGAGGCCTTCCCCATGACCGTCACCGCCACCCCGGAGCCCCTGACGCAGGATGCGCTCTCCTCGCTCATGCGTGAGGGCTCGCGTGCCGAGCACACCTCCGCCGAGAACACCACCTTCATGACCGACCTCCTCGAGGGTCGTTCCTCGGTCGAGGCCTACACCGTGTTCCTCCGCCAGCTGGCTGCCGTGTACGAGGTCCTGGAGTCCGTCGCACGTGACCTCGCGGGCGATCCGGTCGCCGCGGCCGTCGTCGATGACGCGCTCATGCGGGCCGAGGCGATCGACGCCGACCTGCGCGTTCTCGCCGGAGACGACTGGCGTGACATGCCCGTCGGCCCCGCTGCCACCGCGTACGCCGCGCGCATCGCCGAGACCCGCGACGACGCGGTGCTCTACCTCGCGCACCACTACACCCGTTATCTCGGCGACCTCTCGGGTGGACAGGCCATCGGCCGGATCCTTCAGCGGGCGTACGGCCTGACCGACGGTGGCGTGTCGTTCTACGAGTTCCCGGCGATCGCCAAGCCGAAGATCTTCAAGGACGCCTACCGCGCGAACCTCGACGCACTCCCGTTCGACGACGAGACCAAGGCGCGCGTCGTCGCCGAGGTCAAGGTCGCGTTCGGGCTCAACGAGGCGCTCTTCGCGGAGATGTCCGCCTGATCCTGCTTCCCGGACCCCCGTTGTGGCGTACGCGACAGCGGGGGTCCGCTCGTACCCGGCCGCGGAGTGCCCACAGGCGCGGGTGCGAGACAATGACCACGTGAACCGTGTTGTGATCGTGGGTGGTGGACCTGGTGGGTACGAGGCTGCGCTGGTCGCGGCGCAGCTCGGGGCGGAGGTCACCGTCGTCGAGCGCGACGGTCTCGGCGGATCGACGGTCCTCACCGACTGCGTGCCGAGCAAGACGCTGATCGCCACCTCGGACCTGATGACCGACGTGTCCGGTTCCACCGAGCTCGGCATCCTCGCGCGGTCCGCGTCCGTCGTCGACCTGCGCCAGGTCAACCAGCGCGTGAAGCGGCTCGCCGTCGCCCAGTCCGACGACATCCGCCGGCGCATCGAGCGTGAGAACGTCCAGGTGATCGCCGGGACCGCGCGGATGGACGGCCCCGAGTCGGTCGTCGTGGAGCGTGCCGACGGCGGCACCGAGCACCTCTCCTCGCAGATCGTCCTCCTCGCGACCGGGGCGCACCCGCGAGTCGTCGACAGTGCCGTGCCCGACGGTGAGCGCATCCTCACGTGGGAACAGGTCTACGAGCTCGACGAGCTGCCGGAGCACCTGGTCGTCGTCGGGTCCGGTGTGACCGGTGCGGAGTTCGCAGGGGCCTACAAGGCGCTCGGCTGCGAGGTGACGCTCGTCTCGAGCCGTGACCGCGTGCTGCCCGGGGAGGACCCCGATGCTGCCGTCGTGCTGGAGGAGGTCTTCACGCGCCGCGGCATGAACGTGCTCTCGCGCTCGCGCATGGAGTCGGTCGAGCGCAAGGGCGACAGCGTGCTCGTCCGGCTCACCGACGGCCGCGAGGTGGAGGGCTCCCACTGCCTGCTGGCCCTCGGCTCGATCCCGAACAGCGAGAACCTCGGCCTGGACTCGGCCGGTGTGGCCGTGGACTCCGGCGGGTTCATCCAGGTCGACCGGGTCTCCCGGACGTCGGCTCGTGGCGTGTACGCGGCCGGTGACTGCACCGGCGTCCTCATGCTCGCGTCCGTCGCGGCGATGCAGGGCCGGATCGCGATGGCGCACGCCCTCGGCGACGCCGTCCACCCGCTGCGCCTCCGTACGGTCGTGAGCAACGTCTTCACCGCACCTGAGATCGCGACGGTCGGTGTCACGCAGAAGGAGATCGACGCCGGCGAGGTGGACGCGGAGTCGGTCACGCTGCGGCTGTCCGGCAATCCGCGGGCCAAGATGCAGGGCGTGCGCGACGGTTTCGTCAAGCTCTTCTGCCGCGCCGGCGGCGGTGCCGTGATCGGTGGCGTCGTCGTCGCCCCGCGGGCCTCCGAGCTCATCCACTCGGTCTCTCTCGCCGTCTCGACGGGGCTCACGACCGACCAGGTCGCGAACGCGTTCACCGTCTACCCGTCGATGAGCGGTTCGGTCGCCGAGGCCGCGCGCCGTCTCCACCAGCCGCGCTGACGCCGTTCCCCGTCCCTCCGTCCCCGATTCGAAGGGTTCGGGCCGGTTCCGGCACCGCGAAAGTGGCCCGAACCCTTCACATCGCGGACGGGACGTGCACGTTCACGCGAACCAGCGGGTCCACATCGCGTTGAAGTGCGGGGACGGGCCGTCGTACCCGTTGTCGCGCAGGGCGAGATAGACGCGCCAGACGATCGCTCGCTTGTTCGGAAGGTCGTCCTCGAGCACCACGATGACGGTCCACCCGAGCCGCTCGAGGGCCTCGCGTCTCGTCCGGTCGCGTGCGCGCTGCTTCTTGGAGCGTTCGTGCCACGCGCCGTCGTACTCGACGACCACGCGGTACTCCCAGTAGACGAGGTCGCAGCGCGCGACGAACCGCCCGACGGCGTCGAGGACGTCGGGGTTCGGCTCCGGCTCGGGAAGACGGGCGAACACCAGCGCGAGCCGTACGAGGGTCTCCATGGGGGACTCGACCCCTTCGCGCACATACCCGAACGCCCGTCGGGCGCGCACGACGCCGTCGATGTGGCACGCGTCGAGGTAGTCGCGGAGCTCGGTCAGCGTCGTGTGGCCGTGGTGCATCAGGTGCTCGGCAGCCTGGACCAGCTCGACAAGGTTGATGCGCAGCGCCGCGCAGTCGACGAACGTACGGTCCGGGCCGGTGCAGGCGATGCGCTCGCGGACGTACGCCCGGAGCCGGCCGCGCCGTCGATGGAGAGTCACCTCCGGCCGGTCGCTGACACTCGTCGTGTTCGTCGAGAAGTGGAGGGGGAGGAGGGGCCGCAGGTCGTACCCCCAGAGGCGGAGCGCGGTGACGTGACTCGCGAGCGCGTCCTCGGGGAGCACGAGCAACGCCGCACGGAGCCAGAGCACGAGCGTGAGGGGCAGCTCCGCGACGACGTGCACGCCTCGGAGCAGCGAGCGGTAACGACGACCCTTGAGCTGGCTCGGTCCGACACCGCAGCTGCGTGCTTCGGCGGTCGTGAACGGTCGGTCGGTGAGGTGACGGGGAACGGGTTTCATGCCCCACTACGTGGGTCCTCTGTACGCCGTCTGGCGCGGCCCGAGCCAAACCTGGGGATCGCGTCCCCGATGTGTTGGGTTGTGGACGGTTCCAGGCGGGTGAAACCGGCCCGAACCCTTCACATCGCGGACGGGACGGGACCGGGGCTAGCTGTGATGTCCAGGCAGGTTGTTCAGTCTGGTGATGGGTGGTTGGCCGCCGATGGCGGAGTGGGGTCGGTGGTGATTGTAGAAGTGGAGCCAGCTGGGCAGGGCTGTGTTGCGTTGCTGGGTTGATTCGTAGAACCGGGCGTAGGCCCAGCCGTCGGCCAGGGTGCGGTGGAATCTCTCGATCTTGCCGTTGGTCTGGGGGCGGTAGGGCCGGGTGCGTTTGTGGGTGATCGCGAGCTCGGCGCAGGCGTCGCGCCAGGCGTGGGCGCGGTAACAGCTGCCGTTGTCAGACAGCACTCGTTCGACGGTGACGCCGTGGTCGGCGAACCATGCGACCGCCCGCTGCAGCACGCCGATGGCGGTGGCGGCCTTCTCGTCGCGGCAGATCTCGGCGTAGGCGAGGCGGGAGTGGTCGTCGATGACGGTGTGGACGAACGCGGTTCCGATGTTGGGGTGGCCCTTGGTGGTGCGGCCGGTGCGTCGTGCGGTCGCTGCCTTGTTCTGGTCGCCTTGTGGTTTGCCGACGTAGCGCCAGCCGCCGCCGTCGGGGATGTTGCCGAACTTGGTGACGTCGACGTGGATCAGGGAGCCGGGGTGGGGGTGCTCGTAGCGGCGCAGCGGCTCGCCGGTGACACGATCGATGTGGGACAGGCGGTTGATCCGACACCGCACGAGCACGGCGTGCACGGTGGAGGGGTGCATGCCGAGCCGGCCGGCGATCTGGACTGGTCCGATCCGCTGGCGCCACCGCAGCGCCACGATTCGTCGTACCGTCGCGGGACTGGTCTTGGTCGGGCTGCGGTGGGGACGTGAGGACCGGTCGGTCATCCCCGCGACGCCTTCGGTGCGGTAGCGATCCGCCCACTTCTTCGCGGTCTTCGGCGCGACCATGAACATCTTGGCAGCCGCAGCGTAGGTCCAGCCACGGTCGACAACGAGTTGAGCCAGCCGCAGCCGGGCACGTGGAGTCAGGGCAGCGTTAGCGTGGGACACGAGGGCCTCCGGTCTGTTGAAGCGGTGAACTAGACAGCTCCACTTCACAACCGGAGGCCTTCACCTGTCAGGCCGACTCACCGCCGCACACCCGGACAACCTCCCCGGACATCACAGCTAGCCGAGGACGAGGAGCAGGTCGCCGCCCTCGGACTGGCGCGGGCCCTCGATGATCAGGCGCGACACCGTGCCGCCGTTCGGCGACGTGATCGCGGCCTCCATCTTCATCGCCTCGATCGTCGCGACCTGCTGACCGGGCTCGACGGTGTCGCCGACGCCGACCGAGGGCGTCACGACGCCGTCGAACGGCACCGCGACCTGCAGCGGGTCGGACGGGTCGGCCTTCTCGGCGGTGACGACGTCGCTGGACACCGAGCGGTCGCGCACGGTCACCGGACGGAGCTGGCCGTTGAGCCGGCAGAGCACGTTGCGGAGCCCGCGCGCGTCGGCGTCGCTGATCGCCTCGAGCCCGAGGATCAGGGTCTTGCCCTCCTCGAGCGCCACCTCGACGTCAGCACCGGGCCGCAACCCGTACCAGTACGCCTCGGTCGGCAGCACCGACACGTCGCCGAACTCTCCGCGCGCGTGCTCGAAGTCGCGCGTGGGCCCGGGGAAGAGCAGCCGGTTGAGCGTCGGCCGCGGGTCCGCCTCGAGACCCGCCCGGTCCTCCGGTCCCAGCTCCGTCTCGCCGATCTTGACCGTACGACCCTCCAGCGCCTTGCTGCGGAAGGGCTCCGGCCAGCCGCCGGGCGGGTCGCCCAGCTCGCCCGCGAGGAAGCCGATCACCGAGTCCGGGATGTCGAAGGCCTGCGGGTTGTCCGCGAACTCCTTCGGGTCCGCGCCGACGGCGACGAGGTGCAGAGCGAGGTCGCCGACGACCTTCGAGCTCGGCGTCACCTTCACGATGTTGCCGAGGATGTCGTTGGCAGCGGCGTACATGTCCTCGATCTGCTCGAACCGGTCGCCGAGCCCGAGCGCGATCGCCTGCTGCCGCAGGTTGGACAGCTGCCCGCCCGGGATCTCGTGCCGGTAGACGCGGCCGGTCGGCGAGGGCAGTCCCGCCTCGAACGGCGCGTACAGCTTGCGGACAGCCTCCCAGTACGGCTCGAGGTCGTTGACCGCCTGGAGCGAGAGACCCGTCGTGCGCTCGGTGTGGTCGGTGCTCGCGACGAGCGCGGACATCGGCGGCTGCGACGTGGTGCCGGACAGCGACGCCGAGGCGGTGTCGACCGCGTCGACGCCGGCATTGACCGCGGCGATCAGCGTCGCGAGCTGCCCGCCCGCGGTGTCGTGGGTGTGGAGATGGACCGGGAGGTCGAACCGCTCGCGCAGCGCCGAGACCAGTCGCGCGGCCGCCGGTGCGCGCAGGAGACCCGCCATGTCCTTGATCGCGAGCACGTGCGCGCCGGCGTCGACGATGCGCTCGGCGAGCCGCAGGTAGTAGTCGAGCGTGTAGATCGGCTCGTCCGGATCCATCAGGTCACCGGTGTAGCAGAGCGCGACCTCCGCCACTGCCGTCCCGGTCGCGCGCACCGCGTCGATGGCGGGACGCATCTGCTCGACGTCGTTGAGCGCGTCGAAGATCCGGAACACGTCGATGCCGGTCGCGGTCGCCTCCGCCACGAAGGCGTCGGTCGACCTCGTCGGGTACGGCGTGTAGCCGACCGTGTTGCGCCCCGGAGCAGCATCTGGAGGCACACGTTGGGGACGGCCTCACGCAGCTCCGCGAGGCGCTGCCACGGGTCCTCGTTGAGGAACCGCAGCGCCACGTCGAACGTCGCGCCGCCCCACGCCTCGAGGGACCACAGCTCGGGCGTCGCCGTGCGACGACCGGCGCGGCCGCGAGCAGGTCGAACGTCCGCACCCGCGTCGCGAGCAGCGACTGGTGCGCGTCCCGGAACGTCGTGTCGGTGACCGCGACGTGGGTCTGCTCGCGCAGCGCCCGGGCGAACGCCTCGGGCCCCAGCCGCGAGCAGCTGCTGGCGCGTGCCCGCCGGCGCCGGTCGCGCCGAGGTCGACCGCCGGCAGCTGCTCGCGGGGATCGATCACGTCGGGCGCCGCACCGTGCGGTCGGTTGACCGTCACGTCGGCCAGGTACGTGAGCAGCTTGGTGCGCGCGGTCGGCGGACGGGAGCGTGTGAGCAGCTCCGGGTGGCGCGTCGATGAACGCGGTGGTGCACCGGCCCGCGACGAACTCGGGGTTGCTGAGCAGCGCCTGGAGGAAGGTGAGGTTGGTCGTGACGCCGCGGATCCGGAACTCCGCGATCGCACGCTCGCGCGCGCTCGACCGCGGCGTCGAAGGTCCGGCCGCGCAGGTGAGCTTGGCGAGCAGCGAGTCGAAGTAGGCGTGATCTCGGCGCCGGCGTAGCGCGGTGCCGCCGTCGAGGCGTACGCCCGCGCCGCCGGGGGAGCGGTACGTGCGTGATCCGGCCGGTGTCCGGGCGGAAGCCGTTGGCCGGGTCCTCGGTCGTGATCCGGCACTGCATCGCGACGCCCCGGACGGTGATCTCGTCCTGACGGAGCCGCCGAGGTCGACCAGCGTCTCGCCGGCGGCGATCCGCAGCTGCGCCTGCACCAGGTCGACGTCGGTCACCTCCTCGGTGACGGTGTGCTCGACCTGGATGCGCGGGTTCATCTCGATGAAGACGTAGCTTGCCCTGCGGGTCGAGGAGGAACTCGACCGTGCCGGCGCTCGTGTAGCCGATCGACCGCGCGAACGCACGGCGTCGGCGCAGATCCGGTCGCGGATCGCCGGATCGAGGCTCGGCGCGGGGGCGATCTCGACGACCTTCTGGTGGCGACGCTGGACCGAGCAGTCGCGCTCGAAGAGGTGGACGACGTCGCCGGGCGCGTCGGCGAGGATCTGCACCTCGATGTGGCGCGGGTCGACGACGGCCTGCTCGATGAAGCAGGTCGGCGTCGCCGAACGCGCCTTCTGCCTCCCTCATCGCGGCGTCGACCGCGTCGCGCAGCTCGTCGGCGATCCTCGACGCGTCGCATGCCGCGGCCGCCGCCACCGGCGACCGCCTTGACGAACAGCGGGTACGCGAGGGCCTCGGCGGCGGCGACGGCTCGTCGGCGTCGCGGCTCGGCGGCACGCGCACGCGAGGACCGGGACCCCTGCGCGCACGTGCCGCCTCGATGCGCACGCGCCTTGTTGCCCGTCAGCTCGAGGACCTCCGCGGGGGTCCGACGAACGTGATGCCGGCCTCGGCGCAGGCGCTCGCGAAGCCGGCGTTCTCCGACAGGAAGCCGTAGCCGGGGTAGACCGCGTCGGCACCCGCGCGTACGGCGGTGGCGACGATCTCGTCGGATTCGAGGTAGGCGCGGACGGGGTGCCCGATCTCGCCGATCTGGTACGCCTCGTCCGCCTTGAGCCGGTGCATCCGAGCCGCGGTCCTCGTACGGGTACACGGCGACGGTGCGGGCACCGAGCTCGTAGGCGGCGCGGAAGGCACGGATCGCGATCTCGCCGCGGTTGGCGACGACGACCTTGCGAAACATTGGGGGTACTCCGATCGGGAGCGCGTCAGGTGCGGACGGCCGTCACGTCGGTGTGGGACAGCCGGTCCTCACCGTAACGGGTGCTGTCCTGGCTTCGCCGCGAAGACCGGCACCTGGGCATCGAGCAGCAGCTGCTGCGCGACGCTGCCCATGATGAGCTTGCCGACGGGCGTCCGGTGGCGGATGCCGATGACGAGGAGATCCGCCTTCTCCTCGGCCACCGTCTCGAGCACGAGGTCGGCGACTCCGGGCCCGACCGGCTGGCGGACGTGGTGCTCGCGCAGGCCCTCCGACCCGAGTCGGTGGTGGAGCTGCTCGAGGTCGTAGCCGGAGACGAAGTCGTGGTCCTCGGTGAAGCGCTCGTGCTTCGCCACGTTGATCACCACGAGGCCCGTGTCGCGGGCCTTCGCCCAGGCGATCGCGTGCTCCAGGGCGACCTCTCCGAACTCGTCAGGGGTGTAGGCAACAGCGATCGTCATGGGGAGCACGATGGCACAGCCGCGCGGGCCGCGTCACGTGCCACACGCGGTGTCAGGTCGCGTCAGCGACGGGTACGGTGCAGCGTCGTGATGAGATCCGGCTCCAGTGCGCCGTAGCCTGTCGAGGCCCAGGGCTCCACGCCGGAGTCGAAGTAGTGCACCGGACCGTCGCCGCGGACGACGTCGAGGATGTCGGGACGCCGATGAGCCGACAAGTCCCGGCGGCACGTCACGCACAGCGGGACCACGACCTTGCCTCGAGGCGTGGTGAGCGCCGTCCGGCCCGTCGCGGCGCCGTGCAGCGGGTTGAGGTAGCACGGTGTGGTCGGTTGGTACGGCTTGCCGGCGATCGCACAGGCAAGCGCTTCGCGTCCGCGCTCAGAGAGCACGAGGGCGCCGACGACGTCGAGGACGTCCGGTCGGGTGGAGTCGCCTCGTACGCGCTTGGCGGCGTCGTAGTGGTCGAGCGCCGCCTGCCACGCTGCCGTGTCACCGGAGAGGTGCGCCGCGTCGATCGCCTCACCGAACGCGAGGATCTCGCGGTCGGCGCGCGCGACGAGCGCACTGTCGTGCGCATCGCGGACCCGTTCCACGACCGAGGCGGGAAGGGTGAAGGCCTTCTGCCGGCCAGGTCCCTCACCCCGCTCGGCCTTGAACCGGCGCCACGCCACGGCGAGCGCGACGGCGACCGCGGCGATCGCCACCGTGAGCGAGATCCCGACGATCGCGCCGGCGTCGCTGTCGTCGCCGCTGGCCGAGGAGCTCTGCGAGGACGACGAGGATCCCTGGGAGGAGGACCCGGAGGAGGAGTCGGAGTCCGACTCGAGCTTCTCCTGCTCCTTCTCCCACTTCTCCCACGCCGTGTCGTACCGCGCCTCCGTCGTGCCCTCGGCGATCATCTGCGTCGCGGCCACCATCTGTGCACCGAGGTCGCCCGGGTGCTCGACCTTCGCAGCGAAGGTGGCGTGGCCGACGGCGTCAGAGCTCTCAGACCGGACGTCCCACGAGGCCCCGCCGAGCTCGATCCTGTCCCATCGGACGTCCGTGGCGAGATAGATGCCCGGCTCGGCTCGATGGTCGTGCAGCGTCGCGGCGAGGTCGGCAGGATCACCGTTGAACTCGTCGTCGGGGTGCAGCGGGTAGACGACGACGTACGTCGGGACCGGCGAGCCCGCGACGGTGTCCTTCACCTCAGTCAGCTGTTGCGCGGTGACCTTGTCCGCCATCTGCGGATGGACGTACACGCGGTCCTTCTCGAGCGCGGCCCAGATCGCGTCGAGGTCGGCGCCGTCAGCAGCACTCGTCATGCTCCACCCCAGAAGAAGTCGCGCCATCGACCGGGCAGTCGGAACGACGAGCCGGCCACCGCCCGGAAGGTGCCGACCACGAGCATGACGAGCGTGTACCCGAGGCCGACCATGAGCAGGCCCGCGGCGATGCCGCCCCCGGTGCCTCCCCAGTAGTCGAAGCGCTCGCCGGGCTCGACCCGCGTGACCTCGGACTCGACAGCGTCGACGAAACGCAGGAGCGCCAGGTCGTTCTTGCCGGTCATCTCGGAGGAGAGGTAGCCGCTCAGCTGCGGCGGCGTCATCGAGTAGCCCGTCCTGGGCTGGCCGTCCCAGACGAGATAGACGGCCTCCTCGCCGACGCCCTCGAGGAGCTGAGCCAGGAGGTGGTGCGTGCCGTGGTAGCCGGCGACGAGATGGCTGTCGACCAGCGCCACGTAGACCGGGGGGTCGGCCGCCTCAGCCGCTGCCGCGACCTGCTCGACCTGGTCCGGGGTGAGCAGCGACGACATCTCGGGACCGACGTAGAGGTGCTCGCCAGACCGGAAGGTCTCGATGATCGAACGGGCGCGATCGCCCGGGTCGCCGACGGCCGACCGCGTGCCGGCCTCGGCCCGGTGGACGGCAAGGAAGGCGGCGCCGATGGCGAGCGCGACGACGACGAGCGCGCCGAGGCTGCGGGCGGCCCTCATCGACCCGCTCCCGGACGGATGGACAGGAGGGTGCTCCACCACGCGTCGTCGAGCGCACCGTAGCCGGTGCGGGCCCAGACCGTGCGCTCCTCGTAGTACGGGCGGGGACGACGACGGGAGGGGAAGGCGAACGCGAGCGCGTCCGGCGTCCGACCGTTGCTCACCGAGGCCGCGCACGAACGGCAGGCGGGAACCTCGAGGTCGCCGCGACCCGGTACGTCGACCGTGCCGGTCGCACGTCCGTGCAGCGGGTCGAAGAAGCACGGGCGGTAGGGGCCCGGGTCTTCCTTGCGGCCGTGGCGCCCGAGCTCGGCGCGTCCTGCCTGTGCGAGCACGAGGGCGCCGACCGCCTCACGTAGCTGGGGGCCGTAGCGACGGCCTCCTGGCTCGGCCGGCGTCGTGAGCCCGCGGAGCACGCTGTCGGCCGCACTCTGGTAGCCGGCCGCCGTGTCCGCGTACGGTCCGGGCGGCGCCTTCGCCAGATCGTGCGACAAGCGGGTGGTCTCCTGCTCGGCGCGTGCGACCAGATCGGCCAGGTCGAGGTCGGTCACCGTCCAGGACGCCGCAGCGCCACGGGGGCCGCGGCGCCTCGGGGCCGTGAGCCAGAGGAGGAGGCGCAGCCCGACCAGGAGGGTGCCGACGCCGACGGCGGTGGCGATCACGGCCCTGCTGCCCGGGGTCGCCGGCTCCGAGTCGTCCAAGAGTGAGTAGTCCTCCGGGGCGACGTTGCCGGGAAGGTTCGCGATCTCGATCGCGCGGTCGGGATCCATCGCGAACGGCTCGCCGTCGACGGCCATCTCGCTGACGATGAGCGCCTCGGCGGTCGGCGTGACACGCAGCCTGCCCGGCTCGAGGTGCATGTTGGCCTCGGTGACCGCCTGGACAGCGTCGTTGCGTGCCAGCGAGAGACTGACCGGATCAGGAACGCCCCAGCCCTCGACCATGAGGATCGACCGGGTCACCTGGACGATGTAGTAGCCGTCACCCAGCCGCTTGTGCAGCTTGCTGGCCAGGTCCTGCGAGGGGAGCTTGTCCGCGAGCCCACCCGGATCCGCGACGAGGGCGACGTAGATCGGGTGCTCGGACTCGGCGACCGTGGCGCGGATCCGCTCGGCAGCACCTGCGGCGTCGCCGTTGCCGAACACCTGCTGGACGAGGACGGGGTCGTCCTTCAACGCCGCCGCGATCTCGTCGACCGTGCGGGCCGAGTCGCGGTCCGAGTCGCGGTCCGAGTCGCGGGCCGACTCTCGGTCCGCCGCGGCTGCGGCGGGCATCGCCAGGACGACGACGCTCGCCAGGACGGCGGCGACCGCGCGCGCAGCACGTCGTACGGCGCGTCTCCGCGCCCAGTCCCCCCACATCGGCGGTGTCAGTCCTTGATCTCGACCACCACGGCGCCGGCGGTGACGGTCTCACCCGCGACCGCGACGAGCCCGGTGATCGTGCCTGCCTTGTGCGCGTTGAGAGGCTGCTCCATCTTCATCGCCTCGAGGACCACGACGAGCTCGCCCTCGGCGACGGCCTGTCCCTCTTCGACGGCGACCTTGACGATCGTGCCCTGCATCGGGGAGACCAGGGCGTCGCCTCCGGCCGCGGCACCGGCCTTCTTGCCGGCCGCCCGCTTCGGCTTCTTGGCGGCCGCACCGCCGGCAGCGGCGGCGGCACCGAGCCCCGCGGGGAGGACGACCTCGAGGCGCTTGCCGCCGACCTCGACGGTCACGCTCTCGCGCTCGCCCGCCTCGGGTGCCTCCGCGGCGCCACCGGCGTACGGCTCGATGGTGTTGTCGAACTCCGTCTCGATCCAGTTCGTGTAGACACCGAAGGACTCACCGTCGCCGAGGTACGCCGGGTCGTCGAGGACGCGGCGGTGGAACGGGATCACGGTCGGCATGCCGTCGACCCTGAACTCGTCGAGGGCGCGACGCGAGCGCTCGATCGCCTGCGTGCGGCTGTTGCCGGTGACGATCAGCTTGGCGACGAGCGAGTCGAACGAGCCGGGGATGGTCTCGCCCTCGACGTACCCGGAGTCCACACGCACACCGGGCCCGGCCGGGGGATCCCACGTCGTGAGGGTCCCCGGGGCGGGAAGGAAGTTGCGGCCGGCGTCCTCGGCGTTGATCCGGAACTCGAGGGAGTGCCCGCGGATCTCGGGGTCGTCGTAGCCGAGCTCCTCTCCCGCGGCGATGCGGAACATCTCGCGGACGAGGTCGAGACCGGTGACCTCCTCGGACACGGGGTGCTCGACCTGCAGGCGGGTGTTGACCTCCAGGAAGCTGAGGGTCCCGTCGCGGGCCACCAGGAACTCGCACGTGCCGGCGCCGACGTACCCGGCCTCGCGCAGGATCGCCTTGGAGGCGGAGTAGAGGCGCTCGATCTGGTCGTCGGTCAGGAACGGCGCGGGGGCCTCTTCGACGAGCTTCTGGTGACGGCGCTGCAGGGAGCAGTCGCGGGTGGACACGACCACGACGTTGCCGTGGGCATCGGCGAGGCACTGTGTCTCGACGTGGCGCGGTTGGTCGAGGAACTTCTCGACCAGGCACTCGCCGCGCCCGAACGCCGTGACCGCCTCGCGGACTGCCGAGTCGAACTGCTCGGGGATCTCCTCCAGCGACCGGGCGACCTTGAGTCCTCGCCCGCCGCCGCCGAAGACGGCCTTGATCGCGACGGGGAGACCGTGCTCCTTGGCGAAGGCGACGATCTCGTCGGCGTCGGCGACCGGGTCCTTGGTCCCCGGTGCGAGAGGAGCGTCGGCCCGCTCGGCGATGTGCTTGGCCTTGGCCTTGTCGCCGAGGGCCTCGATCGCGTGCGGCGGCGGACCGATCCAGATCAGCCCGGCGTCGAGGACGGCCTGGGCGAAGCCGGCGTTCTCGGCGAGGAACCCGTAGCCGGGGTGCACGCTGTCGGCCCCCGCGCGCTGCGCGACGTCGAGGATCTTCTCGACCGAGAGGTACGTGTCGGCCGGGGTGGCGCCGCCCAGGGCGTACGCCTCGTCGGCGAGCCGGACGAACAGCGCGTCGCGATCGGCGTCGGCGTAGACCGCGACACTGCCGATCCCCGCGTCCTTGCAGGCGCGGATGACGCGGACCGCGATCTCGCCACGGTTGGCGATGAGGACCTTGGTCAGCGGACGGATGCCCTGGGTGTTCGTCACGGATGCTCCTCGAGATGCCTGGGGGCTGCGCAGCCGAGTCTAAGCCGCACCGTCGTCGGACCCGTCACGTGCTCGGAGGCTGAGCAGCGGCGGTCACGAGGGCCGGCCTGCCGCTGGTCTCGGAGCGTCCTCGCTGCGGATAGGGTGAAGGCCGTCATGACCAGTCCCGAGATCGAGGCCAACACCCGGGCGCAGGCCGAGCTCTACGGCGAGCCGCTCGGGATCATCGTGCGCCGCTGCGTGCAGACCCTCGGGGTCACCCAGGCGCGGATGGCATCCTTGTTGGGCATCTCTGCGCCGATGCTCTCGCAGCTGGTCAACGGCCACCGGGTCAAGATCGGCAATCCGGCGGCGGTGGCGAGGCTGCAGGCCGCGTACGACATCGCGGGCCGGGTGACCCGTGGTGAGACCACGTCGGAGGAGGGCCTGGCGGAGCCGTGACGAGCGTGAGGTCGCCGGTGGCGTCGTCACCCACCGCAGCACCGAGGCCGTCGTCCTGCGCACGGTCCTCGGTGCCGCGGGCGACCCTGACGAGTACGAGGCCGCGGCGGTGCTGCTCGACGCCGACCACCCGCTCATCGCCCAGGTCCTGCGCCAGTACGGGGGGCACGGACGTGGGTGAGGTCTTCGCCGGCCGGTACGAGCTGCTGGAGCCGATCGGTGCCGGCGGCATGGGCACCGTCTGGCTCGTCCACGACCGGCGCGACGACGAGCTCCGGGCGGCCAAGCTGGTCCGTCAGGTCGACGCGGCCCTGCTGCTGCGGTTCATCCGGGAGCTGAGCACGCGGATCGAGCACCCGCACACGGTGGTTCCGCGGGGATGGGCAGGCGAGGACGACGCGGTGCTCTTCACGATGGACGTCGTACGCGGCGGATCCGTCCACCACCTGATCGAGGACTTTGGGGCGCTGCCGGCGCCGTGGGCCGCCTGTCTCCTCGATCAGCTGCTCGACGCGCTCGACGCCGTCCACCGGGCCGGCATCGTGCACCGCGACGTCAAGCCCGCCAACCTTCTGCTCGAGCCGACCGGGCGCGCCCGGCCGTACCTGCGGCTGAGCGACTTCGGAGTCGCGGTGCCGATGCACGAGCCGCGGATGACCGCGCCTGCGGTGGTGCTCGGGACCCGCGGCTACCGGGCGCCGGAGACCGCGGTCGGAGCAGACCCGCTGCCTGTCCAGGACCTCTACGGTGCCGGCGTCGTGCTGGCCGAGATGCTCACCGGCGAACGACCCGAGGACGGGCTGGCCCTGCCGTCGGCGCCACCGCCACGAGTGGACCCGCGGCTGTGGGAGCTCGCTCGGGCGATGGCCGATCCTGATCCGGGACGACGGCCGGCCACGGCGGCGCAGGCACGCGAGATGCTTCGCGGCACCGGTCTGGTCCCGGCGCCCACCGCGGCACCGGACGACGGGGGAGCCCAGGTCGAGGTGTTCGAGCACGTGCACGTGCCCGGGGTCGGCGCGGCCCGCGCGCCGCGACCGACACCGGAGCTTCCGCCCTCGCCGTCCCCCGCGCCGCCGCCCTCGCCGTCCCCCTCGTCTTCGCCGTCCCCCGCGCCTTCGCCGTCCCCCGTGCCCTCGAGGGGTCTCTCCCACCCGCAGACGGCCACCCGGCGGCCGAGCCCGCTGACCGTCATCGGCCTGCTGAGCGTCGGCGCCGGGGGACTCGTCATCGTCCTGGCGATCCTGATGCTGCTCGGCTGAGCGCCGTCACCAGCCGTCGCCGGGACGGTTGTTCGAGCCCTGCCACTGGTCGTACGGAGGCTGCTGACCGCCGGGCTGCTGGCCGCCGTACGGTGGAGTCGGGCCGGGCTGCCCCGGCGGTGCGTAGCCGCCGTACGTGGGTGCCTTCGCCCGGGCCGCGTGGCGCCGTGCGATCAGTACCGCCACCACACCCCCGAGCACGAGGAGCACGCCGAGCCCGATGAGCGCCCAGGTCAGCCACCCCATCCCCGACCCGCTGTCGAGGTCCGGGCCGATGACGGCCTCCTGGTCACCGAAGTCCGGCGTGCCGGAGACCTCGCCGTTGACGGCGACGCCGAGGGTGAGACCGAGGTCGGCTCCGGCGGCACCGGATCCCTCCTCGACGGGCGGCGCGGAGAGGACCAGGTAGTACGGGCCGGCGGTCGAGGCCACCTTCGTCGCTCCGTACGAGTTCTCTCGCGCGTTGTAGAGGACGAACGGCGTGGTGGAGCGCAGCTCGGGGGAGGAGTACTCGTTGAGGCGTCCGTACGTGTTGGACATGTCGACGGCCGCCGCACGTGAGGGCCCGTACGTCACGAGGCTCGGGCGGGCGTCGGCGCCGTCGAACGCCTCGGCCTGCGCCGCGGTGATCGGGGCGAACTGCGCGACGGCGTCCAGGCTCTGGCCCCAGTCGACGTCGACCCGGTAGATGCGGGTCTCGCCCGGCGTGAGGGTGCCCCGGTAGGCGCCCGGCTCGAGGGAGGCCGCGTCGTCGAACGACACGCCACCCTCCGGGAGGTCCGCCGGGTCGGACAGCGACGGCAGCTTCTCCGGGAGGTCGGCGGACTCGGTCGGGAGCTGCTCGGCGTTCTTCGCCGGCGGCTCCTCCATCACGCGGATCTCCAGCGCCTCCTCCTTCTGCTCCTCGGTGCCCTCGGAGCTGCCACGCGTGACGCTGAAGGTGACCTCGCCGCTGTCGACGCACTCGTCCCGGTCACCCGCGCCCGCGGCGGCGCTGGCCACGACGATCGGCTGCTGACCGCCGCCGGCAGACGAGGCGTCACCCTTGCCGCAGCTCAGGTTGCCCGCGAAGGCCTCGACCGTGAGGTCGTGCCGTGCGGTCGGCGCACCTGACGGGACCGCTGCCGTGAACCGCACCGTCGAGCCGTCGACCGTCCGCTTGACGGTGTACCAGCGCTGCCCGTCTGCAGTGCCGGTGAGCCCGAGCGTGTCCTTCCAGTCACCCGCCTCGAGCGCTGTCGCGTCGCCGGCGCTCGAGCCGCCGTCGACCGACTTCCCGGACTGCGTGTACGTCGAGGCGTCATCGGCCGAGGCCGGCAGGGGCGTGGTGAGGACGACGGTGGCTGTCAGGGCCACGGCGGCGATCAGCCCGGGTGGACGGAGGGGGAGTGCGTGTCGGAGCACGGTGGTCCTTTCGTGGGTCAGGGCAAGGGAAGCGGAGTCGGGATCGTCACGGGGAGGGGTTTCCGCCGCCCGGCCCTTCCCAGGACTGGTACTGCTGCGGCCCGTGAGGGTAGGGCTGGGCATGCGGTGGCTGGTGCGCGGTCGCGTCACGACGTCGGCGACGGACGACGAGGAGCGCGGCGACACCGCCGAGGACGAGCACAGCACCGGCTCCGGCCAGCGCGAAGGGGAGCCATCCGGTGCCCTCGTCGTCAGACTCGGTCGCCGCGTCGGTCGAGCTCGCGGAGCCGTCGGTCTTCTCGGCCCCTTCGGCGCCCTCGTCGTCGCTGTCGGCAGCCGTGCTCGTCTCGCCCCCGAACTGCGGCGCCTCGCCCTGGTACTCCGGCACGCCCTTGCGCTCTCCGTTGCGGGCCAGGCCGAGGGTGAACCCGAGCTCGACGCCTGCCGCCGCGCCCTCGACGGTGCCGCCGTTCTTCCCGGCGACCCCGAGCACGAGGTAGTACGGCCCGGCGATCGAGGCTGCTGCGCTGTTGTCGGCTGTCGAGCGGCGCTCGTTGTACGTCACCACCGGGCTCACGGCGACCAGCTCGGGCGACGAGTACTCCGTCAGGCTGCCCTGGGAGTCGGAGACGAACGGTGCTCGGGCGATGGCGCGCCCGGGAGAGAAGGTCCACAGCGTGGTGTTGAGGTCCACGTCGCCGAGAGCCTGCTTCTGCGTGTCCGTGACCGGGTCGAACTGGATCACCGACGACAGGCTCTGACCCCAGTCGAGGTCGATGCGGAAGATCTGGGTCTCGCCCGGCACGATCGACCCGCGGTACGCGCCGGGGTCGAGCGGCGCCGCGTCTCCGAAGGAGACACCGCCGGTGGGAAGCGGGCTCGCGTCGGACATCGAGGGCACCTCCTCGGAGGCCTTGGGCGCAGAGGCGGGCAGCGTCGCCGCGTTGGCGGCCGGCGGCTCCTCGATGATGCGGATCTCGACGAGCTCGTCCGTACGCCGGGACACGTCGCCCGACTCCTTGCCGCGCGTCACGTTGAACGTGATCTCGGAGCCGTCCTTGCACTCCTCCCGGTAGTCACGGTTGCCCGGGATCGTCTCGGTGGCGACGAGGATCGGCTGGTAGCCGGTCCCGGACTGGGAGTCAGCGCCCGTGCCGCAGTCCTCGCTCCCCGCGAAGGTCTGCACGTACAGACCGTCGTCCACCGTGTAGCCGCCGGTCGGGCCGGCGAGGGCCGCCGAGACGCGCACCGTCGAACCCGGGATGGTGCGGGTGAAGCGGAACCAGCGCTGGCCCTGGACGGTGTGCTGCGGGCCGAGGACGTCGCGCCAGTCGCCGGTGGTGATCGGCGTCGCGTTCGCGGCGTCGGGGCCACCGCTGATCGGGGTGCCGATCGCGGTCCACGGACGCGCTGCGCGGACGGCTGCCGTGTCGAGCGCACCGGACAGCTCGCCGGCGTCCTCGGCGTCGTAGTAGCGGCCGTTGCCCGCCTCGGCGATGCAGCGCAGCTGCTTGCGGGTCTTGGCGTCGACCGACAGGCCGACGACGTCGACGGTGAGGTCGATGCCCTGCTTGGAGATGCGTGCGGCGACCTTGCAGGGGTCGGGGTCGCAGGTGGACTCCCCGTCGGAGACGAGGACGATGGAGCGCCGTCCCTCGTCACCGAGGTCACGGGCGGCCTCGAGCAGCGCGGTGCCGATCGGCGTCTCCCCGTACGGCTTGTACGCACTGATGGCGGCGCGCAGCGCGTCACGGTTGCCGGTGCCCGGCGCGACGACCTTCTGGGTGTCGGTGCAGGCGCCCTTGTCGTTGCGCGAGAAGACGGTCGCGCCGAAGACGCGCATCCCGACGTCCTGCGAGTCGGACAGCTTGTCGACGACGTTCCCGAGCGCCGTACGGGCCGCCTCGATCTTGGTCGTGCCGTCGCCCGCCTTCTCTTTCATCGACCCGGAGGAGTCGAGGACCAGCATCATGCGGCCCGTGTCGCCCGCCTCGACGAACGTGAGGGTCGGCGCGGCGGAGGACGCGGCGAGCGCGCCGGGGGCGAGTGCGGTGGAGCCGATGAGGACGCCGGCCAGGACGGTCGTCGCGAGCCCGGCGCTGCGGCGTGCCAGGGCGTGGGGGAGTCGCACGGTGGTTCCTCTCGGGGGAAACGGGTGTAGCCAAGACGTTTGCGATTGCGAACCCGACCATATGTTTGCGATTGCGAATAGGTCAAGCGGCTGGCGCGGTGTGTCACGCTACGAGACGCTGGGGTCGCTTCCGGGACCGCTGGAGCCGCTCGGCCGCGTGCTAGTGTCCCAAGTACCTGCAGGCGCCGACGACGGGGTGCTGCCGGTTCGTCTGCTTCGCAGAGCTTCGTCCACGCCGAGACCCGGGTCGCGGATCATCGGCGTGATGCTCTCTCCTCCCGTGTGGGGTCGGATTCCGACTCGCGGCCGCGGTCCTCTCGTCCGCCACCCGACTGAGCTCGTCGATCACACATGGGTGGTACGCATGATCTCGTTCGTCTGGTCCCCAGGAAACCGCCTGCCGGCAGGCACCGGTGGCTCCGAGAACTACACCGTCGGTCAGGTGCGGGAGCTGAACCGCCGCGGTGTGCCTGCCCAGGTCGTCACGGTCGGCCTCGGGGAGGACGACGGGCGGGACGGATTCCCCGACCTCCCCTTCGTGTCGTTGGCGACGCTCGCCGACGTCGGGGACCTCCCGGGGACGGTCGTCTTCGTCAACGAGCCGCACGTCGTGCGCACCCGCGAACCGGCGTTCCTGATCCTGCACAACCCGCCGCCGCTTCGAGAGCACGAGCGAGCTTTCGCCGTCGAGGGAACACGCGACCTCACCCTCATCGCCACCAGCCGCTACGCCGCCGCGTTGTGGGCCCGTTTCCTGGATGTGGACCCGGGGACGATCAGCGTCGTCTACCCGTTCGCGGAGCCGTGCTTCGCCGACGAACCGCGCCCGGAGAACGTGACCGGCAAGACTCGTGTCCTCTTCGCCGGCAGGCTCAGTCCCGAGAAGGGGGTCTACACCCTCTTGTCGATGCTCCACATCGACGTCATCGACGACGACGTCGAGCTCCTCTTCACGGCGACGTCCGCAGGAGCGGACAAGCCGCAGGGTCGGATCATCGAGCAGATGCTCGACGTCCACCCCGGGATCTCGGTCGTGCCGAGCCGTACGACTCCGGAGTCGATGGCCGCGCTGATGGCGACGCAGGATGTCGTGGTGATGCCGTCCAACAGCCAGTACTGGCACGAGACGTTCGGCATCGTCTCCCTCGAGGCGCAGCACGCGGGCTGCCGGGTCGTCGCGTCGGACGACGGAGGTCTGCCCGAGACGGACTGCGGGGGCGTGATGCTGGTCGCTCCCGACGACGCCGAGGCGCTCGCCTGGGGCCTTCGGCGGGCGATTGGGGGCGGTCCGCTCCCGGATGCCACGCGGCGGGCCGCGGGAAGGATGTTCACCGTCGCCCAGTCGGTGGATGCTCTTCTGGAGGTGTTCGCCCGGCCGCGTCCGATCTCTCCGGCGCGGGTCGTCCGCGAGCTCGAGGAGCTGCATCGCGGCACCTGCGGCGGCGTCGACGCGCGCCACGTCGCCGGCTCACGTCGTGACGGCCGGCAAGGGTGGGCCGGCGCGTTAACGACTGTTAACATCGCGCCATGGCGTACAGCACCCTGTCTTCTGAGCACGAGGCCTTCCGCAAGGTCGTCCGCAGCTTCGCCCAGGCGGAGATCGCTCCGCACGTCGCGCAGTGGGACCGCGACCACCACTTCCCGGTGGACCTCGTGGCCACGATGGGTGAGCTGGGACTCTTCGGGCTCACGGCGCCGGAGGAGTACGGCGGCTCGGGCGGGGACTTCACCAGCCTCTGCATCGCGATCGAGGAGCTCGGGCGTGTCGACCAGTCGATCGGCATCACCCTCGAGGCGGCGGTCGGTCTCGGCATCAACCCGATCCTCACCTACGGCACCGACGCGCAGAAGGAGAGGTGGCTCCCGGACCTCGTCGCAGGGCGCGCTCTCGCCGGCTTCGGTCTCACCGAGCCGGGCGCCGGGTCGGACGCAGGGGCGACGGCCACCAAGGCGGACCTCGTCGACGGCGAGTGGGTGATCGACGGGGCCAAGCAGTTCATCACCAACTCCGGCTCGGACATCACCTCGCTCGTGACCGTCACGGCGCGCACGGGGCTCCGCGACGGAGGCAGGCCGGAGATCTCCACGATCGTCGTGCCCGCCGGTACGCCGGGGTTCGTCGCCGAGCCCGCGTACGACAAGCTCGGCTGGCACATCTCCGACACGCACCCGCTCACGTTCACGGGGTGCCGCGTCCCTGAGGAGAACCTCCTCGGCGTGCGCGGCCGTGGCTACGCGCAGTTCCTCGCGACGCTCGACGACGGCCGCATCGCGATCGCGGCACTCGCTGTCGGCTGCATCGAGGCATGCCTCGACCTCGCCCGCGAGTACGCCCTCGACCGCCAGACCTTCGGCGGTCCGATCGGGCGCAAGCAGGGCGTCGCCTTCCAGATCGCCGATCTGGCTGTCGCCGCACGGGCCGCCCGCGCCCTCACGTACGAGGCGGCCGCGATGAAGGACGCCGGTGTCGGTGGGCAAGAGCTCAAGCAGGCTGCCTCGATCGCGAAGCTGTACGCGACGGAGCAGGCGGTGACCGCCACGCGGATCGCGACGCAGGTGTTCGGCGGGTACGGGTTCATGGAGGAGTATCCCGTCGCGCGCTTCTACCGCGACGCCAAGATCCTCGAGATCGGGGAGGGCACCTCCGAGGTCCAGCGCATGCTCATCGCGCGGGGCCTCGGGCTGCCGGTCGAGTAGTCGGCGACCATGGCGTACGAGGTGTTCCGCCCCGACGAGGGCGACTGGGAGAGGATGCGCGACCTGCGGCTGCGGGCCCTGCTCGACACCCCGATCGCGTACGGCGAGCGGTACGACGACGCGGTGCTCGCGAGCGAGGACACCTGGCGTTCCCGCGCCGCGCGGAATGTCGTGCCGGGCAACGTCCAGGTCGTCGCACGCCTTGTCGAGGGCGACGATGCCGGCCGCTGGGTCGGGTCGATGTCCGCCTTCGTCTCGCACGGCCTCCCGGCGTACGCGACCGGTGGTGCGGGCCCCGACCCGGAAGCACCGGCGAGGGCGAACCTCGTCGGCGTCTTCGTCGACCCCGAGGTGCGAGGACGCGCCGCGGGGGTGGCGGACGCGCTCCTCGACGCTGTCGCGGCGTGGGTGCGCGACGAGCAGGGCCTCGACCGGCTCTACCTGCACGTCCACGAGGACAACGTCCGGGCCGCGGCGTACTACCGACGGCAGGGGTTCGTGCCGACCGGCGGGTCTTTTCCGGCTGTCCTGCACGGCGGGGCGGAGCAGGAGATGGTGCTCGCCCTCCGGTGAGCGCGGTGGAGGCGGATCTCCACAGCTCCTCGAACGGGCTAGCGGCGACGGCGCTCACGCAGTAGAATCGTACGTATGTTCGATCCCGACGTGATGGACGCCCTGGAGGCGGCGCTGGACGCGCTCGCCGACCAGTCCACGGGGCTCGCGACGGACGAGCAGACGTGCGAGAGGCAACGTCGGCTGACGGCCGCGATCGACCGGATGAGCGGCCTGCAGGCCGTGTGGTTCGACCAGATGCAGGAGCGACGTTCGTACGAGGTCGAGGGGGCCTCGTCGACGGCCGGGTGGGCGCGTCGCGAGCTGCGCTGGGACGTGCGTCAGTCACGCGCTGCCGTCGCCGCCGGCCGCACGATGCGGGTCCTGCCGGCGGTCGGTGCGGCGCGTCGGGCGGGGGAGATCCGCGGTGCGCACGTGGACGCGTTCACGGTCGCCCTGAAGAAGGCCGACCGAGAGATCGTCGAGGCCGCCGAGGACGTGATGCTCGACGTCGCGCGGGCGTGCGAGCCTGCGGAGCTGAGTCGTCAGCTCACGATGCTGGTGGAGACCGCTCACCCCGAGGAGCTCGACCGCGCGTACGCCGCAGGCATGGAGAAGCACGACCTGACGATCGCGCGCTGCGGTGAGGGTTTCCACGTCAACGGATTCCTCGACACCGTCGCTGGCGCCCGGCTCAAGACCTGGCTGACGGCGGCGTCGGCGCCCCGTGGGTCCGACGACTCCCGGACGCCGGCACAGCGACGGGTCGACGCGATCGGTGACCTCGCCGCGTCCGCGCTCGAGCACGGGCTGCCTGCCGATCGGGGGGTTCGACCCCAGGTCGGTGTGATGGTCGAGGCGGCATGGCTCGCCGGACATCCGGCTGCCGAGCCGCCTGTTCTCGCAGGCTGGGGCCCGGTCGGACCGAAGCTGTTCGACTACCTGGGCTGCGACGCCGACCGCACCGACTTCCTCGTCGATGGAGCCACGACGGGCCAGACCCCGCAGGCCGACGTCCTCAACGTGGGGCGCACCCACCGGCTGGCGACCTACAAGCAGCGGCAGGCGGTGCACGCGCGGCAGGGCTGGGTCTGCGCCAACCCGGGCTGCGGAGGCACCCACCTGGAGCTGCACCACGTGGCGTGGTGGGATCGCGACGGCGGGCGGACCGACCTCGACAACCTCGTCGGCCTGTGCCCCCGGTGCCACCAGCTGATCCACCTCGGCACGCTCTGGGTGGAGCCCGACGGCGAGCGTGGGTTCGTCTTCAGCCGCCGCAAGGGAGCGCGGATCCTCGAGATCGAGGACCGTCATCGTGTCCAGCGCCAGAGGTTGAGCGACCGGCTGCGTGAGCTTCGCACGCTGAGAAGCGCTCCCGATGCCGTGCCAGAGGATCGTCTTCATCTTCCCGCGGGCTCCGCGGGCCACGAGGGCGTGCGGTCACGCGAGCATGCCAGGTCCCACGTGCTCCAGTGCCCGCGTCCCGATCGCCGCTCTCCCGTGGAGCGGCACCTGGACCGGATGCTTCACCTGAGGACGTGAGACGGACGTCGCGTCCTCACGTCACCGTCACCGCCACAGATCGGTCCACCGGACGCCGAGTCCGGCCAGCATCGTGCGCAGGAGCGGGAGCGACAGCCCGACGACGTTGTGGTGATCTCCCTCGATCGCGCTCCACGAAGGCGCCACCGAGCCCGTCTACGGTGAAGGCGCCGGCGACGTGCAGCGGCTCGCCGGTCGCGACGTACGCGTCGATCTCCGCGTCGTCGAGGTCGGCGAAGTGCACCGTCGTCGCGGCGTCGTCGGAGACCTCGCGCTCGCCGATGCGCACGCAGTGGCCGGTGTGCAGGACGCCGGAGCGCCCGCGCATCGCCCGCCAGCGTGCCGACCGCGGTCCGTGCGCGGACGGGCTTGCCGAGGACCTCGCCGTCGAAGGCGAGCACCGAGTCGCAGCCGACGATGATCGTGTCGTCGGGCTCTTGAGCCGGGGGCGACGGCACGGCACTTCAGGCGTGCGCAGCTCCGTCGCGACCACGACCGGGTCGTCCGAGATGACGACCGACTCGTCGACGCCGGAGACGATCGACCTCCGGCTCGACACCGGCGCGCGCAGGTCGCGAGACGGGCGGGGGACTGCGAGGCGAGGACGAGGCGTGGTCGAGTCACGCGGGCCAGCGTACGGCGCGGGTGCCGACGACGAATGCTCTCCTTGACGGCTCGGTCGCGGTAGGGGCGCGCAGTCACCACGTCGAACCTGTCGTCGGCGTGCAGCTCGTCGGTCCAGCGCCCGCGACCCTCCCACGCCGAACCACCGCACGTCGTGGTCCCTCGGTGCCGTCCACGTCGGAGGGACGCACCACGCGTAGCGGCGGGCCCGAGGGGTGTGGACCCGCGACACCACCATGATCGGGAGTCGTCACCCCAGTCACCGATCTGGTCAAGCGGGCCGAGGAAGAGCAGATACTCCCGCTCGCGGTGCTCTCCGAGTCTCACGCGAGGTCCCTTCATGACGGTCGGCGGGAATGCGTCGGGAAAAGCCTGTGCGGACCTGCCCTCCAAGCCGCCGCCGTCCCACAGGGCGTGGTAGGCCTGCTCCGTCGTGGTCGTGTGGCGTGCGAGCACCTCGGCGAGCGCCCGCTGCAGCGCCGGGCCGTCGAGGTCGCCCCCGTCGTGGTCGGCTCGGCGTCGCCGTGCAGCACGAGCTGCACGTACGCCTCGAAGCCCGGCGGCCCGTACGCGACGAGGTCGTACCACGGCGCGTCGGCCGAGGTGATCCAATCGGCCGCACCTACGTCGCGGGTTGCGCGGAGAGTCATGCCTGCGGTTCTAGCGCGCGAACGCGGACCTGCGCCACCCGTCGTGCCCGTGGGAGTGCGTCGGCCGGGCTGGCGAGAGCCGGGTCGCCCCACGCCGAGCGACGCTGCACGGTGGCCGGCGCGACCACCACGCCGCGCCGCGGGCGGCGACGACGGCGACGAGCGCCGCCAGCTCCTCCGGCGTCGGATCGCCCTTGACGACCCGCGAGCAGCGGTGTCGCGACCGCGCTCGGTCGACTCGCCGCGTCGCGACCGTCGGCGTCTGCGCTCGCTCACAGCGGGATGTTCCCGTGCTTCTTGGGCGGCAGCGACTCGCGCTTGTTGCGCAGCAGGCGCAGGCGCGCGTGACGATCTCGGTGCGGGTCTCGCGCGGCTGGATGACCGCGTCGACGTAGCCGCGCTCGGCCGCGATGTACGGGTTGGCGAGCGTGTCGCCGTACTCGGTCGATGAAGCTCGGCGCGCAGCGCCTCGACGGGTCGTCGGCGGCGGCGAGCGCCTGGCGCTGCACGATGTTGACCGCGCCCTGCGCGCCCATGACGGCGATCTCGGCCGTCGGCCACGCGAGGTTGATGTCGGCGCCCAGGTGCTTGGAGCCCATGACGTCGTACGCGCCGCCGTAGGCCTTGCGGGTGATGACCGTGACCAGCGGGACGGTCGCCTCGGCGTAGGCGTAGATCAGCTTCGCGCCGCGGCGGATGATGCCGTTCCACTCCTGGTCGGTGCCGGGCAGGAAGCCCGGCACGTCGACGAAGGTCAGGACGGGCACGTTGAACGCGTCGCAGGTGCGCACGAAGCGTGCGGCCTTCTCGGAGGCGTCGATGTCGAGCGTGCCGGCGAACTGCATCGGCTGGTTGGCGACGACGCCGACGCTGCGGCCGTCGACCCGGCCGAAGCCGATCAGGATGTTCGGGGCGAACAGCGCCTGCACCTCGAGGAACTCGCCGTCGTCGAGGACGGACTCGATGACGGTGTGCATGTCGTACGGCTGGTTCGACGAGTCCGGGATGAAGGTGTCGAGCGCGGGTCGGTCCTCGTGGCGTGTCGAGGTCGGCGACCTCGGTCGTACGCCGGCGCCTCCTCCATGTTGTTCTCGGGAGGTAGGAGAGCAGCGCCTTGACGTACTCGATGCGTCCTCCTCGTCGGCGGCCATGAAGTGCGCGACGCCCGCTCTTGGTGTTGTGCGTGCGGGCGCCGCCGAGGTCCTCCATCGTGACGTCCTCGCCGGTGACGGTCTTGATGACGTCAGGGCCGGTGATGAACATGTTGCGACGTCTGGTCGACCATCACCGTGAAGTCGGTGAGGGCCGGGGAGTAGACGTGGCCGCCGGCGCAGGGCCCAGGATCAGGCTGATCTGCGGGATGACGCCCGAGGCGTGCACGTTGCGGTAGAAGATCTCGCCGTACAGGCCGGCGAGACGATCCCTTCCTGGATACGCGCGCCGCTGCCCTCGTTGATGCCGACGACCGGGCAGCCGGTCTTCAGCGCGAGGTCCATGATCTTGACGATCTTCTGGCCGTAGACCTCGCCGAGGGTGCCGCCGAAGACGGTGACGTCCTGGCTGAACACGCAGACCGGGCGGCCGTCGACCGTGCCGTAGCCGGTGACGACGCCGTCGCCGGCCGGGCGGTTCTTCGTCCAGCCCGAAGTCGACGGCGCGGTGGCGGGCGAAGGCGTCGGTCTCGACGAAGGAGCCCTCGTCGAGCAGCGCGCGATCCGCTCGCGGGCGGTCACTTGCCCTTGGAGTGCTGCAGGTCGATCGCCTTCTCGCGACCCCGCGTGCACCGCCTCGTCGAGGCGACGGTCGAGAAGTCGGCCAGCTTGCCGGCCGTCGTGTGCGTGTCGATCTGACCCGGCTCAGGTGCCACTGCTTCGCTCACGGGGTCAGGGTAGCCGCCGGGTCCCGCCGCTCTACCGATGGGCGCGGATCGTGGGACAGTGGCCTACATGAGCGACTTGCCACCCGACTCGCCTCTCGTCCGACGCCCGCTCGACGCCGACGCGCTCGAGCAGGCCCTCGTCAGCCCCACCTCCTGGTGGCGGGAGGTGCGCGTCGTCCCCGAGACCGCGAGCACCAACGCCGACCTCGCTGCCCTCGCCCGTGCCGGCGCACCTGAGGGCACGCTGCTGACGACCGACCACCAGACCGCGGGCCGTGGCCGGCTGGACCGCAGCTGGGAGATGCCTCCCGAGTCGGCCGTCGCGGTGTCCGTCCTCGTCCACCCGCGCAACATCGAAGGGCACCGCTGGACCTGGCTGCCGCTGCTGACCGGTCTGGCCGCCGTCGCCGCCGCTCGCCAGGCTGGTGTGAAGGCCATGCTGAAGTGGCCCAACGACCTCGTCGTCGACGACCGCAAGCTCGGCGGCATCCTCGTCGAGCGCGTCGACACCCCGACCGGCCCCGCCGCCGTGGTCGGGTGCGGCATCAACGTCTCCGTCACCCCTGAGGAGATCGACGTCCCCAACGCCACCTCCCTCACACACGAGGGCTCACCGACCGCCGAGCGGACCGGGCTCGTCAGTGAGTTCGCGCGGGCGTTCGAGGCGCTCTACTCGGCGTGGATCAAGGCCGCAGGCGATCCGCAGGCGGGAGTGCGCGACTCGTACGAGCGGGTCAGCGCGACGCTCGGACGCGAGGTCTCCGTCCTCTACCCGGACGGCAGCACGCTCGAGGGGACCGCGGTCGGGCTCGACGACAGCGGGCGGCTCCAGGTCCGGCACGGCGACGAGGTCACCGCGATCAGCGCCGGAGACGTCACCCATCTGCGCACCTCGGCATGACACCATGACCCCGTGGGTGTCTCCAAGAAGCTGCTGATCGAGGGCGAGCACGAGGTCCTGACCGTCCGCACGCACGTCAAGGCGCTGTTCGTCGCGTTCCTCGTGCTCGTGGTCGCCGCCGCCGGCGGCGGGTTCGGCGCTGCCGTGACCGACGGCGCGCTCCGGACGGTCGTGCTCGTCGCCGCGTTCGTCGTGATCCTCGTCTGGGCCGTGCTCCCGTTCCTGCGCTGGCTCACGTGGACCTACACGGTCACCAACCGTCGGCTCATCGAGCAGAAGGGGCTCCTGACGCGCACGGGGCGGGTCATCCCCCTGAACCGCATCAACGACGTCTCCTTCGAGAAGCACTTGAGCGACCGACTCCTCGGCTGCGGCACGTTGATCGTGCACGACGCGAGCGAGCAGGCGGGCCTGCGCATCCACGACGTCCCGCGCGTCGAGGACGTGCACCGCCAGCTGACCTCCCTGGTCTTCGCCGCGCACCACCCGACCATGACGAGCGACGAGCAGATCTGACGTGGCGGACGACCTGGCCCGCGCCATTCTCGGTGCGGAACCGACCTTCACCAGCGACGAGATCGCCGCTGCTGCCGGTCTGTCGTACGAGGAGACCCGCCGGCTGTGGCGGGCTCTGGGGTTCCCGGACTCCGCGGGCTCGAAGGCGTTCGTCCCTGCGGACCTCGACGCGCTCCAGACCGTGCGCGCCATCATCGGCACCGGGGTGATCGACGAGGACACCGTCATCCGCCTCACCCGCGCGCTCGGCTCGACGATGTCGCGGCTCGCCGACTGGCAGGTCTCCACGATCGCCGAGGTCCTCGAGCGGCGCGGGAGCGACGGGGAGCCCGAGCGGGTGGCGTGGTCCACCTCGGGTCGTGCGGTGGCCGAGGCGATGGGTCCGGTCTTCGAGCGGCTGCTCGTGTACGCGTGGCGCCGCCACCTGGCCGCGTCGGCGACCCGTGCCGAGGCCCTGGCGGCCGACGAGGAGGACGTCCTCCGCATGGTGATGACCGTCGGGTTCGCCGACCTGGTCGCGTTCACGAAGCTCTCCAACGGTCTCGACGACGACGGACTGGCCGATCTCGTCGAGGAGTTCGAGAGCCGGTGCATCGACGTCATCACCGAGGGCGGCGGGCGCCCGATCAAGACGTTGGGCGACGCGGTGCTGTTCGTCGCCGAGACGCCGGAGCTGGCGACCGACATCGCCTTCGCCGTCGTCGCGGAGATCGGCGGCGACCGGGATCTTCCCGACGTACGCGTCGGTCTGGGCACGGGTCCGGTCATCTCGCGCCTCGGCGACGTCTACGGCCCGCCGGTCAACCTGGCGTCCCGCCTGACCGCCGTCGCGCGACGCAACCGCGTGATCATCGACCGTGCGACGGCTGCCGGTCTCAGCGACCGGTTCGAGACCCGGGCGATGGCCCAGCGCCACCTTCGCGGGTTCGGCACTGTGGAGCCGCTGACCGTGCGCCACCGCTGGTCCTACAACGGCTGAGGACTCCAACGGCTGAGTCAGTCCTCGTCGGCCGGCGAGCCGGTGTCGGGGAACACGAAGGTGCGGTACGCCCAGAAGCGGAAGAGCGTCCCGAGCCCGAGCCCCACGACGTTGGCCGAGATGTTGTCGGCGAGCGCGCTGTGGAACCCGAGGACGTAGTGGGAGAAGGCGAGGCATCCCACCGCGATGAGCATGCCGATGCCGTTCATCAGGACGAAGAGCGCGACCTCGCGGTGCGCCGAGTGCCGGCTGCGTCCCCGCCACGTCCACTGCCGATTCCCGAGGTAGGTCACGCACATCGCGACGGCCACCGAGAGCACCTTGGCCGTCAGGGGCTTGTCCTCGAGCAGCCCGGGGTCACCCGCGTACCGCAGCAGGTTGAACACTGCGACATCGGTCGCGTATCCCACGAGCCCGACGATGCCGAAGGCGCCGACCTCGCGGACGCGTGAGCGGAGGCTGCGGGCCCGCGACGCGTCGGTGGTCGTCATCGGACCAGCGTACGCACCGCTCGGCTCTGCGGTCGGGGCGTCGCGGATAGCATGGTGCGCGTGGACAGCCCCATCGACAGCCCGGTGCTCGCGATCGTCGGAGGCGGGCAGCTGGCCCGGATGATGGAGCAGGCCGCCGTGTCGCTCGCGGTCCCCGTGAGCCTCCTCGCCGAGGGGCCGGACGTGAGCGCCGCCCAGGTGAACCCGACGACCACGGTCGGTGACTACCGCGACCTCGAGACGCTACGCACGGTCGCCTCCGGCTGTGCTGTCGTCACCTTCGACCACGAGCACGTCCCGCCGGAGCACCTGCGCGCGCTGGACGCCGAGGGCCATGCCTGCCGTCCCGGGCCGCACGCGCTCCTGTACGCGCAGGACAAGCGCGAGATGCGCGAGGCGCTCACGCGGCTCGGCGTCCCGTGCCCACGGTGGGCGCCGGTCGCCGACGCCGCGGAGCTCGAGCGTTTCGCGGCCGCGGGCGACGGGTTCCCCGTGGTCGTGAAGACGACCCGCGGCGGCTACGACGGCAAGGGCGTGTGGGTCGTCGACGGTCCGGAGGGCGCGGCCGACGCCTTCGCGACGGGCGTCCCGCTCATCGCCGAGGAGCTGGTCGACTTCCGACGCGAGCTGTCGGCCCTCGTCGCCCGCTCCGCCTCCGGACAGGTCGCCGCGTACCCGGTGGTCGAGTCCCGCCAGGAGAACGGCGTGTGCCGCGAGGTGATCGCCCCGGCGCCCGGCCTGCCTGCCGAGCGTGCCGCAGAGGCAGAGATGCTCGCCATGAAGGTCGCCGCCGAGCTCGACGTCGTCGGCATCCTCGCCGTCGAGCTGTTCGAGGCCGTCGACGGGCGCCTCCTCGTCAACGAGCTCGCGATGCGCCCTCACAACACCGGTCACTGGACGATGGACGGTGCGGTCACCGGGCAGTTCGAGAACCACCTGCGCGCCGTCCTCGACCTGCCGCTCGGCTCGCCGCGTGCGCGGGCTCCGTACACGGTGATGGTCAACATCCTCGGCGGCGAGGTCGGGCGCCTGTACGACGGCTACCCGCACGTGATGGCGCGCGACCCCGATCTCAAGGTGCACCTGTACGGCAAGGCGGTGAAGCCTGGGCGCAAGGTCGGGCACGTCACCGCGTACGGCGACGACGTCGACGCACTGCTCGAACGGGCACGGCATGCGGCGGCGTGGTTCGAGGGACGGCTGGACGACGAGATCGAGGACGAGGCTCAGGAGGCCGCGCGTGACTGAGACACCCAAGGTCGGCATCGTCATGGGGTCGGACTCCGACTGGCCGACGATGAAGGCCGCTGCGGAGGCGCTCGAGGAGTTCGGCGTCGCGTACGAGGCGGACGTCGTGTCCGCCCACCGGATGCCCGACGAGATGCTCGCGTACGGGCGGGAGGCTCACGGGCGAGGGCTGCAGGTGATCGTCGCCGGCGCCGGGGGAGCAGCGCACCTGCCGGGCATGCTGGCGGCCGTCACCCCGCTGCCGGTGATCGGCGTGCCCGTCGCGCTGAAGTACCTCGACGGCATGGACTCGCTGCTCTCGATCGTCCAGATGCCGGCCGGAGTGCCGGTGGCCACGGTCGCGATCGGCAACGCGCGCAACGCGGGCCTGCTGGCCGTGCGGATCCTCGCGGCAGCCGACGAGTCGCTGCGTGAGGCGATGGTGGCGTTCCAGGAGCGGCTCGCCGACGCGGCACGCGCCAAGGGCGAGGTCGTCCGGGCTGCGCGGCCGGACGCCGCTCGGTAGAGGTTCGCTCGGTCGAGGTTCGCTCAGTAAAGGTTCTTGGAGTACGCCTCGCCGTAGTACGCCTCGAGCGCGCCCAGCGACTCCTCCGGACGCTCGAGGCGCTTGGCGATCTCGGCGCGGCTGGAGAGGACCTCGGGGTGCCAGGACTCCTGGTTCCACAGGCGCGAGCGCAGGAACGCCTTCGCGCAGTGGAAGAAGACCTCCTCGACCGCCACCTCCAGCGCCAGGATCGGTCGGTGGCCCTTCACGGTCATCGCGTCGAAGTACGGGGCGTCCGACACGATCCGCGCCCGGCCATTGATCCGCAGCGTGTCACCGCGACCCGGGACGATGAACAGCAGGCCGACGTGCGGGTTCTCCAGCACGTTGACGAAGCCGTCGACGCGACGGTTGCCGGGACGTTCCGGGATCGCGATCGTGGTGGCGTCGACCACGTGCCCGACGCCGGCCGGGTCCCCCTTCGGGGAGACGTCGCAGCGGCCGGAGGCGTCCGACGTGGCGACGAGGCAGAACGGCGCCGCCGCCAGCCACGCGACGTGGTCGTCGGCCAGCGTCGGCAGGACCTTGTCGCGGACCCGGGGTGCCGGGTCGCCCACCAGCGCCCGCAGCTCCTCGAGCGAGGTGATCTCGGTGGCGTGGGCAAGAGGCTCGGCAGTCGCGGTCATGCCACCAGGTTAGGGCCCTGCTGGTCGCTGGTTAACACTCATTAGCATGGAGGGGTGACCAACGACCAGCCCATGTATGCCCTGTCCGAGGAGCACCAGGCGATCCGCGAGGCCGTCCGCGCGGTCTGCGACGCCAAGGTCGCCCCGTACGCCGCCGCTGTGGACGAGGAGGCACGCTTCCCGCAGGAGGCGTACGACGCGCTGGTCGCGTCGGACTTCCATGCCCCTCACATCGGTGAGGAGTACGGCGGCGCCGGCGCCGACGCCCTGGCGACCGTGATCGTCATCGAGGAGGTCTCGCGCGCCTGCGTGTCGTCCTCGCTGATCCCCGCGGTCAACAAGCTCGGCAGCCTCCCCGTGATCCTCTCCGGCGGCGAGGAGCTGAAGAAGAAGTACCTCACCCCGCTCGCCGCGGGCACGTCGATGTTCTCGTACGCGCTGTCCGAGCCCGACGCAGGCAGCGATGCCGCCGGCATGAAGACCCGCGCCGTCCGTGACGGTGATCACTGGGTCCTCAACGGCGTGAAGCGCTGGATCACGAACGCCGGGCAGTCCGACTTCTACACAGTCATGGCGGTCACCGACCCCGAGAAGCGCTCGAAGGGCATCAGCGCCTTCGTCGTCGAGAAGTCCGACGAGGGTGTCTCGTTCGGGGCGCCGGAGAAGAAGCTCGGCATCAAGGGCTCTCCGACCCGCGAGGTCTACCTCGACAACGTCCGCATCCCCGCCGACCGCATGATCGGCGCGGAGGGCACCGGCTTCGCCACGGCGATGCGCACCCTCGACCACACCCGGGTCACGATCGCCGCACAGGCGGTCGGCGTCGCGCAGGGTGCGCTGGACTACGCGCTGGGCTACGTCAAGGAGCGCCAGCAGTTCGGCAAGGCGATCGCGGAGTTCCAGGGGCTGCAGTTCATGATCGCCGACATGGGCATGAAGGTGGAGGCGGCCCGCCAGCTCACGTACGCGGCGGCCGGTCGCAGCGAGCGCGGCGACAAGGACCTCACGTTCTTCGGGGCTGCCGCCAAGGCGTTCGCCTCCGACACGGCGATGCAGGTCACGACCGACGCGGTGCAGCTGCTCGGCGGCTACGGATTCACGCGTGACTACCCCGTCGAGCGGATGATGCGCGACGCGAAGATCACCCAGATCTACGAGGGCACCAACCAGGTCCAGCGCATCGTGATGGCGCGCCAGCTGCTTGCGGGGATCCAGTCCGAGCTCTGAGCGAGAGCGGGCACGGATCTCGCCTGTGCCCGCTCCCTCCCGCTCACGACGAGAGGTCGTACCTGCTGTAGGTGACCACGAACCGGTCCAGCCGCGCAGGCTTCTTGCCCTTCCATCGCACCTTGAACCGCATCTGGCCGTCGCTGCGGACCCACCGCTCGTGGACCTCGAAATCGAGGTACCGCCGGCTGCGGGTCGGTGACTGGTAGCGGAGCGTCCGGCCCTTCGGGGTGACCACGGCGACCCTGAGGTCACCGGTGTTGCCCCACGCCCCTCGCAGCCGTACGCGGGAGGGGAACCAGGAATCCCTCTCACGGTCGGCAGGGACCTGCACTGAGTGCAGGGTCGTCACCTTGGCGGCGCCCTGGCGTCCGGCCTTCCGCGTGAACCTCACCGCGCCACCCTTGACGCGATGCACCTTGGCCCCTCGCTTCACCACGGTCCGCCGCCACGTCGAGCGCGCGGAGGCGGCCACGGAGGCGTTCACCCGGTCGGGGGTCCCGTCACGCAAGGTGAAGGGAGCCGAGACGGGGCCGTAGACCCTTTCGCACACGCCGCCGACGCACGGCGGCGTCCGGACCAGCTCGATCCGGTAGGTGCCTGCGGGCGCGGGAACGTGGAGGCCGTCACGCCAGTAGTAGCCGTTCCACGTCAAGGCGTCCCTCACCGAGATGAGCTCGGTGGATCCGCCCAGGGGCCGGCCGTCGCTCCTGAGGATCCGGTAGAAGTAGCCGCCGAACTTCACCTCGTACGGGTCGAGCGCGGGGCTCATCCTCATGGTGGTCGGCACCCCGGACCCGGCGCTCACGGCGGCGAAGGGGTAGAAGAACCGGGTGGTCGGTGTGAGCCTGGTGACTGGCGGTGCGTCGCTCACCGCGAGAGGCACGCTCTTGCGGGTGGACTTGGTGAAGCCGGTGACGGTCGCCGTGGTCTCCACCTCGAACCTGTACTCACCTGACGGCAGCGGACGCGCCAGTCGCTTCCGCAGGTCGATCACGATTGCGGCCCACTGGTAGGGCCGGGTCGCCGCATCGAGCTCGCCGGAACTGAACTCGAACGGGCCTGCGACCGGACGTCCGGCGGTCGAGAGGACGCGCCAGCGGGCGGTGACAGGGATATCGGCGTCCAGCTGCACGTGGCTGGTCGCGGTGCCCCAGAGCCCGTCGCCGTTCGGACTGACGAACAGCCCGCTTCCCGACACCGAGAGATTCGGACCCGTGCGAACCGTCAGCTCGACCCCTGTCCGCGTGCACACCAGGTCGTTCAGCGGACTGCACTGCTGCAGGGAGACGAGGAGGTCCGCACTCGAGATCGCCGACACGTCGACGTCGACCAGGTCGCCGTCACGGACCTCCCCGCGCGGGACGGCACCGCTGACCGTCGCTGGATGGCCGCCCAGGTCCGTGGCACGCAGCGACACCGCGGAGACGACCGTCGGATCGACCACCCACGACGACCATGGCGCTGAGCGCCTGAGCTGCGGGAGCAGTCCCCGCACAGGGACGGCCGCACTGACGGTCGTGCACGACTCGACGCTCGCATCGGCGCACGCACGGACCCGCGCGGCGAACCTGGCGCCGATCCCGACGGTCGGCAGGGCGTCCCGAAAGACGCCGTCCTCATCCGCGGCCACCGGAGTGCGCCGCACGATCGGACCTGCCGCAGGACCCAGCTCGAAGACCACGTACGGCGACTCCGACGTCGCGGTGAACTCAGCCGTCCCGCCGGTCTGAGTGTCCGGAGCCGGCGAGGTCAGGACGGGAGGCGCCCAGTCGTCCGCGGCGCCCTCTGCCGCGCTCGCAGGCCCCTGCCCCGCCCCGGAGACCACGAGGAGTGCAGCAGTAACCACCCCGACAACAGCTCGACGCACCACAGCGACGTCCGATCATTCAGGGGCATCGCTGCCTGCGCTCAAGAGACGCTCGAACGTAGCAGAGAATCGACCGTCCTGATGGGCTTCACCGCGCGACGAGTCGCGAGGGTCTGTCGACCCGGCGTCAGCTCGCCGGCAGGCCGTCCTTGGTGCACACGGCCTTGGTGATCTTGTCGGTCTGACCGTCCTTGATGTAGCCGAAGAGGGTCAGTGCCCGCTCCTTGTCCCAGCGCACCGACGCGTCGGCGATCGGCACCGTGCAGTTGTGCCCGGACCCGCCCATCGCCGCCGAGAGGCTCCACGCGAACCGGCCGAGCGAGATCGGGCCGACGTTGTCGCCGATGCGCAGCGAGTCGGTGGCTGCGGTCACGACGCCGGCGTAGCGGAACGGGTTGAGGAAGGTCGAGGGTGACTTCACCTCGCCGGCGATGGCGCCGAGCACCTCACGCTGGGACTGGACGCGCTGCAGGTCCTGCGTCGCGTACGTGTGCCGGGACCGCGCGTAGCCGAGCGCCTGCGCGCCGTCGACCTCCTGGCAGCCCTTCTTCAGGTTGAGGCCCGCGTCCTTGTCCTTGATCCGCTTCTTCGGGCAGATCTCCACACCGCCGACGGCGTCGACCATGTTGACGAAGCCGCCGAAGCCGATCTCGACGTAGTCGTCGATCCGGACGCCGGTGACGTTCTCCAGCGTCTCGACGAGCAGCTTGGGACCGCCGTAGGCGTACGCGGCGTTGATCTTGGTCCGGCCGTGCCCCGGGATGGGGACGATGGAGTCGCGGGGGATGGAGACGAGCGTCGTCGGACCGCTGCCGACGTGCATCATCATGATCGTGTCCGTGCGACGTCCCTCGGCGTCCCCGGTCGCGAGCTGCTTGCGCTGGGCCTTGGTGAGACCTTCGCGGCTGTCGGACCCGACGAGGAGATAGGTCGTGCCGGGCTGGTCCGCCGGGCGCTCGCCGCTGGGGGAGGCGTCGACCTTCTCGATCTTGCCCCACGCCCAGAACGGTACGGCGATCAGGAAGACGAGCCACGCCACGAGCAGGAGCGTGATGATGCGCCGCGGACGCAGCCAGCGGTTGCCCCCGCCTCGCGACCCGCGGCCTCCGCCGCCGTGGCCACGACCGTCGCGCGCGGGCGGTCGTGCGTCGGGGTACTGCATCGGAGGGAGGTCAGGCGGCGGGCTCTGCGGCGGGCCCGCGGCGTACGCGCCGTGGCCGGGAGGAGGCGAGGACGCCGACGCTCCGACGACCTGCGTCGCGTCGTCGTCAGGGCCGTAGAGCCAGCCGTAGTCGGCCCCGTCCCGGGGGTTCGGATCGCGTGCGGGCATGCGATCGAAGGTACCGGACGGTGCCGTGGCGGCTGCGCCCTCCTCGGCGCGTCGCCCCGGACACGGCCTGCGCTCTGGTGATACTGACGGAGCGCCCACGGGTGGGTGCAGCACTGGCAGCAAGGGTCACGGGGGCACATGTCGGAGCACGAGGGGTCGTACGCACGTACGCAGGCAGAGGTCGACTCGGCGCGCGTACGGTTCCGCCGTGCTCTCTCGTTGATGATCATGACGCTGGTCGCCCCGGGCTCCGCGCAGCTGCTGGCCGGCAACAAGCAGGTCGGACGCGTGGCGCTCCGCATCTGGGCGGGACTGTGGGGTCTCGTCGTCGTGCTCCTCCTGCTCGCGTGGATCGACCAGGGCATCGTCATCTCCTTGCTCACCTCCACCGGGCTGCTGTGGCTGATGCGGTTCACCCTCATCGCCCTCGCGCTCGGATGGGTGGCGCTGTTCGCCGACGCATGGCGCCTCGGTGCGCCCCTCCGCCTGGAGCGCAAGCACCGCCTCGCCGTGAGCGGGGTGAGCGGGGTGCTGTGCTTCGTGACTGCTGGGGCTCTGTTCGTGGCCTCCAACCTGATGGCCGTGCAGCAGGACTTCATCACCACCGTCTTCGGCTCCTCGGTGGTCCGTGACGCCGAGCACGGCCGCTACAACGTCCTGCTCCTCGGCGGCGACTCGGGCAAAGGGCGTGACGGCCTGCGTCCGGACTCGCTGACCGTCGCGAGCATCGACGCGGAGACCGGGGACACCGTGCTCGTCGGTCTGCCGCGCAACCTCGCGGGCGTGCCCTTCCCGAAGGGGCACCCGATGCGCAAGGAGTTCCCGCGCGGGTTCGACTGCGAGGGCTGCTACCTCAACAGCGTGAACACGTGGGCCGACGCCCACCCCGACCTCTTCGAGGGGAGCGACCACGAGGGCGTTGACGCGACGCGGGCGGCGGTCGAGGAGATCACCGGACTTTCGATCAGCTACCACGTGCTCGTGAACATGAAGGGCTTCGCGTCGTTGGTCGATGCCGTCGGGGGAGTGAAGGTACGCGTCCGGGAGCGCACCGCCATCGGCGGCATCGGCTCGCCGATCACCGACTGGATCCCCAAGGGGCGCCGGACGCTCGACGGGCGTGAGGCGCTCTGGTACGCCCGCAGCAGGGTCCAGAACTCCGACTACTCACGCATGGCGCGTCAGAAGTGCCTCATGAGCGCGATGCTCAAGCAGCTCGACCCCAACACGGTCCTGCTCAAGGCGACCGGGATCGCGGAGTCGAGCAAGAAGATGCTCAGCACCGACATCCCTGCCGGGGAGCTGGACACGTTCGTCGAGCTGGCCCTGAAAGCCCGGGGCGCGAAGGTCTCGACCGTGTCGCTGGTGCCGCCGGAGATCAAGACGGGCGATCCGGACTTCGACAAGATCCGCCGTATGGTCGCCAAGGGCGTCGAGCGCTCCGAGAAGCAGGAGAAGGCGCCGGAGAAGAAGGCCTCCGGCCAAGACAAGGGCAGCAACACGAAGAAGAGCGGCGCGGCCGAGTCGGGGTCCGGAGGCGACCCCGACCAGGAGCGGAGCGCGCAGATCAACGACGCAGAGAACCTCGACGAGGTGTGCTGAGGGTGGCTCTCCTGTCGGGAGACGCCACCTGCGCAGGGTGCGTCGTCAGCGCACGGTGACGCGCTCGGTCTCGGCGATGGCCGCGATCCGGTCCTCGTGCTCGTCAGGGGTCGGCGTCCGGACCAGCACGAGCGACCCGTGCGCGTGCAGGGCCGCCGGCAGCGCCTCGACCAGCGGCGTCAGGTCGCGGTCGCCGACGATCATCACCCGGGCGCCCGGAGCGTAGGTGTCGGCGGCGCGGCTGGTGAGGTCGGCGTGGGTGAGCACCCCGTCGTCCGCCACCAGTGCGGGCGACGCGCCCGCCGGCGGGTAGTACGCGGTGAAGTGGTCGCCGTGCGACGGCACCTCGGCGTTGTAGTCGATGACCCCGGCGGGCAGCGGCGTCGTGAAGCGCCCGCCGAGAGGGCGCAACGAGAGCGCCACGATGTCCTCGGCGCCGTCGGCGGCGTCGAGGGTCGAGGGGTCGACCACGGCGAGCGCGTCACCGGGCCGCAGGCTCACCGTCGCACCGGCGACCCAGGCAGCGAGGAACCAGACGGCTGTCTCCCAGTGGAGCGGGAGCAGCACGTCGACGGTGGTGTCGTCGTCGCACCCGAGAGTGTCCTGCAGCATGTTGGCCGTCTTGGCGACCCAGTTGGTGCAGGTCGTCAGGCTCAGCTCCACGCGCTCACCCGTCGTGAGGTCGTAGAACGTGAGAGCGGGGCGCGACGGCTCCGCGGCGGTGGCACGTGCGAGCAGGTCGGCGATCGTCACGGTGCCACCCTAACGGCCCGGCCCGTCGGCGGTCCGGACGTCGATCTGGACGTCCACCCGGTGGGCGCGAGCGGCTACCCGGAGCCGCTCGCAGACCCGCCCGGCCTCCAGGAGCGCTCCGGACGAGTCGTCCTTGACTGCGACGACGAACCTGGACCGCTCGGTCACCGTCACCTCGACGAGCGCCTCCTCGGGAGCCGCGAGCGCGAGGACCCGGTCGTACGCGTCCGGCTCGGGCGCGGGGAACCCGGCGGGGACCGCCGACCCGAGGGCGACCTCGACGGCGTCGCGCGCCCCGAGGCCGAACAGGTCCTCGTCGTCGGGCCGCACGAGCGAGGCGGCACCGTGCTGCGGGTGTGCCCAGTGGTCGCCGACCCAGTGGCGGGGGAGTCCACGGACGATCACGAACGGTGCCTGGCTCGTCTTGCCGGCGACCAGCTCGGCCGCTCCGGTGATCTCGTCCGCGACGGCCGGCTCGGTGACGTGGAGCGCGTTGCCGAAGGTGTCCTGGGTGCCCGACAGCGAGTCGACGACCTTGAGCCCGGCGCTGCCGATCGCGAGGTCCGTCTGACCCCGGCGCCACGCGCGGCCGGCGGTGTCGGAGAGCACCACGGCCACCTCGACGCCGGCGCGGCGCCGCAGCCGTCTCCACAGGTCGTGCGCTGCGGCGTCCGGGTCTGCCGGCAGCCACAGCACCGTGCCGGGGGCCGTGTTGCTCGCGTCGACCCCGGCGGCGGCCATCGTGAGTCCCGCCCGGTTGCGGACGATGCGCGTCGGCCCGCGCCGAGCGACGAGGCGTACGGTCTCGGCGTCGACGACCGCGTCGCGGTCGGTGGTCGCGGAGAGCCCGAGCGCCTTGCTCACGACCTTGCTCGTCACCACCACGACGTCTCCGTCACGCAGCGGCTCGTCGAGGCGCTCGAGGAGCAGACTGACCAGGTCGTCGCCGGGGCGGACCTCGCCGACGCCGGTCACCGGCCACAGGGTCAGGCTCACGAGCGGGTGCCGATCTCGCGGGCGAGCGCGAGCGCGTCGGCGGCGAGCGTGCGTGTGGTGCCGGCGTCGGACATGTAGAGCGGCACCGCGCGCCCCTCGAGCCCGGCTGCGGCGACCGCAGGGAGCTGGGACTCGTCGGAGGTGTCGACGAGCCAGCCGTCGAGGACGCCGTCGCCGCTGCGTGAACCGTAGAGCGCACCGACCGCGCCGGCGCTGATCTCCACCCCCAGCCCGGTGAGGAGCTGGTCTGCCATGCCGCGCACCGCCCCGGACCCGATGATGGGCGAGACGCCGACCACCGGCGCCTTCGTCGCCCGCAACGCGTCACTGATCCCGGGCACCGCGAGGATCGGGCCGACCGACACGACCGGGTTGGACGGCGGCACGAGCACCACGTCGGCCTCGGCGATCGCCTCGAGCACGCCCGGTCCGGGACGGGCCTCGTCGATCCCGATCATCACGACCCCGTGCGCGGGGACGGCGGCGCGCAGGCGCACCCAGTACTCCTGGAAGTGGACGGCGCTGCGCTGCCCCTCGTCCTCGATGACCACGTGCGTCTCCACGCGGTCGTCGGTCATCGGCAGGAGCGTGACGCCGGGCTCCCAGCGGACGCACAGCGCGCGCATGACCTCGCTGAGGGGATAGCCCGCCTCGAGCATCTGGGTACGGACGAGGTGGGTCGCGACGTCGCGGTCGCCCAGCCCGAACCACGTGGGCTGTGCGCCGTACGCGGCGAGCTCCTCCTTCACGCTCCACGTCTCGTCGGCCCGACCCCACCGGCGCTCCGGGTCGATCCCGCCCCCGAGCGTGTACATCAACGTGTCGAGGTCGGGGCAGACCTTGAGACCGAACAACCAGATGTCGTCGGCGGTGTTCCCGACCACGGTCACGTCGGCGTCGGCGCCCACCTCGTCGAGCAGGCCGCCGACGAACGTCGCGCCTCCGATGCCTCCGGACAGAACGGTGATCCTCATGCCGACATTGTCCCCTCCGTTCGTCGCTGACGGTGTACGCCCGGGGGAGACCGTTGAGCCGCGACCTGCGTAGGGTAGGTCCGTCCACTGGGACAGGGCATGGCTCTGGGCCCGAACCAGGAGATGGGGATCCGTGACCGACTCACTACGCAAGTACCGCGACGTCCTGTCGTACTCGCTGCTCGGCGTCGTCGCCGTGTCACTGCTCGCGCAGCTCATCGCGCTGATCGACGGGGGAGTGTTCGTCACCCAGCTCGGCGTCGGCGTCGGCGTCGGTGTCGTCGCCGTGGTGCTCGCTGTGGCGCTCGCCACGCGCAAGGACGATCTGAGCCCGCACGCACGCACGATCACGCTCGCCAGCCTCGGGGTGCTCGCGGTCACCGCCGTCCTGACGCTCTGGTCCCTGATCAAGGTCATCGGCGAAGAGTTCGTCACCGCCAAGGCGTCCTTCGTGCTCGACATCCTCGCCGGCCTCGGGTTCGTCGGTGTCGGCCTCTTCTTCGTCGTCGTCGTCTTCCGGGACCTGCCGGCGCCGGTCCGCCAGCCACAGTGGTCGCCCGAGCAGGGTGGCCCGTGGGGCGGCGGCCCGCAGCAGCCCCAGCAGGGCGGGTGGCCCGCGCCGCCGGCGCAGCCGTGGGGCGGACAGGCACCGCAGCAAGGCGGCTGGCCGCAGGCCGCCCCCCAGCAGAGCGCCCCGCAGCACAGCGCTCCTCAGCACAGCGCTCCTCAGCACAGCGCTCCGCAGCCGGGTGTGCAGCACGCCGCATCGCAGCAGCAGGGGTGGCCTCAGCAGTACGGCGGCTACGCGGCCGGTGCGGCCGGTGCGGCCGGTGCGGCCGGCGCTGCCGCAGCCGGTGCTGCGGGTTCCGAGGCCGCAGGTTCGTCTGCCTGGGGATCGCCCGCCCCGAGCACACCGGCTCAGCCGGACGCTCCCTCGTCGCAGCCCGAGTCGCCCGAGGTAGAGGCTGCCGAGCAGTCGACCGCGGTGTGGACGCCGCCGGCCGAGACGCCCGCCCCGTCCACGTGGCCGGCGCAGGAGCAGTCGACCTGGCCCACACCCACGCCGGCCGCCGAGCCGCCGTCGCAGCCGTCGTCGTCGGGCTGGGGCTCCCAGGACTCGACGTGGGCGCGTGAAGGTCAGTGGGGCGCGCAGGACCAGGCTCAGCAGAGCTGGGCGCAAGAGGCGACCGAGCAGCCCTCGTGGCAGACCCCGAGCGAGTACGGCTCGTCGTGGGCACCGCAGGCTGAGCAGCCGACGTACCAGGCTGAGCAGCCGACGTACCAGCCCGAGCAGTCCAGCGAGCCGCAGCCGTGGTCCTCGGGCGAGGGCTCCTGGGGGAGCTCGCGGCTGGGTGACGCGACGTTCGAGAGCACCGAGTCGGAGTCCGGCACCCGCGAGAGCGATGCCTCGAACGAGACCGATCAGGACGAGAGCCGTGACGACGGCCAGCCTGGTCCCAGCTCGTGGTGGTCGCCCGGGAACGGCGCCTGACTGCTCGTTCTGCGCACTGCGTCGGCCCGTACCACAGAGGTGCGGGCCGACGCATTAGCACTCTTCGGCTTGACGGATGGGTATTGACAGGCTTGTAATTTCACTAGTGTCGTTCTTTCTTGGACGACCGGGTGCAGGCCGGGGGCGAACGTGTCGCCGGCAACGAGTCCACGAGGGGTCGGGACTCGCGCCCGGTCAGGGACGGCGCGGACCACGGGGATCACGAGGGGCAGGAGGCGAGACTGATGGAGGATCTCTTCCACGCAGACGCCGAGGAGATGGGCTGGCAGGACCGCGCGCTGTGCGCGCAGACGGACCCGGAGGCGTTCTTCCCTGAGAAGGGCGGCTCCACGCGAGAGGCGAAGCGGGTCTGCCTGACGTGCGACGTGCGCGGCGAATGCCTCGAGTACGCACTCGAGAACGACGAGCGCTTCGGCATCTGGGGCGGTCTTTCCGAGCGCGAGAGGCGCAAGCTCAAGAAGAGCGCGGTCTGACGCAGTCGCGCGGCGCCCGCCCCCGCACCACGGCGATCGGGCGCTGCGCGGCGGTGCCGCGACCCGCGCGCGCGGGGCGGATGGCTAGACTCCAGCACCTATGATCGAAGGCGTCGACGAGGGCCTCGTCCCCTCCCGGAACTGGATCGCGGACCCGCCGAGCGTCACCGCCGTCATCGTCTGCCGCAACGGCGCACGCTGGCTCCCGCAGGTGCTCGACGCTCTCGCGTCGCTGCCCCATCTGCCACAGGCGGTGGTCGCGGTGGACGTGTCGTCGACCGACGAGACGCGGGAGATCCTGGCGCGCTACCTCCATCCGGCGTCGATCCGCACCGCTCCACCGGGGACGGGGTTCGGTGCCGCGGTCCGTGTGGCGCTGGACGGCGCGGCGCCGACCGAGTGGGTGTGGCTGCTCCACGACGACTCCGCCCCCGGCCCCGACGCCCTCGCGCACCTGCTCGACCAGGTCACGCAGTCCGAGGACATCGGTATCGCCGGACCCAAGCTTCGCGAGTGGCCGTCGCTCAAGCGCCTTCTCGAGGTCGGCGTCACCATCAGCGGTACCGGAGCGCGCGAGACGGGGTTGGAGCGCGGCGAGCCCGACCAGGGCCAGCACGACCGCCCCCGCGACGTCCTTGCCGTCAGCACCGCGGGGATGCTCGTCCGCCGCCGTGTCCTCGAGGACCTCGGCGGGTTCGACCCGCGGCTTCCCCTCTTCTTCGACGACGTCGACCTCGGCTGGCGGGCGGCCCGCCGCGGCTACCGCGTCCGTGTCGTGCCCGCGGCGATCTTCTTCCACGTCGAGGCCGCCTCCACCGGAGTGCGTCCGGGGTCGCTGGCGCCGCGCCCTCGGCGGGAGATGCGGCGCGCCGCGACGTACACGCTGCTCGCGAACGCGAGTCGCCCCGGATTCGTGTGGCAGTCAGTACGCCTGCTCGTCGGCACCGTGCTCCGTACGCTCGCGCTGCTCCTGGCCAAGGCGCCTCGCGAGGCCGCGGACGAGATCCTGGGACTCCTGGCCGTCTACCGCCGACCGGACGTGATGTTCGCGGCGCGCCGTCGCCGGGCCGCGGCCGCGCGTGTCGACGAGCGGACCGTCCGCGAGCGCCTGCTGCCCTCCCCGTTGATCCCGTACCGCCACGGTCTCGACGCCGTCGGGGAGCTCGTCAACACGCTGGTGGGCCCCGCTCCGGAGATGACCGGCCGGCGAGCGGCGGTCGAGCTCCGCCCCGACGAGGACGGCGAGGAGCTGCCGACGACCGGCTCGTTCCCGTCGCGGCACCCGTGGCTGACGACCGTGATCGTCCTCGCGCTGGTGGCTCTCGCCGCCTCGAGGGGTGTCATCGGCTCGGGCTACCTCATGGGCGGCGCGCTGCTGCCGGCGCCGGACGGTGCCGGTGACTGGTGGTCGTTCTTCACCGCCGGCTCGCACGACGTCAGCATCGGAAGCGACGTGCCCGCACCCGGCTACGTCGTCCCGTTGGCGCTGTTGGCCACGGTGCTCGGCGGCAACGCCGACCTCGCCGTCAGCCTCGTCGTGCTCGCGGGTGCCCTCCTTGCCGCGCTGACCGCGCACCGGCTCGGCAGGCGACTGTTCGCGACGCCCGGCGTCCAGCTGTGGTGGGGCGCGACCTACGGCCTGCTGGTGGCCACGAGCGGTGCCCTGGCGCAGGGGAGGATCGGCACCGTCGTCGCCCTCGCGGCGGCGCCGGCGATCGTGAACTCGGCGTACCTCCTGATGACGCGCCCCCGCATCACCGACGGTCTGCGCCTCGGCCTCTGGCTCACCCTCGCGACTGCGTTCGCGCCGGTCACCTATCTGCTCGCGGCGGTGCCGCTGCTGGTCGCCGGCGGGATCCTCCTGCGTCGGCGCGGCTGGCCCAGCATCGCGACGGCGCTGTTGCTCCCGTGGTTGCTGCTGGGCTCGTGGATGTGGCGGCGAGCGCTCGACCCCGGGGCCTGGTGGTGGGAAGCCGGTCGGGCGAACGCCCAGGTCGGCGATCTCGACCCCCCAACCTGGCAGCTCGCCCTCGGCCACGCCGGTGGCCCCGGCGTCGCCACGTACGTCACCCTCGGGCTCCTCGTCCTCGGCGTGCTCGCCCTGCTGCGCCGCGAGAGCCGTTCGGCGGTGCTCGTCGCGTGGGCGACCGGCCTGTGGATGCTCGCGTGGGCGAGCCTCGGCGCCGGTGCGACCTTCACCGAAGGGATCTCGGGCGGCCCCGTCTGGGTAGGGGTGCCCGCAACGCTGTGGATCGCAGCGCTCACCGCTGCGGCAGGCGCAGCGGCCGACGGTCTGCACGAGCGCCTCGTCGACCGCCCGCTGCGGCGTCGGGCCTACGCCGCCGCCGTGGTTCTCGCCCTGGTCGGCCCCGCCGTCGCGCTGGCGTGGTGGGCGGTACGTGGTGTCGAGGACCCGCTCGAGCGGGGCCGTCCGTACGAGATCCCGGCCTATCTCGCAGCCCGTGCTGCGGACGGGGAGTCCACGCTCGTGCTCACGGGGTCGCGCGAGGGCGGCGTGACGCAACGCGTCGTCTCCGGCGACGGCACCCGGCTCGGCGACGAGGCCGTCATGCCCTCGCCCGAGGACCTGCGTGCCCTCGACCTCGACGTCCGGCTCCTGCTCTCGAACCCGTCGACGGGTGTGCTCGAGCGGCTCGGCTCGTACGGGATCCAGTCGATCTACGTGCCCGCCCCGGCAGATGCCGACCTCGTCGACGCGCTGGAGACCGCCCCGGGCCTCGTGCCCTCCGGCGGCCCTGAGGGGTCGCGGGTCTGGACGTTCACCGTGTCGGGAGCCCGCCACGACCCGCCGTCGTCGGCGGTGCGCCCCTGGATCGCGCGCGGTCAGCTGGTGCTCTTCCTGGTGGCTGTCGTCGTCGCGGCACCAGGCCGAGCGAGGGAGGTCCGATGAGCCCCAAGAAGCGGTTGAGCCCTCAGAAGTCCCGCCGCAAGGCCGGTGGCCGTCGCGTCAAGGACCAGGTCGTCGAGACGACCTCGGCCGCACTCGCGCTCGGCGCCCACTCGGGCCGCCTCGTCTTCGGCGCCGTGGTCGTGGCCGCGCTGCTGCTCGGCGTCGGCGAGCTACGGACGGCGTCCGACGAGCCTGCCGTGACCGGCACGTCGGCCCAGGAGATCAGCACGGTCGCGTACGGCTGCCCGGCGTTCGTCCAGCGCGGGGCGTCGTCCGCGACGACCGTCGCCGTGACGAGCCTGCCGGGTGACTTCCCGGACGGGGGGACGCGCGAGGCGCTCCGGCTGCCTGGCACTGGTCCGGTCGCCGCGCTCGCCGAGTCCCCGAGGGGTGCCTGGGCGACTGCGCTGACGGGGCGGCGTGCCCGCGCCCTGCTCGTGGAGGCGTCGGGAGGACGGGCTCCGGGCACCGTCGCGTTCAGCGCATCCGTCGCCGATGCCACCGACGGTGGTGGCGCCACGGTCGGGGCCTGCCCGCGTCCCGCGCCGGAGCGGTGGTTCGTCGGGGCCGGCAGCACGGCGCAGCGCCGTACGGCCCTCGTGCTCACCAACACCTCCAGCAACCCGGGCGTCGTCGACGTGTCGATGTACGGCACCGCGGGCGAGGTCGACGGCGTCGGCGCGACCGGCATCGTCGTCGAGCCGCAGACGTCGCGCGTCGTGCGCCTCGAGCAGCTCGCCGCGGGCGAGACGGAGATGGCGGTGCGTGTCGTCGTCCGGCGTGGGGCCGTGGCGGTCGTCGCGACCGACGCCTCGTCGGTCGGCACCGCGGCAGCGGGCAGCGAGCTGCTGCCGCCGTCGGCGCTGCCCTCGAACACCGTGACGGTGGCGGGCGTCCCGGCTCACCGGGCGTCGCGCACCCTGCTCGTCGCCAACCCGTCCGAGCGCACCGCGACGGTGTCGCTCTCGATCGCCACCAACGACGGTGTCTTCACGCCGACAGGCCTGGAGAGCATCGACGTTGCCCCGCAGGCCGTCACGAGCGTGACGCTGCCCGCGAGCATCAGCGCGCGCGCCTACTCCGTACGCATGACCTCCGACGTCCCGGTGACCGCGTCGGTCCGTACGGCGACCGGGAGCGACCATGCGTACGCGGTCGCGGCGATGCCGTGGGAGGGGACCGCCGTGATGCCGGTGAGCATCGGGTCCTCGCTGCGTCCGGGCGGCGCAGCGCTCCTCGTGGCGCCTGAGGGAGAGGCGGCGGCACAGGTGAGGCTCACCGCCCACGACGAGTCCGGTGCGGAGGTCGGCAGCGCGGACCTCGCGGCAGCGGCGGGTTCGACGACGTCGCTCGACCCCTTCGGGCGCGGAGGGGTCGGCGTCTCCGCGGCGCGGGTCTCGTACCTGACGGTCTCCTCCGACACCCCCGTACGCGCAACCGCCGTCTACACCGCACGTGGGCTTGCCGCGCTCCCGCTCACCCCGGCACCCGTCCGCGAGGCGGCGCCGGTCGTCCGGCCGGGGGCTCCCTGACCGTCGGTCACATCCGAGGGTCGAGGTCGTCCGGCTCACACCCCCACAACGTGGCGAGCTGGTCGACGAGGACGGACAGCACCAGGTCGTCGAGGTCGGCACGCGACTCCACGCGGTGCTCCACAGGCTTGCGGAAGAGGACGACGCGGGGCCGGTCCCGATCGGGGACGACGGTGCCGAGCGGTACGTCGTCGCGCCACCGCCGCGGCAGCACGGGCACGTCCTCGACAGCGACGTCGAGCTGCTCGAGCGCTGCGGCGTGACGGGGTCGGAGCCGCGCGACCGCACCGAGCACCGCGGTGTCGAACTGGGCGCGACGGTCCCAGCCGCCGGGGACACCCCCGGGCGTCAGCGGGCCCGGCAGCGCGACCGGACCGCGGAACCCGCGCCCACGACGGTCGCGTCGTCCGCCTCCGCGTGGTTCGTCGAGCGGGGCGACCCAGGGACTGCTCCGGCGCACCATGCGAACGTCCTACCCCGCGCACCGAGCGCTCCGCAACCCGGGGCACTGCCTCGCACGACGGTGCGCCGCGTCCCGGTTCGCGTGCGCGGCACGCTAATCTCAGCGGGGTGAGCCCCCAGCGTCGATGCACCCGCCCCGCGTGCCTGCGCCCCGCCGTCGCGACGCTGACCTACGTCTACGCCGACCGGACCGCCGTCCTGGGGCCGCTCGCCGTCTACGCCGAGCCGCACAGCTACGACCTCTGCGCCGCGCACGCCGAGCGGCTCTCCGCCCCCAAGGGGTGGGAGGTGCTGCGGCTCCAGTTCGACGCCACGGCGACGCAGGTGCCGACCTCCGACGACCTCGAGGCGCTCGCCGACGCCGTCCGCGAGGCGGCGCACGTACCCCCACCGACGGACCCGCCGGCAGCGGGTCGCCGCGGAGGACACCTCCGCGTCCTCGGACCACAGGACTGACATGACACCGACCTCTCTCGGCGAGCGGCTCTCGCAGCTCGTCAAGACCTACGACGTCCGGGGTGCCTCGCCCGAGCTCCTCGACGTCGACGTGGCGCGCGCTCTCGGTGCCGCGTTCGCGGTCGAGACCGGAGCCGCTCCGGACAGCGACGGCGTCGCCGGGGCCGTCGTGATCGGCCACGACATGCGCGTCACCTCGCCGACGCTCGCCGACGCGCTCGGTGACGGCGTGACGAGCACGGGCGCCGACGTGGTCGCCATCGGCCTCGCGTCCACCGACATGCTCTACTTCGCCTCCGGCGCATGGGACCTGCCGGGCATCATGGTCACCGCCAGCCACAACCCGAGCGGAGACAACGGACTCAAGATGTGTCGCGCCGGCGCCCGGCCGATCGGACGGGACACCGGGCTGGCGGCGATCGCCGAGCGTGCGGTCGAGGGTGTCGACGCGGTCGTCGCGCGCGGCTCCGTGATCGCGCGTGACGCGCTCAACGCGTACGTGCTGCGGGTCACCGAGCTCGTCGCGGTGCCCCCCGGGCCGCGCCCGCTGAAGGTCGTCGTCGACGCCGCCAACGGGATGGGGGGCCTCATCGCGCCCGCCGTGCTCGGGCACCTCGGTGTCGAGCTCGAGGGCCTGTACATGGAGCTGGACGGGACCTTCCCGAACCACCCGGCAGACCCGTTGAACCCGGCCAACCTCGTCGACCTCCAGCGGGCGGTCCGCGAGCACGGGGCCGACGTCGGTCTCGCCTTCGACGGCGACGCCGACCGCTGCTTCGTGATCGACGAGCACGGCGACCCGGTGTCACCGTCGGCCGTGACGGCGATGATCGCCGCGCGCGAGCTCGCCGTGCACCCCGGCGCGACGGTGCTGCACAACGTCATCACGTCCCGCGCCGTGCGAGAGGTGATCCTCGAGAACGGCGGCACCCCCGTCCGTACCCCGGTGGGTCACTCGCTGATCAAGGCCGAGATGGCACGCACTGACGCCGTCTTCGGGGGAGAGCACTCCGGGCACTACTACTTCCGCGACTTCTCCCTCGCGGACTCGGGCATGCTCGCCGCCCTCCACGTCATGGCGGCGATGAACGAGGCCGGACGTCCTCTCTCGTCGTTGGTCGCCCAGTACGAGCGCTACCCCGCCTCGGGAGAGATCAACTCGCGAGTCGGCGACGCCTCCGCGGTCACCGAGCGGGTGGCGAGGGCCTACCAGGAGTACGACCAGGACCGGCTCGACGGGCTGACCGTCACCGCCGACACGTGGTGGTTCAACCTCCGCAGCTCGCAGACCGAGCCGCTGCTGCGGCTCAACGTCGAGGCCGACGACCAGGCCACCATGGAGTCGGTGCGTGACGACGTGCTGGCTCTCGTCCACCAGGAGTCCTCATGAACCTCGATCCCACGCTGCTCGACATCCTCGTGTGCCCCCAGTGCCGCGCCACCCTCGCCGTGGACGTCGACCGCGAGGAGCTGGTGTGCAACCTGTGCCGGCTCGCCTACCCCGTCCGCGACGACATCCCCGTGATGCTGGTCGACGAGGCACGCACCCTCGCGGACTGACCACCGGGACTTCGGGGGCGGAGCGGTGTTCGACGACGGCAGGCTCGACGACGAGGGCGCTCTGACGCGTGCCGACCCCGTGCTGCGCGAGCTTGCGGGATCGGGCGCCCGCGTACGCGTCGACGCGCACACCGCGAGCGACGCGATCGCGGCCCTCGCGGCTGCCAGGCGCGACGAGCGACCGCGCGCCGTGGTCGCCGCCGGCCCCGGTTCCCGGCTGCTGCGCGCCGTGCTGGAGCCGGTCTGCCCCGTGCCGTTCGTCGCGTGGCCCGGGCCCGGGCTGCCCGGTTGGACCGGAAGCCTCGACCTGGTCGTCGTCACCGGGGTCGCCAACGGCGCGGCGGCGCAGACGACCGTGACCGACGCCGTACGCCGTGGCTGCCCTCTGCTCCTCACCGCCCCGGCGACGTCGCCGCTCGTAGAGCTGGCCGCCTCCCGGTGGACGACCGTGCTCCCGACGACCGCGGCCGACGTGATGGCGACGAGCGTCGTGACGATCGAGGCGCTGGCGACGCTCGGGCTCGCCCCCGCGGTCGACGCGGAGGAGATCGCACGCACCCTGGACGCGGTCGCCGTCGGCTGCTCACCGTTCGCCGACCTCGGCAGCAACCGCGCGAAGCAGGTGGCCACCTCGCTCGCGGACGCGACGCCGCTGCTGTGGGGCGGCAGCGTGCTGGCCGCACGGGCGGCACGACGCTGGGCCGAGGGCCTGCGCCGGGCCGCCGGCCGCCCTGCGCTCGCGGCGGAGCCGGCCGACCTCGTCGCCCTGCTCGAGTCCAGCACGCCCCGCGACGTCTTCGCCGACCCGTACGAGGACCCGCCCGCCGACGTCGCCCCGTACCTCCTGGTGCTCGACGACGGGGTCGACGTGCCGGCCGTGCGGGTCGAGGGTGGCGAGGTCGTCGCCGCGGCGGAACGCTCCGGAGTCCGTCACGACCGGGTGGTCGCCCTCGACGGCGGCCCTCTCGCCTGCTACGCCGCACTGGCCCTCACCGGCCAGTACGTCGCGGCCTACCTCGCGGTGGGGCTCGGGCGATGAGAGCGGCCCGGTGGTCGCCCCGGCGGTCGGTACGGGCCGGCCTCGAGGCGCTCGCCCGCCGCGTCCTCAAGGAGCGCGAGGAGCCGCCCGCTCCCGACACGACGCCCTCGGACGCCGAGGTGGTCGCGATGCTGCGCACCTTCGCGGTCGCCCAGCTGGAGGTCGGTCAGCCGGCCAACCTCGTCGAGGAGAGCCTGCACGTCATCGCGCGGGCGTACGACGTCGGCCCGCTGCGCGTCGTCGTCCTGCCGACGGTCGTCCTCATCGAGGTCTCCGGCCGCGACCAGGACGGCGCCGACCGACACCGGACCGAGATCGAGCCGGTCCCGTCGGTCGAGACGCGGCTCGACCAGGCACAGGCGATCGAGCGTCTCGTCGTCGAGGGCATGGCGGGGCACCTGGTTCCCTCCGAGGCGGTGGAGCAGATCCGGGCCGTCCGCGCGTCGCCGCCCCGGTTCGGCACCCTCACCCGCCTGACCGGCTACGTCGTGCTCTGCGTCGGGTTCGGGCTCACGCTCAACCCGCGCGCAGCCGCACTCGGCTCGTACGCCCTGCTCGGTCTGGCCGTGGCGCTGCTGCGGCTGCTCGCCCGCGCGGTGCCGACCCTCCAGTCGACGCTGCCGGTCTTCGCCGCGTTCGTGGTGACCCTGCTCACGTGCATGTTCGTCGCGGGCGCCGTGGGCGACGAGCCCTTACGTCTGATCGCGCCTGCGCTCGTCGCCTTCCTGCCCGGCCTGACGCTGACCGTCGCCGCCGTCGAGCTGACGAGCAACCAGGTCGTCGCGGGCGCCTCACGGATCGTGTACGGCACGGCGCAGCTGCTCCTGCTGGCCTTCGGCGTCGTGGCCGGGGTGCGCGTGGCGGGGGAGTGGCCCGAGACGACGAGCGGCGCGACGCTCGGCTGGTGGGCGCCGTTCGCCGGGATCCTGTGCGTGGCGATCGGCTTCCTGCTGTTCCAGTCCGCGCCGCCACGCTCGCTGCCCTGGCTGGTGCTGGCGCTGCTGGTCGCGTACGTCGCGCAGCGTGCCGGGGCCGAGGTGCTCGGAGGGATCCTGTCGGGCTTCGTCGGCGCGCTCGCCGTCGTGCCGTTCACCCGGTTCGCCGCAGCCTTCCGTACCGCTCCCACGTCGATGGTGATGCTGCTCGCCGCCTTCTGGTTCCTCGTCCCGGGCGCGCTGGGCCTCGTCGGGTTGGGGGAGGCCGCCGCGCGGGACTCCACCGCGGGCATCCAGGTGCTGCTCGACACGTTCATGTCGCTGTTCGCGATCGCGCTCGGCTTCCTGGTGGGCACCGGGCTGACCCGTCATCTGCGCGGGGTTCGGGCGAGGGCAGGAGCGAGACACGCGTCCTGACCACGAAGCCGTCGTGGCAGTGTCGCCCAGGTCGTTCCCTGCCCGTGGCTACGATGGGGCAATGGACTTCCAGGTTGCCGATCTGACCCTGGCCGAACGCGGCCGTACGGAGATCACCCTCGCCGAGCACGAGATGCCCGGCCTGATGGCGATGCGCGAGCGTTACGGCACGAGCAAGCCGCTCTCCGGTGCGCGCATCGCCGGCTCGTTGCACATGACGGTGCAGACCGCCGTCCTCATCGAGACCCTCGTCGACCTCGGGGCCGAGGTGCGGTGGGCGAGCTGCAACATCTTCTCCACCCAGGACGAGGCCGCCGCGGCGGTCGTCGTCGGCCGTGAGGGCACCGTCGAGGACCCCCAGGGCGTGCCCGTCTTCGCGTGGAAGGGCGAGACCCTCGCCGAGTACTGGGACCTCGCCGAGCAGATCCTCGTCTGGCCGAACGGCGAGACCCCCAACATGATCCTCGACGACGGCGGCGACGCCACGATGCTCCTCCACCTCGGTGTGGAGTACGAGAAGGCCGGCGAGGTGCCGTCGCCCGACACGACGGACAACCTCGAGCTCAAGGAGGTCCTTCGGGTCCTTGCGCGCAGCCTCGAGACCGACCCGCAGCGCTGGACCCGCGTCGGCAACAGCGTCCAGGGTGTCACCGAGGAGACGACCACCGGCGTGCTGCGTCTGTACGAGCGGTTCAAGGAGGGCACGCTGCTCTTCCCGGCGATCAACGTCAACGACTCGGTCACGAAGTCGAAGTTCGACAACAAGTACGGCTGCCGCCACTCGCTCATCGACGGCATCAACCGCGCCACCGACGTGCTGATCGGCGGCAAGGTCGCCGTCGTCTGCGGGTACGGCGACGTGGGCAAGGGCTGCGCCGAGTCGCTGCGCGGCCAGGGTGCCCGGGTCGTCATCACCGAGATCGACCCGATCTGTGCGCTCCAGGCCGCGATGGACGGATACCAGGTCGCGCACCTCGACTCCGTCATCGAGCAGGCCGACATCGTCATCACGGCGACCGGCAACAAGGACGTCGTCACCGCCGAGCAGATCGGCCGGATGAAGCACCAGGCGATCCTCGGCAACATCGGCCACTTCGACAACGAGATCGACATGGCCGGCCTGGCCGCCACCCCCGGCGTGACGACGAAGAACGTCAAGCCGCAGGTCGACCTGTGGACGCTCCCGAACGGCAACACGGTCATCGTGCTGAGCGAGGGACGTCTCCTGAACCTCGGCAACGCGACCGGACACCCGTCGTTCGTGATGTCGAACTCGTTCACCAACCAGGTCCTCGCGCAGATCGAGCTCTTCACCAAGAACGAGGAGTACCCGGTGGGCGTCTACACGCTGCCGAAGCACCTCGACGAGGAGGTCGCGCGTCTGCACCTCTCCGCGCTCGGCGTCGAGCTCACCGAGCTCACCGCCGACCAGGCCGCCTACCTCGGCATCGCGGTCGAGGGCCCCTACAAGTCGGACCACTACCGTTACTGAGACTGGGTCGAGAGGATCGGGCGTGGACGGCAACGAGGCTGTCAAGGACGGCGGTCGTTACAACGGTCGCATCCTGGTCGTCGACGACGACCGGGCGCTGGCGGAGATGCTGACGATCGTGCTCCGGGCCGAGGGTTTCGACACCTCGGTGGCCTCGACCGGGACCGCAGCGCTCGACGCGTTCCGTTCGTACTCGCCCGACCTCGTGCTGCTCGACGTCATGCTCCCGGGGATGAACGGCATCGACGTCGCCAAGCTGATCCGGGCCGAGTCCGGCGTGCCGATCGTGATGCTCACCGCCAAGAGCGACACGGTCGACGTCGTGCTCGGGCTCGAGTCGGGTGCCGACGACTACGTCGTCAAGCCCTTCAAGCCCAAGGAGCTCATCGCACGGGTCCGGGCCCGGACGCGGGTGCACCAGCAGGCGGAGCCCGAGCTCCTCACCATCGGGGACCTCCAGATCGACGTCCGCGGTCACACCGTCGTCCGCGGTGAGCAGGAGCTGTCGCTCACGCCGCTGGAGTTCGACCTGCTCGTGTGCCTGGCGCGGTCTCCGCGGCAGGTCTTCACGCGCGAGGTGCTTCTCGAGCGCGTGTGGGGCTACCGTCACGCGGCCGACACCCGCCTCGTCAACGTCCACGTCCAGCGGCTGCGCTCGAAGGTCGAGCCGGACCCCGACAACCCGACCGTGATCGTGACGGTACGGGGCGTGGGGTACAAGGCCGGGAGCTCCTGACGGCATGGCGCGACGGGCGCCCAGGTGGCTACGTCGCGGGCTGCTGCGGGTGCGCAACGTGCTGTCGCCCGTGGTGTCGCTGTGGCGACGCTCCATCCAGGCGCGCGTCGTCATCACGACGATGGCGATCAGCGCGCTCGTCATCGGCGGGGTCGGCTGGCTGATGCTCCAGGGCGTCGCCGACGGCATGGTCGAGGCGCGGCGCGCCGTCGCCCTGTCCGAGGCCCGCGCGGGCTTCAACCAGGCGCAGCAGTCGCTCGACGTCAGCGCGGTCTCGGAGGCGTCGTCGGAGATCGACGCGCTGCGGACCCTGGTGAACGACCTCGCGTCCCGCTCGGGCTCGCCTCCGTCGTACCAGGTCATGCTCGAGGGACCGCTCGACCCGTCGGGCGAGGGCGAGGCTGCGTTCGCGTCGGCGGGGATCGCCTCACCTGCCATCCCCGACGACCTCGCACGCGCGGTCGCCGGCGGCGAGCACGCCGCGTACACCTTCACCCGCATGTCCATCGAGGGCACCGACGAGCGCTCCGCAGCGATCATCGTCGGCAACCTCCTGCGGATGCCGGACGGGGACCAGGAGTTCGCCCTCTACTACGCGTTCCCGATGACGGACCAGGAGAGGACGCTCTCGCTGGTGCGCAACTCGCTGCTGTACGGCGGGCTCGCGCTCGTCCTGCTCTCCTCCGGCGTCGCGTGGCTGGTGACCCGGCAGGTCGTGACACCGGTGCGCCTCGCACGCCGCATCGCCGAGCGCCTGGCGGACGGGCGGCTCGAGGAGCGGATGGTCGTGCGCGGAGAGGACGACATCGCCCGCCTGAGCGTCTCGTTCAACAAGATGGCCGAGAGCCTTCAGCGTCAGATCCGCCAGCTCGAGGAGCTGTCGCGCCTCCAGCACCGGTTCGTCTCCGACGTCTCCCACGAGCTCCGGACCCCGATCGCGACCGTACGCATGGCCGCCGACGTCCTCTACGACAACCGTGAGCACTTCGACCCGAGCTCCGAACGGTCCGCCGAGCTGTTGCAGACCGAGCTCGACCGGTTCGAGGCCCTGCTGAGCGACCTGCTGGAGATCAGCCGGTTCGACGCGGGCGCGGCCCGGCTCGAGGTCGAGGCGGTCGACCTGGTCGACCTCGCCGAGCGGGTGTGCGCCCAGTACGCGCCCCTGGCGGCCCGCCACGGCGTCGAGCTCGAGGTCGTCAACCGTGACGGTCCGGCGGTCGTCGACGCGGATGTGCGCCGCATCGAGCGGATCGTCCGCAACCTCGTCGCCAACGCCATCAACTACTCGGGCTCCCCGCGGGTCCAGCTTCTCGTCGCCCACGGGGCGACGAGTGCCGCCATCGCCGTGCGCGACTTCGGTGTGGGGCTGGAGCCGGGGCAGTCGCAGCTGGTGTTCAACCGGTTCTGGCGCGCGGACCCCGCTCGTGAGCGCAGCCGGGGCGGCACCGGCCTGGGGCTCGCGATCGCGCTCGAGGACGCCGTCCTGCACGGCGGGTGGCTCCAGGCGTGGGGCGAGCCCGGAGAGGGTGCGCAGTTCCGGCTCACGCTCCCACGCCACGCCGGTGACGACCCGCAGCGCTCGCCTCTGCCGCTCGTCCCCGACGCCGGGGCCGGGCTCGACCGTACGGAGGGTGTCCGATGACCCGGCCGACGTCCGCTGCTCGCCCGTTCGTCACGGTCGTCGCCCTGCTCTCCCTCGGCGTCGTGCTCGCCGGCTGCGTCTCCATCCCCGACGACGGTCCCGTCCGCGCCGTCGAGGACGGACGCCCTCAGCAGGTGTCGCCGGCGCGTGTCCGCCCCGCGGGCCCCGCCGAGGGCGCCTCCCCGCGCGACATCGTCAACGGCTTCCTCCAGGCGATGATGTCGTCGCCGGTGCGGTACGACATCGCACGCCGCTTCCTCACGACCGGAGCGGGGGAGGACTGGCGCCCCGACGAGTCGGTGACCGTCTACTCGCTGTCGTCGGTCTCCGAGCCCCAGGAGCGTTCCGGCGGCGAGAGCGTCGTGGTGGACCTGGCTCAGGAGGCGGTCCTCACCGAGCAGGGCCGCTTCACGGTGCCGGCCACCCGTGAGCAGCACCTCGACCTCACCCTCGTCCAGGAGGACGAGCAGTGGCGGATCGCGGACCCGCCCCCGGGCGCGCTCATCACCGATGCGTTCTTCGAGGACTACTACGACGCGGTGAACGCGTACTTCTTCGACTCCGCTGGTGACCAGCTCGTCGCCGAGCCGGTGCACCTCCCCGACGACGAGAACCGTCCGACCGATCTCGTCGCGTCCCTGCTCGGAGGTCCCGCGGGGGTGCTGGGCGGGCAGGCGCGCAGCTACCTTCCCCAGAGCTGGACGCTCGCCTCGCCCGTACGTGTGAACGAGGAGGGTGTGGCACTCGTCCAGTTCGCGGGCTCGGACTCCGGGGTCCCGCTGGCCGACCGCGAACGTCTGTCGGCCCAGCTGGTGTGGAGCCTGCGGCAGATCCCCACGGTCACCGGCGTCGAGATCCGCGTCGGGGACCGCGCGATCTCCCTGCCCAGCACACCGGAGGTCCAACGGGTCGACGCGTGGGACCAGTACGATCCCGCGGCCGACCGTCCGACCCAGCTCTTCGCGATGCGCGAGGGCCGGCTGCTGGTGGTGGGGCGCTCGAGCACAGGCCCGTTCGCCGGCGAGTGGGGCAGCGACCCGGTGCGGGCGGACGACTTCCGGGTCACGCTCGACACCGAGCGGATCGCACTGGTGACCGACGGACGCCGCGCGGTGAGGGTGTCGCCGTTGGCGGGGGAGCGTGCGCTCGTCCTGGTCCGCCAAGGATCCGACCTGCTCCGGCCGAGCTGGGACGCCGCGGGGCGCCTCTGGACGGTCGACCGGGTGCGGGGCGGCTCGCGACTCACCGTGGGGCCGGCCGACGAGCCACCGCGGACCCTCGACCTCGGCCCTCTCGCGAAGGGCAGGGTGACCGGGTTCGAGCTCTCACCGGACGGTGCGCGCTTCACCGCCACGGTGACCCGCGACGGTCGGGACGCGCTCTACGTGGGGGCGATCCGCTACGACCCCGAGAGCGGCGCTGTGGTCGGCCTCGTGGACATCGCCGAGATCCCCGTCCCCACCGAGAACGGGGTGCCCTTGTCGGCGGCGTGGCGTTCCAGCACCACGATCGCGCTGCTGGCACGGGCCCAGGAGCGCGTGCCGCAGGTGGTGATCGTGGCCGTCGACGGCTCCAGCAGCGTCACCGGCGCTGTGCGGGTCGGACTTCTTCCTCAGGACGGCGCGCGCCAGGTTCTGAGCACGGGCCTCCTGTCGGCCCCGGTCTTCGTGCTCGATGCCGACGGGATGCTGTGGACGCAGGGTCGTGACGGTCGCTGGGCCGAGGCGAGCGAGGAGCCGGTGAGCCTGGCCTCCTTCGCGGGCTGAGCGGCGCGCAGGAGCCTGACGGCACACCGGCAGGCCGTGCGTCCCCAGCCCTCGGACCGGCACCCGGTGTCCCCAGGCGCGGCTCTGCGACGCCCGGGAGACGCGGCCGTGGGCAAGGCTGCCGACGTGCGACTTCGGAGGGCCGCCGCCGATCTGCTCCTCGGCGTGCGCTGCGCCGGCTGCGAGGAGCCGGGGGTGGTGCTGTGCGCGCGCTGCGAGGCGCGCGTGCGGGGCGCCCCTGGCGTGCGGAGACCCGACCCGATGCCTCGGACGCTCACCCGCGCCCCCTCGGTCGCCACGGTGTCGGCCGGCCCGTACGAGGGCGTCGTCACCGAGGTGCTGCACGCCTACAAGGAGGAGCCGCGTACGGCACTCGCCGCCCCGCTCGGCCGAGCGCTGGCCGACGCGGTCGTCGAGGCGCTCGTCCTCAGCGGTGCGGTCGACGGCCGGGTGAGACTGGTGCCGGTGCCCTCCCGCCGCCTGGCCGTCCGCTCGAGGGGGTTCGACGCAGGGGGCGAGCTGGCGCTGCGGGCGGCCGCCGACCTGCGTCGCCGTGGCCTGGACGTGAGGACGGCGCGCGTACTGGCGGTCGGGCGGACGGTGCGCGACCAGGCAGGGCTGAACGCGGACGAGCGTGCCCGGAACCTTGCCGGCGCCTACCGGTTGAGCGGACCGCCGCCAGGGGCCGACGGCGCGAGCACGCTCGTCGTGACCGACGACGTGCTCACCACGGGGGCGAGCGCGGTGGAGGCCGTACGGGTGCTGACCGCGGCGCGTGCGCGCCCGGTCGCCGTCGCCACCGTCGCCGCGACCGTGCGCCGAGGGCCGCCCGGAGCGGGGCGACCTGCCGTGTGGTGACCATCTCTGGAGAAAAGTCACCAGCCGGTCTACGGTCAAGATATGTGAACGTCATCCGCCGCGACAGCCACCGTCAGCGGTGGCAGTCGCTCACCTGAGGAGGACTCGTGGACGTTGTCGTCAAGGGCAGGAACTGCGAGATCAGCCAGCGATTCCGGGACTACGTGGACGAGAAGGTCCCCCGGATCGAGAAGTACGACCAGCGCAAGAAGATCCAGCGCGTCGAGGTCGAGCTGACCAAGGAGTACAACCCCCGCCAGAGCGGACGCTGCGAGAGGGTGGAGATCACCCTTCGCGGACGCGGACCCGCCATGCGCGCGGAAGCCTGTTCCGACGACCCCCTCGCCGCTCTCGACAAGGCTGTCGACAAGCTCGAGGCGCAGGTGAGGAAGGCCCAGGACCGTCGTCGGGTCCATCACGGGGCCCGCAAGCCGATGTCGGTCTCGGAGTTCGCCGCGTCGAACGACGAGGCAGCGCCCGAGAGCGACGAGGAGCCGATCGACGCCGTCCACTACGCCGGGCCCCTCGAGGTCCGCGGCGAGGGCCCGCTCGTCGTCCGCGAGAAGACGCACCGTGCTGCGCCCATGACCCTGGACCAGGCGCTCTACGAGATGGAGATGGTCGGGCACGACTTCTACCTCTTCGTCGAGAAGGACTCCGGGCACCCCAGCGTCGTGTACCGCAGGCGCGGTTACGACTACGGCGTCATCCACATCGAGCAGTCCGCCGGTGGTCTCGACGGGCTCGGCGACAGCGTCGGCTGACCTGTTCATGACATGATCGGCTGCGATGGACGCTGCAGACGTGCCGACTGAGACGGTCCGGGTCCTCCTCGTCGATGACCAGGAGCTCTTCCGGCGCGGCCTGCGGATGGTCCTCGAAGCCGATCCGGGACTCGAGATCGAGGAGGCCCACGACGGGTTGTCTGGAGTCGCTCGTGCGACTGCCAGCGCACCCGACGTGGTCCTCCTCGATGTCCGGATGCCCGGCATGAGCGGCCCACGGGCGGCGGCGGCCATCAAGGAGGTCGCGCCCTCCGCGCGGATCATCATGCTCACGGCCAGCGACGACGAGAGCGACCTCCTCGAGTCGATCCGCAACGGCGCTTCCGGCTACCTGCTCAAGGACTCGTCCGTCGACCAGGTCAGCGACGCCGTGCGCCGGGTCGCTGCCGGACAGTCGCTGATCAGCCCGCCGCATGGCGACCCGGCTGCTGGAGGAGTTCCGCCTGCTGGCGACGCGCGGCGAGCCGGAGCCGCGCGGTACGAAGCTCAGCGACCGTGAGCTGGAGGTGCTGCGGCTGGTCGCCCTGGGGCACAACAACCGCGAGATCGGTCAGAAGCTGTTCATCAGCGAGAACACCGTCAAGAACCACATGCGCAACATCCTGGAGAAGCTCCAGCTGAGTTCGCGTGTGGAGGCAGCGACGTACGCCGTCCGTGAGCGACTGCTCGACCTGCCGTGACGCACCCGCAGGACATGACGGCGGCGACCGCCAGACGGACCGTGCTCGCCTCCCAGGGATTCAACGACCGGCCGCACGCGCGGGTCACGATGCGCTCGCTCGACCGCGCGCTGACGCGTACCGGTGTCCTCCAGATCGACTCGGTGAACGTGCTGCAGCGCGCGCACTACCTCCCGCTCTTCTGCCGGCTGGGCCCGTACGACACGGCGTTGCTGCACCGGGCGGCCGACCGGCCTCCCCGTCGGCTCGTCGAGTACTGGGCGCACGTCGCGGCGTACATGCCGGTCGAGCTCTGGCCGGCGATGCGGCACCGCATGGCCGCCTACCGCGACAAGGGCCACGCCTGGAGCGGTGGCACCGGCAGGCCGCCCCTCGCGGACGCGCTCCTCGCGGAGGTGGAGCGTCGAGGTGCCGTCACGGCGCGGGAGCTGGATCCGGCGACCGACCGTCCCCGCGACCAGTGGGGGTGGAACTGGTCCGAGACGAAGAAGGCGCTCGAGTACCTCTTCCTCGCCGGTGAGCTCGCCGTCGCGCGACGCAACGGTGCGTTCGAGCGCGTCTACGACACACCCGAGCGGGTGCTGCCTGCCGCGGTGCTGGACACGCCGGAGCCGGACGTCCGCGAAGCCTCTCGGATCCTCGTGCGCCGCGCCGCGGTGTCGACCGGTGTCGCGACCGAGGCGAGCCTGCGCGACTACTTCCGCATGGGTGTGCGCGAGACGCGGGGCGCAGTCCAGGAGCTCGTCGAGGAAGGCACGCTGGAGCCCGTACGCGTCGAGGGCTGGCAACGGCTCGCGTACCGCCACGTCGACGCCCCGGCGCCACGCCGCATCCGTACGGCGGCGCTGCTCAGCCCGTTCGACCCGCTGGTGTTCGAACGCGTGCGCACCGAGGACCTCTTCGGGTTCCGCTACCGCATCGAGATCTACGTGCCCGCCCACAAGCGGGTCCACGGCTACTACGTGCTGCCGTTCCTCCTCGACGAGTCGATCGTCGCGCGCGTCGACCTGAAGGCCGACCGGGCCACAGGGCGGTTGCTGGTGCAGGGCGGCCTGGGCGGAGCCGGCCGTCGACACCGAGCGCGTCGCGACGGCGCTGGCAGCACAGCTGTGGGCGGCAGCGGGGTGGCTCGGACTGGAGGCCGTCGAGGTCGAGCCCCGCGGTGATCTCGCGGCACCGCTCGCGGCCTCGATCGCCGCTGCGGTCCCGGCCGGACCGCCCGCCGTGGTGTGACCTGGATCCCGGTGCGGTTACGGTTGCCCCCGTCGGTCGCCTAGGATGGTGAAGATTCTGCCGTTGCAGGGCCGATCGGCACGTGCCGGGGCCCTGGGCGGCTTCGGAGCAAGTCTCAGGAGTGCGATTCCGTGCCGAAGGTCATCGACAAGATCCTGCGTATGGGCGAGGGCAAGATCCTTCGCCAGCTCCAGGCCATCGCCAAGCAGGTCAACGCCCTCGAGGACGACTTCGTCGCCATGAGCGACGACGAGCTCCGCGGCATGACGGCCGAGTTCAAGACCCGCCTCGAGGCGGGCGAGACGCTCGACGACCTCATGCCCGAGGCTTTCGCGACGGTGCGCGAGGCCGCGAAGCGCGTGCTCGGTCAGCGCCACTTCGACGTGCAGATCATGGGCGGTGCCGCGCTCCACCTCGGCAACATCGCCGAGATGAAGACCGGTGAGGGCAAGACGCTCGTCGCGACCCTGCCGAGCTACCTCAACGCGCTGTCGGGCAACGGCGTCCACGTCGTCACGGTCAACGACTACCTCGCGAAGTACCACGCCGAGTGGATGGGACGCGTCCACCACTTCCTCGGCCTGACGATCGACGTGATCCTGCCCACCATGACGCCCGCGCAGCGCCGCGAGGCCTACGCCGCCGACATCACGTACGGCACCAACAACGAGTTCGGCTTCGACTACCTGCGCGACAACATGGCCGACGACATCGCCGAGTGCGTCCAGCGCGGCCACAACTTCGCCATCGTCGACGAGGTCGACTCGATCCTCATCGACGAGGCCCGCACGCCGCTGATCATCTCCGGTCCCACCGAGGACGAGGTCAAGTGGTACGGCGAGTTCGCCACGATCGTCGAAGCCCATGAAGCGCGACGACGCACTACGAGGTCGACGAGAAGAAGCGCACCGTCTCGGTCACCGAGAAGGCCATCGACGAAGGTCGAGGACCAGCTCGGCATCGACAACCTCTACGACGCGGTCAACACGCCGCTGATCGGCTTCCTCAACAACGCGATCAAGGCCAAGGAGCTGTTCAAGAACGACAAGGACTACGTCGTCATCGACGGCGAGGTCCTGATCGTCGACGAGCACACCGGCCGCATCCTCGACGGCCGCCGCTACAACGAGGGCCTGCACCAGGCGATCGAGGCCAAGGAGGGCGTCCGCATCCGCGAGGAGTACCAGACCCTCGCCACGATCACGCTGCAGAACTACTTCCGTCTCTACGACAAGCTCTGCGGCATGACCGGTACGGCGATGACCGAGGCGTCGGAGTTCGACAAGATCTACAAGCTCGGCGTCGTCGCCGATCCCGACCAACAAGCCGATCGCGCGCGTCGACCAGCCCGACCTCGTCTACCGCACCGAGGACGCCAAGTTCGACGCCGTCGTCGAGGACATCGTCGAGCGCCACGCGAACGGCCAGCCGATCCTCGTCGGCACCACGAGCGTCGAGAAGAGCGAGCGCCTCTCCAAGCATGCTCAAGAAGCGCGGCGTCGCCCACGAGGTGCTCAACGCCAAGCAGCACGACCGCGAGGCCGCGATCGTCGCGATGGCCGGTCACAAGGGCGCCGTCACCGTCGCGACCAACATGGCCGGTCGAGGCACCGACATCATGCTCGGCGGTCAGCGTCGAGTTCCTCGCCGACGCGGCGCTGCGCGCCAAGGGCCTCGACCCGCTCGAGACGCCCGAGGAGTACGAGGCCGCGTGGCCCGAGACGCTCGAGCGAGATCGAGAAGCAGGTCGCGGCCGAGCACGACGAGGTCGTCGAGCTCGGCGGACTCGCCGTCATCGGCACCGAGCGCCACGAGTCGCGCCGCATCGACAACCAGCTGCGTGGTCGTTCCGGCCGTCAGGGCGACCCGGGCGAGACCCGGTTCTACCTGTCGCTCGAGGACGACCTGATGCGCCTGTTCAAGGCCGACTGGGTCAACTGGATCCTGCAGACCAGCTGAAGATCCCCGACGACGTGCCGATCGAGAACAAGCGCGTCACCAACGCCATCGCGTCGGCGCAGGCTCAGGTCGAGGCGCAGAACTTCGACACCCGCAAGAACATCCTCAAGTACGACGACGTCATGAGCCGCCAGCGCGAGGTCATCTACGCCGAGCGCCGCCGGGTGCTCGAGGGCGAGGACATGTACGAGTGGGTGCGCGAGATGATCGCCGACGTCACCGGGCTACGTCACCGGCGCCACCGAGGGATTCCCCGACGAGTGGGACCTCGACGCGCTCTGGACGGCGCTCGGCACGCTGTACCCCGTCTCGGTGTCCGTCGACGACCTCGAGGACGAGGCCGGCGGTCGCGAGGGGCTGACCCGCGAGATCCTGGTCAACACGATCACCGCCGATGCCCGTGAGGCGTACGAGCGTCGCGAGGCCGAGCTCGGCTCGGAGGTCACCCGCGAGCTCGAGCGCCGGGTCGTGCTGAGCGTCCTCGACCGCAAGTGGCGCGAGCACCTCTACGAGATGGACTACCTCCGCGAGGGCATCGGCCTGCGTGCGTACAGCCAGCGCGACCCGCTCGTCGAGTACCAGCGCGAGGGATACGAGCTCTTCACCGCGATGATGGAGGGCATCGCCGAGGAGTCGGTCGGCTTCCTGTTCAACGTCGACGTCCAGGTCGAGGCCCCGGACGCCGACGGCGAGGTCGAGCTGTCGGCCAAGGGCCTGGAGGAGAACGTCCCCCAGCAGCTGTCGTACAGCGGCCCCGATGACGTCGCCGGTGGTGGCGGCGTCGACGTCGAGGTCCGCGACGAGGACGACGACGACCCGCTGGCGCTGAGCGAGACCGAGAGGGTCCGCCAGGTCAACGCCAAGAACCGCGCCCGCCAGAAGGCCAAGGCGCAGCGGAAGTCGCGCAAGAAGAACCGCTAGTCCGCGGCGCACGTCACGTCACGAAGGACCCGGCATCGCGACCCTCAGGTCGCGATGCCGGGTCCTTCGTCGTTCGCGTCGGTCCCTCCACCTCGGTCCCAGGACAGCGCCTCGGTCCCAGGACAGCGCCTCGGTCCCAGGACAGCGCCTCGGTCCCAGGACAGCGCCTCGGTCCCAGCACAGCGCCTCAGACCCAGCACAGCGCCTCAGACCCAGCACAGCGCCTCAGACCCAGCACAGCGCCTCAGACCCAGCACAGCGCGGTGCAGACCCATGTGGGGTCCCGACGGTCGACGTCATGGACCAGGCGCGCGGCGAGCGCGCGTGACTGCGTGCCCTGCGCGATGCGGGCCGTGAGCTCGGCCGCGCCTTCTCGCGGGTAGGACACGCGGATGCTCGCGAGCCGGCTGACCGGAGCGTGCCGTGGCTCGCGGGTCCGAGCGCGCCCGAGAACGGCGACACGGTGCTGCATCTCCTCGTACACCTCCGGTGTCATGACCCTGACGAGCTGCTGGAGCGGTCTGGCCCCTGCCGAGACCTCGAGGAGGGCGCGGACGAACTGCGCAGCGCGCTGCTCCAGAGCGGGTGCGTAGGGCGGCACCAGGCTGAGCTGCGGCCGGGTGCTCGCGGCGGGTGCCCTCTCGGCCGACAGTGCGAGCGACCCGTCGACGAGAGGGAGCGACCACTGCGCGGCCGGGGGCCGTGGCGCGGGCGCGACGCCGGTGTGCGGAGGCGAGAGGTGATGGAGGGCTGCGCGTGGTCCGGTCATCGGAGGTCTCCTTGCTGGGTACGTCGGTCGGAGGTGGCGGGGCGCGGGGCGGGAGGCCGGAGGACGGTGCCGACCCGCAACGCATCCGGATCCGGCCCGATGCGGCTGCGGTTGGCGGCGTACCACCGGCGCCACTCCCGGTCGAGCTCGGCGGTCGTCGGGCGGTCCCCCGCGTCGTCGTACGTTCTCGCCGCGATCCGCCACAGCGAGTCACCGGTGCGGACGCGGTACGTCGCCTGGTCGGTCGCCGCACTCGGAGCAGCGGGCGCCGGCGTCGTGGTGGGCGCGCGGGCAGGGGAACGGGCAGGAGACGGGGCGGCGGACGGAGGACCGGCCGGGCGATCGGGGAGTGAGAGGCCGTGCAGCACCGAACCGGGAACCTGGGCGCCCTGCGGCCGTGCGGGCTCGCCAGGAGAACCCGGCGATCCGGTCACGGCTGCGGCAGGGCCCGCGAGGACGAGCGAGGAGCCGGCCACCGCGAGGACGACGCGTCGCCACGGAGCAGGCGAGAGCCGGATGAGGAGCCGCGGGAAGGGGAGCCCGCACAGCCGGCAGACGGCAGCACAGGTCGTCAGCGTCACGCACCATGCGGTCGCCGCGGTCGCCACGAGCAGGGCGAGGTCGCCGACGAGCACGTCGAGCTGAGGAGCGGTCGGCCCGAGCGCGTCCATGAGACGCGCCGCGGCCCTCGGCGCCCTCGGCGCCAGCAGGGCGAGGGTGCCGTACGGCACCGCAGCCACCGCAGTCAAAGGATTCATCGACGTGCCCTTTCTTACGTTTGCCTACGTTTGCGTACGAACAACCGCGTCGTCAATCGTTCGTCCACAGAACCCGCGGCTCGTTAGAGTGCTCGCCATGCCTTGGGACGAACGCTTCGCGGCGATGGAGCACGACCTCACGCTCCAGGCGGAGACCGAGGCGGGCGTCGAGCGGGAGCAGGAGATCAACGACCTGGCCACCGAGCGCTCCGCTCAGCTCTCGTGGGCCGACCGGTGTCTCGGTCTGCACGTGACGGTGCGCGTGGTGACGGCCGGCATCGTCCGCGGCGAGCTGGCGATGGTGACGGCCGACTGGGTGCTCGTCCACCACGACGCGGCGACCGACTGGGTGGTCGCCCTGCGCGACGTCGTCTCGGTGGTCCCGAGCGGCGGGACGCCCGTCACCTCACGCGGCGAGGTGCAGCGCAGGATGACGTGGCGCCAGGCGTGGAACGCGCTGGTCCGCGACCGCGACGAGGTCCACGTGCTGCGCCGCGACGGGTCGAGCGTGCGCGGGATCCCCGTGGTGACGGGGTTCGACCATGTCGAGATCGCGGGCGAGCTGGTGCCGTACGAGGCGGTCGTGGCGGTCAGGTGTCCGCGTTGACACCCTCGGCCGACCGGGTGTCCGCCTCGGTCTCCTCGTCGACGAACGGGTGCGCGGCGATGTGGTCTCGCGTCGCGGCGTACTGCTCGGAGATGTAGCGCTCGAGCGCCTCGCTCTCGACCCGCCACACACCCCGCCCACCCACACGGATCGCCGGGAGGTCGCCACGGCGCACGAGCGCGTAGACCTGCCGCTCGGAGACGTTGAGGATGTCGGCCACGTCCGAGAGACGCAGGAACCGGGGTGACTCGGGTCCGACGGGCATGCACTGATTGTGCCAGTCACGGTGGAGGGAATCTCGACGTGTCGCGACGACCTGTGGACAACGGGTGGACGCGAGCGCCTCTGATGCGGCATCAATAGGGGGCATGCCGACCCTCGCGAAGCGCGCCGCCCCCGCTCCGGCCGACACCCGTCGACTTCAGCGGCCGCGATGGTCGCACCCCCGCGCCGTCGGGGGAGTGGCTCTCGTGGCCGTCTGTGTCGTCCTCGGAGGGCTGCTCGTCAGCCGGTTGTCAGACACCACCGAGATCTGGGCGCTGCGGGCCGACGTCCGCGCCGGCGAACCAGTCCAGGTGGACGATCTCGAGCGGGTCGATGCGCGGCTCGACGGCACGGCGCTCGCCCGCTACCTCACCGCTGAGGACGGCGGTGCGCTGGTCGACCGGGCGGCGACCGCGGTGTGGGGGCGCGACATGGTGGCCGGCGAGCTGGTCCCTGACGCGGCGCTCGTCTCCTCCTCTTCCGGCGGCGGTGTCGAGCTGCCGCTGCAGGTGTCGCAGGCGTCGGTTCCCGCCGACCTCGGCGAGGGGCACCAGGTCGACGTGTGGGTCGCCCCGGGCGAGTCAGGGGTCGAACCGTCCGCGGAGGCGCGCCGGGTCCTGGACGACGTCACGGTCGTCGCTGTCGCCGGTTCCGACACGGCATGGGGCGACGCGAGCACACGCGGTGTCGTCGTCCGCGTCGACGATGACTCCGACGAGCTCCTGCCGCGCGCGCTGGCGGCGCTCGAGTCCGGGACCGTCACCCTCGTACGACGGACGGCGGCCGGCTCGTGAGCGTCCCCGTCCTCATCGCCGCCGGCGACGCCGCCTGGGAGGCCGAGCTGGTGTCGGCTGCACTGCAGACCCGCGACATCACCGTCGTCCGCCGCTGCGTCGACGTCACCGACGCGGTCGCGACGGCGGTGAGCGGCGCCGTCGCGCTCGCGCTCGTGTCGGTCGAGCTGCCGGGTCTCGATCCCGACGCGGTCCAGCGGATCACGCGGCGAGGAGTCGTCGTGGTCGCCGTGACCCCGGACGCCGGCGCGGTCGAGGCCGAGAGGGTCGCCGCGGGCCTCGGCATCGAGGCCGTCGTCCCTCTCGCGCGGCTGGCCAGCATCGCCACGCTTGCTCGTACGGGGGACCCCGCGGCCGGTCCCGCACCCACCGGACCTGCGCCCACAGGTCAGGCCGCGCGGACGTCCGGGACAGGGTCGGAGGGAGGCCACGCGAGCCCCGAAGACCCTCGGCCGTGCGAGGGAGTGCTGACCGCGGTCTGGGGACCGGCCGGAGCCCCAGGGCGGAGCACCGTCGCGCGGGGCCTGGCAGCCGCGCTCGCCGCACGGGGCCGCCGGAGCATCCTGGTGGACGCCGACGTCGACGGTGGCACGCAGGCGCCGGCGCTCGCGCTCCTCGACGAGGTGAGCGGACTGCTGGCGGCGGCGCGCGACGCGAACGGGTCGCGCCTGTCCGCGGAGGCACTCGCTCGACACCTGCGCTGGATCGGGCCGGACCTCGGCGTCCTCACCGGTCTACCGCGCGCCGAGCGGTGGCCGGGCCTGCGGGCGTCGGCGTACGAGGGGGTGCTGGCGACCGCACGCGACCTCGCCGACGACGTCGTCGTCGACCTCGGCTTCTGCCTGGACGACGCAGGCGACCACACCGTGGACGGCGCCGGTCCGCGGCGCACCGCGATCGCGCGGCACACGTTGGAGGTGGCCGACGAGGTGGTGGTCGTCGGGCTCCCCGACCCGGTCGGGCTCTCGCGTCTCGCTCGCGCGGTGCTCGACCTGCGGTCACGGTGCGATGCCGAGGTCCTGGTCGTGGTGAACCAGATGCGCGGCTCCCTCGGGTGGAGCACCCGCGAGATCAGCGAGACGGTCGAGCGCTTCACGGGGGTCGCCCCTGCGGTCTTCCTCCCGTACGACCGGGCGTCGCTCGACCACTGCCTCGTCCACGGGCTCACGCCGCACGAAGGGGCGTCCGGCTCGGCATTCCAACGGGCGTTGTCCGGGCTCGCGGCGGACCTCGTGTCCCGAGCCCTCGAACTGGCGTAGCCTGAGCCCGTGCCCCGACGTCTCGATGCGCTCGACGTGACGTTCCTCGACGAGGAGACGTCTGCGGCGCCACGCCAGGTGATGACGCTGGCTGTCGTGGAGCCCGGAGAGCGGCGCTTCGACTACGACACGCTGGTGCAGGTGGTCAACGAGCGGATCGGCCTGGTGCCCCGCTACCGGCAGAGGGTCGCCGCCGTGCCCGGAGGCATCGGCTCCCCGCTGTGGGTGGACGACGAGGCGTTCGACCTCTCCTACCACGTGCGCCGCTCCGCGCTGCCCCGTCCCGGCACCAACGCCGCCCTGCGTGAGCTGGTGAGCCGCCTCATCGCCCGTCGGCTCGACCTGTCGCGGCCACTGTGGGAGGCGTACTTCATCGAAGGGCTGGAGGGTGGGCAGTGCGCCGTCCTCATCAAGTCCCACCAGGCGCTCGTCGACGGGTCGGTGACCGTCGACCTCGCGCAGGTGCTCCTCGACGAGACCGCGCACGACCGCGACGTGCCCTCCGACGGCTGGACGCCGCGCGTCGGGCCGGGGAGCATGTCGCTCGTCGCCGGGTCGCTGGTCGACGCGGCCCTGAACCCTCGCCGTGCCGCCGAGCGCCTGCAGTCCGGTTTCGACAAGGTGCAGTCGACGGTCGGCAAGGTCGTCCAGACCCTGCCCGTCGTCGGACCGGTCACCGCCGACACCGGCGGACCGTTCAGCGGGCGACTCAGCCAGCACCGCCGGTACGTCACGGTGAGCACGCGCCTCGACGAGTACCGCGGCGTCCGTGACGTCCACGGCGGCACCGTCAACGACGTGATCCTGGCGACCATCGCGGGCGGCATCCGCGGCTGGATGCTCACCCAGGCCGTACCGGTCAGCGACAAGACCCGGCTGCGGGCGATGGTGCCGATGTCGGTCGCGGCACCCGACGGCGTTCCCACCTCGTACGGGTCGACGGTGCGGGGTCACCTGCTGTCGTTGCCGGTCGGGGAGACCAACCCGGTCGTCCGCCTGCACCAGGTGTCGTACGCGCTCAAGGCCCACCGGGAGACGGGCGTCGCGGTGGCCGCCAACACGCTCGCGTCGCTGCCCGGGTTCGCGCCGACCACCTTCCACGCGGTCGGCGCCCGCGTGGCGGAGACGCAGGCTCACCACCCGTACGACCTGGTCGTGACCAACGTCCCAGGCCCGCAGGAGACGATGTTCATGGGTGGCGCGCCGATCGTCGCCACGTACCCCGCGATCCCGCTCTCGCACGGGCGCGACGCTGTCGATCGGTGTCACCTCGTACGCCGGTGGGGTCTACTACGGCCTCGTCGCCGATCGACAGGCGGTCCCCGAGGCCGACGTGCTCGGGCAGTGCCTCGAGGAGGCGCTCGCCGAGCTCGTCGAGTCGGCGAGCCCGACGCGTCAGCGTGCACCTCGCGGCTCGGCCCCGTTGCGAGGAGGCCGTATGCGCACGACCGGCGGGGTCGGCGGCGCCGGCGGCACGGCATGAGCGTGCGGGCCTACCTCGCGGTCGACGCCGCGGCGCTGCGACGTCTCGCGGACGAGGGCACGCTGCCCGCCGACGCGTACGAGGGCGTGGTGGCCGCGAGCGACGACGAGCAGGACGAGTACGACGCGATGGCCGTGGCCGGCGAGATCGCGGAGGAGCGCTGGGGCGCGGTGGTCGTGCTGGCGACCGAGGCGCCCGGCGGTCCGGGCAGCGAGCTCAGCGGACCCGTCGCGCTGCGTGAGGTCGAGGCCATCCACGTCGGTGACGAGCTCGCCTGGTACGCCACGCAGGAGCTCGACGCCGCTCTCGCGGCTCTTGGTCAGTGACGTTCAGGACCTGCAGAACGGCTCCTTGCCCATCGCGCTGAGCAGGCCGCCGACGACGTGGCTCTTGAACAGCCGGGCCTGCTCGTCACCTGGTGCGTCGCGCCACAGACCGACCTCGTGGCCGAGGGACGTGACCCACGCCCGCCCGCCGTCGTAGTACTGGCACCACGTCACGGGGTGGTCGCCGGGATGGCCTGGGTGTCCGCTGAAGCCCGTGCCGCCGCCCTCGAGGGTGTCGGTGTCGACCTCGGCCAGGACGCGTACGCCGGTGGGGAACGGCACCAGGTTGTAGTACTCGTCCTTGAGCGTGAACCGCTGCGGCAGGTCGACCACGGACGGGTCGCGGCGGCTGGTCTTCTCGACGACGCCGTTGCGGGACGGGCCGTGGTCGTAGAAGGCCGCTCCGCCGAGCAAGCCCTGGAAGTACGGCCAGTGGTACTCGGCGCCGAGCGTGTTGTGGATCGCCACGAACCCGCCGCCTGCGCGGACGTACTGCATGAGCGTGGTCTGCGCCGCGTCGTCGAGGATGTCGCGGGAGTTGCTGAGGAAGACGACCGCGTCGTAGCGCAGGAGCTTCCCTGCGGAGTCGAGCTGGGCCACGTCCTCGGTCCAGTCGACGGAGATGGCGTTCTCCGCACCCCAGCGGCGCATCGCCTGCTGGGCGACGTGCGCGTCGGTCAGCGGCGGGTTCATGCCGGTCGCCAGCCGCGGCCCCAGGTGGGCGTGGCGGGAGACCCCGGTCGCGCTGTAGACGAGGACCCGGTCGACGCCGTCGGTCCTGAAGGCGGTCTGCCACTCGTGGTAGCAGTCGTCGTCCGTGCCACGGCAGACGCCGTAGTCGGCGCGTTCGTCGTCCTCGACGGCCCAGCGCGGCCCGTGCCGTTCGGCGGCCGACGGCCATGCCGCGACGAGCACGGTGGCGCCGACGAGCACGGCGAGGGCGCCGGAGAGTGCTTTACCGATCCTCATGCCATCCCCTTCGATGGAGTCGGGTCCGTACGCCGTCCGCCGTACGGTCTGCAAGCGCTTTCTGGAAGCGCTTGCGTCAGCACGATCCTCCTCGGCCCCGGCGCCGTCAAGGGGACGCGACACAGGGCGGTCACACCGACGTCATCTCGTCTTGACGTGATCTGGGTCATACCTTAAGTTTCGACGAAAGCGGTTGCGAAAGCGCTTTCATGTCTGCTCTCGGGGCAGCTCCGCAAACCCTCTGACGACAACGGACGGTGGATGGAATGACCCAACGACGGTGGAGTCTCCTCGCCGCGGCCGCACTGGTCGCCGCGACGATGACCACGACCACGACAGCGGCGACTGCGGCCGATCCCGCAGCGCCCGCACCGATCACCGACCCCCTTCCCGAGCCCGTGCAGGCCGGCTTCGGCCTGGTGGTGAAGGAGGTCGCGCAGTTCCCGAAGTCCGAGCCGACGCCGGCGCCGACGGACCCGCGACTGATGCGGCACGCGCGCATCAACTACCTCGGCGAGATCCCCGACGGCTCAGGTCGGCTCTCCGTACCCGACCTGAACGGCACCCTCTACCACCTGACGCGTGGCAAGCGCGGCGTGCTCGGCGCGCCGACGCCGTACCTCGACGTCAAGGCGGAGGTCGGCGCCGACTTCTTCTCCGGCGCGGGGATGGGCAGCGGGTTCGGCTTCGTGACCTACCACCCGGAGTTCAAGAAGAACGGCCGGTTCTACACCGTCCACACCGAGGCGTTCGGGGCGCTGCAGACCAAGCAGCCCGACCTCACGCCGCAGCCCAACACCGCCTTCCACGGCGTCATCACCGAGTGGACGGCTGCCGACCCGTCGGCCCGCACCTTCAGCGGCACCCACCGCGAGGTCCTGCGGCTGGGCTTCGCCACCCGGATCCACGGCATCCAGCAGATCGAGTTCAACCCGACCGCGAAGCGTGGCGACGAGGACTACGGCCTCCTGTACGTGGCAGCCGGCGACGGCGGCACGGGTGTCAACACCGACGAGCCGCAGACGCTGGCCACGCCACAGGGCAAGCTGCTGCGCATCGACCCGCTCGGCACGAACAGCGACAACGGCGAGTACGGCATCCCGGCGAGCAACCCCTTCGTCGGCACGCCGGGTGCGATCGGCGAGATCTGGGCGTACGGCTTCCGCGACCCGCACCGGTTCAGCTGGGACACCGGCGGCAAGAACCGCCTGCTCCTCGGGCACATCGGGGAGAAGGACGTCGAGGCGATCTACGACCTGCGCGCCGGTGACAACGCGGGCTGGAGCGAGCGCGAGGGGTCGTTCCTGTACGACAAGAACGATCGCTGCAACCTCTACCCGCTGCCCGAGGACGATGCGGAGAACGGCTACACCTACCCGGTCGCGCAGTACGACCACAACCCGCCGCCAGGCTTCCCCTGCGGGGCCGACGTGGGTCACGCCGTCAGCGGCGGATTCGTCTACCGCGGCAAGGACGTGCCGCAGCTGCGCGACAAGTACCTCTTCGCCGACCTCGTCGACGGTCGGGTGATGTACACCGAGAACCGCGAGATGGTGCGCGGCAAGCCGTCCGCGCAGATCCATGAGCTGACGCTGTTCGACGAGCGCGGCAACGAGGTCACGACCCCCGTCCTGGCAGGCGACCGTCGCGTCGACCTGCGCTTCGGACGCGATGGAGACAACGAGCTCTACCTGCTCGCCAAGGCCAACGGCAAGGTCTGGAAGATCACCGGCGTCAAGTTGGTCAAGAGGGACGCCGACGTGCACCCGGCGCTCGCGCCGTACCTGGTCTCGCACTACGACTTCGAGCGCCCGCGCGGCGCGGTGGAGCGTGACCGAGGCGAGTCCGGCACGGACATCGACCTGATCAACGGCGGCTCGGACATGCGGGTCAGGGACGGTGCGTTCCGGGGCAGCAGGCGTTCGCTCCAGATCCGCAACGCCGACCCCGCCGCCGGGCAGCTGGCGTGGAAGGCCGGCGTGTACGAGGACGACGCCGACGGGGTGGAGTCCCTGTCGCGGTTCAACGGCGCCAAGGGGATGACCGTGATGGGCTGGTTCAAGATGACCGGCGAGAACCCGTCGCTCAACACGAACACGCCGGCGCCGGACGACCGGTACAACGCGGTCGGTCTGGCGGGGGTCCTTGCCGGCAACTCCGACGGCCACGGCGTACGGGCTCTGCTCGAGCTCATCGACGTCAACGGCGAGCTGCGCCTGGTCGCGCTGGGTCGACGTGTCGACACGGGGGCGTCGCAGACGTTCGCCGCGTCGGAGGACTGGCGAACCCTGCTCCCGCAGGGGGAGTGGGTGCACCTCGCCGCGACGTTCAACTACGCCAACGGCACCATGGCGCTGTACAAGAACGGCAAGCCGATCCCGGGGTTCTACACGCGCACCGACGATCCGTGGGGGAACAACGCGCCCGGTGAGGAGACGACCTCGCCCACCAACCCCCGCGGCATCAAGATCGGAGGCTCGTTCCCGCAGGACGGCTCCGAGCGCAACCCGTGCAACTGCCGCATGGACAGCCTGATGTTCCTCGACAGCTCGCTCACCAAGCTGGAGGTGAACCAGCAGTTCCGCCGCGTCGAGCGGTGACCGTACGGAGAGGGCGGGGGGTCGAGGCCACCCGCCCTCTCCGGCGCGTCCGGCGGGTCCGGCGCGTCAGTCGCGTGCCGGGCCGGTCGAGTCGCGCACCATCAGCTGGTGGCCCGTGTGCTTGCGGCGGGGGCGCGACGACGGCTCCTTGAGCGCCATCGTGACCGCGACCTCGCCCATCTCCGTCATCGGGAGCCGTACGGTCGTGAGGCTGGGCGCGAGGTCTGCGGCGACCGAGACGTCGTCGAACCCGACCACGGAGATGTCGCCCGGCACGGCGACCCCGTGGGTACGGAGCGTCGACAAGACGCCGATCGCCATCGCGTCGTTGAGCGCGATGATCGCCGTCGTCTCGGGGTGCTCGGCGAGGATCCGCTCCGCCGCGAACGCGCCACCGTCGCGGGTGAACTCCGCCTCCACCATCGGGAGGGCGTCGAGCGAGAGCCCGGCCTTCTCGAGGGTGTGCCCGATCCCGGTGAGGCGGTCGACGACGGTCGTGAGGTTGACGTTGCCGGAGGCGATGGCGATCCTCCGGTGCCCGAGCTCCAGCAGGTGCTCGGTGAGCGCGCCACCTGCCTCCTCGTTGTCGGGCAGCACGGCGTCGGCGCGCAACGCGTGGCGCCCGATCACGGCGACGCGGCCCCCGTTGTCCTGGAACGTCGCGAGCTCGCGCTTGGCCGCCGTCTCCACCCCCTCGTCGAGGTATCCCGAGCCGGCGACGATGATCGCTCGCACGTTGTTGGCGATGAGCGAACGGATCTGGCGCAGCTCGTTCTCGGGATCGCGGGCGGAGTGGCAGATCTGGACCGTGATGCCCTTCTCGTACGCCACCGAGATGACCCCCGCCGCGATCTCGGAGAAGTACGGGTCGTCGATCTGGTGCACGATCAGACCGACGATCGACGCCGACCCGCCCGCGAGGGTACGGGCGTGGGCGTTGACCACGTAGCCGAGCTCACCCGCGACCTCGTGCACACGCTCGGCGACGGCGGTGCTGACGCCCTCGCGACCGGCCAGCGCGCGCGACGCCGTCGCCAACGACACGCCTGCACGCGCCGCGACGTCGACCAGTCGTGGCGCGGTACGCCCTCTCGCCATCGGATGCCCCTTTCCTCGTGTGACCCTTGCCACACGCGTTCATCCTGTCTATCCTACGTAAGCGCTTACGAAAGCGCTTACGGCGGCCCGGACACGCGGACCTCAAGATCGTAGGAGTGTCATGTCGACCAAGACAACGAGCATCATCCGGATCGGCGCCATGCTCGGCGCCGCCACTCTCGCCCTGACGGCGTGCGGCGGTTCGGACTCCGGTGGCGGTGATGACGACGGACCGATCACGATCGGCGTCTCGCTGCCCCTGACCGGTGACTTCGCCGAGCCGGGCAAGGGCGTCCAGCGCGGGTACGAAGCCTGGGCGGCCGATCGTCAACGACGACGGTGGCCTGCTCGGGCGCAAGGTCGAGCTGAAGATCCTCGACGACCAGTCCGAACGCCGACCGGGTCGTCGCCGACTACGAGTCCCTGATCGCGCAGGACGAGGTCGACCTCGTCTTCGGTCCGTTCTCCACCCGCCTCGTCGTGCCCGCCGCACGCGTGGCCGACGAGTACGGGATGCTCTTCGTCGAGCCGGCCGGAGCGGCCGCCGGAGGTCTTCGAGCAGGGCTTCGGCAACCTCTTCTACGCGGCGCCGGCCGTGCGCCGACGACCACTACAACTACCTCGCCGAGTGGATCGAGGCGCTGCCGGCCGACCAGCGTCCCAAGACCGCGGCCGTACGCCGCGATGGACGACCCGTTCGCGCAGGGCACGGCGTACGGCCTCAAGGACAAGATGGAGGCGCGGGCATCAAGACCGTGGTCGACGAGATCTACCCGCCGAACACCACCGACTTCAGCAGCATCGCCGCCAAGATCGACGGCGTCGAACGCCGACATGATCGTCGGCGGCACCCAGTACCAGGACGCCGTCAACCTGATCGTCGCGCTGCAGCAGCTCGACTACCAGCCCAAGCTCGCCGCCTTCTCGACCGCGCCGACCAACCCCGAGTTCCCCGAGGCGATCGGCTCCAAGACCGAGGGCATCCTCTCGCCGACCGGCTACACCGAGCAGGCCGACATCCCGACGAACAACGAGTTCGTCGAGAGCTACACCGAGCGCAACGGCAACCCGCCCGGCGAGGACGAGGCCAACGCCTACACCACCGGCCAGGTCGTCGCCGCCGCCGTCGAGGCCGTCGGCTGCGCCGAGCAGGGCGACTGCCAGCAGAAGCTCATCGACTGGCTGCGCGACAACGAGGTCGACACGGTCGTCGGCCCGCTGAGCTGGGACGAGGACGGTCGCCCGAAGGGTGCCCACATGATCCAGCAGTACGTCGGTGGCGACATCAAGATCGTCCTTCCCGAGTCCGTGAAGGAAGCCGAGATCGTCTACCCGAAGCCGGCGTGGTGACCGTCTGATGGATGGCTCCCTCTTCCTCCAGAGCCTGGTGCTCGGGATCCTGCTGGGAGGGCTCTACGCCCTCCTGGCGGCCGGGCTCACGCTCTACTTCGGGATCATGCGCGTGGTGATGATCGCCCACTCGGCGTTCCTCATCCTCGCCGCCTACCTCGCCTGGTTCTTCCACCGCGAGACCGGCATCGACCCGCTGTTCTCGCTCGTGATCACCGTCCCGCTGTTCTTCGCGGTCGGGGTGCTCATGCAGCGCCTGCTCGTCGCCAGGCTCCGGCCGATCACGCTGACGATGATGTCGGTGCTGCTGACGTTCGCGATCGCCCTGGTCATCGAGGGCGATGCTCGGGTTCGTCTTCTCGGGCACCCAGCGCCGCATCCAGCTCGGCTACAGCGGGCGCGAGCATCGAGGTGTTCGGCGCGCGGCTCGCGGTCGTCAAGCTCATCGCGTTCGCGCTCGCGGCGGCCTCGCTCGCCGCGCTCTACGCTGATCATGAAGTACACCCGCTTCGGCCAGGCGCTGCGCGCGACCATCCAGCACAAGGAGGCCGCGCAGCTCGTCGGGATCAAGACCGACCGCGTCGCCGGCTACGGCTTCGGCCTCGGGCTCGCGACGGCGGCGATCGGCGGCACCGCGCTCGCGCTCGACGCCACGATCTACCCGTCGCTGCACTGGCACTGGATCGGCCCGCTGATGGCGATCATCGTCGTGGGCGGCCTGGGGAGCATCCCCGGCGCCGCGATCGCGGCCATGGTGCTCGGCATCGGCCAGAGCCTGCTCCAGATCCCGATGGGGACGACGTGGGCCCAGACCATCTTCTACGTGGCGCTGTTCGCCACGTTGATGCTCCGCCCGCAAGGATTCTTCGGAGGTCGCCTTGCTCAGCGCTTCTAGCCGGCCCCGCGTCTCGAAGGCGCTCGTCGCGAAGGGCGTCGTGTTCGTCGCCTGCGCGGCAGCACTGCTCACCTTCCCCGACTGGGCTCCCAACCCCTACATCCTCTCGGCCGGGATCGTCGTCCTCAGCTACGCCGTCCTGTCGACGTCGTGGAACTTCGTCGGCGGCTTCACCGGTTACATCTCGCTCGGCCACGCGGCCTACTTCGGCCTCGGCGCGTACGGCACGGCGCTCCTGGTCACCGAGCTCGGGCTGCCGAGCTTCGTGGCCTGGTTCGTCGCGGGGCTCGGCGTCGCCGTCCTCGCGGTCCCGATCGGCTTCGCCGCGCTGCGGGTACGCGGCGCGTCGTTCGTCATCGTCTCGATCGCCCTGGTCCTGATCCTGCTGCTGGTCTTCCAGAGCTGGAGCGGCCTCACCGGCGGCTCGAACGGGCTGGTCGTCCCGCGCCCGTTCCCGGACCTGCTCCGCCCGGAGCACCACCGCACGTTCTTCTACCTGTTCGCGGGCCTGCTGGCGGTCACGCTGCTCGCGTGGTGGCTGATCGACCGCTCGCGCTTCGGCATGGGCCTCAAGGCGATCCGCGAGGACGAGGACAAGGCGGAGGCGCTCGGCGTGCCGACGTACGCGTACAAGCTCGTCGTCTTCGTCGTCTCGGCGTTCTTCACCGCGCTCGGCGGGCGGCATGTACGCCCTCTGGTTCGGCGACCTGGACCCGGTCTTCCAGTTCTCGATCCTCATCGGCTCGTACATGGTGCTGATGGCGCTGCTCGGCGGTGTCCGTCAGCTGTTCGGGCCGCTGCTCGGCGCGGTCATCGTCGGCAGCGCCCTCGAGTACTTCAAGCTCGAGTTCGGCGACACGCAGTTCCACCTGGTCGCCACCGGGCCTGCTCCTCGCCGTCGTCGTGCTGTTCATGCCCGACGGCATCATCCCGGCCGGCACGCGGCTCGTCGAGCGGTTCAGGCCTCAGCGCAGCTCGATCCGCGAGATGACGTGCCGCCGACCTGCTCGCGCGCGACGAGGCCGAGCCTGGCCCGGCTCCCGGCCCGCGCTCCACGCCGCCGACCGAGAAGAGGAGGCCAGAGCGATGACGACCGACGTCACCACCCGCGAGAGCCTCGCGACCGTGTCCCTGCGCAAGACCTTCGGCGGCGTCACCGCCGTCGACGACGCGACCGTGACGTTCCACGACGGGCAAGATCAACGCGCTGATCGGCCCCAACGGCTCGGGCAAGACGACCTTCTTCAACTGCGTCACCGGCATGATCAAGCCCGACTCCGGGCACGGTCACGCTACCGCGGAGCCGACATCACCGGCCGTTCACCGCACCGCATCGCGCGCGCCGGGATCGGCCGCAGCTTCCAGCTGTGCCGGATCTTCCCGCGGATGACCGTCCTGGAGAACGTGCTCGTCGCGGTACCGTACGCACGGCCTGGCGTCGCTGCTCAAGCGGCGCCCGCGACACCGACGAGATCGAGCGGCGCACGACGCTGGCTGCGCCGCGTCGGCATCGACCACCTCGAGCACTCCGAGGCGGCGCGACATCTCGTACGGCCAGCAGAAGCTCCTCGAGCTCGCCGGGGTCCTGATGGCCGAGCCTGACCTGATCATGCTCGACGAGCCGGCCGGCGGCGTGAACCCCGCGCTCATCGGGCGCATCGGCACGCTCGTCCGCGAGCTCAACGCCGAGGGCCGGACCTTCGTCATCGTCGAGCACAACATGGAGATGGTCATGAGCCTTCAGCGACCACGTGATCGTGTTCGACCGCGGCCGTCCGATCGCCGAGGGACCTCCGTCGGCGGTCCAGTCCGACCCGCGAGTCCTGGAGGCGTACCTTGGTGTCTGACTACCTGCTCGAGCTCAACGACATCGAGGCCGGGTACGGGCGCGCCGCGCTCGTCCTGCGCGGCCTCACGGTGAAGGTGCCCGCCGGTACGGTCGTCTGCCTCGTCGGTCCCAACGGTGCCGGCAAGTCCACGGTGCTCAAGGTCGCCAGCGGCCTGCTCGCCCCGAGGTCCGGCACGGATCCGTCGTCGACGGCGTGGACGTCACCGGGCGAGGGCCCGCAGGAGCATGCTGGCCTCCGGCCTGGCCCACGTGCTCCAAGGGCACAGCGTCTTCCGCGAGATGACGGTCGAGGAGAACGTCATGCTCGGCGCCTACACGCTGCGCGACAAGGCGCTCGTCGCCGAACGGGTCGACTTCGTCCGGACGCTCTTCCCGATCGTGGGGGAGCGGTGGAAGCAGCTGGCCGGCCTGCTGTCCGGCGGCCAGCAGAAGCAGGTCGAGTTCGCCCGCTCGCTCATGATCAGCCCGAAGGTCGTCCTGCTCGACGAGCCGTCCATGGGCCTGGACCCCAAGACGACGGCGACCGTCTTCGAGCAGGTCGTCCGTATGCGCGACGCCGGGATCGCCGTGCTCCTCGTCGAGCAGAACGCCCGTCGCGCGCTCGAGACCGCCGACATCGGCTGCGTCCTCGACCTCGGCCGTGTCCACATCTCGGGTCCGGCACCCGAGCTCCTCGCCGACCCGCAGCTGGGTGCCCTCTACCTCGGTGGGCGCCCGCACGAGTCCACTCCCGCAGAGCCCGCCTCACAGAAGAACGGTTGACCGCCCATGGCACAGCACCACGTCCGCATCATCATGAACGGCGTCACCGGGCGCATGGGCTACCGGCAGCACCTCCTGCGCTCGATCCTCGCCATCCGCGACGACGGCGGGGTCGTGCTTCCCGACGGCAGCCGTCTCCAGGTGGAGCCGATCCTCGTCGGGCGCAACGCCGACAAGCTCGCCGAGCTGGCCGAGCGGCACGACATCGCCGAGTGGACGGTCGACGTCGACGAGGCCCTGGCCGACGAGAGCGCACCGGTCTACTTCGACGCCCTCGTCACCTCCGAGCGCAAGAAGTCGCTGCTCAAGGCGATCGCGGCAGGCAAGGCGATCTACACCGAGAAGCCGATCGCGCAGACGGTCGGCGAAGGCGTCGAGATCGCGCGCGCCGCCGACGCCGCGGGCACGCTCAACGGAGTCGTCCACGACAAGCTCTACCTGCCGGGTCTGCTCAAGCTGCGTCGCCTCGTGGACGCGGGCTACTTCGGGCGCATCCTGTCCGTACGCGGTGAGTTCGGCTACTGGGTCTTCGAGGGCGACCTCATCCCCGCCCAGCGTCCGAGCTGGAACTACCGCGCGGCCGACGGCGGCGGGATGGTCCTCGACATGTACTGCCACTGGAACTACGTGCTCGAGAACATCCTCGGCAAGGTCCAGACGGTGACCACGAAGGCCGTCACCCACATCCCGCAGCGGTGGGACGAGAAGGGCGAGGCGTACGAGGCGACCGCCGACGACGCTGCGTACGGGATCTTCGAGCTCGAGGGCGGCATCGTCGCGCAGATCAACTCGTCGTGGGCCGTGCGCGTCCACCGCGACGAGCTCGTCGAGTTCCAGGTGGACGGGACGGACGGCTCGGCGGTGGCCGGCCTGTTCGGTTGCAAGGTCCAGTCGCGCGTCCGGACGCCGAAGCCGGTCTGGAACCCCGACCTCCCCACCGACCAGGTCTTCCGCGACCAGTGGTCGGAGGTGCCCGACAACCAGGAGTTCGCCAACGGGTTCCGGGCGCAGTGGGAGGAGTTCCTCCGTGACTGGCACGCGGGGCGGCCGCACCGCCACGACCTGTGGTCCGGGGTGCGGGGCCTCCAGCTCGTCGAGGCGGCGCTGGACTCGTCGTCGCAGGGTCGTACGGTCGCCATCGAGGAGATCGCGTGACGACGACCGGCGCGAGCCTCGCGATCCCCCGTTCGGACGGGACGTGGGCCCCGCTCACCCTGCGGGAGCCGCGAGAGTGGGCGCCGCACCCCGCTCCGTACCGGTCGCGCGTCGCGTTCGCCGCCGCGCACGTCGTCGCCGACCCGTACGGGGAGAACGTGCCCGGGGCACCGGCAGCGATCGACTGGGACGCGACGCTCGGGTTCCGGCAGCACCTGTTCGGCTACGGGATGGGCGTCGCGGAGGCGATGGACACCGCGCAGCGCAACATGGGGCTCGACTGGCCCGCGGTCGTCGAGCTCGTCACCCGCAGCGCGGCGCTGGCACGTGAGTCCGGAGCCCGGATCGCGTCCGGCGCCGGCACCGACCACCGCGAGACGCTGAGCGGCCTCGGCGAGGTCGCCGACGCCTACCTCGAGCAGGTCGAGGTGATCGAGGGCGCGGGATCGCAGGTCATCGTCATGGCCTCGCGCCATCTCGCGGCGCTCGCCCGCGGGCCCGAGGACTACCTGGCCGTGTACGACACGGTGCTGAGCCAGGTGCGCGAGCCGGTGATCCTGCACTGGCTGGGGGAGATGTTCGACCCGCAGCTCGCCGGCTACTGGGGCTCGCGCGACGTCGACGAGGCGACCGCGACGTTCCTGTCGATGGTCGAGGCGCACGCGTCGAAGGTCGACGGGGTCAAGGTCTCGCTCCTGTCGGCCGAGCACGAGGTCGGGCTCCGCGCAGCGCTGCCCGAGGGCGTCCGTCTCTACACCGGCGACGACTTCCACTACCCGGAGCTGGTCCGCGGGGACGGGGAGCGCCACTCCGACGCCCTGCTGGGCGCCTTCGCCGCCGTCGCGCCCGCAGCATCGGCCGCCCTGACGGCGCTCGACGAGGGCGACCTCGCGACGTACGACGAGGAGATGGCGCCCACGCTGGCGCTCTCGCGGCACGTGTTCGAGGCGCCGACGTACTACTACAAGACGGGCATCGCGTTCCTCGCCTGGCTGTCCGGCCACCAGCCCGGCTTCACGATGGTCGGTGGCCTCCAGTCGGCCCGCAGCGTCGTCCACCTCGCACAGGTGTTCGCGCTCGCCAACGAGGCACGCCTGCTGCCGGACCCCGAGCTCGCCTCGTACCGGCTCGGCCTGCTCCTCGAGGCCGCGGGGGCACGTCGGTGACGGGGGTGACCGACGTGCCCGGCGGCGCGCCCGCGAGGATCGAGACCCCTCGGGCAGGCGACCCCCGGCTCGCGCGGCTCTCCCTCAACCAGCGGACCACCGCGCAGTGGTCGCTCCCGGAGGCGCTGGACGGTGCGAGGGCGGCAGGACTGGAGTCGATCGGCCTCTGGCGTGAGCCGGTCGCCGACGTGGGGCTGGAGAAGGCGGCGCAGCTTGTCGCCGCAAGCGGCCTGCGGGTCTCCTCCCTGTGCCGCGGCGGTTTCTTCACCGCCGCCGACGCCGAGGCCCGCGAGGCCGCGCACACCGACAACCTTGCCGCGATCGACGAGGCTGTGGCGCTGGGCACCGACGTGCTCGTCCTCGTCCCGGGCGGGCTCCCGGGCGGCAGCCGCGACCTCCCCGGCGCCCGTGCCCGAGCCGCCGAGGCGATCGGCCGGCTGGCCCCGTACGCGGGCGAGCGCGGAGTACGGCTCGGGATCGAGCCGATGCACCCGATCTTCGCCGCCGACCGCGGCGTCGTGTCGTCGCTGCGCCAGGCCCTCGACCTCGCCGAGGAGCACCCCGCGGATCAGGTCGGTGTCGTCGTCGACACCTATCACCTGTGGTGGGAGCCCGGTGTCGAGGAGCAGATCGCGCGGGCCGGCGAACGGATCGTCGCGTACCAGGTCTGCGACTGGATCACCCCCGTGCCTGCCGACAACCTGCTCGGACGCGGCATGATGGGCGACGGGCACGTCGACTTCGCGGCGTTCACCCGAGCGGTAGCGGCGGCCGGGTACGCCGGCGACGTGGAGGTCGAGATCTTCAACGCCGACCTGTGGGCGCAAGCCGGAGAGGACGTGGTCGCGACGATGGCACGACGCTACGCCGAGCTCGTCGAGCCGTACCTGTGACGCGGGTCCTCGTCGCTCCCGACAAGTTCAAGGGGTCCCTCGACGCGGCCGAGGTGGCGTCCGCGCTGGGTCGCGGCCTGCGTGACAGCGGCGCGGACGTCGTCGAGCTCCCGGTCGCCGACGGGGGTGACGGCACGGTCGCCGCTGCGCTGGCGGCCGGGTGGGAACCCGTGGTCGTCACCGTCACCGGACCGACCGGCGAACCCGTCGACACGGTGTACGCCCGCTGCGGGACCGACGCTGTCGTCGAGATGGCGGACGCGTGCGGCATGCAGCGGCTGACGGGACCACTGGCACCGATGACGGCGACCTCCCGCGGCCTGGGCGAGGTGATCGCGGCCGCCGTCGAGGGCGGGGCCACCCGCATCGTCGTCGGCATCGGCGGCAGCGCCTCGACCGACGGAGGCGCCGGCATGCTGAGCGTCCTCGGCGCCCGCGCCCTCGACGCCTCCGGAGCGCCGGTCCCGGACGGGGGACGCGGCCTCGCGCAGGTGGCGTCGCTCGAGCTCGAAGGGACTGTGCTGGACGGGGCGGTGCTGGAAGGGACGGTGCTGGAGGTCGCGTGCGACGTGGACAACCCGCTGACCGGTCCCGAGGGTGCCGCCGCCGTCTACGCCCCGCAGAAGGGCGCTGATCCCGGCCAGGTCCGTACCCTCGACGCGGCGCTCGTACGGTGGGCCGACGTCGTCGCCAGGGCCACCGGCCGTGATCTCCGGGACAGCCCGGGCGCCGGTGCCGCAGGTGGCGTCGGGTTCGCTGCGGTCGCGCTCCTCGGGGCCGTGCTGAGGTCGGGAGCCGACCTGGTCCTGGACCTCGTGGGCATCGACGAGGTGCTCGAGACCGTCGATCTCGTGGTCACCGGGGAGGGGTCGTTCGACGAGCAGACGCTGCGCGGCAAGGCGCCCGCCGTGATCGCGCGACGGGCCCGCGAACGCGGCATCCCGGTGGTCGTCGTCTGCGGCAGGACTACCCTGACACCGGAGCGCGCAAGGGCGGCAGGCTTCGCCGACGTGCTCGCGCTGTCCGACATCGAGAGCGACCTCGACCGCTGCATGGCCGACGCGCCGGCCCTCCTCGAATGCACGGGCCGCGCCGTGGGCGCTCGGTTCCTCTAGATTCGAGTCGTGCAGGACCATGTCGTACGGTTCGTCGACCTGGCCGTCGGCGCGACCGTCGCCGTGGCGGTCCCTGTCGTCGGCGTCGCGCGCACCGTCGCGCCGGGTGCCGCACGGGCCGGACGCCGCCTCGCGTACCCGCCGCTCGTGCCCGCGAGGCTCGCACCGGGCGCCGTCGCGCAGCAGCTGGTGCTCCGCGGGCGCTGGACGCGCCTGCGTGCGCAGGAGGCGCTGGTGCGCACGGCCCGCGCCGCCGTCCCCGTCGTCGTCGAGCGTGTGCTCGACGAGATCGACCTGACCCGCCTGGTGCTCAACCGCGTCGACCTCGCCGAAGTGGTCGTGGCCGCGCTCGACGAGCTCGACCTCACGGCCGTCGTGACGCAGCGGGTGGACCTGGGGCAGGTCGTCACCACGGCGCTGGACCAGCTCGACCTGACCGAGGTCGTGCTCGACCGCGTCGACCTGCACCGCGTGGTCGTTCAGGTGCTCGACGGTCTCGACCTGACGGCCCTCGTGCGCGATCGGGTCGACCTCGACGCGCTCGCCAACCAGGTGATCGAGGACGTCGACCTGCCGGAGATCATCCGCGACTCCTCCAGCGGTGTCGCCGCCGACCTCGTCGTCGAGGCCCGTACGGGGGCTGCCACCGCCGACGAGGTGGTGGCGCGCGCCGTCGACCGGGTGCTCGTGTGGCGCCGCCGCCGTGAGGGGAGACCGTGATGAGCACGCCGACGCACCCGCATCCCGTCGGGCCCGGTGCCGACCTCCAGGGCAAGCCCGCCGGCATCGTGACCCGCACCATCGCCGGTGGGATCGACTACGTGCTGGTCGGGTTCTGGGCCGCCGGCGTGTACGTCGGCGTGGCCGCGCTCAGCTTCCTCTACAACCCTGTCGGGTGGAGCTGGCCGCGCTGGTCCTTCGGGGTGGTGCTGATCCTGGGCGCGGTGTCCATGGTGACGTACCTGACGGCGACCTGGGCCACGAGCGGCAAGACCCTCGGTGGCCAGGTGATGGGCTCCCGGGTCGTGCGCGACGGTGGGCGGGTGCATCTCCTGCGGGCGTTCGTCCGCGCGCTGGTGGTGGTGGCGTTCCCGATCGGGCTCTTCTGGTCGGCGATCGACACCCGGTCGCGGTCGGTGCAGGACCTCGTCACCGGTACCGCCGTCCTCTACGCCTGGCGCACCGACATCGGTCACCGATGACGGCTGAGCCGCCGCGCGGGCTCAGCTGCCGGCGACCCGCGCCCGGCCCGCGGCGGACTCCACCTGCAGAGCGGCGACGATCGCCTTGGCGACCTCGGGCTCGATCTTCCTGCCGACCAGCGGGATCTTGACCTTCACGTCGCCGTCGACGACCAGCTCGGCGCCCGACGGGGTCGGGTTGATCGCCATCGTGCCGTCCATCGAGGCAGGCTGGCCCTTGATCGTGAGCCGCACGGTGCCGCTGCGCGAGCCGTCGGCCGCGGCCGGCCCCCAGACCTCGGTCTGGCGGACCTCGACCGTCTCGCCGGTCAGCCGCTTGACGAAGTCGGGCATCTCGGCCGGCATGGTCCGGTCGATCTGGACCCGTACCTCGTCCTCCTGGTCGTCGACGGTGACCTCGTACGCGATGGCGTGGACCTTCTCGCACACCTCCGCCCGGAAGTCGTCGTCCCGGATGATCGAGAAGACCTGGTCGGGGGTGGCGCCGGGGTAGTCGGCGGTCTCGTGCAGCCTCATGCCGGACATCATCGCAGGATCGGCCCCGGAGGGCGCCAAGTAGTGTGCAGAGTGTCACAACGATGTGCACGAAGGAGTCCGATGTTGTCCGTGGAGGAAGGCGACCTGCCCCCCGACGTCACCGATGCGCTGGTCGATGCCTACTACCAGCACGTCCCTGCCGAGGAGCGCAAGGAGCGACCACCTGAGGCGCTGAGGGGTGCGGCCATGAGCCACGCCCGGCTCGCCGCTGTACGAACGCCGGGGGAGACCCTGCTCAAGGTGTGGCAACCAGACGCCGACACCGACGGGTGGGATGCGCGGGGCCATCTGGTGCTCCAGGTCGTCACCGACGACCGTGCCTTCCTCGTCGACTCGACGATCGGGTTCCTGGCGAAGGAAGGCTTCGGTGTCGACTGGCTCGTCCACCCGCAGCTCGACGTGGTCCGCGACGATGCGGGCCACCTCCGGTCGGTGGGGATCGCGGGCGGTGCGGCGGAGCCGGGTGCGCTCCGCGAGTCGTGGATGTACCTCGAGATCGACCGCAGTGACCGCCCCGACGTCGTGGAGGTCATCGGCGAGGGCGTCCGCAGGGTGCTGCGCGACGTCGAGCTCGCCACCGAGGACTGGGAGCCGATGCGGTCGCGGGCCCGCGAGATCGTCGCTGAGATGCGGTCCGCGCCTCCGGTCGGCATCTCGCCGGACGAGGCCGCCGAGGCGGCGATGCTGCTGTCCTGGCTCGCCGACGACAACTTCACCTTCCTCGGCTACCGCGAGTACGACCTCGCAGGGGAGCCGGGCGACGAGCAGCTGCGCTCCGTCCCGACCAGCGGGCTCGGCATCCTGCGCAACGAGCGGCGCGAGAGCGCGTCGTTCAACCGGCTTCCCCCGCGCTCTCGCGCCCGCGCGCGAGAGAAGACCGTCCTCGTCATCACCAAGGCGAACTCCCGCTCGACCGTGCACCGGACGAGCTACCTCGACTACATCGGCATCAAGACCTTCGACGCCTCGGGGGAGGTCGTGGGGGAGCGCCGCTTCCTCGGGCTGCTCGCCTCGTCGGCCTACACCGGAAGCATCACCCGCATCCCGATCCTCGACCGCAAGGTCGACGCGGTGATCTCCGGCCTCGGGTACGACGCCGACAGCCACGCGGCCAAGGAGATCCTCGACCTGCTCGAGACGTACCCGCGCGACGAGCTCTTCCAGATCCCGGTCGAAGGGCTCGCCGAGATCGCCGAGGCACTGATCCACCTCCAGGAGCGCCGCCACGTCCAGCTGTTCGTGCGCCGCGACCCGTACGACCGGTTCCTGTCGTGCCTCGTCTACCTCCCGCGCGACCGCTACACGACGAACGTGCGGCTCACAATCGAGAAGATGCTGGCCGAGCGGGTCGGCGGCCGGCCGATGATCGACTACGGCGTGTGGGTGAGCGAGTCGCAGCTCGCGCGCGTCCACCTCGTCGTCCGCCCGCGTCCGGGCGAGGAGCTCGGGACCCTCGAGGCCTCCGAGCTCCAGGGCGAGGTCGCTGCCGCCGTCCGCTCGTGGGAGGACGCGCTCGGTGAGGCGGTCGGCCGGCGGTTCGGTGACGCGAGCACGACCTCGATGCTGGCCGGCTTCCGTGACGTGTTCCCTGCCGCGTACAAGGAGGACGTCGCGGCCGCCGACGCCGTCGACGACGTCCTCGCCGCGCGTGCGCTGCTGGCCGGCGAGGACAAGATCGTCGTCCACGTCGAGCCCGACCCGAGCGAGGGCGACCCCAACGCCCTGAGGGTCCGCCTGTACGCCCGTGAGCCCGCCGCGCTCACCGACCTGCTGCCGGCGTTCGCCTCGCACGGCGTCGACATCATCGACGAGCGCCCGTACGAGCTGGCGACCGACGAGCCGGTGTGGGTGTACTGGTTCCGCGCGCGGTCCCACGTCCTGACCGACGAGGACAGCCGTGAGCGGCTGACCGAGGCGTTCGCCGCGTGCTGGGACGGGCGTGCCGAGGTCGACGGGTTCAACCGGCTCGTCCTGGGCGCGAACCTCGACTGGCGGCAGGCCGTCGTGCTCCGCGCGTACGCCCGCTACCTCCAGCAGGCCGGGACGCCGTTCAGCCTGGAGTCCCTGCAGGCCGTGCTGCTGGCCGAGACCGACGTCGTCCGTCTCATCCTCGACCTCTTCCGGGCCCGCTTCGACCCGTCCGTCGACGACTCCGTACGCCAGTCGCTCACCGAGGAGGTCGAGGCGGACCTGCGCGAGCGGCTCGAGGCGGTCGAGGGCCTGGACGCGGACCGCGTCCTCCGGTCGTACCGGACCCTGGTCCGCGCGACCGTACGAACGAGCTTCTTCCAGCGCGGCGCCGACGGTCGTCCGCGCTCGTACGTCTCGTTCAAGCTCTCGCCGCGTGACATCCCGGACCTCCCCGAGCCGCGTCCGGCGCACGAGATCTTCTGCTACTCGCCGCGGGTGGAGGGTGTGCACCTGCGCTTCGGGGCGGTCGCCCGTGGTGGTCTGCGGTGGTCGGACCGGCGCGACGACTTCCGCACGGAGGTCCTCGGGCTCGTCAAGGCGCAGATGGTGAAGAACGCCGTCATCGTGCCGGTCGGAGCGAAGGGCGGCTTCTACTGCAAGCAGCTGCCCGACCCCGCTGACCGCGAGGCATGGCTCGCCGAGGGGGTGGCCTGCTACAAGACGTTCATCTCGTCGATGCTCGACCTCACCGACAACCGTGTCGACGGCCAGGCGGTCCCGCCGCCGGACGTGGTCCGGCACGACGGCAACGACACCTACCTCGTCGTCGCCGCCGACAAGGGGACAGCCACGTTCTCCGACATCGCGAACCAGATCGCAACCGACTACGGCTACTGGCTCGGTGACGCCTTCGCGTCGGGTGGCTCGGCGGGCTACGACCACAAGGCGATGGGCATCACCGCCCGGGGCGCCTGGGTCTCCGTCCAGCGGCACTTCCGGGAGATGGGTGTCGACTGCCAGCGTGAGGACTTCACCTGCGTCGGCATCGGGGACATGTCCGGTGACGTCTTCGGCAACGGCATGCTCCTCTCGGAGCACATCCGCCTGGTCGCGGCGTTCGACCACCGGCACATCTTCGTCGACCCCGAGCCGGAGGCGGCCCGGTCGTACGCGGAGCGGAAGCGGCTGTTCGCGCTGCCGCGCTCGAGCTGGGCCGACTACGACCGGAGCCTCCTGTCCGAGGGCGGCGGCGTCTTCTCCCGCAAGGCGAAGTCGGTGCCGATCAGCCCGCAGATGCGCAAGGCGCTGGGCATCGACGAGGACGTCACCACGATGAGTCCGCCCGAGCTCCTCCGTGCGATCCTCACGGCGCCGGTCGACCTGCTCTGGAACGGCGGTATCGGCACCTATGTCAAGGCGTCGTCGGAGTCGCACGCCGACGTCGGCGACAAGGCCAACAACGCGATCCGTGTCAACGGCAACCAGCTGCGCTGCAAGTGCGTCGGCGAGGGCGGCAACCTCGGGCTCACCCAGCTGGGGCGCATCGAGTACGCCCTGGCGGGGGGTCGGATCAACACCGACTTCATCGACAACTCCGCCGGCGTCGACACGAGCGACCACGAGGTCAACATCAAGGTCCTGCTCAACGTCGTACGGGCGCGTGGCGACCTGACCCTGGAGGAGCGCGACACCCTCCTCGCGTCGATGACCGACGAGGTGGCGCACCTGGTCCTGCGCGACAACTACGACCAGAACGTGTCGCTCGCGGGTTCGGTGGACGCGGCCGTCAGCCTGCTGCACGCGCACGCGAGCTGGGTCGCCCGTCTGGAGCGTGGCGGGTACCTCGACCGCGCCCTGGAGTTCCTACCGGCCCCGAACCAGATCGCAGAGCGTCGTTCGCAGGGAGTCGGGATGACGGCGCCCGAGCTCGCCGTGCTGCTCGCGTACACCAAGATCGTGCTCGAGCGGGAGCTGCTGACCTCCGACATCGCGGACGATCCGTACTACCGGGGGCACCTGTTCGGCTACTTCCCGAGCGCACTGCGCCAGGAGTACCGCGCCGACATGGCCCAGCATCCGCTGCGCCGCGAGATCGTGGTGACGGCGATCGTGAACGAGATGGTCAACCGTGCTGGCATCTCGTACTTCCACCGGCTCTCGGGAGAGACCGGCGCCTCCGCGGCGGACCTTGCGCGCGCACGTTCGATCGCCGCCGAGATCTGCGGTGAGGGCGCGCTCCTGGAACGGGCCAACGTGCTCGACAACCAGGTGCCTGCCGACGTGCAGGAGGTCATGCGGAGCGCGGCCCAGGCACTCGTCGAGCGGATGTCGCGCTGGCTGATCAACCACCGCCGGTTCACCGACGTCGAGGGGAGCGTCGACTATTTCGGTACGACCGTGCAGAGCCTGCTGCGCGAGCTTCCCCGGTTGATGGTGGGCCGCGAGCACACGGTGTGGCGAGGACGTGCCGACGAGCTCGTCCGGGCGGGCGTCCCGGTCGAGGACGCGGAGACGTTCGCCGCGCTGGGGCCGGCGTACGGGGCGATCGAGATGGCCGACATCGCGCTGTCGACCGGGGTCGAGGCGACGACCGTGGCGGAGGTGTTCTTCGAGCTCGGGGAGCAGCTCGGGCTCGACCGCCTATCGCACCGGATCCAGGCGCTCCCTCGCGACGACCGGTGGCGGTCGATGGCGCGTGCCGCGCTGCGTGACGACCTGCTCGGCGTCCAGGGCCAGCTTGCGCGCAAGGTGCTGAGCTCGACGGAGCCCTCCTCCTCCGCGAGCGAGCGGGTGCAGGAGTGGGGTGCGTCCGAGGCCTCGGTCCTGGAGCGGGCGGAGGAGACGCTCGAGGAGATCTGGGGCGAGGACACGCCGGACCTCGCACGGCTCTCGGTGGGCCTCCGGGTGGTGCGGACGCTGCTGACATAACCGCTGGCCGCATGCCCCCTGTTGTTGCTAAGGTTCATTACTTAACTAATGAACCAAAGGACGATGAAGGGTTGCCAGATGGGCATGCGAGTCGAGGCGCACGACCTCGTGATGACGTACGGCGATGTCCGTGCCGTCGACGGGATCTCCTTCACCGTGGAGCCCGGGGAGTTCTTCGGACTCCTCGGGCCCAACGGTGCAGGCAAGACGACGACGCTCGAGATCCTCGAGGGCCTGCGCCGTCCCGACGGAGGGCAGGCACTCGTCGACGGGAGGGACCCGGCTCGCCGTGACCCGAAGATCCTCGGGCGGATGGGCGTCCAGCTCCAGGCGTCGGCGTTCTTCGAGAAGCTCACCGCACGCGAGCAGCTCGACACGTTCGGAGCGCTGTACGACGCCCCCCGTACGCGCACCGACGAGCTTCTGGAGCTCGTCGGGCTGCGCGAGAGCGGCGCGATCCAGGCCGACAAGCTGTCGGGAGGACAGAAGCAGCGGCTGGCGATCGCGTGCGCTCTCGTCAACGACCCCGACCTCGTCTTCCTCGACGAGCCGACCGCCGCGCTCGACCCGCAGGCCCGACGCAACCTGTGGGACGTCCTCGCGCAGCTCAACGACTCGGGCCGCACCGTCGTGCTCACGACCCACTACATGGACGAGGCCGAGATCCTCTGCGACCGGGTTGCGATCGTCGACCGCGGCAAGGTGCTCGCGATCGACTCACCCGCCGCCCTCGTCCGTGGCCTGGACGTCCCGGTCCAGATCAGCCTCGCGCCGGGTGCGCTGGCCCCGGAGCAGGCTGCCGCCCTGCCGGGGGTCGACTCGGCCGAGCTGGAGCAGTCCGCCGTCCGACTCTCGACCCGGCGACCGACGGCGGTCCTCACGGCCCTGGCCGAGCGCGACGCGCTCGAGGGTCTGTCGGTCCGCGGCGCCACGCTCGAGGACGTCTTCCTGGACCTGACCGGACGGGAGTACCGCGCATGAGCGCCCCCACCACCGAGCGCACGTCGACGGCGGCACCCGCGCCCTCGCGCACCCGGCCGTTCCGGAGCCTGGCCGTCGCCATGGTCAAGGGTTTCGTCCGGGACCGCATGGCGCTCTTCTGGGCCGTGATCTTCCCGCTGATGTTCCTCTTCCTCTTCGGCGGCCTGCTCGGAGACACGAGCGTCCCGCGCAGCGACGTGATCCAGGTCGGTGCCGTTCCCCTTCTCGACGACGCCGACCCGGCGACGCAGGCGGCGATCGACGACACCCTCGACATCGAGCACAGCGACGACCGTGACGCGGCCATCGCGGAGGTCCGCTCAGGAGACGCCGACGCCGCCGTCACGATGAACGGCGACTCCCTCGTCCTGTGGTACTCGGCGGCCGACCAGGTGACCGCCGGCGTCGTCCAGGGCACCTTCAACAGCCTCGTGCAGTCGGCCAACGCCGCCGCCTCAGGTCAGCCGCCGACGTACACGCTGGCGCCCGAGCAGGTCGAGGACGAGTCGCTCAGCCCGATCCAGTTCTTCACCCCGTCGCTGCTGGGGTGGGCGATCGCGATGGGTGCGACCTTCGGGGCCGCTGCCAACCTGGTGCTCTGGCGGCGCAACGGGTTGCTGAGGCGGCTGCGCCTCTCCCCGGTCCCGACGTACGCGGTGGTGGGCGCCCGCGTGGTCACCGCGCTGATGCTCGCGGGGATCCAGATGGTGATGTTCCTCGTCCCGGCGGTTGCGTTCATGGGGCTGGAGCTGACCGGCTGGTGGTGGATGTCGGTGCCGCTGCTCGCGGCGGCGACGCTCGCCTTCCTGGCGCTCGGCCTGCTGGTCGGTTCGTTCAGCAAGACCGAGGAGGGCGCAACCGGTGCCGCGAACTTCATCATCCTGCCGATGGCATTCCTGTCGGGCTCGTTCTTCCCGCTCGACGGCGCACCGGCGTGGATCGTCGCGCTCTCGAATGTGCTGCCGCTCAAGTGGGTCAACGAAGGCATGCTCGACGTGATGGTGCGCGGCGAGGGCCCATCCGCCATCGTCGGCCCGCTCCTCGCGCTGCTCGCTTTCGCGGCCGTCGTGGGAGCGCTCGCGACGAAGCTGTTCCGCTGGGAGAAGGCCTGAGCGTCGCTCCGCTCCGTCGCTCGCGGGCCGCGGGCGACGGAGCGGAGCGCGCGACGCAGCGTCAGGGAGTGTCGCGAGGGTCTGTCGGCTCCACGGGACCGTCCGCCGCCCGCGAGGGACCGCTGCGCGAGCCGTCGCCCCTGGGGCGAAGCGGGAAGACCTGGGCATCCCGGTCGTCCCGCACGCTCGGAGGCTCGAGGTAGCTCGGGTGCGTCGGACCCTGCGTCGGGTCGTAGGCGACGTCGTACGCAGTCGGTACACCCGGGGGACGTGCCTCGCGGGCGCGGCGGGCGCGGCGGCGCGCCAGCGCGTCACCCTCCTCGCGGAGCCTGTCCTCCTCGGACCGCGGATCCGGTGCCGGCGCATCGGGGAGGGAGTCGAACCTGATCGCCGGGTACTCGGCGGTCGGCAGCTCGTCCTCGTCCAACGGCGGCAGGGGAGGTAGCGGCGCGAGCGCCGCCTGTGAGCCGGTCGACTCGGTCCGCGTCTCGTCGAAGACGGGCAGGTCGAAGCGGGTCTCCTCCTGCGCTCGTGCGAGCCGGTACGCGGCTTCCGGGTCGGCGATGCCGGCCAACGGGTTGCCGCGAGGCGACGGGTCCGCCGAGGTGATCTGGACGGCGGCGCTCGGAGGCGACGGTGCCGCGGACCTGTGCTCGGAGGGTGGCGGCGCGACGGCGACGGTCGGCTCGTCGTCGGGTCCCTTCACCGGGACGTCGGCGCGGCGCCGCCCGGCGGGGCGTGCGGGCGCAGGCTCGGGCTCGGGCTGAGGCTCGGGCGCGAGCTCGGCTTCGGCCTGAGGCTCCGGCGCGGGCTCGGACGCCAGGGCGGGCTCGGGCTCGGGTTCTGGCTCAGGTTCTGGCTGCGGCTCCGGCCGAGGGGCCAGCGCGGCTTGGGCGTCGGGCGCGCGGTCCGGCTCGCGTGCAGGCTCGGTCTGGCGCTCGGGGGCGGGCTCGGGCTGGGGTGCCTCCGCGGGTGCACGCTCTTGCTCCCGCTCCACCGCGTAGTCCGGCTCGGGCTCGATCGCCGTCTCCGGCTCGAGCTCGGGGGCACGCGCCGGATCGTCTCCGACCGGCTCGATCTCCGGCACAGGCTCGGGGTCGGGCTCCGGTGCCAGCTCCGGCTCGGGGTCGGGCTCAGGGGCGGGCTGCGGCACCGTCTCGGGAGCGTCCTCCGCAGCCACAGAAGGCTCGGGCTCGGCCTCGACGTCGGGCTCGGCCTCGACGGACGGCTCGGGCTCGGGTCGGGGCTCCTCGGCAGCCACGGGCTGCACCGTGGCCACGGGTGGCGCCAGAGGCTCCGGCACCGGGCCGGCCACGATCTCCGGCTCCTCCACATCGAGGTCGGAGTCGTCGTGCTCGCGTGCCTCGGTGGCGAGTCGCTCGGCCTCGTCGGCCAGCCGTTCCGCGGTCGCGGACGCGCGTGCCGCCAACGCGGCCACGAGCTCGTCCTCGTCCGGGCGAAGGAGCTCGAGCCGGCGCTCGACCTCGCTGCGCACGCTCGGGTGGACACGCCCGGTGAACCGGTCGTCGAGGTACGAGGCGCGCTCGGGGGTGTCCTCGAGCCGTTCGTCCTCGCGGTGCAGCTTGAGCTCGAACGTCGCGAGCTCGGTGTACGGGTCGAGGACGTCGGCGACGACGTCGTCGAGGATGCGGCCGTCCGTGGGCTCCACGAAACCGAGCTGGCGCGCACGGCGCTCCTCGACGATGGCGAGCTGCTCCTTGGCGGCTTCGAGCCCGTTGCGGAGCTTCTCCACGTACGAGGCCATCGCGGCGATCACCGAGGCTGCCTCGGCGACCTCCTTCTCGGTGGTGAGCTGCCGTGCCAGCGCGATGCGAGCGAGGTCGTCGAAGATCGCGGCGCCGCTGATGTTGCCCTCGATGCGCAGCTCGGAGGCGTGGAACGCCGCCGTGGCCGCCTGGACCCCCCAGTCGTCCGCGGTCTGCTGGTCCTCCGCGCGGTCGTGCTCGGCGAGGCGCTTGGCCGCCAGTGCGGAGGCGAGTGCGTCCTCCGCCTCGGCGATCGTCGTCGTGCAGGCACGGGCCAGCGCGAGGAAGAGCGACTCCGGGTCGGCGGAGTCGTCGATCAGCGTCGAGACATCGGCCTGCGCGAGGGCGGTCACGCGGCCGAGGACGGACTGCTTCTCAGCCATGCTGCATCTCAGCCATGAAGGGTCCTCCCTGGAGTCGGTCGAGGTCGACTATCTCGCAATCAGGTCGGGGTGACGTGGGTGGGGTCGAGGACACGGCGGAGGAACTCCTTCGTACGAGGCTCCTTCGGACTTCCGATCACGTCGTGCGGGTTTCCCTGCTCGACGATCACTCCACCGTCCATGAAGACGACGCGGTCGGCAACCTCCCGCGCGAACGCCATCTCGTGAGTGACGACGAGCATCGTCATGCCCTCCTCGGCCAGCTTGCGCATGACCGTGAGGACCTCGCCCACCAGCTCGGGGTCGAGTGCCGAGGTGGGCTCGTCGAAGAGCATGAGGTTGGGCGCCATCGACAGCGCGCGGGCGATCGCCACGCGCTGCTGCTGACCGCCGGACAGCTTCGCCGGGTAGGCGTCGTGCTTGTCGGTGAGGCCGACGCGGTCGAGGTTCTTCGAGGCGACCTCGCGGGCTTCCTTCTTCCCCGCTTGAGCACTGTCTGCTGGGCCACCATGCAGTTCGTCAGCGCGGTGTGGTGGGGGAAGAGGTTGAAGCTCTGGAACACCATGCCGATGTGGCGGCGCGCGGCGTCGAGGTCGCAGTCGGGGTCGGTCAGGTCCTCGCCGGCGACCAGGACCGTCCCGCTGGACGGCGTCTCGAGCAGGTTCACGCAGCGCAGGAGGGTGGACTTGCCGGAGCCGGACGGCCCGATCACGCAGACGACCTCGCCTTGCGCGACCTCGAAGTCGATCCCGCGCAGGACATGGTTGTCACCGAAGGACTTGTGCAGGTCCCGGATCTGGACGAGCGCGTCGGACATCAACGGGCCTTTCCTGCGTTGGCCTCGAGCCGGCGGACCAGCAACGAGAGCGGGAGCGTGATGATGAGGTACGCGACTCCGGCGACGACGAGCGGCGTCACGTTCACGTACTGGTTCGCCATCTCACGACCGTACTTCGTGAGCTCGTAGTGCTCCCTGGACAGGCCGATGATGTAGACCAGCGACGAGTCCTTGACCAGGAGGATCAGCTCGTTGGTCAGCGGCGGCAGCATCGTGCGGAACGCCTGCGGGAGGACGACCTTGCGCATCGCCTGGCCGGACGACATGCCCAGCGAGCGGGCGGCCTCGACCTGGCCCTTCGGGACAGCCTGGATGCCGCCACGGATCGTCTCGGCGAGGTAGGCGCTGCCGACGATGCCGAGCGCGAGCCAGACGGTGCCGTACGGGTCCCACGGGATGCGCATGCCGGGGAAGGCCAGCGGCAGCAGCGTGAAGACGAGGAAGACGATCAGCGCGGGCAGACCGCGGAAGAACTCGATGTAGACGGTCGCGATCCAGCGGTACGGCCCGATCTGGGACAGCCGCATGATCGCGAGGACCGTACCGACGACGATGCCGAAGACGAAGGCGCCGAGCGTGTAGACGACCGTGTTGAAGAGCGCGTGCCCGAGCCCGCCGTCGATCGTCCGTTCGACGAGGTCGGGGCGGAAGAAGACGTCCTGGATCTGCGGCCAGTCCGCGAGGAACACGGCGGCGATGATCAGCAGGACGAGAACGGTGTACTGGACGGCCCGCACCCGCTGAGCCCGCTTGCGCGGGCTCAGCGAGCGACGGGTCGGAGCCGAGTCGGTGGGGGTGCTCATGGCTCCCTTACTGTGCCAGACGGACTAGCGGGACGAGGGCTTGGTGCCGAAGTACTTCTCGTAGATCTCGTCGTACTTGCCGTCGGACTTGGCGGTCTCCAGGACGGTGTTGAGACGCTCGATGAGCTTCTCGCCGTTGGCGTCCTTCGCGGCCGGGAAACCGTACTGCTCACCGGTGTCGAACTCGGTGGTCACGGCGGTGTCAGGGTTGTCCTTGGCGAAGTCGAAGAGCACGCCGTTGTCGTTGATCGCGGCGTCGACGGAGCCGGCCTTGACGGCGTTGGCCTGCAGCGCCATGTCCTCGAACGTGACGATCGAGTACCCGTTGGCGTCGGCGTTCTCCTCGGCGTACATCGCGCCGGTGGTGTCGGTCTGGACGCCGATCTTCTTGCCCTTGAGCGCCGAGAGGTCCTCGATGCCCGAGTCGGCCTTGACGAGCAGGGCCTGGGTGGCGTCGAAGTACGGGTCGGAGATCGTGAGGGCGCCGGCGCGCTCGTCGGTGATGGTCATGGCGCCCATGCCGACGTCGCACTTGCCGGCCTTGAAGGCGGCACCCGAGGTGATCTGGTTCCAGTCGATGTCGACGACGGTGTGCTCGAGGCCCATGTCGTCGGCGAGGAGGGCGAGGAGGTCGGTGTCGAAGCCGACGACCTCGTCGCTGTCGTCGCGGTACTGGAACGGCTTGTACGGAAGGTGCGTGCAGATCGTCAGGGTGTCACCCTTCACGATCTTGATGCCGTCGACCTCCTTGCTCGCATCATCGCTGTCGTCACCACCACAGGCGACCATCGTGACGGTGAGCGCGAGGGCTCCCGCAGTGGCGGCGAACGCCCTGCCCAAGCCTCGTCCGGTGACCTTCATCGAAGTTGCTCCTTGAGAAATGAGGGCTCACGAGACGGATCTCTCGTGAGGAAAGGGATGGTGCCACACGAAGAACACGAGATTGTTACGGGACGCAAACAGCGTTCGCTAAGGGTTGGGGGCGGCCGATTCGGGGTACCGGCGACGATTCGTCCTCTTTGGCGTCCTGGGAGCTGCCCCTGCGCAGCTCGATGCACTTGACGTGGCGGTCCTGGCCCGCTGGTCGATGATCGAAGGGGCGACGACGATCGACGACGGGGGACCAGATGCGCGTGCTCGTGACGGGAGCGACCGGATTCATCGGGCGTCGGCTGGCGCCCGCCCTGGAGGCCGAGGGGCACGAGGTCACCGCCATGACGCGGCACCCGGACACGTACGCCGGCCCCGGCCGGGCGGTGTTCGGGGACGTCCAGGACCCCGACTCGCTGTCCGCCGCGCTCGCCGACGCGGAGGCGGCCTACTACCTCGTGCACTCCCTGGACTCCGGCGACTTCGTACGCCGTGATGCCGAGGCCGCCACGGCGTTCGGATCGGCCGCGGCCGACGCGGGACTGAGCCGGATCGTCTACCTCGGCGGTCTCGGAGACGACGCCGACGAGCTGTCCGACCACCTGCGCAGCCGCCGCCAGGTCGAGTCCTTGCTGGCCGGGAGCGGTGTCCCCGTGACCACCCTGCGTGCCGGGATCGTGGTGGGGCACGGCGGGATCTCGTGGGAGATGACCCGCCAGCTCGTCGAGCACCTGCCCGCGATGGTGACGCCGCGGTGGGTGAGCACCCGGACCCAGCCCATCGCGGTCGACGACGTCATCCGCTATCTGGTGGGCGTGCTGACGCTGCCCGAAGGGACCGACCGGGCGTACGAGATCGGCGGGCCGGAGGTCCTCGAGTACGTCACGATGATGCGCCGTCTCGCCGAGATCGAGGGCCGCCACCCGGTGATCGTCCCCGTGCCGCTGCTGAGCCCGGGGCTGTCCGCACTCTGGCTCGCGCTCGTCACCGACGTCGACACCCGCACCGGGCGCTCGCTGGTGGACTCGATGGTCAACGAGGTCGTGGTGCGCGACGACGCCATCCGCGAGGCGGTGCCGTTCGATCCTCTCTCGTACGAGGAGGCCGTGCTGCGGGCGCTCGCGGAGAGGGCGCGCGAGCAGTCCGCCGAGGGCGAGCCGGCGTGACGTCCCGGGGCGGGGTCGCTGCCCTCTGGCGGAGGCACGTCCGAGGCCTGCTGCCGCGCGGGCTGGGGTACGTCGTCCCGGTCCGCGTCCCTGAGCCCGCCGAGGTGCTGCGACGCCGCCGTCGTACGGTCGCCGCGGTGAGTGCGGCCGGTGCCGGGCTGCTCGGGGTGTCGCTGTCCCGCAAGCCCGCCTCGCCGCAGTTCTACGGGCTGTCGCTCGCCACGGCGGTGACGTGGACGGTCGGCGCGGTGGCGTCGGGACCGGTGCACCGGGGGTGGATCGAGACGCAGGACCAGGCGCTGCGCCGACCGGTCGTCGTGCCCGTGCTGACCGGGGTCGGCGCGTTCGGGTGCTTCTACGCCGCTGCCCTCGTGGCGCAGCGCATCCCGGTGCTCGACGCGGCCCTGCGGCGGGTGCTGCGCTTCGCCGACGGCAGCACGCCGCTGGTCGCGCTCACGACGCTCGCGAACGGCGCGGCAGAGGAGCTGTTCTTCCGCGGAGCGTTGTACGACGCGGTGGGGGAGAGCCACCCCGTCCTGGTCTCGACGGTCGCGTACACGGCGACGACGGCGTCCTCCCGCAACCCGTCCCTGATCCTGGCCGGGGCGGTGATGGGCACGCTCTTCGGCCTCCAACGACGGGCGACCGGAGGCATCCAGGCCTCGACGCTGACCCACCTCACGTGGTCCGCCCTGATGCTCCGCTACCTTCCTCCTCTCTTCCGTGAGCCGCGTGACGCCCCGGTTTCGGAGTCGGACAGCTCTGTGAAGAGCTGAATTCGTCGCTCGTCCACCACTCGCCGTCGGCGCAAATCCGCGCGAGACTCGGCCTACCAGTGCCGCCGTGTCGTGGACGACGTCGTGCTGCGTCGCGCCGGTTCCGTCCCCTCCGGAGAGGATCTCCCGTGCGATCCACACGCGCAGCCGGTCTGGTCGCGAGCGTCTCGCTCGTCGCGACCGCCCTGATGACGGCGCCCACCGCCGCCGCACCGTCGCCAGCCCCACCGTTCACCGTGCGCTCCGCCCAGGAGTCGGCCGCCGCCGGCTCCCTGACCGCGAAGGCCGCCCGCAAGGCGGCGGCCGAGGACGTCGCGGGCGCGCGCTGCCGATGCCGACCTCGTACCCGATGCAGCCGAAGCTGAAGGTCTACCCGGAGGCGACCCCGACGCCGCCGACACCGGCAACCTGATCGGCTACGACGACATCGCCCCGACGCTGCAGCCCCTGATGCGCCCAGTCCGACCGCGTCTCGACGCAGATCGTCGGCGAGTCCGACGCAGGGCCGCGACCTCTACCTCGTGACGGTCACCGCTCCCGAGAACGCCGACGAGACCGCGCAGCAGACCGCGTGGCGCGAGAAGATCCGCAGGACCCGTCGGCCGCCGCGAAGCCGACAGGCGCGCTGACGCGCGACTACAAGACGCCGATCTGGATCAGCTCCAACATCCACGGCAACGAGTGGGAGGGCACCGACGCCGCGCTGGACTACATCGAGGAGCTCGCGACCGCCCCGGGCAGCGACGTCGAGTCGCTGCTGCGAGGTCCACCGCCTCTACTTCAGCGTCATGCTGAACCCCGACGGCCGCACGATCGGCCAGCGGCCCACGGCGCTCAACCTCGACGCCAACCGCGACATGATCACCAACACGACGCCGGAGTCGACGTCGTTCGTCCGCACCGCCGCACGCCGTGCAGGCGCTCTACGTGGCCGACTTCCACGGCTACACCAGCGTGCTGCAGATCGAGCCCTGCGGGCCGCCGCACGGTGACGACTACGAGTACGACCTGTTCATCCCGCACGCCTACGCGGCCGCGCTGAAGGTCGAGCGCGACGTCGTCGACGCCGCGATCCCCGGCAACACCTACTACAACGTGACCACCGGCCGCGTCGTGAACGAGAACACCAGCGCCGGACACGCGCACATCAAGATCCCCTACCGCGACACCCCGACCGGCTGGGACGACTTCCCGCCGATCTTCACCGCGCAGTACGCCGCGTTCACGGGCGCGGTCACCAACACGGTCGAGCTGCCGAAGTCGCGTCCGAACGGCAGCTCGCAGACGCCCGGGCAGCGCCACATCAACATCGCCGTCGCCAAGCAGACGATGAAGAGCCTCGTCGACTACGTCGGCCAACAACGACGACGCGATGCTCGCCGACCAGGTCGAGTTCTTCCGCCGGGCGAACGGTCGGCGCCGCGCGCGTCGCGCTGACGCAGCGCGACCATCGACGACGTCCCCGGGCCCGCCGAGTGGAAGCCGCTGTGGAACGACTCCGACGACCAGACGCCCGTGCAGTACCCGCGTGCGTTCGTCATCCCGGTGGGTGACGAGCAGCGTTCGCTGTCCGACGCCCGTACGCCTCGTCCGCGCGCTGCTGCTGCACAACATCGAGGTCGCGGCGTCTCGACGCAGACCGAGCGCGTCGGCGGCACGTGCCTATCGCGGCGGGCTCGTACGTCGTCGACATGCACCAGCCGAACCGCAACCTCGCGCACGCGCTGCTGGCGTCGGGCTCCGACATCTCGACGAGCCCGTATCCCGAGCATGTACGACGTCTCCGCCTGGAGCTGGGGCCACCTGTGGGGAGTCGACGTCGATGCCGTCGGCGTGACCGGCGAGGGGCGGCTCCCGAAGCACCCGGTCCGTGAGCGGCGACGCGGACGGTGACGTGCCGTCGAGGCGCGCGTACCTGACGTTCGAGCTGGCCGGGGTCAACGACTTCCGCGCGCTGAACGCCCTGCTCGAGGACGGCGTCGCCGGTCTCGCTGCTGGCCGACGGCTCCGCGATCGTCGGGTGCCGACCGTGAGTCGTCCGCGCGACGCGCTCGAGGACGCGGCCGAGGAGTTCGACGTCGACGTCGACAAGGCGACGACGGCCGAGATCGCGCGAGCTGGCCGACGGCACCGCGCGAGGGTCTCGACGGACCTGACGATCGGCTACACCGGCAACCAGGACGACCTGCTCTCGCTGACCCAGCTGGGCTTCGACGACCTGCAGGCCCGGTCACGGCCGCCACGATCACGTCGACGCCGGCGCTGCTCGACGACGTCGACGTGCTGTGGCTCGGGTCGGCGCTGACGTTCACCGCCGCGCAGACCGCGGGCAGTGCCGCGGTCCAGGCGTTCGTCGACGACGGCGGCAGCATCGTCGGTCGCGCGGCCGGTGCCTTCAACACGGCGAAGACCTTCGGCCTCGTCGCCGACGGCACCGCGGTCACCGGCAACAGCTCGGGCAACGGCATCGTCACGTCGACACGACGCCGGCGGGTGTGCTCGCGCCGTACGCGCAGACGCACGCCTTCGTCTACCCGGCGACGTGGTTCACCGGGCTGCGCGCGGACGGTCGACGGTCGAGCAGACGCTACGCCGCGGGCAACCCGCTGATGGCGGGGCACTGGCGCCGCGGCGGCGGACGGCGCCACCCCGAACGGCCCGGAGAACGCCGCCGGTCAGCCGGCCGTCGTCTCGGCGGAGGCCGCCGTCCGGCGCGAAGGCGTTCGTCTTCGGGACGTCGCCGTGTTCTACCGCACGCACCCCAAGGGTGGCCAGAGCCAGGCGGCGCGCGCCTGTTCTGGGCGGCGCCGGAGGGCGAGGGCGTCGAGGCCCCGGCCGCGACGACCACCACGCTGGAGGTCGGTCCGGCGACCTACCCGGGCAGCACCGTCGTCACCGTCACGGTCACGGCGGACCCCGCAGCCGGCGTGCCGACCGGCACGGTCGAGGTGCGTGAGGGCCGCAGCGTTCTCGGCCAGGCGCGGGTCGGGCGGGACGGCGCGGCCACGCTCGTCCTGCGCGGCCTCAAGCCCGGCAGGCACGTGCTCCAGGCCTCGTACGCGCCGCGCGGTCTGTCCTTCACCGGATCGACCTCGGCACCGGTGACCGTCACGGTCAAGGCCGGCCCGAAGGGCTGACACGTCGAGGGCGGGTCGCTGGAACGGTGAAGTCCGGCGACCCGCCCTAGACTCGTCGACCGATGATCTCCGACCTCGCTTCCGTGATCGGGGCTGTCGTCAGCCTCGTGCTGCTCGGACTCGCCACCGGCTTCAGCCCGTCCTTGATCGCGCTCCAGGTCGCGGTGCTGGGCAGCGAGGGCCGGGCGGGAGTGCACGGGCGCGTCGTCGCTGCCGGGGTGGCGACGGGGGCGCTGCTGCTCACGGCCCTCTTCCAGGTCTTCAACCCGGACGCGTGGAGCAGGGTGCTGCGCGGCAAGGTGGAGACCTTCGTCCTCCAGCAGTACTTCGACGAGGTCGCCGGTGTGCTGTTCGTGATCGCCGGGATCTGGGTGCTGCGGCACCGTCGTCCCGAGGACACCGCGCGAGAACCTCACCGCCCCGCGCGGGTCGGCAGGGGAGGTCGGCGCGAGCTGTTCGGCTTCGCGGTAGCCACGACGGTGATCAGCGTCAGCGGTGCCGCCTCGACGTACCTGGTGGTCCGGCTCGCGCGGGAGGACGACAGGGCCTTGATGGTGCAGCTCCTGGTCTACCTAGGGTTTGCCGCGGCGGCCGCGTTCCCGTACCTGCTGATGGTCTGGGCCCAGGAGCGGCTGCCGGCGCTGGCGACCGCGACGGACCGGATGGTCGCGTGGGTCCGCTCACGCCGCTGGCGCACGCTCGGCGGGTGGGCACTGGTCGTCGTGGGCGTGCTGCTCTTCGTCGCGGCGCTCACGGACTACTTCGGTCTGCGCTGAGCAGGGTCACCGGCTCGCGGTGCGGGCCGTGATCAGCCGTCGGGTCACCGTGGCCGTCGCGACCACCGCGAGCAGCGTGCCGAGCGGCGCGAGCGGGACCGCGACCGGCAGGTGCCTGACCAGCAGGGCGCCGATGATGGCCCCGGTCACCAGCCCGGCCATGATCCACAGCGAGTGCCCCACCTGTTCCGACCGTCGGCCGCTCGTCAGCCGGACCACCACTGTCGTGAGCGTCCCGGTGAGATAGGTCGTCGACAGTCCGGCCACTCCGAACCGCCGCATGGCGCTGCTCTGGAGCCCGAGCGCGACAGCGTTGAGGCCCAGCAGGGCGAGCATCGCGTCCTCGGGCGGCTTGGCGCCGAACCCCCACCACGCTGCCGCGAACAGCCCGAACAGCGCGGCCTCGGCGAGGAGTGCGTACGTGATCGCCCGTGGCCACCAGCCGTCGTCCGGGTGGGGTGGGCCTGTGATCCGGGCCCCCACCGCCGCGCCGACCACGAAGCTCGTCAGCGCTGTGAGGGTGAGCCAGAGGAGCATCAGGTCCCCGTGACCGACGCCGACGCCAAGCAGCACCATGTTGCCCGTCATCACGCTGGTGAACGCGCCGCCCAAGGCGAGGAACCCGATCGCGTCGGTGGCTCCGCTGGTCGCCGCCAGGACCACGACCAGCACGTCCCGTACGGCGTCGGGGCGTCGGGCGTCGCGAGGTCCCTCGGCGGGCCCGTCCGCGCGGTGGGCCATGCGCTCGAGCCTGGCACAGCGCCGGCGGGCCTGCCGTGCGAGACATGGCGACCCTGCGGCCCGGCCTTTTTGTCCACCGGACCGCTACGGATACGCTGACGGCCATGCCCAGCCAGGTCATCGCCGCCTCCGGCCCCCGCACTGCCTTCCGGAAGCGTGTCCACAGCCGTCTGAACCGTCGCCGCACCTCGCCCGCGGCGCTCACGGCTATCGCTTCGGAGTACGAGGTCGGTGAGGTCCTCGAGCAGGACGGTGCGCTGCCTCTCACGTGGTGGGTGCGCGCACCCAACTTCGGTGACCTGCTCTCGCCGTGGCTGATCGGCAGGATGACCGGTCGTGAGGTCGTGTTCGCCGACAAGACGCGGCCTCACTACATCGCGGTCGGCTCGATCCTGAAGCGGGTCAGCCCGCAGTCGGTGGTCTGGGGCTCCGGCTCGTTCGGCAACGAGAACCGCGACCAGCTCGTGCCCGAGGCGACGTACACGGCCGTACGCGGGCCGCTGTCGCGGGCGCGGCTGCTGGACGTGGGCGCCACCGTCCCCGAGGTGTACGGCGACCCGGCGCTGCTGACGCCGCTGTACTACCGGCCGAAGGTGAAGAAGACCCACGACATCGGCATCGTCGCCCGCTGGTCGGAGAAGCGCTGGGCGCAGGCGAAGCTCGGGCCGGGCGTGAAGCTGATCGACCTCGGCACCGACGACGTCGAGGGCGTCATCAAGGAGATGCTGAGCTGCCGCCAGATCGTGACGGCGTCGCTGCACGGCCTGATCATCGCCGACGCCTACGGCATCCCCAACGCGTGGGTGCTGTCGCGTACGGCGGCGGGCGGGGAGTTCAAGTACCTCGACTACTTCGCGAGCGTGGACAAGTTCCGGCTGCCGCAGGGCGTGAAGATCAAGGGCCGCGAGGTCACCGTCGCGTACCTGCGCAGCCGCCTGGACTTCGACGCGCGCCCGATCACGTTCGACTTCCGCAGGCTGCTGGACGCGTGCCCCTTCCTGGAGCGCCGCACCACCGCCTGACCCTCGGCCGGCAGCGGTGTCGGCCCTGCACTGGGTGAGTCTTCTGCCCGGTTGTCCACAGAGTGAGTCACGGCACTGTTGTGGTGACCCTTGTCTGCGGCAGGATTCCGGTCACGATCGCCGCCCCGTGGGGGAGTCCCGTGACGATGACCAGCAGCCTTGCCGACGAGGTGCGTGCTCATGTGCGTGCTCAGGGTGTGGATCCGCTTCGTGACACGTCGGCGGTGCGCCGGATCGCGGAGGAGGTCGCGGCGGCTCACGACCAGCGCAGCCTGACCGGGGTGGTCGCGGCGCTGACTGACCCGGAGGCGACGGTCGGTGAGCTGGTCGCGACGATCTCCGGCCTGGGCCCGCTCCAGCCGTACCTCGACGATCCGGAGGTCGAGGAGATCTGGATCAACGACCCGTCTCGTGTGTTCGTCGCGCGGGCTGGTCGTACGGAGCTGACGCCGGTGATCCTCGACGCGGTGGAGGTGCGCGAGCTCGTGGAGCGGATGCTCGCGACCAGCGGGCGCCGGCTCGACGTGAGCCAGCCCTTCGTGGATGCGACGCTGCCGGGTGGGCACCGTCTCCACGTGGTGCTCGAGGGCATCGCGCGAGGTTTCGTCGCGGTCAACATCCGCAAGTTCGTCCAGCGCTTCCGCGGGCTCTCCGATCTCGTCGCCGCCGGCACGCTCACCGAGCACGCGGCTGACTTCCTGCGGGCGAGCATCGTGTCGGGCCACAACGTCGTCGTCTCCGGCGGCACCCAGTGCGGCAAGACGACGCTCCTCAACGCGCTTGCCACCGAGGTTCCCGGCGGCGAGCGGATCATCTCGGCCGAGGAGGTCTTCGAGCTGCGGTTCGCCCACCCGGACTGGGTCGCGCTGCAGACCCGCCAGGCCGGGCTGGAGGGCACCGGTGAGATCCGGTTGCGCACCCTGGTCAAGGAGGCGCTGAGGATGCGCCCCTCCCGGCTGATCATCGGCGAGGTCCGTGCGGAGGAGTGCTTCGACCTGCTGCTGGCGCTCAACGCCGGCCTTCCGGGGATGGTGACCCTGCACGCGTCGTCGGCTCGGCAGGCGCTGGTGAAGCTCTGCACGCTCCCGCTGCTGGCCGGCGAGAACATCTCCGCACGGTTCGTCGTCCCTACCGTCGCCTCGTGCGTCGACCACGTGGTGCACCTCGGTATGGATGCCCATGGCCGTCGGACGGTGCGTGAGATCGCGGCGGTGAACGGTCGCGTCGAGCACGACGTGATCGAGACCGAGACGTTGTTCGCGTTCCGTGACGGTGCACTCGTCCGTGCAGCCGGCACGCCTGCGCGTACGGAGCGGTTCGAGCAGGCAGGCGTCGACATCGGTGCCCTCCTCCGGAGGGAGGACTGATGGGGTACGTGCTCGGGATGGGGATCGGCATCGGCCTTCTCCTCGTCTGGTCCGGTCTGACCGCGACTTGGCCCCGTCCCGACGAGCCTGTACGCGAGCGTCCGCGCACCGGTCGCCTCAGCGAGCTGCTCGCCCGCTCGGGCACTCACGGTGTGACCGTCTCCGGGCTCCTCGGCCTCTGCGCCGCCTGCGGAGTGTTCGGACTTGTGGTCGCCCTGCTGGTCACGGCGACACCGACGGTCGCCCTGGTTGCCGCGCTCGCGGCGTCGTACGTGCCGGTGGGTGTCGTCCGGGCCCGCGCCGGCCGCGTCGTCGCCGAGCGGGCAGCGGCGTGGCCCGAGGCTGTCGATCACCTCGCCTCGGCCGTCCGTGCCGGGCTGTCGCTCCCGGAGGCTGTCGCCGGCCTCGGCGACAGAGGTCCGGAGCCGCTTCGTGAGCCCTTCGCGGCGTTCGCCCGCGACTACCAGGCGAGCGGGCGCTTCGCCGAGTGCCTCGACGTGCTCAAGGCACGGCTGGCAGACCCCGTCGGCGATCGCGTCGTCGAGGCGCTGCGCGTGGCGCGCGACGTCGGCGGTGGTGATCTCGGCCGCATGCTCCGGACCCTGTCGGCGTTCCTGCGCGACGATCTGCGCACCCGCGGCGAGCTGGTGTCGCGCCAGGCGTGGACGGTCAACGGCGCCCGGCTCGCCGTCTCGGCCCCCTGGATCGTCCTCGCCCTGATGGCGATGCGCCGCGATGCGATCGCGCAGTTCGGTAGCGGCACCGGCCTGGTGCTTCTCCTCTGCGGTCTCGCCGTCTGCGTCGTCGCGTACCGGCTGATGCTTCGCATCGGGCGTCTTCCCCAGGAGCCGAGGGTGCTGCGGTGACCCCCGTCGTGGCCGGGGCGTTCCTGGCGGCAGGGGTCGCGGTCGGCCTGCTCGAGCTGATCCGTGTCGCGCGGCTGCGGCGTCGTCCCACTCTGGTGAGCCGAGTCGCTCCGTACGTCCGCGACGTGGTCCCGCCGTCGGCCGGTGACCGCACACCGGCGCCTTGGCAGACGGGGTGGGCGGTGTTCGGGCCGACCGCCCGGCGCGCGGCAGACGTCGTCGAACGCAGTCTCGGCGGTAGCGCCTCCGTACGCCGTCGACTCTCGCGCAGCGGCTCCTCGCTGACGCTCGAGGAGTTCCGCGTGAGCCAGGTGGTGTGGGGCGCGGCCGCATTCGGCACCGTGACCGCCGTACTGCTGCTGTGGAGTGCCGTGTCAGCCGTACGACCGCTGGCCGGTCTCGTCCTGTGCTGCGTCGCGGCCGTGGGCGGGGTCCTGGCGCGCGACGTCGCGCTCAGCCAGGCGGTGACGCGCCGTGAGGACCAGATGGTCCGCGAGTTCCCGACCTTGGCCGACCTCCTCGCCCTCGCGGTCGCCGCCGGCGAGGGGCCGGTGTCCGCTCTGGAGCGGGTCGGCCGGGTGGGGAACGGCGCGATGGCTGCGGAGCTGCGCACGGTCGTCGCCGACGTACGGATCGGTCGACCACTCTCCGAGGCGCTCGACGCCCTCGCGGCTCGCACCGGCGTCACGGCTGTCGCGCGCTTCGCCGAGACGCTGTCGGTCGCCGTCGAGAGGGGCACGCCGCTGACGGACGTGCTCCATGCGCAGGCTGCCGACGTCCGCGAGGCGAGCCGCCGCGAGCTCGTGGAGTCCGGCGCCCGTCGCGAGGTCCTGATGCTCGTCCCGGTGGTCTTCCTGGTCCTGCCGGTCACCGTCCTGTTCGCGTTCTACCCCGGCCTGGTGAGTCTGTCGCTCAGCACGCCCTGACACCCGAGGAGAGTCATGCTCGTACGCCCACTCCCGCACCCCGGCCCCCTGAGAGGCGCGGCCAGGGGTCTTGCGCGACTGCGCATCGGCCGCGACGAACGCGGTGACGTTCCCGGCTGGGTCCTCATCGTCGTGATGTCGGCGGGCCTCGTCGCCGGGCTGACCGCGGTCGCCGGTCCGCAGCTGCGGGCGATGCTCGAGTCGGCGTTGAGCTCCGTCGGCGGATGAACCGCCGAGCGCGGCCGCCCTCCGAGCACGGGTCCGCGGTCGCGGAGTTCTGCCTGGTGATGGTCGTGCTCGTACCGCTGGTGCTGGGCGTCATGCAGGTGGGCTTCGTGCTCCACGTGCGCAACACGATCACTGCTGCCGCCGCTGACGGTGCGCGCGTCGCATCCCGCGCCGGCGCCACACCCGAGGACGGCGTGAGACGTGCGCGCGAGCAGATCACGCAAGCCCTCTCTGGCCGGTACGCCCGTGACGTGTCCTCGGCGCGGGGCTCCGCGGACGGGCAGCCGATCGTCCTCGTCCGCGTGCGGGCCGAGGTCCCGGCGCTGGGGGTGGCCGGTCCGGCGGTCACCGTGACCGGGACCGGTCGCGCCGTGGAGGAGGTCGGATGACGGGCGACGACGAACGAGGGAGTGCCGTTGTCGAGATGACGTGGCTGGGCATCCTGCTGCTCGTCCCGCTCGTGTACGTGATGTTGTCGGTCTTCGAGGTGCAACGTGCTGCGTACGGGGCCAGCGCTGCGGGTCGCGCCGCCGGTCGTGCGTACGTCCAGAGCCCGGACGTCGGTTCGGCGCAGCAACGGGGGAGGACAGCGGCAGCGCTCGTCCTCGACGATCACGGCATCGCGAGCGACGACCGGTCCGTACGGGTCGCCTGCACCGACGGCCCGTGCCTGAGCCCGGGGTCGTCGGTGACCGTGACCGTCGAGGTCCGGGCGCCGCTGCCGTTCGTGCCCGACTTCCTCGGCGGAGCGCGGCCCGCGGTGCGGGTGAGCAGCTCGCACACCGAGCCGTACGGACGGTTCCGCGAGGACCGCTCATGACGGGGCGCGACGAACGCGGTCAGATCTCGGTGATGATCATCGGCTTCTTCCTCGTTCTCCTGCTCGTGGTCGCCATCGTCGTCAACGCGTCCGCCGCGTACCTCGGCCAGCGACGCCTCGCCGATCTCGCCGACGGTGCCGCGCTGGCCGCTGCGGAGGGAGTGACGCGCAGCAGCCTGTACGGAGCGACAGGGGAGCGGGCACCGCTCGACCCGGATGCCGCAAGCAGAGCGGTCGCCGACTACCTGCGTGCGGTGGGCGCCCAGGACGACGTCCGCGCGCTGCGCTGGGACGTGCGCGGAAGGGGTGATGCGGTGGTCGTCCGGCTCGAGGGGCGCGTCCGCCTGCCGCTGGTGCCCCCGGGATGGTCCCGAGGGGCGTCGATCGCCGCCGATGCTGCGGTGGAGCTGCGGATCGACTGACCGGGCTCCCGCACGCGGTGCGCGCGCATCAGTGCAGGTCAGAGGCCCTTTTCGCGTTAAGGGGTACCCCCGGTTTGACCACTCAAAACCGACCCTGTAATGTTCTTCTTGTTGCCGGGGACGGCGGCGGGCAAGGCCGAGAGGCCGGGCACGCGGCCCCAGCGATAACCACCTCAAAGCAAGAGCCTAGCTGCTTCCACTGCGTGTGGAGCGGGGACGGTCGCTACGAGGTGCGCCTAGGAGCCCAGTTTGGGAGTCCGGGGAGCACCTGGTAGGTTTGGGGGTCGCGCCTTGATCTGATGCCCGTTGGGGTTGAGGGTTTTGTGTGTCTGATGTTTGAGAACTCAACAGTGTGCTAAAAGTCGACGAGATAATCAGTAAGTTGCCTCGGCTTTGCTTCTCTTTGGAGGGGTGGGGTTTGGGGTGTGATTCCGTGACAAATTATTTGTCAGCAAATAGTTAGTCCGGGTCAACAGAAGTTGTTGCCCAGCTTTGGTTGGGTTTTCGACGGAGAGTTTGATCCTGGCTCAGGACGAACGCTGGCGGCGTGCTTAACACATGCAAGTCGAGCGGTAAGGCCCTTCGGGGTACACGAGCGGCGAACGGGTGAGTAACACGTGAGTAATCTGCCCTTCACTCTGGGATAACCGCTGGAAACGGTGGCTAATACCGGATATGACCTCCTGCCGCATGGTGGGTGGTGGAAAGTTTTTCGGTGGAGGATGAGCTCGCGGCCTATCAGCTTGTTGGTGGGGTGATGGCCTACCAAGGCGACGACGGGTAGCCGGCCTGAGAGGGTGACCGGCCACACTGGGACTGAGACACGGCCCAGACTCCTACGGGAGGCAGCAGTGGGGAATATTGGACAATGGGCGAAAGCCTGATCCAGCAACGCCGCGTGAGGGATGACGGCCTTCGGGTTGTAAACCTCTTTCAGTAGGGACGAAGCGAGAGTGACGGTACCTACAGAAGAAGGACCGGCCAACTACGTGCCAGCAGCCGCGGTAATACGTAGGGTCCGAGCGTTGTCCGGAATTATTGGGCGTAAAGGGCTCGTAGGCGGTTTGTCGCGTCGGGAGTGAAAACTTGGGGCTTAACCCCATTCGTGCTTCCGATACGGGCAGACTAGAGGCAGGCAGGGGAGAACGGAATTCCTGGTGTAGCGGTGGAATGCGCAGATATCAGGAGGAACACCGGTGGCGAAGGCGGTTCTCTGGGCCTGTTCTGACGCTGAGGAGCGAAAGCATGGGGAGCGAACAGGATTAGATACCCTGGTAGTCCATGCCGTAAACGTTGGGCGCTAGGTGTGGGATCCATTCCACGGGTTCCGTGCCGCAGCTAACGCATTAAGCGCCCCGCCTGGGGAGTACGGCCGCAAGGCTAAAACTCAAAGGAATTGACGGGGGCCCGCACAAGCGGCGGAGCATGCTGATTAATTCGATGCAACGCGAAGAACCTTACCTGGGTTTGACATACACCAGAAGCCTGCAGAGATGTGGGTCTCTTTGGACACTGGTGTACAGGTGGTGCATGGCTGTCGTCAGCTCGTGTCGTGAGATGTTGGGTTAAGTCCCGCAACGAGCGCAACCCTTGTCCTATGTTGCCAGCACGTCATGGTGGGGACTCATAGGAGACTGCCGGGGTCAACTCGGAGGAAGGTGGGGATGACGTCAAGTCATCATGCCCCTTATGTCCAGGGCTTCAAGCATGCTACAATGGCCGGTACAAAGGGCTGCGAAACCGCAAGGTGGAGCGAATCCCAAAAAGCCGGTCTCAGTTCGGATTGGGGTCTGCAACTCGACCCCATGAAGTCGGAGTCGCTAGTAATCGCAGATCAGCAACGCTGCGGTGAATACGTTCCCGGGCCTTGTACACACCGCCCGTCACGTCATGAAAGTCGGCAACACCCGAAGCCGGTGGCCTAACCCCTTGTGGGAGGGAGCTGTCGAAGGTGGGGCTGGCGATTGGGACGAAGTCGTAACAAGGTAGCCGTACCGGAAGGTGCGGCTGGATCACCTCCTTTCTAAGGAGCATTGCTCATCGCTGCTGCAACTGGTTTGTGGTGGTGGTGTGTTCCCGGCTTGATCACGCGAATGTCGTGGTGGTCGGGTGCTCAGATAGTGGAACGTCGATTATTCAGCTGGTTGGTGCCGCCTGGTGCTAGTACTGCTTGTGCTCCTTGTGGGTGTGGGTGTGGAACGTGGTGGGTGTGGTGTTGGCTGGTTGGGCACACTGTTGGGTCCTGAGGCATCAGGCGCCCTGCTTGGTCTTCCGTGTGGGTTGCGGGGGGTCCGGTGGGGTGCGGTTGTCTTGGTTCCGGCCATGCCGGTCGCGGGAGTTTGTCTCGTGGTCGGGTGGTTGCGGGTTGTGGTTTGAGAACTTCACAGTGGACGCGAGTGTCTTTGTAGTGTGTGTAATTTACAAGCTACTAAGGGCACATGGTGGATGCCTTGGCATCGAGAGCCGATGAAGGACGTAGGAGTCTGCGATAAGCCCTGGGGAGCTGACAACCGAGCTGTGATCCGGGGGTGTCCGAATGGGGAAACCCGGCCAGAGTCATGTCTGGTCACCGGCGCCTGAACACATAGGGCGTTCGGAGGGAACGTGGGGAAGTGAAACATCTCAGTACCCACAGGAAGAGAAAACAACAGTGATTCCGTGAGTAGTGGCGAGCGAAAGCGGATGAGGCTAAACCGTGCGGATGTGATAGACGGCAGTTGTTGTCCGTGCGGGGTCGTGGGAGCGCATTGCTGGTTCTGCCGAGCTGGCGAGAAGTGATAAAACTCAGGTGAAGTCGAAGGGCCTGGAATGGTCCGGCGTAGAGGGTGAGACCCCTGTAGGCGTAAGTCTGAGTCTTCTTTTGTGTTATCCCGAGTAACGCGTGACTCCTGGAATTGCGCGTGAATTTGGCGGGACCACCCGTTAAGCCTAAATACTCCTCGATGACCGATAGCGGACAAGTACCGTGAGGGAAAGGTGAAAAGTACCCCGGGAGGGGAGTGAAATAGTACCTGAAACCATGTGCCTACAATCCGTCGGAGCGATCCCTTGTGGGTTGTGACGGCGTGCCTTTTGAAGAATGAGCCTGCGAGTTAGTGGTACGTGGCGAGGTTAACCCGTTGGGGGGTAGCCGTAGCGAAAGCGAGTCCGAATAGGGCGTTGAGTCGCGTGCTCTAGACCCGAAGCGGAGTGATCTATCCATGGGCAGGTTGAAGCGCGGGTAAGACCGCGTGGAGGACCGAACCCACTTAGGTTAAAAACTGAGGGGATGACCTGTGGATAGGGGTGAAAGGCCAATCAAACTCCGTGATAGCTGGTTCTCCCCGAAATGCATTTAGGTGCAGCGTCGTTTGTTTCTTGCCGGAGGTAGAGCACTGGATGGTCTAGGGGGCCTACAAGCTTACCGAAATCAGCCAAACTCCGAATGCCGGCAAGTGAGAGAGCGGCAGTGAGACTGCGGGGGATAAGCTCCGTAGTCGAGAGGGAAACAGCCCAGACCATCAGCTAAGGCCCCTAAGCGGTTGCTAAGTGGAAAAGGATGTGGAGTCGCACAGACAACCAGGAGGTTGGCTTAGAAGCAGCCACCCTTGAAAGAGTGCGTAATAGCTCACTGGTCAAGTGATTCCGCGCCGACAATTTAGCGGGGCTCAAGCAATCCGCCGAAGCTATGGCATTCATACGTGTACTCGGCCCCTTGTGGGTCCAGGTGTGTGGATGGGTAGGGGAGCGTCGTGTGGCGTGTGAAGCGGCGGGGTGACCCAGCCGTGGATGCCACACGAGTGAGAATGCAGGCATGAGTAGCGAATGAGGAGTGAGAAACTCTTCCGCCGAATGACCAAGGGTTCCAGGGTCAAGCTAATCTGCCCTGGGTAAGTCGGGACCTAAGGCGAGGCCGACAGGCGTAGTCGATGGACAACGGGTTGATATTCCCGTACCGGCGCTGGTGCGCCCATGCTGAATCAGTGATGCTAAGCACCCGAGCCGAGCGTGATCACCCTTCGGGGTGGCGTGTCTTGGTAAGCGTGTGACCCGAACTGGTAGTAGGCAAGTGATGGGGTGACGCAGGAAGGTAGCTCATCGCGGCGATGGTTGTCCGCGTGTAAGGACGTAGGGCGACAGATAGGTAAATCCGTCTGTCATGTGCCTGAGATCTGATGCCGAGCCGTTATGGCGAAGTGAGTGATCCTATGCTGTCGAGAAAAGCCTCTAGCGAGTACCAGAGCCGCCCGTACCCCAAACCGACACAGGTGGTCAGGTAGAGAATACCAAGGCGATCGAGTGAATCGTGGTTAAGGAACTCGGCAAAATGCCCCCGTAACTTCGGGAGAAGGGGGGCCGGATTCGTGAACGCCCTTGCGGCGGGAAGCGATGAAGGCCGCAGAGACCAGGCCCAAGCGACTGTTTACTAAAAACACAGGTCCGTGCGAAGAAGTAATTCGATGTATACGGACTGACTCCTGCCCGGTGCTGGAAGGTTAAGGGGACGTGTTAGCCGTAAGGCGAAGCACTGAACTTAAGCCCCAGTAAACGGCGGTGGTAACTATAACCATCCTAAGGTAGCGAAATTCCTTGTCGGGTAAGTTCCGACCTGCACGAATGGAGTAACGACTTGGGCGCTGTCTCAACCACGAGCTCGGCGAAATTGCACTACGAGTAAAGATGCTCGTTACGCGCGGCAGGACGGAAAGACCCCGGGACCTTCACTACAGCTTGGTATTGGTGTTTGGTTCGACTTGTGTAGGATAGGTGGGAGACTGTGAAGCGGCCACGCCAGTGGTTGTGGAGTCAATGTTGAAATACCACTCTGGTCGTACTAGATATCTAACTTAGGTCCGTGATCCGGATCAGGGACAGTGCCTGGTGGGTAGTTTAACTGGGGCGGTTGCCTCCTAAAATGTAACGGAGGCGCCCAAAGGTTCCCTCAGCCTGGTTGGCAATCAGGTGTTGAGTGTAAGTGCACAAGGGAGCTTGACTGTGACACCGACGGGTGGAGCAGGGACGAAAGTCGGGACTAGTGACCCGGCGCTGGCATGTGGAAGCGGCGTCGCTCAACGGATAAAAGGTACCCCGGGGATAACAGGCTGATCTTCCCCAAGAGTCCATATCGACGGGATGGTTTGGCACCTCGATGTCGGCTCGTCGCATCCTGGGGCTGGAGCAGGTCCCAAGGGTTGGGCTGTTCGCCCATTAAAGCGGCACGCGAGCTGGGTTTAGAACGTCGTGAGACAGTTCGGTCCCTATCCGCCGCGCGCGTAGGAAACTTGAGAAAGGCTGTCCCTAGTACGAGAGGACCGGGATGGACGAACCTCTGGTGTGTCAGTTGTTCTGCCAAGAGCACTGCTGATTAGCTACGTTCGGGAGTGATAACCGCTGAAAGCATCTAAGCGGGAAGCACGTTTCAAGATGAGGTTTCCCACCCCTCGTGGGTTAAGGCCCCCAGTAGACCACTGGGTTGATAGGCCGGAAGTGGAAGCGCAGCAATGCGTGCAGCTGACCGGTACTAATAGGCCGAGGGCTTGTCTACACACATCTACAAAGACATTATGCGTCCACTGTGAGGTTCTGGGACCACAACCCCAGTAACAACAACAAAATCAACGTTGTTGGTTGTGTAACCCGTAGGGTTACGGCGGCCATGGCGAAGGGGAAACACCCGGCAACATTCCGAACCCGGAAGTTAAGCCCTTCAGCGCCGATGGTACTGCACGGGAGACTGTGTGGGAGAGTAGGACGCCGCCGGACAATATTTCAGGTCGTGGGTCGTTTCCCACCCCCTCACCGGGGTGGTTGAAACGGCCCACGACCCTTTTTGACGTGTGCACAGCCTTGCGAATGTGGGCATGTACGCAAGACTGAGCGCAGGTATGCGCAGGAGGACTGAGCGATGAGCGAGCGTGGAGGAAGCCGCGGAGGCCAGGGCCGGAGCGGCGGAGGCCGCCCCGGAGGCAGCGGTGGTAACAGCGGATCCGGCCGTGGTGGCCAGGGACGATCCGGTGGTCCCGGTGGCCAGGGACGATCCGGTGGACCTGGTGGCCAGGGACGTTCCGGTGGCCCTGGTGGCCAGGGACGTTCCGGTGGTCCCGGCGGCGGACGTCCCGACGGACGTGGCCGCCCCGAGCGCAGCAGCGGTCCTCGTGACAGCCAGCGCGGACCCCGTCGCGAGGGAGATCGGCAGGACCGTCCCCGCCGTGACACCGATCGCGAGGCACCTCGTCGCATCGAGGGGCCCCCGATCCCCGAGGGCGTCCATCCTGACCAGCTCGACAAGGGCGTCCGTCGCCTGCTGACGTCGCTGACGCCGGGGAAGGCCGACGCCGTCGCCTCCCACCTCGTCGCGGCCGGCATCCTGATCGACGAAGACCCTGACCTCGCGTACAAGCACGCCCGCACGGCGCGCGAGCTCGCACCGCGCATCGGGGTCATCCGCGAGGCCGCCGGCGAGACGGCGTACGCGGCGGGCCGCTGGGCGGACGCGATCTCCGAGCTGCGTGCGGCCAAGCGCATGACCGGGAGCTACGACCACATCCCGCTCATCGCCGACGCCGAGCGCGCGCTGGGACGTCCCGAACGTGCCCTCAAGGTCATCGCCGACGCACGCGAGAAGCTCGAGGACACGGACCTGCGTGTCGAGGCGTCGATCGTCGCGGCCGGTGCACGTCGCGACCTCGGCCAGCTCGATGCAGCCCTGGCGGTGCTCCAGCAGGAGCCCCTGCACCACAGCAGCCCGACGACGTGGCTGGCGCGCCTGCGCTACGCGTACGCCGACGCGCTGGCCGAGGCCGGACGTACGCAGGATGCGCTCGAGTGGTTCCACCGGGTCCTCGCCGCTGATCCTCAGCATGCCACGGACGCCCAGGAAAGAATCACGGCGCTCGAAAGCTCCTGAGTTGTCCCCAGGGGGCGGGATCGAGCCAGTACGCGGGGTGCCCCCGTCGTACACTTGTGCCTTCCGTCACCCGCCTCAGGAGGATCCGGCATGCGCGCGTCTGGTAGCCGTCTCACCGTCGCCGCGATAGCCGTTGCGCTCGTCGCGTCCGCTGCCGTCGCGGTGAGGCTCGCCGAGGACCCGGTGCCCGTCTCGGCCACCACCGCCGGGGGGACAGCTGTTGCTGCCTCGGGCGCCGCGGCTGCCGCGAACAGCGTTCCCGCCGCGGATACGCCTGCCGCCGTGGTCCCAGCGGGCGCGCCGCGTTACCGTCCGAACGTCGTGACGATCGTGGCCGACGACCTCGACGGCTCGCTGGTGAAGTACATGCCGAACCTCAAGAAGCTGCAGAAGCGTGGGGCGGACTTCCGCCGCAGCTTCGTGGTCGACTCGCTGTGCTGCTCGTCGCGTGCGTCGTTCCTCACGGGGATGTACCCGCACAACTCGAAGGTCTTCATCAACACCACCGGCCCCGATCCGGCGAACCCGATCGGTGGCCACGTGGCCTGGGTGAAGGCCGGCAACGACCGGAAGACGTTCGCGTACGCGATGTCGCGAGAGCAGGGCGGCTATCGCACCGGTTTCTTCGGGAAGTTCATCAACCACTACCAGGGCACGCCCGGGAGCGCCGCTCCGGCGGGGTGGGACACCTTCCAGGGACTGACCGGCAACCTCTACGCGATGTGGGGCTACCGCCTCGCCTCGATGTCCCCGGGGACGCCGGGCTCTCGGCAGGTGGCGACGCGCACCTTCGGCACGCGCCCGACGGAGTACTCGACCGACGTGCTTCGCCGGCGTGCCGTGAGCTATCTCAAGTCCGCCGAACGTGAGGGCCGCCCGTACTTCGTCGAGCTCGCGCCGACGTCGGTCCACAGCCGCGCCTCGAAGATCGTGCGCAAGGGCGAGCCGGTGTTCCCGGCGGCTCTGCGTGACCGGCCGCTGAAGGGCAAGAAGGCCAAGAAGAACCCGAAGCGGCGCCACGGCGACTGCGGGCCGGTCCGCTGCAACCGGATCGACGTCGCGAAGCAGCCCGGCTTCAACGCCAGCCGTGCGGGGTCTCGCCCCCGCTACGCCGACGGCCGTCCGGCGCCGATGTACGGACGGACCGCCAAGCTCCGCAAGTCGGAGGTCAACCGGATGCGCCGGTACCACCGCGACCGCGTCCGCATGGCTCAGTCGCTCGACGACATGATCGGCGCCGTCATGCGGACCGTGGGGCCCGACACCTACATCGTCTTCACCAGTGACAACGGCTACCACCTCGGTCACAAGCGGCTGGGGCGAGGCAAGACCACGCCGTACGACACCGACATCCGCGTCCCGCTCATCATCGCCGGCCCGGGCGTCGTACGGGGCCCGCGCTACCAGGTCGTCCAGAACATCGACCTGTCGTCGACCTTCGAGGACATCGCCGGACTGCGTCCCGACCAGCGTCGCGACGGCCGCTCGCTGCTCCCGATCCTGCGCAACCCGCGCGCGGCATGGTCGCGCTACGCGTTCGTCGAGCACACCAAGCCGGTCCGTGACCTCGCCGACCCCGACAACGAGGCGATCAGCCTCGAGACGCCGTCGTACCTGGCGATCCGGTCCGCGGACGCGATGCTCGTCCGCTACGACACGCGCCGTGGCGATCCCGCCGGCTACACGTACGAGTACTACACCGGGCTCTCGCGGCCGCGCGCGTTCGAGAGCACGAACCGCTACAGCCCTCGGGACCCCGCAGTCCAGGCGCTGCTCCGCAGGCTCGAGGCCTTCGCCGACTGCGAAGGCGCCGAGTGCGTCGCGCTGACCCGCTGAGGGATCACCGCTCCGGCGCCGTGCGCCCTCGGGCCGTTCGGCCAGGGGGTCACGGGTAGTCTCGGTGTGTGGCACAACGCGACTACGACGCAGCACTGAAGGCCCTCGACTCGACCCTGACGTCGATCGAGAAGGTTCTCGACCTCGACACGATCCGCGCGGAGATCGCCGACGCTTCAGGAGCGAGGTCGCTGCGCCCGACCTGTGGGACGACCAGGCCAACGCGCAGCGCGTGACGGGCCGGCTGTCGGCGCTGCAGGCCGAGGTCGAGCGTGTCACCAACCTTCGTCAGCGCCTCGACGACCTCGGATCCTCATGCACGAGATGGCCCTCGAGGAGGACGACGCCGAGGTCCTCGCCGAGGTCGACACCGAGCTCGTGCGGGTGCAGAAGGCCATCGACGCGCTCGAGGTCCGCACCCTGCTGTCCGGCGAGTACGACGTGCGCGACGCGCTCGATCACCGATCCGTTCCGGCGCCGGTGGCGTCGACGCCGCCGACTTCGCCGCTGATGCTGCAGCGCATGTACATCCGCTGGGCCGAGCGCCACGGCTACACCGTCGAGGTCTACGACACCTCGTACGCCGAAGAGGCCGGGCATCAAGTCGACGACCTTCGCGGTCAAGGCGCCGTACGCCTACGGCACGCTGTCGGTCGAGTCCGGCACGCACCGGCTCGTCCGCATCTCGCCGTTCGACAACCAGGGTCGCCGCCAGACGTCGTTCGCGGCCGTCGAGGTCGTCCCCGTGCTCGAGCAGACCGACGAGATCGACATCCCCGAGGACGAGATCCGCGTCGACGTCTACCGCTCGTCGGGTCCCGGCGGGCAGAGCGTCAACACGACCGACTCCGCCGTCCGGCTGACGCACATCCCCACCGGCACCGTCGTCAGCTGCCAGAACGAGAAGAGCCAGCTCCAGAACAAGGCGAGCGCCATGGTGATCCTCAAGGCCAAGCTCCTCGCGCTCAAGAAGGCCGAGGAGCGCGCCCAGCTCGACGAGCTGCGCGGCGACGTGCAGGCGTCGTGGGGCGACCAGATGCGTACTACGTCCTCAACCCGTACCAGATGGTCAAGGACCTCCGCACCGAGCACGAGACGCGGCAACACCCAGGCGGTCCTCGACGGCGAGATCGACGACTTCATCGAGGCCGGTATCCGCTGGCGGCGTGGCGCTGAGGCCGCCGCCAAGTAGCGCTGCGTACACTCTCACGGTGATTCGCTTCGACAAGGTCACCAAGACCTATCCCGGCCAGAAGCGGGCCGGCGCTCGACGCAGTCGACCTCGAGATCGAGAAGGGCGAGTTCGTCTTCCTGGTCGGTGCCTCCGGCTCCGGCAAGTCCACGTTCCTGCGCCTGATCCTGCGCGAGACCCGGCCGTCCACCGGCCGCGTGTACGTCGCCGGCAAGGAGATCAACAAGCTCTCCAGCTGGAAGGTGCCCAAGCTGCGCCGCCAGCTCGGCACCGTGTTCCAGGACTTCCGGCTGCTGCCCAACAAGACCGTCTCCGAGAACGTCGCCTTCGCGCTCCAGGTGATCGGCAAGCCGCGCGACGAGATCAGCCGCTCGTCCCCGAGACGCTCGAGCTGGTCGGCCTCGACGGCAAGGGCGCACCGCATGCCCGACGAGCTGTCCGGCGGCGAGCAGCAGCGCGTCGCGATCGCCCGCGCCTTCGTCAACCGGCCGATGATCCTCATCGCCGACGAGCCGACCGGCAACCTCGATCCCACCACCAGCGTCGGCATCATGAAGCTGCTCGACCGGATCAACCGCACCGACACCACCGTCGTCATGGCCACCCACGACTCGTCGATCGTCGACCAGATGCGCAAGCGCGTCATCGAGCTCGACGGGGGCGTGCTGGTGCGCGACGAGGCCCGCGGCATCTACGGCTACGAGAACTGACGGACCGATGCACGAGAAGCATCCTCAACGAGCTGCGCGCCAGGCCTGTCCCGCAACACCTCCATGACGATCTCGCTGGTCGTCACGATGAGCGTGTCGCTGCTGCTGGCGTCGCTGGGCCTGCTGATCCAGGCCCAGGCCGAGCGCACCGAGAAGTACTTCGGCGACCGGCTGCAGCTGCAGGTCAACCTGTGCACGCAAGAACTCCCCCGCGGCCACGTGCGTCGGCGGTCGCGGCCACCGACGACCAGAAGAAGGCCGTCCAAGACGCTCTCGACGACAACCCCGAGGTGCGAGTCCTTCGAGCGCGGAGCCCTGAGCGCAACTACGAGCAGGCGCGGGAGCTACCTCGGCCAGACCGACGACGGGCGCAAGCAGCTCGAGACGCTCGGCCCCGACTCGTTCCCGGCACCTCGTACTTCGTCACGCTGAAGGACCCGCAGCAGTTCGACGGCGTCGTCAGCCAGGTCTCGCGGCATGGACGGCGTCGGCAACGTGAACTCGCATGCGCGACCTGCTCGGCCGCTGTTCGAGATGCTCGACAAGCTGCAGCTGGGCCGCGCTGGCCACGTCGCTGCTGCTCATCGTCGCGGCCGTCCTGCAGGTCTCGAACACGATCCGGATGACGGCGTACGCGCGCCGCCGCGAGATCGGCATCATGCGGCTGGTGGGTGCGTCGCAGCTGGCACATCCAGCTGCCGTTCATCCTGGAGTCGCTGGTGGCCGCGGTGATCTCGGCGCTCCTCGCGTGCCGGCGGGCTGGCGGCGTTCATGCACTTCGTCGTCTACGGCTACCTGCGCGACACGCTCGGCCGGATCACGACGTGGGTGCGGTGGGAGGACGCCTTCCTGGTCATGGCGTACACGAGCATCCTGGCCCTGCTGCTCGCGCTGGTGCCGACGTTCGTCATGACACGTCGCTACCTGAAGGTCTGACGGCGGGCTGAAGGCGACACGGCGCGCCGACGGGGCGAAATGCACCCTCTTGCTCAACTTGAGGGTTAGCGTCCCTAGGAACGTCCCCGACCAGAGGTAGGCCTGTGCCATCACCCGCCGTTTCCCGGCGAGCGCGTACGCGGACGGCGCTCGCGCTCGCGGCCGTCGTGGCGATGACCGGTGTGGTCGCCAGCCCGAGCGCCGGTGACGACAAGGGCGACCTGAACCACCGGCGCAAGGAGGTCCAGTCGGAGATCTCCGGTGCCCGTGCCGAGCTCGACCAGTCCAGCGCCCGCCTGGCGTCAGCGACCAAGGCGCTCCAGACGGCGCAAGCAGCGCTGACCGCGGCGCGCGGCGCGTTGGCGACGACGCAGAGCCGGCTCGCCACCGCACAGGCCCGCGACCTCGCCATGCAGGCCGCGCTGACCAAGGCAGAGGCCTCTCTCGCCCGAGCACAGAAAGAGGCGAAGAAGGGCCGTCGCACCCAGAAGCGGGCTGCCCGCGAGGTCGAACGGATGACCGTCGAGTCGCTGCAGGGAGGCTCGCCGAGCATGCGCGCCTTCGCCGCACTGGTCAACGGTGTCGACCCGGCGACGTACGGCAAGCAGATCAGCCTCGACCGGGCGGTGACCGACGCCCGCGTGGCGAAGGTCGACAGGCTCGACGCGACGCGCGTCATGCTCGACCTGAACCGCAAGAAGGTCCAGACGCTCCGCGACGAGGTCGCGGTCAAGCGCCAGGAGGCGGCCGACAACCTCGCCGAGCAGAAGCGCCTCGAGCAGGCCGCGCGCGAGCAGACCGCGAAGGTCGGGGAGCTCGTCGAGGCCAGTGCCGCCGCCGAGGCGAGCGCCGCGACCGCCCGGCAGAGCGACGCCGCCGAGCTGGCCGCCCTCGAGTCCGAGCGCACCAAGATCTCGAGCCGCCTGAAGGCCATCGCCGCGCAGGAGCGGCTCGCAGCCCAGCGCGAGCGCGAGCGTCAGCGTCGTGAGGCGGAGAAGAACAGGAAGAAGAACAAGGGGTCCAGCAGCGGCAGCAGCGGCAACGGTGGCTCGGGCGGTGGCGGCGACTCCGGTGGCGGGGGAGGCGGCGGAGGTGGCAGCAGTGACAGCGGAAGCGCGCTGTCGTACCCGGTCGACGGTCCGATCACCTCGTCGTACGGGATGCGGTTCCACCCGGTGCTCCACGTGTGGAAGCTCCACGACGGCACCGACTTCGGTGTGGGCTGCGGTACGCCCGTCCGCGCAGCCGCCGGCGGACGCGTCGTGGACCGCTACTACAACGGGGGATACGGCAACCGCGTCATCATCGCGCACGGCCAGAAGCGCGGGCGAAGCGTCGCCACGACCTACAACCACCTGTCCCGCTTCTCGACGTACACCGGTCAGCGCGTCAGCCGCGGGGAGATCATCGGCTACGTCGGCAGCACGGGGTACTCGACCGGGTGCCACCTGCACTTCATGGTCATGCTCGACGGCGACACGACCAACCCGATGAACTGGCTGTAGTCAGGCTCGACGACGCCTGCTCGTCACGAGGTCGGCGACCCCCAGCAGCAGCGCGCCGACCACGAAGCCGATCGTCGTGCGCAGGGCGAGGCTCATGGACTCCGCGTAGTCGCCGTCGACCGCGAGCCTGCTGAAGAACTGCGCGAGCACCAGCGCGACACCGATCGCGCTCCCGACGCGCTGCGCGGTCTGCAGCATGCCGCCGCCGGCCCCGGCATGACGCACGTCGACCTCCGACAAGGAGATCGTCACGTTCGGGGAGATCACCAGCCCGCCGCCGAACCCGGCGACCGCCAGCAGCGGGGCCAGCGAGAGACCGACGCGGTTGCTGAGGTGGGGGACGAGGAGGTCGATCCCGACGAGGCCGACGATCACGAGGACGAGTCCCCCCACCACGAGCGCCCGGCCGTACCGCGTGACCAGGCGACCGCCCACCACCGCGGCGACCGCGGAGCCGAGAGCGAACGGCATCTGCGTCAGCCCCGCCTCGAAGGCGCTGTAGCCCAGACCGTTCTGCAAGTACAGCGTGAGGACGAGGAAGATCGAGGTGAAGCCGGCGAAGTAGAGGGTGCCGAGACCGAGCCCGAGCATGTACGAGCGCACCCGTACGAGCGTGAGGTCGACCAGTGTCGCGCGGCCGGAGCGTGCCCAGCCGCGCTCCCACACCGCGAACAACGCGAGCAGGGCGAGCGCGACCCCGGCCACCCACCACGGGCGGGAGGAGAGCGACTCGCCGCCCGTGCCCTCGACCAGCGGGAAGAGGACGAGGAACGTGGCCGCACCGAACAGGAGCGTCCCGACCGGGTCGAGCGACTCGCGAGGGCCACGCTCGGACCGGGGGAGCCAGCGCAGCGCGAGGACGAGGGCGACGATGCCGACAGGGACGTTGACGAAGAAGACGTACCGCCACCCGTTCTCGTCGCCGCCGAGCGTGACCAGCACACCGCCGAGCAGGGGACCGATGGCGGTCGAGATGCCGACGGTCGCGCCGAAGAGACCGAACGCGCGGGCCCGCTCGTCCCCGCGGAACATGTTCTGGATGAACCCCGAGACCTGGGGGTTGATCAACCCGCCTCCGATGCCCTGGAGGATCCTCGCCGCCGCGAGCCAGCCGGGGTCCGACGCCGCTCCGGCCAAGGCGCTCGACGCGGTGAAGACGACCAAGCCGATGCAGAACACGACCTTGCGGCTCAGCGCGTCGCCGAGTCGACCGGCCGGGACCAGGACGATGCCGAACGCGAGCGAGTAGCCGGCGACGATCAGCTGGATCTGCGAGTCCGACGCGTCGAGCCCGCTGCGGATGGACGGCAGGGCCACGTTGACGATGCTGACGTCGAGCAGCGTCATGAATCCCGCGACCAGGCACACGACGAGCGCGCTCCACCGCATGTCACGTGCCGGGTCCGTCACGGTCCGACCGTACGTGCCCGGGCGTGAATCTGCTGGACAGGGCAGGGACAATGGAGGAATGGCCAAGGAGACCGGGAAGAAGCTGATCGCCCAGAACCGCAAGGCGCGTCACGACTACCACATCGACGACACGTACGAGGCGGGGATGGTGCTGACCGGGACCGAGGTCAAGTCGCTGCGCGAGGGCCGGTCCAACCTCACCGACGGGTGGGCCGACATCGAGGGCGGCGAGGTGTGGCTCCACGGCGTCCACATCCCCGAGTACACCCAGGGGACCTGGACGAACCACTCCGCGCGACGCAAGCGCAAGCTGCTGCTGCACCGACGCGAGATCGAGAAGATCGAGAAGGCCGTCTCCAACCCGGGCGTCACGCTCGTCCCGTTGTCGCTCTACTTCGTGTCGGGGCGCGCGAAGATCGAGATCGCGGTGGCCCGAGGCAAGAAGGCGTGGGACAAGCGTCAGGCGATCGCCGAGCGCCAGGCCACCCGAGAGGTCCAGGCTGAGGTGGGGCGCAAGATCAAGGGCATGACGGGATGACCCTGGAGGACGCCGACCTGCCGTCCTTCGCGGCAAGGCTCGGCCTCCCCGGCTTCTTCGACGCCCACGTCCACTTCCTCCCGCCGCGGGTGATGGACAAGGTCTGGGGCTACTTCGACGCGGTCGGGCCGTTGACCGGCAGGCCGTGGCCGATCCGCTATCGCTGGCCGGTCGAGGAGCGTGCTGACTACCTCGGGAAGATCGGCGTCCTGCGCTACTCGGCGCTGCCGTACGCGCACAAGCCCGGCATCGCGGAGTACCTGAACGACTGGGCGGCGGAGTTCGCCGACGCCCACGGCAACGCGCTGCGGTCGGCCACGTTCTTCCCCGAGCCGGAGGCCGCCGCGTACGTGCGGAGCCGGATCGAGGCCGGCGTCGACGTCTTCAAGACCCACGTCCAGGTGGGCGACTTCGACCCGACCGACCCGATGCTCGACGAGGTGTGGGGTGCGCTGAGCGACTCGCAGACCCCGGTCGTCGTGCACGCTGGCTCGGGGCCCGCGCCGGGGACGTACACCGGGCCGGAGCTGATCGGGAAGGTCATGGCGGCGTTCCCGCAGCTGCCGATGATCGTGGCCCACATGGGGATCCCCGAGTACGAGGACTTCCTCGCGATGGCCGAGCGCTATCCGCAGGTCCGGCTGGACACCACGATGGTGTTCACCGACTTCACCGAGGAGACCGCTCCGTACCCGCGCGACCTGCTCCCACGCCTGCGCGATCTGCAGGCCCGGGTCCTGCTGGGGTCGGACTTCCCGAACATCCCGTACTCGTACGCGCACCAGGTCGAAGCGCTCGCACGGCTCGACCTCGGCGACGAGTGGCTGCGCGACGTGCTGTGGCGCAACGGACTGAGCCTGTTCGACGGATGACGGGCGGAATACCGCTCGTCCCACGCTGGTTGGACCAGGTACCCTTCAACCACAACTACACAGCGGGGCTGATCGGTTTCGACTTCGGTCGTACGACGTAGGAGAAGCGAGCCGAGAATCCAAGGTCATCTCGTAAACGTTCCTTGGAAACCAATAAGTGCCGATTCCAATCGCACTGACTTCGCTCTCGCCGCCTGAGGCGAGCTAAGTGAAGGGTCGGCCTGGGAACGCCTCCGTCCCAGTCACCGGCCTCAGCTAGGAGGCTTGCTCTGTTAGTCCGGTCGCGGGACTGACAGGGGACATTCACAGCGACTGAGCCTGTCGACGACGTGTCTGTTCGAGTGTCGGGGCTGAGAAAACGATAGAGCAGACTGCGCTCGGAGAAGTCCTACCTCTGCGCTGGAGGACGCGGGTTCGATTCCCGCCAGCTCCACCATGAAGTCCCCGCACCACAAGAGGCGCCCCCGGCCGTCGGCCGGGGGCGCCTCTGTGTTTCCTCGACCGTCGTCACCTGAGCAGGCGACGGCGGTAGCCCTCGCCGACCGCCGAGGCTCGATCGCGAACGCCGAGCTTGTCGTAGATGTGCTGCAGGTGGGTCTTGATGCTCGCCTCGCCGATGAACAACGCGGCAGCGGCCTCTCGGTTCGAGCTGCCGTTGGCGACCAGCTGCAGCACCTCCTTCTCGCGATCGGTCAGGGTTCCGGCGCCGGGCCTGCGCACCTGCCCCATGAGGTGCTGCGTCACCGACGGCGCGAGGACCGACTCTCCTCGCGCGGCTGCCCGGACGGCTCGCATCAGCTCGTCGGGCAGTGCATCCTTCAACAGGTAGCCGATCGCCCCCGCCTCGATCGCCGGGAGCACGTCGCTCTCGCTGTCGAAGGTGGTCAGGACCAGCACTCGTGCACTCGGGGCCCGCTCCCGCAGGGCCGCGGTCGCCGCGACACCGTCCATCCCGGGCATCCGAAGGTCCATGAGCACGACATCGGCTGCCAGCTGCTCTGCACGTTCGATGCCCTCGGCGCCGTCCCCGGCCTCACCGACCACCACGATGTCCTCGGCACCTGCGAAGGTGTCGCGCAGCCCGCCCCTCACGATCGGATGGTCGTCGACGACCACAAGTCGAATCATCGCTCGGTCTCCTCCGTTGCCCTCGTGCCCCCGGCGGTGATCGCCGGGACGCGCGCACTGACGGACGTCCCCTCGCCCGGTGCGCTCTGAACCTCGACGTGACCTCCGACGCCTCGGATGCGCTGACGCATGCTCGTCAGGCCGAATCCGGTGCCGGCCCCGTTCGCGAAGCCGCGTCCATCGTCTCGTACGTCCAGCAGCACCTCGGCGCCCGCGTACGACAGCGTGACACCGACGCGCGAGGCCTCCGCGTGCTTCGCCACGTTGGTCAGGGACTCCTGCGCGACCCGGAAGAGGGACACCTCGATCGCCGGGCTCAGTGGTTCTCGGGTGCCGGTGACCTCGACCTGCGCGCTGATCCCATGGTCTGCCGACCATCGCGCGGTCAAGGTACGCAGCGCGTCGGGCAGGTGCGCTCGCCCGAGCTCCTGGGGTGCGAGTGCCTTCACCGACCGTCTGGCCTCGGTCAGACTCGTGCGCGCGAGCCGGAGTGCCCGTACGACGTGCTCTTCCGTCTCGCCCTGCACGCTCGGGGAGCGCTCCGCTGCCTGGAGCTGCGTGATGATGCCGGCGAGCCCCTGGGCCAGCGTGTCGTGGATCTCGCCAGCCAGTCGCTGCCGCTCGTCCTGCGCCCCGGACTCACGGGCCTGGGCGACGAGCTGCGCGTGGAGCCCGGCGTTCTCGTGCAGTGCCGCCTCAAGGCGCTCGACGAGCTCCTCCCGCTTGCGTTCCTCCGGCTCGCTGCGCGCCGTGAGCACGATGCCCACCCCGATCGCCGCAGTCTGCACGGTGACGATCAGGAGGAACTCCGCGAGCATGTCCGGCGTCGGGTCGGCCCACACCCGCATCACCGAGCCGTTGAGGGCCACGGAGGTGGCCAGGACGCCGAGCACCCCCAGCGGCCACGGTCTGAGCAGGTACGCGTGGAAGAAGCCCGCGATCGTGAAGACGAGGAAGATCTCGGAGTACGTCATGAGCGAGACGCACAGCGTCAGCAGCCCGACGAAGAAGAGGGCCGCAGGCACGGGTCGGAGGGTCCTCCGCTTGAGGGGGAGCGTGTGGCCGAACAGGACCCACAGCACCGAGGCCGCGACCAGCCCGAGGACGGAGGCGCCCTCGGGCCAGAAGCGCTCACCGGACGCCGGAAGCACCCACGCGAAGTACATCGCCGCCGAGATCGTCAGCAGCATCCACGGTGTGAACAGCTGCAGAAGGTCCCAGACCCGCAGCTGCTCCTCTTTCCAGGCCAACCGGGAGCGGTTCGCGAGCGCCGCCTCATCCGCGACGGCGGACGCGGGCATCCCTGAGCTCGGGCGCTCACCGTTCCCGGCAACTCGCATCATCGACACCTACTCCCAGCGGAAGAGCTTCGCGGCGATCGCGCTCGCGACCACGGCCAGGCCCGCCATTATGGCAATCTGCAGCCAGAACGGCTGCCCACCCGCAGTGGCGGTGACCTCACCCGCTTCGGCGGACCACGCCGTGGTGAGAGCCTGCAGCCCGGGCGGTACGAACTCACCGACCTCACGGAGCACGTCGGGCATGAGGACACGGGGCAGGAAGGCCCCGCCGAAGAACATCAGCGCCACGAACAGGAGAGTCCCGACCTGGTTGGCGGCACTGCTCGTGGGGGCCACGGCCGCGGAGACCATGCCCAGTCCGAGCAGTGCCGCGTAGCCGACGAGGAAGGCGACGACGAACTCCAAGGGCTGCCCGGGCGGCGCGATGTCCAGCACCGCCCACGCGAGGAAGATCATGAGTGCCGCGGAGAGGACCACGGAGGCGAACGCGACGATCATCTGCGCGAGCAGGACGTTCCGCGGGTGCACGGGGGTGGTCGACAGTCTGCGCAGCATGCCGCGCTCACGGTACGTCGCGATCACCGCCGGCACGTGCTGCACGGCGATCATCACCATCCCGAACACCAGTGCGGTCGGCGCCCAGACGTCGATCGAGCGGAGCCCGCCGGTCTCCGGAGACGACTCCCTGAGGGCCGGGACGGCACCCAGTCCGAGCAGCAGCACCGTCGGGAACAGCACACCGAAGACGACGGTGGCGGAGTCTCGAACGAAGAGCCTCGTCTCGACCTTGACCATCGTGGCAAGAGCACTCACCGGTCAACCGTCCTCTCGGAGGGTGACGGAGACTCCGGCACGGCGGCCGCGTCCCGTCATGGCCACGAACGCGTCGTCGAGGGTGCGTTGGTCGACGCGGAGATCCTCGGCCACGACCTGTGCCCGCGCAAGAGCCCCGGCGACGTTGCTCAGGAGCTGGCCTCTGCCGGTCACCAGCCAGCGGCCCTCGACGATCTCGACACCGGTCACGTCGGGAAGCTCACTCAGGACGCTCTCGTCCAGCGGCTGACTCACGCGGAACCGGACCTGCTGCACCCCGTTCGCCTGCGCGATCAGGCCGGCGGGCGTATCCACGGCGGCAACCCGACCATTGTCGATGACGGCGATCCGGTCGCTGAGGCGCTCCGCCTCGTCCATGAAGTGCGTGACGAGGAGGATCGTGACGCCGGTGTCACGTACCCGCTCGATGAGGGTCCAGGTGTCGCGCCTCGCCTGCGGGTCCAGTCCGGTCGTGAGCTCGTCGAGGATCGCGACCTTCGGACTGCCGACGAGCGCGAGCGCGATCGAGAGCCGCTGCTTCTGCCCGCCCGAGAGGGCCTTGTACCGCGTGTTGCGCTTCCCGGTGAGATCAAGGAGATCCATCAGCTCGCGCCAGTCAGCGGGATCCCGGTAGAAGGAGCTGTAGAGGTCGAGCGCTTCTGCGACCTTGATCGCGTCGGGGAAGCTGCTCTCCTGCAGCTGCACGCCGAGTCGCTCACGCACCTTCGTCCGGTCCTTGATCGGGTCGAGCCCCAGCACGGAGATCGAGCCCGAGTCAGGTGTTCGCAGGCCGGCGATGCTCTCGACCGTCGTCGTCTTGCCGGCGCCGTTGGGCCCGATGATGCCGAAGATCTCTCCCTCTTCGACGCTGAACGAGACGTCGTCGACGGCCACGTGGTGCCCGTAGCGTTTGTGCAGGTTCCGTACTTCCAATGCCGTCATGCCGTGAAGTTACGGGCGCACCACACTCCGCCACATCGACCGTGGCGCCTGAGGCGAGGTTGATTCAGCCTCCACCGTTCGGTGGATCGAGAAGTCGCTCGGTGGGGTGAGCGGGCGCCACGTCGCGGAGGACGGTGCCGTCAAGGAGCGTCACGTCGTACCGGAGGATCGGCTCGGCTCCGCTCGCACCTTTCGCGGAGTCCGGAGGTGTCGGGCCCTGGAGCGTCCCGGGCCACCAGGCCGCGTACGTGCCGTCCTTCACCGACGCCTCGACCGTGGTCGAGCCTGCGTGGACGGTCACTCCGACCACGCCCGGGCCGACGTCGCCGGTGGTGGTCGCCGCCTGTCCGCCTTCGCCCAGTCCGAGGAACCCGCTGCTGACGCTCAGCTCCGCCATCGACCCCTCGGCCAGCTCATGACCCGTGGGCGGCGCCCAGCCTCCTCCTCCCATCAGGGCGTGGGTGACGTCGCTGGGCTCGTCGGTGGACCGTGGGGGGAGGTGGCCGAGGCACGCGACCGTGAACTGGTACCGGTCGGCGCCGGTCCAGGTGAGGAGGACCGAGACCCAGTCGCCGCGTCGGTCCGCCAGTCTGGTGCCGAGGTCCTCGCTCGCGACGCGGGGAGCGCCGTCTCCACCCACGGTCTCCCCGACCTGGTCGAGGCAGGCAGCGCGGAGTGCCTGGGCGTCCTGCTCGGACGCGACCGCCGGCTTCTCGGTCCAGTCGGCGAAGGCCGGCTGTCCTCCCGTCGTGAGGGGGAGCGCCACGGCCACGGCCGTCACGGCCATGGCCGTGGCGACGCCCCACGCGACTCGCCGCACGGGACGGCGGAGGGGTCGCGGCGCGACCTTCACGGGCACGTCCGGGTCGGCGGTCAAGACCTGCTCCAGCAGTCGGGACTGCCGGTCGCGGTCGATCGGTTCGTCGAGCGGTGCGGCGTCGAGCCGGCGCAACCGCTGGTCCAGGGTCAGGTGGTCCGTCATGACGAAGCCTCCGGGGCAAGAGTCGCGGCAGATGCCACGGTGCGGGCAGGGGAGTGGTCGAGATGCCGCTCGAGGGCGCGCCTGGCTCGGGCCAGGCGGACGCGGTACGCCGCGGCGGAGATGCCGAGGACCTTGCCGGCCTGGGGCGAGGTGAGGTCCTCCCAGACCGCGAGGGCGAGGACCTCCTGCTCCGAAGGCGTCAGGCGCTGCCAGGCGTCGGCCATCTCGAGACGCTCACCGACGGAATCGGCGTGCTCGCCGCGATCGATTCCGGATCGGGTCACCAACCGGACCGCCACTGCACGCTGGCGGTTCTCGCCGCGCGTCATGTTGAGAAGGCAGTTCCGGGCAACCGCGTAGAGCCAGGGCAGCGCCTGGCCTACGCCGTCCGGTACGTCGTGGAGCCGACGCCACGCGACGAGGAACGTCTCGGCGACGACGTCGTGCGCGCTCGCGGGATCGGTGCGCCGCCGCGCGAAGTGGAGGACATGGTCGTAGTGGGCGGCGTACAGGGAGCGGAAGCGCTCTTCTGAGGCCGGCCTCATGCGTCTCATGCCCCTCTATGTCCGGCTGGTGGCCCAGTGCAACGAGCTCGCGCGCAGATGTGTGGCGGGTTTGCGGGGGAGTGCGTACAGTCCGCCGGATGGGTGGCCAGGCAGAGGGATTCGAGTACGTGAGTCGCGCCGACGGCAGCGTCATCATCATGCACCACGGCCGGGTGGCCACGAAGCTGCGAGGCGGCCGCGCCGCCCAGTTCCTCGCCGAGGTCGAGAGCGATCCGCAGCAGGTGATGGCCCGCTGGACCGGGAACTACCGGCGCGGCAACGAACGGATGGCCCGGCAGCACCCCCGCAACAGGCAGTGAACGACCTGAGCGCCGCCTGCCGCTCCCGCGTGGGACACCCCCGCGTGGCACACCCCCCGGCCACGAAGGCCGGGGGGCGTGTCCTCTTTCCCGCCTTGGGCTCCCGTCCTCGTACGACGTCGTCGCCCCTGTACACGACGTTGCACGGCCACGGGAAGCCCTGAAGCGGAGCCGGCCCTCAGGTCGGCATCGGGCTCAGGCGGTCGCTGGCCGTACGTCGCGGCGTGGTGGTGCTGGCGGGTCGGCGCGCAGGGCGGGCCTCGGCGCACGAGATCAGACGGTCGAGTGCCACCCTCCCGCGCAGGATGGTGCGGGTGAGAGGGCTCGTCGAGTCCCGGTCGTCGCCTGTCGGCCCATGGGCGATCCCCGCGTGCGTGCCGAGTTCGGATCGCTCAATCGTGATCACGTTCTTGCTCCTCATCGTTCGGGGGGCGATAACGTAACACGAAAACTTGGTCACAGATCAAATCCGTGAAGCGGTTTTGATGCTCGCCTGCCTTGGCTCATGTCTGAGCCACGACATAGTTACCCACCAGGAACTTGTTCATGCGTCCTGACCGCTGACCGCTTATCGTGGTGTCGCCAGGAGAGGGAGGTCCCTGCATGACATCACCGGACGGTCTGAGCGTGCGCGACGTCGCAGCTCGGCTCGGCGTACCGTCCGCGACGCTACGGACATGGGAGCGCCGGTACGGTCTGGCGCCCTCCTCCCGCAGCGCAGGCGGACACCGGCGCTACTCCGAGGCCGACGTCGGTCGGCTGGGCGTCGTGGCGCGCCTGGTCGCGGACGGGGTGCCAGTGCACTCCGCCGTCGCGGCGATCCAGAGCGATCCGGACGTGACCCCGGCAGGCGTCGGGCGAGCGGCCGAGCACATCAGCGGAGACCTGGTCTCGGTCCTGCTCGCGGCGGCGGCGCGACGCGACGGGGTCACGGTCCGTCGGCACGTCGACCGCGTCCTCACCCAGCGAGGTGTCGTACGCGCGTGGGACGAGGTCCTGGTGCCCCTGCTGCAGTCGGTCGGAGAGCGCTGGCGTGACCCGTCGTTCGGTATCGCCGGTGAGCACCTGACCTCGGAGATGATCTCGACCTCGCTGCGTCTCGCCACCGTCCGCGCCTCGCGCCACATCGGTGACGCCGACCCGTCACGGGTCCTCCTGGCCAATGCCGAGGAGGAGCAGCACGCGCTGCCGCTGAGCGCGCTCGAGGCCGCACTCGCGGAGGACGGGATCGGCTGTCGGGCGTTCGGCGCGCGCGTCCCGTCCCACGCACTCGCTGACGAGATGAGAGGGGCCTCTCCTGACGCCGTCTTCCTCTGGGCGTCGATGCGTCGGCCGGACCTCGACGTGCTCGACACGTTGGCAGGGGTCTCGCGGCAGTGGTCCGTGCTGATCCTGCTCGGGGGTCCAGGGTGGGGAAAGAACCTCGAGCTTCCGGACCTCGGCGCGGTGCGCGTCGAGCGGACGACCGACCTGGGCGATGCGGTGGCACGGATCCGCGAGGTCGCCCGCCCTCGATGACGAAGCGTCAGTGCTGGGTGCGCTCGCGCAGCCAGGCGCTGAGCGACTCGCCGAGATCGTCCTCCTGCGGCCCTTCGGCCTCGGGCTCCTCGGCGGCTGCCTCCGCAGGCTCGGGACGGGGTGCCGAGGGGTCGATCTGCCAGGTGACGCCGAACGACGTGGAGGTGACGACCTGGGAGACGGCCGTCCGATCAGGGTCGTACGGCTCGCCCGAGGTGATGCTCTTGGTCTCCTCAGAGCCACCCTTGCTCCGGAACATCCCCATGGCTGGTTCTCCTCGGGTCACGTGATCGGTCCGGTCCCAGCCTAGAGCGCCGAGGTGCGGGACCCCACCCTTGTCCGGGTGGTGCGCCCTCGGTACCGTCGCGGTGACCCACGACACATCGGAGGACACACATGGCCAAGCTTGCTGCGCTCACCGGGACCGCCATCGCCGCGACGGGAGCCGCCCACTTCGTCTCGCCGAAGACGTTCGAGCCGATCTCGGCGGCGGCGTTCCCGAAGGACACCGGGACCTGGATCAAGCGCAACGGCGCCACCGAGGTCGCCCTCGGACTCGGGCTCCTCTCGCGCCGGACCCGCAAGCTCGCGACCGTCGGACTGCTGGCCTACACGGGCTTCCTCGGCAGCCGCATCGCCGCCAACAAGAGCCGCTGACCGTCGCGCCGCCGGCCTGCCGTCACCCGCATCCCACACAGGTGCGGGCGGCGGGCCGTACGGCGAGGCGCTCGGCCGGGATCTCGCCGCCGCACCTCTCGCAGGTGCCGTAGCTGCCGTCAGCGGCGCGCCCGGCCGCGGCGACGAGCTGGTCGCGCTCTCCCTCGAGACGAGTGATGAGGGCGGCGACCTGCTCGCGTTCCCACGCGATCGTCGCACCCTCGGGATCGTGCTCGTCGTCGGCGTTCGACGCCTCCGACGCTGCGAGGATCGCCGCATGATCGCGCCGCAGTGCCGCCAGCTGCGCATCCACCCTGGCGAGGCGCTCGGCGATCGGTGCGGTGTCCATGCAGGGTTCAGCGTGAGAACGCGAGCCGGCATTCCTTCTCGAACGGCGAAGTCGCCCCCGCCGGGTCACGATGGCCGGGGAGCAGACCGCCGACCGGGGAGCGAGCGATGCCGAGCACAGCCGACGTGATGGTGGAGACGCTGAAGGCCGCGGGCGTACGCCGGGTGTTCGGGCTGCCGGGGGACTCCCTCAACGCGTTCACGGAGGCGCTGCGCAAGGACGGCACCGTCGCATGGATCCACGTACGCCACGAAGAGGTCGCCGCCCTCGCCGCCGCCGCCGACGCGCACCTGACCGGGGAGCTCGCCGTCGTCGCCGGAAGCTGCGGTCCCGGAAGCCTGCACTTCATCAACGGCCTGTACGACGCACAGCGCAGCCGCGTCCCCGTCGTCGCGATCGCCTCGCACATCCCGAGCGCCGAGATCGGGAGCGGCTACTTCCAGGAGACGCACCCGCAGGAGCTGTTCCGCGACTGCTCGGTCTACTGCGAGATGGCCGGCGTCCCCGAGCAGCTTCCTCGTCTTCTCGAGATCGCGATGCGGTCCGCGATCTCGCAACGCGGCGTGGCCGTCGTCGTGGTGCCGGGCGACGTCATGGGGGCTGCCGCCGCGGGCCGTCGTGCCCCCAGGTCGATCGAGGGGTCGCGCGCAGTCGTCGTCCCCGCGACCACCGACCTGCTCCGCGCCGCGGCGATCCTTGACGGCGCCGAGCGGGTGACGATCCTCGCCGGCGCCGGGTGCGCCGGTGCGCACGACGAGCTGATCGGCATCGCCGAGGTCCTCAAGGCGCCGATCGTCCACGCCATGCGCGGCAAGGAGTACATCGCGTACGACAACCCGTACGACGTGGGGATGACCGGGCTGCTCGGATTCTCGTCGGGATACCGCGCCATGGAGGCGTGCGACGTCCTGCTCGTGCTCGGCACCGACTTCCCGTACCCGCAGTTCTACCCGGAGCACGCGGAGATCGTGCAGGTCGACGTCCGGGGAGAGCAGCTCGGACGGCGCACCCCGATCGACCTCGGTCTGGTCGGAGACGTGCGCGAGACGCTGCGAGCGCTGACCCCGCTGGTCAACCCGCGTTCCGACGACACCCATCTGCGCAAGATGGTCGACCACTACGCCCGTGCCCGGCGCGATCTCGACGAGCTGGCGTCGCCGGGGAAGGAAGGCCCGCTCCACCCGCAGTACGTCGCCAGGAGCGTGTCCGAGCTGGCTGCCGACGACGCCGTCTTCACTTGTGACGTGGGGACGCCGGTGATCTGGACCGCTCGGTACGTCGAGATGAACGGGCGGCGCGCGATCGTCGGGTCGTTCACGCACGGCACGATGGCGAACGCGCTGGGTCACGCGATCGGCGCCCAGGTGGCGTACCCGGGCCGGCAGGTCGTGGCGCTGTGCGGTGACGGCGGGCTCTCGATGCTGCTCGGGGACATGATCACGCTCGTGCAGCAGCAGCTGCCGGTGAAGATCGTGGTCTTCAACAACGCCTCGCTGGCGTTCGTCGAGCTGGAGATGAAGGCCGCAGGGCTCATCAACTTCGGCACCGGGCTGGTCAACCCGAGCTTCGCCGCCATCGCCCGTGCGATGGGCATGCACGGTGAACGCGTGGACCAGCCCGAGCGGCTCCCGCACGCGATCTCGGAGGCGCTCGCTGTGCCCGGGCCCGCTCTCGTCGAGGCCACGGTCGCCCGCCAGGAGCTGTCGATCCCGCCGACCGTCACGGCTGCGCAGGCCAAGGGCTTCACCCTCTACGCGCTGCGGACGGTGCTCAGCGGCAAGGGAGACGAGGTCCTGGAGCTGGCGAAGACGAACGTCTTCCGGAGGCTGCGGGACCGCTGAGCCAGGTCAGCGCGACGCGTGCGACCGCTTGAGCGTCACGACCCGCGTCGCCGCCTCCTCGACACGGGCACGGAAGGCCGGGTCCTTCTCGGCCTCGGTGACGACCGCGCTCGTCATCGCCGCCATGTGGTCCGGGTCGATGGCGAGGACGAGGTCGCCGCCGGCACGCAGGAAGTCGACCGCGCGGCGCTGCGGTGAACGGTCGGCGACCTGCTTGGCCGCCGAAAGGTCGTCGGAGATGACGACCCCGTCGAACCCGAGCCGCTCGCGGAGCAGCCCCGTGACGATCGGACGGGAGAACGCGGCCGACTCGCCCGGGTCGAGCTTGTCGTACGTGGCCGTCGACATCATCACGACCTCCGCGTCGGCGGCGATGGCGGCCTCGAACGGGGCGAGGTACTCGTCGGTGGCAGTCGTCTGGGTGTCGTGCACGTCGCTGCTGGTGTCCGGGTTGGCGGTGACCCGGCCCAGACCGGGGAAGTGCTTGACGGTCCCGATGATCCCGCCCGCCTCCATCCCGTCGAGGAACGCGAGCCCGTGGCGGGTGACGTCGGCGGGGGTGAAGCCGAACTGGCGGTCGAAGTAGCCGATCGGTGCGTTGCGCTCGGCGAACGCGGGGTCGGGCACCGTGTCGAGGACCGGCGCGAGGTTGAGGTCGACACCGGCCGCCCGCAGCTCGCGTGCCCAGGTCGTCGCCCGCGCGCGCAACGTCGCGACGGACCAGCCGCCCTGGACCGTCGTCCGTGGGATCTCGCTGAACCCACGGCCCCGCAGCACCTGGACGAGCCCGCCCTCCTGGTCCGTGGCGACGAGCAGCGGCAGTCCGCCGGTGGGGTCGCCTGCGGCGTGGCGCAGGGTCCGGACCACCTCGGCGGTCGCCTTCACGCCCTCGGTGCCGCGTCCACGCAGCATCACGTTGCCGACGTGGTGGTCCGTGATCGCGTCGAGCGTCTCCGGCTGTGCTGCAGCGGGCTCCGTGGCCGTCATGAACACCTGGCCCACAAGGACCGGGAGCTCGAGCGCCGTGAGGTCGGCGCCTGCCACGGCGGGCTCCGACGGGCGGGCAGTCGGTGTCGCTGACGAGGTCGGGGCCGAAGGGGACGGGGAGGCTGTGCTCTCGGTCGGCGCCGACGACGGCGCCGACGTACGGGGCGCGGGATCGGAGCAGCCTGCGAGGACGACGACCACCGACGCGGTCAGCGCGATCCGGCAGGTCAGGAGGGATCGGATCATCGGGCCCAAGCCTAGTGGGCGCGAGCGTACAATCACGCTCGGGAAGAACCTCCAGGTGGAGTTCCATGTAAACGGCGGACCAATTCGGACCGAAGCGGCCATACTGCCATGGAGTGCTCGGGAAGGAGTGAGGATGGACGTCTCGATCCCGCCCGCCCACGCCGCCCGCCTCACGACTGCGCTCGCGGGAATCCGCGCCGGTGACAGCGAGTCCGCCGTCGGAGCGATGAAGAACCTCCTTCGTGACCTCGGCCGCGAGCCGTCGGAGCTGCGCGCGGTCACCGAGTACGTCCTTGCGCTCGCGGCGCTCCAGCAGGGTGCGACCGGCCAGGCGGGGCGCGCCGCCGCCGCGTGCCAGGCCGTCGGCCTCGCGCTCGGAGAGCCCGGCTGGGTCGCGATCGGGTGTGCGACACGTGCGCTCGCCGTGCTGCACGACAACCGTCCTGCCGACGCCGTCGCCGACCTGGTCCGTGCGGAGTACGAGCTGCGCAGCGCCGGCCAGGACGGGTTGCGAGCCTGGGCGCACACGCAGCTGGGCCACGGGTACGAGAAGTTCGGCCTGTTCGAGCTGGCGGTCCCGCACTACGAGGCCGCGATGGCGATCGAGGCCCGGGTCCTCGACCTCGCCGGGTCACGGGCGATCGATGCGCGCAACCTGGCCACGGTCAATTACCACTGGTCCAAAGAGCTCGACATGCTCATGGAGCCGGACCTCGAGGAGGAGGTCGAGCGGAGGAGGGCCGAGGTGGTCCGGTGGGCCGAGCGCTCGCTCGCCCTCGCGGACTCCGAGCATGTCGAGGGGTCCGTGTTCCCGCTGGCGCGCTACCTGCGGGCGGCTGCTGCGTGGCCGACGGACCCGGCGCGGTGGATCGGCGAGCTCCACGTGTGCCGGAGCAACCTCGGCGACACCTCGTACGCGGGCTTCGAGATGGAGGCGACGGCGCTGCTTGCCGTGGCGTACGTCGAGGTGGGCGAGATCGTCGACGCCCAGCGAGAGGCGCGACGCGCGCTGATCCGTCTGGACGGTGTCGAGGACCTCAACGTGCAGCGCTACGTCCGTTGGGCGACGCTGCGGGTCGCCGATGCGATGGGATACCCGTCGGCAGGCGCGGGGCTCGGCTACGGCCGCAGCATCGCCTGGGCCTGGCGCCAGCAGCACCACAGCGACCTCGAGATGATGCGTGCGGCGATCGCCGGCTACGAGCGCGCCCGCGCCCACGAGGCCGCGGTGCAGGCCGCGCGTGAGGACGCCCTCACCGGGCTCGGCAACCGGCGTGCGTTCGACGAGTGGATCGGCGACGCCCTCTCGACGGGTGCGGAGGTCAGCCTCATCCTCGTCGATGTCGACCGGCTCAAGAAGCTCAACGACACCCATGGCCACGCCGTCGGTGACGGCGTGCTGCGCTCGGTCGCCGACCTCGTGCGCGCCAACATCCGCAGCGGCGACCGGGCCGCGCGGATCGGTGGTGACGAGTTCGCGATCGTGCTCGGGTCCTCGGACCCGGTCGAGGCGCAGCTCGTGATGGACCGCCTCCAGCTCGCCGCCACGGTCGCCTCGCTGCCGACCTCGGTGAAGCAGAACGGCATCGGGCTGAGCATCGGTGTCGCCTCCTCGAGCGAGGGGCTGATGCCCGACGCGCTGTTCGCGGTCGCAGACGCGCGGATGTACGAGGACAAGCGCCGCCGCTCCGGCGCCGTGGCCTGAGCGCTCTGCCGCCGCCGCTCTGCGTGGGCCCCCACGGAAAGTGCGTGCCTCACCGGGTGTGTGCGGTGGGGTGGCGACTCTGCGTCGGCCCCCACGGAAAGTGCGTGCCCCACCGGGTGTGTGCGGTGGGGTGGCGACTCTGCGTGGGCCCCCACGGAAAGTGCGTGCCCCACCGGGTGTGTGCGGTGGGGTGGCGACTCTGCGTGGGCCCCCACGGAAAGTGCGGGGGGAGGGGGTGAGGGGGCGGGAGGGTGCCCCGCTGTGGCGAGTAAGGGTCGAGTTGACTATTATGTGTTCAGGTCAGTCTGACATTTACTCAGCGGCCGTGCCACGGTGCGGCGAGGGGGACACGTGGAAGAGGGGATCGAGGTCGCGGTCTCGACGGTGATCTTCGCGCTGCGCCACGACAGTGCGCGCGACTGCACGTCGCTGTGGATGCCGCTCGTCCGCCGGGTCCGCGAACCGTACGCCGGCCGCTGGGCGCTTCCCGGCGGTCCGGTCCGGCGCGACGAGGACCTCGCGGACACGGCACGCCGTACGTTGGTCGCCACGACGGCACTGAGCCCGACGTACCTCGAGCAGCTCTACACCTTCGGCCGGGCGGAGCGCTCCGCCTCCGGGCCACGCGTCATCTCGGTCGTCTACTGGGCCCTCGTACGCCCAGAGGAGGCGGAGCGCGGCATCGAGGACGAGAACGTCGCGTGGCACCCTGCGGACCGGCCGCCCGAGCTGGCCTTCGACCACCGCACGATCGTGTCGTACGCCCTGTGGCGCCTGCGGACCAAGATGGAGTACTCCCGGATCGCGCAGGCGTTCCTCGGCGAGACGTTCACGCTGGCCCAGCTGCGCCAGGTCTACGAGGTCGTGCTCCAGCGCACCCTCGACCCGGCCAACTTCCGACGCCAGGTCGAGGCCAGCGGCGACGTCGAGCCGACCGGCGAGTACCTCGTCGGCGGACGCCACCGCCCGCCCAAGCTCTACCGCCACCGCGAGGCCAACGACCTCGCCGACAACGGACCCCTCACGGGCCTGTGACCACCCCGCCCACGTCCCTCGGGATCGCACCTGCCGAACAACCCGGCTCCCTCAGGAAGGCCTCCACCATGACCTCTGTCGACACCGTCGTCCGTAGCGCCCCCGGCGCCACCTGTGCTCCCGATCTCGCCGACGGGCCGTGGACCTTCGACCTCGCGCCCCCCTCGTACGGCCCGGGCGCGTCGATGGCCGACCCGATCCCCTCCGGCGCCCCCACGCAGGGCACGCTGCCCGCCGCGTACACGCAGATGTCCGCCGAGGAGCTCGACGCCCGGATCCGCGCCGCCAAGGAGACCCTCGGGGACCGCCTCGTCATCCTCGGCCACTTCTACCAGCGCGACGAGGTGGTGCGGCACGCCGACTTCGTGGGCGACTCGTTCCAGCTGGCCAACGCCGCGCTGACGCGCCCCGACGCCGAGGCCGTCGTCTTCTGCGGCGTCCACTTCATGGCCGAGACGGCCGACATCCTCTCGCGCCCGGAGCAGGCCGTCATCCTGCCGAACCTCGCGGCCGGGTGCTCGATGGCCGACATGGCCGACATCGACACGGTCGAGCAGTGCTGGGCCGAGCTCGAGGCGCTGTACGGCACCGCACCCGACGCCAGCGGCAAGGTGCCGGTGATCCCGGTGACCTACATGAACTCGTCGGCAGCGCTCAAGGGGTTCTGCGGCGACCACGGTGGCATCGTGTGCACGTCGTCCAACGCCGAGACCGTCCTCACGTGGGCGTTCGAGCGGGCGCACCGCGTCCTGTTCTTCCCCGACCAGCACCTCGGCCGCAACACGGCCAAGGCGATGGGCATCGGCCTCGAGTCGATGCCGATGTGGGACCCCCGCAAGCCTCTCGGCGGCAACGACGCCCAGAGCCTGCGCGACGCCAAGGTGCTGCTCTGGCACGGGTTCTGCTCGGTCCACAAGCGCTTCACCGTCGCCCAGATCGAGAAGGCGCGCGCCGAGCACCCCGGGGTTCGCGTCGTCGTCCACCCCGAGTGCCCCATGCCGGTCGTCGACGCTGCCGACGAGGCGGGCTCGACCGACTACATCCGGAAGGCCGTCGAGGCGGCTCCCGCCGGGACGACGTTCGCGATCGGCACCGAGATCAACCTCGTCAACCGCCTCGCCGCCGAGCACCCCGAGCACACGATCTTCTGCCTCGACCCCGTGGTGTGCCCCTGCTCGACGATGTACCGGATCCACCCTGGATACCTCGCCTGGGTCCTCGAGGGCCTGGTGGAGGGACGCGTGGAGAACCGCATCACGGTCGGCGCCGAGGTTGCCGTCGGCGCGCGGGTGGCGCTCGAGCGGATGCTCGCAGCCCGGCCGCCGGAGCGGGCATGAGCACCGGGGCGCGCCGGCGCCTGAACGTCGTCGTGGTCGGCGGCGGCATCGCGGGCCTGACGACGGCGATCGAGGCGAGCGAGCACCACGACGTCGTCCTCGTGACCAAGGGGCTCTCGGCGAGTCGACCAGCCAGCACGCGCAGGGCGGCGTGGCCGTCGTCCTCGACGAGGCGGCCCGGCCCGGCGTCGAGGACTCCGTCGCCGCGCACGTCGGCGACACCCTGTCGGCCGGGGCGGGTCTCGTCGACCGGGCCGCCGCCGAGGCGGTGTGCGGGGGAGGGGTGGCCGCCGTCTCCGACCTCGTCCGCTGGGGCACGCGCTTCGACCGTGTCGAGGGCCGACTCGCGCTCGGCCTGGAGGCGGCGCACTCGGCGCCGCGGATCCTGCACGCGGACGGCGACGCGACCGGCGCGGAGATCGTACGGGCGCTGGTCACGAGGCTGCGGACGACCCCGGTCGACGTGCAGGAGCGCACCTTCGTCACCGATCTCGTGACGAGCGACGGCGTCGTCGGCGCAGTCACGGTCGTCGGTGCCGGCGGCGGGCTGCCGCGGACCCTCACCGCCGACGTGGTGGTCCTCGCGACCGGGGGAGCGGGGCAGCTCTACGCCCACACGACCAACCCCGTCGGCGCCACCGGCGACGGCCTCGCCCTCGCGATGCGAGCGGGTGCGGTGGTGAGCGACCTGGAGATGTACCAGTTCCACCCGACCCGGCTCGCCGTGCCGGGCGGAGAGCTGATCTCGGAGGCCGTCCGCGGAGAGGGTGCCGTCCTCCGCGACGCGCGCGGGCACCGGTTCATGCGCGACGTCCACCCCGACGCCGAGCTCGCCCCCGCGACGTCGTCGCCCGCGAGATCGCCCGGGTGATGGGAGAGCAGGACGGTGAGCCGGTACGGCTGGACGCCACGGCGCTGGGGGCCGAGTTCCTGGCGCGCCGCTTCCCCGGACTCGACGCCCGGTGCCGCGCGCACGGCATGCGGTGGGACGAGGAGCCGGTGCCGGTCACGCCTGCCGCGCACTACTTCATGGGAGGCGTCCGTACGGACCTCGACGGCCGTACGACGCTGCCGGGCCTCTACGCCGTCGGCGAGGTGGCGTGCACCGGTCTCCACGGGGCCAACCGCCTCGCCTCGAACTCGCTGCTGGAGGGCGCCGTCATGGCACGGCGGTGCGTGGCCGCCCTCGGCGCCCCGGCCGCCGTACCGTGGGACGGTGAACCGATCCCGTACGCGGTCGCGCCCCGGGTGCCCGGCGCCGAGCCGGTCGACCGGTCACGGCTCCAGGCGACGATGTGGACGGCGGCGGGCCTGGTCCGCGACGGTGAGACGCTCTCGGCAGCCGCTGCTGAGCTCGCCGGCTGGGGCGTCGCCGCCGACGGCACCACCGAGTCGTACGAGGACGCCCACCTGCTCGACGTCGCACGGGCCGTCGTGATGGCGGCGCTCGCCCGCGAGGAGTCGCGCGGCGCCCACTTCCGTACCGACTACCCGGCCCGCGACGCCGCCTTCGACCGGCACCTGTCGTGGGTGCGCAAGGGAGGACCGCTGTGATGATCCCCAGCCCGCTCACCGAGGAGCACCTCGCGACCACCGTCGGCCGCCGCGCTCGCGGAGGACGCCCCGTGGGGCGATCTCACCGGCGAGGTTCTCGTCCCCGCGGACGCGCGCGCGGCGCGCGGTCCTCGTGGCCCGCGAGCCGGGCACCCTGTGCGGGGTGCGGGTCGCCGAGGCGGCGTTCCGGCTGGTCGACCCGGCCACCACGGTGGACCGGGTGCTCGACGACGGCGCCCTCCTGGAGCCCGGCGCGGTGGTGGCGACGGTCGAGGGTTCGGCACGCTCGGTCCTGCGGGCCGAGCGGGTCGCCCTGAACTTCGCCCAACGGATGTCCGGCATCGCCACCCAGACCCGGGCGTACGTGGATGCGGTCGCGGGCACCGGCGTGCGCATCGTGGACACCCGGAAGACCACCCCGGGGCTGCGGGCGTTCGAACGGTACGCGGTCGTCTGCGGAGGCGGGCACAACCACCGGTTCTCGCTGTCGGACGCCGTGATGGCCAAGGACAACCACCTCGCGGTGCTCGGGGACGATCCCGAGCGGATCACCGCGGCGCTGCGGGCCGCGCGTGAGCGCCTGCCGCACACCGTCCACCTGGAGGTGGAGGTGGACCGGTTGGACCAGATCGACGCGGTCCTCGCCGCGGGGGTCGACACGATCATGCTCGACAACTTCTCCCTCGACGACCTGCGGACCGGTGTCGAGAAGATCGACGGCCGGGCGCTCGTCGAGGCCAGCGGCGGCATCACGCGGGAGGGCATCAGGGAGGTGGCGCTGACCGGGGTCGACCTCATCTCGGTGGGCGCGCTGACGCACTCGGTCCGCGCACTCGACCTCGGTCTCGACGTCGAGGTGGCGGTCTGAGATGCGCTTCCTCGACGCCGCCGCGACGACGCCCGTACGCCGTGAGGTCCTGGAGGCCATGTGGCCGTACCTGACCGGCGAGTTCGGCAACCCCTCCAGTCACCACCACCTGGGCGACGCGGCGTCACGCGCGCTCGCCGCTGCGCGTACGGAGGTGGCCGACGCGCTCGGTGGGCGGCCCGTCGAGGTCGTCTTCACCGCAGGCGGCACCGAGGCCGACAACCTCGCGGTGAAGGGGCTGGCGCTCGCGCGCCCGCGGGGCCGGCGGATCGTCACCTCCGTCGTCGAGCACCCGGCCGTGCTGGAGGCGTGCGACTACCTGGAACGCTTCCACGGCTTCACCGTGCACCGGCTCGGGGTCGGCAGCGACGGCGTCGTCGACCTCGCCGAGGCCGAGGACGCGATCGACGAGGACACGACGCTCGTCTCGGTGATGCTCGCCAACAACGAGATCGGGACGGTGCAGCCGGTCGGCGAGATCGCGGCGATCGCCCACCGGGTGGGCGCTCTGGTGCACACCGACGCGGTGCAGGCGGTCGGGGCGATGCCGGTCCACCCAGCCGCTCTCGGTGTCGACGCGCTGTCCCTGAGCGGCCACAAGCTCGGGGCGCCGAAAGGGAGCGGGGCGCTGTGGCTGCGTCGTGGCGCGGCTCTGGAGCCGCTCGTGCACGGCGGCGGCCAGGAGCGAGGGCGCCGCTCCGGAACGGAGAACGTCGCCGCCGCCGTGGGCCTGGCGACCGCCGTCCGACTGGCGACCGGACCGGAGCGCGAGGCGGAGCGGACCGCACTTGCCGACGCGCGCGACGCGTTCGTCCGCGAGGTGCTGGCAGGGCTGCCCGAGGCGCTGCTCACGGGACACCCCGTACGGCGCCTTCCCGGTCACGCGTCGCTGTGCTTCCCCGGTACGTCCGGAGAGGCGGTGCTGCTCGCCCTCGAGCACGACCACGGCATCGTGTGCTCGAGCGGATCGGCCTGCGCTGCCGGCTCCGACGACCCTTCCGACGTCCTGCGTGCGATCGGGCTCGACCGCGAGGTCGCCCAGACCGCCGTACGTTTCACTGCGCGCTCGGCCGAGGACTTCGACGGCGCTGCGGCAGACGTCGTACACGCGGTGACAACCGTGCGTTCACTGGCTGGTTGACCTGCTTTCGACCTGCGGTCTGTAGCAGTATCGTTATCGTTTCGTGGCCTATCCGATGCGCGAATGAGACAACTGTGGCGGGCGTCACGTCGACCCCGTTCGATCGCACTCGTTCCAGTGCCTCCGTACCTGGGCAGGTGCCCATGTACGTCTTGAGGCGGCTTGGGGGGGTTTGAGACTCGCCTCGAATCGTGTCTATGGTGACCCGCGGCCTGAGAAGGCCCCCACAACTTCATACGGGACCTGCCGGGGGACGCGACCTCGCGGGTTCGACAACTGAAACAACGTGTGCAGGAAACGCCGAATCCTGCCCCGCCTGCACACGCCCCCGTCACCGACTTTCACCGAGGGGCAGGAGCGGAGGAACCAACTCTGCACGACGACCGTCCGCGGTCATGCGTGCTTGGGGTGAAGCCCGCAAGGGCAGGGCCATCCTTCGGCCCTAATCCGACAGCTCACTTCGCAGGCGTGGAAGGGAACCACGCACTCATGCTCGCGAACCCCCGGATGCATCGCCTCGTCGCGCTGCCCATCGCACTGCTCGCTGCCCTCGTCATGGTCGTCTCGACCGCCGGCGAGTCGCACGCCACGACGGCCAAGGCGTCGACCTCGACGAAGACGCTCACCACCTCGCCCGCTGCGAAGACCACCGCAGCGAAGACGGTCTCGGCCAAGAAGGCCTCCAGGAAGGCCAAGCGTCTCGCCGCCAAGAAGCGTCGCGCCGCCCGCATCGGCAAGGCCGCTCGCGTGGCCGCACGTCAGAAGGGCGATCCGTACCGCTACGGCGCCAGCGGCCCCCGCGCCTTCGACTGCTCCGGCCTCACCTCGTACTCGTTCCGCAAGGCCGGCGTGAAGCTGCCCCGGACGGCGCACTCGCAGTACCGCCACGTCCGCAAGATCAAGAAGCGCAACATCCGCAAGGGCGACCTCGTCTTCTTCGGTGGATCCCGCAAGTACCACGTGGGCATCTACTGGGGCAAGGGCCGCATCCTGCACGCTCCCTACTCCGGGAGCCGTGTGAAGGTCGAGCGGATCTGGACCAAGGGCTGGTCCGCCGGCACCGTCCGTCTGCGCGCCTGACCGACGACGGAAGACCGACACAGCAGGGCCGGTGCCACGGGTGGCACCGGCCCTGCTCCACCATGGGAGCATGCCCGTGAGCAACCCACTCCGCGCGACAGTGCGCGCCACCGCCGCCCTCGCCGCGCTCGCCGTGGTCGCCGCCTGCTCGAGCACGCCGGATCCGAAGCCCGAGCCGTCGCCCGCGAGCCCCGATGCGCGCCGTGACGCCTCGACGCTGGTGCGCGCGAACCCGTTCACGGGCGCCGCGGCCCCGAAGGGCCTTCCGGACCACCCCGCGTTCCTCGTGAAGATCGAGAACACCGCCGCGGGTGCGCCCCAGTACGGACTCTCCGAGGCCGACATGGTCGTCGAGGAGCTCGTCGAGGGAGGCCTCACCCGTCTGGCTGCGTTCTTCTACTCCCAGACTCCGGACAAGGTCGGGCACGTGCGGTCGACCCGGACGACCGACATCGCCCTCGTCAAGCCGACCCGGGGACACCTCATCGCCTCCGGCGGCGCCAGGGTCGCGATCCGCAAGATCAAGGCCGCCGGTGTCGCGTTCCACAGCGAGGACACGAATAACGTCACGCTCACCCGCGACCCGGGCAAGCGTGCCCCGTACGACCGGCTGCTCGACCTCGACGCGTACGCGAAGCAGCACACGTCCGCGAAGGCGCCGATCCCCGCCCCGTACCTGCCGTTCGGCGCGACTCCGACCACCGCGAAGAAGAAGGCGACCGAGTTCGACGTGAGGTTCTCGCGGGGCACGGCGACCCGCTGGCGGTACGCCGACGGCCGCTACACGCGGGTGAACGGTCACGCCCAGAAGGGCAAGGACTTCAGGCCGGACACGGTGCTCGTCCTCTTCACCCGTCAGGCGGACGCGGGATACCGCGACCCCGCAGGCAACCCGGTGCCGGAGACGGTGTTCACCGGGAAGGGCAAGGCCGTCGTCCTCCAGGGCGGGACCATGCTCAACGCGCGCTGGAGCAAGAAGAACGCCGGTGCACCGCTGCGCCTTTCTGCAGCGGGCAAGCCTGTGGTGCTGGAACCGGGGAAGGTCTTCGTCGAGCTCGTGCCCCAGGGTCCCGGCGGCATCTCCGTCCGCGGCTGAGCGAGCGACGTCACACTCTGCGGGGTGTTGTGGGCGGGGCTCGGCGACCTAGCATCGAGAGCAGCGGCCGGCCCCACCTGACGGTTCCCTCCCTCCAGCGTCGGGTGGGGCCGTCGTCGTGCTCGGGGCGGCTGTGACTCAGCTCCCGGGAGTCTGCTCCGCCAGCGCCGCGAGCTCCTCGCCGAGCGCCTCGTCGATCGAGTGGGCCAGCTCGTCGCGGAAGACCGCCACCACCGCCTGGGCCGCGACCGGCAGCAGGTTGGCGATGGACGTGACCACCGAGGTCCACTCGTCCTCGGGCATCCCGCGCTGGGCGAACGGCTGCCAGATGTCGTGCCGGACCCGGGCGACCAGGTCGTCGGCGGCGGCCCGCAGGGGAGTCGACAGCGCGGGGAGCAGCTCGAGGACCGTCTCGGGGGACAGGCCCATCGCGATCGCGGAGACGCCGGCCCGCACGACGTCGGGGCGATAGACCTCGAGCGTGTCGTCGTCGACGACCGCGGCGAGCCCGGCGTCGACCATGCGGTCGACGAGGTCGGTGCCGCGCGGGATGCCGGTGAGCGCGATGAGGGCGCTGCGCGACATCGTCTCGGGCTCCTGCTCCCGCGCGAGAGGGGAGTCGAGCACGCCGATCAGGTCCAGGGCGTAGTCGGCCGTGGCGGCGGGCTTGTCCTGCAGGGCCTTCTCCACCGCCTGGAGGGTGTAGCCGCGATCGAGCAGCGTCCGGACCAGGGTGAGCTGGTTGACGTGCGCCTGCTGGTAGTAGCCGGTGCGCCCCTCCAGTCGCGGCGGGTCGAGCAGGCCCCGGCTCGCGTAGGCGCGGACGTTGCGTACGGTCATCCCCACGCGCGCGGCGAGCTCGTCGACGGTGAGCTCGCCCTCGTGTTCGGTGTCGGCCATCTCGTCCTCGGGGCAGTGGGTCGGCGGTTCCGTCATCCTACGGCCTCGATGCCCGCGTTCCGGGCGGGCACGGCGTACGCTGAGAGGCGAGCGACGGACGCGCGAGGAGGCCCCGATGACCGAGCAAGAGCCGGCCGAGACCCCTGACGACCTGTCGCCCCGCCACCGCTCGTACCGGGGTCGGCTCCTGGTGGCCACGCCGCTGCTCGGTGCCGGTCCCTTCTTCCGCTCCGTCGTCGCGGTGCTCGACCACGACGCGGGCGGCGCTCTGGGTGTGATCCTCAACCAGCCGCTCGACGCCGCCGTGTCCGACGTGCTGCCGGAGTGGTCGAGCCTCGTCGCGAGCCCTTCGGCCGTCTTCTCGGGCGGCCCGGTCTCCGCGGACTCGGCCCTCGCGATCGGCGTGATGACCTCGACGGGTGTGGAGCCGCCGGACGGGTGGCGCGAGATGTACGACCGCGTCGGCCTCGTCGACCTCGACCTCCCCGCCGCCGGGACGCATGCGGGGCTCCGCGGTGTGCGGGTCTTCGCCGGCTACGCGGGGTGGAGCCCCGGGCAGCTCGAGGAGGAGATCGCCGAGGGCTCGTGGGTCGTCGCGGACGGGTTCGCCGAGGACCTGCTCTCCCCGAACCCCGAAGCGTTGTGGCGCGACGTGCTGCGCAGGCAGGGCGGAGACCTGGCGATGCTGTCGACCTTCCCCGACGATCCCCAGATGAACTGAGTCGTCCACCGCTGCGTGTCGACGGGCTGGGGCGGGCGAGCCTCCTGACATAGACTGCGAGGGTGTCCACGACCTTCAGCCCCGGAGCCCAGACGTCCGAGGACGTCCGTACGCACCCGCGTCTCGACGACGGTGACCACGAGCGGTTCTCGCACTACGTGCCGAAGGACAAGCTCACCGAGGCGATGATCGAAGGGACGCCGGTGGTCGCGCTCTGCGGCAAGGTGTGGGTGCCGAGCCGCGACCCGAAGCGCTTCCCGGTGTGCCCGGAGTGCAAGGAGATCTGGGACTCGCTGCGCTCGGACAACAACGACGGCGGCGATGACTGAGCGCGGCCGACGTCGCGCGCTGCCGCTGCTGCTGACCACCCTTGTCGCCTGCAGCGGCCTGCTCGTGAGCGGCTCCGTCGTGGCCAGCGCCGCGACGCCGTCGACGAAGGCCGACGGACGCGACGGCGCCACCCAGGGCGTTGCCGAGACGGACGCCGACGCCGTCGACTGCGCGCCCGGTGGTGCAGAGGATCTCGCCGCTCGCAGCCTGCCCGGTGTGGACGGCGTCGTACGCGGACCGGAGCCCTCCACGGCGACCGTCGAGGCGTACGAACGCGACCTCGGGCGCCGGCTCGCCACGGAGCCCGGCGCCCGCGCCACACCCGACGCGCGGGGTGACGCGCCCGGCCGGACCAAGATCCGGGTGTACGTCCACGTGCTCAAGCCCTCCGCGAAGGCCAAGGGCGTCAGCCGCGCCAAGATCCGTCGCCAGATCAAGGTGATGAACCGCGCGTACGCCGGCAAGCAGTGGAAGAAGGCCCGCAGCGCCCGCTTCCGCTTCTCGGTCAAGAAGGTCGACTACACGGTCAACCGGTCGTGGTACTACGCGACGCTCGGGTCGAAGGCGTCACGCGAGATGCGCAAGGAGCTCCACCGCGGCAAGCGGCGCGACCTCAACCTCTACATCGGAGGACCGACCGAGCGGGGCGGCCTCCAGCTCCTCGGCTACGCCACGTTCCCCCAGCGCGCCAAGAAGAAGCTCGCGTACGACGGGGTCGTCATCCACAAGGACTCGATGCCCGGCGGACGGTTCCGCGGCTACAACAAGGGCGACACGGGCGTCCACGAGGTCGGCCACTGGCTCGGGCTCTACCACACGTTCCACGGCGGTTGCAGCAAGCGCAACGACCGCGTCGCCGACACCCCGGCCGAGCGCGTCCCGAGCTTCGAGTGCCCCAAGGGCCGCAACACCTGCCCCTCACCCGGCGAGGACCCGATCCACAACTTCATGGACTACTCGTACGACCGCTGCATGCACCACTTCACCCCCGGGCAGATCGACCGGATGCGCAAGCTCTGGCGGGTGTATCGCCGCTGATGTCCGGGGCCGCGCATCTCCCACCGGCCTATCCCGATCGTGCAGCCTGGGGCACCGCCCCGAAGCTGCGCGCGTGGCAGGCCGACGCACTCAACATCTACGGCGAGCGAAACCCGCGTGACTTCCTCGCGGTCGCGACCCCTGGGGCGGGCAAGACGACGTTCGCGCTGACGGTGGCCGCACGTCTGCTCGAGACCCGTGTCGTCGAACGCATCATCGTCGTCGCGCCCACCGACCACCTCAAGACGCAGTGGGCGGAAGCCGGCGAGCGGGCGGGGATCCCGCTCGACCCGTCCTTCAACGGCCGCAGCGGCGCGATGGCGTCGGACTACCGCGGGTTCGCCCTCACGTACGCGGGGGTCGCCACCAACCCCACTGCCTACCGGCTGCGCACCGAGCGCTTCCGCACGCTCGTCATCCTCGACGAGGTGCACCACGCCGGCGACGCCCTCTCGTGGGGCGACGCGGTCCGCGAGGCCTTCGAGCCCGCCGCGCGACGGCTCGCCCTGACCGGCACACCGTTCCGGTCCGACACGAACCCCATCCCGTTCGTCACGTACGCGCCTGGCAGCGACGGGATCGGCCGCAGCGTCGCCGACTACTCGTACGGGTACGCGGAGGCGCTCGCCGACGGCGTCGTCCGGCCGGTGCTGTTCATGGCGTACTCCGGTGACCTGCGCTGGCGCACGCGGGCCGGTGACGAGGTGGCCGCGCGCCTGGGCGAGCCCATGACGAAGGACCTCACCGCTCAGGCGCTCCGTACGGCGCTCGACCCGACCGGCTCGTGGATCCCCTCCGTCCTCGCGGCCGCCGACAAGCGGCTGTCGGAGGTCCGGCGGCACGTCCCCGACGCCGGTGGCCTCGTGATCGCCAGCGACCAGAACACTGCGCGCGCGTACGCCAAGATCCTGCGCGAGATCACCGGGACCGGACCCGCGGTCGTCCTCTCCGACGAGAAGGAGGCGAGCGCGCGGATCAGCGCGTTCGCCGACTCCGACGAGCGTTGGATGGTCGCGGTCCGGATGGTGAGCGAGGGCGTCGACGTCCCCCGGCTCGCCGTCGGCGTGTATGCGACAAGGACCTCCACACCGCTGTTCTTCGCCCAGGCGGTCGGGCGCTTCGTCCGTGCACGGCGTCGCGGTGAGACCGCGACGGTGTTCGTGCCGAGCGTCCCGCGCGTGCTCGGGCTCGCTGCCGAGCTGGAGGTGGAGCGCGACCACGTCCTCGGACGCCCCGACGCCGACCCGGACGACCCCAACGCCCTCGACGACGCGTTGCTCGCCGCGGCGGAGGCCACCGAGTCGACCGGTGACCTCGAGGAGTTCTCGTACGAGGCGATCGGGAGCGAGGCGTCGTTCGACCGGGTGCTGTACGACGGCGGCGAGTTCGGTCACGAGGGCGAGGTCGCCGTCGGGTCCGAGGAGGAGATGGACTTCCTCGGGATTCCCGGGCTGCTGGAGCCGGACCAGGTCCGTGAGCTGTTGCGGCACGCGCGTTCGCGGCGGGCCGACCGTGCCGCCGACGCGGCCTCCGCGGCGCACACGGCTGACGAGTCGTCGGCGCCGCCACCGGGACCCACCCTGCACGAGCCGACCGCGCACGAGCTCCGGGCGATGCTGCGTCGCGAGCTCAACGGTCTGGTCGGCGCCTGGCACCACCGCACGGGTCAGCCGCACGGCGTCACGCACAACCGGCTTCGCGAGGCGTGCGGCGGACCGCCGGCCGCGAGCGCTTCGGCCGACGACCTGCGCGCACGCATCGACAAGATCCGTGAATGGGCGACGAAGCCGTCGTCGTGACGCGTAGGGTGCGGCCATGCGCCTCCTCGTCGCCACACTGACGGTCGCCCTCGTCACGGCCTCGGCCGCCGTCGCGCCGACCGCCGCGGCGTCGTCTGCCTCGAGCACGGTCGGCGGTCCCGGCGCTGGTGATCCCTACTTCCCCCGGCACGGCAACGGCGGCTACGACGTCCGGCACTACCGGATCAACGCGGCGTACGACGCGTCGGACGAACGGCTCAAGGGGACGACCCGGATCCGTGCGGTCGCGTCCAAGCGGCTGACCCGCTTCAACCTCGACCTGGTGCTCGACGCCTCGTCGGTGCGCGTCGACGGGCGGCGGGCGCGGCTGGCCCAGCGCGGGCGCGAGCTCGTCGTCACGCCCGCTCGCGCGATCCGCAAGGGCGCGCGCTTCGTCGTGACGGTGCGCTACGCAGGGCGTCCGTCCGCCGTCCGTCGCGAGGGTGTGGCCCCGTTCCTGACCACGAAGCACGGGGCTGTCGTCGTCGGTCAGCCGGAGGCGGCGCCATGGTGGTTCGCGAGCAACGACCACCCGAGCGACAAGGCGACCTTCGACATCCGGCTGCGTGCGCCGCGGGGCCGGCAGGCGGTGAGCGTGGGGCGCCTCGTGAGCCGCCGCGCGGTCGCCGGCGGCAACCAGTGGCGCTGGGTGATGCGCAAGCCGATGGCGACCTACCTCGCGTTCGCGGCCTGGGGGCGTTTCCGGATCGACCGCGGCACGGCCGACGGGGTCCGCTACCTCTACGCGTACGACAAGGCGATGAGCCCGGCGCTGCGGCGACGCGCCGTCCGCTCGATGCGCGCGACGCCGAAGGTGACCGCGTTCCTGAGCCGACGCCTCGGCCCGTACCCGTACGCCGACCTCGGCGGTGTGGTGACGACGGCACCGCTCGGGTACGCGCTGGAGACGCAGGCACGCCCCGTCTACGACTCCAGCTTCTTCCGCCGCGGAGCCAGCCTGGAGAAGCAGCGCAACACGTCGGTCGTCGCTCACGAGATCGCCCACCAGTGGTTCGGCAACTCCGTGTCGCTGCGGAGGTGGCGCGACATCTGGCTGAACGAAGGGCTCGCCACCTACATGGAGTGGCTCTGGGACGAGTCGCGCGGGCTCGACGACGTCCAGACGGTCTTCGACACGTGGTACTCGGTCAAGGGCGCATGGTTCTGGCGGCTCCCGATCGGCAAGCCCGGTCGCATGCACCTCTTCGACCACGAGATCTACGCGCGGGGCGCGATGACCGCCCACGCGTTGCGCGGCGAGATCGGGGACGACGCGTTCTTCGCACTGCTGCGGCGGTGGGTGAGCGAGCGCAAGCACGGCCACGGCACGACGGCGCAGTTCGTCGCCCTCGCCGAGAAGGTCAGCGGCCAGCAGCTCGACACGTTGTTCGACGCCTGGCTCTACAGCGGCAAGCGTCCGTCCCTCTGAGCGAGGCCTCGGCCCGCACTCACGTCGAGCGGCACGCGCAGGGTGTGCAGGGTCGTCGCCAACCCGTCGTACTGGCACACGAGGAGCACGATCTCGACCAGTGCCCGGGGGCTGAACCGCGCGGCCAGCGCCTCCCACGTGGCGTCGTCGACGTCACGGGTCAGGACGAGGGCGTCGGCGGTGTCCAGCAGGGCGCGGTCCTCGTCGGACCACGGCCAGCGTGCCTCCGGGTCGGTGGCTGCCCCGATCTCGTGCGGGGTGAGGCCGGCCCGAGCGCCGAGGCGTCGGTGGTGGTCGAGCTCGTACGCGGATCCGCGCAGCGCGGCCACACGGAGGATCACCAGCTCGGCCTGGCGTCGCGGCAGCGTGCCGAACGGCATCAGTCGACCCGAGTAGTGCAACCAGCCGCGGAACAGTCCTCGGGTCCGGCCCAGGACGGAGAAGAGATGGACGTCGCTGACGCCGACGACGCGGGAGGCGATGCGGGCGAGGGCGGCGTTGATCAGCCCGAGGTCGTGCCTGTCGCCGGGGGCGACCCGAGCGGGCCCGGTCACGCGGTCTCCCGGTGACCGTCCGACGCGGAGGCCGCGCTCGGCTGCGGGGTCGTGAGGTCCGCGCCCTCGTGTCGTGCGATCTGCAGGGCACGGCGTACGCGCGAACGCCGCAGCGTGCGCTCGACCCCGCGCTGGACGGCGCCGCGTGCGGGCAGCGCGGCGCGCACGAAGCGCGGTGACGCGACGACACGGGAGCGTCGGGCGACCCCTCGCTCCAGGGCGTCGATCGCATGCTCCAAGGGCGCGACCCGGCCGAGCGGTGTGCCTCGGACCAGCGTCGAGGCCGCCTCGGTGCCGAACCCGCGGCTTGTCATGTCGGTGTCGAGCTCGCCGAAGTAGGCCACCCCCACGCGGGCGCCGCTGGGCGCGAGCTCGAGGCGCAGCGCGTTGCCGAGCGCTTCCACGCCCGCCTTCGAGGCGGAGTACGCCCCCATGAGCGGGAGGTGCACGGCGGCCGCGAGGGAAGAGACCAGCAGCGCGTACCCCTGGGGATGGCTGAGGTGGGGTCCGGCGAGCCGCACCGTGTCGTACACGCCGGTCAGGTTCACCGCGAGCGTCCTGTCCCACACGTACGGGTCGCCGCCGACGAGCGGCAGCTGGGCGGCGACACCGGCGTTGGCCACGACGACGTCGAGACCGCCGAGTGCGTCGACCGCACGCTCGACGGTGTCCTCGAGAGCGGCCCGGTCGGTGACGTCGCACGCGAACCACGGTGCGCCACCGGAGCGTGCGCCACCGGAGCGTGCTCCGCCCGCGCGTGCGGCGGTCGCGGCGAGCGCGTCCGGCTCGAGACCGAGAAGGGCGACGTCCGCGCCGCGCTCAGCCAGACGCACCGCGAGCGCTGCGCCGATCCCACGGGCGGCACCGGTCACGAGAACGCGTCGTCCGGCGAGTGCGTCTGAGGTGGCCACGTGCACACTATGGCGCGGTCGGCGAGGTGGTGTCGAGGCCCAGAGCGGCGTCCAGCAACGGTGCGACCCTCGGCGCGAGCTCGGTCTGGAGGGCGATGACGGTCGCCACGCGCACGATCGACGACTCGGAGACGACAGCGTCCAGGACGCGCTGGAGGTCGGTGTTGGAGCGGGCGACGACCCGGCACCACAGGTCACCGGCGCCGGTGATCGTGCACGCCTCCAGGACCTCGGGGATCGAGGCGAGGTGCTCGGCCGCCGGGGTCCGGCCGGCTCCCTGGACGACCTCCAGCGTGAGGAACGCCGTGACCGGGAACCCGAGCGCCGTCGGCGACACGGTCGGCGACCACGACTCGACGACGCCGCGTTCGGCGAGCCGGTCCAGCCGCGACTGCACGGTCGCGCGGGCGACACCGAGGCGACGCGACGCCTCCAGCACGCCGATCTTCGGCTCGTCGAGGAAGAGACGGACGATCTGGGCGTCGAGGTCGTCGATCGGGGCCACCGGGTCAGCATAGGCTGAGGTATGTCCAACGACGCGTTCGTGAAGGAGCTCGTCGACGCGCTCGGCGAGGTCGTGGTGACCGACGCTGACCGTCTCGCCTCGTACCGCGAGGACCGGGCGATGTTCTGCGACGCGGGCACGCCGTGCGCGGTCGTGCTCGCGCGTGAGACGGCGCACGTGTCGGACGCGGTGCGCCTCGCGTCGGCCCACGGCGTGCCGATCGTCGCCCAGGGTGCCCGCAGCGGCCTGTCGGGCGCGGCCAACGCGATCGAGGGAGGACTCGTCGTCGCGCTGGAGCGGATGGACCGTGTGCTCGAGATCGACGAGGACGAGCGTCTCGTCGTCACCCAGCCCGGTGTCCTCAACGCCGACCTGTCACGCGCCGTCGCCGACCGCGGCCTGTTCTACCCGCCCGACCCGAGCTCGTGGGAGTTCTGCACGATCGGCGGCAACCTCGCGACCAACTCGGGCGGCCTGTGCTGCGTGAAGTACGGCGTGACCACCGACTACGTCCTGGCGCTCGAGGTCGTCCTCGCGTCCGGTGAGGTGCTGCGGACAGGACGCCGTACGGTCAAGGGTGTCGCGGGGTACGACCTGACGCGCCTGTTCGTCGGCTCGGAGGGGACGCTCGGCATCATCACGGAGGCCACGCTGCGGCTCCGTCCGGCCGCACACCGTCCGCGCACGCTCGCCGCCACCTTCGACTCCGTGCACGACGCGGCCCAGGGGATCTCGGCGATCACCCGGTCGACCGTGATCCCCAACCTGCTCGAGCTCATGGACGCCACCAGCGTGCGTGCGGTCGACCGCCTGCTCCGCCTCGGGTTCGAGGAGCGCGTCGGGGCGCTCGTCCTCGCCCAGTCCGACGCGGCCGGAGTCGCCGGCGAGGAGGAGATCGCCCAGATCGCGGCGCACCTGCGGGACGCGGGCGCGTACGACGTGGTGCTCGCCGAGGACGAGGCCGAGGCAGCGTTGCTGCTCACCGCCCGCCGACAGGTCCTCACCGCGTTCGAGGCGATGGGCACGACGATGGTCGACGACGTCTGCGTCCCTCGCCACCGGATCGTCGACCTGGTCGTCGGCGTGGAGGAGATCGCGGTGAAGCACGACGTGGTCATCGGGGTCGTCGGCCACGCCGGCGACGGCAACTTCCACCCGTCGGTGATCTTCGACGGCGACGATCCCGACCAGGCGGCGCGTGCGCACGCCGCCTTCGACGACATCATGCTGCTCGGCCTCACGCTCGGCGGGACGATCACCGGCGAGCACGGCGTGGGCGTCCTCAAGCGCGAGCTGCTGGCCCGGGAGATCGGGCCCGTGGGGATGTCGGTGCACCGCGCGATCAAGGACGCCCTCGATCCGCAGGGTCTCCTCAATCCCGGCAAGGTCCTCTAGTCTGGCCGGCATGCCTGCGCCGCTGCCCCTGCGTACGCGCGTGTTCGCCGTGATCGAGCGGCTCGTCAACACGCCGATCGACGAAGCCTCACGTGAGGAGATCCCGGTCCGGCGCACGAGGCGTGCCGCGCTGCTGGCGAGCCCCCTCGGGCGGCTCGTCGCCGGAACGCCGCACGTGGACGCCCAGGTCACCGACCGGCTGATCGAGACGGAACCGGTCGCACTCGACGGGCTGACGCCGGAGACCGACCCCGTGACGCTGCGCCTGCGGATCTACACGCCGCCGAGCCCCGGGCCCGAGCCGTTGCCGGTGGTGGTGCTCTACCACGGGGGCGGCTGGGTGCTCGGCGACCCGGAGCAGGACGAGTGGCTCGCGACCCACCTCGCCGTCCTGACGCCGTGCGTCGTCGTGTCCGTCGCGTACCGGCTGGCCCCCGAGTACCCGTACCCCGCGGCGGTCCTCGACGCGTGGGCCGGGTTCCGGTGGGTGAGCGAGCACGCCGACGAGCTGGGCATCGACGCCTCCGCGGTCGTCGTCGCCGGTGACAGCGCGGGTGGCAACCTGGCCGCGGTGGTTGCGGCGCTCGCGGTGGAGGAAGGGGGACCCCGTCCGGCCGGACAGGTCCTGGTCTACCCGGCGGTCGAGATGGAGGCGGTGCTGCCCTCGGAGATCGAGTTCGCCGAGGCCCCGGTGCTCACGTCGCGGGGGATGCGGGCCTTCGTGCGCCTCTATCTCGACGGAGCCGACCCGTACGCACCGACGGCGGCGCCGCTGCACGGGTCGCTCGCAGGTGCGGAGGTGCCCTCGCTGATCCAGATCGCAGGCCACGATCCGCTGCGCGACAACGGGTCGGCGTACGCCGAGGCACTGGAGGGCAAGGGCGGCGACGTGACGCTGACCGACTACTCCGATGCCGTCCACGGCTTCCTGAGCCTGCCCGGCGTCTCGCCGCCGGCGGCCCGTGCGCGGGACGAGATCGTGGCCTTCGTCCAGCACGTCACGCGATCTTCGGACGAACCGGCCGAAGAGGTGTGACCGTGTCCGGCTCGCTCCCGTACGTCGACGAGCACGCGGCGGTGGTCGCCGCCCCTCGAGGTGTCGTGTGGTCCGCGCTGGAGCACTACGCCGCGGCCGACCTGGCCGAGGCGGTGCGGCCCGTCGTCGCCCGCGTCCTCGGGACCGAGCCGCGGGGCGGGTTCGCCGTCGCCGAGCGTGATCCGGGAGAGCGGCTCGTCCTCACGGGGCGGCACCGCTTCTCGCGCTACCGACTCGTCTTCGGGCTCGAGGACGCGGACGGGGGAGCGACCCGGCTGAGCGCCCGCACGTACGCGGTGTTTCCTGGCCCGCACGGTGCCGCGTACCGGCTGCTGGTCCTCGGCACCGGCTTCCACGTCCTTGCGACGACGCGGATGCTGCGGACCGTCCGGCGCCGCGCGACCGCGTCGCCGGGGAGTCCTGCCTAGGGCAGCAGCGCGAGCGTGCGGAGGTCGGCGAGCGTCGCGTCGACGTCCTCCGACGCCACGCCGGTGAACCAGCGCCGGGCGGACTCCAGGCTCGGCTCGCCGATCGTCCCGAGGTCGTCCACGAGACGCTCGGCGTTGGTGAGCGACAGACGCTCCGCGACATCGGCCGTGTCGGCGCCGTCGAGGCTGGCGCGCGTCGCCAGGAGGACGTTCAGCGCACCATGACGGACGCGTCCCGTGCCCGGCTCGCGCCAGGCGACGGCGTGCGCGATGTCACCGGAGCACGAGAACGCCACCTCCCGGTCGAGCGCGTCACCGACGGCGCCGGCCAACGTCTCGGGAGAGGGGGTGTCCTCGGGATCGGCGCCGCCGGTGCGCAGCAGCAGGCGGAGGTCCTCCATGGCCAGCGTGTCGAGCGCGTGCTGCCAACGCGTCGAGCCCTCGGTGCGGGCGTAGAGGGGGAGGCCGACGTCGACACGCACGTCCTCGAGCAGCCCTTCTGCCGCCAGCTGCGAGACCATCGTGGCCACCCGGTGCGCGCCGCGCCCGAGGTCGTCCAGGTCGCGCACCGCGGAGACGAGACCGGTGAGGCGGACCCCTGCCTGACGCGTCGCCCAGCGGACGGCGGGCTCGATCGCGCCGGCACCGCCGGTGACCGTCACGACGACGTCGAGCGGCCCGGTGCCGAGGCTGTCGACGACGCCCTGGACGGACGGGAGCGCGGTGTCGGTGACGACCAGCGGTCCGAGGACGTCGACCACGTCACCGGCGGTCGTACGGCGTGCGACATGCGCGGCCACGACGTCGGCGAGCGGCGGTGACCCGTCGACGAGCAGGGCGGCATCGGCGGCGAGATCGACCAGGAACGGAGCACTCACCCCTCGAATCTAGTGCAGACGCGAGCCGCCGGAGCCAGTAGCGTCTGGCTATGGTCCGTACCGATCCGACACCGCCCCGAGGCCTGGACCGGTTCCGCCGTGACGCCTGGTCACGGGTGATCGCCACCCTCGACCCCGTCGTGGACTACGAGCGCATCTCGGTCATCAACGCGCGCTACGAGTTCCCGTGGGACATCCAGCAGGCGCTGAGCTTCGCGCTGTTCCGGACGTTCGCGGTGCCGTCGATCGGCGTGCTGCTCCACGAGACGCAGGAGTTCACCGAGCGCACCCAGAAGCGGCACGACGACACGGTCCTCGTGCTGGACGCGGTGATCGAGGATGGTCTGGAGTCGCCGAGGGGCCGGACAGCCGTCCGCCGCATGAACCAGATGCACGGTGCGTACGACATCAGCAACGACGACCTGCGCTACGTGCTCGCGACGTTCGTCGTCACCCCCGTACGGTGGATCGCCGACTACGGGTGGCGGGACCTCACGCCCGCCGAGATCGACGCCTCGACCCGCTCGTACGTACGGATGGGCGAGCTGATGGGGATCAAGGGCATCCCCACGTCGTACGAGGACTTCGAGGCCCTCCTCGACGAGTACGAGCGCACGCGGTTCGCGTTCGACACCCGCTCGCGCGAGGTCGCCGATGCGACGCTGGCGCTCCTGTGCTCCTACTACCCGAAGGCGCTGCGCCGCGTGGTCGAGGTCTTCTCGCGGGCGATCATGGACGACCACGTTCGCGAGGCGTTCGGTTATCCGACGCCGCCCCGCGCCGTCGTCGCGTTGTCGCGCGGGGCGCTCAAGCTGCGCGGGCGGGTGCTGCGGTTCGCGCCGCCGCGGGTCAGGCCGTCGCGTCCGGAGGACCGCGGGGTGGTGCGGACGTACCTCCCGGGCGGCTACCGGATCGAGGACCTCGGCACGCATGTCTGACCCGCAGGACGCTCGCACGGAGCCGAGCGCCTATGCGCTGGCCCGGGAGTGGTGGCGCAAGCAGCGCTGGTACGGACGGGCGACCCGTCCGCTGAACCGTGCCCGTCTCACGGTCGAGCTCGCCCGGCGACAGGCGTACGCGCGCGGTGTCGTTCACGGTGAGGCGCTCGAGATGCTGCGAGACGGCCGGCTCGAGATCGGGCCGCAGGTCTTCCTGGAGCCGGGCGTCTGGATCACCGGTGGTCCGGACGCCCGCGTCGTGATCGGCGAGGGGACGTTCCTGAACCTCGGCGTGATGGTGGCGGCGTCGCAGCGCGTCGAGATCGGTGCGCACTGCATGGTCGCGAACGGGTGCCTGATCACCGACTCGGCGCACCGGTACGACGATCCGGACGTGCCCGTCCCGTGGCAGGGCTTCACCTCGAAAGGGCCGACCGTGATCGGGGACAACTGCTGGCTCGGCGCGAACGTCGTCGTCACCAGCGGCGTGACGATCGGTGAGCGGTGCGTGATCGGCGCGAACTCCGTCGTGACGCGTGACGTCCCTGCGCACTCGGTGGCGGCGGGCACGCCGGCCACGGTCGTACGCACGATCTCCTACCCGTGAGGGCGACGCACGATCACGTACCCGTGAGGGCGAGGCGTCGCGGCGGGGCGGTCGCGGGGTCTCGCGCGCTCCGGAGGCTGCGCAGCAGCGTGGCCAGGCGTTGACGGCGGACGCGGTGGTGGTCCTCGATCTGCACGATCCGACCGGCGGCGCGACGGGTGAAGACGAAACCGCGTCTGCCGTCCGCGTCGACGCTCAGTCGCCCGGTGTGGACGAGCTGATGGCAGCGCGGGCACAGTCCGACGAGGTTGTCGAGGTCCGTGGGGCCCTGGTCGCGGTCCCACCACAGGGCGTGGTGCAGCTCGAGGTGCGTGCCGCGGCAGCCGGGGTTGGCGCAGACGCCGCCTTGGCGGGCGTGCACCGCGCGGCGCTGGGCGGTGGTGGCGAGCCGGTGGGTGCGCCCGACGTTGAGGACATCGGCCTGCGGCGTCGGGCCGGCCGTGTGGCCGTCGACGAGGAGGTCGGTCCGGTCGGCGTGGCAGGTCAGGTAGTCGAAGAGCTGCGGTCCCACTGATCCCCAGCCTGCAAGCACCGGAGGCTGCGCGCCCGGCTCACCGGCCAACCACGCGGCCTCGACCAGGACGCTCACGTGGGGGCGGACCCCGCGGTCCGACGGCATCCCGTGATCGAGCGCGGCCGCGGCGAGGTCACCGACCGCGTCGACCCGACGTTGGGCCGCAGACCTCGTGTCGTCGGCGTCGCGGGGCGCGGCCGCGGCGGTCAACCAGGTGACGAGCCGGGTGCCGTTGACGACGTCGAGGAACCCCGTCACGTGAAAGCCCTCACCGCAGCGGGCGATCTGCAGGTCGTGCTTGTCCATGCCTGCGGCGTATGCCCGGTCCAGGTCCTCCGGGTGGGAGACCTCGACGAGGTGGTCGAGCTGGGCACGCAGCTCGGCCGGCTCGCACAGCCTGGCCACCTCGAGCATCACGTCCTCGGCGGCCTCGACGACCACCCTGTCGGCCTTCTTGAGGGCGACGGTGAAGGCGTCGACGTGCGCGCGGCGGATCTCACCCGCGCGGTGCGCGTCGCCCACCGCCGTGAGCACCCGCATCGTCCTCCCCGCGGCGATCGCTGCTCGGGACTGCTTGACGTCCCAGCGCAGCTCGCGGCGTGCCCACGCAGCCGTCGACGTCGCGCCCTCCACCTCGTGGGCGCGCCGCTCCTCCATCTGCTCGAGCCAGACCGCCTGCAGCCCGGCCACCCGGTCGGCGACGGCCGTCAGCCGTCGCAGCACCTCGCACGTCTGCTCGTCCGAGGCTCGCGAGGCCGACTGGTCGGCGAGCGCCTCGAGCGCTCCCTCCAGATCGGTGACGATCGCCTCGATATCGAACATAGGTTCGATTCTACTGGGTCCGATCTGGCCTTGCCTACCCTCGTGGGCCCGGATGTGGACAATGATCGCGCGCGCGCCGGCGACGCGTCAGGCGATCTCGACACCGGCGGCGTCGAAGTCCGCACGGGTCCTGTCCAGGTTCGCCGCCGACACCGGCGCCGTGAGGTCCATGAGCACGCGCGTGGCAAACCCCTGGGTCGCGGCGTCGAGAGCGGTCGCGCGCACGCAGTAGTCGGTCGCGATGCCGACGACGTCGACACCCTCGACACCGCGGGCCTTCAGCCACGCCTCCAACGTGTCACCGGACCCGGTGGTCCCCTCGAAGCCCGAGTAGGCCGCGTCGTACCGGCCCTTCTCGAACACCGCCGCGAACATGTCCTCGGTCAACGGCGCATGGAGCGCGTTGCCGGGCGTCCCGACGACGCAGTGCGGCGGCCACGAGTCGACGAAGTCAGGCTCGGCGCTGAAGTGCGCCCCTGGGTCGATGTGGTGGTCCTTGGTGGCGACGACGATGTCGTACCCGCCGTCGGTGACGAGGGTCGCCACACGGGCAGCCACGTCCGCGCCGCCGGTGACGGCGAGCGAGCCGCCCTCGCAGAAGTCGTTCTGCACGTCCACCACGACCAGTGCCTTGGTCATCAGGTCAGTCCTCCTCGAAGAGCGTCGGGATCGCGGGCTCGCCCCGCGACAGCTGACGTGCCTGCAACGGTAGCTCCGCCAGCGACTGCTGGAGGCGTTCGCGGGCCCGGCTCAGCGGCTCGTCGTCGACCCGTTCACCTCCGGCCACGAGCGGGACCAGGAGCGGCCGGTCGTTGTCGTCGCCCCGCGGTGCCTCGCCGATGCCGATGACCTCGGCCGAGGCCGTCCCGTGCTCGTCGAGCCGACGCAGCGCGTACTTCCTGCCGCCGACCGAGATCTTGTCCTTGCTCTTCTTCGCGACAGAGACCATCGCCGCGTCCGGACCGGTCCCGTCGGCGCGGGCGACGAGCTTGTAGACGAAGCCGCAGGTGGGGTGGCCGGAGCCGGTGACGAGCGACGTCCCGACCCCGTAGCCGTCGACCGGTGCAGCCGCCAGGCCCGCGATCGCGTACTCGTCGAGGTCGCTCGTGACCACGATCTTCGTGCCGGTCGCCCCGAGGTCGTCGAGCTGGCGGCGGACCTGCTTGGCGAGCAGCGGCAGGTCGCCCGAGTCCAGGCGCACGGCGCCGAGACCGGTGCCGGCGACCTCGATGGCGAGCCGCACCGCCGCGGTGACGTCGTACGTGTCGACGAGCAGCGTGGTGTCGACGCCGAGGGACTCGACCTGCGCGGTGAAGGCCTCGCGCTCGGTGTCGTGCAGCAGCGTGAAGGAGTGCGCCGAGGTGCCTGCCGTCGGGATGCCGTAGCGGCGACCGGCCGCCAGGTTGGACGTCGTCGCGAACCCGCCGACGTACGCTGCGCGCGCGGAGGCGATCGCCGCGCTCTCGTGCGTGCGGCGCGAGCCCATCTCGATGCAGGGACGCTCGCCCGCGGCCACCGTCATGCGGGCGGCGGCCGAGGCGATCGCCGAGTCGTGGTTGAGGATCGAGAGGAGCACCGTCTCCAGCAGCACCGCCTCGCCGAACGTGCCTTCGACGACCAGGACGGGGGACTGCGGGAAGTACGCCTCGCCCTCGGCGTAACCCCAGATGTCCCCGCTGAACCGGTAGTCGGCGAGCCACCCCAGCGTCGGCTCGTCCACGACCGCGGTCTCGCGCAGGTAGGCGAGGTCGTCGTCGGTGAAGCGGAACTCGGCGACGGCGTCGAGGACCCGGCCGATCCCCGCGACCACGCCGTAGCGCCGCCCGTCGGGCAGCCGGCGTGCGAACAGCTCGAAGACCGAGCGCCGGTCGGCGGTGCCGTCGGCGAGCGAGGCCTGGAGCATCGTCAGCTCGTAGTGGTCCGTCAGCAGCGCGGAGGAGATCACGGCGTCAGCGTAGTGCGGGCCCGCGTGATCAGGGTTTCCGCGTGCGACACAATAGGGCGGGTGAGCAACCCATCGCCGATCGAGCTCGACGAGCCGGAGACCGGAGAGGTCACCGAGCTCGACCGACCGTGGGTCACCCTCGTGTGGAACGACCCCGTCAACCTGATGTCGTACGTGGCCTACGTGTTCAAGTCCTACTTCGGGTACTCCGACGCCAAGGCGCACGAGCTCATGATGCAGGTGCACAAGGACGGCAGGGCGGTCGTCTCGAGCGGCCCCCGCGAGGAGATGGAGCGCCACGTGCAGGCGATGCACGAGTACGGCCTGTGGGCGACGCTGCAGCGGGAGGACGCGTGAAGGCCTTCGAGCGGCGCAAGCGCGACCGGGTGCGTGCGGAGTTCGAGCCGGCCGAGGCGGCGCTCCTCATCAACCTGCTCGGCCAGATCATCGAGCTGCTGCGCGACCGCAACGGGCCCGAGGAGTCCTCGCCCGACCCCTTGTTCGCGCAGCTCGGCACCACCGGCTCCTCGCTGCCGCCGGAGGACCCGGTGCTCCGGCGGCTGCTGCCCGACGCCTACCGCGACGACGACGAGGCGGCCGGCGACTTCCGCCGCTTCACCGAGCGCGGGTTGTCCACCGCGAAGGTCGAGAACGCGCAGGCCGTCGTGGCGTCGCTGGCGGCCGGTGGGTACGACCTCGAGGACCCCGAGCAGTCGGAGGACCCGGTCGAGGTGGAGCTCGGCGAGCGTGCCGTCCAGGCATGGCTGCGGGCACTGACCGACATCCGCCTCGCCCTCGCGGTCCGTCTCGGGATCGAGTCCGAGGAGGACGCCGAGGCTGCTGCGGAGAGCGACGACGAGGCCGTGTCGGTGGTCGTCGACATCTACGAGTGGCTGGGCTTCGTGCAGGAGTCCCTGGTCGCCGCGCTGGACTGAGTCCCGTGGGACCGGCCCGTACGCAGTCCGCCGCGGGGCCCCGTACGCGGTGGTGCGTCGTCACGTTCGTCGAGCCGGCACCCGCGGAGTTCGGTCGCGAGGCATGGCCGCTGCACCTCACCTGGGTGCCGCCGTTCGACGCCGCGGAGGACGACGTCGTCCGCGCGCTGACGCAGGTGCTGGCCGCGTGGTCGGAGGACCGCTCCGCGCTGGAGACGCAGACCGTCGGTGAGGCGTGGTTCGGGCGGCGGCGCGAGGTACGCGTCACCGAGCTGGCCCGGACCGGGCGGATCGACGCGCTGCACCGGGCGATGCTTGCCGCGCTCGCGGACACCGGGGTGGACGTCCGGGCGATGCGGCACGTCCGGGACGCCTTCCGGCCCCACGTCTCCGCGCAGGGGGAGCGGGCGCTCGCCCTCGGCACCGTCGTGGACCTGAGCGAGGTCGCGCTCGTCGCGATGCGGCCGGACGCTGACGCACGGAGACGTCGCGTCGTCCGGCGCTGGCCGCTGGACGGTGCCGAACCCTCCGCCGACGTGCGGTGACACACATCCGGACGGTCCCGGATGGTGGATCCGAGGAGTCCGCCATTCGGGACCGCGTACCCTGGCAGACGTGCTCACCATCGACCAGGCGACGTACGACGCGATCATCGCGCACGCGCGTCGCGACCATCCTGACGAGGCGTGCGGCGTGGTTGCCGGGGCCGTCGGCTCCGACCTTCCGACCCGCTTCGTGCCGATGGTCAACGCGGCCATGTCGCCCACGTTCTACGAGTTCGACTCGACCGACCTGCTGCGGCTCTACCAGGAGATGGACGACCGGGACGAGGAGCCCGTCATCGTCTACCACTCCCACACGGCGACCGAGGCGTACCCGTCGCGCACGGACGTGAACCTCGCCGGTGAGCCGGGCGCGCACTACGTCCTGGTCTCGACCCGAGACGGCGCCCACGAGGGCGGTCCCCTCGAGTTCCGGTCGTACCGGATCGTCGACGGCGAGGTCACCGAGGAAGAAGTCCGCGTCGTCGAGCGTTATGACCAGAGCACGGGCGCGAGCGCCCCGCAGTCCCCGAACACCCTGACTACGAACGACCAGGAAGCAGACGTCTGATGGCCATCGAGGTCCGAGTTCCCACCATCCTCCGCACGTACACCGACGGCGAGAAGAAGGTCTCTGCCACCGGTGACTCGGTCAGCGCGCTGATCGAGGACCTGGAGGCGAACCACGCCGGCATCAAGGACCGCCTCCTCGAGGACGGGCAGCCGCGTCGTTTCGTCAACATCTACGTCAACGACGAGGACATCCGCTTCTCCGGCGGGCTCGAGACCCCGCTCTCCGACGGCGACATCGTCGTGATCCTGCCCGCGGTCGCGGGCGGCGCGCGCTGACCGGCGCCTCGTACGCCCGGCTGCCCTGATGCGCTTCGACACCCTGATCGACTCCGTCGGCAACACCCCGCTCGTGGGTCTGCCAAGGTTGTCGCCGACCCCCGACGTCCGTGTCTGGGCCAAGCTCGAGGACCGCAACCCGACCGGCTCCATCAAGGACCGTGCCGCGCTCGCGATGATCGAGCGCGCGGAGGCCGAGGGTGTGCTGCGGCCGGGGTGCACCATCCTCGAGCCCACGTCGGGCAACACCGGGATCTCGCTCGCGATGGTCGCGAAGCTGCGCGGCTACCGGATGGTGTGCGTGATGCCGGAGAACACCTCCGAGGAGCGCCGCCAGCTGCTGCGGATGTGGGGCGCCGAGATCGTGTCCTCGCCGGCAGCCGGCGGCTCGAACGAGGCGGTCCGCGTCGCCAAGCAGGTCGCTCTGGAGCACCCCGACTGGGTGATGCTCTACCAGTACGGCAACACCGCCAACGCCGATGCGCACTACCGCGGGACGGGCCCGGAGATCCTCGCCGACCTGCCCGAGGTGACGCACTTCGTGGGCGGGCTCGGCACGACCGGCACGCTCATGGGCGTCGGACGGTTCTTCCGTGAGGCCAAGCCGGACGTCCGGATCGTCGCCGCCGAGCCCCGCTACGGCGAGCTCGTGTACGGGCTGCGCAACCTGGACGAGGGTTTCGTGCCGGAGCTGTACGACCCGCAGTACATCGACGCCCGCTTCTCGGTCGGCCCGCGCGACGCCGTACGCCGGGTGCGCGAGCTGCTCGAGTCGGAGGGCATCTTCGCCGGCATCTCGACCGGCGCGATCCTGCATGCCGCGCTCGCCCAGGCCGCGAAGGCCGTGAAGGCGGGGGAGTCGGCCGACATCGCGTTCGTCGTGGCCGACGGCGGCTGGAAGTACCTCTCGACCGGTGCGTACGAGGGCACGGTCGACGAGGCCGAGGAGCGGCTCGAGGGCCAGCTCTGGGCGTAGCCGGCTGCGTACGTGGCGATCAGGTCGGGTAGCCCTCGAACGGGCCGGTGGCCCCGTCGATCAGCTCGCGCAGGATGTCCGCATGGCCGGCGTGCCGGGCGTACTCCTCGACCATGTGGATGAGGACCCAACGCAGGGTGACCGCCTGGCCATGCCATGCCGTGCCGGTGTCGGTGAGGTCCAGGTCGTGGATCACCTCGTCCGCGGCCTTGCGTGCCCTCGCGAAATAGGCGAGCACCCCCTCGGTCGTCTCCCACGGCTCGATGCGCCAGTCGGCGTCCCAGTCGTCCTCGTCGGCCGGGACCTCGAGCGACTCGCGGCCGAACGTCGAGCAGAACCAGCCGTAGTCGACCGACGCCAGGTGCTTGACCATCCCGAGGAGCGTCGTCCCTGACGGCACGAGCGGCCGCCGCAGGTCGTCGTCGGACAACCCGTCGATCTTCCACAAGATGGCGTCGCGATGCCGGTCGAGAGCCACGTACAGGCTCTCCTTCTCGTCGCCGGTGAAGGGCACTCGTCTCATCGGGACAGCATGCACGAGCGGGGTGTCAGACAGCGAGGAGCAGCGCGGCGCTGACGAGGACGACGACCGCGGTGGTGAAGTGGATGCCGAAGGCAGCCGCCTTCGTCCCTCCGTTGCGCAGGACGACGAGGGTGTCGCCGAACGGCGCGAGCGAGACGGTGGCCATGAACAGCGCGGTAGCTCCCGACGTCGAGAAGGCCAGCAGCGTCAGGCCGACGACGCCGAACGTGAAGTCGCGGACACCCTTGATCGTGAGGTACGCGCGGTCGCCGTCCGGCCTGGCAGGAACGCCGTAGCCGGCGGCCGCCGGGATCGGCTGGGTGAGGAACCGTACGCCGATGAACAGGACCATGAGGCAGAGGGCGGCGGCGAGGACGTACGCGACGGTGGTGAGCATGGGGACTCCTGGTTAGCAGTGCTAGGAACAGGTGCGACGCTACGCGAGCATGAGCCTGATGTCTAGCAGTGCTAGAGTTCCTGCGTGGCGATCCACGAACGCAAGGCGCGCGAGCGCGAGGCACGCGAGCGGTTGATCATCGACGCCGCACGCGAGCTGGCCGAGGCCGAAGGTTGGGACGCGGTCACGACCCGACGGCTCGCGGAGCGCGTCGAGTACAGCCAGCCCGTGCTCTACAGCCATTTCGCGGGGATGGGCGCCCTCATGGCCGCCGTCGCGATGGAAGGTTTCGCCGAGATCGCCGAGGCGCTGAGAGCCGTCCGAACGCCGGAGGCGTCTCCCTCGGAGCGCCTGGCCGACGTCGCGTCGGCGTACCTCGACTTCGGGGCACGGCACCCGGCGCTGTACGACGCGATGTTCAGTCGGGCCGTCCAGCTGGAGTTCGCGCAGGAGTCGACCCCGGCGCCGATGCGCGAGGGGTTCGGGGCGCTCCGGGAGGCGGTCCGCCCGCTGGCCGCCGACGCCGCAGAGCTGGACGCACTCACCGAGGTCTTCTGGAGCTGCCTGCACGGTCTGGTGACGCTCGCCGCCACCGGACGACTGAACTCGGCCCTGGTCGAGCAGCGGCTCACGGCTCTCGTGGCGCGCTTCACCCGGTGACGCCCACCCTTCGTGACGCGACGCACCTGTGGCATGGGCCGCAATGTGTTTCGTGCGTGTGAATCGCCCACTAGGCTCGCTCGGGTGAACGACGCGCCCATCGGCATCTTCGACTCCGGCTTCGGCGGTCTCACCGTCGCCCGAGCCGTGATCGACCAGCTGCCGAACGAGGCAGTCCTCTATCTCGGCGACACAGCACGCCAGCCGTACGGGCAGCAGCCGATCGGCGACGTCCGCGAGTACGCCCTCGAGTGCCTCGACCACCTCGTCGCCCAGGGCGTGAAGGCGCTGGTCATCGCGTGCAACTCCGCGAGCGCGGCCGTGCTCCGCGACGCACGCGAGCGCTACGACGTCCCGGTCGTCGAGGTCATCGTGCCCGCCACGCGCCGTGCTGTCGCCGCCACCCGCAACCACCACGTCGGCGTCATCTGCACGCGCGCCACGAAGGCGTCGATGGCCTACGAGGACGCGTTCGCCGCGAACCCGTCGGTGGAGCTGACCGTCGAGGCGTGCCCGCGGTTCGTCGAGTTCGTCGAGGCCGGAGTGACGTCCGGGCCGGAGCTGCTCGACGTCGCCCGGGAGTACCTCGCCCCGCTGCAGGCCAGCGGGGTCGACACCCTGGTGCTCGGCTGCACCCACTACCCGCTGCTCACCGGCGTCATCTCGTACGTGATGGGGGACGAGGTGACCCTCGTCTCGAGCGCCGACGAGACCGCGAAGGACGTCTACGCGCTGCTCGTCCGCCACGGCCTCGAGCGGAGCGCCGGCACACCGCCCACCCACCGCTTCCTCACGACGGGCCAGCCTGACCAGTTCCGTACGCTCGGTCGGCGCTTCCTCGGTCCCGAGATCGACCGGGTCGACCAGTTCTCGTCGATGAGCGCCACGGCGTGGGTGGGCGCATGAGGCTCACGATCATCGGGTGCGCCGGCTCCTACCCCGGACCTGACTCCGCCGCGAGCTGCTATCTCGTCGAGGCCCCGTACGAGGGCCGCACCTATCGGCTCGTGGTCGACCTCGGCAACGGAGCGCTGGGCGTGCTCCAGCAGTACGCCGCGATCGAGGACCTGGACGCGATCGCGGTCTCGCACCTGCACCCGGACCACTACATGGACATCTGCGGGATGTACGTCTACCGGAAGTACGTCCCCGGCGGACCGCTCCCGCGCATCCCGCTGTGGGGACCCACCGGCAGCGCCGACCGGTTCGCCGAGGCGTACGACCTCCCGCTCGACCCCGGGATGACCGAAGAGCTCGACGTCTCCGTGTGGACCGACGGAGTCCCCGTCCAGCTGGGGCCGTTCACCGTGACGCCGACGCGTGTCGACCACCCTGTCGAGTCCTACGCGCTGCGTATCGAGGAGGACGGTCACGTCCTCGTCTACTCCGGCGACACCGGCCCGACGCCCGCCCTCGTCGACGCCGCGCGCGGTGCCGACGCGCTCCTCTGCGAGGCGTCGTTCACCGACGCGGACGACAACCCGCCGCACCTGCACCTCACCGGGACCGACGCCGGCAAGGCCGCGACCGCGGCAGGCGTCGGACGCCTGCTCCTCACCCACGTGCCGACCTGGACCGACCCCGACGAGGTCGCTGCCGAGGCGAAGGCCGCGTTCACCGGTCCGAGCGAGCTCGTCGTGAGCGGCACCGTCTACGAGGTGTGACGCAGGCGCGTACGACGCCCGCGTTAGGCTCGCGAGCATGACTTCCCGCGAGGACGGCCGCGCCGTCGACGAGCTCCGCCCGGTCACCATCACCCGCAACTGGTTGGACCACGCCGAGGGATCTGTGCTGGTCGAGTTCGGGCGCACCCGGGTGCTGTGCGCCGCGAGCGTCACCGTGGGTGTGCCACGGTGGCGCCGCGACTCCGGGCTGGGCTGGGTGACGGCCGAGTACGCGATGCTGCCGCGGGCTACCCACACCCGCTCCGACCGTGAGTCGGTCAAGGGCCGGATCGGCGGTCGTACCCACGAGATCTCGCGCCTCGTCGGTCGGTCGCTGCGCGCGGTGATCGACTACAAGGCGCTCGGCGAGAACACGATCGTCATCGACTGCGACGTCCTCCAGGCCGACGGCGGCACCCGGACCGCGGCCATCACCGGCGCGTACGTGGCTCTTGCGGACGCCGTCTCCTACCTGCGGGAGCGCGGCGCGCTCGTGTCGGAGCCGCTCGCCGGGTCGGTGTCCGCGGTGTCGGTCGGCATCATCGACGGCACGCCCATGCTCGACCTGCCGTACACCGAGGACGTCCGCGCCGAGACCGACATGAACGTCGTCATGACCGGCACCGGCGCGTTCGTCGAGGTGCAGGGGACCGCCGAGGGCGCACCGTTCGACCGTGCGGAGCTCGACGCGCTGCTGGCGCTCGCGGAGAAGGGCTGCGCCGACCTCACCGCGATCCAGGCCGCGGCCCTCGACGGGGGAGCGGCGTGAACCAGGCAGCGGCGCGCCGGGTCGTCCTCGCGAGCCACAACCGCGGCAAGCTCGTCGAGCTGCGCCGCATCCTCGAGCCGGAGCTGCCCGGCATCGAGGTGATCGGGCTCGACGACATCGGTGACTTCGAGGAGCCGGTCGAGGACCAGCCGACGTTCGAGGGCAACGCCCTCCTCAAGGCGCGGGCCGCGGCCGAGGCGACCGGGCTCCCGTCGCTCGCTGACGACTCCGGGATCTGCGTCGACGCGCTCAACGGTATGCCGGGTGTGCTCTCGGCGCGGTGGAGCGGGAAGCCGCGCGCAGGGGACGAGCGGTCGGCCGCTGCGCGCAACAACGCGCTGCTGCTCGACCAGCTGGCAGACGTGCCCGACGACCACCGGGGTGCGGAGTTCCGCTGCGCGATGGCGCTGGTGATGCCGAGCGGGGCGTCGGTCGTGGAGATCGGCGTCATGCGTGGCCGCGTCCAGCGGTCGGCGAGCGGCGAGGGCGGGTTCGGCTACGACCCGCTGTTCGCGGCCGACGGCTACGACGTCTCCACGGCCGAGCTGACGGCCGCCGACAAGGATGCCATCAGTCACCGGGGCAAGGCGCTGCGCGCGATGGTCCCGCACCTCGTCGCGCTGCTGGCCTGAGGCCGTCGTGCGGACGCTCCTGCCGCTGCTGCGCATCGTCGCCCTCGTCGCGTGCGCGGTGGCGTTCGTCGCGACGTGGCGGGCGTTGAGCTCGACCGGGATGCCCAACCCCGAAGGCATGAGCGCGGGCTCTCTCTGGTGGTACACGCACCAGGACGACGTCCGCCAGGTCGGCCTGGTCCTGCTCGGTGCCGGTGCCGTGACGATGCTCGTCCCGACCTTGCTGGTGACGTTGGCCGGTGCGTGCGCCGTCGGCGCGTACGCGTGGATCGTGGGCGAGTCGCGTCTCGGTCTCGACCAGGCCGGGGCGTGGTGGATCTTCGTGGTCGCGCTGGTGGCGATCGCTCTCGTACGCGCGGTCGTGCGGCCGCGCCGGAGTCCGGCGACTCAGACGCCGCCGGCGTAGCCCTGCTGGCGCCACGCCTCGTAGACGACGATCGCCGTCGAGTTGGCGAGGTTCAGGGAACGTCGTGCAGGCTGCATCGGGATGCGCAGGCGCTCGGTGACCCGGCGGTCGGCCAGGACGTGCTCGGGCAGCCCCGTCGGCTCCGGCCCGAACAGGAACACGTCGCCCGGCTCGTACGCGATGTCGGCGTACGACGTGGTCGCGCCGGTCGTGAACGCGAACACGCGGACCGGGTCGAGTGCCTTGTACGCGGCCTCGAGGTCGGTGTGGACCGAGACGTCGGCGAGGTCGTGGTAGTCCAGCCCGGCCCGCCTCAGCTTGGCGTCGGACAGGTCGAATCCGAGGGGCTCCACGAGGTGCAGCTGGGCACCGGTGGCTGCCGCGAGCCGGATGGCGTTGCCGGTGTTCGGCGGGATGCGTGGCTCGTAGTAGAGGATCCGGAACATCGTCCGAGGCTATCGCGGCTGCCTCGGGAGCCCGATCGGGCGGATACTACGAACGTGACCTCGCCCGCCGAGACCTCGATGGACTTCGTCCGTGCGGACCCCCGCGGCCCGTACGCGGGAGCGGTCGCGTCCATGGTCGGCTACCGGCAGCGGGGGATCACGCAGCGGCTCCACCGGGGCCTGCCCTCTCCGTACCTGACGTTCGTCGTCTCGCTCGACACCCCCGTCGTCGTGGGGGAGAGCGAGGACGACATCGCGCCGCTCTCCGCGTACGACATGCTCGGCCCCCTGGCGACCCGGCCCGCCTACATCGACCAGGCCGACCGCCAGGAAGGGGTGCAGCTCGCCGTCCATCCCTTCGCCGCGCGATGGCTCTTCGGTGCCCCGGCGAGCAGGCTTCCCGGGCTCGCGCTCGACCTCGGCGACGTGCTCGGCGCGTCCGCCCCGGCGCTGCGCCGGCGGATCGGCGACAGCGACGACTGGCAGAGCCGGTTCGCGGTGGTGCGGGACTTCCTCGCCGCGCGTGCGGCATCGGCCCACGGTGCCGCGGCGGCGCGGCCACGTCCCGAGGTGGTCGAGGGATGGCGTTGGATCCACGCGCACGGCGGCAACGGCCGGGTCGACGACCTCGCCGCCCACGTCGCGCTGAGCCCCCGACAGCTCCGCTCGGCGTTCGTCGAGGAGCTGGGCTTCGGCCCGAAGGTGCTGAGCCGGCTCGTGCGCTTCGAGCGGGTGGTCGCGCTGGTACGCGATCAGGTGGCGAGACCGGGAGAGGGCTCGCTCAGCGATGTCGCGGCGCGCGCCGGCTACTCAGATCACGCGCACCTCGTCCACGAGTTCCAGGCGATGGCCGGCACCTCGCCCTCGGGCTGGCTTGCCGAGGAGCGCCGAAACATCCAAGCCGGTGGCCACGGCGCCGCGGCACAGTGATGGACATGAGCACTCAGGACACCCAGAAGTCTCAGGACACCCAGAAGAAGACCACGACGCCGGCCCCGACCGTGTGGCCGGCACTCGCCGCCCGTGACGGGCTCGGCATGATCGACTTCCTCGAGAAGGCCTTCGGCTTCCGCCGTGTCGTCGTGATGGCCGACGACGAGGGGTTCGTCCAGCACGCCGAGCTGGCGTGGCCGGAGGGCGGCGGCATCATGATGGGCTCGGAGAAGCACGAGGGCCGCTGGCAGCAGAAGGCGGGCACCTTCGGTGCGTACGTCGTGTGCTCCGACCCGGACGCGCTGTTCGAGCGGGCCAAGGCGGCGGGCGCCACGATCATCATGGAGCCGACCACGACCGACTACGGCAGCCGCGACTTCATCGCGGCCGATCCGGAGCGCAACTCCTGGTCGTTCGGCACGTACCGCGGCGAGCCGGTCTGAGCACCAGCGGACTCAGGTCGGCGTGGACCTGAGTCCTGCACGGGTGCCGGTGACAGGACTCGAACCTGCACGTCTCGCGACACAGGAACCTAAATCCTGCGTGTCTACCAGTTCCACCACACCGGCCCGCCGGACATTCTAGGGCTCAGGCGATGTCGAGCTGCCGGATGAGCCGCTCGACGTGGCCGGTGGCCTTGATGTTGTACTGCGCGACCTCGATCCGGCCCTCCTCGTCGACGACGAACGTCGAGCGGATGACACCCTCGATCACCTTGCCGTACAGCTTCTTGTCGCCGTAGGCGCCCCACGCCCGGAGCACCTGCTTGTCAGGGTCGGAGAGGAGCGTGACCTCCAGCCCTTCCTTCTCGCGGAACTTCGCGAGCTTGTCGGTGTTGTCGGGCGAGATGCCGAGCACCGTGTAGCCCGACGAGTCGAACGTCTCACGCTCCGCCGTGAAGTCGCAGGCCTCACGCGTACACCCCGGAGTCATCGCCGCGGGGTAGAAGTACACGATGACCTTGCCGCCCTTGAGGTCGGACAGCGTGACCTCCTTGCCGTGGTCGTCCACTAGCGTGAAGTCCGGGGCCTGATCACCTGGCTGCAGTCGCGTGGTCATACCCCTATCCTTGCCTATCGGTACGGTGAAGCCGACAGGTGACCGCAGCCCCGGAGCGGGCGGCGACGCGACCGCGATGACGCAGCGAGGAGACGACGTGGCGATTGATCCCAGGCCAGAGGTCCCGACGACGATCACCGGGACGCCTGACCAGCTCGTCTCCCAGATCGACGAGGTCAGGAACCGCCTCGCGTCCAACGTCGACCAGCTGGTCGACCTGACGAAGCCGAAGAACATCGCGCGGCGCAGCATCAGGGACGTCAAGGCGCACTTCGTGACGCCCTCGGGCGAGCCCCGCCTCGAGAACATCCTGCCGGTCGCCGGAGCAGTCGTCGGCGTCCTCGGCCTGATCGTCGTGATCCGCAAGATCGTGAGCAGCTGAATGGCCGAAGGGCTTCCGATCCGGATGCTCCACGACCGGCTGCTCGTCTCGATCGACCCGGAGGCCGGCGACCGGCGCTCGACCGGCGGCATCGTGATCCCGGCGACGGCCCAGCTCGGCCGTCGACTCGCCTGGGCACGCGTGGAGGCCGTCGGGAGCACCGTGCGTACGGTCCAGGTCGGCGACAGCGTGCTGTTCGACCCCGACGAGCGGGCCGAGGTCGAGGTGCGCGGCAAGGACTTCATCCTGCTCCGTGAGCGTGACCTCCATGCCGTGGCCGCGGAGCGCATCGACGACGACCAGACCGGTCTCTACCTCTAGGGCCGCGAGGAGAAGGCGGTAAGCCCATGGCGGATGAGCAGGGCTTCCTCGCCCGCCTCAACGACCTCGGCGACGTTCGAGGCGCCCGGATGCCGGTGGCGATCCGTGCACGCCTCCACTGGGTCCGCACACAGCTGACGTCGATCGTCCAGGTGTCGCTGGGCGCCGCCCTCGCCTGGGTGATCGCGCACGACCTCATCGGTCACCAGCAGCCGTTCTTCGCGCCGGTGGCGGCGATCCTGGTGATCTACGCCGGCACCGGAGGGCGCCGGCAGATCATGCTGGAGCTGTTCGTCGGCGTCTCGGTGGGCGTCCTGGTAGGCGAGACTCTGATCTCGATCATCGGACGCGGGTGGTGGCAGCTCGGAGTGATCGTCGCCCTGGCGTCGGTCTCGGCGACCTTCCTGGGGCTCCGCGGACTCGCCCGTACGCAGGCGGCGACGTCGGCGAGCCTGCTCGCGGCGATCCTCCCGGTCACCGCGGGGAACCCGGCCGTGATCCGCTTCGTGGACGCCGTGGTGGGCGGGCTGGTCGGCCTGACGATGGCCCTGCTCATCCCCGGCAACCCGGCCCGCCGGGCGAACCGCGAGATGCAAGGTGTTCTCCGTACGCTGCACCAGGCGCTCCGCGGCATCGAGCTCGCGCTGCGCCTCGACGACGCGGGCCCCGCGTGGACGGCACTCCAGCAGGTCCGCGGGCTCCAGCCGGCGATCGAGTCGCTCGCGACGACGGTCTCCGGCGCCGACGAGATCGCGCGGTACTCGCCGCTGCGCTGGCGCCAGCGCAGCCACGTCGACCGCTACGTCGTCGCGATCCGCGACGTCGACAACGCGGTCCGCGACTCCCGCGTGCTCGCGCGTCGCGTCCACACGATGCTGCGCAAGGGCGAGCGGTCGTTCGAGGGCATGCCGGAGGCGGTGAGCCTGCTCCAGGAGGCGGTCGGGATTTTCGCCGACGACATCGCGGCTGCCGAGGCGTACGACGAGGCGCGCAGCAAGCTGGTCGAGGCGGCGAGGATGGCGACGGTGGCGCTGCCGACGGCGGCGACGATCAACGACGCCGCGATCGTCGCCCAGGTCCGTGCGCTCGCCTCCGACCTGTTGTACGCGACGGGGATGACCCAGGCGCAGGTCGACCGCGCGCTCGAGGTGCGCGGCAGCCGTTAGATCGTGCCGCTGCCCACGAGCGACGGCAGGCCGAGCAGCCGGTTCTGGTGGTGCAGCGCGTCGGCGGAGGCGCGCAGCCCCCCGAGGTCGACGTCGTCGAGCGGCAGCACCGCAGGCCCGGCTGCGCCGTGGAGCCCCACCACGCAGGGCGCGGACAGGCACACGTCGCTGATCCCGTACTGGCCGGTGAAGAGGGTCGAGACCGGCAGGAACCGGTGCTCGTCGCGCAGCACCGCCGACATGATGTCGGCGAGCGCCAACACCACCGCCAGGCTCCCCTCGAAACCGAGCCACCCCGTCGCGACGGCGAACGCTGCCCACGTGTTGACCGCTACGAACCCTCCGAGGCCGACGAGCCCGACAGCCCAGCCACGAGCGGTCGTCGTGCCGACGGGCAGCACGAACACGATGACCAGGCACACCAAGCCGGCCGCGCCCAGCGCGACGACCGACCATGACGTGGACCAGATCCGCAGACCTGTGATCAGGAAACCGAAGAAGAGGGTCCAGGCCACAGCGACGACCGCCTCGATGAACGCCACCCCGCTCAACAGGAAGAGCAGGGCCTGCGTCGTACGGTTCACGGCCGTCATCGTCGCAGTCGAAGGCTCACCGCCGCTGCGTGCAGACTCACCGAGCACCTCGGGCCAGACTGGTCCCGCGGCAGAGCTCAGCCCGTCCGACAGCGTCGGTCAGCCGCTGGGCTCGTATGGACGGCCGCCGCGCGTTCGGCTGTCATGACACCCCGTTCGCACGGTAGATCAGCTTGAAGGCGGGCGTCCCGTCCGGCTTCGTGCCGTTGTGCTTGACGAGTGACACGATCCCGTTGCCCGGCCGGTAGAGGAGCAGGTGGTCGAGCTTGCTGGAGCCGTCGAAGTCGTAGGCGATCACCTGGTCGTAGAGAGAGGTCAGCTCGAAATCCGCCGATGTCAGGCTTCTGATCCGTCCTGTAGACCGTGGTGAACACGAGGGATCCATTGCTTTTCGTGCACTTGATGATGAAGAGGACGCCCTTGCGCGTGGAACTCGTGCCAGGTCGGTACAACACCAGGTGATCGAGCTTGCCGGAGCCGTCGAAGTCGTAGGCGATCACCTGGTCGGTGGTCACAGAGAGGTCGAACTCCCCGATCCCGCTCGTCCCTTTGTAGATCGGCGTGAACGTGAGACCCGACGTGCCCACCCCGTCGGGCCTCAGGAAGAAGGCGATCCCCTTGCCGGGCCGGTAACAGAGCAGGTGGTCGAGCTTGCCCGTGCCTGCGGCGTCGAAGGCGATGATGCGATCTCTGTCTGAGGTCAGGTCGTAGGTGCCGATGCCTGAACCACCCTGAGGCTGCTTATAGAGAGCAGAGAACACCATCGGGTTGGCCCCGGCACCGCTGTCACGCTGGATGACGGAGACGGCGCCCTGGCTGGGTCGGTAGATCACCAGGTGGTCGAGCTTGCCGGTGCTCTCCAGGTCGTACGCCAGCACCCGGTCGGCGTCGGACGCCAGGTCAAAGCCGGCGATCCCGTCGGTGTGCTTGTAGACGGTGGAGAACGTGGGGGTGCCGTCTTTGTCCGCTCCGTCGTGCTTGAGGACCTGGGCGATCTTCTTGCCTGGCCGGTAGCAGAGCATATGGTCGGGCTTGCCGGAGCTGGTGCCGTCGAAGGCGATGATCTGATCCCTGCTGTCGGCGAGATCGAAGGTGCCGATGCCTGAACCTCCCTGAGGCTGCTTATAGAGAGGCGTGAACCGGGCGTTCTTGTCGGGCCCCGGCCCCTCGGGCGCGACCAGGTAGAAGGCGCCCTTGCCGGGGCGGTAGAGCGCCAGGTGGTCGAGCGTTCCCGTGCCGCGGATCGGCTTGCCGTTGTCGACGTAGGCGAGTGCGAACACCCGATCCGCCTGCGTCGTCAGATCGAAGCCGCCGATCCCGGCGAGTGCGAGATTCACGTCCAGCTCATTGAGGACGTTGAGGATCGGGTTGGCGTACGTCCGTCCACCAAGGTAGCCGGCGAAGAGCAGTCCGATCACGCGGTCGTGGTCGTCCACGATGACCGACCCGGAGTCTCCTCCCTCGGCGAACCCGTTTGGGCTGCGCTCCCAGTCGGGCCAGATGCAGATCTGGTTGTATAACGTGCGGTCTCCGACCCCGTGCGGGTAGGTCATGGGCACCGACCCTTCAATCCCGTCGACCGTCCCGTAGCTGAGGCCGGTCGTCTTGCCCCGCTTGCGAACCTTGAGCCCCCAAGCCCCTTCGGGGGTCGTCGCTTCGGCGGTGCCCGTGAGGACTCCGATCTCCTGGACTTCGCAGACGTAGCCGGTCCGGTCTGAGTCTGTGAGACAACGGGCGACCGCGGCATCGACGTTCCCGTCGAGAACGCCGCGCCTGAGGCGGGCGATGGGCCCATACGTGAAGGGGTTGTCGATCCACGCGGGCTGGTTGATCTCCTTAATGGCATCGTGCCATCCCTCGTTGATGCACAAGACGTGGTAGTTGCTGAGCACCATCGCGTCACCCGTCGTACGATCGATGACCATCGCGCCGAGGGTGCCTGACCAGAGCCCGTCGACCCCGCGGTAGGGCCCGACGCTGATACCGCCCCTCAGTGGGTCGTAGTGCCAGCTGTCAGTCAACGGTTCGTAACGCCCTTCGAGGACGTCGGTGGGGACACCGTCGATCATCGGGGGAATCTTCTGGTCCTCGGGCACGTCGTCGCCCTTGTGTGCGACGTGGACGCGGATCACGATCTCGCCCGTACGCTCACCGCCGACATACTTGTAGCCGATGTCGACTGCTGTCACGCCGGGCCTGTTCAGGAGCTCGTCTTCAACGGCTCGCTTGATCGGCCGGATCTCTTGCACTCGATCGGTCATAACGTCGCTCCCAGGTCTCGTTGGTGCTACCGGATTCCCGAGAGAACGTCAGCCTGACACTTGCGACGCGGCATGGTGCAAAATGTCACAAAAAAGACAAATCGGCTACGCGTTGGAGATTCGCGTGGGCCAAGCGCACCACTCACGCCCTAGAGGCGATGGTGCGGATACTCCGCTGGCAGTCCGCCTGCTGGGCGGTTCAGGCCAGACCTGCCACCAGCTCCCGGTAGATGCCGAGATTCGCCTCCGCCGACAGGGGCAAGGGCTCGGCGAAGCCGAGCTCCGAAGGGACGCGAAGCGCCCTTGCGGCTGTTGGCGGAGGCGAGAGAATCACGGCGTCGGGAGCTGGTGGAGCCCGCGTGCGCTTCGCGCACCCACGCCCGCCATGACGGGCCATCGCGAGACCGATCGCGTAGTTGGTCGCACCCTTCCCCTCGATCACCTTGTACGCGGAGATCCGCGACGGTGTCGCGGATCTCCGCGTACTCCGACGCCCGGATCGATCGTCCCTCCACGTCGTACGCGGCGAGCGGCACGCCGCCGACGTTCGCCGAGGACCACAGGACGAGCTCGGAGTCGCCGTGCTCGCCGGCGACGAGCGCGTGGACGCTGCGCGTCGACACGTGCAGCCGTCGCGAGAGCAGGTAGCGCAGCCGGGCGGTGTCGAGGACGGTTCCCGGACCCGAACACGCGGCCCGGAGGCAGCTCGAGGAAGCCGACCGCCGCGTACGTCAGGACGTCGCAGGGGTTGGTGACGATGATGTAGACCGCGTCCGGCGCGTGCTCGCGTACGGACCCGAGCACGCTGCGGACGATGCTGACGTTGACCTCCGCGAGGTCGAGCCGCGTCTGCCCTGACTTCTGGCGCGCGCCGGCCGTCATGACGACGATGTCGGCGCCGGCGCACGCGGCGGGGTCGTCGCTGCCGACGACGGTCGCCGGGGGAGCGAAGGCGGCGCCGTCGTTGAGGTCGCCGGCCTGTGCCTCGACGAGCGCGGTCGCGATGTCGTACAGGACGATCTCGTCGGCGAGCCCGCGCAGGAGCGCGGCGTACGCGACCGTGCTCCCCACCGATCCAGCCCCACAGACCGCGATCTTGGTGCCCCGTCCCGGCTCGGTCATGGGACGAGTCTGGCACCGGGGTCATCGCTCCGCAGAGCGCAACGCCGCCGTCGGTACTACGGTCGTCGCATGGCGATGGTGGTGACGTTCGGCGGGCCTTTGGAGTACGCCAACCAGGTGTGGAACGACGTGGAGCCCGACCGGGACGGCTACGTGCTGATCCTGGGCGGAGCAGGTGCGGGACCCGAGGCTTGGTACCTCGTCGATCCCGAGTCCGAGACGATTCCGACCGAGCAGGGCGACGCCCTGCCGGCGGAGTACGCGGGACAGACCAAACCCGACGCCTAGCGTCGCGTCAGCCGGTCATCGACAGCGCGACGCACGCGAGGTAGCCGAGGACCAGCGTGGCTGCCGCGCGCTCTCCGTGCTTCGGCCAGCGGGTGTGGGGCCAGCGGAAGTGCCCGACCGTGTAGAGCGCGAAGAAGCCCGCGCAGGTCACGCGCCGCCCCGCGGCGAACCAGTCGCTCGCGGCCACCGCGGGTATGCAGGCGAGCAGCGAGACGACGGCTACGACGGCGAAGGCGACACCGAGCCACGTCCGCCGGGGCGCGGCGGCGCTGCGAGGGGTCTCGGAGGTCACAGCCCGCGATCTTACGGACCGCTCGCGGTCAGATGTTGACCTGCTCGGGCTCGTACGCGGTCGCGCCGGACGCGCGCAGCTCCTCGAGGGCGTCGAGCGCGGCACGCACGTCGGTGACGGGGACGTCGCGCATCTGGTTGGGAGTGAGCTCCCACCACTGCGACGCCAGCAGACGCACGACCGTGGCGTCGTCGAACCTCTGACGGATCGGACGTGCGGGGACGCCACCGACGATCGTGTACGGAGCGACGTCCTTCGTGACGACGGCACCCGCCGCGACGATGGCCCCGTGACCGATCGTGACTCCGCGGAGAACCGTCACGTTGACGCCGATCCAGACGTCGTGCCCGATCGCGAACGGACCTCCGCGCCAGGCGTTGCCGTCGGTCTCGACGGTCGAGGTGGGCGGGAAGTCCGAAGCCGTGGGGTGCCAGCCGAACCGTCGCGGGTTGTACTGGAACGGCGAGGTGCTGAGCCACTCGATCGGGTGCTCGGGGTGGCCGATCGCCACGTCGGGTCCGATCGAGCAGTAGCGGCCGATGGAGCCGGAGGTCTTGATCAGCCCCGACGTCAGGTACGTGTAGGCCCCGACGGTCACAGGGCTCGTGATGCGGATGCGGCCGGCGATCTGGACCGGGGCCTCGCAGCGCAGATTGCCGGCTGAGACCGCGGACAGCCGCTCGAGACCGTCGACGCCGAGCACCTCCCGTGCAGGCGGCTCGGGGTCGGGCGAGTCCGTCGGATCCGTCGCCGTCGTCGGGCCAGCGGCGGGTGCCGGTGGCGGCGCCTGCGCCTCGGCCGGCGGGGGCGCGTCGGGGTGACGACGGAACGGTGAGCGCAAGGGAGGACCTCCGTGGGGGGCGGATACGCGGCCCCCAGCCTAGGGACACCGTCCGGCACCACGGCGCCGGACCGCGGTCCGTCGTCGGAACACGGGTTGATCCGCCGCGAATCGGGTACCCCGCAGAGGACCGATTGATACTCGACGAAGGGAAGTCCCATGAAGGGAAAGCTGGCACTCCTCGGCGGCCTGGCGGTGGGCTACGTCCTGGGCACGCGCGACGGCAGGGAGCGGTTCGAGCAGATCAAGGGCAAGGCCACGAGCATGTGGAACGACCCCACGGTTCAGCAGAAGATGAGCGACGCTCAGGACTTCGCCAAGGAGAAGGCACCTGAGGTTCAGGACAAGGTGACGCAGGTCGCCACCGACACGGTCGGCAAGGTGAAGAACCGCGGTCAGGGTGGCGAGCACGCCGCCTCGTCCACTGGTGACACCGGGAGCGGCTCGAGGTCGAGCACAGGCTCCAGCCCGAGCACGGGCTCCAGCACCGGTTCCACCCCGAGCACCGGCTCAGGCGCCACCCGCTCGACCAGCGGCTCGACCGCCGGTACGGGCTCGTCCTCCGGCTCGGGTTCGTCCTCGACCGCGGGTTCGACCACGGGCTCCGGCTCCGGATCGGGCGCGGCTGGATGACCGAAGCCCGGGGAGCGCGAGCGGCGCAGCCGGACGATCCGGCCAAGCCGGACTCGCCCACTGACATCACGAAGCCGTCGTGGACCTACGTGGTGCGCAAGGCGGTGCGCGAGTTCTCCGAGGACGAGTGCCTCGACATCGCCGCCGCCCTGACGTACTACTCGGTCCTGGCGCTCTTCCCGATGATGATCGCGCTGCTCTCGCTCGTCGGGCTGTTCGGCCAAGGACGAAGACCGTCGACACGCTGCTCGGCGTCCTCCGCGACGTCGGGGCGAACTCGGCTGCGGACACGGTCGAGCCCACCCTGGTCAAGCTGAGCCAGGGCAGCGGTGCCGGTCTGGCCTTCGTCCTCGGCCTCGCCGTCGCCCTGTGGTCGGCGTCGGGCTACGTCGGAGCATTCGGACGCGCCATGAACAGGGTGTACGAGATCGACGAGGGCAGGCCGATCTGGAAGCTTCGCCCCGTCATGCTGCTCGTCACGCTGGTCACGGTCGTGCTGTGCTCGCTCATCGCTCTGGCCCTCGTCCTGACCGGGCCGGCCGCCCAGGCCGTCGGCGATGCCGTCGGCCTGGGTGACACGGCGGTCACGGTGTGGAACATCGCGAAGTGGCCCGTGATGCTCCTGGCGGTCGTCGTCGTGGTCGCGATCCTCTACTACGCGACCCCGAACGTGCGGCAGCCGAAGTTCCGCTGGCTCAGCATCGGAGCGGTCGTCGCGATCGTCGTGTGGATCATCGCGTCGGCCGCCTTCGGGTTCTACGTCGCGAACTTCTCGAACTACAACCGCACGTACGGGTCGCTGGCAGGGGTGATCGTGTTCCTCCTGTGGCTGTGGATCACGAACCTGGCGCTGCTCTTCGGCGCCGAGCTCGACGCCGAGCTGGAGCGCGGTCGTCAGCTCCAGGGCGGCATCCCCGCCGAGGAGTCGATCCAGCTGCCGCCACGCGACACGAAGAAGAGCGACAAGGCGGCGGCGAAGCACAAGGAGGACGTCGAACGCGGCCGGCGGCTGCGGGAGAGTCGAGGGGGGACGTCCAGCACGCCTGACTAGGCTCCTGGCATGCCTCCGGAACCCCTTGTCGTGGCGGCCACCGCCGCCGAAGCCGCGCACGTCCCGTCGGGGCTGACGGTGCTGGTCACCGGGATCGGCAAGGTCCAGGCGACCCTGCTCACGACCCTGGCCCTCGCCGAGCGACGGCCTTCTGTCGTCCTGAACATCGGGACGGCCGGTGCGCTCGCCGGCGCGACCGGCCTGCGGCTTCCGTCGGTCGTCGTCAACCACGACTTCAGCGCGGCCGAGCTGAGGCTGCTCGGTTACGACGCCGTGGACCGGATCGAGATCGCCGGAGGCGACGGCACGGTCCTCGCCAGCGGAGACACGTTCGTCAACGACCCCGCTGTCCGTGACGGGCTCGCGGCGCACGCCGCGCTCGTCGACATGGAGGGCTTCGCCGTGGCGGCGGTGGCGGGCCACTTCGGCGTTCCCGTACGCCTCGTGAAGCACGTGAGCGACCAGGCGGACGAGTCTGCGATGGACTGGCCCCAAGCCGTCGACGCCAGCGCCCGCCTTCTCGGTGAGTGGCTGCGCGAGAACGTCTGACGGCGCTCACGCAGGCCGGAGGACGCGGGCCAGACCCGTCGGCGGGAACCACGTCGGCAACGCGCGGCGGAGGCTGGAAGGGCCGTCCAGCCGGACCGAACCACTGCGCACGGCACGGCTCCAGGTGGTGTCGCCACGCCAGACCTCGGTCAGCGCCCGCAGGCCGGACGTCACCGTCACCGACACCGGGCGTTCGGGGTCGATGTCGCAGACGTCGGTGTCGTCCGGCTCGATGACGATCCACCAGCGCCTCGCAGCCCCTTGGACGTCGTCGAACACGAAGTGCACGACCTCGGGCGGCGCGGTGACCGCGCTGTGGTCGACGTTGCGGTGCATGTCCCACATGAGGAGCTTGGGATCGAGGTCCTCGTCGCCCAGGTTGCCGATCCAGCGCACGCCCCACGCGCCGACCGACTCGACGACCTGGCGCAGCTCGTGCCCGGCCGGAGTCAAGACGTAACAGACGTCGGTCCCGTCCACCTGCTTCTCGACGATGCCCGCCCGGACGAGCTGGTGCAGGCGTTTGGAGAGCAGCGACGGCGACATGCGCGGCAGACCGCGCCGCAGGTCGTTGAAGTGCTGGCTGCCGAGGACCAGCTCACGGACCAGCAGCATCGTCCAGCGCTCGTCGAGCAGCTCCATCGCTTTCGCGACGGGGCAGAACTGGTGGTACGAAGCCCCCATCGGTGCAGCGTACGACCGGTACAGATCTCGTACTAGGCCCGTTGTCTCCGGATCTCTAGCGTCGAGAGCACGCACAACGAAGGGGGACACTCGTCATGACGAGCGAGACGACAGCAGCACCGGTCACCGTGGACGACGGTGCGATCAAGGCCAAGCACCGGGCGATGTGGGCGATGGGGGACTACCCAGCCGTGGCCACGGAGGTGGTGGCCGACCTGGGACCGGTCCTCGTGGAGGCCTGCGGAGTCGGCACGGGGACGGCCGTCCTCGACGTCGGTGCCGGCTCCGGCAACGCCGCGATACCCGCTGCGCGAACCGGGGCGACGGTGACGGCGAGCGATCTCACGCCCGAGCTCCTCGACGTCGGACGCGCCGCCGCCGCGAACGAGGGCCTCACACTCGGGTGGCGTGAGGACGACGTCGAGCATCTGGGGCTCGAGGACGCCTCGTACGACGTGGTCATGTCCTGCATCGGAGCGATGTTCGCGCCGCACCACCAGGAGACCGCTGACGAGATCGCCCGCGTCTGCAGGCCCGGCGGCACGATCGGACTGCTGAGCTGGACGCCTCAAGGCTTCATCGGGCAGATGTTCGCCACGATGAAGCCGTACGCGCCGCCACCACCGCCCGGGGCGCAGCCCCCGCCGTTGTGGGGCGACGTCGATCACGTCCGGGGACTCTTCGGCGACCGTGTCACCGACGTCGAGGCCACGACGCGGATGCTCGCGGTGGACCGCTTCGTCGACGGGGAGGAGTTCCGGGACTTCTTCAAGGAGACGTACGGTCCGATGATCGCGGTCTACGCGGCGATCGCCGACGATCCGGACAAGGTCGCCGCGCTGGACGGCGCGCTCGCGGACCTGGCGGACCGGTTCGGCGTCGGGGACGGCGCCATGCAGTGGGAGTACCTCCTGCTCACCGCTCACCGCACCTGAGCGGGCCCGGGTCGACCACGCCGCGGGTCACACCGCGGTGAGGTCGGCCCACAGGGCGGCGTGGTCGGAGGCCTCCTCGACCCGCGAGGTCAGGGTCGGGAAGATGTCCCACGGGTCCTTGGTCCTGCTCCCGCGCCACACACCCTTGCGGAACACTCCACCGCCGGTCATCCGGGCGAAGAGCGGGTCGGAGAGCAGGATGTAGTCGATCTTGTCCTTCTCGTTGCCTGACCCGTACGTCCCGCGACGGTGGTTCCAATCGAACGCCGGATGCTCGCTCACGTCCGTGAGCCCGTCGACCGCCAGCAACGGCGCTAGAGAGGCGCTCGCCGGGTCGTCGTTGAGGTCGCCGGTGACGGCGAGATGTTCGATGCCCTCGTTGCGCAGGGAGCGGACGATCCGCGCGACGCGGGTTGCCTGGCGCTCACGCCGCTTGGCGCCGGTCGGGTCTCCGGGAGAGGAGTAGCCCTTCGACTTGAAGTGGTTGGCGAGGAGGACGATCCGCGTCCCGAGAGGGGTCTCGACGTGGTACTCGCAGCAGTCGCGCGAGAACACCGTGCCCTGCCCGTCGGTGTCGAAGACATGGGTCCGGATCTGCACGAGCCGGTAGTCGCCGGACGCCATCAGGCCCACGTCGATCCCGCGGGCGTCGTTGCCCTCGACGACCATCACCTGCTCGTACGGGGTGCCGCCGACGGCGGGAAGCAGCGCTTCGGAGAACATCTGGAGGCCAGGCCGGTCGTCGGCCTCGACCACCGTGACGAGGTCCGCGTCGAGCGCTTCGAGGACCCGCGCCGTGTTCTCGGTCGCGCACGCGTTCACGGCGACGGTCTTCAGCTCCACCCACCCGACCCAGTCCGCCCTCCCGGTGGCCGCCAGGGTGACGGCGCCGGTCCGGGGCCGCTTGACGAGCTGGCCCCGCAGCTTGCGGAGCCGGACGTACGGGCCCTCGTCGGAGCGCAGGACGCCGAGCGTGTCCAGCAGCGCGAGGATGTCGTCCTCGGCGCCGCCGTAGCTGTGCCGCTCGAACAGGCTCGACAGACGCGCGTGAGCGGCCAGCACCTTCGTACGAGTGGCGGCGTCGCCCTCGGACTCGGCCATCGCCTTCGGCCGCGCGAACAGGTTCTCGACGTTGAACGACGCAAGTCTCATGGTGCTTCCCCCCGTTCCTCAGTCTGCGTCGGAGGAGGTCAGCAGCACGCGGGATTGCGTCCCGCCCGCCGGCTCAGATGACGCCGAGGGCGAGCATCGCGTCGGCGACCCGCATGAAGCCGGCGATGTTGGCGCCCGCGACGTAGTTGCCGGGGGTGCCGAACTCGTCGGCGGTCTCGGCAGCAGCGGTCGTGGATGCCGCGCATGATCTCGGCGAGACGGTCCTCGGTGTGCTCGAACGTCCACGAGTCGCGCGAGGCGTTCTGCTGCATCTCCAGCGCGCTGGTCGCGACGCCGCCGGCGTTGGCCGCCTTGCCGGGCGCGAAGCGCGACGCCGGCCTCGCTCGAAGAGCCGCGATCGCCTCGGGCGTGCGGGCATGTTGGCGCCCTCGGCGACGATGGTGCACCCGTTGCTCGACCAGCGTCCGCGCGTCGCGCGCCGTTGAGCTCGTTCTGCGTCGCGCACGGCAGGGCGATGTCGCAGGCGACGTCCCAGATCGAGCCGCCGGTCGGACGAAGTGCACGCCGTCGCCGCGCGGTCGGCGTACTCGGCGATCCGGCCGCGCCGGACCTCCTTGATCTCCTTGAGGAGCTCGAGGTCGATGCCTGCTCGTCGACGACGTAGCCGCTGGAGTCCGAGCACGCGACGACGGTGCCGCCGAGCTGGTGCACCTTCTCGATCGCGTAGATCGCGACGTTGCCCGAGCCGGAGACGACGACGCGCTTGCCGTCGAAGGACTCGCCGCGGCGCGCGAGCATCTCCTCGACGAAGTAGACCGTGCCGTAGCCGGTGGCCTCCGTGCGCACCTGCGAGCCGCCCCAGGTGAGGCCCTTGCCGGTGAGCACGCCGGACTCGTAGCGGTTGGTGATGCGCTTGTACTGGCCGAACAGGTAGCCGATCTCGCGACCGCCCACGCCGATGTCGCCGGCCGGGACGTCGGTGTACTCGCCGATGTGGCGGTAGAGCTCGGTCATGAACGACTGGCAGAAGCGCATGACCTCGGCGTCGGAGCGGCCCTTGGGGTCGAAGTCCGAGCCGCCCTTGCCGCCGCCGATCGGGCATGCCGGTCAGCGAGTTCTTGAAGATCTGCTCGAAGCCGAGGAACTTGACGATGCCGAGGTAGACGCTGGGGTGGAAGCGCAGGCCGCCCTTGTAGGGGCCGAGCGCGGAGTTGAACTCGACGCGGAAGCCGCGGTTGATCTGCACGCGGCCGGCGTCGTCGATCCACGGGACGCGGAAGATGATCTGGCGCTCGGGCTCGCAGATGCGGCGGATGATCGCGGCGTCGACGTACTCCGGGTGCTTGGCGACGACGGGACCGAGGCTCAGTCGAGCACCTCGCGTACGGCCTGGTGGAACTCCACCTCGCCGGGGTTGCGTCGGAGGACCTCGTCGTAGAGGTCCTGCAGCTTCTCGTCGACGCTCGACACGTCGTTCACCTCCTGTTGATATCCCCCGACGAGGCTACCCGCGGCCGATCGGCGCCCCGCAGCGCGTCTCAGTACGGGATGCGCAGCCGGGCCCGGATCGGGTTGTGGTCGGAGGTGAACGGGGTGCGGTAGAGCTTGCCCTTCAGCCGCACCACGACCCGGAAACCGGCGACCCCGACCCCGCTCGAGACGTAGACGTGGTCGACGTGGTGGTGCGTGCGCCACGGGCGACGGCGCAGCTGGTTGGCACTGTTGTAGCTCCCGTTCTTGCGGACGCGAGCGACGGCGTAGGCGTCCCGGGCGCCGGCGGCCTGGCGCATCGCCCGGCGCGGTGCGTCGAAGGTGTACTTGCGCGACCCCGACGAGTTGTAGTCGCCGGCCCACACGATCGGCCAGGTCGCGCCGTGAGCCCGGCGGACGGCGAGCGTGTCGGCGATCATGGTGCGGGTCTGGCGGTAGCGCCTGCGGTCCTTGGCTGCCCCGGGACCGTTGACGAGGTGCGTCGACACGACGAGGAACCGGGCGCCGGTCGCCTTCTCGGTGATGAGCTGGTAGCAGGCGTAGTCGGCGCTCTTGGCGTACGAGCGGTCGAGGCGGATACGTCCGGAGATCGCTCGCGAGCCGGTGAAGCGTGCCCGGTCGTACAGGATGCGCGTGCGGGCGTCCCGTACGCGGGTGCCCTTGATCTTTGCGCAGCGGGCGTTGGCGGCGAACCGGTGCTTCACCTTGCGGTACAGCGACGGGAAGATCGTGTTGCCGTTGGCCTCCTGGAGGCCGATCACGTCGAACCCGTTGCCGAGGATCTGGGACGCGACCCGGTTTCGGCGCTTGCTCGTCCAGGGCAGGACGGCGTCGTCCTTGTGGATGTTGAACGACCCCATCCGTACGGTCGTACGGCCTGAGGCCGCGGCAGCGCGAGCGGCTGTGCCTGTGGCGGCGGCGGTCGCCTCTGCCGATCCGGAGGCGGAGGGGACGGCCGTGAGGACGGCGGCGGCGGTGGCGACGCCGACGAGGGCGGCGCCCGCACGCAGAGGAGTGGTCATCCCTCCATGCGACAACGGTCCGGGGGGTCGCGCAAACGGACAGCGCGCGGCGGTCGGAATGCGCTGGAATCCCAGGCTGCACGGCCATAGCCTGCCGCCATGACCGTTGAGCTCGCCGACATGACCGTCGAAATCGTGACGTTGGCGTCGCGCCCGGAGCTGGCGTCGCTGCTCGACGGGTTCGACGGGGCATGGCCGGAGTTCATGCGCTGGGACCCGATGGGCGCGCTGTTCTACGCGGTGGTCGAGGAGGCCTATCCCGAGCATGCTCTCGTCGCGCTCGACCCGGAGTCGCCCGACCGTGCCGTCGCCTGCGCGTTCAGCGTCCCGGTGGCCTGGGGCGACGATCCGCTCCCGCCGGGCGGCTGGGACCGCATGATCCAGCGGGCGACGCTCGGCCGCACGCTCGGGACGACGCCGACGATGGTCTCGGCGCTCGAGATCTGCGTGCAGCCGGACTTGCGAGGGCGCGGGCTCTCCGGCGTGATGCTCACCGCGATGCGGGCGAACGCCGCGCGGCTCGGTTTCGACACGCTGGTCGCTCCCGTTCGCCCGAGCGGCAAGCACGCCTTCCCGGAGGTGCCGATGGAGGAGTACGCGGCGCGTCGGCGCCCCGACGGACTGCCCGAGGACCCCTGGCTCCGTACGCACGTCCGGGCCGGCGGGGTGATCGAGTCCGTCGCCCCGCGTTCCATGGTCGTCTCCGGAACCCTCGACGAGTGGCGCGGGTGGACCGGGCTGCCGTTCGACGTGACGGGTCCCGTCGAGGTGCCGGGTGCGCTCGCGCCGGTGTACTGCGACGTCACGCACGGCCACGCCGTCTACGTCGAGGCGAACGTCTGGGTCCGGCACCGGACGGGGTGACCGAGCGTCACCGACCGCGTTCGACCTCGTCGCGGAGTCGCGCGAACTCCTCGGCCAGCCGGGGTAGCGTGAAGTGGGCGTTGAGCCCGCTCGGGTTGGGCAGCACCCACGTGCGGGCTCCGCCGATGCGTCGCTCCTGCGGACCGACGACCGCAGCGGGTTCGTCGAACGCCGCCCGGTAGCCGGTGATGCCGAGAACGGCCACCCAGGCCGGTCCCACATGGGCGGTCCGCGTCTCCAGCGCACGCCCTCCCGCGACGAGTTCCTCGCGGGTCAGCTCCGCCGCGCGGGCGGTCGTCCGCGCGACGAGGTTGGTGATGCCGAGACCGCGGTCGAGCAACGCGTCGCGTTCCCACGGCTCCAGGCGGCGCTCCGTGAATCCTGACAGGTGCAGCGCCGGCCAGAACCGGTTGCCCGGCCGGCCGAAGTGGAGTCCGGTCGCCCCCGAGTACAGCCCCGGGTTGAGTCCGCAGAACAGGACGCGGAGGCCTGGGCGTACCCAGTCCGGGATCGTGCGTCCCTCGGCCGCCGCCACCTGCTGCGGGGTCGGACGCGGCGGTCTGCCGTCGCGATCGGCTACTTTCGCGTCGTTCTCCCGTGCCATAGGTGTCAATGGTGCCGCAGCAGCGAGCCGGACCCCTCGACCCGGTCTTCGATGCCGTGCTCGCGCAGCGCGTGCCACAAGGTCGCGGCGTTGATCGCGACGACCGGCTTGCCCAGCTCTGCCTCCAGCGCCTCGGACAACCCGACGAACGAGAGGTTCGTCCCCACCTGCACGATCGCCTCGACGTCGGGCGCGTCCAGCTCTGCGACCACGTCGCGCAGCCGTGGCTCGCCGACGCATGCGATGTCGGTCGCCGTCGCGCAGCGCAGGCCGGTGATGGCCGCGACGTCGAAACCGGCCTCGGTGAAGAACCGCCCGACCTCGACGTCGGCGACCGGCTGGTACGGCGAGAAGACCGCGATGCGGCGGACCCCGAGCGTCTCGAGGGCGGCCCGGCACGCGCTCGCGCCGGTGGTCACGGGCAACCCGGTGGCGTCGCGCAGCCGCTGCTCGAACGCCGCGTTGCCCTCGACGCCACCCCAGAAGGTCTCCGCCGACATCCCCATCACGAGCCGGTCCGGCTCCGCGGTCAGCGCGTCCCGTACGGCGGTGTCGATCGACGCGCGGATCTGCACCAGCAGCGCTTCGAAGCCGGCGTTGCCGTCCATCGACGGGTCGGCGATGTGCATCGACCCGGCGCGGTACGCGACGCCCTCGACACCGGCGCGCCAGTAGTCGTGCTCGACGACGGTGTTGGTGCTGGGCACGATGACGCCGAAGACGGCGCGTGGTCCTACGACGTTCGTCACGGCGCCAGACACTACCGCCTAGGTTGAGGGCGGGACACGAGGGAGCAGGAAGGGTGGGATCCGTTGAGCCAGCGCACGATCGGCATCGTCGGGGGCGGCATCGTCGGGTTGGCGGTCGCGCGTGAGATCGCGCAGCGGTTCCCCGGGGACCAGGTCGTCGTGCTCGAGAAGGAGGACCGACTCGGTGCCCACCAGACGGGCCACAACTCCGGTGTGGTCCATGCCGGCATCTACTACCGGCCGGGCAGCCTCAAGGCGCAGCTGTGCACCCGCGGCCGGAGCCTGCTGGAGGAGTACTGCGCCGAGCGCGACCTCCCGTACGACCGGTGCGGCAAGCTCGTCGTCGCGGTCGATGCCGCGGAGATGGGGCGCTTCGACGCGCTCGAGCGGACCGCCCGCGCGAACGGCGTCCCGGGGCTGACCCGCGTCGACGGCGAGGGCATCGGCGAGATCGAGCCCTATGCCTCGGGCATCGCCGCGCTGCACTCCCCGGCGACGGCGATCACCGACTACGGGGCGATCAGCCGTGCGCTCGGCGCCGACGTGGAGGCGGCGGGCGGCGTGGTCCACCTCGCGGCGACCGTCACGGCGATCGCGCGCCGCGGCGACCGGATCGACGTCTCCGCCTCCGGCGAGGTCCACACCGTCGATCGCCTCGTGCTGTGCGCCGGCCTGCAGAGCGATCGGGTCGCGGCGCTCGCCGGCACGGACGGTGGGCCCCGGATCGTGCCGTTCCGTGGCGAGTACATGTCCGTCGCGAGCGCCAAGCAGGATCGGGTGCGGGGGATGATCTATCCGGTGCCCGACCCCCGCTACCCCTTCCTCGGCGTGCACTTCACGCGTCGGGTCGGCGGTGGTCTGGAGGTCGGGCCCAACGCCTTCCTGGCGTTGAGCCGAGAGCACTACGGCCGTGCGTCGTTCTCGGCGCGCGACGTCCGGGACACGGTGACCTGGCCCGGCTTCTGGCGCTTCGCCGCGGAGCACTGGCGTACGGGGATCACCGAGGCCCGTGGCGTCCTGTCCACACAGTCGTACATGAACGCCGCGCAGCGCTACGTGCCGTCCATCGGTGCCGCCGACGTGCGCAGGAGCGGGCTCGGCCTCCGAGCCCAGGCCGTCGGTCGTGACGGCTCGCTCGTGGACGACTTCGTGATCGAGCAGCGCGAAGGCGTCACGGCGATCCGCAACGCGCCCTCACCGGCCGCGACGTCGAGCCTCGCCATCGCCGAGCACGTGGTCGCGCGGATGGGGCTCGGCCGCTGAGGCGGCGCCCCGTGTCCTGACGGCGCCTGCGTTCTCTCAGCGCGGCGGCGCCTACCGCCCGCGGGTGGGGGTGTCGAGCGCACCGACATCCTGCTCGGCATCTCCGTAGTAGTCGTGCAGCACCCGCTGGGCGACGCGGTCACCCCAGCGCTCCAGCCGACGCTTCCCCGCCTCGCCGCGGTGCAGGACCCGGTAGCGGACGGTGTTGGCCGCGATCGCCGTGACCGTGGCCCAGGGGAGGCGTACGGGCAGCCCCAGCTCACGCATGCTGCGCACGCCGAGGAAGGCGGTGAGCATCGAGAGCGTGCGCTCGCGACGGAACCGTCCGTACGGCAGCGCGCCAACCGTGGCCATGATCGCCTGGGCCAGCTCGGGTCCGGCTGCGGTGATGTCGGCCTGCGCGCGTACGACGTGGTAGTTGAGCCGGTGACGCTCCCGCTCGCTGTCGACGAGCCACTGATCGTCCACACCCATGAGCCAACCGACGTACTTCCACAGATGCATCACTGCGTGCGACTCGGCGCGGGTGATCGGGACACCGAGGGCACGTGACCCGAGGAGGAGGACGCCGTCGAACAGGCCGAGTGTCGCCGCCTGGTCCGTCTGGTTGATCGGCAGGCCCCACCGCTCGACGTCCCACGACTCGGTCGAACGCACGGTTCACGAGCGCGTGCATGGCCCGGACGTGGACGGTGAGACGCCATCCCTCGGCGTACGGGAGAAGCGCGTCGGGCTGCATGATCGCGACCGACCACTTCTGGGTCTCCGCGATGCGGCGGCGCGTCATGTCACCGGTCAGTCCACCGGTCGCCACGAGCAGGTCGGTGGGGCCGCCGAACCGGTAGCCGCCGATGAGCGACAGCTGCAGCAGCACGTCGGCGGCGTTGCGTCCGAGCCGACGGGCGACGCGGCCGCCCTCGGCGATGAGCGCGTGGTCGACCCAGTCCGGGGTCGCCTCGACGGCGGCGAAGAAGTCGGCCAGTGCCGGCGGCGGGTCGGCGAGGGCTCCAGGGCCGCCGTCGAGGCGGGTGGAGAAGTCACGCATCGAGACCCGGCCCGGCTCGCCCGCTCGCATCCGCATCGCTTCGGCGAGCCGGTCGCCGACCTCGTCGCACAGCAGGAATCCCGCGCCGAGGCGCGCCATGAGGTCCTCGTCGACCTCACGGACGCCACCGACGAGCTTCAACGGGCGGGCGATGCGGGCGCTGCGGGCTTCCGCCTCGCGGTAGCGCGTCGGGAACACGGGGGAGAGGGGCGTGCCGGAGACGTCGGCGGTCGTCGTCATGGGTCCATCGTGACGCGAGCAATTGCTCGCATACCAGTCGTATCTCAGACCAGATCGGCGAGCACCCGCTCGACCGCGGCGACGGTCTGGGCGACGTCGTCCTCCGTCGTGGCCCAGCTCGACACCGAGCAGCGCAGCACGGCGCGGCCCTCCCACTGGGCCGGAGTGAGCACGGCGGTGCCCTCGGCGAGGATCTGCCTGCCTGCCTCGACGGTGAGGGCGTCGTCCTTCAGACGGAGCATGACCTGGGTGTAGTCGACCTCGTTGACGATCTCGACGCCGGGAAGTCGCGCGAGCTGCTCGGCGAACGACGCCGCACGGGCGGCCAGCGTCTCCACGAGCCTCGCCAGGCCGCTCCTCCCCAGGCTGCGCAGCGCCGCCCACACCGGGAACCCGCGCGCGCGGCGCGAGAACTCCGGCACCAGGTTCATCGGATCCTCACCCGACCCGGGGATGTAGTCGGCGTCGATCGCGAACGCGGCGACGAGGTCGGCGGGGTCGCGGACCAGTGCGACCCCGCAGTCGTACGGGACGTTGAGCGTCTTGTGCGCATCGGTCGCCCACGAGTCGGCGTCCTCGATCCCGGCCGTGAGCCACGCCAGTCGCGGGGTCGCTGCAGCCCAGAGCCCGAACGCCCCGTCGACGTGGACCCATGCCCCGGCATCGCGAGCGAGCGGGATCAGGGCGTCGAACGGGTCGAACGCGCCGGTGTGCACCTCCCCGGCCTGGAGGCAGACGATGGTCGGGCCAGCCCCGGAGCGGAGCGCCGTCCGGAGGGCGTCGGGGCGCATACGGCCCTGGTCGTCGGCGCCGACGAGGACGAAGGCGTCGCGTCCGAGCCCGAGGTAGCGCGCGGCGAGGTCGACCGTGTCGTGCCGATGCTCACCGACGACGAGCCGGATCGGCGGTGAACCCGCCAGGCCTCGCTGCGCGACGTCCCAGCCGACCTCGCCGAGCACCCGGTGGCGCGCCGCGGCGAGCCCGGTGAAGTTCGCCATCAGACCTCCGGTCACCAGCCCGGCCGCCGTGCCCGTAGGGAGGCCGAGCGCCTCGACGATCCACCGGCCTGCGGTCCGCTCGGCAGCCGCGGCGGCAGGAGTCAGTGACGTCATGGCACCGTTCTGGTCCCACGTGGAGGTGAGCCAGTCGGCTCCCAGCGCGGCCGGCAGCGCCCCACCGATCACGAACCCGAAGAACCTCCCGCCAGCGATCCCCGCGAGTCCGGGACCGGCTGATCGCGCGAGGCTCTCGACGACGTTCGTCGCGTCCTGGCCGTGCTCAGGGAGGGGTCCACCGAGCGCGTCGAGCATCTCCTCGTACGAGGCGGTGGGCCACACGGGGCGGGTGCCGAGACCCTCGAGGAACCGCCGTGCCTGGTCGTGTGCGGCGTCGAGCGGGCCGGTGCGGTCGTCCATGGACGACCACGTTAACCACGGGCCGCTCCGGAGCCGCCCAGGTTTCATGCGAGCGATCGCTCGCCTACCATGCGGGCATGGACCCGACCCTGGTGCCGCGCAAGCGTCCTCGCCAGGCCCGCTCCCGGGCGACGGTCGAACGGATCGTGAGCTCGGCCCGGGAGGTGCTGCTGCACGACGGGTACGACGCGTTCTCGACCAACCGGGTCGCCGATGCCGCAGGAATCAGCCCGGGCTCGCTGTACCAGTACTTCCCGAACAAGCACGCCATCGTGGCCGCTGTCGTCGAGCGCTATGCCGACGAGATCGCCGACCAGGTCGCGGCGTCGCTGACCGACCGTCTCGGCGAGGTCGGCCCCGACATGGTGCGCGACTGCGCCGATGCCCTGGTCACCGCGCTCGAGCAGCACGCGGACCTCCTCCGGGTGGTCTTCGAGGAGCTGCCGGCGCGGCAGAACGCCGCCCGCCGCGCCGCGCTCGAGCGTCGGGTGCAAGATCTCGTCGCCGCGTACCTCGCCGCCCAGGCAGGCGCGCCCACGTCACGTCGGCCGGCGGCGATGGCCTGGGTGCTCGTCCTCGCGGTCGAGAATCTCGCGGTCCGATGGGTCCTCGACGCGCCGTCGCTGTCGCGCGAGGAGATGCTCGACGAGATGGTCCGGCTCTGCAGGGGGTACCTGCCCGCCGCCGAGGTGCGCGCCGCGCGGGCGTAGCCGGACGGTGACCGTGTGGCAGGCTCGTCGTCCCGGTCTACGAGGAGGCTGAGACCCGTGAAGCTGTCGGAGATCCTGGAGCAGCGCTGGAGCTGTCGAGCGTTCCGTCCCGGAGCGGTCCCTGAGCAGACGCTGCGGGACGTGCTCAAGCTCGCGCAGCGGACGCCGTCGTGGTGCAACACCCAGCCCTGGCACGTCCACCTCCTCGGTCCGGACGCAACGTCGCGGTTCGCGGCGAGCCTCACCGCGCACGTCCAGTCCTCGGCGCCGTCGCCCGACCTGCCGATGCCCGCGGAGTACGTCGGCGTCTACCGGGATCGTCGGCGCGAGTCGGGCTTCGCGCTCTACGCCAGCCTCGGCATCGCGCGCGACGACCTCGAGGCGCGGGGGCGCCAGATGCTCAGGAACTTCTCCTTCTTCGGAGCCCCCCAGGTCGCCGTCGTCACGACCGACCGGAGCCAGGGGGTGTACGGCGCGATCGACTGCGGTGGCTACGTGACGAACCTGCTCAACGCCGCACATGCGCACGGGGTGGCCACGGTCCCGCAGGCGGCGGTCGCGATGTACTCCGGCCACGTGCGCGAGGTCCTCGGGATCGGCGACGACCCGCTCGTGGTGTGCGCGGTCGGGCTCGGCTTCGCCGACGAGGCGGATCCGGTGAACCGGTTCCGTACGAGTCGCGCGTCGCTCGACGAAGCGGTGACCTTCGTCGAGTGACTCGCGGGTGCGCCGAAAGTGACTCGCGGGTGCGCCCGGGGTGGCTCGCGGGTGCGCCGGGGTGGCTCGCGGGTGCGCGTGGGCCTAGGCGTCGGCGTCGGCGCCGGCGTCGACGTCGACCACGACCTTGCCGCGGTTGGCTCCGGCCATCAGCCGGGCGAACGCGGCCGGGGCGCTGCCGAGGCCGGCGTGCCGCTCCTCGTGGAGGACGAGGTCGCCGCTCACCAGGAGGGCACCGACCGTGTCCACGTGCGCGGCCGCGAGGTCACCGTGGTCGTACACCACCATCCCGTGCACGGTCGCGCGCGCGGTCATGAGGGCGCCGGCGTCGATCACCGTACGAGGGCCGTCGTTGTACTGGTCCATGAGGCCGACCAACGAGACCCGGGCGCCGACGGCGAGCCGGCGCACGACTCCGCTGAGCGTCGGCATGTCACCGAGGTGGAGGTAGCCGTCGACGCCGTCGGGACACACTCGGGCGAGGTCCGCCTCCCAGTCCGGGGCCGTACGGACGACCGCGTCGTCGTAGCCGAGCACCTCGACGGCGTCCTTCGCCTTCTCCGGCGACCCGACGATCGCGACCGCACGCGCGCCGGCCGCGGTGACCAGGCTGCGGGCGACCGAGCCCACGCCGCCGGTCGCCGCCGAGACGACCACCGTGTCGCCGGGCTGCGGGCGCAGATGACGCTCCATCGCTGCGTACGCCGTGAGACCGGGCATCCCGAGCGCGCCGAGGACGGCCGAACGGGGGACGCCGTCGGGGACGTGGACCGGGACGACCGATGCCGACGTGACGACGGCGCGGGCGCGCCAGCCGGTCTCCGCCAGGACCCACGTGCCGGCCTGGACCCCGTCGGCACGTGAGGCGATCACCCGCCCGATCGAACGGCCGGGCACGACCCCTCCCAACGGGACTGCGGGGTCCTTCAGGTGGCCGGGGCCCAGCACCGAACGCAGGTACGGGTCGAGGGAGAGCTCCGAGACGGCGACGAGGACCTCACCCGGGCCGGGGTCGTCCAGCGGCACCTCGGTGAGCTCGAGGTCGTCGGCGCGCGGTGCCCCCGAAGGACGGCGGCGGAGCGTGACGGCAGGGGTGGCGGTCATGGTGGAACAGCATTCCACAGCTAGAGTGACCTCGTGCACGCACGTCTCTTCGGCCCCCTCGTCTCCACTGCGGACCCGGCGGCGCACCGCGCCCTCTTCCGCGACGTCTGCGGCATGGAGCCCGGAGCCCCCGTCTCCCTGGGCCGCGACGACACCGCGTCGCTCTTCGGCAGCGGCGCCACTTCGGTCGAGCTGTCGATGCTTCGCACACCTGGCGCCGACTCCGGCGTCGTCCTCAGCCGCTTCTCACCGGGCAGCGACGAGACGATCCGTTCCGGCGACTCCAAGGTCGACCGCGACGTGCTCAAGGTCGTGGACTTCTACGCGCCCGACTTCGACGCCGCGATCGCGCACGCTCGCGCGTGCGGTTACGACGTGGTCGAGTCGCAGGCCGAGTACGACCTGGTGGGGGAGGCGACGCTCCGTGAGGCGCACCTGCGCGCACCCGACCAGCTGCTCGTCGCGTTCCTCGGGGGACCCGCCGCCTTCTTCGCCGACTTCGTCCGCGTCACCGACCGGCGGGTGAGCGAGGCCGTCGGCATGACGCTCCCGCTGTCCGACGCGAAGGCGTCCCTCGACTTCGCGCGTGACGTGTTCGGGTGGGACGTCGTCTACGAGTACGCGATCGACGCGCCGTCGGTCGCCGAGCTGATCGGGGTCGACCAGGCCCTCGACGTCCGCGCCAGCAGCATCGGCTCCGCACGGCACGAGCCGTACCTGAGCCTCATCGACTACGGGCTGCCCCCCGACGTGGGGGTCTCCCTGCGAGGTCGCTCGGTCGCGCCACGCCGAGGGCTGCTCGGCGCCGTCGTGCTCGTGGATGACCTCGACGCCGTACGACAGGCGGCGGGGTCGGCGGCGAGCGGCGTGGTCGACCTCGCCCTCGAACCGTTCGGTCCCGTCCGTGCGTCAGTGGTCCTGCCTCCGCACGAGATCCCCCACCTGGTCCTGGAGGTGTGCCCGTGAGCGCCGCGACGCCCGAGGCGTACGACGTCCTCGTCATCGGAGCCGGGACGGCCGGCATCCCCACCGCCATCCATGCGGCGCGGGCCGGCGCCCGTGTGCTGCTGGTGGAGAAGGACGCCCGCATCGGCGGCACCCTCCACGTCACCGGCGGCCACCTCGCCGCGGCAGGGACCCGGCGCCAGGCCGAGCGGGGCATCGACGACACCCCGGCCGACCACCTCGCCGACATCCGACGGATCAGTCGCGGCACGGCGCGCGACGACCTCGTCACGATCGTGGCCGAGAACGCCGCCGACACCGTCGAGTGGCTGGCCGACCACGGCTTCGCCTTCGCTGCGGAGACGCCACGGATCATCTACGGGCACGAGCCGTACGAGACCGCGCGCACCTACTACGGCAAGGACGAGGGGCTCTCCATCCTCGCGGTCCTCTCCGAGGCGCTCGACGAGACGGTGGCCGCCCACGACCTCACGCTCTGGCTCGGTGCGACAGTCACCGAGCTGCTCACGGACGACGGCGGCTCGGTGCACGGCGCGGTCGTCCACCGGCGCGGACGTGACGTCGAGGTCTCGGCGTCGGCGGTCGTCCTCGCGACAGGCGGCTACGGAGCGGACGCGGAGCTCTTCGAGGAGCTCGAGGGCGCGCCGCTCGTGTCGGCTGCCGCCCGCACCTCGACCGGCGACGGTCTCCACCTCGCCAGGGCGATCGGTGCGGCCATGCAGGGAGCGGGGACCTACCTGCCGACGTTCGGCGGACTGCCCGACCCGCGTACGCCGGGTCGCGCGAACTGGTCCGACCGCCAACGGCTCACCAGCGAGCGTGCCCCGTACGAGATCTACGTCGACCGCGACGGGCGCCGCTGGGTGGCCGAGGACGAGGAGTCGATCGACGAGAAGGAGCGGGCTCTCGCCCGCATCCCCGACCAGACGTTCTGGACGGTGTTCGACGACGCCGCCCTCTCGCGGGCCACCGGTGGTGTGGAGCAGATGGTCGTCGGCAAGGAGCCCGACGAGGTGCGCGCCATGATGGGCCAGCGTCCCGGGCTCCACAGCGCCGACTCGCTCGAGGAGCTCGCCACGCTCGCCGGCATCGACCCGGCCGGACTGGTGGAGACGGTCGCGCGCTACAACGACGCCGTGGCAGCGGGGCACGACGCCGATCTCGGCAGGACGTTCCTGCCGTCGCCGATCGCGACCGCGCCGTTCTACGCCGTCCGCAACCACGCCATCACCCTGGTCACGTTCCAAGGGCTCGACATCGACGCGTCGTTCGCGGTGCGCGACGAGAGCGGGGGAGAGATCGCCGGTCTCTACGCCGTGGGCGAGGTGGTCGGTGCGGGCGCGACGTGCGGCAACAGCTTCTGCTCCGGCATGCTCGTCACGCCCGCGATGACGTTCGGACGGCTGCTCGGCGAGCGCCTCGGTGCGGACGCGCGCGTACGGACAGGAACCGACCGCACCGCCTCCTGACGGGGAGATGTCGGGGCCACGGAGCTCGTCGGTTCACCTGGTCGTCACATCGCTCGCGCACCATGGTCTCCATGACGCCGACGACCCCCCGTGACGCCATGACCCCCAGGACGCTCAGGGCCGACTTCGACGACCGACGTCTCCACGCGTTCCTGCAGGAGCACCTCGACGACCTCGCGCCGACCGCGCCGCCGCAGAGCCGGCACGCGCTCGACCTCGCGAGCCTGCGACAACCGGAGGTGCGGATGTGGGTCGTCGAGGATGCTGACGAGATCGTCGCGACGGGCGCGCTGGCTGCACTCGAGCCGGGGCACGAGGAGCTGAAGAGCATGCGCACCCATCCTCGTGCGCGGGGGCGCGGGATCGCGGCGCGCCTCGTCGAGCACCTTCTCGACGACGCCCGTGCGCGTGGCGTGCGGCGGGTGTCACTGGAGACCGGGTCCATGGAGTTCTTCGCCGCCGCACGCCGGGTGTACGCCAGGGCGGGCTTCGAGGTGTGTGCGCCGTTCGGGTCCTACGTCGACGATCCGCACAGCACGTTCATGACACGCGTGGTGTGACGCACGTGGGCAGGGCACCCTGGTGAGGTGACGGAGACGCTGGAGACGATCGCGCGGCCCCTGTACGAGGGGATGCCCGACGACTTCGTCGCTGCGCGCAAGGCGCTGGTCGCACAGACGCGCAAGGCGGGTGACGCTGCGCTGGCACGCAGGATCGGTGCGCTGCGCAAGCCCACGCGGGCGGCGTGGGCCGCCAACCTCCTGGTCCGTGGCGATCCCGACTGTGTCGAGGCGCTGCTCGCGCTCGGCGAGGAGCTGCGCGACGCGCAGGAGAAGCTGGCCGGCGCGGAGCTCCGCGCGCTGGCCGCCGAGCGGCGCGCACTGATCGGCGGTGCCGTGGCGTCGGCGCGACAGCTCGCGACGGACGCCGGCGAACCGCTCGGCGACGCGGCCGCGGAGCAGCTGACGCAGACTCTCCAGGCCGCCCTGGCCGATGCGCCGGCCGCCGCAGCCCTGGAGACGGGTCTGCTCGTGGACACCCTGACGTCGACGGGGTTCGAGCCGGTCGACCTTGACGGCAAGGTCGCCGTGCCTGAGGCCGTGCCCCAGAACCCGCCTCGCCGGGCCCCTCGGAAGAAGGGCGCCGCTCGGACCGTGAAGGCAAAGACAAAGGCGAAGGCGAAGGCGAAGGCGAACGCACCCCGCCCCGCTCCGCCGTCGAAACAGGCAGCGCGTGCCGAGCCTGCTCCAGAACCTGCTCCGGAGCCCGACCCGAAGGCCGACGAGCGTGCCCGCCGCGTCGCCGAGGCGCTCGCTGCCGCCGAAGACACGCTCGCGGAGGCACGCCGGCGCGCGTCAGAGGCGCGGCAGCGCGCAGACGAGACGCACGCGGCCGTCGAGGAGCTCCAACGGCGACGCGCGGCGCTGCGCGACGAGCTGGACGAGGTCGAGTCCGCGCTCGCCGACGCCCGTACGGCCGAGTCCTCGGCGCGCAAGGAGCGGCTCGACGCCGAGCGTGACGAGGGCAAGGCGGACCGCGCCGTCGCGCGTGCCCGGGCGGCGGGAGAGCCCTGACCGGCGGGACGACGCGACGGCTCAACGCGACGGGCTCAGCGCGACGTCAGGACGAGGGCGCTGCCGCCCGCTTGGGCCGTGCGCGCAGGTGCGCACGCTCGCCCTGCTTGCCGAAGAGGCTGAGGAACTCCACCGGCTCGTCGTCGGCGGCACCGAACCAGTGCGGCGTACGGGTGTCGAACTCGGCTGCCTCGCCGGGGGAGAGCACGAGGTCGTGCTCGGCGAGGACCACCCGCAGCCGCCCGTTGAGGACGTACACCCACTCGTAGCCCTCGTGCGTCTTCAGGTCGGGTGTGCAGCGTTCGGCGACGCCCGCGATCACGAGCTTGTACGCCTGGATCCCCCCGGCGCGGCGGGTCAACGGGATCGAGGTCATGCCGAAGGCCTTCGTCGGCCGCAGGTGGACTCGAGGGTCCCCGGTGGGCGGTGCGTCGACGAGCTCGTCGAGCGTGACGCCGTAGGCGCCGGCGAGCGGCAGCAGGAGCTCCAGCGTCGGCTTGCGTGCGCCGGACTCGAGCCGCGACAGCGTGCTGACCGAGATGCCGGTCTCCTCGGACACGTCCGTCAACGTGGTCCCACGCTCCTGGCGCAGGGTCCGGAGACGAGCTCCGACGGCGTTCAGGGTCTTCTCGTGCGCGCTCTCCATAGGACCGAGTTTGCCATATCGGCAACGACGCTTGCAGGAAGGTGCCACGCCGCGCACCCTGGGTACCGGGAGTCGGCCAGGGTGGTCGCGGAGAGGAACGAGAGCGCATGAAGGACATGTACGACGTCGTCGTCATCGGTGGCGGTGCTGCCGGTCTGAGCGGGGCGCTGATGCTCGGACGATCACGGCGTTCGGTGCTCGTCGTCGACGCAGGAGAGCCGCGCAACGCCCCGGCCGAGGGCGTGCACGGGCTGCTCGCCCGCGACGGGATGCCGCCCGCCGAGCTGCTGGAACGCGGACGGGACGAGATCCGCCGGTACGGTGCCGAGGTCGAGCACGGCGTGGTCGGCGCCGTCAGCGGCGGCGAGGGCGACTTCGTGGTCGCGCTCGCGGACGGCCGTACGGTCGGTGCGCGTCGTCTCCTCGTCGCGACCGGGCTCGTCGACGACCTGCCCGCCGTGGAGGGGTTGCGCGAGCGCTGGGGGCGCGACGTCGTCCACTGTCCGTACTGCCACGGGTGGGAGATCCGCGACCACGCGATCGGCGTCCTGGCCAGCGGACCGATGACGGCACATCAGGCCCTGGGGTTCCGGCAGCTCAGCGACGACGTCACGGTGTTCCTGAACGACCAGCCGGAGCTGCCGGCCGAGCAGGCGGAGCAGCTCGCGGCGCGGGGCGTCACCCTGGTCGCCGGTGCGGTCGCTGCCGTCGAGGTCGAGGACGACCGCGTCGTCGGGGTCCGGCTCGCCGACGGGACCGTGGTCCCGCGTCAGGTCGTCGTGGTGGCCTCGCGGATGACGGCGCACGTCGACTTCCTGGCTCCGATCGGGATCAAGCCGGCGGAGCACCCGACCGGGATGGGCACCCACGTCGCGTGCGACTCCGACGGTCGCACCGAGGTGCCGGGGGTGTGGATCGCCGGCAATGCGACCGACCTCAGTGCCCAGGTCGGTCCTGCCGCAACGGCAGGCGCGCTCGCCGGGGCGCAGATCAACGCCGACCTCATCGACGAGGAGGCGCGTGCGGCGGTGGCGGCTACTCGCTGACGGGCAGCCGTCCTGCGGCGTAGGAGGCCCAGCCCGGCGAGCGCCGCCCCGCCGACGGCGAGCACGACGCCGGCGGCCGTGAGCCACGTCGGAGGTCCGCCGGTGGACGGGAGGGTTGTCTCTGACTCCTCGTCCGTCCCCTCGTCTGCCTCCACGAGCGTGGGAGCCGGTGCGGAAGGCTGAGCCGTCGGTCCGGTCGTCGGATCGTCAGGATCGGATCGGGGATCAGGTCGGATCGGAGGTCGGATCGGTCGTCGGATCAGGGGTCGGATCGGAGGTCGGATCGGTCGGGGTGGTGCTCGCACACGTGATGCGCCCGAGGAACGGGTAGTCATGGATCTCGCGAGGAGCACCGACCGGTCCTGCGGCCGGCCCGTGGAGGAAGCTGCGCGCGACAACATTGCCCTGGATGTTCTGGGTGATCGCCCACTCCAGATCGGCGCGCGGGGCGTACAGGGTCCCGTTGAGCGAGTCGCCCCCCTCGAACCTCAGCGCCGTCGCCTCCGGGAAGTTCCACAACGTGTACGGCGCGGTGGCCGAGGAGGCGCCCGCTTGGTTCGGCATCGTCCCGGCGTACGCCGTCCCCCTGACGTTCACGAGGAGGGTGGTGTCGCCTCCCGGCGGGGTCCCTCGATAGGTGAGGCTGGCGGTGTTGCCGAGCTCTGCTGCGCTCAGGGCGAGGACGTTCGTCGTTCCGGCCTCGAGGTCGAGGTAGAGCTGCGTGCCGGGGGTCGTGATCGGGCGGGCCAGGGCCTCGCCGTTCGCGTCACGCGGCGTCAGGGTCTGCGCGCACGTGCCCATCTCCTGCGTGAGGTCGCGGTACTGGGCGAAGGCGCCCGCGATGTCGACCAGGGCGCCGACGGGCTCCGCGACCGACGCGGGAGACTGCCGCGAGGTGGTGCCCTCGATCCGCGGGACGGATCCGTAGGGCGCGTCCGGCTCCACCACCTGGTAGAGGGCTGAGGCACCGTTGGTGTCGGTGTTGTGAGCGGTGAAGCCCTCGCCGCCGACCTTCGTGAAGCCGTCGTTGAGCACGCGGAGGACGTTCGTCTCCGACGTCGCGAAGCTGACGTCGCCGCCGACGCTGAGGGCGATCGGATCCGTGTCGCCGGGTGCTGTCGGCGTGGTGAACTCCACGGACGCGTTGGGTGATCCGTTGACCGAGTAGGTGGTCCCGATCGTGAGGTCGCCGCCGAGGGCGATCGTGCCCTCCGACTCGTCGGCGTTGAGGGTGACGTCGCCCTCGACGAACACCAGGAAGCTGCTGTTCGCGGGATCGCTCGGGTCGATCCGTACCGGGTTGACGCCGTCGAGGTCGGCATACGCGCGCGGAAGCGGTGCGGACAACGCGAGGACGACCACGCCGGCGCCTGCCACGACCGCTCCGGCGGCGGACGTGCCGCGGCTCATCGCGAGGGGGTGCATGAAGGGATGGTGGCACTGTGCGGGCATGTCCGCCTGCCCGGCAGTATTGAGGGTGTGACCTCATCCTTGACGTCGGTCGTGGCGTTCGGCGCCCTCACCATCACGTACGACGAGTCCGTCCTCCACCCGAGAGCGTGGACCGCCCGCCAGTCAGAGCTCGCCGTGGAGCTTGCGGCCTCTGCTCCGGCGGGGCCCGTGCTCGAGCTCTTCAGCGGTGTGGGCCACATCGGGCTCCTCGCCGCCTCGGACATGGAGCGTGACCTCGTCCAGATCGACGCGAACGAGCGGGCGTGTGCGCTGGCGCGCGTCAACGCCGCGGCTGCCGGGCTCACGGACATCGTGACCGTGCGGTGCGGGCTCCTCGAGGACGCGCTCGAGCCGCACGAACGGTTCGCCCTCGTCATCGCGGACCCGCCGTGGGTGCCGAGCGACGAGGTGGAGGCCTACCCTGCGGACCCGCCGTTCGCGATCGACGGCGGGCCCGACGGGATGGATCTCGTCGGGAGCGGCCTGGACGTCATCGAGAGGCACCTTCTCCCGGGCGGGTACGCCGTCCTCCAGGTCGGCCCCGACGGCCAGGCCGACGCCGTCGTCGACGCGTTGGACGACCGCACCCTGGAGATGGTCTCCGTGGAGCGGTTCGCACGAGGTGCGCTGATCGTGCTGGTCAGTCCCACGCGACGCTGAAGTACTGCGTCTCGGTGAACTCCTCCAGTCCTTCGCGCGCGCCCTCGCGTCCGAGACCGCTCTGCTTCACCCCGCCGAACGGAGCGGACGGGTCCGAGACGAGGCCGCGGTTGATGCCGACCATGCCGGCGTCGATCGCCTCGGCGAGGCGAAGGGCGCGACGCAGGTCGCCGGCGTAGACGTACGCCGCGAGCCCGTACTCGCTCGCGTTGACGTGGCCGAGGAGCTCCTCGTCCGTCCGCCAGGTGACGACCGGCGCCACGGGGCCGAAGATCTCCTCGCGTGACGACGGGGGAGTCCGGGGCGACGTCGGCGAGGACGACCGGGGCGAGGAAGTGTCCGGTCAGCGTCGCGTCGAGCGGTGCACGGTGCGCGACCCTGGCGCCGAGCGCGAGCGCTTCGTCGACCAGCGACTGCACGCCGGCGAGCGCCTTGGCGGAGATCAGCGGTCCGATCTGCGCACCGTCGGAGGCGGGCCCGACCGTGAGCGCCTCGACGGCGGCGCCGAAGCGCGCCGTGAAGTCGTCGGCGACGTCGGCGTGGACGTAGAACCGGTTCGCGGCGGTGCACGCCTGGCCGCCGTTGCGGAACTTGGCGATCATCGCGCCCTCGACGGCGGCGTCGAGGTCGGCGTCCTCGGTGACGACGAACGGAGCGTTGCCGCCGAGCTCCATCGAGCTGTTCACGACGCGGTCGGCCGCCTGCCGGAGCAGGATCCTGCCGACGTTCGTGGAACCGGTGAAGGAGATCTTGCGGACGCGGCGGTCCGCGAGCCAGGTGCCGACGACCGTGGCGGCGTCGGTGGTCGGGACCACGTTGACGACACCGTCCGGCACGCCCGCCTCGGCGAGGATCCGGGCGACGGCGAGCGCGGTGAGGGGTGTCTCGGCCGCCGGCTTGAGCACGACCGTGCACCCGGCGGCCAGCGCCGGGGCGATCTTGCGGGTCGCCATGGCCGCCGGGAAGTTCCACGGCGTCACCAGGGCGGCGACGCCGACGGGACGGTGGGTCACGATCGTGCGGGTCGCCGCCGGCAGGGGCCGGACCGAAGTCGCCGGAGCTGCGGACAGCCTCCTCGGAGAACCACCGGAAGAACTCTGCGGCGTACAGCACCTCGCCACGGGCGTCGACGAGCGACTTGCCGTTCTCGGCGCAGATCAGGGCGGTGAGCTCGGTCGACGTCGGCGACCATCAGGTCGTACGCGCGGCGCAGGATCTCCGAGCGGGCGCGAGGGGCGGTGCGGCGCCACGCGGCCAGGGCCGCCGAGGCGGCGTCGACCGCTGCGGTGGCGTCGGCGCCAGAACCGTCGCTGACCCGCGCGAGAGGGGCGGAGGTGGCCGGGTCGTCGACGACGAACGTGCTGGCCGTCCCCTGCCAGCGGCCGCCGACGAACAGGCCGTGCTCGGGCTCGAGGGCGAGGATGTGGCGCTCGAGCGTGGAGCTCTCGGATGTCGTCGCGGTCATGTCATGCCTCCTGGAGGGCGGTCGTGAGGACGTCGAACGCCTCGTGGAGCAGGTCGTCGGAGATCGTGAGCGGCGGCAGGAAGCGGAGCACGTTGCCGTAGGTGCCGCAGGTCAGGACGATGACGCCCTCGGCGTGGCGGCCGACGCGAGGCGCTTCGCGAGGTCGGCGTCCGGCGCGTCGTCCGCGTCGACGAGCTCGACCGCGATCATCGCGCCGCGCCCGCGGACGTCGCCGAGCCGCGGCGTCGGCCGCGGCAAGGCGGTGCAGCCGGTCGAGCATGAGCGCCTCGATCTCGCGGGCGCGCGGCCACGAGCCCGTCCGCCTCGATGGTCTCGATCGTCGCCAGCGCGGCGGCGCAGGCCAGCGGGTTGCCGCCGTACGTGCCGCCGAGGCCCGCCGACGTGCGGCGCGTCCATGATCTCGGCGCGGCCGGTCACCGCCGAGAGCGGCAGGCCGCCGGCGATGCCCTTGGCGGTCACGATGAGATCGGGCACGACGCCCTCGTGCTCGCACGCGAACATCGCCCCGGTGCGCGCGAAGCCCGTCTGCACCTCGTCGGCGACGAACACGACGCCGTTGTCGGTGCACCACCGCGCGAGCGCGGGCAGGAAGCCGTCCGCCGGCACGATGAAGCCGCCCTCGCCCTGGATCGGCTCGATCACGACGGCCGCGAGGTTGTCGGCGCCGACCTGCTTCTCGATGACGTCGATGCGCGCGCTGCGGCGGCGACGCTGGCCGTCCGTGACGCCGTCGCGGAACGGGTACGACAGCGGCGCGCGGTAGACCTCGGGCGCGAACGGGCCGAAGCCGTTCTTGTACGGCATCGACTTGGCCGTCATCGCCATCGTGAGGTTGGTGCGGCCGTGGTAGGCGTGGTCGAAGACGACGACCGCCTGACGTCCGGTGTGGGCGCGGGCGATCTTGATCGCGTTCTCGACGGCCTCGGCGCCGGAGTTGAACAGCGCGGTCCGCTTCTCGTGGTCGCCCGGGGTGAGCCGGTTGAGCGCCTCGGCCACGGCGACGTACGCCCTCGTACGGGCGTGACCATGAAGCACGTGTGCGTGAACGCGGCCGACCTGCTCGCGGCACGGCCTCGACGACGCGCGGGGCGCTGTTGCCGACGGTCGTGACGGCGATGCCGGAGCCGAGGTCGATGAGCTGGTTGCCGTCGACGTCCTCGACGATGCCGCCGGCCGCCTCGACGGCGAAGACCGGCATCGTCGTGCCGACTGCCGGAGGCGACGGCGGCGTTCTTGCGTGCCATGAGCTCCTGACGAGAGCGGGGCCGGGGACGGCGGTGACGAGGCGGCGTTCCTGGATGAGCAGACATGCGACCAAGGGTCGGGCGTGACGACCCTATGCCGTCCAATACCGGCTACGCTGTGATCCTATGCTGTCGCGGCATAGATGCTGCGGAGGGAAGGACTCGCATGGAGCTCCGGGTGCTCGCGTACTTCGTCGCGTCGGCCGAGGCTGGCTCGGTCAGCGGCGCCGCCGGTCGCCCTCCACGTGACGCAGCCGGCCCTCTCGCGGCAGCTGCGCGGAGCTCGAGCGCGAGCTGGGCGTCGACCTCTTCACCCGTGCGCGCGGGCGCCTGACGCTCAGTGCCGCCGGCGCGCAGTTCCTGCCCCGTCGCACGAGACGTGCTGCGGCGTGCCGACGAAGCACGCGACGCGGCCTCCGCACTGGCCGCCGGCCGTCTCGAGCGCACTGACGATCGCGACCAGGACGACCACGCTCACCGACGTCATCGCGCCGTTCGTCGCCGGACTGCGTCCCGACGACCCCGTGCCGACCATCCTCGAGACCGAGGTCGGCGACCCGCACCTGGCGCTGCGCGACGGCGCGGACCTCGCCCTCGTCTTCGACCGTCCCGGTCCCGACCTCGCCGGGGCACCGATCGCCGTACTCCCGGTGTGGGCCTACGTCCGTGCCGACCACGCGTGGGCGGGACGCAGGAGCGTCGCGCTCGACGCGCTCGTCGCAGAGCGCCTCGTCGTCCTGCGTGCCGGGATGCGAGCGCGGCACGTGCTCGACGTCGCCGTCGAGACCGCCGGCCTGGCCCTCGGCTCGTACGTCGAGTCGTCGCACCCTCAGGTCGCGCAGGCACTCGCCGCGGCCGGGCGCGGCGTCGCCGTCGTCACCGACGACCCGCGCTTCGACCTCGTCCCGCTGGAGATCGAGGGGGCGCACGGACCGCGTCCGGGTCCATCTGTGGGCGGCGTGGGAGCCCGACCACCATGCCGCGGGCACGCTCGCCGACCTCACCTCGCGACTGCGCGCGTTCTGCGTCGCGCGGTACGGGGAGGGCGTCGCGCCGCCCACAGACTGACCGTCAGGTGCCTCGACCGGTCGGGCCGACGAGCGGTGGTCTCCTCAGTCGTCCGTGACGGTGAGCACCACGTCGATGTTGCCACGGGTGGCGTTCGAGTAGGGGCAGACCGTGTGCGCCTTCTCGGCCAGCTTCCGCGCCTCCTCGTGCGCGAGGTGCGGGAGCGTGATCTCGAGCTCCACGGCGAGGACGAAACCGCCCTCGTCGTTCGAGCCGATCGACACGCGGGACCCGACCGCCGAGTCGGAGACGTCGGCGCCCTCGCGGCGGGCGACCGCGCGCAGCGCCGAGTGGAAGCACGCCGCGTAGCCGAGGGCGAAGAGCTGCTCGGGGTTGGTCCCGTCACCGCTGCCGCCCATCTCGACGGGCACGGCGAAGGCGAGGTCGAGCCGGCCGTCGGAGGTTCGTGCGGCGCCGTCGCGGCCGTCGCCGGTGGAGAGCGCTTCGGCGGTGTAGAGAGACTTCACGAAAAGTCCTTCCAAGTCGTGAGCAGGTGGGTCCTCAGTTGTACCGTGCCGTGCGGCACGACGAAACCGGACGCGTGGTCAGCGGGACGGCGTGAGCAGCCGCGCCGGGTTGCGGACGAGCATCTGCTCAAGGTCGTCCTCGCTCGCGCCGCCCTCGCGGAGCATGGGGACGATGCGTCGGTGCAGGTTCTCCATGTGCCAGCTCGGAGCGTGCGCCGCACGCCAGCTCGGAGGAGTGACCCGGCTGAAGAAGGCCGCGTCGTGCGACAGCACCATCCGGTCGGCGTAGCCGAGACGGAGCAGCTCCAGCACCGTGCGCACGCGCGCGACGTCGTCGAGGACGTGCTCCATGCCGAAGCGGTCCATGCCGAGCGTCGCTCCGGCGTCGGCGAGCTCACGGAGGTAGGCGAGGTCCTCGGAGTCGCCGCAGTGCCCGACGATCACCCGGTCCGGCGCGACGCCGTGCTCGGCGAGGAGCACGAGCTGGTCGCGACCGTTCTGCGACGGTGCGTGGGTGTGCGTGGTGATCGGCACGCCCGTCTGCTGGTGTGCCACCGCCGCCGCCGTGATCACGCGCGCGACGTCGGGGGTGATCCCGGGACGGTCGGTGACGACCTTGAGCATCCCGGCCCGGACGCCGGTGCCGGCGATGCCGGCCTCGATGTCGCCGACGAACATCTCCACGAGCGGGTCGGGACCGCCGACGAGGAGGCCCGGTCCGTGGGTGTGGAAGTACGGCGGCAGCACGTCGGCGGTGTAGTAGCCCGTCGACGCCACGAGACGGACACGGGAGCGGCCGGCGACTCTGGCGACCCTGGCCGCATCACGTCCGAGCCCGAGGACGGTCAGGTCCACCACCGTGCGTACGCCGAGCTGCCACAACCGGTCGAGGCCGGCGACGGCCGTCTCGACCGCCGCCGCCTCGTCCCACTCCGGATGGGGGAAGTTCAGGTCCAGCTCCGGGTGCCCGACGAAGACGTGCTCGTGGATCAGCGTGACCCCGAGGTCGTGCGCATCGACCGGGCCGGAGAAGGTCTGGACTTCCCCCGTACCCGTCATTCAGCCGTGCCCCGGATCGCCTCGTACACGGCCAGCTGCTCGTCGTTGAAGGTGTCCCGGAGGTAGGAGTCGGCCTTCGTGCGGAACGCCTCGACGTCGACGTCGTCGACGACCTTGAGCGAACCGCTCTCCTTCCACTCGGCGAGCGTCTTCTGCTCGTCCTCCTCGACGCAGCCCGGCACCTGCTCGACCGCGGTGTCGACGGCGGACTGCAGCGCGTCCTGCTGCTCGTCGGACAGCTCGTCCCACTTCTGACCGATGATCACGAGGTTGGAGTTGGCCTGGTGCGAGGACATGCTGATGTAGTCCTGCACCTCGTCGAGGCTGGTCGCGTCGATGTTGACGATCGGGTTCTCCTGGCCGTCGACCGTGCCCTGCTGCAGCGCGAGGAACAGCTCCTCGTACGCCACCTCGGTCGCGTTCGCTCCGAGCGCCTTGGCGTTCATCAGGAACTGCGGGGAGGCGGGGAACCGCATGCGCAGACCCTCGAGGTCCGCCGGTGTCCGGATCGGCTTGTTCGCGGTGAACTGCCGCTGGCCGGCCGACCATGCGCCGAGCGTCGTCACGCCGGTCTCCTCCTTGAAGCCGTCGAGAAGGTCGTTGGAGTCGTCGCTCTCGAAGAACCTCACCAGGTGGTCGTTGTCGTCGAAGGCGTAGGCCGCGTCGACGACGGCCACCGGCTCGTACACCGCTCCGAGCGCCGACGCGCCCTGGATGTCGATGTCGATGTCTCCGGCGACGACCGAGCTGATCCGGTCGGCGTCACCGCCGAGCTCGCTGTTGGGGTGCAGCTTCACGGTCAGGCCGACGTCGGCGTCCTTCAGCTCGTCGGCGATGACCTGCGCGCCGCAGCGGTGCTGCGGCTGGTTCTCGGTGTAGCTGTGGGCGAGGGTGAGCTCGACGTCGCCGCCGTCACCTCCCTCGTCGTCTCCGCCACAGGCGGTGAGGGCGAGGACAGGGACGATCGCCCAGGCGGCGATCGTCGTGGTGCGGCGGAATGGGTGCGTAGTCATGGCTACTGGTTCCTTTCTCCGGAGGTGTCCCGAGACCGATGGGTGGGATGGTCGACGTCCGCGTCGTGCGACGAACCGGTCTCCGCGGAGACCATCTCGTCGAAGTCGCGGAACATCTCCTCGCGGTGAGCTGTCCTGCCGGTGAGGAGCTCGAAGGTGTCGGCGGCCTGGTGGACCGCCATCCCGGCGCCGCTGAGGGTGGGGCAACCGCGTGCTCGCGCCGTACGGAGCAGCTCGGTCGTGAGGGGGCGGTAGACGATGTCCGCGACCCAGAGCCGCGAGGTGAGCAGCTCGCCGGGCACGGGAGTGCCGGGATGGTGGGCCATGCCGAGGGGCGTGGCGTTGACGATCCCCGAGGCCCGGGCGAGGAGCGCCTCGAGCCCGCTCGGGTCGGACGTCCGGACGTCGAGCGCGCTCTCGGCCAGGGAGGTCCGCAGGTCGTCGGCGCGCGCGAGGTCCGGGTCCACGACGTGCAGACGCACGGCGCCGAGGTCGGAGAGGGCATGGGCCACCGCCGTCCCTGCTCCGCCCGCCCCGAGCAGGACCACGTCGTCCAGGTCCGCGTCCGGGAGACCCTCGCGGAACGCCCGGGAGAACCCGGTGACGTCGGTGTTGCGGGCGACGGTGCGCCCGTCTCGTACGAGCACCGTGTTGAGGGCGCCGATGCGCTCGACCTCGGGTCCGAGCTCGTCGACCAGCGGCATCATCGTGTGCTTGATCGGATGGGTGACGTTGAGACCGTCGAAGCCGAGCTCGACCGCCGCGTCGAGCAGGTGCGCCAGGTGGTCGGCGCCCACCCCGCGGTCGTCGAGGTCGACGATCTTGTAGACGTACCGCAACCCGTGGCGGTCGGCCTCGCGCTCGTGCATCGGAGGGGTCAGGGACGGACCGACCCCCTGGCCCAGGAGTGCCACCAGGACCGACTCGCGGCGGGTCGCGTCGCGCGCGCTCACAGACCCAGCCTCTGCGGTAGGTAGAGGATCGCGTCCGGCCAGAAGATGATCGCCAGGCACAGCAGGAGCAGCGGCACCATGAACGGCAGCGCGCCCCAGAAGACCTCCGACATGCGGGCCTTCGCGATCGCCTGGAGGACGAAGATGACCGTGCCCACCGGGGGAGTGAGCAGGCCGATCATCTGCGACAGGATCATCAGGACGCCGAGCGCGATCGGGTCCACGTCGTACACGGCCGCGATCGGCAGGAGGATCGGGACCGCCAGCGTGAGCACGGCGATGGCGTCGAGCGCCGTGCCGAGGATCAGCGACAGCAGCAGGACGAGCAGCAGGAACACCGTCGGGCTGGAGGTGAGGTCGAGGACCCAGGCCGACAGGTGCTGGGCGACCTGCTCCCGGGCGAAGATGTAGCCGAGCAGGTTCGCTGACGCGACGATCAGCATGATCGCGCCGCTGGTGAGGACCGCCTCGGTGAGGACCTTCGGGAGATCGCGGATCGTGAGGGTGCGGTAGGCGAAGCCGAGGACCGCCATGTACGCGACGCCGACGGCCGCGGCCTCGGTCGGGGTGAAGACGCCGCCGAGGATGCCGCCGAGGATGATGACCGGTGCGCCGAGCGGAGCGATCACGCGCTTGCCGGTCTCCCACACGCGCGCCCCGCTGAACTGCGTGCGCTCGATGTTGGGGTCGCGGCGCACCCAGAGGAAGACCACGACGCACAGCCCGAGGGCCATCAGGAGAGCGGGGACGACGGACGCCGCGAACAGCGCTCCTGTCGAGACCGCGGCGAGCCCGGCGTAGATGACCGCCGGGATGCTCGGAGGCATCACGGGCGCGATCAGCGACGCGGCACCGGTGACACCGAGCGCGAACTTCTTGGAGTATCCGCTCCGCAGCATCGCCGGGATCTGGACCTTGCCGAGCGCTGCGGCGTCGGCGACCGCCGACCCGCTCATCCAGGAGAAGCCGACGCTCACGCCGATGCTCACGTAGCCCAGGCTTCCGCGGACCCGGCCGAGCAGGGCGAGCGCGAAGTCGAAGAGGCGGTCGGCGATGCCGGCGTGGTTGGCGAGCGTCCCGAGCAGGATGAACAGGGGGACCGCCAGCAGCGGGAAGCTCGCGGTCGACTGCGCGACGAGGCGCAGCGCCAGGCCGAGCGACAGGTCGTTGGTGAGGAGGTAGAGGAGCGACGGCCCGATGAACGCGAACGCGATGGGGACGCGGATCACGAGCAGGAGCGTGATCAGGACACAGAGGATCAAGAGGCTCATTCGACCGGTGCCTCCGAGCGGTGGTCGTCCTGCGGGACGCCGACGACCGCGTACTGGACGGCCGCGACAGAGGCACGCAGGGTCGTGCTGACGAAGCCGATCAACGAGATCGCGTACAGCCACGACATCGGCATCCGCATGGCGGGGGACTTGAGGATTGCCTGGGTCTCGATCAGCGACCACGCCTCCGCGGTGAGGCCGACGCCGACCGCGGCCACGACGACGCACGAGATGACGCGTACGACCCGGCGTACGACCTCGTTGTCGATGGCGTCGACCATCTCGATCGCGATGTGCGAGTCGGTCGTGACGAGGACGCCCGCGACCACGAAGGTCAGCCAGACGAGGCAGAAGCGCGCGAGCTCACCGGTCCACGGCCAGCCGTCGACCGGCAGGTACCGCTGGACGGCCTGCGCCATCACGAGGAAGAAGATCAGGAGGAGAGCGGCGATGCCGATCGTCAGCTCGATCGCGGTGAGCACCCGTACGGTGCGCGCCGCCCACCGCGGCGGCGTCTCGAAGAAGCCCTTCACGCGCGACAGACCCCGTGGGGGCGGTGTGGCGTAGGTCATAGCAGGCGAACTTAGAGACCGTGAGATTGTGATGGCAAGCGGTTGCCATCTGGTTGCCAGATCGTGTTCGCTACGTGACATGGCCGGACCCACGATCTACGACGTCGCCGCTGCCGCCGGCGTCGCCACCTCGACGGTCTCGCGGGCGTTCTCCCATCCCACGCGGGTGAGCCCCAAGACCCGCGAGCACGTGCTGGCCGTCGCCGCGGAGCTGGGCTACCGACCCAACCCGCATGCCCGTGCCCTGTTCTCCGGCCGTCACCACACCGTCGCGATGGTCGTCTCCGACATCACGAACCCGCACTACTTCGAGCTCATCCGCGGCGCGGAGCTGAGGGCGAAGGCGTCGGAGTACACGCTCGTCCTCGTCAACGCCGAGGAGTCGCCCCGGATCGAGTACGACCAGATCCAACGACTCGTCAGCTCCGTCGACGGCTTCGTCCTCGCCGCGAGCCGTCTGCCCGACGAGAATCTCGAGCAGATCGCCGCACAGCGTCCGGTCGTCCTCATGAACCGCGAGCTCCCGGGGCTCCCCAGCGTCGTCCTCGACCACGTCCAGGGGTGCCGCCAGATCGTCGAGCACCTGGCGTCCCTCGGGCACCGCCACCTCGTCTACCTCGCCGGCCCTCGCAACTCGTGGATGGCGGCGACGCGCTGGTCCGCACTGCGTGCCGCGGGGGACGACCTGGGTGTCCGCGTCGAGAGGGTGGGGCCGTTCACCCCCAAGGTCTCGCAGGGTGGCGTCGCGGCTGACGGCGCCCTCAACACGGGGGCGACGGCCATGGTCGCCCACAACGACCTGCTCGCGATCGGGGTCGTCCAGCGCCTCACGCAACGCGGGGTCGGGGTGCCGAAGGACGTGAGCGTGGTCGGGTTCGACGACATCTTCGCCTCCGCGCTGTGCACACCGCGCCTCACCACGCTCGGCGGTCCGCACACCGATGTCGGGCGCGCGGCGGTCGAGATCCTCCTGGACATGGCAGCGCCCGTGCGAGAGCCGCGGACACCGCCGCGGGTGGAGCTGCCGTCCGAGCTCGTGCTGCGCGACTCGACCGGCGCCGCGCCGTCGCGTACGGACGCCGCCGAGCGGTGAGCCGTGGGGGATCCGGAGGGTCGGAATCCCCAGGAGTCACCGATCAGCGGGCGGTTGCGCGCTGCGCGGCGAGTCGTACGGGCGCGTCGGCGGCGCCGTACCCGTCGTACGGGCCGCGGCGCTCCACGAACTCGAAGAAGACGTCTCCGAGCGTGCGTGTGTAGAAGTGCACGAACCCGCCCGCGCCGTCCTCGTCGTACAGCAGGTCCAGTGACCGCAGCTCCGCGACGAAGGCGTCGTCGAGCCCGAACCGGGCCCGCAGGTCGTCGTAGTAGTTGTCGGGCACCGGGAGGAAGGACAGGCCTCGTGCGCGTGCCGTACGGGCGAGCCCGACGACGTCGTCCGACGAGAACGCGACGTGCTGCGTGCGGTGGTCCTCTCCCTGCGGCTCCACGTTGAGGGGCAGGCGTACGCAGCCGTCGGCTGTGCGCATCACCTGGCTGCGGACGAGGCCTCGGGGACCGGCGACCTCGCGCGCGGGCTCGGGATCGAGGCCGAGCACGCTCTGGTAGAAGAGCACCGCCTCGTCGAAGTCCTGCCAGCGCTGCGTCACGTTGACGTGATCGATCGAGCGTGCGACGTCCGCGCGCTCGGGGTCGCCGTACGAGAACTCGTCGAGCCAGCGCGGGTCCGGGCCCTTGTCGCTGAACAGGATCTGGGTGCCGTCCGGCGCCGCGGTCGCGGGCAGGTCCTGCTCGCCCGCGTGGGTCTGGCGGAAGACCGGTGGCGCGTCCAGCTCGCGGGCCCGGGCCAGCGCCGCGCTGGCGTCGGCGACCTCGAGCCCGAACGCCGCGAGGTGGGTCGGCTGATCGCCGCCGCGCTGGTCGTTGAGGATCACACGGGCCCGTCCCGACGACCAGAGCCGCACGGGCTTGGTGCGGTGCCGGCCGCGGAAGGTGAAGCCGAGCTGCTCCAGCACCAGGTCGGCCTCGTCGAGCCCGGAGCCGCGGAGCTCGACGAAGTCGAAGCCCTCGGGTGGGCTCACGGCCGTCAGTGGCCTCCCGGAGGGGACGGTGTCGGGACGCCTGACCTGGTCCGCGAGCCAGACCAGCGATCGGTGGGCGTGGGCCGCCGTCCGGCGGACGTCGGTCTGGCGGAAGACGTCGTTGAACACCTCGAGCGACAGAGGCCCCGTGTAGCCGGCGGCGAGCACGTGGCCGAGGAAGCCCGTGAGGTCGAAGCTGCCCTCGCCCGGGAAGAGACGGTGGTGGCGGCTCCACGAGAGCACGTCCATGTCGAGCGCGGGTGCGTCGGCGAGCTGCAGGTAGAAGATCTTCTCGCCCGGGATCTTCTCGATGTCGCTCGGGTCGTGGCCGCGCGACAGGATGTGGAACGAGTCGAGGCACACACCGACGTTCGGGTGGTCGGCACGCTCGACGATGCGCCAGGCGCGGCGGTAGTCGTCGATGTAGGTGCCCCACGCGAGCGCCTCGAAGGCAATACGTACCCCGTACGAGGCGCCCAGCTCGCCGAGCGCGCGCAGCTGGCGGGCGGACACCTCGTCCGAGTCGATCGTGGCGGTGGCGACGTTGCTGCACACGAGGACGAGGTCCATGTCGAGGCGGTTCATCAGCTGGAACTTCGTCTCGGCGCGCCGCAGGTTGTCGGCGAACGTCGCCTCGTCGACGCCCTCGAAGTCGCGGAACGGCTGGTAGAGGTCGAGCGACAGACCGAGCCGGTCCGCGAGGGTGCGGATCTCCTCGGGCGACTCGTACGCGGTGACGAGGTCGGGCTCGAAGATCTCGACGCCGTCGAAGCCGGCTTCGGCACAGGCGTGGAGCTTGGGGACGAGGCTTCCGCTGAGACAGACGGTGGCGATCGACGTACGCACGGAAGGAACGTACCATTTAGTACATTGAGGGGACCAGGGCCGAAGGCCGGTCTTCGGCGGTCTCCCTCGACTAGGGTGGTGCCGTGGCTGAGCAGGTCTCGAGACAGCGTGACCCCGAGCGTACGAAGGCGGAGCTGCTCGAGGTCGCCACGCGGGCGTTCGCCGAGGACGGCTACTCCGGGGCACGCGTCGACGAGATCGCGGAGCGCACGCGGACGACGAAGCGGATGATCTACTACTACTTCGGCGGCAAGGAACAGCTGTACCTCGCCGTGCTGGAGAACGCCTACCGCGGCATCCGCGACGCAGAGGACCGTCTGGAGGTCGGTGACCTCGGTCCGGTCGACGCGATCAGGCGACTCGCCGAGCTGACGTACGACCATCACGTCGAGCACCAGGACTTCATGCGCCTGGTCGCCATCGAGAACATCCACCGGGGAGAGGGCATCCGCAGGCTCGACGTCCTGCGCGACCTCGGCAAGCCGGCGATGGAGGTGCTCGAGACGATCCTCGAGCGCGGGGTCGCCGAGGGGGTCTTCCGCGACGACGTCGACGCGCTCGACGTGCATCTGCTGATCAGCTCGTACTGCGTGTTCCAGGTGGCCAACCAGTACACGTTCGGCTACCTCTTCGACGTCGACCTGCTCGCTGACGACACACGACCGCGGCTGCGCTCGCTGATCGGCGACGTCGTCGTGTCCTGGCTCCGTCCCGCCCGGCTGGTCGAGTAGCGCCACCCTGCTGGTCCAGTAGTCCGAGCCGCAAGGTGAGGGCGTATCGAGGCCCGGCACCCGTCGGTGCGCTGGTCCTCAGGACTCCCGTGGTGTCGCCGACGTCGGCAGGGTCTGGAGCGGCGCGGCGGCGGAGGCCGCGGCGTCGACGAAGGTGCCCTTCGCCTGGCGGTGCCGCTTCATGACGACGCCCAGCAGGACTGCCGCGAAGCTGAGGCCGGCCATGACCCACGAGGCAGCACCGATCCCGGCCGCGAGCGCCTCGCTCTCCGAGTGCCCGTCATTCGCGCGCCCCGTGATCACTGCCGCGTTCACCGTCGCCGCGACCGCGGTGAAGACCGCCGCACCGACGTACCGGGCCATGTTCGAGACGCCGGAGGCGGCACCGACGTCGTCGGCGTCGACGCAGGCCGTCGCCGCCGACGACGCCGGACCGTTCGACATGCCCATGCCGACCGCGATCGCGACGAGGGGCAGCAAGAAGGCGAGGTAGCGCCAGTCCGCCTGCGTCAGCCCGACGACGGCGAACCCTGCTCCGGTGATGAGGAACCCGAGCGAGACCACCTGTCGTCCCCCGACCTTGGCCGCCATCTTCGGCACGAGCGGGGCCACCACGACCAGCCCCACGGTCGCCGGGAGCGTCGCGAGACCGGCCTGGAGCGGGGTGAACCCGAGGGCGGCAGGGTTCTGGAAGTAGAGGCTGAGCAGATACATGAGCGCGTTGATCGTCCCCGCGCCGACGAGGATCGCGATCGTCGAGGCGACGAGGGTGCGGTTACGCAGGAGGGCGAGGTCGAGGAGCGGGACACGGACCCGCTTCTCGACCGCGACGAACGCGTAGCCGGCGATCACGGCGACCGCGAAGCAGCCGATCGTGGCGACGCTGAACCAGCCCCAGTCGCTTCCCTTGCTCGTGCCCAGCAGGATCGGGCTCAGCGTGAGGGCGACGAGGACGGCTCCGGCGTAGTCGATGGAGCGTGACCGTGTCTCGTCGCGGGACTCTCCGACCGTCGCGAACGTCATCACCATGCAGACGATCGCGATGACGGCGTCGATCCAGAACAGTCCCTGCCACCCGGTGAAGTCGACGAGGACGCCGCCCACCAGTGGACCCGCGGCGGCTCCCACCGCGGCGGCCGCACCCCACAGCGACACGGCTCTCAGCTGCGCATCGCCGGAGTTGGCGACCGACAGGAGGCTGAGTCCGCACGCGAGGATGGTGGCTCCCGCCGCGCCCTGGATCAGGCGTCCGACGATCACCATCTCGCCGGTGTTCGCCAGCGCGATCACGAGGCAGGACACCACGAAGAGCAGGAGGCCGAGCTGGAAGACCCGTTTGCGGCCGAAGACGTCGCCGAGCGCACCCGAGGTGACGATCACGGCCGCACCCACGAGCGAGTACCCGGTCACCGCCCACTGCAGCGTGTCGACCGACATGCCGGTGTCGTCGCTGATGGCCGGAAGCAGGATGCTCACGGCCGAGGTGTTCGCGTTGACGACGAGCGTGGACAGGCACGTGGCCGCGAGCACGCCGGTCGTCTTCGCAGTGTCGGTCGTCATGTCCACCCCCGGCTCCGCGGTGCCCCGGGTGAGCGTCGCGCGCGCCCCACACGCTAGCGGCGGCGGACGCTCAGCGCATCGCGGCGAACCTGCCAGGCTCCTACCCTCGGGGGATGGATGACGCCGCGGCGAGGGAACCCACGGACGTGCTGGTCGTCGGTGCAGGACCGACCGGGCTCACGCTGGCGCTGGAGCTTGCCGCACAGGGCGTGCCCGTGCGCGTCGTCGACGCGGCGGCCGACGCCGTCCACGAGTCGCGCGCGCTGGTCGTCCAGGCGCGGACGCTGGAGGTGCTGGACCGGCTCGGGGTCGCCGACGATCTCGTCCGGGCGGGCGACCGGGCCTCGGGTCTCGCGGTCCACGGGCGGGGGCGAGTCGGGTCGGTCCGTCTCTTCGATCCCACGATGACCGAGACCGCGTACCCGTTCCTCCTGTTCCTGTCACAGGCGCGCCTCGAGCGGATTCTCCTCGACCATCTCGCCCGAGCCGGAGTCACGGTCGAGCGCGACTGCACGCTTGTCGGTCTCAGCGAGGACACCGACGGCGTCACCGCCACGGTGCGGAGCGCGCGTGGCACCGGCACGACGGTCCAGGCCCGGTACGCCGTGGGCTGCGACGGCGCCCACAGCGCCGTCCGTACGGCGCTCGGGGTCGCGTTCGCCGGCTCGACGTACCCGCAGACGTTCGTCCTTGCCGACGTGGACGCCGACGGGATCGACGGGGGTCGCATCCACGCGTTCCTCGGTGCGCCGGGCCTCATGTTCTTCTTCCCGCTCGGCAGCCCGGTGTCGTGGCGCGTCCTCACGACGCGCACGGCGGAGGCGGGACCCGCGACCACGTTCGCCGATCTCGAGCGGCTCGTCGCCGACCGGACGACGGGCACCGTCACCGTCCGCGACCCTGTCTGGCTGACCGACTTCTCGATCTCGGAGCGCTGCGTCGACACGATGCGCGTCGGACGTGTCCTGCTGGCCGGCGATGCCGCGCACCTCCACAGTCCCGCGGGTGGTCAGGGCATGAACACGGGTATCCAGGACGCCGTGAACCTCGGCTGGAAGCTCGCGCTGGTCTGCCGGGGGTCGGTCGTCGACTCGCTGCTCGACTCGTACGAGGCGGAGCGGCTCCCGGTCGCGCGCGAGGTCCTCGAGGAGACCGGTCGCGTGTTCACGGTGGCGACCTCCTCGAACCGCCTCGTCGGCATCGTGCGACCGCTCGTCGGTACGACGGTGCTGCCGCTCCTCGCGCGCGTCCCGGTGCTGCGCCGGGCGGCGTTCCGTGCGGTCGCCGAGCTCGACGTCGCCTACCGCAGCGGTGCCCTGCTCCAGGAGAGCGGAGCGCCACGGCGAGGCGTGCGCGCCGGAGACCGGGTCCCCGACGGGCCGGTTCACGTCGACGGAAGGCGGACCACGCTGCACCGGAGCCTTGCGCCGACCGCCTTCACCCTGGTGCTCGCCCGGCCGTACGACCAGGCGAGCGCGGCGGACGTGGCGGTGCTGACCCGTCGGTGGGGAGACGTCCTGCGGGTCACCCGGGTCTCCGGCGTGCCGGGGGACGACGCGGGGTGGGTGCTCGTCCGGCCGGACGGCTACCTCGGGGCGACCGAGCGCTCCGGCGGGCTGGCCGCCGTCGACCGCTTCCTCGAGGACGTGGTCGGGCTCGGTCCGGCCGTGCTCAGGTGATCTCGGGCAGCTGCTGGGCTGCGCCGAGAAGCACACGGAACGGGTCGCCGGCCTCTTCCAGGCGGTCCAGGACGGTACGGATCGTCCACCGGTCCGGCCGCAGGTCGGGGTCGTCGAGCTCGTCCCAGGTGAGCGGGACCGACACGGGCGCCTCGGGCGCGGGGCGCGGCGAGTACGGCCCGACGAGCGTCTTGTTGATCGCGTTCTGGGTGTAGTCGAGGCGGGCGAGTCCCTTGCGCTCCTTCACCTCCCACTTCCAGCTGACCAGCTCGGGGACGACCCGGCCGACCGTCTTCGAGAGCGTCTCCACCCACGTGCGGGTGTCGTCGAAGGTGTAGCCGCCGACGACCGGGATCCAGATCTGGATGCCACGGCGTCCGGTGACCTTCGGCCGCGCCGTCACCCCCAGATGGTCGAGGGCCGTGCGGTGCAGGCGCGCGAGCGTCAGGAGCTCGTCCCACGTCGTGCGCTCGCCGGGGTCGAGGTCGATCAGCGCGTACGTCGGCTCCTGCGGGTTGTCGATCCGCGAGGTCCACGGGTGCCATTCGAGCGCTCCGAAGTTCGCCGCCCACACGAGGGCCGCGGGCTCGTCGGCGACGACGTACGTGGAGGTCTCGCCCGGGTCGGCGTCGGGGTTCTTCCACTCGCCGAGCCACTCGGGCGCATGGCCGGGGCGCTCCTTGTGCCAGAAGCCCTTCTTCTGGGCGCCGTCGGGATAGCGGTGCAGGTTGAGGGCCCGGCCCTCGAGGTACGGGACGGCGACAGGCGCGATCCGGGCGACGTACGCGAGGAGCTCGCGCTTGGTCACCGGCGGGTCGCCCGGGAACAGCACCTTGTCCAGGTTCGTGACCTTCAGGCTGCGACCGAAGATGTCCCACGTGCCCTGCCTGCCGAGCGCCGCCAGGTCCTCGATGGCCTCGTCGGGGAGCGGGTCGGGGAGCAGCCGGACGCTCGCTTCTGCGGCCGGCGCGTCGGAGCGCCACAAGAAGTGGGGATCGGCCTTCACCTCGTCGTTCGTCCGGCCCGTGAGCACCGACCGCGGATGGTCCTCCGCATCCCATCCCTCGGCCGCGTGGTCGTCGCGCTTGTGCAGGAGCATCCACGCGTCGCCGGACTGCCCGTCGTCGTCTCCGCGTCGGACCAGGACGAACCGACCGCGGAGCTTCTCCCCGCGGACCTCGGCGTGCAGCTCACCCGCAGCGACCGCGGCGCGCGGGTCGTCGGTCTTGACCGGCTCCCACGTCCCGGTGTCCCACACGATGACGTCGCCGCCGCCGTACTCGCCGGACGGGATGACCCCCTCGAAGAGGAGGTACTCGAGGGGGTGGTCCTCGACATGCATGGCGAGGCGGCGGGCGTTCGGATCGAGCGTCGGACCCTTCGGGACGGCCCAGCTGGCCAGGACACCGTCCATCTCGAAGCGGAGGTCGTAGTGCAGCCGGCTCGCGCGGTGCCGTTGCACGACGAAGCGGGCGGGGCCACCGCGACTCGACCCGTGGTCTCCTGCGGGCTCCGGGGTCCGCGCGAAGTCGCGCTTGCGGCGGTACACCTCCAACGGATCGCCCATGGGCCACCTGTTCCCGCGTGGCGGTCGACCATGCCCTGACGTGTCAGCGACCGCCGAGCAGTGCGTTCATCCGGCCGTAGTCGACACCACCGGTGATCGAGTCGAACGTCCCTTCGGCCAGCACCGTGCGAGCCAGGTGCTCTGTGAGGCCGTACGCCGCCTCGGCCAGCGCGGTGCCCGTGCTGATCCTGCGGGCTCCCGCAGCGACCAGGTCACGGACCGACGGCGAGCCCGGGCCCGCCAGCACGTTGACCGGGGCATCGACAGTGCGGGTCAGCGTGGCGAGAGCGTCGAGGTCGTCCAGCCCGGGCACGAAGACGCCGTCCGCTCCGGCCTCGACGTACGCGCGCGAGCGTGCGACGGCGTCGTCGAGGTCGTCCACGCCGAGCAGGAAGACATCCGTCCGGGCATTGACGAACAGGGCGATGCCTGCCGCTCCGGCCGCCGCGCGTGCCTCGCCGAGGCGGCCGACCATCACCTCGGTCGGGAGCAGCGTGCCGGACTCGGAGTCCTCGAGGTTGATCCCGACGGCCCCTGCCTCGATCACGCCGCGGACCGTCCCGGCGACGTCGCCGAACCCGGCCTCGATGTCCGCAGTGACCGGGACGTCGACAGCCGCCGCGATGCGACGCACCGCCTCGACGAGAGCCGCTGGTGCGAGCCCGTGGCCGTCCGAGGCACCGAGCGCCCACGCGACGCCGCCGCTGGTCGTCGCGATCGCGGAGGCGCCCGCCTCCTGGATCAGCCGCGCGGACGCGGCGTCCCACGCGTTGGGGAGCACGAGCACGTCATCGTGCAGGGCGTGAAAGGTCGAGGCGGGGTCTTCGGAGGTCATACGGCAAGTCTCGTCCGCCCGTCGGAGCGGCACCGGCGGGAATCGGACGCGACCGCTGGACGTCAACGGACCAGGTCGAAGAAGGCCCGGACCTCGTCGACGAACGACTGCGGCTGCTCCCAGGCGGGGAAGTGGCCACCGCGTTCGGGCTCGTTCCAGTACCGGATGTCGGTGAACCGCTGCTCGGCCTCACGACGTGTCGGGCGCTGGAGCTCGTACGGATAGATGCTGCAACCGGTCGGAGCGTGCACGAGGTCACCGTCGTCCAGCGGCCCCTGCAGCCAGCGCGTCACGTCATCGAGGCTCTCCCAGTAGAGCCGTGCGGCCGACGCCCCTGTGGACGGCAGCCAGTAGTGCATGACGTTGTCGAGCAGCGCGTCGCGGGAGATCGTGCTCCGCGGGTCGGTCCAGGCCTCCACCTTCTCGACGATCCACGCCGCAAGACCTGCGGGTGAGTCGGTGAGGCAGTAGCCGATGGTCTGCGGTCGGGTGCGCTGCTGGAGCGAGTACCCCGAGGCGTCGTCGACCTCCGCCGGGTAGGCGCCCGTGGCTCCAGCGTCGCGCAGCGGTGGTGCGAGGGGAGGCATCAGGTGGATCCCCGCGACGTGCTCGGCGTCGTGCTGCGCGAGGCTCGCCGTCACGCTCGTGCCCCAGTCGCTGCCTTGTGCCCCGTACCGGGTGTATCCGAGCCGGGCCATGAGCTGGGCCCATGCACGGGCGATGCGGTCGACCCCCCACCCAGGCGAGGTGGGCTTGTCGCTCCAGCCGTAGCCGGGCAGAGACGGGACGACGCAGTCGAAACCCGCCTCGGTGAGCGGGGTGATCACGTCGAGGAACTCCACGACCGATCCGGGCCAGCCGTGCGTGAGGAGGAGAGGGAACGCGTCGGGTTCCTCGGACCGGGCGTGCAGGTAGGTGATGCCGAGCCCGTCGACCGTGGCACGAGACCGACCGATCGCGCCGAGGCGTGACTCGCACCGCCGCCAGTCGTAGTCGTCGGCCCAGTACGCGCAGAGGCTCTGCAGCTCCTCGAGGGCGACCCCTTGACGCGGGTCCGTCTCCGGCTCGGGCCAGCGGGTCGCTCGCAGGCGCGCGCGGAGTGCTTCGAGCTCGGCGTCGGGGACGACAGGTGCGAAGTGCTCGGCCATGACAGCCATGATCCGTCGTCGGTCGGACAGGATCACGAGACCGGCGCGCAGGTCGACGCTTGCTGTCTGCGCGGGAGCGCGGGAGGGTTGCCCTCGTGAAGAACGCGATCGTGACAGGTGCAGCAAGCGACATCGGACAGGCCATCGTGCGCACCCTCGTGGCCGAGGGCGCCTACGTCGTGCTGGCGGACAACGACCTCGAGACCGTGGAGGCCGTGGCACGGGACGTGCCAGGAACGGAGGCCGTCCACCTCGACCTGCGGTCGGCCGACTCGGTCCGGCGGGTCGCCGCGGACATCGTGGAGCGCCTCGGTGCGCCGGACCAGCTCGTCAACGGCGCCGCCCTCTGCAACGGTGGGTCGCTCCAGTCGGTCGACGAGGACACATGGGCGCAGGACCTCGATGTCGTGCTCGCCGGCACGATCCGGGTCTCGCAGGCGCTGCTCCCCGCGATGCGCGAGGCGGGGCACGGCGCGGTCGTCAACATCGCGTCCGTGAACGGCCACGGCTACTTCGGTGCGGATGCCTACAGCGCCGCGAAGGCGGGCGTGCTCAACCTGACCAAGACCCTCGCCGCCCAGTACGGCCCGTACGGCGTGCGGGTCAACTCGGTGTCGCCGGGCACGGTGGTGAACGCCAAGCGGCGGCGTCAGCTGGCTGCGGACCCGCACGCGCTCGACCGCGCCACGGAGTGGTACCCCTTGGGGCGGGTCGGCGTGCCACAGGACGTCGCCGACGCCGTGGTCTTCCTGCTCTCCGACAAGGCGAGCTGGATCACCGGCACCGACCTCCGGGTCGACGGCGGGCTCATGGCGGGCATGCCCGGGCTGGCCGAGGCGCTCGGCGGGTCCCCGGACGCCTAGTCCAGCGCGTCGGCCTTGTCCTCGAGGACGGCACGCTCCGCCGCGTTGCCGCACCGCTCGATCGCCCGGACGTACTCCGCCCGTGCCTCGTCGTTCCGCCCCAGCCGGGCGAGCATCTCGGCGCGTACGGCAGGGAGCAGGTGGGAGGTCGCGAGATCGCCCCTCGAGGCGAGGTCGTCGACCACCCGGAGTCCTGCCGCCGGACCCGACGCCATCGCCACGGCGACAGAGCGGTTCAGCTCGACGACCGGTGACGGGGCGACCCGCCCGAGGGCCTCGTACAGCATGACGATGCGCTCCCAGTCGGTCTCGGCGACCGACGACGCCTCGGCGTGGCAGGCAGCGATCGCCGCCTGCAACCCGTACGGGCCGAGACCACGGCCGGCGGCAGCCGCGCTCGCCAAGGCCGCCCTCCCGCGCTGTATCGCGGTCCGGTCCCACCGGCTGCGGTCCTGGTCCTCGAGCAGCACCGGACGTCCCGAACCGTCCAGCCGTGCGGGAAAGCGTGCGGAGGTCAGCTCGAGGAGCGCAAGCAGCCCCAGCGCCTCGGGCTCCGGCGTGAGCTGGACGAGGACCCGCGCGAGGCGTACCGCCTCCTGTGCGAGGTCGGTCCTGATCCACGCCTCACCTCCCGACGCCGACGACCCCTCGGTGAAGACGAGGTAGAGGACGTTCAGCACCGACCCCAGCCGGGCCGCCCGCTCGTCGGGCTCAGGGACGGCGAACGGGACGTGCGCGGCGGCGAGCGTCCTCTTCGCCCGGGTGATGCGCGCCTGCACGGTGGGCACGGGGACGAAGAGGGCTCTGGCGATCTCGTCGCTCGTGAGGCCGCCGACCACGCGCAGCGTCAAGGCGACGCGTGCGTCCTTGGACAGCAGCGGGTGGCACGCGGTGAAGACGAGCGCGAGGACGTCGTCGTCGATCGCGTCCGGGTCGAACAGCTCGTCGGCACCGGGGACATGGTCGTCGAGGTCGCTCGCCAGCCGGGCGTACCGGTCGTCCCGTGTCGAGCGGCGGCGGAAGGCGTCGATCGCCCTCCGCCGTCCGACCGACAGCAACCAGCCGGTGGGGTTGTCCGGGACGCCGCTGGTCGACCAGCCGACGAGAGCCTCGGCGAGCGCCTCCTGAGCGACGTCCTCGGCGAGCGCGAAGTCACCGGTGTAGCGGGCGAGCGCACCGACGATGCGAGCGGACTCCATCCGCCAGACCGCCTCGACGGCCCGCCGCGCCTCTCGCCCGTCCTGCGACACCACCACCGACCTCACGCAGCACCCGTCAGGACACCGTGGCCCGTCAGAGCTGGCCGGTCTTCTCGCGCCAGGCGCGCTCCTTCACGATCCACTCGTTGTCCGGGGGGAACTCGTCGATCGACGGCACGCGGCGGATCTCGACCTTCGCCCCCTCCGCGTACGGCAGGCGCTTCGCCCACTCGACGGCTTCCTGCTTGGACGCGACGTCGAGGATGTAGTACCCGCCGAACAGCTCCTTGGTCTCCCCGTACGGCCCGTCGCTGACGACGGGGGGATCGCTGCTGAAGTCGACCACCACCGTCTCGGCGGGATCCTCCAGTCCCTCGGCGGCCAGCAGGACGCCGGCGCGCATCAGCTCCTCGTTGAAGCGGCCCATCGCCTCGAGCATCTCGCCGAAGTCGACGTTCTCGAAGCGCGCCACACTCTCGTCGGTCATCCGCATGATCAGCATGTACTTGGCCATCGTCTCGCTCCTGTCGCACAGGTCCCTCTCGGACCTTCTCACTCTTGGGTCGAACGGGCCAGACCTCGATCGACACGGCGTGCCTTCGAATCGGGCCGTTGACCGGTCTCACCCGCCGTCCTAGAGTCGACGGGGCGGCACCCCGGCGAGAGGAGCCCACCATGACCGATGTCGTCCTCTTCCACCACGTGCAGGGGCTGACCGACGGCGTGAGGGCCTTCGCCGGCCAGCTCGCCGAGGGTGGACACACCGTGCACACGCCGGACCTGTTCGACGGGGAGACGCCCGCAAGTCTCGAGGAAGGGATGGCGTTCGCCCGATCGCTCGACGACGACGCCGTCCGTGAACGTGTCGACGCGGCCCTGAGCGGTCTGCCACCCGAGCTCGTCTTCGCCGGCATCTCGTTCGGTGTCATGGAGGCGCAGCGCCTCGCACAGACCCGGCCCGGCGCTCGTGGGGCGCTGCTGTACGAGGGTTGCCTCCCCATCACCGGGAAGTGGGCCTTCGGGCCCTGGCCCGACGGTGTCCCGGTGCAGATCCACGGCAAGGACGACGACGCGATCTTCGCGCACGAGGGCGACGTGGACGCCGCACGCGAGATCGTGGCGGCCGTCGGGTCCGATCACGGCGAGCTGTTCCTCTATCCCGGTGACGCGCACCTCTTCCTCGACAGCTCGCTGCCCACCTACGACGCCGAGGCGACGGCGCTCGCCGTACAGCGCTCACGGGCGCTGCTCGACCGCGTGCGGTGAGCCGACCCAGCGCGTCATCGGCGCCGGACGGGCGGGGTCGACCGATTCGCGTTTGATCTCACGTGCCGATTGACGCAGGATCGTGTGTCGTCCTGCACCCCAGCTGTGAGAGCCGCCCCATGCAACCCGTCACCGAGTCCGAGATCCGCGCCTCGTTCGTGAACGCTTCGCGCCGGGAGGCGACCCAGGCCCCCGCGCCGCCTGCCCTCGACGAGATCGACTGGGACGCCCGCGACTTCCTGGGCTGGGTCGATCCCAAGGCACCGCGGCGCGCGTACGCCGTCGTACCGACCGCAGAGGGGCCAGTCGGGCTGCTGCTGCGGACGACCCAGACGACCGGGCAGCGCCCGGCGATCTGCACGTGGTGCGAGGACGTCAAGGCGACCGAGGACGTCGTCCTCTACGTCGCGAAGCGGGCGGGATCGGCGGGCCGCAACGGCAACACCGTCGGCACCCTCGTCCACGCCGACCTCGCCTGCTCCGCACATGCGCGGCGTCGGCCGACACGGGCCGAGGGGGCCGGCGACCTGGAGGCTTTCGTCGCGCGCCGCATCGCCGGCCTGCGTGAGAGGACGGTCCGCTTCGCCGAGCGCGTCCGCGACGAGATCTAGCCGCGAGCGCGGGTGCGCGCGGCAGACCCGGGGGTCAGGGGCCGTGCGGCGGCTCGAGCCGGTTCTGTCCCTTGTCGAGCTTCGGCATCTCGCCCAGCGCGTCGACCTGCTCGGTGAGTGCGTCCAGCACCGAACGGAGCTGGATCTGCGCCACCTTGGCGAACGTCCGCACGTACTCGATCTCCGGGATCGGGTGGTCGTAGCCGGCACCGCTCTCGGCGTGCGTCGTCGCCACGGCCTCCGTCTTGCGGACGGCGTCCGTGGCCGCAGAGTGCGCGTCGCGGACGATGTCGCGCTGCTGGGCGCGGGCCGACATCATGAGGTCGCGGGCGTGCGTGACCGCCTCGTCGATGAGGCTGTCGGCCACCTTCTGCGCCTCGGCGAACATCAGGACCGCCTGCGCGCTGATCGGCTCGTTTCCCTTGTCGGCGCGTGCTCGCCGCTCGGTGCTCAGGTCGGCGCGCAGACGGGCGTTCTCGGACTCCAGGCGCTGGACCGTCGTCGCCAGCTGGCTGAGGTAGTCGACGACCTCGTCCTCGTCGAACCCGCGCCTGCGCACGGTGAAGGTCGCCCGGCGGATCTCGGACGCGATACTGCTGACGTCTGTGGGGGTCGTCATGGCTGTTCACCCGTCCTTTTGCGTGTCGGTACGCGGTCGGTAGCCGCCTTCGCCGAAGTCCTCGTACCGGATGTCCTCATGGGGGATGCCTGCGGCGGCCAGCTGGGGGACTGTCGCCTCGATCATCGCGCGCGAACCGCACACCATCGCCCGGTAGCCCCGCCAGCCACCTCGCGCCACCGCGACCTCGCCCACCGTGCCACGGCGTCCCGGGTACGTGGAGTCGTCGGAGACCGCGGTGTCGTAGGAGAACCACGGGCGTTCGGCGAGGGCGTGCATCGCCTGCTCGTCGTAGAGGTTCCACGGCATGCGTGCACCGTGGAAGAGGTGGACCTGCGGGCCCCGCCCGGTGGCGAGCCAGTGCCGGTCGACCTGCTCGACCACGGCCTTGAGCGGGGCCAGGCCGGTCCCGCCTGCGACCAGGAGCAGGTTGCGCGTCGGGTCGTCGAGCGTGAGCGCCGTGCCGACCGGCGCGCTCAGACGGACGACGTCGCCGACCTGGAGCTCCTTGACCATCGCGCTGCTGACCTGCCCGCCGTCGACGATCTGGACGTGCACCTCGATCGTGCCGTCCTCGCGAGGAGCGTTGGCGGGGGAGTAGTAGCGCCAGAGCCGCGGTCGCTGCGGGACCTCGACGGCCACCGACTGGCCGGGGGTGTACGGCAGGTGCTGCTCTGGACGCAGCTGGAACACGGCCACGTCGAGGGTGCGCCGTTCCGCGGAGACGACCTCGGCGTTCCACCAGGACGGTGTGGTCTTGGCCGACTCCTCGGCGCCCTGGACCATCGTCTTGGCGATGACGCCATAGGCGGTCGCCCAGTCGGTCGCCAGCTCGTCGGTCCACTGGTCGGCGAGGAAGTGCTTCAGGGTGGCGAGCAGCGAGCCGCCGACCGCGTTGTACTGGTCGGGATCGACCCGGAACCGGCGGTGGTCGCTGCCGAGCTGGCCGAGCAGCGGAGCGACGGTGTCGAACTGGTCGACGTTGCTCACCACCGTGCCCAGTGCCGTGACCAGCTTGTCTCGCTGGGCCGACATCGAGACGGGGAACATGCTGCGCACCTCGGGGTGGGACAGGAAGAGGTGCGAGTAGAAGAAGAGGGGGACGTCGTCGCCGTGCTTGGCGACGATCGCCCAGCTCTCCTTGAGTGCTGCTGGATCCACGGGCTCAGCTCTGCTGGCTGACGATGTCGGGTTGGGCCGCCTCGAGGGTGCCGCCGAGCGAGGCCAGGATGTCATCAGGGACGCCGGCCTCCACCAGGACTCCGACCAGGTGCTCGACCACGCGGGCGTAGGCCTCGGGCGTGATGGCGAGTCCGGCGTGGGCGTCGCGCAGCTCGCGGCCCTCGTACGTCACGGGTCCGCCGAGCAGGTGCGAGATCAGCTGGACCTGGTGGCGCTTGAGGTTCGCCAGGTCGCTCTCGGCGAAGTACGGCGCGAGCGTGGGATCCCCGAGCACACGCTCGTAGAACTGGTCGACGACGACGCGTACGGCGGCGCCACCACCGACTCGCGCATAGGGCGACTGCTCGTCCTGGGCAGTGTCGACCTCGGTCATTTTCGCGCTCCCCTCTGCGTGGTCGACTCTCTTGCGACGCACGCGGTGTCGGGCGTCTGTATAGCAGTGATTTCAGTGCTGGGTAAAGGCGGCAGGCCGTGGAGGGCGAGACCTTGGGTACTTCGTGATGTGCCGTCGCGATCGACCGGGCGCTGCCACCTGCGGCGAAGCCACCCGCGCGACCTTGAGTGTGAGGTGGGTCACATTTTGTGCGATCTCCGGCGCTCGCCACCGAGGTGCGATATTCGCTTGAGCGGCCCGATAAGGTGCGCGGTTCTAGTGCGGGGGGAGCAGTGCGGCGAGGACCGTGGTGATGACCAGGGTCGGGGCTGCGTCGGCGGTGACGCTGCCCTGGTGGACGGCGGTCGCGGCGGCGTGCAGGAGGCTCTGGATCGCGATGACCTGCCACTCCAGGGGGACGTCACGACGGAACTGCCCGTCGTGACGGCCGCGGCGGAGAAGCGTGGTCGCGCGGTCGACCTGTTGCGTGTGTGCACGCTTGAGGAGGTCTGGTGAGAGCGACTGCTCGGCGGCCTGGACGAGGCCGCCGTACCGATAGGTGACGTGCCACGACGCGTCGAGCAGTCTCTCCATCGCAGCGCGCGGGTCGCCGCTGACGTCGACCGCGCCGAGTGTGGACTCGGCGTCGCGGAGCGCCCGCTCGACGACCTCCGCGACCAGCGTCGCGCGCGACGGGAAGTGGCCGTAGAGCGTCATGCGACCGACGCCTGCCGCCTTGGCGATGGCGTTCATGCTGACGTCCGGGTCATCGGCGAGGCTGCGTGTCGCCGCCTCGATGATCGACGCGATGTTGCGCAGGGCGTCTGCGCGTCTGGGTGCGGACTCCTGGACTCCGTCGACCACGACAGCTCCTCCCGCCTCGCCGTCGGGCGGCGAAGCGTCTTCATGCTAACTCGTACTCCTCTGTCCATGTTTGTGTTACCGTCATCTCGTACGCGTGAGTACGACTTAGGGGGAACGATGACCAGTCACCACACTGCCGGCACCGCACCCGCCGCGGCACGTCCGTGGTGGAAGCGGCCGGTCTGGGCCTTCACGCGGCACTACCTCGAGATGATTGCCGCCATGCTGCTCGGCATGGCGGTCCTCTATCCGCTGTGGTTGCTCGCCACGGGCTCGGCGTCCGGCGGGAGCTGGCTGCACCGCACCGACGTCGAGACGACCGTCATGGCCACGGCGATGGCCGCGCCGATGGTCGCCTGGATGCTCTTCCGTGGCCACACGTTCCGGCCGATCGCCGAGATGACCCTGGCGATGTACGCAGGGTTCTGGGTCCTCTACCCGTTCCTGTGGGCCGGGACGGTCGGCGAGATGGGCGTGATGATGGTCGGGCACGTCCTCATGCCGCTCTTCATGCTGGTCGCGATGCTCCTGCGGGTCCCCGAGTACGCACACGTCCACTGACCGCGCGAGACGTCGCGGGCCGAAGCATCCAGCGATAGGTTCGGACCACCGGGACCATCGGGGGGCGACGTGTCGGACGAGGACAGGCAGCTGCGTGCGCTGGTGATCGAGGACGATCCCGACGCCGCCGAGTTCGCGAGGCTCGCGCTGACGCGGCTCGCCGGCATGGACGTCGTGACGGTGAGCGACGCCGACTCGGCGCTGGCCGCGCTGGCCGCCGACCCGTTCGACGTCATCGTGAGCGACATCGAGCTCCCCGGGCGGTCCGGGCTCGACATCCTCCCCACGATTCGCGAGCTCGCACCGGGAGTCCCGGTCGTCATCCTCACGGCGCACGGCATCGTCACGTACGCGGTCGAGGCGCTGCGCCGTGACGCCGACGAGTTCCTCGTGAAGCCCGTCGCGCCCGCCGACCTCGCCCGCAGAACGACCGAGCTGGCTAGGGAGGCGCTCGAGCGGCGGTCGCGCGCGCGCACCATCGTGCTCGCCGTCGGTGCCCATCCCGACGACGTCGAGCTCGGCATCGGGGCGACCCTCGCCGCGCACGCCGCCGCGGGAGACGAGGTCGTCATCCTCACGCTCTCCAGCGGGGCGATCGGCGGGGAGGTCGCCGCCCGGCACGCCGAGGCGGTCGCCTCCGCCGCGATCATCGGCGCACGCCTCGTGCAGCACGACTTCGCCGACACGCACCTCGACCCGGCGAGCGGCATGATCACCGCGATCGAGGAGGTCGTCGCCGAGGTGGGACCGCAGCGCGTCTACACCCACAGCACGCACGACCGTCATCAGGACCACCGTGCGGTGCACCAGGCCGTCGAGGTTGCCGCGCGACAGGTGCCGGGGGTGTGGTGCTTCCAGAGTCCGTCGACAACCGTCGAGTACCGCCCTAACCGGTTCGTCGGCGTCGAAGAGTTCCTCGAGACCAAGCTCCGGATGCTCGCTGCGTACGTGTCACAGAGCCATCGCGACTACATGGAGCCGGACCTCGTCCTGGCGACGGCGCGCTACTGGTCGCGGTTCGCGGTGGCGCGGGCCGCCGAGCCGCTGGAGACCGTGCGGGCCGCCGAGCTCATCGGCTCGGCGGAGACGTTCACCGAGCTTGCGGCGATCCACTCGTGAGCGAGGTGACGCCGTCTCGCGACCACCGTCTCGGACAGGTCGTCAGGCGCCTCGGCGCGGGCCAGCTTGCCGTGGAGTCGCCCAGCGCTCGCGAGCTTCCCTTCACGGCCGTGTTCGCGATCGCGTGCGTCTTCACCCTGTTCGAGGGCGCCATTCCCCGCCCCGGCGTCGTCACCGTGTCCGCGGTGGTCGTCGCCCTCGTCCAAGCAGTCTCGGTGATGGGCCGGTGGCACCGGTTGCCGCGATGGGTGCCGCTCGTGTTCCCGCTCCTCCAGATCGCTGCGCTCGTGGCCTTCGCGTACGGGTCAGGGCACGACTCGGGCCTCTTCGCCGCGATGCTCTTCCTCCCCGTGATCAGCCTTGCCCTCCAGGCCGGCTACGCCGGCGTCGCGCTCGGCACGCTGGCCACGGCCGTGCTGGTCGCCCTTCCGCTCGACGGGTCCCTCCCGGCCGACGAGCGGATCCAGCGTCGGATCGGGGGCATCATCATCGTCCTCTGCGTCTTCCTGGTGGGCGCCGGCACGTCTGCGGTCACGACCAGGTTGCGTGCGCAGGCCCTCGCGCTCACCGAGAGTCGCGATCGGGCAACGGCGCTCGGCGCCCGGATCGAGGCGGCACGTGCGCTGCTCGCCAGCATCGTCGACGCGGCGACCGAGCAGCTGGTGGCGGCCGTGGACGGCGACGGGCGCATCCTGCTGGCGAGCCCCGGCGCACGCACGCTCCTCAAGACCGACGAGCTCATGAGGCCCGGCGCGTCGATCCTGCCCTACTTCTCCGGCGCAGAGCTGCGCGATGCCGCTGTCGAACGCGGACTCGGGGACTCGCCGGCCGACCGGTTACGGACGATCGTCGGCTCGGCGGCGGACGGGCACACCGAGCGCCGGGAATGGACGCTGACCCGTCCCGACGGCACCAGCTTCCCGGCCGAGGTGACCGTCCTGCGCAGAACGGGCCTCGACGAGCCGGGCCAGGACGGCTACCTCCTGGTCGCCACCGACATCACCGAGCGACGTCAGGCGGAGAGACTCCAGGACGAGTTCATCGGCCTCGTCAGCCACGAGCTGCGGACCCCCCTCGCCTCGATCCTGGGTTATGTCGACCTGCTCCGGCTCGACGACTCCCTCTCGGTGGAGCAGATCCGCCAGCTCGACGTCATCGAGCGCAACGCACGCCGGCTGCTGAGGCTCGTCGAGGACCTGCTCCTCAGCGTCCAGGTCGTCGCCGGGACCTTCGAGCTGCGGGGCGAGCGGGTCGACGTCCGAGAGATCGCACGTCGATCCGTCGCCACTCTCGCGCCGAGCGCGGACGCCGCGGGGGTGGTCGTGACGGTCGACGCCCCCGAAGCTGTGCCGCTGGAGTCCGACGCCGAGCGGCTCGACCAGATCGTCGAGAACCTGGTCGCCAACGCCATCAAGTTCAGTCCGCGTGACACCACCGTCACGGTGAGCGTCCGTCCGGAAGAGGGGGCGGAGGGCGGACGCCGAGCGCGGATCCTCGTCACCGACCACGGCGAGGGGATGACCCCGGACGTGCTCGCGAAGGTGACGCAGCGCTTCTTCCGTGCGGACGAGGCGCACCGCCGCAAGGTGCGGGGCATCGGGCTCGGCCTGTCGGTGACCGAAGCGATCGTGACCACGCACGGCGGCACGATCGCGATCGAGAGCAGCCCGGGGGAGGGGACAGCGGTCACCGTCGACCTTCCTGATCTCCCCACACCGCCGCCAGAACCTGCCAGTACTTCGCAGACAGCAACGAGTACGGAGTGACGTTGACGTCCGCGATGCCGTGCGTCGCGGCGTCGCGCACGGCCACCTCGAACGTCTCCGGAGAGATGATCGCGCTCGTGCCGTCGGCCGTGCGCCCCGTGGTCCAGACGCCGATCGAGAGGACGAACCGTTCCATGTCGTACCCGGCCTCCTGGAGGGCGGCCGTCAGCCCCTCGACCGCCGACGGGGCACGGGGAGGGAGACCGACGTACGCCCACAGCTGGAGCCGCAGACCGCGCACGGACGACAGCAGGAGCGCGTAGTCGTGGCCGCTCGTGGGGCTTCCGGTCGCCGGCGCCTCCCAGTCGACCCGTACGTCGAGCGTCAGCCCGATCCCGCGGCCCTCGCCGTCACGGACGCCGTCGAGCGCCTCACGCATCCGGTCGAGGACGCCGGCGACCACCTCGGTGCGCCACCGTGCGATCGCGGGCGCCGAGGTGTCGATCGCACCACCGCCGGTCCGCGGCCAGTCCTGCGCCCCGGTCATCTTCTTGAAGAGCACAAGGTCGTCGGCCCCGTACGTGTAACCGCTGAAGAAGAGCTCCGTGACCTCGATGGAGGCCGGGTTGTAGCGCTCCCCGAGCTCGGTGACGTAGTCGATCAGCCGGTCGCCGACCTCCCCCTCGGCGAGCTGGGACGCCGAGGCGCCGTGGGTGCCGCGCGTCCCGTCGACGGATGTGCCGGCCACCGAGGGGTCGGACTCGATCCAGCGCGGGACGAAGGCGTCCACGATGAGGGTCACCGCGCGCTGCTGGCCGTCGGGCGACTCGTACAGCGCCCGCGCCGCCTCAGCGAGGTGGTCCGTGCCCTCCTCGGCCGCGGCCTCGGGGTGCGCCGACCAGTCGAACGCCGTGAACTCGACACGTCCGGCGTTGAGGTTCACCGCCGTCGCGCGGGCGTCCGCGAGCTGGGCGGAGACCCTCTCCCAGTCGGTCTCGGGATCGGTCACGACGCCGAAGTCGATGCTCACCGATCGGACCTCCCCGAGAGGTGTCTGCGGGCGCAGCGGCGGGACGACCTCGTCGGAGTCGTCGTCAGGAGTCAGCTGGAGCACTGCGCCCGCGATCACCAGCACGGCCGCGATGCCGAGCACGATCAGGACGAAGGCCCGGTACGGCCGACCAGGCCGCTCACCGAAACCGTGCCAGTCCGGTCCAGCTTGTTCCATCGGTTCTCGGCTCCCTTCATCTCGAGCCACACTGCCCGCACCATGACAAGGCTCATCAGTGCGGAGTAGACGGGCCAGATCGGCAGCGTCCAGGCGTACCGCAGGTCACGCGTCGACCCGTCGAGAGCCACGGCCAGGAGGAGCAGGAGGAGGGCGACCGGCAGGCCCAGGAAGACGCCTGCCTGCCACAGCCCGGTCGGCAGCGCCGGGTCCTGTCCCGTCGTCGCGAGCACCGCGAGCGCGAGGACGCCGAAGACCTGGAGGAACGGCACGACGACCTGGGTGAACACGGTGTACGCCAGGTACATCCCGAACGGGCCGAGGTCGAGGTCCCCGATCATCGCGCTGTGGCGGCGGCTCACCTGGAGGAGACCACGCGCCCATCGCACCCGTTGGCGCCAGAGGGCACGCGGGGTGGAGGGCGACTCGGCGTAGAGGACGGCGTGCGGGGCGAACGCGACCCGGTAGCCCGCACCGTAGACGCGCCAGGTGAGCTCGAGGTCCTCGCCGACGGTGTCGGTACGGACCTGTCCGATCATCGCGAGGACGTCACGCCGGTAGGCGCCGATGTTGCCCGAGACGATCGGCAGGCAGTGGAGCTCGTGCAGGGAACGGCGCATCAACCCGGTGCCGAGGTGACCGATGAGGGCGAGGAACCGTGTCTGGACACGGTCGAGGTTCACCGTACGGTCGTTGCCGCAGACCGCACCGATGTCTGCGTGGCGGAACGCCTGGAGCATCCGCGTGATGGTGTGCGGCTGGAACAGCCCGTCGGCGTCGACCAGGAGGAGCACGGAGCCCCGGGCCCGCGCGAGCCCCGTGTTCAGGGCGGCGCCCTTCCCGCCGTTCGGCTGAGTGAGAGCGACGACGTGATCCTCCTCGTCGGCGACGGCGCGTGCGACCGCGTAGGTCGCGTCCGTCGAGCCGTCGTCCACGCAGATCACCTCGTAGCGGGCGTACTCGCTGCTCAGGATCGACCGGAGGCAGTTCTCGAGCACGACCTCCTCGTTGTATGCCGGGACGATGATGCTGACGAGCGGCGGCGCGTCGAAGATGGTGCCGACGTCGACGGGCACGGTGTCGTCGGGTCGGCCGTAGCGTCGTTCGAACGCGATCGAGAACGGTACGAGCGCGAGCCGGACGAACCCGGCGAAGAGCACGGTCAGGCTGATGACGGTGGCGAACGCGGCGAGGAGGGCCATCACGGACCGGGTCGTAGCCAGTCGCGGAGGACGTGGTCGAGCAGCTCGGGCGCGTGCGCGGAGAGGGCACCGAACCGCCCGTTGACCTCGAGCACGTACGGCATGCCGGCGGTGTCGCGACGCACGTCCATGTCGACCGGCCCGACCAGGTCGAGCGCCTCGACGGTGGCGGCGGCGACCTCGGCGACGTCGGGGACCGCGCCGTCCTTGGCGCGCACGGCGGAGGCAGCGTTGCCGACCCGCCCTTCCTTGAGGGCGGTCTTCTCGAGGACCGCGACCGTCGTCTGCCCGGTCTCCGGCGACCGGTAGACCTGCGGCGCGTACTCCGGCCCGTCGACGAAGCCTTGGACGACCCAGGATGCGTCGTCGGACGGCCAGTCGAGATCCTCAGGCTTCTCCACGACCGTGACACCGCGCCCGCCTCGCGAGACGCGTGGTTTGACGACGACGGCGCCACCGGCCCAGGCGAGTGCCTCGGCCGTGTCCGTGAAGTCGGAGGCGACGGTGTGGGCGGGCACGGGGACGCCCGCCTCGGCCAAGGCCCACATCGTCAGGAGCTTGTCCGCCGCGAGCGCCGACGGGCGAGCCCCGGCGACCACCACCGTCGCGCCCTGTCCGCCTCCCGAGGTCAGAAGGCGTGCGAGCACCGCGACCTGCGCGAGCTCGTCCTGGACGGTCGGGATCACCAGGTCGGGCCTGAACTTGTCGATGACGTCGCGCATCGACGGGGCATACGCCGGATCGGCCGCGCTCGCGACCGCCGCCGTACGAGTGAACGCCGTCCCCTCGAGCGCGGTGAGGTCGACGCCCACCGTCGTCACCGTGCGCTGGTCGAACCTGCGACCCGCGAGCTGGTGCCCGAGCGAGGCGCCGGCGGGGCCGCCGGCACCCGTGACGAGGACGGTCGGCATGGGGCCGAGTCTGCCACTGGCGACGGCACCTCGCAGGGGACCAAGGCGGTGGCGCTTCACCCACCCCGCACCAAGGCCTCATCGTTCGTCCGGAAGGGACGCGGGCAGGCCGAAGGCGGTGAGGTCCGCCTCGAGGAAGGCCACGACCTCGGTGACGCGCCCGGCCACGACCGTGAGGACGTCGAGGCCACCGGGTCGGAACTCTCCGCGCTCGGCGTCGCGCAGGTACGTCCCGAACGCGAGCTGTCCGTTCGCGGTGGTCGGCAGGAACCGCCAGGCCTCCCGCATCGGGCCGCTGCGCAGGAAACCGGTGACGTCGTCCAGGCCGGCGTACCAGCGGGGGAGCGGCGGCATCGAGTAGCGGACGTCGTCGGCGAGCAGGGCCACGATCCGGTCGACGTCGCCGGCCTCCCACGCGCGGACGTAGCGGTCGGCCAGCGTGCCGAGTCCGTCGTCGGGGGGCGCGGGTGACGGCGCGAGACCGTCCGCGACCGCCGTACGTGCCCGCTGCAGCAGGCTGTTCACGGCCGCGACGGTCAGGTCGAGGATGCCGGCGACCTCGGCCGCACGGAACGCCAGGACGTCGCGCAGCAGGAGGACCGCGCGTTGCGACGCGGGCAGGTGCTGCAACGCGGCGACGAACGCGAGCCGGACGGTCTCGCGGTCGACCGCGCGCTCCTCGGGGGACGCCTCGAGCCAGCTGCCGGGCAGGGGCTCGAGCCACGAGACGTCGGACTCGCCGCCCTCGAGGGTGACCGGGAGCTCGCGGCGTGCGCGTCGTTCGATGAGCGTCAGGCACCGGTTGGTGGCGATGCGGTAGAGCCACGCACGCAGGTGCCGGCCGTCGAAGCCGCCGAGCCCCTGCCAGGCGCGGACGAGCGTCTCCTGCTCGGCGTCCGCCGCGTCCGCGGTCGAGCCGAGCATCCGGTAGCAGTGCAGGCCCAGCTCGCGGCGGTAGGGCGTGACGAGACGCGCGAAGGCGTCCTCGTCGCCGGCGCGGGCGCTCGCGAGGTCGTCGTCGCGACGCTCGTCGTCAGTGCGACCGCCGCGATGAGTTTCGTCGTTCCGCGAGGTTCCTCCCACGACAGCACACTCTCAGACCGGAGGCTCCACGATGGACCACGAATCCGACATCCGCTCCCTGGTGACCCGCTGGATCGACGCCGTCGACCGTGGGACCGACCTCGACGCCGTTCTCGCCGACCACACCGACGACCTCGTGATGTACGACGTCCCTCCGCCGTACGAGGGCGTCCGCGGGATCCAGGCGTACCGCGACTCCTGGCCCGAGTTCCTGGCCTGGCAGCGCGGTGACGGACAGTTCCTGCTCGAGTCGCTCGAGGTCACGGCGGGAGACGACGTCGCGTTCGCGCACGGACTGGTGCTCTGCCGCTCGACGAAGGCGGGAGACGATCATCCGGACCAGCGGCTGCGTCTCACCCTCGGCCTGCGCCGGGTCGACGGGCGGTGGCGCATCGCGCACGAGCACCACTCGTTCAGCGACGACCGTGGCTGGCGCGACCGCGAAGGCGAGGCCGAGGTCGACGCCGTGCTGCGCCGTTGGCACGACGACACGGCGGCCAAGGACCTCGACAGCCTGATGGCCGACATCGCGCCCGACGTGGCGTCGTACGAGTACGAGGAGCCGCACGTGCTCGACCTCGACGCGGTCCGCGAGAACTGCCGTCTCGGGCTGGAGGCGACGGACGAGAAGGTCGACTTCGCGGTGGTCGAGCCCCAGGTCGTGGTCCGTGACGACCTCGCCGTGGTGTGGGCGCTCGATCGCGTCCGGGTCCCGCAGGCCGGCGGGGACACCGCCACGACGTGGTCGCGCGCGACACGGGTCTTCCGGCGGCGAGACGGGAGGTGGCTGCTGGTCCACCAGCACCTGTCGTACCCGCTCGCCGCCGGAACCGACCGCGCCCGCCTCGACCTCACGCCGCCCGCGGTGAACGGGACCGGGACGGCGGCGGGGCCGGGGGCGCCCTGACGTCAGAGCATCAAGGGCACCCGCCAGCAGTTGGAGACCACCCGCTTCCCTTCGAGCCGGTCCGTGAGCCAGCCGATCGCCGACCCTTGGTCCTCGATCAGCGGCAGGAAGTGGTTCGTGAGCACGATCTTGTCGCCGAGGTTGGGCAGGAAGATCGGCTCGTACGTGACGTTGGCGCCTCGTGCGCACCAGTCGACGGCGAGCTGGCGGGACTGACGGTGGGGGACCGTGTCGTCGGCGACGCCTGTGGCGACACGCACGGGAGTGGCGGGCTTCAACCGCCCCAGGCGCTGCGCGTCGACGGCCGCCTTGACGACCGGCTCGCGCGCGATCACGTCGCCGAGCGAGATCCCCTGCTTCGTCCAGCTCTTCGTCTTCGTGAAGCCGTAGGCGAAGATGCCGTCGCCGACGCACCGGGTGGCCACGTCGGCGAGCGCCGCGCGGCCGGCATCGTTGATGTAGGTGTCGATGATCGGCTGGAGGGCGGGCACGCTCTGTGCGAGCCCGTTCACCGTCCATCCCGCGGCGCGCAGCGAGCGCACTGCCGTCGATGCCGGGAAGGACCTTCGCGAGGTCGGCCGGCGGCGCACCGGAGTAGGCGCCGGCGAGGGTGATCTCCGGCGCGTACGTCGGCTGGAGCTCCGCTGCCGACGCCGTCGCCCCGCCGCCCTGGCTGTAGCCGTACAGGCCGACCGGGGACGAGGCCGTCACCGAGGTCCCGGCGAGCGCACGGGTCGCGCGGACGGCGTCGAGGACCGCATGACCCCCGTCGACGCGGTTCACGTAGGTGTGCAGCCGGTCGGTCGCGCCGAGGCCGACGTAGTCGGTGACCGCCACGGCGATGCCCTTGGCGAGGAGCCGGTACGTCGCGAGGTTCTCGTAGCCGACGGAGACGGTGCCCTCCGTGAGGTTGAGGGCGAGCGGGTTCTCCAGCGCGAGCGAGGCTGCGCACTGGTCTCCCTGCCCCATGGTGCCCGGAGCCAGGACGACGAGAGGTCGGGGCCCGCTGCCCGTCCACGCGTGCCGACGGTTCGATGTAGGCACCGGTCACCGCGACGGGCTGACCGTTGGAGTCGGTCGACTTGTACATGAGACGCGTCGCCGTCCCCGGGAGCGGGCCGTCGAGACCCGGCAGCCTGAGACCGAGCTTCAGCGGCTCGCTGCGGATCAGGGTGCCGTTGGCGGACGGCAACGTCGTGGGCGGGTTGTAGAAGGTCGGGATGGTGATCCCGCGGGAGACGACCGGGTCGCCCTCCGCGGCCGAGGCCGGCGTCGCCTGGACGCCGAAGAACGCGAGCGCGGACAACGCCGCGATCATGAGGGGTCTGCGCAGCTGCTTCACGAGGACACTCCTGGAGTCGGTGGGTGCACGACGCCGACGGACAGGGCGTCATGGCGAGATGCCGACTGTGGTCTCTCGCGGTAGCGAGGCGCCTCGCGTCGGTCCGTGCCCGCGTGAATGGGTCCCCCGGTGCGGGCGGCAACGTCGGCGCGGCAGTGTTGCGAGGACGTTACTGGTTAGCAGCGGAGTCTAGGACGTGTATCACGGAGTGACAACTGGAGATGCAGTGCGTCCCTTCGCAGTCCGACCGCAGGCGTCCCAGGGGCTCACCGCGGTGGCGAGCCCTCGCAGTCGCGTCCGCCAGCCAGCCCTCCCGGCGCCGCCTCGTGGGCCCGGGCACGGCCGAGGTTCCACTCGAGCCAGTCGCCGGTACGGGTGGCGTCCACCCTGAGGCATGCACGCAGGTCGGCAGGCAGGTCCGCGAGGACCGGTGTCGCGTCGGCGGAGAGCCCGGACAGGTAGTACCAGTCGATCTTGCCCGTGGACTCGTAGCGGTCGAGGTTGCGCTCGGCGACGTACGCGTCGGGGTTGAGCGCCGCCATCGCGAGGAGCGCAGCCGCCCCGGAGAGCAGTGCGGCGCGAGGAATCCACCAGCCGGACATCCGGATGCCCGCGACGAGGACGAGCACGACGACGAGTCCGAGCCAGCCCTCGAAGAACGACACGAGGAGTCTCAGCTGCGTGAAGCCGTACGCCTCCTCGTACACGCTCATCCGGGACAGCGCAGACGCCACGACGACCAGCGTCAGGAGGCACAGCGCACCGAGCACGACCCGCAGGAGCAGACGGTCGCTGGCGGTCGCACGTGGCGCCTTGCGGGCTGCGGCCGCGACGACTGCGAGGGTGAGGACGGTCGCGAGCGTGAGCTGGGCGAACCCTTGGTGCACGTACTCGGCGTACGTGAGGCCGGTCGTCCGTCGCAGGTAGGCGTGACCGCCGAACATCACCGTGAGCTGGGCCGCCACGTAGAGGCCGAGCATCGCCACGACCAGCGACACCGGCACCAGCCACTCGAAACGTCGCGCCACCGGGGCACCGGTCGGCAGAGCCAGGCGCTCGACGCGTGGTGGGTTGAGCGCGACGTACACCCCGGCGACCGTCAGCCCGCCGACAGTCAGGCCCGCGAACGCTCGTGCCGGGACGTCGTCGAGCGTCAGCTCCGGGACGAGCGCATCGACCCACCGGGCGAACACGGCGTCGGCGCTGGCGAAGAGCGCGCCGAACACGGCGACCGCCAGCAGCGACAGCGTGACCGTACGCACGATCGGTGCCCAGGCCCGAGAGCCGGGTGCCGCGACCAGCGACCTGCCCAGCCACGGCAGACCGCGCAGCCCGGCGAGCGGCACCGCCGCCCAGGACGCAGCCACGCCGGCCACCGAGTGACCGCCGGCCAGGGCGGACGCGCCCACCGCGAACGCCGCGAGCACGCAGACGACGCTCACCCACTCCGCGGCGAGCAGGAACAGCGGCGTGAGCAGGAGGACGCTCAAGAGCGCCGAGACCAGGTGGTACGGCTGCCGGATCCGGCCGTCGGCCACGGCGACGACGCCGCAGACGGACGCGAGGACGAGGAACGTCCCCAAGCCGAGGCTGCGGAAGGGGATCACCAGCGCCGCGACCGCCCCGACGGCCGCTGCCGCGAGGACGAGACGGGGCCGTGTGCCCAGCGACGGCTCCGGCCACAGCGTCCCGAACAGCGCGTCGAGCATCGGCTCAGGCTTCGGCGGAGCCGGGGGGACCGGATAGGCCGGGTACGAAGAGGTCACGTGGTTGCTCCTTCGGGGAGGTGTTCCGGGAGCGGCAGGCGCGGATCCGGCACCCGGTCGTGGTGTCGGCGACCTCGATCGAGCCCCCGTGCAGGTCGGTGACCCAACGGGCGATCGCGAGACCGAGGCCGGTGCCCCCGTCGAGCTGGCCGGCGCCGGTGCCGGTCGTGAAGCGTTCGAACACGGCCGTCCGTTCGGCGGGGGCGATGCCGGGGCCCTCGTCGGAGACCTCCAGCACGATCCCGGCCTCACCGCTGTGCGCTCGTACGTGCACGGTGCCTCCGGCGGGGCTGTGTCGCGCCGCGTTGTCCAGGAGGTTCGCGACGAGCTGGTGGAGCCGTGCGCGGTCGGCCCGCACGACGAGATCCGCCGGCTCGACGGCCACCGCGAAGTGCATCGGGCGTCCGGTCGACGCCGCTTCGCGGACCGCGTCCTCCAGGAAGGGCCGTACTTCCATCGGCTGCGCGTCGAGCGCACGGAGGCCGGCGTCCACGCGTGAGAGGTCGAGCAGGTCCGAGACGAGGTGGCTGAGACGCTCGGTCTGGTCGAGCGCCGTACGGAGCTGCTCGGGGTCGGGCTCGACGACGCCGTCGGCGAGGTTCTCGAGCAGCGCCCGCAGTGCGGTGACCGGCGTCCGCAGCTCGTGGGAGACGTTCGCGACCAGGTCGCGGCGCTGCCGGTCGACGGCTTCGAGATCGGCGGCCATCGTGTTGAACGCGCGGGCGAGCTGGCCCACCTCATCGCGCGAGGACGCCGTCACCCGGTGGGAGTAGTCGCCGGTGGCCATCGTCCGGGCCGCCGCCGTCATCTCGCGCAGCGGTGACGTCATGCCGCGGGCGAGGCAGCTGCGTGAGGAGGAGGGCGCCCGCGACGGTGACCGGCACCGTGAGCAGCGGGTCGAGACCGAGCCGCGAGCCCGCGAGGGGAAGGACGGCGGCGACCGCCACGGTCACGGCGACGAGCACGCCGAGCTTGGCCTTGATCGAGCGGACCGGGTCGAGGGGCCTCACGGCGCCACCTCGAGGGCGTACCCGACGCCGTGCACGGTCCGTACGGCCGAGGCGCCGATCTTGCTCCGCAACGACCGGATGTGGCTGTCGACCGTCCGAGTCCCTGCGGCGTCCCGCCAGTCCCAGACCTCGGCCAGCAGCTGCTCGCGGGTGAGCACGGTGCCGGGCTCGGTGGCGAGGCAGACCAGGAGGTCGAACTCCGTCGGGGTGAGGTGGACGGGCATGCCGTCGAGCCGGACCTGGCGGCGGGCACGGTCGATCTCCAGCGGACCGAGCGTGAGTGCCGCCGGTCCTGCCGTCGCGAGGGTCGCCGCACGCTCGACGCGTCGCAGGAGTGCCCGGACACGGGCGACCAGCTCGCGCATGCTGAACGGTTTTGTGAGGTAGTCGTCGGCGCCCACGCCGAGCCCGACGAGCACGTCGGTCTCGTCGTCACGGGCCGTGAGCATGAGGACCGGGACAGGGCGGTCGGCCTGGACACGGCGGCACACCTCGTGGCCGTCGAACCCCGGCAGCATCACGTCGAGCACGATGACGTCCGGGAGCCACCGGGCGGCTGCGGCGACGGCACCCGGTCCGTCGTACTCCTCGTGGACCTCGAAGCCCTCGGCGACGAGGCGGTCGACGACCGACTGGTTGATGAGCGCGCTCGTCCTCGACGACGAGGACTCGTGCTGCCGTGCTGCTCATGGATCGAGCGTAGGTTCGCGGCTGCGCAGACGGTGCGGAGAACACGTGAAGATCCTGTGCAGGTTGACGGCACTTCTACGCTGACGGGCATGACCCGCCTCCGCCGCCGTGTGCTGATCGTCGCTGGAACCGTCGCGCTCTCGGGCACCCTCGTGGTCGCGACCGCGAACGCGGTGGTGATCAAGCGGACCGAGGACCGCATCGTCGACGACCCCACCGATCTGCCCCACGCGCAGGTGGCGATCGTGCCGGGCTCGTGGGTGCTCCCCGACGGCAGGCTCGGCGCCGTCGTCCAGCAGCGCGTCGACGCCGCTGTGGCGCTCTACCGCGCGGGCACGGTCGACAAGGTCCTCGTGTCCGGCGACAACCGCACCCACTCCTACAACGAGCCCGACGCGATGCGCGACGCCGTCCTCGCCGGAGGCGTCCCGCCCGAGGACGTCTTCACCGACTACGCCGGTCGCAGCACGTGGCACACCATGCGCCGCGCGCGAGCGGTCTTCCAGGTGGAGACCGCCGTCGTGGTCACGCAGAACTTCCACGTCGCGCGCGCCGTGGACCTCGGCCGCGCCGCCGGGATGGACGTACGCGGCCTGGCGGTCGGCGACGCCAACCGCCTCCGCGTCAGCGCACGCGAGGTGGCCGCGCGCGTGCGCGGCCTGGGGGAGGCGACGTTCCGCCCCGAGGTGATGCTCGGGGCGGAGATCCCGGTCAGCGGGGACGGGCGCGCCTCCTGGGCGGAGCCAGCAGGCCGCTGACGACGTGCCGGCCCGCGCGCTCAGGTGACGTCGCGGCGCCGTACGACCACGAGCACGAGGACCACCAGGCCGACGCAGTACGCCAGGACCGTCAGCAGGGCCTGACTCCCGGTGAGGACGTCGAGGACGCCCGGTGTCTCGTTCGGGTTGGACGAGACGTCGACGAGGGCTCCGACCAGCGATCCGCCGGCCGTCCCGGGCAGCACCTCGGTGACCGCCTCGACCGGGCCCAGCAGTGCGCCGACGCCGCGCAGGAGGTTCTCGACGACCAGAGCCCAGACCAGCCCGAGACCGACGGCGAGCGCCGGACCTCGAGCCACGGTGCCGAGCGCGAAGCCGAGCAGCGCCCACATCTCGAGCACCAGGAACCCGCCGCCGAACGACTCCAGCATCGCGCCGGCCGACGGCCACGCGACCGCCTGCGACTCGGTGCCGGCGATCGAGCAGCGAGACCCCGAGGAAGAGCACCAGCGTCAGCAGCACGGCTGCCGAGGACGACGACGCGTGAGCGCGACCAACGAGCCGCCGACCGTCGCAGGGCGGGACGGACCCTGGGTGAAGACCGTCTTCCAGGTGCCCCACCCGTAGCCGTTGCCGGCGACGATCGCGCCGAGCACCAGCATCAGCGCGCCGCCGAACATCGGCATGCCCTGGAGCAGCACGGTCGGGGATCGCGGCGGGCAGCAGGTCTCGACGAGCAGCTGTGCGGCGCGTCGTCGCCCTCGTCGGCGAAGCTGAGGTCGCCGGTCCGGTACGACAGGTAGCTGAAGAGGTACCCGAACATCAGGGCGAGAGCGATCCAGGCGCCGAGCGTGCACCCAGACGGCGGGCCACCTGCGCAGCCGGAGCAGCTCGGCCCGCGTGCTGCGCGAGGTCACCGGGTCTGCTCGATCAGCCGTCGGTCGTGCCACGCTGTCGTCCGTCGGTCGTCGGAGCCTCGGCTGGTCATCTCGAAGAAGACCTCCTCGAGGGTGCGTTCGGTGGGGGACGACCTCGTGCACGTCGACGCCGCCGCGACCAGCGTCGCGGACGAGTGCGGGCGCGGCCTCGGCGGCCAGCGTCCAGCTCGAGCCCGAGCGGCGTCCGGCTGACGGCGTCGTCGCCCGCCGACGCGCATCGCCACGGCGATCGCCGCGTCCTCGCGGCGTCGCGCGCACCCGCAGGGTCGCGCTCGCCGCGCAGCTCGTCGACCGTCGACTCGCGCAGCAGCCGGCCGCCGTTGATCACGCCGACCCGGTCGCAGATCTCCTGCACCTCGGTGAGCAGGTGGCTGGACAGCAGCACGGTCTGGCCGCCGCGGGCCAGCGACGACGACGAGCGCGCGCATGTCGGCCATGCCCGCCGGGTCGAGTCCGTTGGTCGGCTCGTCGAGCACGATCAGCTCCGGGTCGCCCAGCAGCGCGGAGGCGACGCCGAGGCGCTGCTTCATGCCGAGCGAGTACGCCTTGAACCGGTCGTCTGCCGCGGTCGGCGAGGTCGACCCGCTCCAGCGCCGTCGTCGACGGCGTGGTCGCCGAGATCCGCGGTAGCGGGCCATCATCCGCAGGTTGTCGCGCCCGGAGAGGTAGGGGAAGAAGCCCGGTCCCTCGATCAGCGCGCCGACCCGGGCGATCACCTCCGGGCGTCCCGCAGGCCGCCCGAGGACGCTCGCCGTCCCGGCCGTGGGCCGGATCAGTCCGAGCAGCATCCGCAGGGTCGTCGTCTTGCCGGCCCCGTTCGGGCCGAGGAAGCCGTAGACCTCGCCCCGTCGTACGGTCAGGCTGACCGCGTCGACGGCGAGTCGCTCGCCGTACCGTCTTGGTCAGCCCGTCGGTCTGCACCACCAGATCGTTCATGGGTCCACGGTCGCCGCCCGACGGCCCTGGACGGCGTCCGCCGCGGCGCGGCTCCGGCGTACGCAGATCCGCGTACGCGCGAGCCTCGCGTCGGTCGTACGACGCGGGCCTCGGCGCGGTCTAGCCTCGGCCCGTGAGCGACCGGCGCACGCGTCCTGGCGAACGCCCATGGTCTGGTGGGCGCTGGTGGCCGTCGTGCTGGCTCGGGACCTTCGGCGGCCAACCGCGACGTCGACCCCGGCCACGGGGCGGTGCTGGGCGCGGCTGATCGTCGCGGTGCTCGCCGTCCTTCCGGCCGTGCTCGCCGTGGCGGCCCGAGGTGGCCGTCGCCGCCAGCGGTGTCGTGCTCGGCGGTCTACTTCGCGCGCCGGGACTCGCGAACGGGCCGATCTTCCTGGCCGCTCCCGCTGGTGACGCTCGTGGCCGCGCTGCGGCGCGGCCGTCGCACCGGTGCGTGCCCTGGTGGCCGCCGGCGCTGCCCTGCGTCGCGGCGGCCCGCTGGTCCGTGCCGCGTGCTCGTGCACGGACGGGCGAGTGGCCGTCGGAGGTCGTGGCAGGCCGTCGGACTGCTGCGCCGTGTCGCCGCGGCCGGCGGCGGTCGGCTGGCTGGCCGGTCGAGCCGGCTGCGAGGCCTCCGGGCGGACCGGGCCGCCGCGCGCGGCGAGCGAGGAGCGGCTGCGGATGGCGCAGGACCTGCACGACGGGGTCGGCCACGGGCTCGCGGTGATCGCGATGCAGGCCGGGGTCGCGCTGCACGTGCTCGACCGGGACCCGGACAAGGCGCGCGCCAGAGCCTGGAGGCGATCCGCGACGACCAGCCGGGAGTCGCTCGACGCGCTGCGTGCCGAGCTCGGCCGGATGTCGGGCGACGGCGCCGCGACGCGCGTCCCGCCCGGGCTCGGCGGACCTCGACGCGCTGCTCGACCGGGTGCGCGCCGGCGGGCTGGTCGTCGACCGGACGCGGGCGACGCCGCGGCGAGGTCGACGAGCCGGGTCGGCGAGGTGGCGTACGCGGTCGTCCAGGAGTCGCTCACCAACGTGCTGCGGCACGCGGCAGCGACCCGAGGCGGCGGTCGACGTCTCCGAGCGCTCGCGGCGACCGGCGCTGCACGGTGACCGTCGACGACGACGGGCGCGGCGCGCCGCGAGCGTCGCGGGGCCAGGATGAGCGGCATGGGGATCGCGGGCATGCGGACCGGGTCGAGGCGTCGGCGGCACGCTCGAGGTCGGCCCGGCCGACGGGCCGGGTTCCGGGTCCGGGCCAGCGTCCCGGTGACGCCGGAGGACCGGTGACCGGGCCGATCCGGTGGCGCTGGTCGACGACCAGCCGCTGGTCCGGATGGGCCTGGCCACGCTGATCGGCAGCCGAGGACGGCCTCGAGCTGGTCGGCGAGGCCGCCGACGGTCGCGACGGGCTGGCGCTGATCCGCCGGACCCGTCCCGGACGTGGTGCTGTGCGACATCCGGATGCCGGTGCTCGACGGGCTCGGCGCTGCTCGCCGAGGTCGCCGCCGACCCGGCGCTGGCCGCGGTCCGGGTCGTCATGCTGACGACCTTCGAGCTCGACGAGTACGTCTTCGAGGCGCTGCGGCACGGGGCCAGCGGGTTCCTGCTCAAGGACGCCGAGCCGGCCGCCCTGCTCGACGGCGATCCGCGTCGTCGCCGACGGCGGGTCGCTGCTGGCGCCGTCCGTGACCCGGACGGGTGATCGAGCAGTTCGGCGCCGCCGGGCCGGCCGCGCGCGGCCGCCGCGCACCCGCGCCTCGGGGACCTCACCGAGCGCGAGCGCGAGATCGTCGCGCTGGGTGGCGACCGGCCGCTCCAACCAGCGAGATCGCCGAGGCGCTCGTGGTCAGCCCCGACACCGTGCGCACCCACGTCAGCCGGGCGATGGTCAAGCTGCACGCGCGCGACCGCGCCCAGCTGGTCGTGTTCGCGATCGAGTCCGGCCTGGGCCGCTGAGCGTACGGGCGCGGCCCTCTCAGGCCAGCAGGAAGCCCAGCCCGATCGCCGAGGGGACCTTGCCGGCGGGGTACGTGTGGGACCTGCCGCGGAACACGACGGCGCGTCCGCGCGGGATGCCCGCCGCCGTGCCGCGGAACAGCTCCTCGGAGTAGAACGGGTCCTCCGCGCCGCCGAGCACGAGCGTCGGGGCCTGGATGTCCGGGAGCCGGGCCTCGACGTCGAACGCGTCCTCGGCCTCGATCGTCGCGAGCATGTCGGCGCTGTCGCCCGGGGCGAGGACGCGTCCGGCGAGCCACCCGACGCCGCGCGCCGGAGACCGCAGCGGCCGGGGAGCCAGCGCCGCCATGAGGACCGCCGCCGCACGGCGAGGATCCCCCTCACCGATCAGACGCGCGATCTCGGACTGGACGTGCCGACCATGGGGCGACAGCCGGTACGCCGACGAGGCCACGACCATGCGGGTCACCAGCCCGGGGGAGTCCGCGGCGAGCTGGAGGGCGACGGACCCGCCCGTGGACGTGCCGTGGACCATCACCGGCTCGCCGAGGTCGTGCTCGATCGCGTGGGCGTAGTCGGCCGCGATGTCGGAGACGGTCGTTCCCGGCTCGAGGGCCGGCCGGCGGCTGGTCAGGTAGACGGTGAAGTGCTCGGCGTACGGGGCCGCCCACGCGAGCGACATCCGTCGCGACAAGCCGGTGGGATTCACGTGCTCGGGGGTGAGACCGGTCGCCGCGAGGAGCGGTGGTCCCTGGCCCACCTTCAGGTAGTGCATCCCTGCGGTGAATCGGCCCTCGGTCACGTCCCCCATGCGACGACTCTACGAGCGTGCCGGGTTATCCGGGTGACGTGCGCAGTGCGCGCGTCCTAGGGTGGCGGCCATGAAGCTCTCCTTCGGGCCCGCCTGCGCCATGGCGCGCACCCGCCTCGTCTGACGGCGCGTCGGCCCCGCTCGACCACGCCGTCCTCCGGATGCCCCGCACCCGGCAGCGCGTCGCACCACTCACCCGCCTCCGGGTGCTCCACCTCCTTCCGGTTGGAGCGCTCTCATGCGATCACGACACCCTTACGGCGGCCGGCACGAGCTCGGCCAGAACTTGCTCCACCACCGTCCGACGATCAACCAGATCGTGGACCTCGTCCGCGCCACCGACGGGCCCATCCTCGAGGTCGGCTGCGGCGACGGCGCCCTCACTCACCCGCTCGCCCGCCTGGGCCGGGAGCTGACCGCCGTCGACCTCGACCGGCGGCGGGTCGAGCGCCTGCGCTCGCGACTTCCTGCGGTGACGGTCCGTCACGCCGATGCCCTCGACGTCCGCCTGGACCGCCCCGTGGTCGTCGGCAACATCCCGTTCCACCTCACGACACCGATCCTCCGGCGCCTCCTGCGCTCCGCCGGCTGGCGGCACGCCGTGCTTCTCACGCAGTGGGAGGTCGCGCGCAAGCGTGCGGGTGTGGGCGGCAGCACGATGATGACGGCGCAGAGCGCACCGTGGTTCACGTTCGCCCTGCACCAGCGCGTTCCCGCACGTCATTTCACGCCGGCGCCGAGCGTCGACGGCGGCATCCTCACCGTCACCCGTCGCGAGCGTCCGCTCGTGCCCGCGCGCGAACGTTCGGCGTACGACCGCTTCGTCCGCGTCACGTTCACGGGTCGGGGGAGAGGGATCGAGCAGATCCTCGTACGGGCGAGCGGAAGGCCGGCGAGAGACGTCCAACGTGCCGTGGCCGAGGCGGCGGCGAGGCCATCCGCACTGCCGCGCGACCTCGCGCCGGAGCAGTGGGCGACGCTGTGGCGGCGGCTGGGGCCGGAAGCGGCGATCTAGCGTCGCCCGTGACGGGGCGGGATCGGCGCCGTGGTCGAGCAGGACACCGGCCACCTGCTCGTGCCCGGCCAGGCGGTTCAGCGTAACGACGTCAGCGTCGCGCAGTCGCCTCGAGCGTGCGGGCGATCTCGGAGGCGTCGGGCGTGCTGAGGAGGAGCTCGTCGAACCTCGTGGCGCTGCGGTCCAGCGCGACGCGCAGCAGCGGCTCCCCGCGTCGCATCGCCACGAGGCGGCGCATCCCGAACGGATGGCGGAACGTCCCCAGCTTGAGGTAGCCGGAGACGACGAGCCCGGAGCGGGCCCCGAGGATCTCCGAGCTCCAGCCGGGCTCGACCGTGACGTCCGTGATCGCGTCGGGTGCGGCGTCGAAGCTCGAGCGCCCGGCCATGAACCGCTCCCAGCCGGGAAAGCGTACGTGGATCCCTGCGGCGTCGGCGTGGATGTGCGTCATGAACGTCCTCCGTGGATCTAGAATCAATCTGGCAGTGGGAACATTATCATGATGAGAACAATGAAGGGGAGTGGCGCGATGCCGGAGCGTGCGCCGACGATCGCCGACGTGGTGATGCACCCCGTGCGGCTGAGGATCGTTCAGCAGCTCGGGGGACGCCGACTGACGACCGCGCAGTTGCGCGAAGCCATGCCGGACGTCACCCAGGCGACGCTCTACCGCCACGTCGCGACGCTCGTCGACGCCGGGATCCTGGAGGTCGTGGGGGAGCGGCGGGTACGGGGCGCGGTCGAGCGCACCCTCGCCCTCGGAGACCAGCTCGCGCACGTCGACCAGGCCGAGCTCCGCGCGATGAGCTCGGCGCAGCTCCGGGCGGCCTTCCTCGTCTTCCTCGGCGACGTGGGCGCGAGCTTCGACCGCGTCGTCGACCACCCTGACCCGAACGTGCGCGACTACCTGGGATTCGGCCGGGGACCGTTGTACGTGACGTCCGAGGACCTCGCCGCGATCCAGGCCGGGCTCGGCGAGCTCCTTGCGCCGTACCTCTCCGACGACGGCACGGGCAAGCGGCGGGTGAACCTCGCGACGATCCTCCTGCCCGAGCCCGACGACGGATGAGGGCGCGACAGATTCCGGCGAGCCGCGTGCGAACCCACTAGCCTCACGGGCAGACCACGCCGCCGAGCACCGAGGGGCCACCGTGACTGACGAGCGAAGGAGCCCGGGGCACCCCGCGCTCGCCCGGGCACTCGAGGCGGTCAGCACGCCGTCGGACGTCACGACGCCGTTGGGGGAGTTCACGCTCTTCGACGGCGTCCCCGTCGGCGACTCCGTCGACCGGCTGTACGACGCGCTCGACTTCCTCCGTGGCGTCGAGGTGTTCCTCAACGCCGTGCCGGGTGCCTCGCTGGTCGCGATGAGACGGGGGTTCCGCAGCATCGGGGTCACCGAGCCGCACCAGCTCGCGTACACCGACCCTCGCGCCAACTCGGGGAGCTTCTTCCTCACGCCCAACACCGAGACGACGTACGGGACGATGTTCTTCGACCTGCGGGCGCACGGCCCGATCGTCATCGAGCCGCCGAAGCAGTCGCTCTGCGTCGTCGACGACTTCTGGTTCCGCTACGTCGCCGACATGGGGATCGCCGGTCCCGACCAGGGCGAGGGTGGCAAGCTACCTCTTCCTGCCGCCGGACTTCGAGGGCGAGGAGCCCGACGGCTACTTCGTCTTCCGTACGCCGACGTTCACGAACTGGGTCGTCTTCCGGGCGCTCGGCGGCGTGCCGGCGATCAAGGAGACGAAGGTCTACCCGCTGGCGGCGGCCGACGACCCGCCGGCGATGGAGTTCGTCAACCTCGCCGATCTCGCCTTCAACACCGTCCACGCCAACGACGTCTCGTTCTTCGAGGAGGTCGACACGCTGGTGCAGGAGGAGCCGACCACCGCGCTCGACCCGGAGCGTGCCGGGCAGCTCGCCGCGCTCGGCATCGTCCACGGCCGGCCCTTCGCCCCCGACGACCGGCTGCGTCGCGTCCTCGGGCAGGCCGCACAGACGGGGGCCGCGATCAGCCGCGCCCTCGTGTACACGCCGCGCGACCCCGACGCCTACCTGTACGAGGGGTCGTCCTGGTTGTCCGCCTTCCTCGGCGGCAGCTACGAGTTCCTCCGCGACGGCGCCCGCCTCCTCGACGCCCGCACGCAGTTCCACTACTTCGCGACCGTCATCACCCCCGCGATGGCGCACGCGCAGGTCGGGGCCGGCTCCGCGTACGCGTACACCGCGCACGATGCGGACGGGGAGGTGCTGGACGGCGCGCAGGACGTACTCGCTCACGCTGCCCGCGGACCCGCCCGCCAAGAACTTCTGGTCGGTCGACGTCTACGACACGCAGACCCGCTCGTTGCTCCAGACCGACGACCCGCACCCGAGCGTGATGAGCCTCGGTGAGGCGGTCCCCGCCGACGACGACGGCTCGTTCACGCTGTGGTTCGGGCCGACAGCACCCGAGGGACGCGAGGCGAGCTGGGTCCAGACGGTGCCGGGCAAGAGCTGGTTCCCGGTGCTGCGCCTGTACGGCCCGCTCGAGCCGTGGTTCGACAAGACGTGGCGACCCGGTGAGCTGGAGAGGCAGCCCGACCCTCGCTGACGAGGGCCGGGCCGCACCGGGGCGTCAGTCCCCGCGCTCGACCAGCGCGTCGGTGAGCAGCCCGACCAGAGCCTCGAGCTGGACGTCGGCCGAGGTCTTCTCGTCGACCGCGGCACCGTCGAGCGCCTGCGCGGCGAGGGCGGCCTTGAGGTCGATCAGCTCGGCGACCTTCGCATCGATGGTCTGCGCGCCGATGATCCGCCACGCGGTGACCGGCTCGGCCTGACCGATGCGGTGGACCCGGTCGATCGCCTGGGTCTGCTCGGCGTCGGTCCACGACAGCTCGGCGAGCACGACGTTGGAGGCGACCTGGAGGTTGACGCCGACGCCGGCAGCCGTGAGCGAGCAGACGATCACCGCGACCTCGGGGTCGTTGACGAACGCGTCGATGTCGCGCTGACGCTGCGTCGCCGTCTGGTCGCCGCGGATCGTGGAGTAGCGCAGGCCGCGCTTGGCCAGCGTCTCCTCGGCGACGTCCATGACGTCGAGGTGCTTGGCGAAGAAGACCACCTTGCCGACGCTGCGCGCGAGCTGCGCGGTGTAGTCGGCGGCGAGGCCGGCCTTCGCGAGACCGATGCGGCGCATCATCCCGAAGACGTTGCCGCTCTCGTTCGTGTCCTCCTCGCGCTCCCACTTGGCGACCAGGCGCACCAGCTCGCGATCGATCCCGTCGACGACCTTGCCGGCCGTACGGTGCTCGAGCGCGTTGTCGTACCTGGCGACCATCCGGCGGGCGAGCACCCGCTCGGCCTCACGGATCGAACGCCCGGTCTCGTCGTCGAGCTCGACGGGGATGTCGGCGATGCGCCGTGCCGGGATGTCGGCGGCGACGTCGATCTTGCGACGGCGGACGATGCCGAGGTCGACCACGCACCGGCGTGCCGCGGCGTAGAAGCCCGGTTCGCCGGGGGACAGGCCCGTCTCCTCCAGCGCCGCCATCAGCTGCGCCCGGGGCTTGCGGTCGTCGATCCAGCCGAGGAACTGCCAGATCGCGCGGAAGTCTTCGATGTCGTTGATCAGCGGGGTGCCGGTCAGCGCCATCAGGAGCGGGTTGAGGGTGCGGGAGCGGATCCGCTCGGACAGCTCGAGCGCGTGCTGGGAGCGCTGGGACTTGCGGTTCTTGATGAAGTGGGCCTCGTCGACCACCATCCCGCGGAAGCCGTGCTCGCCGAGCCAGCCGATGTGACGGTCGAGGACCTCGTAGTTGACGACGACGATGTCGGCGAACCCGTCGATCGTGGTGCCGTCACCGTGGATGACGGTGGCGCTGCGCCGTGGCGTCCAGAGTCCGGCCTCGCGTGCCCAGTTGATCTTGACCACGTTGGGGGCGACCACGAGGAGGGGGTACGCGTCGGCGGCCTGCGCCGCGAGCAGCGCCTGCGCGGTCTTACCGAGGCCCGGCTCGTCGGCGAGCAGGAACGTGCGGTGCCCCTCGGCGGCCGAGGCCACCAGCTGCGCCTGGTGCGGCATCAGCTCGCGTCCGTCCCGCGTCAGCAAGGACAACGGCGTCGGCAGGTCCATGCTCGACGCGGGACCGCCCCGCTCGAAGGAGCGGAGCAGGGGCTCGATCAGCTCCCAGTTGGCCAGCCGTCCCGTACGAGGCCGCGGGGTCGCAGCGGCGGCGGTGAAGTCAGGGGTGAGGAACGGGTTGGCGAGCTGGCGGGAGACCACCGACTGGGGCCGGACCTGCTTCTCGGAGGCCTGGCTCGGCGTTGCCGCCTCAGGCTCGGGCTCGGGCTCGTCCTCGACCTCGAGCCCCGCGGCGACCAGCATCTCGCGGCGGAGCCGGGTGGCGGCAGGGGAGACCACGGCGTCGTCGGCGAGGAGCGAGAAGAGGGAAGGATCGCGCGCCGCGGTCGTCGCGAGGATCGTCGCGATGCCGTCGAGGCGCTTGAGCTGCTCGGTGCGGCGAGCCTCGGGCATCGCCTCGGTCTTGACGCGGTTGCGCTCCTCGCGGACCAGAAGGGCGATGACCTGGAACATCGTCCGGGTCGAGGACGACGCAGCGCCACGCTGCACGCCACGCTCGACCTCGCGGACGGCTTGCGCGAGCAGAGGCAGGATGCCGACGTTGTCGGCGTCGTTGGTGCGGTCGCGCTGCTGGCGGCGCGAACCCCCCTTGCGGCGGGGGTCCGGTCGACGCTGGGCCGGTCGGGCCAACGATCCTCCTCGGATTCGGTACGCCTGTCGGGGTGCTGGAGCACCACGACTGCAAGCCGGATCACCGGGCCGAGACACAGGGGAGACGGCCGTTCCGTCTCCGATGCCTGCGCCCCAGCGTGTGAGCGACCGCCTGAGCGATCCTCAGGGAGGGACGCTGGTCACCTCTCGAAAGAGAAGGTGGGCGGCGTCGTCCTCGTGCGGGCTTCCGGATAGCTGCGCAGTCGATGATACGCGTCGTCGGTCGCTGTGCGCGTCAGGACGGTCCCGACGTCAGCGCACGACGCGGATCAGCAGCGCACGAGGACCGGTCCTGGACCGCTCGTACCGGCCCGAGGACGGGACGAAGGTGGCGCTGAGCCGGTGCTTTCCGGGCTTCAGCCTCCGCTTGCCGAGCGTGTACGTCGCCTTCCCGTTGCGGACCTTCACCTTCTTGAGGACCTTGCTGCCGTCCCGGAAGACCACGGTCCCGGCCGGGGACCCCGGCGACACCGAGACCTTGGCCGTCAGCCTGATGCGGCTCCGGCCGTACCGCGCCCGTGTCTTGCTGCTGCGGGCGGTGATCCGGGATCCCATCCGAGGGACCGGGCCGGTCGAAGCGCTCGTCCGCACGACGCCGACGACCGGCGCGGTCGCATGCTCGGGCGTCATGCGCACCGACAGCCGCCGCCCGACGTCGGCAGGCTGGACCGTGTACGCCGGTGCCGTGGCGCCGGCGATCGCGACGCCGTCGCGCAGCCAGCGGAAGCCCACGGTGGTGGAGCCGGTCCAGCCCCACCCTGTGGGATGGACGACGTTCCCGACGCGAGCCGTGCCGGCGATCCGCGGCGCACCGATCGGCGCCTGGACGAAGGAGAGGTCGAGCATCCCGCGGCCGCAGTCGAGGTCGGTGCAGTTGAAGTCCGGGCCGTCTCCCGGCGGGTAGGAGGGGAAACGGCGGGTGGCGTTCCGCAAGCCGGCCTCGACCTGCGCAGGGCTCTGCCGTGCGTTCACCGACAGGAGCAGCGCAGCGGCCGCCGACACGGCCGGTGCGGCCATGCTTGTCCCGGCGTACTCGGCGTACGCCGGCTCCTCGGCGGTCGTCTCGCCCGAGTTGACCGTCGAGAGGACGGCGCGGTACCCGTCGGCGAAGTCGCCGGACGGCGCGGCGAGATCGACCGTGGACCCGGTGTTGGCGAACGACGCGCGCTGCCCCCACTCGTCCGTGCCGGTCACGCTGACGACACCGGGGCAGCTCGCGGGGACCACGAGATCGGCGTCGTCGTCCTCGTTGCCGGCCGCGGCCACGACGACCGAGCCACGGGCCCGTGCCGCCGCGATCACGTCGACGTACGACGCAGGGCACACGTCGGACGGTCCTCCGAGGGAGAGGTTGATGACCTTGGCCGGAGTCGGGTTGGCCGGTAGCCCGGGCACCGTGCCGCCCGAGGCCCACGTGATCGCGGCGAGGACGTCGGAGTCGACCCCACCGCACGCACCGAGGGCCCGCACGTGCTGGATCTTCACGCCGGGTGCGTTCCCGACGACACCGACGCGGTTGTCGGCGCGGGCGGCGACGATCCCCGCCACGTGCGTCCCGTGCCAGCTGCTGGGGTACGTCTCGCCCTGGCACAGCCCGTTCGGAGACCAGTCACCCACGTCGGTCGGGTTCACGTCCCTTCCGTTGCTGTCCCGGGCGACGGAGGAGTCGGAGATCATGTCGTACCCGGCGACCGTGCCCGCGTCCAGATCCGGGTGCGGGGTGCTCCCGGTGTCGACGACGGCGACGACGACCGACGGACTGCCCACGGTGGCGCGCCACAGCGCCGGTGCGTGCGTGCCGTACCCGCCGTCCGGCATCGGCGGGCCGACGGCGTTCCCGTCCCCGTCGACCGGAGTTCCCGTGCGGGTGTCCCACAGCGCCCACTGGTGGCTGAAGAGCGCGTCGTTCGGCCGTACGGGCGGCACGGCCGAGATCGTGCGGTAGCGGTCGGGGACCACGGAGACCACACCAGGAAGCGCGGCGACCTCCTCTGCCGCGTCCTGTGCCTCGGCGAGCGGCACGGGCGCGTCGAACCGCACGGCCGACGTGTCGGCCGCGACCGGCACGCTGGTCACCGCGTCGTCGGTGGCGGCCCGAGCGACCTGGTGGACGGCGGCAGCACGCCGCGTCCTCGCCTGCGGCGTCGCGTACGTGACGACGAGCCCCGCTGCGCGGTCGTCCGTACGCGACACCCTCGGCTCAGGGGCCGGACGCGGTGGCTTGACGAGGGAGTCACTGCCCGGGTCGTCGGCGACGGCCGAGGGCAGAGCGGTCGCGACGACGGCGAGCGTGGCGGCGAGGACCGCGACCGTGCGTCCGACGCGGAGAGGGGAGGGCAGCATCGCGGCAACGGTCCTTCGAGCGGGAGAGTGTCAGAGCGCACTCTAGGGGCGTGCCGACCGCCGTGTCCGACGAACCAGGCACCTCACCGCCGCCTCCGGACCCGCTCCCGGACGTTCATGCCAGGTCCTCGGCGAATCCCTGGCGCCACGACGGGTAGCGGAGCTCCCAGCCGAGCTCGCGCTTCGCCTTGGCGTTGGAGAAGGCGCGCCCCTCCGTCATCATCGTCACCGCCACGTCGCCGGCCATCAGCCGTGCGAGCCAGACCGGGACACGCATCGGTGGCTTCGCACCGGCGCACCTCGCGAGATGGGGAAGCCACTCGCTGGCCGGGGCCGGTTCGTCGTCCGCGATGTTGAAGACCCCGCGCGCCTGCTGCTCCACGGCGAGGACGGTCGCGCTCGCGGCGTCGGCGAGGTGGACCCACGAGGAGTAGCCGGCGCTGCGCCCGACCAGCGGGAACTGCCGCTTGCGGATCAGCTCGACCTGGTCGTCGGTGGCGCCGGGACCGTACAGGCCGCCGTACCTCAGGGCTGCCCCGCCGACGGCGAGGACGCTCTCCTCGACGTGGCGGATCGCTCGCATGCCGCCGTTGGCGGGCGTGCCCTCGAACATGTCGAGCGGGTCCTCCTCGGTCTTGACCCAGCCGCCCTCGCGGATGCCGTTCCAGCTGCCGTAGCTCTGGGCGGCGACGTACGGGACGCCGTGCCGCACGACCGCCGCGAGGAGGTGGTCGGTCCCCTCCGTACGCAGCCGGTTGGTGGTCGCGAACCACGTGTCCATGTGCTTGATGTCCGGCTTGCCGGCGATCGCGGTCATCTGGTGCACGACCGCGTCCGCGTGGGCTCCGGCGACGGCGTCGTCGACCGACGCCGCGTCCAGCCCGTCCATGACGACCGCGTCGGCACCCAGCTCCTTGAGCACCCCGAGCTTGTCCGGACTGGTCGTCGTCGCCGTCACCTGATGGCCTCGCGCGACGAGCTGCGGCACCAGGTGCCGCCCGATCACTCCGGTTCCCCCTGCGACGAACACGCGCATGTCACTCACCTCTCATCTCCGAGCTGCGCCTTCGTCATCAAGACCCCGGAGCGGAACGGGATGTGACAGGAGGAGCACCGTCACCAGCGGTTGCGGACGTCCTCCGCCCAGCCGACGAGGCCGTCGATCCGCACCCACGTGCCCGTGTCGTCCTGGACGCCCCCGCTCCAGTGGCCGAAGCACTGGTGCGTCCGAGACGAGAACACCTTGAGGTCGGTGACGGACTCCTTGAGGTGGAACGGCACGAAGGTCAGGTCGACGGTGTCACCGGTGACGCGCCACGGCGCCATCCAGTCGTCGCTGTCGTACGTCCAGACCAGCTCCTCGCTGATCTTGGAGAGGTGCCCGTCGACGACCAGGGCGTTCTCGACCGACCCGGTGCCGTCGGTCCACCTGCCACCGACCTGCAGCCCGATCACGCGACCGTCCGTGCGCCCGGACCCGGCGCCCCAGTTCCAGCGGACCGCGTACGGCCAACGGCCTCGGCCGTGGTCGAGGGTCGCCCAGGACTCGCCGGCGGGGACCTCGACCGTGACGCCGTCGACGCTCAGCGTCCCGGTCGCGGGACGCGCGACGTCCTTGACGGTGTACTGGAACAGGCGGTCGGTCCACGGGACGACCACGCCGAGGGACTCGTGCCCGGCGGGGCGGTGTGCCGTCACGTCGATCTGGACCCGCGCCGTCCGTGCCCGCAGGCGCGTGCCGCCGTCGACCTCGTCGAGCGCGATCTGGAGCTTCTTGGTGAACGCCCGGACCGGCCCGGCACCCAGGGTGCCGGGGAGCGTGACGCTCCGGCCGAGCACGCCGATCGCGTCGTACGAGACCGTCTCGCCGCTGGTCCGGTCGAGCAGCCAGAGACCGTGGACGGCGGCGTAGTCGATGTCGGAGACCACGAGGGCGACGACGTGGGTCGGCGTCGTCACCGCCCAGTACTCCCAGCGCTTGTTGCGACCCCTGCCCACGCGGCCACGGCCGACGCCGTCGGTGGTCACCAGCGGGGTACGGGTCCATCCGACCGCGTCCGGGTTCAGGCGGCCGTCGGGCAGCGTGAGCGGGACCGGGGCGGTGATCTCGCGCTCGGTCACCGCGAGAGGGAGTGCGGGCGCGCCGCACGCGTGGTCGTGGCGCTGACGCAAGCCGCTGGTTGGAGGCGCGGACCGCGTCGGCGTCGATCTTCAGCACCCGGCGGTCGTACGTCATGAGCCCGTTCGTCTCGTCCTCGACGTCGGCGAGCTGCGTGTAGACGAACGCCGCCAGGCCGTCGTCGACGGCGGCGCCGACCTCGGCGTGCTGCAGGCGGAGGAAGGCGCGCTCGAACGACGCCTGCTCGGCGAACTTCCGGTAGCCGAACTCCTCGTCGCTCCACAGGTGCCCGGGGACCCGGTAGGAGTAGCCCCCGTACTCGGAGAGCACGGCGGCGCGGGGGTCCTCGGCGTCGGCGCGCGAGAGCCGGTACGGCCGGAAGTAGACGTGCCGGCTGGCCAGGTCACCGCCACCCTGGTCGTACCAGCCGCTCGCGTGGTCGACCGGACGCGTGGGGTCGAGCGCGGTGACGCGCGCGGCGGCGGCGACCGCGTCGAACTGCCCCCACCCCTCGTTGAACGGCACCCACACGGCGACGCTGGGGACCGAGCGCAGCAGCGCGACCGTTGCGTCGAGCTCGTCGAGGAACTCGGCGCGACCGTCCGCGTCCTGGCGCCCGAACAGCCTGTGGCGGGAGTCGCTCGAGCCGGACCGGGAGGACCGCACGGAGTCGTGACGACGGGGAGGTTGTAGCGGCGTCCGCCGTTGACCATGTCCTGCCAGACGAGCATCCCGAGCCGGTCGCAGTGGTGGTACCACCGCAGCGGCTCGATCTTGATGTGCTTGCGCAGCATCGTGAAGCCCAGGTCCTTGGCCGTACGGATGTCGTGGACGAGCGCGTCGTCGGACGGGGCGGTGTAGAGGCCGTCGGGCCAGTAGCCCTGGTCGAGCAGCCCGGCGTGCAGGTACGGCTCGCCGTTGAGCAGCAGACGCGTCCGGCCCTGTGCGTCCGGCCCGATCGCCGAACGACCGCATCCCGACGTAGCTCGTGACGACGTCGTCGCCGAGCCGCACCTCCACGTCGTACAGGAACGGGTCCTCGGGCGACCACGGCCGGACGTCCTCGGCGAGGGGAACACGCGTCGGGACGCCGATCTCGACGGCGGTACGGAGGACGTCGTGCCCGTCGGCGGTCACCACGACCTGGGCGGTGCCCGCACCGTCGCCGTCACCGCCTCCGCCGCCCGCGGCGACCACGCACACCTCGACCTCTGCGCTCTCGAGGTGAGGGGTGAGGACGAGCTGGTCGACCCAGCGCGCCGGCACCGACTCCAGCCAGACGGTCTGCCAGATCCCGGACTGCGGCGTGTACCAGATGCCGCCCGGCTCGAGCGTCTGCTTGCCGCGGCTGTGCCACGACGTGTCGGTGACGTCGCGGACCCGCACGACGAGCTCGTGCACCTCGCCGACCAGCGCGTCGGTGACGTCGAGCGTGAACGGGAGGTACCCGCCGCGGTGGCCACCGACGGGGGTGCCGTCGACCCACACCTCGCAGTCCTGGTCGACAGCCCCGAAGTGCAGCAGCACCCGGTCCTGGACGAAGCCGTCGGGGAGGTGCACCGTACGGCGGTACCAGAGCGCCTCGTCGGGCTGCAGCGTGCGGCCGACACCCGACAGCGGTGCCTCGGGGGAGAACGGCACGACGATCTCGCCGTCCCAGCGCTCGGGCGGCTGCGTCGTCGTGTCGCGGGGAGAAGGCGTGGTCCCAGCGTCCGTTGAGGTTGACGTACGAGTCGCGGACGAGCTGCGGGCGCGGGTACTCGGGCAGGACGTCGTCGGGATCGAGCGACTCGCCCCAGGGGGTGATCACGAGGTGGTCTCCAGGGTCTTCGGGGCGGGACCCACGGTCCGCAGCCGGCGGGCAGGAAGCACGATGAGGAGCACGACGAGTGCGGCGGCGACGAAGATCCACGGCGTCGGCACCTGCTTCACCACGCCCAGCTCGATGAAGCTCTCGTCGGCGCCCTCGATCACCGCGGCGCCCAGGAAGGGGCCGACGACCATCGGGACGAGGACCGCGAAGATCATCCGGAGCCCCTGCACCTGACCGGCGCGGTCCGGTGGCGTGAGGTTGCGGACGGTCGCGGAGATCGCGGCGACGCCGAGCATGAAGCCGGCCATCATCACGATCCCGGCGCCGATCACCGCGAGCATGCTGCGCGCCGGGAACATCAGGAGCAGGCCGACCAGATAGATCGCGGCCACCGGCAGGATCGCCCGCGAGGGACCGACCCGGTCGAGCACCCGGCCCCCGACGACGCTGACGACGGCGGCGCCGATCAGGACCGAGGCGAGCACGACCGCGTAGCCGTCGATGTCGAGGTAGCGCTGGACGTAGATGATGAGGAACGGCAGGAAGACCTGCGTGCTCGTCCCGAGGATCGCCCACGCCACGAGGGCGACGTAGAGCGGCGGGTGGGCGCGTGCCGTGCTCGGACGCAGACCGTGGACCACCGACGAGAGGTAGGTGCCCCCAGGTCGGGGGGTGCGGGTCTCGTGGAGGCCGAACCAGGCGATGACCCCGACCACCGCGGTGACGCCACCGACGAGCGAGAAGAACAGGACCCAGTGTCCTCCGCGGGTGAGCGGGTCGAGGGCGCCGAAGACCAGCAGCATGGCGAGCAGCGGCATGGTCGCCAGCACGCCGTCGACCTTCCCCCGGTTGCCGGGATCGGTGGAGTCAGTGACCCACGCGTTGAACGCGGCGTCGTTGGCTGCGGCGCCGAGGACGCTCATCACGCAGTCGAGAAGGATGACGGTGACGACGGCGACCATGACGGCGTCGAGCATCGGAAGCATCGACGCGGCCGCCTCGACGCTCACGAGGCCGAACCCGGCGGTGCACACACCCCACAGCACGTACCCGGCGGCGATCAGCTCGCGCCGTCGACCCGCGCGGTCGGAGGCCGCTCCTGCGAGCAGCGTCGCGACGGTCGCCGCCAACGCGCTCGCGGCGACGAGACTGGCCAACGCGGCGGGGGAGTCCGTGATCGTGTCGTAGACGAACACGTTGAGGTACATGTTCTCGACCGTCCAGGCCAGCTGGCCGGTGAGTCCGAGGACGACGACCCACGTCCAGAGGCGTCGGTCCGCCTGGCGTTCTCGCATGGGGGGACCATAGTGGCGCCGATCACCATCGCGCTGCAGCGGGCCGTCACGGCCCTTCACCACAGCGTCGTCCAGCTGACATCCACCAGGGCTAACGTCGGCCCATGAGTCCTTTGCGTCGTACGCTCCCCGTCGCCACCGCTCTCGTCCTCGGTCTGACCGGCACTGCCGTGGGTTCCTCGGCGAGCGCCGCACCAGCGGCCCGTCCCCCCGTCCTTGGGCAGCCCGTCGTTGGGCAGCCTGGCGGGTCCTGGGCCGGTGACCCCTACTTCCCGTCCATGGGCGCGACGGGCTACGACGCGCTCACCTATCACCTCGACCTCGACTACGACCCGGTCGACGCGACGAGCGGCACCCTGGACGCGACCGCTCTTCTCACGCTCCGGCCCACGAAGACGTTGTCGTCGTTCAACCTCGACCTGCGCGGGCTCGACGTCTCGTCGGTCCGGGTCAACGGTCTGCGCGCCGACTTCACCCACGAGGGCGGCGACCTGACGGTGACACCGCGGTGGCCGCTGCTCAAGCACGTCCCGGCGATCGTGCAGATCTCGTACGGAGGGACGACGGGCCGTCCCGTCGACGCCGAGGGCTCCTTGTACGGGTGGGTCTCGACCGCGGACGGCGCGATGGTCGTCAACGAGCCCGACGGCGCCCCGACGTGGTTCCCGGTCAACGACGACCCCAACGACAAGGCGATCTACACGTTCGACATCACGGTGCCGAAGGGGAAGGCGGCCGTCGCCAACGGCGTTCAGATCGGCACGCCGAAGACTCGCGCCGGGCGCACGACCTACCGGTGGTTCGAGTCCAGCCCGATGGCCAGCTATCTCACCACCGCGACGATCGGGGACTTCGACATCACCACCACCCGCGGACCCCGCGGCATCCCGATCGTCAATGCGGTCGACCGCGACGTGACGCCGGCCAACCGCGCCACCAGTGAGGCGTCGCTGGCCAAGCAGGCCGACATGATCGCGTTCTTCAGCGACCACTTCGGGCGCTATCCGTTCGCGTCGGCCGGCGCGATCGTCGACGACGACTCGGTGGGCTACGCGCTCGAGACCCAGTCGCGCGCGGTCTACTCCCGCTCGGCGAGCGAGGGCACCGTGGCCCATGAGATCGCCCACCAGTGGTACGGCAACTCGGTCTCGCCCCACCGTTGGTCCGACATCTGGCTCAACGAGGGGTTCGCGACGTACGCCGCCTGGATGTGGGGCGAGCACACCGGCGGCCGTACGGTCGAGGCACGCGCGGCCGCGGTCTACGCCACTCCGGCGACCTCCGGTCTCTGGACGACGGTGATGGCAGATCCAGGCCCGCTGAACCTGTTCGCCGGAGCGGTCTACGACCGGGGAGCACTGACGCTGCACGAGCTGAGGAAGAAGATCGGCGACGACGACTTCGCCACGCTCCTCAAGGCATGGGCACGTGACTACCGCTACGGCAACGCGACGACTGCCGACCTGGTCGCCCTGGCGGAGTCGATCTCCGGCCAGGACCTGAGCGCGTTCTTCGAGACGTGGGCCTTCACTCCGGAGAAGCCCACCACGTGGTGACACCCGGCCGCCGCTGTCAACGCACCCAGAGCGCGAAACTTCCTGCTGCGGTCCCGGCGTTCCCCTAGGCTCCGCCCTGATCGCAAATTTCGGGAAGGGAAGAATTCACGATGTTCCGTCGTAGTACAGCGCTGCTCGTCAGCACCTTCATGGCGGCCGCGGTGCTCGGTGTCTCACCGGCCGTCGCAGCGCCGGGCACGGCAGCCGACGCCACCGCCGCCAAGGCAGCCGCGAAGCCCGCCAAGCCGTCGAAGAAGTGCAAGGTCCGGCAGAGCAAGCCGCGCAAGACGGTCGCCTCCAAGAGGTTCGCGCGGTGCACGGTCAAGGCGATGACGAAGGGCAGGACGGTCCAGCTGCGGAGCAGGTACGACGACGGGTCGTGGAACAAGGGGCCCGCCCGGTTCACGAAGAAGACGACGGATGCCTCGGTCACGTACAGCAACGGCGACAGGCTGGTCGTGATCGGCACGGACGCCTGGCTGAAGGAGGCGGGAAAGCCCTGGGTCAAGGGCAAGAAGAACGGCACCGAGGACGAGCAGGTCACGTGGCTGGTCCGGCAGCTGTGGCTGGCGACCGCCTCCCCGAGCGCGTACCGCGGCTACCTGAGGTCGAGCAGGACCGGGTGGACCTGGACCGGAAGGTCGAAGAAGATCAACGGTGTCCGCGCCAAGGAGTACGTCGGCGAGCCGAAGATCCTCGGCTACCGCCCCGACCACTACGCCGTGTGGGTCGACAAGTGGGACCGCCCGGTGCGTGTCGACTCCACCACGACGATCGGTGGCATCACCTCGAGCGGTCGGCAGACCTTCTCACGCTGGAGCAAGAAGGTCACGATCAAGGCACCGCGGGTCTGAGGTTCCGGCGCGCGCGGCCCGGCCTTCTTCCGCCCCGTGGAGCTCAAGCGGCGGTTCTTCCGCAAGGTTCCGACCGATCCCCGAGACCGTCGGACGGGGTCTCGTGGCTCCGAGCGGGTTGGCGAGCGGCCCGTGACCTCGGTCGCCCCATCCAGGACCTCGAGATCGCGTATCGGCCCCTCGGGCTCCGCACCTACATCGATGAGGCGCGCACCCACCCGACGGCGAACGCTTCACGACCTGTGACGTACCCGGCACCCCGAGCGCTAATCGAGCGAGCGTCGCGCGGCCGCGCGCAGGTCGGCGTTCTCCTCCTCGAGGGCGAGCACCCGTGCGACGCCCGCCAGGTTCAACCCGTCGTCGAGCAGCGCGACGATGCGGCGCAGCCGGGCGACGTCGTCGTCGCTGTAGCGGCGGGTGCCGCCGCTCGTACGGCTGGGCGTCAGCAGGCCGACCCGTTCGTACACCCGGAGGTTCTGCACCGCTGTGCCGGCCAGCTCGGCGGCCACGGAGATGGCGTACACCGCGTGCTGTGGACCTGACGTGACCAAGTCGGTGTTCCCCTCTTGCGCGATCGTGTCGTCATTGCTATATAAAAACTGTAACAGCCAGTACAGAACATGCGTTGCATGTCGGAGTCTGTGGAGGTGAGAGACCATGCTCATGCGCACCGATCCGTTCCGTGAGCTCGACCGTCTGACCCAGCAGGTCTTCGGGACCGCCGCTCGGCCCGCAGGGATGCCGATGGACGCGTGGCGAGAGGGAGAGACCTTCGTGGTCGAGTTCGATCTGCCGGGTATCGAGCCTGGTTCGATCGACATCGATGTCGAGCGCAACGTGCTCACCGTCCGGGCCGACCGCCCGGCCCGCGAGGGCATCGAGGAGCTGATCGCTGCCGAGCGCTCGCGTGGTGTGTTCAGCCGCCAGCTGATCCTGGGCGACACGCTCGACACGGAGAATGTCCAGGCCCGCTACGCCGGCGGCGTCCTCAGGGTGACCATCCCGGTGGCCGAGAAGGCACGGCCGCGGAAGGTCAAGATCGTCCACGAGCGCGAGGACGAGAACCGGGCGATCAGCGCCTGACGACTGCGCGCTCGCGCGCCGAGCAACCGAGGCGGGGGACATACGCTGGCCCCCGCCTCGGCGTGTCTCCAGGGCGGTACGGGGCTCGACTTGCACGGGGACCAAGAGAGGAGCAATGTCGGACATTGATGCCTATATCGGGATAAATCAGACATCGCCTCTCGGGTGGCAGAGACCAAACCGCGCGGTCTTCGTCCGGTCAACCGAGCGAGGGCCCCCAAGGTGGGAGAGCACCATGCTCCTCGGCTCGCTCGTTGCCCGTCAGCGCACCGCCGGCACAGATCAGACGCCACACTTCCGCTCCCGGGCCCTCCGGCTGGTGTCCTCGGTCGCGCTCCTCGCCGGGCTCTCGCTCGCGCCGACGACACTGGCGGCCCCGAGCGCCCAGGCTGCCGACCCGCCGTGGATGGACACCTCGCTCAGTCCGGACGAGCGAGCGGACCTGCTGGCCGACGTCATGACGCTCGACCAGAAGCTGACGCTGTTCGAAGGCAGCGGCTCGGGCGCCGTCGCGATCCCCGAGCTGGGCATCCCCGCCCGACGCGAGATCGACGGCGCCACCGGCGTGATCACCGGTGGGACCCCGACGACCGCGTTCCCCGCGGGCCTCGCGATCGCCTCGACCTGGAACCGGGCACGCGCCCGCCAGTTCGGACGGCAGGTCGGGCTCGAGACGCACCTGACCGGCTTCAGCGGATGGGCGGGACCTGAGGTCGACCTGCTCCGTACCCCGTACAGCGGGCGGCAGTGGGGGTCGTTCGGCGAGGACCCGTTGCTCGGGGCCGCGATGCCCGCGGCGGCCGTCGAAGGGGTCGGCCTGACCAACGACACGAACGGCGTGTACTCGATCGTCAAGCACTACAACGTCTACAACCAGGAGACCCAGCGCACGACGCTCGACGCGGAGCTGCGACGAACGGACCCTGCGCGAGATCTACACCCGGCAGTGGGAGCCGATCGTCGCCGAAGAGCCTGGCGTCATCATGTGCGCCTTCCCGAAGGTCAACGGCAGCCCGGCGTGCCAGAACCCGCACCTCCTCTGGGACATCCTCAAGGGCGAGCTCGGTTTCGAGGGCTGGGTCAGCTCCGACTTCAATGCATGCTCGAGCTTCGACGCTTACGTGTACGGCACCGACGTGTGCGGTCCCAGCTTCCCCGACCCGGCGCAGCTGCGTGCGGCCGTCGTCGACGGGACGATCCCTGCGGAGCGGTTCGACAACATGGTCCACCGCGTTCTCCGTACGTACTTCGCCGACGGGCTGATCGACAACCCGCCGCCGGGGAGCCTGGTCAACCCGCGCCCGAACCCGGAGGCACTGCCGGACGACGTGGTGGCGTCAGGCCGCCAGCGGGCGTACCGGACCGCGGTCGACGGCTCGGTGCTCCTGCACAACGAGGGCGGTCTCCCGCTCGACGCCGACGACCTCGACTCCGTCGCGATCGTCGGTGAGTCCGCCGACCGCTACATCCAGGGGTTCGGAAGCGACACCGTCATCGACCCCACAGCCGTCAGCACGGTGGTCGAGGGCGTCGAGGACGAGGTCGGTCCTGGGGTGGACGTCACGCACGTCGAAGGCAGCGACCCGGTGCGTGCCGGTGACAACATGCCGGGTGACCAGCCCGTGCCGTCGAGCGTCCTGCAGCCCGCCGAGGGCACCGGGGACGGTCTCACCGCGGAGTGGTTCACCACCCCGGACCTGTCCGGGACTCCGGTCGCGACGCGTGTCGAGGACCAGGTGAACTGGGGCCAGGGGCTCGTGGGCACGCTCAACACCTTCGGGTACGACCCGACGCCGGCACCCAAGCTGCCTGACGCGATGCTCGCCGCCGAGGAGCCGTCGGCACGGTGGACGGGCACGCTCGAGCCGCGCGTCTCCGGTCGGTACGCCCTGGGGCTCACCGTCCTCGGCCGGGCGACGCTGTGGGTCGACGACGAAGAGGTGCTCACGACGCAGGCGAACAGGATCCGCGAGCAGTCGGTCAACCTGAACCTGCGCGCAGGCCAGTCGTACGACATCCGGATCGAGTACGTCGCGAACGCACCCGACCAGTGCTGCATCGTCACGTCGAACTTCGGTCCCGGGATCCGGTTCAGCTGGCGTCCGCCGGTCGCGAACGCCTCGCCGCAGATCCGCGAGGCCGTGCGTGCCGCACGGCGGGCCGACGTCGCGGTCGTCGTCGCCACGAACTACATGGGCGAGTCGCTCGACCGCGGCGACCTCGTCCTCCCGCAGAACCAGGACCGTCTGATCCAGGCGGTGGCGCGGGCCAACCCGAACACCGTCGTCGTCCTGGCCACCGGCGCGACGGTGCCGCTGCCGTGGGTGAACCGCGTGTCCGCGGTGATGGAGTCGTGGTACCCGGGCCAGGAGCAGGGCCGGGCGATCGCGGGGCTGCTGTTCGGCGAGGAGAACTTCTCGGGCAAGCTCCCGGTGAGCTGGCCGCGTTCGGAACGACAGGTCGAACGCGGGCTGAACCTCCAGAGCCCGTTCCCGGACATCAACAACCCGGGGATCACCGTCGACTACGACGAGGGCGTGTTCGTCGGATACCGGGGGTACGAGGAGAACGGCGTGACGCCGCTCTACCCGTTCGGGCACGGATTGTCGTACTCCACGTTCGACTACCGCGACGTCCGCGTCGTCAACCCGCGGGCCCGCAGCGACGCGCGTCCGAACGCCTACCGACCGGGGCGGGTGCGGGTGAGGGTGAGGAACACCGGCGACCGGAGGAGCACCGAGATCGTGCAGGTCTACAACGGGCGGTTGAACACCAACCGTGCTGAGACCCCGCCCAAGCAGCTGCTCGGCTGGGCACGGGTGACGCTCGCGCCGCGCCAGACGCGGTGGGTCAACATCCCGGTCCAGCTCTACACGCCTGAGCACAAGCTGGCGTACTGGGACACCCAGTGGGGCTACTGGATCACGCCCACCGGCGAGACCGACCTGTACGTCGGCAGCTCGTCGCAGGACATCCGCTTCACCGGGTCCCTGACGGTGAGGAGGCCCTAGCCGCGGTCGACGACTCGGTCTCACCCGCTGTGGGTGAGGTCGAGGAAGCGCGCACCGTCACATAATCGGCCATCGGTTCACGAGCACCGGAGGTCCTCATGGCGACGACGTACTTACCTCGAGCACTCCTATGAGTGCGGCGGACGTGCCGGTCGACGGACCGGTCGGCGCGTCGGCGGACTCGGGCACGGCGCGGACTCGCGCCCCGGCCATCCACTGGATCTCGTGGGTCGCCCTCGCCATGATGACGACCAGCTCCGTCGCGAGCCTCCGGGCCGCTCCGACGATGGCGGTGTACGGGCTGGCGTGCGTCTTCTTGTACCTCCTGCCGGCAGTCGTGTTCCTGCTCCCGACATCGTTGGTCTCGGCGGAGCTCGCGTCGGGATGGTCGGGCGGCGTCTACAAGTGGGTCTCCGAGGGCATCTCCAAGCCGATGGGGTTCCTCGCCGTGTGGTGCCAGTTCGCGATGACGATCTTCTACTACCCGAGCCTCCTCGGGTTCGTGGCGAGCACACTCGCATACGTCTTCAATCCCGAGCTCGCGAGCAGCGGTGTGTGGACCGCTGCCGTGATCATCGTCGTGTACTGGTCCGGAGTCTGGATATCGTCGCGCGGCACGGCGGGGGTGGCGGGTCTTGCGAGCGGCGGACTGATCATCGGCACCTTGGTCCCCGGCGTCGTCCTCGTCGTCCTCGGCATGGTGTTCCTGGGGCAGGGCAACGCGTCGGCTGCCCCGATGACGGCAGACAACGTGTTCCCTGCGTGGGCAGGCCTGGCGAGCCTCGTGCTGATCGTCAACAACTTCCTGTCGTACTCCGGCATGGAGATGAACGCCGTCCACGTCTCGTCGTTGAGGAACCCAGCCAAGGAGTTCCCGCGCTCGATGTTCCTGGCGATGGGGCTGGTGCTGGCGATCTTCATCCTCCCCGCCCTCGCCATCAGCTGGGTCGTGCCCGCCGAGGAGCTGTCCCTCACGGCCGGCGTGATGCAGGCGTTCGACGCGGTGTTCGCCAACTTCGGGTGGCAGTGGCTGACCCCGATCGTCGGAATCATGCTGGTGACCGCCTCGCTGGCAGGCATGCTCACCTGGCTCGCCGGCCCGTCCAAGGGCCTGCTGCTCATCTCGCGCCAGGAGGGCTACCTGCCGCCGTTCCTGCAGCGACTGAACAAGAACGGCGTCCAGCAGAACATCCTCGTCGTCCAGGGCGTGATCACCACGGTCATCGGTTTGGCGTACGCGCTGATCCCGGACGTGTCGAGCGCCTACTGGATCTTCTCGGTGATCACGACGCAGGTCTACCTGATCATGTACCTGCTGATGTTCGTCGCGGCCATCCGGCTTCGCCGGAAGCACCCTGACCATCCGCGCGGCTATCGCGCCCCGATGCTCGTCGGGCTCTGCGGTGTCGGGTTCGCGGCCTCGCTGGCTGCACTGCTCGTCGGGTTCATCCCACCGTCGCAGTTCGCCTCGGGCAACGCCGGGCTCTACTTCGCGATCGTCGCCGGGGGTGCTCTCGGACTCGGCCTGCTCGTGCCGTTCCTGTTCTACCGCTTCCGCAGGCCGTCCTGGAAGCAGCCCGACGCCGAGGCGGTGACCGAGTCATGAGCACGCCTGTCGAGCCGGTGGAGACGCAGAGCTCCCCGCGAACGCTCGTGGATCTATCTCGTGTCGTGCCTCGTCCTGGTCGTCCTGGTCGTGGTGGCGCTCGTCGCCTTCCGGTCCGCGAGAGAGACGCAGAGGGCGCAGGAGAAGGCAGACGAGCTCATCGCGGCGCTCGAGGACGCCGGTGCCCGGACCCCCGACCGTGACCAGATCGTTCGGGTGCTGGGCGACGACGGGGGAGCGGCGTGCGCGAACCCCAACGCGGCGTTGACCCGTGCCGCGTTGCTCTCGCAGCTCGCCAACGGAGCCACGGGACCAGGGGCCAGGCCGGTCATCGCGGACAGCCGCGCCGTGAAGGGGCAGCTGCTGATCATCGAGGTCTACTGCCCCGACGAGCTCGACGACTTCAGGGAGTTCGTCGACGACCTCAAGACCGACGACGTCGCGAGCGGCTGAGCCATGGACCTGAGGACGCGAGTCTCCGAGCTGATGCCGCGCGCGCATGACGAGCTCGCCGAGCTCGTCGCGATGAGGTCGGTGGCCGACCCTCGCCAGTTCCCCGCCGAGGAGTGCGAGCGCGCGGCGCGGTGGGTCCTCGACGCGTTCGCCGACGTCGGGTTCGCCGACGCCCGCCTCGAGGAGACCGCTGACGGCAGCAAGGCGGTCGTGGGCTCCCGAGCGTGTGCGGATCCGCACGCGCCGACCGTGCTGCTGTACGCCCACTACGACGTGCAGCCGCCGCTCGACGAGACCGCCTGGCGGACGCCGCCGTTCGTGCTCACCGAGGTCGACGGTCGCTGGTACGGCCGCGGAGCCGCCGACTGCAAGGGCAACATCGTCATGCACCTGGCCGCGCTGAGGGCGCTCGGTGACGACGTGCCGGTCAACCTGAAGCTCGTGGTGGAGGGATCGGAGGAGCAGGGCACGGGTGGGCTCGAGGCGTTCGTCCCGCCGCACGCCGACGTCCTGGAGGCCGACACGATCCTCGTCTGCGACACCGGCAACGCCGCCGTCGGCCGGCCGGCGGCGACCGTCACGTTGCGTGGCATGGTGAACGTCGTCGTCACCATCGACGCACTCGAGACCGAGCTCCACTCCGGCATGTTCGGCGGCCCGGCGCCAGACGCTCTGGCCGCACTCGTGGCGACGCTGTCGACGTTGCGCGACGCTCAGGGCAACACGACGATCAACGGGTCTGGACAACACCCGCACCTGGGACGGTGCCCCGTACCCGGCGGAGCAGTTCGTCGCAGATGCCGGTCTGCTCGACGGCGTCTCGCTCCTTGGCGACGGCACCGTCTCGGACATGCTGTGGGCTCGCCCGGCGCTCACGATCCTCGGCATCGACTGCCCACCGGTCGTCGGATCGACGGCGGCGATCTCCCCGCGGGCGGCGGCCCGGCTCAACCTACGGATCCCGCCGGGGGTGGCCCCGCACGTTGCGGAGCGTGCGCTGGTCGAGCACCTGCGCGCGGCCGCGCCCTGGGGAGTGCACATCGCGGTGGAGAGCGAGGCCACCGGATCGCCGTTCGAGGCGCGCACCGACGGGCCGGCGTACCGTGCGATGGCCGCCGCGATGGAGGAGGCGTACGGGATGCCCATGACGACTCTCGGGCAGGGCGGGTCGATCCCGCTGTGCAACGTGTTCGCAGACACGTTCCCCGCGGCGGAGGTGATCCTCATGGGAGTGGAGGAGCCGCGGGCGCTGATCCATGCGCCGAACGAGAGCGTGGACCCGGGCGAGATCTCCTCGATGGCACTGGCCGAGGCGCTGTTCCTCCAGGGGTACGCGACGGCGCACCGCTGACCCTCGTCCGTCTGTCGGTGTTTCTAGCGACTGATCGGTGCCTCGACGTCGAGCTTGCTGAGCTTGGCCGGGTTGCGCACGGCGTAGATGCGGCTGATCCGACCGTCCTCGACGACGAAGCTGACGGCGGTGTCGAACCCGTCGGCGGTGCCCACGATCCGGGCACCGGCGGCGCCGTTGAGCATGACGGGCAGGACCTCGGCCCCCGGAGCCAGACGCGCGAACGGCTTCAGGAGGTTGGCGACCTTCTTCACGCCGATCACCGGGTTGATCACGGCCTGGGCGACGCCGCCGCCGTCGGCCACGAGCACGACGTCGGGCGCCAGGACGTCGAGCAGCCCTTGCAGGTCTCCTTCGGTCACCGCCGCGACGAAGCGCTCGACCACCTGCTTCTGCTCGTCGCGGCCGACCTCCATCCGCGGCCGTCGCGCGGCGACGTGCTCTCGCGCGCGGTGCGCGATCTGGCGCACCGCGGCCGGCGTCTTGCCGAGAGTCTCCGCGATCTCCCCGTACGGGGTCTCGAACACCTCGTGCAGCACGAACACCGCCCGCTCGGTCGGCGTCAACGTCTCCAGCACCGTGAGCATGGCGATCGACACGCTCTCGGCGAGCTCCACGTCCTCCGCCAGGTCGGGTGTCGTGAGCAGCGGCTCGGGCAACCACTCGCCGACGTAGTCCTCGCGGCGCCGCGCGTTCGCCCGCAACCGGTCGAGGGTCTTGCGCGTCACCATCCGTACGAGGAACGCGCGAGGGTGACGCACGTGCGCGCGGCCGTCTGGGCCGATCGCGTCCCACCGCAGCCACGTCTCCTGGACCACGTCCTCAGCGTCGGCGGCAGAGCCGAGCATCTCGTACGCGATCGTGAAGAGCAGCCCGCGGTGCGCGAGAAACGGGTCTTCGGACACGTCCACGACCCTAGGCGCTCCGCTCGGCGGCGGTCGGCTGAGCGAGGGGCGCGAGACCGCACGCCGCAGCAAGACCGTCCGACTCGATGCCGAGGGCGATGTTGCCGCGCGTCGTGAAGTTGGCGAAGGCGACGACCGCCGTCAGCTCGACAACTGCGGCCTCGCCGAGCTGCGCGACCAGCGACGCCACCATCTCGTCGGTCACCGTCGGCTCCGTCGTCGACATCGCCTCCGCGTACGCCAAGACCTCGCGCTCGAGCGGTGAGAACACGTCGGACTCGCGCCACCGGGTGATCTCGCGTGCCTTCTCGAGGTCGAGGTGCTTGTTGGAGGCCTCGAAGTAGTTGTAGTCCAGGCACCAGCTGCACCCGACCCGTGCGGCGACCGCCATGTGCGCGAACGACTTCAGCTGCTCGTCGCAGGCATCCCACTTCTCGACCTTGGCACCGAGGCCGCTCATGGCCATCATGACCTTCTGGTGGTGCCAGTACACGCCGACCGACGCCGGCACCTGACCGAGCTTCTTCTTCGCGAACCGCCTGATGAGTGCTCCCTTGATGCCGGTGATCTCGGCAGGGGTGATGCGGGGTGATCCAGTCATCGCGACCTCCGGTGTGAGTGGGTACGCCATGGAGACGTCGGGAGAAGGCGAAACGTGACAGGGGCGGGCGGGCTCGGTCGTACGGCATCATTCTCCGCGTGGTTCACACTCGACGGTCTAAGGAGCCTTCATGCGCACTGCGCTCAAGGTCGCGTTGTCCGCGGTTGCCGGTGGTCTGGCGATCGTTCTGGTGATTGCGGCGCTCAGCGTCGGGGGGCTCCTCACCAACCCGTTCCAGTCCCGGACGACGGACCGCAGCCAGCCCGCGTTGCTGAAGTCGGTGCAGAACATCAGCCAGTACCACGCCGCTGTCGGCAACTTCGAGGTCGTGCTCGACATCGAGAAGGACATCCGCTGGGTGCCCGACTTCGTCGTCGGTGAGCGGTCGTTGTTCGTCGCCGCAGGCACGGTCAACGCCTACGTCGACTTCTCCGGACTGACCGAGGACGACCTCACCCTCTCCGGTGACGGCCGGTCGGTGAAGGTGCGGCTGCCCGCGGCCCAGCTGGACGAGCCGAACCTCGACCAGGACCGTACGTACCTGTTCTCGCAGGAACGGGGCGTCGTGAACCGGGTGAACGACGCTCTCTCCGCGCGGGACCAGAGCGGCCTGTACGAGCTTGCGGAGGAGAAGCTGGAGACTGCGGCGAAGAAGTCCGAGCTCACGAAGCGCGCTGAGGAGAACACCAAGGCGATGCTGGTCGGGATGTTCGGCTCCCTCGACATCGAGACCACCTTCGTCGACGCCGAGGAGTAGGCGCTGCGTCCGCTTCCGTCGAGGTCGAGCGCGCCTCTGCCATAGTGCCGGGATGACGTCGTGGGTACGCAAAGCTGTCGAATCTGTACGGAAGACCTACCGCGCGAGCGGCGCCGACCGGCCGTTCGGCGACCCGCTCCCCGCGCACGGCGTCGCGATGGAGGGCTACTTCTGGCGGTTCACCGATCCCGCGTCCGGCCGGGTCGTGATCGCCCTCGACGGGGTGAACCGGGCCGACGACGGCACGTGGTCGACGCTCGGGCTGGCGGCGCACCCGAACGGCTTCCTGCGCACCGCGATGCACCCGGAGGGTCACGCCGCCGACCGACGCGCTGGGCGTGCGCCTCGGGCGACGCCTTCCACGGCACGCCCGACCGCCTGCGGGTCGACCTCGGGCCCGACGCGCGGCTCGACGTCGAGGTCACCGACCCGGTGCCCTGGCCGCGCCGCAGCTTCGGCGGGTCGAGCGTCTTCCAGTCGGTCCCGGGGCTGAACCAGTACTGGCACCCGTGGCTGCTCGGCGGCTCCGCGCACGGGCACGCCGTCGTCGGCGACGCGAGACCTGGGAGCTCGACGGCTGGTCGGTCTACGCGGAGAAGAACTGGGGCAAGGGCGGGTTCCCCGACTCGTGGTGGTGGGGCCAGGCGCAGGGCTTCGCCGACCCGTCGGTGTGCGTCGCCTTCGCGGGCGGCGAGGTCACGGCGGGGCCGCTGCGCACCACGGTGACCGCGGTCGTCGTGCTGCTGCCGGACGGGACGCTCATCCGGCTCGGCGACCCCGTGGTCTCGCCGGTCCGCGCCGACGTCAGCGACGAGCGCTGGTCGCTGCGCGGCCGCAGCGCCCAGTGGCGCGTCGACATCGAGGGCTCGGGCAGCCTGGCCAGCGCCCACGTGCTGCCGGTGCCGCTCCCCGCGCGAGCGGCGCAACGTCCCCGGCGCGATCGAGCACCTCGGCGCGCACATGCGCGTCACGGTGCGGCGCCGGGGGCAGGCTGGTCTGGGAGGGCGAGTCGCACCTCGCCGCGCTCGAGCACGGCGGCATCGACCGGGCCCGCGCCGAGGTCACCCGCCGCGGGCACGGGCCGGACGCCGTGGACGCTGCGCCGGTGTCGTAGCCGGCGGCCGCGGCCCGCGGGCCCCTCCCGCTGGGGGAGAGGACTGTCTCTTGACCCTCCCGCTGGGGGAGGCCGCACCGTCGAGTCATGACCACACAGACCCGCATCGAACCGTCCCAGCTCCCTGCCACCATCCGTGACTACCTCACCGCGCACCGGGCCGGTGACGCCGAAGCCGCGCTCCGCGCATTCACCGCGTCTGCCCATGTCGTCGACGAGGGCAGGTCCTTCCGCGGGACCGCGGAGATCGACCGTTTCCTGCGTCAGGCCGGCGCCGAGTTCACGTACACGACCGAGCTCGTCGGGGCCCAGCGCGTCGACGATGCGCACTGGGTGGCCACGATCCACCTGGAAGGCAACTTCCCCGGTGGGGTCGCGGACCTGCACTACCGCTTCACACTGGACGAGGACCTCATCGCCGAGCTCGTCATCGCTCCCTGACCAGCCCGTGCCCACGAGTCCGCACCGGGCCGCGGCCTCCGGGCCGTGGGGTCTCCCAGGCGGTTCAGCCGTCGACCGTTCCACTGTCCTTGACGACGAGGAGGCACGCGGGACCGCCGGCCGAGCGCGGCAGGGCTGGCGGTCGCGGCCTCGCTCAGTGTGCGCCCGTGGAAACGGCGCCGTGCGCCACCAGACGATGGCACGCCAGCACCGCCGCTCCCACCGCCACGACCTCGGCCACCGCGAACACGCCGAACCACACGAGCACTGCTTCAGCCGGCACCAGCGTCTCGCGTGCGATCGCGAAGGGGACGATCGTCGCGAACGACCCGACGGTCCCGATCCCGACCCCCGCCGCGGTGACGACACCCGCCTCCACGGCGACCAGTGAGCGTCGCTGCGAGGCGGTGAAGCCGAGCTGCCCGAGCTGGTCGAGCTCGCGGCGCCGCTGGAGGGTCGTGGCGACCACGGTGTTGACGATCATGATTGCCGCGAACGCGAGGATCATTCCGATGACGAGCAGGTTGGTGGTCTCGGCGTTGCGGTAGTCGGCGGTCTTCGCCACCCCGCGGGCGACGCGCGCGGCATCGTCGATGGCGAGCATGACGAGCGTCGCGAGCGCGATGCCGGCGAAGAGGATGGCCGGCATCGCGGCGCCGGCCATCTGACCGGTCCGCCGACGCAGGTGGAGCGCAGCGAGATGCCCCGTGACCCCGGCACCAGCGAACGGTGCGACGAGCCTGGCGGTCACGCGCGGTACGAGAACCGGTGCGAGCAGCGCAAGGCCGAGGCAGAACCAGATCGCCGCCGGACCGCCCGTGGCCATCGGGTCGAACCCCTCGACACCGCGCATCACCGTCGCTGTCACGATCGCGAGATCGACACCGAGGAAGATCATGACCACCGCCACGAGGGCGACGGGACGGCTGACGCGCGCCGACTCGGTCGACGCGTCCGTCGCGGCCGCGATGACCGTCGATGCCGTCGCACGACGGGTCGCCACGACGGCCGCCGTCACGGTCGCGACCGCGATGACACCGACACCGAGATGGATCGCGAACCCGCCGAACGCGGCGGTGGTGGTCGACGCGATCAGACCGGACTCCGAGAGCCGGGAGACGATCCACCGTCCAGCGGCGATCGAGGGCACCAGTGCCGCTGCCCACGCGATCAGTGCGAGCACGACCGTCTCTCCGAGAACCATCCGCGTGAGCTGTGCCCGCGTCGCCCCGGCCATGCGGAGCAGGGTCAGCTCGGCCGCCCGCTGGCGTACGTGCAGCGTCTGCATCGACGTCAGCGCGAACGTCACGAGCAGCAGGCTCCAGCCACCGACGACCAGGCCCATCGTCAGGAGGACGCTGCTGCTCGCCTCGTCGACTCCATCATCGCCGGCAGTGTCGAGCAGCGAGCCGAACGCCATGAGCAGCACCGCCCCGCACAGGAGGGCCGCGAAGCTGGTGGCGTACCGCGACGGCTGGGAGCGCAGCGACGACAAGGCGAGGGTGAGCATCGTCATCGTCCTTCGACGACGTCGCCTCGAAGGTCGGCCATGCGCGCAGCCACCTCCGCGGCGGACGGGCTCGCCAACGCCTCGACGATCCGCCCGTCGGCCAAGAACAGCACCTCGTCCGCGTACGCGGCGGCGACCGGGTCGTGCGTCACCATCACGACGGTCCGACCGTGGACGCGTACGGTCTCGCTGAGGAGGTCCAGCACGCCGCGGGCGCTGACGGTGTCGAGGGCGCCGGTCGGCTCGTCAGCGAAGGTGACCGCGGGCTCGGCGAGGAGCGTACGGGCGATCGCGACTCGTTGCTGCTGCCCGCCGGACAGCTCCGCCGGTCGGTCGTGCATGCGGTCCCCGATGCCGACCCGCGTCAGGATGGCGCGGATCTTCTCCTGATCGGGCGCACGACCAGCGAAGCGCAGCGGCAGTCCGGCGTTCTCCGCAACGCTCAGGGTCGGCAGGAGATTGAGCTCCTGGAAGATGAAACCGACCCGACGCCGCCGGAGCTTGGTACGCGCCGTCTCACTCATCGTCGTCACCTCGCACCCGTCGATGAGCACGCTCCCGCTCGTGGGGAGGTCGAGGCCGGCGGCGCACTGGAGGAGGGTGCTCTTCCCCGAACCTGAGGGTCCCATCACCGCGGTGAAGGTGCCGGCTCGACGGGTGAGGGAGACACCGGCGAGCGCGCGCACCGGCCGGCTGCCCGCGTCGTACGACTTGTGGACGTCCTGGAGGGTGAGGACTGCTGAGTCATCGGCCATGACAGGAGCGTCCAGCGGCGGCTCCGAGCCCTGCAATCGCGCACTAGTGCACTCACCATCACCGTCGCGGGCACGCCATTCCCCGTACACTCACGACCCTTGGGTGCTCTAGAGCGGTCGGGGAGGGGTGGCAGGTGAGCGACGAGAAGGAGTCCGCTTCCGTACGCGTCACCGCGGAGCTGCGCCGCCGGATCGCCTCCGGCGAGCTTGGCCCAGGCGACCGCGTGCCGTCCACCCGCCAGATCGTGCGCGAGTGGGGCGTGGCGATGGCGACGGCCAGCAAGGCGATCGGCCTGCTGCGCGACGAAGGGCTCGTCGAGACCGTGGTCGGCGTGGGCACCGTTGTCGCCGGTGGACGTGACGGCCTCGCTCTGCCCAGCCGTCGGGTGCCGCGCGGTTCGCGCGCGCTGCAGGGCTCGGCGACCACACCGGACGAGGTCGTCCGCGCCGCGATGGCCATCGCCGACGCCGAGGGTCTGGCGGGTACGACCGTCCGCCGCGTCGCCCAACAGCTCGACGTGCCGACGGTCGAGGTCGCCCGCCTCGTACGAGGTCGCGATCAGCTCGTCGCGCTGATGGCAGACGAGGCTTTCGCTCGACATCCGCTTCCCGAGGAGCGCGACGGCGACTGGCGGAGCAGGCTCGAGCTGTTGTCCCGCATCCACTGGTCCATGTACCGGAGCCACCCGTGGCTCGCGCACGTCGTCTCGTTCACCAGGCCGTTGCTCGTACCGCACGCCATGGCGCACACCGAGTGGGCGATGCGCACGGTCAGCGACGACCTGAATCCCGACGCCGTCGTGCACGTCGCGGCCACGGTGACGAGCTTCGTCCGCGGCACCGCCGTCAACCTCGAGCGGGAGGCCGACGCCCACCAGGACACCGGACTGACCAGTGACGAGTGGATGCGCCACCAGGGTGACGTCGTCGTGGCCGCCGTGCGCGACGGGTCCTTCCCGATCCTGGCGAGCGTGTGGGAGCGGGAGGACGTCGCCATGACGCTCGACTCGCTGTTCGAGTTCGGACTCCAGCGCATGCTGGACGGGATCGCGGTGCTGATTCAGGAGAGCGCAGCAGCATCGGACGGCTGAGCGCTGCGCACCTCGCGTCGCAGCGTCAGTACGTCAGGCGTGAGCGCCCTGAGGAAGTCCTCGGCGTCGAACACCTCGCCCGGTGCGAGCACCCCCGTACGGGTGGCGCGGCCGTCGAGCAGGCGAGCGGTCGCCTCGACGATCAACGGTGCCGTGGCGGCGTAGATGTCACGGCCGCTGGCGGCGATGCGGTGCGTCTGCGTCCCGACCTGGGCGACGACGTCGACCACGAACTGCTGGGACGAACGACCGCGGTCGTCGCTGGCCGGGGGAGGAGGTGTTGCCGGGTCGCGGATGTCGGAGAGCGCGGACGCGCTGAGGTAGGAGTGCAGCGTGTCGACGGGCAGGTGCCGTGCGATCAGGACCGGCTCGGAGAAGGGGACGGCGGCGACCGGCTGGTCGAACCCTTCGGCGAAGTGCCAGGTGTCGCGGGGTACGGCGTCGGGGAGCGGTGCCAGCCTCCCGTCGACGATGGTCCGTCGCGGTGCGGTGTTGCGGCTTCCGGTGAGCCGCGTGCCGGCCGTCGGCCACCAGCGGTCGAGGCCGATCGCGACCGACAGGGTGACCGGCTCGCTCTCCCGCTCGACGGCGCCACTCTTGAGGACGGCCGTCGCGAGGAGGTCGGCCAGCCCGCCGTAGAACGCCATCGCGGGTATCACCGCCAGGCCAGCCTGCTCCGCGTCGCGAGCCCGCGCGGCGTACACGGCCTCCACGGCAGGCTGTTCGGCGGTGACGTCGAGGTAGTGGGCTCCGCCGGCGACAGCAGCCTCCGACACGAGCACGCCGGTGTCGAGGAACGGACCGGCGACGTTGATGACGGCGGCCGCGCCGGCCATCGCCGTACGCAGCGCGTCGGGGTCGTCCACCCGCGCCGGGCGGATCTCGAGGGCCGGCCGGCCGTCGAGCATCGCCTCGAGCCGCGTCTCGTCGCGGCCGGACAGGATCGGCGTGAGACGGCGCCGCAGGAGCTCGTCGACGACGAAGCGGCCCGTGTGGCCGTACGCCCCGTAGACGACGACGGGGCCGAGAGAAGAGGAAGTCATGTCCCCATCCCATCGTGGGCCGCACCGCACGACCAGTGTCTGAAGTGACGCCTGTCGTACAGTTTCCGACATGGTCACCGTGGGATTGGCGCTGCACGCCGACGCGATGCTGTACGAGACGGCGATCGCCGCGGAGGTCTTCGGTGTGGACCGGTCGGATCTGTCGGCCGACGGCACCTGGTACTCGCTCGTCGTCGCCACCCCGGACGGGTCACCGGCGCCGTGGCTCGGCGGGGCGCCGGCTGTCCGGTACCACGCGCTGACCGAGGTCGACCTCGTCGTCGTGCCGTCGACGAACCACCTCGACGCCGTGCCCGATCCGACCCTGACGCACGCCCTGCGGGCCGCGTACGACCGAGGCGCGCGGATCGCGTCGCTGTGCACCGGCGCCTTCGTCGTCGCCGCGGCCGGGCTGCTCGACGGGCGCGAGGCGGCGACGCACTGGATGCACGTTGCCGAGCTGGAGCGGCTCTACCCGGGCGTACGTGCGCGTGCCGACGTGCTCTACGTCGACGACGGGCAGCTCCTCACGTCGGCCGGGAAGACGGCGGCGCTCGATCTGTGCCTGCACCTCGTCCGTTCCGACTTCGGCAGCGCCGCCGCCAACGGGCTCGCGCGGAGACTCGTCGTGGCGGCGCAACGGCCCGGCGGACAGGCGCAGTTCATCGCGGCACCGGTGAGCCCGACCGGGTCCGACCGCCTGGGTGTCGCCCTGGACTGGGCCCGCGAGCGCCTCGACCAGCCGCTCACCGTGAGCGACCTCGCCCGCGAGGCCGGGCTCGGCGTACGCCAGCTGGCGCGCCGGGTGAGTGCCGAGACGGGCATGACGCCGCTGCGCTGGCTGCACCGCGAGCGCGTGCAGCGTGCCCAGGAGCTGCTCGAGCGCACGGACGCGTCGGTGGAGCAGGTCGCCGGTCGGTGCGGGCTCGGCACGGCGACCACGCTGCGCCGCCACTTCGTCCGTACGGTCGGGGTGAGCCCGACGGTGTACCGCGCGGCGTTCCGCGGCTGAGCGCCCGGGCGTGAGCCCTCGGCCTCGTACGGTCGGGACATGGCGCACACGCAGGAGACAGATCCGTACGAGGAGGCCGCCGCGGCCGATCGCCCGTTCCTCGCGCAGGTGGTCCTCGACTGCCCCGACCCTCGGCCGTTGGCCGAGTTCTACCGCGAGCTGCTCGGCTACACGTACCGGCCGGGTGACGAGCCGCCCGCGGCGGGAGAGCCGGAACGGCACGGAGACGAGTGGCTCGTGCTGCGCTCTCCAGGTGGCACCGGGCGTGACGGCAGGAGCCTCGCGTTCCAGCGGAACGCCGACCACCGGCCCGCCGAGTGGAGCGCCGAGGAGCCCCTCTCGCCGGGCGGCCAGCGGCAGATGCTCCACCTCGACATGGTCGTTCGCGACACCGACGCGCTCGTCCGCCAGCGCGAGCGCGCGCTCGCACTCGGGGCGTCGCTGCTGTTCGACCGGTTCGACGACGAGGAAGAGCCGTTGTTCGTGTTCGCCGACCCCGCCGGTCACCCTTTCTGCATCTTCGTGGGATGACCGCTGGGTGACACGGCCCGGGGATCTCCGGCGTTGAGCTCTCCACAGCGCGGTGTCGTCCACAGCCTCGCGCAGGACCATGGCGAGCCGATCACAGGGTCGAAAGAATGTGACCATGCTCGACACGGCGTTGACAGAGGACCTGCACCACGCGGTGCGGGCGCTGCTCGACGCACCCCTCGAGCTCGCGACCAACGCCGAGAAGGCGTCGATCCTGCGTGCGGTCCAGGCGTCCCAGGATCTCTTGGACGGCGTCAAGGCCGAGGTGCTGGAGTCCTTCGCGCAGAGCGGGGGTCCGGAGGACGACGGTGCGCCCACCCTCAAGGCGTGGGCGCGTCGCACGCTTCGGCTGTCGGCGACGGAGGTCGGCAGGCTCACGACGGCTGCCCGCACGCTGCGGCGGCTCCCAGCAGTCCGTGAGGCACTGGCGGCGGGGCGAGTGCGGCTCCAGCACGTGCACGAGTTTTCCTCCGGCCTGGTCAAGGGCGGTGAGGAGATCATCGAGCTCGGCACCGACTACCTCCTGAGCGTCGCCGAGGTGCACGAACCCGCCGCCCTGCGCGAAGAGGTGCGGGCGTGGATCGATGCGGTCCACCCCGACAGCCTGGACGAGGCCTACATCCGCGGGATGGACAAGCGTGACCTCCAGGTCAGCCGCGTCGGCGACGGTTACGTCGTCAACGGCTTCCTCGACATCCCGACCGGTGCGAAGCTCAAGACAGTGCTCGACTCGCTCGGCAGCACCTCCGACCGTGACGACCGCCGTCCCCCGTCGGAGCGCCGCCTCGCCGGGCTGGACGCTCTGCTCACGGCGGTGCTCGACGACGGCCTTCCGACCCGCAAGGGCATCCGCCCCCACCTCCACGTGACCGTCGACCTCGACCGGTTGCGCGGTGACGCCGCTGCCGAGCCGGCGCGACTCCAGGGATGGGGCGTGATCGGTGACCGGCTCCTCGGGTCCTTGCTGTGCGATGCCGACGTCACCGGAGTCCTCACCGACGGATTCACCAGCGGCCCGCTGCCGCAGGCCGCGGTTCTCAACGTCGGCCGCAGCGAGCGGCTCGCGACGCCCGCGCAACGCTCGGCGATCATGGTTCGCCAGGGCGGACGGTGCGCCAATCCCGGCTGCGACAACACCAGCCTGGAGATCCACCACCTCGACTGGTGGGTGCGCGATCTCGGACTCACCGATCTCGACAAGCTCGTCGGCCTGTGTGCGCGGTGCCACCACCTCCTGCATGCCGGCAAGCTGCATGCGCGCGGTGCGGCGGACGGGATGACGTCCTTCTCGCTCAGCGGCGGCACGCCCGTGCCGGATCAACGAAGAACGAGCCGACATCTCGCACGCGAACGGCTGCGCATCCTGCGTGCCCTCCTGGCGCAAGCTCAGGACGCGCCCAGGACTCGCATCAGGTCACGCGGCATCACGTGACGCGGCGGCGTGATCGCTACGGTGGGCCGATGAGCTTCGCCGACACGCCTGAGCCTCCGTACACCGCGGTGATCTTCACGTCGCTGCGCACCGACGGAGACCTCGGGTACGGGGTGATGTCGGCGCGGATGGCCGAGCTCGCCTGCGAGCAGCCCGGCTACCTGGGTATGGAGTCCGCGCGCGACGGAGTCGGGATCACCGTCTCGTACTGGCGCGACGACGCTGCCGCTGCGGCGTGGAAGCAGGTGGCCGAGCACCTGGTCGCGCAGCAACGCGGGCGTGACGTCTGGTACGAGGACTACCGGGTGCGGGTCGCGACCGTCACCCGCGAGTACGGACCGCCGAGCCCGGGCTGACCAGCGCTGAACTGACCAGCGCTGGTCTCACCCGCCGCTATCCCCTCCGTCGTCCGGAGCCCTCGTGCAGTCCGGCGATCCGGGACCCGATGCGTGCTGGCAGTGCCGTCTTCTCGGCCTGCGTGCGCTCCTCCCAGCGGTCGGCGAGGCCGAACAACGTGTACATCCCGTGGACGCCCAGCCACCGCAGCGGCTCCGGCTCCCACTGGCGGGTCCGGTGCTCGTTCCACGGCAGGCGGGTCAGCGGGGAGTCGTGCCCGTCGAGCCGGTCGAGCAACGTGCGGGCGGCGAGATTCGTCGCCGTGACGCCGTGGCCGGCGAAGCCGTACACGGCACCGACACCGGCCTGCTCGTCGTGCGTGACGGTCGCGCACCAGTCCCGCGTGACGCCGATGACCCCGCGCCACGCGTGCGCGACGGGGAAGTAGACGCCCGGGAACATCGTCTCGAGCCGACGCCGCAGGTTGGTCGTGGTCCGCAGGTCGGAGGCGCCGAGCCCAGGCGTGCCCGAACCGTACTTGTACGGCGTCCCGCGGCCGCCGATCGCGATCCGGTCGTCGGCCGTGCGCTGCGCGTAGACGAACGTGTGGGCGGAGTCGTTCAGGCACTCACGCCCCTCCCACCCGATCTGCTCCCACGCCCAGGCCGGGAGCGGGTCGGTCACGATCATCGACGAGTTCACCGGGATGACCTTGCGGCCGCCGAGGAGCCGGCTCGTGTACGCCTCGAGGCAGACCGCGATGCGACCGGCGTCGATCCAGCCGCGGTCGGTCCGCACGCGGTGCGCCGTGACCTCCCGAGCGGGTGTGTGCTCGCTGATGACGACACCGCGTCGGCGCAGCACCTCGGCGAGGCCCCGCGTGAGCTTCGCCGGATCGACTCGTGCGGTCTCCGGGTAGAGGAGACCACCGTGCGCCGTCACCGAGTTGACCCGGGCACGCGTCTGCTCCGCATCGAGCAGCACGACCTGCGAGGGTTCGTAGCCGAACCGCAGGTGTGCTTCGCGGGTGGCCTTCACCCGCGCCATCGCGGCGGGTGTCGGTGCGAGGGTCAGCTGCCCGCCTCGTACCTGGTCCGCGTGGATGTCCTCGCGCTCCAGGACGTCGAGCACCTCGTCGATCGCGGCGAACATCTCGTGCTGGAACGCGACGACCCCGTCAGCACCGCTCTCCGACTGGCGTGCGTACACCGCGCGGTTGCCGGGAAGGAGCGGCGACAGCCAGCCCCCGTTGCGGCCCGAGGCTCCGTACCCGACCTCGACGGCCTCGAGCACGACGATCCGGGCGCCGGGATCCCGCTGGAGTGCGTAGTACGCCGCCCACAGCCCGGTGAGGCCGCCGCCGACCACGACGAGGTCGTACGCGTCCTCGAGCGCAGCGGGGCCGAAGGCCGGGGCCGCGCCGGCGTGCATCCAGTGCGAGACGTCGCCGTTGCGGTATCCCATCGGTCAACCCTCCACGTAGAAGACGCGCTTGTTCGCGAACTCGTCGATGCCCAGCGGGCCGAGCTCGCGGCCGAAGCCGGAGCGCTTGACGCCACCGAACGGGATCTGCGTCCCCTCACCTGCGGGGGTGTTGACGTTCGCCATCCCGACCTCGAGCCGCTCGGCGACACGGCGCGCCCGCTCGGCGTCGGTGCTGAAGACAGCGCCACCCAGCCCGTACGCCGAGGCGTTGGCGAGGGCGACAGCCTCGTCCTCGTCCCGAACGGAGTAGACGACGGCGACGGGCCCGAAGAGCTCCTCGCGGTACGCGCGCATCTGCGGCGTGACACCGGAGAGCACCGCGGGTGCGAGGTAGGCGCCGGGGCCCGGCTCGAGCGTTCCGCCCGCGTGCAGCGTGGCGCCCTGCTCGACGGCGTCCTGGATCTGGGCCGCGAGCGACTCGGCGGCGGCGCGCGACGACAGCGGGCGGTACGTCCCCGGGGTCGGGTCGCTCGGGTCGCCGGGCACGAGGTTCTTCGCCGCGAGCGTGAGCTCGGCGATGAACGCCTCCGCGATGCTCTCGTGCACGATCATGCGCTTGTTGGAGTTGCACGCCTGACCCATGTTGCTCAGGCGGACCGCCCACGCCTGCTGCGCGGCTGCGGCGACGTCATCGGTGTCGAGGACGATGTACGGATCGGACCCGCCGAGCTCGAGCACACACTTCTTGAGCGCTGCGCCGGCGCGAGCGGCGACGGCACTGCCCGCACGCTCCGAGCCGGTCAGCGAGATGCCCTGCACGCGGGGGTCCTCGATGATGCGGCCGATCTGCTCGTGCGACGCGAAGACGTTCGTGTAGACGCCGTCAGGCAGCCCCGCCTCACGGGCGAGGTCGGCGATCAGCGCGGCGGAGCCGGGGACCGACTCGGCGTGCTTCAGCACGACGGTGTTGCCGAGGACCAGGTTCGGCGCGGCAAAACGCGCCACCTGGTAGTAGGGGTAGTTCCACGGCATGATGCCGAGGACCACGCCGATCGGTCGCCGCTGCACGACCGCGCTCGCGCCACCGGGTGCGGCGAGCGGCTGGTCGGCGAGCAGCGTGGCCGCCTGGTCGGCGTAGTAGGCGAAGATGTCGCCGCTGAAGCGTGCCTCGCCGGCCGCCTCCTTGAGGGACTTGCCCATCTCCTCGGTCGCGATGGCTGCGAGCTCGTCGGCGCGGTCGTGGAACAGCTGCCCGAAGGCCGCGACTCGAGCGGTGCGCTCCGCGAGCGGCAACGTGCCCCACGCGTTTCGGTACGCGGCGTCCGCACGGTCGAGCGCCTCACCGACCTCCGCGTCGGTGGCGGTGTCGTAGCGGCGCAGCTCGACACCGGTCGCGGGGTTGACGGAGCGGTACGTCAGGGGCATGTCGGTCATGGGGGTTCCTGTTCTCACGGGGTCTGGGTGTCCGACGCGTCGTGGCGGCGGGCACGGGCGGCACGGGCAGCGCGGCGGCCGGACTCCGAAGAGTCCTGGACGGTCTGCGCGGGCAGGCCGGCGGCGGACCCGACGACGACGGTCGTGTCCGAGAGGGCGGCGGTCGGTGATCCCTTCGGCGCCTGCGTGTCACCGGCCTCGACGTAGTGGCGCTGCCAGCGCAGCTCCTCGGCGGGGCGTTCCGGCCGGCAGACGACGACGAGGTCGCCGCGCAGCCGGCGGGTGCCGTCCGCACCCCGGACCAGCAGGCTGCGAACCCCTCGCAGACCGCGGACCTTCTCGGGTCGTGCGGCGAGCACGGGGACGCGCGCGGCGGCGAGCGGTGCGGCCAGCGCCGGACGGCGCGAGCGGGCGTCGGGGTCGACGACGGCGGTGACCGAGACGCCGGCGTCGAGGAGCTCACGCGTGATCTCGTACCCGGAGGCGTCCTCGGTGACGACGACGGCGCGGCGGCCAGGACGCACCCGCTCGACGTGCATCAGCCGTCGCACGGCGGAGGCCAGCATGACCCCGGGCTTGTCGTTGCCCGCGAAGCTCATCGGGACGTCGTACGAGCCCGTTGCCACGACCATCGACGGGGCCGTGACGGCGATGCGGCGTCCCTGCGACACCACGATGAGGTCGACGCCGTCGAACGTCGCGACGGCCGTCCCGTCCAGGACCTCGACACCGGGGTGGCCCTCGACCCGGCGGGCCAGCGCGAGGGCCGCGTCCCGGTCGGAGCGGCCCGCGTCGTCGCGTACGCCCGCGCTGCCCGGACGGGCGAGCGCGCGCCCGCCGAGGGCGCCGCGGTGGACCAGCAGGACAGCGGCGCCCTCGTCCGCGGCGCCGAGCGAGGCGGCGAGTCCGCTGAGCCCGCCGCCGACCACGACGACGTCGACGTCGCGCGACTCGGCGGTGGTGGCCCGTACGGCGGCGGCGGCGTGCGGGGCCGGCAGCCGACCGGCGCCGGCGACCCACGCCATGACGCGTTCGGCACGGTGCGCGAGCCACGGCGTCTTGGTGAAGAGACGGAACTGGAAGCCCGCGGTGAGCAGGGGTGCGGCAACGTCGGCCGCGCGGAAGACGTCCGCACCGGCGCTGGGCCAGCCGCGCTCTCGTCGCACGTCCTCGCCGCCTTCGACGGGACGCTCGCACGCGTTCACACCGGGCAGCCCGTCCACGGTGAGCGGGCAGTTGCCGCAGGCGCCGTAGCCGCACGTGTATCCGCGCGGACGGCGGTACTTGAAGCTGCGCGTGAGGATCCGGACGCCGTCGGCGTGCAGCGCTCCGCCGAGGGTCTGGCCGGCCTTCGCCTCGACGTCGCGGCCCTCGAACGTGAACCGGACGGTGGAGGGGGAGTGGTCGGCGGTCATGCGGGGTCCTCCCCGGTGGGAACGACGAGGGACGACTCGGCGATCAGACGTCCCTCGACGAGGCGGCGTGGCGAGAAGGGGGCGAGGATCGGCGACGGTGTCCCCGACACGATCTCCTCGGCGAGAAGCGTCGAGGCGCCCGGTGCGCCCATGAAGCCGTAGACCCAGCCACAGCTCATGACGTACCCGTCGACGTCCGGCACGGATCCGATCACCGGGGCGAGGTCGGCGGCCTGGGTCACCGTGCCCGCCCAGTGCCGAAGCAGGCGCGCACCGGAGAGCAGCGGGAAGAGCGAGACCCACTTCGTCGCCATGTCGGCGAGCAGGTCCCAGGTGCTGTTCTGGCTGCGCGACTCGTCGACGTGGTGCCTCTCGGTGCCCCCGACGAACTCGCCGCGAGCCGTCTGGTGGCAGTAGCCGAGCAGCGCGAGAGCCGCCAGACCCTGCCGCAGGAACGGTGCGAGCGGCTCGGTGACGAGCATCTCCAGCCGGCTGGTGACCATGGGCAGCGTGATCCCGGCCCATGCGTTCACGTCGAGCGCGTTCCCGCCTGCGGTGTTGAGGACGAGCCCGGCCGCGATCGGACCACGGCTGGTCTGCACCCCGGTGACCCGGCCGGCCGCGGTGGTCAGGCCGGTGACGGTGACGTCGCAGTAGACCTCGACACCGTGGCGCGCGCCGGCCTTGAGGTACGCCCAGTTCACGGCGTCGTGGTGCGCGAACCCGCCCGACGGCTGGACGATGCCACCGCGCACGATCTCCGGGTTCAGCGCCGGGACGAGCGCGAGGACGTCCGCGTGGGAGAGCAGGTCGCTGTCGACGCCCTCGGAGCGGTGGTACGCGTGGTCGCGCTCGCAGTTGGCCCACTGCTCGTCGGTCGAGGCGAGCACGAGGTAGCCCGACGGGCTGAACAGCACGTTCATGTCGAGCTCGGCGGACAGGTCGTGCCAGCGGCGCAGGCTCAGGTCGAACAGGCCGACCCACTCCGGTGAGGAGAAGATCGACCGGATCAGCTCACCGTTGCGGCCGCTCGCCCCGCCGCCGGGCCAGGCCCGGTCGAGCACGGCGATGCGCCGGACGCCCCGCTTCGCGAGCTCGTACGCGGTCGAGAGTCCTTGGATGCCCGCGCCGATGACGACGACGTCGTACGAGGCGCCGGGATCACCGGCGCGCACACCCGGGGCGCTCACGCGCTCTCGCCGTCGGGGTCGGCGAGCTCGCCGAGACGCACCGCGTAGAGCGGCGGGCGCACGGTCGGGCGCGCAGGCGAGTCCTCGGCGCCCGGGGCGGCACCGACACTCTCGAGGAAGTCGTCGAGCGCGGGCGCGCAGTACTTGCCCTGGCAGGGCCCCATGAAGAGCGCAGTGGCCCGCTTCAGCGTCTCCGGGTGCGTGTAGCCGCGCTCCCAGCTGACCTTCAGGTCGTGCAGCGTGACGTCGTGGCACGGGCACACGATCGTGCGGCGGTCGGACCGCGCGCTCATCGGAACCACCTGGCGAAGGACTTCATAATACGTCACTATTATGAATGATCGCCGAGTTGTCAACGCTTTGAGCCTGAGAGTTCCTACCATCTGTCCATGGGGCTCGCCTGGGCTTCGACCCACAGGAGGAAACGTGGCACCCGTCCGTATCGGTCGACCACCTCTGACCGACGAGGCCGTCGAGCAGCGCCGCACCCACATCTTGGGCGTGACGCTCGGTCTCGTCGCGCGTGACGGCGCCGACCGCGTGCGGCTGCGCGACGTCGCGCACGAGGCGAACGTGTCCGTCGGCATGCTCCAGCACTACTTCGCGACGCGCGACGCCCTCCTGCGCGAGGCGTTCTTCGCGCACGCCCAGGAGGTCGTCGCGCGCGTCGAGTTCGCCGCGCGTGCAGGCGCGAGCCCGTGGGCGCGGATCGCCTCTCTGGTCGTCAGCATCACGAGCGCCGACGACTACCTGGAGCGGTGCGCTCTCTGGATCGAGTTCGCCGCCGCAGCCTCGCGCGACGGCGAGCTGCGCAGGATGATGACCGAGGCGTACGGCCGTTGGCGCGTGCCGCTGACCGAGGCCGTGCAGGCGGGCGTCGAGGACGGGATCTTCCGCCCCGTCCTGTCGCCCTCCTCGGTGGTCGACAACCTGCTCGCACTCATCGACGGGTACGAGCTCGCGCTCGCGATCGGCGAGAAGACCGACGTGTTGCAGGTCGCGCGCGAGATGACCGCGGTCGCGGCGCTGCTGCTCGGGTACGACGAGCCGTCCGGCACGGACGTCGACGCAGGCTGATCCGGGCCCGGTCCCACCGGTGCCCGGATCAGCCGCGAGCGGGGTCATCAGCTGTCGAGAACGACGCAGTCCTCGGACGCCCACGTGGCGTTGACCCGGTCACCGCGCTCGAAGCGCGACCACTGGGTCGAACGCGCGATCTTCGCGTGGACCTCGTCGCCTCCGTCGCCCGTGACGATGTACTTCACCTGCGACCCGAGATAGACGACGTCGGTCACGTGCCCGGTCATCTGGTTGACGGCCGACTTGGTGTCCTCCGCAGGCGACAGGCGGACCATCTCCGGACGGATCACGACCGAGGCGCGCCTGCCGGCCGGCACCACGCTGCGCTCCGGGCCTGCGGCGACCCAGCCGTCGCCGGCGACCGTTCCGTCCCCGAGCGACTGCCCCGAGAGGATCGTCGAGTCACCGACGAAGTCCGCCACGAAGGTGGTGGCGGGACGTTCGTACAGATCCTCGGCCGTGCCGAGCTGCTCGATCACGCCCTCGTTGTAGATCGCGATGCGGTCGCTCATCGTGAGCGCCTCTTCCTGGTCGTGCGTCACGTAGACGACCGTGCTGCCGACCCTGCGGCACAGGCGCATGATCTCGAGCTGCATCGTCTCGCGCAGGCGCTTGTCGAGCGCGCCCAGCGGCTCGTCCATGAGCAGCAGGCCGGGCTCGAACACGAAGGCGCGCGCCAGCGCCACCCGCTGCTGCTGCCCACCGGACAGCTGTGCGGGTCGGCGGTCCGCGCACTTCTCCAGCTCGACGAGCTCGAGGGCGCCGTGCGCGCGGCGCAGCGCCTCCTTGCGTCCGACGCCGCGCATCTCCAGCGGGAACGCGACGTTGCGCACCGCGCTCAGGTGGGGGAACAACGCGTAGTTCTGGAACACGACGCCGATGTTGCGGGCGTGGGCCGGAGTCGTGGTGATCTCCCGACCGTCGAGGACGACGCGTCCGGCGTCGGGCTGGAGGAAGCCCGCCACCATGTTGAGCGTCGTCGTCTTGCCCGATCCCGACGGACCGAGCATGGTCAGGAACTCCCCGGGCATCAGCTCGAGGTCGACCTCCCGGACGGCGACGGCGTCGCCGAACCGCTTGGTGACCCCGGACAGGGTCAGGGCTGCACCGGTCGTGACCGTGCTGTTCTCAGTCATCTCGTTCACTCCTGCGGAGGACTTGCATGGCGATGAGCGCGAGGCTGGAGACGAGCAGGAGGCACGTCCCGAGCGCCGCGAGGGTGGGGGTGACCTGCGTACGGACCTGGATCCACATCTCGACGGGGAGCGTGCGGGTCTGCGCGTCGGTCAGGAAGATCGACACGACGACCTCGTCCCACGAGGTGACGAACGCGAAGAGCGCACCGGCGACGACGCCGGGGAGCAGGAGCGGCAGGATGACGCGGCGCAGCGTCTGGAAGGGCTTCGCCCCGAGGCTCGCGGCCGCACGCTCGTACACCGGGTCGAGCTGCGCGAAGCTCGCGCCGACCGCGATCACGACGAAGGGGATCGCGAGCACGGTGTGAGCGAGCACGAGGCCCAGCACGGTGCCGTTGAGCTGCCACGTGAGGAACACGCTGTACAGCCCGACGCCGAGGATGATCGGCGGCACGATGACCGGCGCGATGCTGCCGCCCTGGACCGCGCGGCCGTAGATGCCCAGCTTGCTGAACCCCCACGCTGCGAGGGTTCCGAGGACCGTGGCGAGGACGGTCGAGCCGAGCGCGACCTGGAGGCTGTTGAACGCGGCGGTACGCCACGCGGACGACGAGAGCAGCTCGTCGTACCAGCGCGTCGTCCACGTCGAGTCGAAGACTCCCAAGGTCGACGACCCGTTGAACGACATCGGGACGACGACCAGCGTCGGCAGCAGCAGGAAGCACGCGGTGAGGACGGTGGCGGTCGTCAGTGCGACCCACCGGAGGGGTGGCTTGGTCATCGTGAAGACCTCCCGATGCGCTTGGCGAAGAGTGCGACCACCACGAGGACGAGCAGCGTCCCGGTCAGGAGGACGATCCCGAGTGCGCTCGCCGTCGACAGACCGAACTGCTCGACCTGCTCGGCGATGACCTCACCGAGCATCGCCTGGCTCGGGGCCCCGAGCAGCGCGGGCGTGATGTAGAAGCCCAGCGAGATCGTGAAGACGAGCAGGCAGCCGGCGCCGAGGCCGGGCAGCGTGAGCGGGAGGAAGACGCGGACGAACCGGCGCAGCGGGGTGGCGCCGAGGCTGGAGGCTGCGAGCAGAAGACGGTCGTCGACCCGCGCCATCGCGGTGTAGAGCGGCAGCACCATGTACGGCAGCATGATGTGCACCATGCCGATGAGGACTCCCGGCGTGGTGCGGATGAGGGAGAGAGGCTCGTCGGTGAGCCCGAGGCCCTGGAGTGCCTGGTTGACCAGACCGCTGTCCTGCAGCAGCGCGATCCACGCGAAGCTGCGCACGAGGAGGCTCGCCCAGAACGGCAGCAGCACGAACGCCATGAGGGCCAGGCGCACGCGTGGTGAGACCCGGTTCATCACGTACGCGTACGGGTACGCGAGCACGAGGCAGATTGCCGTGGTCGCGCCGGCGATCGTGAGCGTGTTCCAGAAGACCTTGCGGTAGACCGGCGAGGTCATGATCGACTCGTACGTCGAGAAGCCGCCGCTCATGCTCTCGCGGGCCATCTGCACCAGCGGGTACAGGAAGAAGACGGCGAGGAACGCGATCAGCGGAAGGACGAGGACCCACCCCCCGCCGCCGAAGCCGTGACGGCCTCGGCGGCGGGGGGCGGGCGCAGTGCCGACTGTCACGTGAGAACCCAGGCGTTGAACGTCTCCATGACGCCCTCGAGGTTCTCGGCCCACCACTCGTCGTCCATCGGGACCTGGGTGTCCAGGTGGTTGCTCGGGCGGTTCGGGTTGGCCCGCACCGACTCGACCTCGGCGGCCTCACGGTTGACCGTGCCGTAGTCGATCAGCTGGGTGAACTCGACCTGCGGGTCCTTGGTCACCATGTAGGCGATGAGCTTCATCGCCTCTTCGGCGTTCGGCGTGCCCTTCGGCACCATCCAGTACGCGTCCTGGCTCAGCCAGGTGTTCCAGTCGACCGAGACCGGGCTCGACTTGCCGGCGTCGATGGCGCGGCCGACCCACACGAGTCCCATCGTGACCTCGCCCGACTCGAGCAGCTGCTGGCTCTGAGCGGCGGTGTCGCACCAGACGATGCGGTCCTTGATGGTGTCGATCTTCTTGAGGGCGCGGTCGACGTCGAGCGGGTAGAGCTCGGCCTGGACCCCGTCAGCGAGCAGCGCCGCCTCGAGGATGCCGCCGGCGGCGAACTTGTTCACCGCTCGCTTGCCGGGGAACTTCTTGGTGTCGAAGAACTCCGCCCACGACGAGGGCGCCTGGGGGAGCTTGTCCTCGCGGTACGCGAGCACGGTGCCCTCGACGTCCGCGCCGGCGCGGTACTTGCCCGCGTAGCCGTCGAGCAGCGCGTCCTTGTCGACCACGTCGTAGTCGATCGGCTCGAGCCACTTGCCCTGGCTCTCGTTGCCGAAGTCGTTGGCGAGGAGGACGACGTCCCACTGCGGCTTGCCGGCGTCGACCATCGCGCGGAGCTTGGCGTTGTCCGACGGGCTGTCCTGGACGATCTTCACGTCCGGGTTGGCCTTCATGTACGGCTCGAAGAAGGCCTTCGCCTGGGCGTCCTGGTACGGGCCTCCGTAGCTGGCGACGGTCAGGGTGGTCTTGCCGTCCGACTCGTCGGCGCCGCAGGCGCTGATCAGCGCGAGCGGAAGGATGGTCGCCGCGATCATCGCGATCGTCCGGCCCCCACGGGATGTCATCTTGGTCACGTGTGCACTCCTGCATCGGTGGGCCCTGCGGCCCGGTTTTAAGTAGTGCACTATTATTAATGTCACCTGTCAAGCGTTTCGGGAGAACCGAGCACGCTTTGAGACCAAGTTGGTTGGTCGGAGCCGGTCGGCGTCCGACCTCCTGCGGGCTGCCCGCCGCCGGCCCCCGGGTGAGCTCGGGCCGGGTCGATGATCCTGCGGACGTCGGCCGGGCGACGCGGGCACCGGCGCCAGACACCGCCGAGCTCCTCCAGCGGGACGGCTTCTCGATCGCGGAAGCACGCGAGCCCCTCGGGCTCAGCCTGTCCGCGGCACCGAGCACTACGCCGCGGCCCGCGAGCCGCTTCGGTACGGAGTGGTCGACGCCGTGGCGTGAAGCCATGGATCGCGAGCGCCGCCTTTCCGTGGTAATGGTCGCAAAAGAATGCTATTTGCAAATCGGCGGCTTCTCGAACTGCGCCGCCATCAAAGGTGTCCTACAGTGACGCGCAGGACATAAAACCGCCGATATCGGGTACGGCCCCGCACATTGCACGGGCCGATCACCCGACCTCTCTCATTCGTAAACGCGTGCATTGTCGCGCGCTCTGACTTTGATGGCCGAGCCAGAAACGGACGCACGGTGAAGAACGACACCCCGGACAGCTTCGACGCGCCCACCGAAACGATCTGCGTCGCTTTGCGCAGACGATCGCCAGCATTCGTCTCCCCACGAAAGGGGCGACCCTCTCCGTACTCGTGATGCGTTGACGCCGGACGTCTTTGTCACTTGTTCGAGGGGGAGATCTGTGACTGTGTCAACCGGAGGGACCGAATGGGGTCCCAGCGAGCTCACGTGGGGAGAGGCCGGGGCCGTCGAGCCGGAGCCGCCGCTGATCGAGGCGACGTCGATCGGGGTCGACGCCTCGTGGGGACCGATCTACGGACCCACGGACCTGGTGGTCCGTACCGGTGGGCTCACCGTGCTCGTCGGGCCCGGGGGTCGGGGGAGGGTGGCGCTGCTGCTCACGCTGGCCGGCCGGATGAGGCCGACGACCGGGTTCCTGAAGGCGTTCGGCCGCATCAACGATGCCCGTGACCTGTTCTCCAAGGCCGCGCTCGCCGACGTGGACGAGGTCGACGGCATCGCCCAGGCGATCCGCGTCCACGACATCATCACGGAGCAGGTGCGCTGGGAGGCGCCCTGGTACCGGTGGGTGAAGCAGTCCCGCGAGGACGACCTCGAGCGGATCTGCCGCCCTGTGTTCGGGGAGCTGAGCCTGCCGCCGCTCGACGCCTTCGTCGAGGAGCTCCCGGAGCTCACCGCGGCCTTGCTGCGGATCGCCGTGGCCAACACCCACAAGCCACCGCTGCTCGTGGTCGGAGGAGTGGACAAGCTCTCCAGCGTGCGAGCGACGTACAAGCTGCTGGACCGGCTGATCGCCCTCGGGACCGAGCAGACGGTCATCACCGCCGACATCAACGGCGGGTACGGCGACCGCCGGCTGCACGACGTGGTCGAGGTCCCGAACCTCATCGACGACGAGTTCGCCGAGCTCGAGCGAGAGGCGTTGGGCTGATGTTTGCCGTGTTCTCACCCGGAAGCGACCTGAAGCGCTACTACCGCGGCCGCATGCCACGGCTCGCGCTCGTCGTCATCGTGCTGATGCCGCTGCTGTACGGAGCGCTCTACCTGTGGGCGTTCTGGAACCCGTTCGCTGCCGCCGACAAGATCCCCGTCGCCCTCGTCAACGAGGACGTCGGCGCGGTGGTGATGGGGGAGAAGCTCGATGCCGGCAAGCAGGTGGCCGACGGACTGCTCGCCTCCAAGCAGCTCGACCTGCACCTGGTCTCACCGAAGGAAGGCGCCGAGGGCGTCGCCGACGGGACCTACTACTTCTCCGTCACCCTGCCGAAGGACTTCAGCGAGGCCGTCGCGTCGCCGGCGGGGGACAAGCCGCGCTCGGCGGACCTGGTCTTCACGTACAACGACGTCAACAACTACCTCGCGACCATCATCGGGCAGGACGCCGCGCAGCAGGCGGTCAACGAGATCTCCGCGCAGGTCGGCGTCAAGACCTTCGAGATCGCGTTGAACGAGGTGACCAACGACCTCGTACCGAAGGTGAGGGAGGCGTCCAGCGGCGCCACCCAGCTCGACACCGGCCTGACGAAGGTGAACTCCGGTGCGCAGGAGCTCGCCACGAAGCTGGTCACCGCCAAGGACGGGTCGGCCAAGCTGGCGACCGGTGTCGACGAGCTCGACCAGAAGGTCGACTCGGTGACGGACCTGATCCTCGCGGAGATCGACAAGTCGGGGATCACCGGTTCTGAGATCCGCACCACGGCGGGCCGTCTGAGCGACACCACCGAGGATGTCGTCAAGGTCCTGAACGAGGTCTCGGCCGCACAGGCGGTCGCCAGCCAGCGCCTCGACACGGTCGTCGCCCAGCTGCGGGCGAGCGGGGACCCGGCGCAGCGCCGGCTGGCGAACGCGCTCGCCCCGGTCGAGAACGCGCTCGCGACGAAAGGCCTGGGACCGCGTGCGAACGACCAGCTGACGGCGATCCGCGGCGACGCGCGGCTGCTCGACCGCGAGCTCGGCAACCCGCAGAGCCGGTTGAGCGGTGCCCTCAGGGTCCTCGAGAGCGGCGAGGTCGTCAGCCAGATCAAGACCGCACGCACCGACGTGGGGGAGCTGCGCACCGGCGCTGACGAGCTCAGCTCGGGGCTGGTCAAGCTGACTGCCGGTGCGGGGACGCTCGCGGCGGGCACGAAGGAGGCCTCGAGCGGGTCCGCGCAGCTGGCGAGCGGCCTGAAGGAGGGGGTCGGCATGATCCCGACCTGGACCGACGGCCAGCGCACCGACCTCGCGAAGGCGCTGGCGAGGCCGGTCCAGCTCAAGGAGGACTACCTCCACAAGGCGCCGACCTTCGGTACCGGCTTCGCCCCGTTCTTCTTCGGGCTCGCCCTGTTCGTCGGCGGCATCATCGCGTGGATGCTGCTTCACCCCGTTGCAGACGCGTCCGCTGGTGCAGGGGCTCGGCTCGTTCCGCGTCGTGCTCGCCTCGTACGCCCCGACGTACGCCATGGGCATGCTCCAAGCCGCGATCCTCTACACCGTGGTCGTCTTCGCCGTGGGGCTGAGACCGACCCATCCATGGGGCACGTTCGCGTTCATGCTGCTGATCGTCGCGATGTTCCTGGCCATGATCCAGATGTTCAACGCGTTGTTCGGAGCCGCCGTCGGCAGGGTGGTCACGCTGGCCTTCCTCATGGTGCAGCTCGTCTCCGCGGGAGGGGTCTATCCCGTCCCGACCACCACCAAACCGTTCCAGTACATCCACGTGGTCGACCCGATGACGTACACGGTCACGGGGCTCAGACAGCTCACCGTGGGCGGCATCGACGACCGGTTGTGGATCTCCGTCACCGTCGTCCTCGGCCTCACGGTCGCGTTCCTCGCGATCTCGACCTGGGCGGCCCGGCGGAACCGGCAATACACCATGGATCGGCTCTATCCGCCGATCGAGGTCTAGCAGTCGTCGGCCCGCACCAGACGCGGGCTGCAAACCATCACTCGTCATCGAGAGAGGGCACCCATGTCCGTCAGACACACCAACGCTCGCCAGACCACCAACATCGGGGACTCGCTCCTCATCAACCCGGTCTTCGTCCGCCCCGGCGAGGCGACGCAGCTGCCGAAGTTCGAGATGCCCGACGGGCCGAGCCTCCCCGAGACGGCGTACCAGATCGTCCACGACGAGGCCATGCTCGACGGCAACGCGCGGCTCAACCTCGCGACCTTCGTCTCCACCTGGATGGACGACGAGGCGAAGCGGCTCTACGCCGAGTCCGCCGACAAGAACATGATCGACAAGGACGAGTACCCGCAGACCGCGGCGATCGAGGAGCGCTGCTGGCGCATCCTCGCCAACCTCTGGCACGCCCCGGACGGTGCGCAGACGATCGGCACCTCGACCATCGGCTCCTCCGAGGCGTGCATGCTCGGCGGCCTGGCGCTCAAGCGGCACTGGCAGGCCAAGCGCCGTGAGGAGGGCAAGTCCGTCGAGTCGCCGAACCTCGTGCTGTCGACCGGTGTCCAGGTCTGCTGGGAGAAGTTCTGCAACTACTTCGAGGTCGAGCCGCGCTGGGTGCCGGTCAGCGAGGACCACCTCGTCCTCGACGGCCACGATCTCGAGAAGTACGTCGACGAGAACACCATCGGCGTGGTCGGGATCATGGGGCAGACCTACACCGGGATGTACGAGCCGATCGCCGAGATCGCGAAGAAGCTCGACGAGATCCAGGAGACGACCGGCCTGGACGTGAAGATCCACGTCGACGGCGCCTCCGGTGCCATGATCGCGCCGTTCTGCCAGCCCGAGCTCGAGTGGGACTTCCGGGTCGGATCGCGTCGTCTCGATCAACACGTCGGGACACAAGTACGGCCTGGTCTACCCGGGCGTCGGGTGGATCGTCTGGCGCGACACCGAGGCACTCCCCGAGAGCATGGTGTTCCACTGCAGCTACCTGGGCGGTGACATGCCCACGCTGGCGCTCAACTTCTCCCGGCCGGGTGCGCAGGTGCTCCTGCAGTACTACATGTTCCTGCGTCTGGGCCGCGACGGGTACCGCGACGTCCAGCAGAGTGCACTCGACGTGGCGCAGTACCTCTCGTCCGCGATCGAGAAGATCGGCCCGTTCGAGCTGGTCAGCAGGGGCGACACCATCCCGGTCTTCGCCTGGCGGCTGAAGGCGGGCCACACCGCCAACTGGAACCTGTACGACCTCTCGGACCGCCTGCGGATGAAGGGCTGGCTGGTGCCGGCCTATCCGCTGGCCGACAACCTCGCGGACGTCACGGTGCAGCGGATCGTCGTCCGCGCCGGGCTGAGCCACGACCTGGCCAACGCGCTCCTGCGTGACCTGGAGGGCGAGGTCGCGTACCTCGACGGCCTCAAGTCGCCCCTCCCGCGCGAGGTGGCGGGCTCTCACTTCCATCACTGATGGAGTCATCACTGACAGAGCCATCACTGACAGAGCCATCACTGACAGAGCCGTACTGACGGCGAGAGATCGGACGGGGTGGAGCCATGACGGAAGCCGTTTCGAGCACGACGCTCCAACGGGCAGCGCTGACTCCCACGCTCACCAAGCAGTGCGTGGGATTCATGATCGGGTCGTCGCTGTTCGCGCTCGGCTCGGCGCTCGCGCTCGGAGGGTGGGCGTCGGCTGCGACGTCCAACGCGTGCTACTTCGTCGGCGCCTGGTTCTTCACGGCGGCGGGCATGGCGCAGCTGCTCCTGAGCGGTGCCGTGACCGTGCCGGTGTCGTACGGGCGGGGGTCGATGGTGCGTGCGGAGTGGCTCGCCGCGGCGACCCAGTCCTTCGGCACGCTGCTGTTCAACGTCAGCACGACGGCCGCGCTCGGGGTGAGGACGATCTCTGCCGAGAAGCACTATGTCTGGTCGCCGGACGCGGGTGGATCGGTCGCGTTCCTCGTGAGCGGCGTCCTGGTGATCGTGGCCTACAACCACGTCAACAACGCCTGGAGCCCGCGTGACCGTCAATGGTGGTCGGCGCAGATCAACTTCGTCGGCTGTGTGGCATTCGGGATCTCGGCGGTCGGGGCCTACATCCTGACCAGCGGTGATTCCGTCAACAATGCGGTGGCGAACGTCGGGACACTGGTCGGCGCGCTGTGCTTCTTCTTCGCGTCGCTGGTCGTGCTGCCTTTTGCATCGCGAGCACGGGGTGGGCCTTTGTCGACGAGCTGATTTCCGAGAGTTCTCAGAGTCAATGCAGCAGAAAGCGAGAAGACATGTGCACGAGAGTGATGTGGCCGGACGCCGACGGATCGGTGATCGTCGGTCGGAACATGGACTACCACCGCGACCTCGGGACCAACCTCTGGAAGCTCCCGCGGGGCATCTCCCGCGATGACGGGGTGAAGGGCGAGCTGACCTGGACGGCGAAGTACGGCAGCCTGGTCGCCACCGCCTTCGACATGATCTCCGTCGACGGCATCAACGAGGCGGGTCTCTCGGGCCACATCCTGTGGCTGGCGGAGTCGACGTACGAGCCGCGGGACGAGTCGAGGCCCGCGCTGAGCCAGGCGGTGTGGCTGCAGTACTTCCTCGACAACCACGCGACCGTGGCGGAGGCGGTCGCGTGGATCGAGGACAACGACGCCCAGGTCGTGCAGCTGACCGACCCGTCCAGCGGGGAGGTGCCGGCGATCCACCTCGCGCTGGACGACGCCACGGGCGACTCGGCGATCATCGAGTACCTCGACGGCAAGGCGCAGATCCACCACGGCCGCGGCTACCAGGTGATGACGAACTCGCCGACCTTCGACAAGCAGCTCGAGCTGGTCGAGCAGTGGCAAGGACTGGGCGGCGACAAGCCGCTGCCGGGGTCCACGCTGGCCACCGACCGCTTCGCGCGGGCGCTCTACTACGTCGGCAGGTTGACCCAGCCGAAGACGCAGGTGGACGCGATCGCCGCGATGTTCAGCGTGATCCGCAACACGGCTCAGCCGTTCCGCGAGCCGGACCCCGGCAAGCCCGACGCGTCCCAGACGATCTGGCAGGTCGTCGCCGATCTCACCAACAAGCGGTACGTGTTCGAGTCGACCACCCGGCCGAACATCGTCTGGGTAGATCTCGCCGATCTCGACTTCAGCGAAGGCTCGCCGTCGCTCAAGCTCGACCTCCTCAGCAAGCTGGCGCTCGAGGGAGGAGTCGCCGGGAACGTGAGTGACAAGTTCGAGGCCGACGGCGACCTCAACTTCCTCACGCTGTCCCTCGTCAACGCGCTGAAGGCGGGACCGAAGCCGGGCCCGAAGCCGGGTCCGAAGGCGGGTGCCGGGGCCTGACGACTGCCACGCGCCGTCTTCGTGCACCCCTGCTGTCGGGAGCAGGGGTGCACGAGGCGGCGGCAGCCGCACCGATCACCGCGCGACTGTCTCGGCCCCGACGTGCACAACCGGCAGAGAGCGCCATAATTCACGACATGGTCAATTGTGGTGGGTCGCCTGCGCTCGGCGCCCACGGAGACTCTCGGGGGCGAGGATGAGCGTGGACGCGATCGGCTCGAGCCAGGTTGCTGCGACCAGACCGGGGGCGTACCGGTACGCCGTCCCGCGACTGCCCCGGCCGTTGGCCAGACGGCAGCGACTGCTCGAGCAGCTCGACTCCTCCATCCCGCTCACCGTGGTACGTGGACCGGTAGGAGTGGGCAAGAGCACCCTGGTCGCGCAGTGGCTCGCAGCGTCTCCCGCAAGAGATCGACGCGGCATGGGTGACGCTGGACGAGGACATCGACTCCGCTGCGCGGCTCTGGGAGGAGATCGGTCAGGCACTCGGTGTCACGGGAGTCGTCTCCCCGGGCACCGACCTGATCGCTTCGCGTCGCGCGATCCGCCACGCGATCCACCGGTGGTCGGCACCCCTCGTCATCGTCGTCGAGGCCTACGAACGGATCCACGACCCCCAGGCACACCGCGACGTTGCCGAGCTCTTGCGGCAGTGCCCGAACCTGCGCCTCGTGGTGTGCACGCGTGCCGAAGGCCGGCTCCGCGACACGTGCCGCCGCCAGGGGGTCGAGTCCACCGTGATCGACGTGCGGGACCTCCTGCTCACGCCAGACGAGACGTACGCGCTCTTCGGGTCCTTCGGGCTCGAGCTCCCGCCGCAGTGGCTGACCGACCTTCATCGCGAGACGGGCGGGTGGCCGGCGATCCTGTGGGCGATCGGCAACGCCCTGGCACACGAGTCGTGCCCCTGGTCGCACCCGATCGACCAGGTCGTTCGAGAGCACGTCGACGGGTGGGTGCGCAACGAGGTGCTCCCGGCGCTCAGCCCGCTGGCGACGTCCGAATGGGTCTTCCGGTTGACGGTTCCCGAGCGGCTGGACGACGAGATCGCCCGCAGGGTCATCGGTGACGACCCTCGTACGGTGCTCGACTGCCTGATGTCCCACGGGCTGCTGGTCCAGGTGCCGACGACGACGTCACGGCCCCGCACCTTCGTCTGGCCTCGACTCGTCCGGTCGGCACTGCGGTCGTCGTTCGCCGCGGAGGTGCCGCGCGCCGTGCAGAAGCTCGACGGCGAGCTGTCCGACTGGTTCCATGCACGCGGCGAGCACGTCCACGCGCTGAGGCACGCGCTGTCGGCCGACGACCTCGAGCGCGCACGCCTCTCGGTCGAGCAGGGGTGGATCACCCTGCTCGCCGTCGACCGCTCCGGGTTGGACGAGTTCTTCCGGCGCATGACGCCCGAGGAGCTCTCGCGGAGCCGCAAGCTGCGTGCGGTCCGCGAGCTGGCCGTGCCGCCTGACGGAGACCCTGCGGCGCGACCCGGCCCCCGGGCCGTGCTCGGCCGCACGGAGCTGGAGCTGATCGGGCGGTCCACGGACCCTCGCGCGGCGCTCGACGAAGGGCTGCTCGCGCTTCTCTCCCTGCGTCGGTTCGGCGATCCGGGACAGGCGCGTGAGCTCGCCGCACGCCTCACGTCGATCGCCTCGGCGGCGCGCGGTACCCGCTCGGAGCAGCTCGGGGACCTCCTCTGCCCGGTCTTCAAAGAGGCTGGGGTCCTCCACCTCGCGGCAGGCGACACGCACACCGCCACCGACACTCTGCGCTGGGCGTACGAGACCGCGCCGGTGTCGCCGGTTCCGAGCGCACAGGCGGACGTCAGTGCTCTTCTCGGGCTGACCATGGCCGTCGAGGGTGAGACCGCCCGTGCTGAAACCTGGCTCACGCGCTACGAGACCGCGGCCGCGGACCTCGGTGTCGAGACGATCGGTGGCCGCGAGGCCGCCGCCGCGACGGCGCTGGTGGCGGGGGAGCAGCTGGACCGGGGCCGCGTCCTCGAGGCGCTCGAGAGGGGGATCCGGTCCTGCCGGGCCCCTGGCGCCCTGTGGTTCTACGAGCTCTATGCCCGCGGGCAGGATGCGCTGCTCTGGGGCGACCGCATCGGGATGTTGCACCGCCTCTCGGAGGTGCGGTCACGACGCGAGCACGGCCTGGCGCCAGGCTCGTTCGCCGAGGCGGTGCTGGCCGGTCTCGAGGTCGACCTGCTCCTCTCGCTGCGGTCCGCCCCGCGCGCCCGTGCCCTGCTGGCAGGCATCGAGTCCGACCAGCCGCTCGTCGCTCTCGCCCGAGCGCGGCTCGCACTCGTGGTGGGGGACCACCGGACTGCCCAGCGGCTCGCGGGGGCTCGCCGCTGGGACGAGAGGTGCAGCAGCCGGGTGCGGACGGATCTGAAGCTGACGTACGCGGCCGCGACCCTCGCCTCAGGCGACGAGGCGACCGCCGTCGCTGACCTCGAGCGCCTGCTCACCCTGGCGGAGGTCGGCAGCTACCGGCCGTTCGCCCTGGTCCCCCCCGACCTCCTGACGGCGGCGGCGGAGCTGCTGCCCCCGTTGGAGAAGGTGGTCCACGTCCTCGAGGACGCAGGCGTACGCGGCGTGCTGCACCGTCAGGACGAGATGGTGGAGCTGACTCCCCGCGAGCAGGTCGTCCTGGAGGCGATCGCGACGTCGCGCACGATCGAGGACATCGCGAGGTCCCTCCACGTCTCCGTCAACACGGTCAAGTCCCAGACCCGCAGTCTCTATCGCAAGCTGGGCGTCCGGTCCCGGGACGAGGCGGTCCACAGTGCGTCCATCCGCGGGGTGCTGCCGCCCAGGGACGGCTCCGAGGCCCCGGGGTGAAGGCAAGGGTGAAATCGCCGGACCTGCCGAGCCGTCCCTCGCAGACCAGGACGTAATAGTCCCAAGGGATGGCGGAACACCGAGAAGCTCCGAGTGTGCGCGACCACGAGAACGTCGAAGACAGGATCGTGGTCAGGGGGGCGCTTGACGCTCGGAGGCCGCCGGCGAGGCAGGTCCGTCGTGACACTGCCCGCCGGCGGCTTGTTCGGGAGCTGCCCGGGCAGCGGGCGGGGACGCAGTGCTGTCTCCTGCGCTAGACGGCACCAGCGACGCGACGTATGTTAGGTGAGCCTTAACAAACCCACCTGCCCGGGAGGTCGCGCGGTGCTCGTCGCGAACTACCTCATCGGCCTGCGCGAAGGGCTCGAGGCCGCGCTCGTCGTGAGCATCCTGGTCGCCTATCTCGTCAAGACCGAGCGACGACACCTGCTGCCGCGGATCTGGACGGGCGTAGGCATCGCCGTCGCGATCAGCCTCGGCTTCGGAGCCCTGCTCACGTTCGGCCCGCGCGGGCTGACGTTCGAGGCGCAGGAGCTGATCGGCGGCTCGCTGAGCATCGTGGCGGTCGGGTTCGTCACCTGGATGGTCTTCTGGATGGCGCACGCCGCCGCGGGTCTGAGCGGAGAGCTCCGCGGCAAGATCGACGACGCGGCAGAGGCTGGACGCTGGTCGCTCATGGTCGTCGCACTCCTGGCGGTGGGCCGTGAAGGGCTCGAGACCGCGCTGTTCCTGTGGGCCGCGACCCAGGCGGGGACCGATGGCGGGCAGTCCGCGTGGGTGCCGCTGCTCGGCGCCGCCCTCGGGCTCGCCACCGCCGTCGTGCTGGGCTGGCTCTTCTACCGCGGGGCACTGCGCATCAACCTCAGCCGGTTCTTCACCTGGACGGGCGCCTTCCTGATCGTGGTCGCGGCCGGTGTGCTGTCGTACGGCGTCCACGACCTGCAGGAGGCCGGTGTCCTGCCCGGGCTTACCGACTACCTGTTCGACGTCTCCGGCACGATCGACGTCACCTCTTGGTACGGCGCGGTCCTGAAGGGCATCTTCAACTTCTCCCCGCAGACCACCAAGCTCGAAGGGCTCGCGTGGGTCCTGTACCTCGTCCCGACCATGACCGTCTTCCTGCTCACGATGCGTCGCCGCAGCACGAAGAAGCGCTCCACCAAGCAGCCCGTGGCTGCCTGACCTGCAGAAGAAGAGGAACCTCCATGGGTCGTACCCCGTTGCCCGTCACCCTCGGGCTCGTCGCGCTGTCCGTCGGCGTGCTCGCGGGATGCACGGAGAACCGTCCCGCCGACTCCGACGACGACCGCAGCCTCCAGGTGACGTCCACCGCCGACGCGTGCGAGGTCTCGTCCGCGCAAGCCCCGGCCGGCAACCTGAGGTTCAGCGTCCGCAACGAGGGGACCGACGTCACCGAGTTCTACCTGCTGGCCTCCGACGGGCTGCGGATCATCGGTGAGATCGAGAACATCGGGCCCGGCCTTACCCGCGATCTCGTGGTGACGGCGCCGGAGGGGAAGTACGTCACGGCCTGCAAGCCAGGCATGAAGGGCGAGGGCATCCGCGACGACTTCGCGGTCACCGCGTCCGACGAGGACGTGGCGGTCAGCGGCGACACGCAGGCGCTCGTCGACGAGGCCAACAAGAACTACGCGGCGTACGTGCAGGACCAGAGCGCTCAGCTGCTCGACCAGACCAACGAGTTCGTCGCTCTCTACAAGGCCGGCAAGGACGCGGAGGCGCGCGCGCTCTATCCGGTCGCCCGCCAGCACTGGGAGCGGATCGAGACGGTCGCGGAGTCCTTCGGCGACCTCGACCCCAAGATGGACGCACGGGAGGCCGACCTCGAGCCGGGTCAGAGGTGGACCGGGTGGCACCTCATCGAGAAGGACCTCTGGCCAGCGCGTGCGCAGGACTACACGGCGTTGACGCCTGCCGAGCGCGCGACGTACGCGGACGGCCTGCTCGCGAACACCCAGACGCTCGACGACCGCGTGCAGGACCTCACGTACACGGTCGACCAGATCGCCAACGGCTCCCGCGGGCTGCTCGACGAGGTCGCGACCGGGAAGGTGACGGGCGAGGAGGAGTACTGGTCGCGGACGGACCTGTGGGACTTCCAGGCCAACGTCGACGGCGCGCGCGTGGCGTTCGAAGGCGTGCAACCGATCGTCGAGAAGAACGACGAGGCGCTCGCGACTGAGATCGCCGACCGGTTCGACGCGCTCCAGACGCTGCTCGACACCCACAAGGACGGCGACGGCTTCGTCACGTACGACCAGCTGACGACCGAGCAGGTCAAGGCGCTGTCCGATGCCGTCAACGCGCTGAGCGAGCCGCTGTCGAAGCTCGCTGCGGCGACCGTCTGAGGATTCGCGAGGACACCATGGGTGAGGAACGCCGAGGGATCAGCCGCCGAGGGCTGATCGGTGGGGGAGCGGCGCTGGGTGTCGGCGCGGCCGCCGCGGGCTTCGGTGCGGGCCGCGCGGTCGCCGGTGACGAGTCGACCTCGCGGGGCGACGCGCAGGCGTACGAGCTGTACGGCGTCCATCAGCCGGGCATCGTCACGCCCGTGCAGGACCGCCTTCACTTCGCCTCCTTCGACGTCACCACCGACTCGCGTGCGGCGCTGGTCGGCCTGCTGCGGGAGTGGACGGACGCGGCCGCCCGGATGATGCACGGTGCTGGTGCCGGACCGGCCGGCCCGACGTCCGGTGACTACGACGCGCCGCCCGACGACACGGGGGAGGCGATCGGGCTGCCGCCGTCGCGTCTGACCCTGACCTTCGGGTTCGGGGCATCGCTGTTCGACGACCGTTTCGGGCTGTCCGGGAAGCGGCCGGCGGGACTCGAGCCGCTCCCGCACTTTCCCGGCGACAAGCTGAGCCCGGAGCGTAGCCACGGCGACCTGTGCGTGCAGGCGTGCGCCGACGACCCGCAGGTCGCCGTGCACGCGATCCGCAACCTCGCCCGCATCGGCTTCGGCACGGTCGCCCTGCGCTGGTCGCAGCTCGGCTTCGGCAAGACGTCGACGACCACGAGGGACGAGGCGACGCCGCGCAACCTGTTCGGGTTCAAGGACGGGACGATGAACGTCAAGTCCGCGGACCGTGAGGCGCTGGGCGAGCACGTGTGGGTCGGCAAGGACAGCGACCAGCCCTGGATGACGGACGGCAGCTTTCTCGTGGCGCGCCGCATCTCGATGACGATCGAGATCTGGGACCGCCAGCCGATGCGCGAGCAGGAGCGGGTGGTCGGCCGGACGAAGGCGGAGGGTGCGCCGCTGTCGGGCGGCGCCGAGCACGACCAGCCGGACTTCGCCCGTACGGGCCGGGAGGACGCGCCGCTCGTCGACCCTGCGGCTCACGTCGCGATCGCCCATCCCGACCACAACGACGGCGTCCGGATGCTGAGGCGGGGCTACAACTTCGTCGACGGCAGCAACGACCTCGGGCGCATGGACGCCGGGTTGTTCTTCCTCGCGTACGTCGTCGACCCGCGGACGCACTTCACGCCCGTCCAGATGCGGCTGTCGACGCTCGACGCGATGCAGGAGTACGTCCAGCACACGGGCTCGGGTCTGTTTGCGATCCCGCCCGGTGTCCGCAAGGGGGAGTACGTCGGGCAGGGCCTCTTCTCGGCCTGACGGACCCCGCCGTGTGCGCCCGCCCGCCGCGCCGGTCCCGCGCTACGGTGAGCGCCTCGGCTCGTTCCCCGACAGAAGCTCGTTCCTCGGACAGAAGGGCGTCCCCGTTGCACGTCACTGCCCATGACGGCACCCGCCTCTCGTGCCGACGTACCGGCTCCGGCGTCCCGCTGGTGTGCGTCCCCGGCGGGCCGATGCTCTCGGCCGACTACCTCGGCGACCTGGGTGGACTCGCCGACCACGTCGAGCTCGTGCTTCTCGACCACCGGGGGAGCGGCGCCTCCGAGACGCCTGTCGACCCCGCGACGTACCGGTGCGACCGGGTCGTCGACGACGTCGAGGCGGTGCGCGCGCACCTGGGCCTGGACCGGCTCTCCCTGCTCGGTCACTCGGCCGGTGCGAACGTCGTCCTCCGGTACGCCGAGCGGTACCCCGACCGGGTGGAGCGACTCGTGCTGGTCACGCCGAGCACCCGTGCGGTGGGCATCGAGATCAGCGACGACGCTCGGTCCGAGGTGGCGCGGTCGCGCGCGGACGAGCCCTGGTACGCCGATGCGGCCGCCGCGCTCGCCCGGATCCAGTCAGGCGCGCCCACCGCGACGGACTGGGCGGCGATCGCCCCGTTGACCTACGGACGCTGGGACGCCGACGTCGCCGCCTACGACGCCGCGATGGACGCATCACGCAACCCGGTGGCGGCGCAGGAGTTCGGTGCCGACGGCGCCTTCGACCCCGAGGCCACGCGTGCCGCTCTTGCTGCGCTCGACGTCCCGGTCCTGGTCGTCGCGGGCAGCGTCGACGTCGGCAACCCCGTCGGGGCGATGGCGGAGCTGGCGAGCCTGTTCCCCCACGCTGACCTGGTCGTGCAGGACGGGGCCGCCCACTTCCCCTGGGTGGACGACCCGGAAGCCTTCCGTCAGCTCGTGGTCCCGGGCCTCGCCCGCTGACGGCGGTTCGCTCAGCGGCCGGCGAAGAAGGGCGCCAGAGCGGCGACGAGCTCGGCGGGCGCCTCCTCGGCCACGTGGTGCCCCGAGTCGATGCCCCAGCCCCGGACGTCGTCCGCCCAGCTCCGCCAGATTCTCCGGGGGTCGCCGTAGAGGTCCTCGAGGTCGTCACGCAGCGACCACAGCACCAGGAGTGGCATGGACAGGCGCCGGCCGGCGGCGCGGTCGGCCTCCTCGTGTGCGCGATCAATGGTCAGTCCGGCCCGGTAGTCCTCGAGCATCGCGCGGACGACGTCGGGGTTGCGGGTGGCTTCCCTCCACTCTGCGTGGTTCTGGGCACCCATCTGCTCGAGGTCGCCGACGTACCAGCTGTCGGGGTCGGCGTTGATGACCCGTTCCGGGATCTCTGGCTGAGCGAAGAAGAACCAGTGCCACCACGCGGTGGCGAAGCGCGCGTCCGCACGGTCGAGGTGCTCGACGACGGGGATGCTGTCGAGGATCGCCAGCCGCTCGACCCGCGTGCTGTGGTCCAGCGCGAGCCGAAACGCGACCAGAGCGCCGCGGTCGTGGCCGACGAGGTGGAACCGCCCGTGGCCGAGCACCGTCATCAGCTGCGCCATGTCACCGGCCATCGAGCGCTTGCTGTGCGCGCTGTGGTCGGGAGCCGGTGGGGGACCGACGGAGCGGCCGTAGCCGCGGAGGTCGGGGCACACGACGGTGAAGCCCGCGTCGACGAGCGGCGGCGCGACCTTGTGCCACGTCGCCCCGGTCCGCGGATGGCCGTGCAGAAGCAGCACAGGTGGGCCGTCACCACCGTGGCGCACATGGAGCGTCGCGCCCTCGACGGCGACGTCGTCGATCACGAAGTCGTCGAACATCGCCTTATCATCGGCGCGTTCGCAAACGTTGTCCAGCAATGGCGTGTTGCGGCATTTCTTGTGGTCTTTTCCCGTGTTTTCGGCGGCATTGTCGTCCCGACATGCGGTGAATGTCGGGGCAGGTGATATTGACCTTCATGCGCGCGTGCTAGGTGCCGTGCGCCGAAGGGGGAAAACATGACCGCCACCGTCAGAGAAGCGACGTTCCAGCTGTTGCGTGAGCTCGGCACGACCACCGTGTTCGGGAATCCTGGGTCGACCGAGGAGACGTTTCTCAAGGACTTCCCGGAGGACTTCACGTACGTGCAGACACTCGCCGAGGCAGCGGCGGTCGGGATCGCCGACGGCTTCGCGCAGGCCAACCGTGTGCCGGCGCTGGTGAATGTGCACACCTCGGCGGGACTCAGCAACGCGATGTCCAACATTCTCACGGCGTTCATGAACCGCACGCCCTTGATCATCACCGCAGGAAACCAGACGCGTGACATGCTCCTGATGGAGCCGTGGCTGACCAACATCGAGCCCGCTGAGCTTCCCAAGCCGTGGGTGAAGTGGAGCTACGAGCCGGTCCGCGCGGGTGACGTCCCGGCGGCGTTCATGCGGGCGTACGCGGTCGCGACGCAGCCACCGGCCGGCCCGGTCTTCCTGTCGATCCCGCTCGACGACTGGGACCGTCCTGCGGACGGCGCTGCGGTGGTCCGCTCGGTCGCGACCAGGATCGCGCCGGACCCGCAGCGGATCGCGGACTTCTGCGCGCAGCTCTCCGCCGCCGCGAATCCTGTCCTGATCTACGGCTCGGCGATCGCCCGAGGTGGAGGCTGGGACCAGGCGGTCGCACTCGCGGAGAAGATGGGCGCTCCGGTGTGGGCTGCGCCGGCCTCCGAGCGGCCTCCGTTCCCCGAGAACCACCCCCTCTATGAGGGGGGCCTCCCGTTCGCGATCGGTCCGCTCTCGGAGAAGCTCAGCGGCCACGACGTGGGCATCGTCATCGGCGCACCGGTGTTCCGCTACTACCCGTACGTGCCCGGCCCGTACCTTCCTGCCGGACTGCGGCTGCTGCACGTCACCGACGACCCGGCCGAGGCGGCCAAGGCCCCGGTCGGGGACAGCCTTCTCGGCGACGCGGTTCTCACCCTGGAGGCACTCGAAGCCGCGGTCGCCGCGCGACCGGTGCCGTCGCGCGGCGGCATCACCCAGCCGCACCGTCTCGCACCGCACCCAGCCGCTCCCGCCGACGGCGCCGAGGGACGTGACGCCAGGCTCACACCGCTCGCGTTGTTCCGGACGCTGCGCGAGGCGGCGCCGGCCGACACCGTCCTCGTCGAGGAGTCACCCTCGAACCTGGGGGAGCTCCACACGGCCTGGCCGGTCGAGCGGCCGGACTCGTTCTTCACGTTCGCCTCGGGAAGCCTTGGATGGAACCTCCCGGCCTCGATCGGGATCGCAATGGCCGAGCGCGACAGCGGCCGCGACCGTCCCGTGCTTGCCGTCATCGGCGACGGGTCGCTGCAGTACTCGATCCAGGCGCTGTGGACGGCGGCGCAGAAAGGCCTGCCGGTCGTGGTGGTCGTGCCCCTCAACGCCGAGTACGCGATCCTCAAGTCGTTCGCCGTGCTCGAGGAGACCCCCGGAGTCCCTGGCCTCGACATCCCGGACCTGGACATCGTGGCGCTCGCGCGCGGCTACGGCTGCCACGGTGTCCTCGCCGAGACCTCCGAGGACGTCGCCTCGGCTCTTGCCGAGGCCTTCGGGCGCTCCGGTCCTACGGTGATCGCCGTCCCGGTGACTCCGACCGTGCCGCCGTTGATCTGAGCATCCAGCAGATTGGGTTGGGCGCCTGTGGGTACCCGTCTGGCACGGTCGAGTCGAGACAGGGGGGTCACCACATGCGCCAGAAGATCAACGATGCCGTGTCGGTCGAAGAAGCGGCAGCGACGTACGAGGAGCGCAGCAGGCGCACACAGCGGATTACAGGGTTCGTCGTCGCGGCGGGATCGCTCGTACTCGCCGCGGTCGTGGCGATCGGTATCTCAGGGTTGGAGCCGCTCGGCTGACGGACAGCTCAACCGGCCCGCCGGGCTGACGTGCACCGGGGCAGGAACGCGAGAGGTCAGTCCCCGGCGTCCGTGCCCCGCTCGTACTCACGGTTGGTCGTGTCCACGATCTGCTGCGCGACCTCACGGAGCTTGGTGTTGCTGGTCGACGAGGCCCTCACGAGGAAGTGGAACGCCTGGTCGTCGGAGACCTTGTAGCGCTCGGAGACGATCCCGATGGCCTGGCCGATGACCTTCCGCGTCACGAGGGCGTCATTGAGGTGCTCCTCGTGGCGGGCGCGTCCGAGCGCGATCGTCGCGTGCGAGGCGAAGAGGGCCGCGAGCTCGGCCGCACCCGAGTCGATGGTCTCCGAGTCCAGAGAGTAGAGATTCAGTCCTCCGAGCGTCTCCGCGTCGTTGAAGAGCCGGACACCCAGCTGGGCCCGAAGTCCCGACTTCACCGCTGCCGGCATGTAGTCGGGCCACCGGGGGTCGTCCGCGGCGTGCTCCACCGCCACGACAGGGAACTCACGGATCGCGTCGACGCACGGCCCCTGCCCGAGGTCGTACTGGAGGGTGTCGAGGTCCCACACGATCTGGCCGGTGCCCGCGAGGGTCTCGATCCTGCCGCCGCGGTGGACGACCGAGATGCCGACGTGGTCGAACCCGGGCACGGTCGTGACCGCGGACTCGACGATCGCGTCGAGGGTTGCCTCGAGCGTGCGGGGCTGGTCGATCGCGCGCGCGGCGTCGGTGAGCGCCTGAGCGACCTTGAGCGGACCTGCGTTCATGCGGCCTCCTTCATGATCTCGACGGTACTCCGTCTCTGCAGGTGAGGAACTCCTGCCGCTCGACGGGAATCACCGCGCTGATCTCGGGTACGTGGAGTCATACGACGGCTGCGCGACCCGGGTTGCGTGGCCGCCGAGGTCGTGCTCGTCAAGACAGCGGCGGGCACGACCGCCTTTGTCAGGGCTGCCGCCACCCGTGTTTGACGTCCAGGCCGTGGGGAACCGCCCGGACAGCGCTCCGGAGGTTCTTATGCCCACACACCGCTCGACCCCGCGTCGTCTCTCACCGGCCCTCGTCGCCTCGGCCGCCCTGCTGCTCGCCGCCTCGTTGCTGGGCGCTCCGTCAGCATCGGCCGTTCCCGGCGGTCCTGCGCCTGGCGGTCCCGGCGCGAAGAGCACCTGGACCGAGGCCGACAAGACGGGCTTCGGCACCGCGCGGGCCCGGCGCAGCAACGTGTGGTTCACGCTGCAGCGCGGACGGGTGAGCGAGGTCTTCTATCCGGACCTGTCGACGCCCAGCGTGCGCAGCCTCGAGCTCGTCGTCACCGACGGCGCCACCTTCACCGACCGCGAGTCCGTCGACATGCGGCCGGCCACCGCCCGCACCGACGCACGGAGTCTCCGGTTCCGGCAGGTCGGCGGTCGCGCCGGTCGGTACCGTCTCGTCAAGCAGGTGGTCACCGACCCGCGCCGCGACGCTCTCGTGGTCCGCGTGCGGCTGCGCTCGCTGGACCGCCACCGCTACCGGCTGTTCGTGCGGCACGACCCGGCGCTGAACAACGGCGGCATGGACGACCGCGCACGTACGGCCGGGCGGACGCTCGTGGCCAGCGACGGCGAGGTCGCCACCGCGCTGCGATCCCGCCCGCGTCTCGGCGCGAGCAGCAACGGGTACGTGGGTCGTGCCAGCGACGGGTGGCGCGACCTCCGACGCGATCATCGCCTCGACCGGCGCCACCGCGCGGCCGGACCCGGCAACGTCGTGCAGACCGCCCGCGTCAGCCGGGTGAACGGCCTGCCGGGACGGCAGCGCGCGACGCTCACGCTCGGGTTCGGACGACGTCCGGCCGAGGCGCGCGCGACCGCCGCGGCGAGCGCGCGTACGGGCTGGTCGAGAGTCCAGCGCCGGTACGACCGAGGGTGGCACCGCTATCTCGCCTCGCTGAAGCGGGTGCCGGCCTCGGCCGCAGCGGTCAGACGCCAGTACCTCGCGTCCGCCCTGGTGCTCGCGGCGGCCGAGGACAAGCGCAACCCCGGTGCCGTCGTCGCCTCGCCGTCGACGCCGTGGGTGTGGGGCGACGAGATCCCCGACCTGTCCTCGCCGTCCGGCGCCTACCACCTCGTGTGGTCGCGGGACTCGTACGAGTTCGGCAGCGCGATGTGGGCGATGGGGGACAAGGCTGCGGCACGTCGCATCGTCGACTGGCTTTTCCGTGTGCAGCAGAAGCCCGACGGCTCGTTCCCGCAGAACTCCGACGTCGAGGGCGAGCCGGTGTGGTCCGAGCTCCAGCTCGACGAGGTGGCGCTGCCGATCGTGCTCGCCCGGCTGACCGGCAGGACCGACCGCGCGACGTACCGCGGGGTGAAACGTGCGGCGACCTTCCTCGAGCGGTTCCGCGACGAGGAGACCGGGCGCCGGGCGCCGTTCTCGCCGCAGGAGCGTTGGGAGAACCAGTCCGGCTACTCACCGAACTCGATCGCCGCGCAGATCGCAGGGCTGGTGTGCGCGGCCGACATCGCGCGCACGAACGGCGACCAGGCGTCGGCACGCCGCTGGCTCCGCCTCGCCGACCGATGGGCGGCTCAGGTGAAGGGATGGACGGTCACGACGAACGGCCCTCTCTCGACGCGCCCGTACTTCCTGCGGCTCACCAAGAACGGTCTTCCGAACACGGCCTCCCCGTACGCGATGGGTGACGGCGGACCCGCGAGCATCGACCAGCGACGCGTCGTCGACCCCAGCTTCCTCGCCCTGACCCGGTGGGGCATCCTCCCCGCCGGCGACCCGGTGATCGCGTCGTCGCTCGGGGTGGTCGACCGGGAGCTGAAGGTGGAGACACCGAACGGTCCGTTCTGGCGGCGGTTCAGCTTCGACGGGTACGGCGAGACGCGCGAAGGCCGGCAGTGGGAGATCACGGAGCCGGGCACGTTCACGACGCTCGGCCGGGCCTGGCCGCTCCTCACCGGCGAGCGCGGCGAGCAGGAGGTGGCCGCCGGGCGTGACGCGTCGGCGTACCTCGGCGCCGTCGCGGCTGCCGCCAACGAGAGCGACATGATCTCCGAGCAGGTGTGGGACGGCCGACCCCCGACGGGTCGGCCGTGCTGCGCGCTGGGGGAGAACACGCGTGCCGCGACGCCGCTGGTCTGGTCGCACGGACTCGTGGTGCGGCTGGCCTGGTCGATGCAGCGGGGTCGCCCGGCGGACCAGCAGGACGTGGTCGCGCGGCGCTACCTCGACTGACGTCGACCCACGGCGCTCAGACGTCGCGCCAGTCGGCGCCCGCCTGGTCGTGACCGTGCGCGGCCATGAGACTCAGACCACCGTCCACGGTGAACGAGGCACCGGTGACGTACGCCGACCGCGGCGACGCGAGGAACCCGATCATCGACGCGATCTCGGCGACGTGACCGGGCCGGCCGAGCGGATTTCCCGGACGCTCCTGGTCGTACGCCTCCGACTCGTCCATGCCGGTCATCTCGGTAGCGATCTCACCAGGGGCGACGGCGTTGGCCGTGATGCCGTGCTCACCAAGCTCGAGCGCGAGCACCTTCGTGAACATACCGAGGCCCGCCTTGGCCGCGCAGTACGCCGCCGACCCGGCTCGCGGGAGGTGCTCGTGGACGCTCGTCACGTTGATGATCCGGCCTCCCTGACCTGCCTCGACCATCACCTGTGCCGCACGCTGCGACGTGAGGAACGGCCCGTCGAGATCGGTCGCGATCACGTGCCGCCACGTGTCGAGGGGCAGGTCCACGACCTTGTCGGAGTGGCCCGTTCCGGCGACGTTGACCAGCACGCCGAGCCCACCGAGCTGCGTGACGAGCCGGTCGACCAGCACCCCCGCGTCGGGGTTCGCAGCGTCGAACGCCTCGACGTACGCGCGCTGCCCGCGTGCCTCGATCTCCTTGGCGGTCTCGCGGACACCCTCGGTGTCGTGGTGGCAGGTGAGGCCGACATCGAAGCCCTCGGTGGCGAGCAGCTGGGCCGTCGCCTGACCGATGCCGGAGTCGCTGCCGGTGACGATGGCGAGCCGGGGATACGTACGGGTCATGAGGGATCTCCTGTCAGACGGTTCCTTCACCACCCCGTTCCCCGGGGACCGCGTCGGACACACCCCCGACGCCCGGCGCGCTCGTCGCCGGGTGGGTCACTGGGCTCGTCACTCGGCTCGTCACTGGGTCGGCGCATGCGTGGTACGTTGCGCGTGCATCGCCCAGGGGAAGCCGGTCAAAGTCCGGCGCTGTCCCGCAACCGTAGGCCACCAGTGGTGGCGAGCCGGAGCACCTGGCGGTGTGGCAACACCTCCCGTCAAACCGTCGTGGACAACGGTTCGTGGAGCCCGAGCCGCTGTGCGGCGCGTGCATCCATCCCTGCATCCACGCGCTCGTGAAAGGCAGCCTCGTGCTCCGCTTTCGACAGCGCGTCCTTCAACGCGCTCTTCTCCCTCTGGTGACGTCGGTCGCCCTCGTCCTCCCGCTGGCCGGACTGGCCTCACCGGCGACGGCCGACACCGCGGCCGAGACCGTCGCCGCGTCCGCGGACGGCCCCAGCGTCACCGGCCGCCCGTGCGCTCCCGGCGAGGGGGTCACGGTCGAGGTCGACTTCCTCAAGGCCGGCGCCACCCCCGGCGACCCGGCGCAGGACCGCGTCGCCCTCGGCTGCGCGGAGGGTCCGCAGGAGTCCGGCTTTGCGGCACTCGCGAATGCGGGCTTCACCACGTCGTCGGAGTCCGGCCCCGGAACGATCTGCCGGATCGACGGTCTTCCTGCCGAGGGCATGCCGTACTGCTGGCTGAGCGGTGGCTACTGGTCGTACTGGCGCAGCAACGGCCTCGACCCCTGGGCGTACAGCACCGTCGGTGCGGGCACCACGGACACCATCCCCGTCGACTCGGTCGAGGGCTGGGCGTTCACGATGCTCGACGACCCGTGGGAGTCGACGCTCCCACGGGTGGCTGTCGCCGACCTGAGAAGCCACCTCGAGGAGCCCTCGACGCCAGAGCCTGCGGTGCCGACGGTCCGTGGTGCGGCCTGCGCGCCCGGCGCCGGCGTCACGACGGTCGTCGACTACGAGAAGGCCGGCAAGAACGAGGTCGCGCTCGCTTGCGCCGACGGCGACCAGGCGAGCGGGTTCGCCGCGCTCGAGGCGGCCGGTCACACGCTCGGGAGTGTCCCCGGCACCCCGGGCGGGCTGTGCACGATCGACGGCCTGCCGGCAGCGGGGTACCCGTTCTGCTGGGAGTACGAGGACGCGAACGGCTACTGGGGCTACTACCTGGAGGACGGCCGCGGCGGCTGGGCGGAGTCGCAGCTCGGCGGCGGCGACCTGACGCAGCCGCTCGCGAAGGGCTCGGTCATCGGCTGGCACTTCGGCCTGTACGGCGACGGCTGGCCGAACCCGCCGCGCATCACGCTCGACGAGGTGGCTGAGCACGCGCCAGAGCCGACACCGACCGAGCCGCGCCGACCGAGCCGACGCCGACCGAGCCGCCGGCCGTGCTGGGAGCCGCGCGCTTCGCTGTCACGGCGACGACGAAGCCGGTCGTCCGCGGCAGGAAGGTCGTCGTCAAGGCCGCCGGCCTCGCACCGCGCGAGCCGTATCGCGTCCGTGTCGCCGGTCGCACCGTCCGTACGGGCAAGGCGTCGGCAGCCGGTCGCGTCACGGTGAGGGTGACCGTCCCGAGGTCGGTCAAGCAGGGCACGCGCCGACTCACCGTCGTGGGCTCGAAGAACATCCGCCTCGGCACCCGGACCCTGGTCGTCGTCAAGCCGCGCTTCTCCGCGACCGTCCGCACGAGGTCCGTCCGCGCCGGCCGTACGCAGGTGATCCGTCTCAAGGGCCTGCTCCCGGGCGAGACGGTCGTCGTCCGTGTGAACGGCAAGCGGGTGTCACCGAAGGGCGCCAAGGCGAACCGCAAGGGTGTCTACCGCCTCCGGACGAGCGTGGGCCGCGCACCGGGCCGCAAGGTCGTCAAGGCGACCTCGGTCAAGGGCCGCAGCGGTTCCGCCTGGTACGTCGTCCGTCGCTGAGGACGGGATGCGCAGCGGGCGTACGGCACGCCTCGTCGCGCTGCTGGCGGCTGTCGCACTGACCACACCGGTCGGTGCGGCACCGCCGGCGGGCGCGCTCGACGCGACGGCCGGGTACGAGGGGCGCTGCTCGGCAGCGGACCGGGACGGGGTCACGGTCGTCGTCGACTTCGGTGACCTCGACGGGAACGAGGGGCGCTCTGCGGAGACGCTCGTACGGTGCGCTCCGCCACGCTACGACGCCCACGGTGACGTCGTCGCGCGGACAGGTCTGGAGGCGTTGCACGAGGCAGGGATCGAGTCCACCGGGGTCGCGCGGTGGGGATCGTCGTTCGTCTGCCGGCTCGAGGGCCGCCCGGCCGCCGACGAGGTCGTGGCCATCCGCGAGGACCCCGCGTACGTCGAGCGGTGCCTCGACACACCTCCCGCGAACGCGTACTGGGGCTACTGGCACGCCGACGGGTCCGGAACGGCCTGGGAGTACTCGAGCCTCGGCGTCCTCGGCCGTACGGTCACGCCCGGCGGGTTCGAGGGGTGGTCGTTCTCGCACGACGCGGGAGCAGACTCCAACCCACCGCCCGAGGTCGCGCCGGTCAACCCGGACGGCGGCCCGCGGCCGGACCCCGCGCCGGAGACGCCTGACCCCGAACCGCCGACGACCACGCCCGAACGCCCTTCGGTCGACCCAGCGGCGTCGCGCGCCGCCGGATGGCTCGTGCGCGAGCTCGGTCCCGGTGGGCAGATGGCCGGCCCGGCCGCGGGCGTGACCGACTGGGGTCTGACGATCGACACCCTGTTCGCGCTGCAGGCGGCAGGCACCGGTGCGAGTGCCGTCCGCAAGATCGTCTCGGCACTCGACGCCCACGCCGGGGCGTACCTCGGACCCGAGCTCTTCGACGACGCCGACGCCCGGCTCGGCGGTCAGACGGCCAAGCTGCTCGTCGCCGCCGTGGTGGCGGGCAAGGACCCGCGGGCGTTCGGGCGCAGCCAGCTCGCGCCCGGCCGCTTCGACCTGCGTGCCGAGACGCTCGGGCTCCTGGCGACCGGCCGCACGGACAAGGGACGGCTCTCCGACCGCGGCACGGGGTCCGACACCACCAACGTCTTCAGCCAGTCCCTCGCCGTGATCGGGCTGGCCCGCTCGGGCGGAGTCCCGCGCAGCGCGGTCGACTACCTGCTCACGCAGCAGTGCCGAGCCGGGTTCTTCCGGATGTTCGCCCAGGACGGCAAGAGCTGCGACGCGGGGGCCGGGGCGCCGGACACCGACGGCACGGCGATGGCGCTCCAGGCACTGCTCACCGCACGCGACCAGGGCGTCACCGGACTCGACGCGGCGATCGACCGTACGGCGTCGTGGCTGGTCGGACACCAACGCTCCGACGGTTCGTTCGGTGGGGGCGTCTCCACCAGCGGTGCGAACTCCAACAGCACGGGCCTCGCCGCACAGACGTTGAAGGCCACCGGGCGGACCGCTTCGTACGCGAAGGCGCGGCGCTGGGTCTCTCGCCTGCAGGCGACCGCGACGGCGGGCAAGGGGCTGCGGGACGAGGTCGGGGCGGTCGCCTACGACCCGCGCTCGTACGCCGCCGCGCGGACGAAGGGCCTGGGCGTGCAACGCGACCAGTGGCGGCGGGCGACCGCGCAGGCCGTGTTCGCGTTCGCGCCGGTGTCGTTCGCCGAGCTCGGCGCTGCTCCGGTCACCGGTGACCCGGACCGGCCGTCCGGCGAGCCCGATCGGGGGACGGGCGCGGCACCCGCGCCTGGTCCCGCGCAGCCCGGCACGCCGGCGCCCCCGCCGGGCGTACCGTCAGTGCCGCTCACCCCGGCACCGGCGCCACCCCGTGCGGGGACCCCCGCCGAGCGGCTCGCCGGATACCTCACACGGCAGCTCGCGGGCGGCGACCACGTCCTCGTCCGTTCCGGTGGCAGCACGTTCGTCGACTACGACCTCACCGCCGACACGGTCGTCGCTCTGCGGCTGCTCGGCGCGGAGCCGAAGGCAGCCGCGCGGGCGACACGGTTCCTGCTCGACAGACGGTCGGTGCAGGCATACGCGCACGGCGACCCGTACGAGGACGGTGACGCCGCGTACGCGGAGGCGTTGGCGAAGCTGGTGCTCGTCGCGCGGACGTCGCCCGTGCGCGCGCACGCCCGTGTCGCGAAGGACCTCGCGCACCGCCTCACGACCCTGCGCGACGTTGATGGCGGCGGTGACGGTGACTACCGGGACCGCGGCGCGTACGGAGACGAGAGCGGTTCCACCGTGCGGCAGTCGTCCGTGGCGCTCGCGCTGCTCGCCGCCGGGGAGGACGGCCTCGCCGATGCCGCTGCGGAGCGGCTGGTCTCGGCGACCTGCGACGACGGCACCTTCGCGACCGCCCTCGACACGGAGTGCGAGACCGGTGACCTGACGGCGACCGCGCAGGCGGCGCAGGCGCTCAACGCCGCTGCGCCGCCGCGCACGGCGGGCAGCGCTGCCACCGGCAACGCCGTGCCGGTCGCGTGGAGCACGGCCCGGGCCGACGCCGTCGCCCGCGCGGCCGCGGCGCTCGTCGACGCCACCCGGCTCGACGGCACGGTCGTCAGCCCTGGCGGTGCGGTCGACGTCGCCGCGTCGGGTCAGGCGGCCGCCGGACGCCACGCTCTCGGCCTCGATCTGTCGGCGACCTCCCACCTGCTCGGCAGCGCCCTGCTCACCGACGGCGGTCTCCCCACACGCGTCGGCGGGAAGGCGTCCGCGCTCGAGGCGGTCCTCGCCGCCGCTCCCGCGGTGGCGGGCCACGGCGTCCTCGGCGCGCCCGGCTTCCCGTTCGTCCCGGCGACGCGCGCGCCGTTGACCTCCGTACCGGCGCCGGCCGAGGCGACCGACTCGTCCGCGCGCGACGCCGACGAGGTCGTGGTCTCGCGTGGGCTCCTCGCGGCCGCGGCGGGAGCGTTCGCCGCGCTCCTCGGCCTCGTCGCTCTCCTGCTCGCCCGCACGGCGCGAACCCCCGACGTACCCCTCTCCGAAAGGAACCCCGCATGAGATTCCCTGCCCTGGTGGCGTCGGTTGCACTGGCCGCCTCCACCCTCGCCCTGACACCCAGCCCTGCCCCGGCGTCGGCCGTGGCGGCGACGTCGACCCCCGCGGTCGTGTCCGCCGTCGACACCGCCGCCGCCCGTGCCGCCACGACATGGCTGGCGCGCGATCTCACGGGCGGACGCCTGGACGGCCCGATGGCCGGCTTCGTCGACTGGGGCGTGACCATCGACGCACTGTTCGCGCTGGAGGCGACCGGAGCACCATCGTCCGCCGTGGCCGCGGTGGCCGAGGCCCTCGGCACCGAGGGGGTCGCCGCGTACACGCAGTACGCGGTCGCCCAGTACGACGCGAAGGCGCTCGTCGCCGCACTCGTCGCGGGCGAAGATCCGCGGACCTTCGGCGGGAAGGACCTTGTCGCGGCCACGCGGGCGGGCGTCACGACCACGGGCGCCAACCCCGGTCAGCTCAAGGGCGCGGGGATGTTCGGCCACGCACTCGCCGTGATCGGGCTCGCGGGGGCGCGGCAGAACGACGCGGCGGCGATCGCCGCGATGCTGCGGCAGCAGTGTGCGGCCGGGTGGTTCAGGTTCGCGTTCGCCGGTGACGGCCGGTCCTGCGACGAGACCGCGAACGCCGCCGAGCAGCACCCCGACGCCACGGCGATGGCGCTGTCGGCGATGCTCGCGGCACGTCGTGCGGGGGCGACCGGTCTCGACGACGCGATCTCACGCGCTCGTGCGTGGCTCGTCGGTCAGCAGCGCCCCGACGGTGCGTGGACCGGTGACCGTTACACCCCTGCGGAGAACACGAACTCGACGGGTCTCGTCGTCCAGGCGCTCTCCGATGCAGGGGGCGCCGCCGACGCGGTCGCTCGAGGTGCGGCCTGGATCCGCACGGTGCAGGTCAGCGCCGCGACCGCGACCGGGACGGTGCTGGCGGCAGAGCCCGGCGCGATCGCGTACGCGAAGGAATCCTTCGACGCGGCCGTCGCCGCAGGCAGCCTCCTCGACGGCCAGCGTGACCAGTGGCGACGTGCCTCGGCGCAGGCGGTCCTCGGACTCGCCCGGGTCTCGTTCAGCCAGCTCGTCGGTCTCGCCCCGCGCGACCCCGCTCCGGTCGACCCGCCGCGGCCGCCCGCGCCGCTCCCGGCCGTCACCCTGACGGTCGCCGCTCCGACGGCGCCGGTGCTGCGCGGTCGTACGATCACCGTCACCGCGTCGCGGCTGGCGGCGCGCGAGGCGTACACGATCGCGGTGGCAGGGAGGAGGGTCCGGACCGGCAACGCGGACGCCCGCGGCACCCTCCATACCTCCCTCGTCGTCCCCACGTCGCTCTCCGAGGGCCGCCGTACGGTCTCGGTCGTCGGCTCGCGCGCCCACCGCACCGGTGCGACGTCCGTCCAAGTCGTCCGTGCCAAGGCGCTCCCTGCGAAGGTCACCAAGAAGAAGGTGCGCCGAGGCAAGAAGCAGGTCCTGACGGTACGAGGGCTCGCGCCCGGCGAGCGCGTCACCGTGACGTACCGCGGCAAGCGGGTCTCGGCCAGGGCCGCGAAGGCGAACGCGCGCGGTGTCGCCAAGGTCCGCTTCGCGGTGGGTCGCAAGGCCGGCAAGACGAAGGTCACGGTCCGCGGCGCGTACGCGAGCCGGAAGCGTACGGTCGCGTTCAAGGTCGTCCGTTGATCCGTCGTCTCCTGGGCTCGGTCGCCGCGAGCATCGCACTCGTGGTCGCCGGGGCGGTCGCGCCCGCGTCCGCGATCGACCCCGGCAAGGGGCAGCCGGGCTTTTGCAGGGACGACTCGGGCGTCACCGTCGTCGTCGACTTCGGCAAGCTCGGTGGCGGTGTGGTCGTCCGCTGTGCTCCGCGCGGCAGCGGCACCGGACTTGACGCACTGAAGGGTGCGGGCTTCCAGATCGCGGGGGTCCAACGGTGGGGTGAGTCGTTCATCTGCCGCATCGAGAACCGCCCGTCGGCCAAGGAGAAGGTGCCCGTCGCGGGCAACCCCGACTATCGCGAGCGCTGCGTCGACACCCCGCCCGCGTCGGGCTACTGGTCGTACTGGCACGCGTCGAACGGCGGCCGGTGGGAGTACAGCCAGTGGGGCGTCAAGAACCGCACGGTCATCCCAGGCGGGTTCGAGGGCTGGTCGTTCTCGCTCAACGCGTCCGCCGACGCCAACCCGGCGCCCCGGGTGGCACCGACCCGTCCGGGACACGCTCCGGCGACGGCACCCGCACAGGGCGGCGACGCCGGACCGACGTCGGACGACCCTGACGAGACACAGGCGCCTGCCGGTGACGACGCGAGCGACTCCGGCAGCTCCGCGGACGACGGCACGCTGCCGAAGCCGCGGCCGCGCGAGAAGCGCACTGCGCCGACGGCGGTTCCGACCCCTGGCGATCCTGCCGATGACGTCCCCTTCTCCGACGGCACCGACCGCGGCGACGTCGAGACGGCGCTGCGCGAGGAGTCCGACGTCGGCACGTACGCACCGTGGGCCGCCGGTGGAGCGGTGGCACTGCTCGGTGTGCTCGGCGCGCTGACGGCCAGGCGGCGTCGTACGGCGCGGGACGGCAGGTGACGACGCTGTCCGCGTACTTCCTCCCGCGCGACCTGCACCCCGCCGCCTGGTGGGTGTGGGCGCTCGGGCTCGCGACGGCCGCGAGTCGGACGACGAACCCGTGGCTGCTCGCGGTCGTCATCGCCGTGGTCTGCTTCGTCGTCGTGGCCCGGCGCAGCGACGCGCCGTGGGCGATGGCGTTCCGGATGTATCTCTGGCTGGCGGCGCTCGTCGTCGTCCTCCGCGTCGGCTTCCGGATCGTCTTCGGCGGGGGAGAGGGCGGCACGGTGCTCGTCACCCTGCCGGAGATCCCGCTGCCCGCGTGGGCGGCCGGCATCCGCCTGTTCGGCGCGGTGTCGGCCGAGTCGCTGCTCGGTGGTCTGTACGACGGGCTGCGGCTGGCGACCATGATCGTGTGCATCGGCGGCGCCAACGCGCTCGCGAACCCGAAGCGCCTGCTCGCGGCGATGCCGTCGGCCCTGTACGAGGTCGGGACCGCCGTGGTCGTCGCGCTCTCGGTCTTCCCGCAGCTCGCCGAGAGCGTGCAGCGGGTCCGGCGGGCGCGCGCCCTGCGCGGCAACCGCGCGAAGGGCCGCAAGGCGCTGCGGGCGATCGTCATCCCCGTGCTCGAGGACGCGCTCGACCGTTCGCTGCAGCTGGCGTCGTCGATGGACTCGCGCGGGTACGGGCGCGCGGGGGCGGCGACCGTGCAGGAGCGGCTGGCCAGCGGCACCCTCATGGTGGTCGGACTGATCGGGGTGTGCGTCGGCGTCTACAACATGCTCGACGGCACGACCCCGCGGGTCCTCGCCGGCCCCGCGCTGATCGCCGGGATCGTCGTGGCGATGGTCGGCTTCACGCTCGCCGGGCGGCGCGTCGCGCGGACGCGGTACCGCCCCGACCGCTGGCGCCTCGCCGAGGTCGTCACCGCCTTCAGCGGCATCGCCGTCGCCGTCGTCCTGCTCGCGACCTCGCGGGTCGACCCGGCCAACCTCAACCCGTCGCTGACCACGCTGTCGTGGCCGCAGCTCGCATGGGCGCCGCTGTGCGGGGTGCTCGTCGGCCTCACGCCCGCGTGGCTGACGCCACCGCCTGTCGTCGGCGAGAACGAGACCCCACTCCAGGAGACCGCTGCATGATCACCCTCGACTCCGTCTCCTTCTCGTACGCGGGGGCCGCGGCGCCGTCGTTGCGCGACGTGTCGCTGTCGTTCGAGGAGGGGGAGCTGGTCCTGGTCGTCGGCCGCACCGGCTCCGGGAAGTCCACCCTGCTCGGCACGCTCAACGGCCTGGTCCCGCACTTCACGGGTGGGCACCTGAGCGGCGAGGTCCGGGTCGCCGGGGTCTCGACGCGGCACCGGCCGCCACGCGAGCTCGCGAACCTGGTCGGCGTCGTCGGTCAGGACCCGCTCGCCGGTTTTGTCACGGACACGGTCGAGGAGGAGCTCGCGTACGGGATGGAGCAGCTCGGCGTGGCTCCGGCGGTGATGCGGCGCCGCGTCGAGGACACGCTGGACCTGCTCGGGATCGCCGACCTGCGGCGCCGCCCGCTGCGCGCGCTGTCCGGGGGCCAGCAGCAGCGGGTCGCGATCGCGTCGGTGCTGACGACGCATCCCGAGGTGCTGGTCCTCGACGAGCCGACCTCCGCGCTCGACCCGACGGCGGCCGAGGAGGTGCTGGCAACGCTGGCGCGGCTCGTGCACGACCTCGGCAAGACGATCGTCGTGGCGGAGCACCGGATGGAGCGGGTGGTGCCGTTCGCGGACCGCATCGCGTACGTGGTCGGCGACGGGTCCGTGGAGGTCGGTGAGCCGGCCGAGATCCTGCGGCGGACGCCGATCGCCCCGCCGCTGGTCGAGCTCGGCCGCCTCGCCGGCTGGGACCCCCTCCCTCTCTCCGTACGCGACGCCCGGCGGCATCCGCCCCCACGATTTGACGCATTGCCCACCGCTCCGGCGCCGAAACGCGTGGACAAGCCGTCAAATCGTGGGGGCGGCGGCGGGGGAGGGGGACTCACGGCGCGGGGGGTGGTGGTGCGGTACGGGGCGAGGGTCGCCGTACGGGGAGTCGACCTCGCGCTGTCCTCCGGTGAGGTGACCGCGCTGATGGGACGCAACGGCTCCGGCAAGTCGTCGCTCCTGTGGGCGCTGCAGGGTTCGGGACCACGGCAGGGCGGGTCCGTCGACGCCGCCGGGGCCGACCCGCGTGACCTGTCGCGTGCCGACGCTCGTCGTCGCGTCGGGCTCGTCCCGCAGTCGGCCAGCGACCTGCTGTACCTCGAGTCGGTGGCGGCCGAGTGCGTCGCCGGTGACGAGGACGCCGGGGCCGCCACGGGGACGTGCCGCGCCCTGCTCGAGGACCTGACGCCAGGCGTGGACGACGCACTCCACCCTCGTGACCTGTCCGAGGGGCAGAAGCTTGCGCTCGTGCTCGCCGTCCAGCTCGCGGCGGCGCCCGCGGTGATGCTGCTCGACGAGCCGACCCGTGGTCTGGACTACACCGGCAAGGAGGTGCTGGCGCGGATGGTGTCGCGGCTCGCCACCGACGGCCACGCCGTGGTGGTGGCGACGCACGACGTCGAGTTCGTCGCGACCGTCGCCGACCGTGTCGTCGTGATGGCTGAGGGCGAGATCGTCTCCGACGGACCGACCGCGGACGTCCTCACGGCGTCACCGGCGTTCGCCCCGCAGGTCGCGAAGGTGCTCGGTCCACCGTGGCTGACGGTCGCCCAGGTCCGCGACGCGCTCACGTCGGAGGTGTCGCCGTGACCTGGCGCGACGGCGCCCGGCGCCTCCGGCGCGGTCCGCGGTTCGGCCGTCCCGACCAGGCTGTGCGGGTCGGCCCGCGCTCGGCGCTCGTGCTCGCCCTCGCCTCGGTGGCCGGGCTCATGATGTTCGTCTGGCCGCTGCTCGTCCGGGTGGAGCCGCAGGGCCTCCAGCACGGTACGGACGCGCCGTTCCTGTTCGTCGCGATCCTGCCTGTCCTCATCGTGGTGGTGCTCGCGGAGCTGTCCGAGGGCGGCATGGACTCCAAGGCGCTCGCGATGCTCGGCGTGCTGTCGGCCATCAACGCCGCGCTCCGTCCGCTCGGTGCGGGGACGGCCGGGATCGAGACGGTGTTCTTCATGCTCGTGCTGGCCGGGCGGGTGTTCGGGGCCGGTTTCGGCTTCGTCCTGGGATGCACCTCGCTCTTCGCGTCGGCGCTCCTCACCGCCGGAGTGGGACCGTGGCTGCCGTTCCAGATGATGGCGTCGGCGTGGATCGGGATGGGCGCCGGTCTCCTCCCGCGACGGGTCACCGGCAAGGCGGAGATCGCGATGCTCGTCGGCTACGGGATCGTCGTCGCGTACGGGTTCGGGTTCCTCATGAACCTGTGGTTCTGGCCGTTCGTCACCGGGGCCGAGGTCGACTACCACGACGGGTCCCTCTCGTACGTCGCCGGAGCGCCGGTGCTCGAGAACCTGCACCGCTTCGCCGTCTTCACCCTCCTCACGTCCACCGCGGGGTGGGACACGGGCCGCGCGATCACGAACACCGCCGCGATCCTCGTCCTCGGACCCGCCGTCCTCGCGACTCTGCGCAGGGCCGCCCGCAAGGCGTCGTACGGGGAGGTGGGGACGTACGGCGAGCGGTCTGCGACGGGTGAGGGGAGAGTGGGCAGGAGGTGAGCGACATCGCCCGGCGGAGACCGACCCGCGGAGCCGAAGGAGACCACTGATGCGTGGAGTCATGATGTACGGCCCGGGCGACGTCCGTACGGAGGAGCGTGAGGACCCGACGATCCTCGAGCCGACGGACGCGATCCTCCGCGTGACGGCCACCTGCGTGTGCGGCTCCGACCTGTGGCCCTACCGCGGTGCCGAGCCGCTCCAGGCGTCGCCAGCGGCGATGGGGCACGAGTACGTCGGCGTCGTCGACGAGGTCGGGGCGGAGGTCGGGAACGTCTCGGTCGGGGACTTCGTCGTCGGGCCGTTCGTCGCGTCCGACAACACGTGCGAGATCTGTCAGGCCGGCTACCAGTCCCGCTGCATCCACCAGGTGATGATGGGCGCGATCGGCACGCAGGCGGAGCTCGCGCGCATCCCGCTGGCCGACGGCACGCTGGTCAAGACTCCGGGTGAGCCCTCCGCCGACCTGATCCCGTCGCTCCTCGCGGCGTCCGACGTGCTCGGGACCGGCTGGTACGGGGCGGTGGCCGCCGAGGCCGGTCCGGGTCGGACGATCGCGGTGGTCGGTGACGGTGCCGTCGGCCTCTCGGCGGTGCTCGCGGCGAAGCAGCTGGGCGCCGAGCGCATCATCGTCTTCAGCCGGCATCCCGACCGCCAGGCGCTCGCTCGCGAGTTCGGCGCGACCGACATCCTGGAGGAGCGCGGCGACGAAGGTGCAGCACGGGTCGTCGAGCTCACCGGCGGGTACGGCGCTCACGGGGTGGTCGAGGCCGTCGGCACCCAGGAGTCGATGTGGCAGGCCATCCGCGCCACCCGTCCTGGGGGTTTCGTCGGGTACGTCGGGGTGTCCCACGGTGTGGAGCTCGAGGGCCTCGACCTGTTCTTCGCGAGCGTCCACCTGCACGGCGGGCCCGCGCCGGTGCGCCGGTTCCTCCCCGAGCTCGTCGAGCTGATCTGGGACCGCACGATCGACCCCGGCAAGGTCTTCGACCTCACCCTTCCGCTGGACGAGGCCGCCGAGGGCTACCGGGCGATGGACGAGCGCCGCGCCACCAAGGTTCTTCTCACCCCCTGAGATCAGTGTCGAGACCGCCCGACACGGGGGTTTCGAACCGCTTCTCGCAGGGAACGACTCATGTTGCGGAGTGCTACGGCACCCCGTACACAGAGAGAGCAACGGCACCCAGCGCGCCGGGTCGGCGCGGGCAGAAGGAGATCACCATGAGCACACAGGATCCCGAGTCCACCGAAGGCCCCGCGGACGGCGGTGCCGAGGGCGTACCCGGCGTGCACGACGGCGGTGCGGACGGCGGTGCCGACAGCGGTGCCGAGGGTCCCGCGGACGGTGGTGCCGAGGGCGTACCCGGTGTCGCACGACGGCGGCGCGGACGGCGGTGCCGACAGCGGTGCCGAGGGTCCCGCGGACGGTGGCGCCGAGGGCGTACCCGGTGTCCACGACGGCGGGGCCGACGGCAGCGCATGACCGCTCACCCGAGCGGGGCGCCTCTCTCGGAGGGGCGCCCCGCTCGTCTCAGGGACGCAGCCTCGATCGGGCCGGTCGAGTGGCTGCTGGGTCGGAGCGTGGAGGAGTTCGCGACCACCTCGTGGGGGCGCGAGCCGCTCCTCGTCACGGCGCAGGAGCGCAAGAGCGGGTTCGACGACCTCTTCGACGACGACGCCGTCGACGCCCTGGTCTCGGACCACGGTCTCCGTACGCCGTTCCTGCGGGTCGCCCGTGACGGGACCACGCTCCCGAACCGCGACTTCACCGCCGGCGCGGGTGTCGGGGCGGGGATCACCGACCAGGTCGACGACTCGCGCCTCACCGGACTCTTCGCCGACGGCGCGACCCTCGTGCTGCAAGGGCTGCACCGCACGTGGCCGCCGCTCGTGCGGTTCGTCGCCGCCCTGGCCGACGAGCTCGGGCACCCGGTCCAGGCCAACGCGTACGTCACCCCGCCGCAGTCCCAGGGGTTCGACGACCACTACGACGTCCACGACGTGTTCGTGCTGCAGGTCAGCGGCGAGAAGGAGTGGCGCATCCACCGGCCGGTCCTGGAGTCGCCACTGCGCGACCAGCCGTGGACCGAGCGCCGGGCGGCGGTCGCGCGAGCGGCGAAGGAGCCGCCCCTGATCCGTACGGTGCTCCGTCCGGGGGACTGCCTCTACCTCCCGCGCGGGTACCTGCACGCCGCGACCGCGCTCGGCGACGTGAGCACCCATGTCACTCTCGGCATCCACGCCTGGACCAGGCACGCGCTGGCCGGTGAGGTGGTGCAGGCGGCACTCCTGTCGCTGGCCGACGATCCGCAGATCCGCGCGGCGCTCACCGTGGGCGTCGACGTCGGAGCCACCGAGGACCTCGGCAGCGACGTCGACCTGGTCCGCGACCGGCTCGCGGCCGCGCTGGCCGAGGTCGACGCGCAGGCGGTCGCACTCCGGCTCGCGACGGCGTCCCGCGCGGCGGGCCGGCCCTCACCCGTCGGACCGGTCTCGCAGCTGCGGGCCGCGCAGCACGTGCGCGACGACGACCGGGTCCGGCTCCGCCCGCACCTGCACGCGGGACTGGAGGCGCGCGACGACGGGGGAGCGAACCTCCAGAGCCGTGCAGGCACCGTACGGCTCGCGCCCGCCGAGGTGTCGGCGGTGCGAGCCCTGCTGGAGGGCGGCGAGTGCTCCGTCGCGGAGCTCGGGAGCGAGCTCGCACGCCGCCTGCTGGCTCGTGCGGTCGTGGTCCGTGTCGGCTGAGCCGGTGACCGCCGAGGCCGCGACCTCCGAGCCGTTCCGGTGCGCGACGGCCGCGCGCCGTCGAGGGGACCCGCTGGTCGCCACCGCCACCCCGGCGCGCCGGTGGCTGCTGGTCGAGCACCCGGGGCCCTGGCCGTTCAACGCCTTCGCCTCGGACGCCATCGCGCCCGACGTCCTCGCAGAGCTGGCCGCCGCCATCCGCCCCGCGCGGTCGCGGCTGCTGATGATCCGCCGGCCAGGTCGCCAGGTCAGCGGCGCGGACCGGCGCTGGGCGGTGCTGGACAACGACGCGGGCCACGAGCAGGTGTGGGGCACGTGGCGCGACAGCGCCGACCTCCGGGAGGCGGCGGCCGCCGTCCGCGAGCCGTTACCGACGACGGACGTCCCGGCTCGTACGACGCTGCTCGTCTGCACCCACGGGCGGCACGACGTCTGCTGCGCGATCCGCGGGCGTCCGGTGGCAGCCGCACTGGCCGAGCGCTGGCCCGAGGACACCTGGGAGTGCTCGCACATCGGTGGCGACCGCTTCGCCGCGAACGTCATCGTCCTCCCGGGCGGGACGACGTACGGGAACCTTGACGCGGCCAGCGCCGTGGACGTCGTCGGGTTCCACCTCGCCGGCGCCGTCGTCCCGGAGTACATGCGTGGCGTCGCGTCGGCGCCTCCGTACGGTCAGGCGGCGGTCGTCGCGGCGCACGAGAGGTACGGCCCGTTGCCGGCCGAGGCGGTGCGCTTCGTCGGCGGCCGTCGTACGAGCGAGACCGGGTGGGAAGCGGACGTCGAGGTGCTCCGCGACGGACGGGCGACGCGGCTCGTCGCGTACGTCGAGACCCGCGAGCAGGCGCCCGCGATGCTCACCTGCGGAGCCCACGTCGAGACCTCGGCGAAGGCCTACGCGGTCACGCGGCTGGAGCAGCGGTAGCGCTCCGTCGCCGACCACGGCGACATGTGTAGGGCAAAAATCTGTCCGATTCGGCCATCCGAGACCGGTTCGGCGCCGAAGCACCTGCATGAACCTTTCCGACCACGGCGAGCTGGCGTTCAGTCTCCGTCTGGCCCGGAGGGACGAGAGTGCCCTCGAAGAGGCCTACGAGAGATATGGCCCCGTCGTGCTCGCGTACGTGACCCGGTACGTCGGTCGAGACGAGGCCGAGGACGTCCTCCAGAGGACGTTCCTCGACGTGTGGAGAGGCGCGTCACGGTACGACCCGAGCCAGCGCTTCGCCGGGTGGCTCTTCACGATCGCCCACCACCGGGCCATCGACGTGCTGCGCGCACGCAGGCACGTGGTCGTCGACGTGGACGCCATCCATGACCTCATCGGCGAGGACGGGCGCGAGACCGTGAACCGTTTCGCGGACGCGGCGGATGTTCGCTGGGCGGTCGCCCGACTGCCGGAGCACGAGCGCACGGTGCTCGAGATGGCGTACTTCAACGACCTGACGCAGCCCGAGATCGCCGCACACCTGCGGGTCCCGCTGGGTACGGTCAAGGCGCGTGCCGCACGAGGGACGCGTCGGCTCGGCAGGATCTTGAGCGACGCGGAGCCCCAGGGCTAGACGACGACGAGCTTGCTCCCGTCGGGCTCGTGGTCGGCCATCGCGACGCTGCTGGATCGCCGGGTCGTCGTAGGTGTTCCAGTAGTACGTCCTGGTCCGCGCCGAGAAGAGCCCGGTGTAGATGGTCTTCTCGAACTCGCCCGAGCCCATGGCTGCGCTGCCGTCCACCATCGCGACCTGCTGGAGCGTGTGGAACGCCCTGCTGACGTTCTCCTCCTCGCTCGCCTTGTCCGGGTAGTGCGCGTTGACGTAGGCCGCGCGCACGAACCGGGACGGCGAGTAGTAGTCGCCGGGGATCCCTCGCATGTGCGACCCCGAGCCGAACGGGCCCAGGTGCGCCCGCCCGAGCACGGTCTCCTCGGGGAACTCGGGCGACGTCGTTGAGGTAGTTGCGCAGGTTCTCGTGGTGCCACGCGAAGCCCGGCTGGTTGGCCAGGACGTCGACGTCGTCGTCGAAGACCTGCATGCCGTCGCTCGTGGACTCCACCACGATGGCGCGCGTCGCGTCGCCGATGATCCAGTGCAGCAGCGAGCTCGGGTACTTCTCGTTGATCGGCTTGTCGACGATGACGACGTCGCCGAGTGCGGCCTCGACCTCGTCGACGCTGGCGAACTGGGAGGCCACCCAGAGCGGGAACTCGAACGCGGCGACGTTCGTCGCACCCTCGACCGGCTCCTGTCGCGTAGCTCGCGTAGCCCGGGAAGTTGAGGCCCGCCACGGCCAGGCCCGCGTCGTTGCCGCAGTCGAAGTACAGCGGCGTGTCCTCCTCCACGATGCCCATGCCGATGACGGCGTGCTGGATGCGCGGCACCGCGCCGAACGGCGACTTCGTGTCGTAGGCCGGTGGGCGTCACCACCACCCGCTCGCCGTAACCGCTCGTCCAGTCGAGGTTGCGTGCGAGGTAGAGATTGCTGCTGCCGTCGGAGAACCTGATGCTCGTGCACATGATCCGATCATCACCCCGGGAACCGTCATCGGCACGTCGATCACGTGGTCGGCAGATCGAGGCGCCTCGTCGGCAACCGAACGCGCTCGCTGTCCGAAGGAGGGGTAGACCAGGTACCTGGTCAGCACCGACTGGAGGGGAGTGTCCGCATGTCCAAGCGTGCGTTCATCAAGTTTCTCGCCGCGTTCGCCGCGGTAGTGGGGCTGGTTGCTGTCGGGGTCAGTAGCCCCGGCACAGGCTCAGGCACAGGAGCAGAAGCGGTCGAGGGTCGGCTACACGCAGGTCGTCGTCGACCCGGCCGTCTACTCGCTCATCGCGGGAGCAGGGATCACGCCGGCGGCGGTCGGCGGCGCGAAGGCGTTCGCGTACAAGGGCACGCTCGCGGCCCGGTTCCCGATCACCGGCTACTCGCTCAGGCAGGTACGGATCAAGCACAGCGGCGGCATCAGCCTCACGGCGGGCGACGCGACGATCTCCCTGCGCCGGTTCAACATCGACCTCGGTCGACTCAAGGTCAGCGGAAAGGTCGCCGGCTCCATCGGCAACGTCGGCCGCGTCGACCTGTTCAAGATCCGACGTACGGATCGACCGGGGCTGGGTCTCGTCAAGCTGACGCTGACGGCGACCGCCGCCGGGGCGCTCAACTCCACGTTCGGTGTCAACGCGTTCAGCGCCGGCGACACGTTCGGCTACGCGAGCCCGCGGCCGTTCGGGCGGTTCTGAGCCACTGACCGAGGCCGGCGGGAGGCGATCCACACAGCCTCCCGCCGGCCTCAGGCGACTCCGCCGTTGACGTAGACCACCTGCCCGTTCACCCACCGGCCCGGGCCTGCCAGGAACGAGACGGCCTCGGCGACGTCGCCGGGTTCGCCCAGGCGCTCGAGCGGCGGCAGGGACGCCATCCGGTCGATGACCTCCTGCGACTTGCCCTCCAGGAAGAGCGGTGTCGCGGTCGGACCAGGCGCGACCGCGTTGACGGTGACGTCGCGGCCCCGCATCTCCTTGGCGAGAATCATCGTGAGGGCGTCGACCGCGCCCTTGGTCGCTGCGTACGCCGCGTAGCTCGGCAGGGCCAGCTTGACCACCGACGTCGAGAAGTTGATGATCGCGCCGCCGCGACGAACCCGCCGAGCGGCCTCGCGCGCGACCACGAACGTCCCTCGGACGTTGGTGCGGTGCATCGTGTCGAACGCGTCGAGGTCGAGCTCCTCGACGGGGGAGAGCAGCATGATCCCCGCCGTGTGGACGACGACGTCGATCCCGCCGAGCTCCTGCTCGATCCGGTCGAACACCGTCGCCACCTCGTGCTCGTCGGCGACATCGGCGTTCACCAGTACTGCCTGCCCGCCGCCTGCGGTCACTGCGTCCACGACGTCCTGAGCGCGGTCGCGGCGTCCCGCGTAGTGCACCGCGACGGTCATCCCGTCCGCCGCGAGGCGTTCGGCGACGGCGCGCCCGATCCCGCCGGAGGCTCCGGTGACGAGGGCGACGCGGGTCGGGTTCTCGGTGGGCATGGTGCCTCCTCGGCATTTGTGTACGATACGTTCATATAACCACCGCTCGCCAAGAGATGAAAGCCGAGGAGTGCGCCATGGGTCGGGGTCGACGTCCGAGCGCAGAGGTCCGCCGCGAGGTGCTCGCCGCTGCAGGGCGCCTGTTGCTCGCCGAGGGCATGTCGCGCTTCACGATGGAGCGCGTGGCTGCGGAGAGCGGTGCGAGCAAGGTGACGCTCTACAAGATGTGGCCGTCCAAAGGGGCGCTCGCGCTGGAGGGGTACTTCGCGACGGTCGAGACGGTGCTGGAGCTTCCCGACACCGGAGACGTCGAGACCGACCTCCGGACGCAGCTCCACGCGTTCGTCGACCTGTTGTCGACCACGTCGGCGGGACCGGTGATGGCGGGCCTGATCGGTCAGGCCCAGACCGATCCCGAGCTCATGACGGCGTACCGCGCGTCGTACTCCGCGCCCCGGCGTGCCCTGGCCGTCGGTCGGATGACGACTGCTCGCGACCGGGGTCAGCTTCGGGCGGACCTCGACCCCGAGACGGTCGTCGACCAGCTCTGGGGTGCCTGTTACCACCGGTTGCTCGTGCCGGACCAGCCAGCTCGACGCGCGCTTCGCGGACGCCCTGATCGACAACCTCTTTCGGGGCATCGCAGCATGAAGGCCGAGGGCGAGTCGCTCTCTCGCCGGGCCGGGGAGCGGTGAGTCAGGCCTCTTCCCAGGGCGCGGTGTCGCCCCGGTTGAGGAGGCTGAGGCGAGCCTGGATCGCTCGGCGCGCCCGCCCGTACGCATCGTCGGTGCTGTCCAGCAGCGAGTCGAAGTTGGCGCCGTCGAGCAGCGCGTTCAGCTCGAAGGCGAGCTGGGCGGGGGACTCCGAGGGGTCCACCTGGCCCGTCGCCTGCGCCTCGGCGAACGACTCCGCGATCAGGTCGAGCCACTCGCGGCGCGCCGCGGCGAGCGCATCACGTACGTCGCCGGTGCGCGAGGCGTACTCGTACCCGGTGCGGGCGAAGAAGCACCCGCCGGGAAACACGCGTCCGCGGGAGTAGTCGAGCCACGCGCTGACCAGCCCCCATGTCCGCGCCAGCCCGGGCGGTGACTCGAGGGCGGGTGTCACGACCGTGTCGACGTAGATCCGCTTGGCGGCGCGGATGGTCGCCAGCTGGAGCTCCTCCTTCGCACCGAACAACGCGAAGAGGCCGCTCTTGCTCATCGACAGCTCGGTGGCGAGCCGGCCGATCGAGAGGCCGTCGAGGCCCTCGACGGAGGCGAGGTCGACAGCGCGCCGGAGCACGGTACGCCGCGCGGCGTTGCCACGGCGTACCCGGCCGTCGGGGTGGTCGTCCAGGGTCGCCTCGGTGCTCATGACAACGGAAATATATCGCAGGAACCTGCTCTCAACAAATGGTACGATCGTTCGTATTCTTTTTTGAGGGGGAGCGATGACGTCCACGCTCGAGGTCAAGAACGAGGTGTGCACGCGTCGAGGCGCGGCCACCGACGGCGCACTGATGGAGGAGTTCCTCGTCGGGTTGTCGCCGCGGAGCTTCTACCTGCGGTTCCTCACCGGCTTCGGGCCGGGGGCGCTTCCACGTCTGGTCAAGCACCTGCTCGTGCCGGAGGAGGTCGGCGGTTCACTTCTGGCGTTCCGCGACGGGACCGTCGTCGGACACGGGATGTGGGCACCCGCGCCCGACCTCTCCGGCGCCTCTGGCAACGCCTCTCCGGCGGCCGAGATCGGGATCGTGGTCGCCGACGCCTACCAGGGGCAGGGCATCGGGTCTCGCCTCGTCGACGACCTCGTCGGGTGGGTCGCGTGCCGCGGGCTCACCGAGGTCCAGGCTGTCGTGAGCGTGGAGAACCAGGTCGTACGGCGGATGATCACGGGGCGGGTCAGCGACGTGCGTTATACGCGGGACGGACCGCTGATCACCGCCACGGCCGCTGCGCACTCCCTGCTCTGAGTGCCTCTGCTGCGCCCGTCAGGGGTTCCCAACCTGCGCCCGCGGGGCCTACTGTCGAGTGATCCTCGTCACACGGACACCCACTCCCGGAGGCGCCCATGTCCGCTCGGTCAGCATCCACCGCCCGCCCGTCCCGGACACCGTGGCGGCTGCTCTCGGCCGGACTCGCCGTGGCGGTGGCTGCCGCCGTCGCGCCGGCCGCGGCGACAGGCGGGCCCGGCCACTCCGGTGATGCCCCGTACCGCGGCAAGGTGATCTCCCAGCTGCGCCACATGACGCTCGAGCAGAAGGTCGGTCAGCTCTTCGTCATCGAGGTCGCCGGGCGGGACGCCGACGCCCCGAGCGACGCGGCGAAGGCGATCAACCAGCGGATGTACGGCGTCGACACGCCGGCCCAGGCGGTCGCCAAGTACCAGCCCGGCGGCGTCATCTACTACACGACGCGCAACAACGACGACAACATCGGCGACCCGGCCCAGGTGGCGAGGCTGTCCAACGGTCTCCAGAGGGCGGCCGTGTCGCTGCCGACCCGGATCCCGCTGCAGATCTCGGTGGACCAGGAGGGTGGCGCACTCGTGGCCCGCTTCGGCCCGCCCGCGACGCAGATGCCCGGCAACATGGCGCTGGGTGCCGGCCGCTCGGCGACGGACGCGAAGCGCTCCGCGGAGGTCATCGGCACCGAGCTCGCCTCGGTGGGCGTGACGCAGGACTACGCCCCGGTCGCCGACGTCAACGTCAACCCCAACAACCCGGTCATCGGCATCCGGTCGATCGGGTCCGATCCGCGCCTCGTCTCGGACCTGGTCGCCGCTCAGGTGCGCGGCTACCGCTCGGGCGGTGTCTCGGCGGTGGCGAAGCACTTCCCGGGTCACGGCGACACGGCGACCGACAGCCACTTCGGGCTTCCCGAGGTGACGCACACCCGCGCGGAGCTCGAGGCGATCGACCTCCCGCCGTTCCGAGCCGCGATCGCCGCCGGGATCGACTCGATCATGACCGCGCACGTCGTGCTCCCGGCGATCGACCCGGGCGTGCCGGCGACGATGTCGCACAAGATCCTCACCGGGCTGCTCCGCGACGAGCTCGGGTTCGACGGCCTGATCGTGACCGACGCGCTCGACATGCAGGGCGCGACGGCGACGTATCCGCCCGACGTGGCACCCGTCCGTGCGTTCCTGGCGGGAGCGGACCAGCTCCTGGTGCCGCCGCAGATGGACACCGCGTACAACGCGGTGCTGGCGGCCGTCCGCAGCGGTGAGATCAGCAAGAAGCGGCTGGACGAGTCGGTCTACCGGATCCTGCTGCACAAGCACCGTCGCGGCATCTTCCGGGATCCCTTCGTCGATCCCGCCGCAGCCACGCAGATCGTGGGCGCGCCGCAGCACCGCGCCGATGCGCAGGAGATCACTGACCGTACGACCACGCTCGTCAAGAACGACGCCGGTGTGCTGCCCTTGGCGGCGGGTCCCCGTCGCGTGCTCGTCGCCGGGTGGGGTGTGACCACCACCCAGTCGATGGCCACCGCGCTCGGTGCACGCGGAGCGACCACGCAGGTCCTCGAGTCCGGGACCACGCCGTCGCAGGCCGCGATCGACGCTGCCGTCGCGGCGGCGCAGACGTCCGACCTCGTGGTGGTGCCGACGTACAACGCCTACGCCGTCGACCCGAAGACGGGACTGCAGACGGCGTCCGCCCAGGCCCAGACCCGGCTGGTACGGGCACTGCTCGCCACCGGGAAGCCGGTCGTGGTCACGGCGATGCGCAACCCGTACGACGTCGCCTCGTTCCCCGAGGCGCCGACCGTGCTCGACACGTACGGCTACACCGCGCACCAGATCGAGTCGCTCGTGCGGGTGCTCTTCGGCGAGGTGGACCCGACGGGCAGGCTGCCGGTCTCCATCCCGCGGGCCGACGGGACCGGCGAGCTGTTCCCGTTCGGGCACGGTCTCGGCTACTGACGCCCGCCCGGTCGCGGCCGTCGCTCACCGGAACAGGTGGGCGCGGTCGCGTGCCCACGTCGCGAAGGTCCGTGGATCAGTGCCCGTGACGTCGGCGACGGTGGTGGTGACCGGCTCGGGATGGGCGACGAACGACTCCCACCCATCGAGGACGGCGTCGGGATGCCCGTCGTCCACGAGTCGCTCGACGAGCGGACGTTCCACCGTGCCTGTCGCTCCGGTCAGGGGAATCATCGAGACCCGTCCTTCCTGCACTGTCGGCGATAGTGCTCGCTGACGCTAGGACCTCGACGTCGCTTGAAGTCAACGGCGATACGCCTGCGTGAGCCGGCGCACGATGCTCCAGTGCGGCCGGCTGAGGATCCCTGTGCTCGAGTGCGACCGGCGGGCGAGAGGGTGGCTCACCGGTTGTGCGGCGCTGGGACAGGTTGGAGGGTCTCGAGGAGGACTGTCGGGCGCGGCGACGTCCGCGATCAGCGCGGGAGAGCGAAGCCGGTGCGGGCCTCGAGGACATCGACGACCGCGTCCTGGAAGCGAGGGTCCGACGCGGCGGCGTGGGGTGCACGGACTGCCTCGTGGTACCAGTAGCCACCCGTGCGCGGATCGATCGAGTCCTCTTCGGCCGTCGCGAGCCACACCTGGGTCGTGCGACCGTCCTCCAGGCTCTCCGGGGCGGACGGGCCGCCCATCCGCGTCGGGACCCAGCCGGGGTCGACGGCGTGGGACACGGTCTGCGGCCAGCGGCGGGCCAGCGCAAGGGCGAGCGCCGTCACGAAGAGCTTGCTGTCCGCGTACGAGGTCCGCCCCGGCGCCGCGAAGTCTGGCTCCAGGCGCTGCGGTGAGCCGGAGAAGTGCATCCCGCTGCTCAGGAAGATCGCCCGCTCCGGCGGCGTCATCGTCGCGGTGAGGACGAACGGCGCGACCGTGTTCACGGCCAGCACGGCGCCACCGCGCATCACGCCGGCGTTGTGGACGACGGCGTCGAACGTGCCGATCGCGTCCGCCTGTCGACCGACCTCGACCGTCTCCTCGGGCCGTGACAGATCGCCGTAGACGACCCCGTACATCCGGTCGAGGACGCTCGGGTCCTCGAGGCGTCCGGCGTTGCGGGCGTGGAGCACGACGTCGTGGCCGTCCGCGGCGAGAGCCGTGGCCGTCGCGAGTCCGAGACCAGTCGACGCTCCCGTCACCAGCACCAGTGCCATGATCCCTCCGAGCCAGACGGGTCTTCCCTGCCTTCACTGTAGGCAGGAGCTCCGGCACCGAGGCCGGGTCAGTGATGCAGGGTCGGTCGGTAGACGAGCTCCTGCGTGCGGCCGTCGAGCGTGCGGGACTCGAGCAGCTCGAGGTCGAAGTCGGCCGCGCCGCCGAAGATCGGATCGGTCCCTGTCCGACCGCTGATGACAGGGAACACGGTCACCTGGACGCGGTCGACGAGGCCGGCGGCCATCAGCGCATGGTTCAGCGACAGACTGCCGTGCGAGCGCAGCGGGACGTCGGACTCCGCTTTGAGCCGGGTGACGACATCGACGGCGTCCCCCCTCTCGACGGTGGCGTTCGGCCAGTCGAGCGGCCCCGTCAGGGTCGACGAGACCACGGTCGTCGGCAGGCTGACCATGCGGTCGTTGATCGGGTCTGCCCCGTCCGTCCGCTCTGCGCTCGGCCCCAGGATCTCGACGAACTCCCGGTAGGTGTTCGCGCCCAGGACCAACCTCTGCTCGGCCTCGTACTGGGCGAGGCGGTGGGCGAGGAACTCCGGGCCGTGCTTGCCCCAGTAGCCGCCCCAGTCACCACCCTCTCCGTACGAGCCGAAGCCGTCGAGGGTGGAGACGACGTCGAAGGTGTACGTAGCGGTCATGGTGATCTCCTCGTGCGCGTGGTCGGTTCCCCGGATCGGTTTCCTTGGAGAGACCGGGACGCGCACACGAAACTCATCGGTGTCGGCTAGAGCCAGCCCCGTCGTTTGAAGACGACGTAGAGCGTCACGCACACCAGCGCCATCAACGCGACGGCGAACGGATAGCCGAACGGCCAGTCCGAGCTCCGGCATGTGCTCGAAGTTCATGCCGTAGATCGTGCCGACGAGCGTCGGGGCGAAGAGGATCGCCGCCCAGGACGAGATGCGTCTTGACCTCCTCGTTCTGCGCGAGGCTGGCCTCGGTCAGACGCTGCATCTCCTCGTTCTGCTGCTGGCCGACGAGCGTCGAGTGCACGGTCGAGCGCGTTCTGCAGGAGCAGCCGGAAGCGCGTCGACCCGCTCGACGATCCGGATCACGTGATCCTCACGTCACGGAGGTTGCGCCGCAGCTCCTCGTCCACCTCGTACTTCTCGAAGCCGCTGCGGAGCGCGTCGAGCATGCCGGCGAGCGGTCGGGTGGCGCGCTGGAACTCGATGACCTCGCGAGACAGCTCGTAGATGCGCCGCGAGACCGCCGGGTCGCCGCCGAAGAGCTGGTCCTCGATCTCGTCGATGTCGTTCTCGAGACCGGCGACCACCGGCCCGTACTCGTCGACGACCTGGTCGAGGATCGCGTACAGGACGGCCTCGGGGCCGAGACGCGAGCAGGTCCGGGGTCGACTCGAGGCGTCGTCGGACGTGTGCGAGGTCGGGCGACTCCGCGTGCCGGACGGTGACGACGAAGTCCGGCTCCGGTGAACACGTGCACCTCGCCGAACTCGACGCGCTCCTCGGCGTCGAGGTAGCGCGCCGGTCGCAGGACGGTGAAGAGGACGTCGCCGTAGCGCTCGAGCTTCGGGCCGCTGATGGGCGCGCGACGGCGTCCTCGACGGCCAGCTCGTGCAGGTCGAACTCCGCGGCGACCGAGTCGATCTCCGACGGTGTCGGGCGGTACAGGCCGATCCAGGCCATCCCGTGCTCGTCCGCAGCAGCTCGTACGTCTCCTCGAGCGTCGGCGGCTCGACCTTGCGTGCCCCGCCGACGTACACGGCGTTGTCGACGATCCCCATCGCTGCCTCCTCTCGCGGCCACGCCGACCGTACCCCGTGGGCGCCCGCTCGGCGTCAGTCGCGGGTGCCGGCGGCCACCTTCGCGCGGAACTCGTAGTCGCCTGCGCCGACCTCGTACACGACGAAGCCGTCGCGGACTCCCACGTACGAGGCGCCGGGCGGCGGCGTGACGTCGCTGCGCCGACCGGCCGGGACGTGGACCTCGGCGGTGGCGCCGACGGGGATCGTCGCCTGGAGCGTGAGCTGGTGACGACCGCGCTGCCAGCGTGCCTTCACCTCGCCGAGGGGCGAGTCGACGGTCGCGCCGGCGTGGTCGAGGTCGCCGACGGGGGAGGGCTTGACCGTGATCTTCGAGAACCCGGGTGCCGCGGGGGTGATGCCGGCGACCCGTTGGTACAGCCAGTCGTCGACCGTGCCGAAGAAGGCGTGGTTCTGCGACCGCGAGGTCGCCGGCCACTCCTCCCACATCGTGGTGGCGCCGAGCTCCTCGAACCAGTAGCCCCAGCCCGGGTACGTGGGATTGGTGGCGACGTCGTACGCGAGCTCGGCGTGGCCGCCGTCGGTGAGGACCGGAAGCAGATCCTTGGTGCCGATCGCTCCCGTGCTGAGGTGGTTGCCGCGTGCCTCGACGTCCTTGACCAGGTTCGCGAGGACCGTCTCGCGGTGCTCGTCCGGAACGAGACCGAAGGCGAGGGGCAGCACGTTGGCGGTCTGCCGGTAGGCGGCCGCCGGGTTGTCGGCGTAGGCACCCAAGTCCTCGTCGTAGAACGTCGCGTTGAAGGCGTCGGCGACCCGGTCGGCAAACGCCTCGAAGTGCGCCGCGTCGGCCTCCTCGCCGACCACGGTCGCGATCTTCGCCATGAGGGTGGCGGTCCTGTAGAGGTACGCCGTCGCGGGCAGGCGCGTTCCGGCCCCCTGACCCGGAGTCGGGTCGAGCCAGTCGCCGAAGCTGAACCCGGTGTAGACGTTGCCGGTCGAGGCGATCGTCTTCTCGTAGTGGTCGAGCCACTTCTTCATGCCCGCGTAGTTGTCCTCCAGGGCACGGGTGTTGCCGTAGTACCAGTAGAGGTTCCACGCCATCAGCACGTAGCTCGACGACCAGAGCGGATCCACGAACTGCTCCTTGGAGCCCTTCGACCCGGGCACGGTCGCGCCGAAGGTGCCGTCAGCCTGCTGGTCGTCGCGGTGCGTGCGCACCCAGCTCTCGTAGAAGCTCTGCAGGTCGAAGCCGGCGATGGCCGAGTCGGCCGTGAGGTACGCATCCGCGGTGTAGGCGCGCTTCTCGTACATGGGCGTGTCGGTGGGGATCGAGTGCAGGTTGTTGAGGATCGTGTTCGCCTGCGCCTCGTGGTACCTGTTCAGGAGGCCGTCGGAGCTCGTGAACCCGCCCGTCCTCTCGACCGCGGTGTGCACGCGCATCCCGTCGACACCGCGGACGGTCACACCCGCCGGTGCGGTGACCTCGACGTAGCGGAAGCCTGCGTAGCTGTAGCTCGGCTGGTACGACTCGGGGCCGCCGCCCTTCAGCGTGTAGCGGTAGGTCTGCCCGTCGAAGAACCCGAGGTTGCTGTCCACCGTGCCGTCGGCCTTGAGCTTCTCGCCGTACCGGATCGTCACCGTCGAGCCCGCCGGTCCCTCGACCCGGACCTTCGCCCAGCCGGCGGTGGGACTGCCGAAGTCGTACACGGTGGTCCCGACGCGCGGGGTGGTCGTGGCGGTGTGGTCGAGCTGGTCGGTGACCTTGATCGCGGGGAACATCTGGGACCGGAGCGCCACGTCCTTGCCGGGGCCGGCGACGGTCGCCGCTGGCCGCCACGCGGAGTCGTCGAAGCGGGGCGCGTTCCATCCCGGCTGCTCGAGCCGCGCGTCGTAGCTCCACCCATCCAGACCGAGTCCGACGTGGTCGGTCCGTCGGCTGCGCTCCACGTACGGTCGCTCACCACCTGCTGCGTGGTCCCGTCGGCGTAGGTGATGTCGAGCTGCAGCTTGAGCTTGGTGTCGTCGTGCCACGGCTCGCCCGCCCAGTCGTCGGGGAAGGTCTGGCCGAAGTAGCCGCGCCCCAGGCTCACGCCGACGACGTTCTCGCCGGAGCGCAGCGCCTTGGTCACGTCGTACGTGGCGTAGAGCGTGGTCTTGTCGTAGACGGTGAAGCCGGGATCGAGCTCGTGGTCGCCGACGCGGTCCCCGTTGAGGAAGAGCTTGTAGTAGCCGAGCCCGGTGACGTACGCCCGCGCCGAGGCGATCTCCTTGCCGTCCGAGCTGCCGTCCGAGCTGCCGTCCGAGCTGCCGTCGGAGCTGCCGTCGGAGCTGCCGTCGGAGCTGTCGTCCGAGGAGGCGACGTCGAACTCCTTGCGCACGAGCGCCTCCGGCGGCGTCGGAGCGCTGACGCTCTTCCCCACGGGCCGCCGCCGTACGGGGCGCCGACGACCGCGGCGGACCAGCCGGCGTCGTCGAAGTCCGGCTGCTCCCACCCCGGGGCCGAGGTGGTGCTCGCGCGCCAGGGCCGTCGGTGACGGTGCCGATCACGGTGCCGTCGGCGAGCTCGACGCGCAGCCTGCCGAGGAGACCGGCGAAGCCCTGGGCACTGTTGGTCACGCGGACGGCGAGGACGTTCGTCCCGGGGCGGAGCTCGCTCGCGATGTCGGTGACGCGCACGGTGCGCCACGCCTCGCCCTGGGTCGGTGAGCTCAGTGCCTCTGACCCGTTGACGAAGAGCGCGAAGTAGTCGTCAGCGGTGACCTGCCAGCTGCGCGGAGGCGATGCTCGGCACCGGCAGCAATCTCGACCTCGGTACGGAAGAACTGGTCACCGGCGCTGGCGCTGCCCGTCGCGCCGCCCCCGTTGCTCCAGATCCAGCCCGCACCGTCGAGGGTGGCCGCGGGGCGCCGGTTCGGTGAGCCGATCCACTCGCCGCCGAACTCGTCGGCGTCGACGAACGCGGTCTCGAAGGTCGCGTCCTCGCTCCAGCCGGAGGCACGTCCCTTCTCGTCCCAGACGCGGACCTTCCACGAGTACCGCGTGCGCGACTCGAGCGCGCGACCCGCGTAGGCGATGCTCGTACGTCCGCGGCGGCGCACGTGGCCGCTGTCCCACGCGGTTCCGCCGGTGTCGCCGTCCTGCGACACGACGACCTGGTACGCAGACTGGTGGGCGCCGCGGGCCGGGGAGCTCGTGCGCCAGCTCAGCCTCGGGTGCTCGGTGTCGATCCCGGGTGACAGCGTGCTCCCGGGTCAGCTTCTCGACCTGGAGAGCGCGGGGGTGCGCGCCCTGCGGGGCGCCCGGCGGTCGGCGCCGGAGCGGCCGACAGCTGGAGGGCGCACATCGACAGTGCAAGCGCCGTCAGCGCGGCGATCATGATTCCGGGAGCTCGTCTCTTCGACATGTCGCCTCACCCTTCGGCCGGGAGCCGTCTCGGATGAAACGGTCTCCGAAATCCCTGGCCCACACCCTCGGGGTCGGCTGGTGCGAGCGTCAACGACCCTGACCGGATCCGGCCAGGGTGGAGTGCCGCTCGGCTGCAGATCTCGCAGCCTAAAAACTTTGCTCTTGCGCTAAGTATTCGATAGAGTCATAGTTAGCCATATGGCTAAGCATGAAGGTTTGGACGAGGTCTTCGCCGCGCTCGCGGATCCGACCAGACGTGCGGTGGTCCGACGTCTCGGACAGGGACCGGCGAACGTGGGCGAGCTGGCGGAGCCGTTCACCATCACCCTCCCGTCGTTCATGAAGCACGTCCGCACCCTGGAGTCGAGCGGGCTGGTGCGCACGAGCAAGTCCGGCCGCGTGCGGACCTGCACCCTCAACCGTGACCGCCTCGCGCTCGTGGACGGCTGGCTCGCAGACCAGCGCCGCGTCTGGGAGCAGCGCGCCGACCGCCTCGAAGAGCTCGTCACCGATCGTCAGGAGACCCCATGACCGTCATCGACCCCCGCCTCGACCTCACGCTCGAGCGCGTGATCCGCGCACCGCGCAGAGACTCTGGAAGGCGTGGACCGACCCCCGGCTGCTGGAGCGATGGTGGGTGCCCGCCCCGACGCCGGTGCGCGAGTGGAGCAGCTCGAGGTCCAGCCGGGCGGCGCGTTCGTCACGAGCCTGAGCGAGGACGGCGACTCGTACGTCGCGCACACGGACGCCTCTTCCTCGTCGTCGAGCTCGGCGCCCGCCTGGTCTTCACCAACGCCGTCGACAGCAGGTGGCGGCCCGCCTCGCCGCGCCCGTGTCGATGACCGCCGAGATCAACCTTGGTCGACCATCCCGACGGCACCGACTACCGCGTGATCGTGCGTCACGCCGACCCCGCCGCCCGTGAGCGCCACGAGGAGCTCGGGTTCTTCGACGGCTGGGGCTCGGTCACCGCCGCGCTCGCCGCTCTCGCCGAGAGCGGGGACCTGTCATGAGGCTCGCCGTCACCCAGTTCGTCACCCTCGACGGCGTCGCTCAGGGTCCGGGCTCGGCTGACGAGGACCGGTCGGACGGCTTCACGCGCGGTGGGTGGTTCGTGCCGCATCTGGACGAGGCGTTCGTCGAGCAGGCCTCCGCCTGGCTCGACCTCGCGGACGGCTTGTTGCTCGGTCGGCG
>CAVPEH010000004.1:0-25182 GCA_963703415.1 uncultured Actinomycetota bacterium | reverse complement strand
GGTGCTCCCGAGCCGACGTCTGACGACGTCACGGCGGAGAAAGCACGGGCGAAGCGGCACGGCGACGCCGTCGACGCGCTCGCGCAGGCCAAGCGGGACTTCGAGGCGGCGATGGAGCCGTACGAGGCGAAGGCGGCGAAGGTCGCGAAGGCGATCCGTGACGCCGCGGACGACGACATGAAGGACGGCGGCTGGGACCGCTTCAAGAACTGGATCGACGACAACGCTGAGTGGTTGACGAAGGTCGCCAACATCATCGGCTGGGTGGTGACGATCGTGGCTGTCGTGGCGCTCTTCATCACGCCCGCCGGATGGATCATCGCGCTCGTCCTCGCGATCGCCGTGGTCGGCCTCGGGATCCGGGTGCTCCTCGCCGCGAGCGGCAACGGCTCCTGGTTCGACGTCGCCATCGACCTTGTCGGAGTCCTGACTCTGGGGACCGGCAGGCTCGCCGCGAGCATCGCCAAGATGGGACGTTCGGCAACCCTGCGCGCGATCGGGCAGCACGCCGGGAACCTCGCACGGACCCGTGCGGTCACGACCGCCCGGCAGGCCTTCGCGAACGCAGGGCTGTTCCAGAAGCCGGGGGTGTGGCTGCGGCAGTCCAACCCGGTCGCGCGCTGGCTCGCGGGACGCTCGGCGTTCACGTCGACGAAGCTCAGCTGGCTGACGCGCGAGCTGCCCGAGGTCAGCAGGCTCGAGGCGATCGCTCATGGGATGGACGGCACCGCGGCTGCGATGTCGAAGGAGCTGGCGATGCTGCGCGGGAGCTTCCCGGAGCTCGTGCTTCCCACGTACGAGCGTGCGGCGAGCGCCTTGACAGGGATCGCGCGCACCGGCGCGAGCGTCGACGTCTCCTCCAAGGCGCTCGGCGGTGACCCGTTCTGGTTCGACGGGTTCGACTTCTACAACGACTTCAAGGGCAACTTCACCTACTCGCCCGGAGGGCACCTTGGCTGACCGGCGCCTCCCACCGTCGCTCACCGAGGACGACACGTCGGCACCGATCGGCGATGCACCGCGGTGGGTCCTGCGGCACCTCCTCGCGGCGATCGCCGCGTTCCTCGCCGCCGTGGTGCTCGGGGTCCTCCTGCCCGCTCGTACCGAATGGGTGGCCGGTGCGCTCCTCAGCGTCGCGAGTGTGGGTGTCGTCGCCAGCGTGGCTCGTCGCTACGCGCAGTGCCGGCTCGGCCTGTCCCGGCGGGCGCTGAGCTATCTGCGGTGGGCGCTCTTCTTCATCGCGTGCTTCGGCCTCCCGGGCCGGTGGCTCGTCGGTTCCGGCGCCGCGGTCGCCCTGCTCGTCTGGACCTTCGTCGACCGGCGCCGGGTCGAGTCCCTCCGCGCACGGGCGAGCGATGTGCTGGACGCGGCCGGCGCCCCGGCCTCGGAGCCCGCGCCCGACCACCCAGGAGCACACGTGGACCGCCGGGTCCAGACGCCTGCCGGCGTCCGCATCCTCGCCACCCCGGATGTCGGCTGGCTCGCGGCTCCCGCCGAGGACCTCGCCGACCGCGGACGCATCGCGTGGGCCGCCGCCCACTACCGCGCACTGGTGGGACCGCAGGACGCTCGTCCGGAGCTCGCGCGCGTCCTCCGCGCGTTCGCCTTGCTGCGGCATCCGAACGGGACGGCGCTGATGCGCGTCAGCGGGGGAGAGGACCTGGTCGTCGTGACCGTCGACGTCCACCCGCGCGCCGAGGCCCTGCGGGCCGCACGGCGCGCCGGCACGCCCCCGCCTGACGGTGGTGAGCTCCGCTGGTACGCCGAGCGGCTCACCGACTTCTACGTGCTCCTCCCGACCGAGGTCGAGAGGGCCCGGGTCCCCGGCTCCCCCGAGTGGGAGCGGATCCTCATCCCGTCCGCCGACGGCACAGCAGGTGACGTCCGCTACCTCCGGGCGTACGAGGAGCTCGACGCCCTCGTGGTCGTCCGGTGGTCGGACACCGATCTCGCGGCCGTGCGGCGGTGCGTACCGACCGTCGACGCCCTCGTCTCCACCCTGGACCTCCGGCGGGAAGCGCCCTGACGGTACGGTGCCGTTCGTACTCCTTCAGAAAGGGACCTCTCGTGCGCGTGCGGTGGATCGCCTCGATGGCGGCAGCGTTGTTTCTCCTGTCGGCTTGCGGAAATGACGGTGGCAACGACGACACGGGCACGACCGTCTCTGCCGACCAGGTGACCCTCAAGACGAGCCACGGGGACATCACGCTCACGCTCTTCCCCGACGAGGCTCCGAAGACGGTCGCCAACTTCGTCGGCCTCGCGACCGGGGAGAAGGAGTGGACCGACCCGGAGTCCGGGGACAAGAAGGAGGGCGAGCGCTACTACGACGGCACGACCTTCCACCGGGTGATCCCGGGGTTCATGATCCAGGGTGGTGATCCGCTCGGCACCGGCACCGGCGGGCCCGGCTACCAGTTCGAGGACGAGATCGTCGACGGTCTCGTCTTCGACCGTCCGTACCTGCTGGCGATGGCCAACGGCGGCCCGGACACGAACGGCTCCCAGTTCTTCATCACGTCCGCGCCCACCCAGCACCTCGACGGCAAGCACACGATCTTCGGTGAGGTCGCCGACGACGCGAGCAAGGCGGTCGTCGACGAGATCTCCCAGGTCCAGACCGGTGAGATGGACGCACCCGTCGAGCCGGTCGTCATCGAGTCCGTCGTCGTGGCGGAGTAGCCCCACTCCGTACACTGGCTGGTGGCCCGGATCCGGGCCCGGAGGCGTCGCGCCTCCTCCTCTCCACCCCACCTCCCAGGAGCGGCTTCGCCATGATCAGCGTCCACGACCTCGAGCTGCGAGTGGGCGCCCGGGTCCTCATGGCGGGTGCCACGTTCCAGGTCGCCGACGGAGACAAGGTCGGTCTCGTCGGGCGCAACGGCGCAGGCAAGACCACGTTGACCAAGATCCTCGCCGGCGAGGGCGGCGACCCGACCGCGGGGACGATCACGCGACGCGGGACGATCGGCTACCTCCCGCAGGATCCCCGCAGCGGAGATCCCGCGCAGAGCGCGCGTGACCGCATCCTGTCGGCCCGGGGCCTCGACGAGGTCTACCGCACGCTGCGGCGCTCGGAAGTCGAGATGGGCTCGGAGGACGATGCGGTGCGCGACCGCGCGATGAACCGCTACGCGCGCGCCGACTCCGAGCTGCACGCGGGAGGCGGGTACGCCGCCGCGTCCGAGGCAGCGAGGATCGCGGCCAGCCTCGGCCTGCCAGACCGTGTCCTCGAGCAGCCGCTGGGCACGCTCTCGGGTGGCCAGCGTCGCCGCATCGAGCTCGCGCGCATCCTCTTCCTCGGCGCCGACACGCTGCTGCTCGACGAGCCGACCAACCACCTCGACGCCGACTCCATCGTGTGGCTGCGCAACTTCCTGATGTCGTACAAGGGCGGTGTCGTCGTCATCAGCCACGACGTCGTGCTCCTGGAGGATGTCGTCAACAAGGTCCTGCACCTCGATGCCAACCGTGCCGAGATCGACGTCTACAACATGGGATGGCGCAAGTACCTCGAGCAGCGCGAGACCGACGAGCGACGCCGCAAGCGTGAGCGCTCCAACGCCGAGCGCAAGGCGTCGACGCTGATGGCGCAGGCCGACAAGATGCGGGCCAAGGCCACCAAGGCGACGGCCGCCCAGAACATGGCGCGGCGGGCCGAGAAGATGCTCGCCGGGCTGGAGAACGAACGTGCGGCCGACCGGGTCGCGAAGATCGACTTCCCGACCCCCGCGCCCGTCGGCAAGACGCCCTTGATGGCCGAGGGCCTCTCCAAGTCGTACGGGTCGCTCGAGATCTTCACCGACGTCGACCTCGCCATCGACCGGGGCAGCCGGGTCGTCATCCTCGGCCTCAACGGTGCCGGCAAGACGACCCTGCTGCGGATCCTCGGCGGCCTGGACAAGTCCGACACCGGGGAGATCCGACCCGGCCACGGCCTCAAGCTGGGCTACTACGCGCAGGAGCACGAGACGCTCGACCTGGGGCGCTCCGTCCTGGAGAACATGCAGTCGGCCGCCCCGTCGCTCACCGACACGCAGGCGCGCAGCGTGCTCGGCGCCTTCCTCTTCAGCGGCGACGACGCGCACAAGCCGTCGCACGTGCTCTCGGGCGGCGAGAAGACGCGGCTGGCGTTGGCGACGCTCATCGTCTCCCAGGCGAACGTCCTCCTGCTCGACGAGCCGACCAACAACCTGGACCCCGCCTCGCGTGAGGAGGTGCTGTCCGCGATCCGCTCGTACGAGGGTGCGATCGTGCTCGTCACGCACGACGAGGGCGCGGTCGAGGCGCTGCAGCCGGACCGCGTCCTCATCCTCCCGGACGGCGTCGAGGACCTGTGGACCGCTGAGTACCAGGAGCTCATCAGCCTCGCCTGACCCGTGCGGAGCGGGGCGGATAGCCTCGTGCTCATGACCTATCCCTCTCCTGACACGCTCGGTGCCGCCGGCCTCGAGATCGCTGTCGACGGCGCCGTCCTCACCGTGACCCTCAACCGTCCTGAGTCGCGCAACGCGCAGACTCCTGCCATGTGGCGCGCGCTCGCTGCCGTGGGGGCGGCCGTCGACGACGCTGTCCGGGTGGTCGTGCTGCGCGGTGCCGGCGCGTCGTTCTCCGCAGGGCTGGACCGGGCGATGCTGACGCCGCAGGGCATCGACGGCGAGCGCACCTTCCCCGAGATGGCCGCCGGCACCCTCGAGGACTTCGACGCCACAGTCGGTTCGTACCAGGAGGGCTTCACGTGGCTGCGAGACCCGCGGTTCGTGTCGATCGCGGCAGTCCAGGGCCATGCGGTCGGCGCCGGGTTCCAGCTGGCGCTGGCGTGCGACCTGCGGATCGTGGCCGAGGACGCCCAGCTCTGCATGAAGGAGCCGGCGCTCGGCCTGGTCCCTGACCTCACAGGCACGAAGCCGCTCGTCGAGGCCGTCGGCTACGCCCGCGCGCTGGAGATCTGCGCGACCGCGCGCTGGGTGGCGGCCGACGAGGCGGCGCGGATCGGGATCGCGCTGGAGGCCGTCCCCGTCGCGGGTCTCGATGCTCGCGTCGCCGAGCTCGTCACGGCGCTCACCAGCGCACCGCACGGTGCGGTCAGCGCGACGAAGGCGCTCCTGCAGTCGGCCGGCGCGCTCGATCTCGCGGCCCAGTCCGCGGCGGAGCGTCGTGCACAGCACGGCCGGTTCCGGGCGCTGCTCGCCGCCGCAGGCGGAGCGTCATGAGCCTCGGGCTGGAGGGGCGGGCGTACGTCCTCACCGGCGCGAGCAAGGGCCTCGGCCTCGCCAGCGCACAGAGCCTCGTCGACCAGGGCGCCTCCGTGGTCGTCACCGGCAGGGACGCGGACGCCGTCGAAGCGGCGGTCGCACAGCTCGGGGCGGAGCGCGCGGCCGGTGTCGTCGCCGACAACGCCGACCCCGCGACGCCGGCCGAGGTGCTGCGCGTGGTGACCGAGCGGTACGGGCGCTTCGACGGGCTGCTCGTGAGCGTCGGCGGTCCTCCCGGTGGCACGATCGCCGACGTGACCGAGGACCAGTGGCGCGGAGCGTTCGAGTCGGTGTTCCTCGGCGCCGTGAGGCTGGTCCGCGAGCTGGCTCCCGCGCTCGGGGACGGGGGAGCGGTCGCACTGGTGCTCTCGACGTCCGTACGTGCGCCGATCGGCGGCCTCGCGATCAGCAACGGCCTCCGGCCCGGGCTCGCCATGCTCGCGAAGGAGCTGTCGATCGAGCTGGGTCCTCGTGGCGTGCGGGTCAACGCGCTGCTGCCCGGCCGGATCGCGACCGACCGCCTTCGCCACCTCGACTCGCTGGCGGCAGACCCGCAGGCGGCGCGTGCCGCGTCGGAGGAGTCCATCCCGCTGCGACGCTACGGTCGGCCCGAGGAGTTCGGGGCAGCGGCGGCCTTCCTGCTGTCACCTGCCGCTTCGTACGTCACCGGCGTCATGCTGCCGGTCGACGGAGGTGCCCTCCGGTCGCTGTGAGTCGGGAGCGGCGCTGTGCCCGCCGGCCCGTGCGGCTGCGGCGCGCTCTGCTGCCGCACGGGCCGCGGGGACGCTGCGCTGGCCCGGACGGGCGTGACCTGCCTTGCGCGGGCCACGGGGATGAGCCTCGGCCCACGCGAACCAGAGGAAGCCGATGAGGCCGAGCGCGCCGAAGAACCACCACTGGAGCCCGTAGAAGAAGTGGGGTCCCTGCCCGAGCTCGGGACCGTCGGGCAGGAGGAACCCCTCGGTCGGCGGGTCCTGCTTCTCGAGCAGGAGGTAGCCACCCTCGTACAGGGGGTAGTCGAGCGTGGGCGCGATGCCCAGGGTGGAGACGGCGCGTACCTGGCGGGACGCGTCGGGCTGAGCAGCGCGTACGGGCACGTTGTCGTTGGCCCGCCACCAGCCGACGACGGTCACCTCGCCCGAGGGTGCGGCGGGGACGTCGACGTCGGCGCCCGTCCGGTTGGCCGACGGGAGCCAGCCACGCTCGACGAGGACCGCCCGACCGTCAGCCGTGCGGAGGGGGGTGACGACGTCGACCCCCGACCCCTCGTCGCGGGTCTGGTACTTGACGATCACCTGGTTCGCCGTGTCGTACGTGCCCGTCACCTCGACCTGGCGCCACTCGTTGTCCTCGGACTGGTCGATCTTGGACGTCGCGACCTCGTCGACCGGGACCGGAGGAGCCACCATGTTGTGCCGGGTGACGTCGTTGCGGGCGACGCGGTCGTCCAGCCGTCCGAACTGCCAGGACCCGAGCCAGGTGCAGACGCCGGCCAGCAGGACCACGAACAGCGCGAACGCGAGCCAGCGGCGGGTCATGAGGAACCGGTACACATCACGACGTTACCGAACCCGTCCACACCAGCGCGGATCGAGGTCGTTCGTGCCTAGACTGACCGCATGACTGCCGAGACCGTCGCGCCGACCGGGACGCTCGTCGACCGCCACGGTCGCACGGCCACCGACCTGCGCGTCTCGCTGACCGACCGCTGCAACCTGCGCTGCCAGTACTGCATGCCGGCCGAGGGCCTCGACTGGATGCCGACCGAGCAGACCCTCACCGACGACGAGGTGGTCCGGCTGGTGACGATCGCCGTCGAGCACCTGGGCGTCACCGACGTCCGATTCACCGGCGGGGAGCCGCTGCTCCGTCGCGGACTCGCCGGCATCGTGTCGGCCACCAAGGCGCTCTCTCCCACCCCGACCGTGTCACTGACGTCGAACGGGCTCGGCCTGAAGCACACGGCGCGGGCCCTGGCGGACGCCGGCCTCGACCGCGTCAACATCAGCCTCGACACCGTCCGGCCGGAGATCTTCGAGCGGATCACCCGCCGTGACCGGCACGCCGACGTCGTCGCCGGCCTCGAGGCGGCACAGGACGCCGGCATCGCTCCCGTCAAGGTCAACGCGGTGCTGCTGCGCGGCATCAACGACGACCAGGCGCCGGAGCTGCTCGACTGGTGCCTCGCGCGGGGCTACCGCCTGAGGTTCATCGAGCAGATGCCGCTCGACGCCCAGCACGGCTGGGACCGCGACTCGATGGTGACTGCTGACGAGATCTTCGCGAAGCTCGCCCCGCACGTCAGCCTGACGCCGTCCGACCGAGACCGTGGGTCGGCACCGGCCGAGGAGTTCCTGGTCGACGGCGGACCTGCGACCGTCGGGATCATCGCCTCCGTCACGCGCCCGTTCTGCGGCGACTGCGACCGCGTCCGGCTCACGGCCGACGGGCAGGTCCGCAACTGCCTCTTCGCCCGAGAGGAGTCCGACCTGCGGGCCGCGCTGCGCGGGGGAGCCTCCGACGACGAGATCGCCGACCGCTGGCGCGCCGCGATGTGGACGAAGCTGCCCGGTCACGGCATCGACGACGTCGGGTTCCTCCAGCCCAGCCGGCCGATGTCGGCCATCGGGGGCTGACCGCGTCGCTCAGACGTCGGCGGAGACCGGCTGGGTCTCCTTCCAGAAGCCCCGCGCCGAGAGGAACCGGCGCAGCGACTCCTCGTGCTCGTCGCACGCGAGCCAGGTCTTGCGCCGGTCAGGCGTGTGGATCTTGGGGTTGTTCCACAGCAGCGCGTGCTTCGCAGGCTTCTCGCAGCCCTTGGCGGAACAGAGGAGAGGGGCGTCGTCGGGGGTGGCAGTCATCGGTCCTGGCGTCCCTCAGGGGTGTCGTCACGGTCGTCGTCGGTGGCCTTCGTCGCCTCGTCCGGCGTGACCGGGCCGGGACCCAGCTCGCCGATCGGCTCGGGGTGGAGGACGTCGGCCTGCTCGACGGGCTTGCGGCGCGCGGTGTTCGCGAAGACGACGGCCACGTACGGCAGGAAGACGGCGCCGAGGATGAAGAACCACCGGGCCCACCCGTCGACGACGACGGCAAGGATGAAGCAGGCCGTACGGATCAGCATCGACACCAGGTAACGGTTCTGCCGATGCCTCAGCTCCTCGCTGCGGGCGACCTGCGCGGTCGTGATGCTGACCGGGTCAGCACGGCGATCCTCCATCCCTCCACGGTACGCCAGTCGATCAGCGGCATGATGGTCAGCATGACGAACCGCACCTACCGCATCACCGAGATCGTCGGCACGTCCACGGAGGGGGTCACCGAGGCGATCACCCACGGCATCGAGCGTGCCGCCAAGACCCTTCGCCACCTGGACTGGTTCGAGGTCGAGGGCATCCGTGGCCACATCGAGGGAGACCGGGTCGAGCACTACCAGGTGACGCTCAAGATCGGCTTCCGCCTCGAGGACGACGAGTAGCCCGTGAAGCAGCTGGTGGTGGTCCGCCACGCCAAGGCGGAGGGGGCGGCGAGCGACGACACGGCCCGTGCCCTGACGCGGCGTGGCCACGCCGACGCCCGGCGGCGCGGAGAGCAGCTCGCCGACTTCGTCACCGGCACCACCCGTGCGCTGGTCTCCCCGGCGGTGCGGACCCGAGAGACGTTCGAGGACCTCAACATCTCCCTCGGGATCCCACCGGAGCACGTCGGCTACCCCGAGGGCCTGTACGAGGCCAGCGCGCACCGGGTCCTCCACGAGGTCCGCACCATAGACAGCGAGTCGAGCACGGTGCTCGTGGTCGGCCACAACCCGTCGATGGGCGATCTCGTCTGGATGCTCCACGACGGCACGCACAACGGCGCGTGGAAGGCGTACGGCGATCGGGGGTTCCCGACGTCGGCGGCGGCGGTGCTGACGTACGACGGGGACTGGTTCGACATCGACCCGCGGACGATGCGGCTCGAGGACTACCTCGCGCCTCTGCCGCGCTGACGGCCTGGGAGGGCCGGATCAGCCGAGGGCGGCGTCGGCCGCCTCGACCTCCTCGCGGGTGATGCCCATCAGGAAGACGATCGCGTCGAGGTACGGGACGGACAACGAGGTGTCCGCGGCGTCGCGTACGGCGGGCTTGGCGTTGAACGCGATCCCGAGGCCGGCTGCGGCCAGCATGTCGAGGTCGTTGGCGCCGTCCCCGATCGCGACGGTGTTGTCCAGCGGGATCCCTGCGGCGTCGGCGAACCGGCGCAGCGCCGCCGCCTTGCCCGCGCGGTCCACCACGGGTCCGGTGACCCGGCCGGTCAGCCGCCCGTCGACGACCTCGAGGGTGTTGGCCGCCCAGTAGTCGATGCCCAGGTCGAGGGCGAGCCTGTCGATGATCTGCGTGAAGCCACCCGAGACCAGCGCGAACCGGTAGCCGAGCCGCTTGAGCGTACGGATCATCGTGCGGGCGCCTGGCGCCAGCTGGATCGCCTCGTACACCTCGCCGAGCGCTGCGACATCGACGCCCTCGAGGAGGGCGACACGCTGGTGGAGCGACTCCGCGAAGTCGAGGTCGCCCCGCATCGCCGCCGAGGTCACACGGGCGACCTCGGTCTCGCACCCGGCGTGCGCGGCGATCATCTCGATCACCTCGCCCTGGATGAGCGTGGAGTCGACGTCCATCACGACCAGCCGCTGGGCGTGCTGGTGGATCCCCAAGGGCTGCACGGCGACGTCGACACCCTGGCGTGCCGCCTCCTGCGCGAGGGCACGCCGCAGCACCTCCGGGTCGGCACCGGACACGTCGAGGTCGATCGCGGTGACCGGGTAGCGGGCCATCCGGACGATCCGGTCGATGTTGCCGCCTGCGGCCGCCACCTGCGCGGCCACGGCGGCGAAGGCAGAGGGGAGCAGGGGAGCGCCGAGCACGGTGACGTGGCTGCGCCCGCGCCGGCGACCGCGGTTGTCGCCCGTGCCGTACGCGACGTCGAGCTGCATGTCGAGCTCGTCCGCGACGGCGGAGAGCGCCGCCTCGAACCCGGCGCGGTCGGCAGGCTCGGTGAGGAGGACCGCCAGGACCAGGCGGCCGCGCACCACGAGCTGCTCGACGTCGATGACTTCGAGGTCGTACGCGCCGAACGCCTCGAACAACCGCGCGGTCACGCCGGCGTGGTCTCGACCCAGCAGGGTCACGGAGACCGTGGGGGCGTCGAGCGGCGCGGTCGGGGTGGGGACGGGCTCGTTCACGGCTCCGAGGTTATCGGGGCCGGCCCGCGTTGCAGGCGGCGACCAGGGCGTGCCGTGCCGTGCGGGCGAGTCCCCGCAGGTGCTTCCCGCGGGCCTCGACCTCCCAGGCGGTGACGGCCGCGGAGTCGGTACCGGCCGCGAGCTCGGCGATCGCGAGACAGCGTTGTGCGGTGGCGGCGAGCTCCTCCGCGCGCGGCGCGTACCCAGGAGCCAGGAGCGCGTCGGTCGCGTCGCGGATGCCGGACAGCGCCTCGCGGACCTCGGGCTGCCAGCGTGCGACGTCGAGCGTGAGGAGCTCGTCCGCGGTGACCACCAGCTCCGTACGCAGCTCCCGCGACGCCTCGGCGAGCCCGGCGGTGTGCGGCGCGGGGTTGGCCTCGTACCGGTGCCAGAAGACACCGCTCCCGACCACCTCCGGGATCAGGCCGAGCCCGAGACCGTCGACGACCACGGCCTCGCCGCAGTCGGTCGCCGCCGCCGTGAACACCGCCGGACCGGCGAGCCCGTACGGGTCGCCGGGCTCGGGCAGCGACAGGCTCGCACCCGTAGCACCGGCGCGTCGCAACGCACCCCACGCGAGCAGGAGCGGCTCCGGCGGGGGCGTCTCTGAGCCGGGCGCGGCGGTTCCGAGAACGTGGTGCGCGGCGTCGTCCGCGCGGACGGCGTCGACGGCGGTCTCGAGCGGGGCGGCGCCGGCGAGCCAAGCGTTGAACCAGCAGACCCAGCGCGCGGAACGGGACAACGAGGGCACGACGACGAGCCTAGGACGTGGAGGGCAACCCGCGTCAGGCGGTCGCCCTTGCGGTGCCGTAGGTTGGGGGCGCCCACCCCAACGTGCAGGAGTAGTGCATGGCGCCCGTGCTCGAGCTCGCCGACGTCACCGTACGACGCGGCACTCACACCTTGCTCGACGACGTCAGCTGGACCGTCCGTGAGGGAGAACGCTGGGTCGTCCTCGGACCGAACGGCGCAGGCAAGACCACGATGCTGCAGATCGCTGCGACGCAGATGCATCCGAGCGAGGGGACGGCCACCGTTCTCGGCGAGATCCTCGGCGCTGTGGACGTCTTCGAGCTGCGGCCGCGCATCGGCTACACGAGCGCTGCGGTCGCCGAACGGATCCCGCGCGGCGAGCGCGTGCTGGACGTCGTCCTCACCGCCTCGTACGGGGTGACCGGCCGGTGGCGCGAGGAGTACGAGGAGTTCGACGAGTCGCAGGCTCTCCTGATCCTCCGGCTGATGGGTGTCGAGCACCTCGTCGACCGTACGTTCGGCACGCTCAGCGAGGGGGAGCGCAAGCGCGTGCTGATCGCGCGTGCGCTGATGACCGACCCGGAGCTCCTGCTGCTCGACGAGCCGGCCGCGGGTCTCGACCTCGGGGGCCGCGAGGACCTCGTCTCCAACCTCGGCAAGCTGGCGCGCGACCCCGAGGCACCGGTGCTGGTCCTCGTGTCGCACCACGTCGAAGAGGTCCCGCCGGGCTTCACGCACGTGCTGATGGTGCGCGACGGCAAGATCACGGCGCAGGGCCCGATCGCCGAGACGCTCACCGCCCAGAACCTCGCGATCACCTTCCACATGCCGCTGATCCTCGAGGAGCGCGACGGGCGTTACGCCGCCCGCCGTGCACCCCGCTGACCTCGTCGCTGCGGGAGGCCGGCTCGTCCGGGCCGTCCGTCGCCTAGAGTCACCGTCATGAACGGCTTCTGGGAGTGGCTCGGGGACAACGCGTGGGCTGGCTGGCTGGGAGTCGGCCTGGTGCTGGCGACGGCCGAGCTGCTCAGTCTCGACCTGGTGCTCCTGATGCTTGCCGTGGGTGCGTTCGCGGGTGCGGGGAGCGCGGCGCTGGGCGCTTCCGTCACCGTGAGCGCGGTCGTCGCCATCGCGGTCTCGCTCGGCATGCTGGCGCTGGCGCGTCCGTCGCTGATCAAGCGGCTGCACAGCGGCCCTGACCTCAAGACGGGGACGAAGGCGCTCGTCGGTGCCTCAGGTGTGGCGCTGAGCGCGGTCGATGCGACGCAGGGGCAGGTCAAGCTCGGCGGCGAGACCTGGTCCGCGCGGGCGTTCGACCCCGACGTGACGATCGAGGAAGGGACCGTCGTCGCGGTCTTCGAGATCGACGGCGCGACCGCGGTGGTCTATCCCGCCGAGTGACTCCGGGCGGGCGTGGGGCGCCTTCAGGTGGTGCGCTATTCTCCGGGGCACAGTCCCCGAGGATCGAGGAACTTCATGCCGGCTCTCATCATCCTGGCCCTGCTCGCGATCGCCGTGATCGTCGTGCTGGCCAAGTCGATCCAGATCGTCCCGCAGGCGCGGGCGGGCATCGTGGAGCGATTCGGCAAGTACAAGACCACCCTCAACGCCGGCCTGAACATCATCACGCCGTTCGTCGACAAGGTCTCGTTCAAGATCGACCTCCGCGAGCAGGTCGTGTCGTTCCCGCCGCAGCCGGTCATCACCGAGGACAACCTGGTCGTCTCGATCGACACCGTCATCTACTTCCAGGTCACCAACCCGATCGCCGCGACGTACGAGATCTCCAACTACATCCAGGCGATCGAGCAGCTCACCATGACGACGCTGCGCAACATCATCGGCGGCATGACGCTCGAGCAGACCCTGACCAGCCGCGACGAGATCAACACCAAGCTGCGCGGCGTGCTGGACGAGGCCACCGGCAAGTGGGGGATCCGGGTCAACCGCGTCGAGCTCAAGGGCGTCGATCCGCCGCCCTCCATCAAGGACTCGATGGAGAAGCAGATGCGCGCCGACCGCGACAAGCGCGCCGCGATCCTCCAGGCCGAGGGCAGCCGGCAGGCCGCCATCCTCACCGCCGAGGGTGAGAAGCAGTCGCAGATCCTCCGCGCCGAGGGCGACCGTGAGGCGCAGATCCTCAGTGCCCAGGCCAAGCGTGAGTCGCAGATCCTGACCGCGCAGGGCGAGGCGCAGGCCATCTCGACCGTCTTCCAGGCGATCCACGACGGACAGCCCGACCAGTCGCTGCTGGCCTACCAGTACCTCCAGATGCTCCCCGAGATCGCGCAGGGCGACGCCAACAAGCTCTGGATCATCCCGAGCGAGGTCGGCGACGCGCTCAAGGGGCTCGGCGCCGCGGTCGGTCAGATCCCGGCGTTCTCCGAGGGTCCCCGCAACCGCGTCTCGTACGACGCCCCGGTCGACGAGGTCATGGAGCCCGACCTCACGGAGGCGCACCGCGCGGTGGACGAGGCGCTGGAGGCTGCCAAGGCGGCATCGGCGCCGGAGATCCAGCGGATGGCCCAGCGGACAGCTCAGCCTGTCCAGGAGCCGCAGCCCTCGACCGGTGAGGAGCCGGTGGAGGCGTGGGAGGACGACACCACGGAGATCTGGGAGGAGCCCCCGGCGCCGCAGCGCTGATCGTCCCGACCGGCAGATCTGGTGCCGGGCGAAGGTGGCGCGGACGCCGGATCGGGCGCACACTGAGGAAAAGGTCAGAACAGCCCCTCCTCAGGAGGTCGCCATGCGGTCTAGCAGCGTCCCCGAGCTCGTCCCGGTTCTCTCGCCGGGCAAGCACCGGAACCCCCGCAAGGGGGCATGCTTCATGGAGTTCGCGTCATACCTCGCCGGTGAGAAGTGGAGTGATCAACCGGCGTGCACTCACCCTCTGCTGGCCGGGCTCGCCCGGTTGGTCAACGACAACGTCACCGATGACACCCGGGTCACCATGGTGGAGCTGGTGCCGCGCGTCGTCGGTCTCAACAGCACCGATTCCCGTCTCCACGCCGCGATCTGCATCCGTGCAGCCTCGATCGCCCTGCCGCTCTCCCCGAGAGCGCACCAGCGGGCCCTGGCTGTCGGGCTGCTCGCGTGCGAGCGCTACCTGGAGGAGACCGAGACGACGCTGCCCGAGGAGTTCGGACCGCTGATCGGCGACGCGTTCGCGCAGGCGCCGAGCGCCGAGCAGTGGGCGCGTGGGTTCCGTCGCGGACTGACCACGCACCCGAAGCACTTCGCGCGTCGCGCCGCCCCCAGGATCGTGCTCAACAGCGTGGACGGCGTCGTGCGCTCCGTCAGCACCGACTCCGACACGGTCCTGCGACGGATGCTCGCCGAGTCGATCGGTGACTGCGAGCGTCTGATCAGTGCTGGTACGTCCCGAGAAGTGTCGCCCGCGCAAGTGTCTTGAACGCGAGGTTGAACGACACGACGGCGGGGGTCGCCTGGTCGTCCACACCCAGGCGCTCCTCGCCGACGGCGTGCACCACGAAGTAGTAGCGGTGCGCGCGGTCCCCCTCGGGGGGTGCGGCGCCGGCGAAGTCGTGGGTGCCGAAGTCGTTGCGCACGTGGAAGGCGCCGGCCGGCACGAGTCCTCCGGAGCCCGCGCCGGCCTCAAGGCTGCGCACGTCCGCGGGAACGTCGACGAGCACCCAGTGCCAGAATCCCGAGGGCGTCGGCGCGTCCGGGTCGAAGCAGGTGACGACGAAGCTCTTCGTCGTGTCCGGGAACCCGTCCCACGCCAGCTGCGGCGACCGGTTGCCTGCCGCGTACACCTGAGCCTCGTTCAGCGCGTCACCGTCGCTCAGCTCCGTGCTGGTGACCGTGAACGACGGGACCGGGGGAAGGAAGTCGTACGGGTTCGGTGGCACCGGACGGTCGAGGCTCATCGCTGCTCCTTGGGTCGGTTCGGCTCTCCGGCGACGCTATCGCGTCACCCTCCTCGATAGCATCGGGGCGTGAACCACGGACCCGGACTGACCCATCCTCCGTACCCCGCCGGGCTCGTCCTCGCCGGCCGCCGCGTCGTCGTCGTCGGTGGTGGGCACGTCGCCGCGCGCCGGCTCCCGGCGTTCTTGGAGGCGGGAGCTGCGCTGACGGTGGTCTCGCCGGAGGTGGACCCGGTGGTCCGGGAGGCCGCCGACCGTGGCGACATCACGCTGGTCGAGCGGGCCTACGAACCAGGCGACCTCGCTGGCGCCTGGTACGCGATGGCGTCCACCGACCGCCCCGCCGTCAACGCCGCCGTCCTCGAGGAGGCGAACGCGGCACGGGTGTTCTGCGTCCGGGCCGACGACGCACCGCTCGGCACCGCGTGGACGCCCGCCGTCGGGCACGTGGACGAGACGACGGTCGCCGTCCTGTCGAACCGGGACCCGGCGCGTTCGGCGCGGACCCGCGACCGGCTCGTCGCGGCGCTGCGTGGCGACCGGCGTGGCTGAGATCGTCGAGGTCACCGACCCGTCGGACCCTCGGCTGCGCGACTACGTCGACCTCCGTGACGTCCAGCTGCGCAAGCTGCTCGAGTCCGAGCGAGGGGTCTTCATCGCCGAGGGCGAGAAGGTCGTGCGCCGGGCGCTGGAGTCCGGGCACCAGGCACGCTCGTTCCTCATGGCGCCACGCTGGTTGGACACGTCTGTCCGACGTGCTCGCGACGACCGACGCCCCCGTGTACGTGATGAGCGAGGCCGCGATCGAGGGCGTCACCGGTTTCCACGTGCACCGCGGCGCGCTGGCCAGCCTGGACCGGCGTCCGCTCGTGTCCGTGGAGGAGGTCCTCGCCGGGGCGCGCCGCGTCGTCGTCGCGGAGGACCTGGTGGACCACACCAACATCGGCGCGGTCTTCCGTAGCGCGGCCGCGCTCGGCTTCGACGCGGTCATCCTGTCACCGCGCTGCGCGGACCCGCTCTACCGCCGCGCGATCAAGGTCGCGATGGGTTCGGTGTTCTGGCTGCCGTACGCACGCGTCGACGACTGGTACGCGTTCCCGGACCTCCTGCGCGAGCTCGGCTGGACCAGCCTCGCGATGACGCTCGCGGAGGATGCGCGTGACCTGCGCGAGGTGGCCGCGAGCGACCTGGGGGACAAGGTGGCCGTCATGGTCGGCTCGGAGGGCGACGGGCTGTCCCCCCACTGGACGCGCAGCGCGGACGTCCGGGTGACCGTGCCGATGGCCGCCGGCATCGACTCGCTCAACGTGGCGGCCGCGACGGCCGTGGCGTGCTGGGCGCTCGGTCCCCCGAGGTCCGGTTAGTGCGCGACCTCAGAGGTCGTGGGCGCTGCTGACGCGGGCGACGGCAGGCCACTCGGCCGGGTAGTCCTCGGCGATCGCCTCGGCCTGCTTGTAGAGCTTCTTGCGGGCCCGCGAGGGGACGCGGTCACCGAAGACGGTCCCCATGAGGTGGTCGGTCTCGTGCTGCAGGCAGCGCGCGAGCGTGCCGCCCTCGCCCACGTACGTCACGGGAGCACCGGTGTGGTCGGTGCCGTCGACCTGCGACCAGTCCGGAGCGGGCGCAGTACGTGTACGCGCCGGGGAGCGAGAGGCAGCCTTCCTCGCTGTCGTCGAGGTTGCGGTCACCGGTGTCCGGAAGCGTCAGCACCGGGTTGCAGACCACGCCGACGACCCTCTTGTTGGCGCCGTCGGTGCAGTCGAACACGAAGACCTGGAGGTCGACGCCGATCTGGTTGGCGGCGAGACCCGCACCCTCGGCCGCGTACATCGTGGCGAACATGTCGGCGACGAGCCGCTCGAGGTCCTCGTCGTACGTCGTCACCGGCGTCAGCTTGCGGTGCATGACCGGCTCGCCCCACCGGGTGATGGGTCGTACGGTGCCTCCGGTAGGCAGTGAGACGGACAACACAGGCTCCTTCGCGGCGTTCGACGGCCTTCGATCGCTGACCTGGGAAGGGTATCCGACCGCTCGGAGGTCTGATCTCCGGACCGATCCCGTACCGGGGTGCACAAATGTGCAACTCAGAGTTACAGTAGGGCGACGTCCTACCCGCATGACCTCGTCAGGAGACGCTGTGACAGCGCACTCGACGCGCCGGGACCCCATGAGCAAGGGTCTCGCCGTCCTCAACCGGATCGCCTCTCTGCCCGTCCTCGACCGGCTCAACCTTCGAGGGCCCTCGGAGCAGGTGGCCTACCACGGCGCACGGGTCGGTTTCCGTACCGCCGCTGCCGTCAGCAGGGGGTTCAAGCGGGTCCCTGGCGCTGGGGCGCCGGTGCGGCCCTCCGCGGCGCCGGGCAGCGGTGTCTTCGACCTGACGCCGACCGAGGACCAGCAGATGATGGTCGACCTCGTCGGCCAGTTCGCGACCGAGGTCGTCCGCCCGGCCGTGGAGAAGGCGGAGGCAGCCAACGAGACCCCGGCGGACGTGATCGTCCAGGCCGGTGAGCTCGGCCTCACGCTGACGGGACTCCCCGAGGAGCTCGGTGGGCTGGCGGCCGAGCGCTCCGCAACCACCGGCGCGCTCGTCGCCGAGGCGCTGGGCAAGGGCGACATGGGCATCGCCGCCGCCCTGCTCGCGCCCGGAGCCGTCGCCACCGCGATCGGGCTGTGGGGCGACGCCGCCCAGCAGGCGACCTACCTTCCGGCGTTCACCGGCGCCGACGTTCCCGCTGCTGCGCTCGCGGTCGCCGAGCCCCATGCGCTCTTCGACCCGACCGCGCTGCGCACCACGGCGCGCAAGCTCCCGGGCGGCTTCGTGCTCGACGGCGTGAAGTCGGGCGTCATCCGAGGCTCCGCCGCGGAGCTCTTCGTCGTCGCGGCACGGCTCGACGACGGCCGGCACGGCTTGTTCGTCCTCGAGTCCAGCACCCCGGGACTCGTGCTCGAGACCGACCCGTCGATGGGCCTTCGCGGGGCCTCGCTGTCGCGGCTGGTGCTCGACGGCGTGACCGTCGGGCCCGAGGCGCTGCTCGCCGAGAGCGTGGACGGCTACGCCGACTCCGTCCGGCTCGCGCGCGTCGCCTGGAGCAGCCTGGCGCTCGGCACGATGCGTGCGGTCCTCGACTACGTCACCCCGTACGTGAAGGAGCGCAAGGCCTTCGGCGAGCCCGTCGCGCACCGTCAGGGCGTCGCCTTCATGGTCGCCGACATGGCGATCGAGCTGGAGGGGGCGCGGCTGACCACTCTGCGCGCCGCCTCGCGCGCCGACCTCGGCAAGCCCTTCGCGCGGGAGGCGGCGCTCTCGCGGCGGCTCTGCTCCGAGTACGGCATGAAGATCGGCACCGACGGGGTCCAGCTCCTCGGAGGCCACGGTTTCACCAAGGAGCACCCGGTCGAGCGGTGGTACCGCGACCTGCGTGCCGTCGGCGTGATGGAGGGCGGTCTCCTCGTCTGAGGGGACCGCAGAACAGGAAGAAAGCTGATGATCAGTCTCGAGACGCCGAGGAAGTTCCGTGGCTTCGTCGAACAGGCCCACCGGGTCGCCACCGAGTTCCTCCGCGCCAACTCACGCAAGTACGACCTGGCCGAGCACGAGTATCCCAAGGAGCTCGACATCCTGGCGGCCATCGTCGACGGGATGGGTGACTCCGGCCAGGGCCAGGGGGCCGGCGCCACAGGGGTGCGCCGGGCGGCCGACACGGGCGAGGGCGTCCGCAACGGTTCCAACATGGCCTCGGTCCTCTCGGTCGCGGAGACCTGCTGGGGTGACGTGGGTCTGACCCTGTCGATGCCGCGTCAGGGCCTGGGCAACTCGGCGATCGCCTCGGTCGCGACCGACGAGCAGCTCGAGCGGTTCGACGGCATGTGGGCCTCGATGGCGATCACCGAGCCCGCGTGCGGTTCCGACTCGGCCGCCATCACGACCACGGCCGTCAAGGACGGCGACGCGTACGTCCTCAACGGCGAGAAGATCTTCGTCACCTCCGGTGACCGGAGCGACGCCGTCGTCGTGTGGGCCACGCTCGACAAGAGCCTGGGCCGTGCCGCGATCAAGTCGTTCGTGGTCCCCAAGTCGCTCCCCGGCATCACGGTCGAGCGGCTCGAGCACAAGCTCGGGATCAAGGCCTCGGACACGGCGACCATCGTGCTCGACAACTGCCGCGTCCCCGCTGAGAACCTGCTCGGAGATCCCGAGGTCGACGTCGACAAGGGGTTCGCAGGGGTCATGCAGACCTTCGACAACACCCGGCCGCTGGTCGCCGCGATGGCGGTCGGCTGCGCGCGTGCAGCGTTGGAGCGCACCCGCGAGATCCTCGAGGACGCCGGTGTCGTCATCGACTACGACCGACCGGCCCTCGCGCAGTCGGCGGCCGCGGCGACGTTCCTGAGGATGGAGGCCGACTGGGAGGCTGCGCACCTCATGACGCTCGCAGCCGCGTGGATGGCCGACAACCGGATGCCGAACTCGCTCGAGGCGTCGATGGCGAAGGCCAAGGCCGGACGGGTGTGCAACCAGGTCACGCTCACCTGCGTCGAGCTCGCCGGGACCCTCGGGTACAGCGAGGAGGAGTTCCTGGAGAAGTGGGCGCGCGACTCCAAGATCCTCGACATCTTCGAGGGCACTCAGCAGATCCAGCAGCTCATCGTGGCGCGACGCGTCCTCGGGCTCAGCTCGGCGGAGCTGCGATAGGCGCGCCCCCCGCCTCCGGGCCGGCACTCCCACACTGACCGGCCCGGATCCGCCACGGCGACGTGGCAGGCTCAGCCCCGGCCGCCCCCCGCGTCGGGGCTGAGTCACGTCTCCCGGACCTCCGCACGGACGCGCAACGGCGCAGTCCGTGGCATCTCGTCCATGCTGGGCGTCATCCTGGCTACTCTTGCCCTGACCGCGACAGCGTTTCACGTCCGACGGGCGTGCTCGCCCTCCTGCCTCGAACCGGAGCTAGCGCCATGACCACGTCCCCTCAGGTCCCGTTCGACCTCACCCACGACGTGGAGTACGAGGTGACGAGGTTGCTGCGGCGTTCGAGGCTGCGCGGCATGGGGACGATCGCGCAGATCCACCCCGATCTCGACTTCGCCTCGTACATGCTCCTGGTCGCGATCACCGACGCGCGCTCGCCCGGTGCCGACGGCATCCGCGGCTCCGACCTCGCCGACGCGGTGAGCGTGCACAAGTCGACCGTGAGTCGCGGGATCAGCCAGCTCGAGCGCCTCGGGCTCGTCGAGCGGGTCCCCGACCCCACCGACGGACGCGCCCGGCTCATCTCCCTCACACCGATCGCCGCCGAGCGGATCGCCGCCGTCCAGACCGCCCGGCGGGCCACCCTCGCCCGTGCCATCGAGGACTGGGACGAGCACGACCTCGACGCGCTCGCGCAGCTGCTCGGTCGCCTCAACTCCGCCCTGGAGCGGCCCGCCGGATGAGGTCACGGGCGATCTCTGGGAGGCTGGGAGCATGAGCAATCTCGAGAAGCCAGTCATCGAGTTCCCCGAGGGCGACGAGCCCGAGGACCTCGACATCCTCGACATCGTCGAGGGCACCGGAGCCGAGGCGAAGCCCGGCGACTACGTGACGGTCCACTACGTGGGCGTCAAGTTCCGTGACGGCGCAGAGTTCGACGCGTCGTGGAACCGCGGCGAGTCGATCAGGTTCCCGTTGCAGGGCCTCATCCAGGGATGGCAGGAAGGCATCCCCGGCATGAAGGTCGGCGGACGCCGTCAGCTGACGATCGCTCCGCACAAGGCGTACGGCCCGGCCGGTGGCGGTCACCCGCTGTCGGGCGAGCCGCTGATCTTCGTGATCGACCTGCTCGGCGTGGGCTGAGCCGACGTCACGTGGCCTGGTCGGGCGTTCGCACGCGCCCGATCAGGACCACGGCGTGACCGGGCGCTCCTGCGGTACGCCGTCGACGACCAGGTCCACCCGCTCGTCGAAGAACGCCACCATCCGCGAGACCGGCACCGCGTCGTGGCGCGGGCGTGGGTACGACCACGCGATGTCACGGTGCGTCGTGCTCCCCGCCTCGTACGACCAGTACGTGGCGGTGCCCTTGTACGCGCAGACCGAGGTCGTGGCGGAGGGGACGAACAGGTCGCGTCGGACGTCGTCGCGCGGCAGGTAGTACCGGACGGGCAGCCAGGTCTCCAGCAGCATGACCGGCCGCCGGCTGTCGGCGAGCACCGTGCCGTCCACCAGCACCTGCACGTGCCGCCCGCTCTGCAGGCAGTCGATGCGCGAGAACGGGTCGTGGGGATGCCCGACCACCGTGTCGCCCTCCTCGAGCCAGCTGTCGAAGGCAGCCCAGTCGAGGACGACGTAGCCGTCGAGGTCCGGGTCGTCCGGTGCGAACGCCGCCGCAGGCAGCCTCCGGGACGCTGTCACCAGGTCGAGGGGCGTGCCCGGAGTGGTGTGGACGTCGAAGCCCGAGCTGGGGTCGAGCATCGGACCGCTGTCGGCGTCGACCCGCACGGCGTGCTCGTCGTGTCCGTCGCGACCGGGCGCCGGCACCAGGTCCGCGGCCACGTCGCCGACCGGGACCGCGTACGAGGGGACGATCCGGCGCGGCTCCCAGACGAGCAGCGCGGCGACGCTGTCGACGAGTGTCGTGCCGTGGGCGCCGGCCCGGATCTGCTGCGGCACGGGATGCGCTCGCAGGTCGCTGGTCGTCGCCGTGATCGCCTCGCGCATCCAGGTGGCCATCCTCCAGTGTGCCCTCGTGGAACGCCCGGCGTCAGGGCCGATGCGGAGGTCGCCGGTACGGTAGAGGCGATGAGCACCTTCTCGGGACGTTCTCTGCGACGTGCTGCCGTGTCCGCGGGCGGCACGCTCGCTCTGCTTGTCGCGCTCGCGGCCTGCTCGAACGGTGACGCCGACACAGCGGCGGAGCCCGCGGCGCCGGCGGAGCCGACCCTCGGCAGCCTGGGCGAGCTGGACGGGCTGACGATGATCGACACGTCGTGGGACAGCTTCCGCACGGCGAAGGTCACGGCCGTCACGGGTCGTCCCGACTCGCGTGCCGTGGACGTCGCGTACGAGGCGAGCGACGCGACCTGCGAGCAGCTCGCCGGGTTCGCGGAGAAGCGCACGGACGACCAGCTCCAGGTGACGCTCGTGATCGGCCGCGAGGACGGCTGCGAGCCGGGGGCGCCCGTGCCGGCGACGACGACGGTGCCGCTGAAGGAACCGCTCGGGACGGTGGCGCCGGTGGCGTCTCCGTACTCCGAGGAGACCCTCGACATCGGGTAGCGTCTCTGGCTCCGACGGAGCACCCAGAGGACGGAGTCCCGATGTCGCGCGCCAGGCTGATCGTCTCGATGAGCGTCTCGGTGGACGGATTCATCACCGACCGTGAGGGCGAGCTCGGGTGGACCGCGCCGAGCGAGGAGCTGTTCCGGTTCCATCTCGAAGAGGTCGGCGCGCTCGGGGGCTATCTCCTCGGACGCAGACTCTACGAGGCGATGCTGCCGTGGGAGACGGATCCCTCGATGCGGGCGACAGCGCTCGGCGCGGCGTTCTCCGACGTCTGGTGCGCTCTCCCGAAGGTCGTCTTCAGCCGCACGCTCGACCGTGTCGAGGGCAACGCCCGCCTCGCGGAGGCGTCGTTGGCCGAGGAGGTGGCGGCAGCGCTCGAGGCCTCCGACGACGATGTCTCGATCGGTGGTGCGGAGCTGGCCGGACAGGCCATCGCGATCGGCCTGGTGGACGAGCTGCGCATGTTCCGGTTCCCGGTCGTCGTCGGTGGGGGTACGCCGTACCTGCCTCCGGTCACCGACCAGATCCGGCTCGACCTGCTCGAGACCAGGACGTTCGCACCGGGCGTCGCCTACGAGCGCTACGGGCGAGCCAGCGACGAAGCGACGGCTTGACTAGCCGCCGAGGGCGTCGAGGAGCCGGGTCACACGCTTGGCCGACACGGTCGTCGCCGTACGCAGCCGCTGGGCGAACAGGCTCACCCGCAGCTCTTCCAGCGCCCAGCGCGCCTCGAGCACCGCGCCGGACTGCCGCTCGATGTCGGGAAGTCCCTCGACGACCTGGTAGAAGCGGGCCTCCAGGTCCTGGACCGTGTGCCGCTTGTCCGTCTCGGCGCGGTCGTCGGCGTGCTGGAGCCGGTACGCCGCAGCACGGACGTAGCGCGGGACGTGGCGCAGCTGCTCGAGCCCGGTCTCGGCCACGAACCCGTCGTAGACCAACCACGACATCTGGACCTCGACGTCACGGACGATCTCCGGCTTGGCGGTGCGGAAGCGGTCGAGGTCGCCGCGCAGCGACCCGAGGTCGGTGATCGTGCGCTCGACCTCACGCGCGACCGCGAGTGTCTGCGCGTAGCCCTCCGAGCGCACCTGCTCGCGCAGCAGGCTCGAACGCGTCCGCGTCGCGCACGACCGCGCGTCCGGTGACGGCGTCGATGCCGGCGAGAACGCAGTCGGCCATCAGGAGCGACGTCGACCGGTACGGGGCACCGGCGAGCACGAGCAGCGTGCGGGTGCCGAGATCCTTCGAGACCTGCGCCGCGGGTGAGCTGGTGTTGAGCGCGAGGAGACGGCGCACACCTTGCCGCATCGCGATCTCGGCGTGCAGCGGCGAGGCGAACACCTTCAGGTCGACGTGGGTGACACGGTCGACCAGCGCCGGGTACGCCGTGACCTCGTGACCGCGGCTGGTCGACCTGACCTCCTGCGGGATCGTGCCGAGGTCCCAGGTGAGGATGCCGTCGCGCTCGATGCTGCTGGAGGCCGCGGCGATCGTCGCGCCGACCTTCGGCCGCAGCTCCTTGCGGAGGACATCGAGATCCTTGCCGCGGGCGACCTCGGTGTCTCCGTCGAGGACACGGAACGTGACACGGAGGTGCTGGGGGAGGGCCGCGAGGTCGAACGTCTCCGGCTTGACGACATCACCGGTCAGGCTGCGGATACCGGCCGACATCGCCTCTGCCACCGGCACCGACGTGTCGAGCGGGAGCGCCATCAGCCGACGCGCGACATCGGGTGCCGGCACCAGCTGACGCCGGACGTGCTTGGGCAGTCCTCGCAGCATCGCCGTGACGAGCTCCTGGCGGTAGCCGGGCACGCCCCACAGGAAGGCCGTCTCGTCGAGGTCGGCGAGCCGTTCGAGCGGGACGTCGACCGTGACGCCGTCGATCTCGCTGTCGGGCTCGAACGCGTACGAGAGCGGCAACGTCAGGCCAGCCGACTCCCATGTCGTGGGATAGGCGTCCAGCGTGACCGCACCGGCGTCGTCGCGGACCAGGTCGTCGGGAGTGAGGTCGAGCAGGTCGGGGCGGTGACGACGCGCCTTCTTCCACCACGAGTCGAAGTGGCGCACCGAGACGACCTCGGGCCCGACGCGCGCGTCGTAGAACGCGAACAGCGTCTCGTCGTCGACCCGGATGTCACGGCGGCGGACGCGGTCCTCGATGCCTTCGATCTCGGCGAGGACCTCGGCGTTGTGCGTCCAGAACGCGTGGTGGGTGGTCCACTCGCCCTGCACGAGGGCGTGCCGGATGAAGAGCTCCCGCGCGACCGCCACGTCGACCTTGCCGTACGAGACGAGCCTGTCGGCGACCACCGGCACGCCGTACAGGGTGACCCGCTCATGCGCCATCACGGCGCCACGACGACGCGACCAGTGAGGCTCGGAGTAGCTGCGCTTGAGGAGGTGGGCGCCCTCCTTCTCGATCCAGGCCGGTTCGACCTTCGCGACCGTACGGGCGAACAGCCGCGAGGTCTCGACGAGCTCTGCGGCCACGACCCACTGGGGCGGCTTCTTGGCGAGACCGGATCCGGGGAAGATCGCGAACCGCGCGTTGCGGGCGCCCAGGAAGTCACGGGTGTCTCCCTCGCGCAGCCCGATGTGCGAGAGAAGCCCGGCGAGCGCCGCGGAGTGGATGCGGTCGGGGTCGCCCGGTGTGCTGTTGAGGTCGAGGCCCATGCCCTTGCACTGCTCGCGGAGCATCGCGTGCACGTCCTGCCACTCGCGGATGCGCAGGTAGTGGAGGTACTCGTCGCGCACCGTCCTCCGGAACGCGTTGCCCGACAGCGCACTGCGCTGCTCACG
>CAVPEH010000003.1:0-881536 GCA_963703415.1 uncultured Actinomycetota bacterium | reverse complement strand
GGATCGTCAACGCGTTCGAACAGGTCGCCGCGTTCCTGCAGACGTTGTTGTTCTGACCCGGAGGTGACCGTGCTGCGCAGGGTCCTCAGGATCGTTCCCGACCGCAACATCGGCAAGCACCTCCTGCTCGACGACGGTGAGCGGGTCAAGGACGTCGTGCGGCACCACTGGGTCGTCTTCGTCACCCCGTACGCGATCGTGCTGGGTGGGGTGCTGCTGATCGCCCTGTTCCCGCTGCTCCCGATCTCCGTCGCCGGAGTGCTCGCCCTGGTCGGGGTCGGCATCATCGCGTTCGGGATGTATGGCGCGGCGGAGCAGCACCTCGACGTCTTCGTGATCACGAACCACCGGGTGCTCAAGATCCGCGGCGTGTTCGAGGTGAAGGTCGCGACCATGCCGATGGCCCGAATCCTCGACATCACCGTCGAGCGGACGCTGCTGGGCCGGATCCTCGGGTACGGCCACTTCGTGTTCGAGTCGGCGGCCCAGGCTCAGGGTCTGCGCGACATCCGGTTCATCCCCGACGCGCTCGAGCGTGACCGGACGATCCAGAAGGCGCTCGTCGCCGCAGGACTCGCGGCCCCGCACGCTGAGCGGTCCGGCCTCCGCCCGCGATGTGAAGGACGAGCGCGTTCTCCACGGAAAAACGGTGCGCAACCCTTGGCATCGCCGCGGACGGACGCGGACGGGACGGGCGGGCGTACGGGACGAGCCGTCAGAGGGCGGCGTCGCGCTCCTGGGCGGCGAGGGCGCGGCGAGGTCGTCGCGGCCCTCCATCACGTAGCGCCGCGCGGGCGCCGCGTCCTGCCCTGCGAGCCACGCGTCGACCTTCGCGAGCGTCTCGGCCGTCGGGTTCGGCGGCGGGAACAGGTTGATCAGCGCGATCTGGCCGCCAGACGCCCATCTCGTCGATGACCGTGTCGGCCAGTGTCGAGGTAGCGGTCGACGTACGGCTGCGAGCACCTCGGCCTGGCCGGACACCTGGAACGCCCGGCGCGATCTGGCGCGCGTCTCGTTGGGCGTCGACGCGGCCTCGACGACCGCGTGCGCCACGCCTCGGCCTTGGCCTCGGCGTCCGGACGAGCGGCGCGCGCGCCGGCGGCGTTCTCCTGGCCCGGGATCGTGTTGTCGCGCTCGAGCTCGGCGTCGATCTCGGCCTCGTCGGCGTCGCCGATGCGGGCCAGGCCGCGTGACGAGCGTCCAGCGCAGGTCGGTGTCGATGGTCAGGCCCTCGAGCGTCCGAGCCGTCCAGCGATCGTCGCGCAGGCGGTCGCGGTCGTCGGACGCGGCCGACGCCAGCGCGCCGCGCGAAGCGCCAGCTGGTGGTCGCTGCCCGGCTCGGCGGCGTCGACCAGCTCGCGCACGCCCTGCTCCCAGCGCGCGGCGAGCGCCGGGCGGCTGTCTCGGTCGGCGGTGAACAGGTTGACGCGCCGATCTGCCCTGGCGCAGCAGCGACGACACGGCGGTGAGGTCGGTCTCGGTGCCGACGCCGGCCAGCACGAGGGTCACGAAGTCGGCGGCCGGCAGCTCGGCGTCGCGCGTCATGTCCCACGCCGAGCCCCAGCACAGGGCGCGGGGCAGCGAGTCGTCGAACGTCGCGATGCTGCTCGATGCAGGGTCGTGGAACGACCGCTCGTCGAGGCGGATCTTGGCGTACGTCAGGTCGTCGTCGTTGAGCAGGATCAGGTCGGGCTGCGTCTGGCCGACCAGCTCGGCGATCTCGGTGCGACGCGCCGCGGACGTCGGTCTCGATCCGGTCGGTGCGCACGAGGCGGCCGTCCTGTGCGGTCGTACAGGCCGATCGCGATGCGGTGGCGCCGCAGCGTCGGGTACTCCTCGATCGCGGTCTGCTCGACCGCGAACGACGTGAAGCCGCCGGCGTCGTCGACGTCGAAGTGCGGCGCGCAGCGTGTTGACGCCCGAGGTCTGCAGCCACTCCGGCGGCCCAGTCGTCGAGCTCGCGGCCCGAGGCGGCCTCGAGCTCGACCAGCAGGTCCGTGCAGCTCGGTGTTGCCGTACGCGTGCTTGCGTGAAGTAGGCGCGCAGACCGGCGAAGAAGTCCTTCTCGCCGACCCACGCGACGAGCTGCTTGAGCGCCGAGGCGCCCTTGGCGTACGTGATGCCGTCGAAGTTGGCCTCGACCGCGTGCAGGTCGTAGTTGTCGGCCGCGATCGGGTGCGTCGAGGGCAGCTGGTCCTGGCGGTAGGCCCAGTTCTTGCGGTTGTTGGTGAAGCCCGGTCCAGGCGTCGGTGAAGCGCGTGGCGTTGACCGAGGCGTGGTGCGCCGCGAACTCGGCGAACGACTCGTTGAGCCACAGGTCGTCCCACCACTTCATCGTCACGAGGTCGCCGAACCACATGTGCGCCATCTCGTGCAGGATCGTGTTGGCGCGGCTCTCGTAGGCCGCGACGGTCTGGCGGCTGCGGAAGATCATCTCGTCGCGGAACGTCACCGCGCCGGCGTTCTCCATCGCGCCCATGTTGTACTCCGGCACGAACAGCTGGTCGTACTTGCCGAACGGGTAGCCCATCTCGAAGGCGCCCTCGAAGAACTCGAAGCCCTGCTTGGTGATGAGGAAGATGTCGTCGGCGTCGAGGTGCTCGCGCGAGCGACTGGCGGCAGAAGACGCCGAGCGGGATCTCGTCGTACTCGCCCGTGTAGGTGTCGGTGACCGTCGTCGTACTCGCCGGCGATCAGCGCGGTGATGTAGGTCGACATCGTCTTGGTCGGCGGCGAAGTGCCACAGCGGCTGATGCCGTCTCGTCCGGCAGCGTCGGGCTCGGGCGTGGGGGAGTTCGAGACGACGTTCCAGTGCGACGGCGCGGTGACGTGGAAGGTGAACGTCGGCCTTGAGGTCGGGCTGCTCGAACGTCGCGAAGACGCGGCGGGCGTCGGGCACCTCGAACTGCGTGTAGAGGTAGACGCGGTCGTCGGCGGGGTCGACGAAGCGGTGCAGGCCCTCGCCGGAGTGCGAGTACGGGCAGGTCGCGCGCGACGACGCAGCTCGTTCGCGCCTCGGCCAGGTCGGTCAGCGCGATGCGGCTGTCGGCGTACGCCGAGACGTCGACCTCGGTGCCGTTGAGCGTGATCTCGGAGATCATCGCGCGTCGACCAGGTCGACGAACGTCGAGGCGCCGGGCGCTCGCCGAGAACCGGACGACGGTGATCGACCCGAACTCGGTGTCGGAGTCCGTGAGGTCGAGCTCGACGTCGTAGTGGTGGACGTCGAGGAGCGCTGCGCGCTCCTGCGCTTCTTCGCGGGTGAGATTGGTACCAGGCATGCGTCCCATCCTGTCACTGCCTCGGAGCAGTGCCGTCGGTGGTTTCGACGCTCAACCTGCTGGCGCGGGCCCGTTCCCGAGCACCGCACGCGCGAGCACCCCCAACGCCTCAGCGATCCGCTCGACCGAGAGGCCGAGCTCGCGCTGCCGGACGAAGACCTCCGGCGCCAGGGGTGCGAGCAGCGGCTCGACGAGAGCGTCGGGGTCCGCGAGCCCGGCCTCGACGGCGAGCATGCGGACGTGGGTGCGCCACAACCCGTAGACGCCGGTCTCGAATCTGGAGCGGCCGACCTCCGCTCCGAGCGCGAGGTGGGCGTGGGCGTCGAGCAGGCGCGTCATGGCCTCGTAGAACGCCGCCAGCCGCTCGCCGGGCGGCGCGCCCGGCCCCAGGGGCGGGGGGCCCTCGAGGATCCCTCTCTGCAGCACGCGCTCGTGGTCGTCGAGGAGTGCGAGAGCGATCGCCGCTCTGTCGGGGTAGCGCCGGTAGAGCGTCCCGCGGCCCACCCCGGCCTCGACGGCGATGTCGTTCATCGTCACGTGAGCGGCGCCGCGCTCGGCGTACAGGCGCTCCGCGGCCCGCAGGATCCGTCGCCGGTTGCGCGCCGCGTCGGCGCGTTCGCGGGGCGGCTCGTCGGCGCGGGGGAGGTCCACCTTCCCGACCGTACGGAATAAGCGGTCACCGCGTCCAGTTGGCATCATTCATCCATCCGGACGCGGTGTCCGGTTAGGGAAGGAGAGAACATGCACCAGCTTCTTCACCTGGACTCCAGTGCCAGGTCCGGATCGTTCTCGCGCGAGCTCGGGGGCCTCTTCGCCGCGCAGTGGCGCGAGGCGCACCCCGACGGTCGGTACGTCCACCGCGATCTCGCCCGCGACCCCGTACCGCTGGTGGGGGAGGCGTGGACCACCCTGTGCGACACCCTCCTCGCCGAGCAGATCACCGATCCCGCGCAGTTCAGGCACGCGGTACGGACGCCCGAGGAGCGTGAAGCCTGGGCGATCGTCGAACCGCTCCTCACCGAGCTCGTCGAGTCCGACGTCGTCCTCGTCGGCGCGCCGATGTACAACTTCGGCGTCCCGGCGGCCCTCAAGGCCTGGATCGACCAGGTCACGTTCCCGCGGATGTCCCTGGCGGGCACCGCGTTCGTCGTCGTGGGCGCGCGTGGCGGCTCGTACGTCGAGGGCGCGCCGCGGGCGCCGTACGACTATCACGAGCGCTACCTCCGAGACTTCTTCGACGGCCACTTCGGCGTGGAGGACGTGAGGTTCGTCCACACCGAGCTGACGAACGCCCGGGTCGACCCGCTGCTGGCCGACCTCCTCGACGCTCACGAGGCGTCACGGGCGCAGGCGCGCGCCGAGGTCGTCACGCTCGTTGATGGGGTGCGAGCGGGGTGAGCGGCTGGGGAGTCCTCGTTCTCGCCGGTGCGGTCGAGATCGCGTGGAGCCAGACGATCAGACCGACCGAAGGCTTCACGAGGCTCGGACCGACGGTGCTCTGCCTCGTCCTCGGCGGCACGGCGGTGTACCTGCTCTCGCAGGCGATGCAGACGGTCCCGGTCGGCACGGCGTACGTCGTCTTCACCGGCATCGGAGCCGTGGGTGCCGTCACGCTCGGCGTCGCGCTCTACGACGACCCGCTCTCGCTCGGGCGGCTCGCCGCCCTGGCCCTGATCGTCGGGGGGATCGCGCTGGCGCGTGCGACCGCTGGCCCCTGAGGAGAGAAGATCACCCCGCGGTCACGGTCCGCCGCCGACCTCCCGGGCGTACGTCGCGGGCGGTGTGCCGACGACCTCGGTGAAGCGGCGTACGAGGTGCGCCTGGTCGGTGAACCCGAGCTCGACCGCGAGCGCGGCCCAGTCGACGGCCTCGCCCGAGCGCGCGGCCGCAGCCGCGTCGAGCAGGCGGAAGCGTTGCAGCACCCACTTCGGCCCGATGCCGACGTACACCGCGAACTCCCGCTGCAGCGTGCGCAGCCCCACGCCTCCCCGGGCCGCGAGGGCATCGGCGCGGACGAGCGAGCGGTCGCGTCCCGCCTCCGCGACCAGCTCGCCGACCGCCGCCGCACGGGGGTCGGCCTCGTACCCGACCTCCGCGAGGTAGTCCGTCATGGCCTCGACCATCGCGTCGTCGGGGGAGTCCGGGGTGAGGATGCGCGCGGCGTACGGGCGGTCGTCGACGCCGAGGACCTCGCCGGCCGGGCGGACCGTGTCGGACAGCCCACCGACCGGCCCTCGCAGATAGCCGTGGAACCCGCCGGGGAGGAACGAGGCCCCGAGCACGTGGCCGCGCCCGAGGAGCCGGCGGACGAAGGGTCGGCGCGTCACGCCGTGCACGAGCAGCCGCCCGTCCTCCGCCGCGAGATGCAGGCGGGGCTGCGGGACGATGTGCTGCTCGTACGGCTCGGGGACGTCCCAGCGGACCCGCCAGAGGTAGTCCACTCCCGGGGAGTCGCACGCGATGCGGCGGACGCCGATCGGCTCGGCCCGCCCCACGATCGCCTCCGGGTACCCCCGTGGCTCCGACGTCGTTCCCCCGCTCACAGCACTCAGCCTAGGCGTGTCGCGTTCGTACAAGACCCCCTCGCGCACCGCTCGTAGCGTCGCTCCCATGACCTACGACAAGAAGGCAGAGACCGTGTTCACCGTGGCGGGCTGGGAGGAGTCCGTCCTCGAGGACATCGACGGGACCGGCAACGAGCGGAACGGCACGTACTACCCCGACCGCGGCGTCACCCGCGCCACGGTGCGCTACGCGTACTCGGGAGACATCGAAGGGGAGGGGGTCGTCCACTACCTCATGACGTACAAGTCCGGTGATGCGCCGGTGGTGGCGGTCGAGCGGTTCACCGGCTCCATCGGCGGCGCCGAGGGCACCTGCGTCCTCCTCCACCGCGGCTCCCACCAGGCGGAGCAGGTGGACGACGCGGTCGAGGTGGTCGAGGGGATGGGGACCGGAGCGCTCGAGACCCTGCGCGGGGAGGCCACGATCACCCTCGGCGGGCACAGCGACGACGGATACGGGTTCACCCTCCACTACACGCTCTGACCCGAGCGGCCGCGGTCGTGACGGCACGCTCGTGCAGGATTGACCCATGGTCCTGCCCTTCGCCCCGTCGCGACGCTCCACCATCGGCATCGAGTGGGAGCTCGCGCTCGTTGACGCCGACACCGGTGACCTCCGTCAGGTCGCGCGTACGGTGCTCGACGCGCTGGCAGGGCCGGGCGGGGAGCCGCACGCCCACGTCCACCAGGAGCTGCTGCTCAACACCGTCGAGATCGTGTCCGGCGTCCACGAGCGGGTGGGTGACGCCGGGCACGACCTGCGCCGCAGCATCGACGAGGTCCGCGCCGTCACGGGGCCGCTGCGGGTCGAGCTGATGTGCGCGGGCACCCACCCCTTCGCCCAGTGGGACCACCAGAAGGTCACCGACAAGGAGCGATACAACACACTCATCGACCGGACGCAGTGGTGGGGTCGGCAGATGCTGATCTACGGCGTCCACGTGCACGTCGGGATCGAGGACCGGGCCAAGGTGCTTCCGATCATGCGGGCGGTCCTCGCCTACTTCGGCCATCTCCAGGCGCTGTCCGCGTCGTCGCCGTTCTGGGGCGGCAAGGACACCGGGTACGCCTCGAACCGTGCGCTGATGTTCCAGCAGCTCCCGACCGCCGGCCTGCCGTTCCGCCTCGAGGAGTGGTCCGATCTCGAGCGCTACACCGACGACATGCTCCTCACGGGCGTGATCGACGACTTCTCCGAGGTGCGCTGGGACATCCGGCCCTCGCCGCGCTTCGGCACGCTCGAGGTGCGGATCTGCGACGGCACGCCGACGCTGTCCGAGCTGCTCGCGATCGCGGCACTCACCCAGTGCCTCGTCGAGCACTTCTCGTCCGAGCTCGACGCCGGCCGCGAGCTCCCGGACCTGCCGCAGTGGTTCCTCCAGGAGAACAAGTGGCGCTCCGCGAGGTACGGGATGGACGCGATCCTCATCCTCGACGCGTCGGGGCACGAGGACCTCGTGACCACCGACGTGCGCAGGCTCCTGGGCGTCCTGGAGCCGGTCGCCGAGCGGCTGGGGTGCACCGAGGAGCTGGCGGACGTCGCGGTGATCCTCGAGGGCGGCGCGTCGTACCAGCGGCAGCGCGAGGTCGCGCGTCGCCACAACGGCGACCTGCAGCCCGTCGCGTTCTCGCTCGTCGAGGAAATGCACGCGGGCCGTCCGTTGTTGTGACCTGGCAGACATCCGATCCGTCGGCCACCCGAGCCGGCACCCCGACGAGAGGTGAGCATGTCCGACACCGTTGACATGTGGTTCGATCCGTTGTGCCCCTGGGCCTGGATGACGTCGCGCTGGCTCCTGGAGGTGGAGAAGGTCCGTGACGTGGAGGTCCGATTCCACGTGATGAGCCTGTCGGTCCTCAACGAGAACGCCGAGGACCTGCCCGAGCGCTACCGCGAGATGCTCCAGCGCGGCTGGGGCCCGGTCCGCGTCGCCACCGCCGCCGCGCAGAAGCACGGTGAGCACGTCCTGCGCGACCTCTACACCGCGATCGGGACCCGTGTGCACCCCGGTGGCCGCGACCTCGACGCCACGGTGCTCGGTGAGGCCTTGGACGAGGTCGGGCTCGAGCGCGACCTGCTGGACGCCGCCGACAGCGACGCGTACGACGAGCCGCTGCGTGCCTCGCACGAGCGCGCGATCGAGCTCGTCGGCACCGAGGTCGGCACGCCGGTCGTCGCCGTGAACGGCGTGGCCTTCTTCGGCCCGGTCGTGTCGCCCGCGCCGAAGGGCGAAGCCGCAGGCCGTCTGTGGGACGGCTGCCTCCTCGTCGCCGGGACGGACGGCTTCTTCGAGCTGAAGCGCACCCGTACCCGCGAGCCGATCTTCGACTGAGTCGACTGCCCCCATCACTTTCCGTGGGGGCCGACGCAGACGCCAGGCCCCACCGGTATGTTCCGGTGGGGCCTGCGCTGCGCGTGGGGGCCAACGCAACGGTCCGCTCAGGAAGAAGAGTCGACGAGCTGACCGTGAGCCGTGTGCTCAGGCCAGCGCGAGGAAGAGCTTCTCCATCTTGGCCGCGTCGATGTCGGTCTCCTCGTCGGAGAGGCAGCGCTGGAGGCCGGTGGCCACGACGGCGTAGCCGGCTCGCGAGAGCGCCTTGTTGACCGCCGCGAGCTGGGTGAGGACCGACTCGCAGTCCGAACCTTCTTCCATCATGCGGATCACGCTGCCGAGGTGACCGTGCGCTCGCTTCATGCGCGTGATGATCGCCTTGATCTCTGTGGGCTCGAGGTCCATCAGTGTCCTTCTCCGGTGAGGGCGGCGAGTGCCGCGGTGAGTCGCTGGCGGGCGTCGTCGGCCACCGCTCGCAGGCCGTGACCGGTGTCGCCGGCGAACGCGATCATGGCCTGAGGATCGAACGCCTCCACGATCGTCGTGCGTTCGTCGACCGCGCGGACGACGACGTTGCAGGGCAGGAGCGCCGCGATCGAGGGATCGGCCGCCAGTGCCTGGTGGGCGAGCTGCGGCCGGCAGGCTCCGAGGATCACCTGCGGTGCGACGTCGACGCCGAGCTTCTTCTTGAGCGTTCCGGCGAGGTCGATCTCGCTGAGGATGCCAAACCCCACCTCTGCGAGCTCGCGGCGCACGTCATCGACGGCTTCGGCGTACGGGCGGTCGAGCGTCGCGGTGAGCGTGTAGTCGGCCATGTCGTCTCCTCCGTCGAGCTGCTTCTCGTCGAGTCGTCGTCGAGTCAGGGATGTCCTCACTCTACATCCCCCCTGGGGGATACGGTACGGTTGCCGCGTGGATCCCCCGGGGGGGATACGCGCACCAGTGGTCCACACCTGCCTGACTCCTCACGGAACGGAACGCCCAGCATGTCTACGTCGGTCTTCGACAAGACCCCACCAACCTCTGCGCCCGACGCGGACGACTACCGCCCCGGGCCGTTGGGGCGCCTCGGAGTGTGGGTCACTCAACACCGCCGTCTCGTGGCACTCGCATGGGTGGCGCTGGTCGTCGGCCTGGGCATCTTCGCCCCGAAGGTGGAGCACAACCTTTCCGGCGCCGGCTGGCAGGCCGACGGCTCGGAGTCGGTCGCGGCCCGCGAGCTCGCCCGTGAGCACTTCGGAGGCAACGCGTCCTCGGCCATCCAGGTGGTGGTCCAGGCCAAGGACGGCTCCGTCACCGAAGGAGCCGGCGCGGAGGTCGTCGCCCAGGTGACCGAGGTTCTCGAGAACGAGCCACGGATCGCCGACGTCCTGCAGCCGCAGCAGGGAGCCACACTCTCCGCAGACGGTGAGACCGCGATCGTCCTCGCGGGAGCTGGCGCCGATACGAACGAGATGGTCCGCGTCGCGACCGACCTCAAGGGCGAGCTGATGGACCTGTCGGTCGATGGAGTCCAGGTCAACCCCACCGGCTCCTCGATCCTCTGGAGCGACTTCAACGAGGCGAACCTCGACGCCATGCTGAAGAGCGAGTTCATGTCGTGGCCGGTGACCCTCGCGATCCTGGTGCTCGCGTTCGGCGCTCTGGTTGCCGCCGGTCTGCCGCTGCTTCTGACCCTCGCGGGTCTGCTCGCGTCCGCAGGGTCGCTCGTGCTCATCAACGAGCTGGTACCGGTCTCCATCTGGGCGATGAACTTCGCGATGATGTTCGCGCTCGCGCTCGGGATCGACTACGCACTCTTCATGGTGGTCCGCTATCGGGCCGCCCGAGCGGCTCGTGCTGGCCAGCGTGACGGGGCGCGGCTCGCTGTCGCGGAGATGATGGACACCGCGGGCAAGGCGGTGCTCCTGTCCGGTGTCACCGTCGTCGTCTCGCTCTCGGCGGTGATGCTCGTGCCCTCGCCGTCCTTCCGATCGATGGCGGGCGGCATCATGCTCTCGGTCGTCTTCATCCTCGCCGCAACACTCACGCTGCTCCCTCTGGTGCTCTTCAAGCTCGATCTCCGCATCAACAAGCTCGCGCTCCCATGGTCCCGGTCCGCAGAGCACAGGTCTCCGAGGTTCGCAGCGTGGGGCGAGCGTCTGTGGCGCCGCCCGGTCGTCTGGGGGCTCGGCTCGCTCGTCGTGCTCATCGCCCTCGCGACCCCGATCGTCGGGCTGCAGACGGCCATGCCGTCCATCAAGGTGCTGCCCGAGGATGCCTCGGCGCGGGTGGGCTACGACGTCGTCAAGGACGCCTTCGGCGAGGGCGCACCGGGGACCCTGCAGGTCGTGGTCGACCGGACCGAGGCCCAGGTCGCCGTGGACGTGCTCGGCGACGAGAAGGGAATCGCCGCAGCCATGCCGGCAGTCCCCGCCGCCGACGACAGCGGGCTGTCCCTGATCCAGGCCGTACCCACCGTCGATCCGTCCGACCCACGCCTGAGCGACACCGTGGACCGGCTACGGTCCGACCTTCCGGAGTCGGCACTCGTGGGCGGCGCAGCCGTCGAGAACCTGGATCTGAAGTCCCAGCTCGACGAGTCGACACCACTGGTGATCGCCGTGGTGCTCATCCTCGGATTCCTGCTGCTTCTCGTCGCGCTGCAGGCCCCGCTGATCTCGTTGCTCGGAACTCTCGCGAGCCTGCTCTCGACCGCCGCTGCGTTCGGGGTGGCACGCCTGGTCTTCCAGGAGGGACACGGCTCGGGGTTGCTGGGATTCGAGTCCCAGGGCTTCCTCGACGCCTGGGCGCCGGTGTTCTTCTTCGCGATGATCTTCGCCATCGCGATGGACTACACCGTGTTCCTGCTGGCGTCGGCCAAGGAGCACTACGAGCGGTCGGGTGACCCGCACGAAGCCATGGTCGGGGCCCTCGCGCACTCCGGCCGCGTCATCTTCGCGGCGGGCGCGGTGATGGTCGCCGTGTTCTTCACCTTCGCGATCTCCGGCCCGATCCCGCCCAAGGAGATGGGCGTCGTGCTGGGTGTGGCGGTCCTGGTGGACGCATTCCTGGTCCGGCTCGTGCTCCTCCCGGTCATGCTCCGGCTCACCGGCAAGGCCGCCTGGTACACGCCCGCCTGGCTGAAGAAGGTCCTGCCCAACATCACCTTCTCCCACGGGTGAGAGAGGAATCGTCATGAACCTCGACCGAGCCGTCCTCGCGCTCGCCGGCACGATGACGCTCATCAGCGCCGGCCTCGCTGCCCTGGTCTCGCCGTGGTGGCTGCTGCTCACCATGTTCGTCGGCCTCAACCAGATCCAGGCCGCGATCACCGGCTTCTGCCCCGCTGCGACGATCTTCCGACGGCTTGGCCTGCCGTCGGGGTGCGTCTTCCGCTGACGTCGAAGCAGCCAGGCCCCACCGGCACATCCCGGTGGGGCCTGCGCTGCGCGTGGGGGCCAACGGAGAGTGCGTGCCGCTAGGGTCCTCCCCATGGACCGCGACATCGCCGCTGAGCGCGCCGCCGATCGTGCCGACGCCCTTGCCGAGGTGGTCCGCATCGACGTCGCGCACGTTGCCGACCTCGAGGCGGACGGGGTGCCGGTACGCCTCTACCGGCCGGAGGAGGACGTCCCGGTCCTCCTGTACGTCCACGGTGGCGGCTGGGTGTTCCACGACATCGAGACCCACGACGCGTTCTGCCGCTACCTCGCCAACGCGACCGGATGGGCGCTGCTGTCCGTGGACTACCGCCGTGCACCCGAGGCCCCGTACCCCGCGCCCCTCGACGACGTCGCGACCGCCCTCGCCTGGCTGCGCGCGCACGGCGGCGAGCACGGGCTCGACACCACCCTGATCGCCGGGATCGGCGACTCCTCCGGAGCCAACATGGTCGCCGGACTCTCCGTACGAGAGGCCGGGGCGCTGGCCTACCAGGTGCTCGTCTACCCGCCGACCGACGCGTTCGCCGACACGGCGTCACGGCGTACGGAGGGCGGCGGCGCGTACGAGTTCGTGACGGCGGACATGGACTGGTACTGGGACCAGTACGCACCCACCGACGAGGCGAAGCGCCACCCTGAGGTCTCGCCGCTCGTGGCGGCCGATCTCACCGGCCAGCCGCCCTCGCTCGTGATCACCGCGGAGCACGACCTGCTTCGCGACGAGGGCGAGGCGTACGCACAGCGGCTGGTCGACGCCGGCGTGCCGACGGTCGCCTGGCGCGCACTCGGGATGACCCACGGGTTCTGGCGCCGACCATGGGAGTTCGCGGAGTCGCGCTCGGCCGTTCGGCTCGTCGCGAGCACGTTGCGCGACCTCGCCGCCACGCCTGATGGCTGAGTCCTGGGAGAATGACCGCATGCGCGTTCACATCGGTTGCGACCATGCCGGATTCGAGCTCAAGAACCACCTTCTGACGCACCTGCGCGAGCAGGGCCACGACGTCGTCGACCACGGTCCGGCCGAGTACGACGCCGAGGACGACTACCCGCCGTTCTGCATCGCCACCGGCGAGGCCGTCGTCGCCGACCAGGGCAGCCTCGGCATCGTGATCGGAGGCTCCGGCAACGGTGAGCAGATCGCGGCCAACAAGGTCGACGGAGTCCGTGCGGCCCTTGCGTGGTCGCTCGAGACGGCGCAGCTCGCCCGCGAGCACAACAACGCCAACGTCGTCGGCATCGGCGCCCGCATGCACTCCACGGAGGAGGCGACCGCCATCGCCGAGGCCTTCCTCGCGACGGCCTTCAGCGGGGTCGAGCGGCACGCCCGCCGCATCTCGCTGCTCACGGCGTACGAGGAGTCGCGCGGCACCGACGTCGCCGACCGGCGCGAGGACTTCTGAGGCGTGCCGGAGGGACACACCCTCCACCGGCTCGCGCTCGACCTCGGCGCGGCCTTCGGCGGTGACCTGACGTGGTCGTCGAGCCCCCAGGGTCGCTTCGCCGAAGGGGCGGCGCGGATCGGCCCACGGGTGATGGAGGGTGCGGAGGCGTACGGCAAGCAGCTCTTCGTCCGGTTCGCCGGACTCGAGGAGCAGGTGCGCGTGCACCTCGGCCTGATCGGCGGGCTCGCGATCCACTCCGGCCTGCCGGAGCCTGGCGCGGTCGGTGACCTCGACGCACGGCCCGTGGTCGGACAGGTGCGCTGGCGGCTGGAGTCCGTACGCGCCTGGGCCGACCTGCGGGGCGCGACGGTGTGCACGCTGATCACGCCGGACGAGAAGGCCGCGTACCTCGCGAAGCTGGGACCCGACCCGCTGCGCGACGACGCCGATCCCAGCCAGGCGTGGCGTCGCATCAACCGGTCCCGGTCGACGATCGGCGCGTTGCTGATGGACCAGTCCGTCCTCGCCGGCGTCGGAAACGTCTACCGCGCCGAGGTGCTGTTCCGGCACAACCTCGACCCCTTCCTCGAGGGCCGCTTCCTCCGGCGCGACGAGTGGGACGCGATCTGGGGAGACCTGGTCGGGCTCATGGCGTACGGGGTGACGCACAACCGCATCGACACCGTGCGGCCCGAGCACGAGCCGGAGGCGATGGGGCGCGCGCCGCGTGAGGACGACCACGGGGGAGAGGTCTACGTCTACCGCCGCACCCACCTGCCGTGCCTGGTGTGCGGCACCCCGGTCCGTACGGAGGTGCTCGCCGGCCGCAACCTCTTCTGGTGCCCGCGCTGCCAGCCGAGGAGCCGTCGGCGCACCCCGGTCCGCGGCTGACGTCAGCCGAGGTCGGGGAGGACGCGCGCGGCCAGCATCGCGCTGATCTCCTCCCGTTCGCGGCGGGCGGCCGTGAGCTCGTTGGCCGAGTGCAGCGCATTCGCGCACGACACCTCCGACGACGTCAGCCGGGCGAGTCCTGTGGCGGCGACGTGCCACGCGAGATTGAACGGTCTCATCGCATCCCCCTGAGAGCGGTGCCGACGCGGCGCCTGGCCCGCTCCCTGTCAGGCGAGCCAGGCGCCGCGTTCTATGTCGTCCCGGTGATGCGTAACCACTCAGTCGGACGACTCCGACACTAGGTGGGCCACGAATCCGTTCGATGAGGTCGAGGTGACGAGTCGGTTAACAGCGCTGCGCCTGGAATTCCTTCCACGCTCAAAAAGAGATGGAGGTCTTCGGGCGGCGTCCCTAGGGTCGGACGGCCGGCCGGTCCAGGCCGGGAACCGACAGAGGGGGACGATCCATGAGGAACACGCTGGTACGCACGCTGGCCTCGGCGACGGCCGTGGGTGTGGTGACCGTGGGAGCCGTCACCGCGCTCGCGAGCCCGGCGAGCGCCGACGACTACCGCTGCAAGACCACCGCGAAGGAGTTCCCGACCAACGGGTACAACGCCGACGTGAAGGTGGAGCTCTGCCTGGTGCGGAGCTGGGGCGGGACGGGTGGCGGCAGCGAGATCAAGCGTGCCTACGCCAAGGTCAGCTGGGGCGAGTCCGGCGCGGGCAAGTGGGAGAAGTTCGCCGTGCAGGTGCGGATCGAGCAGAACGACTCGGTCGTGAGGTCCAAGACCTGCGAGGTGACCAACATCAACACCACCACGGGGTCCTACACCTGCTCGCTCGGCCCGTACACGGGGATCTCCGGCAACACCGCCGACGGCACCGTCACGTACAACGTCAACGACGACGGCCTGGGCAATCAGAGCTGGGGCCTCACCGGCACGCCCAAGCTCTGACGCGTCACCCCGCCGACCGGCTCGGGCCGGAGGTGGGGGGACTGCAGAAAGGAGCTGGAGCGGACGACGGGAATCGAACCCGCGTAATCAGTTTGGAAGACTGAGGCTCTACCATTGAGCTACGTCCGCGCGCTGCACCGCAGAGTCGTACGGCCCCGCGGTCAACCGCGACCATGATGCCACACCGGCCCCGCCGATCCACGACGGGGGCGACCCGGCCGCCTGGACGCTCGGGACGCCCGCGATTCGGGGTCGTCCGGCTTCGTCTACTACAGTGGTTCGGGCGCCCGCACCGCCCAGAACGGTGCGTACCGGGATGTAGCGCAGCTTGGTAGCGCATCCGCTTTGGGAGCGGAGGGTCGCAGGTTCAAATCCTGTCATCCCGACTGCAGACGACGCGTCGCCGAAGCGGTGACGATCTTGTACGACGACCAAGGAGAACGTACTCGTGAAGAGTGCCCAGGAGACACTGAGCCCGACCCGGGTCAAGCTGACCATCGAGGTGCCCTTCGATGAGCTGAAGCCGGCTCTCGACAAGGCGTACAAGACCGTGGGTTCGCAGATCTCGGTGCCGGGCTTCCGCCGGGGCAAGGTCCCGGCGAAGGTCGTCGATCAGCGTGTCGGTCGCGGCACCATCCTCGACCAGGCCATCAACGACGCCCTTCCGGGGATCTACTCGCAGGCCGTGGCCGAGGCCGAGCTCCAGCCGCTCGGCCAGCCCGAGGTCGACGTGACCCGCCTCGAGGACGGTGAGCTCGTCGAGTTCACCGTCGAGGTGGACATCCGTCCCGAGTTCGAGACCCCCGACCTCAGCGACATCGAGGTCACCGTGCCCGACGTGACGGTCGAGGACGCCGACGTCGACGAGCAGGTCGAGGCCCTGCGTGAGCGTTTCGCCACGCTGACCGAGGTCGAGCGCCCGGCCGCCGACGGCGACTTCGTCACGATCGACCTGTCCGCCAGCAAGGACGGCGAGAAGCTCGACGTCGCGCAGGCGAGCGGCATCGTCTACCAGGTCGGCAAGGACTCGATGCTCGACGGCCTGGACGACGCCGTGACCGGCATGAGCGCCGGCGAGTCCAAGACGTTCCAGACCCAGCTCGCCGGTGGCGACCTCAAGGGTGAGGACGTCGACGTCGAGGTCACGGTCAGCACCGTCAAGGAGCAGGAGCTCCCCGAGCTCGACGACGACTTCGCCCAGACGGCGTCGGAGTTCGACACCGTCGACGAGCTGCGTGCCGACATCGCCGAGAAGCTCACGCGCGGCAAGCGCATCGAGCAGGCCGCCGAGGCCCGCGACGCGGTGCTCGAGGCCGCTCTCGAGAAGCTCGACGTCCCGCTGCCCGAGACGGTCGTCGAGGCGGAGATCGCGAGCCGCCGCCAGCAGATCGAGCAGCAGCTCGCGTACGCCGGCATGACGATGGACGCCTACCTCGACTCCGAGGAGCAGACCATCGACGAGTTCGAGGCCGACCTCGAGAAGCGGGTGCGCGACTCGCTCGTCGCGCAGTTCCTCCTCGACCAGATCGCCACCGACTCCGAGATCGGGATCGAGCAGGACGAGCTGACCGAGCACATGCTGCGCCGCGCGCAGCAGTCGGGCGAGGACCCGCAGTCCTTCATGCAGCACATGGTCGAGCACAACCACATCCCGGAGCTCGTGGCCGAGGTCGTGCGCGGCAAGGCGCTGGCCACGCTCGTCGAGGACGCGATCGTCAAGGACGAGTCCGGCAACGTCATCGACCTCAAGAGCCTGCGTGGCGACGGCAGCGTCGCCGAGGGCGACGAGGCCGCGTCGGACGACGCCTGACCTGCGCACCGCACGTACGACGGCCCCTTCCCGCTCCGGCGGGGAGGGGCCGTCGCCGTTCCGGCCGTGTTCCACACCACGGCACGTCGGGTAGCGGCGGTCGACCGGATACCACCAGTATGTGAACATGCACTCCGCCCCGCCACGCTCCGCGCACACGGCCGCCCTGGCGCTGTCGTACGCCGACGAGGTCGTCGTGCCGTGCGTGAGGGACGTGCACCGTGCCGTCTCGCGGCGCGTCTTCGGCGCCGTCGTCGGAGGGCGAGGGCCGCGGCTGGTCCACGACGCGGTGGCGGCGCTCGCCTACACCGGCGTCTCTCAGGGGCTCCGCGGGGCGAGCGCGGGTCTGCGCAGGCTGGCCGACCGCGGGCTCGGAGCACCGGTCGAGAGCACGCCGCGTACCCGACTGATGCGCTCGGCGGTCAACGGGCTCGTCGGCGACCGGCTGGCGAGCCGCGAGGACCCGTACGCGCTGCCGCTGTCCGTACGGGCCGGGGGAGCCGACGTCACGCCGGAGCCGCACGGGTTCGCCCTCGCGTACCCCGACGCGACGAGCGAGGTCGTCGTCCTCGTGCACGGCCTCGGGGAGAACGACGAGTCGTGGGACCTGCGCGCCGGCCGGGGGAGGACGACGTACGAGGACGCGCTGCGCGCACGTGCCGGCGCCACCACCGTGCGGCTGCGCTACAACACCGGCCGCCACGTCTCGGACAACGGGGCCGAGCTCTCCGACCTGCTCACGAAGCTCGTCGACGGATGGCCCGTGCCGGTGGCCCGACTGCACCTGGTCGGTCACTCGATGGGCGGACTCGTCGTCCGGGCGGCGACCTCGTACGGGGTGGCGCGGCGCGCGTCCTGGACGTCGCAGGTGGCGACCGTCGTGTGTCTCGGCACCCCCCACCTCGGAGCCCCTCTGGAGCGTGCGGTCCAGGTCGGGTCCCGCGTGCTCGGCCTGGTGCCGGAGACGCTCCCGTTCGCGACGGTGCTCGGTGCGCGTTCGGTCGGGATCGTGGACCTGCGTCACGGCTACGTGTCGTCCGACGAGTGGCACGGCCGCGACCTCACCGCCCAGTGGGGCGACGGCCGGATCGCCACGGCACCCCTCGCGCACGCCACCTACCACTTCGTCGCCGCGACCACCGACCTTCTCGTCCCCGGCCGCTCCTCGGCGGGCCGTCCCAGCGTCGGAGACCCGATCGTCGCCCACTCCCAGGACACCCGGGTCGCCGGCGGCCACCTGGGACTCCTCAACCACCCCCGGGTCGGCGAGCTGCTCGTCGCCTGGGTCACCGGCCGACCGGCCGCCCTCCCGTCGTGGGCCGCACCGGCCCCTCCCTCGACCCCCGTGAAGGATCCGTCATGACGACCGCTGCCACCGACCCGTACCTCCTCGAGACCAGCACCGAGGTGGACGCCTCGCCCCGAGAGGTGTGGGAGGTCGTGTCCGACCTCCGCCGGATGCCCGAGTGGAGCCCGCAGACCCGGAAGATGCTCATCCGCGGCCCGATCGGCGTGGGCACCCGCTCTCTCAACCTCAACAAGCTGGGCTGGCGGGTGTGGCCGACGACCTCCGTGGTGGTCCGGTACGAGCCGCAGCGGGCCATCGCGTTCAAGGTCCCGATCAACGGGACCGTCTGGTCGTACGAGCTCGAAGACCTCGGCGACGGTCGTACCCGGCTGGCCGAGCGTCGAGAGGCGCCGCAGGGCACGAGTGCGGTCTCGCGTGAGCTGATCAAGCGGTTCCTCGGTGGCGACGAGGCGTTCTCGGCACAGCTCGAACGCGACATGGCCCGTACGCTCGCGCGCATCAAGGGCGTCGTCGAGCGGTCGGTCTGAGGCGTAGCCGGGCCGCCGCGGCGTGCTTGTGCGCCCGTAGCGAAATCGGCCGGGTTCCCCTCCGGTTCGTCCGCCCGCCCCGCTAGGGTCGAGGACGTGAACACAGAGATGACACCTCGCATGGCCGGCGGTGACGTCGGCCCGAACGATCTCGACGGCCACATCTACCAGCGGCTCCTCCGTGAGCGCATCGTCTTCCTCGGGTCGGAGGTGCGCGACCAGAACGCCAACGCGATCTGCGCGCAGATGCTGCTGCTCAACGCCGAGGACCCCAAGGCCGACATCCGGCTCTACATCAACTCGCCCGGCGGGTCGGTGGACTCGGGCATGGCGATCTACGACACCATGCAGTTCATCTCGAACGACGTCGTGACCGTCGGCATGGGTCTCGCCGCCTCGATGGGGCAGTTCCTCCTGGCCGCCGGCACCGCCGGCAAGCGGTACGCCCTCCCGCACGCGCGCATCATGATGCACCAGCCGTCCGGCGGGCTCGGCGGCTCCGCGTCCGACATCCGCATCCAGGCCGAGCAGAGCCTCCTCCTCAAGAAGCAGCTCAACGCGCTCCAGGCGCAGCACACCGGCCAGTCGATCGAGGCGATCGAGCGCGACTCCGACCGTGACCGGTGGTTCACCGCCGAGCAGGCCAAGGAGTACGGCTTCATCGACCACGTGATCGCCCGCGAGAACAAGGTGACGCGAGGCGAGGCATCGTGACCGCGTCCTCCCTGCCGCTCGGCGGCCCGACCCCAGGAGCCGGCATGACCATGCCCCACCAGCAGTTCGCCCCCTCGATGAACTACTACATCCCGCAGTGGGAGGAGCGCACGTCGTACGGCTTCCGTCGTATCGACCCGTACGCGAAGCTCTTCGAGGACCGGATCATCTTCCTCGGCACCCCGATCTCCGACGAGGTCGCCAACGCCGTGATGGCGCAGCTCCTGTGCCTCCAGTCGATGGATCCCGACCGCGACATCTCGCTCTACATCAACTCGCCCGGCGGTTCTTTCACCGCCCTCACGGCGATCTACGACACGATGCGCTACCTCAAGCCGGACGTGCAGACCGTGTGCCTGGGCCAGGCGGCCTCAGCGGCGGCAGTGCTGCTGGCGGCAGGCACCCCGGGCAAGCGGCTCGCGCTTCCCAACAGCCGCATCCTGATCCACCAGCCGTACACCGAGGGCACCTACGGACAGAGCTCCGACCTCGAGATCACGGCGAACGAGATCCTTCGTATGCGTGACCTCCTGGAGACGATGATCTCCGAGGCGTCGGGCAAGCCGAAGGAAGAGGTCAGTCGCGACGTCGAGCGCGACAAGATCCTCACCGCTCAGCAGGCCGTCGAGTACGGCCTCGTCGACCAGGTCCTGGAGACGCTCAAGACCGCAGCGGTCTGACCAACCCCTGACACGCCCGGCGCCGGGTCGGCCACATGCCGGCTCGGCACAGGGTACGGTCGAGGGACACATCGCGCGGGGGTACTGCCCCGCTACGGCGAAGGGTGAGGAACCGGTGGCACGCATCGACGGCGGTGACCTGCTCAAGTGCTCGTTCTGCGGAAAGAGCCAGAAGCAGGTCAAGAAGCTGATCGCGGGTCCAGGTGTCTACATCTGTGACGAGTGCATCGAGCTCTGCAACGAGATCATCGAGGACGAGCTCCAGGAGACCTCGGAGGTCTCGCTCGAGGAGCTCCCGAAGCCCCGGGAGATCTACGAGTTCCTCAACCAGTACGTGATCGGCCAGGACCCGGCCAAGAAGTCCCTCGCCGTTGCGGTGTACAACCACTACAAGCGGGTGCAGGCCGGTGCCGCAGCGGGTCGTCACAAGGACGACCTCGTCGAGCTCGCGAAGTCCAACATCCTCCTCGTCGGCCCGACCGGCTGCGGCAAGACGTACCTTGCTCAGACGCTCGCCCGGATGCTCAACGTCCCCTTCGCCATCGCTGACGCGACGGCCCTGACCGAGGCCGGCTACGTCGGTGAGGACGTCGAGAACATCCTCCTCAAGCTCATCCAGGCTGCCGACTACGACGTCAAGAAGGCCGAGACGGGCATCATCTACATCGACGAGGTCGACAAGATCGCCCGCAAGAGCGAGAACCCGTCGATCACCCGGGACGTCTCCGGCGAGGGTGTGCAGCAGGCCCTGCTGAAGATTCTCGAGGGCACGACGGCCTCGGTGCCTCCCCAGGGCGGACGCAAGCACCCGCACCAGGAGTTCATCCAGATCGACACCACCAACATCCTGTTCATCGTGGGTGGGGCGTTCTCCGGGATCGAGCAGATCATCGAGAGCCGCAGCGGCAAGATGTCGCTCGGCTTCAACACGCAGCGCGAAGAGCTCAGCGAGGAGCGGACGACCGGTCACGTCTTCACGCAGCTGATGCCGGAGGACCTGCTGAAGTTCGGGCTGATCCCGGAGTTCATCGGCCGTCTGCCCGTGATCGCCACCGTCGAAAACCTCGACAAAGAAGCCCTCGTCGAGATCCTGACGCAGCCGAAGAACGCGCTGACGAAGCAGTACGCCAAGCTCTTCGAGATCGACCACGTCGAGCTGGAGTTCGCCGAGGACGCGATCGAGGCGATGGCCGACCTCGCCCTGCTGCGCGGCACCGGAGCCCGCGGCCTGCGCGCGATCATCGAAGAGGTCCTGCTCAACGTCATGTACGAGGTCCCGAGCCGTGACGATGTCGCGAAGGTCGTCGTCACGAAGGAGACGGTCCTCGACAACGTCAACCCGACGCTGGTGCCGCACCGCGACGAAGAGCGGCGCGACAAGGCATCCTGACCCGAGTGGTCGGCGGTCGAGCAGTCTGAGGCGCGTCCGGTGGTCGAGTAGTCCGAGCCGCTGGGCGAGGGCGTATCGAGACCCGGTGGTCTCGATACGGGCTCCGCTGGCGCTCCGCCCTCCTCGACCAGCGATGGTGCTGGCGCTCCGCCCTACTCGACCAGCGATGGTGCTGACGCTCCGGGCGGCGGGCTAGCTGATCAGCGGGGTGGCGGCGACGAGAAGCAGTGACGTGCCCGCAGCCACGAGCGTCGACGCCGTAGCGAGCCCGAGGGCACGGGGCGGCACCGGCCACAGGTCCCGTGCGCGCAAACCGAGTCCCAGACCGAACATGCCGGCTCCGAGCAGCAGCGTCGTCAGGTGTTCCGCGACCGCGACGACGTCCTGGCCGAGCACACCGGTCGACCGGAGGAGAACCGCCAGGACGAAGCCCGTGACGAACCACGGCACCAGGGCGGCACGGGGCTGTTCCGGCTCGTCGGCGCCATCGCGCCGCGACGCGACCACGTACACACCGGCGAGCGTCACGACGCGGCCGAGCTTGACCGTGGTCGCCAGCGCGATCGCGAGCGAGCCTCCGATCAGGGAGGCAGTCGCGACGACCTGCGCGACCTCGTGGATGCTCGCCCCGGCCCACACCGCGGACTGCTCGGTGGAGAGTCCGAGCAGACGCGCCGTCGGCGGGAGGAGCAGGATCATCGCCGTGCCGTAGACGGTGACGAGCGCGACCGCCAGCGCGACGTTGCGCTGCTTCGCCCGCACCCCGTCCTGCACAGCGGCGATCGCTGCCGCCCCGCACACCGAGAACCCTGCGGCGATCAACGTGACGAGTCCGCGGTCGAGTCCGAGTGCATCACCGAGCCGACAGGTGGCCGTGTACGTCACGACCACGGTGACGATCACGACGATCACGGCGCCCCACCCGACGGAGAGCAGGTCGGTCACCGACAGCCGGAGACCGAGCAGCACGATGCCGATACGCAGACAGGTGCGTGAGACGTCCCCGATCGCGAGCCTCGTCTCCGTACCGAGGAGGGGCAGGTTGGCCACGACAGCACCCAGAGCGAGCGCCACCAGCAGCGGCCCGAGCAGGGGCACGAGACCGCTCAGCGACATCGCTGCGAACGCCGCGAGCAGCGGCGCGGCGATCAGCAGGGCACGGGACAGCAGGGGAGGCACGACTCCAGGGTCGGCCGGGAGCCGACCTCTCGGTAGGGCTCGATCCCGTACCAGGTCATAAGGTGAGCTGATGACACCTGAGGTGGACGTGCAGACGCTCCGGCTCCTCGTGGCGGTGGCCGAGCACGGCAGCATCGGTGCCGCCGCCCGCGAGCTGGAGCTCAGCCAGCCCGCGGCGAGCGCCCGGCTCCGGGAGTTCGAGGCACGGTGGAGGATCGCGGTGCTCGACCGCTCTCCCGGTGGGTCACGACTGACAGAGGACGGCGAGGCGGTGGTGTCCTGGGCGCGGACACTGCTCCACGAGCTCGACACCGTACGGTCGAGCCTGCTGGCGCTCGGTGAGGAACGCCGCTCAGGGGTCGCGGTGGCGGCCAGCCTCACCGTCGCCGATCTCATTCTGCCCCGATGGCTGGCCGAGCTCCGAGCCCGCCGCCCGCACCTGAGCCCGCGCCTGCACGTGGTCAACAGCGACACCGTCGCGGCGATGGTGCGTGCCGACGAGGTGGATCTCGGCTTCGTCGAGACCACGGACGTTCCCGGTGATCTCGCGCGGCAGGTCGTCGGGCACGACAGCCTCGCGGTGGTCGTCGCCCCCGGGCACCCGTGGGCACGTCGGCGTACTCCGCTGACGCGTGAGGAGCTGCAGGCGGGCTCGTACGTCCTGCGTGAGCCGGGCAGCGGCACCCGCAGCACCTTCGAGGCTGCCTTGCGGAAGCAGCCGCACGTCGTCCTGGAGGCCAGCTCGACGAGTGCGCTCCTCGGTGCCGCCGCCGCAGGCGTAGGTCCCGCGGTGGTCTCCCGCCGTGCCGTCGCTGCCGAGGTGGAGCAGGGCCGGCTCGTGGTGGTCCCCACCGCCTTGGACCTTCAGCGCCCGCTGACCGCCGTGTGGAGGAGACACCGCCGCCTGAGCGACGCCGCGTCCGACCTCGTCCTCATCGCGACGGAGGCCTCTCGTGCCGGAGGCTGAGGCCCTGCCGGACGGACGGTCGCGTCCACGCGCCTCCTAGACTTCGAGGCGTGACCTACGACTTCGTCCTCCTCGGTGCCACAGGATTCACCGGGAGGCTCACGGCCGAGCACCTCGCCGTCCACGCCCCCACGGACGCGCGCTGGGCGATCGCAGGACGGGACCGCGCGAAGCTCGACGCGGTCGTCGCCAGCCTGGCCGACGAGGGTGGCAACGTGCCGGCGATCGAGATCGCCGACGTCACCGCCTCGTCGACGCTGCGTGACCTCGCCGAGTCGACCCGCGTCCTCGCGTCGACCGTCGGCCCGTACGCCCTTCACGGAGGGCCCGTCGTCGCAGCCTGCGCCGCGGCAGGCACCGACTACTGCGACCTGACCGGCGAGCCGGAGTTCGTCGACCGGATGTGGATCGAGCACCATGCGACGGCCGAACGGACCGGCGCACGTCTGGTGCACTCGTGCGGGTTCGACTCGATCCCGCACGACATCGGGGTCCTGTACACGGTCCGTCAGCTGCCCTCCGACGTGCCGATCACCATCCGTGGCTTCGTGCGTGCGAGCGGGACCTTCTCCGGCGGCACCTATCAGTCGGCACTCGGCGCGTTCGCCGGGTTCCGCTCGTCGCAGGAGGCCGCCAAGGATCGCCGCCGCCTCGAGGGCCGGCCTGCGGATCGCCGCATCCACGGACTGCCCGCACGGCCGGGTCGTGGCGCAGCCGGTTCGGGCTGGGCGTTGCCGCTGCCCACGATCGACCCGCAGGTCGTGCTCCGATCGGCTCGAGCGCTGCCCTCGTACGGGCCGGACTTCTCGTACGGTCACTACGCGCAGTTCCAGCGGCTGCCGATGGCCGTCGGCGCCGCGGTCGGCGCCGGCGCCCTGGTCGCGGGCGCGCAGGTACCGCCCGTCCGGAAGGCGCTGGGCCGCGCGATGGCGGCAGGCGACGGGCCGAGCGAGGCCAAGCGGGCGAAGTCGTGGTTCCGCGTGCGCTTCCTGGCCGAGGCCGGTGGCACGCGCCTCGTCACCGAGGCGGCCGGCGGCGATCCCGGCTACACGGAGACGGCCCGGATGCTCGGCGAGTCGACGCTCGCGCTCGCGTACGACGCGCTTCCCGACACCGCCGGTCAGGTCACGACCGCGACGGCGCTCGGGGACTCGCTGCTGGCGCGGCTCCCGTACTTCCGCACGCTCTGACGCCCGCGTACGTTCTGCCGATCCGCGCACGGTGACACCGGCGCAGGTCAGAGCGCGAGCTTGAAGCCCACGTGGCTCGCGGTGAAGCCCAGACGCTCGTAGAAGCGGTGCGCACCCTCGCGGCTCGCGTCGGACGTCAGCTGGACCAGCGCGCACCCCTGACGCCGTGCCTCGTCGACCGCCCAGCCGATCAGCTCCGAGCCCAGACCGTTCCCGCGCAGGTCCGAGCGGACGCGTACGGCCTCGATCTGCGCACGCGACGCTCCGCGGCGACCCAACCCGCGCAGGTAGGTGAGCTGCATGGTGCCGACGACCTCGCCGTCGCGCTCGGCGACGAGCACGCGGTTGTGCGGGTCGGTCGAGATCGCGTCGACGGCGTCGAGGTACGGCGTGAGATCGTCCGGAGACTCCCGGGTCGCACCCAACGGGTCGTCGACGAGCATCGCGACGAGCGCCGGCACATCGGCCGCGGTGACGTCCCGAAGCGTCAACCCGCTCATTCGGCGACGGACTCCGCGGGCTTCGGCGCAGGCACGTCGTCGACCGGCTTCTTGGGCTCCGGCTCCGCGAGCTGCGCCTCGACCGCGATGTCCCCGCCCTGCTGGGACGGATCGACGACGAACTCCACCTCACCGGTGATGTTGCCGGCCGCGCGGACGTCGTTCAGTGCTCGCTTGACGATCTCGAGACGCTGCTCCGACCCACGGACGACGAGCCCGGTCACGGCCGTGCGCTGGCTGACCTTGGCCGTCGACTTCGCACCGCGGATGCCGGCGAGCATCTGGCCGGCGGCGACCAGCAGTGCCGGGTCGTGCGGCGTCGTGGTGATCTCGAGCGTGGCGCTCGGCCACGCGGCGCGGTGGATCGAGCCCTCCTGCCACCACGACCAGACCTCTTCGGTGACGTACGGGCAGGAACGGCGCGAGCAGCCGCAGCTGCACCGACAGCGCCAGCACGAACGCGGCCTTGGCCGACGTCGGCCGCCGGCGTCCTCGCCGCGGGCGCGCTCCTTGACCAGCTCGAGGTAGTCGTCGCAGAAGTCCCAGAAGAACTTCTCGGTGACCTCAAGGGCGGTCGTGTAGTCGTACGCCTCGAACGCCTCGGTGGCCTCGTCGACGACGTCGCGCAGGTCGGCGCAGCATCGCACAGGTCGAGCGCCTCGGTGACCAGGCGCGGGTCGACGTACGAGGCGTCGGCGCCGAGGCCGTACTGCTCCGGCGCGGCGAGGACGAACTTGCTCGCGTTGAGCACCTTCATCGCGAGGCGGCGGCCGACCTTCATCTGGGTCTCGTCGAACGGCGAGTCCGCGCCCGGCCGAGCGCCGGCGGCACGCCAGCGCACCGCGTCGGCGCCGAACTTGTCGAGGATCTCGTCGGGCACCACGACGTTGCCCTTGGACTTGCTCATCTTCTTGCGGTCGGGGTCGACCACGAAGCCCGAGATCGCGGCGTGCGACCACGGCGACGGTGCTGGTTCTCGAGGTGGGAGCGCACCACCGTGGAGAACAGCCACGTGCGGATGATGTCGTGGCCCTGCGGGCGCAGGTCCATCGGGAACGTCTTCTCGAACAGCTCGGGATCGCGCTCCCAGCCGCACACGATCTGCGGGGTCAGCGACGACGTGGCCCAGGTGTCGAGCACGTCGGGGTCGGCCATGAAGCCGCCGGGCTCGCCGCGCTGCGACTCGTCGAAGCCCGGCGGCGTCTGCGACGCCGGATCGACGGGCAGCTGGGACTCGTCCGGCGAGGATCGGGTTGTCGTAGTCCGGCTCGCCGTGCGTCGTCGAGCCGGTACCAGACGGGGAACGGGATGCCGAAGAAGCGCTGGCGGCTGACGAGCCAGTCGCCGTTGAGGCCGTCGATCCAGTTCGTGTAGCGCGACTGCATGTACGGCGGGGTACCAGTCGATCTCGTCGCCCGCGGGCGATCAGCTGGCCGCGCAGCTCGGCGTCGCGTGCCGCCGTTGGCGATGTACCACTGGCGGGTCGAGACGATCTCGAGCGGCTTGTCGCCCGCTCGTAGAAGTTCGCCATGCGCTGCGTCGGCTTCGGGTCGCCGTCGAGGTCGCCGGACTCCGTGCAGCGCCTGCGACGATCGCCTCGCGGGCGCGGAACGTCGGTCTTGCCGGCGAGCTCGTCGTACACGGCGCGGCCCTCGGGGGTGGTGATCCACTCGGGGGCGTCGCGCAGGATGCGGCCGTCGCGGCCGATCGACCGTGCGGTTGGGCAGGTCGTACTCGCGCCACCACTGGACGTCGGTCAGGTCGCCGAACGTGCAGCAGTGGACGATGCCCGAGCCCTTGTCGGGCTCGGCCGCGGTGTGCGGCGACGACCGGCACCTCGACGCCGAACAGCGGCGAGGTGCGCCGTCGTGCCGAACAGGTGCTGGTAGCGCTCGTCGTCGGGGTGGGCGATCAGTGCGACGCCGGCGGCGATCAGCTCGGGCCGGGTCGTCTCGACGTGCACCTTCGGGCCGTCGGCCGCGTGGTACGCGACGCGGTAGTAGTCGCCGGGGTACTCGCGCGCCTCGAGCTCGGCCTGGGCGACCGCGGTCTGGTAGGTGACGTCCCACAGGGTGGGGGCGTCCTGCTTGTACGCCTCGCCGCGGGCGAGGTTGCGCAGGAACGCGCGCTGCGACGCCGTGCGGGAGTCGTCGCCGATCGTCGTGTACGTCTGCGACCAGTCGACGCAGAGCCCGAGCGTGCGCCACAGCTGCTCGAAGACCTTCTCGTCCTCGCTCGACGAGCTGCGTTGCACAGCTCGATGAAGTTGCGGCGGCTGATCGGGATCTGGCGCTTCGGGTCGGGCTTCTCCGGCGGAGTGAAGTCGGCGTCGTACGGCAGGGTCGGGTCGCAGCGGACGCCGAAGTAGTTCTGCACGCGACGCTCGGTGGGCAGGCCGTTGTCGTCCCAGCCCATCGGGTAGAAGACCTCCTTGCCGCGCATGCGCTGGTAGCGCGCGACGAGGTCGGTGTGCGTGTAGGAGAAGACGTGGCCGACGTGCAGCGAGCCCGAGACGGTCGGCGGCGGCGTGTCGATCGAGTACACCTGGTCGCGCGTCTTGGAGCGGTCGAAGGCGTAGGTGCCCTGCTCGGCCCACCGGGCGGACCAGGTCTGCTCCAGACCTTCGAGGACGGGCTTCTCCGGGACAGTACTCACGGCGGGCCAGTCTAGGGGGCCCGACGTCGTGGCGTGACCCGGTTCTCGCCTCGGTCACGGGGAAGGCGGGCCCGCGTGCGCTCCCGCCGGGACCGACTCCTCGTACGGGTCGTGAGGGCCGGCGTCGATGGCGACGTCCTCCTTGCGGCCGAGCGGACTCGGCCACCACATGTGGCGACCGATGTCGAGGTTGAGCGCCGTCACGAGCACCGACCGGACGATGATCGTGTCGAGCAGCACGCCGAACGCCACGGCGAAGCCCAGCTCGGCGAGGAAGACGATCGGCAGCGTCGCCAGCGCCGCGAACGTGCCGGCCAGCACGAACCCGGCCGAGGTGATGACGCCGCCGGTCGCCGCGAGCCCGATCAGCGCCCCCCGGCGGGTGCCGATGCGTTGCGCCTCCTCGCGCACGCGGGTCATCAGGAAGATGTTGTAGTCGATGCCGAGCGCGACCAGGAACACGAACGCGAACAGCGGGAACGACGAGTCGGCGCCCGGCGAAGCCGAACACGTGCCGGAAGACCAGCGCGCTGACGCCGAGCGCCGCGGCGAACGACAGCACGACCGTGGCGAGCAGGATCAACGGTGCGACCAGCGCACGCAGCAGCAGCACGAGGATCAGCAGCACGACCACGAGCATGACGGGGATGATCAGCCGGTTGTCCCGTGCCGAGGCCTCCTGGACGTCCTGGTTGACCGCCGTGTTGCCGCCGACGAGCGCGTCGGGATCGGCGGCGTCGCACGGCGCTCCGGACGCCGTCGATCGTGTCGTACGCGGCATCGCTGTCGGGCTCGGCCTCGAGCGTGCCCTCCATGTACGCCCAGTCGCCCTGGACCCGCGGTTCGGTGACGCTCGACGCGGCGATGCCGTCGTTGGCCTGGAATGTCGTCCGGACCTCCCCGGCGGCGTCCGGGCTCGCGATCACGACCACGGGTGCTCCGGCGCCACCCGGGAAGTGCTCGGCCAGCACCTTCTCGGCCGCGACCGACGGCTGCTGCCGTGGAACGCTTCCTCGTTGCTCAGACCGGTCGCGTTGAGCTGGACGATGCCGAGGCCGGCGATCGCGAGGATCAGGGTGGTCACGACCCAGACGCGGCGCGGTGCGCGCGCGATCCGGCGGCCGACGCCGGCCCAGACACCGTGAGCGCTCGGGTCGTCGTCACCGAAGTGCGGGATGAGGGGCCAGAAGATCCAGCGGCCGAGGACCACGAGGAGCGCGGGCAGCATGATCAGCATGACTGCGAGTCCGCAGACGATGCCGATCGCGGCGACGGGCCCGAGCCCGCGCGTCGAGTTCATCTGGGCGAGCAGCAGGCACAGCAGCCCGATCGCCACGGTGGCGCCGCTGGCGACGATCGCCGGTCCCGCACGGTGCAGAGCGATGCGCCATCGCCTCGTGACGGCTCTCGTGACGGCGCAGCTCTTCGCGGTAGCGGGCGACCAGCAGCAGGGCGTAGTCGGTCCCGGCACCGAAGCACCAGGACGGTGAGGATGCTGGCGCTCTGGCCGTCGACGGTGAGGTCGGCGTGCTTGGCGAGCAGGTACGACCACCGCTTGGGCGACCGTGAGGGCGACACCGGCGGAGATCACCGGCAGCAGCCACAGCACAGGGCTTCGGTAGGTGAGCAGCAGGATCACGATCACGACGCCGACGGCGGAGAACAGCAGGATGCTGTCGATGCCCTCGAACGCCTCGGCCTGGTCCGCTGCCTGCCCTGCCGGACCCGTCACGTACGCGTCAAGGCCCTCCGGGCCGTCATTTGCGGTTCCCTCGAGCTCGTCGACCACGTCGGGCGCGGAGTTCCAGCCGTCTTCACCGAGGTTCAGAGGGACGATCGTCTCGAGCGCCTCACCGTCCTCCGACGGGATCGGGCCGACGACCTCGCCGTCGAGGTCGTCGCGCTGCCCGAACGTGCGGGCGTCCTCCTGCGCCGCGGCGAGGTCGGCCGGCGTGCAGGCCGCCGTCGCGCTCGTACACCACGACCGCCGGGATGAGGTCGGGGACGAGAACTCCTCGGCCGCCTCGAGCGCCTTCGTCGACTCGGCGCTCGTCGGGCAGCCAGTTCTCGACGTCGTTCTCCTGCACGTCGGTCAGCTGCCCGGCCGTCGAGCCGAGCAGCCCGACGACGAGCACCCAGAAGACGATGGTGAGCGCGGGTGTGAAGCGGTGGTTGATCCAGCCGGCGATCGATGCGGTGCATGATTCCCCCTGCGAGCGTTCTTCGACCGTGACGACCGGGCGGGCGTTCGCGAAGTCATCCGCTTGCATCCCTGCGATACTGGACAGTGATGACACCCACGTACGCGGAGGTCGAGCGCGCGCTCCTCGGCCGCTGGCCCGAGACCCGCCTCGAGCCTTCCCTCGAGCGCATCCGCGCGCTCTGCCGGCTCCTCGGCGACCCCCAGAACGCCTACCCGTGATCCACCTGACCGGGCACCAACGGCAAGACGTCGACCAGCCGCATGATCGACGCGCTGCTGCGCGAGCTCGACCTGCGGACGGGACGGTTCACCAGCCCGCACCTGGCAGTCGATGACCGAGCGCATCTAGCTCGACGGTCGTACCGCTGACCGAGGAGCTGTTCGTCGACGCGTTCGCCGACGTCGCCGCCTACGCGCAGATCGTCGACGACTGCCAGCCGGTGCCCGCTGTCGTACTTCGAGATGATGGTCGCGATGGCGTACGCCGCCTTCGCGGACGCCCCCGTCGACGTCGCCGTGGTCGAGGTCGGCATGGGCGGCGCCTGGGACGCGACCAACGTCGTGGACGCGACAGGTCGCCGTGGTGACCCCGATCGACGTCGACCACGCGCGCTACCTCGGCGAGACGCCGGGCGAGATCGCCGTCGAGAAGGCCGGCATCATCAAGGCCGGCGCTCACGTCGTCACGGCCGTCCAGCCCGAGGACGCCGCGGCCGAGATCGCCGCCCGTGCCTCCGCGGTGGGCGCGACGGTGCATCGTGAGGGCATCGACTTCGGTGTCAACGACCGGACGCCTGCGCTGGGTGGCCAGCTGCTGACCCTCCAGGGTCTCGGTGCGCGTACGACGAGATGTTCCTGCCGTTGTTCGGCGCCCATCAGGCCCACAACGCCGCGTACGCGCTGGCGGCGGTGGAGGCGTTCACGGGCGGACGGGCAGCTCGACGCAGAGATCGTGCGCGCGGCGTTCGCCGCGGTCACGTCGCCCGGCCGTCTCGAGGTCGTCCGCCGTAGTCCGACCATCCTCCTCGACGCCGCGCACAACCCGCGGGCGCTCGCGCGACGGCCGGGGCGCTGCAGGACGCGTTCGCGTTCAGCCCCCTGATCGGCGTCGTCGGTGTCATGGCCGACAAGGACGTCGACGAGATCCTGCTGGCCTTCGAGCCCGTCATGGCCGAGATCGTCTGCACCCAGAACGCCACCGACCGCGCGATGCCCGCCGACGAGCTCGCCGACGTCGCCGAGGAGATCTTCGGCGACGACCGGGTACACGTGGCGCGGAGCCTGCCCGACGCCCTCGAGAAGGCGGTCGCGCTCTCGGAGAGCGAGCGGTACGGAGAAGAGCGTCGGCAGTGGTGGGGTGCTCGTGACCGGATCCGTGGTCACAGCAGGTGAGGCGCGGGCGCTGCTCGCGCGAGAGGAGCCGGTGGACTGATGCGGGGCATGTGTGCCGGGGTGCTGTTCCTCGAGGCGATCGTCCTCGGGCTCGCGACGCCGGTGATGATCCAGGTCGAGGGCGTCGCTCCCGGCCTCGCCCTGCTCTGCGGCCTCGGGCTCGCGCTCGTCGCCGTGGTCACCTCCGGCCTGCTGCGCCACCCTTGGGCGTACGCGATCGGCTGGCTCGTGCAGGTGGGCGCGGTGGCGCTGGGCCTGCTCCTGCCCATCGCGTTCTTCGTTGGCGGCATGTTCGCCGCGCTGTGGGCAGCGGCGTACTTCCTCGGACGCAAGATCGAGGCCGACCGCGCCGCCAACCCGGAGTTCTACGCCCGCTGACGGGGCGGGGGTGAAGCCCTCGCTAGGCTTCGACGCATGTCCGAACGCACTCTGGTCCTGCTCAAGCCCGACGCCGTCCGCCGGGGACTCGTCGGCGAGATCCTCGGTCGCTACGAGGCGAAGGGCCTCTCCATCGTCGCGACCTGGTTCGGGACGATCGACGCGCAGAAGGCTGACGCCCACTACGCCGAGCACGTGGAGCGCGACTTCTACCCGCCGCTGAGGGCGTTCGTGACGTCCGGGCCGATGATGGCGCTGGTCCTGGAGGGCGACCAGGCGATCGAGGTCGTCCGCCTCCTCAACGGCGCCACCGACGGCCGCGTCGCCGCTCCCGGCACGATCCGCGGCGACCTCTCGCTGTCGAACCGCGAGAACCTCGTCCACGGCTCGGACTCGCCCGAGTCGGCCGCCCGCGAGACGGCGCTCTGGTTCCCCGAGCTGGGCTGACCGCTCGTCGTGAGGTACGTCGAGCCCGATCCGTCGCTTCCCGAGGTGCCGTTGGCCGGCGGGGACGTGACCGAAGGGCTCGTCCGGATCGGTGACACGGTGCGGCGTCCCCCCAGCCGGCACGCTGCCCTGACGGCCGAGGTGCTCCGGTTCGTCGAGGCCGCCGGGTTCGACGGGGCTCCGCGCTGGCTCGGGACCGACCACGCCGGCCGGCAGGTCCTCTCGTACGTCCCGGGAGAGGTCGCGTCGCGCCCTCGGCCCGCCTGGATGGCCGACGACGCGCGGGCCGTCAGCGTTGCGCGCCTGCTGCGCCGGTACGACGACGCCGTCGCACCGCTCGGGGTGCCGCCGTCGGCTGCCGCGGTCCTCGAGCCGGAGCCGGCAGGCGCGCCGCCCAGGGTCGCGGGTGCACCCGAGCTGATCGGGCACCTCGACGTGACCCCCGACAACGTCGTCTTCGTGGACGGCGAGGCGCACGCGCTCATCGACTTCGACATGGCGCGCCCCGCGACCCGTACGGAGGAGGTCCAGAACCTCCTGCTGTGGTGGGCACCGCTGATGGCCCTCCGAGACCGCCCGGAGGCGATGGCCGGGGTCGACCCGTTCGCCCGCGCCCGCCTCCTGGTCGACGCCTACGGCCTTGGTTCCGACGCCCGTTCGGAGGTGGTCGCCGTCGCAGAGAACACGGCGGCGCGGGCGTGGTTCCTCATGCGGGACAGAGCCGCGCGGCTGGGCGGCGGATGGGCCCGGATGTGGGCTGAGGGTGTGGGGGACTCGATCCGTCGCCGCCAGGAGTGGCTCGCCGAGCACCGCGCCACGCTGACCCGCGCCGTCACCGCCTGACGGCTCAGCGCAGCACGGAGCGGTCGGTCGGTGCGAGCCGGAGCTCCTCGCCGATGCTCGACTGCACGACCTGCAGCACACTCTCGGAGGCAGCTGCGGCCGTCGCATGGCGTACGTGGGCGGCGTGGTCGGCCTCCGAGGCGAAGCGCGCGACGCGGACGTACGCGCGGGCGTCCGCGCGGACCGGCAGGGCGGGGAACGTGTTGGCGACGTCGGCCGACACGTACGCCGCGACGCGGGCCGACCCGAGCGCGGTCAGGCGGTCTTCGCCGGCCGCCTCCATCAGCGCGACGAAGCCGTCCAGATCGTCCGGCTGATAGACGGTCGTGACCACCAGGCCAGGTGGGGACGGCTCCTGAGCCGAGGGCAGCGTGAGGGCGCCGCCGGAGACCGGGCGAAGCAGAAGGACATCGTCGGAGGAGATCATCGTCGCGTTGGCGGCGTCGCGGTTGCGTGCCCACACCGGGCCTCCGTAGAACGCCTGGAGCGACTTCCCGCGGCTCAACGCGTCGTCAAACCCGCGCATCCACACGAACTGGTCGAGGTCGTCGAGGTCGCGGAACTGGCCGAGGACAGACATCCCGGCATCCTCCTGCGGTGCGAGGAACGTCGAGTCGAACAAGGAGATCAGCGTCTCCCTCTGTCCGGGGTGCAGGGCGTAGCGGCGAAGCTCGAGGAGCGCGGTGCGCGGCATGCCGCCACCCTTGCAGGCAGGTCCGACACGGACGCGGCTCCAAGGACTGAGCGGGCGCTCTGGCGTGTCTGACCGGGGACCGACGCCCACCAGACCTAGCCTGAGCCCATGTCCTTCCCCTTGCGCAGCCTGCTCGGCCGCGACATGGCGGTCGACCTGGGCACAGCCAACACCCTCGTCTACGTACGCGGCAAGGGTGTCCTGCTCGACGAGCCGTCGGTCGTGGCCCTTGCTGCGCAGACCCACGAGATCCTCGCTGTGGGCACGGAGGCCAAGCGCATGCACGGCCGGACGCCCGACGCGATCTCCGTGGTCCGGCCGATGAAGGACGGCGTCATCGCCGACTTCGAGGCCTGCGAGCACATGCTGCGGCTGTTCATCCAGCAGGTGCACCGGCGCCGGTACTTCACCAAGCCGCGCCTCGTCGTCTGCGTCCCCAGCGCGATCACGTCGGTCGAGCAGCGCGCCGTGCGCGAGGCCGGCTACCAGGCCGGGGCACGTCAGGTCTTCATCGTCGAGGAGCCCATGGCCGCCGCGCTCGGTGCGGGCCTGCCCGTCCACGAGCCGACGGGCAACATGATCGTCGACGTCGGCGGCGGCACCACGGAGGTGGCGGTGATCGCCCTCGGCGGCATCGTCGCGAGCAGGTCGATCCGTACCGCCGGTGACGACATGGACGAGGCGATCGTCGCGTGGTTCAAGAAGGAGCACGCGCTCCTGCTGGGTGACCGTACCGCCGAGGACCTCAAGGTCGAGGCCGGCTCGGCGTTCCCGATGCCCGACGAGCGGACCGTGCACGTCCGCGGTCGCGACCTGGTCGGAGGCCTGCCCCGTACGGTCGACGTCACCGCGGCGGAGGTCCGTCGCGCCCTCGAGGAGCCGGTCGCCGCGATCGTCGATGCCGTCCGCGGAACCCTCGACCTCACCCCTCCGGAGCTTGCCGGCGACATCATGGACCGGGGCATCGTCCTCACCGGCGGAGGTGCGCTCCTGCGTGGGCTGGACGACCGCATCCGTCACGAGACCGACATCCCCGTCCACGTCGTCGACGACCCGCTCCACTCCGTCGCGCTCGGGGCGGGCAAGTGCGTCGAGGAGTTCGACGCGCTCCAGCAGGTGCTGACCTCCGAGCCTCGGAGGTGATCGCGTGGCCCGGACCCGAACCCGTCCCGATCCCGAGCCGCGGCGCCCTCGCACCGTGCTGCTCGTCTTGCTGCTGGCGGCCGTCGCGCTGATCAGCGTCGACCTGTCCGGCGCAGGCTCGCCCGCCCGTACGGTCGCCGCCACCGTCCTCGGTCCGCTCGAGTCGGGAGCGCACCGCCTCCTGAGCCCGTTCGGTGTCGAGGTCTTCGCGACCCGCGACCGGCTGCGCGAGGAGAACGCCGCCCTCGCCGAGGACAACGCCAGACTCCGTGGCCTGGTGGCTACCAGCGGCATCGACCGCGCGCGGCTCGCCGAGTACGACCGCCTGGCGCAGTACGCGGACGCGGCCGGGCTGGAGACCGTCACGGCGCACGTCGTCGGGGTCGGGCCGGCCCAGACCTTCCGCCGTACGGTCACGCTCGACGTGGGCACCGCCCGGGGGGTCCGTCGCGACATGACCGTGCTCGGGGCGGACGGCCTCGTCGGACGCGTGGTCAGCGCGACCCGCACGAACGCCGTGGTGCTGCTCCTCGTCGACGCGGACTCCGTCGTCGGCGCGCGGGTGGGTGGCGACCACGAGCTGGGGATGGTGCGGGGCGACGGCAGCCTGTCCGGTGCGGGGCGGCTCACGCTCGAGGTGCTCGACCGCCAGGCCGTGCCCGAGAAGGGCGGCACGATCGTCTCCTGGGGCTCGCGCAACGGCGTGCCGTACATCGCCGGCGTCCCGATCGGACGCGTCGAGAAGGTCGTCGAGTCGCCACGTGACGAGACCGCGGAGGTCACCGTCGCACCGTTCGTCGACTTCTCCGCGCTCGACGCCGTGTCGGTGGTCGTCGGCGCACGGGCGGGGTCGTGACGTGAGCGCCCGGCGCACCGGCACCGTGCTGCTGCTCCTGGTCACGGCCGTCGTGCTGCAGATCAGCGTCCTCGGCCCGCTCGTGCCGACCGGTGTGGCGCCGGACGTCGTCCTCGTCGTCGTGGTCGCCGTCGGCCTCTGCTCGGGTGCGGCCGACGGCGCGCTCGCCGGGTTCGCCGGCGGACTGCTGCTCGACGCGGCACCGCCGTCCGACCACGTCCTCGGGCAGTGGGCACTCGCACTGACGGTCGTCGGCTACCTCGCCGGCACGGTCGACCGCGGCAGTCGCCCCTCGGTGCTCAGCGACGCGGTGACCGTCGCCGCGGGCGCCTTCGTCGGGACGTCGCTGTTCGCGCTGTCGGGCCTCGTGCTCGACCAGCCCGGCGTCGCGGTCTCGGCCGTGCTCCCTGTGGTCGCGCTCGCCACCGCGTACGCCGTCGTCCTCGGGCTCGCTGTGGTCCCCGCCACGCGCGCGCTGCTCGCACGGCTCGAACCAGCTCCCCGGGTCGGGTGGTGACCGTGCGCCGAAGCCACGCCCGGATCGTCGTCGTTCAGGTGCTCGCCGTGGCGCTGTTCGCGACGCTCGTCGCGCGGCTCTGGTACGTCCAGGTCGTCGGCGGCGAGGAGTACCAGGCGCGGGCCGCCAGCAATGCGACGCGCCAGGTCGTCGTCGCGCCGCAGCGCGGACTCGTGGTCGACGCGATGGGGCGCCCGCTCGTCACCAACCGCTCGACGTGGGTCGTGACCGTCGACCGCTCACGACTGACCCGCCTCGACGCCGCGGAGCAGTCCGACGTGCTCGAACGCCTCGCCCGTCTGGTCGACCTGGACTACGACGCGTTGCTGGACCGCATCAAGCTGTGCGGCGAGGAGGGGGCGCCCGAGCCGCCCGCCTGCTGGAACGGCTCGCCGTACGAGCCGGTCCCGGTCGCGCAGGACGTGCCGCGCGACCTCGCGCTGTCGATCGCCGAGCGGGCCGAGGAGTTCCCGGCGGTGGCGGCGCAGCAGCGCTACGTCCGTGCGTACCCGTCGCCCGAGGGCGTCAACGCCGCACAGCTCCTCGGGTACGTCAGCCCGATCACCGCGGACGAGTACGCCGCCGCGCGCGCCGCCGACGACGACACTCGCGGCGCCGTCTCGATGGTGGGACGTGCCGGCCTCGAGCGTGGCTACGACGCCGAGCTGAGAGGCGTCCCCGGCACCACGGGCAAGGCCGTCGACTCTCGCGGGCGCGTCATCGCCGAGGGCACCGCCGTCGATCCGCAGGCCGGCAAGACGCTCGTCACCAGCGTCGACGCGCGGGTGCAGGCGCTGGCCGAGGCGCAGCTGGAGAAGGCGATCAAGAAGGCCCGCACGACGCACGACGACGTGACCGGCCGCAACTACGAGGCCACCGCGGGCGCCGTCGTGGTGCTCGACCCGAACAACGGGCGCGTCATCGCCTCCGCCAGCTCCCCGACGTACGACCCGGAGGTGTGGGTCGACGGGATCTCGGACCGCAAGCTGAAGGAGCTGTACGCCGACGACTCGGGGACGCCGCTGCTGTCCCGGGCGACCCAGGCGCAGCTCGCCCCGGGCTCGACGTGGAAGCCGTTCGTCGCCGCAGGCGCGCTCGAGGACCGTTGGGACATTGGCTCGCGGCTCGACTGCTCGTCGGGTCTGCAGGTCGGCAACCGGTGGTTCAAGAACTACGAGTCGGCCTCGTACGGCTCGATCGGCTTCGACCGCGCGCTGTCGGTGTCCTGCGACACGTTCTTCTACCGCATCGCGTACGAGGGCTGGCGGGAGCAGGGCGGCGCCGAGGCCGACGAAGGCGTGCACGACCCGCTCGTCGAGATGGCGCGTGCGTTCGGCTTCGGCGCACGTACCGGCTTCGACGTCCCCGGCGAGGCGGCAGGTCGACTGGGAGACCGTCCCTGGCGCCAGGCCTACTGGGAGGCCAACAAGGACCGCTACTGCAAGATCGCCGAGAAGCCGGAGAAGGTCGAGAGCGCGTACCTGCGGTTGTTCGCGCGGGAGTTCTGCGCCGACGGGTACGTCTACCGCGCCGGTGACGCCGTGAACTTCTCGATCGGACAGGGCGAGACCCTCGTGACCCCGCTCCAGCTCGCGGTCGCGTACGGGGCGCTGGCCAACGGCGGGACCCTGTACGAGCCTCGCGCCGCCAAGGCCGTCCTCGACCTCGACGGACGCGTCCTGCGCGAGATCGCGCCGAAGAAGGCCGGGCGCGTCCCCGTCTCGAAGTCGCACCTGCGCTATATCGACCGTGCGCTCGTTGACACCGCGAAGACCGGGACGATGGCGTGGAAGATGGGCGGGTTCCCTCTCGACGAGGTGAAGATCCGCTCCAAGACGGGCACCGCCGAGGTCACCGGGCGGCAGACGACAGGATGGGTGGCCTCCTACGACGAGAACTACGTCGTCGTGATGATGATGGAGCAGGCTGGCACCGGGTCCGGCTCGTCCGGTGACGCGGTGCGGGCGATCTGGGAAGGCCTGTACGGGGTGAAGGGCGGGAAGGTCGACCGCGACGCCGCTCTGATGCCGCGGGCACGGCCGCCGAAGGCACTGCCGCGCGTCGCGTCCGACGGGCGGGTCCTCGCGCCGCGAAGCACGAAGAAGGGCGGCCGATGAGCACGCGCCCGACCATCCGGCCCGCCCGTCCGCCCGCCGCTGCGCACTGGCCGTGGCAGCGCGACGTCGACTGGCTGCTGGTCGGGTCTGCGCTCGCCCTCGGGCTGATCGGGATGCTGCTGGTGTGGTCGGCGACCGCGTCGCGCGACGACCTGACGGGCGGAGACCCGACGGCGTACCTGGTCAAGCAGGGCACCAACGTTCTCCTGGCCCTCGGGCTCGGTGCCGTGATGGCCGCCACCGACCGACGGTGGATCCGGCTGTGGGCGCCGGTCGTCTACGGCGCGGCCGTCCTCGGACTCGTCCTCGTCTTCGTGCCGGGAGTCGGTGCGGTGGTCAACGGCTCTCGCTCGTGGCTGCAGGTGGGCGGCCTGTCGTTCCAGCCGGCCGAGCTGGCGAAGCTCGGGGTCGTCCTGGTGATGGCGCTGCTGTTCGCCGAGCGGACCGAGGGTGCGATGCGGCGTACCGTCCGCTCGTCGGACATCCTGCTGGTGCTCTCCTGCGCCGCAGTGCCGGCCGTGCTGATCTTGGCGCAGCCCGACCTCGGCACGCTGATGGTGATGGTGGCGATCGTGCTGGGAGTCCTCGCCGTCGCCGGTGTCCGTCTCTCGTGGCTCGCGGGCCTCGTGGCGGTCGGGATCGCGGCGATCGTCGCCGCCGTCGCGGTCGGGCTCATCGAGGAGTACCAGATCCTCCGCTTCGAGGCGTTCACGAACCCCGAGCTCGATCCGCGCGGCGCCGGCTACAACACCGTCCAGGCGCGCATCGCGATCGGCAACGGCGGGGTGTGGGGCCAGGGTCTGTTCGACGGCACCCAGACGCAGGCGGGATTCGTGCCCGAGCAGCACACGGACTTCGTCTTCACGGTGGCGGGGGAGGAGCTCGGCCTGCTCGGCGCCGGGCTCGTGGTCGTGCTGCTGGGTGTGCTCGTGTGGCGCTGCCTGCGGATCGCCCAGCGGGCCGACGACCTGTTCGACCGGCTGGCTGCGGCCGGCATCGCGTGCTGGTTCGGGTTCCAGGCGTTCCAGAACGTCGGGATGTCGCTCGGGATCATGCCGGTGACGGGTGTGCCGCTGCCGTTCGTGTCGTACGGCGGTACGGCGATGTTCGCGTCCGCGATGGCTGTCGGGCTGCTGGTCGCGATCGGCCGGAGGAGCCCGGGGCCCGCCGTCGTCGTGCGGTCCCGTTCCGCCCGCTCCCGCTGACCGTTTGCCACGCTGACGTGGCGCCCTGGGTCCTGGCCGGGGCGGAGTTTGCCACGCTGACGGGGCGTATCTCGGTTGGCGTGGCTCACCTGCCGCGCCAACCGGTGTTTGCCACGTTGGCGTGGCAAACCTCGGGCGGGACGGGGGCGCGGCAAGCCCTCGTACGGGGTGGGCCGCGGCGACGGATTCGGCGCGGGGAGGAGCGGTCGTTACGCTGGGGAGCATGTCCGCGCAGCACCTCGACGCCAGCGTCGCGTCGGTCTTCGACCGTCTCGAGCCGCTCCTTCCGACGATCAGCAAGCCGATCCAGTACGTCGGCGGTGAGCTGAACTCCGTCATCAAGGAGTGGGAGATCGTCGACGTCCGCTGGGCGCTGATGTACCCCGACGCGTACGAGGTCGGCCTGCCCAACCAGGGCGTCCAGATCCTGTACGAGGTCCTCAACGAGCGCGACTGGCTCCTGGCCGAGCGGACGTACGCGGTCTTCCCGACATGGAGAAGCCGTCATGCGCGAGCACGACATCCCGCAGTTCACGGTCGACGCGCACCGCCCGGTGCGTGCGTTCGACCTGTTCGGCATCTCGTTCTCCACCGAGCTCGGCTACACCAACATGCTGACCGCGCTCGACCTCGCGGGCATCCCGCTGCACGCCGTCGACCGCGGCGACGAGGACCCGATCGTCCTCGCCGGCGGCCACTCGGCGTTCAACCCCGAGCCGATCGCCGACTTCATCGACGCCGCCGTGCTCGGCGACGGCGAGGAGATCGTCCTCGCGATCAGCGACGTCGTCCGCGAGTGGAAGGCCGAGGGACGCCCCGGCGGCCGCGACGAGGTGCTGCATGCGCCTCGCCAGCTCCGGCGGCGTCTACGTGCCCAAGTTCTACGACGTCACGTACCTCCCCGACGGCCGCATCCAGCGCGTCGCTGCCCAACCGCCCGGGCGTGCCGTGGCGCGTCGCGAAGCACACGCTGATGGACCTCGACCAGTGGCCGTACCCCAAGAACCCGCTCGTCCCGCTGGCCGAGACCGTCCACGAGCGCTACTCGCGTCGAGATCTTCCGCGGCTGCACGCGCGGCTGCCGCTTCTGCCAGGCCGGCATGATCACGCGCCCCGTGCGTGAGCGCTCGATCGCAGAGCATCGGCGAGATGGTCGACAACGGCCTCAAGAAGTCCGGCTTCGAGGAGGTCGGCCTGCTGTCGCTGTCCAGCGCCGACCACACCGAGATCGGCGAGGTCGCCAAGCAGCTCGGTGACCGCTACGAGGGCTCCAACACGTCGCTGTCGCTGCCGTCGCACGCGCGTCGACGCCTTCAACATCACGCTGGCCAACGAGTTCAGCCGCAACGGGCGTCGCTCGGGCCTGACGTTCGCGCCCGAGGGCGGCAGCGACCGCCTCCGCAAGGTCATCAACAAGATGGTCACCGAGGACGACCTCATCCGTACCGTCGCCGCCGCGTACTCGCACGGCTGGCGTCAGGTGAAGCTGTACTTCATGTGCGGGCTGCCGACCGAGACCGACGAGGACGTCATGCAGATCGGCGAGCTCGCCAAGCGGGTCATCGAGACCGGTCGCGAGGTGTCGGGTCGCAACGACATCCGCTGCACCGTCTCGATCGGCGGTTTCGTGCCCAAGCCGCACACACCGTTCCAGTGGGCCGCGCAGCTCGATCACGAGACCACCGACGAGCGGCTGCAGCAAGCTCCGCGTCCTCGGTGCAGTCCGACAAGCGCTACGGCAAGGCGATCGGCTTCCGCTACCACGACGGCAAGCCCGGCACGATCGAAGGACTGCTGTCGCGCGGAGACCGACGCGTCGGCCGCGTCATCGAGGCCGTCTGGCGCGACGGCGGTCGTTTCGACGGCTGGAGCGAGCACTTCTCGTACGACCGGTGGGCGCAGGGCGCCGTCGAGGCGCTGGCCGACGAGCCGGTCGACCTCGACTGGTACACCGACGCGCGAGCGCGAGTACGCCGAGGTGCTTCCGTGGGACCACCTCGACGCCGGCCTCGACCGCGACTGGCTGTGGGAGGACTGGCAGGACGCGATCGACCCCGACGGCGCGATCGAGGTCGAGGACTGCCGCTGGACCCCGTGCTTCGACTGCGGCGTCTGCCCTCAGATGGACACCGAGATCCAGATCGGCCCCACCGGCAAGACGCTGCTGCCGCTCAGCGTCGTCTGATGCGGGTCCGCCTCGCGGAGGCAGCCGATGCCTCTTCGCTGGCGGAGCTGCGGGTCCGCTGGACCGAAGAGCTGGACGGCCCGACCGACGACCCGTCGTTCCTCGACCGGTTCGAGGCCTGGTTCGCCCGCGAGTCCGCGCACCGCGTGACCTGGCTGGCCGAGACTGACGAGGGGTCACCGGTCGGCATGCTCAACGTGATGGTGTTCGAGCGGATGCCTCGCCCGGGCCGGGCCACGGGGCGATGGGGCTACGTCGCCAACGTGTACGTGGTTCCCCAGCACCGGGGCGCGGGTGTCGGAGGGCGGCTGATGGAGACTCTGACGTCGTACGCGGACGAGACCGGCCTGGTCCGTCTCGTCCTGAGCCCCACTGCACGGTCGGTGTCGCTCTACGAGCGGGCCGGCTTCTCCGGAGACCACGACCTCCTGCTCCGCCCTTGCGGAGAGGTCACTGCGCCGGGAGCTGGTCCTCGATCATGATCGGCCGGACCAGGTAGCTCCCGAGGACACCGATGAGGGTCGCCAGCACGACCAGCATCGCGATCGGTGCTCCCCAGCCGCCGGTGGCGTCGTGGAGCGCGCCGGTGCCGAACGGGCCCAGGGCCGCGACCAGGTAGCCGAGCCCCTGCACGAAGCCGGACAGCGCGACCGTCCCCTCGTGGGTGCGCGAGCGCTTGGCGATCATCATCAGCACCCACGGGAACGCGGCACCGCCGACGCCGAGCAGCAGCGCCCACAGCCACGGCGCCTGGGTCGGCCACCAGAGCAGGCCCAACCATCCGGCGACGGTGACGACGGCGAACCCCCAGGGGAGCCACGCCCGGTCGCCGGTACGGGCGAGGAGCAGCGGCAGGGCGAGTGCGGCCGGGATGCCGACGCCGGTGATGATCGCGAGCATGCTGCCCGCGTAGCCGTCGCTGAGCCCTGCGTCCTCGAGGATCGCAGGGAACCAGCCGAACTGCGCGTACGCCTGGGCCGCCTGGGCGCCGAAGAGCACGGCCATCACCCAGGCGAGGGGCGCCCGGACGAGGCGGCGGAGGACGATCGGTGTGGGGGCGTCGGTCGTCCGTACGTCGTGACGCAGCAGGCGCAGCCACGGCAGGAGCGTCACCAGGGCCAGCAGCGCCCAGCTGAAGAGCCCCCAGCGCCAGTCGCCCGTCGCCTCCGAGATCGGCACGGTGAGGGCGGCGGAGAGGGTGGCCCCGCCGACGATCGCTGCACCGGCGACCGACGACACGAAGGCGATCCGGTCCGGGAAGTGGACCTTCACCAACGGCGGCAGGATGACGTTGCCGATCGCACAGCCGGCGAGGGAGAGCGCCGAGGCGACCAGGAACACGGAGGTGTCGTCGACGAAGGCGCGAACCCCCAGTCCGAGCGCCACCGCGGCCATGGCCGTGGCTGCGGTGGTGTGCAGGCCGATCGCGCGCACGATCGTGTTGGCGAGCGACCCGACCACGGCGAAGCAGACCACCGGCAGGGTGGTGAGGACACCGGCCGCCGTCGCGGACATCCCGAGGTCCTCGCGGATCGGGTTCAGCACCACCCCGACGCTGCCCACGGATGCCCGGAGGTTCAACGCGAGAAGGATGATGCAGGCGAGGACGAAGGCGCGCTTGCCGGCGGTCTCGGGGGCGGGGGACGTCACCCGCCCAATGTTTCACGCAGGTGCCCGCCCGGTGGGTGCGGGTTACGGGTCGGTGCCAGGTCTGGACGGGCTCTTGACCGGACGGACGACCACTGACTAGCGTCCGCGATATCGTATATCGGTTAGCCGCCGCAGCTCCGTTGTGGCGGCTTCATGACGGATCGGTGGTACCGCATGCGCCTCTTCTCCAGGGCTGACGCCTCCCGCGAACAGAGGGGCAGCCGAAGGCGAGCGCGGGGCGTCGTGCTCGGGGCCGCCGCAGCCGCTCTCGTGCTCACCGCGTGCGGCGGAGCGGGGCGAGTCGGCGAGCGGCAAGGCCGTCGACGACGCGCACCTGACGCTCGCCAGCTCGGCGATCAGCAACAGCCTCGACCCGCACGCCGCGCTCTCGTCGGTCGGCCGGACCTACACCAAGCAGGTCTTCGACCAGCTCGTGACCTTCGACGACGACGGCGAGCTCCAGCCCGGCCTGGCCACCGAGTGGAAGCGCGTCGACGACACGACGGTCGACTTCACGCTCCGCGAGGGCGTGACCTTCAGCAACGGCGCCGACGCTCGACGCCGCCGCCGTCGAGGCCAACGTCGACCGCGTCCTGTCCGGCGACCCGGCGTACGCGACCGTCGCCGGCCGGATCGCGACGGTCAAGGAGGCCAAGGTGGTCTCGCCCGACGGTCGTCGCGCATCGTCACCGCCGGCCCGACGCCGTCCTGCTCAACCGGATGACGCTGTTCGACATCGTCGACCCGGCGACCTTCGGCGGCGACCGCCCGTCCGGCACCGGCCCGTTCAAGGTCACGGCCTACAAGCCGGGCACGAAGATCGAGCTGACCCGCAACGACGACGTCGTGGCGCGCGACCGACGCGGTCAAGGACCGTCACGATCCAGGCGATCCCGAACCCGACGACGCTCGCCAGCGCGCTGCGCACGGGCGACGTCGACGTCGCCTTCGGCCTGCCCGCCGACATCGCGACGCAGCTCGAGAGCAGCGGCTTCACCAACGACCACCAAGCCCGCCGGGTTCGGCGGCCATCACCAGCCTGATCGCCGACGCCGAGCCGAAGCTCGACGACGTCCGCGTCCGTGAGGCGATCAACCTCGCGATCAACCGCGAGGAGTTCGTCGAGGCGGCGCTCGGCGGCTTCGGCACGCCCAACGGCAGCCAGCTCCTGCAGCAGGGCTACGTCGGCTACGACGAGTCGCTCCCGTCGTACGAGTTCGACCTCGACCGGGCGAAGAAGCTGATCGCCGAGGCCGGCGCCGAGGGCCTCGAGCTCCCGATCGCCACGACCGCGCTGTTCAAGTCCCAGGCCGAGGCGGTCGCCGGCTACCTGAACGCGGTCGGCTTCAAGAGCGAGGTCGTCATCCAGGACCTCTCGGCGTTCATCCCGACGCTGCTCCAGAAGAGCGAGTACCCGCTGCTCTACTGGCAGACCGACTACTACGACCTGCGCGACATCACGTCGGTCAGCCGGTTCGGCCCGACCGCGCCGGGTCAGCAGGCGCACATCCCGGTCAACGAGTACCAGGACCTGTTCGCCGCAGCAGGCCGGCCGAGCTCGACGAGGACGCGCGCGAGGCCGACATCAAGAAGATGGCCAAGATCCTCAACGACGAGGCCGGCGTCCTCTTCCTCGCCTGGCCGGACAACGTCTACACCGCCGCGCCTCGGATCGCGCGAGCTGCCGCTGTCGCGGCGACAGCCTCGATCCGCGTCGAGGCGATCGTCGTCACCGAGTGAGCACCGACCGGACAGGGGGTGTCGCCGGCCGGCCGCCGGTCGGCGGCACCCCCGCGCGTCGCGGCCGTCGGGTCCGCCGCGCGGCGCGTCGCCGGCACCGCGGTCCGGCTCGTCGCTGACGCTGCTGGGCCTGCTGACCCTGCTCTTCTTCCTCGTCCGGCTCAGCGGTGACCCCGCCGGGGTCCTCGCCGGCCCGTCGGCCACGCCCGAGCAGCTCGACGCGATCCGGACGAGCCTCGGGCCTCGACCAGCCGCTGCTCGTGCAGTACCTGACGTTCCTCGGCGACGTCGTCCGGCTCGACTTCGGTGACTCGATCTTCACGCGGCGAGCCCGCGCTGGCCGCCGTGCTCGCCGCGCTCCCGGCGACGCTGCTCCTGATCGTGACGACGATGGTCACCGCCGTCGTCGATCGGCATCCCCGCGCGGCGTCCTGCTCGCCCGCGGCGGTCGCGCTGACCCGCGCGCGTGGTCGGCGTCGGCGATGACGCTCGCGCAGGCCGTCCCGTCGTTCGTCCTCGGCGTGCTGCTGATCTACGTCTTCGCCGTGCGGCTGGGCTGGCTCCCGGCCTTCGGCAGCGGCACGCCCGCGACGCTCGTGCTGCCGACGCTCACGCTCGCCGCGTTCGCCGTCGCGCGGACCGCGCGCATGGTCGCCGCCGAGCTCGAGCAGGGCGCGGACCAGGACTACCTGCGCACGGCGTCGGCCAAGGGCGCGTCGTCGCGCCGCGTGCTGTGGCGCCACGCCCTGCCGAACGCGTTCCCGCCCGTCGCCGCGATGCTCGTCGTCGAGGTGTCGTACCTGATCTCCGGCGCGGTCGTCGTCGAGGTGCTCTTCGCCTACAACGGCATCGGCAAGCAGCTCGTCGACGCGATCTTCGCGCGCGACTACCCGGTGGTGCAGGCCACCGTCTTCGTCATCGGAGTGCTTCGTCGTCATCGTCAACGTGCTCGGCGACGCTGCTGCTCCGCGATGCTCGACCCGCGGACCGCGCAGGGCCGCGCGGCATCGAGGCCGCCGAGCGCCGTCGGATCTCGCCGCCTGTGGACGCCGCGCGACCGTCGCTGCGTCGCGACGTCGATCGCTGGCCGTGCTTCGCTCGGCGCCGTGCCGCTGCCTCGGGCCGATGCTGACGGCACGCGGCAGCAGGCGCTGGGCGAGCGGCTCAAGCCGCCCGTTCTGGCTCGCCGGGCGCGTCGCCGGCAAGCCGCTGGGCACCGACGCGTTCGGTCGCGACATGCTCGCCCGCACGCTCGAGGGCGGCCGGGTGTCGCTGCGAGGTCGGCTTCGGCGCGGCCACCGGCGCGGTCGTCATCGGCGTCGCTGCTCGGACTGGTCGCCGGGTACCGCGGCGGCTGGGTCGACCGCGTCGTCATGGCGCGTGTCCGACGTGTGGCTCGCGTTCCCGTTCCTCGTGATCGCGCTCGCCGCCGTCGCCGTCGTCGGCTCCGACGTCCCGGTCCTGATCGCGCTGCTCACCCTCGGCGGCTGGGTGCTGCCCGACGCGGGTGACGCGCACGATCGCGCAACGGGTGCGCAGCGAGGACTACGTCGTCGCCGCCGCGGGCGCGGGCGCGAGCGACGGCTACCTCGATGCGCCGGCACGTCCTGCCGCAGGTGCTGCCGGCGAACCTCGTCGTCTGGTCGTTCACCGTCGGCGCGCTGGTCGTCATCGAGGGCGCGCTGTCGTTCCTCGGTCTCGGCGTGAAGCCGCCGACGCCGTCGTGGGGCAACATCCTGTCCGACGGCACCGCCTACCTCGAGACGGCGTGGTGGATCTGCCGCCTGGCCGGCGCTGATGATCGTCGTGACCGTCATGTGCGCGAACGGCGCTCGGCACCGGCGCTGCGCCGTCGCTGGCGGCGAGATCCGGCGCCGTCGAGCGTCCTCGACGCTGGCAAGGAGGTGGCGCCGTGACGCCCGTCCTGGCGCATCGACGACCTGTGGGTCGAGGCCGGCCCGACCGAGCGACCCGCTGACGCTCGTCCGCGGTGTCGACCTGACCGTCGCGGCCGGGCAGGTCGTCGGCCTGGTCGGCGAGTCCGGCTCCGGCAAGACGCGTCACCTGCATGTCCGTCGCTCGGCCTCGCCGGGCGCGGCGTGCGGATCACTCGCGGGTCGGTGCGCGCCGGCGGCACCGAGCTGGTCGGCGCCGACGACGCCACGATGCGCCGGGTGCGCGGCGGCGTCGTCGGCACCGTCTTCCAGGACCCGCTGAGCTCGCTCAACCCGCTGCAGCGCATCGGCGACCAGATCGCGCGAGGCGATCGCTGCTGCACCGCGGCGGGCGGCGGCGCACCCATCGCGACCGCGTGGTCGCAGCTGCTCGCGCCAGGTCGGCGTCCCGGCACCCGAGCAGCGGCGTGCGGGCCTATCCGCACGAGCTGTCGGGCGGGCTGCGCCAGCGCGTCGCGATCGCGATGGCGCTCGCCAACGACCCGCCGCTGCTCGTCGCCGACGAGCCGACCACCGCGCTCGACGTCACCGTGCAGGCGCAGGTGCTCGACGTGATCCGCGCGCGCGACGCGCGACGAGGGCCGTGCCGCGCTGATCGTCACCCACGACCTCGGGCTGGTCGCCGAGGTCGCCGACCGGGTCGCGGTGATGTACGCCGGCCAGATCGTCGAGGAGGGCGCGGTCGACGAGGTCTTCGCCGCGCCCGCAGCACCCGTACACGCAGGGCCTGCTCGCGAGCCGCCCCGTCCTGGCTCCGGGCGGCGACGGCTCGCCGCGATGCCCGGGCGTCCGCCGCTGCCCGGCGCACTGGCCCGACGGGTGCGCCTTCGCGCCGCGGTGCCCGAGCGCCGACGACGACGTGCGCGGCCGCCGCCGCCGGTGCGCCAGCGTGACGACGGGTGGGCGCGGTGCTGGCATCCCGGCCGGTCGACGGGCCGCCGGACCGTCACCGAGGCCCAGGAGGGCAGCCGCATGAGCGCCGTGCTCGAGCTCGACGCGACCTCACCAAGCGCGTACGACCGTCGCGCGGTCGGCGGAGGCGGCGCGCTGACCGCGGTCGACGGCGTCAGCCTCCCGGTCGAGGCCGGCGAGACGTACGCGCTGGTCGGCGAGAGCGGCTGCGGCAAGTCGACGCTCGCGCGCTGCGCGGCGATGCTGGTCGCGCCCGACGAGCGGCGACGGTCGCGTGGTCGGGCAGCGCGGTCTCCGGGCTGGCGCCGCCGCGCGCTGCGCGCCGATCCGCGACCACACCCAGATGGTCTTCCAGGATCCCGCCGCCGCGCTGTCGCCGCGGCTCACCGTCGGCGAGGCCGTCGCGGAGCCGCTGCGGATCCGTCGGCCGCGCGCGACCGCGGCGCGGTCGACGCGCTGCTCGACGCGGTCGGGCTCGACCGCGTCGATGGCGCGCCCGCTACCCGCGCGAGCTCAGCGGCGGTCAGCGTCAGCGGGTGGTGATCGCGCGCGCGCTCGCGCTCGAGCCCCGGCTGCTCGTGCTCGACGAGCCGGTCGCGTCGCTCGACGTGTCGGTGCAGGCCCAGGTGCTCAACCTGCTCGCCGACCTGCAGGCCGAGCACGGCCTCGCCTACCTGCTGATCGCGCACGACCTCGCCGTCGTGAGCAGCGTCGCCGACCGGATCGGCGTGATGTACCTCGGTCGGCTCGTCGAGGAGGGTCCGGCCGACGAGGTGGTCACCGCGCCCGCGGCACCCGTACACCCAGATGCTGATCGACTCCGTCCCCGTCTTCACGCCAGGGCAGCAGGTCTCCCGGCCAGCGGTCGTCGGCGACCCGCCTAGCCCCACGGAGTCTCGTACGGGATGCGCGTTCGCGGACCGCTGCGTCGCGGCCACGGACGTGTGTCGAGAGACGACACCAGAGCCGCGTACCTTCGGCAGCGTCCTCGTCCGGTGCCACCACGCCTCCGGCGGCTGACGGGCGGCGGAGGACGCTCCGTTAGGCTCGAACGGTGACGAGCCCCGACCGCACCCCGGCCAACCCCGAGGCGCCCAACCCGCAGCTCCCGACCGTCCAGAAGCTGCGGGTGCGGTACGCGAAGAGGGGCAGGCTGCGCTTCACCAGCCACCGCGACTTCGGCCGGGCCTTCGAGCGAGCGGTACGCCGCGCCGAGGTGCCGATCGCGCACTCGTCCGGATTCACCCCGCACCCCAAGATCTCGTACGCCGGAGCGTCGCCCACAGGGGCGGCGAGCGAGGCGGAGTACCTCGAGATCGGCGTGGTGCGCGCGCTGGAGCCCGAGAAGGTGGCCGCGGTCCTGGACTCGGCCCTTCCGCCCGGTCTGGACATCCTCGAGGTCGTCGCCGTCCGGGAGGGGAGCGGGTCGCTCGCGGACCGGCTCGAGGCCAGCCAGTGGCAGCTCGAGCTGCCGGGTGTGGCTCCCGACGAGGCGGAGCGTGCGGTCGCGGCGTTCCTCGCGGCGGACGAGGTCCTGGTCGAGCGGATGACCAAGAAGGGCCTGCGCACCTTCGACAGCCGAAGTGCCGTCGTGCGGCTCGCCAGCCGTACGACGCCCGAGGGTCACACGTCGTATGCGATACTGGACGTGGTCGTACGACACGGCACCCCGTCCGTGCGACCCGACGATGTTCTCGCCGGACTCCGCGCCATCGCGGGTCTCGCACCGTCGGCAGCCCCTGTGGCCACCCGGATGGTGCAAGGTCCACTAGATGCGCAGACCGGCACGGTCGGCGATCCGTTCGCGCCCGACCGCGACGCGTCGTAGGTGCACGCGGCCTGCGGCGGCGACCGCGGCGGCGGATGGGCCGCCAGTGACAGGCCGGCAGCAACGGAGAGCGTCGCCGTAGCCCGGTAACCCGGGCCGACCGCAGGCTTGCGTCCGCTGTGCGACACCGATTGCACGCGGCGACGACATCGCCTCGCGTGCAGCTTCGGCGGCCGCGGGGCCGAAGGAGAGCACCATGCTCGACGAGCAGAATCCCTCGACACCCTCACCGGACGCCGAGTCCCACCCCGAGTCGGAGTCGGACTCCACCGCCACCGGTGCGACCGTCACCACACGGCGCCGTCGGGCGGCCTCCCGCCCCGCCGGGCCGCCGTCGGCCGCGGCGGTCTTCTCAGAGGCTGCCGAGCCGGCCAAGCCGGCTCGGGCGACCCGTTCGCGCAAGAGCACCGCGCGGTCCGCCACGACGGACGACCCCACCGAGGCCGCGGAGAGCACCGAGTCCGCCGACGCCACCGCCTCCGCAGCGCCGGAGGCCCCCGCAGCGCCGACGGTGACGAAAACGACCCGTACGCGCAAGAAGGCGGCCTCCCGTTCGGCAGGCCCCGCCACCGCGGCCACGGAGGCGGCGAGCGCGGCCCCGGCCGAGGACGACACCCCCGCACGGCCGGCTCGTCGACGCGGTGCCGCCTCGACGCCGGAGGTCACCAGCACGCCGGCCCCGACCGTGGCTGACGACGAGGACGTCGAGCCGGACGAGGCGCAGGCCGAGCCGGAGGCGAAGGCGACGGCCCCCGCGCGCCGCGCCGCGTTCGTCGCGCCTCTCTTCCAGGCGCCCGAGCCCGCGACGGCCCCGCGCCGCAAGCGCCGCCCGGAGCCGGTCGAGGACGACGAGGACGACAACGACCGCGACGACGAGGTCGTCGACCGTGACACCGAGGACCGCCGCGCGCGGACCGGACGTCGTGACGGCCGCGACGACGACCGCGACGACCGCGGCGAGGTCGACACCGACGCCGAGGCGGCAGACGACGAGGACGGCGACGACAGTGACGACGGCTCGACGCCGACGCGTCGTCGCCGGCGCCGCGGAGGACGCCGCCGCCGCAAGCCCGTCGCGGGCGAGGACGTCGACAGCGACGACGAGGACGACACGCAGGACAGCGCGCCCAGCACGGATGACGCGTCCGAGGACGAGTCCGCCGCCGACGAGGCCGAGGACTCCGACGAGGCCGACGACGCCGATGCGTCGAGCGGGACGAGCCGTCGTCGCCGCCGCCGTCGTCGTCGGGGCGAGGACAGCGACACGTCCGCCGACGATCCGGAGAACACCGTCGTCCGGGTGCGCGAACGCCGCAGCGCCGAGGACGAGATCACCGGCGTGTCCGGTTCGACCCGCCTCGAGGCCAAGAAGCAGCGACGCCGCGAGGGCCGCGAGGCCGGACGCCGACGGGCACCGATCGTCTCCGAGGCCGAGTTCCTCGCCCGCCGCGAGTCGGTCAAGCGCGAGATGGTCATCCGCCAGCGCGACGACTACACGCAGATCGCGGTCCTCGAGGACGACGTGCTCGTCGAGCACTACGTGGCCCGCGAGTCCCAGAACTCGATCATCGGCAACGTCTACCTCGGCAAGGTCCAGAACGTGCTGCCCAGCATGGAGGCCGCCTTCGTCGACATCGGCGCGGGCCGCAACGCGGTCCTGTACGCCGGCGAGGTCGACTGGAGCAAGCTCGGTAACGGCAAGCCCCGCAAGATCGAGGACGTCCTCAAGTCCGGCCAGACCGTCCTCGTCCAGGTGACCAAGGACCCGATCGGCCAGAAGGGCGCCCGTCTGACCAGCCAGATCAGCCTGCCCGGACGCTTCCTGGTGCTACGTCCCGGGCGGTCAGAGCAGCGGCATCTCCCGCAAGCTGCCCGAGAACGAGCGCAGCCGTCTCAAGTCTCTGCTCAAGGGCGTCCTGCCCGAGAACGCCGGCGTCATCGTGCGCACCGCCGCCGAGGGCGCCACCGAGGACCAGCTGACGCGCGACGTCGCGGCGCTGACGCCCGCTGGAAGGACATCGAGAGCAAGGTCGCCGCCGGCAAGGCGCCCCAGCTGCTGTACTCCGAGCCCGACCTGATGATCAAGGTCGTCCGCGACCTGTTCAACGAGGACTTCGCACGGCTCGTCGTCGAGGGGACGACGCCTGGGACATGATCGAGGGCTACGTCGGCCACGTCGCGCCCGACCTCGAGGAGCGGGTCAAGCGCTGGGAGGGCCGCGAGGCGACGCCTTCGCGGCGTTCCGCCTCGACGAGCAGATCCACAAGGCGCTCGACCGCAAGGTCTACCTGCCGTCGGGCGGCTCGCTGGTCATCGACCGCACCGAGGCGATGACGGTCGTCGACGTCAACACCGGCAAGTTCACCGGCTCGGGGGGCAACCTCGAGGAGACCGTCACCAAGAACAACCTCGAGGCGGCCGAGGAGATCGTGCGCCAGCTCCGGCTGCGCGACATCGGCGGCATCATCGTCATCGACTTCATCGACATGGTGCTCGAGAGCAACCGCGACCTCGTGCTGCGTCGCCTCGTCGAGTGCCTCGGCCGCGACCGCACCCGCCACCAGGTCGCCGAGGTCACCTCGCTCGGCCTGGTGCAGATGACGCGCAAGCGCATCGGCACCGGTCTGCTCGAGTCGTTCAGCCACCCGTGCGAGCACTGCCACGGTCGCGGCGTCGTCATCCAGGACGCCCCGTCGAGTCCAAGAAGGTCCGACGACGGCCGGCGCAGCGGCCGCGGCGGCCGCGCGAAGCGCCAGGACGGGGACCAGCAGGGCTCGGCGAAGGGTGGCCAGCCCAAGGGCGGCGACGGCAAGGGGCGATCGGGTCAGCAGTCGTCCGACTCGGCGCCGGCGGAGCAGATCGACACCGCAGACGCGACCGAGCCGGTGGCGCCGAACGCGGACGTCGCCCTCGGCGACGCCCGAGTCGGCTCCTGACGACGCCGGTCAGGACAACGCCGAGGCTTCCGGCCCGCGCAAGCGCCGTCGGCGGCGCTCAGGCGGGCGCGGACCGACCCTCGGCGCCGGCGTCGGATCAGGCAGCACCGTCGGAAGGGGCCGCGCCGCACGGTGGCCTGGAGTCGCCCGGTACGCTGGACGGCGGAGCATCCGACCCCGTTTTGACCGGCGACGGGCAGACTCCGTAGACTAGACGGTCGGTGCGCTGTGTGCGTGCCGGTCTGTGTGCCCGGGACAGTGCTTCGTGCCTGGTGGTGGCACCACCCCTAAGTTTTGGACAGTCAAGCTCCGACAGCGGAGCAGCAACGAGTGAGGAATCCGTGGTGTACGCAATCGTGCGCAGTGGCGGCGAGCCAGCAGAAGGTCGCGGTCGGCGACGTCATCGAGATCGACCAGGTCAAGAGCCGAGGGCGAGACCCTCGAGCTCCCCGCCGTGCTGTTCGTCGACGGTGACACGGTGACGGCCGACGCCGACTCGCTCGCCAAGGTCACGGTGACCGCCGAGGTCGTCGGCGGCACCAAGGGTCCGAAGATCATCATCCAGAAGTACAAGAACAAGACCGGTTACAAGAAGCGCCAGGGTCACCGTCAGAAGTACACCCAGGTCAAGATCACCGGCATCTCGAAGTAAGAAGGGACTGAGCACATGGCACACAAGAAGGGCGCAGCCTCCACCAAGAACGGTCGCGACTCCAACTCGCAGCGCCTCGGCGTCAAGCGCTTCGGCGGCCAGCTGGTCAACGCCGGCGAGATCATCGTCCGCCAGCGTGGCACGCACTTCCACCCCGGCACCAACGTCGGCCGTGGCGGCGACGACACGCTGTTCGCGCTCGCCGCCGGTGCGGTCGAGTTCGGCACGCGTCGTGGCCGTCGCGTCGTCAACATCGTCCCGGATCGGCAGTGACGAGCGAGCATCTTCGACGACGACGAGGGGCGGTCCGCAGCATGCGGGCTCGCCCCTCGTTCCGTCTCGTCGGGGAGCGGACGCGCCGATCGGCGCGGGCGTACCCGTACGAGAGACAACTTTGAGGAGGGCACCATGGCAGTCCCCACGTTCGTCGACAAGGTGACCCTGCACGTCTCGGGCGGTAACGGCGGCAACGGCGTCGCCTCGGTGCACCGCGAGAAGTTCAAGCCTCTCGGTGGCCCCGACGGCGGCAACGGGGGCAACGGCGGCGACGTCATCCTGCGCGTCGACGCCGACGTCACGACGCTGATCGACTACCACCACGAGCCCCACCGCGAGGCCACCAACGGTGCGCCCGGCGCGGGCAACAACCGCAGCGGCTCGCAACGGCGACGACCTCGTCCTGCCGCGTGCCCGACGGCACGGTCGTGCGCGACGCCGACGGCGAGGTGCTGGCCGACCTGGTCGGCGCCGGCACCGAGCTCGTCATCGCGCCGGGCGGCCGCGGCGGCCTGGGCAACGCCGCGCTGGCCTCGACCAAGCGCAAGGCGCCCGGCTTCGCGCTCAAGGGCGAGCCCGGCGACGAGCGCACGATCACCCTCGAGCTCAAGGTCGTCGCCGACATCGGCCTCGATCGGCTTCCCGAGCGCCGGCAAGTCCAGCCTCATCGCCTCGCTGTCGCGGGCCCGGCCCAAGATCGCCGACTACCCGTTCACGACGCTGGTGCCCGAACCTCGGTGTCGTCATCGGCCGGCTCGACGACCTTCACCGTCGCCGACGTCCCCGGTCTGATCGAGGGCGCCAGCGAGGGTCGCGGCCTCGGCCACGACTTCCTGCGCCACGTCGAGCGCTGCGCCGCGCTGGTGCACGTCATCGACTGCGCCACGGTCGAGCCCGGCCGCGACCCGCTGACCGACCTCGACGTCATCGAGGCCGAGCTCGCGCCTACGGCGAGGCCACCGGCATCGACCTGTCGACCGTCCCCGCCTGGTCGCGCTCAACAAGACCGACGTCCCCGACGCCGAGGAGATCGCCGAGCTTCGTCCGCGACGAGCTCGAGGCCCGCGGCCTCGACGTCTTCGACGTCTCCGCCGCCAGCCACGCCGGCCTGCGCGAGCTGTCGTTCGCGATGGCCGAGATCGTCGCCTCGCCGCCGCGCCGCCGCGCCGCGTCGCCGAGGTCACCCGCATCGTGCTGCGCCCGCCGGCCGAGGCCGGTGTCGGTCGCGAGTTCACGATCACGCCAGGTCGACGGCCAGTGGGTCGTCCGCGGCGAGAAGCCCAAGCGCTGGGTGCGCCAGACCGACTTCAGCAACGACGAGGCCGTCGGCTTCCTCGCCGACCGGCTCAACCGGCTCGGCGTCGAGGACGAGCTGCTCAAGCTGGGCGCCGAGGCCGGCGACGACGTCGTCATCGGCGACGAGGACGACGCCGTCGTGTTCGACTTCGACCCGCAGATCACCGGCCGGCGCCGAGGTGCTCGGTCGTCGCGGCGAGGACCTGCGCATCGACCAGAGCGACCGCCGCACCAACGTGCAGCGCCGCGAGGAGCTCGGCCGCGCGACGTGCCTTCGAGGCCGAGCGCCGCGAGGCCCGCGCCGAGGGCCGCGAGCCCGACTGGAGCGTTCCCCGAGGACGCCGAGGATCTGCGAGAGCGCGGCTGCGGCGACGGCGAGGGCGAGGCGACGTCCGCGATGAGCCGATCGTCGTCAAGGTCGGCTCGTCGTCGCTGAGCTCGGCCGACGGTGGCCTCGACGGTCGACGGCGTCGACGCGCTCGTCGACGCGCTGGCCGGTGCGCGTGGCGCGCGGTGACGAGGTCGTCCTGGTCAGCTCCGGCGCCATCGCGGCCGGCCTCGGCCCGCTCGGCCTCGACCGGCGTCCGCGCGACCTGCGCGACCCAGCAGGCCGCGGCCAGCGTCGGGCAGGGCGCGCTCGATCGCCCGCTACGCCGAGCGGTTCGCGCGCCACGGCCTCGTCGTCGGCCAGGTGCTGCTGACCGTCGACGACGTCACCCGGCGCAGCCACTACCGCAACGCGTACCAGACCTTCGCCCGGCTGCTCGAGCTCGGCGTCGTCCCGATCGTCAACGAGAACGACACCGTGGCCACGAGCGAGATCCGCTTCGGCGACAACGACCGGCTCGCGGCGCTGGTCGTCGCACCTCGTCCACGCCGACCGGCTCGTGCTGCTGTCCGACGTCGACGGCCTGTACGACGGCGACCCGGCGACCCGAGGGCGCCCGCTGGTCCCGGACGTCGCACGGCGAGGCCGACCTCGAGGCGCTCGACATCGTCGCGGCCGAGCGCCTCGGCGATCGGCACCGGCGGCATGGTCACCAAGGTCGAGGCGGCACGCATCGCGACGGGCGCCGGCATCCCGGTCGCTGCTGACGTCGGCCGCCCAGGCCGCCGAGGCGCTCGCGGGCGAGCAGCCGGTCGGCACGACGTTCCACGCCGACCGGACGCCGCCGGCCCACCCGGCTGCTGTGGCTCGCGCACGCCAGCACCACGAAGGGCCGCGTGCACCTCGACGCCGGGCGCCGTCCGGGCCCTGACGCAGCGCAAGGCGTCGCTGCTGCCCGGCCGGCATCACGTCGGTCGACGGCACGTTCTCGGCCGGGCGACCCGGTCGACCTGGTCGGTCCCGACGACGTCGTCATCGCCCGCGGCATCGTCAACTACGACAGCGCCGAGCTGCCCGCAGCTGCTCGGACGCTCGACGCACGAGCTGGCCGCCGAGCTGGGTGCCGAGTACGAGCGCGAGGTCGTCCACCGCGACGACCTGATGCTGGTCTGAGCCTCGCCGTCGTGCTCCGTCGTAGGAGGGTCGTGGGCGTCCACGAGCACTGGTCCAGCGCACGTCCGGGCCGCGCGCGTGACCTCGTCCACGCCGCCGCCGCGTGCCCTGACGCCGTCGCCACGCTGGCCCCGCCACCCGGACAAGGACGCCGCCCTGCACGCGATGGCCGACGCGCTCGTCGCCGGCACCGCGGCGATCCTCGCGGCCAACGGCGTCGACGTCGACGCCGCCCGCGACCGCCGGCACGGCGAGAACGTCATCGACCGGCTGCGCCTCGACGCCGACCGCGTCGCGGCGTTCGCCAGGGCACTCCGCGACATCGCGGCGCTGCCCGACCCGGTCGGCGAGGTCGTCCGCGGCTCGACGCTGCCCAACGGGCTGCAGCTGCAGCAGGTCCGGGTGCCGATGGGCGTCATCGGCATGATCTACGAGGGCCGCCCGAACGTCACGGCCGACGCCGCGGCGATCTGCCTCAAGGCCGGCAGCGCCGTCCTGCTGCGCGGTTCGTCGTCGGCCGCCGGCCTCCAACGCCGCGATCATCGAGCGTCATGCGTGACGCGCTCGCCGCGCACGGGGCTGCCGGCCGACGCGATCCAGCGATCGCCCGCCGACGACCGCTCGTCGGCCACCCACCTGCATGCAGGCCCGCGGCCTGGTCGACCTGGTCATCCCGCGCGGGGGAGCGGGTCTGATCCAGGCCGTCGTCGAGCGAGTCGCACCGTGCCGGTCATCGAGACCGGGACGGGCAACTGCCACGTGTACGTCGACGCCGACGCCGATCTCGACATGGCGCTCGACATCGTCGTGAACGCCAAGACCCAGCGCACCAGCGTGTGCAACGCGGCCGAGTCGCTCCTGGTGCACCAGGCGCGTCGCCGACGAGTTCGTGCCCCGGGTCGTCGCGGCGCTGCACGAGCCGGAGGTGACGATCCACGGCGACGAGACCTTCCGGGCGACCGACGACGAGCGTCGTGGCGGCGACCGACGACGACTACGCCACCGAGTACCTGTCGCTCGACATCTCGGCGCGGGTCGTGGACGTCGTTCGACGAGGCGGTCGTCGCACATCCGCACGTTCTCGTCGGGGCACACCGAGGCGATCGTCACGCCGTCGCTGGCGACCGTCGCACGCGGTTCACACGCGGCGTCGACTCGGCCGCCGTCATGGTCAACGCGTCGACCCGGTTCACCGACGGGGGAGAGCTCGGCTTCGGCGCCGAGATCGGCATCTCCACCCAGAAGCTGCACGCGCGCGGACCGATGGGTCTGACCGAGATGACGACGACCACCTACGTCGTCACGGGCGACGGCCACGTGCGCTGAGCCGGGGTCGTTCGTACCCACGGGGGCTCGGACGGTAGATTGGCGTCCATGTCGTTCACCGGATCCGTCTTCACCGATCTCCTGGCGCAGAGCGCCGAGCAGGAGGAAGCCCTGTCGCCGTACGTCGTCGGCGTGGCGGTGCTTGTCCTCATCGTCCTCCTTCTCATGGGCCTGCTTCGCCTTCGGCAAGGGGCGCGAGCACTCCTGATGAGCCTGCCGCTCGAGGTCGGCCGGCGCCGCCGCGTCGGGGTGATGGGCGGCACGTTCGACCCCATCCATCACGGTCACCTCGTCGCGGCGCAGGAAGTGCTGTCCTGGTTCGACCTCGACGAGGTCGTGTTCGTCCCGACCGGTCAGCCGTGGCAGAAGGCGGACCGCAAGGTCTCGCCCGCTGAGGACCGTTATCTCATGACGGTCATCGCCACGGCTTCCAACCCGCGGTTCTGGGTCAGTCGAGTCGACATCGACCGCTCGGGTCCGACGTACACGATCGACACGCTGCGCGACCTCCGGGCGCACTACGGCGGCGAGGTCGATCTCTACTTCATCACCGGCGCCGACGCGCTGGCGCAGATCCTCACCTGGCGCAACACCGAGGAGCTGTTCGACCTCGCCCACTTCGTGGGGTGCACGCGTCCCGGGCACGAGATCGACATGCAGACGCTTCACGCCCTGCCCGCGCGACCGCGTCACCATCGTCGAGATCCCCGCACTGGCGATCTCCTCGACCGACTGCCGCGAGCGGGTCTCGGCGGACGAGCCGGTCTGGTACCTCGTCCCGGACGGCGTCGTCCAGTACATCGGCAAGCATCGTCTCTACGTGGACGCCACCGGCGCCACGAGCCATCGCAAGCCACACCACCCGAATGGGGAACAGCCGTGACCGCATCACCGCGGGCGCTCGAGCTGACTCGCTGGCCGCCGCCGCCGCTGCCGACGACAAGCTCGCGCACGACATCATCGCCTTCGACGTCTCCGAGCAGCTCGTCATCACCGACGTGTTCGTCATCGCGTCGGCGTCCAACGACCGTCAGGTACGCGCGGTGGTCGACGCCGTCGCAGGAGAAGCTCCTCGAGCACGGCGCGAAGGTCGTCCGTCGCGAGGGCGAGCGCGAGGGGCGCTGGGTGCTGCTCGACTACGCCGACATCGTCGTACACGTGCAGCACGACGAGGACCGTTCCTTCTACGCGCTCGAGCGCCTGTGGAGCGACTGCCCTGCCATCCCGCTGTCCGACATCGGTGACGCCGCAGGCAAGGCGCCGGCGATGTCGCGGAGCGTGCGGGAGGGCGAGGACACCGACGAGGTGCCCCTGGCCGGAGAGCCGCCGGTCGCCGACGCATGAGCCGGCGGCTCATCGTCTGGCGCCACGGGCAGACCGACTGGAACGTCGCTGGACGCCTTCAGGGTCAGACCGACACCTCGCTGAACGAGACGGGGCACGCTCAGGCCGCCGAGATGGCGGCACGGCTCGCCACGCTCAGCCCGACCCGGATCGTGAGCTCCGACCTCGAGCGTGCTGCCTCGACCGCACAGAAGCTGGCGACGCTCGTCGGCCTCCCGGTCGAGACCGACGCCCGTCTTCGCGAGGTGTCCTTCGGCGAGCGCGAGGGCCTCACACGCCGAGAGGTCCGGGACCGCTATCCCGAGCTCGAGGCGCGATTCCGTCGTGGGGAGGAGATCGTCTCTCCCGGTGGCGAGTCGCACGCCGACGCCGCCGAGCGTTTCAGTGCAGCCCTCCGTGAGGTCACGGCGGTCATGGCGTCGGACGAGACGGTGGTCGTCGTGGCGCACGGAGCGGTGATCCGCGTCGGGATCTGCGCGTTCATCGGTCTTCCACAGGAGTACTGGCGTTCCTTCGGGGGCTTCAGCAACGGCTGCTGGGCCGTGCTGCAGGAGGGGTTCGGACGCTGGCAGATCACGGAGTGGAACGCCGGCAACCTGCCCGTTCCCGAGATGAGCGACGACGCCGACTCCTCCGACGACGGGACACGTGCCCGGGAGGGGGACCCCGATTTCGGTTCCCGGGGAGCGACCCGCTAAGATCGAGTCTGCTCGCTGAGTGAGTGAATCGCTCAGCACGGGGCTATGGCGCAGTTGGTAGCGCGCTTCCATGGCATGGAAGAGGTCCGGGGTTCGAATCCCCGTAGCTCCACCGATCGACCCTCACCAGGGCGTCACAGGCCGGATCCCTCGCGGGTCCGGCCTTCGTGCTGTCTGCGGTGGGTCCGCGATGTCGATGACGGAGCTCGTACGGCGTCCTGCCGCAATCCGCAGCGGCTCGTGGCGTACCGCCGCTACGGTCGCGCCCATGAGTCAGACCGGAATCGACGTCGCACGCGGTGATCGTGCGGCGCAGGCGCCCGCCCCGTACGGGCTCGCCCTGCTCGAGCTGCTGCGGGTCATCCTCGTCGCGGGAGCGTTCTGCGGGGTGGTGGTCGCCGGCCTCGGTGGGCGGCTGTTCATGTTCGTGCTGCGTCTCACCTCGCCCGAAGGTGTTCGCGGGGTGATGACCGACGACGGGTTCAGGGTGGGTGAGTTCTCGCTCGCCAACACTCTGGGCCTCATGACGATCGGCGCGGTCGTCGGCGTCGTCGGGGTGGCCGCCTACCTCTTGGTCAAGCCGTGGCTGTTCGGCCCGCTGTGGCTGCGCCGGCTCACGGTGACGCTCACGGCCGGTGCGATCGGTGGCGCGCTGCTGATCCACCCCGACGGCACGGACTTCCGCCTCCTGGAACCGCGCTGGCTCGCCGTCGCGCTGTGCGTCGCCGTCCCGGCGGTGTTCGGTCTGGTCGCGTGCGCCGTCGCCGACCGCGTCGCCGCGCCGACCTCCTGGACTCGCCGCGGGTGGCCCCGCGTGGCCCTCCCGGTGCTCGCGCTCGGTTCCCTGACGGTGGGCGTGATCGTGTTCGTGATGGTGGCGGCCGCCACGGCTCTCGTGCTCGCACTCCGGGGGCTGTATCCCGCCGTGAGGTCGTCGACACCGGCCACCACCGTCGTACGGGCGGCGTTCCTGGCTGTCGCCGTGACGGGCGTCGTCGGCCTCGCCCACGACGTGAGGGAGGTGGCGGACCTTCCGCCGTCACCGTTCGCTGGGAGCCGCTGAGCCGTAGGGTGCTCGGGTGAGCACGCTGGCCGTCACGTGGTGGGGACACTCGACCGCGACGATCGAGCTCGGACCGACTCGGGTGCTCACCGATCCCCTACTGGTGGACCGGTTCGTCCACCTGCGCCGGCACGCGTCCTCGCCCACCGTCGAGGTGGTCGCTGCCGACCTGGTCCTCGTCTCGCACCTGCACATCGACCACTTCCACCTGCCGTCCTTGCGCCGGCTGGGCCCGGGAACACCGGTCATCGTGCCGGCGGGGAGCCGGGACCTCCTCGCCCGTACAGGCCTCGACGTCCACGAGGCGAGCCCAGGTGAGCGGTTGACCGTCGCGGGTGTGAGCGTCGAGGTGACCCGGGCCGACCACCCCGCGACACGTCATCGATGGTCACGCAAGGCTGCGCAGCCGGTGGGTTTCCGGCTCGAGTGTGCGGGGCGGTCGCTGTGGTACCCCGGTGACACCGGCCCGTCCACGGACGTCTCCGGCGTACGCGGGGTCGATCTCGCCCTCGTCCCGGTCGGCGGCTGGGGGCCGACCCTCGGCGACGACCACGTAGGGCCTGAGGAGGCCGCCGAGCTCGTCCGCCGGGTCGGCGCGCGATGGGCCGTCCCCGTGCACTGGGGCACGTTCTGGCCGCTCGGGATGGGGCGGGTCGCGCCGGGCGTGCGGCGGCACCTGTTCGAGACGCCCGGGGAGCGGTTCCTCGACGCGGTGGAGCATGACGATGTCCGCGGCGTCCTTGCGGAGCAGGGCCACAGGATCGTGCTCGACGCCTGAGGTGCGTGCGACGATGACGAGATGGGCGGTACGGCAGGCGCTCTGTTCGACCGTGCCCGCCGGCGGGCGTTGGTCGGCCGCGACGGCGAGCTGGCGCAGCTGCGCGCGTTCCTCGAGGACGACGGCCGGGTCCTCGCGTACCTGCACGGCCCGGGAGGAGTGGGGAAGTCGGCACTTCTCGAGGCCGTCGTCACCGATGCGGTCGCGGCCGGGAAGCGCGTCGTCACGCTCGACTGCGCCGAGCTGGATCCGGGGTCGGTCGGGTTCCGGGAGCGGCTGCGCGCGACGTGCGGGGTCGTCGACGACCCCGTGAGTCACCCCGAGCCCGTGCTCGCTCTGGACCGCTTCGAGCTCGTGGAGGCGTCCGCAGGATGGTTCTGGCGCTCCTTCGTTCCCGCGCTCCCCGAGGGGTCCCACGTGCTCGTCGCAGGACGACGCCCGCCGCCGGCCTCGTGGCGCACGGACCCGGCCTTCACGGCGTACGGGCTGGTCGTCCCTGTCCGCAACCTGGATCCCGAGCCGGCCGCGGCCTTGGCCCGGGCGCGCGGCGTGACCGACGAGGCGACCGTCGCTCAGGTCGTTCGCGGCAGCCGCGGGCACCCCCTGGCGATCGTGGTCGCCACCGACGCGCTGGCCGCAGGGACCGTCGAGGGAGGACGGAGCTCGCTGCTGTCGGATCCCGACGTGACCGCGACGCTGCTCGGCCGGTTCCTCGACGAGGGCGTCACCCCCCTCCAACGGGCCGCCCTGCACGTCTGCGGCCACGCGCGGCGGGTCGACCGAGCGATGTTGCGCGACGTCCTCGGACTGGGTGACACCGAGGCGGATGCGCTGCTCGAGTGGATCCGCGAACGGCCGTACGCGGAGTCCCGTACCGAAGGTCTGACACTGCACGACGTCGTGCGAGACGCGCTCGACAGGGACCTCCGGTGGCGTGACCGAGAGGCGTTCACGGACCTTCACCGACGGATCCGCCGGGTGGTCGTCGACCGGATGAGCACGGCGTCGGAGCGGGCCCAAGAGCGGCTCGCTGCCGATCTGCTGCATCTCCACCGCGGCAACCCTGCGGCACAGGACCTGTACGCGTTCGAAGACCTGGGCACCTTGCTGGCCCGGTCGTTGGAGCCCGAGGACGTCGACTGGGTCGTCGACGCGTTCGAGAACGAGGCGCGAGCCGACGCCGCGGCGTACTGGCTCCAGCGGCAGCCCGAGGCCTGGACGGTGTTCGAGGACGTCTCGGGTCGGCGCAGCGGCGCATGCCTGACCGTGCGTGTCGACGGGCTCGACGACGCCGCCGCTGAAGGCGACCCGGTCACGTGCTGGGCGCTGGCCGCGTTGGGACGGCGTCGGCCCCCTGAGCCGGGTGAGGTGGTGCTCCACCAGATCGGGCTCGACGCCTCGTCACCTGGGCGGATCGGTCCAGTCTCCGACCAGGTGGCCGCCCAGGCCCTGCGGAGATGGCGGGTGCGCGACCTCGGGTGGGTCGTCGTCTCCAGCACCGAGGAGGACGCGTGGGCGCCGGTGTGGACGTACATCGGGTTCGAGCGCCTCGGCGCCTGCAGGGTCCACGGCCGTGAGGTCGGGGTCTGGGCGCGTGACTTCGCCCGGAGCCCGTACGAGGAGTGGCTGGAGGGACTGGGTGACCGCGAGCTGGACGACACCGGTGGGGGTCCGCCTCCGGTCGTGGCGCCGATCGCCCTGGCACGGGCCGACTTCCGTGATGCCGTACGGACGGCTCTGAAGGATCTCGCCGACCCGGTCCGGCTACGCCGCAGCCCGCTGGCGGGATCCCGGCTCGTCGCCCCGGGTGACGACGTGGCCGTGTCACTCGCCTCTCGTGTACGGCGGGCGGTCGCGGTGCTCGCCGGGTCGCCCCGCTCGGCCGCCGCGGCACGGGCGCTCGACCGGACCTACCTGCGGCCGTCGGGGTCGCAGGAGAAGGCGGCCGAGGTGCTGGGACTGCCGTTCAGCACCTACCGCAGGCACCTCGCGGCGGGCGTCGACCGCGTCGAGGAGGTCCTGTGGGACTGGGAGCTGCACGGCGTGCCGGACGGGCAGGGATCGGACAGCAAGTGGTCTGGAGACTGAGCACCTGGCGCGTCGACGCTGGGACCTTCGTGACGCCAGGAGGCTCTCATGTCCACCACCTCAGCACCCCTCGGCACGGTCGTCGTCGCCGGCGGGAGCATCGCCGGGCTGCTGTCGGCGGCCGCCCTCGCCGAGACGGCGGACCGGGTGGTCGTCCTCGAGCGCGACCCGGTCTCTGACACCTGCGTCGGGCGACCGGGGACACCGCAGGCGATCCACACGCACGGGCTCCTGCCGTCCGGGCGCGACGCGATGGAGGGCCTGCTGCCGGGCTTCACGGGTGACCTCGTCGCTGCAGGCGGGCTGTCCGAAGGCGATGCGGGCCAGACGGGGCGGTGGTGGATCGGCGGCGGCCTGGTTGCGGAGTGCGAGATCGGTGGCGCGGGGGTCGCCGTGTCACGCGTCCTGCTCGAGCACACCCTCCGTACCCGCCTCGCCGCTCTCCCGAGGGTGGAGCTGCGGTCCGGGGTGGAGGTCGCCGGGCTGACCGGCACCGCCTCGCGGGTGACCGGAGTGGTCGTCCGGCAACGCGGCGGAGACGGGACGGAGGTCGAGATGACCGCAGACCTGGTCGTCGACGCCACCGGCCGGTCCGGACGCGCCTCTCGCTGGCTTCCGGCGATCGGTGCCGCGGCACCCGCCGAGGAACGGGTCCTGGTGGGGGTCCGCTACGTCACGACCCATGTCACCGCGCAGCCGAGCGACCTCGGAGGTCAGGCTTTCGTGATCTCCGCCGCGACGCCGACGGTGCCTCGAGGAGCGGTGGCGATCCGTCAGGAGGACGCCACCTGGACGGTGACGCTCTTCGCGTACGGGGAGGAGTCACCGCTCGACGCGGACGGCCTCCGGCAGGCGGCTGCGCGCATCGTCTCGCCGGACGTCGCCGAGCTCCTGCGCGACCGGGAGCCTCTTCACGACCCCGACGAGTACCGCTTCCCCGACTGCCGCCGCCGGCGCTTCGACCGGCTCGACCTGCCGTTGGGGTACGCGGCGGTGGGTGACGCCGTCTGTAGCCTCGACCCCACCTTCGGGCAGGGCATGAGCCTCGCGGCGCTGGAGGCTCGGGCGCTCCGGCGCGCGGCGACGTCCGGTCCGGTCGCGGTGCGGGACCGTTATCCGCGGGAGGTGTCGCGGATCGTCGACACGGCGTGGACGCTCGTGCGCGACGCCGACCTCGCGCTCCCCGGGGTCAGCGCCGCGGAGCGTCCGTCACCGGCGCTGATCGGCTGGTACGTCCGTCGGCTGCAGCGCGTCGCGCGACATGACCGCGTCGTCGCGGCGGCGCTGCTGCGCGTCACGAGCCTCTTCGCCCGGCCCGAGAGCCTGATGACCGTGCCGGTGGCATGGCGCGTGCTCTGTCGACCGCGTGGACGTGACCCTCAGGTGCGGAACCGGGCGACAGCGGCGTCGTGCTCGGCGCGCAGCCAGTCGGCCGCGCCGACGAGACGCGGATCGGTGGACGCACCTGTCCGAAGCGAGTCGAGGTAGAGGCGGTCCGCCATGATCCGCCGGACGAGCTCGTCATGGTCGCCGACCTCGCCGTGGCCGGGGACGACGAGCGACACCTCAGGTGCGACCGCGATGAACATCGCGATCGCCTCGGCGTAGTCACCCCACGGGTCGGTGGCGTCGAGGTCGAGGAGCGGTGGCTCGACGTCGGACAGCATGTCGCCGGCGACGAGGACGCCGGCGTCCTCGATCAGCAGCGCGGCGTGACCGACTGCGTGCGCGCGGTGCTCCAGGACACGGATCGACCGTGCCGCCCATGGCAGGGCGGTAGCGCCCGGTGCGAGCGGGGACACGCGGCCGATCTCGCTCGCGTCGACTCCGGGAAGCGACCCCTCGGCCTTGCGGGCGTTCTCGTCCTGGACCGCCTCGGCCCGCTGTGCTCCGCGCGCGGTGGCCCACCGGGGAGCGTCGCCGAGCGACGGGCGCCACAGGAGGTGGTCCCAGTGCGGATGGGTGGAGAACGCGCCTGTGACGGTGAGCCCGCGCGACGCCAGCTCGGTGGCGAGCGTGTCGATCTCGACGGACGTGACCCCCGGGTCGACGATCAGGCACTCGCGCCCGTCCGCGCCGACGACCACCGTGGTGGTCGTGGCGCAGAACGCGTGGGTGGCGACCATGACGCCCGGGGCTACCTCGATCATCGGACGTCCGGGACGGCCCTGAGCGAGGTCGCGAGGTCGTCGTCGCTCAGCGGGTCGTCCTCGAGCCGGCCGTGGAGGAAGGCGTCGTACGCCCCGAGCTCGAGGAGGCCGTGACCGGACAGCCCGACGACGATGACGGGCTCCTCGCCCGACTCGGCGGCGGCCACGGCGGCGCGACGGGCCTGGGCGAGCGCGTGCGAGGACTCGGGAGCGGCGACGATGCCCTCCGTACGGGCGAACTCGGTCGCGGTCTCGAAGCACTCGCTCTGGTGCAGCGCGACGGCCTCGATCAACCCCTCGTGCGCCACGTGCGAGACCAGCGGCGCCATCGCGTGGTAGCGCAGCCCGCCCGCGTGGATGGTGGACGGGACGAAGTCGTGTCCGAGCGTGTACATCTTCATCAGCGGCGTCATGCCGCCGGTGTCCCCGAAGTCGTAGCGGTACTCGCCGCGTGTCAGGGTCGGGCACGAGGACGGTTCGACGGCGACGATGCGCGGGTCCTGACGTCCGGCGAGCTTCTCCCGCAGGAACGGGAAGGCGAGACCGGCGAAGTTGGAGCCGCCGCCCGCGCAGCCGATGACGAGGTCGGCGCCGGCCTCGCCCGCCTTCGCGAGCTGGAGCACGGCCTCCTCGCCGATGACCGTCTGGTGCAGGAGCACGTGGTTCAGGACGGACCCGAGCGCGTACTTCGTGGACTCGTCCTGGGCGGCGAGCTCGACGGCCTCCGTGATCGCGATGCCGAGCGAGCCGGGATGATCGACGTCGAAGCCCTTGCCGAACTCCGTCAGCGCGCTCGGCGAGCGGTGCACGGTGCCGCCGAAGACCTCGATGAGCGTGCGGCGCTGTGGCTTGGAGTCGTATGAGGCGCCGACCTGCCACACCTCGCACTCGACGCCGAACAGCGCGCACGCGTACGCCAGCGCTGTGCCCCACTGACCGGCACCCGTCTCCGTCGTGAGCCTCGTGACGCCGTTGATGGCGTTGTAGTAGACCTGCGGGACCGACGTGTTCGTCTTGTGGGAGCCGGCCGGCGAGACGCCCTCGTACTTGTAGTAGATCCGGGCCGAGGTGCCGAGCTTCTGCTCCCAGCGGCGGGCACGCACGAGGGGCGAGGGGCGGTACTGGCGATAGACGTCGCGCACGGCCTTCGGGATCTCGACGTGAGCGCTCCGTCGTGACCTCCTGCGCGATCAGCTCCGGCGGGAAGAGCGGCGCCAGGTCGTCCGGACCGACGGGCTCGTGGGTGGCCGGGTGCAGCGGCGGGGGAGGTGGGGTCGGGAGGTCGGCGACGACGTTGTACCAGTGGGTCGGCATCTCCGCCTCGTCGAGCGTGATCCGGATGCGGTCGTCGGCCATCGTTCCTCCTGCGTCGGGTGCGTGGCGCCAGCGTACGACCCGGCGCCCGATGCCGGCACGCTGTTCGACGCCACGCGGGAGCATGGGACCGGTTGGCTCCCGCGCGGCGGACGACGCGCTCAGTCGAACAGGTCGGAGAGCCAGTTCTCCTTCTTCTTGCGCTTGTACGAACGGTCGTCGTAACGACGGTCGTCACGGCGCTCCTCGTACCGGGGCTGCTCGTACTGCGGTTGCTGCTGCGGTCGCTCCTGGTACGACGGAGCGGGGGACGGAGCCGGTGCCGGCGGGGCCTGGGTGCCGGCGCGGTCGATGATCTTGTCGAGCTCTCCGCGGTCCAGCCAGACTCCGCGGCACTCAGGGCAGTAGTCGATCTCGATCCCGCTGCGTTCGCTCATCACGAGAGTGGTCTCGTCGTTGGGGCATCTCATGGCTTCATCCTGCGGGGTCGGTCGGTGGCAGCCAAGGGATCTCGCTCGCCGATCGTCTTGTCACGTGTGCCAGGAGCGCAGGGTCTGTCGACGTGAACCTGTCGACCTCCTCTCCGCCGTCGCAGCGGCACAGTGCCACGGTGGCACGGTCGGCCGACACGTGGACCACGCTCCACGTGCCTCCGGCGTGCTCCCAGCGCACCAGGGTCTCGAGGTCGTCAGGCACTCCGCCATCATGGCGCGCACCGGCGGTGCGTGGCACCGTACGAGGATGCCGCTCCCTCAGAGCATGGGTCGCCTCAACCGCGCAGGGCCGAACCGGCTGATCGTCCACGTGGCGCCGTGGGTGCCTGGCTTCGGGGTCGTGCACCATCGCGGGCGCCGGTCGGGGCGCGGCTACCGGACGCCGGTCGCGGTCTTCCGTCGCGGTGACGAGGTGGTGTTCGCGATGGTCTACGGGACGAAGACCGACTGGGTGCGCAACGTGCGCGCGGCAGGTGGCGCCACCGTCTCCGCCCGCGGGCACGACCTCCGGCTGTCGGCTCCGCGGCTGGTCCACGACCCCCGGCGCTCACAGGTTCCGGGACCGGTCCGCCTCGCGCTCGCCGCAGCCGGCGTCGAGGACTTCCTCGTCTGCGACGTCGAAGGATGACGGTTAGCGTGCAGACAGGACGGCCACGGGGGTGGCGCCGACCGCCAGGAGGTCCGGATGCAGAAGTCAGCGAGTGGTACATGGGGGGCGGCGACGGTGCTGCTCTCGTGCGCGGCGCTCCTCGCGGGGTGCGGCGAGGCTGCCGACGACGACCCGGAGCCGACCCGCTCGACCACCGTCGAGACGTCACCGACGACCGACGCCACGGCCACGTCGGACGGTGGCACCAGCGCCACGCCCGGCGTCATCACCGTCGCGCAAGGGCAGGAGCACCGCATCACGGACCCCGGAACGGTGCTGGTGACGTGCGACGGCGGTGGAGACGTCAAGGTCGTGGCTGTGGCCACGGTGACGATCGCGGGCGAGTGCGAGGACATCGACGTGGAGGCCGAGGGAGCGACGGTCACGTTCGAGACGACGCGCGATCTCGACGTCGAGGGTTCTGGCAACACGGTCACGGGTGTGCGGGCGCTGGACCTCGACGTCGGCGGTGACCGCAACCAGATCACCGTCAGGCAGCTGCGCGCGGTCGACGCCGAGGGCTCCGACAACGTGGTCAAGCACGGCACGGCACTGACGCCGAGGGTCGACGACGAGGGGCGGGGCAACTCCATCGGCGAAGGCTGACCGCCGCGGTCAGTGCAGGCGGTGGCGGGCGCCCTCGCGCACCGCGTCCGACAGCAGGGCCAGCGCGGGGGAGTCCAGCTGGTACTGGTGCCAGTGGAGGCGTACGTCGAGCGGTGCGCTGTCGCCGAGCACCGTGACGGCGCCCGACTCCTCGAGCGACGCTGACTGGAGGTCCGGAAGCATGCCCCAACCGAGCCCCCGCCGGATCGCCTCGCGGAACGCCTCCGATCCCGGGACGAAGTGGCTCGGCGGATCGACCCGGCGCCGCGTGACCCGGCGGACGAACCGCAGCTGCAGCTCGTCGTGCCGGTCGAACTGCACGACCGGGGCGCGGGCGAGCGCCTCGGCGGTGGCTCCCTCCGGGAACCAACGCCGGGCGAACGCCGGTGCCGCCATCGCCCGATAACGCATGGTGCCCAGCGGGGAGACCGAGCAGCCGGGCAGGCGTTCGCCGACGGCGCTGACGGCAGCCATCGCGGTGCCGTCGCGCATCCGCGCGAGAGCGTGCCGTTCGTCCTCCCGCTGGACGTCGAGCAGGACGCGATCCGCCACGGCGGCGACGGAGGGGAGGAACCAGGTCGCGAGGGAGTCGGCGTTGACGACCACCGGGACCGGCACCAGAGCCGCCTCGCCGGTGGTGGGGGCGAGCTCGCGGAGCAGGAGATCGACCTGGCGGGCAAGACGAAGGACCTCGGCGCCCCGGTCGGTGACGACCACGGGGCGCGTGCGCCGGACGAGGACACGGCCGGTCGCCGCCTCCAGCGCCTTCACCCTCTGGCTGACCGCCGAGGGGGTGACGCTCAGCCGGGCGGCCGCCGCCTCGAAGCTGCCCTCGGAGACCACAGCGGCGAGGGTCCGGAGCTGGTCGAGCGCGAGATCGGTCATGAAGCTCTCCTTCATCTGATGAAGAAAGTTTAGCTGGATTCATGGCGGGTCGCGGCCTAGCGTCGGTGGTGTGAACACCCTCCACGTCCTCACCACCCTCCTTGCCGGGCTTGCGACAGGGCTGTCCCTCATCGTCGCGATCGGCGCGCAGAACGCGTACGTGCTGCGCCAGGGACTGAGGCAGGAGAAGGTCGGCGCCGTCGTGCTGGTGTGCGCTGCCTCCGACACCGTCCTGATCCTCGCCGGCGTCGCGGGGGTCGGGGCGCTCCTCACCCGAGCCCCCGACCTGGTCGAGGTCGCCCGCTGGGCGGGCGCTGCGTTCCTGCTCGGGTACGGACTGCTCGCTGCTCGGCGTGCCGTCGTGGGCGGGCGGATGGACGTCGACGACCGAGGCGTCCGGAGCGCCCTGTGGCCGGTGGTCGCCACCGCCCTCGCGCTCACGTGGCTCAACCCGCACGTGTACCTCGACACCGTCCTCCTCCTCGGGTCGGTGGCCGGCTCCTACGGGGACACGCGGTGGGTGTTCGCCGCAGGGGCGGTGGTCGCGAGCTGGGTGTGGTTCGCGGCCCTCGGGTACGGCGCACGGGTGCTCCGCCCGGTGTTCACCCGGCCTGTGGCGTGGCGCGTGCTCGACGCTGCCGTGGCGGTCGTGATGCTCGCGATCGCGGTGCGGCTCGCGTTCGGCGGGTGAGACGGCAGGTCAGGAGGCCTGCTTCGTAAGGCCTGGTTCGTCTGCGTCCGCATCCGACGGCGATCTGCCCGACGTGACGTCGAGCGTGCGCACCGTCAACGGCATCCGGTTGCTGCGGCGCAGGTTGCCCTGAACCACCGAGCGCAGCCCGCGGCCGAGGATGGTGGGGACCGTCAGGTCCGCGTGGTCGTCGTGGTCCCTGACCACCAACGGGACGATCGGGGCCGCCGCCAGCTCTGGCGCCTGGGCCCACAGGCCCACGACCCAGGGCAGCGCCGCGACACGCTTCTCCATGCCCGGGGTGACGGTCACCTCGCTCAGCATCTCGGTCTTCACGAGCCCCGGATCGAACCCGTGCACCCGCACCCCGGTGCCCTTCAGCTCGGAGCGCACCGTCCGGGTGTACTGACGGTTCCACGCCTTCGACGTGGCGTAGGCGTTCTGCCACGGCACCGGCTTCGTCGCACCCTTGCCCCACACGTTGACCACGTGGCCGCGGCCCTGCTCGAGCATCGTGGTCACGGCCGTACGGGTGCCGTGGTGGACCGCACGGATGTTGACGTCGACGACGCGGTCGAAGACGTCGACCGGCGTCAGGTAGGTCGGACCGTATATTCCCGAGACCCCTGCGTTGTTGACCCAGACATCCAGCCCACCCCACTCCAGTGCTCGGTCGCGGATCCCCTCGACCGCGGCAAGGTCGGTGACGTCGGCCTCGACGCCGACGGCCTCGACGCCGACCTGCGTCAGACGGGTCACGGCTTCCGGGACGCCGCTGCCCGGCAGGGACGCGACGACGACGCGGGCACCCGCCCGACCGAGGGCGTCGGCGAACCCGAAACCCAGACCGCCTGACCCGCCGGTCACGACCGCCACCTGACCACTGAGCGGTCGACCTGCGGAACCGCTCGCGGCCTCCCTCGGACGTCGTGGCATCTCGTCTCCTCCGCACCCGTTCCCGACCAACGCCGGTCAGCCTAGGGTGTTGCGTCCGTTGCGCGTGCCGCTACCAGGAAACCGGCTCGCTCGTGAGGCTCGCGGTGCGGCGGGGGTCACGTCCGGCGGGTCGGGCCGTGCACGTCCCGGGTGAAGCCCAGCGTCGGTTGTTAGGCTGCCTGGACGACCAGTCGAAGCGCGGAAGGGGCCTCCGTGGCGGCATCAGACGGCGCATCGCCGACGCGTGCGCTCCCTCTCGCGCGTCCGGAGCTTCCCCAGGCAGGGCCGTACACGCTCCACACGCTGCTGGGTTCGGGCGGGTTCGGGGCCGTGTACGTCGGGAGCGTCGCGGGTGGGCCGCGGGTGGCCGTCAAGGTCCTCACCTTCGAAGGCCACGGTGCGCGGGAGCGCTTCTCCGCGGAGGCGCGGCTCCTGCACCAGCTCGACGGTCGCGGCTTCCCCTCCTACATCACCGGTGACCTCACCGCTGCTCGCCCGTGGTTCGCGATGGAGCTCCTCGAAGGCATCACGGTCGACGAGGCCGTCCGTCACGCCGGGCCGATGTCCGCGCAGACCGTCGCCGCGGTCGCGCTCGATCTCGCCCGCTCGCTGCACCGTCTCCACGGTCTCGGCTTCGTGCACCGCGACGTCAAGCCGGCGAACGCGGTTCTCGCCGGCCGTCACGCGACGCTCATCGACGTCGGCATCGCGAAGGGCGAGCGTGGGCTCGACCTGACCTCGACCGGCGAGATGATCGGCTCCGCCGCCTGGGCGGCTCCCGAGCGTCTGCTCGGTGACCGCGCGACCGCCGCCAGCGACGTGTACGGACTGGGCCTTCTCGTCGCGTACGCCTCGGCGGGGCAACGGCCGTTCCCCAGCGGCGACGACGCACGCACGGTCGCCGCCGTCGTCGACGGGCGGCTCGACCTCACCGGCGTCCCTGACGCGCTGCGGGACGTCGTCGTCGCGATGACGGCGCTCGATCCCGACGAGCGCGCGGACATGGCCCAGGCTGCCGCCGCCCTGGCCGACCTCGCGCGCGGCGAGGCAAGCACCGACCAGGCGCCCCGGAGCCGGGTGCAGCCGCGCCCCGTGCCCCGTCCGGAGCCCGAGCCGGCCCCCGCACCGGCACCTGCTCCCACCTCGGTCCCGGTCCCGCCGTCGCCGACCCGGGCGGTCACAGCCCCGACGGTTCACGCCCCGGCACCGAAGCAGCCGGCGCCCGTCGGAGCCGAGGAGGCCGTCCAGCGGCTCGCCGGCAACCCGAGGCTGGCGGCGTCGCTCCGGGCGGCCCACGAGCGCGGCTACGACCGGGCGGCGGTCGCGATCGTGGCGCGCGCGCAGCGCCGCTCGCACCGACGGGCGGTGAAGGCGCTCGATCCCGCGCGGGTGAAGGCGACGGTGTGGCGCGGCCACGGCTGGTACGACGACCAGCACGCCGCCCGGCGTCGTTTCGCCGACACCGACGAGGGGTGGTCGAAGGAGCGGGCGCTCGTCCGACGCGGGTGGTGGCTCGACAAGGCGGCTGGTTTCACGGCGATGCTCGGCATCCTCCTCGTCGTCGTGGCCGGCGCCGGCGAGCGCGGAACGGCTGCCCGGGCGCCGTTCGGATGGCTCGACTCGTTCTTGCCCTTCGTCGCCGTACGGGACGGCCGCGGGCTGGCGTGGGACCTCCTCGCGCTGCTGGTCGCGGTGGGTGCGCTGCTGGTCCTGGGAGTCCGGTGGTCCCGCGAAGGCCGGGTCGCCCGGGGCGTGGGCGCACCTCAGAGCATCCGGATCGGACCCGGTCTGCTCGTCGCGGCGTACGCCGTGGTCGGTGTCGCGACGGTGCTCACCGTCCTCGGGATCCTCGCTTGACCCTCGGGGTCAGGCCAGGGAGAGGAAGACGCGCTCCAGCTTGTCGGTGTCGGTCTCCTCGCCTCCCGTGAGGCACTCCTTCAGGCCGGACGCGACCAGCGCGAAGCCTGCCCGGTCGAGCGCCTTGCTGACGGCCGCGAGCTGCGTCACGACGTCTTCGCAGTCGCGCTCCTCCTCCAGCATGCGGACCACGCCCGCGAGCTGCCCCTGCGCGCGTCGCAGGCGGTTGAGGACGGGCTGGGTGGATTCGGTGGAGAGCTGCATGCCTTGAACGATACCCCCCGGGGTGTAGGCTCGCATCAGTCAACAGATACCCCCCTGGGTATCCAAGGAGGAATCAGATGTGTCGAGCAGTGGTGTGCCGTACGTGCAGCAAGACGACCTGGGCCGGGTGCGGCCAGCACGTCGCCACGGTGATGGGGCCGGTGCCGAAGGCGGACCGCTGCACCTGTGACCGTGCGGCAGCCAAGCCTCGTTCGCTGTCCTCCTGGCTCCCGTTCGGACGGCGATGAGCGTCATGGCAGCACCGCACCGCACGATCGTCGTCGGTGGTGTCGCGGCAGGGATGTCCGCCGCGACCCGTCTGCGCCGCAACGACGAGCACCGCCACATCGTCGTCCTCGAGCGGGGCTCGCACGTGTCCTTCGCCAACTGCGGTCTGCCGTACCACCTCGGGGGAGTGATCGAGGACCGCGACGACCTGCTCCTCCAGACCCCCGAGTCGCTCGCGGCGCGCTTCGGGCTCGACGTCCGCACGCGGCACGAGGTCGTCGCGATCGACCGCGAGCGCCGTACGGTCCTCGTCCGGGCGCTCGAGACGGGCGAGGAGTACGAGGAGGCGTACGACGAGCTCGTCCTCGCGACCGGGGCCCGGGCTGTACGTCCGCCGTTCCCCGGCGCCGAGCTGGCCCACACCCTGCGCGACCTCGGCGACATGGACGCCATCCTCGCCGCGCTCGACGGGCCCGCCGAGGCCCCGGCCCGCTCGGCCGTCGTGGTGGGTGCGGGGTTCATCGGGATCGAGCTCGCCGAGAACCTGACCCACCGCGGGCTGGACGTCGTCCTGGTCGAGCGGGAGGCGCAGGTGCTGCCTCCCCTCGACGTCGAGATGGCCGTGCTCGTGGACGAGAGGCTGCGCGCCCACGGTGTCGAGGTCCGGACGAGTGCCTCCGTGACCCGCATCGAGCCACGCACGGTGACGCTCGACGACGGGACGCGGCTCCCCGCCGACCTCGTCGTGACCGCTGTCGGCGTCGTTCCCGAGACCGGACTCGCCGAGAAGGCCGGTCTCGACCTCGGGCCCCGCGGAGGCGTAGCCGTCGACGCTCAGCAGCGGACGAGCGACCCCGCCGTCTTCGCCGTCGGCGACGTGGCCGTGAAGCGCGACGCGCTGACCGGCACGGGCACGCTCGTCCCGCTCGCGCAGACGGCGAACCGTCAGGGACGCCTGGTCGCCGATGTCATCACCGGGCGCGACGTCACGGCGCCGGCCGTCCTGGGGACCGCCGTCGTGGGTGCGTTCGGGACGACAGCGGCCATGGTGGGGTGGAGCGAGAAGCGGTTGCGTGCGGCGGGGCGTCCGGTGCGCGTCATCCACACCCATCCGAGCGACCACGCGGGCTACTACCCGGGTGCGCGCACGATGGCGCTCAAGCTTCTCGTCGACCCCCGGACCGACGCCATCCTGGGGGCACAGGGCGTCGGCGAGGCGGGTGTCGACAAGCGCATCGACGTCATCGCCACGGCGATGCGCGGCAACCTCCGGGCCAGCGATCTCGCCGATCTCGAGCTTGCGTACGCGCCGCAGTACGGCTCGGCGAAGGATCCGGTCAACATGCTCGGCATGGTCGCCGACAACCTCGCGGCGGGCGTCACCGACACGGTGCAGTGGCACGAGGTCGGTGCGGAGGCGCGCGACGGAGCGACGGTGGTCGACGTCCGGTCGGCAGACGAGTACGCGGGCGGCTCTCTGCCCGGCGCCGTCAACGTGCCGCTCGACGAGCTGCGCGATCGCCACGATGAGCTGCCGACAGGCCGTCTCGTGGTCACCTGTGCCGTCGGGCAGCGCGGGCACACGGCGGCGCGGCTGCTGCGCCAGCTCGGGCGCGACGACGTCGCGAACCTCGACGGCGGCTACCGGACGTGGAGCCGGGTGGCCGGCGCCTGAGAGCATGCGTGCGCCGCGTCGTCGACGGGAGGAGCACGGGCGCGGGAGCAGAGGTCGCCGGTCGTGGGCTTTCGTACCGGTCTCGGGCTCAGGTCGGGCTTGATCGCGTTTCTGCCGCCCGTCTTCGTGGCCGCGCCCTCGCACCGGTGGGATCTCGTCCGTGGACTCGTCACGTTGCGTCGCCGCGAGATCGCGCTCGCCTCGGTGAGCCGCGTCGTCGTGTTCCCCGCCTGCGTGGCCGGGTCGGCATGAGCTTCTGGAGTGGGGGGACGCGGATCCCGCGCCCGCACGCGCCGGTGCTCCAGGCCTACGCCGGGGTCACGCAGCGCCGGATGGCGACCGCGCCACCGCTCCGTTCGCTCGCGGGCGGCCCCGCGGTCCGTCTGGTCGACGCGCAGATCGCGTGGATCGACTCCGGACACCGCTCGACCGACCCCGGTTCACCGGTGCGACGCTGGGCCAGCGGGCGCTGACCACGCGTCAGTCGTCCTCGGCAAGCGCGGTCCTGCACTGCGGATCCTCCGCTGCGGCACGTGCGAGGCGAGCGCCGAGGAGCTCGGCGGTCTCGCCGAGCTCGGCGACCCGGTCTTGGCCGAGCGAGTCCAGGACCAGGGCTCGCAGCGACGCCTCGCGCACCTCGCGGGCTCGGGCGTACGCCTGGCGTCCCTCCTCGGTGATGACGGCCTCAGCGCTGCGTCCGTCAGCCTCGCAAGCCTCGCGGGACAGCAGGCCGCGCTGCTCCATGCGCCGTGTCTGGTGCGACAGGCGGCTCTTCTCCCACTCGAGGGCGAGGCGCAGCTCCCGTGAGCGCAGACGCCCGCCGGGAACCTCCTGAAGAGCCTCGAGCACGCAGTAGTCGGCGTCGGACAGACCGGTCTCACGCGCGGTCTCACGCGCGAGGTGGCGAACCAGCCGTTCGTGGGCCGAGGCGTAGGCGCGCCAGGCGTCGAGCGACTGGTCGGCGGTCGGAGTGGTGGTCACGTCGTCCAGGGTACCCGGAGGTTGATACATCATCCATGACTCTGTACGGTTGACTCATCAACCAATTCGGAGGACGCCATGCCTGACTACGGTCACGACCTGAGATTCGGCACGTTCATCACGCCGCAGAACACCGCGCCAGACCAGGTCGTGGGGCTGGCGCAGCTCAGCGAGCAGCTCGGCTACGACCTGGTGACGTTCCAGGACCACCCGTACCAGCCTGCCTTCCTCGACACCTGGACGCTCCTGAGCTACGTCGCGGCGCGTACGGAGCGCGTGCACCTGGCGCCGAACGTCCTCAACCTCCCGCTCCGCAACCCTGCCGTCACCGCGCGCTCCGTCGCCAGCCTCGACCTGCTCTCCGGAGGGCGGATCGACCTCGCGCTGGGAGCGGGCGCGTTCTGGGAGGCCATCGAGGCGATGGGCGGTCCTCGGTTGAGCCCCGGTCAGAGCGTGAAGGCGCTCAGCGAGGCCGTCGACGTGATCCGGGGCATCTGGAGTCCCGAGGAGCGCGGAGGTCTGTTCGTCAAGGGGGAGTTCCACTCGGCGCACGGCGCCAAGCGGGGCCCCGCGCCCGCTCACGACGTGCCGATCTGGCTCGGCGCCTACAAGCCGCGCATGCTTCGCCTCATCGGGGAGAAGGCCGACGGGTGGCTCCCGAGCCAGAGCTATCTCCAGCCCGGGGACCTCGCACGCGGCAACACCGTGATCGACGACGCCGCCGTGGCCGCAGGGCGTGCTCCCGAAGACGTCCGCCGCCTCCTCAACATCGCCGTCGGACGAGAGGTGCTGAGCCCGCAGGAGTGGATCGACCAGCTGCTCCCGCTGGCTCTCGTCGACGGCATCAGCACGTTCATCCTCGCCTCGGACGACCCTCGCGGCCTGGAGGAGTTCGCCGAGGAGGTGATCCCCGTGCTGCGCGAGGAGGTGGCCGCCGAGCGGTCCGCGACTCCCGCCGCCGGTGCGGGTCGCAGCGCCCGTGCCCTGTCCCGGCGCGCCCCGGGGATCGACTACGACGCGATCCCCGAGGCGCTGGCCGCCGACGCCGTCGAGCCGGGGGACCCCACGTACGCGAGGGTCCGGCACAGCTACGTCCACCGCGGCAGCCCTGGCCTCGTGCTCCGGCCCGCCGACACCGACCAGGTCGCCGAGGCCGTCGCGTACGCCCGCCGTCAGCAGGTGCCGTTCGTCGCCCGCAGCGGTGGCCACGGCATCGGTGGTCGCTCGACCAACGACGGGGGCATCGTCGTCGATCTCGGGCGGCTCGACACGGTCGAGGTCCTCGACCGTGAGCGGAGGCTCGTCCGTGTCGGCGCCGGTGCACGGTGGCGCGAGGTGGCCCAGGCACTGTCGAGCCACGGGCTGGCGATCAGCTCCGGCGACTCCGGTGACGTGGGTGTCGGTGGTCTCGGGACCTCGGGCGGGATCGGATTCCTCGCTCGCTCGTACGGGCTCACGATCGACCACGTCGTCGGTGCGGACGTGGTGCTGGCCGACGGCACGGTGGTCCGCGCCGACGCGGAGCACCACCCCGACCTGTTCTGGGCGGTGCGCGGCGCTGGCGAGTACGTCGGCGTCGTCACCAGCCTCGACCTCGAGGCGATGGAGCTGTCTGACATCGTCCTCGCGGTCATCGTCCACCAGGTCGACGACACCGCCGACTACCTCACCCGGTTGGGCGCACTGACCGAGGCGAGCCCGCGCCCACTGACTCCCTTCACGACGCTGTTCCCCTCCGACGACGGCCAGACGTACGCCCGCATCATGCTCGTGTGGGCCGGTGACGAGACGGAGGCGGCCGTCGGGGCGATCGAGCCGTTCCTGCACCTCGCGCCGGTGGTTCAGCAGCAGGCCCAGGTCACGCCGTACAAGGGGATCATCCGGTCGACCGGCGACCCGGCGGCCGGCCACCGGCAGCCGCCGACCCGCTCAGCATTGGTGGCGGATCTCGGCGACGGGCTCGCCCGGACGGCGGGGCAGATGATGGACGAGGGCCGCCTGCAGCTGATCCAGATCCGTGCGTTCCCCGGCGCGGCCGGTGACGTCGCCCCGGAGGCGACCGCGTTCGCCCACCGTGACCGCGCGTACAGCCTGATCGCGATCGCGGCTGCGGGTGCCTCGGTGGACGAGGAGTGGGACGCCGCGGTCGACGCCCTCTACGGCAACTTCGAGACCGTCGTCACGCCGGAGACGCTGGCGAAGACGTTCCCGTCGGAGACGCTCGCTCGCCTCCGCGACGTGAAGGCGGTCTACGACCCCGACAGTGTCCTGGGTCGCACCTCGTTGGGCGAATGAGCACGATGGACCTGGGCACTCTCCCGATGAGTCGAAGAAGGAGGACCCTCCATGAGCAAGACGACCAAGAGTGACAAGGCACGTACGGTCGAGGCGCCGTTCCGGGCGTCGCAGCAGATGGCCGACCACCTGCAGCAGCTGCACGTCGACCTGATCGACCTCCACCTCCTCGGCAAGCAGGCGCACTGGAACGTGGTCGGCAAGAACTTCCGCGATCTCCACCTGCAGCTCGACGAGATCGTCGACGCGGCACGTGCCTTCAGCGACGACGTCGCCGAACGGATGCGCGCGGTCTACATCACGCCGGACGGACGTGCGGCGACCGTCGCCGGGCGCAGCAGCCTGCCCGAGTACCCCTCGGACGAGGTCGACACGGCCGAGACCGTCGACCTCGTGACCAGCGCGCTGCACGCGGTGGCGGCCACGGCCCGCCGTATCCACGACGACGTCGACGAGGAGGACCCCACGACGGCCGACATGCTGCACGCCATCCTCGAGCGCGTGGAGCAGCTCGCGTGGATGGTCGAGTCGGAGAATCGGATCGCCAACCGCAGCATCCCGCGCCCGATCCACGAGTAGGCGCACGAATGACGACGGCCGGTCCCGCAGGGGACCGGCCGTCGTGTGGTTCCGCAGGTCAGCTGACGCCGGCCTTCTTCTTGAGGTCCTCGACGAACGTCGAGTTGTCCTTGAGCCACTGCCTGACGGCGTCCTCCTCGTCGACGTCGTCGCCCGAGTTGAACATCAGGTTCTCCAGCGAGAACAGCTGCTCGTCGGTCAGGGTGAACGTGCCGATCAGCTCGTCGAGGTCGTCGAAGTCGCTCGCCGAAGTCCTTCGCGCCGTAGGCGTGGATCTCCTCGGCCGCTCCGAGCTTGCCCTCGGGGTCCTCGAGGTCGCGGATGGGGAACTCGTCGTACGCCCAGTGCGGGCGCCACAGCGTCACGGCGATGTTGTCGCCCGACGTCGGTCGCGCTCTTCAGCTCGGCCAGCATCGCCGGCGTCGAGGAGATGACGTAGTCCATCTTGTCGAGGCCGTACGTCGGGACGACCTCCTCCTGCGTGATCTTCGTCAGGCCCGCGCCGGCCTCGATGCCGACGAGGCGGTTGCCGAACACGTCGGCGTTGTCGGCGAGCTCCTCGAGGGAGTCGACGGGTGACGTCCTCGTTGACCGCGATCGTCAGCTTGGCGTCGTCGTACCAGGTGCCGAGCTCGTCGAGCTTGTCGCCGTACTTCTCGAGGTACGACGCGTGCGTCAGCGGCAGCCAGGTGTCGAAGTTGACGTCGAAGTCGCCCGCGGCGAGGCCGGTGAAGACGATCGCCGATGTCGGCGGTCTCGTGCTCGACGTCGTAGCCCTCGTCCTCGAGGATCGCCTTCCACAGGTGCGAGACGGCGATGCCCTCGTCCCAGCCGGAGTGGATGCCGATCGAGATCGTCTTCTCGTCGTCGCCGCTGGCCGAGTCGGACCCGCCGCAGGCGGCGAGCCCCACGCTGAGCACGAGCGCCGAGGTGGCAGCAGTGACGCCTCGGAGGAGTCGGGAGTGTACGTACGCGTGGAGCATGGTTGTTCCTTCCTCGGTTCGGCGGACCGTGGATGGGTACCGGCCTGGGGTGTGGCGGCTGCCGTGGTCGCTCAGACCGGCGCGGTCGGCCAGGGACCGCGCGACCGGGCGTGCGGGCGGAGAGGCGCCGCGGTGACGCGGTCGAGGAAGATCGCGAGGATGACCACGGAGAGGCCGGCCTCGAAGCCGAGCGCGACGTCCACGCGCTGCAGGGCGGCCACGACGTCGCGGCCGAGCCCGTCGGCGCCGACCATGCCGGAGATGACGACCATCGACAGCGCCAGCATGATGACCTGGTTGACGCCGGCCATGATCGTCGGCAGCGCCAGCGGCAGCTGGATCTGCCGCAGGATGCGGCCCGGGGTCGGCACCGAACGCGTGGCCGGCCTCGACGACCTCGCTGTCCACCTGACGGATGCCCAGCTCGGTCAAGCGCACGCCTGGGGCGAGCGCGAAGATCACCGTCGCGACGATGCCCGGGCACCACGCCGACGCGGAAGAGCACGACGGTGGGGATCAGGTAGACGAACGCCGGCATCGTCTGCATGAAGTCGAGCACCGGCCGGACGATCGTGGAGACGGTGTCGTTGCGGGCGGTCGAGATGCCGACCGGGACCGCGATCGACCAGCGCGACGACGCTCGCGACGAGCACCAGCGCCAGCGTCTTCATCGCGTTGTCCCACTGATCGACGCTGTCGATGAGCGTGAAGCCGACGAGCGTGACGACGAGCCAGCTTCCAGCCCTTCGCGACCGGAGCGACACGCGCGAGCAGGGCCGCACCACCCAGAACGGCGGGGCCAGGAGCAGCTCACTGAGCCCGTCGTACGCCGCCGGACAGCACGTCCTTGACGAACGTCGAAACGTGCGGCCGGCGTCTCGGTCACGCCAGTCGACAGCGCGGTCTCGACCCACTCGCCGAGCGGCGATGCCGGGGAACACCGACGGCTGTCACTCCGTCGTCGCCTCCGCGATGGTCGTTGTCCGCCGGGCGCCATGGCCGCCAGCAGGGTCACTCGTGGGACGACGCCGACCAGCCGGCCGTCCGTCGTCGATCACCGGGAGCGGGAGCGCGCCTCGGCGGCAGGGGCGAACACCTCCGCGAGCAAGGTCGTCGTCGCCCGACGGCGGTGATGTCGGTGTCGGACGAGCCCTGCGAGGGTGCTCCGGCCCGCGCGGAGCGCGGCGACCGCGTCGTCGTCGTGCACGACACCGCGGCAGCACGCGTCGACGGTCGACGACGTAGGCGGCAGACGCCTGGCCTCGCGCATCGTGCGGCTGGCCAGGCGCGGACCGCCCGAGACCGGCACGACGGCGGCGGGCTGACCATGACCGAGCGGGCGGTGAGCACCCGGGTGCGGTCGACGTCGGCGACGAACTGCGCCACGTAGTCGTTCGCGGGGTCGGTCGAGGATCTCCTCGGCGGTGCCGATCTGCACGATCCGGCCGTCGCGCATGACGGCGATCCGGTCACCGAGGTACATCGCCTCGTTGAGGTCGTGGGTGATGAAGACGATCGTCTTCCCGAGGCGTCGCTGCAGCTCGAGCAGCTGGTCCTGCATCTCGCGCCGGATCAGCGGGTCGAGCGCGGAGAACGCCTCGTCCATGAGCAGGATGTCGGTGTCGGCGGCGAGCGCGCGGGCGAGGCCGACGCGCTGGCGCATGCCGCCCGACAGCTGCGACGGCAGGGAGGTCCTCCCAGCCGTCGAGCCCGACGAGCGTGAGCGCCTCGGCCGCCTTCGCCCGACGCTCCGTCGTGCGCACGCCCTGGATCTCCAGGGGGTACGCGGCGTTGTCGAGCACCGTGCGGTGGGGCAGCAGCGCGAAGTGCTGGAAGACCATGCTGAGGCGTGCCCGCCGCAGCGCCCGCAGCTCCTTCGCGTCCACGGCCGGAGATGTCGGCGTCCGTCGATCAGGACGTGCCCGGCGCTCGGACTCCAGCAGGCCGTTGAGCATCCGGATGAGCGTCGACTTGCCGGAGCCCGACAGGCCCATGACCACGAAGATCTCGCCCGGCACGGATCTCGAGGCTCGCGTCGATCACCGCGGCGGTCCCGTGCGGTTTGACCTCGTCGCGGCTGGCGCCTGCGTCGAGTCGGCGAAGGGCCTCGGCGGGACGGCGGCCGAAGACCTTGGAGACGTTCTCGACGCGCAGGGCGACGGGGGCTTCGCCGACGTCGGTCCTGGCAGGAGCTGGACTCGGCACGAGCCCGGCATCGGTTCCCGGATCTGCAGTGTGGGACGTCATGACGGACGTGTTCGCCACCTTTCGGTCGATCGCTGCGCGCGTCACGTCGGGGGTCGACGTGAGAGGCGTGGGGGTGCAGCCTCGCTGTCTGCTCGCGACTTCGGCATCGTCGTGGATGCGCTGACCGGGTCCCGCTGGAGGCGGGCGCGCCGTGCGGTCGTACGTCGCGCCTCTGCATCTTGCCTGGTCAAGGTCACGGAAGGTAACGGCAGGGGGGTCTGGTGGGCCTTACTGGCCGTGTGCAACGCGCGTGGGCCCTCGCTGAGCAGGGGCGTTTGGCGATTCTGCTTCGTTATCTCTTCGTGACCCCCGGGGCGCCCACGGAAGCGGTGAACGCTCCCAGTCGCGCGGTAGGCGTGTGGGTCGTCGCGGACGAGAACCCGCCCTCCGCAAGAGACCGCGCGACACCGTCTGCGACTCTCTCGCTCACCGTTCCCGACGGGGTCTCGTAGAACAGCCACAGCGACCCGCCCGGGCGTAGGACGCGACGCAGCCCGGACGCGAGCACCGACGCGTCGCTCGTCCAGAAGACGTTGACGTTCACCGCGAAGGCGACGTCGAGGCTCGACGCCGGCAACGTCGGCACGACCTCCTCGGCCGGTCCGCGCAGCACCGTCCACGCGGCCGCAGAGCCGGCCTCGGCGCACCGCTTTCGGCTACGACGCTCCGCCACCTCGGAGCGGTCCACGCCGACGTACGAGCCACCCGCACCGAGCCGTTCGAGCACGAGCGAGGCCGCCACGCCCGGCCCACCGCCGATCTCGAGCACGCCGCTCGTGGGCGTGAGGGGGAGCGCATCGACAGCAGCGGTCAGTCGCGGGGGCACGGGCATGGCTCACCGTACGGCGACGGTGGTGCCTCGAAGGTGGTCGTTTTCACGGCCGCCGGGGACCCAGGGCGGGGACCGGTCGTCACGCCGACCTGGTCTTGGGATGATCGAGAGATGAGCCTCAACCTCACCGGAGACGCCGACGCCGACCAGCTGCTCGACTCCGACCCTTTCGCGCTGCTCGTGGGCATGCTGCTCGACCAGCAGTACCCGATGGAGGCGGCGTTCGCCGGACCGCTCAAGATCCTGCAACGCGTCGGCAGCATCGACGTGCAGACGATCGCGGAGCTCGACCCCGAGGCGTTCGCCACGCTGTGCGCGACGCCTCCGGCGATCCACCGCTACCCAGGCTCGATGGCCAAGCGGGTCCAGGAGCTCGCGTCGTTCCTGATGAGCGAGTACGACGGGGATCCGACTCGTCTCTGGACCGAGGGTGACCCCGACGGCAAGACCGTGCTCAAGCGGCTGAAGGCGCTGCCCGGGTACGGCGACCAGAAGGCGCGGATCTTCCTCGCGCTGCTCGGCAAGCAGCGAGGCGTGGCGCCGACGGGATGGCGCGAGGCGGCCGGCGCGTACGGCGAGGAGGGCTCTCGCCGTTCGATCGCCGACGTCGTCGACGGGACCACCCTGCAGGAGGTACGGACGTTCAAGAAGGAGCAGAAGGCGGCAGCCAAGGCCGCGAAAGCGAAGGGGTGAGCGGCTCCGTCACGCACGCACCCCGCCCTGCTCGACCAGCGGGTCTACCGCTGATCGAGCAGGGCGAACGGCTCACATCGGGGGCATCAGGACGGAGTCGATGAGGTAGACCGTCGCGTTCGCGGTCTTCACACCTCCGCAGATGACCGCGGCGCCGTCGGCTCCGACGGTCAGCGCGTCGATCGAGCCCTTGACCTCCAGGTCGGCTCCGTTGACGGTCTTGTGCGTCCCGACGACCTCGTCGGGGCTGAGCTGACCGGGAACGACGTGGTACGTCAGCACCGAGGTCAGCGCCTCGGCGCCGGCGGGCTGGGACAGCTCGGTCACCGTCTTCTTCGGGAGCTTCGCGAACGCCTCGTCGACCGGGGCGAACACCGTGAACTCGCTGCCGTTCAGCGTGTCGACGAGGTTCACCTCCGGGTTGAGCTGGCCGCTCACGGCGGCTGTCAGCGTCTTGAGGAGCGGGTTGTTGCTCGCGGCGGTCGCCACCGGCTCCTGGGCCATCCCGTCGATGGAGCCCGGCCCCGAGGGCACCTGCTCCGCGTAGGCGGCGCAGCCCGGCCCGACGAGCTCCGAGGAGGCGTCGGACATGGCGTCGTCAGTCATCTCGGAGGTCGCCGACTCCGACGCGCTGGGCGTGGAGTCGTCCGAACCGGAGTCCGAGTCGTCGCTTCCGCACCCTGCCGTGAAGAGAGCCAGGGACGCCAGCATGGCCACCGCCGCGAGGCGGGTCTTGCGAGTGGTCGTGTGCATGGTTGTGCCTTTCCTGTTGTGGCGCGGTCACTCCACCGAGAAGCTGACGCTGTGCCAGCCGGTGGCACCGTCCGGGCGAGGTTCCGCCCGGTCGGAGGTCTGTGTGGTGCCGTCCGCGTCGGTCGCCCGGACGGTGAGGGTGTGGTCTCCAGGGGTCGGGTCGTCCCAGCGCCACGTCCACTGGCGCCAGGTGTCGATGCCGTCCTGCGGGGCGAGACGTGCCGGCTCCCAGGGGTCGTCGTCGACGCGGACCTCGACAGCGCCGACCCCGACGTGCTGCGCCCACGCGACGCCCCCGGCGCGCACGGAGTCCCGGGGGAGCGACTGGAACGAGCGCGGCACGTCGATGCGCGACGCGAGCTTGACGGGTGCCTGCTCGGCCCAGCCTCGCTCGGTCCAGTACGCCTCGAGCTCGGAGAACCGGGTGACCTCGAGGTCGACGAGCCACTTCGTCGCCGACACGTAGCCGTACAGGCCCGGTACGACCATCCGTGCCGGGAATCCGTGCGCGAGGGGGAGCGGGTCGCCGTTCATCGCGATCGCGACGAGGGCGTCGCGGCCGTCGAGGACCGCGTCGAGAGGTGTGCCGATGACCATCCCGTCGGCGCTCGTCGACTTGAGGGCGTCGGCCTCGCGGCCGACCCCCGCGCGCCGGAGGAGCTCGGCCAGCGGGACGCCGATCCAGGTGGCGTTCCCCACGTACTCGCCGCCCACCTCGTTCGAGACGCAGGTCAGGGTGATGCGGCGCTCCAGCAGCGGCATGTCGAGAAGGTCGGCGAAGCTCAGGTCGAGGGGCCGGTCCACGTCGCCGTGGACGCGCAGCCGCCAGGTGTCCGCAGGGACGTCGGGGACGATGAGGGCCGTGTCCACCCGGTAGAAGTCCCGGTTCGGGGTCAGGTACGAGGTGACACCGGGCAGCGGGTCGATCCCCGTCGGGACTGCGGGGGCCGGACTGGCCGGCACGGGGAGGCGGAGGTTTGCGCGCGAGACGGCGGCCTCCGAGCCGCCCACGACCCGCGCGACGGCCCCGGCGGAGGCCGCAACGGCGGCCGTCCCCAGGACGGTGATGAGGAATCGGCGGCGGTCGAACCCCGAGGGCAGATCGTCACCGGGCCGGCGGGCGGTCCCCGTCGTCACCTCCGTCGTCACCTCCGCGGGTCCGCCGGTGCGGGCCGGTGCCGGCAGCGTCCGGAGAAGCAGGACGAGCGTCCACGCGGCGACCAGCGTGGTCACCACCGGCGCGAGGAGGGCGATCGCCGACCACACCGAGGTCGTGTCGTCCGCGGCGGTCGCCGCCGTCGCGACCGCCCCCACGGCCACGACGACGCCGACCCCGAGGCGGCGGCGGGTGGCCCCGAGCACCCCCGCCGCCGCGGCGATCCCCAGGAGCAGCACGGCCACCGTGCCGAGCAGCACCGCCTTGTCGCTCTCCCCGAACGTCCGCACGGCGAAGTCCTTGACGAAGCCCGGCGTCAGTGAGATCACCGTGTTGCCCACTGCGACCACGGGCGACGGGCCCCCTACCGCTGCCGCCAAGGCGGTCCCCACCGCGACGCCGGCGAGCGCGGCGAGCACGCCGCAGGCTGCGGCGAGGAGGCGGAGACGGGCCGTGGTCATGCACCTGCTTCGGCGCGGACGGCGACACGGATGGGTGAGCCGGGCCACAATGATGAGCGACAGACCTGACCCATCCGCGAGGCCGGCCGTCTCGAATCACCGATGACAGCCCCTCGTACCAGGAGTGCCGATGCCAGACCCGCAGCGCGGTCGACGTGCAGAACCCGACGACGGGCCACCGCCCGCGGCCGATGCGGTCGAGACCTTGATGGCCCGCGTCGCGAGAGGCGACGAGCAGGCGTTCGGCGAGGTGTACGACGCCCTGGCCGGTGCGGTTTTCGGCCTCGTACGACGGGTGCTTCGCGACCCGGTGCGCTCAGAGGAGGTGACGCAGGAGGTGTTCCTGCAGGTGTGGCAGACGGCGCCGCGCTTCGACGCGCGTCGCGGTCGCGCCAAGACATGGATTCTGACGCTGGCTCATCGCCGCGCTGTCGACGCGGTCCGCCACGACCAGGCGGCGTCCGACCGGGACGCACGCTACGACTGGTCGGGCGGACCGGCGTACGACCAGGTGGCGGACGAGGTCACCGTACGGCTCGAGCACGAGCAGGTGCGGCGCTGTCTTGGCACGCTCACCGAGCTCCAACGGGAGGCGGTGGGTCTCGCCTACTACCAAGGACACACGTACGCGCAGGTCGCCGTGATGCTCGAGGCGAATCCTGCGACGGTGAAGACCCGCCTGCGTGACGGGCTGATCCGCCTTCGTGACTGCCTGGGGGTGACGGCATGACCAGTGATCCGCACACGCTCGCCGGCGCGTACGCCCTCGACGCCCTCGAGGACGAGGAGCGCTCCTCCTACGAGGCCCATCTTGCCGAGTGCGGCGACTGCGCCGCCGAGGTGAGCGGCTTCGTCGCGACAGCGGCCAGACTCGGTGCGGCCCAGGAGACCTCTCCGCCGCCGCACCTGCGGCGCGCGGTCCTCGAGGCGGTCTCCCGCACCCCCCAGGAACGACCCGTCGTCACCGACATCAGCAGTGCGCGCTCGTGGCGCCGTGGATGGCCGGCGCGGATCATCCTGGCTGCGGCTGCTCTCGCGCTGGTCGTCGGCGCGGTCGGCTTCGGCCTCTCCCAGCGCGACCAGGCGGACCAGCTGGAGGCCCAGCAGGCCACCATGACCGAGGTGCTCTCGGCGCCCGATGCGCAGCTGGTGGCAGCACCGGTCGACGGCGGCGGGACGGTGCGGGTCGTCCAGTCCGCCGAGCTCGGCAAGGCGGTGATGGTCGTGGCCGACCTGCCGCGGCTCGCCGACGACCAGGACTACCAGATGTGGACGGAGTCGGGCGGCACGATGCACAGCGCGGGAGTCCTGCCTCGCGAAGAGCAGGGCGCGCGGGGTGCGCACGTCATGGAGGACGTCACCGGGGTCACCGCGGTCGCGATCAGCGTCGAGCCCGCGGGCGGCTCCACGGAGCCGACCAGCCCGCCGATCGTCACGGTGTCCACCTCATGACGTCACCAGCGGGGGACCAGGTGGTGCTGCGGCACCGGTGACCCCGGGCGGCTCGCGGCCCCGGGAGGCTGCGAGCCGTTCGGCCACGCCTTCGGGGCGCGTGGCGGTCGCTGTCGATGGCGGGACGCTCAGCCGAGGCCTGCCCGCTCGGCGATCCCGCGGACGTACGCGGCCTGCCCGAGGTGCTGGAGGCTGTCGCCCACCATGCTCACGAGCCTGACGGCGGCGGTCACCGGCGGGTCCCAGCGGTCGTCGACGATCCGGCGGAGCTCGTCGACGTCGATGTCGCGCAGGTACGCCCGTAGGCGGCCGGTGACGTCGTGGTGGTAGCCGGCGAGCTTCTCGCCGCTGGCGACGACGGACGCGGCCTCCTCGGGCGACTGCCCGTAGCCGGTGGCGGCCTTCGGGAGAGGCAGGCCGAGCTCGTCGTACCAGCCGTCCGCGGTCCACGCCTCGGGCGATCCGGCCAGGTCCGCGCCGTGGTCGTCGAGGACACGCGACTGGTGCCACACCAGCCAGCAGATGGTGTTGGCCTCGCCGTCCGGCCGGAAGGTCCCGATCGGCAGGGGGAGGTCACGGGTGAGGTCGTCGACGAGCTCGTCGATCCTGTCGATCTGGTCGAGCAGGATCGCGCGCAGCGTCTCGAGGGCGTCCGGGTCAGCGGTCATGGAGCCACGGTAGAGGCCCGGGCCGACACGGCCCGCCGATCAGGGCGGGAATAGCGGGAGTAGCCAGATAGTTGAAGCCTGTACTACATTGGTTCCAGCGTTCGCGGGAGCGACCAGACAAGGGGACGAGCAGATGCAGTTCGGGATCTTCACCGTCGGAGACGTGACCACCGATCCGACCACCGGCCGCACACCGACCGAGCACGAGCGGATCAAAGCGACCGTCGAGATCGCCAAGAAGGCTGAGGAGGTCGGGCTCGACGTCTTCGCGACGGGCCAGCACCACAACCCGCCGTTCATCCCCTCCGCGCCCACGACGACGCTCGCCTACATCGCGGCGCAGACCGAGCGGATCATCCTGTCGACCTCGACGACGCTGATCACGACGACCGACCCGGTGCGCATCGCGGAGGACTACGCGACTCTCCAGCACCTCTCGGACGGCCGCAACGACCTCATGATGGGCCGCGGCAACACCGGTCCCGTCTACCCGTGGTTCGGCAAGGACATCCGCCAGGGCATCGAGCTCGCCATCGAGAACTACCACCTCCTGCGCCGCCTCTGGACCGAGGACGTCGTGGACTGGGAGGGCAAGTTCCGGACCCCGCTGCAGGGTTTCACCTCGACTCCGCGTCCGCTCGACGGCGTCGCGCCGTTCGTCTGGCACGGGTCGATCCGCAGCCCCGAGATCGCCGAGCAGGCCGCCTACTACGGAGACGGGTTCTTCTCCAACCACATCTTCTGGCCGGCGAGCCACACCGAGCGCATGGTGGCGTTCTACCGCCAGCGCTTCGCGCACTACGGTCACGGTGAGGCCGACCAGGCCATCGTCGGTCTCGGAGGCCAGGTCTTCATGCGTCGCAACAGCCAGGACGCGGTCGACGAGTTCCGGCCCTACTTCGACAACGCCCCGGTCTACGGCCACGGGCCGAGCCTCGAGGAGTTCACCCGCGAGACCCCGCTGACGGTCGGCAGCCCGCAGCAGGTCATCGAGCGCACGCTCGGGTTCCGCGAGTACGTCGGTGACTACCAGCGCCAGCTCTGGCTCATGGACCACGCAGGTCTGCCGCTCAAGACGGTGCTGGAGCAGCTGGACCTGCTCGGCGAGGAGGTCGTGCCCGTGCTGCGCAAGGAGTTCGCGGCGCTGAAGCCGGCCCACGTCCCCGAGGCTCCCACCCACGCGTCGCTCGTCGCCGCCGCCGGCGGTGGCCGCGACGCCACTGTCCACGCCGCCGCCGACGACGTCACGGGGACGTCCGACACGACCTCCGAAGGAGCCACGGCATGACCACCCGCACGATCACCGTCGTCAGCGCCGGCCTGAGCCAGCCCTCGTCGACCCGGCTCCTCGGCGACCGCCTCGCACAGGCGGTCCGCGACGACCTGCTCACCCAGGGGGTCGAGGCTGAGGTCACCGTCCACGAGCTGCGCGAGCACGCGCACGACATCACGAACGCGATGCTCACCGGCTTCGCGCCCGCAGGGCTCCAACCGGTCATCGACGATGTCGTGGCGTCCGACGGCCTCGTCGTGGTGACGCCGATCTTCACCGCTTCGTACTCCGGCCTCTTCAAGTCCTTCTTCGACGTGCTCGACAAGGAGGCGTTGGCCGGCAAGCCCGTGCTTCTGGGGGCGACCGCCGGGACCGCCCGGCACTCGCTGGCGCTCGAGCACGCGCTGCGGCCGATGTTCGCCTACCTGCGGGCGGTCGTGGTTCCCACGGCGGTCTTCGCGGCGTCGGAGGACTGGGGCGGCATCGACGGTCTCAGCGGTGCGCTCCAGTCGCGCATCACCCGGGCGGCCGGTGAGCTCTCGGCGCTGGTCGCCACCCGAGCGGCCACCGCGCCGGCCGACCCGTTCGCGCTGACGACCTCCTTCGAGGAGCTGCTCTCCGGGTCGGGGTCCTGACGTTCCGCGTGGCTCCCCGACGTGCCCACGAGGGTGTGCTGTGATGCGGTCATGGCACGGGTGGTGACGCTGACGGAGCGAGCGAGGGGGTACGGGCTGTGGCCCGGTGACCTCCTCGCCCGACTCCCCGGAGCGACGGTGGAGCAGATGACATACCGCTACGCGGACGCGCACCGGCTCGTCGTCACGCTCATGTTGGACGACGACGCCTCGCCGCTCGACGGGACGCCCGTGAGAGTGGTTCTCACCTTCGACGGCGGCCGCCTGCGCACGCTCCGTACGGGGCTGCGCCGGCGACTGGAGCGAGGCCGTGCCCAGGCGCCGAAGGTCGTGGAGCTCGTCCGCGGACGCTACGGCTACCGCCTCCTCCACACCGCCGGCCGCGTCGACGTGCGGGCCGGCCGGCTCGTCGTCGACGTCACGCCGATCCGGGAGCTCGAGAGCGCCACGGGCCCCGCGCTCGCCTCCTGACCGGCCACCGGCCCCTCCGGTCGACGCCGGTACGGTGACCCGTGTGACCGCTCCCGTACGCCCCCAGGTCGGTGTCGTCGTCCTGACCCAGGGCACCCGCCCCGACGATCTCGACGCCGCCCTCCGCTCCGTCCTCGCACAGGTCGACGTCGAGGTCGATGTCGTGTGCGTCGGCAACGGCTGGTCGCCGGTCGGGCTGCCGGACGGCGTCCGTGCGCTGGCGCTGCCCGAGAACCTCGGCATCCCTGCGGGCCGCAACGCCGGTGTGCCGCACGTGGCCGGCGACCTGCTGCTCTTCGTGGACGACGACGCCCGTCTTGACGGTGACGACTTCCTCTCCCGCGCGGCAGCGCTGTTCGCCGCCGACGACCGGCTCGGCGTCGTGCAGCCGCGGGTGGAGAGTCCGGGGGAGACCGCGCCGACGCGATGGATCCCTCGGATGCGCAAGGGCGATCCGAGGCGTTCCTCACCGGTGTTCTCGCTGTGGGAGGGCGTGCTCGTCGCGCGCCGCGCCGCGTTCGAGGCGGCCGGCGGGTGGGGTGACGAGTTCTTCTACGCCCATGAGGGCATCGAGCTGGCGTGGCGCGTCTGGGACGCCGGGTACGAGGTCTGGTACCGCGGCGACCTCGCCTGTCTCCACCCCGCGATCGATCCCGCCCGTCACGACTTCTACTACCGGCTCAACGCCCGCAACCGGGTGTGGCTGGCCCGACGGAACCTGCGGTGGCCGTTCTCGTGGGCCTACGTCGGCAGCTGGACGCTGGTCGCGCTCCTGCGGTCCGTACGATCGTCGGCCGGTCGGCGGTCGCTGCGTCCTTGGTTCGCCGGATGGCGCGAGGGGTGGCGCGCCGATCCCGGCGAGCGGCGCCCCTTGAAGGGCCGCACCGTGCTGGCGATGACCCGGAGGGGGCGTCCGCCCGTCGTCTGACGGCGCCCGCGGTCAGCCGGCGTTACGGACGTCGTCCTCGTCGCCGTCGTCCTCGTCGTCCTCGCTGTCACCGAGGAGTCCGCGCTCACGCATCCGGCGCATCCGGCGCTCGTGACGACGGCGGAGTGCGGCCTCGTTGCCGGACTCGCTGAAGTACTTCTCGACGACCTCGCTGATCGGGCCGTCGTGGACGAGCGTGCCCTCGCGGAGGTAGAGGCCCCGGCTGCAGAACCGGGTGAGGTTCGCCTCGCTGTGGGACACCATGAAGAGGGTGCGGCCCTCGCTGAGCATCTCGTCGATCCGCTCGAAGCACTTCTCGCGGAACGCGCGGTCCCCGACGGCGAGCACCTCGTCGACGAGCATGATCGGCTCGTCGAGGCGCGACACGACGCTGAACGCCACGCGTACCTTCATGCCCGACGAGAGGTGCTTGTACGGGGTGTCGACGAAGTCCTCGATCTCGGCGAACTCGACGATCTCCTCGAACGACCCCTTGATCTGCTTCTTGCTCATGCCGTGCAGCCCGGCGGCGAGATAGATGTTGTCGCGCACGGTGAGGTCGCCCACGAAGCCGCCGGTGATCTCGATGAGCGGTGCGACGCCCCCGTTGACCACGGCCCGCCCCTCGTCGGGGATGAGCACGCCGGCGATCGTCTTGAGCAAGGTCGACTTGCCCTGGCCGTTGCGGCCCACGACGCCGATCGCCTCACCCGGCTGGACGTCGAAGGAGATGTGGCGCAGGCCCCAGAACTCACCGGCACGCACGCCACCCTCGCCCCTGAAGACGAGGTCGCGGATGCTGCGGTGGCGCCGCGACCGGTGGAACCGGACCGAGACGTCCTGGACGGAGATGATGGGTTCGGTCATGACTAGAGCTCCTTGAGGACCGTGCGCTCGAGCCGGGCGAAGACCCACCAGCCGAGTGCGAGGACGACCGTGGAGACGGCGGCGGCGTATCCGACGTGGAGCCAGTTCAGATAGTGCGGGAAGATCCCCGACCGGAACAGCTGGAGGATGTCGGCCACCGGGTTGGCGACGTAGACCCACTGGAGGTCCTTCGGGAGCCGCTCCGTCGAGTAGAGGACCGGTGAGGCGTAGAAGAAGAGCCTCAGGAAGATCTGCACGACCCGGTACAGGTCCGGCACGAGGACGGTGAGGACGCTCAGCGCGAGTCCGAGGCCGGAGAGCAGGACGGCCATCAGCACGAAGGCCAGCGGGAGGGTCACCAGCATGTTCCAGTGGATCGGCACCTGGAACGCCACCAGGAAGCCGGCCAGCACGGGAAGCGCGAAAAGGTACTCGACGGCGTTCGACGCCACGGCCCGCAGCACCCAGATCTCGCGTGGAAGGTTGGTCGACCGCACCAGCCGCGCCGAGCTGCGCAGGGCTTTGGAGGTCTGCGAGACGGAGGAGTTGAACCACTGCCACGGCAGCATCCCCGCGAGCAGGAAGACGATGTAGGGCTCGTCGCCGGGGACGTCCCTCCCGAAGAGCATCGAGAAGACGGCCCAATAGACCAGGCTCATCAGGAGCGGGTCGAGGATGGTCCAGACGTACCCGAGGACCGAGTTGGCGTAGCGGACCTTCAGATCCCGGCGGATCAGGAGGAAGAAGATCTTCCGGACCCGCCAGATCGCGCGGACACGCGCCCAGGGCGAGCGGGTGTAGCTCGAGTCGACCATCGATACCTCTCGTCAGGTGTCGCGTCCCGTCGGGGACGGACCCCGCGTAGCAGGCCTACTCTACGTGCGAGCGCTCACGAACCGGCGCCTACCCTCCGGCTCAGGGCTCGTGCCACAAGTTACTCTCTAGGTCGTGACTACGATGCGAAACGTGGCCGTGGTGCTGGCCGGCGGCACCGGCACCCGGGTCGGCCTGTCGATCCCGAAACAGCTGATCAAGATCGCCGGCAAGCCGATCATCGAGCACACGATCGCGGTCATGCAGGCGTCGCCCCTGATCGACGAGATCGTGGTGATGATGACCCCGGGCCACCTCGACCCGGTCCGCAGCATCGTCCGCCAGGGCGGGTACGACAAGGTGACCCGCATCCTCGAGGGCGCGGAGACCCGCAACGCCACGACGCAGCGGGCCCTGGACGCGCTCGGCGACGAGGAGTGCAACGTCCTCCTGCACGACGCGGTACGCCCGTTGGTCTCGCAGACGATCCTCGAGGACGTCGTCGCCGCCCTCGAGGAGTACGAGGCCGTCGACACGGTGATCCCCTCGGCCGACACGATCGTCGCCGTCCACGAGGACACCGACACGATCGCGGACGTGCTGCCGCGCCACCTGCTGCGCCGCGGCCAGACGCCTCAGGCGTTCCGCCTCTCGGTGATCCGCGCCGCGTACGCGAAGGCCGCCGAGGACCCCGACTTCGTGGCGACCGACGACTGCACCGTCGTCCTGCGGTACACCCCCGAGGTCCCCATCACCGTGGTCGACGGCCACGAGCGCAACATGAAGGTCACCGAGCCGATCGACGTCTACATCGCCGACAAGCTCTTCCAGCTCGCGTCGGCCGAGCGCCCGGAGCCGCTGTCGGACACCGAGCAGGCTGCAGCGCTCGCGGGCAAGACGGTCGTGGTCTTCGGCGGGTCCTACGGGATCGGCGGTGACATCGCCGCCCTCGCAGAGCGTGCCGGCGCCAACGTCTTCACGTTCTCCCGCTCGAGCACCGACACCCACGTCGAGCGCCGCTCCGACATCCGCGCGGCCGCCGAGTCCGTCCTCGCCAAGACCGGTCGGGTCGACTACGTCGTCAACACCGCGGGCGTGCTGCCGATCGCTCCGCTGGCCGAGACCAGCGAGGAGACGATCTACAACGCGACCGAGGTCAACTACCTCGGCCCGATCTTCATCGCCCAGGAGTTCTACCCCTCCCTGGAGGCGACGTCGGGTTCGCTCCTGCTCTTCACCTCCTCCTCGTACACGCGGGGTCGCTCCGGCTACTCGCTGTACTCCTCGGCGAAGGCGGCGGTGGTCAACCTCACCCAGGCGCTGGCCGACGAGTGGGCGGGCGCCGTCCGCGTGAACTGCGTGAACCCTGAGCGCACCGGTACCCCGATGCGGACCAAGGCGTTCGGCCAGGAGCCCGCCGGCACGCTGCTGTCGTCGGAGGAGGTCGCGCGCCAGTCGCTCGACGTGCTCCTGTCGTCGCAGACCGGGCACGTCATCGACATCCGGCGCGAGAACGGCCCGGCTGCGATCACGAATGGCTGACCCAGGTCTGGCGCCGCCGGAGGCGGCGCGTGTGATGGCGGCCCGTGCGGGTGACGCCGTCACGGAGCTCGGGACCGCCGCTGCGGTCGTGCTGGCCGCGGCCGCGGCGGTCGTCGGCATCGTCGAGCCCGTCGTCGTCACGGTGCTCCTGGTCGTGATCGCCGCCCTGGCGTACGACGCATGGCGCTTCGTCCATCGTGACGACCTCCCCCCGAACGTCGAGCGTGTCCTGCTCGGCCACGGCGGGGCGCTGCGAGGGACCGTCGGTGCTGCCGTGACGGTCTGCTTCGTCGCCTGGAGCGACGCTTCTGCCTGGGTGGCGGCGTTGGCGGCGCTGATGAGCATCGGCGTGGTCGTGCTCGAGCCCGTCCTGGGGCAGGCGCGCCAGTACCGCGTCACGTTCGTCTCCAACGTCCCCGGCCTGACACCGGCGCCGAAGCAGGTCGATCTCGAGCTGGTCGCGACCGGCGCCCACCTCGGTGCTCTCGCGTTCGGTGCGGTCACCGCCGGCGTCGGTCTGTCCCCGTGGTGGTGGGCCGCGGTGACACTGGTCGCCGCAGGCCCCGACGTGGTCATGGGCGTCAACGCCGTCGTCCGGATGCGTGCCGGCCGCAAGATCGAGGCCGACCTGCCCGGTGCCGTCGCGGCGTACGCGCCCCACGCGGTCGTCTACACCGCCTGGCCCGACGACGGGACGCACCAGGTCACGATGTGGCTTCCCTACCTCCAGCGCACCGGTCGGCGGCTGCTCGTCGTCACCCGCCACAACTATCCCGCCGAGCTGCTGGCCGAGCAGACGGACCTGCCGATCGTCATGCGGCACGGCTCGCGCGACCTCGACGACGTGGTCGTCCCGTCCCTCACGACGGCCTTCTACGTCAACGCCTCCTCGGGCAACAGCATCTTCGTACGCCACCACCAGCTGACCCACGTCTTCCTGGGCCACGGCGACTCGGACAAGCCGACCTCGTACAACCCGACCCACGCGATGTACGACCGCATCTTCGCCGCCGGCGAGGCGGCGGTCCGTCGGTACGCCGCGCACGGCGTCGCGATCCCGCGGGACACCTTCGACATCGTCGGACGTCCTCAGGTCGAGGGCGTCGCCACGGCCGAGGGTCCGGTGCCGGCCGAGCCGACCGTGCTGTACGCTCCGACCTGGCGCGGTCACGTCGACGAGACGGCGTACCACTCGCTCCCGATCGCCACCGAGATCGTCGCCGGCCTGCTGGGACGTGGTGCCACCGTCGTTTTCCGACCGCACCCGTTCAGCTACCAGTTCGAGACCGACGTCGAGACCATCCGCACCGTGCACCAGATGCTCCGTGAGGACACCGCACGGACCGGTCGCCGTCACGTCTTCGGCGAGCGGGCCGAGCGTGAGATGTCGATCTTCGACTGCATCAACGCCGCCGACGCGATGGTCTCCGACGTGTCGAGCGTCGTCGTCGACTGGCTGTTCTCCGGCAAGCCGTTTGCGATGACGGCGATGACCGAGCGTGGGCACGACTTCGTCGGGCACTACCCGATCGCCGCTGCGGCCTACGTCATCGAGGGCGACACGTCCAACCTGTCCGCCGCGCTCGACTCGATGCTCGGCCCGGACCCGCTCGCGCTGGAGCGCCGGGCGGTGCGCAACGACTATCTCGGCGACTTCCCGGCCGAGGGCTACTCGGACGTGTTCGTCGCCCGTGCGCGCGAGATCATCGACCACCGGCGCACGGGTGAGCTCGTCGACGAGGCCGCGGCGGAGGGCGACACGGAGGACAGCGGCGTCAGACTGACCCTGGGTGCCGTCCGCCGGCAGCTCGCCGTCGCTGCCCGTGACGTGACCACCGGTGGTCTGGCGCTGGTCACCTTCGTCGCCGCGCTGCTCGGGGCTCCTCGCGGCCTCACGATCGGCGGCGCCCTGCTGACGATGGCGCTCGTGGTGGCGCTGCACCGGCGTGCCCGGCCCGGCAACCGCAAGTTCCAGCAGGTCGCGGGCACGCTGCAGATGTCGCGGCTGCTCCTGGTCCTCGCCCTGCTCGTCGCCTGGTTCGACTGGCACGGGTCGTCGTGGCTCGTCGCGGTCGCCCTCGCGGTCGTGGCCGCCGCCACCTCTGTCGAGACGACCGTCTTCGACAGCTGGGAGCGGGTCGGTCTGGAGGCCCGCAACCTGCCGACGCTCAACGTCGACGTCCGCGAGCGGGTGCCGCGCGGCTGGGTCGGCGTCCTCGACGCGGGCGCGCTGGTGGTGGCCTGGCTCGCGGCCGCCGCAGGCATCACCGCGCTGCTCGTCCTCGCCGCGGCGGCCTGCCTGGTCGCGGTCTGTGTCGCGCTGGTCACCGGTCTTCGACGGGTGTACCGCTGTGTGGACGCGGAGGACCGCCTGTACGCGACCCTCGAGGAGCACGCACCCGAGTTCACCGTCTACTTCGGTTCGAACGTCGGCGCGCGCTACCAGATCGGCATGTGGATGCCGTACTTCGAGCGCCTCGGGCGTCCCTTCGTCGTCGTCACCCGCAACCTCACGATGTTCCGCTCGCTGGAGGGCATCACGACGGCCCCGGTGATCCACCGGCCCTCGATCCGCAGCCTCCAAGAGGTGCTGGTCCCCAGCATGCGGGCGGCCTTCTACGTCAACAACGCGCCGAACAACACGCACTTCATCGAGCGTCGCCAGATGGTGCACGTGTGGCTCAACCACGGTGACTCCGAGAAGCCCGCGTGCTACAACCCCGTGCACGCGATCTACGACCGGATCTTCGCCGCCGGGCAGGCGGGGATCGACCGCTACGCCCGCCACGGCGTGGAGATCCCACGCGAGAAGTTCGAGATCGTCGGGAGGCCGCAGGTCGAGGACATCGCCCCCGCGCGCGGTCACGTCCGCGACCTCACTGAACGTACGGTGTTGTACGCGCCGACCTGGCGTGGCCCGTACGCGGACTCCGAGGTGTACTCCCTGCCGCGGGGCGAGGAGATCGTCAAGGCGCTCCTGAAGCGCGGCGTGCGGGTGATCTTCCGGTCGCACCCGTTCAACTACCGCTTCCCGGACGCGACGCGCACGATCGCCAAGATCGGTGCCCTGCTGGAGGCGGACCGCGCACGGACGGGCCGTCAGCACGTGTGGGGTGACGCGGCCGAGGTGCGCATGTCGGTGGTCGACTGCTTCAACGCCTCGGACGCGATGGTGTGCGACGTCTCCGCCGTCGTGTCGGACTACCTCCAGTCGCAGAAGCCGTTCGCGATGATCGCGGTCGGCCGGTCGCCGGACGTCCTGCGCAAGGAGGCCCCCGCGGCACGGGCGGCGTACGTGGTCGACGGCGCGCTGAGCGGCCTCGAGCCAGCGCTCGACGCGATGCTCGGCGAGGACCCGCTCGCGGAGGAGCGTGCTCGCACGCGTGTCTACTACCTGGGTGACTTCCCGACCGGCACGTACGCCGACGGGTTCCTGACTGCCGGCCGACGTCTCATCGACGCCGGCCCGCTCGACGAAGGGCTGCGCCGATGAGCACTGGGCCGATGAGCACTGCGCCGATGACCGACGAGGACGCGGTCCCGGCGACGGGCATGCCGCCCGTGTCGGTGTTCATGACCGTGCGCAACGAGGAGCGTGACCTTGCCGAGTGCGTGCGGCGCATCCTTGCCCAGGACTACGCCGGCGAGATCGAGGTCGTCGTCGCGGTGGGGCCGTCGGAGGACCGGACACGGGAGATCGCCGACGAGCTCGCCGCCGCGTACCCGTCGGTGACGGTCGTCGACAACCCGACCGGCCTGACCCCCCACGGGCTGAACGCGGCCATCGCGGCAGCGCGCCACGACTTCCTGGTGCGGGCCGACGGCCACGCCTTGTTCCCGCCTGACTACCTGACCCGCGTCGTCGGCGCGCTCATGGACACCGGTGCCGCCAACGTCGGAGGCCGGATGTCGCCGAAGGGGACGACGGCGTTCGGGCGCGCGGTCGCGCGCACGATGTCGTCGCGCTTCGGCATCGGAGGCGCCGCGTTCCACACCGGGGGAGAGCCCGGTCCTCAGCTGACCGTCTACCTCGGGGCCTTCCGGCGCAGCGCGCTCGAGAAGGTCGGCGGGTACGACGAGCACTTCGTGCGCGCCCAGGACTGGGAGCTCAACCACCGCCTCCGCGAGGCCGGCGAGCAGATCTGGTTCCTGCCCGACGTCGCCGTCACGTACCACCCTCGGGAGACGTGGAAGACCTTCGCGACGCAGCAGTACCGGACGGGCGGCTGGCGCCGCCGCGTCATCCGCCAGCACCCAGACACCGCTTCGGTGCGCTACCTCGCGCCGCCTGCGGCCGTCGTCGGGTCCGGTCTCGGTCTCGTCACGGGACTCGTGGGTCTGGCTACCACGCCGTGGTTGCTGGCGGGCTTCGCGCTGCCCGTCGCCTACCTCACCGGCGTCGCAGTTGCCTCGGCGTGGGAGGGCCGCGACCTCGACACCGCCGCCCGGATCCGTCTTCCGGTGGCCATGGTGACGATGCACGGGGCCTGGGGGCTAGGCTTCCTCTTTAGTTAGTCGATCACCCTAGGAGACTTTCGTGAAGCAGGTGCTGCTCCGGGCTCACCGCAACCCTTTCACGGCGCCGCGGGCGGACCGCGTCCTTGCACGCAACCTCATCGGCGACAACGTCGGCAACCTGCTCTTCAGCTACGCGGTACAGCGGACCCTGTCGACGCCGGAGACGACGATCCAGGTCGCGCGGCTGAACCACGCCCGTACGTTGGGTCCCGCCGAGATCGACGAGCGCTTCGACCACGTCGTCATCCCGCTCGCCAACGCCTTCCGCAAGCGGTTCCTCCCTAACCTCGACGCGATGACCGAGACCATCGAGAAGCTCTCGATCCCCGTCACCGTGGTCGGTGTGGGCGTGCAGTCCGCCGTGGGGGAGCGGGTGCGCGCCCCGCGCCAGGTCGGCGAGGCGGTCACCCGGTTCATGCGTGCCGTCCTCGACCGCTCGCCCTCGATCGGCGTCCGCGGCGAGTGGACGGCCGAGTACCTCGAGGGTCTGGGATTCGGTTCCGAGCACGTCGACGTGATCGGATGCCCGTCGATGTTCCTGCACGGTGACACGCTGCCGTTGCGCGACCCCGGGCGACGTCTCGATCCGGCGGGGCCGATCGCGTTCAACCTCTCCCCGTACCTCGACCGGATGGCGCCCGTCGTCGAGGACCAGGTCGCGCGCTACCCCGGGCTCGTCTACTTCGCCCAGGACATCCGTACGCTCGCCCTTCTCCTGGAGGGTCGCGACGACCGTCCCGATGCCGATCCTCGGCTCCCGGTCCATCGCGACCACCCGCTCATCGCCGACGGGCGTACGCGGTTCCCGCTCGACGCGACGACCTGGCTGGAGGCGCTCGCCCGCTTCCCGTTCTCGTTCGGCACCCGCATCCACGGCAACATCGCGGCGCTGCTCGCCGGGACGCCCGCGTACGTCCTCGCGCACGACGCACGCACGCTCGAGCTCGCGCGCTACCACGAGATCCCGCACCGCCGCATCGATGTCGACGTCGACGGCGTGGACGCCGCCACCCTGCACGCGGCGGCCGACTGGCAGCCGCTCGTCGACGGGCACGCCGAGAGGTTCGGCCGCTACTCCGACTTCCTCCACCGGCACGGGCTGCGCCACGTGTTCGACCCGGGCGAGTCCGCCGCCACCTTCGACCGACGTATCGCTCGCAAGAGCTTCCCCCCGCCGGTGGGCGAGCCGGAGGCGACGCCGGTCGGCGCCCGTCGGGTCAGCGACCGGCTTCAGGGTCGTCTGCGCAGGCTGGCCCGAGCGGTACGGACGCGAGGCTGAGCGCCTCCTCGAGCGCGGCGACGAAGCGCGCGGTGCTCGCACCGGGGTCGGTGTCGCCGAAGTAGGCAGCCGACAGCTCACGCATCCGCTCCAGCGGCCACGGCTCGTCCAGGATCGCTGCTGCCCGTGGCGCGTCGGCCGCCGGCAGCCGGGGCACCTCCCGGAGGAACAGCGACGGCGGGAGGGTCGTGCGCGGCTCGACCGGGACGGTGACCAGCATCGGCTTGGTCGTCGCCAACCAGTCGTACGCCACGGAGGACAGGTCGGTGACGCACACGTCGGCGAACGCCCACTGCCACCCGTACGGGCCGGTGTCGACGAGGTGGTCCGAGCCGCGCTGCGCGAGCAGTGCGCGGATACGGCGGTCCGCGGCGGCGTACGCCGGATCGTGGACCCCGGTGCGGGGATGGGGCCGGTAGATCACCCGGTAGCGCGGGTCGTCGACGAGTGACCGGACCAGTGCGACACCGTGCGACGCCACCGACCCGTACGCCATGCTGGCGCGGTCGCCCTCCCACGTGGGCGCGTAGAGCACGCGCGTCCGGCCGTCGTCCGGCCAGTCCGGCGCGCCGGGGTAGTCGAGGTCGAGCTGCGGCCGACCCACCTCCCGCACGTGGGCCGCGTCGTCGAACTCCCGCAGCGCCCTCGCGATCCGGGAGCGGGCGGCAGGACCCGCCACGAGCACGCGGTCGTACGCCTTGTTCTGGTTGGTGACGCTCGAGTCCTTGTCGCTCTCGCCGTGTCCCAGGTGGACGTGGACCGGGCTCGCGAAGCGCAGCATGCGGAAGTTGAGCGGGAGGTGGTTCACGTAGGTGACGACGCGCAGCGACCCGTGTGCGACCAGCTCCTCGAGATACGAGGACCCCGGGGCGAACCAGACGGGCAGCGAGGTCTCGGCCAGCACCCTGCGACCGGTGTCCGGGCGGGCGACGATCACCACGACCGGCCAGGGGAGCGCCGCCAGCACGCGGTCCCACTGGTGGAGCTGGTAGAGGTTCTCGGGGCCGTCGGCGAAGTACAGTGCGAGCGGGGCCTCGAGCGCGGCCGGATCGGCGTTGCAGCGAGCGAGGAACGACCGGCGGTCGAACCGGTTGCGGAGCAGCGCACCCCCTCGGCGCGCGACCTGGCCGAGGCGACGGATCCGATGCACGCCGGACAGCCTACCGCCGTGACCAGGAGCCGGCTGCGACCTCCTCAGGGAGTCGGCGCACGCAACCGCGAGGACGCCATGATCGCCAGGAAGTGACCCACCACGGCGAGCATCGCGAGCGGCAGCAGCACCACGACCAGGGTGCGTGTCCCCGCGAGGCCGCCCCAGGCGTCACCGGCGAGCAGGTCGACGACCGCCGCGACCAGCGCGAACAGCGTGAGCTCGACGGAGTGGTACAGGCGGTGGAACGGGACGAACCGGGCCAGGCGCCGCAAGCGCGCGACGAGCCCGGGACGCGGCGCGGCGGCCTCCGCGCTGTCGGGCACCCGGGGGAGTCCGGAGAAGGCGCGTGAGACGTGCACGAAGTCGTTGAGCGACTTGTTGAGAAGGATGACGACCGCGAGCAGTGCTCCGAGGGTGGTCCAGCCGTAGTGGTCCGACATCTCCGGGAGCCCACCGGCGGCGCGCACGCCGAGCGCGATCGGGATCAGCGACTCGGTCGTGTAGTGGCCGATCTTGTCGAGGAACGTCCCGGCGGGTGAGAGGGTGCCGCGCCACCGGGCGACCTCGCCGTCCGCACAGTCGAGGAGCATCTGGAGCTGCCCGAAGAGCACCGCGAGCATCACACCGACGAGGCCGGGGACGAGCAGCGAGCCCGCCGCGAACCAGCCGCTGAGGATCATCAGGCCGGTCACCGCGTTCGCGCTGAGGCCGAGACGCACCAGTGGGCGGCTCACGTACGGCGAGATGTCGCGCAGGTAGAGGTCGGCAACCCAGTGCTCCGCGCTGCGTCGTGAGCGCACCTCCGGAGGCTGGGCGATCGCCCGGTACTCCGCGAGGGTGGGGCGGCTGGGGCGTGGGGTGGCGGGGTCGGGCACGGCGGCTACCGTAGCAGCCGTGCCTCCGCGCTCCGGGCGGTGAGCGCCGCCGGGTCGGGGGCCGTCCAGCGCAGCACCTCCGGGCAGAACGGCTCGTGCCACTCCCGTACGACGGTGCTGTCGGAGCTGGGGCCGACCTCGGCCCACCAGTCCGCACAGTGAGCGCACGGCGTGATCACCAGGTCGACCGGGTCGAACTCGACCGGCACCATGGGGGTGCTCCGCTGCGGGTGGCCGCCCTTCGCGCTGAGGTCCACCATGAACCCCTCAGTGAGCGGTCCCTCGCCGTTCGCGCTGTGGCGGTCGCTGCCGACGACGACGACCTCGTGCACGAGCCCGTGCATGTCGACGATCCGGTGCTGGTAGCTGTACTCGGCGTCGTCACCTGTGCCACGGGTGGCGATCAGGGCGCGCGTCCGTGCCACGTCGTCCGGGTGCTGGTGCTCGAGGACGAGGCCGGTGGTGATCTCCGCGGTGGGCGAGATCCCGAAGATCGTCCGGAGCTCGTCGGAGAACTCCCAGCGGCCGGTCCTCGGCCAGTACGTGAAGTGTCCGAGAGCCGGCGACGGTCCCCACGGCGTGTCGTTCGTCATGTGCACTCCCCCGAGTCACGGCCACCCCCCAGTGGCCTGAGACATGACCGTAGGCGTCAAAGCACGTCGTGACAAGGGTTGCGCCAGCGTTGCGGTCTGCGGGGTGCGCGGCCCGTCAGGTAGCGAGCGTGCCGGCAGGCAGGACCTCCGGCGCCGTGCCGTCGCCGAACGGGCGGCCGCCCAGGTGCTCGCGTCCGTGCGGCGCCGTCCACCCTGCGAGGTCGGGGCCTCGCGGCACGATGCGCGTGGGGTTGATGTCGGAGTGCACGACGTAGTAGTGCGCCTTGATCTGGTCGAAGTCCGTCGTGTCGCCGAACCCGGGGGTCTGGAAGAGGTCGCGCGCGTACGCCCAGAGCACCGGCATCTCGGTCAGCTTCTGGCGGTTGCACTTGAAGTGCCCGTGGTACACGGGATCGAAACGCGCCAACGTCGTGAACAGCCGGACGTCGGCTTCGGTGATCGTGTCGCCCATGAGGTAGCGACGCGTCGTGAGCCGCTCCTCCAGCCAGTCGAGGGCGGTCCACAGCCGGTCGTACGCGGCGTCGTAGGCCTTCTGCGACCCGGCGAACCCGCAGCGGTACACGCCGTTGTTGACCTCGGTGAAGACCCGCTTCATCACGGTCTCCATCTCGTCGCGGAGCGGCTCCGGCCAGAGGTCGGGAGCGCCTGGGCGGTGGAAGTCCGACCACTCGAAGAAGAAGTCGCGGGTGATCTGGTCGAAGTCGTTGGTGGCGACCGCCTTGGCGGGGACGTCGACGATCGCCGGCACGGTGATGCCGAGCGGGTAGTCGGGGTCACGGGCGAAGTACGCCTCCTGGAGCCGCTCGTAGCCGAGGACCGGGTCGACACCGCCCGGGTCCAGGTCGAAGGTCCAGCTGCGGGCGTCGTGGACGGGGCCGCACAGGCCCATGGAGAGCGCGTCCTCCAGTCCCAGCAGCCGACGGACGATCACGGCACGGTTCGCCCACGGGCACGCCCTGGCCGCGACGAGCCGGTAGCGGCCCGCCTCGACTGGGTAGCCGTCGCGGCCGTCTCGGGTGATGCGCGTGGCCAGGTAGCGCATGTCGCGCGAGTACTCCTGGCCGCTGTGCACGTAGGAACCCTTGGTGGAGTGGGAGTCATCGGTCGTCGAGGTCACGCGACCAGTCTGCCCGGCGGAGCCACACGGTGCCGCCCGGCCATCACCATCCGGATCGCGGGGACCGTGAGGAGGGCGGCGACGAGGTTGAGCGGACCGAATCCCCACAGCGTCACGACCACCCCCGCCAGCAGGCCGCCGAGCGCGCCGCCGAGGTTCATCATGAGGTCGGACGCGCCCTGGACGGCAGGTCTCGCGTCGGGTGCCACCGCCTGCGCAACCAGGGATGAGCCGGCGATCGTCGACGCGGACCATCCGAGGCCGAGCAGGACCAGTCCGACGATGATCCGGGGCTCCGAGCGTGCCGACGTCCCCGCCACGAGCGCGGCCAGGAGCAGCGTGGCCTGGCCCAGCACGATCGTCCGGCCCCGCCCCCACCTGTCGGCGAGCACGCCCATCACCGGGGCGAGAGCGAACATCCCGGCGATGTGGAGGCTGATCGTCAACCCGATGATGTTGAGGGACGCGCCGTGGTCGGCCATGTGCACCGGCGTCATGGCCATCACCGCGACCATCAGGGCATGGGCGCCCGTCACGGTGACCACACCGGTGCGGGCCGCCGCGTTCGTCCGGAGCAACGGCCAGGCGTCGCGCATCCGGGCGCGCGGGCGCTCGAGGTCGGCCGGAGGACGGATCTGCTTCGCGATGCGCAAGGGGTCCGGGACGAGCGCGACAGCCATCAGCGTCGCGGTCAGAGCGAACCCGACGGCGGCGTACACGAACGGTCCGGCGAGGTCGGGGATGCCGAGCGCGCGTGCGGTCCGCGCGCCGACCGCGGTCAGGTTCGGTCCGACGACCGAGCCGACGGTCGTCGCCCAGACCACGAGGGCGAGCGCACGACCGACGTGCCGCGGCTCGGCGAGGTCGGTCGCCGCGTAGCGCGACTGGAAGTTGGTCGCGCTGTTCGCACCCAGGACGAAGAGGCCGGCGAGGACGATCCAGGTCGAGTCGGCCTGGGCCCCGGCGACGACGATCACCGCGCCGACGGCCGCGACGAGCCACCCTGTGGCGAGACTGGTGCGCCGTCCTCGTGCCCCGGCCAGCGCTGCCAGCGGCAGTGCCAGCACGGCGGCGCCGAGGGTCAGCATGGTCGTCGCCAGGCCCGCCCACGCGGAGGACCCGGAGACGTCCTTGACGAGGAGGGCGCCGACCGAGAGCGCGGCGCCCGCACCGAGCCCGCCGATCACCTGGGCGCCGGAGAGCACCCCGACCGTACGGCGCTGGATGCCGGCGACCCGGGAGGGCGAGAGCTCGGTGGCACTCACCAGATCGTGACGCGCTGGGCGGGGTCGAGCCAGAGGGCGTCGTCCTCGGTGACGGCGAACGCGTCGTAGAAGGCGTCGATGTTGCGCACGACCTGGTTGCAGCGGAACTCCGGGCGGCGAGTGCGGGTCGACCGTCAGGCGGCGCACGTCTCGGTCGGGCGGACCTTGCCCTGCCAGACCTGCGCCCACGAGAGGAAGAAGCGCTGGTCGCCGGTGAGAGCCGTCGATCACGGGCGGCTCCGCGCCGTCGAGCGAGAGCTGGAACGCCTGGTAGGCGATGCCGAGGCCGCCGAGGTCGCCGATGTTCTCGCCGATCGTGAGCGCGCCGTTGACCGTCTGGCCGTCGGCGCCGTCGGGGGAGAGCGCGTCGTACTGGGCGACGAGCGACGGGTGAGCGCGTCGAACGCGGCGCGGTCGTCGTCGGTCCACCAGTTGCTGCAGCGCGCCGGTGCCGTCGTACTGCGAGCCCTGGTCGTCGAAGCCGTGGCCGATCTCGTGACCGATCACCGCGCCGATCGCCGCCGTAGTTGACCGCGTCGTCGGCGTCGGCGTCGAAGAACGGCGGCTGCAGGATCGCGGCGGGGAAGACGATCTCGTTCATCGTCGGGTTGTAGTAGGCGTTGACCGTCTGCGGCGTCATGTACCACTCGTCGCGGTCGATCGGCTGCGCCGATCTTGGCCAGCTCGCGGTCCGTCGCGACCGCTGAGGCGCGGCGGACGTTGCCGAGCAGGTCGTCCGGGTCGGTCTCGAGCGCGGCGTAGTCGCTTGACAGATCTTCGGGGTGGCCGATCTTGGGCGTGAACGCGTCGAGCTTGCTCGAGGGCGCGCTGCTTGGTCTCGTCGCTCATCCAGGGCAGCTCGCGGATGCTCTGCTGCGGTAGGCCTCGAGCGAGGTTGGCGATCAGCTCGTCCATCCGCGCTTGGCCGCGGCGGGGTAACTCGGTGCGCGACGTAGATCTTGCCGACCGCCTCGCCCATCGCAGCCCTCGACGAAGCCGACGCCGCGCTTCCAGCGCGGGCCGCAGCTCGTCGGTGCCGGCAGAGCGTGCGGCCGTAGAACGCGAAGTTCGCCGTCGACGAAGTCGTCGACAGGTACGGGGCGGCGACCGTGACGAGCTGCCAGCGCAGCCAGTCCTTCCACGCGGCGAGCGTCCGTCGTCGAGCAGGCGTCTGAGAGCGCCCTCGAGGTAGGACGGCTGCGAGACGACGACCTCGGAGAGCACCGCGAGGTCGAAGCCGGCGGCCGCGGCCCACGCGCGCCAGTCGAACGCGGGCGTGAGCGCGCTGGAGCTCGTCGAGGGTCGTCAGGTTGTAGGTCTTCTGGCGCGTCACGGACGGCGACGCGGTCCCAGTGGTGCGGCGGCGAGCCTCGAGTCTCCAGGTCGAGCACGCGGTCCGCGCGTACCTGGCCGTCGTCCAGGCCGGCGAGCGTCGAGCATCGTGGCGACGTGCCCGCGGTAGGCGTCGCGGATCGTCGGCGAACTGGTCGTCGCGGTAGTACGACTCGTCGGGCAGGCCGATGCCACCCTGGACCACGTGCGTGACGTAACGGTCGGGGTTGCCGCGGTCGGGCGCGATGTACAGGCCGAAGACGCTGGACGCGGCCTGCGCGCTCGAGCGCGCCGAGGTGCCTCGACGAGCGTCGGGCACGTCGCCGACCGCGTCGATCTGGGCGAGGTCGTCGGCCAGCGGAGTGGCGCCGAGCGTCTCGATGCGCTCGGTGTCCATGAAGCTGGTGTAGAGGTCGCCGATCTTGCGCGCTCGTCGTCGTCTGCGCCGGCCGGGCTCCCTCGGCGTCTGGCACTCCTCGACGATCGCGCGGACCGTTGACCTCGGCCTCGTCGACGAGGGTCGACGAACGAGCCGGCGGTGGCCCGGTCGGGCTTGATCTGCGTCGTCGCGCAGCCAGGTGCCGTTGACGTGCCGGAACAGGTCGTCCTGGACCCGGACGTCGTGGTCGATCCCGCTGGTGTCGATGCCGGTTCTCATCCGGTCAGTCTAGGGAGGGGCAAGGACGTCCGGCGACGGAGTTCTTGTCGGCGTGCGGACCACGAGCACCGCCTCGGCCACCTCGTCGCCGACGACCTCGTAGGTGTGGGCTCGGTCGGCGACGAACGTCCCGTACCCGCCTGTCGGCACGACCTGCGGTGATCCCTCCGGGCCGAACCGCAGGGTGCCGCGCGTCACCACGAGGTGCTCGACGACGTCGTCACCGTGCGCCGAGGACCGGCGGACCGCCCCTGGCGAGAACCGCATCGCGTACGTCTCGACCGTCGTCCGCTCCGCCTGGTGGACGTCCAGCAGACGGGCCGTGAGGCCGTCGCCGGACACCTCCGCACCGACGGTGTCGTCGAGCAGCGCGGCGAGCGGCACGTGCAGCGGCCCCGCGAGCGCGTACAGCGTCGCGATCGTCGGGTTCCGGAGGCCGGCCTCGAGCTCGGACAACGAGCCTTTGCCGATCTGCGCGGCACGAGCGAGCGCCGCCTGCCCCAGGCCACGCTGGACCCGCAGGGCGCGGACGCGAGCGCCGATCCGTACGGCCGCCTCGGAGGGTCGGGACATGGGATCACCGTACCGCGTATCGTTCCGTATACAGAACGTTGACGGAGGTGAGGCAGGATGACGAGGACGCCGGACCCGGTAGGCGAGGCGACGCGTCCGCCGTACGTCGCGGGGGTCGTCGCCGCTCTCGTCGGGTTCACCAGCTCGTTCGCCGTGGTGCTCGCGGGCCTGCGCGCGGTCGGCGCGTCCGGCCCGGAAGCCGCCTCGGGGCTCCTCGTGCTGTGCGTGACCCAGGCGGTCGGCATGCTCGTGCTGTCGTGGCGCTACCGGATCCCCGTGACGCTCGCGTGGTCGACACCGGGTGCGGCGATGCTGGCCGGCGCCGCCGCGACCGACGGGGGATGGCCTGCTGCGGTGGGCGCCTTCGTCGTGACCGGGCTGCTGATCGTGACGACCGCGGCGTGGCCGGCGCTCGGCGCGCTCGTCGCACGCATTCCGGCACCGGTCGCTCACGCGATGCTCGCCGGGGTCCTCCTGCCGTTGTGCCTCGAGCCGGTCCATGCCCTCACCACCAGTCCGTGGATGGTCGGCCCGGTCGTGCTCACCTGGCTCGTGCTCCTGAGGCTCGCCCCGCGCTGGGCGGTGCCCGCGACGTTCGCCGTCGCGATGGCGGGTATCGGCCTCTGGCTCGCGCGTCACGGTGACGCGCTCGACGGGCCGCTCCTGCCTCAGCTCGTGTGGACGACCCCGTCGCTGGAGTGGCAGGCGGTCGTGGGGATCGCGCTGCCGCTGTACGTCGTGACGATGGCCGCTCAGAACGTCCCCGGCGTCGCCGTCATGGCGTCGTACGGGTACCGGGTGCCGTGGCGCGCGACGATGGCGACGACCGGGATCGGCACGGTCCTCGGCGCTCCCGCCGGCGGTCACACGATCAACCTCGCCGCGATCACCGCCGCGCTGACCGCGGGGGAGGGCGGTGGGCCCGACCCACGCCGGCGCTGGCTGGCCTCGCAGGCGGCAGGCTGGGCGTACGTCGTCATCGCCCTCTTCTCGACCGCGCTGGCGACCGTCGTCGTGGCGGGCCCGGACGGTGTGCTCCAAGCGGTCGCCGGCCTGGCGCTCGTCGGCACGCTGGGCGCCTCGCTGCACGCTGCCGTCGCCGCGACCGTCCGCCGCGAGCCCGCTGTCGTCACCTTCGTCGTCGCGGCGAGCGGCATCACGGTCGCCGGGATCGGCGCGGCGTTCTGGGCGCTCGTGGCAGGCGTCGTGGTCCACCTCGTCCTGACCCGGCCGCCGGAACCCGCCCAGCCGTGAGCACGAGCGCGCGGCGCTACTTCACCGAGCCCGACACGAGCCCGTTGACGATGTAGCGCTGCAGCGCGAGGAAGACCACCATCACCGGCAGCGCGGCGAGGACGGCACCCGCGGCGAAGATCGTCCAGTTGGTGGACTTCTGCTCCGACACGTAGCCGAACAGGCCGACGGAGAGCGTCTGCTGGTCGGGGTCGGTCAGGAACACGCTCGCGATCACGAACTCGCCCGTCGCCGTGATGAACGCGAGGAGACCGACGACCGCGAGGATCGGCGTCACCAGCCGCAGGATGATCCCGAAGAAGATCTGCGCGTGGCTGGCCCCGTCCAGCCGGGCGGCCTCGTCGATCGAGACGGGCACCGTGTTGAAGAACCCGTACATGAGGTAGGTGTTCACGCCGAGCGCTCCGCCGAGGTACACGAGGACGAGGCCCGCGTGCGTGCCGATGCCGACGGCGGGGAAGACGTCGCCGATGGTCGACATGAGGATGAAGATCGCCACCACGGCGAGCATCTGCGGGAACATCTGGACGAGCATCAACGACATCAGGCCGAAGCGCCGGCCCGTGAAGCGCATCCGCGAGAACGCGTACGCGGCGAGCGCCCCGAGGAAGACGGTGCCGACAGCCGTGACGCCACCGACGACCAGCGTGTTGACGAACCACTTCCCGTACGGACGTGAGGGGTCCGTGAACAGCTCGCGGTAGTTGCTGAAGTCGATCGTGGCGAAGAGCCGGCTGCTGCCTGCGAGGGTGCCGGAGGGATCGAGCGAGGCCGACAGGACGTACAGCAGCGGGAACGCGGCGTACGCGGTGACGACGATACCGACGACGTGCCGCCAGCCCAGCGCGGCGAACCAGCGCCGGAAGCTGCGGCGACGGGGAGCGGGGACGGTGCTCATCAGTGGATGTCCTCCAGTGTCTTCGTGCGGCGGAAGAGCATCGCGGAGATGATGCCGATGACGACGAAGATGATGATCGCCAGCGCGCTCGCCAAGCCGTAGTCGCGCCCGGTGCCGGTGCCGAACGCGACCTTGTAGACCATCGTGATCAGCAGGTCGGTCGCGCCGACGTCGTTCGCGGTGTCCTCGAAGCGCGGGCCGCCCCCCGTGAGCATGTAGATCACGTTGAAGTTGTTGAAGTTGAACGCGAAGGTCGTGATCAGCAGCGGCGCCACCGAGACGAGCAGGAGAGGCAGCTTCACCGCGCGGAACGCCTTCCAAGGACCCGCGCCGTCCATGCGGGCGGCCTCGCTCATCTCGTCGGGGATCGACTGCAGCGCCCCGGTGCACACGAGGAACATGTAGGGGAAGCCGAGCCAGAGGTTCACGAACAGCACGCTGAACCGCGCCAGCCACGGATCGGTGAGCCACTCGATCTCCGCGCCGCCGAAGAACACCTGGTTGATGAAGCCGAACTCGGCGTTCAGCAACCCCGACCAGACGAGTCCGGACAGGAACGCCGGGAACGCGTACGGGAGGATCAGCATCACGCGGTAGACCTTCTTGCCGCGCATCCGCGTCACGTTGAAGACCGTCGCGAGGAAGAGCCCGAGGCCGAAGCAGAGCACCACCGAGAGCGTCGCGAACGTAAACGTCCACGCGATGACCGACACGAGCGAGTCGCGCAGCTGCGGGGTCTCGACGGCGCGTCGGAAGTTGTCGAGTCCGACGTTGATCTGCCAGCCGGGGACGAGCGCGTCGCCGTCTGGCGCGACGAAGGCGCCGTCGCCGTCGTCGCGGTACACGACGCCGGTGGTGGTGTCGGTGACGGTGTCGTCGGCGGCGTCGTAGCGGAGGTTCGAGCGGTACTCGTACGCGCTGCTGCCGTCGGACGTGCGCAGGCTGCCGTCCGCAGGGTCGTCGGAGACCGGGACCGCCACGTCCAGGATCTCGTCCTGGCGCTGGAGCAGCTCCTCGAACGAGAGCGGCGTGTATCCGTCGAGGCCGACCGCCTTGCCGGACCCGTCGGTCTCGGCGTCGCCGGCCTCCTCCTGCGGGGCGTCGGACGAACCGACGGTGACCGTGCCGTCGGGAGCGGTGAGGAGGAAGGCGAGCTCACCGCGCCGCTCGAGCACGGTCAGCTGGTACTGCGGCGAGTCGGGGACGCGCTCCTGGCCCTTCGCCGAGATCGCCGCGATCGCGTCGTCCTTGCTCCCGAGGTGGCCGTCACCGGCATTGGTGAACGCGATGAAGCCGGTGTAGGCCATCACGAACACCTGGAAGACCAGGAGCAGCACGATCCCCGGCGCGAGGTACTTGGCGGGGAGACCGTCGCGCCTCAGGTAGATCACGTTGACCGCCACGGCGAGCACGACCGTGACCGCGAGGAGGAACCACTCCTCCTGCGCGGCGAGCAGGAAGACCGCGTAGAGCGCGAAGGCGTCGACGAGGGCGAGGAGCACGATCTTGACGAGGATCCCGACGAGTCCGTCGGTCTCGCCCGGCCGGCTCAGGCGTGCGCGCAGGCCGCGGCGTGGCGGCCTGCCGTCGGCGCCGCCGTCGGTCCGGGGGTCGTCGGTCAGCGTCATGGCGGGTGCCCCTCCTCAAGAGGGTCGGAGTCGACGGTGGGAGCGGGGACAGACGTCCGGCCGGGGAGCGTACGACGCTCCCCGGCCGGGGTGGGTCACGGTCAGCCGGCGACCTTCGCCTGGACACTGGTGACCATCTTCGGCCACGCCTGCGCCGGGTCGGCCTTGCCCTTGATGATGTCGAGCTCGGTGGCGCCCCAGTCCGCCCAGACGGCGTCCATCTGGGGGATCGCGGGCATCGGTGCACCGCTCTTGCCGATCTCGCCGAACGCCGCGACGACCGGGTCGGCCGCGGCCTTCTCGAACGACGCCTTGAGGGCCGGCGGGCGACCGCCCTGGGCGAACAGCGCGTCCTGTGCAGCCTCGGTGCTCAGGTAGTTGAGCGTGAACTCGCTCGCCGCGAGCGCGTTCTTGGCCTTGGCGCTGATGAAGAAGCCGTTGACGCCGATGAACGGCGTGGCAGCCTCGGAGCCGCCGGTCGGGATCGGGTCGATCGCGACCTTGATCCCGGCCTTCTCCATGTCCGGGATGTTCCAGGGGCCGGTGAGGAAGTACGGCGACTCGCCCTTGTTGAACGAGTCCTTGGCGATGTCAGCGGTGATGTTGGGGTTGAGTGCGCCGGCCTTCGACCAGGCGGCGAGGTCCTTGGCGAACTCGACGCCGCCAGGGTTGCCCAGGCCGAGCTTGGCCGGGTCGTAGTCGCCCTCGGCGTTGCGCTCGAAGACGGGAACGCCGTACGAGGTCTGGATGCCGTAGAGGTGGTACGGGTCGCCCTGCTTGGGGTCGAGCCCCACGAGGAAGGGGAACTTCGCCTTGCCGGCGTCCACGACCTTCTTGCCGGCGGCGACGACCTCGTCCATCGTCTTCGACGGCTCGGGGAGCAGTGCGGTGTTGCGGACCAGGGCGACGTTCTCGATCGCGTACGGCAGGCCGTAGGTCTTGCCCTCGTACGTCATGGCCTGCACGGCCGCGTCCTCGAACTGTGCGGCCTTGTCGCCGAGCTCCAGGGGCGCGACGACGCCGTTCTGGACGAACTTGCCGACCCAGTCGTGCGGGCCGACGATCAGGTCCGGTCCCTTGCCGGCCGAGACCTGCGTGATGAAGTCGTCGCGCGCGGCCTGGAAGTCCTTGATGACGAGCTTCACCTCGACACCCTTGTCCTTCTTGAAGGACGCCACCGCGTCCTCGAGAGCAGGGGCGCGCTCGGCGTCGACCCACATGGAGAGGGTCGTGGAGGCGCCGCTGTCGCCGTCTCCCTTGTCGTCGTCCTCTGCCGAACCGCCGCACGCGCTCAGCAGGAGGGCGGAGGCCGCGGCGAGGACGCCTGCGGTGAGTGCGCCCCTCGAGTTCACCAGCATGATGCTCCCTTCAAGGTGTGGAATCGCTTCCATGTTTAGGGCAGTCGGGGCATCGTCGGCAAGAGGCATGACGAAACCTGATCGCAACATTTGGATAACGGGGACGATCGTTTCCTGGAATCTCCGGTTTTCCGTCTCAGTTCCGCCGCGGAATTGGCTGGAAGCAGCGGCGGCAGGTGTGCTGTAATCGCTTCCAGTTCGGTGACGTTCGACACGACGGAGGAGACGGCATGGCGATCGAGGTGACGCCTCAGATCGACGGATCGGCAGCGACCGGTCCCGGTGCGGACAAGGGTGCATGGTGGCGCGACGCAGTGGTCTACCAGGTGTACCCACGCTCGTTCGCCGACGGTGACGGGGACGGGACCGGCGACCTGCGCGGCATCGCGCGTCGCCTCACGGCGCTCGCCGAGCTCGGCGTCGACGCGGTCTGGCTCTCGCCGTTCTACCCGTCGCCGCAGCGTGACGGCGGCTACGACGTCAGCGACTACTGCGACGTCGACCCGATGTTCGGGACGCTCGACGACTTCGACCTGCTCGTCGGCGAGGCGCACGCACTCGGGCTGCGGGTCATCGTCGACGTGGTGCCCAACCACGCGTCGAGCGAGCACCCTCTCTTCGCCGCTGCGCTCGCCTCTGCTCCCGGAAGCCGTGAGCGCGCCCGTTTCGTCTTCCGCGACGGCTCGGGAGCCGCAGGCGAGCTGCCGCCCAACAACTGGCAGTCCCACTTCGGAGGACCGGCCTGGACCCAGGTCACGGAGGTGGACGGCAGCCCCGGCCAGTGGTATCTCCACCTCTTCGACCCGACTCAGCCCGACTTCGACTGGGACAACGACGAGGTCCTCGCGTTCTTCGACGAGGTCCTCGACTTCTGGCTCGCACGTGGTGTGGACGGGTTCCGCGTGGACGTGGCGCACGCGCTCGTCAAGGCACCCGGGCTGCCCGACTGGGGCGGCAGGGCCGACGGTGCGAGCAGCCCGGGCTTCCCCGGCGAGGACGCGCCGATGTTCGACCAGCCGGGCGTCCACGCGATCTACGAGCGATGGCGTGCGCGGCTGGAGGCCTGGGGCGCTGACCGCATCCTGTGCGCAGAGGCCAACGTCGCTCCGCTGAGCCGCGCGGCGAAGTGGGTCCGACCGCGCGAGATGCACCAGGCCTTCAACTTCGCCTACCTCCACGCCCCGTGGGACGCCCGCAGCCTGCGTGCGGTCATCGACGAGTCGCTCGCGGCGTTCGGGGGAGTGGGGGCGCCGAGCACGTGGGTGCTGTCGAACCACGACGTCGTCCGGCACGCGACCCGCTTCGCGCTTCCCGACGGCTCCGTCGAGATGGGGCACGGGATCGCACAGGCGGCCGGGCTCGACCCCGTACGGGGTGAGCGTCGCGCGCGGGCGGCCACGTTGCTGATGCTGGCCCTGCCTGGGGCCGCGTACGTCTACCAGGGAGAGGAGCTGGGGCTTCCCGAGGTGCTCGACATCCCCGCGGCACAGCGCCGCGACCCCTACTTCCTGCGCAGCGGCGGTGCGGTCGCCGGACGCGACGGGTGCCGTGTCCCCATCCCGTGGGAGGCCGCGGCGCCGGCGTACGGGTTCAACGCGACCGGCGAGAGCTGGCTCCCGCAACCGGCGCAGTGGGCCACGTACGCACGCGACGTCCAGCGTCGCGACCCGGCGTCCACGCTGTCGCTCTACACGGCTGCTCTCCACCTGAGAAAGTCGCTCGCGCTGGGATCGGGTTCGCTAGCGTGGGTCCGCACCGACGACGCGGTGCTCGGACTCGTGAACGGAGAGGTGCTCGTGCTCGCCAACCTCGGAGCCGACCCGGTTTCTCTCGACGGTCACGAGGTCCTCCTCGCGAGTACCCCGGACGCGGTGGTCGACGGACACCTCACGTCCGACGCGACCGTGTGGCTGCGTCGGCGACAGGACGTGTGAGGACGGTGTCGAGCAAGGCGGTGACGATCAAGGAGGTCGCCGAGCGGGCGGGCCTCTCGGTCGCCACCGTCTCTCGGGCGCTCAGCGGGCGCGGGCACGTCTCCGAGACGGCGCGCACGCTCAGCGCGCAGGCCGCTCGCGAGCTCGGCTACGTCGCCTCGTACAACGCCGCCAGCCTCGCATCCGGACGCAGCAAGAACGTCGGGCTGGTCGTCCCGTGGGTCAACCGGTGGTTCTTCAGCACCGTCATCGAGACGGCGTCGACCGTGCTGGCCGCCGACGGGTACGACGTCACGCTCTACTACCTCGGCGGAGGCAAGCGCGAGCGCGACCTGGTCTTCAGCGACTTCCTGCTCCGCAAGCGCGTCGACGGGCTCCTCGCGGTCTCGCTCGAACTCGACGACGCCGAGCGCGCAGACCTGCTGCGAGTCGGCACGCCCGTCGTGTGCATCGGCGGCGTGATGCCCGGTGTCTCGACCGTGAGCATCGACGACTTCGCAACCGCTCGGCTCGCGACGGCGCACCTGATCGCGCTCGGCCACGAGCGGATCGCGCACCTCGGGTGGGAGGGCCCCGGCGACTTCGACCTGGCCACCACGCGTCAAGGGGGGTACGCGCACGCGCTGAGCGAAGCAGGCATCGCCCTCGCTCCGGAGCTGCTGGTCCTGGGCGACTTCACGATGGCCGAGGGGTACGCGGCGGCGAAGCGGTTGCTGTCCGACCCCCGGCTGTGTCCGACGGCGATCTTCGCCGCCTCGGACGAGATGGCGATCGGCGCGATCACGGCGGCGCGCGACCTCGGTCTCGACGTCCCTCGTGACGTGTCGGTCGTGGGGATCGACGGCCACGACCTCGGCCCCGTGTTCGGACTGACGACCGTCGACCAGCACGTCCGCGAGCAGGCGACACAGGCGGCGGCGCTCCTGCTGGGGCTCCTCGACGCCGAGCCCGGCGAGCGCGAGCCCGTCCACGCCGAGCTCGAGGTCGACCTCGTCGTCCGGACGAGCACGATGGTGCCCAACGCGGACAGGCCCTCGAGCCGGTAGCGTCTGGCTCGTGGCCCTACCCTCACGGCGGTCGCGCTGGTCCGCACTGGTCACGGCGCTCGCGCACCCCGTACGCATCCTGCCGGTGACCTTCGTCGTCGGCAGCATCGTGGGCACGCTGATCCTGCTGCTCCCGGGGATGCGGAGCGAGGGGCACAGCGGCAACGGTCTGCTCGAGGCCTCGTTCACGTCGGTCTCCGCCGTGACCGTCACCGGGCTGAGCACGGTCGACACCTCGACGTACTGGACCCCCCTCGGCCAGGTGGTCGTCCTCGTGCTGGTCCAGATCGGCGGCTTCGGGTTCGTGACGCTCGCGACGATCCTCGGCGTCGTGGTCGGCGGCCGCATCGGGCTGCGTTCGCGGTTGGCCGCACAGGTCGACCTGCACCTGGTGAACCTCGGCGAGGTCATCCCGCTCGTCAAGCGCATCCTCACCACGATGCTCGCGTTCGAGGCGGCGGTCGCGGTCGTGCTGACCGTCGGCTTCGCCTCGCGCCACGGAGAGGGATGGGGGGACGCGGCCTGGCACGGGATCTTCTACTCCGTGATGGCCTTCAACAACGCGGGGTTCTCGCTCGCGCCGGACAGCCTGGTCGGCTACGCAGGGGACGCGGCCCTGATCCTGCCGATCTCGGTCGCGGTGTTCGTCGGGGCGATGGGGTTCCCGGTGCTCGCCGAGCTCTCGAAGCGCTGGCGGCGCCCCGAGCGCTGGTCGATCCACACCCGCCTCACCGTGTGGGGCTCGTTCCTGCTGCTGGGCGCGGGCACGCTCCTGTTCGCCGTCGTGGAGTGGAACAACTCCGCGACGATCGGGTCGATGACCTTTGCGGAGAAGCTCGTCACCTCGATCGAGGGTGGCGTCATGCCGCGCTCAGGTGGCTTCAACTCGATCGACTACGCCGAAGCCCGTCCGGAGACGACGCTGATCTCGACCATCATGATGTTCATCGGCGGCGGGTCGGCGAGCACCGCCGGCGGCATCAAGATCACGACGTTCTTCCTCCTCGGGTACGTGATCCTGGCGGAGGTCCGCGGCGACCCGGACGTGGCGATCGGCTCACGGCGCATCGGCGCGAGCACCCTGCGCCAGGCGCTCACGGTCGCGCTGATCGCGGTCATGCTGGTCGTGGTCGGGACCCTGGCGCTGCTGGCGCTGGCCGAGGTCACGCTCGAGGAGGCGTTGTTCGAGGCGACGTCCGCCTTCGGCACGACCGGTCTGTCGATGGGGGTCACCGGGACGCTTCCGCCAGGCGCGCAGGTGGTGCTGATGACGTTGATGCTGATCGGGCGCGTCGGGACGGTCGCGACGGCCTCCGCGCTGGCGCTACGGACGCAGCCGCGGCGTTTCCACCTTCCCGAGGAACGGCCCATCATCGGATGATCCGGCACGGTGCACACTGGACGATCGGCGCACGGCCGACCAACGACGAGGAGACGAGAAGTGGCTAAGCAGGACGTCCCGGCGGACGCCCCGGTCCTCGTGATCGGCCTCGGCCGCTTCGGTACGGCAGTCGCGTCGTCGCTGACGCGGCTCGGGCACGAGGTGCTCGCGATCGACGAGAGCATGGAGCTCGTCCAGAAGTGGGCGACGGAGTTCACGCACGTCGTCCAGGCAGACTCGACCGACGAGGAGGCGCTCCGCCAGATCGGTGCGGACCAGTTCGACCGCGCCGTCGTCGGCATCGGCACCGACATCGAGGCGAGCGTCCTGACGGTCCTCACGCTCAACGAGCTCGGCGTCCGTGAGGTCTGGGCGAAGGCCATCAACAAGAAGCACGGCAAGATCCTCGAGCGGGTCGGCGCACGCCACGTGGTGCTATCCCGAGTCGGCGATGGGCGAGCGCGTCGCGCACATGGTCACGGGGACGATGATCGACTTCATCGAGTTCGACGACGGCTTCGCGATCGCGCGGACGGCGGCACCGTCGGGGGCGGTGGGGCGGACGCTCGCGGAGTCGGCGCTGCGCAGCCAGTACGGCGTCACGGTCGTCGGCGTGAAGCGGCCGGGCGCCGACTTCACGTACGCCCGTCCGGAGACGTTCGTCGGCGAGTTCGACGAGCTCATCGTCTCGGGCGCGACCAAGAAGGTGGAGCGCTTCGCCGGTCTCTCGTGACGGCCGCGCGTCACTCCGGCAGCGCGCGCGCCACCACGTGCATCCAGGCGCCCCAGGCGGAGCGCACCATGTCCGTGAGGTCGTGCCGCATCGCCCACTCCAGGTCCCGAGCGGCGAGGTCGCCCGAGGCGACGATCCGTGCCGGGTCACCGGGGCGCCGCGGTCCGACGACGGGGTCGAAGTCGATCCCGGTGACCGCCGCGATCGTGTCCATGATCTGGCGGACGGAGACGCCGTCGCCGCTGCCGAGGTTGTAGACCTGCTCGAGGGGGCCCTCGTCGGCCAGCGTGCGGGCCGCGACGACGTGGCTGTGCGCGAGGTCGCTCACGTGCACGTAGTCGCGGACGCACGTGCCGTCCGGAGTCGGGTAGTCCGCTCCGTTGATCTGCGGGACTCCGCCGTCGGTGAGCGTCTTGAACACCTTCGGGAAGAGGTTGTGCGGGCTGGCGTCGTAGAGGTCGGCGTAGCCCGACCCCACGACGTTGAAGTACCGCAGGGACGTCTGCCGGAGGCCGGTGGCGACCGCCTGCGCGCGCAGCACCCACTCGTCGACCAGCTTGCTCTCGCCGTACGGCGACTCCGGCGACGTCGGGGTCGCCTCGGTGACGAGCTCGGTGTCAGGCGTCCCGTACACCGCGGCGGACGACGAGAAGACAATCGACTCGACACTCTCGTCGGCCATCGCCTGGAGGAGGTGGACGGTGCCCGTGACGTTCTGCTCGTACGTGTGCAGCGGCCGTCGCACGGAGACCCCGGCGTACTTGTAGCCGGCCACGTGGACGACCCCTCGTACGGCGTGGTCGCGCAGCGTGGCTCGGACGGTGTCGGTGTCGGTGACGTTGGCCTCGACGAACGGGACGTCCCCGGGGACGAACTCACGGAAGCCGGACTCCAGCGAGTCCAGCACGACGACCTCGATGCCGGCGTCGAGGAACGCACGGACGACGTGCGAGCCGATGTATCCGGCGCCACCGGTCACGAGCCAGGTCATGGCTCCGACCCTAGCCGACCGTGACGCGCAGGATGCGGTCGTCGCCGGAGCGCGGATCGCCCCGTCCGTCGGTGTTGCTCGTCGTCACCCACAGCGACCCGTCCGGTGCGGGGACGGCGTTGCGCACGCGGCCGAGGTCGTCCGACGCGAGGCGGCGGCGCGGGCGGCCTGGCGTCCTCGCCGGACAGCGGCACGGCCCAGACGCAGCGCCCGCGGAGGGCGGCGACGTACGCCGTCCCGTGCACGATCCCGACACCCGCGGGGGAGGCGTCGTCGGTGCTCCACCACGCCTTCGGGCCGGTGATGCCCTCGGCATCGGTCGGACCCTCGGTCTGCGGCCAGCCGTAGTTCGCGCCGCGCTCGATCAGGTTGAGCTCGTCGGTCTGCTGGTCGCCGAACTCCGCCGCCCACAGCCTGCCCTCGGTGTCGAAGGCGAGACCCTCGACGTTGCGGTGACCGTACGACCACACGCGGTTGTCGAACGGGTTGTCCTCGGCGGCGCGGCCGTCGAGGGTCATCCTCAGGATCTTGCCCGAGATCGCGTCGACGTCCTGTGCGCGCTCGCGGGCCCCGGCGTCGCCCGTGCTGGCGTAGAGCATCCCGTCGGGCCCGATCGCGAGCCGTCCGCCGTTGTGGTTGAACGCGCGGGGGATGTCGCCGACCAGGACCTGGCGGCCGCCCCAGTCGACGCCCGTCGTACGACATGCGCACGATGCGGTTGTCCTCGGGCGAGGTGAGGAAGGCGATCACCGCATCCCCGTCCGGGTGCACGACGAGGCCCATGAGACCGCCCTCGCCGCTGTCGGTGTCGACGCCGGGCACCTCGCCGACGGTGGTCGCGTCGCCGTCACGGACGCGCAGCACGCGCGCGGTGTCGCGCTCGGTGACCAGCGCGCTGCCGTCGCGGAGGAACGCCACCCCCCACGGGACGGTGAGGCCTTCGGCGATCGTGCCGGCGACGCGCAGCCTTGTCGGGTCGCGCAGCGGCGACGGGGACGCGGAGGGGGACGCGGACCGAGGGGGTGCGGACGTCGGGTCCGTGGCGGGACCCGGACCGGTGTCGTCGCCGCTGCACCCGGTGGCCAGCCCGGCGCCGGCGGCGGCGAGCGCGACGAGGACCTCGCGGCGGGTGAGGGTCATGACGCCAGTGTTCCGTACGGTCGGCGCGCACACACGTGGCTCGTCCGAGGTGCGAGAACCTCCCTCGCGTCGTCCTGCCGACCCGCCTGCACGGGGGTAACGTGCCGAACGAGGCCCGACCAGGCCCCGACAACGACCGACGCAGGAGGGCGGATGGACGGCAGCGTGGTCTGGGCGGCAGACGACACCTTCCGGCTGGACGCCGACTTCTTCGACTACCTCGATCATCGCGATCTACTTCGCCGTCGTCCTCGGCATCGGCATCCTCGCGAAGCGCCAGGTGTCGTCGAGCCTCGACTTCTTCCTCTCGGGTCGGTCGCTGCCGGCGTGGGTCACCGGCCTCGCCTTCATCTCGGCGAACCTCGGCGCGGTCGAGATCATGGGCATGTCGGCCAACGGCGCCCAGTACGGCATCCCGACGTTGCACTACTTCTGGATCGGCGCCGTCCCGGCGATGCTGTTCCTCGGCATCGTGATGATGCCGTTCTACTACGGCTCCAAGGTGCGCAGCGTCCCCGAGTTCATGCGGCGCGGTTCGGCACCGGCGCGCACCTCGTCAACGCGCTGAGCTTCGCGGTCGCGCAGCTGCTGATCGCCGGCGTCAACCTCTACCTGCTCGCGCACGATCGTCAACGTCTCCTCGGCTGGCCGCTGTGGGTCTCGCTGATCGTCGCCGCGATCGTGGTGCTCACGTACATCACCCTCGGCGGGCTGTCGGCGGCGATCTACAACGAGGTGCTCCAGTTCTTCGTGATCGTCGCGGCGCTGCTGCCGCTGACGCTCATCGGCCCTGCACAAGGTCGGCGGCTGGCAGGGCCTCAACGACAAGGTCCGGCCGGTCCGGGAGGCTCCGAGCAGCTGTCGTCGTGGCCGGGCACCGAGCTCACCGGCATCGACAACCCGCTGCTGTCGGTCGATCGGGCATCGTGTTCGGTCTCGGCTTCGTGCTGTCGTTCGGCTACTGGACGACGAACTTCGTCGAGGTGCAGCGGGCGATGGCGTCCGAAGTCCATGTCCGCGGCCCGCCGCGCGCCCATCATCGGCGCCTTCCCGAAGATGTTCATCCCGTTCATCGTCATCATCCCCGGCATGATCGCGCGCCGTCCTCATCCCCGAGATCGATCGACCTCAAGGCCGGCGGCGACTCCGGCGGGCGTCGACGTACAACGACGCGATCCTGCTGCTGATGCGCGACCTGCTGCCCAACGGCATGCTCGGCGTGGCGATCGCGGGTCTGCTCGCGTCGTTCATGGCCGGCATGGCGGCCAACATCTCGGCCTTCAACACCGTCTTCACGTACGACCTGTGGCAGCAGTACGTGCAGAAGGACCGGCCGGACGGCTACTACACGTCGGTCGGCCGCTTGGCGACGGTCGGCGCGACGGTGATCGCGATCGGCACCGCGCTGATCGCGTCCGGCTACACAACCTCATGGACTACCTGCAGACGCTGTTCGGGTTCTTCAACGCCCCGCTGTTCGCGACGTTCATCCTCGGCATGTTCTGGAAGCGGATGACGGCCACGGCCGGCTGGATCGGGCCTCGTCTCCGGCACCGCGGCCGCGGTCGCCGTCGCCTTCCTGAGCGAGGACGCGTTCGGCAGCGCGAGCATCGGCGTCCTCCCGCTGTCCGGCCAGGGCGCGAGCTTCGTCGCCGCCAGCGCGGCGTTCGTCGTCGACATCGTCGTCAGCTATCTCGTGAGCCTGGCGACGCAGCCCAGGCCGGCCGCCGAGCTTCGCGGCTTCGTCTACTCGCTCACGCCAAGGAGTCGCTGCGTCGACCCGGACGCCCATCTGCTGCCGTGGTACCAGTCGCCGACCGAGCTCGCCGCATCGCCCTGGTCATGGTCATCGCCTTGAACATCATCTTCTGGTGAGAGGACCTTCCATGGCTGAGCGCAAGAGCCGCTTCAAGATCGCGTCGGCGTTCGACATCAGGACGATCATCGGTGCTCTCCTGGGCATCTACGGGGTGATCCTGACGTTCCTCGGCATCTTCAACGCCTCCGACGCCGAGCTGGAGAAGGCCGACGGCTTCAACGTGAACCTCGTGAACGGGCTGATCCTCCTCGGTGTGGCGTTCCTCTTCATCCTGTGGGCGGTCCTGCGGCCCCTGGTCGTCGAGGAGGTGCCCCCGGAGGCGCTGGAGGACCACGAGCCCGAGCGCCAGTAGCGGTCCGGACGAGACCAGCGCGACGCGCGCTAACATGGGCCTCATGTACGGCGAGCTCCTTGTCGAGCCGCGCTGACGACCACCCGGTCAGCGCGGCAGCCCCTCTGCACGAGGGGCTGTTCTGTGTACGGAGCCGTACGAGAGACATTCGGAGGAGACCCAGGTGAGCACCCAGCACGCGGAAGCGGCGTCGTACGACGTCCGCGCGACCCAGGACAAGTGGCGCGCGGTGTGGGACGAGCTTCGCCCGTACGACGCCGACGGGACCGATCCGAGCCGTGAGCGCCGCTACGCGCTGACGATGTTCCCGTACCCGTCGGGTGACCTGCACATGGGGCACGGCGAGGTCTACGCGCTCGCACGACGTGGTGGCCCGCTACTGGCGGCTCAAGGGCTACGACGTGCTGCAACCCGATCGGCTGGGACTCCTTCGGCCTGCCCGCCGAGAACGCCGCGATCAAGCGCAACGAGAACCCCGCGACGTACACGTACGACAACATCGAGACGCAGGCCGAGTCCATCCGCCGCTACGGCGTGAGCTTCGACTGGACGCGTCGTCTGCACACCTCCGACCCGGAGTACTACCGCTGGACGCAGTGGCTGTTCCTGCGCCTGTTCGAGCGCGGGCTGGCGTACCGCAAGGCCTCGTTCGTCAACTGGTGCCCCAACGACCAGACCGTGCTCGCCAACGAGCAGGTCGTGCAGGGGTCTGCGAGCGGTGCGGTGCCGTCGTGACGAAGCGGAGCTGACGCAGTGGTACTTCAAGATCACCGACTACGCCGAGCGGCTGCTCGACGACATGGAGCAGCTCGAGGGCAAGTGGCCCGAGCGCGTGCTGACGATGCAGCGCAACTGGATCGGCCGCTCCGAGGGTGCGTGGGTGGCGTTCGCCATCGACGGCCGCGAGGAGCCCGTCCGCGTCTTCACCACGCGCCCCGACACCCTCTACGGCGCGACGTTCATGGTGGTGGCGCCCGACGCGCCGCTGGCCGCCGAGCTCGTCAGCGCCACGAGCAGCGGCCTGCGTTCGAGGCGTACCTCGAGCGCACGCAAGCAGGCGACCGAGATCGAGCGGCAGTCGACCGACCGGCCCAAGACCGGTGTTTTCCTGGGCGTCCACGCGATCAACCCGGTGACCGGCGAGCCCATGCCGGTGTGGGCCGCCGACTACGTGCTGGCGGACTACGGCACGGGCGCGGTGATGGCGGTGCCGGCGCACGACCAGCGCGACCTCGACTTCGCCCGAACGTACGACCTGCCGGTCCGCCGCGTCGTCGACGTGCCGGGGAGGCCGACCCGGCCGAGACCGGCGTCGCGACCACCGGCGACGGCGCGTACGTGAACTCGCCGGCGCTCGACGGCATCACCGACAAGGTCGAGCGGGATCGCGACGACCATCGCGCTGCTGAGCGCCGAGGGCGTCGGCGAGGGGACCGTCAACTTCCGTCTGCGGGACTGGCTGCTGAGCCGTCAGCGCTACTGGGGCTGCCCGATCCCGATCGTGCACTGCCCTGACGGCGGCGAGGTCGCCGTGCCGGACGACCAGCTCCCGGTCGAGCTGCCGTACCTGACCGGCGCCGAGCTGCGCGCCCAAGGGAACCTCGCCCGCTGGCAGCGGCGACCGAGTGGGTCAACACCTCCTGCCCGCGCTGCGGGGGCGCCGCCAAGCGCGACACCGACACGATGGACACGTTCGTCGACTCGTCGTGGTACTACCTGCGCTACTGCTCGCCGGGTCGCGACGACGTGGCGTTCGACCCCGAGGACGTCAAGCACTGGATGCCGGTCGACCAGTACGTCGGCGGCGTCGAGCACGCGATCCTGCACCTTCTCTACAGCCGGTTCTTCACCAAGGTGCTGCACGACATGGGGCTGGTCAGCTTCGTCGAGCCCTTCGAGGCCCTGATCAACCAGGGCCAGGTGATCAACGAGGGCAAGGCCATGAGCAAGTCGCTCGGCAACGGCGTCGACCTCGGTCAGCAGATCGACGAGTTCGGCGTCGACGCGGTGCGGCTCACGATGGTCTTCGCCGGTCCGCCGGAGGACGACATCGACTGGGCCGACGTCTCGCCGGCCGGGCCTCGAAGTTCCTGCCCGCGTCGTGGCGCGTCGCGCGACGAGGTCGCGAGCGACCCGGGGACGGATCCGGCCGCGGGGGAGGTCGCGCTGCGTCGCGTCACCCACAAGACGGTCGCGGAGTGCGAGCACCTGCTTCGACTCCAAGCGCTTCAACGTCGTCGTCGCCCGCGTGATGGAGCTGCGTCAACGCGACGCGCAAGACGATCGACTCGCGGTGCCGGCCCCGCCGACCCGGCGGTGCGGGAAGCGGCCGAGGTGACGGCGATCCTGCTCGCCGGTGGCCCCGTACATCGCCGAGGAGATGTGGGCCGGCTCGGGCACCAGCCGTCCGTGTCGCAGCACGGCCTGGCCGACGGTCGATCCGGCGCTGCTGGTCGACGAGACCGTCACTGCGTCGTCCAGGTCAAGGGCAAGGTTCGCGGCAAGCTCGAAGTGCCGCCGTCGATCTCCGACGAGGACCTCGAGGCGCTGGCGCTGGCCGAGCCGAACGTCGCCCGGCACCTGGAGGGCGCGGAGATCCGCAAGGTGATCGTCCGCGCACCCAAGCTCGTCAACATCGTCGTCTGATCACGCGGTCGCGCCCGTCACCACCAGGCTGATGCCGGTGGTGGCGAGGCCGAGCGCGAGCACGCCGGCGCCCGCCCAGAGGAGCGCGACAAGGCGCCCGGGCCGCTGCGGGTCGCGTCCGAGGACCGACAGGAAGAACCCGGCGGGCATGAGGATCGCCGCGATGAGGACGCCGAGCGGGCCGAGCCATGCCCACGGGTCAGCGACGTCGGCGGCGCTGGTGAGCAGGAGGGTCACGAGCCCCAGGATCACGAGCACGCCCGCGTGGGCGTGTCCGGCCCGGAAGAAGGACGTCTGGAGGGCGTTGGCGGGCTTGCGGCCTCCGACGACGCGCAGCAGGAACACTCCGCCCGACTCGATGGTGATCACGGTGAGCACGACGATTCCTGCGGTGATCGTGGCTGCGGCGTTCATGGAACCTCCGAAGATTAGAGAGTGACACTATCCAATATTAGATAGTGCTACTCTCTAGTTCGTCAAGGTAAGAACGAAGGTGGTGACGATGCGGATCTCCGAGCTCGCCCGTGCCGCCGGCGTTCCCGTGGCCACGGTGAAGTTCTACCTGCGCGACGGTCTCGTTCCCCCTGGCCGCGCGACCAGCGCCACCCAGGCCACGTACGACGACTCCCACCTCCAGCGCCTGCGCCTCGTCCGCGCACTGGTCGAGGTCGGCGGCATGCCGCTCGCCAAGGTGCGTGCGGTGCTCGACGTCGTGGACCGTCCTCCCGCCGACCCGTACGACGCCGTCGGTGAGGCACTGGCCGCCCTTCCCCCGTACGTCGACGCGGCGCCGCCGTACGGACGGGCGAGGGCGTTGCTCGACGCGCTCGGACTTGACTACGACGAGAACGCCACGGCTGTCGCCCAGCTCGACGCGGCGCTCGCCGGGCTGGAGGCCGCCGGCCGCCCGCTCGACGTCGACGCCGCGCGGGGCTATCTGGACCAGGTGCGCCTCATCGCGGAGCGCGAGGTCGCGTCCGTCGAGGGTGGCGACGCGCGAGAGCTCGCCTCCGTCGTCCAGGACGTCGTCCTCGGGACCGTGCTGCTCGAGCCGGTCATCCTCTCCCTGCGTCGGCTGGTCCACGCCGCGCTCTATCGCGAGCGTCATCCGCGTCGCTAGTGTCACGGAGGTGTACACCTCGCGCGACCCCGAGCCGCTGGGCCCCGACTCCTTGACGTGGCGCTACTTCGGCGACTGGCGGGGATTGCTCTGTGCCCTGTGGGCGGGCTCCATGCAGAACATGCACCCTGGCCTCGGCGCGGGGGTCGAGCAGCACTCGCACTTCTTCGACGAGCGGTGGGAGCGGTTGTTCCGCTCGCTCTACCCGATCGGCGGTGTCGTGTACGACGGTCCGCGCGCCGCCGAGACCGCGCGCGAGGTACGCCGCTACCACGACGCGATCAGCGGCGTGGACGACCAGGGGCGCCGCTACCACGCGCTCGACCCGGACACCTTCTACTGGGCGCACGCGACGTTCTTCATGAACGCGGTGCTCACCGCCGAGCATTTCGCCGGTGGTCTGTCGACGGCCGACAAGCGCCGCATGTTCGACGAGCACGTCCAGTGGTACGCGATGTACGGCCTCAGCATGCGCCCGGTCCCCGCGACCTGGGAGGACTTCCAGACGTACTGGGACCGGATGTGCCGCGAGGTCCTCGAGGTCAACCGCGCGACGCGGGAGGTGCTCGACATCACCGACCTCGCGCGGCCCTCGACCGTCGGCTGGATGCCGCTGCCGATGTGGCGGCTGGTGCGGGTCCCGGTCGGGCGGGGTTTCGTGTGGCTCACGACGGGGCTGTACGACCCGTCCGTCCGCACGCTCCTCGGACTGCGCTGGCGTCGACGCGACCGGGTGCTGTTCGGCGCGGTCGCCCGGACGATCACCGCGGTGTTCCGGCTCGTCCCGTTCGACCGGCGCTACCACCCCCGGGCGCGGGCCGGATGGCTGCGCGTACGGGGCGAGTGGCCGGCCGACCGACGTGGTCCGGCGTCGCCCGAGCGCTGGCGTGCGCGACATGTCGGCGCGTTCAGGGAGGACGATACGACACGGGATCGTGCCCCGGCCCGCTAGTCTCGGCGCATGACCCTCGCGATCGTGACGGACTCCACGGCCTCGTTGCCCGCCGAGCTCGCGGAGTCGCGAGCAGTGAGCGTGGTCCCGCTCGAGGTCGTCGTGGATGCGAGGTCCTACACCGAGGGCGTCGACGTCTCGGCCGACGATCTCGCCCGCGCACTGCGGGCCGGTCGCGCCGTCAGCACGTCGCGCCCGGCTCCGGAGCGTTTCTCCCGGCTGTACGCCGACCTGGCGGACGACGGCGCCGAGGCGATCGTCTCGATCCACCTGAGCTCGCGCGTCTCCGCCACGTACGAGTCGGCGCAGATGGCCGCCCAGGCCGCACCGGTGCCGGTGCTGTGCGTGGACACCCTGCAGATCGGGATGGCGACGGGGTACGCCGTGCTGTCGGCCGCCGACCACCGGGACGCGGGCGCCTCGGCGGAGGAGACGGCCAAGGCCGCCCGTGACCGGTCGGAGCGGGCGACGACCCTCTTCTACGTCGCGACGCTGGAGTACCTGCGCAAGGGGGGGCGGATCGGCACCGCCTCCGCGCTCCTCGGCTCCGCCCTGTCGGTCAAGCCGATCCTCTCGGTCCAGGAGGGTCGTGTCCGCCCGGTGGAGAAGGTCCGCACCTCGGCGCGGGCGATCGCGCGGCTGGAGGAGCTGACCGCGCGGGCGTCGGAGCAGCACACCGACGGTGTCGAGGTGGCCGTCCAGCACCTCGACGCCGCCCAGGCCGCGGAGGACCTTGCGGGACGGCTGAGCGAGTCCCTCGGGCTCTCGCACGTCGACGTCGCCGAGGTCGGCGCCGTGATCGGGGCCCACGTCGGGCCCGGCCTGCTCGCGGTGACCGTCTCCGGCAAGCTGCCGCCCGTACGCTGAGCAGGCGCCCCCACAGGCTCCCGTACGGGTCGGTTGTCCACAGGGGCGCCCCGAGCGGCAGCGACGACGGGTGCGGCGGCCGTAGCGTTCCGCGGGTGGAGCGACGCGGCGACAAGACCAGCGAGGTGGCACGACGACGTCTCGAGCTGCTCGCGCGCGAGCTGAGGCACGGTGAGCCGCAGCCGCCGTTCGCCCAGCGGCGGTCCGTGGAGCCGCACGCGGGGGCCGATGCTCCGGCCGACGACTCCGCCGACGACCTCTTCGCCGGTCTTGACCTCGACGACCTCGACGACCTCGACGCCGGTTCTTCAGGCGTGGACGACCCCGGGTCGCCGGATGATCGTGACGTCCTCCACGTGCCCCAGGCCGCAGCGACCGCGCGCCACCGGGCCGGCGCCTACGTGTCGCCCCGGGCCTGGTCCGAGGACGTGCAGGACCGGATGCCGCCGCGGTTGAGGTCGGTGCTCGGCCAGGGCACGACCCCCGCACACGTGCTGGTGCTCGTCCTCGTCGTTCTCGTGGCCGGTGGGGGAGTGCTGTGGTGGGTCCAGCGCGCGCAGCCGCAGACCGTGCCCTCCGACCGGGTCGCCGTGCAGGCCGGTGCGGTCACCGGAGTGCCCACAGCGTCCTCGCCTGGTCCGGTGGGGTCAACGGCGCCGGCCGGTACGCCGGCCGGCGAGGTGGTCGTCGACGTCGCGGGCAAGGTGCGTCGTCCCGGCATCGTCACCCTTCCAGGCGGGTCGCGGGTCGTCGACGCGCTGAAGGCGGCAGGCGGGGCCCGTCGCGGCGCCGATCTGACACCGCTCAACCTCGCGCGGCTGCTCGTGGACGGTGAGCAGATCGTGGTCGGGCTCCCGCCGGTCGCCGGCGCGCCCGTGGACGGCACGGGCGGTGGGTCCGGGTCGACGGGGCCCGGTGCTGCCGGCGCGGTCGTCAACCTCAACACCGCCACGCTCGAGCAGCTCGACACGCTGCCTCAGGTCGGCCCGGTGACCGCCCAGGCCATCCTCGACTGGCGGACGGAGCACGGGCGGTTCAGCACGGTCGACGAGCTGCTCGAGGTCGACGGCATCGGCGAGGCCACTCTGGCGAAGCTCCGCGACCTGGTCGCGGTCTGACGTGGACACCGGTGCTCACCCCCTCGGCACGCCTTCGCGAGCGTGCCGACGACGTCGACCTCCGGATGATCGCTGCCGGCGCTCGGGGCGTGGGCAGGAGCCGTCGTCGCGGTCCGTGTGACGGTTCCGACAGCGTTCCTTCTGTCCGGCTGCGCGCTCCTGGTGGCGGCACTGGTCGCGGGCCGGGTCAAGGCGGCCCGCGCACGCGCCGCCTGGATCGCGGTCCTGCTGGTGCTGTTCGTCGGTGCGCTGGTGCTCGGGGCGGTGCGCGCGTCCGCACACCGGTCGGGCGTCCTGCCCTCCCTGGCGGCCGAGCGTGCGACCGTCGCCGTCGTGGCAGACGTCGCGACCGACCCCCGGGAGGTTCGGGGGACCTTCGGGACGTCGACCGTCGTGCGTCTCACCGTCCGCCGCGTCGAGGCGAGGGGGACGGTCTGGCGACTCCGTAGTCCGGTCACCGCGTGGGTCCGCGGGGATGCCCTGGACCTTCGGCTGGGCCAGCAGGTGGAGGCGTCGGGACGGTTGGGGCCCGCCGACGACTCGGCGACGGCCGCCACCTTGTCGGTGACCTCCTTGTCGCCGCGCCCCGACGGTGACCCAGCGTGGTGGTGGGCCGGAGCGGAGAAGCTGCGAGCCGCCATCACGGCGGCCGTGTCCGGGCGGGGCGACGACGTGTCTGCCCTGGTCCCCGCCCTCGTCCACGGGGACGACCACGCACTGTCCGACGGCCTTCGCGAGGACTTTCGTACGAGCGGTCTCACGCATCTGCTCGCGGTGTCGGGCACCAACCTCACGCTCCTCGTCGGTTTCCTGCTCGCCCTCGCGCGTCCCCTGGGACGGGCCCGCGGGCCCGCGTGGCCCTGGCGGTGGCGGCGACCGTCGGATACGTGCTGCTCGCACCGCCCGAGCCCTCCGTCGTGCGTGCCGCTGTGATGGGGCTCGTGGGGGTCGCCGGTCTCAGCACGGGCGGGCGGAGGAGAGGCGCCCGCTGCCTGGCGTGGGCGGTCGTCGGTGTCGTGCTGCTCGACCCGTGGCTGGCGACGTCGGCAGGCTTCCTCCTGTCGGCGCTCGCGACGGGCGGCATCCTCCTGCTCGCCCCCGTGTGGCGGGACGCGCTCGCGCGGTGGATGCCGCGGTGGCTCGCCGAGGCGCTCGCGGTGCCGGCCGCCGCACAGCTCGCGTGCACGGCTCCGGTCGCCGCGCTCTCGGGCGAGGTCGTCGGTGGCCGTCGTCGCCAACCTCGTTGCCGCCCCCGCCGTCGGCCCGGCAACGGTCCTCGGGCTCGCGGGCGGGCTGGCAGGGCTGGCATGGGGGCCGTTCGGGCAGCTCGTCGGTCTCGTGACGGCGCTGCCGGCCGGGTGGATCGTGCTCGTCGGGCGACGCTCGGCCGCCCTTCCGGGAGCGGCGGCCGTCGTGGGGGAGGGAGCGCTGACCGTGGCCCTGCTGGTCGTCGTCAGCGGTCTCGTCGCAGCGACCGGTCACCTGCTGCTCCGGCGCCCGTTGCCGTCCGCCCTCGTCACGGCGCTCGTCACCGGCGTGACGGTCGCGCCGCTCAGTCCGGGGTGGCCGCCGCAGCACTGGGTGATGGTCGCCTGCGACGTCGGTCAGGGCGACGCGACGGTCCTGCGCGCGGGACCTACGGCCGCGGTCGTCGTCGACGCAGGCCCTGACACCGGGGCCGTCGACCGCTGCCTGGACGACCTCCGCGTACGGGCCGTCCCGTTGCTCGTCCTCACCCATGCCCACGCCGACCACGTCGACGGCCTCGCGGGAGTCGTACGCGGGCGTGACGTCGGCTGGGTCGGCGTCGGGCCGAGCCGTCCTGCCCTCCACGGACGTGATGCCCGGATGCTCGAGAGCGGCCAGCGCTGGGAGATCGGCGACCTCACGCTCACCGTCCTCGCCCCGGACCTGGCCGACGCCCGCACGGCGGTGAGCGACGACGCGGCGAACGACGCGAGCGTGGTCCTGCTCGCCGAGACCCGAGGGGCTCGGATCCTGCTCACCGGCGACGTGGAGCCGCCAGCGCAGGCGACGCTGCGCCGGACCTATCCCGACCTCCGGGTCGACGTGGTGAAGGTCCCCCATCACGGCAGCGCGCACCAGGACGCGGCATGGCTGGCCGGGCTCGGAGCGCGATGGGCCACGGTGAGCGCCGGGAAGGACAACACGTACGGCCACCCCGCTCCCGTGACGCTGGAGACGCTGAGCAGGGCCGGGGTGACCGTGCTGCGGACCGACTCGGGAGGAGACGTCGCACTCGTCGTGCGGAGCGGACGGATCATCGGCGTACGCCGGTGAGGCACCCGCGCCTCGTGTCGCTGCCGCATGGCATGCTGACCTGCGATGGCGTCCTTGTTCAGCACCCTCGTCCTGGTCACCGGCGGATTCGAGTTCCTCACCGACCGTGCCATGCGGCGTGCGCTCGCGCAGATCCGCGACGAGGACCCGGAGACCTCCGTCTCCGAGGTCGAGGGCTCGTCGCTCGGGCCCGGTGAGCTGACCGGCCTGACGAGCCCGTCGCTGTTCTCGTCGCACAGCGCCGTGGTGGTCCGCGGTGTCGAGTCGCTCGACCCGACGGTCGCCGACGAGCTCCTCGCCTATGCCGCGGCACCGGCCCCAGACGTCGTCGTGGTGCTCACCCACGGTGGCGGCCAGAAGGGCAAGGGTGTCCTCGACAAGCTGCGCAAGCTCCCCGCGGTCAAGGAGGTCGTGACCTCCGCACCGAAGCCGTGGGAGGTGACGCGCTGGGTCTCCACGGAGGTCCGCCAGCTCGGAGCATCGGTGTCGGAGGAGGCCGCCGACTACCTCGTCGCCGCGGTCGGCCACGACCTGCGGTCGCTCGCCGCGGCCGCCGACCAGCTCGTCGACGCCGCGACCGGAGCCGACGGTCGGCGCGACAAGATCTCGCTGGAGCTCGTCCGCCAGTACTTCGGCGGCCGCGCCGAGGTGAAGGGCTTCGACATCGCTGATGCGGCCATCGACGGCGACGCCGCGCTCGCGCTCGAGCAGCTGCGGTGGGCTCTCCACAACAACGTGGCACCGGTGCTCGTCACCTCGGCGTTCGCGACCGGGCTCCGCTCGCTGGCCCGTTACGGCGTGGCGTCGAGCAAGAGGGCTCCGCGAGGCCGAGCTGGCCCGCGAGGTGGGGGCGCCGCCGTTCCGGCTCAAGCGGTTGCGGGCCCAGCTGAAGGGCTGGGACGGCGCCGGCATCACGACCGCGATCCGCGCGGTGGCGCGGGCCGATCTCGACGTGAAGGGCGCAGCCGACCCGGAGTACGCACTCGAGCGGATGGTGCTCGGCGTCGTCGGGGCCAGGGTGCGCTGAGCGCGGCCCGCTCTCGCTCTGTCCAGGACGCACGAACCGCCCAGAACGCACGAACCGCCCAGAACGCACGAACGGCACCTCCCGTGAGGAAGGCGCCGCTCAGATGCAGGAGGTCAGGCGCTCAGAGAGCGGCGGCCTTCTTGGAGATCGACGACTTGCGGTTCGCCGCCTGGTTCTTGTGGATGACGCCCTTGGAGGCAGCCTTGTCCAGCTTGCGGTTCGCTGCCTTCGCGAACTCCTTGGCGTCGTCGGTGTTGCCGGCGTCGACGGCCTCGGTGAACCGACGGACGACGGTCTTCAGCTCGGAGCGCACAGCCTTGTTGCGCTCGCGCTGAACCTCGTTCTGCCGGTTGCGCTTGATCTGCGACTTGATGTTTGCCACGGGGCAAGCCTCGTTGTTCTGTCGAAGTGGATGGGTGCGCGCGCGGACACGGACACGCGACCACCCACTGTATCAGCGGGTGCGTCGCCGTCCAAAATGGCCTCGATCCTCGTCCCCCGAGCGTGAACGGGCCGGCAACGCAAGCGGCCCCCGGCTCCTGCAGGTGCGCAGGACCGAGGGCCGCTGGGTGTTGCCTCCGTACTACCGCGGCGGCGGGTAACCCCCGTCGCGGCGCTCCTGGACCACGTGCGTCGAGCGGGTGCGCTGGTGGTTGACGATCAGCGAGATCACGACGGCCGCGATGCCTGCGGCGAGCAGGATCCAGCCGAGTGTTCCGGTGTCCAGCGCAGTCGTGTCGATGTTGATGACGTCCAGGGCGAAGATCAGGCCGAGGACGATGAGAACGATGCCGAGTCCGATGACCACGACAGGTCCTTCCTGTGGAGGATGCGAGCGTTCTCTTCGTACCCGCGCCCGCGGGCGGCCAAACCACCGTTGCGGCTCGCGGTCGACGAAGACCCGCCGGCGTCAGCGCACCGGGACGATCCGGTAGCCCAACGGCATGAGCGAGATCGGCACCATCTTGAAGTTCGCCAGGCCGAGCGGGATGCCGATGATCGTCAGGCAGAGGGCGACGCCGCTCACCACGTGCGCGATCGCCAGCCAGATCCCGGCCAGCACCAGCCAGATCACGTTGCCGACCATCGAGGGCACCCCGGCGGAGGGGTTGGGCTCGGTCGTGCGGCCGAACGGCCACAGCGCGTACGACGCGATCCGGAACGACGCGATGCCCCAGGGGATGCCGATGACGGTGATGCAGAGCAGCACGCCGGCGACGGCGTACCCGATCGCCAGCCAGATGCCGCTCAGCACGAGCCAGATGATGTTGAGGATCACGTTCACGTCGTCAGGGTAGGCGCGCGGCGGACGGCCCACCGTCCAGGCTCTGCCGCGGCCCGCTCGTGCACCGGCGCGTACGCGTTCGGGAACCTGGGGCCGACATGGGAGGATGGGAGGCACCATGGCCAAGTCCGCAGCTTCCTCGTCGGCACCCGCTCCGGGGCCACCGACCCGGCGGTCCTGCGCAACTTCTGCATCATCGCGCACATCGACCACGGCAAGTCGACGCTGGCCGACCGCATGCTGCAGCACACCGGTGTCGTCGACGGCCGCGACATGAAGGCGCAGTACCTCGACCGCATGGACATCGAGCGCGAGCGCGGCATCACGATCAAGAGCCAGGCCGTCCGCATGCCGTTCACCAAGTCCGAGCGGTGACGACGCCGGCACGACCTACATCCTCAACATGATCGACACCCCCGGGCACGTCGACTTCACCTACGAGGTCAGCCGCAGCCTCGAGGCGTGCGAGGGCGCGATCCTGCTGGTCGACGCCGCGCAGGGCATCGAGGCGCAGACGCTGGCCAACCTCTACCTCGCGATCGACGCCGACCTCGCACATCATCCCGGTGCTCAACAAGATCGACCTGCCCGGCGCGCAGCCCGAGAAGTACGCCGCGGAGATCGCCGGCATCATCGGCGGCGACCCCGACGACGTGCTGCGGGTCTCGGCCAAGACCGGGTCAGGGCGTCGAGGAGCTGCTCAACCTGATCGTCGACGAGATCCCGCCGCCCAAGGGCGACCCCGACGCGCCCGCCGCGCGCGCTGATCTTCGACTCGGTCTACGACACCTACCGCGGCGTCGTCACCTACGTCCGCGTCGTCGACGGCAAGCTGTCGCCACCGCGACAAGATCAAGATGATGTCGACCGGCGCCGTGCACGAGATGCTCGAGGTCGGCGTCATCTCGCCCGAGCCGGTGAAGGCCGACCGACCTCGGCGTCGGCGAGGTCGGCTACCTCATCACCGGCGTGAAGGAGGTCCGCCAGTCGCCGCGTCGGCGACACCGTGACCTCGCAACATGCCGCGGCGACCGAGCCGCTCGGCGGCTACAAGACACCCGAACCCGATGGTCTTCTCCGGCCTCTACCCGATCGACGGCGACGACTACCCGACGCTGCGCGACGCGCTCGAGAAGCTGCAGCTCAACGATGCGGCGCTCGTCTACGAGCCGGAGTCGTCCGGGCGCGCTGGGCTTCGGCTTCCGCATCGGCTTCCTCGGCCTGCTGCACCTCGAGATCGTCCGCGAGCGGCTCGAGCGCGAGTTCAACCTCGACCTCATCTCGACCGCGCCCGAACGTCGTCTACCGCGTCGAGCATGGAGGACGGCAGCGAGCACCGCGTCACCAACCCGAGGAGTACCCGACGCGGCAAGATCGCCGAGGTCTACGAGCCGGTCGTGCGCGCCACGGTCCTGAGCCCCACCGACTACATCGGCGTCGATCATGGAGCTGTGCCAGGCGCGGCGCGGCCAGCTGCATCGGCATGGACTACCTGTCCGAGGACCGCGTCGAGATCAGGTACACGCTGCCCATGGGCGAGATCATGTTCGACTTCTTCGACGCGCTCAAGAGCCGCACCAAGGGCTACGCCTCGCTCGACTACGAGCCCACCGGCGAGCAGGCGTCCGACCTGGTCAAGGTCGACGTCCTGCTGCAGGGCGAGGTCGTCGACGCGTTCAGCGCGATCGTGCACCGCGACAACGCCTACGCCTACGGCGTCTCGCTGGCCGGCAAGCTCAAGGAGCTCATCCCGCGCCAGCAGTTCGAGGTGCCGATCCAGGCCGCGATCGGCGCGCGGGTCATCGCCCGCGAGAACATCCGCGCGATCCGCAAGGACGTGCTCGCCAAGTGCTACGGCGGCGACATCAGCCGCAAGCGCAAGCTGCTCGAGAAGCAGAAGGAGGGCAAGAAGCGCATGAAGATGGTCGGCCGCGTCGAGGTCCCGCAGGAGGCGTTCATCGCCGCGCTCTCGACCGGCGACGCCGGGACAAGAACAAGAAGTAGCGGTGCGGTGAGGCGGGCCACGCGAGCCGACGTCGACGCGCACGACAGCTCGACTGTGTGACGACGGTTCGGACCACCGAGCGACGGTTCGTCCCGTCGCTCAGTGGTCCGAACCGACGCTCGGCCGGGGCTGTCACCCTGCGCACGCGCGGCTCCGAGGGGTACTGATCGGTAACGATTCTCGGCGCAGTGTGCCCGCGGTCACAGAGATCCCGTACGATTCTGGCCATCCCGTGATCCCCATCACTCCCACTACGTCCCGCGATGAGGTGCACTCCTATGGCCAACGCCCCGACCCCGAGCAGATGAAAGTCGTCGACTCGCGTGCAAAGAATGTCGGCGAGCTGTTCTACGCCCGTGTCCGGAGACCCCGAACCGTGAGGCGTTACCGCTACCCCGTCGGCGAGAACTGGAGGTCGCTGACCTGGGGTGAGACCGGCGAGATCGTGTCGCGCATCGCGGCCGGCCTCGTCTCGCTGGGCATCGAGCCGGAGGAGCGCGTCGCGATCGCGTCCGGCACGCGCTATCGAGTGGATCCTGACCGACCTGGCGATCATGCGCCGCCGGTGCTGCCACCACCACGGTCTACCCGACCACCGCTGCCGACCGACGTCGCCTACATCCTGGCCGACTCCGAGCAGCCGCATCGTGTTCGCCGAGGACGACGACGCAGCTCGCGAAGCTGCGCGAGAAGCGCGCCGAGCTGCCCGACGTCATCAAGGTCGTCGCTGTTCGACGGCGACGGCCGACGGCGACTGGGTCATCGTCGCTCGACGAGCTCGAGGAGCTGGGCGCGAAGCTACCTCGCCGAGCACCCCGGTCGTCGCAGGAGCGCGTCGCTGCCATCGAGTCCGAGCACGCTCGCCACCCTGATCTACACCTCGGGCACGACCGGTCGCCCGAAGGGCGTCCGGCTGACGCACGACTGCTGGACCTACGAGGGCGCCGCTGTCGCCGCGCGGCGGATTCCTCACGATCGACGACCTCCAGTACCTCTGGCTGCCGATGGCGCACTCGTTCGGCAAGGTGCTGCTCTCGACCCAGCTGCGCGTCGGCTTCCCGACCGCGATCGACGGCCGCGTCCCCAAGATCGTCGAGAACCTCGCCGTCGTGAAGCCGACGTTCATGGGTGCCGCGCCGCGCATCTTCGAGAAGGCGTACGGCCGCATCGTCGGCATGATGGAGGAGGAGGGCGGCGCCAAGCTCAAGCTCTTCCACTGGGCCGAGCAAGGTCGGCCGGCAGGTCAAGCGCGCTCGAGCGCGAGGGCAAGCCGGTGCCGGCGGGCCTCAGGCTTCAGCACGACGATCGGCCGACAAGCTGGTGTTCTCCAAGGTCCGCGACCGCTTCGGCGGTCGCGTGCGCTTCTTCATCTCCGGCGCGTGCCGCGCTGTCGCAGCGACATCGCCGAGTGGTTCCACGCCGCCGGCGATCCTCATCCTCGAGGGCTACGGCCTCACCGAGACGTGCGCCGGCGCGTTCGTCAACCATCCCGACCAGTACAAGTTCGGCACCGTCGGTCTGCCGATGCCGGGCACCGAGGTCAAGATCGCCGACGACGGCGAGATCCTCATCAAGGGCCCGGGCGTCATGCGCGGCTACCACAACCTCGAGAGCGAGTCCGCCTCCGCGATCACCGAGGACGGCTGGCTGGCCACCGGTGACATCGGCGAGATCGACGCCGACGGCTTCCTGCAGATCACCGACCGCAAGAAGGACCTCTTCAAGACGTCGGGCGGCAAGTACGTCGCGCCCTCGCACATCGAGGGCGTCTTCAAGGGCGTCTGCCCGCTGGCCAGCCAGATGGTGGTGCACGGCAACAACCGCAACTTCGTCTCCGCGCTGATCACGCTCGACCCGGACGCCGTCGACGCTGTGGGCCGAGAACCACGGCATCGCCGGCAAGTCGTACGCCGAGATCGTCTCGTCGCCGCAGATGCAGAAGGCGATCGCACGGTTACGTCGACGAGCTCAACTCCAAGCTGAACCGTTGGGAGACGGTGAAGAAGTGGGTCGTGCTCGACCACGACCTCACGATCGAGGAGGGCGAGCTGACGCCGAGCCTGAAGCTCAAGCGCAAGTACGTCGAGGACAAGTTCCGCTCGACGCTCGACGGGTTCTACGCCGAGAGCTGATCCCGCGCAGGGAGTAGAGAGGGCCGTACCGCACGCGCGGTACGGCCCTTTCGACGTTCTCCGGGCGCGGAACGGTCTACGGCAGGAGCCGGCGTACGACCGCGTCGGCGAGGAGGCGACCTCGCAGCGTGAGGGCGAGCCGGTCGTGCTCGAGCGGCAGGGGGTCGACGAGCCCTTCGGCGACGAGGGCGGGCACGGCGGTGCGGCCCGCCTCGTCCAACCGCGCGAGAGGCATCCCGTCGCGCAGGCGTGACTCCAGCAGGACCTGCTCGACCCGCCGTGTCTCGTCGTCGAGCACCTCGCGCCCGTGGCCGGGGGATGTGCCCGAGGCGAGACGCTTCGCGTACGCGGCGGGGTGCTTGACGTTCCACCAGCGGGTCCCGGCGACGTGGCTGTGGGCTCCCGGGCCGAAGCCCCACCAGTCCGCCCCGGTCCAGTAGAGCTCGTTGTGGCGGCACCGGGCCGCGTCGTCACGAGCCCAGTTGGACAGCTCGTACCAGCCGAGCCCGGCTGCGCCCAGCGTGGTGTCGGCCGCGGCGTACATGTCGGCCATCAGGTCGTCGTCGGGCGCGGTGACCTCGCCGCGCGCCACCCGCCGCGCCATCGCTGTCCCGTCCTCGACGATCAGTGCGTACGCGCTCACATGATCGGGGCCGAGCGCGAGCGCCGCGTCCAGGGAGCGCTGCCAGTCGGCCAGCGACTCACCCGGGGTGCCGTAGATGAGGTCGACGCTCACCTGCTCGAACCCCGCCTCGCGCGCCCACCGGACGACGTCGGGCAGTCGGGCCGGGTCGTGCGTGCGGTCGAGCGTGGCGAGGACGTGGGGCACCGCCGACTGCATGCCGTACGAGATCCGGGTGAAGCCTCGGGCCCGCAAGGTGGCGAGCGACTCGGGCATCACGCTGTCGGGGTTCGCCTCGGTGGTGGCCTCGTACCCGTCGGCGAGGCCGAAGGTCTTGTCGAGCGCCTCGAGGATCCGGCCGAGGTCGTCGGAAGCGAGCAGGGTTGGTGTGCCCCCGCCCACGAAGACCGTCTCGATGCGCGGGAGGGAGCGCCCGGACCGCTCGAGGACCCGTGCGGCGAGCGCGATCTCGGCCAGCACGGTGTCGGCGTACGAGTCGTGCGAGGCGCCGGGCCCGAGCTCGGAGGAGGTGTAGGTGTTGAAGTCGCAGTAGCCGCAGCGGGTCACGCAGAACGGGACGTGCACGTAGGCACCGAACGGCGCCTCTCCGAGCGCCTCGAGCGAGGAGGTGGGGAGGGAGCCGTCGGTGGGGACTGCTTCACCCTCGGGCAACGTCGACGGCATGCCTCCATTGTCTCAGGGCGGTGGCAAGGACTCTTGCGGTCGGACCTCCTGCTATCTATAGTGCTACTCAGATAGCACATTAGGAGTATCGAATGATCGAGTTCCACCTGGACTCCCGGTCGGGCGTCTCCGCGTACCTGCAGCTCGTTCAGCAGGTACGCCGCGCCCTCCGCCTCGGGCTCCTCGACGAGGGTGACCAGCTCCCGACCGTCAAGGACGTCGCGCGTCAGCTGGCGATCAACCCCAACACCGTCCTGAAGGCCTACCGCGACCTCGAGCGCGACGGCCTCGTTGCTCCGCGTCCGGGTGTCGGCACGTTCGTCACGCGGACCCTCACCGACAACACGCTGGCGGCGCACGGCCCGCTGCGTACCGACCTCCAGCGGTGGCTGTCCAAGGCCCGCCGCGCCGGCCTCGACGACGAGAGCATCGAGGCGTTGTTCATGACCACCTTTCGGGCCGCCTCCGAGGAGGACATCGCATGACCACAGCACTGAGAACGCATGAGCTCGGCAAGAGATACGGCAGAAGCCGTCACTGGGCCCTGAAGGACTGCACGCTTGAGCTCCCGGCCGGCCGCGTGGTGGGTCTCGTCGGTCCCAACGGCGCCGGCAAGAGCACGCTGCTCGGGCTCGCGGCCGGGATGCTCGTGCCCACCGCCGGTCGCATCGAGGTGCTGGACGAGGGGCCGTCGTCCGGCGCCGAGCACCAGGCGCGCGTCGGCTACGTGAGTCAGGATGCGCCGACCTATCGGGGGATGAGTGTCGCCGACCACCTCCGGATCGGCTCGCACCTCAACCCGCGATGGGACGACGCGCTCGTCCGGGACCGGATCGACCGGCTCGGCATCGACCTGCGGCGCCGCACCGGCAGCCTCTCGGGAGGCCAACGCGCCCAGATCGCGCTCACGATGGCGATCGGCAAACGGCCGGAGCTGCTGATCCTCGACGAGCCTGTCGCGGCCCTCGACCCGCTCGCCCGACGCGAGTTCATGCAGGACCTGATGGAGGCGGTCGCTGAGCAGGACCTCACGGTCGTCCTGTCCTCGCACCTCGTCTCGGACCTCGAACGCGCCTGTGACTACGTCGTCGTGCTGGTGGACTCCGAGGTCCGGGTCGCGGGCGACCTCGACGATCTGCTGGCATCGCACCGCCGCATGACCGGCGCGCGGCGTCCCTCCGACGCAGGCCCGGCCGGCCACCACGTCGTGACGGCGAGCCATACCGACCGCCAGAGCACGTTAATCGTCCGCACCGGCGGACCCGCGGTCGATCCCTCCTGGGACGTGACTCCTCTCGGGCTCGAGGATCTGGTGCTCGCCTACCTGCGCGGCGACGCCTCGTACGAGCGCCCGCGCCCGACCGTCGAGGTGATCCGATGATCTGGCTGACATGGCGCCAGCTGCGTGTCCAGGCGATTCCGGTCGCGGCTGCCGTCGCTCTGCTGCTCGTGGCACTGGCCATCACCGGGCCCGGGATCGTCGACGCGGCAGAGGACGGCGCACGCTCGTTCCTGACAGGACTGAGCGCCGACGCGTTCAAGGTCACGCTCTACTACGTCGGCATCGCAGCGGCGTACGTCTTCCCGCTCGTCGTCGGGGCGTTCTGGGGAGCGCCGATGGTCGCGCGCGAGCTGGAGGCTCGGACGCACCGTCTCGCGTGGAGCCAGTCGGTCACGCGCACACGGTGGCTCGCCGTCAAGCTCCTCGGCGCCGCCCTCGTCACGGTGTCGGTCGCTGGGCTGCTGTCGTGGGGTGTGACCTGGTGGGCCGGACCGATCGAGCGCGCGATCGCGACCGGCGAGGGGACGGGGCCGTTCATGGTCTCGCGCATCGAGCCCGCAGTCTTCGGAGCCCGGGGGCTCGTCCCGATCGGGTACGCCGTACTGGCGCTCGCAATCGGCGTGCTGGCTGGGCTCATGGTGCGACGGACCGTCGCGGCGATGGCAGTGACGCTCGTCCTCGTCCTCGGCGTCCAGCTGTTCGTCGGGATCGTCGTGCGGGCCCAGCTCGTCGAACCCGAGAAGGCCACGAGCTCGATTACGGAGGAGAACCTCGTCGGTCTGATGGTCGAGGGAGCCTCAGGTCCAGGAGACGCGATCGAGAACGTCTCCGAGATCCGTGTCGAGACGGGCCGCACCGGCACGTGGGAGCTGTCGAACGTCACGCTCGACGCCGACGGCGAGCGCATGCGGTCGTTGCCGGTGTGGGTCGCCGACTGCGGCGGGCCGCCGCCGGGGGAGAGCGCGCAGGCGGGTGCGCGGGCGGCGTGCTTCGACCGGTTGGCGGACGAGGGCTATCGGCAGCAGGTCACGTGGCACCCGTCCAGCGCCTTCTGGACGCTGCAGTGGCGCGAGACGGCGCTGCTCCTCGTAGTGGCGCTCGGACTCGGCGGACTCTGCTTCTGGCGGATTCGCGGCGACGCCCCGTAGGGGTGGGCGGCCTGCCGCAGCCGTCAGGTCGTGACGAAGTCGATGAGCTCCTCGACCCGTCCGAGCAGCGCCGGCTCGAGGTCGGCGTACGAGCGGACCGACCCGAGGATGCGCTTCCAGGCGTGCGCGATGTCGGCCTGGTTGCGGTGGGGCCATCCGAGCGACTGGCAGATGCCGTGCTTCCACGACATCGAGCGTGGGATCACCGGCCACTTCTCGAGCCCGAGGCGCTCGGGCTTCACGCCCTGCCAGACGTCCACGTACGGGTGGCCGACGACGAGCACGTGCTCCTTGTACGGTCCGCGCAGCACCGAGGCGGCGATCCGCGACTCCTTCGACCCCGGGACCAGGTGGTCCACGAGCACGCCGAGGCGTCGTCCCGGACCGGGCTTGAATTGGTCCACGACCGATGGGAGGTCATCGACCCCTTCGAGGTACTCGACCGCCACCCCTTCGATCCGCAGGTCGTCACCCCACACCTTCTCGACGAGCTCGGCGTCGTGCCGCCCCTCGACGTAGATGCGGCTCGCGCGGGCGACCCGCGCCTTCGCGTCGTGGACAGCCACCGACCCCGACGCGGTGTGCGTCGGCCTGGCCGGTGCTGCCTGACGAACGGGTGCGTGGAGAATCACTGGTTTGCCCTCGAGCAGGAAGCCGGGGCCCAGCGGAAACGTCCGTCGCTTGCCGCGGCGATCCTCCAGCTCGACGGTGCCGAGGTCGCGGTCCGTACGGGTGATCGCGCCGCAGAAGTCGGTGGTGACCTCCTCGAGCACCATTCCGACCTCCGCCTCGACCTCGGTGGAGCGACCCCGCTTGGGGACGCGCCAGTCGCCTGCGAGAACGTCGGAGCCGTATCGGTCGTGAGCCACGAGGAGCAACCTAGTCGAGGTGCTCGGCTGGACAGGGCGCCACACGCCGCCGGAGCCGCATCCCTCTGGACAGCCTGGCTAGACTGGCACTCACGGCACAAGAGTGCCAACAGACGCGAGAAGGGACGAGGCGGTGGAGGTCGTGCTCGACGAACGCAAGCTCGCGGTGCTGCGCGCCATCGTCGAGGACTACGTGGCGACGCACGAACCCGTCGGCTCCAAGACGCTGGTGGACCGCCACCAGCTCGGCGTGTCGCCGGCGACCATCCGCAACGACATGGCGGTGCTCGAGGACGAGGGTTTCATCGCCCAGCCCCACACGAGCGCGGGCCGCATCCCGACCGACAAGGGCTACCGGCTCTTCGTCGACCGGCTCGCCTCCGTACGCCGCCTGTCCGTCCCGGAGCGCCGGGCGATCGAGACGTTCCTCGATGGTGCGGTCGACGTCGACGACGTCGTGCAGCGCAGCGTGCGGCTGCTGTCGCAGCTGACCCACCAGGTCGCCATCGTCCAGTACCCGTCGCTCACCCGCTCGACCGTGCGCCACGTCGAGCTCGTGCCGATGGACCGCAGCCGGGTCCTCGTCGTGCTGATCACCAGCAGCGGGCGGGTCGAGCAGCGCATCGTCGAGCTGCCCGGCGACCCGGGCGACCACCTGGTCGGTGAGCTGCGAGGCAAGCTCATCGCCGCGGCCGTGGGGCAGCGCCTTCCCGACGCCTCGGCGACGGTCGCCGACCTCATCACGACGTTCCGGCCGGAGGAGCAGCCGCTCGTGACGGCGGTCGTCGCGACGATGACACGGGCGTTCTCCAACGAGCGTTCCGACGAGCGGGTCGCCGTCGGCGGCGCCGCGAACCTCGCGCGCTTCGGCACCGACTTCGACACGTCGATCAAGCCGGTCCTCGAGGCGATCGAGGAGCAGGTCGTGCTGCTGAAGCTGCTCGGTGAGGCCACCTCCCCGAGCATGCTGACCGTACGCATCGGCGCCGAGGGCCGTACGAGGAGCTCTCGGCCACCTCGGTCGTCGCCACCGCGTACGGCAGCACGGACGAGCCGCTGGCGACGCTCGGCGTCGTCGGCCCCACCCGCATGGACTACCCGGGCACGATGGCGGCCGTGCGTGCCGTCGCCCGCTACGTCGGCCAGACCCTCAGCGACTGAGAACAGACAAGGACGCATGAGCCAGGACTACTACGGGACCCTCGGCGTGAGTCGCGACGCGACGGCCGAGGAGATCAAGAAGGCGTACCGCAAGCTCGCCCGCAGCTGCACCCCGACGTCAACCACGACCCGGAGGCGCAGGAGCGGTTCAAGGAGCGTCACGGTCGCGTACGAGGTGCTGTCCGACCCCGAGAAGCGTGCGTTCTACGACCGGGGCGGAGACCCGCTGAGCAACGACGCCGGCGGCGGGTTCGGCCAGGGCTTCTCGTTCAACGACATCATGGACGCGTTCTTCGGGCAGCAGGGCGGCCAGCGCGGACCACGCGGTCGTACGCGCCGCGGAAGCGACGCCCTGCTCCGCATCGCCGTGCCGCTGGCCGAGGCCGCGTTCGGGACGACGCGGGAGCTCAAGGTCGACACCGCCGTCGTGTGCGAGACGTGCGACGGCAACGGCTCGGCCGACGGGGCCGACCCGGTCACGTGCCAGACCTGTCACGGGCACGGAGAGGTCCAGCACGTGCAGCGCTCCCTGCTCGGCGACATCCGTACGGCGCGCCCCTGCCCGACCTGCCACGGCTACGGCTCGGTCATCGTCGACCCGTGCGACGAGTGCTCCGGCGACGGCCGCGTCCGCGCGCGCCGCACGCTCACCATCAAGGTGCCCGCCGGTGTCGACACCGGGACGCGGATCCAGCTCGCCGGCGAGGGCGAGGTCGGGCCCGGCGGTGGTCCCGCCGCCGACCTCTACGTCGAGATCGAGGTGGAGCCGCACCAGCTCTTCACCCGCTCCGACGACGACCTCTACTGCGACGTCCGTGTGCCGATGACGGCGGCGGCTCTCGGCACCCAGATCGACCTCCCGACGCTCGAGGCCGACGCGGACATCGAAGGCGCCGAGCCGACGATCGGGTTCGACATCGCGGCCGGCACGCAGTCGGGCGAGACCGTCACCCTCCGGGGTCGCGGCGTCCCTCACCTGCGCGGAGCGGGCCGTGGGGACCTCAAGGTCCGTGTGGTCGTCGAGACGCCCACCAAGCTCGACGACGCTCAGCGCGAGCTGCTCACCCAGCTGGCCGTCGAGCGCGGCGAGGAGCGCGTGGAGGGCGAGTTCGCGGCCTCCCACCGCGGGGTCTTCGGTCGGATCCGCGACGCCTTCCGCTGAGGGCGGGCCGATTGGCGGTCGCACGGGACCCCGCGGGCCGCATACCATGGACCAGTCCCGACCGAGCGAAGGAGAGATGCCCCCACCGGGGGTGCCGATGAGTACACCTGAACCCTTGCAGCACACCGTCACGATTCCGGCGAGCATCCCGATGGTCGCGCTGCTCGGCCCCGCCGACGAGTTCCTCCGCCTGATCGAGCGACTCCTTCGACGCCGACGTCCACGTCCGCGGCAACAGGTCCATCACGTGCCACGGCGCCGCCGAGGCGGCGCTGGTCGAGCGACTGCTCGACGAGCTCGTGACGATCATGCGCACGGGTCAGGACCTGACCCCCGAGACGGTCGAGCGCAGCATCGCCATGCTGCGCACCGAGACGCGAGGAGCGTCCCGCCGACGTCCTGAGCCTCAACATCCTGTCCAACCGCGGTCGCACGATCCGCCCGAAGACGCTCAACCAGAAGCGCTACGTCGACGCGATCGACAAGCACACGATCGTCTTCGGCATCGGCCCGGCCGGCACCGGCAAGACCTACCTCGCGATGGCCAAGGCCGTGCAGGCGCTGCAGGCCAAGGAGGTCACCCGGATCATCCTGACCCGCCCGGCGGTCGAGGCCGGCGAGCAACCTCGGCTTCCTGCCCGGCACGCTCAGCGAGAAGATCGACCCGTACCTGCGTCCGCTGTACGACGCGCTGCACGACATGCTCGACCCGGAGACGATCCCCAAGCTGCTCGCCGCGGGGGTCATCGAGGTCGCCCCGCTGGCGTACATGCGCGGTCGCACGCTCAACGACGCGTTCATCATCCTCGACGAGGCGCAGAACACCACGCCCGAGCAGATGAAGATGTTCCTGACCCGGCTGGGCTTCGGCTCCAAGATGGTCGTCACCGGCGACGTCACCCAGGTCGACCTGCCGGGCGGCACCAAGAGCGGCCTGCGCGTCGTGCAGCGAGATCCTCGACGACGTCCGCGACATCCACTTCCCGACGCTGACCGCGGCGGACGTGGTCCGGCACAAGCTGGTCGGCCGGATCGTGGCCGCCTACGACGAGTACGAGGCGAGGCGTCATGAACGTCGACGTACTCGATGAGTCGAGCTGGCGTCGACGAGTCCGGTCAGCCGACGTCGACGTCGTCGCGCCTGACCCGCCTGTGCCGGTTCGTGATGCGGCGCATGCGGCTGCACCCCGGCGACCGAGCTGACGCTGCGGCTCGTCGACCCCGACACGATCGCCGTGCTCAACGAGCAGTGGATGGGCAAGAAGGGCCCGACCGACGTCCTGTCGTTCCCGATGGACGAGCTGACGCCGGGCGCCGACGACGAGGAGAGCCGACGAGGGCTACCTCGGCGACATCGCGCTGTGCCCGCAGGTCGCCGAGCAGCAGGCGCCCGCCGCGGGTCATCGAGCGCAGGACGAGATCGAGCTGCTGACCGTCCACGGCATCCTGCACCTGCTGGGCTACGACCACGCCGAGCCCGAGGAGCACCACGAGATGTTCGGCATCCAGGGCCGGCTGCTGCTCGAGTGGCAGCAGCCGCCGCGCGGCAGGAGCCGCAGACGATGACCACCGATGACCTGGTTGCTGGTCGATCGTCCGTCGTCGCTGGTCGGCGTGGCCGGCTCTGCTCGCCAGCGTCGACGCCGCGCATCTCGACGTTCTCCAAGGCGCGTGCCGACGAGCTCGACGACGAGGGGCGCGTCCGGGGCCACGCGGGCTCGCCCGCATCCTCGAGGACCCGGCGCCGTACCTCAACTCGGTGCTGCTGCTGCGGATCGTGGCCGAGACGGCCGGCATCGTGCTGGTCGCGGTGGTCGTCGCCCGACGAGGTCGACGGGCTCTGGCAGCAGCTGCGTCCTGGCGGCGCGATCATGTCGGTCGTCGTCGTTCGTCGCTGATCGGTGTCGGCCCGCGCACGCTCGGTCGCCAGCACGCCGAGCGGATCGCGCTCGCCTCCGCGCGGCCCGCTCATCGCGCTCACCCGCCTGCTCGGGCCGGTGCCCGCGGCTGCTGATCCTCCTCGGCAACGCCCTCACCCCGGGCAAGGGCTTCCGCGAGGGCCCGTTCGCGTCCGAGGTCGAGGTGCGCGAGCTCGTCGACCTGGCCGCCGCCAGCTCGCTCATCGAGTCCGACGAGGGCAGATGATCCAGTCGGTCTTCGAGCTCGGCGACACGATCGTGCGCGAGGTCATGGTGCCGCGCACCGACCTGGTCTTCATCGAGCGCACCAAGACGCTGCGCCAGGCGATGTCGCTGGCCCTGCGCAGCGGCTACTCGCGCATCCCGGTGATCGGCGAGAACCTCGACGACGTCGTCGGCATGGCCTACCTCAAGGACGTCACCAAGCGCGTCTTCGACAACCACGACGGCCGAGACGACCGAGCGCGTCGAGTCGATCATGCCGACCGTGCCTGTTCGTGCCCGACACCAAGCCGGCCGACGACCTGCTGCAGCGAGATGCAGGCGCAGCGCACGCACGTGGCGATCGTCGTCGACGAGTTCGGCGGCACGGCCGGCATGGTCACGATCGAGGACATCCTCGAGGAGATCGTCGGCGAGATCACCGACGAGTACGACGCCGAGCCCGAGGAGCGCGAGCAGCTGTCCGACGGCGTCGTGGCGGGTCAGCGCGCGCTTCGACGTCGACGACCTCGAGGAGCTGTTCGACATCCCGATCGAGGACGAGGACGTCGACTCGGTCGGCGGCCTCATGGCCAAGCACCTCGGCAAGGTCCCGATCCGCCGGCAGCGTCGTCGAGGTCGACGGCCTGCGCTTCGAGGCCGAGGCGCCGCGTGGCCGTCGCAACCGCATCGGCACGGTGCTCGTGAGCCGCGACGTACCCGAGGCGACTCCGAGGAGTCCGTCGGCGCCAGCGCGTCGGGTTGAGGGCCCGCCGATACCCTGGCGGCATGTCTTCCGAACCCCTGACCTCAGATCCCGAGGACGCAAGCTCGTCACGCTCGCCCGTACGTCCCGCGCCCGCACTCGTGCCGCCGCAGGGAGCGGCCGTGCGCGACCAGGACGGTCGCACCTACGTCGCCTCGACGGTCGACCTGCCGTCGCTGCAGCGTCGACGCGCTCGACCTGGCCGTCGCGATGGCCGTGTCGTCGGGGGCCACGGGCCTCGAGGCGGCCGCGCTGAGCACGGACGACGACGGCGCCGAGCCGAGCGTCGACAGCGCGGCCGTCCGCGACCTGGCCGGTGCCGGCGTCCCGTCTCGTCGCCGACCCCGCAGGGCACGCCGTCGCCACCGGGTGGCCACGTGAGCACCTTCACCGCTCCGGCTTCGCCTGCTTCGTCGGCCGCCCCAACGCCGGCAAGTCGACGCTGACCAACGCGCTCGTCGGCGGCAAGATCGCGATCACGTCGTCGCGCCCGCAGACCACGCGTCACGTGATCCGTGGTCTCGTCCACCGCGACGACGCGCAGCTGATCCTGGTCGACACGCCGGGCCTGCACAAGCCCCGCACCCTGCTCGGCGAGCGGCTCAACGACCTCGTCCGCACCACGTGGGCCGAGGTCGACACGATCGGCATGTGCCTGCCGGCCAACGAGCGGATCGGCCCGGGCGACCGGTTCCTCATCGGAGAGCTCGCCAAGATCCGTCGCGAAGCCGATGCTGCGCGATCGCCACCAAGATCCGACCTGGTCGGCCCGAGCGTCTGCGCGAGCACCTCGCTGTCGATCGCCGCGGCAGGTGACGAGCTCGGCCTCGAGTGGCAGCGAGTCATCCCGGTCTCGGCGGTGGCGGGCGACCAGGTCGAGCTCCTCCGGCGACCTGCTGATCGCCACGCTGCCCGAGGGCCCGGCGCTCTACCCCGAGGGCCAGCTGACCGACGAGCCCGAGGAGACGCTGATCGCCGAGATCATCCGCGAGGCGGCGCTCGAGGGCGTCCGCGACGAGCTGCCGCACTCGATCGCCGTCGTCGTCGAGGAGATGGTGCCGCGCGAGGACCGGCCCGAGGACAAGCCGCTGGTCGACGTCCGCGTCAACGTCTACGTCGAGCGCGACAGCCAGAAGGGCATCATCATCGGCAAGCAGGGGCTCACGTCTGCGCCAGATCGGCACCGACTCGCGCGGACAGATCGAGCGGATCCTCGGCACCCCGGTCTTCCTCGACCTGCACGTCAAGGTCGCCAAGGACTGGCAGCGCGACCCCAAGCAGCTGCGCAAGCTCGGGTTCTGAGCCGAGGCCGCGCCACGGTGCGGCGGGGCGGCTACTTCTTCGTCTTGGCGAAGCAGACGCCCCACCGCTCGCCGCGCTGCCACGAGGCGCGGCTGGGCGAGATGTAGCCGTAGTCGAAGGACCCGCGCGTGTCCAGGTAGCGGCGCACGCCGGCCGGGCAGCGGTTGCGCATCGTCGCCTGGACCTTCTTGGTCCCGGGGTACCTCGCCTTCGCGGAAGCGAGCTTGACGGTGTCGACCCCGCGCCACTGGTGGCGCGTCGAGCACACCACCGTGCCGGTCGCGCGCCGGATGTCGCCGCGGACGCACTGCATGTAGTTGCCGGCACGCTTGCCCTTGAGGGCGTTCTTGGTGCGGGCCGGGAGGGCAGCGAGGCGCGCGGGCGTCGCCGAGAGCACGAGGTCGCAGCGCATCCAGTCGGCGCCCGCGGCGGTCTGGGCGGCGCTGGGCACACCGACGACGAAGCCGAACTGGGACCGCTTCAGCGTCGAGGTCTGCGCGCCGAGCCAGCGTGCGGCCGCCTTCTCGCAGTAGGGCCGGGCCGAACGGAGGATGCGGGTGGTGTCGTACGCGGTGACCGCTGACTTCACGGCGGCGCTCATGGGGCGTACGAGGTAGGTGACCGACGTCGCACCGGCGCACGCGACGGGAGCGGTGTCGTCGTCGCTGACACGGAGTGCGGCGTCGACGGTGCTCGGCTTGCGGCACTCCCCAGTCTTGGGAGGAGGAGCAGCAGCCGGGGTGGCGCTGGGCGACGGCGTCGGAGTGGCACCGGTCGCCGGGGGGAGCGTGCGCACCGGAGGGGCCGGCGAGTCGGCGTCGCCGTCGGGGCCGGCGAGATCACCGGCCGAGCCGCAGGCGGTGACGAGCACCAGCGCCGCGGCGCCGACCACACCCAGCAGCGTGTTGCGGGCGCGGGTGCGGGGGCGGCGAAGAGCCGACACGGTAGGTCCTCCCGGGGGTTTCGTCGGTACGACGGCGGCCAGTCTACGGGCAGGGCGGGCGTGGGCGCCGCAGCATCGCACGAGGTGAGCGGAGAGCGCTCGGGTCAGTCGCGGGTACGGGTCCAGCAGAGTCCGAAGCGTTCTCCCGCTGCCCACTGTGCCCGGGTCGGCGGACGCCACGCCACGGAGATGTCGCCCGTGGTGTTGCCCGTGTAGTCCCGCGAGACCTGCTCGCACCGGCCGAGGACGTCGCCTCGGACGGACCGTCCCGGGTACGGCGCCGCGGCCGCGCCGAGCCGACGGGCCGCGATCGCACGCCACGTGTGGGGCAGAGCGCACACCCGGCCGCCGGCACCGGTGGAGATCCCGGCCGCGTTCGTCCGCGCGCACCGCCCGTAGCGGTTCAGGGCACGGTCGCGTCGCAGCAGGCCACGCGCGTCGGCGGGCAGGCTCACCAGGGTGGTGTCGGTACGAAGCACGGCCACGTCGCACCGCAGCCAGCGTGAGCCGGCGTCGAGATCGTCCTGGGTCGGGACGAACCACGCGTACGAGACGCGGGAGAGCGCGAGGCGCGCGGGCGTGGCCGCGACGAACCTCCGCAGGCCGGCGCGGCACTGCCGGTCGGCCGTCGCCGCCACGGCGGTGGAGTCCACGGGCGCGGTGATCCCGGCGAGCGTCGTGACCGCGTACGTCTGCGTGGTGTGCGGCTGGGCGCACGGGACAGACGGTGCCTCCGGGTGAGCCTCGCTCAGCTGCGGCTGGCTGAGCCGGTAGCAGGCACCGACCGGCGGTGCCGGCGCGAACGCCGGGGACGGGCTCGCCGACGTGGTGTCGTCGTCCTTCGGGGCATCCGGCTCGTCGGCATCCTCCCCGCTGCAGGCGGTGAGTGCCAACGTCAGTGTCGCGACGAGGGCGAGCGCTCTGCGCGACCAGCGGATCCGAGCCTCCACCCGTTCACCGTAGGTCCGTCGGGGGCGAACGGCATCACGCCGTGAGCAGCGCCGCGAGCGTCGCCCCGAGCTCGTACGCCCGTGCCTGCTCGGCCTCGCCGACGTCGCCCAGCACCTCCAGCACCGGCGCTGCCTGCGTCCAGGGGAGCGCGCCGGCGATCGACTGGACCGCTCTCACGGCACCGGTCGTGTCGTACCGGCCGTGCACCCAGAGCCCGTACGGCCGGGTCCGTCGCACGCCGCCGGCCGCCGAGCCCGTGGCGGAGCCGTCGTCGCTCAGCGCGCCGCCGGCCTCGAGGAAGATCGTGTCGAAGAAGTGCTTCAACGCGCCGCTCATGTAACCGAAGTTCGCGGGGGTGCCGAACACGTAGCCGTCTGCGGCGAGCACGTCGGCGGCGCTCGCCTCCAGGGCGGGACGCACGACCACCTCGACGCTGTCGATCTCGGGGTCGTGGGTCCCCTCGACGACCGCGTCGGCGAGCGACCGGACGATCGGCGTCGGCGTGTGGTGGACGATCAGCAGGGTGGACACCTGGCGAGACTAGCGCCGCCCTGGGCTATGCTGACTCCAGCCATGTACATCGCGCGCCTCCTCCTTCGGTGCCGCGGCGAGGGTTCGCACTAGGTCGGACCCCCTCGTCGCGGCGTTCGTCATGGCCGGCCGTCGCCGCACCGCGGCGCCTCTCGAGACCGACGAGCCTTTCGCACCCGAACGAGGACATCACCATGGCCATCTCCCCGCAGCAGCCCAGCGGCATGCCGTACCAGCGCTATCCCGCCTTCCCCGCGATCGACCTGCCCGACCGCACCTGGCCGTCCCAGACGATCACCGAGGCGCCCCGGTGGCTCTCGACCGACCTGCGTGACGGCAACCAGGCGCTGATCGACCCGATGACGCCCGCCCGCAAGCGCCGCATGTTCGACATGCTCGTACGGATGGGCTACAAGGAGATCGAGGTCGGCTTCCCGAGCGCGAGCGAGACCGACTTCGCCTTCGTCCGGCACCTGATCGAGGACGACCTGATCCCGGACGACGTGACGATCTCCGTGCTGACCCAGGCGCGCGAGGACCTCATCGAGCGGACCGCGCAATCTCTGGTCGGCACGAAGAACGGCACCATCCACCTCTACAACGCCGTGGCGCCGCTGTTCCGCCGTGTCGTGTTCGGCGTGGGACGCGACGAGTGCCGAGCGATCGCCGTCCGGGGCACCGAGCTGGTGATGAAGTACGCCGAGGAGTACCTGCAGGGCACCGACTTCGGCTACCAGTACTCGCCCGAGATCTTCACCGGCGCGGAGCTCGACTTCTCGATCGAGGTCTGCGAGGCCGTCATGGACGTCTGGCAGCCGGAGGGGGGTCGCGAGATCATCCTCAACCTCCCCGCCACCGTCGAGATGGCGACACCGAACACGTACGCGGACCAGATCGAGTACTTCGGTCGCCAGATCTCGCGTCGCGAGCACGTCGCGATCTCGCTGCACCCCCACAACGACCGGGGCACCGCCGTCGCCGCCACCGAGCTCGCCATGATGGCCGGCGCCGACCGTGTCGAGGGCTGCCTGTTCGGGCACGGCGAGCGCACCGGCAACGTGGACCTGGTCACGCTGGGGATGAACCTCTTCAGCCAGGGCATCGACCCGCAGATCGACTTCTCCGACATCGACGAGGTCCGCCGCACCGTCGAGTACTGCACCGGGCTGCCGGTCCACCCGCGCCACCCGTACGCGGGCGACCTCGTCTACACGGCGTTCTCCGGCTCGCACCAGGACGCGATCAAGAAGGGTCTGGAGGACCTGGACCGCCAGGCGGCCGAGCGGGGCATCCCGGTCTCCGAGATGCCGTGGGAGGCGCCGTACCTGCCGATCGACCCGCACGACGTCGGGCGCTCGTACGAGGCCGTGATCCGCGTGAACAGCCAGTCCGGCAAGGGTGGCGTCGCGTACATCATGAAGTCCGAGCACAAGATGGACCTGCCGCGTCGGCTCCAGATCGAGTTCAGCCGCGTCGTGCAGTCGATGACCGAGGGGGAGGCCGGCGAGATGTCGGTCGACGGGATCTGGCAGGCGTTCTCGGCGGAGTACCTCGAGCGCACCTCCCCGTACGCGCTGGAGGCGTTCCGCTCGTCGACGATCCAGGACGGCCTGGACGAGCTCGTCGTGGACGTCCGCGTCGGTGACACCGTCCAGTCGATCAAGGGCGAGGGCAACGGCCCGGTCGCCGCGTTCGTCGACGCCATCGCGTCCGTCAACGGCGCCGTCCGGGTGCTCGACTACGCCGAGCACGCGCTGTCGTCCGGTGGCGACGCCGCGGCCGCGGCGTACGTCGAGTGCGAGATCGGCGACCAGATCGTGTGGGGCGTCGGCGTCGACCCGAGCATCGTGACGGCGTCGCTCAAGGCCGTCGTGTCGGCCGCCAACCGCGCGGCCGCCGCACGCGTCTGACCGGCCGCTGCTGGGGTGCCCGGAGGCACCCCAGCAGCCCGGTCGTGCGCTACCGACGACTCATTCGGGTCGCGGACGCCTGCTCGTCCCGGCCGTCGGCTCTGCCGGGCGGCTCGCCGGTGGCGCGGGTGCGGGTGCGGCACCTGCCGGCCGCACGGGTGCTGCCGGCCGCACGGGTGCTGCCGGCAGGGCGAGCGTGGCCGCGAGCCCGCCGAGGAGGATGATCGCCGCGATGCCGGTGGTGATCTTGCTGGCGGTGATCAGCGACGCCTGAGCGGCCTCGCCGACCTCAGCCGTCGCGGGATCCCTCAGGAGCTCGGGGATCGCCGCGCCGGCGCTGTCGCGGACGATCGCCACGGCCTGGTCCTGCTGGGAGGCGGGGACGTCGGTCTTCGCGAGCTCGTCGGCCGTCTGGGAAGCGAGGCTCGAGATCAGGAGTCCGCCGAGGACGGCGATGCCGAGCGCGGAGCCGAGCTGACGGACGGTCGTCAGGAAGCCCGACGCCTGTCCGCTCGCGCCGACCGGGACGTCGATGAGGATGGCGCTCGTCAGCTGTGCGGTCGCCATGCCGACGCCGACGCCGTAGACGAACAGCATGCCCGCGATCGCCGGTCCGCTCACGTCCTCGCTGATGATGAGCGCGGTCCCCGCGATCGCGACGACCTCCAGGACCAGGCCGATCCGGATGACGGCGCGCTGGCCGAGGCGCTGGGTGAGCGGCGGGGTCGCCCCGGAGGCGAGGAACGTTCCGACGGCCAGCCAGAGGATGAGGACGCCGGTGCCGAGCGGGGTGTAGCCGAGGGCGCCCTGAAGCAGCAGAGGGAGGGTGAAGATGAGGCCGATCTCGCCGAGCGCCACGATGGTTGCGGCGATCGACCCGTACCGCAGTGAGCGGAAGCGCATCAGGGTGAGGTCGACCAGGGTGACCGCGCCGGCGCGAGCCCGACGCGCCTCGACGAGGAGGAACGCGACGAGGAGAAGAGCGCCCAACGCGAGCGAGAACGGGACGGGGGAGAGGGCGCCGGAGTCCTGGCGCCACCAGCCGTAGTACTGGCCCTCGATGAGACCGAAGACGAGTCCGCCCAGGCCGAGCGTCGAGAGAAGGATGCCGGCGACGTCCGTGCCGGGGCGGATGTCGTCGTCGCGGGTCTCGTCGAGGACCTTCGCGATGCCGACGAGCGCGAGCAGGCCGAACGGGATGTTGATCCAGAACGCCCACCGCCACGTCGACTCGGTCGCGAGCCATCCACCGAGGAGCGGACCGACCGCGACCATGCCGCCGACCGTCGAGCCCCAGATCGCGAACGCGATCCCGCGGGCGCGGCCCTGGAACGTCGCATTCAGCGTCGACAGGCTGGCGGGCACGATCATCGCGGCACCCAGACCCTGCACGAACCGGGCGGCGATCAGCATCTCCTGGTTCTGCGCCGCACCGGCACTCAGGCTGGCGACCATGAAGAGGACCAGGCCGATCGCGTACACCTTGCGGCGCCCGATCCGGTCACCGAGGCGGCCGGCCGCGAGCAGGAGCGAGGCGAGCATCAGCAGGTAGATGGCGTTCATCCACTGCGCGCCCGCCGCGGTCAGGCCGAGGTCGTCGATGATCACCGGGACGGCGACGTTGACGATGGTCATGTCCATCACGACGAGTGAGACGCCCAGAGAGAGCGTCAGCATCGCCAACCACTGGCGCCGGGAGATGGGGGTGTCGCTCATCGTGCTCCTCTGGTCGGGCGCCCGTGGCGCCGCTGGCACGCTGGATCGTAACAGCGTTCCGAGGACCGGCGGTGGGTTCGTCTCAGGTCCCTGCCGCGGCGATCTCGGCGATGTCGTCCGGAGTCGTGCGGCAGCAGCCGCCGACGAGACTCGCACCGGCATCGCGCCATCGGCGTACCCACGTGTCCCACGAGCCTCGCGCCGAGCGCCCTGTCCAACGGCGCCCGACCGCGTCCCAGACCTCACCGGAGTTGGGGTAGACGACCACCGGCAGCTCGGTAGCCGCGGTGATCTGCTCGACGAGCGGGGCGATGTGTTCCAGCGGCGTGCAGTTGATCCCGACGGCGACGGGCCCGTGGTCGGCGACGACCCGTACCGCCTCCGCGACCGGGGTGCCGTCGCTGATGCGGGCACCGTCGCGCGCGCTGAACGTCACCCAGGCGGGGAGGTCGACCTCCTCGATCAGGCCGCCGAGCGCCTCGGCCTCGACGACCGACGGGATCGTCTCGCACGCCAGGAGGTCGGGGCCGGCCTCGACGAGCAGGCGGAGACGAGCGCGGTGGAACGCACGGAGTGCGGTGACGTCGAGACTGTAGTCGCCGCGGTACTCCGAGCCGTCGGCTTGCGCCGCGCCGTACGGACCGACGGACGCGGCGACGAGCGGCCGCCGGTCAGGGTGCTGCTGCGCGTACGCGTCGCGGGCCCCGCGGGCGACGGTCACCGCGCTGGCGGGCAGGCGCTCGGCCTCCTCCGCGCCGAGCCCGAGCCGCCGGAACCCGTCGACGGTGGCCTGGTAGCTCGCGGTGATGATCACGTCCGCTCCGGCCTCGAGGTAGTCGCGATGCACGCGGGCGACGAGCGCCGGGTCGTCGCGGAGCAGCGCTGCCGACCACAGTGCGGACGAGAGGTCGGCGCCGTGCCGTTCGAGCTCGGTCGCGAGCGCGCCGTCGAGAACCACCAGGCGGTCGCGGTCGACCCAGGAGTCGATCGCCGTCATTCGGTCACGCTAGCGCGGCGTCCCGAGGCTCACTCGAGCATGTCCTGCATCAGATCGACCTCGGCACGCTGGCCGTCGGAGACCTGCTGTGCCAGAGCGGCCACCTCGGGGTCGGTGCCGCGCGCCAGCACGTCCTCCGCCATCGTGATCGCGCCTTCGTGGTGGACGGCCATCTGACGGAGGAACTCCTCGTCGAACGCCTCACCCTGGAGACTCTCGAGGTGCTCGAGGTCCTCGGGCGACATCGTGCCGTCGGCGTCGCGGTGGTCGCTGTGGGCGTCGCCGGACGGCACCTTCTCGCCGTGCTTCTTCAACCAGCGCGTCATGGTGGCGATCTCGGGATCCTGGGCGGCGCTGATGCGCGCCGCGAGAGCGGTGACCTCGGGTCCGGCACGGCCCGGTGCCAGCGAGGCCATCTCGAGCGCCTGACGGTGGTGGGGGATCATCTCCTGGACGAACGTCACGTCGGCCGACGTGCCCTCGGACGACGTCGAGGAACCGTGCCCTCCGTGGCCGTCGTCCCCACCGTCACCACCGGACCCGCAGGCCGAGACGCCGAGTCCGAGCGCGACGGTCGTGATGAGTGCGGCGGCACGTCGCCGCACGGTGTAGGTGATCATGACGGCAACATACCCCCAGGGGGTACCAGGATCAAGAGCGGGTCCGCGGGGCCTCCACCCGTACGACGAACGACCCGGCAGAATGGTGCCGTGGCGCTGTACCGCGACGAGGCTGTCGTCCTCCGCACCCAGAAGCTGGGTGAGGCGGACCGCATCGTCACGCTCCTCACGCGTCGCCACGGGCGCGTCCGAGCGGTCGCCAAGGGCGTGCGCCGGACGAGCTCGCGGTTCGGGTCGCGCGTCGAGCCGTTCATGCACGTCGACCTCCAGCTCGCCGAGGGGCGCACCCTCGACGTCATCACGCAGGTCGAGACGATCGACGCGTACGCGGGCAGGCTCGGCAACGACTACGGCGCCTACACCTGCGGCACCTCGATGCTCGAGTCCGCCGACCGGCTCGTCGGCGAGGACGGGCACCCCGCGGCGCAGCAGTACCTCCTCCTCGTCGGAGCGCTGCGGGCCCTCGCGGACCGCCGCCATCCCAGCGGTCTCATCCTCGACTCGTTCCTCCTGCGCTCCTTGGCGATCGCCGGCTATGCCCCGAGCTTCGACGCGTGCGCGCGCTGCGGTGTCGGCGGACCGCACCGTGCGTTCAACCCCGGAGCCGGCGGCATGCTCTGCGTCGACTGCCGGCTGCCGGGCTCGGCCAACCCTGCGCCCGAGACCGTCGCGCTGCTCGCCGCACTGCTCAGCGGTGCGTGGCCGCAGGCGGAGGCGGTGGGGGACCGCCCACGGCGCGAGGCGAGCAGCCTGGTCGCGACCTACCTGCAGTGGCACCTGGAGCGCGGCCTGCGCTCGCTCGACTACGTCGACCGCTGAGCCCGCACGGCGAGGGGCGAGAGAAGATGGGGTCGTGATGCGCACTCCCGTACGACGCCCGACGCCGCACCCGTCCGGCGCCACCGCCCCGTCGATCCCGATCGACCAGGTCCCGCGGCACGTCGCGATCGTGATGGACGGCAACGGACGCTGGGCGAAGCAGCGCGGACTCCCCCGTACGGCGGGCCACGAGGCCGGCGAGTCGTCGTTGTTCGACGTGGTCGAGGGCGGCATCGAGGTCGGCGTGAAGTGGATCTCGGCGTACGCCTTCTCCACCGAGAACTGGAAGCGCTCGCCCGACGAGGTCCGTTTCCTGATGGGGTTCAACCGTGACGTGATCCGGCGCCGGCGCGACGAGATGCACGAGCTCGGGGTCCGCGTGCGCTGGGCGGGCCGGCGACCGCGCCTGTGGGGCAGCGTCATCAAGGAGCTCGAGATCGCCGAGGAGCTCACCAAGGACAACGACGTGCTCACCCTCACGATGTGCGTCAACTACGGCGGGCGCGCCGAGATCGCCGACGCCGCGGCCGCGTTGGCCCGTGACGTCGCCGCAGGCCGGGTGAAGCCGGGCAAGGTCGACGAGGAACTGTTCACCCGTTACCTCGACGAGCCGGACATGCCTGACGTCGACCTCTTCTGGCGCACCTCGGGCGAGCAGCGGACCAGCAACTTCCTCCTGTGGCAGTCCGCGTACGCGGAGATGGTCTTCTCCGACATCGCCTGGCCCGACGTCGACCGCAGGGCGCTGTGGGAGGCGATCGAGGAGTACGCCCGCCGCAATCGTCGCTACGGGTCGGCATGACACGAGGAGGGTCGGGCTGGCTCCGGACCGCGTGCCCGTGCGGCTCGGGTGAGTCGTACGACGCCTGCTGCGGGGTGCTGCACCGCGGCGAGCGGCAGGCGCGGACACCGGAGGAGCTCATGCGCTCGCGCTACGCGGCGTACGCGGTGGACGACCGTGACTACGTCTTCCGCACCTGGCACCCGCGGACGCGTCCTCCCGAGGTCGCCGCCACGCCCGGTCTGACGTGGGAACGTCTGGAGATCGTGGCCTGCGAAGGCGACGTCGTGGAGTTCGTGGCGCACTACAGGACGGCCGAGGGCAGGGGCACGATGCACGAGCGCAGCCGCTTCGAGCGGCGCGCGGATCGCTGGTTCTACGTCGACGGATAGGCTGAACCTCGTGCGTATCGCGAGATTCACCACCGACGAAGACCCCCGGTTCGGCGTTGTCGGGGAGGCCGACGGCGTCCAGGTGATCGCCGTCATCACCGGCGACCCGCTGTACGCGGGCATCCAGCTGACGGGCGAGAGGATCGCGCTCGACGACGTCCGGCTCCTGGCGCCCGTGCTTCCCCGCAGCAAGGTGATCGGCATCGGCCGCAACTACGCCGCACACGCGGCGGAGCTCGGCAACGAGGTGCCGTCCGAGCCGCTCGTCTTCCTCAAGCCCAACACCAGCGTGGTGGGACCCGGCGACCCCATCCTCTATCCCGACTTCACCGACGACCTCCAGTACGAGGGCGAGCTTGCCGTCGTCATCGGCCGGATCTGCAAGGACGTGCCGGCCGAGGACGCCGCGAAGGTCATCCACGGCTACACGGTCGCCAACGACGTGACCGCGCGTGACCTCCAGAAGACCGACGGTCAGTGGACCCGCGCGAAGGGCTCCGACGGCTTCTGCCCGCTCGGCCCGTGGATCGAGACCGACCTCGACGTCACCGACCTCCGGCTCACGACGACCGTCGGCGACCGCGTGGCCCAGGACGGCAGCACCGGGCAGATGGTCGTCAAGGTCCCCGAGCTCATCTCGTACGTCTCCCGTTTCATGACGCTGCTCCCGGGCGACGTCATCCTTACCGGCACCCCCGAGGGTGTCGGGCCCATGAACCCTGGTGACGAGGTCAGCGTCACCGTCGAGGGCATCGGAACACTGACCAACAAGGTGGTATCCCGTGACTGAGTCCAACCGCGCTGTCCGCGTGCGCTTCTGCCCGTCCCCGACGGGCAACCTGCACGTCGGCAACGTACGGACCGCACTGTTCAACTGGGCGTACGCCCGCCACAACGGCGGCAGCTTCGTCTTCCGTGTCGAGGACACCGATGCCGCGCGCGACTCCGAGGAGTCCTACCAGGGACTGCTCGACTCGCTGCGCTGGCTCGGGCTCGACTGGGACGAAGGGCCGGAGGTCGGCGGCGACTTCGGGCCGTACCGGCAGTCCGAGCGCGCAGCCCTCTACTCCGAGGTGGCGCAGAAGCTCGTCGAGGCCGGCTACGCCTACTACGCGTACGACACGCCGGAGGAGCTCGAGCAGCGCCGTGAGCAGGCGCGTGCCGAGGGCCGCTCCAGCGGGTACGACGGCCTGCACCGTGACCTCACGGACGAGCAGCGTGCCGCGTACGAGTCCGAGGGACGCAAGCCCGTCATCCGCTTCCGCATGCCCGACGAGGCGATCACGTTCGTCGACCTGGTGCGCGGCGAGGTGACGTTCGAGCCGGAGCACGTCTCCGACTACGTCCTCGTGCGTGCCAACGGGCAGCCGCTCTACACCCTGACGAACCCCGTCGACGACGCGGCGATGGGCATCACGCACGTCCTGCGGGGCGAGGACCTTCTGAGCTCGACGCCACGCCAGATCCCGCTGCACCGGGCGCTCGTCGCCCTCGGGATCGGCGAGGGCGTCGTGCCCGAGTACGGCCACCTCCCGTTCGTCATGGGCCCGGGCAACCGCAAGCTCTCCAAGCGCGACCCCGGCGGCGGTCTCGACGAGTACAAGCAGCGGGGCTTCCTCCCCGAAGGGCTGCTCAACTACCTGGCGCTGCTGGGCTGGTCGATCGGCGGTGACCGCGAGGTCTTCTCGCTGAAGGAGATGGCCGAGGCTTTCGAGATCTCGCGGGTCAACCCGAACCCCGCGCAGTTCGACCCGAAGAAGTGCGAGGCGATCAACGCCCAGCACATCCGCGAGCTGCCCGTCGAGGAGCTCGCTTCGAGGCTCGTCCCGTACCTGGCAGACGCCGGCCTCGTCGGCGAGGTGCCGTCCGACCAGGAGCTGGCGCTTCTCGCCGCGGCCACGCCGCTGGTCAACGAGCGGATCACGGTGCTGAGCGAGGCCGTGGAGATGCTGGCGTTCCTGTTCGTCAGCGAGGACGGGTTCACGGTCGACCCGGACGATGCCGCGAAGGTGCTCACCGAGGACGGCCTCACGGCGGTCCGTGCCGCGCGGGACGCCCTCGCACCGCTCGAGCCGTTCGACACGCCCTCGATCGAGGCGGCGCTCCGTGCGGCGCTGGTCGACGGGCTCGGGCTGAAGCCGCGCCACGCCTTCGGGCCGGTCCGGGTCGCCGTCTCCGGGCGCCGTGTCTCGCCGCCGTTGTTCGAGTCGATCGAGCTGCTCGGCAAGGCGCGCACGTTGACCCGCCTCGACCGCGCGCTGGAGAGCTGAGCCGCCGACCGAGGGGCACGGGTCCGACCGTGCTCGGCGCGAGGCCCCGACGTGAGAATCCTCACGTCGGGGCCTTCTCGCACTCCGGGGCGGTCCGGATCTCCGCCCGGCTCGGGAGATGGCCCGCCGTCGACGGGCGCGAACAGCCGTCATCCAAGCACCGTCGCGTGATCGCAGGGCGCAGGTGACAGCCAGGCTCACGGTCGGGCGTACGGCGCCTCTGACCTGCGAGGATGCAGACAAGGTGGGCCCCGGTTTGGGGAGCGCGAAGCCGTCCGGTAATGTTCTTCTCGGTTCGGGGCCGCAAGGGCTCGGGCCAAAGCCATGGGGTATGGGGTAATTGGCAGCCCGTCGGTTTCTGGCACCGTTAGTCTAGGTTCGAGTCCTAGTACCCCAGCGAAGGAACGCTCCGGAGCATCCGGTAGGGTTCTTTCATCACCACGGCCCCGTTGTGTAGCGGCCTAGCACGCCGCCCTCTCAAGGCGGTAGCGCGGGTTCGAATCCCGTCGGGGCTACAACAGGCGCCCGAGTCCACTGGACTCGGGCGCCTTGGTGTTTCACGGCGTCCGTACGCAGCGCTAGCGTGACTCTCGTCGCGACAGACGGGGGAGCCATGTCCACGATCGTGATGACCGGGGGTTCCTCGGGCTTCGGTGCCCTTGCCGCGGAGCACCTCGTACGGTCCGACGACGTGCGCCTGCTCGTGGGTGCGCGCGGGGCGGTCCCGTACGGGGAGGCGCTCCCGCTGGATCTGGCCCGCCTACGGTCGGCAGAGCAGTTCGCCGCGGCGGTCGACGAGCGCGTGGGCAGCCGAGGTATCGACGCTCTCGTCCTCAACGCCGGCATCGTCCGGCCCGATGCCGACGGTCGTACGGCCGACGGGTTCGAGACGACGTTCGCCGTGAACCACCTCGCGCACTTCGTCGTCCTGCGACAGCTGCTCCCTCACCTCGCCGCTGGAGCGGTCGTCGTCCTCACGACGAGCGGCACCCACGATCCCTCGACGGGGGCGGGGCTCGCGGTGCCCCGCCACGCCGACGCCGAGCTCCTCGCGCATCCCGACCGTGACCCCGGCACCGACAGCCGCTCCCGCAAGGCCGGGCAGCATGCGTACACCGCCTCCAAGCTCTGCGCGATCCTCACCGTACGCGCCGTCGCGACGATGTCGGAGGCTCGTGAGAAGGGTGTGACCGCGGTGGCGTACTGCCCGGGCCAGGTCTTCGGCACCGGTCTCGCGCGGAGCCTGCCCGCGCCGATGCGAGTCGCGTGGTCCGTCCTCGGCGGCGCGGTCCTAGGTCCGCCGCTGCGCGCGCTGAACGCGACCCACAACACGCCTGAGAAGGCCGGAAGGACCCTCGCAGAGCTTGCGCTGGGGCGGACGGCGCCGCCCGACGGACGGGCGTACGCGGCGCTGCGGCGAGGGCGACTGACCTGGCCGGATCCGTCGGAGCGCGCGCGTGACGCCGCGCAGGCCCAGGCGCTGTGGCGCGACAGTGCAGACCTGGTCGGGCTGGCGACCTGACGCGCAGGGTGCAGCGGCCACGTCCGATTCCCGCCAGTTCGTGTCGGCCAGGCAGGGCATGCTGGGGGCATGAAGCTCGACGAGGACCGCTGCTACCGGGCGGTGAACTCCAAGGACGCCAGGTTCGACGGCGTCTTCTACACCGCGGTCACCAGCACCGGCATCTACTGCCGTCCGTCGTGCCCCGCGCGCACCCCGAAGCGGGAGAACGTGCGCTTCTACGCCACGGCCGCTGCAGCCCACGACGCAGGTTTCCGGGCCTGCCGGAGGTGCCGACCCGATGCGGCGCCCGGATCCCCGGAGTGGGACGTGCGCGCCGACACCGTCGGTCGCGCCATGCGGCTCATCCGTGACGGTGTCGTCGAGAGCGACGGCGTCCCGGGCCTCGCCGAGCGCCTCGGCTACAGCACCCGCCACGTCCACCGGCTCCTCACCGACGAGGTCGGAGCGGGTCCGCTCGCGATCGCGCGCAGCAACCGGGCGCACCATGCACGCATCCTGCTGGAGACGACGGGCCTCCCGGTGACCGATGTCGCCTTCGCCTCCGGCTTCGCCTCGGTGCGTCAGTTCAACGACACTCTCCGTACGGTCTACGACTCGACCCCGAGCGGGCTGCGCGCAGCCTCGCGTCGGCGGTCGCCGCGCAGCCGGCCGACGGCTGCGCCGTCCGGGGCGATCACGCTGCGCCTCGCCGTACGGCAAGCCGTTCGCCTACGACGGCCTCCTGAGGTTCCTGGCGGCGCGCACCGTCCCAGGGGTCGAGGTGGTCCGGGACGGCACGTACGCGCGCACGCTGCGCCTGCCCCACGGCGAGGGCGTCGTCGCCCTGACGCCCGCCCCCGACCACGTCGCGTGCGTGCTCGAGCTCTCCGACCTGCGGGACACGATGGCTGCGGTCAACCGCTGCCGGGCCTTGCTCGATCTCGATGCCGACCCGGTGGCGATCGACGAGGTGCTGGGCGACGGTCCCGCGCTCAGTACGGCGGTGTCCACGACTCCCGGGGTGCGCGTCCCCGGCCATGTCGACGGCTACGAGCTCGCCGTACGGGCCGTGGTGGGTCAGCAGGTCTCGGTCGCCGGTGCTCGGACGACCCTCGGGCGCATCGTGCGCGAGCGAGGCGCCGCCCTGGTGCCCGAGCTGCATCCGCTCGCCGCGGCGTACGCGCTCAGCCACGTGTTCCCCGAGCCCGAGGCTCTCGCCGCTGCCGACCCTGCCGGCCTCGGCATGCCACGCTCGCGCGGCGCGACAGTGGTCGGCGTCGCGGACTCGGTCGCCGTCGGCAAGCTCGACCTCACCCCGAGCGCGGATCGTGAGGCGCTGCGCGAGGAGCTGCTCAGGCTGAGAGGGATCGGACCGTGGACGGCCGACTACGTGCTCATGCGGGCCACTCGGGACCCCGACGTCCTGCTGGCGACCGATCTCGTCATCGGGCGTCGGCTGCAGGCTCTCGGCCTCACCCCGAGCCGTACGACCGATCCGACGCTCCGCTGGAGTCCGTGGCGCTCGTACGCCGCGATGCACCTGTGGAACCTTCCTGACCGCCCTGCAAGCGAGAGGCAACCATGACAGTCACCATCACCGCGTACGTCGACAGCCCGATCGGCGGCCTGCGAATCCACAGCGACGGCACCGGGGTCGTCGCCATCGACTTCGGCGCGGACCCGGTCGAGCCCGACTCCCCGCGCGACGCTGTCCTCGACGCCGCGGTCGCCCAGCTCGGCGAGTACTTCGCGGGGGAGCGGCCGACCTTCGACCTGCCTCTCGCGCCGCGGAAGGGCTCCGCCTTCCAGCGCGCGGTCTGGAAGCAGCTCGTCGACATCCCGTACGGCGAGACCGCCACGTACGGGGAGATCGCCGCGCGGCTCGAGCTCGGTGCGTTCGGTGCTCGGGCGGTCGGGTCGGCGAACGCCTCCAACCCGATCCCCGTGATCGTCCCGTGCCACCGTGTCGTCGGCGCGAACGGCACGCTCACCGGCTATGCGGGCGGCCTCGACCGCAAGCAGACGCTGCTCGACCTCGAGCGAGGGCCGGCGCTGTTCTGAGCCGCGGCCTACTCGCCGTTGCGGCGCAGCGACTGCGAGAGGCGCTCGGCGGCGGCCACGACGGCGGGTGCGTGCATGCGGCCCGGCTGGCGGGTGAGGCGCTCGACCGGGCCCGACACGGACACGGCGGCGACGACCTTGCCGGAGGGGGAACGGACGCTCGCGGAGACCGACGCGACGCCCGGCTCGCGCTCGCCGACGCTCTGAGCCCAGCCGCGACGGCGCACCTGCGACAAGGCGGCGGCCGTGAACGTGGCGTTCTGGAGCCCGCTGTTCATCCGCTCGGGGTCCTCCCAGGCCAGCAGGATCTGCGCAGCCGAGCCTGCGCGCATCGTCAGCTGGCTGCCGACGGGAACCGTGTCGCGCAGCCCGGTCGGCCGCTCAGCGGCGGCGACGCACACGCGGTACTCGCCCTGTCGGCGGAAGAGCTGCGCGGACTCGCCGGTGATGTCACGAAGGCGGGCCAGCACAGGGCCGGCGGCGGCGAGGAGGCGGTCTTCGCCGGCGGCCGCCGAGAGCTCGGACAGGCGCGGCCCGAGGACGAAGCGTCCCTGCATGTCGCGGGCGACGAGACGGTGGTGCTCGAGTGCGACAGCGAGGCGGTGGGCCGTCGGCCGGGCGAGCCCGGTGCTCGAGACGAGTCCGGCCAGCGTGGCCGGTCCTGGCTCCAGCGCCGACAAGACCAGTGCGGCTTTGTCGAGCACGCCGACTCCGCTAGAGTTGTCCATGTCTTGATACTGCCGTCTCGCATTGTGAAATGCAAGCACCGGGTCGAGCACTACGCCCAGCCTGCCAGAGGATCGCGACGGCGCACAACGTGGAAGAGGAGAGAGCAATGGGCAGGACCCTTGCGGAGAAGGTCTGGGACGAGCACGTCGTACGACGTGCCGACGGGGAGCCCGATCTGCTCTTCATCGACCTTCACCTCATCCACGAGGTGACGAGCCCGCAGGCCTTCGACGGTCTGCGGCTGGCCGGCCGCCAGGTGAGGCGTCCCGACCTCACACTGGCCACCGAGGACCACAACATCCCGACCACCGACCTCGACAAGCCGATCGCCGACCCGATCTCGCGCCTGCAGGTCGAGACGCTGCGCCGCAACTGCGAGGAGTTCGGCGTCCGCCTGCACCCGATGGGTGACATCGAGCAGGGCATCGTCCACGTCGTCGGCCCTCAGCTCGGCCTGACGCAGCCGGGCATGACCATCGTGTGCGGCGACTCGCACACCGCTACCCACGGGGCGTTCGGGGCGCTCGCCTTCGGCATCGGCACCAGCGAGGTCGAGCACGTCCTCGCCACTCAGACGCTGCCGCAGGCCCGGCCGAAGACGATGGCGGTCGAGGTGACCGGTGAGCTGCCCGAGGGCACCTCCGCCAAGGACCTCATCCTGACGCTGATCACCCAGGAGACGACCGGCGGCGGGCAGGGCTACATCGTCGAGTACCGCGGCGACGCGATCCGCAAGCTCTCGATGGAGGCGCGGATGACCATCTGCAACATGTCCATCGAGTGGGGCGCCAAGGCGGGGATGATCGCCCCCGACGAGACGACGTTCGCCTTCCTCGAGGGACGCGCCGCACGCCCCCCAGGGCGCGGACTGGGACGCGGCGGTCGCGCACTGGAGCACGCTGGCCAGCGACGACGACGCCGAGTACGACAAGGTCGTCACCATCGACGCCTCGACGGTGACCCCCTTCGTGACCTGGGGGACCAACCCCGGCCAGGGCGTTCCGCTGTCGGCCGACGTGCCCTACCCGGAGGACTTCGAGGACCCGAGCGAGCGCATCGCCGCGCAGCGTGCGTTGGACTACATGGGCCTGACGTCTGGGACGCCGATGCGCGACATCGCCGTCGACACCGTCTTCGTCGGGTCGTGCACGAACGGCCGCATGGAGGACCTCCGCGCGGCCGCGAAGATCATCGAGGGACGCAAGGTCGCCGACTCCACGCGTCTCCTCGTCGTCCCGGGCTCCGTGCGCGTGCGTATGGAGGCGGAGCAGGAGGGCCTCGACGTGATCTTCAAGGAGGCGGGCGCCGAGTGGCGCGGTGCCGGCTGCTCGATGTGCCTCGGCATGAACCCCGACCAGCTCACGCCGGGGGAGCGCAGCGCGTCGACGTCCAACCGCAACTTCGAGGGGCGCCAGGGCAAGGGTGGCCGCACGCACCTGGTCTCGCCCGAGGTCGCTGCCGCCACCGCGGTCCTCGGACACCTCGCCTCGCCCGCCGACCTCGTCAACGCCTGACCGATCCGCACGGAGAACGCTCATGGAGAAGTTCAGCACCCACACCGGCGTCGGAGCCCCGCTGCGTCGCGGCAACGTGGACACCGACCAGATCATCCCCGCCGAGTACCTCAAGCGCGTCACGCGCACGGGGTTCGAGGACGGGCTCTTCGCCGGGTGGCGCAAGGACCCGTCGTTCGTCCTCAACCAGCCGGCGTACGCGCAGGCGACGGTGCTCGTCGCCGGGCCCGACTTCGGCACCGGCTCGTCACGCGAGCACGCGGTGTGGGCCCTTCAGAACTACGGGTTCGCCGTCGTCATCTCACCGCGCTTCGGAGACATCTTCCGTGGCAACTCTGGCAAGGCCGGACTGCTCGCCGCGCAGGTGGACGAGAAGACCGTGCTCGCGCTGTGGGAGCTCCTCGAGGCCCAGCCGGGAGCGACGATCACCGTCGACCTCGAGGCACGCACCGTCGTCGCCGGCGACGGGCCGGACCGGGTCGAGGACTCGTTCGACATCGACGACTACACGCGGTGGCGTCTGCTCGAAGGTCTCGACGACATCGGGCTCACGCTCTCGCACGAGGACGCGATCAGCGCGTACGAGGCGACACGACCGTCGTTCAAGCCTGCAACGTTGTGAGAGGTCGTACGCCGCCTCGATGACCTCCGGGTGATACGCAGGACCCCAGACCCGATTCTCGGAAACCACGTAGCCGTGGGCCTTTCCGAGAATCGGGTCTTCTGCGTTCCGCGAGAGTCGGCGTCTCGCCGCACGCGAAATGGGGACTCGGACAACGACGTCCGAACACAACACGTTCGGACAAATGCCTCTACGGTGATTGAGTCGGACAGGGCGATTGCCTACCGTCAAACGCGAGGTGCCGAGTCGTTCACGAGAGGAACCAGTGAACAAGAGCGAGTTCGTCGAGGTGCTCGCGGTCTCCTTCGAAGGAAACCGTGCGCAGGCTCGTCGTGCGCTCGACGCGGTGATCACGACGCTGACCGATCGTCTGGCGAATGGCGAGAGGGTCGTGCTCAGCGGGTTCGGGGCCTTTCAACAATCGATCCGCACCGGCCGAGAGGTCCGGAACCCGCGGACGGGGGAGATCCACGTGATCGCGGATCGGACCATCCCGAAGTTCGTACCCGGAGGGGAGCTGAAGAACGTGGTGGCAGGTGTGACGACGGCAGCCAAGAGGGCGACCGCCAAGAAGAGCACGGCAAAGAAGACTGCGGCCAAGAAGAGCGCAGCGAAGAAGGCGACGGCGAAGAGGACGACGGCAGCCAAGAAGGCCACCGCCAAGAAGACGACAGCAGCCAAGAAGGCCACCGCCAAGAAGACGACGGCCGCCAAGAAGAGCACGGCAAAGAAGTCCCCCGCCAAGAAGGCGACGGCGAAGAAGACGACGGCGAAGAAGACGACGGCAGCCAAGAAGGCGACCGCCAAGAAGTCCCCCGCCAAGAAGACGACGGCGAAGAGGACGACGGCAGCCAAGAAGGCGACCGCCAAGAAGAGCACGGCGAAGAGGACGACGGCAGCCAAGAAGGCGACCGCCAAGAAGAGCACGGCGAAGAAGACGACGGCCAAGAAGGCCACCGCCAAGAAGAGCCCTGCCAAGAAGACGACGGCCAAGAAGGCCACCGCTCGACGGTCACCCGCCCGCGCCACTGCCGGCGTGTGACCCGACGACGACGACGGCCCCGGTGCGACCGGGGCCGTCGTCGTGCCTGTCAGTGGATGCGCAGAGCGGTGATGGTCCCGTCCGGGCCGCTGGTCTCCACGATGACGCGCTGCCCGAGGCGGAGGTGGCGTACGGGGGAGGCGGCGACCACGTCGCGCCCGTACGGCATCGTGACGCCGTCGTCGAGGACCAGGACGCCACCCTCCTCGGCGTCGAAGCTCACGATCGTGCCCTGCATGGACGTCACCGTACCCTGAGGCGAGCGAGGACGTCCCTCGTCCGCGGCCCGAGAGAGGGACCCAGGACGTCGAGGTGCTCGGGCAGGTCGGTGTCACGCCGCAAGCCTGGGCCGGCGGGGAGCGACGCCGCATCCTGCGCGAGGTGCGCAGCGAGGGAGTCGACCCCGAACCGGGGCTCGAGCAGCTCCACGTCGGTCGCGGCGAGCAGCGTCGTCCCGGTGCCGTCGGCGTCAGGGACGACCGCGAGAGGGTGGGCTTCGGCGAGGACGAGGGCATCCTCGAGCTCGGCGGCAGTGAGCGCGGGCAGGTCCGCGGTGAGGACGGCGACAGGTCCGCTGCTGCTCTGGAGCGTCGCGAGGCCCGCCACGATGGCGGCGTCGAGCCCGCCTCCGGGATCGGGCACGACGAGGTGCCGGGTGACGCGGGAGGTGTACGTGGCGATCGTGTCGTCGGAGGTGACGACGACGACCGTGCCGACGACGCGGCAGGCAGCGACGGCAGCCAAGGTGTCGAGAGCGAGCGCCCGAGCCAGGGCGGGGCGCGCGTCGGCGTACGCGGAGAGCCGCGACTTGCCCACCGTCGAGTCCTTCACGGGGACGACCACCGACCAGGTTCGCCTCACGGAACGATCTTGCCGCATCCTGCCTTCGACACCCCCGGCGCCAGGTCTGCATGAACTACGCTCGGCGAGATGGAGAGTCCTGCCCCGTCCGCAGACCGGCGTGAGCCGGGGATGGTGCTGAGGTCCATCGTGGGGACGCTGCGGGCCCCCGTGACGGTGATGGTGAAGCGCGACTGGCGTGGCGCCGAGCACCTCCCTGCCCACGAGGGTTTCGTCGTGGCCGCCAACCACGTCTCGCACTCGGACCCCGTGATGCTGGCCCACTTCCTGTACGACAACGGCGTGCCGCCCCGCTACCTCGCCAAGGCCACGATCCTGGACCTGCCCGTGGCCGGGAGGCTCCTCCGCGCGACCGGCCAGATCCCGGTCTACCGCGGCACGGACCACGCGTCGGACGCCTACACGGCGGCCAAGCAGGCCGTGCTCGACGGTGAGGGCGTCATCTTCTACCCGGAGGGCACTATCACCCGCGACCCGGACGAGTGGCCGATGTCAGGCAAGACGGGCGCGGCCCGGGTGGCGCTCGACACCGGGTGCCCGGTGATCCCGATCGCCCAGTGGGGACCCAACATGTTCCTCGAGCCGTACACCAAGGTGCCCCGGCTGTTCCCGCGCCAGACGATGGTCGTCTCGGCCGGACCACCCGTAGACCTGGAGGACCTTCGCGGGCGCGAGGTCACTGCCGCTATCCTCGCCACGGCCACCGAACACATCATGGACGCGGTGACCGAGGAGCTGGCCAAGATCAGGGGCGTCCCCGCACCGGAGAGTCGTATGTCGCTCGACGACCCTCGCGTGCGCCAGCGCCCACGTCCACGTCGCCAGACCGCACCTGTGAAGGAGAAGTGACCTATGCCGAAGACCGCAGTGCTCGGAGCCGGTTCCTGGGGGACCGCGTTCTCGTTGGTCCTGGCCGATGCCGGCAACGACGTGCACATGTGGGGTCGCCGGACCGAGGTCTGCGAGTCCATCAACCAGGCCCGCGAGAACCCGGACTACCTTCCAGGCATCCTGCTTCCCGAGACGATCAAGGCCAGCCACGACCCGGAGGTCGTGCTCTCCGGCGCCGAGATCGTCGTCCTCGCGGTTCCGTCGCAGCAGCTGCGTGCCAATCTCCAGGAGTGGGCGCGGCACATCCCGTCCGACGCCGTCATCGTCAGCCTGATGAAGGGCGTCGAGCTCGGCACGCACCTGCGGATGAGCGAGGTCATCGCCGAGGTCACCGGTGCCGGTCCCGAGAGGATCGCGGTCGTCACCGGCCCGAACCTCGCGCGGGAGATCGCCCAGCGTGAGCCCGCCGCCGCGGTGGTGGCCTGCGTCGACGAGGCCGTGGCCACCCGCCTCCAAGGGTGGTGCCACAGCCCGACCTTCCGCCCGTACACCAACACCGACGTCGTCGGCTGCGAGCTGGCCGGGACGACGAAGAACGTCATCGCGCTCGCGGTCGGCGTCGCCGACGGTCTCGGGTACGGCGACAACGCCAAGGCGTCCGTCATCACCCGTGGTCTGGCCGAGACCGGACGTCTCGGGATGGCGATGGGCGCCGACCCCATGACGATGATGGGTCTGGCCGGCATGGGCGACCTCGTCGCGACCTGCAGCTCGCCGCTGTCACGCAACCGGACCTTCGGCGAGAAGCTGGGCCGGGGCATGAGCATCGACGAGATCGTCGCGTCCACCCGTCAGGTCGCCGAGGGCGTGAAGTCCAGCGACTCGGTCTCCGAGCTCGCCGAGTTCCACGGTGTCGACATGCCGATCGTGGAGCAGGTCGCCGCACTCATCCGTGGCGAGACGACGCCCAAGGAGCTCGTGGCAGCACTGGTCTCGCGGACGCCCAAGCCCGAGGTCCGCTAGGCGGCACGGCTCTGGCACCGCGGATCAGCCGCGGGTCAGCGCCTGCGCGACATCGGTCCACAGGTCGGTGAATCCCTCGATGCCGACCGAGACCCGGATCAGCGCATCCGGCACGGTCACGGGCTCACCGGCCCAGCGCCTCCGGCGCTCCCAGCTGGTCTCGACGCCGCCGAGGCTCGTCGCGCACACCACGAGCTCGCTCGCCGTGGTGACCCGGTGGGCCGCTGTGGCGCCACCCTTCGGCTCGAAGGTCAGCACGGTGCCGAACCCCGGGTAGCGCACGACGGCGACGTCCTCGTGACGCTCGAGGTGCTCCGCGAGACGCCGGGCGTTGTCCTGAGCGCGCTCGAACCGCACGGCCAGCGTCCGGAGGCCGCGGGTCGCGAGGTACGCCTCGAGCGCGCCGGGAGTGGCGCCGTGCAGGCGCCGGTACGCCTCGAGCAGCTCGTACGTCGGGTCGTCGGCGACGACGGCCACGCCGGCAAGAGCGTCGCTGTGCCCGGCGAGGAGCTTCGTCGCCGAGTGGACGACCACGTCGGCGCCGAGCGCGAGCGGCTGCTGGACCAGGGGCGTCGCGAACGTGTTGTCGACGACGACCAGCGCGCCTCGGGTCCGTGCCGCTGCCGCCGTCTCGGCGATGTCGACGACCTCGAGCGCCGGGTTCGTCGGCGACTCGATCCAGACCATCGCGGCACCTTCGGCGGCGTCGACCAGTGCGTTCGGGCGGCTCACGTCGACCTCGCGCACCTCGAGGCGCCCGCGCCGTGCGGCGTCCTGCATCAGTCCCACCGTGCCGTTGTAGGCATGCCGCGGCACGACCACCGCGCCGCCCTCGGGAACGAGCGAGAGCGTCGCCGCGGCGGCGGCCAGCCCGGAGGCGTACATGACGGCCCGCCCGCCCTCGAGCGCACCCATGACGTCCTCGAACGCCTCCCACGTCGGGTTGCCGTAGCGGCCGTACTCCAGCGAGCCTCCGGCGACGTACGTGCTGGCTGGGGTGATGGGAACGTTGAGAGGGGAGTCGGGCGTCCGTTCGGGCCGCCCCGCGACGACGGCGAGCGTCTCGGAGGAGAGGGACGAGAACAGGTGCTGCGGGCGGTCAGAGCGAGCCATGCCGACCATTGTCGCCCCTCACGATAGGGTCGCCCCGATGAGTGATCCCAGGCTGCACGATCCCGCAACGTCCAGCTCCGTCCCCCGCGACAGGCGCCCCTGCGTCCTGCTCGTCTTCGGGGGACGCTCGAGCGAGCACGAGGTCTCCTGCATGACGGCGCGAGAGGTGCTCGCGGTCGTCGACCGCGATCGCTACGACGTCGTCGCGGTCGGCATCACGCGCGACGGGCGCTGGCTCCTCCAGGAGCACGGCCCGGAGAGTGCGCCGGGTGCGCTGCCCGTCGTGGACGAGTCCGGCACGCCTGTCTCGCTCGCTGCGTCCCGGCTGCTCAGCGAGTCCAGCGACGGGTCCGTCCAGGTGGTTGCCGAGGTGGACGTCGCGTTCCCCCTGCTCCACGGGCCGTGGGGCGAGGACGGGACGATCCAGGGTCTGTTCGAGATGGCGGGTCTGCGCTACGTGGGATCCGGCGTGCTCGCCAGCGCGGTGGCGATGGACAAGGCCGTCGCCAAGGTCGTCTTCGCCACGGCCGGACTTCCGCAGCTGCCGTACACGGTCGTCCACGCGGCGGAGTGGGCCGACGACCCGGCGGCGGTCCGCGAGTCGGTGGCGTCGCTGCACTATCCCGTCTTCGTGAAGCCTGCCCGCGCCGGCTCGAGCATGGGTGGCACCCTTGTCGAGGACGACCACGCTCTCGCGAAGGCGATCGCGCTCGCCCAGGAGTTCGACCCGAAGGTGATCGTGGAGTCGGCGGTCGAGGCGCGCGAGATCGAGTGCGGCGTGCTCCAAGATCCGGACGGGTCGACCCGGGTGAGCCCGCCCGGCGAGATCGCGGTCGACCACGGTGCCGGGCACGAGTTCTACGACTTCGCTGCGAAGTACGTCGACGGCACCTCCAAGAACCTCATTCCCGCTCCGCTTGACGACTCCGACGTCCAGCGCGTCCACGGCAAAGCGATCCGTGCGTTCGACGCGCTCGGGTGCGAGGGTCTGGCACGTGTCGACTTCTTCATGGTCGACGACACGCTCTACCTCAACGAGGTCAACACGATGCCGGGGTTCACCCCGTACTCGATGTTCCCTCAGGTGTGGCAGGCCGCGGGCGTCGGCTACGCCGAGCTGGTCGAGCGCCTTCTGGCGCACGCGCTGGCCCGACCGACCGGCCTGCGCTGACCGACCGGTCGTCGGTCGTCACACGCAGGGCGTGACGACCGGGTCGTGCTTCTGGACGAGCTCCGCGAGATCGCTGAGCGCGTCCGAGGGCGGGTCGTACGTCCGGGGCACCGTCACCTCGATGTACGCCCGGCGGCCGATCGTCGTGAAGACGTAGACGTCGGCGTTCTCCTGCGTGAACCATCCGACCTCGTCGACGACGTCGCACCGCGACGTCGGCTCCAGACCGGCAGGCTTGTCCACGCCGCACCGCATGACGATGGCCGGGCTGCCCCAGGCGCGCCCCGAGCCCGCCGGTGCCACGCGCACGGCCTCCTGGCCCGCCACGGTTCCTGGAGCGTCGTCGAGCACGTCGGCGCACAGCGCGGAGACGTCCTCCGGCGTCGCGTCGGGCGGGTCGACGGCGACCGTGTCCGCGCAGCCCGCCACGAGGAGGGCCGCACCGACGAGGCAGGCCGTACGGGGGAGCAGCGTCAGAGGTGGACGACGGGACACGTCAGCGTCCGGGTGATGCCGTCGATCCGCTGGATCTGCGCGACGACCATCTCGCCGAGCTCGTCGACGTGCTTGGCCTCCGCGCGCACGATCACGTCGTACGGACCGGTGACGTCCTCGGCGAGGGTCACGCCCTTGACCTCGGCGATCGCCGTCGCGACCTCAGCGGCCTTGCCGACCTCGGTCTGGACCAGGATGTAGGCCTGAACCACCATGTTGTGGATCCTCCGTGCTCGTCGAACCGGTCACCGCCTGGTCACGCTACAGGATCGCGACGCCGAGATGGCGAAGTGGCGACGGCGGCACTCCGGCGGGGTTCTACGGTCGCCCGTGGACGATGGCGCAGGATGGGGGCATGACGACCTCAGCGGGCATCCACGGACGGAACGACCCCGACCTGACCGTCGGCGACGTCGGAGAGTTCGGCCTGATCGGCCGTGTCGCCCCGCAGGAGCACTCCGACCGCGTCCTCGTCGGACCCGGTGACGACTGCGCGTACGTCACCGTCGCCTCCGGCCGGATCCTCATCTCCACCGACGTGCTCGTCGAGGGGCGCCACTTCCGCCGCGACTGGGCCGAGGCGTACGACGTCGGTCGCCGAGCGGCCGCCGCCAACCTCGCGGACGTGATGGCGATGGGAGGCGTGGCGACGGCGCTGACGGTCGGTTTCGCCGCGCCTGCCGACCTGCCGGCGCGATGGGCGGAGGACCTGACGCGCGGGATCGTGGACGAGGCGGCGCTCGTCGGGGCCGAGGTCGTCGGTGGTGACGTCACCGCAGCGGACGGCGTCGTCGTCTCCATCACGGTCGTCGGCGAGACCGACCAGGAGCCGGTGCTGCGGTCGGGGGCACGCGTCGGCGACGTGGTGGCGATCACCGGACGTCTCGGCTGGGCCGGCGCCGGGCTTCACGTGCTGGGGCGCGGCTTCCGATCGCCGCGTGTGCTCGTCGAGGCCTACCGCCGCCCCGAGCCCCCGTACGAGGAAGGCCCTCGCGGTGCTCGCGAAGGCGCGACAGCGATGATCGACGTGAGCGACGGACTGCTCGCGGACCTCGCGCACATCGCCGAGGAGAGCAGCGTCGGGATCGACCTCGACGCGGACGCCTTCGTCGTGCCCGAGCCGATCGCCGACGTGGCCGCAGCGACCAACGCCGACCCGAGGACGTTCCTGCTGACCGGCGGAGACGACCACACCCTCGCAGCGACCTTCCCTGCCGACCGCGGCGCGCCGGAGGGCTGGAGCGTCGTCGGGCGGGTCGTGGAGGGCGAGGGGGAGGTCACCGTGGACGGCGTGGCGTGGGACGGCCCTGCAGGGCACGAGCACTACCGCTGACTCCTCGCGACGCAGGGTCACGGCTCACTCGGTCCTCCGCCCTCCTGCGGGGGAGCGGGTGCCAGCTCCCTACGCCGCCAGGTTCCCGGTGCCGCTCCGACCTGTCGCTTGAAGGCCCGGTTGAACGCCGACTCCGACTGGTAGCCGACCGTCGCGGCCGCCTGGGCGACGCTGAGCGACCCGCTCTGCAGCAGGCGCGCGGCGAGCTGGAGCCGCCAACGCGCCAGGTAGGTCATCGGCGGCACGCCGACGTAGGAGGTGAAGCGCTCCGCCAATGACGAGCGGGACATGCCGATCTCGCGCGCCAGCTGCTCGAGGGTCCACGGCTCGGCGAACCGTCCGTGGATCAGTCGCAACGCCGAGCCGACCTCGCGGTCGCGCAGACCGGCCACCCAGTTGCGTGTGTCGGGCGGCAACCCGTCGATGTGGGTGCGGAGCGCCTCGAGGAACATCAGCTCGGACAGCTTCGCCAGCATCGCCTCCTGCCCTGCGTCGCGCTCGTCGCTCGCCTCGATCGCCGCGTCGAGCAGGCTGGTCATCCACCCCCAGCTGCGACTCGGACACCGGGGCGTGGACCATCCTGGGCAACGACTCCAGCAACGGGTTGAACGGGCGCCGGTCGCAGGCGAGGTAGCCGCACACGATCCGGCACCGGTCGGCGTGCGCGTCGCCGTTGATGTCGATCACGAACGGCAGGGCCTCGCTCACCGGGCGGTAGTAGCGCGACAGATCGGGTTGTCCTCGCAGGCCCGGGCTCGGACGAGAGGATGTTCGCCTCGCCGGTGGAGAAGATCACCATCTCGCCGGCCCGCAGCAGCTGCGCAGGCTCCGGCTCGTCGACGGTCTCGACCCAGCACGAGCCGGACGTCAGCACGTGGAAGGCGATCAGGTGCTCGGCGTCCGCGGCGACCTTGGCGGCGATCACATCGGTCGGCGGACTCTGGGCGACGAACGGTGAACGCGCATCGATGTCGAAGTACACCGCACCGGTCAACCGCACCGCGAGCAGAACGTCGGACAGGACATCCATGGCATCACCTCCCGGACGATCGGACAACACGTCCTGGACGTGCGGCGCAGGATCGAGCGCCCGCCGGACGGACGGACAAGACCTTCGGCGTCCTGGGCATTCCCGCGCGTCTGCGCTGCTGCCTAGCGTCAAAGACAGATTCTCCCACCATGTGGACCCGACAGAAGGAGCACACCATGTCTACCATCGAAACCACCCAGGACACCGTCCTCGACGAGCTCCGCCCGATCGTGCGCGGGCCGTTGGTCGGTCCCGACGACCCGGGCTACGACGACGCGAGGAAGGTCTACAACGGGGCCATCGACCGGCATCCCGCGGTCGTCGTCCGCGTCGCCGACGTGGCCGACGTGATCACCTGCGTCGACGTCGCCCGCCGCCATCGGATGCCCCTCGCCGTCCGCGGCGGTGGCCACCACGGTGCCGGTTTCAGCGTCGGCGACGATGCCCTGGTGATCGACTTCCGCGACCGGCGCTCCACCAGCGTCGACCCCGAGGCCGGCACCGTACGCGTCGACGCCGGCTGCACCTGGGGCGACGTCGACCACGCCACCGGAGCGTTCGGGATGGCCACGCCGTCGGGGTTCGTCTCCACGACGGGAGTCGCCGGACTGACCCTCGGTGGGGGCACCGGCTACCTGACGAGGCACTTCGGCCTGACCGTCGACAACCTGCTCTCCGCCGACGTCGTGCTCGCCGACGGCACCTTCGTCACCGCGAGCGCGACCAGCCACCCCGACCTGTTCTGGGCGCTGCGTGGCGGTGGCGGCAACTTCGGCGTGGTCACGTCGTTCACATTTCGACTGCCACCCGGTGGGTGAGTCCGGTGAGATCATCGGCGGACCGATCCTCTACGACATCGCCGACACCGAGGAGGTCTTCCGGTGGTACCGCGACCTGGTGCCCGCTCTGCCCGACGAGCTGAACGGCTGGATCGGCGTTCTGGAGGTTCCGTGCGCAGCACCCTTCCCCGAGGAGATGTGGGGCTCGCAAGGTGTGCGGGCTCGTGTGGTGCTACTCAGGGCCGCACGACCAGGCCGACCAGGTGCTGGCGCCCATTCGTCGAGTTCGGGTCACCGCTGCTGTACGGGGCTCGCAGCCGATGCCGTATCGCCGTGCTCCAGACCGCGTTCGACGGTCTCCTTCCCACCGGCCTGCAGTGGTACTGGAAGGCCGACATCTTCGAGGAGATCCCCGATGCCGCGATCGCCTTTCACCGCCGGTACGGCGAATCACTCCCGTCGTCCCTGTCGACGATGCACCTGTACCCGATCAGCGGCGCCGCCGAGCGCGTGCCGGACGGACGCAACTGCGTTCGCCTACCGCGACGGCGGGTGGAACGGAGTCATCGCCGGCATCGATCCCCGGATCCGGCCAACCTGGGGATGGTCACCGAGTGGGCCACGGGACTACTGGGAGGACCTGCACCCGACCTCGGCCGGCGGCGGCTACGTGAACATGATGATGGACGAGGGGCGAGGAGCGCGTCCAGGTCGGCCTATCGCGGGAACTACGAGCGTCTCGTCGAGGTCAAGCGGAGCTACGACCCGGACAACCTCTTCCGGATCAACCAGAACGTCTCGCCGGACTGACGGCGAACCGGAGGCCGAGCACATGGGGTTCGACGCGCCCGTCGTCGCGGGGAGCTTGTCTACCGCCATCTTCGCCCTGAGCACGCTGCCGATGATCGTGAAGGCGGGGCGGACGAAGGACCTGAGCTCCTACAGCCTGGGCAACCTCGGGCTGAGCAACATCGGGAACGCCGTCCACTCGTGGTACGTGTTCAGCCTCCCGGCGGGCCCGGTCTGGGTGCTGCACTCGTTCTACGTCGCCGTGGCGCTTTTGATGCTGGCCTGGTATCTCCGGTACGAGTGGAGAGCGAGCGGCGAGGGCACGCGAAAGAGGCGGGCCGCACCCGTGGGTGCTGCCCGCCTCGGACACGCATTCGTGCGGCGGAGGTCATCGCGAGGATGACCGACCGGCGTCAGCTCAGCGGCTGACCTTGCCGGCCTTGAGGCACGAGGTGCACACGTTCATACGCTTCGGCGTCGCGCCGACGACCGCACGGACCCGCTGGATGTTGGGGTCGAACCGACGGCGCGTGCGCTTGCGCGACCAAGGCTTGTTGTTGCCGAAACCCGGTTTCTTGCCGCACACGTCGCAGACTGCAGCCACAGCGAAACACTCCCGGTTGAGATCGAGGGGGGATACCAAAGGACAAGGCTATCCGATCGCCCAAGGGCGAAGCCAATCGGCCTCGTCGCTCCCGGTACGAGGGTGCCCGGGGATAGTCTCTCAAACCATGACGACGCGCGTCTCCCCGGAGTCCTTCGCCACCTGGGCGCAGGCCTGCACCGAAGCCCTCGGCGCCGCCCGCGCCGAGATCGACGCGCTCAACGTGTTCCCCGTGCCCGACAGCGACACCGGCACGAACGCCTACCTGACCTTCGATGTCGGGCGCTCGACGCCGTCGAGGCGCTGCCGGCAGGCCGGCTGCCCCTCGCCGACGATCGTCAAGGCGTACGTCGACGGCGCTCCTGCATGGGCGCCAAGGGCAACACCGGCGTGATCCTGTCGCAGCTCGTGCGCGCGCCTGCTTCCGCGATCTGCCGATCGGCGGGAGGTCGGCGCCGGCCGACGTCGCGCGACGCCTTCGTGGCCGCGTCCGACGCCGCCTGGGCGGCCGTCGGTGCACCCGTCGAGGGCACGATCCTGTCGGTCGCCAAGGCCGCCGCGGTCGGGGCCACGGAGGCGGCCGAGGCGCGGCGTCGACGGCCGCACGCGTTCGGCGCGGCCGCCGCGGCCGCGCGCGAGGCGCTGGCCCGCACGCCCGAGCAGATCGACCGGCTTGCCCGCGCGGGGTCGTCGACGCCGGCGGGCGTGCGCTCGTCGTCGTGCTCGACGCGACCGAGCAGGCGCTCACCGGCCGCGTGCCCCGAGCAGGTCGCGTCGGCCACACGTGCCGCAGCCCGACGCAGGTGGCGGGCGACGACCTCAGCGCCGACGGCCCGTCGTACGAGGTCATGTACCTGCTCGAGGCCGACGACGACCGGATCCCGGCGCTGCGCGAGCGCGCTCGATGCCGCTCGGCGACTCGCTCGTCGTCGTCGGCGGCGAGCGTCTCTGGAACGTCCACGTGCACGTCGACGACGTCGGCGCCGCGATCGAGGCCGGCATCGCCGCCGGACGCCCGTACCGCATCGCGGTCACCCACTTCGCCGACCAGATGGCCGCGGGCCCAGCGAGCACCGGCGGCCGCGGTCGATCATCGCCGCCACGACGGGCGCGGGCCTGACGACGCTGTGCCAGGAGGCCGGCGCGCAGCCGCTGGAGTTCACGCCGGCGGGCGTCCGCTGACCGTCGCGCCGAGATGAGCGCCTCGCTGCCGACGTGCGGCGCCGACGAGATCATCGTGCTGCCCAACAACAGCCGCTACATCCGGTCAGTTCGAGGCCGCGGCGGCCCAGGCCGCCCGCGAGGCGGGCGTCCGCGTCGCCGTCATCCCCACCCACGGCGCAGGTGCAGGGCCTCGCGGCGCTCGCCGTGCACGACCCGGGCCTCGCGCTTCGACGAGGTCGTCGTCGCGATGTCGAGCGCCGCGCGGCGCACACGCAGCACGGTGCCGTCACGATCGCGACCGAGCCGGGCATGACGATGGTCGGGCCCTGTCGCGCCGGCGACGTCCTCGGCGTCGTCGACGGCGACTTCGCCGATCATCGGTCGACGAGCAGGCCGACGTCGCGCGTCGAGGTCATCGACCGCGTCCTGTCGCCGGCGCGGCGAGATGGTCACGCTGGTCCCCGGCGACGGGCGCGACGCCGAGCTCGCGCCGAGCCATCGCCGAGCGCCTGCGCGCGCGCTCGCGACCCGACGTCGACGCTGATCGTCTACGACGGGCGGACAGGAGCAACTACCCGCTCGTTCATGCGCGGTGGAGTGATGGTCGACCTCGACGACCAAGCTGGTCAACGTCCTCGGCGACAAGACGGCCAAGCCGCTGGCGAAGGCGCTTCGGCATCGCACGGTCGGCGACCTGCTGCGCCACTACCCGCGCCGCTACGTCGAGCTGGGCACGCTCAGCGACCTCTCCGAGCTGCGGGTGGGCGAGCACGTGACGGTGCTGGCGCGGGTCGACGAGGTCAAGAAGTACTCGTTCCGGCCGAGGCGGCAAGCCGGCGCACGCGCACCGAGGTCGTCGTCACCGACGGCACGGGCGACGCTGGTCGCTCACGTTCTTCCAGCAGCCGTGGCTCGCCAAGACGCTGCGACCCGGCACGCTGGGCCTGTTCTCCGGCGAGGTCGGCGCGTTCCACGGCACGCTGCAGCTGACGCACCCCGACTGCGAGCTGGTCGACGAGCGGCAGGACGACGCGCGCCGACCCGGCCGAGGCGTCGCGAGCGATCCTGCCGATCTACCCGGCGCCGGCGCCGGTGCCGACCTGGAAGATCGAGCGCTGCGTCGCGCCTCGTGCCTCGACGCGCTCGACGCCGTCGACGACCCGCTGCCCGAGCGGTCCGGCGCGAGCGCGGCCTCCTCGACCTGCGACGGCCTATCGAGGCATCCACCGCCCGCGCGAGCACCGCCGAGGCCGTGGCAGGCGCGCCGGACGCGGCTGCGGTTCGAGGAGGCGTTCGTCGTCCAGACGGTGTTCGCGCAGCGCCGCCATGCCGCTCGAGCACGAGCGCGCCGCGGCCCGCGCCCGACGTCGACGACGGGCTGCGCGACCGCGTTCGAGCAGCAGCTGCCGTTCACGCTGACCGACGGGCCAGCGCGCAGGTCGTCGAGCGAGATCGCCGCCGACCTCGCCGCGCCCACCCGATGCACCGGCTGCTGCAGGGCGAGGTCGGCTCGGGCAAGACGATCGTCGCGCTGCTGGCGATGCTGCAGGTCGTCGACGCCGGCGGGCAGGCGGCACTGCTGGCGCCGACCGAGGTGCTCGCCGCCCAGCACTTCCGCGGCATCGCCGCGATGCTCGGGCCGATCGCCGAGGCGGGCATGCTCGGCGGCGCCGACGGCGGCCACCCGCGTCGCGCCTGCTCACCGGCTCGATGGGCGCCAAGGCCCGCAGCGAGGCGCTGCTCGACGTCGCTCGGGCGAGGCCGGGCATCGTGATCGGCACCCACGCGCTGATCCAGGACCACGTGCAGTTCGCCGAGCTCGGCCTGCGTCGTCGTCGACGAGCAGCACCGCTTCGGCGTCGAGCAGCGGGCGGCGCTGCGGCGAACGGCGCGCGAGGTCACGCCGCACGTGCTCGTCATGACGGCGACGCCGATCCCGCGCACGATCGCGATGACGGTCTTCGGCGACCTCGAGGTCTCGACGCTGCGCGAGCTGCCGCGCCGGGCGGCAGCCGATCCAGACCGACCGTCGTGCCGGCCGCCGAGCGCCGGCCTGGCTCGACCGCGGCGTGGCAGCGGGTGCGCGAGGAGGTCGCCAAGGGCCGGCAGGCCTACGTCGTCGTGTCCGCGCATCGGCGACGAGCGCCGGACGAGGCGACGAGGCCCCGCCGGACGACGAGGACGCCGAGACCCGCCCGCTGACCTGGTCGAGCTGCACGAGGAGCTCGTCGGCGGACCGCTGCGCGGGCCTGCGGGTCGGGCGCTGCACGGCCGGCATGCGCCCGACGAGAAGGACGCCGCGATGCACGCGTTCGCCGCCGGCGAGATCGACGTGCTGGTCGCGACGACCGTGGTCGAGGTCGGCGTCGACGTGCCCAACGCGACGGTCATGGTCGATCATGGACGCCGACCGCTTCGGCGTCTCGCAGCTGCACCAGCTGCGCGGCCGCGTCGGGCGAGGCTCCGAGGCCGGGCTGTGCCTGCTCGTCACCGGCGCGCCGGCGGGCTCGCCGGCGCGCGAGCGGCTCGACGCCGTCGCGTCGACCAGCCGACGGCTTCGAGCTGTCGCGGCTCGACGTCGAGCTGCGCCGCGAGGGCGACGTGCTGGGCGCCGCGCAGTCGGGCGTCCGCTCGAGCCTCCGGCTGCTGTCGGTCGTCCAGGACGGCGACGTCATCGACGACGCCCGCGAGGGCCGCCGCGGTCGTCGCGGCCGATCCGACGCTGGCCGCCCACCCGCCCTCGCCGCGGCGGTGCGCGAGCTCGAGCACTCCGAGCAGGCCGACTACCTGGAGGACTGACGGCACGCGCCCGTGGCCGGCGCCCACGACATGACCCGCATCATCGCCGGCGCGCTCGGCGGCCGCCGCATCCAGACGCCGCCGGCGACGGCACCCGCCCGACGTCCGACCGGGTGCGCGAGGCGATGTTCTCGTCGCTGGAGTCCGAGCTGGGCGGCTTCGACGGTGTGCGGGTGCTCGACCTGTTCGCCGGCTCCGGCGCGCTGGGGCTCGAGGCGCTGTCGCGCGGTGCCGTGCACGCGACGCTCGTCGAGGCCGACGCGGCGCACGGCGACCGTCGATCACGCGCAACGCGCCGAGCTGGGTGTCGACGCGCAGGTCGACATCGTCGCCGAGAAGGTCCGGTCGTTCGCTCGCGGACGGCGCCACGCGCGCCGTTCGACCTGGTGTCCTCGACCCGCCGTACGCGTGCCGACCGACGAGGTCCGGCGTCCTCGAGGTCGTGACCGGTCGCGCAGTCGGTCGCGGGAGCGACGCCGTGTTCGTCGTCGAGCGCTCGACCCGCGACCCCTTCGTCTGGCCCGAGGGCGTCGAGGCCGCTGCCAGCGACGCAGTACGGCGAGACGACGCTGTGTGCGTACGGTCGGCCTGCATGACGAAGGTCGTGTGTCCCGGTTCGTTCGATCCCGTGACCAACGGTCACCTCGACATCATCGAGCGCTCGGCGCGGCTGTTCGACGAGGTCGTCGTCGCGGTGCTGGTCAACGAGAACAAGCAGGGCCTGTTCTCGATCGACGAGCGCGTCGAGCTGCTCGAGGGCGCCACGCCGACCTGCCGAACGTCGCGTGACGCGTTCACGGGCCTGCTGGTCGACTTCTGCACGGCCCACGACGTCGACGCGATCGTCAAGGGGCTGCGCGCCGTCACCGACTTCGACTACGAGCTGCAGATGGCCCAGATGAACGCGACGCTCACCGAGGTCGACACGGTCTTCATCCCGACCTCGTCCGGCCTACTCGTTCCTGGCGTCGAGCCTGGTCAAGGAGGTCGCCAAGCACGGCGGCGACGTCTCCGAGCACGTCCCCCCGCTCGTCCTCGACGAGCTCAAGGAGAAGCTCGCGAGCGACGGGGACCGCAGTTCGCCTCCGCGTGGGTACGTTCGGTATCCTGGTCCATGGCCTGAAACTGGGCCGAACCTCGCCATGCCTCTAAGGAGTACGTGTGACCACGCTCGACTCCCGGGCGCCGTTCGTTTTCGACACCCACGAGATGGGCGCAAGCCGAGCCGAACGCACCTTCAGCGACGGTCCCGAGGCGCCGGCGGAGATGGGTTACGACGTCTCGCCGTGCCCGAGGGCTCCACGATCGAGCTCGAGCTCCGGCTCGAGGCGATCATGGAGGGGATCTTGGCGACAGGGACCTTCTCGGCACGGGCCGTGGGCGAGTGCGTGCGGTGCCTGGACCCGATCGACGAGGCTGTCGTGGTGGGATTCCAGGAGCTCTACCTCTACGACGCACCCTCCAGCCAGGAGGAGGCGGACGAAGAGGATCATGTCCTCGAGGACGAGCTGCTCGACCTCGAGCCCGTCCTGCGGGACGCGGTGGTGCTCGCACTGCCGCAGAACCCGTTGTGTGCTCCGGACTGTCCGGGACTGTGCCCCGAGTGTGGGGCACGACTCGCGGATGATCCAGAGCACACACACGGTGAGGCGATCGACCCGAGGTGGGCGTCGTTGAGCCAGCTGGCGGAGCAACCGGTCCCGCCAGCCGACCAGTCAGAGTCGGACATCTCGTCCGACGACAGCAAGGAGTAGATCGTGGCCGTTCCGAAGAGGAAGATGTCGCGCAGCAACACGCGTCACCGTCGTTCGCAGTGGAAGACCACCGCGACGGCGATCGTCGACTGCGCCAACCCCGCGTGCGACTCCAAGGTGCAGCCGCACCACGCGTGCACCAAGTGCGGTCAGTACGGAGCTCGCGGCGAGCGCCGCCAGGTCCTCTGATCTCTGCGTGCAGCCGACGCTGAGGGGCTGCGGGAGGTCCTGGGAGTCCAGGACCTCGACCCGCAGCTCCTTCAGCATGCCCTGACGCACCGCTCGTTCGCGTACGAGAACGGCGGGATCCCCAACAACGAGCGCCTCGAGTTCCTCGGCGACTCGGTGCTGGGCCTCGTCGTCACCGACACGCTGTTCACGAGTCACCCCGACCTGCCCGAGGGCCAGCTCGCCAAGCTGCGCGCCGCCGTCGTCAGCGCCAAGGCGCTCGCCGAGGTCGCGCGCACGCTCGGGCTCGGCGACCACGTGCGCCTCGGCCGAGGCGAGGAGTCGACCGGCGGTCGCGACAAGGCCTCGATCCTGTCCGACACCGTCGAGGCGATGCTCGGCGCCGTCTACGTGCAGTTCGGCATCGAGCGGGCCGCCGAGGTCATCCACCGCGTCTTCGACCCGGTGATCGCCGTCGCCGCCGAGCTCGGTGCCGGGCCTCGACTGGAAGACGTCGCCTGCAGGAGATCTCGGCCAACAACGGCCTCGGCGTGCCCGCACTACGTCCTCGTCGGGCACCGGCCCCGACCACGACAAGACTTCACCGCCGAGGTGCGTCGTCGGCGAGCGGACGTACGACGGCGGCACCGGCCGCTCCAAGAAGGAGGCCGAGCAGATGGTCGCCGAGATCGCGTGGCGCGCATCAACGCCGACCTCGAGCGCCGGCCTCCGAGACCGCCAGCGCCTGACGGTGCCCGAGCTCCCCGAGGTCGAGGTCGTCCGGCTCGGCATCGTCGACCACGTCGTCGGACGCACGATCACCGCCGTCGACGGTGCACGACGTCCGGTCGGTGCGCCGTCACCTCCCCGGCCCGGCCGACTTCGTCGCACCGGCTCGAGGGCCGAGACGCGTCGTCGGTGCCGCGCGGCGCGGCAAGTACCTCTGGCTGCAGCTCGACTCACGGCGATGCCGTCCTGTGCCACCTCGGCATGAGCGGGCAGTTCCTCGTCTCGGCGCGCCGACGCCCCGACGCCGCGGCACCTGCGCATCACGCTGCACCCTCGACGACGGCGACGCAGCTGCGGTTCGTCGACCAGCGGATCTTCGGCGGCATGTCGTTCAGCGAGGACGGCGCCGAGCTGCCGCCCGAGATCGCGCACATCGCCCGCGACCCGCTCGACCCGCTGTTCGACGAGCCGAGTTCGCCGCGCGCCTGCGCAGGCGCCAGACCGGCGTCAAGCGCGCGATCCTCGACCAGACCCTGATCTCCGGCGTCGGCAACATCTACGCCGACGAGTCGCTGTGGCGCACGCCGCTGCACTACGCGCGCAACACCCGGCACCTGCGGCACCCCGAGATCGAGTCGCCTGCTCGGGCACGTCGGCGAGGTCATGGTCGAGGCGCTGGCGCAGGGCGGCACGTCGTTCGACGCGCTCTACGTCAACGTCAACGGCAAGAGCGGCTACTTCGACCGGTCGCTGCAGGCCTACGGGCAGGAGGGGCGAGCCGTGCGAGCGGTGCGGCACGCCGATCCGGCGCGACGCCTTCATGAACCGCTCGTCGTTCTGGTGCCCCGCTGCCAGCCCCGCCCCCGCAACGGTCGGTGGTGAGGCCGGCAGCAGGGCTCACGTCACGTCATCGGATCGGTGCGGCCAGGGGCAGCGAGCGATCGACGAGGTCCTTGACGGTCGAGCCACAGGTCGAGATCACGTCGGCGTTGGTGCAGTAGTGCGACGCCGTGTAGGAGCCGGTGGCAAGATCCTTCGCCCAGGTGGAGGCGAAGTCGCGTAGACGTGCGGTCTGCGTCGAGTTGGGGTTGCACAGCGCCCCGGCGACACCGATGGCGTCGGTGTCCTCGCCCTCGCTGTCGATGTGACAGCTTCCGCCGGTCGGTACGCCGAGGGTGATGCGCGTCCACACCAGCTGGATGCCGACGAATCCGTTCGCGAGGCTGTTGAGCGCCCCGTACGAGTTGTTGAACAGGTTGATGACGCTCGGCCGGGCGGCGATGCTCAGGACCGGGCGCGTCCCGTTGGCGGAGACCGCGGAGACGGCGGCGGAGAAGCCGTCGGCCGCGACCGGGTCGAACATGATGGCGCCCTTGAGGTTCGGGTACCCGCGAGTGGTCAGCTGCTGTCCGACGAGGGCGGCGAACTGCCCGCCGGCGGAGTGGCCGCCCACGATGTACTTGACCGGGAGGGCCTTGCCGTTCGGGGGCACGATCGTCCGGTCAGCGAGCGCGTTGCCGAAGGCGGTCGCAAGCGCAGGGTTGCCGGCCGTCATGTCCTCGTCGAGGCAGACCACCATGAGCCCCTTCTGGGCGATGGCCTTGCTCGTGCCCCGGAGGTTCTTGCAGCTACGGCTGAAGCCGTGCTCCACCAGCATGAGCGCGCTGGCGGTGCCGCTCGGGAGGTACCAGTCGGCGTCGTACGAGGCTCCGTTGATCGTGATCGGCGAGCTGACGCACGTCGACGAGCTGGACGAGTAGCCGGAGCAGGCGGCGGCGGAGGCGGGCGGCGCGACTCCGACGAGAAGCGCGGCGACGGCGCCCGCTGAGGCAGCGAGAGCGGCGAGCAGGCGCGGGGCGCGCCGCTTGGATGAGGTTTGCAAAGAAGTCTCCCTGGAGCGTGGGTTGATGGGGAACGACACCGGAACCGACACGTTCCCGAGCACGATTGGAACGGCGTTTCGGAGCGTAGGGGCATCCTGCAGCCTCCGCAAGACGTGGGCGCTGCGGACTAGGCTCGGAGCGTGACCGAACCCGACTCCGTAGGCCAGCTCTACGACTCCGCGGCGCGCGAGCGCATCGTCTCCGAGCCGCCCAAGCGTGCCGGGAGGACGGAGTTCGAGCGCGACCGCGCCAGGATCGTCCACTCGGCGGCGCTGCGTCGGCTGGCGTCCAAGACGCAGGTCGTCGGACCGGCCACGGACGACTTCGTCCGCAACCGCCTCACGCACTCCCTGGAGGTTGCCCAGGTCGCCCGCGAGCTCGGCCGCTCGCTTGGTTGCGATCCGGATGTCGTCGACTCCGCGGCGCTCGCGCACGATCTCGGCCATCCACCGTTCGGGCACAACGGCGAGCGTGCGCTCGACGAGGTCGCGGCGTCCTGCGGCGGGTTCGAGGGCAACGCGCAGACCCTCCGCATCCTCACCCGCCTGGAGGCCAAGACGTTCGACGCCGACGGACGTACCGTCGGGCTCAACCTCACGCGGGCCACCCTGGACGCCTGCACGAAGTACCCGTGGACCCGCGAAGCCGCCCCCGTCCCGGAGGGCGCCCACGGCGACGGCTCGCCCCGCGTCATCCGCAAGTTCGGGGTGTACGACGACGACCTCCCCACGTTCTCGTGGGTGCGCGAGGGGGCACCCGCTCGGCGCCGCTGCGTCGAGGCGCAGGTGATGGATCTGGCCGACGACATCGCCTACTGCGTCCACGACGTCGAGGACGGCGTCGTCTCCGGTGGTATCGAGCTCGGGCGCATCCCCGACGACCGTGCGGTGATCTGGGCGACCGTGCGCGACTGGTACGCCGCCGACGCGAGCGACGCGATGCTCGACGCCGCGTATGCCCGGCTGACCTCCATGCCGTGGTGGCCCCAGGGCCCGTACGACGGCAGCAGGCGCTCCCTCGGTGCGCTGAAGGGCCTCACGAGTGCGCTCGTCGGACGGTTCGTCGCTGCCGCGCGAGACGCGACCCGGGAGACGTTCGGCGAACGACCGTTCGTCCGCTTCACCGCCGACCTGGTGGTCCCTGACGAGACGCGGCTCGAGATCGCCGTCCTCAAGGCGGTCGCCGCGCACTACGTGATGCGGGCCGACGGACGCGCCTCGCTCCTCGCCGAGCAGCGAGAGCTGGTCCGTGGACTGGTCGAGGTCGCTGCGAGCAAGGGGCCGGAGGTGCTCGAGCCCGCGTTCGCGGCAGACTTCGCCGAGGCGGGGACCGACGCGGCCCGGCTGCGCGCGGTCGTGGACCAGGTCGCGTCGCTCACCGACGACTCCGCACGTGCCTGGGGACAGCGCCTCCTGTGAACGGGGCGGTGCACGGGCGCCGCGGGCTCGCACCCGCACCGTAGACTCACCTCCGTGGCAGGACGGATCCGCGAGGACGACATCGCAGCAGTGCGCGAGCGCGCGCGGATCGACGAGGTGGTCGAGCAGTACGTCACGCTCCGCAACGCCGGCGGCGGCTCCCGCAAGGGCCTGTGCCCCTTCCACGACGAGAAGTCACCGTCGTTCAACGTCACACCGTCCCGCGGGATGTACTACTGCTTCGGCTGTGGTGAAGGCGGCGACGTCTTCACCTTCCTCCAGAAGATCGATCAGATCAGCTTCAGCGAGGCCGTCGAGCGCCTGGCCGCCAAGTACGCCATCACGCTGACGTACGTCGACGGGCCGGCCGGGCCGCAGCGTGACTTCGCGCAGCGGGGCCGCCTGGTCAAGGCGAACGCCGCCGCAGCGGAGTTCTTCGTCGACCAGCTCGCGAGCGGCACGGGCTCGCTCGCCGGACGACAGTTCCTCGCCGAGCGGGGGTTCGGCCGCGAGACGGCGGACCGGTTCGGGGTCGGCTTCGCGCCGCGCGACGGCGAGGCGCTGTTCCGGCACCTCGTCGGCAGGGGGTTCGACGAGGAGGATCTCGTCACCGCCGGGCTCGTCGCGCGCAACAGCCGCGGCGCGTACGACCGCTTCCGAGGGCGCCTCATCTGGCCGATCCGCGACGCGTCGGGTGACGTCGTGGGCTTCGGTGCTCGGCGGCTGTTCGACGACGACCGCATCGAGGCCAAGTACCTCAACACCCCCGAGACCCCGCTCTACAAGAAGAGCCAGGTCCTGTACGGCGTCGACCTGGCTCGGAAGTCGATCTCGCAGTCCAGCCAGGCCGTCATCGTCGAGGGCTACACCGACGTGATGGCGTGCCACGAGGCCGGGGTCGGCACCGCAGTGGCAACCTGCGGGACGGCGTTCGGTGACGAGCACGGCAGGATCCTGCGACGGCTGCTCCTCGACCACGAGGCGATGCGTGGTGAGGTCATCTTCACGTTCGACGGGGACGAGGCCGGCCAGAAGGCCGCGATGAGGGCGTTCGACGGGGACGAGCAGTTCGTGGCCCAGACGTACGTCGCTGTCCAGCCCGACGGTCTCGACCCGTGCGACCTGCGTCTCCAGCAGGGTGATGCCGCCGTCCGTGAGCTGGTCGCCTCCCGCATCCCGCTCTACCGGTTCGTCCTGCGCAACGTCGTCGCCCGCTACGATCTCGACCATGCCGACCAGCGCGTCGACGCACTGCGCGCCGCTGTCGAGCTCGTCTCGTCCGTGCGCGACCGCGGCAAGGTCGAGCAGTTCGTCCGCGAGATCGCGACGACGGTCGGCATCGAGATCGACGAGGTGCGCCGCGAGCTCGGCGACGTCAAGCGGCGTCCCGCTTCGCGGTCCCACGGCCGGCCTCCGAGCCGGACGAACGGTCACGCCCCGAGTGCGGCCGCGGCGTCAGCCGCGACGGCGACGGAGCCCGCGGCCGACGAGCGGTCGGCCCGCGCACCTGTGCCGAGCTTCGGTGAGCCCCGCTTCGCCGACGAGCGCGAGCTCCTGAAGGTGCTCGTCCAGTACCCGCACCTGCTCGCGCCGTACGCGGAGGAGCTCGACGCCGACGACTTCACGCATCCGTACGCCATCGCGGTGTGGGCGGCCGCCGCCACTGAGGGTCTGCCGTCGAGAACCGACGAGGGCTGGGGCGCTCGCGTCCGCGGACACGTCGCGGACCCCGAGGTCCAGCGCGTGCTCGCCCACCTCGCGCTCGACCCTCTCCGGGCTACCGGAGTCCCCGACGCCACCCTCGTCGATGCGTTGGTCGCTCGCGTGCAGGAGCTCACGGTGACGCGCCACATCGCGGCGGTGAAGTCGAAGCTCCAACGGACCAACCCGCTCGAGTCGGCGACCGAGTACAACCGCATGTTCGGTGACCTCGTGGCACTCGAGCAGCAGAGGCGCCAGCTGCGCGAGAAGGCCATCGGCAGCTCGCTGCTCTGAGCGTGGCCCGGCGCCTGCCGACTCGCGTCGTCCCCTGCGCGGGGCGGCTCCCACCGTGTCCACAGACCTGCTCCCGCAGGGCCCCGGACCAGCCCTGCGGCTGCCCAGACTGGCGCCATGTCCTCACTCGGCACGCCGTTCTCGCCCCCGTCCGCCGCACCGTCACCCTCCGCGTACGCCCGCGCCCTGACCGCCGTCCCGCTGCTGACGGCAGACGAGGAGGTCGCGCTCGCTCAGACCTACGGCGCGGGCCGCGCGGCGCGTGCGCGTCTGGAGTCCGGCGGCACGGCCCCCGACGAGCGTGTGGTCCTCTTGGAGACGGTCGCCCGCGGGAGCGGCGCCAGGGCACACCTCGTCCTCGCCAACGTGCGGCTGGTCGTGGCATTCGCGCGCAGGCTCGACGGGTGCGGCGTGCCTTTCGCCGACCTGGTTCAGGAGGGCGTCGTCGGTCTCATGCGGGCGGTCGACGGGTTCGATCCGGCGCGCGGCTTCCGCTTCTCGACGTACGCCGCCTCGTGGGTGAAGCGTCACATCGCCGATGCCGCAGGGGCGCGGCGCGCGGTGCGGCTCCCTCCGAAGGCGGAGGTTCAGGCGCTCGCGTGCCGTGATGCCGCCGAGGTGCTGCTCCGGGAGTCTGGCCGGGCGCCGTCGGCACGTGCCGTTGCCGCGCGGGTCGGCATCCCGGAGACGCGCGTCGAGCGGCTGCTCGCTGCGGACGCGGCGCCTGTGCCGCTCGACGCTCTCGACGGCGAGTGCGGGGGAGAGCCGGGTGAGCGCGTCGACCCACGCGTCCGCTGGGCTGTGCGAGAAGCGCTCGCGGTGCTGCCTGCAGGGGAGCGCGAGGTCGTCGAGCGTCGTTTCGGCATCGACGGAGGAGGCGCGCGCTCGGTCCGGGCCGTCGCGCTCGAGCTCGGCTGCGGACCCGAGGTGGTCCGTGCGCAGGAGCGGCGGGCGCTACAGACGCTCAGAGCGCACCCGGCGGTCGGCATCGTCGCGCCCTGATGGACCAGGATGGGCACATGGCGACGTCACGCAAGATTCCCAGGCAGCTTCGTCGAGCGATCGAGGCGGAGCAGGGCGAGCGCGTGCTCGCGGCGCAGCAGGACGTCTCCGAGCGCTGGCACGTGGGCACCGACGCCGCGCTTCACCTGGCAGCGGATGCGGACCACGTGCGGGTGCCCTGGGAGCAGGTCGAGTCGCTGTCGTGGGACGCCGAGGCTGCCACCGTGACCGTCCAGTGGGGGTCCGGTGAGGCGATCCGCCGCGACGTCGTCGCGTTCGCGGACTCCGGCCGGCTCGTCGAGCTCGCTCGCGAGCGGGTCGACGCGAGCATCATCGCGCGAGCCGACGAGCGCGTGGGCGACGGCCGGGACACCGTGACCGTCGTCGCGCGTCGCTCACCGGCCCGGCGGGGTCCGATCACCTACTCGTACGTCCTCGACCAAGGCCTCTCCTCCGACGACATCCAGGTGCAAGAGGCGGCCGCGCGGGCCCTCGCTTCCGTGCAGGACGATCTCGGGGTCCGGGGACGCGCGGGTGCTGACGGCGTCGACGAGGTCAGGTGAGAAGGCGAGGACCCCGGTTTGGGGTCCGTCCGCGGTGCTTGCTAGGCTAGCGGTCGCTCGAAGGCATTCCCCTGTAGCTCAATTGGCAGAGCAGCCGGCTGTTAACCGGCAGGTTACTGGTTCGAGTCCAGTCGGGGGAGCAAGGATGATGACGGCCCGGCCCGCGGAGAGATCCGCAGGCCGGGTCGTTTCGTTTGAACGGCCGTCGCCTCAGTCCTCCGGGAAGGTCAGCGAGAGCACCTCGAACGACGTCGCGTAGCGGACCCCCATCAGCGCACCGGTCGGCTCGGCCATCGACCCGAGGAACACCGCCGGATCGAAGTCGACCCACCCGAGCCCGTCGAGGTAGGCCTGGTGCGCGCGCAGCGAGGCCACGCCCGCCTCGAAGGTATCGGTGATGTCGACGCCATGACGGGCCTCGGCCGAGCCGGCGACCCACACCTCGCGGACGCCCGGCCACGGCTCGACGCCCTCATCGTGGAACACCCAGCGGTTGCCGGCGTCGCGGACTGCGTCGACGGTCGCGCGACCGACGGCGATGTGATCAGCCTGGTTCAGGAAGCCGTTCGGGAAGGTGGGATGGAAGTTGCCGGTGATGACGATGTCGGGTCGGTGCGTCCGCACCTGCTGCGCAATCAGACGCCGGAGCGGGACGCCGTACTCGAGGATCCCGTCGGGCAGCCCGAGGAACTCCACCGTGTCGACCCCGACGATCCGCGCGGACTCGATCTGCTCCGCCGTGCGAACCCTCCGTGCGACCTCGGGCTCCATGCCGTCGATCCCCGCCTCCCCGCTCGTGACCATGCAGTAGACGACCCGCTTGCCCTGCGCCGTCCAACGAGCCACCGCCGCAGCGGCTCCGAACTCCATGTCGTCGGGGTGTGCGACGACGGCGAGTGCGGTATCCCAGTCCTCCGTCAGCGGCTGGAGGGCGGGAGGATTCTCGTGCTGGTCGCTCATCCTGCGATCGTAGGCGGGGTGAGGCCACCGTGCCCCCGGCTTTTGGCCGGCCACTAGGCTGTTGCCCCGCGAGGGGCGGTAGCTCAGCTGGTCAGAGCAGCGGACTCATAATCCGTCAGGTCGTGGGTTCGAGCCCCACCCGCCCCACACGGCGGCCTCCACGCTGTCGACGACAGCTCGCCGGGCAGCCTGCGTACGAAGGAGCCGCGATGATGATGCCGAACGATCCGAGCGGGACGCCGGGGACGTCGATCCTCTACGCCGTCTCGTCACCCTCGACAAGCATCCCGACGGCGATGGCCGAGGTCGCGCAACGGCTCCAGGACCTCGCGTCGCAGGAGCGCGCGAGCGAGATCCTCGCCGTCAGCCACGAGGTCACCGTCGTCTCCGCAGGTGACGACGAGGGCGCGGTGAAGGTGGCGTTCACCGGCAGGGCGCGCGCCCGCGAGTACGTCGTCTCCGCCTTCGCGACGATCCGGGCGTGAACCTGCCTCGCCCTCAGCCGGCGATCGGGCCGGGCGTCAGGGCAGCGAGAGCGTCCGTGATCGGCGCTTCGCCGCTGACGACCTCGAACGTCGTGCGCACGGTCGCGGGCGTCTCGAGCGCCACAGCGATTACTTCGGCGACGTCAGCACGAGGGATGGAACCCCGCCCGACCGACTCGCCGACGGTGACCTTGCCCGTGCCCGGATCATCCGTGAGCCCGCCAGGGCGCACGATCGTCCAGTCCAGCGCACTGGCCCGCACGGCGTCGTCCGCCTGCCCCTTGGCCGCGAGGTAGACCTGGAACACGTCGTCCGAGCCCGGGTCACCTTGCCCGGCCCCCATCGACGAGACGACGACGAACCGGTACGCGCCGGTGAGCTGCGCTGCTGCGCAGAGCAGGATCGCGGCGTCACGGTCGACCGACCACTTGCGCGCGATGCCGGACCCCGGCCCCGCCCCGGCGGCGAAGACTGCGGCATCGGCGCCGCCGAGCGCCTCGGCCACCTGCGTCGCGCTCGCGCTCTCGAGGTCGATCAGCACGGGCTCACCGCCCGAGGCGACGACGTCGTCCGCGTGCTCCGGCTTCCTGATGAGGCCGACGACCTCGTGGCCGGCGTCGGCGAGCCGGCGGGTGAGCAGCAGCGCGATCTTGCCGTGTCCCCCCGCGATGGCGACCTTCATGAGAGCCCCTCTCGTCGTGAGCGTACGGGCCCACGCGACGCAGGCCCGTCGGTCCCGCCCATCCTTCCACGACGGCGCCGCGCGAACCGCGCGTGGTGCGAGGACCGCGGATACGGCACAATAGGGCGAAGTGCTTCGGTCCGAGGACGTTGGGGAAGGCGGATCTCGAACCAGGAGGCACTGATGAGCAACGCCACCCTGGGCGTCCTGTACGTCCACTCAGCACCGTCGGCGCTCTGCCCGCACGTCGAGTGGGCCGTCGCCGGCGTCCTTGGCGCGCCCGCGGCGCTTCACTGGACCCCGCAGCCTGCGGAACCCGGGACGTACCGCTGCGAGCTCTCGTGGCAAGGTCCCGCGGGCACTGCTGCGACCCTGGCCTCCGCCTTGCGTGGATGGGAGCGTCTGCGCTTCGAGGCGACCGAGGAACCGACCGCCCACACCGAGGGCACCCGCTACTCCTCGACTCCGTCGCTCGGTGTCTTCCATGCGGCGATCGGCGTGAACGGCGACGTCATGGTCCACGAGGAGCGGATCAAGGCGGCGATGCTCCGTGCCGCGACCGGGACGGCGGACCTGTCCGAGGAGCTGGACACGCTGCTCGGACGACCCTGGGACGACGAGCTCGAGGCGTTCCGCCACGCCGGTGACGGCGCTCCGGTCAGGTGGCTGCACCAGGTCGGGTGACCGACGGTCGGGGTCAGCCGATCTCGACGCGAGCCGACGGGGACGTGAACCCGTCGCCGACCACCCTGAACTCCCACGACCCCGTGCGGCTCGTGACGATCCAGGTCGAGAACGTCCCTCCCTTGCGCGTCGTGGCGGTCACCGGGAAGTCGCTCCACGTGCCGTCCGGACTCTCGCGGCGCTGCACCTGGAGGGTCGACCCGGGGCCCAGTGCCGGCGCACGGCCCTTGAACTCGATCCGCTCGCCGGGGGCGACAGCGTCGCTCGACGCCTCGAAGCGGGGCTCCTTCGGCTTGTCGGGAGACTCCGTGGTCGGTGGTGGGGTCGTGGGGGACGGGTCGTCCGGCTCGTCTGCGGACGGGCTCTCGCTCACCGCGGTCGGTGTCGGGGCCGGTGGCGATGCCGACGGGTCGGACTTGAACCCGAGCGCCCGCATCGCGGTCGCCCCGGCGAACCCGAAGATCAGCCCGAGCGCCACGCCGACTCCCACGAGGCCGAGCACGATCTTGAGCGCGAGACGGTTGCGCACCCCGTCCGCGGACTCACTGCTCAGATCCATCAAGAGGGCCCTCCTCGCCGCTCGGCCTCCATCATGACAAACGATCCGAGACCGGACACGGCGGGCTCTCAGTCCGACGCGAGCTCTCGCTCTCAGTCCGACGCGAGCTCTCGCTCTCAGTCCGACGCGAGCTCTCGCTCTCAGTCCGACGCGAGCTCTCGCTCGACCAGCGCCACGACATCGCCCACCGTCCCCGCCAGCGCCTCCTGCGGGACGTGGACCCCGAAGCGCTCCTCGATCGCAAGGGCCAGCTCACTGAGCGCCGGTCGCTCCATGCGGAGGTCGTCGACGAACGAGGACGACGGGTTCAGCGCACCATCGTCACGCGTCGGCATGATCTGATCGACGATCGAGGCGAGTTCGTCGAGCACGGACGGTGGGGGCGTCTGCATCGGAGATGTCCTCGGTTGGGCGCGCACAGAGTCGAGCACGAGACGGACCAACGCCGTCGGCCGGATCCACGTGGACCCGGCCGACGGCGTCGCAAGGGCGACCCCCGAACGCCCCTGCGAGGCCGTGCTCGCCGCGCGGCCCGTCACCGCCGAGACGATGACGACCCCCGTTGTGGTCGCTGTGCGACCGCCGCGCAGTTCTCCGGCGTGATCCCGGCGTGGGCCCGCTCCGAACCGCGTAGGTCGGAACCCCGGCCTGATGGCGGGGGAGTGGGTCCTCAACCGTGATCGCGACGAATCACGAGCACGTCACCAAGACTGCCTGCGAACGGCAGGGAATGACGAAGAGGAGTCGACTCAAAATTCGCGCGAGCGATTGTGGGATTCCTACAACGACGGCCGGATGCGCTCGCTCGGTGACGCGAGGAGCCCGCCCAGGGTCAGTCCCACCCGCAGCGTGTAGGCACCGCGAGGATCCAAGGGATCGAGCCCGGTCACCTCACGGACCTTGCGGAGGCGGTAGCGCACGGTGTTGGGATGGACGAACAAGCGACGGGCAGCGGCCTCGACGGATCCCCCCGTCTCAAGAAAGGTCGTGAGCGTCGTGTGGAGCGTGGCGTCGGACTCGGACAGTCGCGTGTGGACGCCGTCGACGAGCGCGCGACGCGCGTGCCCGTCGCCTGCGAGGGAACGCTCGACGAGCAGGTCGTCGGCCAGCACGGGGCGCGGGGCCGCGGACCACCCGGGGGCAGCGCGCAGAGCAGCCAAGGCCGCCCGCGCCGAGCGGTGGGCATGGGCGATGTGGTCGACGCCGGGCCCGATCACGACCGCACCCGGTCCGAAGGCGTCGACGACCGCTCCTCCCGCATCGTGGAGTGCGTCCACTCCACCGAGCAGCACCACGAGGCGCTCGAGCTGCACGGACGTCAGCGTCGTCAGTCCGGCCGCACGCGCCCTGCGGCGGACGTCGTCGACGACTCCACCGTCGCCACCGGCCGGCCCTGGCGGTGCTGCGCCCACGAGCACCACGACCGTGCCGTCCGCCTCCCATCCCAGGGCGGCCGCGCGCGAGCGGATGACCTCCTCAGGCTCACCTCGGACGACAGCGTCCACCACCAGCGCCTCCATCCGCGCATCCCACTGGCCGCGCGACTCCGCCGCCCGCGCGTAGACGTCAGCGGTCGCGAACGCCACCTCGCGCGCGTACGAGGAGAGCTCGCGGCGTACGTCCTCGACGTCCTCGGGCCCGAAGAGGTGCAGCGCGTGCTGCTCGATCACCTCGATGGTCGTCCGCACCATTGCCACCGTCTGGTGCAGGGTGACGTGACGGGTGAGGCCGCGCGGCGCCGCCCCGAAGACCGTGGACGTCACGTCCACGGGCGCTGAGCCCGTCCGCATCCACTCGGCGCACTGGGCGATGCCGGCGTGGGCGATCAGCGAGATCCAGGACCGGTGCTCGGCATCGAGGTCGTGGAACCAGTCGAGATCACGCTCCATCGTCGCGATGGCTGCGGTCGTGAGGTCACCGGACGCCTTGTCCAGCACCTGCGCGTACCGCTCGTGTGTCGCCTCGCTCACACGACACAGGGTAGGTGCACCTCGGCTCCCCGGCCGATATCCTGAGCCGACTCTCCACGGCGAGGAGCGATCCGGATGAGCGAGCACGATCGGTCCGATCCCTGCAGGACGCGTTTCGTCTCGCTGCACGGCCACCGCCGCGCGTACCGGATGGCCGGTGAGGGACCCACGCTGCTCCTGCTGCACGGGCTGGGCTGCGACTCGACGACCTGGCTGCCGGTGATGGGCCGCCTCGCCGAACGCTTCCGGGTCATCGCCCCCGACTTCCTGGGCCACGGCGAGTCGGACAAGCCCCGAGGCGACTACTCGCTCGGCGGGTACGCCAATGCCATGCGGGATCTCCTGACCTACCTGGAGGTCGACCGCGTCACCGTGGTGGGCCACAGTCTCGGCGGCGGGGTGGCGATGCAGTTCGCGTACCAGTACCCCGAGCGTACGGAGCGGATCTGCCTCGTGGCGCCCGGTGGCCTCGGCACGGACGTCTCGCCCTTGATCCGGCTGCTCACGGTGCCGGGAGCCGGTCTCGCGCTCGGCGCCCTCACGGCACCACCGCTGCGGGGTGCGGTGAAGGCGTCTCTGCGGCTGCTCTCGCGCTCGCGCCTCCCGTACACCCACGACCTTGCCGAGGTGGCCGGCGTCTACACCGCGCTCGGCGACCCGGGCAACCGAGCCGCCGTGCGTGCGGTGACGAGCCATGTCGTGGACTGGAGGGGACAGCGGATCACCATGTCCGACCGCGCGTACCTCGCGGAGGTCGTCCCGCTCTGCGTCGTCTGGGGCGAAAAGGACACCGTGATCCCCGCCCTTCACGCTGCCGCGGTCCGTCAGCGCTCGTCGACGGCCGTCGTCCACCTGTTCCCGGGGAGCGGCCACTTCCCGCACAAGGACCAGCCGGAGCTCTTCGCGGACGTCCTCACAGCATTCGTCGACGAGCAGCCGGCAGCGACCTACCGAGCCCGGCGGTGGCGCGCTGTGCTCCGCAGCGGAGCCCGCCCGGAGGCCACGCCGGACGATGCGGCGGCGGCAGTGGTCGACCTCGCAGCCGACGTCTGCTGACCCCTGCTCAGGCCACCGGTGTCCCGGCCTCGACCCTGCTGGCGGCCCTCGCGGCCTTCCGCTTCTTGCGATAGCCCCAGTTGCCGGTGACGGCGGCGCCGATGGCGATCGACATCACCGCGATGACCGCACCGCCGATGTCGTCGAGGACGTAGTGCCAGCCGAAGTACACAGTCGCGAGGACGGTGCCCGTGAAGTACACCCACAGCGCCCGCATCAGCCACTTGTTGAGGCCGACGATCTGGAAGAACAGGCACGCCGTGAGGACGACGGAGACGTGCAGGGAGGCGAAACCGGCGATGCCGTGGATCTTCTCGGTCGCCCACGGGTCGCTCAGGACGTCGTAACGGGCGTGCGCCAACGACTGCTGAAGCGCCGCGACACCGCTGTCCCCGGGTAGGTCGGAGAACAGGGACTGGTTGGCGAAGATCGGGCCCAGCGTCGGGATCAGGTAGTAGCTGGCGACGCCGAGGATCCAGTTGAGGCTGAGTGCCGTCGCGTACCAGGCGCCGAGGGTGAGGTCCTTGTTGAGGACGAGCACCGCCGCAAGCGACACCGGCGTCAGCATCAGGTAGGAGACGTAGATCGTCGACAGGATCAGGGCGATGAAGCCGGTGCCGAGCACGGAGTGCAGCACAAGGGCGGGGTAGTGCCCGAAGAACAGCCACCGGTCGAGCTGCATGAGGTCGGCGTCGTACAGGACCTCGTCGCGCACGATCGGCAGGAAGCTCTTGAGGTTGCGGTAGCTCACGTACGAGATGTAGAACGCGATCAGGCCGAGCGCGGCATGCACAAGGCGGGACCAGCTCCACTCGGTGCGCACGATGGCCACGGCGCGCGACCACAGACCCCGCAGGCTCCGCTTCTGGATGAACGCCTGCACGGCGAGCCCGCCCCCGATGAAGAGGAAGCCGAGCGCGGGCAGGCGGACGTACGCCGGCCCGAGGAAGCCCTCCGGGTCGCGCAGGGGGAGGTCGAGGTAGTAGGACGCCCAGATCGTGAAGATCCCGACGACGAGCGAGAACACCACGAGGAAGGTGTACGGCCACCGCAGCACGCGCAACCACAGGGGAGCCGGCGCGGCCGGCGCGGACCTCTCGGGGGCGACCGCCGTCGCCGCGGGTGCCGGAGCACTGGCGGACCCGCTGGCGGCGGCATCGTACGTCGAGTCGTCCCGGGGATCCATAGCGACATTCTAAAGGACGAGGGGTGAACCCCCGGCGGCCGATCAGCCGGCGGGCGTCCACCCCTCGTCACACTGCGACGTCAGGCGTCCGCGCCCTCCTGCGGCACGCCTCGGACCGCCGTCGGGTCGTCGAGCTGGAAGCGCGCGTACGCCTCCTTGGCCGTCTCGGGCTTCACCTCGCCCTCCGCGGCGAGCGCCTCGAGCACCGCCCACCACGATCGACGCGCTGTCGATCTGGAAGAAGCGGCGTGCTGCCGCGCGCGTGTCGGCGAACCCGAAGCCGTCGGCACCCAGCGAGATCCACGACTGCGGGACCCAACGCGAGATCTGGTCGGGAACCGCGCGCATGTAGTCGCTGACCGCCAGCACCGGACCGGGCGCACCCGTCAGCGCCTCGGTGATGTAGGGCTGTACGGGCTCCTCGCCGGGCGTGTTGAACGTCGTCCGCTCGGCCGCGACCGCGTCACGAGCCAGCTCGTTCCACGACGTCACCGACCAGACGTCGGCACGGACCCCGTACTCGTCGGCCAGGATCTGCTGCGCCTCCAACGCCCACGGCACCGCGACGCCCGACGCGAGGATCTGGGCGCGAGGAGCGTCCCCCTCGCGCTGCGGCGCCTCGCGGTAGCGGTACATGCCCTTCAGGAGCGCCTCGACGTCGAGGTTCTCGGGCTCTGCCGGCTGGACGACCGGCTCGTTGTACACGGTGAGGTAGTAGAAGACGTTCTCACCGTGCGGGTTCTCGTCGGTGCTGCCGTACATCCGCCGCATGCCGTCCTGGACGATGCGGCTGATCTCGAAGCCGAACGCCGGGTCGTAGTGGATCGCGGCGGGGTTGGTGCGTGCCAGCAGCGGCGAATGGCCGTCGGCGTGCTGGAGACCCTCGCCGGTCAGGGTCGTCCGCCCGGCGGTGGCGCCGATCAGGAAGCCCTTGGAGAGCTGGTCCGCCATCGCCCACAGCGAGTCACCGGTGCGCTGGAAGCCGAACATCGAGTAGAAGATGTAGACCGGGATCATCGCCTCGCCGTGCGTGGCGTACGCCGATCCTGCCGCCGTCATCGAGGCGACGGCGCCGGCCTCGCTGATGCCCTCGTGGAGGAGCTGACCCGAGGTCGACTCCTTGTACGCGAGGAGGATCTTGCGGTCGACCGACTCGTACGACTGGCCGTGCGGGTTGTAGACCTTCGCGGTCGGGAACATCGAGTCCATGCCGAAGGTGCGGAACTCGTCCGGCGCGATCGGCACGATGCGCGAGCCGACGTTCTTGTCACGCATGAGGTTGCGCAGGAGACGGACGAAGGCCATCGTCGTCGCGATCGGCTGGTTGCCGGAGCCGCCTCGGAGCTCGGCGTACGTGGCGTCGGCGGGCAGCTCGAGCGGCTTGGCACGGACCACACGCTTGGGCAGCGAGCCGCCGAGCTGACGGCGGCGCTCACGCATGTACTTGATCTCGTCGGAGTCCTCGCCGGGGTGGTAGAACGGCGCGAGCTCGGACTCGTCGATCTCGGCGTCGCTGATCGGCAGGTAGAGCCGGTCGCGGAAGCGCTTGAGGTCGGCCTTCGTCAGCTTCTTCATCTGGTGCGTCGCGTTGCGACCCTCCAGCGCATCGATCGTCCAGCCCTTGATCGTCTGGGCGAGGATGACCGTCGGCTGGCCGGTGTGGTTCATGGCGGCCTCGAACGCCGAGTAGACCTTGCGGTAGTCGTGTCCGCCGCGGGGCAGCTTGGAGATCTGCTCGTCCGAGAGGTGCTCCACCATCTTGAGCAGGCGCGGGTCGGCGCCGAAGAAGTGGTCGCGCGTGTACGAGCCGTCCTCGATCGAGTACGTCTGGTACTGGCCGTCGGGCGTGCGGTTCATCTGGTTGACCAGGACACCGTCGACGTCGCGGGCGAGCAGGTCGTCCCACTCGCGGCCCCAGATGACCTTGATCACGTTCCAGCCGGCGCCACGGAAGGTCGACTCCAGCTCCTGGATGATCTTGCCGTTGCCGCGCACCGGGCCGTCGAGCTGCTGAAGGTTGCAGTTGATGACGAACGTGAGGTTGTCGAGCTCCTCGCGCGCGGCCAGCCCGATGGCGCCGAGCGACTCGGGCTCACCCATCTCGCCGTCACCGAGGAACGCCCACACGCGCTGCTGGCTGGTGTCCTTGATGCCGCGGTTCTGCATGTAGCGGTTGAAGCGCGCCTGGTAGATCGAGTTGAGCGCGGCCAGGCCCATCGAGACGGTCGGGAACTCCCAGAAGTCCGGCATCAGCCGGGGGTGGGGGTACGACGACAGCCCCTTGTGCGGGCCGTGGCTGACCTCTTGGCGGAAGTGGTCGAGCTGCTCGGCCGTCAACCGGCCCTCGAGGTACGCGCGGGCGTAGATGCCGGGGGAGGCGTGGCCCTGGATGAAGACCTGGTCGCCGCCGCCGGGGTGGTCCTTGCCGCGGAAGAAGTGGTTGAAGCCGACCTCGTACAGGCTCGCCGCCGACTGGTACGTGGCGATGTGACCGCCGACGCCGAGTCCGGGCCGGTTGGCACGCGACACCATCACGGCGGCGTTCCAACGGATGTACGCGCGGATGCGGCGCTCGATGTCCTCGTCCCCGGGGAACCACGGCTCGCGCTCCGGCGGGATCGAGTTGATGTAGTCGGTGCTCGTCAGCGCCGGGACACCGACCTGCTTCTCGCGGGCCCGCTCGAGCAGGCGGAGCATGAGGTAGCGCGCTCGTCCACGGCCGCGCTCGTCGACCATCTCGTCGAACGAGTCGAGCCACTCGCTGGTCTCGTCCGGGTCGATGTCGGGCAGCTGGGACGGGAGACCCTCGTGGATGACGGGGGGCCTCTCGGGTGACTGGGCCACTTCGTTTCCTTCTCTCGCGCAGATCGCGGCTGCACTCGGGTGTGCGCAGCAGCGGCGTTCGTCGGCATCCGGTAGGGCGCCGGCCGTCCGCCTTCATTCTTCCACCGTGATCCAGTACCGGCGAGTAGCCGCCCTCGAAGGGCCCATGGGCGGCTCCGCGCGGGGCTGTGGTGGGGGGACGCGAGCGCTCCCTGCCCCCCTAAACCGGTAGAGCCGCTAGTGTGTGGCGCCTAGGCACGCACTGGGCCTGGGCAGACACGCAACAAGGAGGCACGGGTGAGCGCCACCGCGCAGGACGCGGATCGTCCGGGGCATGGAGATCGTCTCGGCTTCAAGCCGGACATGGTCGTCCAGGAGCTCGGGTGGGACGAGGACGTCGATGACTCTCTTCGGGAGTCGATCGAGGATCGCATCGGCAGCGAGATGGTGGACGGCGACTACGGGGAGGTCGTCGACGGCGTGGTCCTGTGGTGGCGCGCCGACGACGGGGATCTCGCCGACGCCCTGATGGACTCGCTGCAGGACCTGGTCGAGGGCGGCACCGTGTGGCTGCTCACGCCCAAGGTCGGACGACCGGGGTACGTCGACGGAGCCGACATCGCCGAGGCGGCACCGATCGCCGGGCTGTCGACCACCACCACCAACCCTGCGGGCCCGGACTGGGCCGCGACGAAGCTGTCGACCCACAAACGCTGACACGGGTCCGAGGAGCAGAGCCTGCGGCCGCAGGCCTGCGGGGTCACCTGTTCCCGCGAGGTGTAACTGCGGGTTACAATGCGGGGACGCGTCCGCCGACCTCGTGAGGTGCCCCCAATGACGAACGTGCTCCGTGGCCCCGGCAGCAGCCGGGCCGACGTCGCCGTCCGCAGCGTGACGACTCTGGCGAAGGCCGGGATCGTGCGGCCGTACGGTCCTCGGGCGCTCACGCGCCTCGGCCTCGCGCTCACACGCTGGGGGACCGGTCTCGCGGGAGGCTACGCCTCGCTGGCAGCGCGTGATCCCCACGGCACCGCCGTCCACGACGAGCGGGGCTCGCTCACGTTCGACGCGCTGCACCGCCAGGCGAACGCGCTGGCGCGAGGGCTGGCGGCCCTGGGCGTCGGCGAGGGCGACGCCGTCGCGATGATGGTGCGCAACCACCGCGGGTTCATCGTCACCGCGGTCGCCGTCGGTCGGCTCGGTGCCGACGTCCTCTACCTGAACACCGCCTTCTCCGGTCCTCAGACCACCGAGCTGCTGGCTCGGGAGAAGCCCGTCGTCGTCGTGCACGACGAAGAGTTCAGCGACGTCGTGGCAGGGGCGCCCGGCGACGTCCACCGGGTGCTCGCCTGGACGGACGGACCCGCTGCGCAGCCGACCCTCGAGACGCTCGCCGCGGCGCACGACGACGCGGAGCTCGACCCGCCCGCCCATGAGGGCCGCTCGGTCATCCTCACCTCCGGGACGACCGGGACGCCGAAGGGCGCGAGCCGAGGTTCGGGGTCGCTGAGCGCGGGTGCCGCCCTGCTCTCCCGGATCCCGCTCCGAGCCCGCATGACTGTGCACATCGCCGCCCCGCTGTTCCACACGTGGGGGTGGGGACACCTCAACCTGGCGATGCTGCTGGGTTCCACCCTGGTGCTCCGTCGTCGCTTCGAGCCGCGCGACTTCCTCCGTACGCTCGCCGAGCAGCGCTGCGACGCGGCCGTCGTCATCCCCGTGATGCTCCAGAGGGCGCTGTCCCTCCCGCAGGCAGAGCTGGACACGTACGACCTCAGCGCCGTACGCGTCGTGGCGGCCAGTGGCTCCGCCCTGCCCGGGGACCTCGCGAACGCCTGGATGGACCAGTTCGGTGACACCCTCTACAACACGTACGGCTCCACCGAGTGCGCGTGGGTCACCATCGCGTCGCCCGAGGAGATGCGCGCGCACCCGGGCACCGCGGGCGCACCGCCGATCGGGACCGTCGTCGCCCTGTACGACGACGAGGGGCAGCCGGCCTCCGGCAACGGCGGGCGCATCTTCGTGCAGAACGGCCTGCCGTTCGAGGGTTACACCAACGGCAGCTCCAAGGAGATCGTCGAGGGCCGGATGGCGACCGGTGACGTCGGCACGATCCGCGACGGGCTCCTGTTCGTGCAGGGTCGCGACGACGACATGATCGTGTCCGGCGGAGAGAACGTCTATCCGCAGGAGGTCGAGAACACGCTCGCCCGTCACCCCGCGGTGCTGGAGGCGGCGGCGGTCGGGGTGGAGGACGCCGACTTCGGCCACCGGCTCGTCGCATGGGTCGCGCTGCGCGCTGAGGCGCATGCCACCGAGGACGAGCTGAAGGCCCACGTGCGGGAGCACCTGGCGCGGTACAAGGTTCCCCGCGAAGTACGCTTCGTGGACGAGCTGCCGCGCAACGCGACCGGCAAGGTCCTCAAACGAGACCTGACACCGACTGACGAGAGCGAGTGACCCACCTGTGACGATCGAGATCGGCTCCGAGGCCCCCGACTTCACCCTCAAGAACCAGCACGGCGAGGAGGTGTCCTTGTCGGCTCTGCGCGGCAAGAAGACCCTTCTCGTGTTCTACCCGTTCGCCTTCAGCGGGATCTGCACGGGTGAGCTGTGCGAGCTGCGCGACAACCTGGCCTCGTTCAACGACCTGGGTGCCGAGGTGCTCGCCATCTCCTGCGACCCGATGTTCGCGCTGCGGGCGTTCGCCGAGAAGGACGGGCTCTCGTTCTCGCTGCTCAGCGACTTCTGGCCGCACGGCGGCGTCGCCCAGGCGTACGGAGTGTTCGACGACGCGCGTGGATGCGCTCTGCGAGGCAGCTTCCTGGTCGACGAGTTCGGCGTGGTGCGCTGGAAGGTCGAGAACGGACTGCCCGACGCGCGCGACCTTGCGACGTACCTCGGTGCCCTGGAGGAAATCTCTGTATGACCTCCCGCACAGACCCGTTCTGTGCGAGACTTGACAACGCGTGGCCGCTGGTGACCCGAGACGCCAGCGGCCACGCCTCTGTCCTCCCCAGCCCACCGCTCGAAGCGATCGGGTAGGGTGAGGCGCCGCGCGGCAGGGTACGCGCGTGCGGGCGCATAGCTCAGCGGTAGAGCACCTCGCTTACAACGAGGCGGTCGGGGGTTCGATCCCCTCTGCGCCCACCCCTGTCCGACCGTCGTGCGACTGCCTCGGCCCCCGGTTAAGGTCGTGGTGGGACATCCACGACAGCCAGCTTGGGGGACACGTGGCCGACGCGACACGCGCCGCGACGGTGACGCGTGGGCCGCTCCTGCCTGCCGGGCCCCGCTCTCGCGCTCGGCGCGTCGTCGGCCGGACGGTGGTCCAGCACTGACCACGCAGGCCCGACGCAGAGACGCACCGGCGACGAGCTCGACGGTGCGTCGCGTCCTGCAGTGGCTGGAGTCGGGAACCCGCAACGTCCTCCTCACCGTGCTCGCGGTCACGACGGTGCTGCGAGCGCCGTTCCTGGGAGCGCCACTGTCGTCCGACGAGGGCGGCTTCCTGCTCGTCGCTCACCAGTGGGGCACCACGGAGGGGGAGCTCTACGGCAACCAGTGGGTCGACCGGCCTCCCGGTCTGCTCGTGGTGTTCCGGCTCGCCGATCTCGCCTCCGGTCTGCTGGGCGACAGGGTGGCGCTGCGTCTCACCGCCCTCGTGCTCGCGCTCGTGGCGGTCGCCGCGGCGTGGTACGCAGGACGAGCCGTCTCCGGTGCACGCGGCGCGCTGGCGGCGGCCGCGGTGATGATGGCGATCACCTCGACGCCCGTGTTCAGCGGGCCACGCCTCACGACCGCGCTGCCGGCGGTCGCGATGGTGACCGTGAGCGCGGCGCTCGCCCTCGCGGCCACCGTGCTCGCCGCCAGGACGACCACCCAGCGGCGGGCGGAGGCGGTGGCGGCTGCAGCGGGCATCGCGGCGGCATGCGGCGTGCTCATGAAGCAGAACTACGTCGACGGCTTCGTCTTCGCCGCGGCCCTGTGGGCGTTCACCGGGCGCCGTGGGTGGCGGCTCGGCGGCTGGATGCTGCTCGGCACGGTGCTGCCGCTGCTCCTCGTCGTCGCGTGGGCGGCGTCCGACGGGCCTGGGATCGTCGGGCTCTGGGAGGCGCTGTACGGCTTCCGTGAGCAGGCGATCGGCGTGATCATGGACTCGAGCACGGTGGCACCGGCACGACGCATGCGCACCTTCGGGGCGGCGCTGCTCGTCAGCGGTGCCGCGCTGCTCGTGGCCGTGACGATCTGGGCGGTGTGGCGTCGGCGCCGCAGCCCGATCGCGATCGCGACGGCAGCCACGCTCGCGTACTCGGTGGTGGGCATCGCCGGGGGTGGCTCCTGGTGGCGGCACTACGCGCTCCAGCTCGCGCTCCCGCTGGCACTCGGGGCGGCGCTCGCCGTGCGGGCAGGCCTGCTTCGGGTCACGCGGGTCGCGGTCGTGCTGGCCCTCGTGTCGACGTTTGTGGGCGTCCTGTGGCAGTCGCCTGCCGCCGTGACCCAGCGACCGACGAGCGGGACGGCCGCCGGCGAGTGGATCGCGCAGCGGGCCGAACCGGGAGACGCGGGCTTCGTCGCCTACGGGTCGCCGCAGGTGCTGCGGGTGGGCGGTCTGCGTGCCACGTACCCGTACTCGTGGAGTCTCCCCCTGCGCGTGCGCGATCCCGATCTCGTGGAGCTCACCGCCCTGCTCGATGCTCCTGACCGCCCGGAGTGGCTGGTCGAGATGGGCTCGTTCGCCTGGTGGGGGATCGCGACAGAGGAGTTCGAGGAGGCTGTCGCGGAGCACTACCGCCCCGTCGCCGACGTGTGCGGGCACCGGGTCTACCTGCGTCGCGACGTCGAGCGAGAGGGGACCTCGACGTCTGGGCCGGTGTCGTGGTGCCCCGACCTGTACGGCCGTACGGCACCGTCGTCGTAGGGTGGCGGGCGTGAGCGAGCTGCGCGTACGGGATCTCATCGACCTTCTCGACTCGTGGTACCCGCCGGGCCACGCGGACTCCTGGGACGCCGTCGGCACCTCGGTGGGCGACCCCGACACGCCGTTGCGCCGGGTGCTGCTCGCGGTCGACCCGGTCCAGGCGGTCGTCGACGAGGCGGTGGAGTCGCAGGCCGATCTCGTGGTGACGCACCACCCGCTGTTCCTGAAGGGCGTCCACGGTGTCGCGGCCACGACGCCCAAGGGACGTGTCGTGCACGACCTCGTCCGCCACGGCATCACCCTGCACACCTGCCACACGAACGCCGACTCGCCCGCCCTCGGTGTCTCGGAGTCCCTCGCGCTCGCCCTCGGGCTCACCGATCTCGCGCCGCTCGACGCCGACCCGGTCGACCCGCTGGACTCCTGGGTCGTCTACGCGCCGCGTGACGCCGCGGACCGGGTCGCTGCCGCCATGCACGGTGCCGGTGCGGGCGCGGTCGGCGCGTACGACCACTGTCAGTTCGTCAGCGACGGCACCGGATCGTTCCGGCCCGGCGACGCGGCGGCACCCGCGATCGGGACGGTGGGCGAGGTCGAGCGGGTCGACGAGCGCCGGATCGAGATCGTCGCTGCCCGGCGTCTGCGTGGTGCCGTGCTGGCCGCGATGCGCAGCGCGCACCCGTACGAGGAGGTCGCCTACACGGTCACCGAGATCGCCGACGTGCCCGACGCCACCCGCGGCAGCGGTCGGGTCGGGGTCCTGGAGGAGCCGCAGACGCTGGCCGACTTCGCCTCCCGCGTCGTCGCTGCGCTGCCGGCGAACCACGGAGTCGCACGGATCGCGGGCGATCCCGCCGCTCCGGTGCGTCGCGTCGCGGTCTGCGGAGGGTCCGGTGACTTCCTGCTCGAGCGGGCGCGCGCCGTGGGCGTGGACGTCTACGTCACCTCCGACCTCCGGCACCATCCCGTGTCGGAGCTGCGCGAGCAGCCGGGTGCACCTGCCCTCGTCGACGTCCCCCACTGGGCGGCGGAGTGGACCTGGCTTCCGGTCCTCGCGGACCGGCTGAGCGACTGGCTCGCAGCGCGAGGGAGTACGGTGCAGGTCCAGGTCTCCACCCTCGTCACGGATCCGTGGACGTCGCACCTCGCCTGGTCCAGGTGAGGCGAGACGACTCGCTCGGACTGCGTCGACCGGGTCCGGGCGACGTAATACGGTGGAGCCCTCGGTCATGTCCAGCGGCACGGCCCTCCGCCGTGCCCGACAGAGGAGCCCACGCTGAAAGCTGACCCGTTCGACCAGCTCGCCCTGCTCGATGTGCAGGGCATCGACTCGTCGCTCTCGCAGCTCGCGCACCGCCGCAAGAACCTCCCGCAGGTCGCGGCGCTCGAGGAGCTGCGTCGCGAACGCGAGTCGGTCCACGCCCGCAGCGTGCAGGCCCAGACGAAGGTCGCCGACCTGACCGCGGACCAGACGAAGGCCGACGGCGAGGTCGAGGCCGGTCAGGCCCGTCGCGACCGGGACGAGGACGAGGCTCGACTCCGGTCGCCGTCACCAACCCCAAGGACCTCGCGAGCCTCCAGAACGAGATCGTCGCCCTCGACCGGCGCATCGGCTCGCTCGAGGACGACGAGCTCGAGGTCATGGAGGAGCTCGAGGGCGCCCAGGCCGAGCTCGCCCTCGCGACCGACGCGCTCGCGTCCCTGGACGCGCGGATCGCCGAGGAGATGGGTGGCCGCGAGCGAGGCCACCCGCGACATCGACGCCAAGGCCGCGAGGCGCTGCGTGCCGAGCGCGGTGCCGCCGTCCAGCGCGTCCGCCGACCTGCTGGCGCTCTACGAGAAGGTCCGCGACACCCACGGCGGCCTCGGCGCGGCCGCGCTGCGCGCCCGCGGTGCGAGGGCTGCCGGCTCGAGATCAACGGTGCCGACCTGCGCGAGCTCGCTGCGCAAGCCGAGCGACGAGGTGCTGCGGTGCCCCGAGTGCAGCCGCATCCTGGTCCGCACCCCGAGTCCGGCTCGTGATCGACCGCGTCGGGTCATCGTCGAGGCCGACGGCGGATCGCGCGGCAACCCCGGCCCGGCCGCGTACGGGGCGCTGCTCCGCGATGCCGACACCGGTGACGTGATCGCCGCAGCGTGGCGAGACGATCGGCGATCGCGACGAACAACGTCGCCGAGTACAGCGGCCTCATCGCCGGGCTCGAGCTGCTCGCCGAGCACGCGCCCGAGGCCGACGCTCGAGGTCCGGATGGACTCCAAGCTCGTCATCGAGCAGATGGCCGGGCGCTGGAAGGTCAAGCACCCCGACATGATGCCGCTGGCCACGCGTGCGCAGCCGCCTGGCACCTGCCGGCAGTCGACGTGGACGTGGGTGCCGCGCGAGCGCAACAAGGCCGCCGACGCGTTCGCTCAACGCCGCGCTCGACGACGCGGCGGGCAAGCCGCGCCGAGTCGGACGGCGGAGGCCGGGCGAGCGGCGCCCGCTCCGACGCTCGCGTCGACCGGTGACGCAGCCGCAGCCACGCAACCCGATGGTGGGGTGGCGCGACCCGCTCGCCGACCCGCCGACCACCTTGACGCTGCTGCGCCACGGCGTCACGGCACAACACGCACGCGAAGGTGTTCAGCGGTACCGGCGGAACCGATCCCGGTCTCACCGACGAGGGACGCGAGCAGGCCCGCCGCGCGGCGGCGTGACGCCGAGCGCGACGGCGCGGACGCGATCGTCGCCTCGCCGCTGCGGCGCACCCGGAGACCGCCGCGGTCGCTGGCGAACGACCTCGGTCTCGACGGTGGAGATCGACGACGGCATCGTCGAGGCCGCCTTCGGGGAGTGGGACGGCTTACCGTTCGCCGAGATCCGGAGCGCTGGCGCCGCCGCACTTGACGCGTGGCTCTCCTCGACGGCTGTCGCGCCGCCGGGCGGCGAGTCGTTCGACGCCGTGTACGAGCGGGTCGCCGCGGCACGCGACCGGCTGCGTCGCGTCGTACGGCGGGCGCACGGTCGTCGTCGTGAGCCACGTGACGCCGATCAAGATGATGGTGCGCCTCGCGCTCGACGCCCCGATGGCCGTCATCCACCGAATGGAGCTGTCGCCGGCCTCGATCACGCACGATCCGTGGTGGCCCGACGGTACCTCGACCCTGCGCAACTTCGACGTCGTCCCCGACTGACCCGTCGGTGCACGCCCGCCGCGTCAGACCTCGGCGACCACGACGTCGAGGCGGTGGCCGAGCTCGCTCGACGGTCCAGCCGAGGTCGCGCAGGGCGTCGGCGAGCGCGTCCACCGTCCGCGGGGCTCGGCGCCCTCGGCGAGCAGCTCGCGGACGATGCGGCCCTTCGTGGCCTTGTTGAAGTGGCTGACGATCGTGCGCCTGCCGTTCGTCTCGTGCAGCACGCGCAGGTGCCGTCGCGCGGCGAGCTCGGCGGGCGGCTTGCCCCAGCGCGGCGTAGGTGCCCGACCGCAGGTCGAGCAGCAGGCCGTCGCCGGCGGCCTCGGCCAGACGCGGGCCGAGCGACCTCGCCGCCAGCGGCTGGCGACCGTGCCGAGCCGGGGGAGGGTGACGGTGCCCGACAGCCGGTAGGCCGGGATGAGGTCGTGCGGTCGCAGCAGCCCGAACAGGGCGCTGGCGATCGCCAGCGACTCGCTCGGCCCGGCGACGGGCGGCCGCGTCGAGGCTCGGCCAGGTCGAGCGCGGCGTACAGCACGCCGGTGTAGACCTCGTCGGCCCGCGCCGTCGGCTCGCTCGCGCAGCGCGGCGTTGACGCGTCGATGGCGTCGGCCTGCGTCGGGCCGAGGCCGAGGACCTCGGCGGCGCGCCCGCGTCGCTGACGCACAGCTCGACGAGGGCGTTGCAGCAGCTGCTCGCGCGTCGTGCGTCAGCGCCGGGAACGACAGCGAGTCGAGGTCGAGCGGGGGCCCCGCGCGGGACGGGTCTTGCCTTCGGACGGCGGGAGCAGGATCAGCACGCGCTCAGCCTATGGCAGCCGACCCGTAGCCCGACGCCGAGGCGGCGCCGCGACCTCGTCAGAGGGCGACGAGACCTTCGACGAGCAGCCACGGCCGAACACGGCGAACAGCGCGGACGCCCCGTACTTGATCGCCTTGGGGAGCTGCTTGCCCAGCACGCGCCCAGGACGATCGCCAGGGCGTCGGCGAGCACCATGCCGATCGTGCTGCCGATCCAGGTGCCGAACCAGCGCGTCCTGCGTGGCGAGCGTCATCGTCGCGAGCATCGTCTTGTCGCCGAGCTCGGCGAGGAAGAAGGCGACGCCGACGGCGCCAGACGGCCGAGCCGCTGTGCGGCTCGAGCCGTCGCCGCTCCTCGTGGCTCAGCTCGTCGCCGCGCAGCGTCCAGGCCGCGAACGACGCAGGAAGACGACACCGGCGACGACCGTGATGCAGTGCTGCGCGTCGGCGAACGCCTCGCCGATCGCAGTCGCCGATGCCCACCGACGCGAGGTGGACGATCGCCGTGGCGACGGTGATCCCGATGAGCACGTCGCGCGGCGCGGTAGCGCGTGGCGAAGGTCATCGCCATCAGCTGGCTCTTGTCGCCGAGCTCGGCGACGAAGACCACGCGCTGCTCAGCGAGCAAGACGTGCTTCCATGAAAAAGGCTCCTCGTCCGCCCGGACGAGGAGCCTGCGCTGCGACGAGCCTCGACCGGGCTCGTGTACGACGAATCCGGTCGAAAGTCTCGTCCGCCAGTTGCCTGCGCCTGCTGCACCGGAGCCCGAGGTCCAGTATGTCGACACAGCGATTGGGGACTACTCCCTTTCGATGCCGCCAGCGTACCGCGGTCGGTGCGCCTGCCACGGCGGTGGCGTGGGCATAGGATGGCAGGCGCGAATGAGTCGGCCGGGCGGCCGCGGCGTCCCTCCATCAGGGACGTCGAGGAAAGTCCGGACTCCACAGAGCAACGGTGGTGGCTAACAGCCACCCACGGTGACGTGCGGGACAGTGCCACAGAAAACAGACCGCCAGCGGCCACCCTCGGCGGTGGTGCGGGTAAGGGTGAAACGGTGAGGTAAGAGCTCACCAGCGCCGCGGGTGACCGGGGCGGCTCGGTAAACCCCACCGGGAGCAAGACCAAGAAGGGCCTCCGGGCCCGCGCAGGTGCTGACGCTGCTCGCCGAGCCTGCGGGTAGGTTGCACGGAGCGTCCAGCAACGGGCGCCGAGAGGATGGTCGCCGGGACGGGGAGACGTCCTGACAGAATCCGGCCTACAGGCCGACTCATCCGCCATCAGCTCAGCGGCGCGCTCGCGCCGCGCCGGCTCGGGTCAGCGGCGGGCTGCGGTGCCGAGCAGGCCGCGGCGGTCCGCCCACACCTCGAAGAGCACCGTGAAGAACGGCGGGACGGCGGACGCCAGGGCCGCGATGGTCACCTTGAACGACCAGCCGAACGTCCGCCAGGCGACGAGGCACATCACGAGGTACGCGACGAAGATGCCGCCGTGGATCGGGCCGAAGATCTTCACTCCGACCTCGGTCGTCTCGAGGACCCACTTGAAGAACATCCCGATCAGCAGCCCGGCCCACGAGAGGGCCTCGGCGAAGGCCACGACGCGGAACGCGAGGCGGGTACGGGGGTGGGTCTGCGGGGGCGTGGCGGTAGCGGTCACGGCACCGACCGTACCGGGTGGTGGCGCGATCTCCGGCATCGCTTACGACGATGCGTCGTAGATCACGGCAGGGTGAGGATCTCCGCACCGGTGTCGGTCACGAGCAGCGTGTGCTCGAACTGCGCCGTACGGGACTTGTCTCGCGTGGTGGCCGTCCAGCCGTCGTCCCACATGTCCCACTCGACCGCTCCGAGCGTGAGCATCGGCTCGATCGTGAACGTCATGCCCGGCTTGATCACCGTGTCGTAGCGACGGGTCGTCGTAGTGGGGGATGACCAGCCCGTCGTGGAACGCCGGCCCGACGCCGTGGCCGGTGAAGTCGCGCACGACGCCGTAGCCGAAACGCTTGGCGTACGACTCGATGACGCGCCCGATCACGTTGATCTCGCGGCCGGGCGCACCGCGCGGATGGCGCGCATCAGTCGCCTCGTGGGTGCGCTCGACGAGCAGGCGAGACTCCTCGTCGACGTCTCCGACGAGGTACGTCTTGTTGGTGTCGCCGTGGACACCGCCGACGTACGCGGTGATGTCGATGTTGACGATGTCGCCGTCCTCGAGCGGCCGTGTCGTCGGGGATGCCGTGGCAGATGACCTCGTTGACGCTGCGTGCACAGCGACTTCGGGTAGCCGCGGTAGCCCAGCGTCGACGGGTACGCGCCGTGGCTCGACCAGGAAGTCGTGCCCGACGGCGTCGAGCTCGTCGGTCGTCACACCCGGGGCGATCGCGGCCTCGACCGCGTCGAGGGCCTGCGCCGCGATCCGTCCGGCGACGCGCATCGCGGCGATCGTCTCGGGGGAGCGGATCTCGGGCCCGTCGTACGGCGGCGGGCCGCTCCTTGCCGACGTACTCGGGGACGGTCGATCGAGGACGGGCACGGTGCGGCGGGGGGACTGGGTGTGGCCGGCGTCAGCACTGTCACGCGTCGAGTCTAGGTGCGACCCCTGCGGGCCCCGGAGCGTGTGTCGTCGGCGTCGGGCAGGATGAGGGCAGGAGGTCGCGATGACGGACGAGAAGTTCTACTACTGCATCAAGCACCACGCCGTCGAGGGCGAGGACGGGTGCCGGGCGATCGATCGCCTCGGCCCGTACGACACCCGCGAGGAGGCCCAGCGTGCGCTCGAGATCGCGCAGGAGCGCAACGAGCGTTGGGACGACGATCCCGACTGGAACGACGATGCGGAGGGCCGCCCTCCGGCTCCCTCGTAAGGCCCCGGCCGCACCTGTCGGCGGCAGGCGCGATGATGGGCTCCCCGACAGGAGGAGCCCTTCATGACCTCGCGTCCCCGCCGTTTCGACGACGTCAGTGCGGTGCGTGCCACCGACGACGGATTCACCGCTCAGGTCGACCCCGGGTGGTGCGTGGGTGACAAGCCCAACGGCGGGTATCTCCTCGCGATGCTCGCCCGCGCGGCGACGCAGAGCGCAGGGCACGCCCACGTCGTCACCGCGTCGGCGCACTTCCTCCACTCGCCCGACGTCGGGCCGGTCGAGATCGACACGGTGGTGCTGCGCAAGGGCCGCAGCGCCGACCACGTCCGCGCGACGATGCGCCAGGACGGCCGACCGTGCGTCGAGGCGGTGATGATGGTCGCGCAGCTCGAGCAGGGGTCGACGCCCTACTGGGACCGTGGTGCTCCCGCCCGGCCGTCGAGCGAGCGTGACGACGGCGTCCGCGTGCCCGGCACCACCCCGACCGGGATGCCGGTCCCGATCATGGACCAGGTCGACCTGCGCCTCGATCCCGCGACGCTCGGGTTCGGCGCAGGACGGCCGAGCGGCTCGGGCGAGCTGCGTGGATGGCTCGCCTTCCTCGACGACGCTCCGTTCGACCCGGTCTCGCTGCTCTTCGCGGTCGACGCGTTCCCGCCCGCGACGTTCGAGATCGCGCCGACGGGATGGGTGCCCACGCTGGAGATGACCACGTACGTGCGCGCGCTCCCCGTCCCGGGACCGCTCACGATCCTGCATCGCGCGCAGCTCGTCGAGGCGCAGCGCGTGGACGAGGCGACCACCGTGTGGGACGCGGACGGCCGCCTCGTCGCGCAGGCGACGCAGCTCGCAGGGATCCGGCTGGGCTGACGCCGCCCGGAGCCGGCGACCCGGTCATCCCTGGAAGGTGTGCTCCTCACCTGGGAACGAGCCGCCCTCGACATCGGCGACGTACGCCCGGGCGGCGTCGAGCATCGTCGTCCGAAGGTCGGCGTACGTCTTCACGAACCGCGGGAGCCGGCCGGCGTTCAGGCCCATCATGTCCTGCCAGACGAGCACCTGGGCGTCGGTTCCGGCGCCGGCGCCGATGCCGATGGTCGGGATGCGCAGGGTGGAGGTGATCTCGGTCGCCACGTCGCCGGGCACCATCTCCATGACGACCGCGAACGCGCCCGCCTCCTGCACGGCGAGGGCGTCGTCGATCGTCTTCTTCGCCGCGTCGCCGCGCCCCTGGATGCGGTAGCCGCCGAGCGTGTGCTCCGACTGAGGAGTGAAGCCGATGTGCGCGCACACCGGCACACCACCGTCGACGAGCCGCCGGATCTGCGGGACCATCTCGGCACCGCCCTCGAGCTTGACGCCGTGCGCGTGGCCGTCCTTCATGAACCGCACCGCCGTGTCGTACGCCTGCTCCGGCGAGCCCTGGTACGAGCCGAAGGGCAGGTCCGCGAGCACGAAGGCGTACTTCACCGAGCGCGACACCGCGCGCACGAGCGGCAGCAGCTCGTCGACGCTCACGGGCAGCGAGGACTCGTACCCGTACACGTTGTTGGCCGCGGAGTCACCGACGAGCAGGACCTGGACACCCGCCTCGTCGAAGATCTGCGCCGAGTACTGGTCGTACGACGTCAGCATCGTCCACTTCTCGTGACGCTCCTTCATCTGCTGGAGCGTGTGCGTCCGGACGCGTCTGCGCGCCGCCGGGGCGGTCGCGGGCGCCGGGGCGGTCGGTGCGGAGCCGGTGCCGTACGGAGCAGGCTCTTCCTGGGGGGCGCCGCCCTCGGCGGCGGAGGTGTTCTGGGACATGGCGTTCCTTCGTTCTCGCAGCTCCCGGTTGGAGTCCGCGGACGCCTTCAGCCTGCCACGGGACGACGACGCCGTCGTCCCCGTCGAGTCCACCGCCACTGTGGTGTGCGTTACACATCTGGTGCCTCTTCGTGTCGCGCGGGCAACACATCACCGCCAGATTGGGGCCACACATTTCATCGAGGGAAGAGGTGGAGTCGATGAGGAGACCGAAGAGGACGAGCAGCGGCGTCGGTCGCAGTCGCTCGCGGGTCGTCGCCCCGCTCGGCGTGCTTGCGCTGGCCGTGGCCGCACTGGCCCCGGGCTCGGCGGCAGCCGAGGAGCCGAGCGTGTACGAGGCGGGACGGACGACGGTCGTCGAGGTGACGCTCGACGGACGCACGGACCACGAGCGGCTGACCGCGCTCGGGCTCGACGAGGTCGGGCACCACGGTGGCGCGGGGCACGACGGCGGACCGGTCGAGGTGATGCTGCACTCCGAGTCCGACGCGCGCGCGTTGCGCAAGGCCGGCTTCGCCTGGGACGTCGTCGTGGCCGACGTCGACGCCGTGAACCGCGAGGCGCGTGCCGACGAGGCGCAGGCCGCGGCGGCGGCCGCCGCCGACCCGGCCGAGCGCTCCGACCTCCCGACCGGGCGGGTGTCCTACCGGACCTTGAAGGACGTCAACGCCGAGCTGAAGGAGCTGGCGAGGCGCTACCCGGAGACGGTCTCGCTGTTTCGACTGCCGCGTCCCTCGCTGCTCGGCACGCCCGTGTACGGCGTGGAGATCACGCACGACGTCGCCGCGGACAGCGGCAAGCCCGTCTTCCTGCTCACAGGTCTGACGCACTCGCGGGAGTGGCCGACGACCGAGCTGACGATGGAGTTCCTCTGGGACCTCGTCCAGAACGACGGCGACGACGCGCGCATCACGTCGTTGCTGGAGCGCGGGCGTCTCGTCGCCGTGCCCGTGGTCAACCCGGACGGGTACGAGATGTCGCGTGGGCTGGTCCACGAGCAGAAGCGCAAGAACTGTCGCGTCCGCGACGGTGCGGTCCCGACCCGGGCCGAGTGCGCCGCGGCGGGGGCCGCCAACCTCGGCGTCGACCTGAACCGCAACTACACCGCGTTCTGGGGCGGGCCCGGCTCGGGAGCCCGGACGACCGACAGCAACTACCGCGGTGCCGCGCCGGCCTCGGAGCCGGAGATCGCCAACATGATCGACCTGGTGAACTCCCACCACGTCACGCTGGCGATCAGCAACCACACTCCGGACGAGCGGGTGCTCCGTGTGCCGAGCGCCCCGAACGAGCCGACCCCTGCCGAGGCGGCGGTCTACCAGCAGCTCGCGGAGATCCTCGGGCAGATCATGGGGTGGCCTGCCGGGCCGTGGCCCGAGATCTACTACGACGCCAGCGGCACGGCGGAGCAGACCTCGTTCTACACCAGCGGGACGTTCGCGTTCACGTTCGAGAACACGCCGGGACACCGCGACAACGACCGGTTCCACCCGCCGTACCCGTCGGTGATCGACCAGTACCTCGGGACGGGCGAGTACGAGGGATCGACCGCGCGCGAGGCGTTCCTCACCGCCTTCGGGCAGGCGAGCGACCCTGCGTACCACGCGGTGGTCTCGGGCTCCGCGAAGCCGGGCACCGAGCTGGCGCTGCGCAAGCACGTCTCCCTGACGACGTCACCCGTGACGTTGCCCGGCGAGACGGTCCCGCTGGTCCTCCCGGTCGACGACCGCGTCGAGACGACCATGACCGTGCCGAAGGACGGGCGCTTCACGTGGCACGTCAACCCCTCGGACCGCCCGAGCCAGACGTTCACGGCGAACGTCAGGGAGTCGTGGAGCCTGAGCTGTCGCCGAGGCAACGGCGCCTGGAAGGACGCCGGAACGGTCCGCGTCACGCGAGGCCAGGAGGTGACCCTCGACCGCGACGCGCTCCCGCGCAGCTGCTGACCCGGCGCTGAGGTCCTCCGGTGGTCGTGCGAGCGGCCACCGGAGGGCGCACGGGCTCAGTCCTCGACGAGGTGCTCGCGCCAGCGGTGCGTGATCGGCACGCGGCGGTCGCGGCCGAAGTTGCGCCGCGTGACCTTGGGGCCCGGCGGGTACTGGCGGCGCTTGTACTCGGCCCGGTCGACCAGGCGTGACGACCCGCTCCACGAGCTGGCGGGTCGAAGCCCTCCGCGACGACGTCGGCCGAGCCGAGGTCGCGCTCGACGTAGGCGTCGAGGATCGCCGTCGAGCAGCGTCGTACGGCGGCAGCGAGTCGGAGTCGAGCTGGCCGGGGCGCAGCTCGGCCGACGGCGGCTTGCTGATCGTGTTCTCGCGGGATCGGCGGAGTCTCGCCCTGCGCCTCCGCGTACGCGTTGCGCCACCGTGGCCAGCTCCCACACGAGGGTCTTGCGGCACGTCCTTGATCGGCGCGTAGCCGCCGACGGCGTCGCCGTAGATCGTGGAGTAGCCGGTCGCGAGCTCGGACTTGTTGCCGCAGGCGAGCACGAGGTGGCCCTCGCTGGTTCGACAGGCCCATCCAGATCGACGGCGCGGATGCGGGCCTGCAGGTTCTCCTCGGCGAGCCCGTCGAGGTGCAGCGCCTCCTGGTACGCGTCGAAGATCGGCGCGATCGGGACGGTCCGCAGGTCGAGGCCCGTGCGCTCGGCCTGGCTCGGCGGCGTCGGAGCGGGAGTGCTCGGTCGACCAGGCGCTGGGGTTGGAGACGCCGAAGACGCGCGTCCGGCGCCGAGCGCGTCGACGGCGATCGCGCGCGCACGAGCGTCGAGTCGATGCCGCCGGACATGCCGAACAGCACCGAGCGGAACCCGTTCTTCTCGACGTAGTCGCGCAGGCCCAGCGACGAGCGCCGGCCAGATCTCCTCGAGGTCGTCGCAGGCGCTCGGCGCACCGGGGGCAGCGACCGGCTCGTACGCCGGCGAACGGCTCGGACGTGATGATGGTGCGCTTGATCGCAGAGCCCGTCGAAGCGGGTGTCCGGCTCGCGGCATCGGCGGCGTGGCGGCCGGCAGGTCGAGGTCGACGACGAGCAGCTCGGTCGTCGAACTGCGCCGCGCGGCCGAGCACCGTCGCCCTCCGCGTCGACGACGAGCGAGTCGCCGTCGAAGACCAGCTCGTCCTGTCCGCCGACGAGGTTGACGTACGCCAGCGCGCACTCGCCCTCGACGGCGCGGCGGCGCGCACAGCTCGAGGCGCACGTCGTCCTTGTCCGCCTCGTACGGGCGAGCCGTTCGGCACGACGAGCAGGCCGGCCTCGGCGGCCTTCGCGGCGGCCGAGGCGGTCCCGTCCCGCCAGAGGTCCTCGCAGATCGCGATCGCGACGTCGATGCCGTGCGATCTGGACGATCGTGGATGCGTGTCGCCGGGGACGAAGTGTGCGGATCTCGTCGCCGACGCCGTAGTTCCAGAGGTGGTGCTTGGCCTGGCGGGCGACGACCTGCGCCGCCGTGGATGACCGCGACGCGCGTTGCTGCGGTGCGTTCTTCGGGACGCCGAGGCCGTCGGGGACGTCCCTCGGCGCGGTCGAGGTAGCCGACGATCGACGACGAGGTCGCCGCAGCCCCTCGTGCGGCGAGCGCGCGCGGCGAGCGTCGTCGACCGCCGCCTGCGAGCGCCTCGATGAACGGAGCGCCCGCATGGCGAGGTCCTCGATGGGGTAGCCGGTCAGCACCATCTCGGGGAAGACCACGCAGGTGCGCGCCGGCCGCGTGCGCCTCCCGGCACTGCTCGAGCGACGAGTGTCGGCGTTGCCGGTCGAGGTCTCCGACGCGGGCGTTGACCTGGGCGAGGGCGAGGCGGAGCTGAGGCACGTGCGCCAGCCTAGCGTGCCGCGCCTGCTGGGTCGGACCGTGATGCCCACCGTCGTTCGACCGCCCAGCAAATCGGGGACGCGGTGCCGGGCCCGTTAACCCGCCGTCACAGATCGCGGGCACACTGGCCGCATGGGTAAGCAGGAAGACTTCGTGCTGCGCGCGCTCGAGGAGCGTGACGTCCGCTTCGTACGGCTGTGGTTCACCGACGTGCTCGGCTCGTCTGAAGTCGGTCGCGATCGCCCCGGCCGAGCTCGAGGGCGCCTTCGACGAGGGCATCGGCTTCGACGGCTCGGCGATCGAGGGCTTCGCCCGCGTGCACGAGGCCGACATGCTGGCCAAGCCCGACCCGTCGACGTTCCAGATCCTGCCGTGGCGCGGCGAGACGCCCGCGACGGCGCGCATGTTCTGCGACATCCTGATGCCCGACGGCAGCCCGTCGTACGCCGACCCGCGCTACGTGCTCAAGCGCGCGCTGCACGAAGGCCGCCGAGACGCGGGTTCACGTTCTACACGCACCCCGAGATCGAGTTCTTCCTCTTCAAGGGCAAGCCCGAGCCGGGCGATCGCGCCCGGTGCCCGGTCGACGACAGCGGCTACTTCGACCACACGGCCCAGGGCGGCGGCCAGGACTTCCGCCGCGAGGTCATCACGATGCTCGAGAAGATGGGCATCTCGGTCGAGTTCAGCCACCACGAGGGCGGCCCGGGCCAGCAGGAGATCGACCTGCGCTACGCCGACGCGCTGTCGACGGCCGACAACATCATGACGTTCCGCACCGTCGTGCGCGAGGTCGCGCTGAGCCAGGGCAAGTGGGCGTCGTTCATGCCCAAGCCGTTCACCGAGCACCCGGGCTCGGGCATGCACACCCACGTGTCGCTGTTCGAGGGCGACGAGAACGCCTTCTACGAGGCCGGCGCCGAGTACCAGCTCTCGCAGACGGGCCGCGCGTTCATCGCCGGCGTCCTGCACCACACGCCCGAGATCACCGCGGTCACCAACCAGTGGGTCAACTCCTACAAGCGCCTGGCCGGCGGCGGCGAGGCCCCGAACTACGTCTGCTGGGGCCACAACAACCGCTCCGCGCTCGTCCGGGTGCCGATGTACAAGCCGCACAAGGGCGGCTCCGCCCGCGTCGAGAACCGCGCCATCGACGCCGGCCTGCAACCCGTACCTGGCGTTCGCGCTGGTGCTGGCCGCCGGGCTCAAGGGCATCGAGGAGCGAGTACGAGCTGCCGCCCGAGGCCGAGGACGACGTCTGGTCGCTCAGCGAGAACGAGCGCACGGCGCATGGGCATCGCGCCGCTGCCGCGCAACCTCGACGAGGCGATCCGCACGATGGAGACCAGCGAGCTGGTCGCCGAGACGCTGGGCGAGCACGTGTTCGACTTCTTCCTGCGCAACAAGCGGGCGGAGTGGCAGGACTACCGCTCGCAGGTCACGCAGTTCGAGATCGACCGCCTGATGCCGCTGGTCTGAGCGTGGCCGAGGAGCGAAGGCCACAGTGCCTGCGGACGATGCCGGGCTGGTTGGCTCGACCCGGAGTTCACCGATGCCGACTCGGCGGTGACGCTTCTCGACGGCTGCGGCGATCGGTCTCGCGCGAGACTCGTCGACCAGGTCTCGGCGGGCGCCGACCCCGACATCGCGCTGCGGTCGCGTGCGCCCTCGCGACGGCGTGCGCCGAGGCCGGTGAGGAGCGGCCGGCCGACACGGCGCCGACGCTGGAGCAGAGCTCGACGCCGATCCCGAGCTGCGTCAGCGGCTGCGTGGTCGGTGCTCGGCACGAGCGAGGCGCTCGGCGACTTCCTGGTCGCGCCACCCCGCAGCACGTGCATCGACCTGCGCGCGCCGACGAGCCTGCTCGAGCGCCCGCGACCAGCCCGAGTACGCGCGTCGGCTCGCCGAGGTGACCGACCGCGACGAGCTGCGCATCGCGCTACCACCGCAAGCTGCTCCACGATCGCGGCGCGCGACCTGACCGCCCACACGCACGCTTCGAGCAGTCGTCGGCCGAGCTGTCCGACCTCGCCGGTCGCCACGCTCGGCGCCGCCCTGCGGATCGCCTGCGCCGACGAGCCGAGGCCGCCGACCTGTGCGCGCTCGCCGTCATCGCGATGGGCAAGACCGGCGGCCACGAGCTGAACTACGTCAGCGACGTCGACGTCATCTTCGTGCACGAGCCGGCCGAGGGCGCCGACGAGCAGCGCGGCCGCGACCGCCGCGACCCGGCTGGCGTCCGCGATCATGCGGATCTGCCGCGACCACACCGGCGAGGGCACGATCTGGGAGGTCGACGCCGAACCTGCGCCCGGAGGGCAAGAACGGACCGCTGGTCCGCACGCTCGGCAGCCACGTCGCGTACTACGAGCGGTGGGCGAGCACGTGGGAGTTCCAGGCGCTGCTCAAGGCGCGGTTCGCCGCGGGCGACGACGAGCTGGGCGAGGCGTACCTCGACGCGCTCACGCCGATGGTCTGGTAGGCCGCCACGCGACCGAACTTCGTCCCCGACGTCCGGCGCGATGCGCCGGCGCGTCATCGAGAACATCCCGGCGGCCCACCGCGACCGCCAGCTCAAGCTCGGCGCGGGCGGCCTGCGCGACGTCGAGTTCGCCGTGCAGCTGCTGCAGCTCGTGCACGGTCGCGCCGACGAGCAGCTGCGCAGCCCCACCACCGCTGGCGGCGCTGCGCGCGCTGATCGACGGCGGCTACGTCGGTCGTCGCGACGGCTGCGGCGATGGAGGAGGCGTACGAGTTCCTGCGCGACGCTCGAGCACCGCATCCAGCTCGTACCGGCTGCGGCGCACCCACCTCGTCCCGACGACCCCGAGCGACCTGCGCCGGATCGGCCGCAGCATGGGCTTCCGGCACCAACCCGGCCGACAACCTGCGTCAAGGAGTGGCAGGCGCACCGGCGGATCGTCCGCCGCCTGCACGAGAAGCTCTTCTACCGGCCGCTGCTCGAGGCCGTCGCGTCGCTGCCGAGCCGACGCGCCTGCGGCTCACGCCGCAGGCGGCCGAGGCACCGGCTCGACGGCGCTCGGCTATCACGACCCGCGGGCGCACTGACGCACATCGCGGCGCTGACGTCGGGTGTCGCGCGGCGCGCGGCGATCCAGCGCCGCTGCTGCCGGCGATGCTCGCGTGGTTCGCGGAGTCGCCCGAACCCCGACGGCGGGCTGCTGGCCTTCCGCAAGATCTCCGAGGAGCTCGGCGACGACGCCACTGGTACCTGCGCAAGCTGCGCGACGAGGGCGCCGGCGCCGAGCAGCTCGCGCACATGCTGCTCGTCGAGCACCGCTACGTCACCGACCTGATCCGCCGGGCGCCCGACGCGGTGGCGCTGCTCGGCGACGACGACGAGCTCGTGCCGCGCGACCTCGACCGGCTCGAGCACCGAGATGACGCTGGCGGCGGCGCGTCGCCACGAGACCCCGCGGAGGCGATCCGCGCGGTCCGCCGGGTCCGGCGCCGCGAGCTGTCGCGCGTCGGCGATCGCCGACGTGCTGGGCCGGCTCGACATCACCGAGGTCGGCGAGGCGCTGACCGACATCGCGCCGCCACGCTCGCCGGCCGCGCTGCACGGCGCGACGCGCGCGGTGGACGCCGAGCGCGGCGACCGTGCCGACCCGCATGGCGATCGTCCTGATGGGACGCCTCGGCGGTCGCGAGGCCGGGCTACGGGTCGGACGCCGACGTCATGTTCGTGCACGACCCGATGGACGGCGCCGACGAGTCGGCGGCCTCGCAGGCTGCGCCCGCGGTCGCGCACGGAGCTGCGCAGATGCTCGCGGCGAGCGGGGCCGACCCGGCGCTCGAGGTCGACGCCGGACCTGCGGCCCGAGGGCGCAACGGTCCGCTCGTGCGTACGTTCGCCTCGTACCGCGCCTACTACGCGAAGTGGTCGACGGTCTGGGAGGCGCAGGCGCTGCTGCGTGCCAGCGCCGCTCGTGGGCGACCCCGAGCTGAGCGCAGCGTTCACCGACCTCATCGACCCGCTGCGCTGGCCCGAGGACGGCGTGTCGGACGCAGGACGTGCGCGAGATCCGGCGGATCAAGGCGCGCGTCGACTCCGAGCGCCTGCCGCGTGGCGCCGACCCGAACACCCACCTCAAGCTGGGCCGCGGCGGGCTCGCCGACGTCGAGTGGACCGTCCAGCTGCTGCAGATGCAGCACGCCCACGACGTCGAGGGCCTGCGCACGACCGCGCACGCTGACGGCGCTGCACGCGGCGGTCGACGCCGGCCTGGTCTCGGCCGACGACGCGACCGTGCTGGAGGACGCGTGGCGGCTCGTCGAGCCGGATCCGCAACGGGTACGTGCTGCTGCGCAACCGGCCTGCCGAGTCATGGCCTCGAACGCCAACGACCGTGCCGGAGTCGCCTGCCTGCTCGGTTACGGGATCGACGGCGGGGAGCACATGGTCGACGACTACCTGCGCGCGACGCGGCGTGCGCGCCAGGTCGTCGAGCGGTTGTTCTGGGGCTGACGAGCGTCCTGCCGAGGCCCTGGAACAGGTCCCCTGAAAAAGGGTCATGGCCGGCCGGTTGCGGGGACCGGCCGGCCATCTCGTGTTGCTTACCCTGCGGTGCGCTTACCCTGCGGAACGTTCGCCCGTGGCCAGGGCAGCCCTTTCCCCTGTGGTGAGACCGCCCCAGACGCCATACGGCTCCTTCACCTTGAGCGCGTGCTGCAAGCACTGGTCACGTACTGAGCAACGCGCACAGTACGTCTTGGCCAGGTGCTCGCGAGCGTGCCTGCGAGGGCCGCGCTCGGACTCGGGAGAGAAGAACGTCTCGGGATCTGCCTCACGACAGGCTCCCTCGTACTGCCATTCGTAAGCCTCCATCAGAGGCATTGGAAGGCGGGCAATGCTTGCCATGTTGGTACCCCCTATGAATCAACGCGGCATGCAACTGGTTCAGAACTTATCCAAATCTGATTCAGTGCACAAGATCCCGGTGGCGGTAGGTTCCTGGCAGGGCGACACTCGGATCACGAGAGGCGCGCGAGGGGGCCACGAGAGAGGCCATAGTCCTGGAGTCCGGACGACAGAAGACCACCACACCGCTGGACGCGGTCCTGGAGATGAGAATGGGCGACGAATCTGAGCTCCTGTGGGGCGTCGGTGCCGTTGCGGAGCGCGTTGGCGTCGCCACGCCCACCCTGCGGACCTGGGAACGTCGCTACGGGATCGGACCGAGCCAGCGCACCGAGGGCGGCCACCGCCGTTACTCGGAGACCGACATCCAGCGCGTCCAGCTGATGAACCGGATCGTCACCAGCGGTGTCTCCGCGCAGTCCGCCGCTCGCGTGGCGCTCTCGCTGGACTCCGGTGGACTCGTCGCCGCCCTGGCGTCCGACGATCCGCTCTACAGCGCGCCCGGCCACGTCATCGCGACACCGGTCGAGTCGGTCACCCGCATCGTCGCGGCAGCGGCCGGCCTCGACATCGTGGGACTGACGTCGGTGCTGGCCGACACCGTGAGGGACTGGGGGGTCCTCGGAGCCTGGGTGAACGTTCTCGCGCCGGTGCTGCGCGAGGTGGCCGACGACGTCGAGTCGGGCGGCCTGGGCGTGGAGTCGCAGCGCATCGTGCTCGAACGGATGGAGGCGGAGCTGCGCGCGGTCGCACGCACGTACGCGCCACGCTACGTCGGTGCGCGACCGCTCGTGCTGGCCTCGGTCGATGCCGAGGCGGAGTCGCTCGCGCTTCTCGCGCTCGAGGCGGCGCTGGCAGGGAAGGGCGTCGCCGTCTTCTCGCTGGGTTTCGAGGTCACGGGTGACGCCGTCGCCGGTCTGCTGCGCCGGATCAAACCCGCGGCGGTCTACCTGTGGGCGAGCTCTGAGGACGGTGCACGCGACGTCGTGCTCGCGGCGCTGAAGGCGGATGTGCCGACGCCGCTCCTGCTCGGTGGCGAGGGTTGGGGGAGTGTTCTCGAGGAGGTCGTGGACATGGCACGCGACGACGTTCCGGTGGAGGCGGCACCCGACCTGCTGGCCACCGCCGACCGGCTCTTCGGATTCCTGCAGGCCGCGCCGACCCCTCGCTGAGCCAGCCTCTCAGACCCTCGTCAGGTCCGTCATGGGGTCCCCGTACCGCTCCAACCGGTCACCCATCTCGGAGAAGAGGACCTGCCGGACGGCCGGCGGGTCGTCCAGCTCCTCCCACGTACGCGGCGCAGCGACCCACGGACGGGCGCGGCCCCGCAGGGAGTACGGGGTGACCGTCGTCTTGGCGCGGACGTTCTGGCTCCAGTCCAGGAAGACCTTCCCCGTACGGTCGGCGCGCCGCATCGCGGAAAGGACCCGGTCCGGATGCTCGCCCGACAGCTCGTCGGCGATCCCCCGTGCGTAGTCGCGCAACGTGTCCGGCGACGACTCGCGACCGTGCGACGCGTAGAGGTGCAGCCCCTTGCTCCCACTCGTCACCGGCACGGTCGTCCACCCGTCCGCCTCCAGACGGTCGCGCACGAGGTGGCCGACACGCACGGCCTCCTCCAGTCCGGCCGGCGCACCTGGGTCGAGGTCGATGACGAGCCGGTCGGCGTCGCGGATGCCGCCGCGCGGTCCGACGGTCCACTGCGGGGTGTGGAGCTCCAGCGCCGCAAGGTTCGCGAGCCAGACGAGGTCGGCTCGGTGCTCGACCACCGGGAAGACGAGCGAGTCGCGACCCGTCGAGCTGCCGGGCGTCGCGACCTCGACAGTACGGACCCAGTCGGGGGTTCCGCGCGGGACGTTCTTCTCGAAGAACGCATCGGCCTCGACGCCGTTGGGCCACCGCTTGCGCGTGCAGGGGCGGTGCGCCAGCTGGGCGAGGAGCTGCTCGGCGACAGAGAGGACGTATCGGATGACGTCGTACTTGGTCGTCTGGTCGTCGGGGTAGAGCACCTTGTCGAGGTTGCTCACCTTCAACGACCGCCCGTCGACGTCCAGGGTGCTCGCGCTCATAGGCCACGATGGCATGCTCCACGACCGCAAGCACGCCTCCGGGGACCCTTCGGCGGGTCTACATTGCGCGGGAGGGGGTGGTCCACGTGGATGACGGACGCGCGAGCGACCAGTGGGTCGAGCTGCGGGTGCACGGGGTCAGCGGCACGCCACCGGGCTCGATGCTCGACCGTCCGCACGTCGCGCAGGTGGGCGGTGACGACGAGTCGCGCTACTTCCGGTCGACCGACGCGGCGGGTGCCGAGCTGCCCGGAGACGACGGACAGGTGCTCGAGGCCTACCACTGGGGGCGCCTCACCTCGGGGAGCAAGGTCAAGGCGTTGTGGCTGGTGCTGCTGCCGTTCGGGATGGTCAACGCCTCGCAGTTCATGCTTCTCCCGGCCGGTGCCCACCGCGGCGCCGCCGTCGTGCAGTGGCTGTGCCGCTGCCTGCTGCGCCTTCTCGCGATCCTCCTGACGTCGTTGTTCGCGTTCACCGCAGGTCTCGTGCTCATCGACCTGCTCGCGTGGCGCTGGGCGCCGGAGGCCCGCTTCGTCGGGAGCCTCAACCCCAACGTCGTCGTGGGTGCGGCGATCGCTCTCACCGGGATGGTCGTGTTCGTGCTCCCGATCCTCGGGCGGGGGTACGAGCGCGGCCGCGTCGGACGCTGGTGGTCGGCCCTGCGCTCGCCGGGTGCGCGCACGTCACGCGCAGGCCTCCCCGGGCCCGTCTCCTCTGCCTCGGCGCCGACACCGCTCGCCGACGACGCGTTCTACGCCGGCGACTCTGACGCGCCGGTGCTCCGGGACCTGCACCTCACGGCGGGTTGGCTGGTCGTGTGCGCGATGGGGGTGTGGGCTGCGCATCCGACGGCGTGGCGGCACGACGACGTCACGCTGCGCCTGGCGCTCGCCTCGTGGGTGGTCGTGGTGGTGATGGCGACGCTCCTCGGCGAGCCGGAGTCCTCGCGCAGCGTCCGTCTCCCCGCCTCGCTGGTCCGCGCCCGACGCGCCTGGCACTGGCTGGTGGGGGTGGTGTCACCGGTGTTCGCGGTCGCCAGCGGGCTGCTGCTGGTCTCTGTCGTCGTGACCACCCGCGGGATCAGCAGGACCGAGTGGAAGACGGTCTTCGACCGGCCGGAGTCGTTCGACTACATCGCCAACTGGCTGCTCGTCCTCGGCGTCGCGGTCCTCGTCGCCCTGCTGCTCGCCAACGCCCTCCTGGTGGCGCACGCTGTGGGGACAGCGCCCGGAGAGGGGGAGCCCGGGCAGGGCGTTCATGCCGTACGCAGGGGGCATGGCCGCGTCGGTGGTCGCGACGATCGGCACGTTCGTCGGGGTCGGGTTCTCTGCTGCGTTGACCACGGGCATCTCGTCGCTCCTCAACCTGTCGCAGTCACCGTCGGACGACCCGAGCGCGGGGGACCTCAACGTCGGCACCACACCGATGCTCGACCGCGTCGCGTACGCCTGGGGCCTGAACGTCGGCGTCGTCGTCCTGATCGCGCTCTCGCTCGTCGCCTGGAGGGTGTGGCCGACGGTCCGGAAGGCGGTCCAGGACCGCGTCCAGGCGATGTACGGGGGCGCCCGTCAGCCGCTCCTCGACGACCGCTGGCAGAAGCGTGTGCGCAAGGCCGTCCACCTCGCACGGGTCAAGAACGCGATCGGCATCTCGTGCGCGGTGTTCGTCGCGTTCGGGATGGTGCTCGCAGGCGTGCTGGCCTGGGAGCTGTGGCCGTGCCGCAACGCCAGCGGGGTCGACCAGTGCGGCCAGGCGTGGGGGCTGTTCGACCTGGCCAGCCAGCCGAAGTACGTCATCGCCGAAGGAGGCCTGGCCCGCTCGAACGTCGTCGCGCTGTTCGGGGCGTGGGTGCTCCTTGCCGTGTCCGCCGCCCTGTTGGCAGCCAGTCGCAAGGCGGTCGCGGAGGAGGGCAAGCGGCGTGGTCTCAACGTCGCCTGGGACGTGCTGGGCTTCTGGCCGCACGCCGTCCACCCGTTCGCGCCGCGGCCGTACTCGCAGCGCAGCATCGCCGATCTTCGCACCCGGCTCCGGTGGCATCTTGCACGTCACCCGCGCTCCGACGAGCGGCGCACCGTGGTGCTCTGCGGGCACAGCCAGGGAAGCCTCGTGAGCTTCGCGACCCTCGCGACGCTGCCCCAGGCGGAGCGGGATCGGATCGCCTTGCTGACGTTCGGCTCGCAGCTGCGGGTGATCTTCCCGCGCGCCTTCCCCGAGTACGTGAGCTTCGCGTCGATCGAGTGGTTGTACGACCGCATGGGGGGTGCGTGGATCAACCTCTACCGCGTCACCGACCAGCTCGCCGGGCCCGTGCTGTCCTGGGGCCGGGAGATCGACACGAGCGCGCACACGGGTCGCCCTCCGGCGGCCTCGTGGCACTTCCCCGATCCGTACTCCGGCGCCGAGCCCGACGAGTACGAGGGGTCGCACCAGACCCGGCGGTGCGGGGCGGACTGGCGGCTCGCGGATCCGGTCGCGTACGACCCGTTGATGCAGGACGGCGCGGTCTCGGAGATCCTCGGGCACTCCTGGTACGCGAGGAACCCGGACTGGGGTGAGGCCCTGCGGGCGGTGCGTGCCACGCCGGTAGAACGGCGAACGACCCCGGATCGGGGGAAATCCGAGGCCGTTCAAGGCTGAGAAGAGGCGGGCCTCGCCCTCAGCGATATGTCGTCGTTCTGGCTCGTGGAAGCGTACAGGGCGGTCGTCCAGGTGTCTCGCGCGGGGTGGTGGTCAGTGGCGCCGGAGACGACGGCGGTGGTGATTCCGGTGACCACGACGGCGCCAGGAAGAACGACACCGACGCCGAGGATGGACTCCCCGAGCGCCGGTGCGCCTCCGATAGTGATTGCGAGCCGGCCGCTGCTCACGCGCGGGCCGCTCGGCGCTGATGTGGTCAGGCTGTTCCCACGGGCGAAGCGCCTACCGGTGCCATCGCGTCGCCGTCCTCGTCGGGGTTCTGGTGGCGGTCCTCGATGCCGTCCTCGACAGAGCTGGCAGGCTTCCGCTTGCTCCCTCTTTCGGGCGTGTGCTTCGGCCCCATGGGAGCAGGCGGACGGGCGTCCTTCCGGTTCAGCCACGGGTCGACGACGAGCAGGTTGAGCAGCAGACCGACGACGCCCCAGACCCCGAGGACCAGGAGGTTGCCCCCGATCCCGGTGCCGTCGAGATACATGACCGATCGGGCGAGGTCGACCGCAGCCGGTAGCGGCAGGATGTCAGCGAGGGGCCGGAAGACCTCCGGAACCATGTAGAGGGAAAGACCACCACCCGATGCCGGGACACCGGCGAGCATCACCACGATCATCACGGGGATCAGCCCGAACAGCCCGAGCGTCCGAGTGAGCACGGAGCTGGCCCACGCGACGGCGAACACGGCGAGTGAGCCGTAGCCGATCATCTCGAGGGCGTGCCCGTTGACCGCTCCGATGAGGACGTCGAAGAGGAACCACAGCCAGACCGAGATGCCGACCGACCATCCCGCGATGAGGGGGAGGAGCTGTCGGGTCCGGGTCAGGTCGGGCGCCCCGCCGCGCATGACGGCGAGGAAGAGGAACCCGGCCATGATCCAGGCCATGCCGACGTAGAGGCTGTTGCTGCCGTTGACGTCGTTCTCCGTGAGCGGTGCGACGTCTTCGAGTGCGAGCTCGCCGCCGCTCGCTGCGGCGATCGGGGTGAACATCTGGGTGACAGCGGTCTGCTGGCTCGCGCCGGCGCCGCCGGCCGTGAGGAGCGTAGGGCTCTCTCCGGCCGCTTCCGGCAGCACGTACGCCGCCACGAGCTCCTGGCTGCGGAGGAGATCGACTGCCTCGTCGCGATCCTCGACGATGCTGAGGTCGGCGTACTTCCCGAGGTCGGGCTCCAGTCCTGCCACGAGCTGTTCGGCCTGGGCCGGCGCTGCTACCACCGCCACAGGGAGGCCGCTCACGTCCGGCTCGTGCATCGAGAAGCTCATCAGTGTCACGACCGTCACGACGATCGTGAGGGGGAACATGAGGGCTGCGATGAGGCGGGTGCGGTAGCGCGCGACAGGTCCTCCCGGCAGGGCGGGCAGTGGCGCGTCCGGGGCTGTGTAGAGCGGGCCGGCGATGATGAGGTCGCCGGATCGACGCTCCTTGAGCGCGGCCACGAGCAGCGCGGCGACCAGCCACACGCCGAGGGTGAGGACGTGTTTCCAGACTCCGGCGCCGCCGAAGTAGAGGACCGAGCGCAGTGCCTCACCGGCAGCAGGAAGCGGGAGTACACCGTGCAGCCACTGGAACATCTCGGGCATCGAGTGGATCGACATGGCCAGGTTGGACGCCGGGACTCCGAAGACCACCCAGAGCAGCATGCCGAGCAGGACCGCGAACGGGCCGAGCACCTTGGTGAACATCAGCTGGGCGACGCCGACCGCGGTGACCGCCAGTGTGCCGATGCCGAGGAACAGCGCGTAGTGGCCGTCGACGGCACCGACGACCGGGCCCAGGATCAGCCAGATCAAGGAGCTCGTGAACGCGCCCCAGCCGATCGCGAGGGGGAGAAAACGCCGGAGTCGCAGCAGGTTCGGGAGACCGGACAGGAGGGTGCTCAGTGGGACGTATCCCGCGAGCATCATGCCCATCGCCGCAAAGAGCACGAGGGTACCGGACCCGTCACCGTCGGACAGCGGCTCGACGTCGGCCGTCTCGACTTGCCAGCCCGCGGCGACCGAGGCGAGCATCAGCTCCTTGTCGACGAGGCTGGCCTGTGACGCGCCGGCCGCCATCGCGCGATGGATGGTCGCACTCTCGCCGGCGGCGGGGACCTCGATCGCTCCCGCGATCTCCTGGTCGCGGATGAGCTCCTGCGCGTCGGGCAGCGCGTCCACAGTGCGCACCTCGAGTGCGTCGCCGGAGTCCTGGAGGTCGTCGGCGAACTGTTGGGCAGTTGCGCCGACGCCCACGACCGCGACTGGCAGGTCTCGGGCGTGCGGGCTGTGCATGGTTCCCATGTATGTCGCGTACATCATCGTGACGATCAGGAACGGCATCACGAACAGCGCGACGAGTCGACCCTTGCGCTCGGCCGGTGTCTCCGGGGGCGGGGGTGGGTATTTCGCCGCCGGGTCCGCGGGAGCACGGGGTGCTGGGTCGACGCTTGACGCCAAGGTCATCTCCTCGAGGGAACGGTCGGCCAAGGAGTAGGCCGGGGGCCTACTTTAAGTCACATGCCTTATTATCGTAAAGCGATACCGTGAGTCGCCCGTCACAACGCTGAGCGAAAGAGAGCGATGCCTCGTCCTGACGCCCGGCACCACCTCCTGGACGCCGCCGAACGTCTGTTCGCCGAGCACGGCGTCCACACCGTCTCCGACCGCCAGGTCGCCGAAGCCGCACGGAACAGCAACCACTCCGCGGTCCACTACTACTTCGGTGGTCGTACGGGGCTCCTGCAGGCGTTGCTGGACCGGCATCGTGCCGCCGTCGAGCCCGCCCAGCAGGCCATGTTCGCGACGTCCGACTCGCTGCTCGGCGACATCCGTGCCCTGGTCATCCCTCTCACCGACGTGCTCGCGACGCTTCCCACCCCCTCGTGGCGGGCACGGTTTCTCGACCAGGCCATCCATGACCCGAACGTCGGGTCTCTGATGCGCGCCAGTGCCGGCAGCTCCTCCCAGATCACCGCGTCGGCTGCCAACCGGCTGGCGCACCTCGACAGGTCGATCGTCCACGCGCGAGCGAAGCTGATGACCCACGTCGTCAGCACCGCGTGTGCCGACATCGAGGCCCGCGCGGCGACGTCGGACGCGCCGGCGCTCTGGACGGAGGCCGGCACGTTCCTGTGCGACGCGATCGCCGGCATGCTGCAGGCTCCGATCACCTCACCGTAGTGCCCGCCCTCGTGTGTGCCCTGCACGGAGAACGGCCCCGGATCGGGGTTCCGGGACCGTTCGCGGGGACGTCGTCGTCCCACCGGATCGGAATCGCCGACATGCTGACGTCACCCCGTGGCCGGGGCACGTTGCTGGCGCTCGTCCTATAGTTTCGTCCGGTGACAGCGACTCGACGTCCCGCGCCTCTCATGCCCCTTGTCGCCGTCGTGCTGGGTGTGGTGGTGGGAGCACTCACGTCGGTGTTCCAGGCCTACCTCGACTTCCCGTGGCTGGCGCTCGTGAACGCGGTCAGCCCCTGGGTGACGACCGCGTTCGTGGCGGGCGCTCTGCAGTCGCGGCTGCGGACGGCGGTGTTGACCGGGCTCCTCGCCACCCTCGTGCAGGTCGTCGCGTACTACGCCGTGGCAGAGCTGCGGGGGTACGACGCCTCTGTGTACTACCTCGCGTTCTGGTCGGTCTGCGCGCTCGTCGGTGGGCCTCTGTTCGGGGCGGCCGGTCATGCATGGCGTCATGCTTCCCCGGCAGGACTCGGAGCGGCCGCCTTGTCGGCGGTGTACCTGAGCGAAGCGCTGGTGACATACCAGATCGGTCTGGGATACACCTCGACCGCCGTGCTGTTCGGTGCCCTGGGCCTCGCCCTTGCGGTGGTCCTGGGGCGTCATCGGCAGCAGTACGGCGCGATGGTGCGGTGGCTGGGTCCGGCGCTGGTGGCGGGCTCGGCCGGCGCAGCGGTGCTCACGCTGTTGGCCTGAGCCGGTAGTGCAGGTAGACGAGCCCGGTGTCGAAGGGCCGCTCCTCGACGAGATCGAGGTCGAGGCGCACGCCTTCGGGGAAGAAGCGCTTGCCGCCACCGACGACGCTCGTGGTGACGAACAGGTGGTACTCGTCGACCAGGCCGGCGGCGATCGCCTGCGCCGCGAGGTTCGGCCCGTCGATGGTCAGGTCGTGGTCCGTCTCCGCCTTGAGCGTGCGCACCGCGTCGGGGTCGAAGGTGCGCTCGATCCTGGTCCTCGCGCTGGAGGGGGCCTCCAAGGTCGTGGAGAAGACGATCTTGTCCGCGGCCTGCCAGTCCCTGGCGTACTGCACGATGTGTGGCGGGGCGTCCGGCAGCGCGTGCGCGGTCTCCCAGAAGACCATCGTCTCGTACATCCGTCTGCCGTAGAGGTACGTGCCGACGTGGCGGAAGCGGTCGCCGATGAAGGTGTGCACCTCCTCGTCCTCGGCTCCGGTGCCGAGGTCTCCGTCCGTCGCCTCCACGTAGCCGTCGAGCGAGGTGATCATGCCGTACAGAAGCTTGCCCATGGAGGTATGACGTCTCGCACTCGCCGGACTCATCAGTCACGGGCGGTGCGAGAGTGTCGTACGACACCGAGCCGATCCCTGGAGGAACGTTGACCGACCCTGTGATCGAGACGCCGTCACCGGAGGGCGTCGCGCAGGCGGCCGCGCTTGCCCGTCGTTGGCTGCCGGCCTTCCTCGCGGGGCGTCGCGCCGACGACGACGTCTATGCCGACGGGGTGAGCACCTGGCACAACATCGGGGAGTGGGAGGCCGAGATCGAGCGCACCCCTTCGCGTACGCGACAGGTGCAGTCGGGCGCGGACGTGCACGTCGAGGACGTCAGGGTGACGGTCTTCGACGGCGGATGGGTCGTGCAGTCCGTCGCGGTCGGGACGAACGCCACCGGTGAACCCGTCCGCATCCCCTCCTGCCTGGTCGTGAGACTGCGGGACGGCAAGATCGAGCGGTTCGAGGAGTACGCCGACTCCCGTGCGGCGGAGCGGTTGTTCGGGCCTTGAGGGGTGCGAGGCATGATCGGTCCATGAGGTTCACCGAGCACGAGCTGACCGCGGCTGTCACCGGGGTGGCGAAGACCGTGATGGCCACCCAGGACAAGGACGTCCGCAAGGGCCGCCGCGACATCGACGAGGCGTGGAACAGCCTCTCGCGGTACGAGCGCTACCAGCTGATGAGCGGTCTCGGGGACCAGGTGCTGCCCGTCCTCATCAGCCTGCCGGACGTCGAGGTCGAGGCCGGGACGCGGCCGACCTTCACCGACGAGCAGATCGTCGCAGCGGTCGAGGAGCGGCTCGGCGACGAGCGAGGAATCCGTCGCAAGGCTCTCGTCAAGGCCCGGACCGCGCTCGTCCAGGTGGCGCTCTCGTTCGTCCCGCCGCGTGCGGACCCCGACGCGCTGACGGTGCCGGACCACCTCTGAGCCCGGCGATTCAGCGTCGTTCGACGAGCTGGCGCCGGTCGTCGGCCAGCCGTCGGGTGAGTCGGGCGCGGTCCAGGTGGTCGAGGAGCGGCAACGCCACCCGTCGGCTCGTCCGGAGACGCTTCCGCGCCTCGCTGGTGGTGAACGGCTGAGGGAGGTCCGCCAGCCAGCGTGCCGCCAGCTCGGCCGCTCCGGGGAGGAGCACGATCCCTGGTGCCACGCGCAGCAGCCGTCCGGCCCTGGCTGCCGCTGCCGCGCGACGGTCGTCCAGGCCGAGCTCGGCGAGGCGGTCGGCGGTCGGAGCCGCGAACGGGGCCTCGGCAAGATCGCCCTCGAGGGCGCGGACCGCAGCCTCCAGCTCGGCGGGCAGCGCATCCTCGGCCGCGCCCGAGACCACGCGCCCGTCCCGAAGGCGGAGCGGGGGAGCGACCACCGCCGTGACGAGCTCTGGAGCAGGAAGACCCAGCCGGTCGGCCAACGCGCGGGGCGTCAGCCCGGGGTCGAGGGGATGTGACGCCGCGTGCGCCGTGACGAGCTCGGAGACGTCGGCGGCGACCTCGTCGGCCCGGGCGTGCGACATCAGCCAGCCGGCGGCCTCGACACTTCCGGGTGGACGCACGTCGGTGGCGACGCCGATCCGGTGGAGGAGCGCGGTCTGGACGACGCCGCGCCGGTCGAGCTCGGACGCGAGGTCCGCAGTGCCGGTGAGTGGAGCGAGCGCCTTCGCGCGCGCAGCCGCGGCACCACGACGGCGCAGGGCGGGCGGGGCGGGATCGAGCACCTCGAGCCCCAGATCTGCCGCCTGCCCGGATCGCGCAGCAGGGCGCGGTCGCCGATCCGGAGGGGCAGGGGCGTCGGCAGGCTCAGGCGTACGAGGTCGCCGCCCTCGCCGGCGAGAAGGCGCGTACGGGCAGTGACGGCTGCCGCTCCGACGTGGAGCAGCGGAAGGTCGGGGAGCCGACCGCGCTCACCCCGCAGCCGGCAGTCGACGAGGGTGGTCGGGTGCCAGCCGCCCGGGGTGACCAGGGCGGTTCCGCGCCCGAGCAGCGACACGTCGTCACCGGTCACGTTGAGGGCGACCCTCGCCGTTCCCGCGAGGTGGTCGACCGACCGTCCGAGCGCCTGCATGCCTCTGACGCGGACGGTGCCCGACCGCTCGGCTCCGTGGATCTCGAGCTCGTCACCGTGGGCGAGGGTGCCGGCGGGCAAGCGTGCCGGTGACCACCGTCCCTGCCCCACGGATGGTGAACCGGCGGTCCACCCACAAGCGGGCGTCGTCGCGTGGGCCGGGCGCGGGCAGGCCGGCGAGCATCGCGGTCAGTGCGGAGCGCAACGCTCCCATGCCTTCGCCCGTCGGGGCGCTGACCGGTACGACAGGCGCTCCCCGCAACGTCGTCCGGCTCACCTCCGCCGCGGCGCGCTCCATCATCGGGCGGGGATCGGCGAGGTCGGCCCGCGTCACCGCCACCACGCCGTGCGAGACCTGGAGGGCGTCGAGCGCCGCGAGGTGCTCCGCCGCCTGCGGCATCCACGGGTCGTCGGCCGCGACGACGAGCAGAGCTGCAGGGACCGGGCCGATGCCCGCGAGCATGGTGGTGACGAACCGTTCGTGGCCGGGTACGTCGACGAAGGCGACCTCCCCGACCGTCGGCAGCGTGGTCCAGACGTACCCCAGCTCGATCGACAGGCCGCGCTCGCGCTCCTCGCGGAGCCGGTCGGAGTGCATACCGGTGAGCGCGTCGACCAGCGTCGTCTTGCCGTGGTCGACGTGGCCTGCGGTGGCGACGACGTGCACGCGACCACTCTGGCAGGCGACAGGCGACCGGCCAATGCGGCGCGCAAGGGGCGCGTGCGTCAGCCTCTCAGCGAGCAGCGACTCAGCGAGCAGCGCGGCGTACGGCGGCGACGAGGTCGGGCTCGTCGGCCTCCGGCACGGCGATCAGGTCGAGAAGGAGACGGCCGTGCTCGATCCTCCCGACCACCGGCACGTCAGGGTCGGTCCGCAGGCGTACGGCCAGGTCCGGCGGGAGCGCGAGTGCCGCGCTCGGCAGCTCGACGCCAGGCGCGCCTCCGCCCCCGACGGCGGCGATGGACGTCACGGCCTCGGGCGGCGGGACGATTCCGACGTCGGCGAGCTGATCAGCCAGCCGCCGAGCGCGGGCCTCGAGCCGGTCAGGAGACGAGGAAAGTGCTGCCGCGACCGGTGGCGCAGGACCGAGGAGCGTGGCCTCCAGCGCGGCGAGGGTGAGCTTGTCGACCCGCAGGGCGCGCGCGAACGGGTGCCGACGGAGCCTGTCCACCAGATCGGCGCGCCCGAGCAGGAGACCGCACTGTGGCCCTCCGAGGAGCTTGTCGCCGGACGCCGTGACGAGGTCGGCCCCGGCACGCAGGGTCGCCGCGGCGCTCGGCTCGTCGGGAAGGCGAGGGTGCGGGTGCAGCAGTCCCGAGCCGATGTCGACGACCAGGGGGACGCCCAACGTGGCCAGCCGCTCCACAGGAACCGACGACGTGAACCCCGTGACGACGAAGTTCGACGGATGCACCTTGAGGACGAACGCCGTACCGTCCGGGTCCGCGGCGACGGCCGCCTCGTAGTCGGAGAGCCGTACCCGGTTCGTCGTCCCGACCTCGCGCAGCACCGCTCCCACCGACTCGAGCAGCTCGGGGATCCGGAACCCGTCCCCGATCTCGACCAGCTCGCCCCTCGCCACCACGACGGAGCGTCCGCCGGCCGCGAGCGCACAGGTGACGAGCGCCAGGGCCGCGGCGCCGTTGTTGACGACGTGCACGCCCCCGGCCTCGGGCACCGTCGCCTGCAGGGCCGCGAGAGCGGACCGGCCTCGCCGCCCGCGGCGGCCGGTGGCGAGATCGAGCTCGACGTCCGTGGAGCCCGCCGCGAGCTCGAGCGCGTCGACGGCGGCGCTGGACAGCGGAGCGCGACCGAGATTCGTGTGCACGATGACGCCGGTCGCGTTGATGACGCGGTGCAGACGGGTGGCGGTGCGAGGGAGGGAGTCGAGAACCGCGTCGGTCACGTCCTCGGGAGCCAGCTCGCCGGCGCGACAGCGGTCGAGTGCGGTCCTCACCGCCTGCTTCACCAGGTCGTCCCCGAGTCGGTCGGAGGCCTTGCGGAGCCGCTCGTCGGCCAGCACGGTGTCGGTGCGCGGCGTGCGGCGCCGCGGGTCTGTCTCCACGCGTCCTCCCGGTGCTCGACGGTCGCCCTGGTCCGCATTGTGTCTCACACCAACGGCTTCGGCCGATACAGTGGTCGCGGTGAGCGGGGAGGCGTTTCTCGTCTGGTGACGGGCGCGGTCCTCAAAACCGTAGGGACCCAGTCGCTGGGTCCGGCGGGTTCGATTCCCGTCCGCCTCCGCCACCACCGTCGGGTGTGCAGGCGTCGAAGAGCCCTTAGATTGGGCGGCATGACGACCGCTGCCTCGGATCTTCGGCTCACGCAGTACGCCGCGGGAGGGGGTTGCGCCTGCAAGGTGCCCCCGGGTGAGCTGGAGCGGGTCCTCGGCGACCTGCGGCTGGGGGAGGAGTCCGGCGACCTGCTCGTGGGTCTGGAGCACGGAGACGACGCCGCGGCGGTCCGTATCGACGGTGAGCGCGCGATCATCGCCACGACGGACTTCTTCACGCCCGTCGTCGACGACCCGTACGACTGGGGACGGATCGCGGCGGCGAACGCGCTGTCGGACGTCTACGCCATGGGAGGGGAGCCGCTCGTCGCTCTGAACCTGCTGGCATGGCCCCGCGACCGGATTCCGTTCGACGTCGCGCGCGAGGTGCTCCGCGGCGGCGCCGACATCTGCCGTGAGGCGCGCACGCACCTCGCCGGCGGCCACAGCATCGACGACCAGGAACCGAAGTACGGCCTCGCGGTGACGGGCCTGGCACACCCCGACCGCCTGCTCCGCAACGATGCGGCGACCGCAGGGACGCGCTGAGCCTCACCAAGCCGCTCGGTCTCGGGGTGCTCAACAACCGGCACAAGGCGACGGGCGAGCGGTTCGAGCAGGCCGTCGAGACGATGACCGCCCTGAACCGCGACGCCTCCCGCGCGGCCGTGGCCGGCGGATGCGCGGCAGCGACCGACGTGACGGGCTTCGGCCTGCTCGGCCACCTGTTCAAGATGGCACGGGCCAGCGGCGTGAGCGCCGTGGTCGACGCGGCCGCCGTCCCGTACGTCGAGGGCGCACGCGAAGCGATGCGTGACGGCTTCGTGCCGGGCGGGAGCCGTCGCAATCTCGAGTGGGTCCGACCCCACCTGCACGCGAGTGTCGACGAGGACGAGCTGGTGCTCCTTGCCGACGCCCAGACCTCCGGCGGCCTGCTCGTCGCGGGGGAGATTCCCGGCTACCCCGTGGTCGGCGAGCTGGTTCCGCGCGGCGACGCGGTCGTGAGCGTGCACTGAGCGGACACGACGCCGCGAATCTGTCGCTCGCCTAGGTGTGGACGCGGCGCGTCGGGGGTAACGTGCCCACAACGGAGGTGAGACGGGTGGCGAGGACCTTTCTTTCGTGGCCGGTGCTGAGACAGCTGACCGGTGCTGACCGCCTCGGTCGGGGCACGGCGGTACGTTCGCGGCGGACCGAGGAGATCACGGCGCGGACCGAGACCGCCGACAGGGTCGCCAAGAGCGTCTGCCCGTACTGCGCGGTGGGGTGTGCGCAGAAGGTGTACGTCAAGGACGAGAAGGTCATCCAGATCGAGGGTGACCCGGACAGTCCGGTCAACCGGGGCCGGTTGTGCCCCAAGGGCTCGGCGAGCAAGAACCTCGTGACCAGCCCGCTGCGACAGACCACCGTCAAGTACCGCGCGCCGTACGCCACCGAGTGGACCGACCTCGCGCTCGACACGGCGATGGAGATGATCGCGGACCGGGTCGTCAAGGCGCGCAACGACACGTGGCAGGACGTGGACGAACGCGGCCAGCGGGTCCGTCGCACGCTCGGCATCGCCAGCCTCGGAGGAGCGACCCTCGACAACGAGGAGAACTACCTCATCAAGAAGCTGTTCACCGCGATGGGCGCCATCCAGATCGAGAACCAGGCGCGTATTTGACACTCCGCCACGGTCCCCGGTCTGGGAACCTCGTTCGGGCGTGGAGGCGCCACCACCTTCCTCCAGGACCTCTCCAACGCTGACTGCATCATCATCCAGGGGTCCAACATGGCCGAGGCCCACCCGGTGGGCTTCCAGTGGGTGATGGAGGCGAAGGCGCGTGGCGCCAAGGTCATCCACGTCGACCCTCGGTTCACGAGGACCAGCGCGCTGGCCGACACGTTCGTGCCGATCCGCGCGGGCTCCGACATCGCGTTCCTCGGGGGCATCGTCAACTACGTGCTCGCGAACGAGCTCGACTTCCGTGACTACGTCGTGAACTACACCAACGCGGCGACGATCGTCAGTGACCAGTTCAAGGACACCGACGACCTCGACGGGCTCTTCTCCGGCTACGACCCCGAGTCGCGCACCTACGATCCGAAGTCGTGGCAGTACGCGGGCGACGAAGGTGCGGGCGAAGACCGACAGGACCAGGAGATGCAGCGGGAGACCGCGAGCGCCCTGCAGCACGAGTCGCACGGCAGCGGGGTGGAGTCCGACCCGCCGCGGGACGAGACGCTCCAGCACCCGAGGTGCGTGTACCAGATCCTCAAGCGCCACTACGCCCGCTACACGCCCGAGATGGTCGCTCGTACGTGCGGGGTGTCCGAGGACCAGTTCCTCGAGGTGTGCCAGGCGTGGACCGAGAACTCGAACCGCGACCGGACCACGGCGCTGGTCTACAGCGTCGGCTGGACCCAGCACAGCGTGGGAGTGCAGTACATCCGGACCGGTGCCATCCTCCAGCTGCTGCTGGGCAACATGGGTCGGCCGGGCGGCGGGGTCATGGCGTTGCGCGGCCACGCCAGCATCCAGGGCTCGACCGACATCCCGACCCTGTTCAACCTCCTCCCCGGCTATCTTCCGATGCCGAACGCGGAGGACCACCAGAGCCTGGACCAGTGGATCGAGGCCATCAGCCAGCCGGGCTCCAAGGGCTTCTGGGCGAACGCCTCGGCGTACGGGGTCAACCTGCTGAAGGCCTACTTCGGCGAGGCAGCCACGCAGGAGAACGACTTCTGCTTCGACTACCTGCCGAAGATCACGGGAGACCACGGCACGTACAGCACCGTCATGGACATGATCGACGGCAAGGTCAAGGGCTACTTCCTGCTCGGGCAGAACCCGGCCGTGGGGTCGGCGCACGGACGGGCCCAGCGCCTGGGCATGGCCAACCTGGACTGGGTGGTGGTCCGGGACCTCTTCGAGATCGAGAGCGCCACGTTCTGGAAGACCTCGCCGGAGGTCGCCACAGGCGAGATCGTTCCCGAGGAGTGCCGGACCGAGGTCTTCATGATCCCGGCCGCCTCGCACGTGGAGAAGGAGGGCACCTTCACCCAGACGCAGCGGATGCTCCAGTGGCGGGAGAAGGCCGTCGAGCCGCCGGACGACTGCCGCTCCGAGCTCTGGTTCTTCTACCACCTGGGCCGGATGGTGCGGGAGCGCTACGCGGACTCGACCGAGGAGCGCGACCTCCCGATCCAGCAGCTGTCCTGGGACTACCCGACAGAGGGTCCCCGGGTCGAGCCGAGCGCCGAGGCGGTGCTCATGGAGATCAACGGCTTCGAGGTCGACTCCGGCCGCCCGCTCTCCAGCTTCACCGAGATGAAGGCCGACGGATCGACGCTGGGCGGGTGCTGGATCTACACCGGCGTCTTCAAGGACGGCGTCAACCAGGCCGCTCGCCGGAAGCCTGCGCGTGACCAGAACTTCGTCGCGCCCGAGTGGGGCTGGGCGTGGCCGGCCAACCGGCGGATGCTCTACAACCGGGCCTCGGCGGACCCGGACGGGAAGCCGTGGAGCGAGCGCAAGGCGTACGTGTGGTGGGACGAGGAGTCGGGGGAGTGGACCGGCCACGACGTGCCCGACTTCGAGAAGACCAAGCCGCCGTCGTACGAGCCGCCGGAGGGAGCCGCCGGTGTCGCGGGACTGGCCGGCAACGATCCGTTCATCATGCAGGGCGACGGGAAGGGCGCGCTCTTCGTGCCTCGCGGGCTCATCGACGGCCCGATGCCGACCCACTACGAGCCCGTCGAGTCGCCGTTCCGGAACCCCCTGTACGCCCAGCAGGCCAACCCGACGAGCAAGGAGTACGTCCGCGCCGACAACCCGTCGAACCCGTCGCCGGGGCAGGGAGACAGCGAGGTCTACCCGTACGTGTTCACCACCAGCCGGCTCACCGAGCACCACACCGCCGGAGGGATGAGCCGCTTCGTCGCGCGGCTGGCCGAGCTGCAGCCCGAGATGTTCATCGAAGTCTCTCCCGAGCTCGCCGACGAGCGTGGTCTCGAACCGGGCGGATGGGCCACGATCATCACCTCCCGCTCGGCGATCGAGGCGCGCGTGCTGGTCACCGACCGGCTCACGCCCCTGAGGGTGGAGGGCAGGACGGTGCACCAGGTGTGGCTGCCGTACCACTGGGGCGAGGGTGGGCTGGTCACCGGCGACTCCGCCAACGACCTGATCGGGATCTCGCTCGACCCGAACGTCCTGATCCAGGAGTCGAAGGTGGGTACCTGTGACGTACGCCCAGGTCGCCGGCCGACGGGACCTGCCCTGCGGCGCCTGGTCATGGAGTACCAGGCCGACGCCGGGCTCACCAACGGCCACGCGGTCGAGGACACCAAGGAAGGCCAGTGATGACGAGCCTGTTCCGGGAGAACGACCTGTGGGGGCCGCTCGACCCCTCCGAGGAGGCCGGGTACGGCGAGGAGCGCCCGAAGCGCAAGGGGTTCTTCACCGACACCAGCATCTGCATCGGCTGCAAGGCGTGCGAGGTCGCCTGCAAGGAGTGGAACGACGTCCCCGCCGACCACTTCGACATGCTCGGCTCCTCGTACGACAACAGCCACTCGCTGAACGCCAACCAGTGGCGGCACGTCGCGTTCATCGAGCAGCCCAAACGGCTCGGTGACCAGGAGAGCGGGCTCCGCCAGACGGTCGACATCGGCATGCCGGTGATGGCCCCGTCGGGTCCGCCCGAGACGGAGCCGGCCGACGGCGCGGAGAAGCCCGACTTCCGCTGGCTGATGTCGTCGGACGTCTGCAAGCACTGCACGCACGCCGCGTGCCTGGACGTCTGTCCGACGGGCTCGTTGTTCCGTTCGGAGTTCGGCACGGTGGTCGTGCAGGACGACATCTGCAACGGGTGCGGCTACTGCGTGCCCGCCTGCCCGTACGGCGTCATCGAGCGCCGGAAGGGGCCGGAGGGTGCGAAGAACGTCGGCATCGCCCAGAAGTGCACGCTCTGCTACGACCGGCTCGAGGCCGGACAGACACCGGCGTGCGCCCAGGCGTGCCCGACGCAGTCCATCCAGTTCGGTGACGTGGAGGAGCTGCGGGACCGTGCGAACGCGCGGGTCGCCCAGATGCACGACGCGGGGATCATGGATGCCCGCCTCTACGGCAACGACCCGGACGACGGGATCGGCGGTGCGGGAGCGTTCTTCCTCCTCCTCGACGAGCCGGAGGTCTACGGACTTCCGCCCGACCCGGTGGTGACGACGCGGGACCTCCCGCACATGTTCCGCCGAGCCTCGGCAGCGGCCGCCGTCATGCTTGCGGGCGCCGCGGTGTCGTTCCTCGGGAGGCGGCGATGACTCCCCAGCACCGCGCGACCGACTGGGCACCTGACAACGCCGTGTCCCGCGACGGTCCGGAGGGTGTCGCCTCCCAGACCGGCGCGCTCGTCGGGTCTGCCGGTGGTCGGCGGCGCAAGGGGCGACGTCGCAAGGGTGGCGCCGAGCCGAGCATGGTGCCCGAGGCCGAGTTCACGTCCTACTACGGGCGGCCGATCGTCAAGCCGTCGCCGTGGGAGGCCGACATCCCGGCGTACCTGTTCGCCGGCGGGCTCGCGGCCGGGTCCTCCCTGATCGCCGCGGGAGCCGACGTGACGGGCCGGCCGGTCCTGAGGCGCACCGGCAGACTGGCGGCGCTGGGCGCCCTGAGCTTCTCGATGGCGGCGCTCGTGCACGATCTCGGCAAGCCGTCACGGTTCACGAACATGCTGCGGACCGCCAAGCCGACCTCGCCGATGTCGGTGGGGACCTGGATCCTCTCCACGTACGGTCCGTTCGCCGGTCTGGCGGCCGCAGCGGAGGTGACGAGTCTCCTCCCGGAGCAGGTGAGGAGCCGGGGACCGCTTCGGCTCGTCGGTCTGCTCGGGCGTCCCGCGGGACTGATGGCGGCGGTGTGTGCGCCCCCGGTCGCCGCGTACACCGCGGTCCTGCTCTCCGACACCGCGACGCCGTCGTGGCACAGCGCGTACAAGGAGCTGCCGTTCGTCTTCGTCGGCTCGGCGAGCGCCGCAGCGGCCGGCGTCGGGATGATCACCGCCCCGACCCACGAGACCGGTCCGGTGCGTCGCATGGCGGCTGCCGGCGCCCTTCTCGAGCTCGCCATGGAGCAGCGGATGGAGCGCTCGATGGGCGTGACCGCCGAGCCCCTGCACCACGGCAAGGCGGGGCGTCTGATGCGGGCTGCGAAGGTTCTCACCGCTGCGGGGGCCGCAGGCACGCTCGTCGCGGGTCGCAGCAGAGCACTCGCCGCGGCGTCGGGTGCCGCGCTGGTGCTCGGGTCGGCCTGCACACGTTTCGGGGTGTTCGAGGCCGGGCAGGAGTCCGCGAAGGACCCCAAGTACACCGTCGTCCCGCAGCGCGAGCGCCTCGAGCGCGAAGGGCCTGTGCGCTACCAGCCGTGAACGAGCAGGAGGGTCTCGATGTCTGATCCGGTCAGCGACTCGACCGATCGCCGTGCCACCTCGTCCGAAGGTGCCGGCGGTGCTCCGATCAACCGGTGGGTGCTGGTGGGCGGCGGCCTTCTGCTCCAGTTCTCCATCGGCGCCGTCTACGCGTGGTCGGTGTTCGCGAAGGCCTACCAGGACGCAGAGCCCTGGCAGCTCACGAAGGTGCAGGCATCGCTCCCGTTCACCGTGACGATCGCGATGATCTTCATCGGCAGCTACACGGGCGGTCGGGTCCAGGACAAGCGCGGCCCTCGCGTCGTGGCGCTGGCCGGCGGCGTCATCTATGCGGTCGGGATCGTCATCGCGTCGTTCACGCGGGGCTCGGAGGATCTGTGGCTCCTGGTGCTCGGGTACGGCGTCATCAGCGGCTTCGGCCTCGGCGTCGCCTACATCGTCCCGATCGCCATGCTGCAGAAGTGGTTCCCGGACAAGAAGGGTCTGATCACCGGTCTGGCGGTCGGCGGCTTCGGCTTCGGCGCTGTGCTGACCTCACCGGTCGCCCGCTGGTTGATCGGCCAGGACGAGGCGCAGCCGTCGAAGGCCTTCCTGTGGCTCGGCCTGGCGTACCTCGTGATGTCGCTGGCGGGCGCCTCGGTGTTCCGCAACCCCCCGGCCGGGTACGTCGTGCCCGGGTACGAGGCGGCCACCGCCGGACCGACCGGACGTACGGCCAAGGAGTACACGGAGAAGGAGGCGCTGAGGACGCCGCAGTGGTACCTCCTCACCGCGATCCTCACCCTGAACGTCACCGCCGGCATCGCCCTCATCTCACAGGCGGCCGGCAGCGCGGAGGGGATCGCCGGCTACAGCTCGGCGGGCGCCGCGACGGTGGTCGGCGTGCTGGCGATCTTCAACGGCGGTGGCCGGATCGTGTGGGCGGCCGCCTCCGACTACATCGGTCGTATGCCGGCCTTCGCGGCGATGCTCGCCTTGCAGGGGGTGTGTCTCGTCATCCTCCCGCACGCCGGGAACGCTGCCCTCTGGTTCGTCCTCGCCGCGATCGTGTACCTCTGCTACGGCGGCGGGTTCGGCACCATGCCGGCGACCGCCGGCGACTACTTCGGCGTCAAGTACGCCGGCGCCATCTACGGGTTGATGCTCATCGGCTGGAGCATCGGCGGCGTCATCGGTCCGCTCGTGATCTCGGCGCTGCTCGGTGACACCGGTGAGCCGAACTACACGCTCGGCTACACCACGATCGGCATCATCGCGCTGGTCGCCGTGGTCCTCACCTTCATCACGCGCGTGCCGGGCGACCGGAAGAGGGCCGTCACGTCCGAGCAGTGACCGCTGCCTCGCCAGCGGGTGTCGACGCCACCTGGCTCCCTTCGACGTGGAGAGGGGGAAGCCGCCGGTCGAGCCACCGCGGCAGCCACCAGGCGCGCTCGCCCAGGAGGCGCATCGCCGCAGGCACGGCCAGGCACCGGATGACCAGAGCGTCGAGCAGCACGGCGACCGCCATGGCGAAGCCCATCTGCTGCAGCATCCGGTCGGGTGACAGGACGAACGAGCCGAACACGACGACCATGATCGCGGCGGCAGCGGTGATGACGCCGCCGGTGTGGGCGAGGCCCTCGCGGACCGCCAGGCCCGCGTCCCCGGTACGCAGCCACTCCTCGCGCATCCGGGAGAGCAGGAAGACCTCGTAGTCCATGGACAGTCCGAACACGATCGCGAAGACGAAGACGGGCAGGAACGCCTCGATCGGCCCGGCCTGCGCCCAGAGGCGGCCGTCCTGGAAGACCAGCGTCATCGCGCCGAGCGCTGCGCCGATGGACAGCACGTTGAGCAACGCTGCCTTGACGGCGATGGCGACCGATCGGAAGACCCACATCAGGAGCAGACTGGACAGTCCCACGACACACACGACGAACACCGGGAACCGCTCGGCCATGGTGTCGGAGAAGTCGACGTACGCCGCGGTGGTGCCACCCACGAGGTGCGGCTCGCCGAGGTCGTCGCGCAGGGAGGTCACCAGGTCCGCGGTCGCCTCGTCCTGAGGGCCGGTCGTCGGTTCAGCCCTGATGAGGTACAGGCCGTCAGCGACCGAGACCGGGGGACCGAGCCGATCACCGACGATCTGAGGGTGGGCGGCCAGCTGGTCGTACGCCGACCGCGCCTGGGCCTCGGTCCCCTCGGTGACGACGACCAGCGGGCCGTTCGCGCCGGGTCCGAACGTGTCGCTGACCAGGTCGTACGCTGCTCTGGTCGTGGTGGACTCGTCGTCGGTGCCGGCGTCGCTGAAGCCGAGCGTCATGCTCAGAGCCGGGATCGCCAGCGCGCCGAGGGCGACGACCGAGACGACCAACGCGGGCCAGGGGGCCCGTTGCACCCACCGAGCCCACTGGCGCCACGCCGCGCCCGTGCTCCGGCCGCCCTTCATGGCGTGCCTCCGGACCCGCTTCTCGATCCGCCTGCCGAAGAGGCTGAGCAGGGCCGGGAGGAGGGTGAGGGACGCGATCATCGTGACGAGCACGGTGACCGCGACGGCGGTGACGGCGCCTTCGTACGCGTCGACCCCGAGGGTGAACAGCGCGCCGAGCGCGAGAATCACGCTGGCGCCCGCGAACAGCACGGCGCGGCCGGCGGTGTCGAGCGCGGCCCGGACCGCCCCCTCGCGGTCCTTCCCGGAGAGCAGCTCGGTGCGGTACCGGCTGAAGACCAGCAGGGAGTAGTCAATCCCCACGCCCAGGCCGACCAGTGCCAGCATCGCGGGGGTGTAGCTCGGGATGGTCAGCACGTGCGACAAGAGGACGGTCAGCCCGAACGTCGACCCGACCGCCAGCACGGCGGTGATCAGCGGCAGGCTCGCCGCGAGGAACGACCCGAACATCAGGACCAGGATCACCACCGCCGCGAGCAGCCCGACCGCCTCTGCGGTCGAGCCCTCGCCGCCCTCGGCCTGCCGGATACCCGGGCCGGCGAGCTCGACCTGCAGCGCACCCGAGGCGTGGGAGCCGGCGACGTCGATGAGCTCTTCGTAGGTCTCCCGAGGCGCATCTCCGGTTCTGCCCTCGAGGCCGACCTCGAGCAGAGCCGCGGTGCCGTCTGTCGACACCGTGCCCCGGTCGGCGTTCGGGGCTGTGATCGTCTCGACACGGTCCACGGCAGCCAGGTCGCTGGTCAGGGCGTCGAGGTCGACGTCGGTGGCCCATCCGCGGTCGTCGTGCAGCACGACGACGACGCTGTCGCCGGACCGGGACGGCGCCTGCGCCTCGAGCAGGTCGGCCAGCTCCTGCGACTGCGTGTCGGGCAGCGCGAAGTCGTCGTCGTACGCGTCACCGGCCGCCTGGCCGGCGACCGTCGCCCCGACGAGCAGGACCAGCCAGCAGGCGAGGGCGGTCCAACGATGGCCCTGGGCGAAGCCGGCCACCCGCTCCATCGCGGAACGGCGGGCCGGTGACGCGTGGGTGGTCGGGTCGGTCTGGATCGGTGTCGTCATGGCAACGATGCTCGCGGGCCGACCGGCGGTGCCGCGTCCACGTGAGGGAGTGTTTCGGTCGGCCCTCCGGCGTACCCGTGCGGTGGTCACGTACGCCCCTCGACGTACGTGACGTCGCTTTTCGTCGGAGCCGCGGGACCACCGAAGGACCGTAGGATCGGCCTCATGCTCAGGTTCGAGCGTCTCGACCGCTTCCGTGTGCCCGCCTGGGCGCAGGACTCGGCGCTCGCGCTCGTGGTCACGGTCCTGCAGGTCCAGGGCACCGTGGCCAAGGTCGACGTCGAGCCTGCGACGGTGATCCGCCCGCTCTCCGATCTCGGAGGGCTGGGCATCGCGCTGCTCGCGGTGAGCGGGCTCGTCCTGGTCGTACGGCGCCGGTGGCCCGTGGCGGTGTTCCTGGCGACCGCGGCCGCCAGCGTGGCGTACTACTCGCTCGACTTCCCCGACGGTCCGGGGTGGATCGCGCTCTTCGTGGCGACCTACACGGTGACCGCGCTCGGGGACGGCCGCCGCTTCCTCGCCCTGGTCGCGGCCGTGACTGCCGTGATGAGCGTCGTGTGGCTCGTGGCCAGCGCCGACGTCGAGCCGCGGGCCGCCATCGGCTGGGTGTTCTTCCGGATCGGCGCGACCGTGATGAGCGCCGCTCTCGGCGAGAGCGTCCGGTCGCGGCGGGTCATCGCGGCCGAAGCCCTCGAGCGCGCCGAGCTGGCGGAACGGACACGTGAGGAGGAGGCACGCGCGAGGGTCGACGAAGAGCGCCTGCGGATCGCCCGAGAGGTGCACGACACGGTCGCCCACGCCATCGCTGTCATCAACGTCCAGGCCGGGGTCACCGCACACGTGCTCGATCGGCGGCCCGACCAGGCCCGGACGACGCTCGAGGCCATCGAGCGCACCAGCGCGCGGGCGCTCGACGAGATGCGCACGATTCTCGGGGTCTTGCGCGACGACCGGGACGACCGCGCGCCGCAGCCCGGCATGGCCGACCTCGACGAGCTGGCCGACACCGCGCGGGAGGCAGGTCTGGACCTGACGTTCGAGCGCACCGGGGCGGACGTCGCCGTGTCGAGCGCGGTGGGAGGGGCGGTCTACCGGATCCTGCAGGAGTCCGTCACGAACGTCATCCGCCACGCCGGTCCCACGAAGGTCGCGGTGGCGCTGCGGGTGGACGACCGCATCGTCGAGCTGAGGGTCGCCGACGACGGCCGCGGCGTCGACGTCGGCGCCGGTCGGCATCGCCGGACGAGCCCGGCAGAGGTCTTCGCGGGATGCGCGAGCGCTGCCAGCTCCTCGGCGGTGACCTTGAGGCTCAGCCGACGCCTGCCGGTGGGTTCCAGGTGGTCGCGAGGCTCCCGCTGGCCCCGGGGGCGGTCGTCCCGTGAACGAGGGCGGCCGTGCGACCGACGGCGCGCTGGAGGAGGCCGGCACGGCGGGATCCGCTGCGGGACGGCCGATCCGTGTGCTCCTGGTCGACGACGAAGGGCTGGTCCGCTCGGGGCTCCGGCTGCTGCTCGAGGTCGAGGACGACATCACGGTCGTCGGTGAGGCGGCGGACGGGGCCGAGGCCGTACGGCTTGCCCTGGCGCACCACCCGGACGTCGTCCTCATGGACATCCGGATGCCCCGCGTCGACGGGATCGACGCCACGCGGGAGATCGCCGCGCGTGACGGTCTCCGTGACGTCCGGGTCCTCATCCTCACCACGTACGACACCGACGCGTACGTGTTCGAGGGTCTCGAGGCCGGCGCCAGCGGATTCCTCCTCAAGGACGCCGGTGCCGCGGAGCTGCTGCACGGGGTCCGTGTCGTCGCCGCCGGTGAGGCGCTGCTCGCGCCGCGGATCACCCGTCGGCTCATCGGCGAGCTCACCGTACGACGGCACGCCGCCCGGGCCGCTGACGACCGGCTCGCCGTGCTCACCGAGCGCGAGCGTGAGGTCCTTGCGCTGGTCGGCAAGGGGATGAGCAACGGCGAGATCGGCGCCGCTCTCTTCCTCAGCCCTGCCACCGCGCGCACGCACGTCAGCCGCGCGATGACGAAGCTGCGGGCTCGCGACCGTGCGCAGCTGGTCGTGATCGCCTACCAGACGGGTCTCGTCGAACCGGACTGACGGACGCGTCAGTCGCCGGCGTCGCCCGAGACCGGCGGGGCGGCGCGCATCTTGGCGAGCCGGGCCCGCAGCAGAGGGGCCCGGTGCGCGTTCGAGTGCAGGGAGACGTAGTCGTCGCCGCGGACCCACAGCAGTGCGTCGTCGAGCCTGCGCACCGCTCCGGGCGGGTAGCGGTAGGCCATCCGTTCGGTCAGAGCGTCGGCGTCAGCGTCGCGCAGGACGTCACCGAGCTCGGTGAGGGACGTGATCCCGAGCTCGAGCACCAGTCCGGCCATCCAGTCGTAGTGGTCGGTCCGCGACCACCCGGCGTCGGGGTACTGGCCGGCGAGGAACGCGGCGAGCTCACGCGGGGCGATGCGTGGGTCCTCGCGGCTCCCCTCGGGCCCGGGTTCGGTGACGGACCCGTGGAGACGTTCGCGGATCGTGGAGAACTCACGGTCTGCGAGCTCGAGCAGTCCGGCGGCGAGCGTGAACCTCCGGTCGAGGTCGGGGACGTGCTCGTCGGGGACGGTCCCCTTGTAACGGATGTCGTGCTCGAACTCCGCCCACGCGTGCTGCAGCACCGTACGCACCTGCACCTGGGCCCGCAGCCCGGCCAGGGTCGGGATACAGTGCCTGTCCCTCCTCGTCGAGACCGATCAGCAGGTGCCGGCTCGCGTACCCGAAACGGCCCTCGCTCGCCGTCTCCCGGCCCATGTCCCTGTCGTCGTGGACGATGACCTGGTCGTCGAGCAGGTCGACGACGGCCTGCACATCGCTCTGGACGTACGTGATGACCCGCAGCCCGATCTGGTCGGTGATCTCGCGCAGCGGATCGGCGAAGACGGGCGCTCCATCGGCCATCCGTGCCGCCTTGTCGGCGAACGACGCGACCGACTTCGCCCGCCCGGTCACCGTGAGGTAGTTGATGCCGGCGTCGTCGAGGATCGACGTCACCAGACGCACGTACTCGGCCGCGCTGTCCTGGAGCCTCGGCTGCCGCTCGGCGTACTCGCGGACCGCGGTCCGCGGGTCGTGCGCCGGCACGACCGCGCGCCTGGTCCGCGGCGCCGGGGTCAGTCCCGCCGGGAGGGTGGGGGTGACGATGTATCCGGTCTCGAAGTCGCCGTACGTCGTGGTCTCGTCCGGATGACGGTCCGCGAACAGACCGATGTACGCACAGAGCACCGCGTCGACCTGGTCCTCGACCGACCCTGAGCTCGCTCTTCCGCGTGGCCTGACTCGGCAGCGGCACGCAGCGCACGCCACGCGTCCCCTGCCTCGGGGGTGTCGACCACGAGCCGCGGGTCGCCGGCGCTGAGGCCCTCGATGAGCCCGAGCAGGGCGACCAGCTCCCCGCGGAGCTGCTCGACGTCGCGGCCCGACTTGTTCTTGTACTTCAACGTCCGACCCAGCCGGAACAGGGCGACCGTCGCCGGATGCGGGTAGACCTCGATCGCGCGTCGGGAGCGACCCGACCGCGGATTCATGTCCAGCCCGAGCCGAGCCGCGAGCCGGGCACCACGAGGCTTGTCGGCGAACTCGGGCTTGCCGGTGTTCGACGGGTGTGCGCCTGCGTCGAACCCGGCGAAGTCCCGGTTGAGCGCGGCCTCCGCCGGACGGTTGCCGGTGGGGTTGTTGACGATGAGCGGTGCATCGATCGCCACCATGCAGTCGCCGTCGGTGAACGGCTCCAGCGCCGCGACGATCTCGTCGTCCGTGCGCACGGCGGACACGTGCACCAGGTGGCCCGCCGGGTCCAGGACCGCGAGGCCCGTGGGCCTGCGTTCGCCCCACGCGAGGTCGACTCCGACGAAGTACATAGGCAAAGCCTGCCGCATCACACCTGTCGTGCCTCGACCGGTCGATCGCTCAGGTGTCGCGCCGGTGGGTCCGAGGTCGATCTCACGTCGGTGTGCCGAGCGCTGCCATCCTCGAGGCGAGGTGGTCGCGCTCGGGCTGGTTGCGGGCGAGCGCGTGTGCCTCCTCGTACGCCGTGCGAGCCTCGTCGGCGTGTCCGAGCCGGCGCAGCAGGTCGGCCTTGACGGCCGGCAGGAGGTGGTTGCCGACGAGAGCGCCGCTCGCCTCCAGGTCCGAGACCAGGGTCAGCCCCGCCTCCGGTCCCTCCGCCATGCCGACCGCCACGGCGCGGTTGAGAGCGACGACGGGGGATGGGGTCAGTGCAGCGAGCTGCCCATAGAGGCTGGCGATGCGTGGCCAGTCGGTGCTCGCGGCCGTCGGTGCCGCCGCGTGGCACGCCGCGATCCGCGCCTGCAGCACGTACGGGCCGCCGGTCGGCGTCCGGGCCAGGAGCGCGAGGCCCTCCTCGATCTCGCCGGAGTCCCAGCGGGCGCGGTCCTGCTCCTCGAGCGTGACGATCCGCCCGTCGCCGTCCACGCGCGTGTCGCGGCGGGAGTCCTGGAGCAGGAGGAGCGCGAGCAGTCCGCGCGCCTCCGGCTCGTCCGGCGCCAGGGTGGTCAGCAGGCGGCTGAGTCGGATCGCCTCGTCGGTGAGCCCCCGGCGGACGAGCCGGTCGCCGCTGGTGGCGGCGTAGCCCTCGGTGAAGAGGAGGTAGATCACGGCGAGCACCCCGGATAGCCGCTCCGGACGAAGGTGAGCAGGTGGTACGCGAAACGGGATCCCGGCCGCGCGGATCTTGTGCTTGGCGCGTACGAGCCGTTTCGCCATCGTCGGCTCCGGGACCAGGAACATGCGCGCGATCTCGGCAGTGGTGAGGCCGGCGACGGTGCGCAGCGTGAGCGCGACGCGGCCTTCTGTCGGTAGCGCAGGATGGCAGCAGGTGAACATCAGGCGCAGCCGGTCGTCGGGCAGGTCGTCGTCGACGGCGACCTCCTCGGGTGCCGGTACGGACGCGACCTCCTTCAGCTTCGTGGCCTCGGTCTTCGCCCGGCGCAGGCGGTCGAGCGCGCGGTTCCGGGCGACCGTGGTCAACCAGGCGACCGGACTGTCCGGGACCCCGTCGCGTGCCCAGACCTCCAGGGCGCGCGCGAAGGCGTCCTGCGCGCACTCCTCGGCCAGGTCCCAGTCGCCGGTCGTCCGGATGAGCGTCGCGACGATCCGCCCCCACCCGGAGCGGAACGCCTGAGTGAGGGCTGCGTCGACGGTCACTGGTCCCAGAACGGCCGGACCTCGATCGTGCCGATCCTCGCGACCGGGTGCGAGGAGGCGACCTCGAGCGCCTCGTCGAGATCGGCGCACTCCAGCACGTCGTACCCGCCGACCTGCTCTCTCGTCTCGGCGAACGGTCCGTCTGTCACGAGCAGCTCACCGTCGCGGGAGCGGATGCTGGTGGCAGTCTCCGTACGGGCCAGGCGGTTGCCGTCGAGGCGTACACCGCGCTCGGTTGCTTCTCGGACCCAGGCGTCGGTCGCGGTGCCGATCGCTGCGGTCTCCTCCGGTGAGAGGTCGAGGTTCTCGTCGCCGCAGATGAGCATGAGGTATTTCATCGGTCCTCCTGCGGCGGAGCGTAGTCCGCGCGCCGCCGCCGCCGCAACGACAGGATCCCGCGGCGCCGGGCACGCCGCTCGGCGCGCCGGACCCGGTCGCGCTCGAGCTGGGTGATCCGGCGGTGCGCGTCCGCCATGACCAGCTCCGGGTAGGTGTCGGGCATCGTCGGGAAATAGAGGTACATCGTGATCTCCTTCTCGTCTTTGTCCCCTTGACGATCGGGGAACGCCGACATGGACATCGCCGCGCCCGAAGTGCTGCTCCGACCCCTGTACGAGGTGCTCGGCCGTTCACCGGCTGTGAGACTGGCCCGGTGAGCGACCCGGATGACCCTGCGATCGACCGGCTGCTGGCGGAGTGCCGCCGCTGCATCGACCGCGTCGAGCCGGCGGACCTCGCGAGAGAGATGGCCGCCGGCGCTCTGGTCGTCGACCTGCGGCCGAGCGAGCAGCGGAGCGCGGACGGACCACTGCCGGGAGCCGTGGTGGTCGACCGCAACGTCCTCGAGTGGCGACTCGATCCGACCAGCCCTCATCGGCTGCCGGGACACGACGACCCTGACCGTCGCGTCGTGCTCGTGTGCAACGAGGGCTACGGCTCCACTCTCGCGGCGTACACCCTCGGGCAGCTCGGCCTCCGTGACGTCGCGGACCTCATGGGAGGCTTCCAGGCGTGGTCCGCGCTCGGCGGTCGAAGGGGAGGCGCCCAGATCACCCCATGACCGGTCGGCGCAGCATCCGTCGTGTCGCGCCGCGCATCGAGCCCGCCGCGATGAGGGCCACCACGGCGCTCATCGCCGGTATCACCCACAGCGGGCCCTGCGGCCACGGTCGGCCGACCACGCCGAGCGCGAGCACGGACATCGGCAGGACCGAGAGCATCAGGCCCGCGGCGATCGCCAGCGCCGAGATCAGTGCTGCCTCACGGGTCACCATGGCCCTGATCTGCCGAGGCGTGGCGCCGAGCATCCGGAGCATCGCCAGCTCCTCACGGCGTCGTCCGGTAGCGGTGCGCAGGCTGTTGGCCACAGCGACCAGCACGTACCCGAGCATCGGCATCAGGACGATGAGGCTGATCCAGCTCTCCATGTTCGTACCGCCGTCCTCGGTCAGTGACCGACCGGAGACGACCGTGTGGTGGGGGCGGCCTTCTGCCCATGCGCGGGCCGCAGCGCTGTCGCCCTCGACGAGCACGGTGTCGATCGACCGGGCGAGACCATGGGCGGTCAGCAGGTCGGTCGAGACGCATGAGGCCGCCGAACCCGAAGGCACGCCGGTAGGTGGCGACGACGACAGGACGTACGGTGACGCCGTTTCCGAGCCGCAGGGCGGTCCGGTCGCCCACACGGAGGCCCCATCGTCGTGCGGCACCGGCATCCAGGGCGACGCTCTCGCCGCGCAGAGTCGGCCAGGTCGCCGTCCGCGACGTCGAGGTCGAGCACCTGGTCCGCTCCAGGGCCGAGCGCCGAGCGCGGGGAACCGCTCTGTCGTCGCATCGCCGAGCGACGTGCTCGTACGGACGAAGGTGGTCGAGACCATGGGCACCGCGGCGTCGATCCCCGGCGTTGCGGAGAGAGCGGCGACGTCACCCGCCGTCAGCGGACCGGTGACCCGCGCATCGGCCCTCATCCCCGCCGACTGCTCCTCGCGGGTCGCGGTGTCGAGCGTGGACTGGGCGTACACCTGCGCGACGGTGAGACCGAACGCGAGAGCCAGCACGCTCACCGATCCGGCGGTCCGCAGTGCGTAGGCGTGGGTGTTGTTGAGCGCCAGCCATCGGGTGGCACTGGTTCGGTCGTCGCGTGCGCCGGACGAGCCGGCCGGTGACGGCGCGGGCCAGCGCCGGCCCTGCCAGGGCGAGGCCGACGACGCCGACCAGAGTGCCGCTCGCCGCGGAGAGGAACGCGGCCTCACCAGGCATCACCAGCGGCAGCGAAGGCCGGGGCCAAGGACAGGACGATCAGGCCAGGCCGGTCCCCGTACGGATCCGCGACGGATGGCGCGGCTCGACCTGGGCGTCGCCCATCGCCTCCGTGGCTGGACGTCGTGACGCGCGCAGGTCGGCGCCTCGGGCGGCGAGCTGGACGACCAGCAACGTCAGTGCGACCACGGTCATGCCGGCGATCGGCGTGTAGGCGACCGAAAGTTCCGTGAGACGGCGCCGGCGTTCGGCCAGCTGGACCGGAGAACCACCCGGCGAGCGGGTAGCCGAGGGCCACGCCGGGGATCAGCCCGATGGCCGCTGCCACGGTGGCCTGCCGGCGACGAGGCCTCTGATCTGGCGAGGCGTCGCTCCCACGCGCCCGGAGCAGCGCGAGCTCGCGGCGCTGGTGGGCGACGGAGATCGCCAACGCGCTCGCGACGATGAAGCCGACCAGGAGCAGCAGGACGTGCCGGCCAGGGAGGCGGCCAGCGCGAGCAGCTCGCCACGGGCATTGCCGATCGCGAGCGACTCCACAGCGCCGCGCGCGTCGCCCGTCGTCACCCTGTAGCTCGGGGCCGACGGCGTCCTCGATCGCGGCAGCGACCTGGGCGATGTCGGCGTCGTCGCTCGCTCGGACCGCGATCAGGTCGGCGACACCGTCGGGCAGCGGAGGCGACGACCGCCGCGTCCTCGCTGCGCCAGGTGGAGCGGCGCCGGGGGAGTCGACGATGCCGCTGACCCGTACGGTCCGCGGCGGTCTCGCCGGCCGTCAGCTCGAGGCGGTCGCCGATGGCGAGACCGGTAGCCTCGGCCGTCTCGTCGTCGAGCACCACCTCTCCGGGCCTCGGAGCGGTGCCCCGAAGTCGCTGGGTCGCTCAGCGCGGCGACTGCCCAGGGGTGGGCATCGTAGGGTGCCGTGCGTCCGCTGCCGCGAGCGGTGAGCGAGACGGGAAGCGTCACGTCCGTGGCGACGGCCGCGACCCCGGGGACGTCGGCGACCCGGTCGGCGAGCTCGGTGGGGACAGGTGGCGCGCTCTGTCAGCCGCACGTCGAAGTCCTCGACGACCGCGACGTGCTGGGGTGCGGAGACCAGGACCTCGGCGCTGCCAGGCGGTGGGCGGAACCTGGCGCTCAGGCTGGTCTCGGTGAGCACGGCGCCGGCGGTGATGAGCGCCGTGCCGCCGAAGATCGCGAACGCGAGGGCGAGCAGGGCGCCGAGGTGTCCCCGTGCGAGCGCGCGGGCGGGGAGCTGTGGCAGAGGCCGACATCATCGGGCTCCGACGCAGGCTGCCGGCGAGCGTCTCGGGCTGTGGGGTCGACGAGGTAGTCCCGGATACGTCCGTCGTCCATCACCACCGTGGCGTGGGCGCGGTGCGCGGCACGCGGGATCGTGGGTGACCATCACCACCGTCTGGCCGAAGTCGTCGACGAGGTCGCGCAGCAGACCGAGCACCTCGCTCGCGGTGCGGGCGTCCAGTGCGCCGGTCGGCTCGTCGGCGAAGACCACCTCGGGCCGGGCCGCCAACGAACGGGCGATCGCCACCCGCTGCTGCTGGCCGCCGGACAGCTCGGCCGGGCGGCGCCGCAGGAACGGACGCATGCCGATCCGATCGATCACCTGGTCCAGCCAGGTCTCGGTCACCGCCGGCTGCCGGCGAGCCGAAGCGGAAGGCGTGATGTTCTCCTCCACGCTGAGCGACGGGCAGCAGGTTGTAGGACTGGAAGACGAAGCCGACCGTGTCGCGGCGGAGCAGCGTGCGTCGCGTCTCGTTCAGCTGGGAGATCTCGCGACCGCCGATGAGGACCTGCGCCCGAGGTCGGGGTGTCGAGACCGGCCGCGCACTGCAGCAACGTCGACTTGCCTGAGCCGGACGGGCCCATGACGGCGAGGAAGGTGCCGCGCGGCACGCTGCAGGCTGACCCGGTCGAGGGCGTGGACGGGGCCGTACGTCTTGGTGACGTCGCGCAGCTCGAGCGCGGAGGTCGAGGGGGTGTGAAGGCTCATGTCTCGACGCTAGGAAGAGCGGGCCGCCGAACCCATCCAGCCACCTGGTCAAGGATCGGTACAGCGGGCTGTACCGACACCTGGCATGCCGAGAGGTAGCGTGACGGCCGATGGACATCGAACAGCCGACGGAACCCGCCCGCGGCCTCCGCAGCCGGCTGCGGGAAGCGGTGCGCAGCACCGGGTACGCCGCCTACGGCGGGGGCACCGGCCTGCTCGCCCTGGCGACGCTGCCGGTCGGGATCGTGGTCGCCGTCCTCTGGTTCCTGCGCGTCGGGCGCCCGCTGGTCCTGCCGTTCCTCGGCTGGCTGCGCTGGCTGACCGACGCCGAACGTATGCGGCTACGACGTCTCGGCCACCGCATCGACGATCCGTCCGCGCGGGTGACGGCCCCGAGGAGCAGGCGATCGACCCGACCACGAGACGCGAGCTCGGCGTGGGTGCTGATCCACGGCACCTTCGGCGTCTTCTGCGCCGCGGTCGTGCTGCAGCTGCTCCTCATCACCGCGAACGACCTCACCTATCCGCTCTGGTGGCAGTACGTGGGGCCGGCCGACCAGCTGCTGCTGAACGGCCTGCTGCCGGCGCGCACCGACAGCCGCGCGCTGCTCGGGCCTCGTGATCGGCGCGATCGCTTTGGTGCTCTGGTTCTTCGGCTCGCCTCGTCTCGCTCGCACTGGCAGGCACAGCCAGCGGCCTGCGCCTGCTCGGTCCGCCGCCCGGCGCCGACCTGTCGGCGAGGGTCGCCGAGCTGACCGCGACCCGGGCGGCCGCCCTCGACGCCCACACGGTCGAGCTGCGCCGCATCGAGCGCGCTCTCCACGACGGCGCGCAGAACCGCGTGGTCGGCGTGGCAGTGCTGATCGGCGCCGCGCGCCGGGAGCTGTCAGCGCGATCCGGTCCGGGCCGAGGAGATCCTGGCGCAGGCCCAGGACACCACGGAGCAGGCGCTGGCCGAGCTGCGTGCCGTCGTCCGCTCGATCCTGCCGCCTGTCCTGGAGAACCGAGGTCTCGCCGGGGCCGCTCAACGCGCTGGCCGCCGACTGCGCCGTGCCGTGCACCGTGACGATCGACGTGCCCGGTCCGCTGCCCGGCCAGCGTCGAGGCGACCGCCTACTTCGTGGTGGCCGAAGTCGCTGACCAACGTCTCGAAGCACAGCCGTGCAGACACGCCGAGGTCACGGTGCGCCTGGACGCGCGGTCGGCTCCAGGTGCGGGTGCGCGACGACGGACATGGGGGCGCGGACCCCGCGGCCGGCACGGGGCTGGCCGGCATCATCCGGCGGGTGGAGGCGCTCGACGGACACGCCCGTCGTGAGCAGTCCGCTCGGACGGACCGACCGAGCTGAGAGTGGAGCTGCCGTGCGGATCGTGATCGCCGAGGACGACACCCTGCTGCGCGAAGGGCTGAGCCTGGTGCTGCGCGGTGAGGGCTTCGACGTCGTTGCCGCGACCGCCGACCCGGAGACGTTCCTCGTGGCCGTCGCCGAGCACCGCCCGGACCTCGCGGTCGTCGACGTACGGATGCCGCCGACGCACACCGACGAGGGCATCAAGGCAGCCGTCGCGGCTCGCCGAGCCCATCCCGAGCTCGCGGTCGCTGGTCCTCTCCGCGTACGTCGAGCAGAGCTTCGCCACCGACCTCCTCGCCGATGGTGCGGAGCGGGTCGGCTACCTGCTCAAGGAGCGGGTCGGTCGCGTCGAGGCCTTCGTCGAGGCGCTGCAGCGGGTGGCCGACGGCGGTACCGCGATCGACCCCGAGGTGGTCGCGCAGCTGTTCGCCCAGAAGCGCTCCGGCGACCCGCTCGGAGCGACTGACCGCACGCGAGCGCGAGGTGCTCTCGGTGATGGCCGAGGGCCTCGGCAACGCCGCCATCGGCAGCGGCTGCACATCACCGACAACGCGGTGCACAAGCACATCCGCAACATCTTCATGAAGCTCGACCTGCGCTCCGGACGACCACACCGACCGGCGCGTCGCCGCCGTCCTGCGCTACCTCGACGGATCCTCGGGGTCACCGCGATAGCAGCGTGTGGTCTGGGCGAGGAAGGCTCAGGGCAGCGGCATCTCCCTGAGCTGCCGGCGGGAGGTGATGTCGAGCTTGCGGAAGATGTTGCGCAGGTGGGCTTCGATCGTGCGAGGGCTCAGGAAGAGCTGTGCGGCGACCTCCCGGGAGGTCGCCCCGGTGGCGACCAGCCGGGCGATGTGCAGCTCCTGGGCGGTGAGGCGCGTCGGTCGGCTGGGTGGTGCGCTTGCGGGGGTGCTCGCCGGTGGCGCGCAGCTCGCGGGCGGCGCGCTCGGCGAACGCCTCCACGCCCATGCTCCGACAGCAGCTGGTGGGCGGTGCGGAGCTCTTCGCGCGCGTCCTGGCGCCGGCCCTCGCGGCGCAGCCACTCGCCGTAGACGAGGTGAGCGCGAGCCGCGTCGCCGGTCATCCGGGACTCTCCGAGCCGTTCGATCGCTTCGCGGTAGTGCTCCTCGGCAGCGGGCCCCGTGCTGGTCAGCGCTCGTGAGCGCGCGGCCAGGCCCAGCGCCCACGAGGTGCCGCATGGCTTCGGCGCGTGAGCTGAACTGCTCCAGCGCGACGCGCAGCGCGTGTCCGGCTCGCCGGCACGGACGCTGGCCTCGATGAGCTCGGGTAGGCCCGCGCTGCTGAGCGACAGCTCGTCGGACCTCGCACGCCCGCGCCGCGGCTTCCTGCGCGACCGCGTAGTTGCCCAACCCGTTGTGGAGCACTGCCATCGCGTACTGGGCCAGGGAGACCTCCGCGCCCTCGTCGGGGTAGTGCGACATCGCTGGCGATGCTGGCGTTGAGCGCGGTGGTCGCTGGCTTGGTCACCACGCCAGGCGCTGCAGAATGACGTCGAGCATGGCGCAACGGCACGCCCCCGGTGGCCTGGGTGATCGCCGTCGCCTCGGCGGCCAGCTCGCTCGGCGCGGGCGAGCTCGCCCGTCAGGACCGACGTGATGGACAGGAAGTTCAGTGCGGCGGGGAGCGTCGCCAGCGCGCCGGCCTCACGAGCGAGCTGCACGTTGCGGCCGGCCAGCACGTAGAGCAGCTCGTCGTCGAGGATCGCCACCGCGTTGCGAGCCGGCCAGCCACAGCCAGCGGTCGCTCTGGCGGTCGTGCGCGGCGTCCGCACTGCGGGCCGTCGCGGAACGCTTCCAGCGCGAGCCGTAGCCCGGGCGCTCCCGCCGCATAGCCCCTCGTCAAGGTCGTCGCGAGCCCGTCGAGGAGCAGGTCCACCGGTCGCGTCGGTACCCCGGGCGGAGGCGCGGCCGAGGGCCGCTTCGGCGATGCGCAGCCGCGTCGCTCCCGCCGTTGATGATCGCCGCATCGAGCGCATGTAGGTAGGTCTCGCGGGACAGCGCGGCGTCCAGCGGGGCGAACGTCTTGGCGGCGTCCAGCAGCATCCCGGGACCGTCGCTGCTCGCGGGTCAGGTGGAACGCGATCTGGGCGTCGCAGCAGCGCGAGACGCGCGTGCTGCAGGGCGTCCAGCGGCCCGAGCCGCCGCGACCGTCCAGCAGTTCCAGGGCGGCGTCGGAGGCGCCGGCATCGTGCTTGGCGTGCGCGGCTTCCAGCGCCCGTCTGGCACGGGTGGCGGGATCGGGGGTCAGTGGGCCGCGTGCTGCAGGAACGCGGCCGCGGCGGCCAGCCCGCCGCGGGCGCGCGCCCGGTCGGCCGAGCGCTCCAGCTCCGCGGCGGCTTCCTCGTCGGTGCCCAGGACCGCCTGAGCGCTGGTGCCAGGCGCGCCGGTCGGGGTCGGACTGCGGGTCGGTGGCGGCGGCCAGCGCGGCGTGGGCGCGGCGGTGGTCAGGCGGCGTGGCGGCCCGGTAGACCGCCGAGCGCACCAGCGGATGGCGGAACCGCACCCGGGTGTCGATCTCGAGCAGACCGGCGGCCTCTGCCGGTGCGGCCGCCTCGCGGTCGATCCCCGAGCCGCGCGGCGGCGCGCCACAGCAGCGTCGACGTCGCCGGTCGGATCGGCCGCGGCGACCAACAGCAGCAGCTGCGTGTCGGCCGGCAAGCCTGCCGAGCGGCGCTGGAAGCTGTCCTCGACGCGGCGTGGAACGCTCAGCGCATCGGGCAGCTCGAACCCGCCGGCCAGCTGTGCGGCGTGGATGCCGCGGGGGAGCTCCAGCAGCGCCAGCGGGTTGCCGCGCGCCTCGGCGACGATCCGCTCGCGACACCGCGTCGTCCAGCGGCGTGTGGACCGCGGCGGCCAGCAACGTCCGGGCGTCGGTCTCGGACGAGCCCTTCCAGGCGCAGCTCGGGCAGCCCGGCGAACGGGTGATCGTCTGTCCTCGTCGGTGTCGCGCAGCGCGAAGAGCAGCGCCACCCGCTCGGCCGTCGACCCGGCGTGCCACGAACGCCAGGACCTGCGCGGACGCCTCGTCCAGCCACTGCGCATCGTCGACGAGGCACAGCAGCGGCGCCTCCTCGGCGACCTCGGCCAGCAGGTTGAGGGTCGGCGAGCCCGACCAGGAACCGGTCCGGTGCGGCACCGGCGCGCAGCCCGAACGCCACGCCAGAGGGCGGCCTGCTGCGGCTCGGGCAGCGCATCCACGCGGTCCAGCAGCGGCCCGCACAGCTGGTGCAGACCGGCGAACGCGAACTGGGTCTCGGACTCCGCTCCGACACAGCACTCCACCCGGAACCCCGAGGGGAGCGCGCGGTCGCGGGCGTGCTCGACGAGCGCTGTCTTGCCGATGCCTGCTTCCCCGCGCACCACCAGCGTCCCGCTGCGACCGGACACGTGCCTGGTCGAGCAGCTGCGTGACCGTTTCGCGCTCCGCGCGCCGGCCCAGAAGGTCGTCAGTGTGCACTCCCAGCGTCGGCACCTCGGTGGAATCTAGGTAATTCTTACCGATGCGAACGGGGCGCACCAGACCGGGTGTTCCTCCGTGGACGGGGAGAGGGCGAGCGGGTCGCCCCGTGCGCGAGGACATCAGGCGCTTTCACCGACGCGAGGCGGTGTCTGCCGGTGCGAACTCTGAGGACACCGACCTGACCCGGGCGGGTACACTCGACACGAAAGAACCGCCATGGCCACCAGTCCTGTCATCGAGGTCGACAGTCTGAACGTCACGTACGGTGACTTCACTGCCGTACGAGACCTCTCGTTCCACGTCGAGCACGGCGAGCTCTACGCCCTCCTCGGCACCAACGGTGCCGGCAAGACGTCCACCCTGGAGGTGATCGAAGGTCACCGCCGGGCCGCGTCCGGCACCGTGCGGATCTTCGGTGAAGCCCGCACGAACCGGCGTGCCGTACGGCCGCGGATGGGGATCATGCTGCAGGAGAGCGGGTTCTCCCCGGATCTGACGGCGCGGGAGTCGGTCGGCCTTCTCGGCGACGCTGAGCGGGAGGCGCGACGACGTCGATCGCGTCCTCGACATCGCCGGCCTCACCCACAAGGCTGGCACCCAGGTCGCGCAGCTCTCCGGTGGGGAGAAACGTCGCCTGGACTTCGCGACCGCCATGTATGGCGGGCCGGAGCTGGTCATCCTCGACGAGCCGACGACCGGTCTGGACATACAGTCCCGCGACGCGCTCTGGGCTGCGGTCGACCGGCTGCGCGAGGAGGGCTCCACGATCGTGCTCACGACCCACTACCTGGAGGAGGCGCAGCAGCGCGCCGACCGCATCGGCGTCATGCACCAGGGGACGTTGCGTCAGGAGGGAACGCTCGTGGAGCTGACCCAGACTCTGCCGTCGGTGATCAGCTTCACCCTTCCTGCCCGGCGCACCCGAGCCGCCGATCTCCGTCGTGCACGCCGACGGCACCGTGCGCGTCGAGACGTTCGGGCTCCAGGAGGACCTCTACCGGTTGCTGGACTGGGCGCACGACACCGGAGTGGAGCTGCGGGAGCTGCAGGCCGGCGCCACCCGACTCGACGACGTCTTCCGTGCCCTCAGCACCGACACCACGACACCGACTCTCGAAAGGCCCCAGCATGTTGGCGATCGCGCGTAGTGAGCTGATCCAGATCTTCCGGAACCGGCTGGTCCTGGTTACCGGTCTTGTCATCCCGTTGGCCGTCGGTGGGCTCTTCGTCTACCAGCACGAGGCGTTCGCCGACCGGGCCAGCCTCGGCTACATCGCGGCGATCGTGCTGTTCACCGTGATGGCCTTCGGCCTGTACACCACCGCGGTGACGACCCTGGCCTCGCGGCGACAGAACCTCTTCCTCAAACGACTGCGTTCCACCGCAGCGAGCGATGCCGAGATCATCACAGGGCTCGTCCTGCCGATCACGGTCATCGCGCTCGCCCAGACGGTCGCGATCCTGGTCGTCCTCGGTGTGGTGTCCACCGCGCCGGCCGACGTCCCGATTCTCGTCGTGGCGATCCTCGCCATCGCCGCCATGATGGTCGGCCTGGCGTTGGCCACCACGGGACTCACGAACTCGCCGGAGCACGCCCAGGTGACCACCCTGCCGGTGATCCTGGTCGTGATCGCGGTCGCGAGCTGGGTGGGGATCACCGGCCTCGACGACTTCGCAGCGCTCAAGCGGTTGCTCCCCGGCGGCTCAGCCACCCAGCTGGTCGTCACCGCCTGGAACGGTGGGGTTCCGTTCACCGACATGCTGCCGCTCCTGGCGACCACGCTGGGCTGGGCCGTCGTCGCCTTCGCGCTGGCCTCCCGGTACTTCCGGTGGGAGCCGCGCCGGTGAGCACGTCGCGGGTGGTCGGAGGCCGTTACGTCCTGGGGGAGGTCATCGGACGGGGCGGGACTGCCGACGTCCACCGAGCCCACGACCTCCGCTCGGGCGGCCGCGTCGCCGTCAAGGTGCTCCGCACGGACCTCGCACAGGACCCGCTGGTGCTCTCCAGGTTTTGGCGGGAGACGCGCCTGCTCGCACGGCTCCACCACCCCTCGATCGCCGCTCTCCTCGACAATGGGTGGGAGGAGCTCGACGGTGGCGCGACGGACGACGCACGCGTTCCGTACCTCGTCATGGAGTACGTCCCGGGCTGGTCGTTGCGAGATTTGCTCAAGCGCGGTGGCCTCCCGCTCGAACGAGCGATCCAGCATCAGCTCGCGGTGCTCTCGGCCCTGGCCTCCAGCCATCGGGCGGGCGTCGTCCATCGCGACATCAAGCCGGCCAACGTGATGATCACGCCGTCTGGCGCCGTCAAGGTCGTCGACTTCGGGATCGCGCGGGACGGCGGTGATGCGGCCACGACGATCACCCACGACCGGGCGTTCATGGGAACTCCCGTGTACCTCTCCCCGGAGCAGGCGCGCGGTGAGGTCGCGGATGCGCGGAGCGACCTCTACTCGGCGGGTTGCCTGCTCTACGAGCTGCTGACCGGGCGGCCACCGTTCACCGGGGACGACCCGGTCTCCGTCGCATACCAGCACGTCCACGAGGAACCGCCGCGGGTCACCGCGTACGGCCTCGACCGCACCCCGGCGCTCGGCGCCGTGCTCGTCAAGGCACTCGCCAAAGCGCGAGAGGACCGCTTCCAGAGCGCGGGAGCGTTCACGGAGGCGCTCCAGTCAGCAACGAAAGGCCTCATCGGCCACAAGGAAGGGAAGACATCATGGGATTCATCACGGTCGGCAACGAGAACAGCACCCCGATCGAGCTGCACTACCAGGACCAGGGCACGGGACAGGCCGTTGTCCTCATCCACGGGTATCCGTTGAACGGTGACAGCTGGGAGCGTCAGACGCGCGAGCTGCTCGACGCCGGCTACCGCGTGATCACGTACGACCGTCGCGGTTTCGGCCAGTCCTCGAAGGTCGGCGCCGGCTACGACTACGACACCTTCGCCGCCGACCTGAGCACGGTGCTCGAGACCCTCGACCTGCGCGACGTCATCCTGGTGGGCTTCTCGATGGGCACCGGTGAGCTTGCCCGCTACGTGGCGAAGTACGGGACTGAGCGCATCGCCAGGCTCGCGTTCCTCGCGTCCCTCGAACCGTTCCTCGTGCAGCGCGACGACAACCCCGACGGCGTTCCGCAGACGGTGTTCGACGACATCGAGGCCGCGGCCAAGGCCGACCGCTACGCCTGGTTCACGCAGTTCTTCCACGACTTCTACAACCTCGACGAGACGCTCGGGTCACGGGTCAGCGAGGATCTCGTCCGGGCGAACTGGAACACCGCCACCAGCAGCGCCCCCGTCGCGGCGTACGCGGTCGTCTCCAGCTGGATCGAGGACTTCCGGGGCGATGTCGAGGCGGTTCGCGACGCGGGCCTGCCGACCCTGATCGTGCACGGCACCGCCGACAACATCTTGCCGATCGACGCCACGGGTCGACGCTTCCGGGACCTCGTTCCGCACGCCGAGTACGTCGAGATCGAGGGAGCTCCGCACGGCCTGCTGTGGACCCACGCGGACGAGGTCAACGGTGCTCTACGCACCTTCCTCGGCTGAACAGCGTCGAGGCGACGACCATGTGAGCATCGAGGCCGGACCTCGCCGTACCCCTGCAAGGAGAAGACGCATGCGGTCACCGATCCCTGACTACCTGACCGAGGCGCTCGGGCACGTCGACGCGGACACGTCCGGTGCGCCGGCCGGATACATCCCCGAGCTCGCCACAGCAGATCCCGAGCGCCTCGCCGCAGTCTTCGCCACCATCGACGGTGAGATCTATGGCGCCGGCGACCTCGATGCCCTGTTCACCATCCAATCGATCTCCAAGCCCTTCGCCTACGCGCTGGCGCTCGCCGACCGTGGGTTCGGTGCGGTCCTGGACAAGGTGGGTGTCGAGCCCTCGGGGGAGGCGTTCAACGAGATCTCCCTCGAGGACGGCACCGGCCGTCCGCTCAACCCCATGATCAACGCCGGCGCGATCACCGCTCACTCGCTGGCCGGGTCCGTTGATCTGGACCCGTCGCAGCGGGTCGAGCGGGTGGTCGGTGGCCTCTCGGCGTTCGCCGGCCGCCGGCTGGAGGTCGACGAGTCGGTGTACGCCTCGGAGATGGAGCACGCACACCGCAACCTCGCGATCGGGCACATGCTCCGCAGCCACGACATCCTCACCGACGACCCGACCGCCGTCGTCGACGGCTACACCCGCCAGTGCTCGCTGCTCGTCTCCGCCCGCGACCTCGCCGTGATGGCCGCGACGCTGGCCAACGGGGGAGTCAACCCGTGCTCAGGCGAGCGCGTGGTGCCCGCTCCGGTCGTACGCCAGGTCCTGAGCGTCATGTCCACCTGCGGGATGTACGACGCCGCCGGTGACTGGGCCACCCAGGTCGGCATCCCGGCGAAGAGCGGGGTGGCCGGCGGGCTCATCGGTGCCCTTCCCGGTCAGATCGGCATCGCGACGTTCTCACCCCGGTTGGACCCGCACGGGAACAGCGTGCGGGGAGTGTCGCTGTTCGAAAGGTTCTCGTCCGACATGGGTCTGCACCTGATGGAGGTTCCACCGGCTGCTCGCGCGGTCGTGCGGTCCAACCACGTCGTCGGCACAGGGCCGGATGCCGTCCGGGTTCTCCAGCTCCAGGGTGGGATCCGTTTCGCCGGGGGCGAGAGGGTCGTACGAGAAGCCGTCGAAACCGTACGCGCTGAGCCCAGGGTCGCCCTGGACCTCACCATGGTCTCGTCGATCGACGACGTGGCCCGGCGCATGCTCCTGGAGGTCGCGCGGCGGCTCACGCTCGAGGGCCATGACGTCTACCTGGTCGACCCGGATTCGATGCTTCCCGATCCCGACCCGGGAGACGGCGGCAGGGTCATCGTCGTCTCCGACCTCGACACCTTGGACCAGGAACGGCTTCCGTCCCCCTCACCGCAGCACTGACACTCGTCACCTGACAAACACAGAGAGAGGCTCCACCGAGCATGTCCACCGACTTCGTCGTCACCCGAGATCCGAACCAGCAGCGCTACGAGGCCACCGACGGCGAGGGACAGATCGCCGGGTTCGTCGACTACCAGGAGACGAGCGAGCTGATCGTCCTCACCCATACCGAGGTGGACCCGGCCTTCGAGGGCCGAGGGGTCGGCAGCGCCCTTGCCCGCGCTGCGCTGGACGACATCCGCGAGCGCCGGCTGAGGACCCTGGTGGTCTGCCCGTTCATCCTCGCGTGGATGCGCAAGCACCCCGAGTACCGCGACCTGCTCTTCAACGCGCCGCCGTCCACCGTCAACGACTAGGTGGGACCCGGGCCTTGGCGTTCGACGCTCGATGCCTCGAAGGACGTCGCGCATCCGCTTAGCCAGGGTGGCTCGCCGCAGATGCGGCTTGGGAGCTCTGCCCGGGACAGGCGGGCACGCAGTACGCGGTGTGAACGTCCGCGCTCTTCAACGTGCAGGTCACCCGTCCCGGGAGATAGTGGACGAGAGGCCTACGAGGATCCTCCGACTCACATCGAGAGACCGAAGCTGGTCGAGGATTGTGCTCGCTCTCCGCACGATGATCCCCAGAACTCGCTGCCACACCAGGCGGCCGCGACATCTCAGGAGGAGAAATGAAGGCACTGGTCTACCACGGTCCCGGCAGCAAGGCTTGGGAGGACGTTCCCGATCCCCGGATCCAGAAGCCGACCGACGTCATCGTGCGGATCGATACGACCACGATCTGCGGCACGGACCTGCACATCCTCAAGGGCGACGTGCCGGCGGTGACGGAGGGTCGGATTCTCGGTCACGAGGGGGTCGGCACCGTCACCGAGGTGGGCTCCGCGGTCTCCACGGTGGCCGTCGGTGACCGGGTGCTGCTCTCGTGCGTGAGCGCTTGCGGCGCCTGCTCGTACTGTCACCAGGGCCTCTACGCGCACTGTCTGGCCGACGAGGGCGCCCCGGCATCGGCTGGATCTTCGGTCACCTCATCGACGGCACCCAGGCGGAGCTGGTCCGTGTGCCGTTCGCGGACAACTCCGTCTACAAGCTGCCCGAGGGCGTGAGCGACGAGGCGGCGGTCATGCTGTCCGACATCCTCCCGACCTCGTTCGAGATCGGGGTCAGGTACGGCAGGGTGAAGCCCGGCGACGTGGTCGCGGTGGTCGGCTCCGGGCCGATCGGCCTGGCCGCGATGATGACCGCCACCCTGTACGGCGCGGCCCGGATCATCGCGCTGGATCTCGACGCCAACCGGCTGGAGCAGGCGCTGAGCTTCGGGGCGACCGACGTGGTCAACAGCGGCGACCCGGACTGGCGGGAGCAGGTGCTCGCGATGACGGACGGGCTCGGCGTGGACGTGGCGATCGAGGCCGTGGGCATCCCGGCGACGTTCGACGCCTGCACCACGATCATCCGGCCCGGTGGAACCATCGCCAACGTGGGCGTGCACGGAGCGCCGGTGGAGCTGCAGCTGCAGGACCTGTGGATCATGGACATCGCGATCACCATGGGCCTGGTCAGCACCTCGACCACGCCGATGCTGCTGAAGCTGGTCGCCCAGCACAAGCTGGCGGCCGAGAAGTTCGCGACCCACCACTTCACGCTCGACGAGATGATGGACGCCTACGACACGTTCGCCCGCGCCGCGGAGACCAAGGCGCTGAAGGTCGTGATCTCCCGGTAGCGCGGCGGTGGCATGCGCGGTCCGTGCTCGCGATTCACCAGCTCGAAGAAGGTGCTGTCCTCGCCGCTCGCCCGCACCTCCGTCATGCTCGCCGTGGCGTGGCGCGTTCGTCGAGCCGGCGGACGGACTCCCGCACCGCGCCGTGCAGCATGATCTCGAGATCGCCGACCACGCGGTACGGGTGCTCGACCACGCCGTCGGCGACCCACCGCAGCACGACGGCGAGCACCGCTGAGGTGTAGAAGTCGAGCACCAGGACGCGGTCGTGAGCGTGCACCGGTCCGCCGCCGTCCTCGTCCATCACGGCCTCGGTGACGGGCCGCATCTGTCCGAACAGGAACCGCTCGAGCCCGGACCGACCCAGCCCATCGAGCACCGCGAGCGTCGACGAGCGGTTGTCACGCATGTACAGCAGCAACCGGACCAGTCCGTCGGCCCATCCCACGTCGGACGCGAAGGCGCGGACCTGGCCGGCGACCTCGGTCTCGAACACCCAGACGGCGAGGTGCCGCACGTCGGGGAAGTGGTAGTAGAACGCCTGTCGCGTCAGTCCGCAGTCGCGGGTCAGCTCGGTGACCGTCACCTTGTCGAGCGGCTCGGCCCGTAGCCGGGCGAAGAACCGCTGGATGCTGACGTTCCCCGCCGTGATCCTGGCGATCAACATCGCCGAGGCAGTCATTCGTGACTTCCAGGTGGCGGGCCTGGACGGTATGCACGACGGCGTCTTCATGGTCGGCGGTCCGTGGAACTACATGAACGCCATCGCCGGGATCCTCAACCTGCTCACCATCTGCGGCTGGGCCGGCATCATCGTGTCGCGCGACCGGTCGAAGGACATGATCTGGCCCGACATGATGTGGTTCTGGATCATCGCGTACGACCTGTGGAACCTTCGCCTACGTCTACAACTGCGTGGGTGACCACGCCTTCTACGCCGGTGCGGCCCTGCTCATCTCCTGCACCATCCCCGCCTTCTTCATCAAGAAGGGCGCCTGGCTGCAGCACCGCGCCCACACGCTGGCCCTCTGGATGATGTTCACGATGGCGGTCCCGACGTTCGTGACCTCGTCGCAGTTCGCGGTCGAGTCCTCGCACAACCCGACAGCGCTGTTCGTCGTGTCGGCCCTGTCACTCGCCGCGAACGTCGCCGTTGCTGCGTACCAGGTGTTCACCATCGTCAGGCGGCGCCGCAACCCGCTGCGCGACGAGCTGTACACCGACCTGCGCACGTACCGCGAGGTGCGTGACGCGAACCTTCCCGTCGAGTCGCCGACGGCCCTGTCGGGGTCTCGGGAGACGGACCGACTGGCGACGGTCTGACGGCCGAACTGGGCGCCCGGCGCCGGCTCGTCTACTCACCGGGGGTGACGAGACCTGACTCGTAGGCGAAGACCACTGCCTGGGCGCGATCGCGCAGGTCGAGCTTGGTGAAGACGCGGCTGACGTGGGTCTTGACCGTCTGCTCGGCCAGGAACAGGGCTGCCGCGATCTCGCTGTTGGAGCGTCCGCCGGCCACGAGTCGCAGGACCTCCCTCTCCCGCTCGGTCAGCGCCTTGAGCCGAGCCACCGTCGCGTGCGACGATCCTGACCGTGACCTCTCGGATCCTCGTCGGCGAAGCCGACGCCGCGCTCGACGAGCGCCTCTCCAACGAACTCGACGTCGTCAACGCAACAGCCATCCCCGGCCCCGCAGCAGCCGAGCTCACCGTGCAGCACCTCGACGAGCACGGTGAACTGCTCGGCGGCATCAGCGGCTGGACCTGGCAGCAAGCCGCCGGCATCGGCATGACCTGGGTTCGCGCAGACCAACGCGGCACAGGCATCGGCGCCCACCTCATCGACCGCTTCGAGCAGGTCGCCGCCGAGCGAGGCGCAAGACGCATCTTCGTCACGTCCTTCACCTTCCAAGCTCCCGGCTTCTACGAGAAGCGCGGCTACCGCGAGATCTTCCGCTGGGACGGCGTACCCGTCGACGGTCAGGCCGATATCCATCTCCGCAAGGACCTCTGACAACTCGCCGTCGCATCCGGGCCCCGGCGAATCCACGTGCACAGCCGATCGACCCTCTGCGAGGCTTCCGGCATGATCGCCGACCACTGGCCGACCTACGCGGTACGCATTCGCACCCCACGCCTGTGCCTCCGCCTGCCGGACGACGATGAGCTTGCCGCGCTCGCCAACGTCGCCGCACAGGGCGTACATCCGCCAGGCGAGCAACCGTTCCTCATCCCCTGGACCGACGGAACCACAGAGCAGCGCGCCCAGACGATCCTTCGCCGCCACTGGAACCAGCGTCAGAGCTGGCAGCCGACCAACTGGCAACTCGGACTCGGTGTCTTCCTTGGCGACGCCCCCGTCGGAATGGTGAGCATGTGGGCCCGAGACTTCTCGATTGTTCGCGAGGTCGGCTTGGCCTCACGCATCAAGGTGGCGGGATCGGCACCGAGGCTCGAACTGGACTCCTCACGTTCGCATTCGAGTACCTCGATGCCACAGACGCCGTCACTCAGGTCTTCCCGGAGAACCACGCGTCCCGGGCGGTGTCCCGCAAGCTGGGCTACACCCCCGACGGCATCTCCCGCGATGAACGCGGAGGTGAAGCAGTCATCTCGCATCGGCTCCGCCTGACGGCGGCCGAATGGGCCGCCCGCGACCACGTGCCCGTCACTGTCGAATGCCTGGACCAGGCGCGGAGCATGTTCGTCGAATAGCCAGAACGGCGCCGGTACGCATGCACGACCGCCAGTTCGCGAACCCAAAGTTCTGGCCGCCGCCTGTGAGAGGGTGAACACGTCAGTTCGCACTGTTCAAACCTTCTGAATTCGTGAACTCGCCGGAGGTCGCCGTCACCTTCTCGACCGGCACGCTCGCGCTCTGTGTGATGCGGACATTCCAGCCCGGGATGACGCTCAGGCTGAAGCCGCTGACCGTCACGGTGGCAGTGGTGGCAGTTGGCGTCTTGTGCGCGCCTACAGCGACGCGATTTTCGCCTCGCCCCCCTGTAATCGTCGGCGTCACTATCGGCGCAACGAACTTGTACGCCCCTGTCCCTTGGCTCGTGGGGGAGTGTCTGCCGCCCTTGGGGGGCACTGGGTGCGCACGACAACACAAATGAGGCTGAAGATCGGTGCCCCAAATCAGTTGGCGCAGGTCAGCTCGAACTGCTCCTTGCAGGGTGGGCAGCCTCGTGCGCACGCTGCGGACATTTGCGATCGTCGGCGCCGCGACGGAGGGCTCGGATTGGGCTCGCTTTGATTCGCAATCACTCGCAACTGGGCGCCGACGCCCGCGGGCGTCCAGAACGGCGTCGCCGCAGGTCACGGGCTCGTTCGGCCTCATGAGCGCAGGCGCCCGCAAAGGATCGCACTACGCTCAGCGTCATGTACGTCTTCCCGATGACGCACCACGTTGAGTGTGCCGCGCTCGTCCGTGTGGAACCCGGGTGCTCGCCCTGATGCTCCCCGCCGTGGGGTGCACTGGGTACGCACAAGGATGAGAAACGACGTCTGACGCTGGAAGACGTTGAAAGACGTTTTCGCAGGTCAGACGCCGTTTCAGGCATCTAACTGCAGGTCACAGAGACCCGCGACTCAGATGTCGTAGTACAGCTCGAACTCGTGCGGGTGCGGACGCAGCTGGATCGGGAGGATCTCCTGGTCGCGCTTGTAGTCGATCCACGTCTCGATCAGGTCGGGCGTGAACACGTCGCCCGCGGTGAGGAACTCGTGGTCGGCCTCGAGCGAGTCGAGCACGGCGTCGAGCGACGTCGGCACCATGTCGATCGCGTCGTACTCCTCCGGCGGCAGCTCGTAGATGTTCTTGTCGATCGGCGCCGGCGGCTCGATCTTGTTCTTGATGCCGTCGAGGCCGGCGAGCAGCAGCGCCGAGAACGCGAGGTACGGGTTGCCGACGGGTCGGGGCAGCGGAACTCGATGCGCTTGGCCTTGGGGTTCGAGCCGGTGATCGGGATGCGCACGCAGGCCGAGCGGTTGCGCGAGCCGAGTAGACCAGCGCGATCGGGGCCTCGAAGCCCGGCACCAGACGGTGGTACGAGTTCACCGACGGGTTGGTGAACGCCAGCAGCGACGGCGCGTGCTTCAGGATGCCGCCGATGTAGTGGCGCGCCATGTCCGACAGTCCGCCGTAGCCGGCCTCGTCGTAGAACAGCGGCTCGCCGTCGTTCCAGATCGACTGGTGGCACGTGCATGCCCGAGCCGTTGTCGCCGAAGATCGGCTTCGGCATGAAGGTCGCCGGTCTTGTCGTTGGCCCAGGCGGTGTTGCGGACGATGTACTTGAACTTCATGACGTCGTCGGCGGCCTTGAGCAGCGTGTCGAAGCGGTAGTTGATCTCGGCCTGACCGGCCGTGCCGACCTCGTGGTGGCCACGCTCGAGGATGCAGGCCCGCGTCGCTCGAGGTTGGTCATCATGTCGTTGCGCAGGTCGGCGAAGTGGTCGGTCGGCGGGACGGGGAAGTAGCCGCCCTTGTAGCGGACCTTGTAGCCGCGGTTGCCTCGTCCTCGTCGCCGGTGGTCCAGGCGGCCTCGATCGAGTCGATCTCGTAGAAGCGCGTGTTGGCGGTCGTGCCGTAGTGACGCGGTCGAAGATGTAGAACTCGGCCTCGGGGGCGAAGAACGCCGTGTCGCCGATGCCGGTGGTGGCGAGGTAGGCCTCGGCCTTGCGGGCGATGTTGCGCGGGTCGCGCGAGTAGGCCTCGCCGGTGATCGGGTCGTGGACGAAGAAGTCCATCGCGATGGTCTTGCGGGCGGAACGGGTCGACGTACGCCGTCGACGTCCGGGAACAGCACCATGTCCGACTGGTCGATGGTCTGGAAGCCGCGGATCGACGAGCCGTCGAACGCCACGCCCGTCCTCGACCATGTCTCGTCGAACGTCGAGACCGGCAGCGTGACCTGCTGCTGGATGCCGGGAAGGTCGGTGAAGCGGACGTCGACGAACTCGACGCCCTCGTCCTTGATGAACTTGAACAGCTCGTCGGCATTGCCGAACATGTGGCCTCCTCGGCCGAGCGCACTGCACGCAGACCGGCCGTCGTGTACGGGGTCGAACTGGCGGGCACAACGATGTGTCACTCCCGTAACGTAGGCAGGGTCAGTTTCCCAGCCGTGACCCGAATTGTTTCGCCCATGTTACGAAGTGCCTCGGGGTGGTCGGAAAGCCGGGGCACGGTGCGACGTACCCTGGGCACGTGCCCGAGAACTCGCTGCAGCCCTCCACCTCGATGCCCGAGATCGCAGGGTTCGGGCGCCGGCTGATCGCCCTGCTGATCGACTGGGTCGTCGCGATGCTGACGGTCGCCGTGGTCACGTCGACACCCGTCTACGGGCCCGACGCGGTCGCGTCAGCGTGGGTGCTGCTCGCCTTCTGGATCGAGGTCGTCGATCCTGGACGCGACTGCTCGGCTTCTCGATCGGCAAGCGGATCACCGGCATCTGCGTCGTCGAGCCCGAACGGGCGTCCGATCGGCCTGCCGCGCCTTCGTGCGCACCGCGCTGCTGTGCCTGGTCGTGCCGCCGCTCGTCCAGAACGACGACGGGCCGCGGGCTGCACGACGTCGTCGCGGGTTCGGTGATCACCTACATCCGCCCGCGTACGACGCCGGCCGAGTAGCCAGCCGTTGGTCGAGTAGCCACCCGTTGGTCGAGTAGCCACCCCTGGTCGAGTAGCCACCCGTTGGTCGAGTAGCCCGAGCCCCTGGGCGAGGGCGTATCGAGACCTACTCGCCGCGCCCGGAGCACCGAGCTCAGCGGCCCTGCATCATCCGGCGCGCGCCCTTGACGCTGGTCGGCACGGGGCCGCGGGGGAGCGGCGCCTGCGGACGCATCGCGTCGAGCGCCTTGAGCTTGTAGAGCATCGGCGTCATCTGCGCCGGCTTGAGGACGCCTTGGGCAGCTTGCGCAGCTTGCTTGACGAGCTTGGGGAGGGGGACCTCACCCTTCTCGGTGTCCTTGCCGACGACGATGCCGCGTGACGGGCACCTCCTCGCCGCCGATGCGCGCGTGCTTCTTGCGCTCGGTCGTCAGCAGGTTGCGGACGCGCGTCGGGGTTGCCCTCGCCGACCAGGACGATGCCCGGGTGGGCCGACGACGCGGTGCACGACGTCCTGGCTCTTGTTGAAGGCGACCGCCGGCTTGACCTTCCAGCCGCGCTTGCAGCATCTGCGAGAGCACCTGCGGCAGCGCCGACCTGGCCCTCGACCTGCGCGTACGCGGCCTTCTCAGCGCGTCGCCCGAAGACGATGAGCACGCCCAGGAAGCCGGTGAGGACCGACAGCAGCGAGGTCAGGATGATCGCCGAGCAGTCCAGCCGTCGCCCAACAGGAACCAGCCGAGCGCGCGAAGACCGCGCCACCGACGACGAGGAACGTCAGCCAGCAGGATGCAGCCCGATGTAGCGGTCGGTGCGCTTGGTGATCTTGTACGCCTGGCCCGGATCTGGGCGAGGCGGCCCTCCGGGCGTGCGGACCGGAGTGGACATGCGGTCCGAGGATACGGCGGTCGGGCGTCAGCGCGATACCGCGGAGCGGGACTCGATGGCCTGCTGCGTACAGCGCCCCGCACGGTAGGACGAGCGGACCAGCGGACCGGACATCACTCCCGCGAAGCCGATCTCGTCGGCCTCGGTCCCTGAGCTCCACGAACTCCTCCGGCTTGACCCAGCGCTCGACCGGGTGGTGCACGCGGGGACGGGCGGAGGTACTGGGTGATCGTGATCAGGTCGCAGCCAGCCTCGTACAGGTCGCGCATCGCCTGGGAGATCTCGTCGCGGGTCTCGCCCATGCCGAGGATGAGGTTCGACTTCGTCACGAGCCCGTAGTCGCGGGCCTGCGTGAGCACGTCGAGCGAACGCTCGTAGCGGAACGCGGGTCGGATCCGCTTGAAGATGCGCGGCACGGTCTCGACGTTGTGCGCCAGCACCTCGGGACGCGACGCGAAGACCTCGCTCGAGCAGCTCCGGCTTGCCGTTGAAGTCGGGGATGAGGTTCTCGACGCCCGTGTCGGGGTTGAGCTCGTGGATCTTGCGCACGGTCTCGGCGTACAGCCAGGCGCCACCGTCGGGGAGGTCGTCGCGGGCGACGCCGGTGATCGTCGCGTAACGCAGACCCATCGTCCGGACGCTCTCGGCGACGCGACGTGGCTCGTCACGGTCGAGAGGCGCCGGGCTTGCCGGTCGTCGATCTGGCAGAAGTCGCACCGACGGGTGCACTGCTCGCCGCCGATCAGGAACGTGGCCTCGCGGTCTTCCCAGCACTCGTAGATGTTGGGGCAGCCCGCCTCCTGGCAGACCGTGTGCAGGCCCTCGGACTTCACGAGCTGTTTGCAGCTCGGTGTACTCGGGGCCCATCTTCGCCCGCGTCTTGATCCACGCCGGCTTCTTCTCGATCGGGGTCTCGGCGTTGCGAGCCTCGAGCCGGAGCAACTTGCGTCCTTCGGGTGCGATCGTCACATCCCTCACCCTACGCGTCGTCTGGTGATCGCAAGGGGAGGGTCAACGCAGGTGCGAGGCGAGCCCGTACGAGACTCCCGTCGCGGGTCCGGCGTGCGCGAGATCGGGGCTCGGCGCGTACGGCTCCCACGTCGAGGAGCTCGCGGAGGTGGGGCTCGAGCGCGTCGGCGACCTCGGTCGTCGTGACCGTACGGTCGAGCTCGAGACTGAGGGACGTGACACCGGCGTCCGCGATGCCGCACGGGACGATCTTGTCGAACCAGCTCATGTCGACGCACGCGTTGAGTGCGAGCCCGTGCATGGTGACGCCACCGGCGACGCGGATACCGATCTGACCGAGCTTGCGCTCCGGCCGACGGTCGTCCGCGGCGAGCCAGACGCCGGAACGCCCCTCGACACGGCCGCAGGTGAGGCCGAGGTCTGCGACGGTGCGGATCATCGCCTCCTCCACCCGACGGACGTAGTCGACCACGAGGACGTGCGGGGGGAGCTTCACGATCGGGTAGCCGACGAGCTGGCCGGGACCGTGGAACGTGATGTTGCCGCCGCGGTCGATATCCACGACCTTGCTGCCGTCACGCGGGCGCTCCCAGCCTTCGGTGCGCTTCCCGGCGGTGAAGACGGGCGAGTGCTCGAGGAAGAGAGCGATGTCCCCGCACCGGTCGGCGACACGGTCGGCGTGGAGCGCGCGTTGCAGCGCCCACATCTCCTCGTAGTCGGTCTCCTCGGACCCGAGCCCGATCCTCCGGACCTCCAGCGCGCTCACGGTCTCACCCTAACGCGGCTCGCGCGGCTGCTCCGCAGGGTCGACGCCGGCTGTGGAACCGCTGCCTGGGGACCGTTGCCTGTGGACGAGGGACGCGCGGGAAGGCCGGCCCGCGCCATGCTGGCGTGATGGATCCGGTGAGCATGTGGTGCGCGGCGATCGTGGCGGCGGGAGCCGTGTCGCAGAGCGCCGTCTGGATGGACCGGCTGGCCGTGCTCGACGACGGGCGCTCGGCGGCGTTCGTCCGCGCCGACCCGAGCCTCCTCGACGACGTCTACGTGCCGGGTGGCCGCCTGCGCGCGAGCGACGACCACCTCGTACGGGAGTACGCGGCGCGAGGTCTGGAGATCGCCGACGTGCGGTTCGAGGTGCTGCGTTTCGGTGTCGAGCAGGCGTCCGAGGCGCGCGCCGTCCTCCGTGTCGTGGACCGACTGGAACCTGTCCGCGTACGTCGCCCGGGTGGTGCCTGGCGGACGCTGCCGCGCGACGGGCCGACCGACCGCCGGATCGTGGTCGTTCGCACGCCCGTCGGCTGGCGCATCGAGGCCGTGCGCCGACTCGCGGGGTGACCAGGGAAGACGTCACCTGATGCGTTGAGGTGTGACACCTCGCGCCGTTAGGGTATGGCGGGGTGAGACGCCCCGGACCGCCCCACACCGACGGAGGATCTCTGTGACGAGCCAACGACCCCGGTGGGTCGCCGCTGCCACACTGGCCGGACTCCTGGTCCTCAGCGCGTGCGGGTCGGACGGCGACTCGGGCTCGTTGGCCGATGCGACGCCGAGCGCCACCGCCAGTGCCAGCAAGGACGCCGACGGCTTCACCGCCGAGGAGCGCGAGGTCATCGACGCGGTGGAGCGCTATCAGGACGCGATTCTCCTGCGAGGAACGAAGAGCGTCGAGGCGACGCTCGACGGGCTCACAACCGACGAGCTGTTCGACCGCATGGTGCCCCAGATGAAGGCGGCGACGGAGGACAAGGGTCTTCAGTTCATCGGCACCTACACCCTCGAGCCCGAAGTCGTGACGATCAGTGGTGACTCGGCAGAGCTGCATGCCTGCCTCGACAGCTCGCGGAGCGCGCTCGTCGAACGCGGACAGAAGGAAGCGGGCGTCGGTGCGATCCCTGGGGGACTGGCCGACATGAAGTACGGCCTCGTGAAGGTCGATGGTGTCTGGCTCGTCAACGACCCGTTGAAGGAGAGCGCGACATGCTGACCTCGTGGTTTCGCCTGGGAAGGGTCCTGCTCATCGCGAGCCTCTTCTCCGCGTATGCGCTGCTCTCGGCGGGTACGGCATCAGCCGACGAGGTGTGCAGACCGCCGGCACAGCCGCACTACAATGCTGACGGGTCTTATGTGTGCGTGATTCCGGGCGGAGGTGACCCTGGACAGCCCGGCGGACCCGGTGACGACGATGGCGGCGGGGCACCCGCTCCGCCGACATGCGAAATTCAGTCACCTGAACCGCCGAGCGGTTACGAGAATCCATCCGCCCCTTACTGCATCGGTGTGGACGTGTGCTTCGACGTCGATCATCACCCGCCCTACCGCCTGCCGGAGGGCGAGCCCCCGAACGAGGACTCACGGGCGCGCCTGACCATGTGTTACAACACCTTCATGGGTCCGCCTGCACTCCGCAGGATCTTCTGGAGCGGCGAGGAGGAGATTCCCTCCACGTACGAGCAGGCGATGCAGGCGATCGGTCGCATCGTCCTTCCGACCCCCGACATCCACATCAGCCCGGCGAACCGGTCGATCGTCAACCTGGACACGTGGTTCTGGGCAGAGGGCCTTCCGCCGACCGAGAGCGGCTCGTCAGCGTTCGGACTGGTCGCCTACGCGGACTTCGACCGCCTTGTCGTCGACCCCGGTGACGGGACAGGCACGCTCTCGTGCACGGCGACGACCAGCGCTGCGGCGCAGGCGGACTGCCACCACGAGTACGTTCGGTCGTCGGTACGCGGCAGCGCGCGCGTCGAGGGCCGGCCGGCCTTCGCCGTGTCCGCCGAGGCTGTGTATGCGCTCCGGTTCGAGGTGGGCGGCAACGAGGTTCCCGTGCCCGGGGCACCGACGACACTGACCAGCCCGACGGCGACAGCCGCCCTGCGGGTCGACGAGGTGCAGTCGGTCGTCACCCCGCGCGGCTGACGTGCGCGACTGACGTGAACGAGCGCCCTCAGCCCGTCGATTCCTCCGACGGGCTGAGGGCGGTCGCGACGACCTCGCGGATGTTGCGGTCGGCAAACGGGTAGCCCTCCTCCTCGAGCCGTCGGGGCGCCGCACGCAGCGACCCCAGCGCGAGGGCCGAGAGTCCGCCGAGCGCGGCGCGCATGGCGAACGAAGGGGCAGGCACGAGGGCCGGCCGGTGGAGCGCACCGGCCAGTGCCCGGGTGAACTCCGCGTTGGTCGACGGCTCGGGCGCGACCAGGTTGTACGGGCCGGAGGCGTCAGCGTCCTCGGCAAGGAACGTGACGGCGCCGAGCCAGTCCCGGAGGCTGATCACCGGGAAGTACTGCTTCCCGGAGCCGAGACGCCCGCCCAGGCCGAGGCGGAAGGGCAGCGCGATCACCTTCAGGAGACCTCCGGACCCGTCGAGCACCGGCGCCGTACGGAGATAGCAGACGCGGGCGCCCGCTGCGACCGCCGGAGCCGCTGACGCCTCCCACGCTTCGACGACGTCGGCGAGGAATCCGGGGCCGCGCGGCGTGCCCTCGACCAGGAGGGTGTCGCCGCGGTCGTCGCCGTACGCGTTGATCCCGCTGCCCGACAGCATGACCGGGGGGCGTGGTGCGCGAGCGATCGCCTCGGCGAGCGTCGTCGTCGTGCTGACGCGGGAGTCGACGAGCTCGCGCCGGTACGAGGAGGTCCACGGCCAGTGCGCGATCGGCGCGCCGGAGAGGCTCACGACGACGTCGGACTCGTCGATGACCGCCTGGTCGACGTCACCCGCGTCGGGATCCCACCGCGACTCGTCAGGGGCTGCGGGCTCGCGGCGGACGAGCGTGACGACCGAGTGGCCGTCCGCCCGCAACCGACTCTTCAGCGCCGTACCGAGGAAGCCCGATGCTCCGGACACACAGAACCGCATGCCCCCATCTTGGCGGGGGCATGCGGTTCTGTCCGTTCGGGTGACGGACGGGCGTCAGCCCAGCTCGTCCTCGAAGGCACCGGCCTCGAGGCGCTTCTTGACGGTCGTCACGAACCGGCCGGCGTCGGCACCGTCGACGAGACGGTGGTCGTACGTCAGCGGCAGGTACGCCATCGAGCGGATCGCGATCGTGTCGTTGCCGTCGGCGTCGCTCAGCACCATCGGGCGCTTGACGACCGCGCCGGTGGCGAGCATCGCCGCCTGCGGCTGGACGAGGATCGGCGTGTCGAACAGCCCGCCGAACGACCCGATGTTGGTGATCGTGAACGTGCCGCCCGAGAGCTCGTTCGGCTTGATGTCCCCGCTGCGCGCCCGGTTGGCGAGATCGGTGATCCGCTGCGCCAGGCCGGCGAGGCTCAGGTCACCGGCGTCGTGGACGACGACCGAGAGCAGTCCGCGCTCCGTGTCGACGGCGATGCCGAGGTTGATCGACGCGTGGTAGGTGATCTCCTTGGCGTCCTCGTCGTACGAGGCGTTGACGTTCGGGTGCGCCTTGAGCGCCTCGACCGTCGCCTTGGCGATGAACGGCAGGTACGTCAGTTTGACGCCCTCACGATCGAGGAACGAGGCCTTGTGCTTGGCCCGCAGCGCCGCGATCCGGGTGAGGTCGACCTCGTGCACCTGCGTGAGCTGTGCGGCGACCTGGAGAGACTCCTTGGTCTTGATCGCCGTCAGCTGACGGATGCGGTTCGCCTTCTTGACCGTTCCGGCCAGGCCGGACGTGTCGGGGCCGGTCGACGAAGCGGCGGATGGAGCGGCTGCCGGGGCGGCAGAAGCCGCGGCTGCGGCCTCCTTGGCCTTCGCTGCGGCGTCGAGGATGTCCTGCTTGCGGATACGACCGCCGACGCCGGTGCCCTCGACCTCGTCCAGTGCGACGCCCTCGCGCTCGGCGAGCTTGCGCACGATCGGGGTGACGTACTGGCGACCGTCGGACTTCACGGCGCTCGGCGCGGTCGTCGACGCCGCCGACGGCTCCGAGCGGTTCTCCGCCTTGGCTGCCGGGGCGGCAGCGGCCTGGGGCTGTGCCTCTGCCTTGGGCTGCGGCTCCGGCTGTGCCTCTGCCTCGGGCTCTGCTGCCGGCTCCGGCTCAGCCTCGGGCTCTGCTGCCGGCTCAGGCTCTGGCGACGGGCTGGACGCCTGCGGCGCCGAGCCTGCCTCGCCGATCAGCGCGAGCTGGCCGCCGACCTCGATCGTCTCGTCCTCGCCGGCGGAGATCTCCAGCAGCGTCCCGGCGACCGGCGACGGGATCTCGGTGTCGACCTTGTCGGTCGAGACCTCGAGCAGCGGCTCGTCGACCGCGACCTCGTCGCCGACCTGCTTGAGCCAGCGCGTGACGGTGCCCTCGGTGACGCTCTCCCCGAGCTCGGGGAGGGTGACCGGCGTGGCGTCGCCTGAGGCGGCGGGTGCGGTGTCGGCGGCAGGCGCTTCCTGCTGCTGGCCCTGCTCCTCCTCCTGACCCTGCTCCTGCTCGGCGGCCTCGGCGGGCGTCGCGTCGGCGTCCGGGGGAGTGCTCGACTCACCCGCGGGCTCCTCGGGGGCCTGCTCGTCCTGCTGCTGCTCGTCCTGCGGCTCCTCGGAGGCAGGCGCCTCGGCGGCCTGCTCCTCCTGCGGTGCCTCAGCGGCCGGTGCGGCGTCGTCCGTGGACTCGCCTTCCTCACCGATCGTCGCGAGCACGGCGCCGACCTCGACGGTCTCGTCCTCGGCTGCAGCGATCTCCAGAAGGACGCCGGCGACCGGCGACGGGATCTCGGTGTCGACCTTGTCGGTCGAGACCTCCAGCAGCGGCTCGTCGACGGCGACCGTATCGCCGACCTGCTTCAGCCAGCGCGTGACGGTCCCTTCGGTGACGCTCTCTCCGAGCTCTGGAAGCGTGACGGGCGTTGCCATGGGTGACCCCTGTCTTGATCTCAGGCGTGTGCGTGGAGTGGTGACCCGGCGAGGGCCAGTGCGGCCTCGCCGAGAGCTTCGTTCTGGGTGGGGTGTGCGTGGACGTAGGCCGCGACGTCTTCCGGGAAGGCGTCCCAGTTCACCCACAAGGATGCCTCGCCGACCTGCTCGCCGATCCGGGCCCCGATCATGTGGACACCGACGATGGGGCCGTCGGTCTCGCGGACGACCTTGACGAGGCCGGCCGAGCGGAGGATCTGCGTCTTGCCGTTGCCGGCGAGGTTGTACTCGTACGTGGTGATCGCGTCGTCCCCGTAGGTCGTGCGCGCCTGCTCCTCGGTGAGGCCGACCGAGGCGATCTCCGGCTCGCAGTAGGTGACGCGAGGGATGCCGGCGTCGAGGACCGGGCGAGGACTGCGTCCGGCGATCTCCTCCGCCACGAACAGGCCGTGGGCGAAGCCGCGGTGCGCGAGCTGGAGCCCGGGCACGACGTCGCCGACCGCGTACACGCCCTCGACCGACGTACGCAGACGCTCGTCGGTGACGACGAAGCCGCGCTCGACGGTGATCCCGTGGTCGGTGAGCCCGAGGCCGTCGGTCCTGGGCCCGCGTCCGACGGCCACGAGGACCAGGTCGGCCTCGAGGACGTCACCGCTCTCGAGGGTGACGAACGCCGTGGTCTCGTCCTGCTTGACGTCCGTGATCGAGGTGCCGGTACGGAAGGCGATGCCGCGCTTGCGGAACGCTCGCTCGAGCTGGGCGGACAGTGTGGCGTCCTCCGCCGGAACGAGGCGGGGGAGTGCCTCGACGATCGTCACCTCGGCTCCGAACGAGCGCCAGACCGACGCCAGCTCGACGCCGATGACGCTGCCCCCGACCACGACGACGCGCCGGGGCACCTCGGTCAGGTCGAGTGCGCCGTCGGAGGTGACGACACGGCCGCCGATCTCGACGCCCGGGAGCGTACGGGCGTACGAGCCGGTGGCGACGACGAGATTGCGCCCGGTGACGACGGTGTCACCGACGGCGACCGAGCGCGGGCCGACCAGCCGTCCGGTGCCGGTCACGACGTCGATCTCGGCGCTGCGGACCAAGCCCTGCAGGCCGCGGTAGAGACGGTCGACGACTCCCGTGCGGTACGCGTTGACCGCGGGCATGTCGATGCCCTCGAACGTCGCTCGGACGCCGAAGGCGGAAGAGTCGCGGGCAGCGTCGGCGACCTCCGCCGCGTGCAGCAGCGCCTTGGTCGGGATGCAGCCTTGGTGGAGGCACGTGCCGCCGAGCTTGTCCTGCTCGACGAGGGCGACGCGCAGGCCCAGCTGACGGGCCCGCAGCGCAGTCGCGTACCCGCCGCTTCCACCGCCGAGCACGACGACGTCGTGATCGTGAGGGGCGGGGTGGGTCACGAATGCCTCCGGATCGTGTCGACGGCGAGGTCGTCGCCGCGTCTGACGACCCTCATCTTGTCACGCGCACAAGGGGGTGCACAGGTGGGGGCGCTACCCGCCGGTACGGCAGACTGGGCGTGAGAGCACGCCGCAGCAGCGCCGTCCCGAGCCGCAGGAGCACACCCGATGGGCCTCTTCCGCCGCAAGAAGCGAACCCGCACCGGTGGGGGTGCCGTGGTGTCCGACCGGGCCGCTGACTCGACCGACCGCGCGCACCTCGAGAAGTTCATCGCCTCGCGGGCGGGGGTCGAAGGTTTCGTCGAGCCGCCGACGGCGGTCTCTCAGGTGACGCTGCTGCTGGTCGCCAAGGACGGTGAGTGGACGCGCCGCCGCGTCCCGTCGGCTTCCTGGGCCCACGACTTCGGCAACAAGCACCAGGTCCCCACGTACGACGCCGCCGTGGTCGGCTACCCGCAGCGGATGCGCGAGTACAACCGCCGGGTCGCCGCCGAGCGCAAGCGTCGCGATCGCGAGGCTTCCGGCGGCTGACCCCGGCGGCTGACCCACGGCCTACATCAGTCGATCTTCTTCGCCAGGCTCTCGGCCAGGCCGACGAGCGTCCGGACGCTCGCGCCCGTACCGCCCTTGGGGACCTCGTCGTAGGCGCCCGCGTCGTTGAACGCCGGGCCCGCGATGTCGAGGTGTGCCCACGTGGTCTCGCCCACGAACTGCTGGAGGAACGCGGCGGCGAACAGCGCGCCGCCCGCCGGCTTGGGGTTGTGCTGGCGCAGGTCGGCGATGTCGGAGCTCGTGACCCGGCTGGTCACCTCGTCGGTGATCGGCAGCGGCCAGAACGCCTCGCCGACCGTCTCGCCGATCTCGACGACCTGGCCGCGCAGCGCGTCGTCGTTGCCGAGCACTCCCGCCGTACGCTCACCGAGCGCGACGACGCACGCGCCGGTCAGCGTCGCGACGTCGACGAGCACGTCGGGCTCGGCCTCGTTCGCGACGACGAGACCGTCGGCGAGGACCAGGCGGCCCTCGGCGTCGGTGTTGTGGACCTCGACGGTGGTGCCGCCGCGGATCTCGAGCACGTCACCGGGGCGCAGCGCGGAGCCGCTCGGCATGTTCTCGGCCATCGGTGCCACGCAGGTGAGGCGTACGGGCAGCTCGAGCGCGGCGATCGCGAGCGTGGCGGCGATGACGGACGCGGCGCCTGCCATGTCGCACTTCATCGTCATCATGCTGGCGCCGGGCTTCAGGCTCAGGCCGCCGGAGTCGAAGGTGATGCCCTTGCCGACCAGCGCGAGGTGCGCGGAGGGGTTCTTGGGCTTGTACGTCAGCTGCACGAGTCGTGGCGGGTGGGTCGAGCCCTGACCGACGCCGAGGATGCCCCCGCAGCCCTCCTTGGCGAGGCGGGCCTCGTCCCAGACGGTCACCTTCACGCCGGCGACGTCCTTGGCCGCCTCGACGACCGAGTCGGCGAACGCTGCGGGGGTGAGGTCGCCCGGGCCGGTGTTGACCCAGTCCCGTGTCCGGTTGACGGCGGCGGCGGTGGCCACCGCGGCGTCGAGCGCGGCGAGGGCGTCGGCGTCCCGGGAGAGGCGGGTGAGGATGACGACCGCGTGGGGACGGTCGGCCGCCGCCTCGCGGTCCTCGTCCCGGGTGCGGTACCGGTCGAACCGGTAGCCGCCGAGCAGGGCGCCCTCCGCGATCGCACGGATGGCGTCGGCGTCGGCGGTCGGCAGCGCGAAGGTCACGGTGGTGGCGTTGTGGACCGCCTTGACTGCCTTCGCGGCCGCCTTGCGCAGCGTCGTCGGCGTGGGGTCGTCACCGAGGCCCACGGCGATGACCGTCGCTGCCTTGATGACGCCTGCGGTCGGGAGGACGGCGACGTCGCCGGGCTTCCCGCGGAAGCCGAGCGTGGTCAGCGTCGGCTTGAAGGAGCGCCCGAAGGCGTCGCCGACCGCGTCGGCGGGACCGACGGCCTTGAGGTCGGGGCCTACCCCGACGACGACCACGTCTGCGCGGGTCGTGGTGGGGGAGGCGGAGCTGAGGGTGAACGAGGGCTCTGCATGCTTCGAGGCCATGGCCGTCAGCCTACCGAGGGTCGGGATAGGTTTCGGGCATGACGCTTGCCCAGTCGCCGCTGCACCGCCGTCACGTCGAGCTCGGAGCCAAGTTCGCCGAGTTCGGCGGGTGGGAGATGCCGTTGGAGTACGCGGGCGGGGGAGTCCTCGCCGAGCACAAGGCCGTCCGCGATGCCGTCGGCGTCTTCGACGTGAGCCACCTCGGCAAGGCCACGGTTCAGGGCGCCGGTGCGGTGGACTACCTCGACCGGTGCTTCACCAACGCGTTGGCGCGCATCGACGCCGGCCAGGCGCAGTACACCCTGTGCTGCGACGACGACGGGGGTGTCGTCGACGACCTCATCGTCTACCGCCGCGCCGACGACGACGTGCTCCTCGTCCCCAACGCCGCGAACACCGCCGAGGTCGTCCGTCGCCTGCGCGAGCGTGCGCCCGAGGGCCTGACGATCACCGACCGCCATCACGACTACGCCGTCCTCGCGGTCCAGGGCCCGCGCAGCGACGAGACGCTCGCCGCGATCGGTCTCCCCGTCTCGCACGACTACATGTCGTACGTGGAGGCCGAGCTCGGCGGCGAGGCGATCACCGTCTGCCGCACCGGGTACACCGGCGAACGCGGGTACGAGCTCGTCGTGCCGGTGTCAGCCGCCCTCACCGCCTGGGACGCGATCATGGCGGCCGGCGAGGCGTACGGCATCCGCGCGTGCGGACTCGGCGCCCGCGACACCCTCCGTACGGAGATGGGCTACCCGCTGCACGGTCAGGACCTCACGCGCGACATCACGCCCGTGATGGGCCGCGTGGGCTGGGCGGTGGGGTGGGACAAGCCCGAGTTCTGGGGCCGCGACGCGCTGCTCGCACAGCGGGCCGCTGCCGAGGTGCCGCTCCTGCGGGGCCTGGTGGCCGCCGGGCGGGGCATCGCCCGACCGGGGATGGCGGTGTCCGCCGACGGCGAGGAGGCCGGGCGCGTCACCTCCGGGACCTTCTCTCCGACCCTGCGCAAGGGTGTGGCCCTGGCGCTTCTCGACCGGCGCGTGAGCGTGGGTGACGAGGTGACGGTCGACGTCCGAGGTCGTACCGAGACCTTCGTCGTCACGGCACCGCCGTTCGTGGAGTCCTCCACCCGCTGACAGCTCGGGTCCGCCCCAGCCGGGAGCACCGACCGCCCGAGGACGGCCTAGGCTGCGGGCATGGTGTGGACCTGGCGTTTCGAGAGTGCTGACGGAACCGCGGTGACCCCGGAGGAGGACGGCGGCACGTTCGCCAGTCGGGGCGACGCCGAGTCGTGGGTGGGCGAGGTCTTCGCCGACCTGGCCGACCAGGGGGTCGACCAGGTCACGCTCCTCGAGGACGGGCGCCAGGTCTACGGGCCGATGTCACTCCACCCGTAGGGAAGGCGTCAGTACGACCCGCCGTGTGCGACCTGCGGCTTCGGGAGCCTCAGGCGCCGGATCTGCGTGCTGCGCATGATCGCGTACGTGGTCAGGCCTCGTGTGCTGGCCTCCGGGTAGCGCTGGCCGACCTCGCGCTTGACGCGACGTACGAGCAGGAACGAGTCGACGATCGTGCCCACGATGACCGTGATCCACAGGACGTAGATCCCGAGGATGGCCCAGGGGGCGCGGATCAGGCTGACGAGCAGGATGACGACGAGGACCGGCATGAGGTACTCGCCGACGTTGCGGCGCGAGTCCACCACGTTGCGGACGAGCCCACGGACCGGTCCCTTGTCGCGCGGGGAAGGTAGCGGTCGTCGCCCGTGGTCATCGCCTCACGGATCTTGACACGCTCCTTGGCGCGGCGGTCCCGCTCGGCGCGGGCGACGTCCTTGCGCGAGGCGGGCGTCTTGAGTGCCGCCTTCCGAGCGGCCTCCGCCTCCTTGCGCGTGGGAGTCGCTCGGCCCTTGCCGTCCGGCTTCGGCTCGGGGCAGTCTGAGCTTCGGTGGCGTCGTACGCGTTCTTGCGTCGGAACCCTGGTGCCTCGACGTCGTGATCGGGCCGCGAGCGCCTACGGCATGGCCGTCGCGGCAGCGGGGGATGCCACCGAGCCTACCTGTCGTCCTTCGGTGCCAGAAGGTCACTGCTGCCCGTAAGGTAGAGGGACCAGTGATCTTGTGAAGGGGCAGACTCCACGATGGGCATCATGAAGCGCATCGGCTGATCTTCCGCAGCAAGGCCAACACGGCGCTCGACAAGGCGGAGGACCCGCGCGAGACGCTCGACTACAGCTACCAGAAGCAGCTCGAGCTGCTCCAGAAGGTACGTCGTGGGGTGGCCGACGTCGCGACCAGCCGCAAGCGGATCGAGCTGCAGATCAACCAGCTGCAGCAGCAGTCGGCCGAAGCTGCAGGACCAGGCGCAAGCAGGCGCTCGCCGCCGACCGCGAGGACCTTGCTCGCGAGGCGCTGACCCGTCGCTCGGGTCTGGACCAGCAGATCGCCGACCTCCAGACGCAGCACGCGGCGCTGCCAGGCCGAGGAGGAGAAGCTCACGCATCGCCTCCCAGCGGCTCCAGGCGAAGGTCGAGTCCTTCCGTACGCGCAAGGAGACGATCAAGGCGACGTACACCGCCGCCGAGGCGCAGACCCGCATCACCGAGGCGTTCTCCGGCATCTCCGAGGAGATGGGCGACGTCGGCCTCGCGATCGCAGCGTGCCGAGGACAAGACGGCGCAGATGCAGGCCCGTGCGGGAGCGGTCGACGAGCTCCTCGCGTCCGGCGCGCTCGAGCGACGCACCGCCGGCCCGCACGACGACATCAGCCGTCGAGCTGGACGCCCTCGCCTCGACCTCGGGCGTCGACGCCGAGCTGGAGGCGATGAAGGCGCAGCTGGGGACCGGCGCCGAGAAGCCCGCACTCGGGACCTCGGAGCCGACCGAGACGAAGCAGGAGGGCCAGGCGTGATCGTCCGGATCCTCGTCCGAGGGGCAGTTCGAGGTGGCCGACGACGCCCTCGACCGCCTCAACGGCCTTGACGAGCCGCTCGAGGCGGCGATCGCAGCTCACGACGAGGAGGCGTTCGGCGACGCCCTCGACGAACCTGTCTCGACCTGGTGCGCCAGATCGGCAAGGAGGTCCCGGACGACGAGCTGCGTCGCGTCAGACCTGCTCCTCCCGCACTCGGACGCCTCGCTCGCCGAGGTGCGAGGACCTGCTCAGCGGCGACGGCCTCATCCCCGGCTGCAACCAGCACCGCTCGTACGACGGACGTCCCCGCGGAACCTCGGTTCTGCGGCAACGTCCGAGCCGCATCATGCGTTGAAGCAGGACAGGTGGGCCCCTGCCCGACGGGGCCCCGTAGAGAGGGAACATGTCGAGTACGCGATTTCGCAGCGACGCAGGTCTCACCCGGCGGATGGGTGCAGTGAGCCTGGGTCTGGTCGTGCTCTACCTGGCGTTCGGCGCCGTGCTGATCACCGTGATGCCCAATGCCGCGGTGGCCGCGGTGGTCGTGATCGCCATGGGCTCGGGCGTCAGTGGTACTTCTCCGACAAGCTGGCGCTCGCCTCGATGCGCGCCCGCGTCGTGACTCCGGAGCAGGCGCCCGAGCTTCACGGCATGATCGACCGCCTGTGCGCGCTCGCCGACATGCCGAAGCCCACCGTCGCCATCGCCGACACCGACCTCCCTAACGCCTTCGCGACCGGTCGCTCCCCGAGCCACTCCGTCGTGTGCGTGACCACAGGCCTCATGCGCCGTCTGGACGCCGAGGAGCTGGAGGGTGTCCTGAGCCACGAGCTCGCCCACGTCGCCCACCGCGACGTCGCCGTGATGACCGTCGCCGTCGTTCGCTGGGGCTCCTGGCCGGCTTCCTCATGCGGTGGTTCCCGTTCATGCGGCGACGGCCGTGACCGCAACGACAACGGCGCGCCGATGTTCCTCGTCGTCTGGATCGCGAGCATCGTCGCGTACGTCATCCGCTTCCTGCTGACCCGCGTGCTGTCGCGCTACCGTGAGCTGAGCGCCGACCGCTCGGGCGCCTACCTCACCGGCAAGCCGTCCGCGCTCGCGTCGGCGCTGACCAAGATCACCGGCGACATGGCGCCGCATCCCCAGCAAGGACCTGCGGCGAGGATCGAGACCATTAGCGCCTTCTTCTTCGCGACTCCGGCCTTCTCGCGCGACTCGCTCGCCGGCCTGTTGAGCTACCCACCCGCCCGCTCGAGCGCCGCCTCGAGCAGCTCGCCAAGATCTCGGCCGACCTCGGCCGTCCCCTCTGAGGCCGCGATGGGACTCTGGAACTCGCTCATGGGCCGCTCGAAGCCGGCCGCAGGCCAACCTCGACGCGCTCTTCGCCTGCCGTCCGCGGCGATCACGCTGGAGGCCGCCGCAGGCATCAAGCCGACCGGTCTCGGCTCGGTCTGCTACCGCCAGACCGAAGGCGCCGCCTTCGCACGATGCAGGCCGACGTCCAGCAGCTGCTGGACTCCGACGGAGGTCCGCAGGTCGAACGCTCCGTCGACCCGTACGGGTTCACATGGCTGGTCGTCCGCCACGATCCCGAGCGACGTCGGTCGGGCTCGTCACCGACCTCCACGCCGTCAACAGCACGTTGGTCGACAACGGGTTCGGCCCGCAGCTGCTCTGCTCGGTGGTGGACTTCGCCACCGCCGACGGCACGCCCGCTCGGTCTCGTCTACCTCTACAAGCGCGGCACCTTCTACCCGTTCGCGCCGGTCGCCGAGCCTCGCCGTGACAACGCGCTCGAGCTCCAGGTCCGCGGCATCGTCGGCGAGGACCTGCCGGTGGAGAAGGACCTGAGCCGCTGGCTCGCCATCTGGGGCGCTCCCGGGCTCGGCGGCGGCACTCGATAGATTCGACCCCGGTGCGTGCCTGTCATCGACGCACCGTCGACCACGTCTTGCGAGGACACCCCATGAGCATCGACACCCTTGATCGTGAGTCGCTCGGCAGCCTGCTGTCGACCCAGCGTGCGGCGTACGAGGATCTGCGTTCGCGCGGCCTGGCGCTCGACATCACGCGGGGCAAGCCGTCGCCGGCGCAGCTCGACCTGTCGCACGAGCTGCTGTCGCTCCCGGGTGACGGGGACTACCGGTCCGCCGACGGGACCGACACACGCAACTACGGCGGCCTCGAGGGGCTCGTCGAGCTCCGTGAGATCTTCTCCGAGCTGCTCGGGGTGCCGGTCGCGCAGCTGCTGGCGCAGGGCAACTCGAGCCTGACGCTCATGCACGACACCCTGGTCTGGGCGTTGCTCCACGGCTTCCCCGAGTCCTCGCGGCCCTGGGCGGCTGAGGAGACGGTGCGCTTCCTGTGCCCGGTGCCGGGGTACGACCGCCATTTCACGCTGCTGGAGTCCTTCGGCATCGAGATGATCCCGGTCGACATGCGCGAGGACGGACCGGATCTCGACCAGGTCGCAGGGCTGGTCGCGACCGACCCGACGATCAAGGGCATGTGGCTGGTCCCCACGTACGCCAACCCGACCGGTGGTGTGACGTCTCCCGAGGTCGCCGCACGCCTGATGGCGATGCCTGCGGCGGCGCCCGACTTCCGGCTCTTCTGGGACAACGCGTACGCGGTGCACCACCTGAGCGACGAGGAGTCGGCAGCCTCGGACGTGCTGAGCGTCGCTGCGGCGGGCGGTCACCCCGATCGCGTGCTCATCTTCGCGTCGACGTCCAAGATCACCTACGCGGGCGCCGGGGTGGCGTTCTTCGGCAGCTCGCCGGCGAACGTCGCGTGGTTCAAGAGCCACCTCAAGTTCGCCTCGATCGGCCCGGACAAGGTCAACCAGCTCCGGCACGTGCGGCTGTTCCGCGACGCCGACGGTGTCCGCGCGCTGATGCGCCGGCACCGTGACCTGCTGGCCCCGAAGTTCGACGTCGTCGACGAGGTACTCCGCGACCGTCTCGGTCCGCACGACGTCGCGACATGGACGCGGCCGACCGGCGGCTACTTCGTCAGCCTCGACGTGGTCGACGGCACCGCCGCACGGGTGGTCGAGCTCGCGAAGGGCGTCGGAGTCGCGCTCACACCCGCGGGCGCCTCCTTCCCGTACGGCAAGGACCCGCGCGACCGCAACATCCGCATCGCCCCCTCCTTCCCGAGCGTCGACGACGTGAGGGCCGCCATGGAGGTCCTGGCGACGTGCGTGCTGCTCGCCGCCGCCGAGAAGGCCCTGGCCTGATCCGGTGCGCGTCCTCGTTGCCCCGGGTGCGTTCGGGGGCACGCTGAGCGCGTCCGCGGCAGGGGAGGCCATCGCCTCCGGCTGGGCGCGTACGTCCCCTGGCGACACGGTGGACGTCGTGCCGATGGCCGGCGCCGACCAGGGCTTCGTCGAGGCCCTCCACGCGTCGTGCGGCGGTGACCGGCTCGAGGTCGACGCGCGAGGGCCGTTCGGCGGCCCCGTGCGCGGGCTGGTGCTGCTCCTGGACGACGCCGGCCTGCGTACCGCGTACGTGGACTCTGCGTCGGTGTGCGGCCCGGACGGCGAGGCGCGGCGGGCTCCCGAGGACGCCTCGACCGCCGGTGTCGGTGACTTGGTCGCGGCGGCGATCGAGGCCGGCGCGGCACGTGTCGTGGTGGGTCTGGGCGCCGGCATCGCGACGGACGGCGGCGCCGGGATGCTGGGTGCCCTGGGCGCGCGAGCGGACGTTCCGCTCGACGCAGGCCCCGCAGGGCTCGTCGGCGTCACCTCGGTCGACCTCGACGCCGTACGCGCGCAGCTGGGGCACACCGAGCTCGTCGTGGCGACGGACGTCGCCAGCCCGCTCCTCGGTCTCTTCGGGGCCGTCCGGGCGGACGGGCCCGGCAAGGGGTTGGACGAGGCCGCGGTGGCCCGTGTCGACCGCGTGCTGGACGCCTACGTGGTCGCGGTGTGCGGAGGGGAGCCGGCCCGACGCCGCATCGCCGACCTCCCCGGTGCCGGCGCCGGGGGAGGGCTCGGGTTCGCCCTGCTGGCGCTCGGCGCGTCGGTCCAGCCGGGCGTCGCCACGGTCGCCGACCGGGTCGGCCTCGCGACGGCGGCGAGGGTGAGCGACCTGGTCCTGACGGGCACGGGCGCCTACGACGTGACTTCGCGCGAAGGCACGGTCGTCTTCGGTGTCGCCTCGGTGGCGGGGGACGCGCTTCGGCCGTGCGTGGTCCTGGCCGACCGTGTCGAGGTGGGAGCACGAGAACGCCGTGCGATGGGCGTGGAGGCTGCGTACGCGATCGCCGACCTGGAAGGGGCAGAGCGCTTCGCAAGCGATCCGGCGGGGGCCCTGGTGGGTCTCGCAGCGCGCGTCGCCCGCACCTGGTCCCCGCTCTGAGGACGACCGGGTGCTGGACGTCGGGTCGGTCCCTCAGGGCACGACGTACGCTGGGAGTCAGCCTTGCGGCGCTCCGGTTCCCCTTGCGTATCGTGGTGTCGTACGGTGGGAATGAGATGACGAGGCTTCCTGTTCGTTCTTACGGACGAGCCCCGCACCAGAGACTTCGGGAGAACACATGACCGTGCAGAGCACCGACGGCACCGAGACCATCACCGGCGTCGAGCTGACCGACGGCGCCGCCGCCAAGGTGAAGAGCCTCCTCGAGCAGGAGGGCCGCGACGACCTTGCGCTCCGTATCGCCGTGCAGCCGGGTGGCTGCTCCGGCCTGCGCTACCAGCTGTTCTTCGACGAGCGCACCCTCGACGGCGACGAGACCCGCGAGTTCGACGGCGTCTCGCTGGTCGTCGACCGCATGAGCGTCCCGTACCTCCACGGCGCGCGCATCGACTTCGTCGACACCATCGAGAAGCAGGGCTTCACGATCGACAACCCCAACGCCACGGGTTCGTGTGCATGCGGTGACTCCTTCCACTGAGAAGCACCGTCACTGAGAAGCAGCGTCACTAGAAGGCGCAGGCACCAAGAAGCACAGGCGCAAGCCACGACGAGGGCCGTCCGGACATACCGGACGGCCCTCGTCGCGTCCGGGCCGTGGGCGACTATCGTGAGCAGGCACGCGTCCCGTTCCGAGGAGCTCCCTTGAAGATCGCAGTTTCCGGGTCCATCGCCAACGATCACCTGATGACGTTCACCGGGAAGTTCTCCGACTCCCTCGTCGTGGACCAGCTCGACAAGATCTCGTTGTCGTTCCTCGTCGACGACCTCGACGTACGCCGTGGGGGGTGTGGCGCCAACATCGCGTTCGGCCTGGCCTCGCTCGGCGAGGAGCCCGTCCTCATCGGTGCTGTGGGCGAGGATTTCGACGACTACCGCTCGTGGCTGGAGCGTCACGGCGTGGACTGCTCCGGCGTCCGGATCTCCGAGACCCGGCACACCGCTCGCTTCGTCTGCACGACCGACGCGGCGCAGGCCCAGATCGCGACCTTCTACGCCGGTGCGATGGCGGAGGCCCGTGAGATCGAGCTCAAGCCGATCCACGACCGCGTCGGCGGCTGGGACATCGTGCTCATCGGGCCGGACGACCCCGAAGGCATGGTCCGGCACACCGAGGAGTGCCGGGTTCGCGGGTATCGCTTCGCGGCCGACCCGTCCCAGCAGCTCGCGTTCGCCGGCGGCGACCTGATCCGTACGCTGATCGACGGCGCCGCGTACCTGTTCAGCAACGAGTACGAGGCTGCACTCACCGAGAAGAAGACCGGGTGGAGCGCCGGTGAGATCCAGCAGCGGGTCGGCACCCGGGTCGTGACCCGGGGCGCTGAAGGCGTCAGCGTGTACGAGGCCGACGGCACGGTGATCGAGGTTCCGGCCCTCGCCGGCATCAACGCCGTCGATCCGACCGGTGTCGGCGACGCCTTCCGTGCAGGCTTCCTCGCCGGTCTCGGTGTGGACCTGCCGCACGAGCAGTGCGCCCAGCTCGGCTGTGCGCTCGCAGCGAGCGTCGTGGAGACCACGGGAACCCAGGAATACCGCCTGGAGCGAGGGGCCCTGCTGTCGCGTCTGAGGGACGAGTACGGCGACGAGGCGGCCAACATCGTAGATGAACGCCTTCCGTCCTTCTGAGGGGACCTCTGCAGGTCGGGCGGATCAGCCTGGAGTAGGCTGCTTTCGTTCGCAGTGAGGACGGTCCACGTCGCGTCAGCGGCGTCGGAAGCACACTGTGGTGTGAGTCGATACGAGCCAGAAAGGCGCCTGGTGGGTCTGGAACTCTTCGCGCGCGGTAAGCGAGCACAGGACGAGCGTCGGCGGCCCAAGAGGTCGAAGGCGGTCGGGCTCGGCTTCTCCGTTGCTGCGATCGTGCTGCTGAGTGGTTGTTCGCCTGATTCTCCGAACGAGTGGGAGCGTCTCGCGCTTCCGCCGGGTGCGACTGATCGCGTCGACTACATGTTCGTCCTATGGGTGGGCGCCTGGATCGCGAGTGCCGCGGTCATGGTGCTGGTCCTCGGCCTGATGTTCTGGGCGATGGTGCGATACCGCCGCCGCCCCGACAACGAGGTGCCGAGCCAGCTGCGCTACCACCTGCCGCTCGAGGTGCTCTACACGGTTGCGCCCGTCATCATCGTCGCGATCTTCTTCGCGCAGACGGTGAAGTCGCAGACCGGGATGCTCGAGAAGGTCGAGGACCCCGATCACACCATCACGGTCGTCGGCAGCAAGTGGCAGTTCACCTTCAACTACCTCGACGAGGAAGCGACCGGCGGCACTCCCGTCTTCGACACCGGTGAGCCGTCCAACCCGAGCGAGCTGTGGCTCCCGGTGGACGAGTCGGTCCGCTTCAACCTGATCTCTCCGGACGTCAACCACTCGTTCTGGATCCCCGAGTTCTACTTCAAGCTGGACGTCGTGCCCGGCAGGCAGAACTCCTTCGACGTGACGCCCACCCGTGAAGGCGTCTTCACCGGCCGGTGCGCCGAGCTGTGCGGGCTCTACCACACCCGCATGATCTTCAAGGTGCACGTCGTCCCGCGTGAGGAGTACGACGCCCACCTCCAGCAGCTCCAGGCGGCCGGTCAGATCGGCGAGCCCGAGGGCGGTGTCGAGGCCAACCAGATCGCCGGCCTCGCAGAAGCTCAGAAGGCTCAGAACGCAGAGAACGGAGAGCAGGAGTGACTGCGGTTGCTGAACCCTTGAGCGAGACCACGCAGCGGCGTCCTCTGGGCAAGCGCGTCGTCTCGATGCTGACGACGACCGATCACAAGCAGATCGGCACGATGTACCTCGTCGCGTCGTTCGCGTTCTTCCTGATCGGCGGCATCCTCGCCCTCCTGATCCGTGCTGAGCTCGCCGCTCCGGGCACGCAGGTCGTGGACGAGGAGACGTACAACCAGCTCTTCACCATGCACGGCACGATCATGCTCCTGATGTTCGCGACGCCGCTGTTCGTCGGCTTCGCCAACTGGATCATGCCGCTGCAGATCGGCTCCCCGGACGTCGCCTTCCCACGCCTCAACATGTTCAGCTTCTGGCTGTTCCTGTTCGGCAGCTCGCTCGCGGTCGCCGGGTTCTTCGTTCCCGGCGGTGCGGCCAGCTTCGGGTGGTTCGCGTACGTGCCGCTGTCCGACGCGGTCAACTCGCCCGGCGTCGGCGGCGACATGTGGGTGCTGGGCCTCTACATGTCCGGCTTGGGCACCATCCTCGGTGCGGTCAACTTCGTGACCACGATCTTCACGATGCGCGCCCCCGGCATGACGATGTTCCGGATGCCGATCTTCACCTGGAACATCCTGGTCACCAGCCTCCTGGTGCTGATCGCCTTCCCGATCCTGGCGGCTGCGCTGCTCGCGCTGTTCGCCGACCGTCAGCTGGGCACGCACGTGTTCGACGCCTCGACGGGCGGTCCGATCCTCTGGCAACACTTGTTCTGGTTCTTCGGGCATCCAGAGGTGTACATCATCGCGTTGCCGTTCTTCGGCATCATCAGTGAGATCCTCCCCGTCTTCAGCCGTAAGCCGATCTTCGGCTACATCGGCCTCGTGGCGGCGACCCTGGCCATCGCGGCGCTCTCGGTCGCGGTCTGGGCACACCACATGTTCGTGACCGGCGCGGTCGACCTCGCGTTCTTCTCGTTCATGACGTTCTTGATCGCGGTCCCGACCGGCGTGAAGTTCTTCAACTGGATCGGCACGCTATGGGGCGGGTCCATCAGCTTCGACACGCCGCTGGTGTTCTCGCTCGGCTTCCTCACGACCTTCCTGTTCGGTGGACTGACGGGCGTCATCCTGGCGTCGCCGGCCCTCGACTTCCAGCTGTCCGACTCGTACTTCGTGGTGGCGCACTTCCACTACGTCGTCTTCGGCACGGTCGTGTTCGCGATGTTCGCGGGCTTCTACTACTGGTGGCCGAAGTGGACCGGGCACATGCTCAACGAGCGCCTCGGCAAGATCCACTTCTGGCTGCTCTTCGTGGGCTTCCACCTCACGTTCCTGGTGCAGCACTGGCTGGGTGTCGCGGGCATGCCGCGTCGTTACGCCGACTACTCGTTCGAGGACGGTTTCACGGTCCTCAACCAGGTGTCGTCGATCGGTGCCGTCGTGCTGGCGATCTCCACGCTGCCGTTCTTCTACAACGTGTGGGTCTCGCGCAACAACCCGAAGGTCGGCGTGGACGATCCGTGGGGCTGGGGCCGCTCGCTCGAGTGGGCCACGTCGAGCCCGCCGCCGCGGCACAACTTCACGTCGCTGCCGCGGATCCGTTCCGAGAGCCCGGCGTTCGACCTCCACCACCCGGAGCTGTCGATGCTGGAGCACGAGGACAACGACCTCGACAGCCCCTTCGCCGACGCCCCGAACCTCGAGGGCCACGAAGAGGCACTCCGAGACCAGGCTGACGACTCTCAGGAAGGTGGCGCCCGGTGAAGGCTGAGGCATGGATCATCGCGTCGGTTTCGATCTTCCTCGTGATCGTGACGCCGATCTACTGGATCGCGTCCGAGGACCCGACCGGCACGACCGCCCTGGTGATGGCAGCGCTCCTGGGCCTGCTCCTCACCTTCTTCCTCGCGGTCGTCGCGAAGCAGATCCCGGCACGCCTCGAGGACCGCGACGACGCCGAGATCGCTGAGGGGGCCGGCGAGTACGGCTTCTACCCGCCGTGGAGCTGGTGGCCGCTGTGGGCCGCGCTGGCGATCCTCGTGATGCTGATCGGCGCCATCTTCGGGTGGTGGCTGTTCGCCATGGCGAGCGTCTTCGGAGTCATCGCCCTGTGTGGCTGGGTCTTCGAGTACTACCGCGGACTGTTCGCCCACTGACCCGCCCGTTGGGCGACGTACGGCCTCTCTGGAAAGCGATTGCTATCCTGAGAGGCCGTACGTGTGTTCGAGGGGGATCATGAAGGTTCAGGGACGCCAGTCCGTGATGCAGTCAGGACGCCGATGGGTCGGCGTCCTTCTCGTGAGCGTGCTCGTCGCCGGGTGCAGCTCCGCGGGCGGTGACGAGTCCGATTCCGACAGCGCGGCGGCGGGTGACGCGACCGCGTCCGCCTCACCGACGCCTGCCACGGAGCTGACCTTCAACGTCGACGAAGGCGCGAGCGGGGTCCCGGTCGACACGGCTCTGACCGTGGGCGTGAGCCACGGGCAGATCACGGCTGTCACTGCCCACTTCGGTGGCAAGGCGACCCGCAAGACGACGCTCGACGGTGACCTCACGCCCGACGGTGCCTCGTGGACTGCGGCCTCTCTTCTCGAGCCGGGCAAGCGCTACACGGTCTCGGTGACGACGCGTGACGAGAGTGGCAAGGTCTCGACGGAGTCGCGAGCCTTCCGGACGCAGCAGCTCACCCTCGATCAGCAGGCGTACGCCTCCCTCTCCCCGATGGACGGCGCGACCGTCGGCGTCGCGATGCCGGTCATCGTCCGTTTCGACATTCCTGTGAAGCGTCGCGCGGAGGTGGAGAAGCGCCTCGTCGTGAGCTCGACCCCCAAGGTCGAGGGCACGTGGAGCTGGATGAGCGACTCCGAGGTGCACTACCGGCCCCGCAAGTACTGGCCGGCCGGCACGAAGGTAAAGGTGCACGCCGGCATCAACGGTGTCCGTACCGCCAAGGGCGTCTGGGGCCAGGAGGACCGCGACACCGCCTTCACCGTCACGAAGCGGGCAGTCACCACAGTCGTCGACGTCTCGCGGCACAAGGCGACGGTCAAGATCAACGGCAAGGTCGCCCGCGTGCTGCCGGCGACGACCGGCAAGCCGGGCTTCCAGACCCGCAACGGCACCAAGGTCATCATGGAGAAGCACCCGACCAAGCGGATGGATGCCGCCACGACGGGCATCTCCGAAGGTTCGTCGGAGTACTACAACATCGAGAACGTCCGGTACGCGATGCGCGTCACCAACTCGGGCGAGTTCATCCACGCAGCTCCGTGGTCCACAGGGTCACAGGGCAGCGCCAACGTCAGCCACGGCTGTACGGGACTGAGCACGAGCAACGCCGCGTGGTTGTACGGCATCTCTCACATCGGTGACCCGGTGAAGTTCATCCGCTCCGACCGGAAGGTCCTCGAGCCGCAGAACGGCTGGACCGACTGGAACGTCTCGTACGCCGAGTTCGCCAAGGGCTCCGCGCTCTCCTGATCCGCCCGCCCTCGCTTGGTGTGTGGGCGTCCACGAGTGGCGTGGAGGTGGACGCTGACGTACCGACGCGCGCGAGGCCTGTGGTGGTCGGTGTGTGGGCGTCCACGAGTGGCGTGGAGGTGGACGCTGACGCACCGACGTGCGCGAGGCCTGTGGTGGTGGTGTGTGGGCGTCCACGTGGGGCGTGGGGGTGGACGCTGGCGTACCGGCCGCTGGGTCCGGAGACGAAATGGCGAAGGCCCCGCCCCCCCGAGTGGGGGAGCGGGGCCTTCGCCGAAGCGAGGTGCTCAGTGGTGCTTGGGCACTCCGGTCTCGCTGACGCCGGTGAAGTCGTCCGGGAAGTTGTCCGGCGGGTAGACGTCACCGTGGAAGTGGTGCTCGGCCTCGTCGACCTCGGCCTGCGTCGGCTTGTCGATGTCGTGGCTGAAGAAGAACCGCTTCGCCCACGCCTGGAGACGTGCCTTGCGACCCTGCGGGTTGCGGACACCGTCGGCGTCCTCTGTCTCCGGAGCGGTGAGCTCCGGGACCCGCGGGCGGGCCGAGAGGGCATAGGCGGCGTCGACCGGCAGTGGTGCGTGCGCCTCTGCGTACGACCCCTCGGGGGAGCGGACGATGACGCCCGTCTCGTACCCGTGGAGCAGCGTGTCCTTGTCCTTGCGCTGCAGGCTGATGCAGATGCGGCGCGTGACGATGAAGGCGATCACCGGACCCACGAAGACCCCGATACGGCAGATCCACGTGATCGTGAAGATGTCCAGGTTGAACTTCAACGCGATGATGTCGTTGCCGCCCGCGATCCAGCAGATGCCGTAGAACGTCATGCCGGCGACGCCGAAGGCCGTACGGGTCGGCGCGTTGCGCGGGCGCTGGAGGAGGTGGTGCTCTTCCTTGTCCCCGGTCGCCCAGGTCTCGAAGAACGGCCAGATCGCCAGGACCGTGAACAGCAGGCCCATCAGGAGCACCGCCGGGATGAAGACGTTCAGCGAGAACGTCTCCGGACCGATCGTGAACTCCCAGTTGGGCATGATGCGGACCGCGCCCTCGACCCAGCCCATGTACCAGTCCGGCTGGGAGCCGGCGGTGACCTCGGACGGGTTGTACGGGCCGTACGTCCAGATCGGGTTGATCTGGAGCACCGCCGCCATCAGGGCCGTGAAGCCGAAGACGACGAAGAAGAAGCCGCCGGCCTTGGCCGCGTACACGGGGAGCATCGGGAAGCCGACGACGTTCTTCTCGGTGCGTCCGGGGCCAGGCCACTGCGTGTGCTTGTGGTAGACGAGCAACAGCATGTGGGCAGCGATCAACCCGAGCAGGATCCCCGGCAGCAGGAAGATGTGCGCCATGTAGAGACGCGCGATGATCAGCTCGCCAGGGAACTCCCCGCCGAAGACGAAGAACTCGAGATAGCTGCCGACGATCGGGATCGAGCGGATCAGGCCGTCCACGAAGCGGAGGCCGGTGCCCGAGAGCAGGTCGTCAGGGAGCGAGTAGCCGGCGAAGCCCTCGATCAGACCGAGCGCGAACAGCCCGATGCCGATCAGCCAGTTGACCTCGCGGGGCTTGCGGTAGCCGCCCGTGAAGAACACGCGCAGCATGTGGGCGATGATCGCCGCCATGAACAGCGCGGCCGACCAGTGGTGGATCTGGCGGACCAGCAGGCCACCACGGATGTCGAACGAGATGTTGAGCGTCGAGGCGTAGGCCTGCGACATCTCCAGGCCACGCAGCGGCTCGTACGAGCCCGTGTACGGGACCTCGGCCATGCTCGGCTGGTACCAGAACGTGAGGAACGTACCGGTCAGCAGCAGGACCACAAAGCTCCACAGGGCGATCTCGCCCAGCAGGAAGGACCAGTGGTCGGGGAACACCTTGCGGATGTTCTTGCGAACGGCCCCGGCGAGGCCGAGGCGGTCGTCGAGCCACTCGACAGGACCTGCCGACTTCTTGCCGAAGCCGGTGTCCTTGAGAGGTGTTGCAGTAGTGCTCGCTGTGTCAGTCACGGTGCTGGTTCACCTCAGGGAAGCTCGGGCCGACCGGCTCGTGGAAGTCGCTGGTGGCGATGAGGTAGCCGTCCGAGTCTACAGCGAGCGGAAGCTGCGGAAGCGGACGCTTGCCGGGGCCGAAGATGACCTTGCCGCCGTCGGCGAGGTCGTACGTGGTCTGGTGGCACGGGCAGAGCAGGTGGTGCGTCTGCTGCTCCCAGAGGCTGATCGGGCAGCCGACGTGCGTGCAGATCTTGGAGTAGACCATGATGCCGTCCACGTCCCAGTTGGCCTGACCCTTGCGAGGCTTGATGTCGTCGGGCCGGATCCGGACCGCGATGACCGACGCCTTGGCCTTGGCCTGAAGGAGCTCGGTGCCGTGGAAGACCGCGTGTCCGTGGCTGTCGGTCTCGAAGAAGACTGCAGGCTGGGCGTTGACCAGCTGGCCGACCTCGATGTCGCTCGGACGGAGCGGGATGCCGGAGACGTCGTTGACGACGCGCATCCCCTTGCGCCAGACCGTGTGGAACAGCTTGTTGCCCGGGAGGGGGCCGAGGTCGCGCAGCATGACGATCGCCGGAAGGCCGAGGATCGCGACCGCACCGATGAGCGACCGGCGGATCAGCGGGCGGCGGCCGAAGCCGGACTCCGCGACACCCTCGTCGAGAACGCCGAGAGCGGCCTCACGGTCGTCGTCGGACGAGCGCGCCGGGTGGCGCATCTCGATGATCTCGTGGTCCTTCATCAGCTTCTTGGCCCACTGGATGGCGCCGATGCCGATGAGGAAGAGCGCACCGCCGAGGGTGAGGCCGAGGGCGAGGTTCAGGGAGAACCAGCCGAAGATGACCGCGTCCTTCGGGATCGTGAAGTAGGCGACGCAGAAGCCGATCGTGAGGATGATCGCCGCGGTGAACATACCGGCGACCTGTCGCTCGGCGCGCTTCTCCAGCTTGGGGTCCACGTCCGTGGGGCGGGGGAGGTGCTCGGGCAGCCCCGGGTTCTCGATCGGCTCGGCCGGCTCGATGTCGTTGCGCGGCGGACGAGCGACCTCGTCGCCCGTCGGCTGTGCAACGCCGTCACTCGGCTGTGCGTCGTGGGATTCGGAGCTCATGACCTCTTCTTCTTCACCCGGGCGCCGTGCGCTGCCAGCCAGACTGAGACTGCGACGAGGCCGCCGATTCCGATGATCCAGGCGAACATGCCGTCGACGACGGGGCCGAGGCCGCCGCCACCGAAGCCGCCCTGCGGCTGCGCCTGGACGTTCTTGATGTAAGCGATGATGGCGCGCTTGTCCTCAGGCGTGACGACGTCGTCGCTGAAGACGGGCATCTGCTGCGGACCCGTCTGCATCGCCTCGTAGATGTGGCGAGCGCTGACGTTGCGCAACGGCGGCGCGTAACGACCGCTGGGCAGGGCGCCGCCGGCGCCGACCGAGTTGTGGCACGCCGTGCAGTTCGTACGGAAGAACTCGCCGCCGCGGGTCAGATCCTCCTGGGAGATCTCCGAGACGTCGGTGTACTCCTCGTCGGGGATGGCCGGGCCGGGGGCCAGGCTGGCGATGTAGGCGGCCAGCGCCTCTGTCTCGTCCTCGTCGTAGACAGGCGGCTTGTTGGGTGCCTGGGGAGCGGTCTGTGCCAGCGGCATACGACCGGTCCCGACCTGGAAGTCGACCGCCGCGGCGCCCACGCCGATCAGCGACGGGCCGTAGTTGCCGCCGCGCTTGGTCATGATGCCCTCGGCGTTCATGCCGTGGCAGCTGGCGCATCCGACGAGGAAGAGCTGGCGACCCTCGTCGATCTTGGCGGTGTCACCCGCGGTGTCGGCCTCGGCCTTGCCGGGGGCGAACGCGTAGTACAGCGCGCCCGCGAGGAGCAGGCCGAAGAGCAGCACCGCGTAACCCGCGAGCGGGTGCCTTCGGTGGGTGGACAAGAACCGCACGGAGTGAACCTCGTTCCCCTTGCCAGCGACGTCCCGGAGGGGACGTCATCTTTCGATTAAAGCCTTGATTGCGTTCTTCTGTTGGCGGTCGGCCACCGGGCGTCGAGGACGGTCCGGCGGCGAGCCGTTACTGCAGGGCGTAGATCGTCAGGAACAGACCGACCCACACGATGTCGACGAAGTGCCAGTAGTACGACACGACGATCGCCGAGATCGCCTGTTCGTGGGTGAAGCGACGCGCCATGAAGGTACGGCCGATGACCAGCAGGAAGGCGATCAGGCCGCCGATGACGTGGATGCCGTGGAAGCCGGTCGCGAGGTAGAAGGTCGACCCGTAGCCGGACGAGGAGAGCGTGATGCCGTGGTGCACGAGCTCGACGTACTCCAGCGCCTGACCGGCGACGAAGACCGCGCCCATGATGTAGGTGAGCGCGAACCACTCGCGCAGGCCCCACTCCCGGAACTGCCAGATCTTGCCGGTCCGGCCGACCTTGCCGCGCTCGGCCGCGAAGACGCCCCACTGGCACGCCACCGACGAGAGCACGAGGATCGTGGTGTTGGCCGTGGCGAAGGGGACGTTGAGCTTGGCGGTCTCGAGCTCCCAGAGCTCAGGACTCACCGCGCGGATCGTGAAGTACGCGGCGAAGAGCGCCGCGAAGAACATCAGCTCGCTCGAAAGCCACACCACGGTTCCGACCGTGACCTGCGACGGTCGGTTGGGCTGCCCGTGCAGGCGGGATGCTGGGATCACAGATGTCGTCGCCACGGGTGTCATTATTAACCCCTCAGGTACGCGAGGCATCCCCGACCCCTGCCTCACGCGTCTCCGAGTCGCTACGATCGCGCTGTGAGTGATCCCAGCACCGAAGTCGCTTCTGCACGTCAGACCCCTTTGCGGGTGCTCGTCTACTCAGACGACGCCGAGACCCGGGCCCAGGTGGTCACCGCATTGGGCCGTCGGATCCATCCTGATCTCCCGCCCGTCGAGTACGTCGAGTGCGCCACCCTGCCCGTCGTCCTCCAGCAGATGGATGCCGGCGGGCTCGCGCTGGCGATCCTCGACGGCGAGGCGACCCCGGCCGGCGGCATGGGGGTGGCCAGGCAGCTCAAGGACGAGATCTTCCGGTGCCCTCCGCTGCTGGTGCTGACCGGTCGCGCGCAGGACGCGTGGCTCGCGACGTGGTCGCGTGCCGACGGCGTCTCCCAGCACCCGGTCGACCCGATGCGCCTCGCCGACGCCGTGATCTCGCTCCTCGCCCCCGCCTCGGCGGCGACGGCATGACCGAGGGCCCTCGTTGGCCGGAGGTCTTGGGGGCGCTCGTCGGTGGTGAGGACCTCACCCGGGAGCAGGCGTCCTGGGCGATGGAGGAGATCCTCGGTGGCAACGCCTCGTCCGCGCAGATCGCCGGGTTCGCGGTGGGTCTGCGTGCCAAGGGTGAGACGGTGGCGGAGGTCGAAGGACTGGCCGCCACGATGCTCGAGCACGCGCGGACGATCCGCATCCCCGGGCGTACGGTCGACATCGTCGGCACGGGGGGTGACCGTGCCAAGACGGTCAACATCTCCACGATGTCGGCGGTGACGATGCGCGGTGCCGGTGCGCTCGTGGTCAAGCACGGCAACCGTGCGGCCTCCAGCGCGAGCGGTGCCGCCGATGTTCTCGAGAAGCTCGGCGTCCGCCTGGACCTCACTCCCGAGCGCGTCGCGGAGCTGGCGACCGAGACGGGCATCACGTTCTGCTTCGCGCCGGTCTTCCACGCGTCGTTCCGCTACACCGCCGCTCCCCGCAAGGAGCTCGGCATCCCGACCGCCTTCAACTTCCTGGGCCCGCTGACGAACCCGTCGCGTCCTGCCGCGATGGCGGTAGGGGTTGCGGACGCCCGGATGGCCGCCGTGGTCGCAGGGGTGTTCGCGCGCCGCGGCGTCGACGCGCTGGTGTTCCGCGGCAACGACGGCCTGGACGAGATCACCACGACGACCACGTCGCAGGTGTGGGTCGTCGAGGGTCCGGAGGGCGACCGGTCCGTGTCCGAGCAGACGCTGGACCCCCGCGACCTCGGTATCGCCCTGTCGTCGGCCGAGGCGCTGCGCGGGGGAGATCCCGCGTACAACGCCGCGGTCTTCAGGCGCGTCCTGGAGGGCGAGGAGGGGCCCGTACGCGACGCCGTGGTGCTGAACGCGGGGGCGGGGCTCGCGGCGTACGAGGGGGCCACCGACGACCTCCTGGCACGGATGGAGCGCGGCACCGCCCAGGCCCGCGAGGCGCTCGACTCCGGAGCGGCGTTGCGCGCGCTCGACGAGTGGGCCGCGGCGTCCCAGCGCGAGGTCTGAGCGAGACCCACGCGCGGCCGGGCGGACGCTACTCGAACTCGCCGCCGATGCTGAAGGCGGACTCCAGGTCGTGCTGCGAGTACGTGCGGAACGCGATGTGGGTCTCGGTCGACCGGACCCCGGCGACCTTGTTGACGCGGTCGGCGACGACGTCGGCGATGTCCTCGGTCCGACGGACTCGCACCAGCGCGATCAGGTCGATGTGCCCGGTCACCGAGTAGACCTCGCTGACCCCGTCGAGCGCGGCGATCTGCTCCGCCACCTCGGGGATGCGGTCGACCTCTGCGTTGATGAACACGATGGCGGTGATCACAGGCCCTCCTGGCGGACGAGTCGGGGGTACGCGGGGCAGCCTACTCGTCATCGGCGGGGCCGGTGCTCGGTGCGCCAGCCGTCGCTGCGGGCCTCGTCGAAGGGTGCGGCGAGGGCTCGCGACCGCTCGGCGGCGGCGACGATCGGCAGGTGTCGGCCGGCGCCGCGGACCGGGCTCGCCCACTCGCCGTCGAGGTCGACGAGCCGGAGCCCGTCGGACTCCATCCAGCGCAGCACGAGCTCGCTCTCCGAGGCTGTCGCGGCCGGGGCCTGCTCCGGGACCACGGTCTCTGCGGTGGCGCGGAGGGCGTCCACCCAGGGTCGGGAGGGGGTGGTCGCCGGCATGACGCCCGCAGCGACGAGCCGACCGTGGCGGACCACGTGGACCTCCCAGTCGCGCCGGGAGGCGTCCAGAGGGCGCGCGGCGACGACCTCGGCGCACGACAGGAGGGCGGACAGGCGCTGGCTACGGTGGGTCGCCTGCAGGAGCGTCACGAGACGGTCGCGCTCGTGCGCCGCGTCCTCGAAGCGGCTCTGCGAGGCGAGGGTCCGCATGCGTCCGGTGGAGGCGTCGACGACCTCGACCGGGTCACCGAGGAACGCGGCGCGCACGCGGTCCACCTCCTGCGCGTACTCCTCGCCGCTGCTGGAGCCGTCGCACGGAGCCAGGCAGCTGCCCATCTCCGCGAGAGCGCACGCCGTACGGGAAGGCCGCAGCGGGAGGCGACCCGAGCACTGACGGATGCGAAAGGCCTCGTACAGGGCCGAGGCGGCCCGCTCGGCGGTCGCGCGCCGGGTGAACGGGCCGAGGTAGTCGGCATCGTCGTCGGTCTTGCGGACGAACGACAGCCGCGGCCACGGCTCGCGGGTGAGCTTGATCCAGGTCGCCCGCTCGGGGTGGCGGGAGCGCCGGTTGTACGGAGGCTTGTGATGAGCGATCAGGCGCAGCTCGCGCACCTGGGCCTCGAGCGCCGTCGCGCAGGTGATGCCCTCGACGCGGGTCGCGAGGGCGATCATCTCGCCCATGCGGGTGCGGGTCTCGCTCGAGGTGAAGTACGACCGGACACGGGCGCGGAGGTCCTTCGAGGTGCCGACGTAGAGCACGTGCTCGTGACGATCACGGAACAGGTAGACGCCGGGGGAGTGCGGGAGGTGGTCGGCGAGCCGGCTCTTCTTGCGCTGGGCGGCGCTGACCCTTGCGCTGAAGGTCGCGAGCTCCTCCATCGTGGTCACGCCCATCGTGCCGACCCGCTCCAGGAGCGCATGGAGCACGTCGACCGTGGCCCGGGCGTCCGCGAGGGCGCGGTGGTTGGGTGTGGTCGACGAACGGAAGTGACGCGCCAGCGTGCCGAGCTTGCAGTTGGGGACCTCGTCGCGGACCAGCACCCGCCGGGCCAGCCGGGCGGTGTCGAGGGTCTCGAAGCCGGGCCACGTGAGGTCGAGGGTGGCGGTGAAGTGCTTCAGGAAGCCCACGTCGAAGGGGGCGTTGTGCGCGACGAGGACGCTCCCGCGTGCGAACTCGAGGAACGAGGGCAGAGCCTCGCCGACGCGGGGGGCGCCGACGACCATCGCGTCGGTGATGCCGGTCAGCACCGCGATGAAGGTCGGGATCTCGCCTTCGGGGTCGACGAGCGTCTGGAACTCGCCGAGCACCTCGCCTCCGCGGACCTTGACGGCACCGATCTCGGTGATCATGGAGCCGGCGGCCGCCGAGCCTCCGGTGGTCTCCAGGTCGACGACGCAGAACGTCACGCCAGAGAGATTGCGGCCGAGCTCGTCGAGGGTCCCCTGGACAGCGGTCGGTGGGACGGGGGAGGGGGCTCTCATGAGGTCGACGCTAGGTCGCGGCTCTGACACACCACCGCAATCGCGGCGATGCACGGCGTGTCGCCGCTCCCGCCCTTTCTGTCAGCCTGCGGTCGTAGCGTGCCGGACATGGACAAATCTCGTGTGCTCCACCAGCAGCCGGGACCGGCGACGGGCCACGGCGAGTCCCTCACGATCGACTGCGCCCGGTGCCTGGCGCGCCCCAGGGCGTGCGGCGACTGCGTCGTCACGGCCCTGCTCGGACCCCCCGACGACGCCCTACAGCTCGACGCCGAGGAGGGGGCGGCGCTCGCGGCGCTGAGCTCTGCCGGGCTCGTGCCGCCGCTCCGTCTCGTGACCGCGGTCGAGAGCGAGCCGCCCGCCGACCAGTGAGCAACGACACGGTCCACAGAAGGTGTGGCGGACTCGTTGATTCTTCGCCCCGACCTTGCGTAGGGTGAGGCTCGCGTGTCTGAGGAGTTCTCTACCCCGGAGGGCGCAGGCACGCCGCCTAGTTCGGCCGAGATCCCCCGATCGACGTCGGAGCCGGGGACCCACATGTTCCTGGGGTGAATTCGCGCTGCATCATCGCGCGTTAGGGCACGTTCTTGGCCCGAACCCGTCAGCTCACCCGGTAGGCGACGAGAACGCGAAGGAGACCGTCCCACGTGCGGAACGGCCGGAAGCTGTCGATGAGGGCAGCCGTCGTCGCAGGCTCAGCAGTGGTTCTCGCCGCGACGCTCAGCGCGTCGCCGAGTGCAGCAGACCCCCAGACGCCGAGCCTCGCAGAGGCACAGCGGAAGGTGGCCAAGCTCAGCCACGAGGCCGAGCAGGCGAACGAGCGCTACCTCGAGCTCAAGACCGAGGTCGAGGGCGCGAAGAAGCAGATCAAGAAGCTTCGCGCCGATCTCAAGGCGCAGGAGGCTGAGGTCGACGAGGTGCGCAACGACCTCGCCAAGACCATCACCGACCGACTCACGAGCTCGCCCATGGGTCCGACGACCCAGCTGCTCGCGAGCGGCAACCCCGACGAGTTCCTCAACGGTCTGGCGGCGCTGCAGTCGTACAACAGCACCCAGGCCGATCGCCTGGGAGCGTTCGAGCGCGAGGCCGACGAGCTCCAGGTCCGCCGCAAGCAGCTCTCCTCCAAGCTGGAGGTCGTCTCCGACGCTCAGAAGGAGATGAAGAAGCAGCAGGCGACGCTCGACAAGCGCGTCGCGCAGGCCGAGTCGATCGTCGAGCGCCTGACGCCGGCAGAGCGCGAGGCGGTCTACGACGGCGATCACGGCGGCACCTCGCGCGGCGACGACCGCGCCTCCTCGAGCGCCCCGAAGGTCAATGCCTCCGGCCGCGCCAAGAAGGCGATCGACTTCGCGCTCGCGCAGCTCGGTGAGCCCTACTCGTACGGGTCCGCGGGCCCGAGCAGCTGGGACTGCTCCGGACTGACGATGAAGGCGTTCGCCGCAGCGGGAGTGTCCCTGCCGCACTCGTCCTCGGCGCAGTCGGGCATGGGCACGTCCGTGTCGCGGTCGTCGATGAGCCCGGGCGACCTGGTGTTCTACTACAGCCCGGTCAGCCACGTCGGCATCTACATCGGCAACGGCAAGCTGGTCCACGCACCGCGTCCGGGCCGCAGCGTCGAGGTCGTGTCCGTGGACGTGATGCCGGTGAGCGGCGTCCGTCGCGTCGGCTGACCTCCTCACAGCACGAAGAAGCCCCGGTCCACCTCGCGGTGGGGCCGGGGCTTCTTCGTGCGTCCGGGTGAGGTCGGCTACTGGTAGAGCGCCTCGACGTCGTCGCGGTGCTCGCGCATCACGACGTTGCGCTTGAGCTTCATCGTGGGCGTCACCTGCCCGCCCTCCTCGGTCCAGTCGATCGCGAGGATGCGGAACTTGCGGATCGACTCGGCGCGAGAGACGTGGGCGTTCGCCTCGTCGACGGCCGACTGGACCGAGGCGATGACCTCGGGATCGTCGGCGAGCTCCGCGAGCGAGGTGTCCGCCGGGCGTCCCTGCTGCTCGAGCCACGGCCCGACGGCCTCCGTGTCGAGCGTGATGAGGGCACCGACGAACGGCTTCCCCTCACCGACGACGACGGCCTGGCTCACGAGGAAGTGAGCGCGGACGCGGTCCTCGAGCACGGCGGGGACGACGTTCTTGCCGCCGGCGGTGACGATGATCTCCTTCTTGCGACCCGTGATCGTCACGAAGCCCTCGGAGTCGATCTCGCCGACGTCCCCGGTGTGGAACCAGCCGTCCTCGTCGAGGGCGGCCGCGGTGGCCTCGGGAGCGTTCCAGTAGCCGCGGAAGACCTGACCCCCACGGAACAGGAGCTCGCCGTCGTCGGCGACACGCACCTCGGTCCCGGGGAAGGGGCGCCCGACGGTGCCGATCTTGGAGTCGGACACCACGTTCGCGGCCAGCGCAGCGGTCGTCTCGGTGAGCCCGTACCCCTCGATGACGGTCATCCCGACACCGGAGAAGAAGTGCGCGAGCCGCTCACCCAGCGGGGCGCCACCGGAGATCGCGTGCTCGACGCGGCCACCCATGGCCGTACGGAGCTTGGTGTAGACCAGCTTGTCGAACACCGCGTGCTTGGCCTTGAGGACCGGGCCGATGCGCTTGCCGGACTCGCGGGCGCGGCTGTACGCGATGGCCGTGGAGGTCGCGATGTCGAAGATCTTGCCCTTGCCGGAGGCGTGGGCGTTCTGGCTGGCGCCGTTGTAGACCTTCTCAAAGACCCGCGGCACGGCCAGGATGAACGTCGGCTTGATCTCGACGAGCTCGGGCAGCAGGTTCTTGACGTCCGGGGTGTGCGAGAGCTTTGCGCCCGCGCGGATCGACCCGACCTCGATGATCCGGGCGAACACGTGCGCCAGCGGCAGGAAGAGCAGCGTGACGGCGTCGTCGCGGTCGAAGATCTCGGGAAGGATGTCGATCGCTCCGCCGAGCTCGAACATGAAGTTCGCGTGGGTCAGCTCGGCGCCCTTGGGGCGTCCCGTGGTGCCCGACGTGTAGATGATCGTCGCGAGGTCGGACGGGGCGACGGCGTCACGCCGCGCGGCCACGTCGGCGTCGGTGATCCCCGAGCCGGTCTCGACGAGGCGCTCGAGCCCTTCGTCGAAGCACCAGATGTTCTTGAGCGCGCCGAGCTGGTCCCGCGACTCCTCGACCCGCTTGATGTGGACGTCGTTCTCGACCACACAGCCGACGGCGCCGGAGTCGGACAGGATCCAGGCGATCTGCTCGACCGACGACGACTCGTAGATCGGGACGCTCACGGCACCGATCCACCACAGCGCGTAGTCGACCTGGGTCCACTCGTACCGGGTCCGGGCGAGGATGCCGATGCGGTCACCGGGTGCGACGCCGGCGGCGACGAACCCCTTCGCGAGCGCGACGACCTCGTCTCGGAACTGCGACATCGTGACGTCGACCCACGCGCCGTCCATGTTTCGCTGGAACGAGACCCGTCCCGGGTCCTTGTCCAGCCACGCCAGCACGTCGTTCGTGATGCTCCCGGTGTCCGGGACCTGGTACGTGGCCGGGGATGCGTAGGTACGCACGCTGCCTCCGTTCGAGAAGTACGGGTACGCCGGCACGGCGTACTCCCCCTCGGGCAGGTTACAGTCATCGACCGGAGCACCCCCAAGGAGATCCGATGCCGGCCGTCGATGTGATCGACCAGACGTACGCCGCGGTGCCGCCGCGGGCGCTGCGCGAGGTTCTCTGTGCCGAGCCTGCGTGGGCGCGGGTGCTGCCGGACCTGCGGCTCGACTGCTTCGAGGACCGTGGTGTGCGCGGCAAGCGCTGGACCGTCTCCGGTGGCCTCGACGGCACTGCCGAGGTCTGGCTCGAGGAGGTCGGGGAGGGCACGGTCGTGCACGTGTTCCTCCAGGCCGATCCCGCCACCGCGCCGCGCTCCGAGCGTGCGCGTGCCGCGCTCGACCGGGCGTACCGGATCCGGCTGAAGCGGTGGGTGACCGGCGTCCGCGACAGGCTCGACGCCGCCCGTGAGGTCGGCATGCCGCCGGCCCACGTCGAGCGGCAGCTGCGCGGGCGCGCGGAGGCCGAGGACAGCGCGCGATAGGGTCGGCCCACCGACGATCGAGCAGGAGGCTCTCGATGACCGACCAGACGACCAGCGACATCGTGGTCGACGCCGAGCCGAGCGCGATCATGACCGTCATCGCGGACTTTCCCTCGTACCCTTCGTGGGCGACGGGGGTCAAGGAGGCCCGTGTGGTCGAGCTCGACGAGTTCGGCGCACGCGCGACGGAGGTCCAGTTCGTGCTGGACGCCACGCCGATCCGCGACACCTACACACTGGGCTACACCTGGGACGGCGACCACAAGGTCGAGTGGAAGATCGCAGAACCGGGGTCGATGCTCAAGGGCATGGACGGGGCGTACGTCCTCGACGCGCTCGGTGACGGCAAGACCCGGGTCACGTACCGCCTTGCCGTCGAGGTCTCGATCCCGCTTCTCGGCATGCTCCGCCGCAAGGCTGAGAAGGTCATCATCGACACCGCCCTCAAGGGACTGAAGAAGCGCGTCGAGTCGACGCCGGCGTGACCGAACGCGAGCGCGGTGCGACCCGCGTGCTGCTGCTGACCGGCAAGGGCGGGGTCGGCAAGACGACGACCGCGGCCGGTACGGCGATGCTCGGCGGCGAGCGTGGCCTGCGGACGCTGGTGCTCTCCACCGACGCGGCGCACTCGCTCGGTGACGCGTTCGGCGTGGAGCCGGCCCGCTCCGGCGGGCATGTCGCCGTCGCCGAGCACGTGTGGATCCAGCAGGTCGACGCACAACGTCGGTTCGAGGAGTCGTGGGCCTCGATCCACGAGTACCTGCGGACGATCCTCGATGCGGCCGGCGCAGACCCGATCACCGCCGAGGAGATCACGGTCCTCCCGGGCGCGGAAGAGGTCATCGCGCTCCTCGCGCTCCGTGACGAGGTCGCGTCGGGCGCGTGGGACCTCGTCGTCGTCGACTGCGCCCCGACGGCCGAGACGCTGCGGCTCCTCGCGCTTCCTGAGGCGCTGGGCTGGTACCTCCATCGCCTCACCACCTCCGGCAGCCGCGTGGTGAAGACGGTGACCCCAGCGCTGGCGCGCGCCGCGGGTGTCCCCATGCCGGAGCCGGCGGTCGCCGAGGCGGTGCAACGGCTGCATGCCGATCTGCGGGAAGTACGTACGCTCCTCACCGCTCCCGAGACCTCGGTGCGACTCGTCCTCACCCCTGAGTCGGTCGTCGTCGCGGAGGCGCGGCGGGCACTGACAACCTTGTCGCTCTACGGCTACACGGTCGACGGCGTCGTCGCGAACCGCGTCTTTCCCGACTCCGGGGACGACCCGTGGCGACGCAGGTGGGCGGAGGCCCAGCGAGAGACGCTCGCGGAGGTCGACGAGTCGTTCGCTCCGCTGCCGGTGTGGCGAACCGAGTACGCGGAGAGCGAGCCGGTGGGCGCCGAGACGCTCGCACGCCTTGCCCAGGCCACGTACGACGGGCTTGACCCGCTGGCGGTCCGTGACGCGCCGCCGGTCATGGAGGTGGTCCGTCGCGGGGACGACGTGGAGCTGCGTCTGGCGCTCCCGTTCGCCTCAGGGGGAGAGGTCGGCCTCGCCCGCCACGGCGCGGACCTGGTGGTCACCGTGGGGTCGTACCGCCGCGTCCTGGCGCTCCCGACCATGCTGGCGCGCTACACGGTGAGCGGTGCGCGGGTCGACGCCGGGCATCTCGCCGTACGGTTCGCCCCGCCGGTGATCGAGCCGGTGCGGTGAGGACTACCGTGGTCGTGACCGCCGTCGATAGGATTCGGCGACCCCACCCGCGCTGCACCCCACTGTCGTCCGGACGAGGAGAGGCATGACTGCACCGACCGGCGGCGACGACGTCGGGACCTTGGCGCACGAGGCGATGAAGCTCGCCCGCGTGCTCGCCCAGCAGGCGCGAGAGGCGCCGCGTCGCCGCGGACGCCGCAGACGCCGGCTCGGACCCGGCTTCGGACCCGGCGGACGCTGCCTCGCCGGCGGCCTCGCACGAGCACCGTCCCGAGGTCTGCGACCACTGTCCCCTGTGCCAGCTGCTCTCGCTCGTGCGCGACGCACGGCCGGAGGTGGCCGAGCACCTGACGGCGGCGCTGACCTCGCTGACCCTGGCGGCTCGTGGTGTGGTGGAGTCGTGGGCGTCCCCCCGAGCGGGAGAGGGCGGCGGCCAGCGGGCCGACGGCCCAGTGGAGAACATCGACGTGGAGGACGGGCCATGGGAGTGACGGTCGGAGTCGACATCGGCGGGACGAAGATCGCCGTCGCGGTCGTCGACGAGGACGGCCTCGTCGTGGCCCAGGACCGGCGCAAGACACCGGCGACCGACCCGACCCTGATCGTCGACGCGGTCGCGGAGTCGATCCAGGAGCTCAAGCGGGACCACGCGGTCGAGGCGGTCGGCGTCGGCGCTGCCGGGTTCGTCGACGCGGCCCGCCGTACGGTGCTCTTCGCCCCCAACATCAAGTGGGTCGACGAGCCGCTTGCCGATCGGCTGGAGGCGCTGGTGGACCTTCCCGTGGTGATCGAGAACGACGCCAACGCCGCGGCGTGGGGCGAGTTCCGGTTCGGCGCGGGCGCCGACGTCGACGACATGCTCCTGGTGACCGTCGGCACCGGGATCGGTGGCGGGATCATCCACGGCGGGCGGCTCGACCGTGGCGCGTTCGGCGTCGCCGGCGAGATCGGCCACCTCAGGATGGTCCCCGCGGGGATCCGCTGCGGGTGTGGCCAGTACGGCTGCTGGGAGCAGTATGCGAGCGGACGGGCGCTCGTCCGCGAGACGCGTGACCGGATCCGCGCGAAGGTCGACCTGGCGCAGCCCTTGGCGACACTCGTCGACGGCGACGTCTCCCAGATCACCGGGCAGATGGTCACCGAGCAGGCGCAGAAGGGCGACCCGATGGCGATCGACCTGATCGCCGACGTCGGGCGTTGGCTCGGTGAGGGCATCGCCAGCCTCGCCGCGGTGATCGACCCGAGCCTGGTCGCGATCGGCGGCGGCGTCGCCAAGGCCGGGGACCTCCTCCTGGAGCCGGCCCGGGCGGCGTTCCTGCGCTCGCTCTCCGCGCCGGTCTTCAGGCCCCAGGCAGAGCTGAGGCCCGCCAGCCTCGGCAACGACGCCGGCATGATCGGCGCGGCCGATCTTGCCCGAGTGCGGTGACGGATGGCTGAGCGTCTCTCGATCGGCATCGACATCGGCGGCACGCGGGTCAAGGCCGGTGTCGTCGACCCCGACGGCCGTGTCCTCGAACGTCTGAGCCGTGCCACCCCCACGACGAGTCCCACGGCGGTCCTCGACGCGATCGCCGAGATCGTGGCGACGCTGCGCCGGCGCCACCACGTCACCTCGGTCGGCATCGGTGCCGCGGGCTTCGTCGATGCGACGCAGTCGACGGTGCTCTTCTCGCCGCACCTTGCCTGGCGGCACGAGCCGCTGCGCGACGCGGTGCGCCGTCGTACCGGGCTGTCGGTCCTCGTCGACAACGACGCCAACGCTGCGGCGTGGGCGGAGTGGCGCTTCGGTGCCGCGCAGAACGAGGAGGACATGATCTGTCTGACCCTCGGCACCGGCATCGGCGGTTCGCTGGTCATCGACGGACGACCGCACCGCGGCAGGTTCGGCATCGCCGGGGAGTTCGGGCACATGATCGTCGTGCCGGACGGCCGTCCGTGCGAGTGCGGCAACCACGGGTGCCTGGAGCAGTACGCGAGCGGCAACGCGCTGATCCGCGACGCTCGGGCGGCCGTCGACCGCGGCGAGGAGTACGGCAAGCGCCTGCTCGAGCGCGTCGACGGTGACGTCGAGGAGCTGAACGGCCTCGTCGTGTCCGAGCTGGCCCGGGAGGGCGACGAGGACGCGACGCGTTCGCTGCACGAGGTCGGCGCCTGGCTCGGGGTCGGGATCGCCAACCTGGCCGCCGCGTTCGACCCCGGTCTGTTCGTGGTGGGCGGGGGAGTGTCCGACGCCGACGACCTGCTCCTCGAGCCCGCGCGTGACGCCTTCCGTCACACGCTGACCGGGCGTGGGTTCCGTCCGGAGGCGCTCATCGTGCGCGCGCACCTGGGCAACGACGCGGGGATGATCGGCGCCGCCGACATGGCACGCACGGTGCGCCGTCGTGCACGTCGTGGCCGTCGTCGCCGGCCGCTCACCGAGGGGTCGCTGGCGCGGCTCAGCGGTCGACGAGCGTGATCTCGAAGGCGTAGAGGTCGGGCCGGTACGCGTGCTCGCCGTACTCGACCGCCCGACCGGCGTCGTCGTAGGCGGTGCGCTGCATCGTCAGCAGGGGCGCCCCCTTGCGCTCGGCCAGCACCCGCGACTCGCGGGCGTCGGCCCGGCGCGACCCGATGCGCTGCTTGGCGACCCGCATCCAGATCCCGGCGTCGCGCAGCGCGGCGTACAGGCCGACGCGCGTGAGGTCGATCGCGTCGAGGTCGAGGAGCGACGCCGGGAGCAGGTTGTGCATGAGGGCGAGCGGCTCGTCGCCGATGTAGCGCAGGCGCTCGACGGACCAGACGCGGCGCGCCCGGCTCGAGCTGGAGCTCTCGGGCCACGTCCTCGTCCGCCTCGACGCGCCGGAGGCCGAGCACCTCCGTACGAGGGTCCTGGCCGGCGGCGGTCAGGTCGTCGTACAGGCTGGTGAGCTCGACGGAGCGGCGGACCTTGCCGTGCACGACCTGGGTGCCGACCCCGCGCTTGCGGACGACCATGCCCTTGTCGACGAGCACCTGGATGGCCTGGCGGACGGTCGGTCGGGACAGCCCGAGCCGTCCGGCGAGGTCGAGCTCGTTGTCGATCTTGTCACCGGGGGCGAGGGCGCCGCTCACGATCGCACCCTCGAGCTGCTCGGCGATCTGGAAGTAGAGCGGGACCGGACTCGACCGGTCGAGCGAGATCTGCGGCCCGGCACCCATGGCAGCACTATAGGGCGCTACCGCCGGACTACGTCTATATGTCCTGACAAACTGTTGACACCTCTGTGTGACTGTCGCCACACTGGCGGCGTCGGACTGGGTGCGGACGAGGGCAGGGTGGACATGGTGCGTGGCCGGATCGCTGGAGCCCCGATCTCGTGGGGCGTGTGCGAGGTCGAGGGATGGGGCCTTCAGCTGCCGAGGGAGCGCGTGCTCGGCGAGATGCGGCAGGTCGGCCTGACGGCGACCGAGTTCGGTCCGGAGGGGTGGTTGCCCGGTGAGCCCGAGGCCCGCGCCGCCGCGCTTCGTGCGTACGGGCTCGAGGCGGTGGGCGGATTCCTGCCCGTCGTGCTCCACGATGCCGACACCGATCCGGCTGCCGCGTTCGACGAGTTCGCCGAGACGTGCCTCGCCGCCGGTGCCGGCGTCGTCGTTCTCGCCGCCGCGACGGGGGTCAACGGGTACGACCTCCGTCCCGAGCTCAGCGATGAGCAGTGGGCGACGCTCTGCGAGCAACCTCGACCGTCTGCACGACCGAGCACAGGCGCGTGGGCTCCTGGCGGTCCTCCACCCGCACGTCGGCACGATGGTCGAAGGGGCCGAGGACGTCGAGACTGTCCTGACTCGCTCACGCATCGCGCTGTGCGTCGATACCGGACACCTGATGGCGGCGGGCGTGGACCCGGTCGCTCTGACGAAGGCCCACACGAGCAGGGTCGCGCACGTCCACCTCAAGGACGTCGACGCGCGACTGGCCGACGACGTGCACGAGGGACGAACCCCGTTCAGCGACGCCGTCCGGGCGGGGCTGTTCCGTCCGCTCGGCCAGGGCGACGTCGACGTCGCCGGACTCGTCGGGCTGCTGGAGCAGCATGGCTACGCCGGGTGGTACGTCCTCGAGCAGGACGTGATGCTGGACGGCGCGCCGCAGGGAGAGGGGCCGCTCGTCGACGTGCGGGCCAGTCTCGCCTACCTCGAGGAGGTCGCCTCGTGACGCCGAAGGAGACGAAACCCTTCGAGGTGCTCACCATGGGCCGGGTCGGCGTCGACATCTACCCCGAGCAGATCGGTGTCCCGCTCGACGAGGTGACGTCCTTCGGCAAGTTCCTCGGCGGCAGCGCGACCAACGTCGCCGTCGCCGCCGCACGGCTGGGTCGCCGGTCGGCGGTGATCACCCGTACCGGTGAGGACCCCTTCGGCCGCTTCGTCCACCGGGCACTGGAGGGGTTCGGTGTCGACGACCGCTTCGTGAGCGCCGTGCCCGACCTTCCCACTCCGGTGACGTTCTGCGAGATCTTCCCGCCGGACGACTTCCCGCTGTACTTCTACCGACGGCCGACCGCACCGGACCTCCAGATCCGCGCCGACGAGCTCGACCTCGACGCCGTACGAGAGGCCGAGGTGTTCTGGGTGACGGTGACCGGCCTGTCCGAGGAGCCGAGCCGGGAGGCGACGCTGGCCGCACTCGAGGCACGCGGCGGCCGGGGCGTGACGGTTCTGGACCTCGACTACCGGGCGATGTTCTGGGCGTCGGCGGACGAGGCGAGGGCACAGGTCGCCCGGGCGCTGCCGTACGCGACCGTGGCGGTCGGCAACCGCGAGGAGTGTGAGGTGGCCGTCGGCGAGTCCGACCCGGAGGCCGCAGCGAAGGCCCTGCGCGACGTCGGCGTGCGGCTGGCGGTCGTGAAGCAGGGTCCGGCCGGCGTGCTCGGGGTGGATGCTCACGAGCACGTCACCGTGCCGCCCGTGCCCGTCGACGTCGTCAACGGCCTCGGTGCGGGCGACGCCTTCGGGGGAGCGTTGTGCCACGGTCTGCTCGCGCGATGGGACCTGCGGCGGACGTTGTCGTTCGCCAACGCCGCCGGGGCCTACGTCGCGGGTCAGCTCGCCTGCGCCGACGCGATGCCGGACACCACACAGGTCGTGGCGATGCTCGGAGGCGACGCATGAGGGCGCGGGTCGACGGCACCACCGTCGCCGAGCTCGTCGACGCGCGGGTCCGCGACCCGGAGTGCTTCGCGCGGCTGGCCGGTGAAAGACGCCGGCCCGAAGGGCTCACCGGCAGCACCGGGCGTCTCCTCCTCGTCGCGGCGGACCACCCGGCCCGTGGCGCCCTGCGCGCCGGTGACGTCCCCTTGGCGATGGGGGACCGTGCCCGGCTGCTCGACCGGATCGTCCGAGCGCTGGAGCGCCCCGGGGTGGACGGGTTCCTCGGCACCGCCGACCTCGTGGACGACCTGCTGCTGATGGGGGTCCTCGAGGACAAGGTCGTCTTCGGGTCGATGAACCGCGGCGGACTCGCCGGCACGGCGTTCGAGATCGACGACCGGTTCACCGGCTACGACGCCGCCGCGATCCACCGCGCCGGTCTTCAGGGCGGCAAGATGCTGCTGCGCATCGACCCGGACGACCCCGCTACCGTGCGGACGATGGAGGCGTGCGCTCGAGCGGTCGACGACCTCGCCGCGCACGGCGTCACCGCACTGGTCGAGCCGTTCATCTCACATCGCGACGGGCACGGACGGGTCCGCAACGACCTGTCGACGGAGGCCGTCGTACGCTCGGCAACCGTGGCTGCCGGACTCGGAGGGACGTCCTCTCGGACATGGTTGAAGCTTCCGGTCGTCGACGACATGGAGGGGGTCCTCGCGGCCACCACCCTCCCGGTCGTGCTGCTCGGCGGGGAGGTGTCGTCCGACCAGGGCGCGCAGTTCGCCGCCTGGTCGAAGGCGCTCGCCAGCCCGCAGGTCCGGGGGATGGTGGTCGGCCGTTCGCTGCTCTACCCGCCCGACGGAGATGTCGAGGCGGCCGTCGACGCCACCGTGGAGATGATCGCCCGATGAGCCAGCACGTCCTGCACAGCACCCCCACGGGGCAGGTCGCGCTCGACGTGACACCCGAGAGCGCCGGCTGGACGTACAGCGGCCTGCGCGTCGTCCGCCTCGACGCAGGGGAGTCCTACGAGACGTCGACCGGCGGCGCCGAGGTGCTCGTGCTGGCCCTGTCCGGGTCGTGCCGCGTGCGGTGCGGAGACGACGAGCTGGTGGTCGTGGGGCGTGCCGACATGTTCTCGGGTCCGAGCGACTTCGTCTACGTGCCCCGCGGATCCGAGGTCACGATCCTGAGCGACGACGGGGGCCGGTTCGCGCTCGCGTCGGCCCGCTGCGACCGTACGCTGCCGTTCCGCCACGGTGCGGCCGCCGACGTCCCGGTCGAGCTTCGCGGGGCCGGCAGCGCCAGCCGCCAGGTGCACAACCTCTGCCTCCCCGGCACGTTCGAGGCCGATCGGCTGCTCGTGTGCGAGGTGCTCACCCCGGCCGGCAACTGGTCCTCGTACCCACCGCACAAGCACGACGAGGCCGGTCCGGGCGAGAGCGCGCTGGAGGAGATCTACTACTTCGAGGTCGCCGAGGGGCCGGACGGAGAGGGGCCGGGCATCGGTTACCAACGCGTGTACGGCCACGACGGCGCCCCGATCGACGAGCTCGCCGAGGTGCGGACGGGGGACGCCGTCCTCATCCCGTACGGATGGCACGGGCCGTCCATGGCCGCACCCGGCTACGACCTCTACTACCTCAACGTGATGGCGGGGCCGGGGGAGGAGCGGGCGTGGCTCATCACCGACGACCCGCAGCACGCCTGGGTCCGTGACACCTGGGCCGCGCAGACCGTCGACCCACGGCTTCCGATGGGAGGACCCCGATGAGTACGACCCGACTGACCGTTGCCCAGGCCGTCGTCCGGTTCCTGGAGGCGCAGCACATCGAGCGTGACGGCGAGGAGTCGGCGTTCTTCGCCGGCTGCTGGGGCATCTTCGGCCACGGCAACGTCGCCGGGATCGGTGAGGCCCTGCTCGAGCGTGCGCGGTCCGGCGACCCGTCCCACCTGCGCTTCCACCACGGCCGCAACGAGCAGGCGATGGTCCACGCGAGCGTCGCGTACGCCCGCCAGCGCGACCGCATGGCGGCCTTCGCCGTCACGTCCTCCGTCGGACCGGGCGCGACCAACATGGTCACGGGAGCGGCCCTCGCCACGATCAACCGGCTCCCCGTGCTGCTGCTGCCGGGTGACGTCTTCGCGACGCGGGCCGCCGGCACGGTGCTCCAGGAGCTGGAGGACCCCAGCAGCATGAACGTGTCCGTCAACGACGCGTTCCGCCCGGTCTCGCGCTACTGGGACCGCGTCGAGCGCCCCGAGCAGCTCCCGTCCGCGCTGCTGGCCGCCATGCGGGCCCTCACCGATCCCGCCGACACGGGCGCCGTCACCCTGTGCCTGCCGCAGGACGTCCAGGCCGAGGCGTACGACTGGCCCGACGCCCTGTTCGCCCGGAGGGTCTGGCACGTCGCCCGCCCGCTCCCCGAGCCCGGGCTCATCGAGCGCGCGGCTGCGCTGATCCGCTCTGCGCAGCGCCCGCTCGTCGTCGCGGGAGGCGGCGTCATCTACTCGGGTGCCGACGACGCGCTCCGCCGGTTCGCCGAGGCGACCGGCATCCCGGTGGCGGAGACACAGGCCGGCAAGGGGTCCCTCCCGTACGACCACCCGCAGGCCGTCGGCGCGATCGGCGCGACCGGCACCGCGGCGGCGGACGCGCTCGCCCACGAGGCGGACCTCGTGCTCGGGGTCGGCACCCGCTGGAGCGACTTCACCACTGCGTCGCGGACGGTGTTCGCGCACCCGGACGTCGCGTTCGTCAACCTGAACGTCGCCGCGCTCGACGCGCACAAGCACGCCGGCCTGGCCCTCGTCGCCGATGCCAAGCGCGGCCTCGAGGCGCTGACCGAGGCCCTCGCGGGGTGGCACGCGCCCTCCGAGCACACGGCCGACGCGACCACGCGCGCCCGCGCGTGGGACGAGGTGGTCGAGGCGGCGTACGGGCTTCAGAACGAGCCGCTTCTCGCCCAGTCGGCGGTCATCGGCGCCGTCAACGAGGCGATGCAGCCCCGCGACGTCGTGGTGTGCGCAGCCGGCTCGATGCCCGGCGACCTCCACAAGCTGTGGCGCACCCGCGACCGGAAGGGCTATCACGTCGAGTACGGCTACTCGTGCATGGGATACGAGATCGCAGGGGGTCTCGGCGTCAAGATGGCGGCCGACGACGCGGACGATCCGCGCGACGTCGTCGTCATGGTCGGAGACGGCTCGTACCTGATGATGGGGACCGAGCTGGTCACCGCCGTCGCCGAGGGTGTCAAGATCATCGTCGTGCTCGTACAGAACCACGGTTACGCCTCGATCGGCGCGCTCTCGGAGTCCCTGGGCTCGCAGCGCTTCGGCACGAGCTACCGCTACCGGACGCCGTCGGGTCTCGACGGCGACCTGCTCCCGGTCGACCTGGCGGCGAACGCCGCGTCGCTCGGGGCCGACGTCATCGTCGCCAAAGGGCTCGACGACCTGCGCGCCGCGCTTCACAGCGCGAAGGCATCCGACCGCACCACCGTGATCCATGTCGAGACCGACCCGCTCGTCCCCGCGCCGGACAGCCCGGCCTGGTGGGACGTGCCCGTCGCAGAGGTCGCGGAGCTCGACTCGACGCGCGAGGCGCGCGCGACGTACGAGGAGCACAAGCTCGCCCAGCGCCACCATCTCGAACCCCACCCCAACCAAGGAGATCCCCTGCCATGAAAACTCTCAGACTCGTCGGGCTCGTCGCGGCAGCAGGTCTGGCGCTGACCGCGTGCAGCGGGACGGGCCAGGACGACGACGGCGCGTCCGGCAACAAGAAGGACTTCACGTACGCCGTGATCACGCACTCGAGCTCGGGTGACGCGTTCTGGGACCGCGTCAAGTCCGGTGCCGAGCAGGCGGGCGACGACTACGGGGTGACGGTCCAGTACGACAGCGACCCGGACCCGGCCGGCCAGTCGCAGAAGATCGACGGCGCGGTGGCCGACAAGGTCGACGGCATCGTCGTCTCGATGGCCAACCCGGACGGCCTGGAGACGAGCATCAAGGCAGCCGTCGCCGCCGGCATCCCTGTGGTGACGATCAACTCCGGCGTCGACCGGTTCCAGGAGTTCGGTGCGATCACCCACATCGGGCAGAGCGAGACCATCGCCGGTCAGGCCGTCGGTCAGCGGCTCAAGGACGAGGGTCTGTCGAACGTGATCTGCGTGATCCAGGAAGCCGGCAACGTCGGCCTCGAGGAGCGCTGCAAGGCCGTGGGCGGGACGCTCGGCGGCAAGGTGGAGAACCTTCAGGTCGACGGGACCGACGACGCCGCCGTCCAGGCGACCATCACGTCGAAGCTCCAGGCCGACTCCTCCATCGACGGCGTGCTGACGCTCGGTGGCCAGTACGCGATCGACGCGGTCGGCGCCGTCGAGCAGGCCGGCAGCAAGGCGAAGGTCGGCGACGTTCGACCTCTCCGAGGACGTCGTCACCAACATCCAGGACGGCAAGATCCTCTTCGCCGTCGACCAGCAGCCCTACGTCCAGGGCTTCCTCGGGGTGACGACGCTGTACCTCAAGGACCTCAACGGCAACGACGTCGGTGGTGGCCAGCCGGTCAACTCCGGTCCTGCGTTCGTCACGAAGGAGAATGCCGACGACGTGCTCGAGTACGCGAAGAACGGTACGCGCTGACGCGCAGGTGGGGCCTCGTCCGACGACGGGGCCCCACCACCCCCGCCAGCCACCGCGACAGGAGAAGGACGATGGCGACAGCTACAGCACAACCAGACGAACGGCTCGCCACGACGGGGCCGGTGGCGCGCCTGCTCAAGCGCCCGGAGATCGGCGCGCTCGTCGCCGCTCTCGTCGTGTTCCTCTTCTTCGCGCTGACGACGGAGACCTTCGCGACCCCGGCCGGTGCCAGCACGTGGCTCCAGACGTCGTCGACGATCGGCATCATGGCCGTCGCCGTGTCGCTGCTCATGATCGGTGGCGAGTTCGACCTCTCGGCGGGCGTCATGACCGGGTTCACCGGGCTCACGGTGGGCGTGCTGACCACGCACTAGGGGCTGAACATCTGGGTGGCGATCCTCGTCGCACTGGTGCTGGCGCTGGCGGTCGGTGCCCTCAACGGCTTCATGGTCATGCGTACCGGGCTGCCCAGCTTCATCGTCACGCTGGGCACGTTCTTCGTGCTCCAGGGCATCGACCTCGCCGTCGTCAAGCTGATCATCGGCCAGGTCGCGATCCAGGGGATGTCCAACGTCCCGTTCTACGACCAGCCGCAGAAGATCTTCGGGTCGACCTTCTCCGTCGGCGGCGCGACGATCCACGTGTCGGTGATCTGGTGGATCGTCGTCACGATCATCGCGTCGTGGATCCTGCTGCGCACCCGCGCCGGCAACTGGATCTTCGCCGTCGGCGGAGCCCAGGGCGCGTCCCGCCAGGTGGGTGTCCCGGTCTTCCGCACCAAGATCGGCCTGTTCATGACGACCGCCGGCGCCGGCTGGCTGGTCGGCATGCTCGTCGCTCTTCCGCACCTCGACGGTGCAGAGCAACACGGGCATCGGCCAGGAGTTCATCTACATCATCTGCGCCGTCGTCGGAGGGTGCCTGCTCACCGGCGGCTACGGCTCGGCGATCGGTGCCGCCCTCGGCGCACTGATCTACGGCATGGTCAACCAGGGCATCCCGTACTCGGGCTGGGACAGCAACTGGCTGAAGACGGTCCTCGGCGTGATGCTTCTGGGGGCGTGCCTGATCAACAACTGGGTTCGCAAGAGGGCGGAGAACGCACGATGAACCACGCGAGCAAGGACGAGCCGACCAGCGTCAGCACGACCGAGCCGCCGCCGCCCGGCACGCCGATCATCGAGGTCCGGACCTCGGCAAGCACTACGGCAACATCAACGCGCTGAGCGGCGTCTCGACCACCGTGAACGCGGGTGAGGTCACGTGCGTTCTCGGTGACAACGGTGCCGGCAAGTCGACCTTCATCAAGATCCTCGCCGGAGCGCACGAGCACTCCGAGGGGACGATGCTGGTCGACGGCGATCGCGCGCCAGTTCTCGAGCCCGCGCGCCGCCCTGAACCTCGGGATCGCCACGGTCTACCAGGACCTCGCGGTCGTGCCGCTGATGCCGGTCTGGCGCAACTTCTTCCTCGGCTCCGAGCCGACGAAGGGCGTCGGCCCCCTGCGGCGCCTCGACATCGACCGCATGAAGCGCGACCACCAAGCAGGAGCTGTCCGACATGGGCATCGACCTGCGTGACGTCGACCAGCCGATCGGCACCCTGTCCGGCGGCGAGCGGCAGTGCGTCGCCATCGCTCGTGCCGTCTACTTCGGTGCGCGGGTGCTGATCCTCGACGAGCCCACGGCGGCCCTCGGTGTGAAGCAGTCCGGGCGTGGTCCTGAAGTACATCGCCAAGGCCCGAGAGCGCGGCCTCGGCGTCGTGTTCATCACGCACAACCCGCACCACGCGTACCCGGTGGGGGACCGGTTCGTGCTGCTGCGGCGCGGGCGCAGCATGGGCGCCTTCCCGAAGTCGCGAGATGACGCTCGACGAGCTGACCGCGATGATGGCCGGCGGCGCCGAGCTGGAGGCGCTGAGCCACGAGCTGAGCCGCGACCTCGGAGCGGACTCGGCGATCGCCCAGCAGATGGTCGCCGACGTCGCCGAGATCGAGTCGGCGATGGACACCCCCGCCGAACCTGAGGGACGGACCCGGGGATGACCCGCGAGCTGCGGGTGGCGGTCGTCGGGTTCGGATGGATGGGCCAGGCCCACGCCCGTGCGTACGCGCGCCTGCTCCACCACTACCCGGACGCGCCGCTGCGCCCGCGCCTCGTCGCGGTGGCCGACACCGCCGACGACGACCGGCTGGCGCGGGCCGCGGGAGCGTACGGGTTCGAGCGCACATACCGTGACTGGCAGACGCTCTTGGACCGAGAAGACGTCGACGTGGTGTCCGTCACCGGGCCGAACCACCTTCACGCCGAGGTCGGCACGGCTGCCGCGGCAGCGGGCAAGCACCTCTGGATCGAGAAGCCGGTGGGGCGGAGCGCCCAGGAGACCCGTACGGTGGCCGCTGCCGCCGACGCGGCGGGGGTGCAGTCGGCGGTGGGGTTCAACTACCGCAACGCTCCGGCCGTCGAGCGCGCCAAGGAGCTCGTCGACTCGGGCCGCCTCGGCGTCGTGACCCACGTGGACGTCCGGTTCGTCTCCGACTACGCCGCCCACCCGCAGGGTGCGCTGACCTGGCGGTTCCAGAACGCCTTTGCCGGCTCCGGTGTCCTCGGCGACCTGGCCAGCCACGCGTCGGACCTCGCGCGCTTCGTCGTCGGTGACATCGTCGAGCTCGTCGCCGACGACGCCCGTTTCATCACGCAGCGGCCGCCGGCGGTCGGCGCCTCGTCGCACTTCGCGCGCGGGTCCGACGGGCCGTTGGCCGAGGTCGAGAACGAGGACTACGTCGGCGCGCTGCTGCGCTTCGCCAGCGGAGCCCGCGGGACCCTCTCGGCGAGCCGTGCGTCGGTGGGCGAGCAGTGCACGTACGGAATCGAGGTGCACGGCACCGAGGGTGCGGTCGCGTGGGACTTCCGCCGCATGGGCGAGCTCCGGGTGTGCGTGGACCAGGACCCGCAGGACGCCTCGTACACGACCTGGTTCGTGAGGCCCGGTGACGGCGAGCTCGGTGCGTTCCAGCCCGGGACCGGCATCGCGATGGGGTACGACGACCTCAAGGTGATCGAGGCGGAGCGCCTCGTCCGCTCCATCGCGGCGGGCAAGCACCTCGGAGCGACGCTGCACGACGCCGTCGTCGCCGCCGAGACCGTCGAGGCGATGCGGACGTCGCTCACCGAGCGCCGGTGGGTGACGCTGTGACGGCCACGCTGCGCCTCGGGGTCATCGGTGCCGGGGCCATGGGCACCGACCACGTCCGTACGATCACGACGGCGGTGCCCGGCGCGACCGTGACCCAGGTGCACGACCGTGACGCCGGACGGGCCAAGCAGGTCGCCCAGCGGGCCGGAGGCGAGGTCGCCGCCTCGGCGGAGGAGCTGATCGGCTCCGACGAGGTCGACGCCGTCGTGGTCGCCGCGCCCGACGCCACCCACGCGGACCTCGTGCTGGCCTGCATCGACGCGGAGAAGCCGGTGCTCTGCGAGAAGCCGCTCGCGGTCACCGCGCAGGACGCTCTCCGCGTCGTCGAGGCCGAGGTCGCGTACGGGCGACGCCTCGTCCAGGTGGGGTTCATGCGCCGTTACGACCCTGGGTACGTCCGGCTCAAGGAGACCCTGGCGGCCGGTGACCTCGGCGACGTCCGGGTTGTGCACAACGTGCACCGCAACGCGTCCAGCGCCACGAGCGCGACCGGCCCCGGCATCATCACCGGCTCCATGGTCCACGAGCTCGACACCGTCGCCTGGCTGCTCGACGACCAGGTGGTCGGGATCCGGGTGGAGTCACCGGTGAAGGACGGTCTGCCGGACCCGCAGCTCGCGACGCTCGAGATGGCGGGCGGTGCCCTCGCGACGGTCGAGGTGTTCGTCAACGCCCGCTACGGGTACGACGTGCGGTGCGAGGTCGTCGGGACCGCCGGCACCGCCGCACTCGCCCGGACGCCCTCCGTCAGCACGCGGACCGCCGGGGTCGAGGGCGTCGAGATCGCGAGCGACTTCGTGGTCTACTTCGCCGACGCGTACCGCCACGAGCTGGCGGCCTGGACACGTGCGGCGCGCGCCGGTGGCGTCGACGGGCCCACCGCGTGGGACGGTTACCTCGCGAACCTCGTCGCCGAGGCAGGGGTCGCCTCGCTCGCCAGCGGGACGCGGCAGGCCGTCGCGGCCGCCCCTCGTCCCACCCTGTACGACGGGATCAGATGACGGCGCCGTGATCGGGGTCGTCCCCGCGGTCGTGGTCGCCGCGGCGGACGAGCAGCACGACCAGCGCCACCACGAACGCCACGACGGCGGCACCCGGGATGACACCGGGGACCGGCGCACCGACGACGGCCAGCACGAACAGCAGCGTCGGGCCGCCGATCAGCCCCGCCCACGCGGCTCGGGTCCACCGGTCGCCCGGAGGCAGCGGCTCGGGCTGCGGGGGGACGAAGTCGCTGGTGTCCCAGGCGGACTCGTCCTCGTCCTCCTCGTGGGAGACCCGGTCCGACCACCGGGGCTGGAAGACGCCCTGGGCAGGCGTCAGCGGAGGCGGCGGATCGGCGTCGGGGACCGGCGGGTCGTCGTCGGGGTCAGGGAAGGAGAGCTCCAGGCCTGCGACGATCCGCTCGAACTCCTCGTCGTCGGAGGTGGCGCCGCTCATCGCGCCTGATCACTGTCCTGGGTCGAGGCGGTGGTGTGCCGGGCGATGAACCCCGCCGACTGCTCCCAGAGCCGCTCGGCGTCGTTGTCGAGCGTGGCCACGTGGTAGCTGTCGACGAGGATCTCCTCGACCGCCACGGCCGACGAGACCCCGGCGAGGATGATGCGGGCCGACGACGGGTCGACGACGTGGTCCTCGGCGGAGCGGAAGAGCAGGAGAGGCTGCGAGACACGGTGGAGGTTCGCGCGAACGTCGGCCCACAGCCGGGTCTGCGACCACAGGGCGTGCAGGGGAGTGCGGTCGTAGCCCGACTCGTCGACACCGGTCTTCTTGATGTCGTTGCCGATGCCGGGCAGCGAGCGGACGACGTGGCGCAGGACCGGGAGGGCGACCAGCCTGCGGTCGACGATGTTGACCGCCGGGTTGACCAGCACGATCGCGTCCACGTCCGACGTCCGTTGCTCCGCGAGCCGGAGGGCCAGCGCGCCGCCCATCGAGAGTCCGGCGACCGCGACGTGGTCGCAGCGGCTCCGCAGCTCGTCGAGCGCCCGCTCGACCTCGGCGTACCAGTCTTCCCAGCGCGTGCGGTTCATCTCCTGCCAGGTCGTGCCGTGGCCGGGCAGTCTCGGCACCCGGACGGTGAAGCCCTGGGCGGCGAGGTGACGCGCCCAGGGTGTCATCGACGCGGGAGAGCCGGTGAACCCGTGGACGAGGAGCACGCCGGCCGGCCCGCCGTCCAGGGACAACGGCCGGGCGAGCGGGTGCAGCGTCGGGGCTTTGGCCATACCTCCCATCTTCGCTCACGGGTCGCCCTCCGTGCCAGGTGATCACGGACCGGACGACCCTGGGAAGGCCTCCTGGGCGCAGTCGGCGGCGGAGGGACGCCGGAGCACTGTACGATTTCGCTGATCGAGAGGGGATGTCCTTGCTGTACTGGGTGCTCAAGTACGTGGTCCTCGGACCGGTGCTGAAGGTCGTGTTCCGGCCGGAGGCGTCGGGTACGGAGAACGTGCCCGTCGAAGGTCCGGTGATCATCGCGAGCAACCACCTCTCGTACAGCGACTGGCTCTTCATGCCGCTCGTCGTGCCGCGCCGGGTGACGTTCGTGGCCAAGGCGGAGTACTTCACCTCGCCCGGCATCAAGGGCTGGTTCCAGAAGACGTTCTTCTCCGGCACCGGTCAGGTCCCGATCGACCGGACCGGCGGCCACGCCTCGGAGGGGGCGATCAAGACGCAGCTGCGCCTGCTGTCCAAGGGCGAGGTCTGCGGGATCTACCCCGAGGGCACCCGCTCGCCCGACGGCCGCCTCTACCGTGGCCGTACCGGTGTCGCGAGGCTCGCGCTCGAGTCCGGGGTGCAGGTCGTCCCGGTCGCCGTGACGGGGACCAACGTCGTGGCGCCGCCGGGCAAGGTCTTCGGCCGTTACACGCGGCCGAAGGTCCGCTTCGGCAAGCCGCTCGACTTCAGCCGCTACGAGGGCATGGCCGACGACCGCTACATCCTGCGCGCCGTCACCGACGAGATCATGTACGAGATCATGCGGTTGTCGGGCCAGGAGTACGTCGACACGTACGCCTCGCGATCGCGCAAGGCAGAGCCGCCCCCCGCGGCGGAGCCCGACGTCCACGAGCTCCCGAAGGCGTCGTAGGGACCAGTCGATGGACCGCGTCACGCGCGCTGCGCAGCAGGTGGACGACCAGTTCTACCGTGTTCTGACGGTCCTGCGGGCGGTGACGCTCGTCTACGCGGTGGGCGTCAACGCTGCCCGGTGGCGCGACTTCGAGCACCCCGTCACGGCGTGGGTGCTGATCGGCGTGATGGTCGTCTGGTCCGGTGTCGCCACGTGGCTGTACGAACCGCGGCACCGGGCGTCGTGGGTGTTCATCGTCGACATGCTCGTCACGCTCGCGCTGCTGCGCTCCACCGAGTACGTCCACACGCCGGAGATGCTGGCGGAGCACACGTTCACCCTGACGACGTACTGGGTGACCACCGTGGTGGTGTGCTGGGCGGTCCGATGGGGGGTGACCGGAGGGCTTCTCGCGACGGCGATCGTGCAGAGCGTCGACGTCACGATGCGACCCACGGTCAACTCGTCGACGGTCGGCAACATCTTCCTCATGGTGCTCGCCGCCATGCTCGTCGGCTACTGCGCGCACGCGCTGCGGGTGTCGGCGGTCCGGCGCGTCGAGGCCGAGCGGGCCGCGGCGATGGCGACCGAGCGCGAGCGGCTGGCGCGCGCCGTGCACGACGGGGTCCTGCAGGTCCTCGCGCTCGTCCAGCGCCGGGGCAACGAGATCGGTGGCGACGCGGCCGAGCTGGGGCGCCTCGCCGGTGAGCAGGAGCTCGCGCTCCGCAGCCTGATCCAGTCCCGGGCACGCGAGGAGACCGGGTCGGACGGAGCGCGGGTCGACCTCGGACGCGCGCTCGACTCTCTCGCCGAGGCGAGGGTGAGTGTCGCGACGCCGAGCCGGCCCGTGATGCTCCCGGCGGAGACGGTCGACGAGCTGCTCGGCGCCGTACGGGCGTGTCGCGCCAACTCGTTGCTCCACGGCGGTCCGGACACCTGCACGTGGATCCTCCTCGAGGCGGAGGCCGACAAGGTCGTCGTCAGCGTGCGCGACGACGGCCCCGGGATCCCGGACGGTCGCCTGGAGCGCGCGGAGGCCGAAGGGAGGCTCGGCGTCGCGACGTCCATCCGAGGGCGCCTGCGCGACCTCGGAGGCGAGGCCGTGCTGGTCGACACCGCCGGTCAGGGATGCGAGTGGGAGCTCGTGCTGCCGCTCCAGCGTGTACCCGGCTCCGCCTCGGCACGGTAGGGTTCCGCGCATGGTACGAGTGATGGTCGTCGACGACCACCCGCTGTGGCGCGAAGGGGTGGCCCGCGATCTGACGGAGGCCGGGCTGGAGGTCGTCGCGACCGCGGCGAACGGCACCGAGGCGATGAACCGCGTGCTCGCCACCCGTCCCGAGGTGCTCCTGCTGGACCTCAACATCCCCGCGCCCGACGGTGTCGAGGTCACCGCCCGCCTCACCCAGCGGGGTGTCGACACGAAGGTGCTCGTCCTGAGCGCGTCCGGTGAGCAGCAGGACGTCCTGGACGCGGTCAAGGCCGGCGCCAGCGGCTACCTCGTGAAGTCCGCGTCGCGTGAGGCCCTGCTCGACGCCGTCCAGGCGGTCGCCCGCGGTGAGAGCGTCTTCACCCCCGGGCTCGCAGGGCTCGTCCTCGGCGAGTACCGCCGCCTGTCGGAGGCCCCGCCGGCCGACGAGCCGGACGCGCCCCGCCTGACCGCCCGCGAGACCGAGGTGCTCCGCCTGGTCGCCAAGGGCCTGACGTACAAGCAGATCGCCGAACGGCTGGTGCTGAGCCACCGTACGGTCCAGAACCATGTGCAGAACACGCTGCGCAAGCTCCAGCTCCACAACCGGGTGGAGCTCGTGCGCTACGCGATCGAGCGCGGACTCGACGACTAGCCCTCGCCGGACGGCGCCACGGAGGGAGGACGATGCGCATCGGGGTACTCACCGGAGGCGGAGACTGTCCCGGTCTGAACGCCGTGCTCCGCGCGGTGGTCCTGCGGGCCGCCGCCGAGCCGTCCACCGAGATCGTCGGCTTCCGTGACGGGTGGCGCGGACCGCTCGACGTCGACGTCCGGCCGCTCTCCCCGGACGACGTCCTCGACGTCCTCGACCGTGGCGGCACGATGCTGGGCTCCTCACGGACCAACCCGGCCGGCATGGACGACGGCCTCGACAGGGTGCGTGCCGGGATCGTCGCGGCGGGGTGCGACGCGCTCGTCGCGATCGGCGGTGAGGACACGCTGGGGGTCGCTCACGCGCTCGCCGGGGCCGGAGCCCCGGTCGTCGGCGTCCCGAAGACCATCGACAACGACCTCTCGGCCACCGACATCACAGTCGGTCACGACTCCGCCGTCACGGTCGCGACGGAGGCGCTCGACCGCGTACGCACGACCGCGGAGTCGCACCACCGCACCATGGTCGTCGAGGTGATGGGCCGGCACGCCGGGTGGCTCGCGCTCCGCTCCGGGGTCGCCGGTGGCGCGGACGCCATTCTGATCCCCGAGCAGGCCTTCGACGTGGACGCCGTACTCGCGCGCTGCGAGTCCGTCCGCGCCCGGGGCCGGGCGCCGATCGTCGTCGTGGCGGAGGGAGCGCTGCCCACCGACGGCGAGGAGGTCCTCTCCCGCAGCGGAACCGACGCCTTCGGGCACGTCCAGCTCGGCGGCATCGGCGAGTGGCTGTCGGCGGAGATGAAGCGGCGGGGCGGTCAGGAGCCCCGGACCGTCGTCCTGGGCCACACGCAGCGCGGCGGCTCCCCGAGCGCGTACGACCGGATCTTGGGCACCCGTTTCGGCCTCGAGGCGGTCGAGGCGGTGCTCGCCGAGGACTGGGGGGTGATGGTCGCCCTGCGGGCCGACGAGATCCTCCGGGTGCCGCTCGCCGAGGCGGTGGGGCGGCTGCGGACAGTTCCCCCGGAACGTGTCGCAGCACTCTCCGCGCTGCTCGGTTGACGAGATGCCGACGAGACGCGAGGAGCGGCGTCGTACGCTTGCCAGGTGAGCATCCCGACCCTCGAAGAGCTGCACGCGCTCGGCGCGGCCCAGCAGCCGACCTACACCGACCCTGCTGCGCGCGACGCGGCCGTGGAGCGCCTGCGCGGGATGCCGCCCCTCGTCTTTGCCGGTGAGGCCGACCAGCTCCGCGAGAAGCTCGGTGCGGTCGCGCGCGGTGAGGCCTTCGTCCTGCAGGGTGGCGACTGCGCCGAGACGTTCGACGGGGTGAACGCGGACAACATCCGCAACAAGCTGCGGGTGCTGCTGTCGATGGCGGTCGTGCTGACGTACGCCGCGAGCGTCCCGGTCGTCAAGATCGGGCGGATGGCCGGCCAGTACGCCAAGCCGCGCTCGAGCGACACCGAGACCCGTGGCGACGTGACGCTCCCGGCCTACCGCGGTGACGCCGTCAACGGGTTCGAGTTCACGCCCGAGTCCCGCGCCCACGACCCGCAGCGGCTGCTCGAGGTCTACCACGCCTCCGCCGCCACCCTGAACCTCGCGCGCGCCTTCACGCAGGGCGGCTACGCCGACCTCCGCAAGATGCACGCCTGGAACTCCGACTTCGTCCGCAACAGCCCGGTCGGGGCGAAGTACGAGTCGATCGGCAACGAGATCGACAAGGCGCTGGCCTTCATGGACGCGATCGGCGTCGACCCGGACGAGTTCCACACCGTCGACTTCTACTCGTCGCACGAGGCGCTGATCCTCGAGTACGAGCAGGCCCTCACCCGCATCGACCAGCGCACCGGCGACCCGTACGACGTGTCCGGCCACTTCCTCTGGATCGGTGAGCGCACCCGCCAGCTCGGTGGCGCGCACGTCGAGCTGCTGAGCCGGATCGCCAACCCTGTCGGCATCAAGCTCGGTCCGACGACGACTCCTGACGACGCGCTGGCGTACGCGCGCGCCCTCAACCCGGACAACACGCCCGGCAAGCTGACGTTCGTCACCCGCTTCGGGGCGGCCAAGATCCGCGACCTCCTCCCCGAGCTGGTCGAGAAGGTCCGTGCGGCGGGCGTCCAGGTCGCCTGGATCACCGACCCGATGCACGGCAACACGTTCGCGACCGACAACGGCTACAAGACCCGCGAGTTCGACGACGTGATCGACGAGGTCCGCGGCTTCTTCGAGGTGCACCGGGCGCTCGGGACGTGGCCGGGTGGTGTCCACGTCGAGCTCACCGGCGACGACGTCACCGAGTGCGTCGGTGGTGGCGGCAAGCTCGTCGCCGCCGACCTCACCCATCGCTACGAGACGCTGTGCGACCCGCGTCTCAACCGCGCGCAGTCCCTGGAGCTGGCGTTCCTGGTCGCGGAGATGCTCCGCGAGCGCTGACGGCTGAGGGATCAGCCGGGGCGGCGCATGTCGTGCCGGTGCTCGGGGCGGATCCCGAAGTACGTCGCCGGGCCGCCTGCACGTAGCAGCGGCCGGGCCGCGGCCGTGTCATAAAGCCCGTCGCGCAGCAGCTCGTGGGCGATGTGCACACCGACGACCTCGCCGAGCGTCAACCAGCTCGCGGCCGGCGTGCCGTCCGCGCCGGTCAGCCGGATGACCTGCGACGTCCGGCACTCGAACGCGACCGGGCTCTCCGCGACGTACGGGACGTCGACCACCGCGCCAGGGACGGCGGTCAGGCCTGCGCCGGCCAGCTCGTCGACGTCGGCGGGCACGCTCGCGGAGGTGGCGTTCATCGCCTCGGCAAGGTCCTCGGTGACGAGGTTCCAGCAGAACGCTCCGGTGGCCTCGGCGTTCGTGACGCTGTCCTTGCGGTCGGTGCTCGCGAATCCGATGATCGGCGGCGAGTACGCGAAGGCGTTGAAGAAGCTGTACGGGGCCAGGTTGACCGTCCCGTCGCTTCCGCGGGTCGAGACCCAGCCGATCGGCCGAGGGGCGACGATCGCGTTGAACGGGTCGTGCGGCAGGCCGTGGCCGTCGGAAGGACGGTAGAAGTGGTGGTCGGCTGCGGGCGGCACGCTGCGACCGTACGCGAGGTCGTACGCTGAGCCTCGTGCAGGTCCTCTCGATCCAGTCCTCCGTCGCGTACGGCCATGCCGGCAACAGCTCCGCGGTCTTCCCGCTGCAGCGTCTCGGCGTCGACACCTGGCCGGTCAACACCGTCGCCTTCTCCAACCACACCGGGTACGGCGTCTGGCGCGGCGCCGTGTTCGAGGCCGCGCAGGTCGCTGACGTCATCACGGGCGTGGGGGAGCGTGGCGTCTTCCCGAATCTCGACGCTGTCCTGTCGGGCTACCAGGGCTCTCCCGAGGTCGCCGAGGTGATCCTCGACGCGGTCGCGAAGGTGAAGGCAGCCAACCCTGACGCGGTCTACTGCGCCGACCCGGTCATCGGTGACCGCGGCCGCGGCGTCTACGTCCGGCCGGGCATCGCCGAGCTGATGCGCGACCGGATCGTCCCTGCCGCCGACATCACGACCCCCAACCAGTTCGAGCTGGAGCTGCTGACCGGTGCGGAGGTCGGCACGCTCGAGCAGCTGCTGTCCGCCGTCGACGTCCTGCGGTCGCGCGGGCCGCGGATCGTCCTCGTGACGTCGGTCGAGGTGCTCGACCCGAGCGACGAGACGATCTCGATGGTCGCGGTCGATGACACCGGCGCGTACGTCGTGACGACACCGAAGCTCGAGATGAACGTCGTCGCAGGCTCCGGCGACGCGACCACGTCGATGTTCCTCGGGCGGTTGCTCCAGTCGGGCATGGACGTGCCTGACGCGCTCAGCAAGGTGGCCTCCTCCATCTACGGCATCCTCGACCACACGCGTCGTACGGGCGCCGGCGAGATGGAGGTCGTCGCGGCGCAGGACGTCATCGCGAACCCGGCGGAGGAGTTCGTGGTCGAGCGCCTGCGCTGACCCCTTTCCCCGTTCGCGAGCCACTTTCGGTGCGTTCGCGAGCCACTTCTGGTGCGTTCGGGAGCCACTTCCGGTGCGTTCGGGAGCCACTTCCGGTGCGCCGGGGAGCTCCCCTGACGGAGAGTGGCTCGGGGGTACGCGGAAAGTGGCTCGCGGGTGCGCGGAGAGTGGCTCGGGGGTACGCGGAGAGTGGCTCGCGAGCTATTGGGAGAGGTGGGGGACCTCGGCCTCGATGTGCCGTCGTGGAGCCGCCTCGGCAAGCAGCATCGCCGTCAGCACCAGGGCACCTCCGGCGAGCGTGCGCGCGGTCAGCGTCTCGTCGGTGAAGCCGATCGCGAACCCGGCGGCGAACACCGGCTCCATCGACATGATGATCGCCGCCCGGGTCGCGGGAAGGTGCGCCTGGGCCCACGTCTGCGCCAGCATCGCCAACGCACCGGCGACGAGCGCCATGTAGACCATGCTCACCCACTGGCCTCCGGTCTGCGGCAGCACCACGCCGCCCGGTGCGCTGATCGCGAAGCACATCACCGCGATCACGGCCATCTGCACCACGGCCAGCCCGTAGGCCTCCCGCGCCGACGTCCAGGCGCCGAGCATCACGATGTGCAGCGCGTACAGGACGGCCGACAGCAGCGTGATGCCCTCGCCGTACCCGATCGCGAGACCCTCCAGCGAGAGGAACGCCAGGCCAGCGGTTGCGACCGCGACGGCGATCCACACGAGGAGCCCGATCCGCTGCCGGAGCACGAGCGCGGCGAGGATCGGCGTGAACACGACGTACATCCCGGTCACGAAGCCCGAGACGCTCGCGTCGGTGTGCGCGAGGCCGACGGTCTGCAGGATCTGTGCGCCGCCGTAGACGAGTCCGAGCACGACACCGCGGCGCAGGCTGTCACCACCGAGCTCGAGCACCGCCCTCGGCCGGACGAGGAACAGCGCGGCGGCGGCGATCGCGAAGCGGACGGCGAGGAAGTCGACCGGCGGTACGACCTCCACCAGGTCCTTGATCAGGAAGAACGTCGAGCCCCATGCCGCCGTGACCGCGAGCAGCGCGACGGTCGCCAGCAGGCTGTACGACCGCTGTGGGGTCGACTCGTCGCCGCTCACAGTGGTCGGAGGCCGGCGAGGAGCGCCAGGTCCTCGCGCCACGCGTCGGCGCCACCCGGCGTCTCGAGGACGAACGGGACACCTTCGGTGACCGGATGGGCGAGCAGAGCGGCGAAGGCGTCCTTGCCGAGATGACCCTGACCGATCCGCTCGTGGCGGTCCTTGAAGCTGCCGCGGACGTCCTTGGAGTCGTTGGCGTGCACGAGCGCCAGCCGACCCGGTCCTGCGACGTCCAGCAGACGCTCGAGCGTCGCCGCGACTCCCGCCACCTCGTCGAGCGGTTCGCCGGCGGCGAAGGCGTGGCACGTGTCGAGACAGATGCCGACGCGGGGGTGGTGGTCGAGCGCCTCGAGGTAGGGCTCCAGGTCGTCGACCTTCGCGCACAGCGAGCGCCCCTGGCCGGCCGTCGGCTCCAGCAGCAGACGAGGACCGTCGTCCGGGAGGGTGTCGAGCAGCGGGAGCAGGCCTTCACGCACCTGGCGCAGCGCAGCGTCGTACGTGCCGTCGTCGACGCACGAGCCCGTGTGGACGACGAGCCCTCGGGCGCCGATCGCATGCGTACGCGCAAGGTTGTGCGCGACGCTGGCGACGGACTTCTCGTACGTCGCCACGCTCGGGCTGCCGAGGTTCACGAGGTACGGCGCGTGGACGAACGCGGGCACGGCTTCGTTCTCGCAGAGGGCGCGGAACGCCGCGTCCTGCTCAGGGTCCCCCGAGGAGGGCGCCCAGCCGCGAGGGTTGCCGGTGAAGACCTGCAGAGTGTCGCCCCCGAGATCGCGCATCGACTTCCAGGCACCGCGCGCGAGGCCCGGCCCGACCGGGACGTGAGCACCGAGCGGGTTGCGGGCGTGCGTCAGTGGGTGACTCGTCGGCGGGGGAGGACACGCGGCCCATCCTACGGCGCGTCGATCAGACGATGCGCAGCACGATCGTCGAGCCCGGGGGTGCCTCGTCGCCGCTTCCGGGCGACTGCCGGGACACCAGGTTGCTGCCGAAGTGGATGCGCTCCTTCTCGACCTTCACCGTGAACCCGGCCGCCTCGAGGATGGCCGTGGCGTCGTCGACGTTCTTGCCGATCACGCCAGGGACCTCGATCGGCTGGGGCCCGTCGGAGACCGACAGCGTCACGGTGTCGCCCTTGTAGGCCGTGCCGGAGGCGGGGTCCTGGGACAGCACCTGGTCCTTGGGCACCTTGTCGTCGTACGTCCGCTCCACGGCGACGACCAGCCCCGCCTTCTCGAGCTTGCGCTGCGCCTGGGCGAGCGGTTTGCCGGTGAAGTCGTCGACCTCGACCGGCCGTCGCCCCTTGCTCACGACGAGGTCGACCGCCGTCCCCGGCTTGAGCATCCGGCCGACGGCCAGGGACGTGGTGATCACCTGCCCCGTGGGAACCTCGTCGCTGAACTTGCGGTCGATGCCCCCGACGACCGCCTTGATGTCGGCGAGCGTCTCCTCCGCCTCCTCCTCCGTGGACCCGGCGAGGTCGGGCAGCGCGTAGCGTTCCTTGCCCTTGGACACCGTCAGCGTGATGGTCCCGTCGGGCAGGATCCGGCCCCCGGGGCCGGGGTCGGTCGAGGTGACGGAGCCCGCCGGGATGGTCTCGCTGAACGCGCTGCCGTCGGTCTCGACGGTGTAGCCGGCGTCCTGCGCCTCGGAGCGCGCCTGCTCGAGCGGCATGCCGGTGAGGTCGGGCGCCTGGTCGAAGCGCGCCACACCGAACCACCAGCCCAGGCTGCCGGCGAGCAGCGCCACGACGAGCGCGAGGATCAGCATCCGACGTCCACGACGCCGCTGCTGTCGCTGCTGCCCAGCGGACGCGCGGTCACCCGCAGGGGCGTCGGGTGCGGTCGGGATGCCGGACGCGTCACGCGTGACGGCTCGCGTCGCCTCGTACCCCGGGTCGTACGGCGGTGACGGCGCGACCGGCGGGCCCGTGGGGGCGTACGGTGCCGCCACCGCGTCGTAGGTGTCGTGACCGGCGACCGTGGTCGCGAACGCGGCCTCGTTGGTGACGCTCGTCTCCAGAAGGTCGTCGCTCCGGGCGGCGACGATCCGGTGGAGGCGCAGGTCCTGGGTGAGCTCGACGTCGTCGGGCAGGTCGGCCTCGAGCGCCGAGCGCACCCGGCGCACCTGGTGGAGGAGGACGCGCGCGTCCGCGGACCGCTGGTCGCGGTCGCGGGCGGTCGCGCGCGAGACGAGCGCGTCGAGGTACGGCGGGATGCCTGGCACCTGGGACGACGGTGCCGGCACGTCGGCGTGAACGTGCTGGTACGCGACCTGGATCGGGGTCTCGCCCGTGTGCGGCTTGGAGCCCGTCAGCATCTCGTACATCACCGCGCCCACCGCGTACACGTCGCAGCGCGCGTCGGCGCCCTCGTTCAGGACGAGCTCGGGGGCGAGATAGGAGACGGAGCCGATGAGGACTCCGGTCGTGGCCTGCGAGCGCGCGGTGATCGCGCGGGCGAGTCCGAAGTCGGCGACCTTCACGTGACCGGTGGGAGTGATGAGGACGTTCTCCGGCTTGACGTCGCGGTGGATGATGCGGGCGTCGTGCGCTGCGGAGAGCGCCAGGAGGAGCGGCTCGACGAGGGCGAGCACGCGCCGTGGTGGCAGGGGCGCCTCTCGGGTGATCACATCCCGCAGGGTGTGTCCGGGGACGTACTCCATCACGAGGTAGAGCAGGCCGGCGTCGTCGCCCTGGTCGAAGACCGCGACCACGTTCGGGTGGTTGAGGCGGGCAGCGGCGCGCGCCTCGGCCTGCAGCCGCGCGGTGAAGTCCTGGTCTCCGCCCACCGCGTTCAGCATGACCTTGACGGCCACCGTGCGGTCGAGGCGCGTGTCGGTGGCGAGCAGCACCGTGCCCATCCCGCCCCGGGCGAGCACCTGGCGAAGGTGGTAGCGGCCGTCGAGCACACGGCCCACGAGCGTCTCGTCGCCGGTCGTCGTCACGGTCACCTCCTCCACGTCGGGCGTGTCGGCCCGCCCTCGCGCAGGCGCGCCGACGTGTCAGGCGGCCCGGCCTCAGTGTAGGTGAGCATGGTGGGCCCACCGTGGAAGGCGAGCCGACGGGAGCGTGCGAGTCTTGTCCTATGGCAGACGACAACCCCGGCACCGACACGACGGCACAGACGCTGGACGCGCTGATCGACGACTGGCTGACGTGGGAGGAGGCCGCCGCCGAGCTGGAGACGACCGTGAGCCGTGTCCGGCAGCGGATTCGTGAGAAGGATCTCCTGGCCGCACGGTCCGCCTCGTCGTCGCGTCCGCGCGTCCCCGCGCTGCTGATCGCCGACGGCGCACCGATCGAGGGCCTGCGCGGAACGCTCGTCCTGCTCGACGACGCGCGCTTCAGCGACGAGGAGGCCGCCGTGTGGCTGTTCACCCCCGACGACACGCTGCCGGGTCGACCGGTCGACGCGCTGCGTGAGGGCCGTGGGCGCGAGGTGCGCAGGCGGGCCCAGGCGCTGGGCTTCTGAGACCGCGGACGGGTCGCGCGTCACGCCGTCCGTCGCACGGCTCGTGACGCGAGGTCCGCGAGCTCGTCGGCGTACGGGGCCAGTGGTGCGAGCGAGAGTGCGGCGGTGGCCTGCTCCTCCAGCCGGGCGATGTCGTCCTCCAGCCGCCGCAGCGCGCCGGTCTCGCGGATGACGTCGCGCAACCCGTCGACGGCGGTGGCCGTGAGATCGGGATCGCCGATGCCGAGGTCGAGCGTCGCCCGCTGCTCGGTCGTCGCGCGGTCGTAGGCGTGGGCGACCAGCACCGTCTGCTTGCCCTCACGGAGATCGTCCCCGGCCGGCTTGCCGGTGACCTCGGGGTCGCCGAACACCCCGAGGACGTCGTCGCGCAGCTGGAACGCCTCACCCACCGGCAACGCGTAGGCGCTGAGGGCGTCGAGGGTCTCCCTCGGTGCACCGGCCAGCGCCGCGCCGAGATGGAGCGGGCGCTCGACGGTGTACTTCGCCGCCTTGTAGCGCACGACGCGCATCGCCTCGGTCGCCGAGCTCTGGCCGATGGCACCGCTGACCAGGTCGAGGAACTGACCGGCCACGACCTCCGACTTGCAGGCGTCGAGGTACGGGGTGGCGCGGGCGACGACCTCGGGCGCGAACCCGGCCGTACGGAACATCTCGTCGGCCCACGTCAGGAGCAGGTCACCCAGGAGGATCGCCGCGCCGGTGCCGTACGCCTCGGGGGAGCCGTGCCACCCCTGCGCGCGGTGCGTGAGGGCGAACGCGGCGTGCGCGGCGGGCTTGCCGCGGCGGGTCATCGAGGCGTCGATCACGTCGTCGTGGACCAGAGCGCTCGCCTGGAGCCACTCCAACGCCGCCGACGCACGGACGACCGCCGCGTCGTCGCCCGTCCCGCCTCCGACCGTCCAGCCGGCCCGGCAGAACGAGGCACGCAGCCGCTTCCCGCCCTGGGACGAGACGTCGGCGGCGTCGAGGAACGAGGAGAGGCGGGGTCCGAGAGGGGCGAGGCGCTCGCGCTGGAGGGCGGCGAACGCCTCGAGCTCCTCGCCGACCCGGACGGCGAAGGCATCAGCGTCGATCACGGTCGCCACCCTACCCGCGCCGTCCCACGACTCGATCGGCACGCAGGAGCGCGCCACTGCAGTGGTTAAGGTGGTCGGCATGTCGACCGCACGCCGCCTCAGCGAGGACATCGCCGCACCCGCGGCGAGCTTCTCGTTCGAGTTCTTCCCCCCGAAGAGCGACGCCGGCGAGCGGGCGCTGTGGACGGCGATCCGCGAGCTGGAGCCGCTGCACCCCACCTTCGTCTCGGTGACGTACGGTGCCGGCGGCACCACGCGTGACCGTACGGTCAGGATCACCGAGCGCATCGCGACGGAGACGACGCTGCGTCCCGTCGGTCACCTCACGTGCGTGGGCCAGTCGCGCGACGATCTCCGGATGGTTCTCGGCCAGTACGCCGCAGCCGGCGTACGCAACATCCTCGCGCTGCGGGGCGACCCGGTCGGCGGTCCGGGCGCACCGTGGACCTCTCATCCCGACGGCCTCGATCACGGGGTCGAGCTCGTCTCCCTGGTCTCCGGGCTCGGCTCGTTCTGCGTCGGCGCGGCCGCGTACCCGAAGGGCCACCGCGAGGCTCCCGACCTCGACGCCGACGCCGACGTCGTGGTCGCCAAGGCACGTGCCGGCGCGGAGTTCGCCGTCACCGACTTCTTCTTCCTCGCCGAGGACTACCTCGGGCTCGTCGACCGCGTGCGGGCGCGCGGCTGCGACATCCCGATCGTCCCCGGGATCATGCCGATCACCAACCTGGCGCAGATCAGCCGCATGGCGGAGCTGTCCGGTCACCCGGTCCCTGCCTCGGTGGTCTCCCGCCTCGAGCCCTGGGTCGACGACCCCGAGGGGCTGCGCGAGGAAGGCACCCAGATCGCCACCGAGCTGTGCAGCTCGCTGCTCGAGCGCGGTGCGCCCGGCCTGCACTTCTACACGCTGAACCGGTCGCGGGCCACCCGGCAGATCTACCAGAACCTCGCCCCTCTCGTCGTCGGCTGACGGGGCGACGCGCCGGGTCTGGCAACGTCCAGCGCACGACCGGGTCCGGTGCGATCCTGAGAAGGTGACTCGGGAGCAGCACCGCAGACGGGGGATGCTGGTGCTCGGCGGCGTGATCGGGGCCGCCGTGTACGTCGGCTGTGCCCTCGCGTACCTCCAGGCCGGTGTCCGCGGCGACCTCCTCGTCGTCGCGTGGTGGGTGAGCGGGCTGGCTGTTCTCGGCTTCGCCGTCTCCGCGTGCATGGTCGAAGACGACGGCATCGAGCGTCCGCGCTACCTCGCGTCGGTGGTCTCGGGTCTGCGCAACGAGTGGCGCCACGCCGGGCGCGGCTCCGCGCCGCGCGGTTGACCGCCGAGCCGACTCAGGGGCGCAGGGTCTCCGCGGCGGCCGCCGCGCCGAGCGCGACCAGCTCCGTCGACGGGCCGGGGTGGGCGTTCACCCCGATACGCAGGAAGCCCGACCGCCTAGGGCCGACCCCCGGCACGGCGAACGCCGTACGCCAGCCCGACCACTGCCACCCGTACCGGGCTCCCGACCGTACGAGGTCGACCGAGCCGACGTCCTCACGGTGGAGGACGTGGTCCTCGACGTCGATCCCGAGCCGCCGCAGACTGAGGACCGGGTCCTCCGCCCCGACGTGCTCGACCGTCCAGGCCTGTCCGTCGCCGGCATGGGTGGCGCTCGGCGTGATGCGGACGGGCGTGCCGCCGTGCACGACCGTCTGCTGGGCGAGACGCGGCGCGTACGGGCCGAGGCCGAGATAGGTACGAGCCGCGGGCACGAGGGGGAGCGCGGTGCTCTCCTGCACACCGCCGGGTGAGCCCGGAGCCGCCCACACCACGACGTCGGCGTCGACCGTGCCGTCGTCGGTCACGACTCCCGAGACAGGGTCGGAGCCGATCACGTCGTGGGCGCGGGTGGAGAGCCGGACGTCGACCCGCCGCTCCTCCAACCGGCGCTCGAGCGCCGCGAGGAGCGCCGTCGTGCCCCCGTCGATGCGCCATCGTCCGAACGAACGCTCGACGAGATCGACGACACCGAGGAGCTCGGGCAGGGCGCGGGGCTGCTGTCCGTCGAGGCGGTGCCGGTCCAGCACCATCGCCCGCAGCGCCGGGTCGCGCAGAGCTCGCCGGCTCGCACGCTCCAGTCCTGCGCGCGGGCTCAGCGTCCGCCACTGCTCGCGGGTGAACGACGCGCGCCCGACGAGTCGCCGCTCGAGCGCCTGCCGACGAAGAACCTCCCAGACCTCGTCGAACGCGTCGAGCCAGCGTGTCCATCGGTCGCCGGCGCCGACGCCGAGCACCGCGTCGATCGCCTCTGTCTGCGCACCGCGGCTCCCCGTCGGGAGGTCGAGGACCATGTCGCGAGCGAACACGTGGCGCCGCGCGACCGGCAACGCGACCAGGTCGAGCGCACGGTCGATCGGACGGCCCGACTTCTTGAAGAGGTCGCGCACGGTCGCCGGGAGCGTGAGCTCCGACCATCCGTTGTCGAAGGACCAGCCACCGGTCTCGTACGGGACGAGCTGGCCCCCGAGTCGTTCGGACTGCTCGAGGAGCGTCACGCGGTGTCGCAGCTTGGCGATCCGTACGGCCGCCGCGATGCCGGCGAAGCCACCTCCGACCACCACGACCTCTGCCACCCCGACAGGCTACCGACACCGACGCGGCGACGAACGTGGCGCCCGTGGGCCGCTGCCGTTCGTGCTCAGCGGGGTGAATGAGTACGAATGCTCATGACACCGGTCCTCCAGCGAGGGACACTGATCCCGATGCCGCTCGTCCGGCTCGCGTCGGGGGTCGGGCCGGGCGGGAGGCATCCGAGGCGCCGACGGATCATCCGTCCGGCGCCTTCGTCTTCCCGCAGCGTGCCCGGGTCTGCTCAGGCGACCTCGGTCGGCGTCCCGCCGGTGATCTCGACCAGCTGGTCGAACGACGTCGCGAACACCGCGTGCGGGTGCCCCGCCGCGGCCCAGACCACCTCGTGGTCGCGCAGGGCCAGGTCGACGAACGTCCGCAGGGGCGCCGGGTGCCCGATCGGTGCGACCCCGCCGATGACCTGACCGGTCACTGCCCGCACGAAGTCCGGGTCGGCCCGCTCCAGCGGCTGGAGGTCGTGGATCGCGGCCACCAGGGCTGTGTCGACCTGGTGCGCCCCGCTGGTGAGGATGAGCACCGGTTCACCCCCCGAGGCGAAGACCAGGCTGTTGGCGATCGCGCCGACCTCGGTCCCCAGGGCGTCGGCGGCCTCTCGTGCGGTACGCGCAGAGTCCGGGAGCACGCGGACGACCTCGTCGACGACGCCCCGCTCGGCGAGCGCGTCGACGACCTGCTGGATCCGGGGATGGGTGGCGTTCACTGGTCGACCGTACTGTGTCCGTGGTCCGCAGAGCCCGACCGGCCCGCGCCGAGGTCAGCTCCAGGCGCCGTACACCGTCACCTTGAGCTTCTTGTCGGCGGTCAGTGCCCACAGCTGCTTGGCGTCAGGGATGTACATGTTGACGCAGCCGTGGCTGTGACCGACGAACGGATCCATCATCAGGTACGAGGCGTGGAAGGCCTGGCCGCCGGAGAAGAACTGGGCGAAAGGCATCTTGGCCTCGTAGATCGAGCTGACGTGGCTCTTGCTGCGGAAGAACACCGAGAACGAGCCGGTCCGCGTCTTCGACGAGGAAGCACCGCCACGGACGAGCCAGGAGTTCCAGAGGGTGCCGTTCTTGTAGAGCACGACCTGGTGGCGCTTGCGGTCGTAGCAGGCGTTCCAGCCCGACGACTTGCAACGCTTCGGGATCTTCGACTTGCCCCGGACCGTCGTACGGATGAGCACCTTCCAGGTGGCGGTGTTCGCGACGCCGGAGCGCTTGAGCCCGTGGCGCTTCTGGAACTTCTTGACGGCCTTCTTGGTGCGTGCCGTGTAGACGCCGTTCACGGCGCCGCCGTACGCGCCGGCCCACCGGAGGCGGTACTGCAGCTCGCGGACGTGCTTGATCGAGGTGACCGAGCGGTCACGGTCGCCCGGCCGGGTCGTCGCGCGGTAGAAACGGTCCTTCTTCGACGCCTTCGCCCGTGCCGATACCGCTGCGGGAACGCTCGCGGGTGCGACGACCGTAGCGGCGCTGGGAGCCGCCTGCGCCGGTGACGCCGCGCCGACGGCGACCAGCGCGCCTGACAATGCGAGAGTGGCAGAGCTGACGAGTGCAGTGAGCCGAAGCATCGACGTCCTTCCGAGCAGGCGGAGGGGGACCGACGCCCCCGTCGGCACAAACAATAGCCCGTGCTGTGGCGTTGCCGTGGGCGCCTGCCTAGACTGGGCGCTGAAGGTGCTGGCAACGGCCGGTCGAGTGTCAGGGGAGGCCCGAAGTGCCGCTCTCAGAGGAAGAGCAGAGGTTGCTCGAGCAGCTGGAGCAAGCCCTCGCTGCCGAGGACCCGAGGCTCGCGTCGACCCTGCGGGGCTCGAAGCTACGGGCGCGGGCACGAAGGATCGTCGTACTCGCCGCAGTAGGTTTCGTCGTCGGCGTGGGTCTGCTGATGACCGGCGTCATCGCGGCGTCGACACCCCTCGGTGTCGCAGGCTTCGTCCTGATGGTCGCCGGCGCCTACTTCTTTCTCACCGCGTGGAAGTCTCGCGACGTCGACGCGCCGCAGGACCCGCGTCAGGCCCCGCCGTCGCGCCCGGGGCACGGCAGCAGCCGCGCCGCGTCGAGCGGCTCGTTCATGCACCGCATGGAAGAGCGCTGGAAGCGTCGCCGCGACTCCGACTCCTGACCGACGACTCCGACTCCTGAGCGGCCACGCCGGCTCGGCCCGTGTGGCACCGACCGTCCCTGGTGGGACGGTCGTTCACTCCCTGAGCGACAGCACCTCGTCCGCGTCCTGTGCTGTCCCACGCTGCTCGCGGGTGACGAGCACCGATCGCGGCAGGATGAGGGCGACCGCGTGCTGACCCCGTGACGTGGTGTCGGCCATCGCCTGCCTCAGCCGCTTGACGACCTCCTTGAGATCGACCGGCTCGTACGCGGGGGCGTAGCGGCTGCGCTCGACGGCACCGACCAACGCGTCCAGGGCCTCGCGTACGTCCGGGTCGTCCCTGAGCCTCGCGCGAAGCGGAGCGACGGTCGCACGTGGCGATGCGCCGTCGGTCCAGCCCAGCCCGAGGTCGGTCGCGGTGTCGCGAACCTCCGCCCACGCGTTCTCCACCGTCGGTGCAGCGGCGCCTCGGGGCATGCGGCGGCGTCGTCGCTCGGCCCGGACGACCGCCGGAGTGGCCAGCAGGAGGAGCAGGATCGCGCCGACGACGACCATCAGCATCGTGCGGGACGACGAGTCGCCCGTGCCGTCCTGAGCCGCCGGCCCGGTCTCGCGGCCGGGTGCCGCCGTGGGGGCTGTCGTCGGGGCGGCGGTGGGAGCCAGCGACGACGACGGGCCCTGGAGCTCCTCCTCCTCACCCTCTGCGAAGGTCGGCGGCGTGTAGCCGCTCCCGCCCGGGGTGGGTTCGAACCCGACCCAGCCGATCCCGGCGAAGTAGAGCTCGGGCCAGGCATGCATGTCGGTCCCGCGAAAGACCCATGAGTTGCCCAGGCGACCGGGTTGTCCGGACAGGAACCCGATCGACACCCGGGCAGGGATCCCCAGCGAGCGGGCCATCATCGCCATCGCGGTCGCGAACTGCTCGCAGTACCCGACACGGTCGTCGGTGAGGAAGTCCTCGATCGTCTCCATCCCCGACCCGGCACGCTGGTCGAGCGAGTACTCGAAACCGCCGTCCTGGCGGAACCACCGCTGGAGCGCGACAGCACGGTCGAAGGCGTTGTCCGCGCCTGCGGTGACCTCCTCGGCACGTGCGGCGACCACGTCGGGCGTGTTCTCCGGAAGGTCCACGAACGAGGACATCGTCAACGTCGAGGCGGGCGCGGTGCGCATGTCGCTCTCGGTCGGGCGTACGAGCGACGCGTCGAACGTGTAGGTCTCTCCGGCGAAGCTCCCCAGCCGCGCGATGCGGCTCACGTCGAGCATGCTGCGGTTGACCTCCACGCCGTCGGGCTCGTCGAGCGCGATCGCGGTGGGGGCATAGACGAGCGGGAGCCACCGCGTGTCGAAGCCGGGCGCCACCGAGGCGGTGTAGCGCACGTCGCGGCGGTCGACGCCCGCGTTGAGACCGGGGATCGCCGGCAGGTCGTCGTCGAGCTGCTGGCCGGCGCCGACCCGGTCGCCGAGGGTCCACCCGCGCGCGCCGACCGCCTGGAGGGAGGCGAGGCGGACGTAGCGGGGACGCGGTGAGCCCTCGACCTCCTGAATCGTGAGCATCACGTCGGGGCTCTGGCCACGCAGGTTGCGGCGCATGTCGAGAACCGGGTTGTCGAGGCCGGTCCCGTTGCCGCCTGCCCCGCTGCCACCGCCGCCGAACAGGTTCGTCGAGGCCGTCGGTGCCATGGCCGGTACGACCATCGCGATCGCGACCGCGGCCACGGCGATCCCGGCGGCCGGCACCGTCGCGCCGATCCGGTTCAGGACCGCCGGAGCGGCCGGACGCGACGCAGACTCGGCGACGCCGACCATTCGGGGACCCCAGGAACCGGCGTCGTCGCGGCGGGTCTGCGCGAGGAGGCCCGCATAGGCGAGGGCACCGAGGACGAACGACCAGGGCTGCGTCTCGCCGCCCAGCAACGTCGCCGGGATCATCAGCACCGCGAGAAGCACGAGCCCGAGTGCCGGCGCCCAGTGCAGCTCGGAGGCCATCACGTCGATGACCAGCACGAGGCCGATCACGAGAGCGGCCAGCGTGGCATCGAGCGCCTGGAGGTCGGGGACGGGGGCGGCGTAGCGCTGGGCGTGCTGATAGGTGGCCTCGCTGACCGCGCGAGCCTGATCCAGTGTCGCGCCGGTCGGGACGACGCCGGCGATGCCGGTGCCGGCTCCGTACACGGCGGTCAGCCAGCCGACCGCGACCGCTCCCTCGGCGGTGACGACGGCCGCACGCGGTGCGGCGACAGCGCGGAGGAGTACGCCGGTGAGCACGACGGCGGCGGCGCCGAGCCCGCCGTCGACCAGGAACGAGCCGTCGACGACGAGCGGTGTGAACGCGGCCCCGACGGCGAGGGCGAGGAGCCAGACCCACAGCCCTGTCCACGCGGCGCGTGCCGCACCTGCGGCGCTCATCGGACCGCAGCCTTCGCGGCGAGCGCAGCGAGTGCGCGCCAGGCGTCGGCGACGCCCTGCCCGCCTCCGACAGCGACCGCGTCCCATCCACGGGAACGGGCGGAGGCCGCGAGGTCGGCGGAGGCGCCGGTGCCCGAGGACGCCCGCGACAGCCATCCGTCGGCGTCCAGGACCAGGGCCAGACGGCGACCGGCACCGGAGCAGCACCGGTCGAGGTGGTCGAGGGCCCCGGCGTCGGCCCCGGTCACGATCGCCACGACGGTGCCGCGCGAGCCCAGGACGTCGGCGGGGACGAGCCCGGTGGTGCGGCGCGAGGAGGTGCGAACGGCGGCGAGCTCGTCGAGGATCAGGCCGAGCTCGTCGGGAGCGGAGTCGTGGGAGTCGGTCGTGTCGGTGGTGAGACGAACGTCCCAGCCGTTGCCGGCGAAGTGCGCCGCGACGGACGCGGCCGCCGAGACGGCCCACTCGAAGGTGCCCTCCTTGCCGGGCTGATGGACGTCGCGCCGGGTGTCGAGGAAGACCGTGAGGTCGGCGTGCCGTCCTTCTTCCTCACGTCGGACCATCAGCTCACCCGTACGGGCCGTGGTCCGCCAGTGGATCCGGCGGAGGTCGTCGCCGACCCGGTACTCGCGCACCGAGGCGTCGTCGGGCCGACCGGTGGCACCCAGGCGTACGCGGTGGTCGCCGCGCTCGGCGCCGACGCCGCCGGCCCACATGCGGCCGAGGGAGTGGACCACCGGCGTGACGACGAGCGGCGTCGTGGTGTGGAACGTGCGTGCGACCGACAGGAAGCCGAAGGGGTCGCCGACCCGTACGGTCAGCGGACCGATCGCGTGGAAGCCGCGTCGGTGGGGCGTGACGGCGTACTCGACCAGACAGCGCCACTGGGGCCCGCGGCTCTCGACGCTGAACCGGCGACGGCCGCCCAGGGCGTCGGGGAGCTCGTCCTCCAGCAGCACCGTGCCAGGGGTGCCCCGCCCGCCTCCGTCGATCCGCAGCGCTACCGCCACCTCGGCGCCGGCAGGGACCCTGGGCGGTGTCACCTCGCGGGAGGCACTGACGGTGCTCCGGCTGCGTGCGACGACGACCACCGCGACGAGCGGGAGTGCGAGCGCGAGCATCCCGATCCGGACGAGGATGTCGAGACCGAGCAGGATGCCGCCGACCAGCACCGTGAGCCCGGCGGCGACGAAGGCGCGGCCGCGGGAGGTCAGGGCGTCGAGGGTGGCGCGCACGTCACCGTCCGGGCTCGGGCACGCGGACCTCGGAGAGGACCTCACGGACCACGTCGGAGGCTTGCCACCCGGCGACCACGGCATCGGGGGAGAGGAGCAGCCGGTGAGCGAGCACCGGCTCGGCGAGAGCCGACACGTCGTCGGGAAGGACGTACGGGCGCCGGTCGAGGGCGGCCCGGGCACGCGCGGCACGGACGAGGTGGAGGGTCGCGCGTGGCGAGGCGCCGAGCCGCAGACGTGAGGTGGAGCGGGTCGCGTGGGTCAGCGCGACCGCGTACTGCTCGATCGCGGGGGCCACGTGGACGGTGCGGACCGTGGCGACGAGGTCGGCGACCTGCTTGACGTCGGTGACCGGCGCGAGGTCGGCGAGGGGCTCGCTGCCGCCGTGCTCGCGCAGCATCGAGGCCTCTGCCTCGGCCGAGGGGTAGCCCATCGAGACGCGGGCCATGAAGCGGTCGCGCTGTGCCTCGGGCAGCGGGTAGGTGCCCTCCATCTCGAGAGGGTTCTGGGTCGCGACCACCATGAACGGGTCCTCGAGCGGGTAGGTGGTGCTGTCCACGGTGACCTGACGCTCTTCCATGCACTCCAGCAGCGCCGACTGCGTCTTGGGCGATGCGCGGTTGATCTCGTCCCCGACGACGACGTTGCCGAAGACGGCTCCGGGCCGGAACTCGAACGTCCGTGACTCGGGGTCCCACACCGAGGTGCCGGTGACGTCGCTGGGCAGGAGGTCGGGGGTGAACTGGATGCGTCGCATCGAGCCGTCGATCGAGCGTGCGAGTGCCTTGCTCAGCATGGTCTTGCCGACGCCGGGGACGTCCTCGAGCAGGAGGTGACCGCCGGCGAGCAGCACGACCACGGCGGTGCGGACGACGTCGGTCTTGCCGACGATGACGCTCTCGATGTTGGCGGCGAGCCGTCCGGCGGCCGCGACGAGCTCGTCGGTCTGGTCCTGGCCGGGCGGGGCTGCTGGCTCGCGGCGAGCTGTCGTCGTCACTGCGGTCCTCCTCGGATCCACGAACGGAGCGGGCGACGGCCTGCCGGCGACCCCCCAGGATGCCGAGACTACCCGCGCGGTCAACGCCGTGTTCGCTGCTGACGCCGAGGGACGGCAGGTCTCCCCACCCACGCTCCACTCTTCACCATCCGTGGGGTGCAGGCGAGAGGAATGCCGAGATCACGGGGGAGTTCGGCCGTGGCCAGGTGACGGTGATGCGCGGCCCGAGCCGTGCCGGGGGGCGCGCTGGGGTGCAAGTGCGGTTGACGGTGGAGGGTTGTGGAGTACAGTGGCGGAAAGTGGAGCAAGCAGTCGACTGACTCGGGCCGACCGCGGCGAGACGGGGAGGTTGGCGTGCGATGTTCTTCGGTACGTACACCCCTCGCCTCGACGAGAAGGGCCGCTTGTTCCTTCCCGCCAAGTTCCGCGACCGACTCACGGAGGGCCTCGTGCTGACGAAGGGGCAGGACCGCTGCATCTACGTCTGGCCGCAGGCGAGCTTCCAGGAGTTCAGCGACCGGATCAGCAAGACGCCGTTCACCAACAAGGCCACCCGCGACTTCATCCGTGTCCTCTTCTCGGGGGCCTCGGACGAGGTCCCGGACAAGCAGGGCCGCATCACCGTCCCGCCGCCGCTGCGGGAGTACGCCCGCCTGGGCCGAGACTGCGTCGTCGTCGGCGCGATGGAACGGGTCGAGATCTGGGACGCCGCGCGCTGGTCGGAGTACTCCGACGCGCAGGAGGAGAGCTTCGCCTCGCTGTCCGAAGAGGTGATCGAGGGACTGCTCTGACGGGTCGTACGACGAGGCCTCTCGGCCGCTTGCTCCACCACCTGGCACCACTTCCCCGGTGCCAGAGGTGACTTCCCAGGGCAAGCGGCCAGGGACCTGGTCGGACGAACCAGACGCGATCGGGCGGCACGGGTAGCCGACCGAGGCGCAACACACGCTGAACCAACCGGAACGAGGGGTCGAGATGGTGGTCGGACGTCCCAGGTGGGCCGGGGCGCATGGGTGAGACGAAGCACGTACCGGTGCTCCTGGAGCGGACGGTCGAGCTCCTCACGCCCGCCCTGTCCCGTAGCGACGCGGTCCTGGTCGACGCGACGCTCGGGCTGGGCGGGCACTCCGAGGCTGTCCTGAGCCGCTTCCCGGACGTGCACGTGATCGGGATCGACCGCGACGCAGAGGCGTTGCGTCTCTCACGCGAGCGACTCGCGCCCTTCGAAGGGCGGGTCACCTTCTACGAGGGCGTGTACGACGAGATCACCGACGCGATCGCCGACGCCGGCCGCCGGCGGGTCGCCGCCGTGCTCTTCGACCTCGGTGTCTCCTCGATGCAGCTCGACGAGGACGACCGCGGCTTCTCGTACGCCCGTCCGGCTCCGCTCGACATGCGGATGGGACAGGAGGGGACGACCGCCGCGGAGATCCTCGCCACGTACGACAAGGGCGAGCTGGTCCGGATCCTGCGCACGTACGGCGAGGAGAAGCACGCCGGCCGGATCGCGGACGCGATCGTGCGACGCCGCGAGACCGCTCCGCTGCGCACCAGCGACGAGCTCGTGGCGCTCGTCCGTGAGGCGCTGCCGGCTGCGGCCATGCGGACCGGCGGCAATCCCGCCAAGCGGACGTTCCAGGCGCTGCGCATCGAGGTCAACGACGAGCTCGGCGTGCTGCGCCGCGCCCTGCCTGCGGCGCTCGACGCGGTCGACGTCGGAGGCCGTGTCGTCGTGATGGCGTACCAGTCGCTGGAGGACCGCATCGTCAAGAAGGTGTTCGCCGCCGTGACCACCATCGACGTCCCGCCCGGTCTTCCTGTCGTCCCCGAGGAGCGGCAGCCGCGCTTCACGAGCCTGACGCGGGGTGCCGAGACGGCCTCCGAGGCCGAGATCGCCGAGAACCCCCGAGCGAAGCCGGTCCGGCTGCGCGCGGTCGAGCGAGTGAGGGAGTCGGCATGAGCCTCGCCCACAACGCTCCGCGGCGGGCGCCGGTACGTCCGGCCCCGCAGCCGCGACGCACGCTCCATGTCGTCCAGTCGCGCCGCGTCGGAAGCCCGCGTGCACCGTTCGTCATGCTGGTGGTCACCCTGCTCGCCAGTGGTCTCGTCGGCCTGCTGCTGCTCAACACGTCCATGCAGAACGGTGCCTTCGAGCTCGCGGAGCTGGAGAAGAAGGCCGAGGCGCTGCAGAGCCAGCGCGCCCAGCTGGCGCTGGAGGTCGAGGAGCGGGCGACGCCGGCGGCCCTCGCCGAACGCGCCTCGGCCCTCGGCATGGTCCCCAACGCGAGCCCGGTGTTCCTCCGGCTGCCTGACGGTGAGGTGATCGGCGACCCCGTCCCGGCCTCACGATCGTCACGTTCCGCGTCCGGAGTCGGAGGACCGTCACCCGCAGCCGTGGGAGACCGTCAGTGAGCCCGGCCGTCCGCAACCGCGCGAGGTTCTGCTTCGTCGTGGTCGCGGCGCTGCTGGTGGTCTTCGCCGGACGTCTCGTCCAGATCCAGGGTGTCGACGCGAACGCGTACGCGGCACGGGCGCTCAAGGAGACGATGCAGCCTGTCGTCCTGCACGCCGACCGCGGCGAGATCCTTGACCGCGACGGGCAGCCGCTGGCGACCTCCCTCGACGCGACGGCGATCATCGCGAACCCGCGCTTCACCTCCGCCAAGGCGCCCGAGATCGCGCGTGTGCTCGCCGCCGAGCTCGACCTCGACTACTTCGACGTGCTCGAGAAGCTGCGTCGTGAGGGCACGCAGTTCGTCTACGTCGCCCGGAAGGTGCCGACGCACCAGGCGAACACCGTCATGGCCGAGCTGGCGGAGCTGCGGATCTCCAACGGGGTGACGACCGAGCGCGACGCGGTGCGGACGTACCCCGGCGGCACGCTCGCGGCGACGCTCGTCGGCCTGGTCTCCGGCGAGACCGGCGCGGGCACCAGCGGCCTCGAGAAGCAGTACGACAAGGAGCTGACCGGCGCCGACGGCAAGGCGACGTACGAGACGTCGCCGAAGGGCGTACGGATCCCGCTGGCACGGCAGACCATGCGTGAACCGGTGCCCGGCTCGAACGTGGTGACGACCCTCGACCGCGACCTCCAGTGGTACGCCGACAAGCGCCTGGCCGCGGCCGTGCGCGAGAGCGGCTCCGACTGGGGAGTCGCGGTGACCGTCGATCTGGAGTCGATGCAGGTCCTCCAGCTCTCGCAGCTGCCGACCTTCGACGCGGAGGACCGCTCCACCGTCACCCCGGCGTCGATGAACAACCGGGCGGTCGAGAACGTCTACGAGCCGGGTTCGGTGCAGAAGGTCGTCACGATGGCGGCGCTGGCCGACGCGGGGCTCGTGACGCCGGAGACGAAGGTACGGATCCCCAGCCACCTGCGGCTCGACGGCTTCACCATCAGCGACTGGTGGGACCACGGCCGGATCAAGCTGACCGCCGCGGGGGTGATCGCGAAGTCGTCCAACCTGGGCACGATCGCGCTCGCCCAGCAGATGGACGACGCGACGCTCCACGACTACCTGACCAAGTTCGGGTTCGGGGAGACCACGGGCGTGGGTCTGCCGTCGGAGTCACGGGGCATCCTCGCCGATCCCGAGCGGTGGTCCGCCGCCCAGCACGCGACGATCTCGTTCGGCCAGGGGATCTCGGTCACCGCGCTGCAGGAGGTCGCCGCGGTCGCTGCCATCGCCAACAAGGGCCGCTACGTGGCGCCGACGCTGGTCACCGAGGTGCGCCGCGCCGACGGGACGACAGTCCCGCGGAAGGCTCCCGCGAGCCGCCAGGTCGTCTCCGCCGAGGCCGCGAAGATGGTGACGACGATGATGGAGGCGGTGACGGGGCCCGACGGCTCCGCGCCGGACACGGGCATCCCCGGCTACCGCGTGGCGGGGAAGACAGGCACCGCCTGGCGCGTCGACCCGGACACGGGCCGGTACGTCCGCGGCGAGAACACGGTCTCGTACATCGGCTTCGCGCCGGCCGAGCGCCCTCGCTTCCTCACGTACGTGGTGCTCGACAACCCCCGGGGCGGCGGCTCCGGGAGCGGGACCGCGGGGCCGGTGTTCCGGGACGTGATGCAGCAGGCGCTGCAGCGCTACGGCATCGCTCCGAGCGGGTCGCGCGCGCCCAGGACTCCGGTCGAGTGGTGAGTCTCGATACGCTCGGCCACGATGTCTTCTGAGCCTCCACCTCCGCTCGACACCCGACCACCGTCGGTCGATCCCGTGCCTGTCACGGTGCTCGCGACGACGACCGGGGGACGCGTCGTCGGCACACCGTCCGACGCGTCCGTGACCGGGGTCACGCTGTCGTCCGCCGACGTGCGTCCCGGTGATCTGTACGCCGCGCTCCCGGGCGCTCGTACCCACGGCGCCCGGTTCGCCGCCCAGGCGCTGGAAGCCGGCGCGGCGGCTGTCCTCACCGACGCCCACGGTGCCGAGATCGTCGCGGAGGCGCTCGGGACCGTGCCGGTCCCCGTCCTGGTCGTGGACGATCCCCGCGCCACGCTCGGCGTCGTGTCGACCACGGTGTACGGCGACCCGGCCGCACGTCTGACGACCGTCGGGATCACCGGCACCCAGGGCAAGACCACCAGCGCGTACCTCGCCACGGCCGCCCTGCACGCGTGCGGCGACCGGGTCGGTGCGATCGGGACGACCGGGGCGTTCCTCGACGGGCGTCCGCTGGCGTCTGCGCTCACGACCCCCGAGGCCCCGGCGCTCCACGCGCTGTTCGCGGCGATGGAGGCGCACGGTGCCGACGCGGTCGTCATGGAGGTCTCCAGCCACGCGTTGGCGCTGCACCGTGTCGACGGTGTCGTGTACGACGTCGCGGTGTTCCTGAACCTCGGCCGTGACCACCTCGACTTCCACGCCGACGTGGAGGACTACTTCGCCGCGAAGGCCTCCCTGTTCACGCCCGAGCGTGCCGTGCGTGCCGTCATCGACATCGACGACCCGTACGGGCGCCGGCTCGCCGACGCCACGCCGCTGCCCGTGACGACCGTCTCGCTCGAGGGCCGCACCGAGGCTGACTGGCGGGTCGTCGCGCTAGAGACGACGGCCTCCGGGTCGCGGGCACGCATCGTCGGTCCTGATGAGGCTGAGCACGAGCTCGTCGTGCGTCTTCCCGGCCGCTTCAACGTGGCGAACGCCCTGGCGGTCCTTGCCGCGGTGGTGGAGACCGGCCGGGCCGTGGAGGACGCCCTCGCCGGCATCGCCGCGTGCGAGGGTGTGCCCGGCCGCATGGAGCCCGTCGCCGAGGGCCAGGACTTCACGGCGATCGTCGACTACGCCCACAAGCCCGATGCGCTGCGCGCCGTGCTGTCGTCGTTGCGCGGCGTCGGTGACGGACGGCTCATCGTCGTCGTCGGCGCGGGGGGAGACCGTGACCCGGGCAAGCGCCCCCTCATGGGCGCGGTGGCCGCCGAGCTGGCCGACGTCGTCGTCGTGACCGATGACAACCCGCGCAGCGAGGAGCCCGCCGACATCCGAGCGGCCGTGCTCGCCGGCGCCCGGGAAGCAGGCGGGGCAGCAGAGCTCGTGGAGGTCGGTGACCGCCGTGAGGCGATCGGTCGTGCCGTCGCCCAGGCGGCGAGCGGGGACGTGGTCGTGGTCGCGGGCAAGGGTCACGAGCGTGGCCAGATCGTCGGCGACGTCGTCCACCCGTTCGACGACCGCAGCGTGCTCGTGGAGGCGCTGCGTGCCCGCACGGGAGGCCGCGCGTGATCACGACCGCACTGACGAGGATCGCCGAGGTCGTCGGCGGCGTCGCGTACGACGCCGAGGGCGTGGAGGTGACCGCCCCCGCGACGCTGGACTCGCGTCTGGTGGAGCCGGGAGGGCTGTTCGTCGCCGTACGGGGTGAGCACGTCGACGGGCACGACTTCGCCGCGGCCGCGTACGCCGCGGACGCCGCCGCCGTGCTCGGCGAGCGCCGCGTCGAGGGTCCCTGTGTCGTGGTCGACGACGTCGAGGCAGCGCTGGCACGGCTGGCGCGCGAGGTCCGCGACCGGCTCGAGGGTTGCGTGGTCGTGGGCATCACCGGCTCGCAGGGCAAGACCAGCGTCAAGGATCTGCTGGCTCAGGTGCTCGCTGCCGAGGGACCGACCGTGGCGACCGCCGGCAACTACAACAACGAGCTCGGGGTGCCGCTGACCGTGCTTCGCGCCACGCCGGGCACGCGTTACCTCGTCGTGGAGATGGGGGCGCGCGCCGTCGGCAACATCGCCGCGCTGTGCGCGATCGCCCGACCCGACATCGGCGTCGTGCTCAACGTCGGCACCGCGCACGTCGGTGAGTTCGGGTCGGTGGAGGCGATCGCCGTCACGAAGGGCGAGCTCGTCGAGTCCTTGCCGGCGCAGGGCGTGGCGGTGCTCAACGCCGACGACGCCGTGGTCGCCGTCATGCGTACGCGGACGGCGGCGACGGTGCGGACCTTCGGCACCTCGGCCGAGGCTGACGTGCAGGCAGACGACGTCCGCATCGACGACGACGGCGAGCCGCGGTTCGTGCTGCGCGCCGACGGGCTCGCGGCGCCCGTGCACCTCCACCTGCTGGGCGCCCACCAGGCGTCGAACGCCGCCGCCGCCACGGCCGCGGCGCTCGCTGCCGGGATGCCGCTCGAGACGGTCGCGCTCGCGCTCTCCGAGGCCACGACCCGGTCGGCGTGGCGGATGGAGCGCACCGTCCGCGACGACGGCCTGGTCGTGGTCAACGATGCCTACAACGCCAACCCGGAGTCGGTCGACGCCGCCTTGCGCGCAGTCGTCGCGATGGGGCGCGGCAGACGGGTCGTCGCCGTGCTCGGGGAGATGCTCGAGCTCGGTGGTGCCGCGCACGACGCGCACGCCTCCGTTGGTAGTCTCGCGGCTGACCTCGGTGTCACCCAGGTCGTCGCGGTCGGTGACGGCGCACGTGCGGTCCACGAGTCCGCCACGACCGCGGGTGCGGCCTCGGTGCTCGTCGACGACCTCGACGGGGCCCTGGCGTGGCTGCGCGGATACCTCCGTGCGGATGACATCGTGCTGGTCAAGGCTTCACGGGCCAGTGGTCTGGAGCGGCTGGCAGCGGCGCTGCTGGCCGACCCCGACCCACAAGAACGAGTCGCGGACGCCGAGTCCACCAGCGGAGCGGCGCGCGACGACGAAGGGAACGACGCTCGATGAGGGCCATTCTGATCGCCAGCGGGTTCGGGCTGATCGGCACGCTGCTGGGCACGCCACTGGCGATCCGCCTGCTGGTCCGCAAGGGATACGGCCAGCTCATCCGGGACGACGGCCCGACCTCGCACCACACCAAGCGAGGCACGCCGACCATGGGTGGCCTCGTCATCATCATCTCGGTGGTGGTCGCCTACGCCCTCGCGAAGCTGATCACCGGAACTGCGCCCTCGGCCTCGGCCCTGCTGCTGCTCTACCTCTTCGTCGGCCTCGGCCTGGTCGGCTTCCTCGACGACTACATCAAGGTCATCAAGCAGCGCAGCCTCGGGCTGCGGTCGAAGGCCAAGCTCGCGGGGCAGGCGATCGTGGCCCTCAGCTTCGCGCTGCTCGCGCTGAGCTTCCCCGACGGCAACAACCGCACGCCCATCTCGGAGGGCATCTCGTTCATCCGTGACATCCCGGGGTGGACACTGCCTGCGGCCGTGATCGTGGTGTGGGTGCTCGTGATGATCTGGGGCACCAGCAACGCGGTGAACCTCACCGACGGGCTGGACGGGCTCGCCACCGGCGCCTCGGTGATGGTGTTCGGCGCATACATGCTGATCAACCTGTGGCAGAGCAACCAGTCCTGCGCGTTCAACCCCGGCCCCAAGTGCTACGACGTGCGCGACCCGCTGGACCTCGCCGTCGTCGCCGCGGCGCTGACCGGTGCCTGCTTCGGGTTCCTGTGGTGGAACGCCTCACCGGCGAAGATCTTCATGGGAGACACCGGCTCCCTGTCGCTCGGCGGCGTGATCGCGGGCTTCGCCATCATGACCCGCACCGAGATCCTGCTGCTCGTGCTCGGCGGTCTGTTCGTCATCATCACGCTGTCGGTGATCCTGCAGGTCGGCTGGTTCAAGATGTCCGGTGGCAAACGCCTGTTCAGGATGGCGCCGCTGCAGCACCACTTCGAGCTGATGGGCTGGGCAGAGATCACGATCGTGGTCCGGTTCTGGATCATCAGCGGTCTCTTCGTCGCCCTCGGTCTCGGCATCTTCTACTCCGAGTGGGTCAGCGGCCTGTGAGCACGCCAGACGTCGACCGTCTCGGACGCGAAGACTCCTGGGAGGGCGTCCGCGCGGTCGTCGCAGGGCTCGGTGCCAGCGGCTACGCAGCCGCCGACGCCCTCGTCCAGATGGGCGCTCAGGTCACGATCCTCGACGACGGCGACTCCGACCGTCTCCGCGACCGCGCTCAGATCCTCGAGGTGCTCGGCGCCGAGGTCCGTCTCGGTGCGGGGGCCACGGCCGCCCTTCCCTCGCGGGCCGACCTGCTCGTCCCGTACCCGGGGCTTCCTCCGCGTACGCCGATCGTCGCCGAGGCGGCCGGTCGCGGGATCGCCGTGTGGTCGGAGCCCGAGCTGGCATGGCGCCTGCGTGCGCCCGGTGCCGCACCCTGGCTCGGTGTGACCGGGACCAACGGCAAGACGACCACGGTGCAGATGCTGGAGTCGATCCTCGCCGCCGCCGGTCTCCGCGGACCCGCGGTGGGCAACATCGGCGTCCCCGTCACGGAGGCGGTGATGGACCCCGTCGGGTACGACGTGCTAGCCGTCGAGCTCTCCAGCTTCCAGCTGCACTTCGCCGACCGGATCGCGTGCGAGTCGTCGGCGGTGCTCAACGTCGCGGACGACCATCTCGACTGGCACGGCGGCCTGGAGGGCTATGCCGCCGACAAGGGACGGATCTACGAGCACGTCGAGCGTGCGTGCGTCTACAACGTCGCCGACCCGGAGACGGAGCGTCTCGTCCGCGAGGCCGACGTCGCGGAGGGCGCCCGGGCGGTCGGATTCACCCTCGGCGTGCCCTCGGTGGGGATGCTCGGGATGGTCGACGACGTGCTCGCCGACCGGGCGTTCGTGGAGGAGCGCCGTACGAGCGCCGCCGAGCTGGCGACTCTTGGTGACCTCGCGGGCCCGGCCGGCGAGCCGCCCGCACCGCACGTCGTCGCCAACGCCCTCGCGGCGGCCGCGCTCGCCCGCGCACACGGCGTCGCAGCCGGTGCCGTCCGCAAGGGCCTGCGTGACTACCGGCCCGGTGCGCACCGCATCCAACGTGTCGACGAGGTCGACGGGGTCACCTACGTCGACGACTCGAAGGCCACCAACCCGCACGCGGCGCTGTCTTCCCTGCAGGCCTACCCCTCCGTGGTGTGGGTCGCGGGCGGACAGGCCAAGGGCACCCGCTTCGACGACCTCGTCTCCCGCGCGGCCGACCGCCTGCGTGCTGTGGTCCTCGTCGGTGCCGACCGTGAGATGATCCACGACGCGTTGCGCCGACACGCCCCCGAGGTACCCGTCGTCGAGGTCGACGCGGGCAAGGATGTGCTCATGGATCGTGTCGTGGACACGGCGGCGGGGTTCGCCCGGGCGGGCGACACCGTGCTGCTGGCTCCGGGGTGCGCGTCCTTCGACCAGTTCACGGGGTACGCCGAACGAGGAGACTCCTTCGCCGCCGCCGTGGCCCGGTACGCAGCGTCGCGGCGGTGACCTCGTCACCTTCGACGTCGAGGAGAGCAGGAGGCGCGCGGTGACCAGGTCCGGCAGGCAGTCGTGGGCCGTGACCGTCCGTGAGGTGCTCGACAAGCCCCTCACGTCGTACTACCTCGTCCTTGCCGTGTCCGCGCTCCTCATCGGGTTCGGCATGGTGATGGTGCTCAGCGCGAGCTCGGTCACCTCGTACCAGAACAGCGGGAGCCCGTACGCGATCGCCGCACGGCAGGCGGGGTTCCTCGTCGCTGCGCTCGTGTTCGGCGCGATCGCCTGGAAGGTTCCGCTGCGGATCCTGCGATGGTTCGTCTACCCGCTCCTGCTCCTGGCACTCGTGCTCCTCGCGCTCACCTTCACCCCCCTCGGGGAGGAGGTCCGTGGCAACAAGAACTGGCTCAACTTCGGCGGTCCGTTCCTGATCCAGCCCTCCGAGATCGCCAAGCTGGCGATCGTCTTGTGGTCGGCGGACCTCTTCGCGCGCAAGCAGCGGCTCCTGCGCGACCCCAAGCACGTGCTGATCCCGATGGTCCCGGTCACCGGCTTCGTGGCGATGCTCGTCGTCCTCCAGCGCGACCTCGGGACGGCGCTCGTCCTGTTCGCGATCATCCTCGGCCTGCTCTTCGTGGCGGGCCTGCCGGCGCGGGCGTTCTTCGTCACGCTGGTGGGCACGGTGGCGATCGCCCTGTTCTTCGTCCAGTCCAGCGCCGAGCGGATCAAGCGCATCACGTCGTTCACCGACCCGTTCGCCGACGCCCAGGGCAGCGGCTACCAGGCCGCCCACGGCTTGATGGGTCTGGCGACCGGGCAGTGGCTGGGGGTGGGCCTCGGCGGCAGCCGCCAGAAGTGGGGATCGCTTCCGGGCGCGCACACCGACTTCGTCTTCGCGGTGGTCGGTGAGGAGCTCGGTCTCGTCGGCGCGCTGTGCGTCCTCATCCTCTTCGGCCTGCTCGCCTACGTCGGCTTCCGGATCGCCCGCCGCGCCCGCGACCCGTTCGCCCGCTACGCGGCGGCCGGGATCACGGTCTGGCTGATGGTCCAGGCGATCATCAACATCGGCATGGTGCTCGGCATGCTGCCGGTCATCGGCATCCCGCTCCCGCTCATCTCGTACGGTGGGTCTGCACTCGTCCCGACCGTGATCGCGCTCGCCCTCCTGGCGAGCTTCGCGCGGACCGAGCCGGGGGCGGCCGCCGCACTGCGCGAGCACCGTCGCCGCCGTGGTCGGCGTACCGTTCGCGCGCCCGGGGGAGCGCAGCAGCCCTCGACCCTCGCACCACGACCCGTCGGACGTACCGTCCGAGAGGAAGGATGACCTGGTGGCGCTACGCGTCCTGCTGGCCGGCGGAGGAACCGCCGGCCACACCTCACCCCTGCTGGCGACCGCGGGAGCGGTTCGCCGGCTCGTTCCCGATGCCGAGATCACGGCGCTCGGGACACCTCGCGGGCTGGAGGTGACGCTGGTGCCGCAGGCCGGGTACCCCCTCGAGCTGGTGCCGGCCGTGCCGCTGCCCCGCAGCGTCGGCACCGACCTCCTGAAGGTCCCGAGCAAGCTGGCGGGCACGGTGAAGGCGACCGGTGAGGTGTTCGACCGCGTCCGCCCGGACGTCGTGGTCGGCTTCGGCGGGTACGTCTCCGTGCCGGCCTACCTGGTGGCGCGCAAGCGCAAGATCCCCATCGTCGTGCACGAGCAGAACGCGCTGCCGGGTATCGCCAACAAGGTCGGTGCCCGCTTCACGGAGCGTGTCTTCACCAGCTTCCCGGAGACTCCTCTCGCGCACTCGCGCTACATCGGTCTGCCGATGCGCGAGCAGATCGCCCACCTCGACCGTGCGGCCGAGCGGGCGCGGGCGCGAGAGGAGTTCGGGCTCGACCCCGACCTGCCGACGCTGCTGGTCACGGGCGGGTCCCAGGGTGCACGCCGGATCAACCAGGCCGTCTCCGGAGCCGCCGACGAGCTCGCTGCCGCGGGCGTCCAGGTGCTCCACGCCGCCGGGCGCGTCGAGGAGGCGCAGGTGGAGCGGGCCGCAGGAGAGCCGCCGTACGTGACCCTGCCGTTCATCGACCGGATCGACCTCGCGTACGCGGCCGCAGACGCGATCGTGTGCCGTTCGGGGGCCAACACGGTCGCCGAGGTGGCTGCGGTCGGGCTGCCGGCGGTGTTCGTGCCGCTGCCGATCGGCAACGGCGAGCAGGCGCTGAACGCGCACCCGGTCGTCGGCGCAGGCGGCGGCATCCTCGTCGAGGACTCCGCGCTGACCCCGGAGTGGGTCGCCACTGCGGTCGTCTCGCTCCTGCGCGACTCCGCCCGGCTGACGCACATGTCGAAGGCGGCGTCCGGACTGATGCCACGTGACGCCGACGACGTGCTGGCTCGTGAGGTGCTCGCCGCTGCCGGTGCCGGGGCGGACCAAGGATGAGGATCGACGTCCCCGCCGTGATCGAGCCCGCAGAGGAGCTCGGCGCGGTCCACTTCGTCGGCATCGGCGGTGCCGGACTGTCGGCGATCGCCCGCATCATGCTCCAGCGAGGGATCAGCGTCTCGGGCAGCGATGCCCAGGACTCCCCGACGCTGCGGGCGCTGGAGGCGGAGGGGGCCGTCGTCCACGTCGGTCAGGCGGCCCAGAACCTCGGTGACGCGCAGACAGTGGTCGCGTCGACCGCCGTCCGTGAGGACAACCCCGAGATCGTCGAGGCCCGCGCGCGCGGGCTGCGTCTCTATCCGCGTTCGGCCGGCCTGCAGTCGGTGATGCTGGGACGTGACGTCGTCGCCGTCGCGGGCACGCACGGCAAGACGACGACGACCTCGATGCTGACGACCGCTCTGGTGCGCGCCGGTGTCGACCCGTCGTACGCGATCGGTGCTCCGGTGGCCGCGCTCGGCAGCAACGCCCACGCGGGCGAGGGGCGCTGGTTCGTCGCGGAGGCCGACGAGAGCGACGGGGCGTTCCTCGTCTATCGGCCGTACGGCGCCGTGGTCACCAACGTCGACGCCGACCACCTCGACGTGTGGGGGACCCCCGAGGCGTACGAGGCGGCGTTCGGGGAGTTCGTCGACCGGATCCACCCGGAGGGGTTCCTCGTGCTCTGCGCCGACGACCCCGGGGCCGCGGCGCTCGCCTCCCGTGCGGAGCGGCGGGGTCTGCGCGTCGTCCGCACCGGGCTGTCCGAGGACGTCGACCTGCGTGGCGTCGACCTCCTCACCTCCGGTGGAGCGACCTCCTTCACGGTCGTCCATGGCGACGACGAGCTCGGCCGGGTCATGCTCCAGGTGCCGGGCCAGCACTACGTCGTGGACGCGCTCGGCGCGCTCGCGGCAGCGCTGGAGTGCGGTACGTCGTTCGCCGACGCGGCCGAGGGTCTGTCCGCGTACAGCGGTGCGAGCCGGCGGATGGAGCTGATCGACGAGGCGGACGGCGTCCGCGTGTACGACTCGTACGCGCACCACCCCGTCGAGATCGCGGGAGACCTCCAGGCCGCACGCGCGCTGGCCGGGCGCGGCCGTGTGCTCGTCGCCTTCCAACCGCACCTGGTGAGCCGGACGCGCATCTTCGGCACGGCGATGGGTCGAGCTCTCGGCGCCGCCGACGAGGTCGTGGTCACCGACATCTACCTCGCCCGGGAAGATCCCGACCCTGAGGTGACGGGTGCCCTCATCCGGGACGCGGTGGGTCTGCCGCCGGAGGTCGTCCACGCCGGCGACCCGCTGGAGACGCTCGACACCCAGCTCGCCTCCCTCGCCCGTCGCGGCGACCTCGTCCTGCTGCTCGGCGCCGGCGACATCACGACGGTGGCCCCGCGTCTCGTGGCACGCCTCGAGGAGAGGACGCGCACGAGATGACGGTGACGGACCGGTTCGCTCGGCGGCGCTGGCGCGCGCGCCTCCAGCGGCTGCGTCCGTACGTCGTCGTCGTCGCCGTGCTGGCGGTCGTCGCCGGGCTGGTGTGGACCGTGCTGGAGACCTCGCTGCTCGGTGCGCACCACGTCGACGTCCGCGGTGCCGGCACGGTCGGCGCGGCGGCGGTGCGCGAGGAGGCGGCCGTCCCGGCAGGGCGGCCTCTCGCACGGCTGGACGTCGACGCCGTCAAGGAGAAGGTCGCGGCGATCCCCCAGGTCGCGTCGGTCGACGTCCGCCGGCAGTGGCCCCGCACCGTCGTCGTCGAGGTCACCGAGCGGACGCCGATCGCGCGCCTGGCCGGACGTGACGACGTACGCCTGATCGACACCGGCGGTGTGGTCTATCCGCCGGCCGGGAAGGCGCCCCGCCGGCTGCCCTCGGTCGAGCTGGCGGCGGGTGCGGGACCGCGGGACGCAGCGCTGAAGGAGGTCGCGCAGGCCGTCTCGGCGATGGACGCGGGCCTTGCTCGCAAGGTGCGCGAGATACGCGTCAGCAGCCGGGACGCGATCACGCTCGAGCTCCGGGACGGGGCCGAGGTCGCCTGGGGGAGTGCGGACCACGCTGACCTGAAGGCAGACGTGCTCGTTGCGCTCCTGAAGCAGAAGGCCACCGCGTACGACGTCAGTGCGCCGGAGCGTCCCACGATCGTGCCGTGACGCGTGGGCCGGTGGCTCCGGACGTCGATCCACACGAAGTTGTGCAGTTGCGCGCGGCGCGGCGGCGTGTCGGCGACAGGCGGGCCAAGGCAGCCCGTAAGTTCGTCCCATAACGCCGAGGTTGACATAACTATAACCCTGAAGTAGAGGGTTAGGGTTTCGGGCTCGAGAGAACACCAAGCATGTGAGGGGCACCATCGTGGCAGCTCAGAACTACCTGGCCGTGATCAAGGTGGTCGGTATCGGAGGAGGCGGCGTCAACGCCGTCAACCGGATGATAGAGGCCGGCCTCAAGGGAGTCGAGTTCATCGCGATCAACACCGACGCCCAGGCGCTGCTGATGAGCGACGCCGACGTCAAGCTCGACATCGGCCGTGAGCTCACGCGCGGTCTCGGTGCCGGTGCCAACCCCGACACGGGGCGTCAGGCCGCCGACGACCACGCCGACGACATCGAAGAGGTGCTCAAGGGTGCCGACATGGTCTTCGTCACGGCCGGTGAGGGGGGCGGAACCGGGACGGGAGGCGCTCCCGTCGTCGCACGCATCGCCCGCTCGCTGGGCGCGCTGACCATCGGCGTCGTGACGCGCCCGTTCTCGTTCGAGGGTCGCCGCCGCGCGAACCAGGCCGACGACGGCATCGAGTCGCTGCGCGAAGAGGTCGACACCCTCATCGTGATCCCGAACGACCGCCTGCTCTCGATCAGCGACCGCAACGTCACGATGCTCGACGCGTTCAAGCAGGCCGACCAGGTGCTCCTGCAGGGCGTCTCCGGCATCACGGACCTCATCACGACCCCGGGCCTGATCAACCTCGACTTCGCCGACGTGAAGTCGGTCATGTCCGACGCGGGCTCGGCGCTGATGGGCATCGGCTCGGCCCGCGGCGACGACCGCGCCGTGGCGGCCGCCGAGATGGCGGTCTCCAGCCCGCTCCTCGAGGCATCGATCGACGGTGCGCACGGTGTGCTGCTCTCGATCGCCGGCGGCTCCGACCTCGGTCTGTTCGAGATCAACGAGGCTGCAGCCCTCGTCAGCGAGGCCGCGCACGCCGAGGCCAACATCATCTTCGGCGCCGTCATCGACGACGCGCTCGGCGACGAGGTCCGCGTCACGGTCATCGCGGCCGGTTTCGACGGGGGTACGCCGAAGCGTCGCGACGCCTCGCGCCCCGCGCTGCGTCGCGACACCACGCCGGCGCGTCCGGTCCAGACCGAGGCGCCTGTCACGCCTGCGGCACGCGACGAGTCGCCCTCGCACGGCAACGAGCGGGTCCCGGTGGGCGTCCGGGCGCAGTCGGCCGACTCGTCCCGCGAGCGTCCATCGTCGAACGGCGCCACGAGCCCGTCGCCGACCGGAGTCGGCAACGGTGCCCGGCCCGCCGCTCCCAAGCGCCAGGCCGACCCGTTCGAGGACGACCTCGACATCCCCGACTTCCTGAAGTAGTCGATGTTCGCCTTCCACGAGTCGCTGTCTCGGGTCGACCTCGCGTTCACCGACCGGCACGGCGGGGAGAGCACAGGCCCGTGGGCCTCGCTCAACCTGGGGGCGGGCAACGGTGACGACGAGGCGACGGTCAGCCGCAACGTCGCGGCTGCCGTCCGCGCCCTCGGCGCGGACCCGTCCGACGCTCACCTCATGCGGCAGGTGCACGGTGCCGATGTGCGTGTCGTCGCGTCCGGGGCCCCGCCCGCGGCGCATCCCGAGGCCGATGCCCTCGTGACAGCGCGGCCCGGCGCCGTGCTCGTCGTCCGGGTGGCCGACTGCCTCCCGCTCGTCCTGGCCGACGACGACGCCGGAGTCGTGGGTGTCGCCCACGCCGGCCGGAAGGGAGTCGTGCTCGACGTCGCGACCGCGACGGTCGAGGCGATGCGCGACCTCGGAGCCCGGCGGATCACGGCCTGGATCGGCCCCCGAATCTGCGGGAGGTGCTACGAGGTGCCCGAGCAGATGCGGGCGGACGTCGCCGGCCGACTGCCCGTCGCGTGGTCCCAGACGTCGTGGGACACCCCGGCACTCGACCTCGCGGCCGCCGCCGCCGAGCAGCTCGACAAGGCAGGGGTGCACGTCGTCGACCTTGCCGACGACCGCCCCGTGTGCACCTACGAGGGCGAGACCGACTTCTACTCCTACCGCCGCCAGGGCGTGCAGTCCGGGCGGCTGGCCGGCCTCGTACGGGTGCGGCCGTGACGGATCGGCGCGCCGAGCTCTCGCGCAACCTCGCCTCCGTCCGGCGGCGGATCGACGACGCCGCGGCCCAGGCGGGTCGTACGCCCGACGAGGTGACGCTCGTCGTCGTGACCAAGACCTATCCGGCCTCCGACGTGGCGCTCCTCGCGCAGCTCGGCGTCACCGACGTCGGCGAGAACCGTCACCCCGAAGCTGCCCGCAAGCGCGAGGACGCGGGGGAGGGGGCAGCGGGTCTGCGGTGGCACTTCGTCGGGGGGCTCCAGACCAACAAGGCCGGAGCCGTCACCCGCTACGCAGACGTCGTCCACTCGGTCGATCGGCCCCGGCTCGTCGACGCGCTCGCGAAGGGCGCGGTGCAGGCGGGGCGCGAGGTCGAGGTTCTGGTCCAGGTCAACCTCGAGGGCCGTGACGACGACCCGGTCGGCCGCGCTGGCGCGGACCCCGGTGAGGTTCTCGCACTGGCCGGGCGGATCGACTCCTCTGACGGGCTCCTGCTCGGGGGAGTGATGGCCGTGGCGCCGCTCGGCGCCGACCCGGACCCGGCGTTCGCGCGGCTGGCCGAGATCTCCGCGAGCGTTGCAGCCTCGTACCCCGGCGCGACGACGATCTCTGCCGGGATGAGTGGAGACCTGGAAGCGGCTGTCAGACACGGCGCGACACACGTACGGATTGGGCGTTCGGTGCTCGGAGAGCGGCCCGCGCTCGGGTAGGTTGACAGACAAGTGAGCACCGTTATATCCGCAGTGGGTCCAGGGAGGTCAGGCGATGGCTGGCGCGATGCGCAAGATGGGTGAGTACCTCGGCCTCGTCGAGCAGTCGGGCGAGTACGACGACTACGACGACTACGAGAGCGATGCCGAGACCGGACGCCGTCCGGCGCCGGCCCGCCCCGTCGTACGCGAGGTCGACTCCCGTACCGTGGCGCGCATCGACGAGCGTCGTCGCCCCACGCCGGCACCGACCGCGGTCCCCGCTGCCGCCGAGCTGTCCCGCATCACGACGCTCCACCCGCGGACGTACAACGAGGCCCGGACGATCGGCGAGCACTTCCGCGAGGGGACGCCCGTCATCATGAACCTGACCGAGATGGACGACAACGACGCCAAGCGCCTCGTCGACTTCGCGGCCGGGCTCATCTTCGCGGTGTACGGCTCGATCGAGCGGATCACCAACAAGGTGTTCCTGCTGTCGCCGCCCAACGTGACCGTCACGGCCGAGGACCGCCAGCGCCTTGCGCAGGGCGGGTTCTTCAACCAGAGCTGACGCGAGGCACACTGTCGTCCATGGTCGTCGTCGGCGAGATCATCAACTTCATCCTGTGGGCCTGCATCCTGCTGCTGCTGGCCCGCTTCGTCATCGACTGGGTCCAGGTGCTGTCACGCTCGTGGCAGCCCAAGGGGTTCGTCCTCGTCATCTGCGAGGCCGTCTACTCGGTGACCGACCCCCCGATGCGCGCAGTGCGCCGGGTCATCCCGCCCATCCGCTTCGGCGGCATGGCGCTCGACCTGTCGCCGATGGTGCTGCTCATCGGGCTTTACCTCCTGCAGATCGTCAATGCACAGATCTTCTTCAGATGAGCAGGACCCTTCTTCGGTGAAGGCACGCGCACTAGTGTGGTGTCTCGCGGGGTGCCGCAGGCGCCGCTTCTTCCACCGAGTACCGTTGTCAGGACTGTCCGATGAAACATGACCCCGAGGTGAGACCATGCCGTTGACGCCAGAGGACGTGCGGAACAAGCGATTTACGCCGGTCAGGCTTCGTGAGGGCTACGACATGGGCGAGGTCGACCAGTTCCTCGACGAGGTCGAGGCCGAGCTCGAGCGTCTGACCCTGGAGAACGAGGACCTGCGGAGCAAGCTGGCCGCCGCCTCCACCGGCTCCGGTTCGTCGACCTCGTCGTTCGACACCTTCCGCGCGCCCGCCCCGGCTCCGGCCCCGATCGCTGCTCCGCCGCCCCCGCCCGTTCCGACGCCGGCTCCTGCCGCGCCGACCTCCTCGGTCGGTGACGCGTCGAGCGCCGCCGCCCGCCTGCTGGAGATCGCGACGCACAACGCCGACGAGCTCGTCGAGGCGGCCAAGAACGAGGCCGACCGCATCCTCGGTGAGGCCCGGACCAAGGCCGACCGAGTGGAGAACGAGGCTCGAGGCAAGGCCGAGCGCCTCGAGAGCGAGGCCCGGATGCGGGCTCAGAAGCTCGACTCCGAGACCGCCGAGCGCCGCCAGCAGGCCTTCGGCAACATCGAGAAGGAGCGCGACGACCTCAACCGCGAGGTCGAGCGTCTGCGCACCTTCGAGCGCGAGTACCGCAGCCGTCTGAAGAGCTACTTCCAGGCTCAGCTCTCCCACCTGGAGGGCGAGCAGTCGGTCGCCGCTGCGCTCCCGACGTCGGCACCTGCCCCGGCCGCCGTGCACAGCCCTACGCCGGAGCACGCTCCGCGGCGTCTCAAGTCGCTGTTCGGTGACGACGACCGCTCCTGAGCCGCCCGTACGACAGAGGGACCCCGTCCGACCGAGAAGGTCGGGCGGGGTCTTTTCGTCTGCCCGCCCCCTTCTCCGACGTGCTCACCCCTCACAGACGGCGATCGCACCCCTCGTGCGAGGGGTGCGATCGCCGGCTCTCGGACCTCTGGGCCTCACACAGCGGGTGCCTTCACCAGGCAGACGGTGACGCCGAGATCGTCGTCGGTGGCCGTGAAGCCGTCCACGAGCGCCGGTCCCTCATCCAGAGCGACGGCCAGGACCTCGGCCGCGATCTGCGCGCTGTGCGCGCGGATGGCCTCAGCGACGTCGCCGGACGCCGCCCACGTGACCCGGATGCGGTCGCTGACCTCGAGACCGGCGTTCTTGCGGGCCTCCTGGAGCATCCGTACGACCTCTCGAGCCGCACCGGCACGGATCAGCTCCGCGTCGAGCTCGAGGTCGAGGGCCACGGTCTCGCCCTGGTCGTTGACGACGGCCCAGCCCTCGCGCGGCCGCTCGGAGACGATCACGTCGTCGGCGGTCACCGTCACCGGCTCGCCGTCGATCAGGAGGTCGAGCGCGTACGTGCCGCCGTCGGCGGTCCGCGGCCGCGAGTGCGGCAGCGTCGGCGGACGCGACCGCCGCGGCAACCGCCGGGGTCTGCTTGCCGAAGCGCTTGCCGAGACTGCGGAAGTTGCCCTTGGCGGAGTACTCGACGAGGTCCCCCGAGGCACGGCGAGCGACTCGAGCGCTCCGACGTTGAGCTCGTCGCAGACCTCTGCGCGCAACGCGTCACCGAGCTGGTCCCAGCGCCCGCGAGGGCACGAGGGCGCGCCGCAGCGGCTGGCGGGTGCGGACCTTGGCCTCGGCGCGGGCGGCACGGCCGAGCTCGACGATCCGTCGCGCGAGGGCCACCTGGTCGTCGAGCCCCTTCATCGACGAGGGTCTCGTCGGCGACGGCCACGACGCGAGGTGCACCGAGGGTGCGGCGTCGGGGTCGGCGGCGCGGAAGAGGTCCTGCCAGACCCGCTCGGTGACGAACGGCATCAGCGGCGCCATCAGCCGGGTCAGCACGTCCAGCGTCTCGTGCAGCGTCGCCAGCGCTGCGGGGTCGCCTTCCCAGAAGCGGCGCCGCGAGCGGCGGACGTACCAGTTGGAGAGGTCGTCGACGAACTGCGACAGCAGCGCGCCGGTCCGCTGCGTGTCGAAGCCGCTCCAGGCCGTCGTCACGTCGCTCACGAGCCCGGTGGGTCCGCGAGACGAGCCATCGGTCGAGGACCGGCCTGCTCCGCGACCGGCGGGCGCCGGATCAGAAGGCGACCAGCCGGCGGTGCGGGCGTACAGCGCGTGGAAGGCGACGGTGTTCCAGTACGTCAGCAGCACCTTGCGGACGATCTCCTGCAGGGCACCGTGACCCGACCCGCCGGGCCGACCAGGGCGAGCCGGAGCACGCCATGAACCACCGCACGCGCGTCGGCGCCGTGCTCGTCCATCAGCGGCATCGGCTCCAGGATGTTGCCGAGGTGCTTGGACATCTTGCGGCCGTCCTCGGCGAGGATGTGGCCGAGGCAGACGCACGTTCTCGTACGAGTTCTGGTCGAACACCAGCGTCCCGATCGCCATCAGCGAGTAGAACCAGCCGCGCGTCTGGTCGATCGCCTCGCAGATGAACTGCGGCGGGGAAGCGCCTGCGAACTCCTCCTCCGAGCCCGGCACGTGCGGGTAGCCCCACTGGGCGAACGGCATCGAGCCCGAGTCGTACCACGCGTCGATCACCTCGGGGACCCGCCGGCACGCTCCCGTCGCTCGCCGGCGACGGTGCAACGATGCACGTCGTCGACGTACGGCCGGTGCGGGTCGAGATCGCGACAGGTCGCGCCCGGTCAGCGCGCGAGCTCGGCCAGCGAGCCGACGCAGGTGAGCTGCTCGGCCGCGTCGCATCGCCAGATCGGCAGCGGGGTGCCCCAGTAGCGGTCGCGCGACAGCGACCAGTCGACGTTGTTGCTGCAGCCAGTCGCCGTAGCGGCCCCACTTGATGGTCTCCGGGAACCAGGTGGTCCCCTCGTTCTCGCGCAGCAGTGCGTCCTTGACCTGCGTGGTGCGGATGTACCAGGCGGGCGAGCGCGTAGTACATGAGCGGAGTGTGGCAGCGCCAGCAGTGCGGGTAGGAGTGCTCGTACGGTGACGTGGCGGAACAGCCGGCCGCGACGCTGCGAGGTCGCTCGACCAGGTCGGCGTCGGCCTGCTTGAAGAACGCGCCGCCGACCAGGTCGAGCCCGTCGTGCGAAGTGGCCCGTCGGGGCGATCGGGTTGACGACCGGCAGCCCGTACTGCGCTGGCAGACCGCGAGGTCGTCCGCGCCGAACGCGGGCGCCTGGTGGACCAGCCCGGTGCCGTCGTCGGTCGTGACGTAGTCCGCCGGCACGACGTAGTGCGCGTTGTCGTCCGGGAAGTCGACGAGGTCGAAGGGCCGGTCGTACGTCCATCGCTCCATCTCCGAGCCTTGGTACGTCGCCTCGACGCGTCCAGCCCTCGCCGAGCGCCTTCTGCGACCAGCGGCTCCGCGACGACGAGCGTCTCGTGCCCGTCGGTCGCGCGCCACGTAGGTGACGTCGGGCTTGCACCGCGACCGCCGTGTTGGACACCAGCGTCCACGGCGTGGTCGTCCAGACCAGCAGCGACGCCTCGCCGGCCAGCGGACCGGAGGTCAGCGGCAACCGGACGTAGACCGACGGGTCGATCACCGTCTCGTAGCCCTGGGCGAGCTCGTGGTCGGACAGCGTGGTCTCGCAGCGCGGGCAGTACGGCGAGACCCGGTGGGCCTCGACGAGCCGTCCCTTGTCGAAGATCTGCTTGAGGGACCACCAGACGCTCTCGATGTAGCGAGGTGTCCATCGTGCGGTAGGGGTCGTCGGTGTCGACCCAGTAGCCCATCCGCTCGGTCATCTCCTCGAACTCGTCGACGTAGCGGACGACGGACTCCCGGCACGTTCGCGTTGAACTCCGCGACGCCGTACGCCTCGATGTCGTGCTTGCCGTTGAAGCCGAGCTCCTTCTCCACCCCGACCTCGACCGGGCAGCCCGTGGCAGTCCCAGCCGCCCTTGCGGTCGACCCGGTAGCCCTGCATGGTCTTGAAGCGCGGGAAGACGTCCTTGAAGACACGGGCCTCGACGTGGTGGACGCCCGGGCGTGCCGTTGGCGGTCGGCGGTCCCTCGTAGAAGGTCCACCGAGGCGCGCCCTCCGGCTGCGCGAGCGACGCCTCGAAGGTGCCCGTCGTTCTCGCCAGAGCGCGAGGATCTCGCGCTCCAGGGCAGGCAGGTCGACCTGGGCGGGTACGGCGCGGTACGCTGGCTGATCGCGGTCGTTCCTCCGATCGTCTGGAGCGTTGCTCGGCTTGGCGAAGGGACGAGGTCCGAAGACCCCGCGGTACCACCCTTCTTGACGTACGACGACGCGTACGCCCTCTCGTGGTGTGCCGCGCGCCGGGTCTACTGCGGCCTTCGTGCGGTCGTCCCGTACGGGCGCCGTTCTTCCGGCGGCTCCGAGGTGATGGCCCCATCGCGCCGTGCGGCCGGGCTCCCACCGTCCCCGGATCGACTCGGCACAGCGTCGTCGCGCGTCGATACGGGTCCGCATCGATGGCACGCGGCTCTGCCGGTCGTTGCAGAGCGCACCGCCGTGACCGGGACACGACCGGCACTGCCGTCCGCAGGCACGGCCGGGCCATCCGGGCGGCACGCAGAGAATGGCTTGTGAACGGTCGGAGGCCCGCCTGATGTTCGGGCACCTCGGCACATCGAGGCAGTGCCCATGCGGACGACCTCGAGTGTGGCCATGCTGCACGTCGAAGGTGGCTCCGGCCCGCATGGCCGGCACGAACGAAGACGCGAGAAGGCGCGCCGCGAGCCGACGGCGCTGCGGCCTCAAGGCGCCGCGCCAAGAAGGCGCGTACCCACGAAGCAGTCCGCGCCGGCGAAGACTGCGGCGGCGAAGAAGACGGCTCCGGCAAGAAGACCGCCGCGAAGAAGGCGGCGCCGGCGAAGAAGACCGCCGCGAAGAAGGCGACTCCGGCGAAGAAGACCGCCGCGAAGAAGGCGACTCCGGCGAAGAAGACCGCCGCGAAGAAGGCGACTCCGGCGAAGAAGACCGCCGCGAAGAAGGCGACTCCGGCAAGAAGACCGCCGCGAAGAAGGCGACTCCGGCCGAAAACCGCCGCGAAGAAGGCGACTCCGGCCAGAACGACGGCCGCGAAGAAGACCTCTCCGGCCAAGAAGACCGCGGCCACCCGGCCCGCGGCGAAGAAGACGGTGTCGCCCAAGAGATCGGCACCGAAGAAGCCCCGTACGACAGGAGCGAAGAAGACTGTGACGAACCCCACTGTGGCGGCGCCTGGATCGCTCGCCGTGAAGCCGGACGAGACACCGTGGTCGGCCGCGGAGTCGCCGAGGTGCGCGACGGCCTGGTGGCCGACCGCACGCGGCTCCTGGACGAGATCGGGATCGCCGAGCGCGGCCTCGCAGACCTGCTGAGCGGCGGCGTGGACGGTGCCGGCAACGACCAGGCCGACGTCGGGTCCACGTCGCTGGAGCGCGATGCCGAGATGTCGCTCGTCGCCAGACCACCGCGATCTTCTCCTGCAGGTCGAGAAGGCTCTGGACCGCATCGAGTCAGGGACGTACGGCAACTGCGAGAACTGCGGCCAGCCGATCGGCAAGATGCGGTTGCATGGCGTTTCCCCGTGCCACGCTGTGCATGACGTGCAAGCAGCGCGAAGAGAGACGATGACGCGCCGTCCTGGCTGATCGACGACGTTAATGCCGAAGCGGGTGACGCTCGTGGGTTCGGGCGGTGTGTGCCGTGTGGGAGACTCGTCGATGACATGCACGCAACGCGAGGAAAGTCGCTGACCGCGGAGAACCAGTCCGGCCACCCCCGAGCACGGTCCAGGAGGATCGTGCTCTTCGCGGTGGTCGCCGTTCTCGGCTACCTCGCCGACCTCATCACCAAGATCATCGCCGTCGCCCGGCTGGAGGACGCCGATCCTGTCGTCGTCATCCCGCACGTGCTCCATCTGACCTTCCTGCGGAACCCGGGCGCCGCCTTCGGCATGGCCACCGGATTCACGATCGTGCTCACGGTCATCGCGCTCACGGTCTGCGTCGTCGTCCTCCGGATGGCGCGCCAGCTGCGGGACCCGATGTGGGCGGTCGGGCTGGGACTCCTGCTCGCCGGAGCGCTCGGCAACCTGACCGACCGGGTCTTCCGGGAGCCGTCGCCTCTGCAGGGCCACGTCGTGGACTTCCTGCAGTTCCCCGACTGGCCGCCCAGCTGGCCGGTGTTCAACATCGCCGACGTCATGATCAACGTGGCGGCGGTGATCATCGTGGTCCAGACGGTCCGAGGCATCGGGCTCGACGGCACGAAGGCGGACAAGAAGCCGGCCGACGACGAGCACACCGGTCCCGACGCGGACGCCGACCCTGACGCGGACCCGGCATGACGGCCGACCCGCTCGGTGCCGAGCAACGCGCGTCTTCGTGCCCGACGGTCTGTGCCGGTGAGCGTCTCGATGCAGCGCTGGCGCGCCTCCTCGGGCTGTCGCGCACCCGCGTCGCCGACCTCGTCGCCGACGGCCACGTGAGCTGGACCACCGGCCCGCGGCGAAGTCCGACCGGGTGGAGGCGGGGGCATTCGCTCGAGGTCACCATCCCGCGTCAGCGCGAGGCGGCCGTCGTGCCGGAGATCGTCGAGGACCTGACGGATCGTGCACGACGACGACGACATCGTGGTCGTCGACAAGCCGGTCGGCGTCGCCGCGCACCCCAGCGTCGGCTGGACCGGTCCGACGGTGGTCGGTCACCTGGCCGGTGCCGGCTACCGGATCAGCACCAGTGGCGTGCCGGAGCGTCAGGGCATCGTCCAGCGGCTCGACGTCGGCACGAGCGGCCTGATGGTCGTGGCGAAGTCCGAGCTCGCCTACACCCGGCTGAAGAAGGCATTCCGTCACCGCACGTCGACAAGACGTACCACGCCCTCGTGCAGGGTCACCCGGACCCGCTCGACCGGGACCATCGACGCGCCGATCGACCGCCACCCGAAGCACGACTACAAGTTCGCCGTGATGGCGACGGCCGCGACACAGCGTCACGCACTACGAGACCCTCGAGGCGCACCGCTTCGCGTGTCTGCTCGAGATCAAGCTCGAGACCGGCCGCACGCACCAGATCCGGGTGCACATGAGTGCCACTCAAGCACCCGTGCGTCGGCGACCTCACCTACGGACCGGACCCGAGCTGGCCAGCGGGTCGGGCTGAGCCGCCAGTGGCTGCACGCCGTACGGGCTGGCGTTCGAGCATCCGACGTCCGGCGACTGGGTCGAGTTCGTCGCGCCGTACCCCGACCGACCTCGGCAGCGCGCTCGAGATCGTCCGCGCCGCCGACTGACCCGCTCCACGGGACCTCGAATGACGGCCTCCGAAACGTCGCGATGGCGAGTGTCGGTGAGGTCTGGCAAGGTACGTGGACGTAGGCTGTGGACCTTCCCCCAGGCGCCCTGCTCACCGCGATGACACCGGCGGTGCAGGTGTGTCCTGCCCAGTCGTCAAGTCCGTGTCGTCGCAGAAGGAGCCAGAGCGCTGATGCCGGATGGTTTCGTGCACCTGCACGTCCATACCGAGTACTCCATGCTCGACGGAGCGGCCCGGGTCGGCGAGGTGCTCGACGAAGCCGCCAGGCTCGAGATGGCGGCCCTCGCGATCACCGACCACGGCAACATGTTCGGCGCGTTCGACTTCTACAAGCAGGCACGAGCCCGCGGGATCCGGCCGATCATCGGGATCGAGGCCTACCTCACCCCCGGCACCAGCAGGTTCGGACGGCGCCGGGTCCGCTGGGGCAACGGGAGCGGTGAGCAAAAGACGACGTCTCCGGCGGTGGCGCCTACACCCACATGACCATGCTGGCCGAGACGACCGAGGGCATGCACAACCTCTTCCGCCTGTCGTCGCTGGCCTCCATGGAGGGTCATTCTACAAGCCGCGGAGCGACCGCGAGCTGCTCTCGAGCGCTACCACCAGGGGATCCTGGCGACGACGGGCTGCCCGTCCGGCGAGGTCCAGACGCTGGCTGAAGCTCGGCGAGTACGACGAGGCGCGCCTCGGCGGCCTACTACCGCGACCTGTTCGGCGGCCGACAGCTACTTCGTCGAGCTGATGGACCACGGGCTCGACGATCGAGCGGCGGGTCCGCTCCGACCTGCTGCGGCTCGCGAAGGACCTCGACTGCCGCCTGATCGCCACCAACGACCTGCACTACACGCACCAGCAGGACGCGGTCGGCCACGACGCGCTGCTGTGCGTGCAGTCCGGTCGACCCTGAACGACGCCGACGCGCTTCAAGTTCGACGGCAACGGCTACTACCTCAAGACGCCGCAGGAGATGCGCCACCTGTTCCGCGAGCTGCCCGAGGCCTGCGACAACCCTGCTGATCGCCGAGCGCTGCGACGTGACGTTCACCGAGGGCCACGACACGTTGATGCCGCGGTTCCCGGTCCCCGAGGGCGACACCGAGGAGACGTGGCTCCTCCAGGAGGTCGACCGCGGGCTGCGCCGCGCTACCCCGACGGCGTCTCCGAGGAGGTCCGCGAGCGTGCCGACTTCGAGATCGCGTGATCCTCCAGATGGGCTTCGCCGGGCTACTTCCTCGTCGTCGCCGACCTGATCAACTGGGCCAAGGAGCACGGGCATCCGGGTCGGCCCCGGCCGTGGCTCGGCGCCGGCTCGATCGTCGCGTACGCGATGGGCATCACCGACCTCGACCCGATCGACCACGGCCTGCTCTTCGAGCGGTTCCTCAACCCCGAGCGGTGTCTCGATGCCCGACTTCGACATCGACTTCGACGAGCGTCGGCGCGGTGAGGTGATCCGCTACGTCACCGACAAGTACGGTGACGACCGCGTCTCGCAGATCGTCACGTACGGCACGATCAAGTCCAAGCAGGCCTCAAGGACGCCTCGCGCGTGCTCGGCTACCCGTTCTCGATGGGGGAGCGGATCACCAAGGCGATGCCGCCGTTGGTGATGGGCAAGGACATCCCGCTCAAGCAGATCTTCGACGCCGAGCAGCCCCGCTACAACGAGGGCAGCGAGCTCCGGTCGCTGTACGACACCGACCCCGACGTCAAGAAGGTCGTGGACACGGCGGTCGGGCTCGAGAACCTGAAGCGGCAATGGGGCGTCCACGCCGCCGGCGTCATCATGTCGAGCGAGCCGCTGCTCGACATCATCCCGTTGATGAAGCGCGAGCAGGACGGCGCGATCATCACCCAGTTCGACTACCCGACGTGCGAGTCGCTCGGCCTGATCAAGATGGACTTCCTCGGGCTCCGCAACCTCACCGTCCTCGACGACGCCCTCGACAACATCCGGAGCAACCGCAACCAGCAGGTCGTCCTCGAGGACCTCCCGCTGAAGGACGACGAGACGTTCGCCCTGCTGTCGCGCGGCGACACGCTGGGAGTCTTCCAGCTGGACGGCGGACCGATGCGCGCGCTGCTGCGCAGCATGAGTCCGGACACGTTCGAGGACATCTCGGCCGTCGGCGCCCTCTACCGTCCCGGACCGATGGCCGCGGACTCCCACAACAAGTACGCCCGACGCAAGAACGGCCGCGAGAAGGTCGAGCCGATCCACCCCGAGCTCGCCGACGCGCTCGAGGACATCCTGGGCGAGACCTACGGCCTGATCGTCTACCAAGAGCAGGTCAGGCGATCGCCCGCAGCTGGCGGGCTACTCGCTGGGACAGGCGGACCTTCTGCGCCGGGCGATGGGCAAGAAGAAGAAGTCCGAGCTGGACAAGCAGTTCGCGAACTTCTCCGACGGCATGAAGAACCGCGGATTCTCGGCAGCGGCGATCAAGACGCTGTGGGACATCCTGCTGCCGTTCTCCGACTACGCGTTCAACAAGGCGCACTCGGCCGCGTACGGGCTCGTCTCGTTCTGGACCGCCTACCTCAAGGCGCACTACCCCGCCGAGTACATGGCGGCTCTGCTGACCAGCGTCCGCGGTGACAAGGACAAGTCGGCGATCTACCTGAACGAGTGCCGCCGCATGGGCATCAAGGTGCTCCCGCCCGACGTCAACGAGTCGGAGGCCGACTTCACGGCGGTCGGTCAGGACATCCGCTTCGGGCTGTCGGCGGTCCGCAACGTCGGGCACAACGTGGTCGATGCGATCGCCGAGGCTCGGGACGAGAAGGTGCCTTCACCGACTTCTCGGACTTCATGGTCAAGGTGCCGCCGGTCGTCTGCAACAAGCGCGTCATCGAGTCGCTGATCAAGTCCGGCGCCTTCGACTCGCTCAAGCACCCCCGGCGTGCGCTGGTCACGATCCACGAGGACGCTGTCGACCAGTACGTCGACCTCAAGCGCAACGAGGCCATCGGTCAGGACTCCCTGTTCGCGGGACTCGACGACAGCGACGCCGGTTCGCCGGCACGTCCGTCGTGGTGCCCGACCTCGACGAGTGGGACAAGACCACCCTCCTCGCGCACGAGCGCGAGATGCTCGGCCTGTACGTCTCCGACCACCCGCTGTTCGGCCTCGAGCACGTCCTGCGGGCCGCGAGCGACTGCACGATCGGCGACCTGCTGGCTGACGAGGACCGGCCTGACGGCACGGCGGTGACCGTCGCCGGTCTCGTGACCTCGATCCAGCGCAAGCTCACCAAGAAGGGCGACCCCTGGGCCATCGTCACCGTCGAGGATCTCGAGGGTGCGGTCAACGTCATGCTGTTCCCCTCGGTCTACACGCTGTCGGGGCACCTGCTCGTCGAGGACGCCGTCGTGGTCGTCAAGGGGCGCCTCAAGCGCAAGGAGGACACGCCCGAGCTGTCGGCGACGGAGCTGAGCGCCGCTGACCTGAACGTCGGGCACGACGGCCCGGTCGTGCTGTCCCTGCCGACGTCACGGTGCACGCCGCCGACGCTCGACCAGCTGCGCGACGTGCTGTCGAGCCACCCGGGCGCGACCGAGGTCCACCTGCGGCTGGTCGGCAGCAAGAGCACCAAGCTCATGCGGCTGGACGCCCGGCTGCGGGTGAGCCCCTCGTCGTCGCTCATCGCCGACCTCAAGGCGTTGCTGGGTCCGGGGTGCCTCGCCTCGTGACCACCGCCCCGAAAGCCCGCGGGACGCTCGCGACCGTCGTAGGGTTCCTGGTCGCCGGCGTCGTGGCCGGGATCGTGTGGGCGGTGCTCGCCGATCCCATGAAGTACACCGTCGTCCGCGTCGGCGACCGCTCCGGCCTGAGCGCGGACGAGGTCGCTGCGTCGGCTGCCTTCGGCGTCCTCGTGACGTACGCCTGGGTCAGCGGGCTCGTCTCAGCTGTCTGGGCAGCCTTTGCGACGTGGCGGTGGGGACGCCAGGGCGGGAACGGTGTCGTGGTCCGCACGGCGGTCGGCGCTTCGCTGGCGGCGTTCGTGGCGTGGGGTACCGGGGTTCTGCTCGGTCCTCCCACCCCGGAGGTCGGGTCGCTCCCGGCGGGGGCCGAGGTCTCTGGCGCGGCTGGGGATCGATGCGTACGGAGTGCTCTTCGCCTGGCCCGTCGCCGCGCTGCTGGCGTTGCTCCTCGTCTCTTGGCTGATGCTTCCGCGGGAGCCTGCGCCGACGCTCCAGACCACCGACGCCGCCTGACCCCCACCGTCCGGCGGGTCGGGCAGCGCCGTGTGTGTTCGCGGTTGTCGCCGCGGCCTGGCTACGGCAGGGTGGAGGCAGGCCGGACCCCGTACGACGGCGACCGCCTCGCGGCAACGCCTCGCAGGGCCCGGGAACCCACGCAGAGAGGGGCGCGGATGCACTTTCAGTGGCTGACCGAGCAGCTTCCTTCCGACGAGGTGCTGGCGACGGTGGTGATGGATGCCAGCCGGGACACCGAGAGCGGGGACAGGACCGTCGCGGCGCGATGGTCGGAGCTTCGCCGATCCCTGGACAGCCAGGGCCTCAGCAAGGAGATGGCCGCCGTCCTGGAGGAACAGGCGCTGCAACCGACGCGGGCCTCCGGCTCGCACGGGCGGCTGATCGTCGCGGGGGAGAGCGGCATCCTCATGGACCGCCTGCTCCTGTTCGCCCCGCGCAAGGACGAGGCGGTGCTCTCGATCGGTCCGGACGTGTTCGCGCTGGCCCGCGAGGCCGACGACACCGTGCGCTACCTGCTCGCCGAGATCGACCGGACGGGCGTCGACGTGACGCTGTACGACTCGACGTCCGGCGCGGTCGGTGGCGAGCCGCACCGGGAGAGCGTGGACGGCGAGCACGACGTCCTCAACAAGATCCGAGGTGGAGGCCTGTCCCACCGGCGGATCGAGAGCAGGGTCGAGGACTCCTGGGAGCGCAACGCCGAGACGGTCGCCTCCGAGCTCGACCGCATCGTGCTGGAGCGTCGCCCGGACCTGCTCGTCGTGACCGGCGACGTCCGTGCGGTCGCCCTGGTCCAGGGCGCGCTGGGAGCCCCGGCGCGCGAGATCACCGAGCACGTGCCGGGAGGCGCCCGGAACAACGGCGTCAACGGCGCGTTCGAGACGCGGGTGGACGAGGTGCTGGAGGCGTTCCGGGTTCGCAGACGGGGCGGCACGATCGACCGGTTCCGCCAGGAGCTCGGTCGCAACGCGATGGCGGTCACGGGTACCAACCGGGTGCTCGACGCGTTGCGGAAGGCCCAGGTCGAGGAGCTCCTGATCTCCGACGAGGTCGCCGGTCCGGTCAGCTCGCTCGCCGACGTCAAGGTCTGGGTCGGCGACAAGCCTCTCGAGCTCTCGATGCACCGTGACGAGATCCGGCAGCTGTCGTCCGGCGACGCACGGGCGAGGCGCGCCGACCTCGCGCTCGGGACGGCCGCGGCAGTCCAGGACGCCGGGATCACGATCGTCTACCACGACGACGACGTGCTGACCGACGGGATCGGTGCGCTCCTCAGGTGGGACCCGTCCAAGCCGTCCGGCGTGGTCGAGCCGGGCTGACACGCGACTCGGACGTCCGTCGGCGCGGTAGGCCTCGCGGTGATCTCCAGCAGACCGCCGAGCACGGAGCCCACCGCGCCGACGCCACGTCGGTCAGGTCGCAGAGCTAGCAGGGCGGACCCGGAGCGTCCGTGCGTCAGTGTCGCGCGATCGCCGCGACGCGGGCGCGAGTGAGGGTCACGAGGTCGGCGGGCGCCAGGCCCACGTCGTACCCGCGCCGGCCGCCTGAGACGTAGACCGTGTCCCAGTTCTCGGCCGTCGCGTCGAGCACGGTGGGCAGCGCCCTCTTCTGGCCGACTGGCGAGATGCCACCGACGACGTACCCGGTCGCCCGTTCCGCGAGAGCCGGATCGGCCATCACCGCCTTCTTGGCGCCGACGGCCTTGGCGAGCGCCTTGAGGTCGAGCTGGGCGTCCACGGGGACGACACCGACGGTGAGGGTGCCGTCGCAGTCGGCCAGCAGCGTCTTGAACACCTGGGACGGCGGCACGCCCAGCGCGTCCGCCGCCTCGAGCCCGTACGAGGCGGCACGCGGGTCGTGGTCGTACGGATGAGCCGTCCAGGGAACGCCCGCCGCCTCGAGCGCGCGGGTCGCAGGCGTGCCGGTGGACTGCTTCTTGGCCATGGGGTGCTCCGCTGCGGGGACGGGACTGTGAGGTGGTCTCAGTTGGGGGACCAGGACGTCCGGGCGACGTCGACCGCCGGGAGGCTGGGCACGGCGCGCATCGCCGAGATCTCGCTGAGCATGAGGTGGTGGTAGTAGCGCAGGCGCTCGGCGGCGTCGTCGGCCTCCAGCAGCTCCTGCCGGTCCGGCAGCGTGAGGACGGCGCTCGAGGCGAGGAGGTAGGAGAGGTCCACAGGGTCGCCAGGGAGCTCGTCGACAGTGGCGTCGAGGCGGAAGCGGTTGAGCTCGGTGCGGTAGGCGTCGAACACGGCGTGCGCGCGGTCGGCGGCCATCATGACGTCCTTGCCGACAGGCTCGTCGAGATCCTCGACGTGGCCCCACATGAAGCTCTCCCCGGTCACGCCCGCATCCAGGCGGATGCGCCCGATCGCGTCGACCGTGAGGTCGTATCGGCCGTCGTCGTACCCGGTCACGTCGGTGATGGTGACCTCGACCCCGACACGGTGGATGGACTGGACGCCGCTCTCCCCGACCTCGTAGCCCTCACGGATGGACACGATGCCGAACCGGCGCTCGGGCTCGGGGAGGGTCAGGAGGTAGTCGACCAGGTCGCGGTAGCGGTCCTCGAAGACGTGCAGCGAGAGCGTCTGTCCGGGAAGGACGACGCTGCCGAGCGGGAAGAGCGGGATCGCGCGAGCCACGTCCCCAGCCTAACCACGCAGACGGGTCTGCGACGCGGCGTTCGCACTGCGGCGGTGGGGGTCGTACGATCCCACCTCCGTAGACTTGAGCCATGATCCGTCGCACCGACCTGCGGGAGACTCCTGCCGGGACGACCGCCGCGCAGTACCGCGCTGTCCTCCCGCGCGCACCGTTCGACGTCGAGGCGGCCGTCGCGGTCGTCCGGCCCGTCGTCGACGACGTGCGACACCGGGGTGTCGACGCGGTCCTCGACGCGACGGAACGCTTCGACCACGTCCGGCGTGAGTCGCTCGCCGTCGACCCGTCGGAGACCCGGGCCGCACTGGAGGCGCTCGCGCCGGACGTCCGCGCGGCGCTGGAGGAGTCCGTCACCCGGCTGCGGGCGACGTGCGCGGCGGAGCTCGAGCACGACGTGGTCACCGAGGTGGCCCCGGGCGCGCGGGTCGAGCGCCGGATCGTCCCCGTCGGTCGCGTCGGTCTCTACGTGCCGGGCGGACTGGCCCCGCTGGTCTCCAGCGTGCTCATGAACGTCGTCCCTGCTCAGGTCGCCGGGGTGGCGTCCCTCGCCCTGGCGACGCCCCCGCAGAAGGAGTTCGGGGGCGCTCCGCACCCGACGGTCCTCGCGGCGTGCGCGCTGCTCGGGGTCGAGGAGGTGTACGCCGTCGGTGGTGCACAGGCGATCGCGATGTTCGCCTACGGCGCCGGCCCGTGCGAACCGGTCGACCTGGTGACGGGACCCGGCAACATCTACGTCGTGGCGGCGAAGCGTCTCGTCCAGAGCGTCACCGGCATCGACTCCGAGGCGGGGCCGACCGAGATCGCGATCCTCGCCGACGACTCCGCCGTGCCCTCGTTCGTCGCGTCCGACCTCATCAGCCAGGCCGAGCACGACCCGCTGGCTGCTGCCGTGCTCGTCACGCCGAGCGCTGCACTCGCCGACGCCGTCGACGCCGAGCTGGCCCGCCAGGTCCCGGCGGCGAAGCACGCCGAGCGCATCCAGACCGCGCTGACGTCCCCGCAGTCGGCGACGGTGCTCGTCCGTGACGTGGCCCAGGGGCTCGCCGTCGTCAACGCCTACGCCGCCGAGCACCTCGAGATCCAGACCGCCGATGCTGCCGCAGTGGCCGCACGCGTGGAGAACGCCGGCGCCGTCTTCGTCGGAGGCTGGTCACCGGTGTCGCTGGGCGACTACGCCGCCGGCTCGAACCACGTCCTCCCCACGGCCGGATGCGCCTGCCACTCGTCAGGGCTGTCCGTGCGGTCGTTCTGCAAGAGCATGCAGGTCGTCACGTACGACGAGGGTGCGCTGCGCGAGATCGGGCCGAAGGTCGTCGTCCTTGCCGAGGCCGAGGACCTCCCGTCGCACGGCGAGGCCGTCACCGTGCGCCTGGACGCTCCCGAGGGGAGCGCTTCGTGACTCTCCCCGAGTGGGTCCCGATCCGCGATGACCTGCGCCCGTACGAGCCGTACGGCGCGCCGCAGCTCGACGTACCGGTGCAGCTGAACGTCAACGAGAACCCGTACGGTCCGTCCAAGGCCACCGCGGACGACATCGCCGAGTCGCTGCGCGCGGCCGCGACGGAGCTGAACCGCTACCCCGACCGTGAGGCCTGGGCGCTGCGCGAGGCCCTCGCCGACTACCTCGGTCATGGTCTCGCCGCCGACGCGGTCTGGGCGGCCAACGGGTCCAACGAGGTGATGCAGCAGATCCTGCAGGCGTTCGGCGGCCCCGGTCGGACGGCGGCCTCGTTCATGCCGACGTACTCGATGTATCCGGAGTACGCCCGCAACACGCACACCCGCTGGATCGCCGGTCGGCGTGCGGACGACTTCGCCTTCGACGTCGACGCCGCACTCGCGCTGATCGCCGACGAGCAGCCGGACGTTGTCCTGCTCGCGTCGCCGAACAACCCGACAGGGGAGTCGCTGACACTCGACGCCGTTCGTGCGGTCTGCGACGCGGCGCCGGGTCTCGTGGTCCTCGACGAGGCCTATGCAGAGTTCCGGCGCCCCGGCACCCCGACTGCGCTGTCGGTCCTGGCCGACTATCCGCGGCTGGTCGTCACGCGCACGATGAGCAAGGCGTTCGCGTTCGCCGGTGGTCGGCTCGGCTACCTCGCGGCCGACCCGGCGATCGTCGACGCGCTGCGCATCGTCCGGCTCCCGTACCACCTCTCGACCGTCACGCAGACCGTCGCGCTGGCGGCACTGCGGCACGCCGACGAGATGCTCGCGCGCGTCGCCGACCTGCGAGCCACCCGTGACGAGGCCGCGGCGTGGCTGCGCGCGCAGGGGCACGACGTCGTCGACTCCGACGCGAACTTCGTGCTCTTCGGGACCTTCGCCGACCGGCACGCCGTGTGGCAGGGTCTGCTCGACAGGGGTGTGCTGATCCGCGAGACCGGTCCCGACGGCTGGCTGCGGGTCAGCGTCGGCACGCCGGAGGAGATGACCGCCTTCCGCGACGCCCTCACCGCAGTGCTGGAGAGTCCTTCGATCCGCCAGGAGAACGCATGACCACGACGATCGAGACCACCGGTCCCCGCCGCGCCCGGGTGGAGCGCAAGACCTCCGAGTCCCACGTCGTGGTCGAGGTCGACCTGGACGGGACCGGCACGCACGACATCGCGACCGGTGTCGGCTTCTACGACCACATGCTGACCGCCCTGTCGCGGCACTCGCTGATCGACCTCACGGTCCGGTCGGAGGGCGACCTCCACATCGACGCGCACCACACGGTCGAGGACACCGCGATCTGCATCGGCGAGGCGATCAAGGCCGCGCTGGGCGACAAGGCGGGGATCCGCCGGTACGGTGACGCGCTGGTCCCGCTCGACGAGGCGCTCGCCCAGGCCGTGGTCGACGTGTCGGGCCGGCCGTACTTCGTGCACAGCGGCGAGCCGGAGTCGCAGGTCACCGTCGTGATCGGCGGCCAGTACAGCGGCTCCCTCACCCAGCACGTCCTCGAGTCGCTCGCGCACCACGCCGGCCTGACGATGCACGTCCGTCTCCTGTCCGGCCGCGACCCGCACCACATCGCCGAGGCCCAGTACAAGGCGGTCGCGCGCGCCCTGCGTCAGGCTGTCGAGCGCGACCCGCGCGAGACCGGCGTCCCGAGCACGAAGGGTGCGTTGTGAGCGCTCCGAACGTCGTCGTCCTCGACTACGGGTCGGGCAACCTGCGCTCCGCGGTGCGCGCGTTCGAGCGTGCCGGCGCGGAGGTCACCCTGACGGCCGACTTCGAGGCCGGGCTCGAGGCCGACGGGCTCGTCGTCCCGGGCGTCGGGGCGTACGCCGCCTGCATGCAGGGACTGCGTGCGGTCGGCGGCGAGCGCCTCGTCGGCCGCAGGCTCGCCGGGGGACGACCCGTGATCGGCATCTGCGTGGGCATGCAGATCCTCTTCGAGACAGGGATCGAGCACGGCGTCACGACCGACGGGTGCGGCGAGTGGCCGGGCACCGTCGAGCGGATCGAGGCCGACATCGTCCCGCACATGGGCTGGAACACGGTCGACGCTGCGACCGGCTCGACGCTCTTCGACGGCGTCGAGGACGAGCGGTTCTACTTCGTGCACTCCTACGGCGTCCGCAAGTGGGAGCTCGACGAGCCGAACCCCGCCATGCCGGCGCGGGTGACCTGGACCTCGTACGGGGGCGACCGGTTCGTCGCCGCGGTGGAGAACGGGCCGCTCTCGGCGACGCAGTTCCACCCCGAGAAGTCCGGCGACGCCGGTGCCGCGCTGCTGCGCAACTGGGTGACCTCCCTCTCCTGACGCTCGCGAGCCACTCTTGGTGCGTTGGCGAGCCACCGTCCGTGCGTTGGCGAGCCACTGTCCGTCGCGCTACGCGGTTCCGATCACGGCGCGCGAAACCCTGACCGTACGGATGGTGGAGCCCTAGCCTCGCGGGCATGTCGTCCGACCCTGCGCCCTCGCCCGCCCTCGCTCGTCGCGACGTCCTCCGGCTCGGGGCCGGCGCGGCCGCTGGGCTCGTCGCCGCCCGATCCTTCGGAGCCGCTCCGGCCAGCGCCACGCCGGCAGTGCCGCCAGCGCCTCCGTCCCTGGCCCCCACCGGGCCGATCCTCAAGCCGCTCCCACCGGAGTGGTTCGTCACCTACGGCACCAACGCCGAGATGCGCTGGGACTCCGTCGACCCGCGTCGCTACCTGACCCCTGCCGAGCGGTTGTTCGTCCGCAACCACACGAGCACCCCTACGATCGACCCCGCGACGTACGCCCTGCGGATCTTCGGCGACGGTCTCGCCGACGCCCGCACGCCCGAGCGGGCCCACGTTCTCTCGTACCGGGACCTGGTCCGCCTGCCGTCCCGTACGGTCACCAGCCTGCTGGAGTGCACGGGGAACGCCCGCAGCTACTTCGCGAGCCAGCAGGGCACGCCCGCGAGCGGGACGGCCTGGCAGCTCGGGGCGGTCGGCACGGTGCGCTGGACCGGCGTCCCGCTCGCGCTGGTGCTGCGCAGCCTCGGGCTGCGCTCTGACGCGGTCGACGTGCAGGCCACCGGGCTGGACCCGTCGTTCGTCAGCGGGGGAGTGGACTACGGGCGCGTGCGCCGCCCCTTCCCGGTGGCGAAGGCGCTCGACGACGCGCTGCTCGTGTACGCGATGAACGGTCGGGCTCTCCCGCCGGACCACGGCTTCCCCGTACGACTCCTGCTGCCGGGCTGGGTCGGGATCGCGAACATCAAATGGGTCGGCGAGCTCGAGGTGTCCCGGTCTCCGCTCACCTCGCCGTGGAACACGAAGTGGTACCGGATGACCGGAGGTGACTACCCGGCCGATGCCCCGCCACTGACGGTGCTGCCGGTGAAGTCCGCGTTCGAGCTGGCCCGTGACGCCGTCCTGCCGGCGCGCCGTCGTACGGTGCTGACCGGTCGCGCCTGGTCGGGCGCAGCACCGGTCACCCGTGTCGAGGTCAGCACCGACGGCGGCGCCTCGTGGGAGCGTGCTCGGATCACGCGGCACGGTCGAGGCGGCGGCTGGGCACAGTGGGCGTACCCGTGGCGTCCCCGCACCTCCGGCCCGCAGGTCCTGCTGTCCCGTGCCACCGACCGTGCCGGCCGGACGCAGCCGGCGACCGTTCCGTACAACGACAACGGCTACCTGTTCTCGGCGGTCGTCCGGCACCCGGTCGTCATCGCGTAGTGGCTCGGCGCCGCGCGCAGAGTGGCTCGCGGCCGCACCGAGGGTGGCTCGCGGCCCGGGTCGTGGGCAGGCCCAGAACTGTCCGGGCGGGTCAGTACGATCGAGGGCGTGACCACCACGCTCGAGCTCCTCCCCGCCGTCGATGTCATCGAAGGACAGGCCGTCCAGCTCGTCCAGGGGGTGGCCGGCTCCGAGAGGACGTTCGGCGACGCCCTCGAAGCCGCGATGAGGTGGCAGGAGGGCGGCTCGGAGTGGTTGCACCTCGTCGACCTCGACGCCGCCTTCGGCCGTGGCTCGAACGCCGACCTCCTCGCACGGATCGTCGACGCCGTCGACATGTCGGTCGAGATGTCGGGTGGCATCCGGGACGACGCCTCGCTCGACCGCGCGATGGCGGCCGGTTGCCGGCGCGTGAACATCGGCACCGCCGCCCTCGAGAACCCGGACTGGTGCGCCAAGGCGATCGCCACGTACGGCGACCGCGTGGCCGTGGGCCTCGACGTCCGGGGCCGCACGCTCGCCGCCCGGGGCTGGACCCGCGAGGGCGGTGACCTGTACGAGGTGCTGGCACGCCTCGACGCCGAGGGCTGCGCGCGCTACGTCGTCACCGACGTCAACAAGGACGGCATGCTCCAGGGCCCCAACCTCCAGCTGCTCCGTGACGTGTGCGCGGCCACCGACCGCCCCGTCGTCGCCTCCGGTGGCGTGACCACGCTCGACGACCTGCGGGCCATTGCCGGCCTGGTGGACGAGGGAGTGGAGGGCGCGATCATCGGCACCGCCCTGTACGCCGGCAACTTCACGCTCCCCGAGGCCCTGGCGGCGGTCGCCGAGATCGGCGGAGACAGCGCGGGCGTCTCCTCGTGAGCCTGGCCGTCCGTGTCATCCCCTGCCTCGACGTCGACTCCGGGCGCGTCGTCAAGGGCGTCAACTTCGTCGACCTGCGCGATGCGGGCGACCCGGTCGAGATGGCCCGGGTCTACGACACCGAGGGTGCCGACGAGCTGACCTTCCTCGACATCACGGCCTCGTCGGACGCCCGTGCGACGACCTTCGACGTCGTCGCGCGGACCGCGGAGGAGGTCTTCATCCCGCTCACGGTCGGGGGTGGTGTCCGGACCGTCGCCGACGTCGACCGGCTCCTGCGTGCCGGGGCGGACAAGATCGGGGTCAACACGGCAGCGCTGCAGCGGCCGGAGCTGATCGCCGAGATCGCCGGGCGCTTCGGCAACCAGGTCCTCGTCCTGTCCGTCGACGCACGCCGCGCCGCTGACCAGCCGTCGGGCTTCGAGGTCACCACGCACGGCGGTCGCACGCCGGCCGGCCGTGACGCGATCGCGTGGATCCGTACGGCCACCGAGCTGGGGATCGGCGAGGTGCTGCTCAACTCCATGGACGCGGACGGGACCCGCGACGGCTTCGACCTGGAGATGATCCGGGCAGCCCGCGCCGTCACGCACGTGCCGCTCGTCGCCAGCGGCGGCGCGGGCACGCCCGCGCACTTCTGCGAGGCCGTCGACGCCGGCGCCGACGCGCTCCTCGCGGCCAGCGTCTTCCACTTCGGCGTGCTCACGGTCGGCCAGGTCAAGAGCGCCCTGCGTGCTGCCGGGCACGTCGTACGGTGATCTCACGACGCGGCCGCAGTCCGCGCGGCACCGGTGTACGCCCCGCGCGCGGCGTCACCCGTCGCGGGTTCGGCATCGTCGCGAACGGAGTCGCCGAGGAGAAGCGACGCTTCACCCTCGCGGTGGTCGGCTCGCTCGTCTACGGCGCGATGACGGTCGCCGACGCCTGGGTCCTGGGGTGGGCGACCGACCACGTCGTCATCCCGTCGTTCCGCGACGGCGAGATCGTCACCGGCGCGGCCGTGGTGGCGTCGCTGCTGTTCCTGTCGGTCGCGCTGCTGCGCGCGTGGGGCGTGATCATGCGGCGGCTGATCGGCGGCATCGTCTACTACCGGCTGATGGCCTCGTACCGGCGCCGGGTCACCCGGCGCTACCTCGCGCTCCCGATGTCGTGGCACGCGCGGCACCCGACCGGTCAGCTGCTGTCCAACGCCAACGCCGACGTGGAGGCGACGTGGGCGGTGATGATGCCGCTCCCGATGGCTGTCGGCGTCGCCGCGATGCTCGTCACCGCCGTCGCCGCGATGCTGACGGCGGACGTGGTGCTGACCATCGTCGGCCTGGTCGTGTTCCCCCTTCTCTTCATCGTCAACGTCGGTTACCAGCGCCTGCTGTCACCGCGGGTCACCCGTGCCCAGGAGCTGCGCGGGCGCGTCAGCACCGTCGCGCACGAGTCGTTCGACGGCGCGCTGGTCGTCAAGACCCTCGGCCGTGAGGAGGAGGAGACCGCACGCTTCGCGGCGGCAGCCGAGCAGCTGCGCGACGCCAACGTGGCCTCCGGCCGGATCCGGTCTGTCTTCGACCCGGTGATCGAGATGCTCCCCAACCTCGGTGTGCTCCTCGTCGTGGTCCTCGGGGTGGAGCGTGCCCTGGCCGGCGACATCGCCGCGGGCGCTGTCGTGCAGGTGGCGTACCTCTTCACCGTCGTCGGCTTCCCGCTGCGCGCCTTCGGGTGGGTGCTCGGAGAGCTGCCCCGTACGGTCGTCGGCTGGGAACGCATCCAGGCCGTGCTCCGCGCGACGGGCGACATGCCGTACGGCGACGCCACGCTGCCCGGGGACGGCCCGCTCCGTGTGGACGTCGAGGGCGTCTCGTACGGGTACGACCCCCGTCGGCCCGTCCTCGACGACCTGGACCTGACGCTCGAGCCGGGGACGGTGACCGCCGTCGTCGGGCTCACAGGCTCCGGCAAGAGCACCCTCGCGTCGCTCCTCGACCGCCTGGTCGACCCTGACGAGGGCCGCATCCTGCTCGACGGCACCGACATCGCCGACCTCTCGCACGAGGCGCTCGCCGCCGCGGTCGCCCTCGTGCCGCAGCACACGTTCATCTTCGACGACACGGTCCGCGACAACATCACCCTGGGCGCCGACATCGACGACGACCGTGTGCGCGACGTGCTTGCCCTGACCCAGGCGTCGGAGTTCGTCGACGCCCTGCCGGACGGGGTCGACACCCGGCTGGGGGAGCGGGGCACGACCCTGTCCGGCGGGCAGCGACAGCGGCTGGCGCTCGCTCGCGCCCTCGTCCGCGATCCCCGCCTGCTGCTGCTCGACGACGCGACCAGTGCGCTCGACCCGGACGTCGAGCAGCGCATCCTGTCGGCACTGGCACGCTCCACGGCCTCGGGCAGCGGACCGACGGTCTTCGTGGTCGCCTACCGCAAGGCGACGATCTCCCTCGCTGACGAGGTGCTGTTCCTGCGCGACGGCCACATCGTCGATCGCGGGACCCACGCGGAGCTCGTCGCACGCTCGCCCGAGTACGCCGACATCGTGCAGGCCTACGACACCACGCGGGAGGCACCGTGACCGTCGCCACGCGTCCGACCGCGAGCACCGTGGGGGCACCCGACGCGCCCCGGGTGCGCGGGTTCGGCGTGATCCGCCGTGGGTTCGCGCTGACCCCGTCCCTTGCTCGAGGGCTGCCCCTCACCCTCCTGCTCGCCGCGCTCAGCACGGTCGGTGGGGCGGTCGTCCCGGTGGTCGTCCAGATCGCTATCGACCGCGGGTTCGGCGCCGACGGAGGACCCGACGAGGGCCTGGTCCTGCGGTGGAGCGCAGTGGCGGCCGGGATCGTGCTCCTCACCGCAGTGTGCTCGTGGGCGATGAAGGTGCGGCTGTTCGTCGCCAGCGAGCGCGGCCTCACCGATCTGCGGATCAAGGCGTTCCGCCACGTCCACGACCTGTCCGTGCTCACCCAGGACCGTGAGCGCCGTGGCGCGCTGGTCTCGCGCGTGACCTCCGACATCGACCAGGTCTCGTTGTTCCTTCAGTTCAACGGCATCATGATCGTCACGAGCCTCGGCCAGGTCGCGGTGGCGACCGTCATCATGGCGTTCTACAGCTGGCAGCTGACGCTCGTCGTGTGGGCCTGCTTCGTCCCGCTCGTCGTGACGCTGGTGGCGCTGCAGGGCCGGATGGCGCGCGCGTACGACCACGCCCGCGCCACCGTCGGCACGATGCTCGCCGTCATCGCGGAGCCCGTGGTCGGCGCCTCCGTGGTGCGCGCGTACGGCGTGGAGCGCCGGACGCAGCACCGCATCGACGACGCGATCGACGTCAACCTGCGGGCCAACATCCGCGCGCAGCGCCTGGTCGCCGGCACGTTCGCCTCCGCGGGGGTGGCGGGTGGCCTGGCCAACGCCTCCGTGATCGTGGTGGGCGTGATGCTCGGCGTCGCGGGCGACCTCACGCTCGGCGGGGTGATCGCCTTCGCGTTCCTCGTCTCGCTGTTCATCGGTCCCGTCCAGACGGCGACGCAGGTGATCACCGAGGCGCAGAACGCGATCTCGTCCTGGCGACGCGTGATCGAGATCCTGGACACGCCCGCCGACGTCCGTGACCCCGGCGAAGGAGTCGTCCTGCCGCAGGGGGCGCTCGAGGTCGGCTTCGACCACGTCCGCTTCGCGTATCCGGGTGGGCCGGACGTGCTCCACGACGTCGACGTCGTGATCCCGGCCCGTCAGCGGGTCGCTGTCGTCGGGGAGACCGGGTCCGGCAAGAGCACCTTCGCGAAGCTCCTCACGCGCCTGTCCGATCCGACGGCCGGCGCAGTCACCCTCGACGGCGAGGATCTGCGGGCGATCGGCTTCAGCACGTTGCGCTCGCGGGTCGTGATGGTCCCCCAGGAGGGGTTCCTGTTCGACGCCACTCTCGCCGAGAACCTCCGGTACGGGGACCTCACGGCGTCGCCCGAGCGGATGCGGCAGGCCTTCAGCGATCTCGGCATCGACGACTGGTTCACCTCGCTGCCCGATGGGCTCGAGACCCAGGTCGGCCAGCGGGGCGAGTCGCTGTCGGCGGGGGAGCGGCAGCTCGTGGCGCTCGTCCGTGCCTACCTGGCCGACCCCGACCTCCTCGTCCTCGACGAGGCGACGAGCGCGGTCGACCCGCAGACGGAGATGAGGGCGTCTCGTGCGCTCGAGCGGCTCCTGGCCGGTCGCACGTCCGTCGTCGTCGCGCACAGGCTGTCGACGGCGGAGGCGGCCGAGCGTGTCCTCGTGTTCGACGCCGGCGTCCTGGTCGAGGACGGACCGCACGACGCGCTCGTCAGCCAGGGGGGCGTCTACGCCCGTCTCCACGCCTCCTGGGTGGCGCAGGCACACCTGGGTATCGAGGCGGTCCCGTCCGCCGGGGGCATCGACGACTCCGCCCCTGGACCGGCCTGGGACAATGGGCCACGTGACTGACTCCGTTCGCCTCGACCCCGCGATCGCCGCACGGCTCAAGCGTGACGAGGACGGCCTCGTGCCGGCCGTCGTCCAGGAGGTCGACACTCATCAGGTGCTGATGGTGGGCTGGATGGACGACGAGGCGCTTCGGCGCACCCTGACCTCGGGGCGTTCGACGTTCTGGAGCCGCAGCCGTCAGGAGTACTGGGTCAAGGGCGCGACCTCCGGCAACACTCAGCACGTCCGCGAGGTCCGTCTCGACTGCGACGGTGACACGGTGCTGGTCAAGGTGTCGCAGACCGGTCCGGCGTGCCACACCGGTGCGACGACGTGCTTCGACGACGACGTCCTCCTCGAGGCACAGGCGTGAGTGCGCGGGGCTACGGGCCTGCGGTCCTTCTCGGCGTCGTCGGCGGCGCGGCGGCGTTCTTCACCGCGTCCCAGCCCTGGTCGAGGGTCACCGTCGAGACGGAGGGCCTCGCTCGTGACGTCGTCAGCGTCACCGGCAACGAGGCCCTGCCCGTGGTCGGGGGACTCGCCCTCGTCGCCCTCGCGGGCATGGTGGCGGTGCTGGCCTCGCGCGGACGTGTCCGCACGGCCGTCGGCGTCGTCGTCACACTCGCTTCGGTGGCAGCCGCCGTCGCCGTCGTCCTGGGAGGTGACGCCGTCCACGAGGCACTGGTGGCGTCTCTCGCCGAGTCGCCGGCGATGACCGGCGACGCTGCCCTCCAGGACCGCTTCGCGGACGACGCGTCGACCACCGCCTGGCGTTGGGCCTGCCTCGTGTCCTTGCTCCTCAGCGCCGTCGCAGGTGCGGCCGTCGTGCGCTGGGGCCGGTCCTGGCCGTCGATGGGACGACGCTACGACTCCGTCGGGCAGCAGCGCGCGGACAACGTCGACGACGACCCGTGGAAGGCACTCGACCGAGGCGAGGACCCCACCGTCTAGGCTGGTCCCAGTCACCCAGCACGAGTCGCCTCAGAGAGGTCTTGAGAACGATGCATGGTTCTTCCCCCGCAGCCTGGACCGCGGTCGTCATCTGTCTGATCGGATTCACGGTCGGTGGAGTGGCGCTGTTGTTGGGGCCGAACTGGGTGCTCTTCTGGGTCGGCGTCGCCCTCACCCTCGGCTCGGCCGTCGTCGCCAAGGTGATGTCCGCAGCGGGCATGGGCGCCAAGGCTCACTGACCCTCGCGGTCACGAAGGGGGTCCCGTGTCTTCCGAGCAGCCGCCGCAGTACCCGCAGCAGCCGCCGTACGGGCAGCAACCGCCTCCGTACGGTCAGTACCCGCAGCAACCGCCGTACGGCCAGTACGGGGGCGGCGGGTACGCGCCGGTCCCGGAGTACGTGCCGCCCGCGCCGTTCGCCGGCTGGTGGTCGCGAGTCGCTGCGCTTCTCGTGGACGGCGCCCTCGCGGTGCTGCTGACGGTCGTGCCGGTCGTCGTCGGCACCCTCGTCCTGGCGGAGGCGACCGAGACCACCACGACCTCCCTGGACGAGACGACCAGCGAGATCGTGAACGGCGGCCAGTTCGCGCTCGGGCTCGGTCTGGTCGTGCTCGGGTTCCTTGTCGGGCTGGTCTTCCAGATCTGGAACCAGGGGATCCGACAGGGCCAGCGGGGTCAGAGCCTCGGCAAGCAGCTGCTCGGGATCACCGTCGTCGACATGCGGACCGGTGAGCCGCAGGGTGCCGGCAAGGGCGTCCTTCGCTACATCCTGCTGGCCATCCTCGCGAACGCGTGCTTCCTCGACCTACTCTGGCCGTTGTGGGACGCCAAGAAGCAGACGTGGCACGACATGATCGTCTCCTCGGTCGTCGTGAAGGCGTGACGGCCGCCGGGGTCGCGCCCCGTTCGACCTCGCGCCTCCGGGCGCTGCGCGCGCCGCTGCTGGTCGGTGCCGCGGGTGCGGCTGCGGCCGCCCTCCTGCACGTGCGCGACCCGAACGTATCCGGCAGCTACGGCTACTGCCCGTTCGCGCTGCTGACCGGGCTGGACTGCCCGGGGTGCGGTGGTCTGCGCGCGGCCCACGCACTCACCGACCTCGACCTCGCCGCTGCGACCTCGAGCAACGTGCTGGCCGTGGCGCTCGCCGCCGTGCTCGTCGTCGCGTGGATCGCGTGGATCCCGCGGCGGCTGCGCGATCCGCGCGCGCGGATGATCGTCCTCTCCTCGCGCGTCGGCTTCACGCTGCTGGGCATCGCGCTCGTCTTCACCGTCGTACGCAACACGCCGTGGGGCGCCTGGTGGGGATCCTGACCCAGCAACGAGCGAAGGGCCGCCCCTTCGTGGGGCGGCCCTTCGTCCGTGAGACCTCGAGAGAGACGGTCAGGTCGTCGTGCTGATCACTCCGGTGGCGAAGAGGACCCCGTAGATGAGGATGCCGAGCACGGTCAGGGCGACCGAGACGATGCCGAGGATGTATCCGGCCTGCGCCATGCCGGAGCCGGTGAGGCGGCCCTGCGACTCCGCGATCTCGGTCTTGGCCTGGCCACCCAGGATGATGCCCGCGATGCCGATGAAGCCGCAGCACACCAGGCCCAGGAGGCCCGTGACGAGTGCCCAGACCGCCTTGTTGGAGGTCTGCGGCGGCATACCGTACGGGTCGCCTCCCGGAGGGGGGTTGTAGCCGGGCGGCGGTGATCCGTAACCGCCGGGCGGCGGGTTGTAGCTCGGCGGCTGGTCACCCGGGGGCGTCGCTCCGCCGGGAGGGGGATAGCTCATGTTGCTCCTTCGTGGAGGACTGGTTGTCGGCATTCTGCCGTAGCGCTCGCGGCGGCCGACAAGCCCACCGTGCTCGTGCCCGGAGCGAGGTCCGTGCCCCGTGCCGGCCCCCACCTGAGAGAGCGGCCACGGACGCCGTCCGGGGTCGGTGATCCGTCCCACATCGGTCTGGCTACCCTGGGATGGACAGACTGCGGGGCGTCGGGAAGCGTGCCGTGGTGTCTACGGGTGGGAAGGCAGGTCGGGCGATGTCCATACTCGACGACATCCTCGAGGGAGTTCTCGAGGACCTCGGGGACCGCATGGTGGCGGTCCCGCTCGACGACCTGAAGGAGCGTGCGGGCCGTCAGGACCCCGCGCTCGACCCGATGCCGGCCTTCCGCGCCGACGGTGTCTCAGTGATCGCAGAGGTCAAACGAGCCAGCCCCTCGAAGGGTTCCCTGGCCGACATCAAAGATCCTGCGGCCCTGGCCGTCGACTACGCCGACGGCGGAGCAGCGGCCATCTCGGTCCTGACCGAGCGCCGGCGCTTCTCCGGAAGCCTCGACGACCTCAAGGCCGTTCGCGCCCAGGTCGACTGCCCCGTCCTCCGCAAGGACTTCATCACGACGTCGTACCAGCTGTGGGAGGCTCGCGCGGCCGGCGCCGACATGGCGCTGCTCATCGTCGCCGCCCTCGACCAGCCGGCGCTGGAGTCTCTCATCGAGCGTGCGCGCTCGATCGGTCTCACGCCGCTGGTGGAGGTCCACGACGAGGAGGAGGTCGAGCGGGCCGTCGCGGCGGGCGCCGACCTCGTGGGCGTCAACGCCCGCAACCTCAAGACGCTCGAGGTGGACCGCTCCACCTTCTCGAGGCTGGCGCCGCTGATCCCCGAGTCCGTCGTGAAGGTCGCCGAGTCGGGTGTCCGGGACACGAAGGACGTCATCGAGTACGCCCGTGCGGGTGCTCAGGTCGTCCTCGTCGGCGAGACCCTGGTGACGGGCGGCAACCCGCGCTCGACCGTCGCCGACCTCGTTGCCGCCGGGTCCCACCCCGCGCTGCAGCACCGATGGTGACGGCGGTCGCTCTCTCCCGCCCTCATCGTCCTCGTCGACGGACACGTTGACGCCACCTGCAAGGATCGACGCATGACCAGCACCTCGGCCTCGGCCGACCCGCGTCCGCCAAGCCTCCCCGACGAGCACGGCCACTTCGGCCGGTTCGGAGGCCGCTTCATGCCCGAGGCGCTCATCGCGCCCCTCGACGAGCTCGAGCGTGCGTGGCGCGAGGCGCTCGTGGACCCGACGTTCACCGCCGAGCTGGACCGGATGCTGCGCGAGTACGCCAACGTCCCGAGCCCGCTGTACGAGGCCACGCGGCTGTCGGAGCGGGCGGGGGCGCGGATCCTCCTCAAGCGCGAGGACCTCAACCACACCGGCGCCCACAAGGTCCGCAACGTGCTCGGTCAGGCGCTGCTCACCAAGCGGATGGGCAAGCACCGTGTGATCGCCGAGACCGGTGCCGGCCAGCACGGCGTCGCGACCGCGACGGCCTGCGCCTACCTCGACCTCGAGTGCGTCGTCTACATGGGCGAGGTCGACACGCAGCGGCAGGCCCTCAACGTGGCCCGCATGCAGATGCTGGGCGCGACGGTGATCCCGGTGACCGCCGGCAGCCGTACGCTCAAGGACGCGATCAACGAGGCCTTGCGTGACTGGGTCAGCACGGTCGACGACACCCACTACCTGCTCGGCACAGCCGCGGGCGCGCACCCGTTCCCCGAGATCGTGCGCGACCTGACCCGGGGCATCGGCGACGAGGCGCGCGCGCAGTCGTTCGAGCGGCTCGGCGGCCTCCCCGACGCGGCGGTCGCCTGCGTCGGCGGCGGGTCCAACGCGATCGGGCTGTTCGCCGGCTTCCTGAACGACGAGTCGGTGCGCCTTTACGGCTTCGAGGCTGGAGGCGACGGGTTCGAGACCGGACGCCACGCGGCCACCATCACGGCCGGCGACGTCGGCGTCCTGCACGGCACCCGCTCCTACCTCCTCCAGGACGAGGACGGTCAGACCATCGAGTCGCACTCGATCTCAGCCGGGCTCGACTATCCCGGCGTCGGACCCGAGCACGCCTATCTCGCCGAGACCGGTCGCGCGACGTACGAGCCGGTGACCGACGACGAGGCGATGGCAGCGTTCGACCTGCTCTGCAAGACCGAAGGCATCATCCCGGCCATCGAGTCGGCACACGCGATCGCGGGTGCGCTGCGGATCGCGCCGCAGCTCGCCGAAGAGCTGGGCCGGCCGGCGACCATCCTGGTCAACCTCTCGGGGCGTGGCGACAAGGACGTGCACACCGCCGCGGAATACTTCGGCCTGCTCGACGACGGAGACAAGGCATGAGCGCGCTCGCCGACCTGCTGGCGCGCACGCGCGCCGAGAACCGCCCGGCCCTGGTCGGCTATCTCCCTGCCGGCTTCCCTGACAAGCAGACCGCGATCGACGCGATGGTGGCGATGGTCGAGGGCGGTGTCGACATCGTCGAGATCGGTCTCCCGTACTCCGACCCGGTGATGGACGGCCCGACGATCCAGCGCGCCGCTGACGCGGCCCTGGCGGCCGGCACGAAGATCGCCGACGTGTTCGACACCGTCGAGGCAGTCGCCGCGACAGGTGCGCCGACGCTCGTGATGACCTACTGGAATCCCGTCGAGCGGGTGGGCGTCGACACGTTCGCGTCGCGTCTCGCCTCGGCCGGGGGAGCGGGGCTCATCACCCCCGACCTGATCCCCGACGAGGCGTCCGAGTGGGTCGCCGCGGCGGACGCGCACGGCCTCGACCGGATCTTCCTCGTCGCGCCGTCGTCGACGGACGAGCGCCTCGCGATGACGGCGAAGGCCTCCAGCGGCTTCCTGTACGCCACGTCGGTGATGGGCGTCACGGGGACCCGGACCGCGACGAGCAACGCTGCACCCGAGCTGGTCTCGCGCATCCGTACCTTCAGCGACATCCCGATCGGTGTCGGGCTCGGAGTCAGCAACGGTGACCAGGCGGCAGAGGTCGGTGCGTTCGCCGACGCCGTGATCGTCGGCTCGGCGCTCGTCTCCCAGCTGCTCGAGGCCGGCTCCGACACGGCCGGCGGGGTCGCCGCCGTCCGTCGCCTCGCCCAGGACCTGCGCGCAGGGGTCGAGCGCGCACGCACTGCCGTCCCCGCCCCGGACAAGGGAGCACTCGCGTGACCTTCGCCTCCATCCCCAGTCCGTCGCAGTCCGTGTGGGAGCTCGGGCCGTTCCCGCTCCGCGCGTACGCGCTGTGCATCATCCTCGGCGTCGTCGCTGCCATCTGGGTCGGTGACAGGCGGTTCCAGGCGCGCGGTGGCAAGTCCGGTGCGGTCGCCGACGTCGCCGTGTGGGCGATCCCGTTCGGGCTGGTCGGTGCCCGGCTCTACCACGTGATCACCAACCCCGAGCTCTACTTCGCCGAGGGCCGCGAACCGATCAGGGCCCTGTACGTCTGGGAGGGCGGCCTCGGCATCTGGGGAGCGGTCGCTCTCGGTGCGGTCGGCGCCTACATCGGCTGTCGGCGCCACGGAATCAAGTTCGCCCCCTTCGCCGACGCTCTCGCCCCCGGGGTCCTGCTCGGTCAGGCGATCGGGCGTTGGGGCAACTGGTTCAACCAGGAGCTCTTCGGCGGACCGACCGACAGCCCGTGGGGCCTGGAGATCGACGCGGCACACCGCCCGGTGGGATACGAGCAGGTCGAGACGTTCCACCCGACGTTCCTGTACGAGTCGCTGTGGAGCCTCGTGGGGTTCTTCGTGCTCATCTGGGCCGATCGCCGCTTCAAGCTCGGCGGCGGCCGCGTCGTCGCGCTGTACGTCGCCATCTACACCGCCGGCCGGTTCTGGATCGAGGGCCTGCGCATCGACACCGCCCACGAGCTCCTCGGCCTGCGGCTCAACCAGTGGACGTCCTTGGTGTTCTTCGCCGCCGCCGTCGCGCTGTTCGTCTGGCTCACCCGGACCGGCCGGGGCACGCGCGAGACCGTCGTCCAGGTCGATCCCGACGACGCGTCGCCGACCGGCACCACGGACGCCGGCGCGACCGACCCGGGCGCCCCTGCGAGCAGCACCGACACCGCTGCGGAACGTGACGCGGACGGTGACGCGGGGACGGAAGCCGACGCGCCGGCCGCCGACGAGGCAGCTGAGGCGAGGCACTCCTCGGATGACGCGGACGGCTCCCGGTCGTAGATTCGAGCCATGACTGAGGCTGCGGCGCCGGACGAGTCCTCCGGAGAGCGCTATCCGCTCCCCGATCCCTCGACGATCGGCAAGGAGCATCCCGACGTCACCGGAGGGTGGCTCCGCCCGTCCGTCTTCGGGGCGTCCGACGGTCTCGTCTCGAACTTTGCGCTCATCATGGGCATGGCCGGCGGGACGACCGACCCCAAACCGGTCATCATCGCCGGCGTGGCCGGCCTCGCAGCCGGCGCCTTCTCGATGGCGGTCGGCGAGTACACCTCGGTGGCCAGCCAGGCGGAGTTCGCTCGCGCCGAGGTCAAGCGCGAGAGGCGCGAGATCCTGCGGCACGACGCGCAGGAGCAGGCGGAGCTGGCCTCGATGTTCGTGGCGAAGGGCGTCGAGGAGAGCGTTGCGCGAGAGGTCGCGCACCAGATCCACAGCGATCCTGACAACGCCCTGCGCGTCCATGCGCGTGAAGAGCTCGGGGTCGACACCGACGACCTCCCGTCGCCGATGCTCGCCGCGGTGTCCTCCTTCCTCTCCTTCGCCGTCGGTGCTCTCATCCCGCTCCTGCCGCTGGTCTTCGGGATCGTCTCGATGGTGCCGACGATCGGTGTCTCCCTGCTCGCGCTGTTCGGCACGGGCGCACTCGTCACCGCGATCACGGATCGTCCGTGGTGGTTCGGCGGACTGCGCCAGATGCTGCTCGGCAGCGCTGCCGCGGGCCTCACCTTCCTGGTGGGCTCCCTGGTCGGCGGTGTGGGGATCTGATCCGACCGGACCGACCCTGACCCCGACCGGACGCTGACGTACCGGGCGGTCGGAGCCGGCAACAATCGTGTAACCTGAGCAGGCCATGTGAGGGCCAAGGTCGTCCCTTCGGTGTGGTTGTTCCCCGCTGACGGACCCGGCACCTCTCGATCCTTTCGTGCGAGCCCCCGTCCGCAGCGCCATAGCGATGACGACGGGAGAAGTGCAGCATGCGCGGGATTCCTCCAGCTCAAGGCCTGTACTCCGGTGAGGACGAGCACGACGCCTGTGGCGTCGCCTTCGTCGCGACCCTGACGGGTCAGGCCAGCCACGAGATCGTCGCGCAGGGCCTGACCGCTCTGCGCAACCTCGACCACCGCGGTGCCGTGGGCGCCGAGGTCGACACCGGTGACGGTGCCGGCATCCTCATCCAGGTCCCCGACGGCTTCCTGCGCGACGTCGTCGACTTCGATCTCCCCGAGCCCGGCCGGTACGCGGTGGGCATCGGGTTCCTCCCCGTCGATCCCGGTGCCGCCGCCACGGCACGCGCCGCCGTCGAGACGCTCGCGGCCGAGGAGGGCCTCACCGTGCTCGGCTGGCGCGACGTCCCCGTCGACCCGACGGTCCTCGGGGCCACGGCGCTCGGAGCGATGCCGTCGTTCGCCCAGCTGTTCGTCGCGGACGCGAGCGGCGAGCGTACGGGGATCGACCTGGACCGGGTGACGTTCGCCCTGCGCAAGCGGGCCGAGCACGAGCTCGACGTCTACTTCCCGTCCCTCTCGGCGCGCACGCTCATCTACAAGGGCATGCTCACGACGGACCAGCTCGACACCTTCTTCGCCGACCTCACCGATCCGCGGATCGCGTCGGCGCTCGCGATCGTGCACAGCCGGTTCTCGACCAACACGTTCCCGAGCTGGCCGCTCGCGCACCCGTTCCGCTTCGTCGCGCACAACGGCGAGATCAACACCGCACGCGGCAACCGCAACTGGATGCGGGCCCGCGAGGCGCTCCTCGAGTCCGACCTGATCCCCGGCGACCTGCGGCGCCTCTTCCCGATCGTCGACCCGGAGGACTCCGACTCGGCGTCCTTCGACGAGGCGCTCGAGCTGCTCCACCTCGGCGGCCGCAGCCTCCCGCACGCCATGATGATGATGATCCCGGAGGCGTGGGAGAACGACCCCGAGATGGATCCCGCGCTGCGGGCCTTCTACGAGTTCCACTCCACGATGATGGAGCCCTGGGACGGGCCCGCCTGCGTGGTCTTCACCGACGGCACCCAGATCGGCGCCGTGCTGGACCGCAACGGGCTGCGCCCCGGCCGCTTCTGGCAGACCGAGGACGGCCTCGTCGTGCTCGCCTCCGAGGCCGGCGTCCTCGACCTCGATCCCGACACGATCGTCCGCAAGGGGCGCCTCGAGCCGGGCCAGATGTTCCTGCTGGACCTCGACGAGCACCGGGTGGTCGAGAACGACGAGATCAAGGGCGAGCTGGCGCGGGCGCACCCGTACGACGAGTGGCTCTACTCCGGTCTGGTCCGCTTCTCCGACCTCCCCGACCTCGAGCACATCGTCCACACCCACGCCTCGGTGACGCGTCGCCAGCAGGTCTTCGGCTACACCGAGGAGGAGCTGCGCATCCTGCTCGCGCCGATGGCACGTACGGGTGCCGAGGCGATCGGCTCGATGGGCACCGACACCCCGATCGCGGTGCTGTCGGACCGCTCGCGGCTGCTCTTCGACTACTTCAACCAGCTCTTCGCCCAGGTCACGAACCCGCCGCTGGACGCGATCCGCGAGGAGGTCGTGACGTCGCTGCCGAGCACGATCGGCGCCGAGCGCAACCTCCTCGACGCGACGCCGGCGTCCTGCCGTCAGCTCCAGCTGTCGTTCCCCGTCATCGACAACGACGAGCTGGCCAAGATCCGCCACGTCAACCGCGACGGCGACATGCCGGGCCTCGCCACGTACGTGGTCCGGGGCCTGTACGAGGTCGCCGGCGGCGCCGACGCGCTCCGCAGGCGCCTCGACGAGATCTGCGTCGAGGTGTCCGCGGCGATCGCCGACGGCGCGCGCATCATCGTGCTGTCGGACCGCCACTCCAACCACGACCTGGCGCCGATCCCGTCGCTGCTGCTGACCGGAGCGCTGCACCACCACATGGTCCGCGAGAAGACCCGCACGCGTGTCGGGCTGCTGGTCGAGACCGGCGACGTCCGCGAGGTGCACCACGTCGCGCTGCTGATCGGCTACGGCGCGACGGCGGTCAACCCGTACCTCGCGCTCGAGACGGCCGAGGACCTCGCCCGCAGCGCGGTCTACGTCGACGGCGTCGCGCCGGAGAAGGCCGTCGCGCAACGTCCGGCACGGGCTGGGCAAGGGCGTGCTCAAGGTCATGAGCAAGATCGGCGTCTCGACGGTCGCGTCGTACACGGGCGCGCAGATCTTCGAGGCCGTCGGCCTGTCCGCGTGAGGTCGTCGACCGCTACTTCACCGGGACGACCTCGCGGCTGGGCGGCGTCGACCTCGACGTGGTCGCCGAGGAGGTGCGGATGCGGCACGCGAAGGCGTACCCGACGTCCGGCATCGCCGCCTCGCGGCGCCAGCTCGAGGTCGGCGGCGAGTACCAGTGGCGCCGTGACGGTGCCGAGCACCTCTTCGACCCCGAGACGGTCTTCCGCCTCCAGCACGCCACGCGTGCGGGCCGCTACGACATCTTCAAGCAGTACACGCAGCGCGTCGACGACCAGTCGGAGCGGCTGATGACGCTGCGCGGGCTCCTCAAGCTTCGTACGGATGTCCGTCCGCCGGTGCCGATCGAGGAGGTCGAGCCGGTCTCCGAGATCGTCAAGCGGTTCTCGACCGGCGCGATGTCGTACGGGTCGATCAGCCAGGAGGCGCACGAGACCCTGGCGGTCGCGATGAACCGCCTCGGCGGCAAGTCCAACACCGGGGAGGGCGGCGAGGACCCGGAGCGTCTGTACGACCCCGAGCGCCGCTGCGCGATCAAGCAGGTCGCGTCGGGCCGCTTCGGCGTGACCTCGGAGTACCTCACCAACGCCGACGACATCCAGATCAAGATGGCGCAGGGAGCCAAGCCCGGCGAGGGCGGACAGCTGCCCGGCCCGAAGGTCTACCCGTGGGTCGCCAAGACGCGCCACTCGACGCCCGGTGTCGGCCTCATCTCGCCGCCGCCGCACCACGACATCTACTCGATCGAGGACCTCAAGCAGCTCATCCACGACCTCAAGAACGCGAACCCGTCCGCGCGCGTCCACGTCAAGCTGGTCTCCGAGGTCGGCGTCGGCACGGTCGCGGCCGGCGTCTCCAAGGCGCACGCCGACGTCGTGCTGATCTCCGGCCACGACGGCGGCACGGGCGCCTCGCCGCTGACGTCGCTCAAGCACGCCGGCGGCCCGTGGGAGCTCGGCCTGGCCGAGACCCAGCAGACGCTGCTCCTCAACGGGCTGCGCGACCGCATCGTCGTGCAGGCCGACGGCCAGCTCAAGACCGGCCGCGACGTCGTCGTCGCCGCGCTGCTCGGCGCCGAGGAGTTCGGCTTCGCGACGGCGCCGCTGGTCGTCTCCGGCTGCATCATGATGCGCGTCTGCCACCTCGACACCTGCCCGGTCGGCGTGGCCACGCAGAACCGTGAGCTGCGCGAGAAGTACTCCGGCAAGCCCGAGTACGTCGTCAACTTCTTCGAGTACGTCGCCGAGGAGGTGCGCGAGCACCTCGCGGCGCTCGGGTTCCGCTCGATCGAGGAGGCGGTCGGCCGCGCCGAGGTGCTCGACTCGCGGGAGGCGGTCGCTCACTGGAAGGCCAGCGGGCTCGACCTCACGCCGATCCTGCACGTCCCGGAGCTGCCCGAAGGCGCTGCGCGGCACCACACCACCAACCAGGACCACGGTCTGGAGCGGGCGCTCGACAACGAGCTGATCGCGCTGTCGGCCGACGCCCTCGAGCGTGGCGAGCCGGTGCGCGCACAGCTGGAGATCCGCAACGTCAACCGCACCGTCGGCACGATGCTCGGGCACGAGGTGACCAAGCGCTACCGCGGGGAGGGCCTGCCGGACGACACGATCGACGTCACGTTCACGGGCTCGGCCGGGCAGTCGTTCGGCGCCTTCGTGCCGCGCGGCATCACGCTGCGCCTCGAGGGCGACGGCAACGACTACGTCGGCAAGGGTCTGTCGGGCGGACGCCTCGTCGATCCGGCCGTCGCGCGAGGCCCACTTCGTCGCCGAGGCCCAGATCATCGCCGGCAACGTCATCGGCTTCGGCGCGACGAGCGGGGAGATCTTCCTCCGTGGCCGCGTCGGCGAGCGCTTCTGCGTCCGCAACTCCGGTGCGACAGCGGTCGTCGAGGGCGTGGGCGACCACGCGCTCGAGTACATGACCGGCGGCCGTGTCGTGATCCTCGGTGCCACCGGCCGCAACGTCGCGGCCGGCATGAGCGGGGGAGTCGCGTACGTGCTCGACCTGGATCACGACCTCGTCAACCGCGACATGGTCGAGATCCACGAGGTGGGGGACGCCGACGAGCTCAGGGGGCTCGTCCCCCGGCACGCCGAGGAGACCGGGTCGGAGGTGGCCGAGCAGCTGCTCGCCGACTGGGCGACCTCGGTGTCCCGGTTCACCGAGATCATGCCGGTCAACTACCGGCTGGTGCTGCAGGCGCGTGCCGCAGCCCAGGAGGCCGGTCTCGCGAGGACGAGACCACCGCACGATGATGGAGGTGGCGATCCGTGGCTGATCCGAAGGGTTTCATGAAGACGCCGCGCCAGGTGGCGCCGAGGCGTCCGGTCGAGGAGCGCATCCACGACTGGAACGAGGTCTATCCCGGGACGCCGGGACGCGCGCTGCTGCCGATCATCACCGAGCAGGCCGGGCGCTGCATGGACTGCGGCATCCCGTTCTGCCACAACGGCTGCCCGCTGGGCAACCTGATCCCCGAGTGGAACGACCTGGTCTGGCGCGACGACTGGGCGGCTGCGCTCGACCGGCTCCACGCGACCAACAACTTCCCGGAGTTCACCGGACGGCTGTGCCCGGCACCGTGCGAGACGGCGTGCGTCGTCGGCATCAACCGCGACGCGGTGACGATCAAGAACGTCGAGGTCTCGATCATCGACCGCGCGTGGGACGACGGGCGCGTCGTCCCGCAGCCGCCCGAGTGGCTGACCGGCCGTACGGTCGCGGTCGTCGGCTCCGGGCCCGCCGGCTTGGCCGTGGCCCAGCAGCTCACCCGTGCCGGTCACACGGTGGCCGTGTACGAGCGTGACGACACACCCGGCGGGCTGCTGCGCTACGGCATCCCGGAGTTCAAGATGGAGAAGTCCGTCCTGGACCGCCGGATCGAGCAGATGACCGCCGAGGGGACGATCTTCCGCAACGGTGTCGCGGTCGGGACCGACCTGACCGGTGACCAGCTGCGCGACCGGTACGACGCCGTGGTGCTGGCGACCGGGGCGACGGTGCGGCGTGACCTGCCGGCGACCGGGCGGGAGCTCGGCGGCATCCACCAGGCCATGGAGTACCTGCCTCAGGCGAACCGGGTCGCGCGCGGTGAGACGGTGGAGGACCAGATCACCGCCGCCGACAAGGACGTCGTCATCATCGGCGGCGGCGACACCGGCGCCGACTGCCTCGGCACCGCCATCCGTCAGCAGGCTCGCTCGATCACGCAGCTCGAGATCATGCCGCGCCCCACGGAGGAGCGCCCCGGTCACCAGCCCTGGCCGACGTACCCGATGATCTACCGCGTCGCCTCGGCGCACGAGGAGGGCGGCGAGCGCGTCTACGCCGTCTCGACGCAGGAGTTCCTCGGCGACGAGAACGGTGACGTCCGTGCCTTGCGGATGGTCGAGGTCGAGATGGTCGACGGCCGCTTCCAGGAGGTCGCAGGCAGCGAGCGTGAGATCCCGGCACAGCTGGTGCTGCTCGCCATGGGCTTCACCGGTCCGGAGACCGACGGGATCGTCGCGCAGCTCGGTGTCGGTCTCGACGAGCGCGGCAACGTCGCCCGCGACTCCTCGTACATGACCGACGTCGACGGCGTGTTCGTGGCCGGCGACGCGGGTCGCGGCCAGTCGCTGATCGTGTGGGCCCTCGCCGAGGGCCGCGCGTGCGCCGCCGGTGTGGACGCGTATCTCAACGGGGCGACGACGCTGCCGTCGCCGATCCTGCCCTCGGAGCGCCCGCTGGTCGTCTGACCTGGTCGCTCCGTGAACGGTGCTGCCCCTCCCCGAGCTCGGGGAGGGGCAGCACGGCTTTCACGGCGCTCGAGGCAGGGCGAAGACCACGCGTCTTCGAATATTTTGCTGAGGAAACAACAAAATCAGGCGGGTGGGGTCGCGCCGGTCAGGGCACGCCCTCTAGGGTTGACGAGTGCGTAGAGCAAAGATCGTCTGCACCATCGGTCCCGCTGTCTGGTCAGAGGAGAAGATCCTCGAGCTTGCCAGAGCCGGCATGAACGTCGCCCGGCTGAACCTCAGCCACGGCGACCACGCCACCCACGACCGCTCGTACGAGTGGACCCGCCACGCGGCGGAGGTCCTCGACGAGCCGCTCGCGGTCCTGGCGGACCTTCAGGGTCCCAAGATCCGGTTGGGCCGGTTCGCCGACGGCCCCGTGCCGCTGGCTGTCGGCGACGTCTTCACGATCACGACCGACGACGTACCCGGCGACTCCGAGCGCTGCTCGACGACCTACTCCGGGCTGCCGGGCGACGTGAAGCCGGGCGACACGATCCTCATCGACGACGGCAAGGTACGCCTCCGCGCGACGGATGTCACCGAGACCGACGTCGTGACCGAGTGCGAGGTCCCGGGCGTGCTCAGCAACAACAAGGGCATCAACCTGCCCGGGGTGAACGTCAGCGTCCCCGCCCTGTCGCAGAAGGATCGCGACGACCTCCGTTGGGCGTTGCGTCGGGGCGTCGACTTCATCGCGCTGTCGTTCGTCCGCCGTGGCGCCGACGTCGACGACGTCCACGCGATCATGGACGAGGAGGGCGTCCGTCGGCCGGTGATCGCCAAGATCGAGAAGCCACAGGCGGTCGAGAACCTCGACGAGATCATGGACGCCTTCGACGGCATCATGGTCGCGCGGGGCGACCTCGGCGTCGAGCTTCCGCTCGAGGACGTGCCCATCGTCCAGAAGCTGATCGTGGAGAAGGCGCGCCGCAACGCCAAGCCTGTCATCGTCGCCACCCAGATGCTCGAGTCCATGATCTCGGCGCCTCGGCCGACCCGTGCCGAGGCCTCGGACGTCGCTAACGCCGTGCTCGACGGCGCGGACGGCGTGATGCTCTCGGGCGAGACCAGTGTGGGGGAGTTCCCCATGGAGGCGGTGCGCACGATGGCGCGCATCGTCGAGAGCACCGAGGAGCACGGCCTGCCCCGGATGGCCGCGTACCACTGGGACCCGAAGACACGCAGCGGGGTGATCGGTCGCGCAGCGGCGGAGGTGGCTCAGGCCGTGGGCGCCAAGTACCTGTGCGCGTTCACCACGTCGGGTGACAGCGCCCGGCGGATGACGCGCTACCGCTCGACCGTGCCGGTGCTCGCGTTCACCCCCGACCCGGTGGTCCGCAACCAGCTCGCGATGTCGTGGGGCGTCCAGTCCTTCCTCGTCCCCGAGGTCGAGCACACCGACATGATGGTGCTCCAGGTGGACCGCGCCCTGCTCGACATCGGCCAGTGCACCGAGGGCGAAGAGGTCGTCATCGTCGCCGGCAGCCCTCCGGGGATCGCGGGATCCACGAACGCGCTCCGGGTCCACCGCATGGGTGACGCGATCAAGGGCATCTCCCCGGCGTACACGAGGCGCCTCGTGCGGGACTGACGCCTGACCCCGACGCCTGACTCCTGACGCCTGACGCCTGGGGGTGGTTTCCCACGTCAGCGTGGAAAACCGGACTTGGCGCGGCGAGCACGCCGCGCCAACCCCGGTTTGCCGCGCCAGCGTGGCAAACCGTACGGAGGCGAGCGGGCGTCGCCACGCCGGCGTGGGAAACCGCGCGGGCGTGAGGCGCGCGACGCGGGCCAGCTGTCACCGACGCTCGCCCGCGCCGTCGCCGCGCTCGCTCGTCCAGCCACCTGCCCAGCCGATTGCCCACCGCGCATCTCCCGGTCCGGGTTCCCACGTCAGCGCGGAAAACCGGACTTGGCGCGGCGAGCACGCCGCGCCAACCGCGGTTTGCCGCGCCAGCGTGGCAAACCGTGCGGAGGGGGAGCGGGCGTAGCCACGCTGGCGTGGGAAACCGTGCGGGGGAGAGGCGTCATGCAGAAGGCGCCCACGCTCCGCGGAGCGTGGGCGCCTTCTGTGGCGTACGACTGAGCGTCAGGCGACGCCGAGGTAGGCCTCCTTGACGGCGGGGTCGGCCAGGAGCTCCGCACCCGACCCCGTACGCGTGATGCGCCCGGTCTCGAGCACGTACGCCCGGTCGGCCCGGCCGAGCGCCTGGTTGGCGTTCTGCTCGACGAGGAGCACTGTGATGCCCTGCTCGTTCACCTGGGAGATGATCGAGAAGATCTGGCGGATGAACTGCGGAGCCAGACCCATCGACGGCTCGTCGAGCAGCAGCACCTTCGGCTGGCCCATCAGGGCACGTCCGATCGCCAGCATCTGCTGCTCGCCACCGGAGAGGGTGCCGCCGGCCTGCGCCTCGCGCTCCTTGAGACGCGGAAACAGGTCGAACACCTTGTCGAAGCTCTCGTCGACCGGGGCGCGCCGCTTGAGCGCGTACGTCCCCATCTCGAGGTTCTCGCGGACCGTCATGGCCGGGAAGATGCCCCGGCCCTCGGGTGTCAGCGAGATGCCCCGGACGACGCGCTTGTGTCCGGCGAGCTTGGAGATGTCCTCGCCCTCGAACGTCACGCTGCCGGACGAGAGGTTGAGCAGACCGGCGAGGGCGCGCATCGTCGTCGTCTTGCCGGCGCCGTTGGCGCCGATGAGGGTGACGATCTCACCCTCGTTGACGGTCAGGGAGATGCCGTGAAGCGCCTGGATCCGGCCGTAGTGGACAGAGACGTCCTTGATCTCGAGCAACGCCACGTCAGTCTTCCTCTCCGAGGTAGGCGGCAATGACGGTCGGGTCGTTGCGGATGTCCTTCGGGAGTCCGTCGGCGATCTTCTTGCCGAACTCCAGGACGACGATCCGGTCCGTCACGCCCATCACGAGCCGCATGTCGTGCTCGATGAGCAGCACGGTGTAGCCGTCCGCGCGGATGGTGCGGATGAGCTCCATGAGCTCTTCCTTCTCGGCGGGGTTGAACCCGGCGGCGGGCTCGTCGAGGCACAGCAGCTTGGGATCGGTCGCGAGTGCTCGCGCGATCTCGAGACGGCGCTGGTAGCCGTAGGGGAGCGCGCTCGCCTGCACCGCCGCCTTGTCCGCGATGCCGACGAACTCCAGCAGGGCCATCCCGCGGTCGATCGCGTTCTTCTCCTCGCGGTAGAGCCGCGGGGTACGGAACAACGAGCCCCAGACGCCGACCTTGTGACGGGCGTCGAGGCCGACCACGACGTTCTCGAGCGCCGTCATCTCGCCGAAGAGCCGGACGTTCTGGAACGTCCGGGCGATGCCGCGACGGGTGATCTTGTGCTGCTTGCTGCGGCCGATCGGCTCCCCCTCGAGGAGGACGCCTCCGGAGCTCGGACGGTAGACGCCGGTCATCGCGTTGAAGCACGTCGTCTTGCCGGCGCCGTTCGGTCCGATGAGCCCGAGGATCTCGCCGCGCCTGATGTCGAACGTGACGTCGTCGAGCGCCGTCAGGCCGCCGAAGCGGACGGTCAGGTTCTGGATCTCGACGAGCTTGTCACCGACGTCGACAGCGATCTCGCGCTCGGCGGCGGCGAGCTGTGCCACCTCCGAGTCGAGCGGCGGCGGGGCGTCGGGCTTCGGCGTCGCCGGGCTCACGGGCTGGTCGGTCACTGGCCGGCCTCCTTCGCAGCGGGGGCGGACGTCGGTGCGTCGGCGAGGTTCGCGATCCGTTTGTGCGCACGTCGTTCGAACGTGAGCAGGTGCGGTCGCTTGCCGAACAGACCCTGCGGACGGAAGATCATCAGCACGACGAGCACGGCACCGAAGATGAGGTACTTGTACTCGGCGATCGCGGTGAACCGCAGCGGGATGTACGCCACGAGCGCACCGCCGATGATCGCGCCGAACTTGTTGCCCTGACCACCGAGTACGACGGCCACCAGGAACATGATCGACATCTGGACGTCGAACCGTTGGTTGTTCACGAACCCGATCTGGCCCGCGGCGATCGCGCCGGCGCTGCCACCGAGGGCGGCGCCGATGCCGAACGCCCACAGCTTGTAGCGGAAAGTCGGGACGCCCATGATCTCGGCGGCGTCCTCGTCCTCGCGAAGGGCGATCCAGTTGCGCCCGACGCGGCTGCGCTCGAGGTTGCCGAGCGCGATCATGACGACGATGATCACCGTGATCGTGAGCCAGTACCAGGGAGCGCCCTCGCTGTTGGCGAAGACCGGGTTGCCGTCGGCGTTCTCGCCGGGCGGTCGCCCGATCTGCTGGAAGCCGACCTGGCCCTTGAGGGCCGGGATGATCGTCGCGAGCAGGCGGATGATCTCGCCGAAGCCCAGGGTGACGATCGCGAGGTAGTCACCGCGTAGCCGCAGCGTCGGGATACCGAGGAGCACGCCGAACACGACCGTGACCATGGCGGCCAGCGGCAGCGTGAGCAGGTACGGGATGTGCACCATCGTCGAGTCCGGCGACGTCCACAGGGCCGCGACGTACGCGCCGACCGCGAAGAAGCCGACGTAGCCGAGGTCCAGCAGACCGGCCTGGCCGACGACGACGTTCAGGCCGATCGCCACGAGGGCATACCGGGCCATCTCGGCGCAGGCGAGCGGCCAGTTGTTGCCCGGCTCGGTGGTGACGAGCGGGATGTTGACCAGCGGCAGCGCGAAGGCGGCCGCGACGGCGATCAGGAGGAAGCCCCACTGACCGACGCGGGGGAGGTGGTTCCACCAGTCCGAGAGGCCACGCAGTCGTGACGGCTTGGTGATCTCGTCCACCAGCTCGTCGGCACGGGCCTGGGACTCCGAGGCCCCACCCATCGGGGTTCCGGTGCTCATGCCCTCACCTTTCCGAGGTTGCTTCCGAGGATGCCCTCCGGCCGGACCATCAGCACGATGATCAGGACGACGAAGCAGACGACGTCGGTCCACTGGGCGCTGCCGAGGAGGATCTGGCCGTAGTTGCCGATCAGTCCGAGCAGCAGGCCACCCAGGAGTGCGCCGCGGACGTTGCCGATGCCGCCGAGCACCGCGGCGGTGAACGCCTTGATGCCGAGCAGGAAGCCGCCCATGTAGAGCACGCCGGAGGGGACCTTCATGACGTAGAACAGCGCGGCGACGCCGGCGAGGAGACCGCCGATGACGAACGTGCTGATGATGATGCGCTCACGGTTGACGCCCATCAGGGTCGCCGTGTCGGGGTCCTGGGCGACGGCGCGGATGCCGCGTCCGAGCTTCGTACGACGGATGAACTGGTCGACGACGACCATCATGAGGATCGCCGCGGTGACGATGAGGATCGAGTCGAAGTAGATCAGCGTCCCGCCGATGTCGAAGATCGCCTCGTTCTTGAACATGATCACCGAGGGCTCGGGGTTCGGGCCCCGCCACACGAAGATCAGGTACTGGATGACGAACGACATACCGATCGCGGAGATCAGGAAGACGAGCCGTGGAGCGCCTTTGGCACGTAGCGGTTTGTACGCCACGCGTTCGACGATGAAGGCGGTTATCGCAGCGGCGAGCATGCCGAAGATGACCGCGAGCAAGAGATTGGCGGCGATCGCGTACCACGCGAGATTCGGGACCGAGGGGCCGAAGCCGAGCGACGTCAGCGTGAAGACGATGGCGTATGCGCCGACGATGAAGACCTCGGAGTGCGCGAAGTTGATGAGGTTGAGAACGCCGTACACGAGGGTGTAGCCGAGAGCGACGAGCGCGTAGATTCCGCCGAACGTGAGTCCGTCGACGGTCGCGCTCCAGAAGTTCGCCCCGAGGGCTTCCCAGTCGAAGGTGATCCACTGGTTCACGAGGGTTCCTTTTGGGATGGAGGGACGAGCAGGCGGGGGGCCCGTCTGGTTCAGACGGACCCCCCGTTGAGGCGCGGCTCGTTACTCGATCACGCCGACCGAGACGATCTTGCCGTCCTGCACCTTGTAGCCGTAGACGGGAAGCTCCGAGAGCTCACCGGTCTCGTCCCACTTCAGCGCCTTGCCGAGGCCCTGGGCGTCGTAGCTCTTGACCCACTCCTTCAGCTTGGCGCGATCCTGGTTGCCCGCGTCGATGCCGGCGAGCAGGACGGTCGCGGCGTCGTAGCCCTCGACCGAGTAGGTGCCGGGAGCGGCGCCGTTCGAGACCTTCTTGTACGCGTCGGCGAAGCTCGTGATCAGCTCACCGGGCACACAGGGGCAGGTGAAGTAGGCGTTGCCCGAGGCATCGCCGGCCTGCTGGATGAACTGGTCGTCCTTGACGCCGTCGGGCCCGATGAAGATGCCCTCGTAGCCCTTGGAGACAAGCTGCTGGTTGAACGGCGCGCCCTCGGCGTAGTAGCCCGAGTAGAACACCGCGTCCGGCTTCGCCGAGAGGATCTTGGAGATCGTCGCGGAGAAGTCCTTCTGGCCGGTGGTCACCTTGTCGCTGCCGGCCAGACGGTCGCCGAGCGCCTCGGTGGTCGAGGTGGCGAGGCCGATGCCGTAGTCGGAGTCGTCCTGGACGACGTAGACCTTGTCGGCATCGAGCTTCTCGGCCAGGACCGGGACGGCCGGGCCCTGGACGTTGTCGTTGCCCAGACCGCGGAAGAACGTCGTCCAGCCGTTGGTCGTCAGCAGCGGGTTGGTCGCCGAGGGGGTGATGTGGACGAGGCCGGCCTGCTCGAAGATGTTGCCGGTGGCCTTCGACTCACCCGAGAACGGCAGGCCGATGACGCCGATGATGTTCTCGTCGTTCGTCGCCTGCGTGACGGGGCCGGTGGCCTTGTTCGGGTCACCCTCCGTGTCGAACTTGCGCAGCTTGACCTGGCAGTTCGCGTTGGCCTCGTTGTGCTCGTTCACGGCGAGCTGGATGCCGTTCAGGATGTTGATGCCCAGCTGGGCGTTGGGGCCCGTCTCGGCACCGATGTAGGCCAACGTGGTGGTGGCCGGGCACTCGGCCTTTCCGTCGCCAGCAGGGCTCACGGCATCGTCCGGCGCGTCGATCGAGGTCTGGACCTCGAGCTCGGGCGTGGAGCTGTTGTCGTTGTCGCTGCCGCCGTCGTCGTTGTTGGCACACCCGGCGAGAGCCAGGGTCAGCGCTGCGACAGCCGCAAGCGCCTTCGTGGAACGAGACACGATGGTGTCCTCCGATTCGTTGGTGCCCGGCCCATGGGTCGTGCCCAGGGCGGACGTGCGTCCCAATGCATTAACTGCATCGTTGTAGCACAGCGGCAGCGTGTTCGAACCCGGAAGATTCCAAGCCGTTATGAAACCGGCGCGAAGTCGACAGCATCCGGTTGTACGCAGCAACCGTGCGATTCGTCACTGAGCATAGGGACCTCAGGTTGCGAAGAGATTTCGCCGTCGTACGGAGTGCTGCAGGGCGAAGTGCCGGGTGCGGGACTCGAACCCGCACATCCTTTCGGACAGTGGTGTTTGAGACCACCGCGTCTACCATTCCGCCAACCCGGCCCGGCGTTGCGCGTCGAGCGCGCGGGATAACCTTCTCACGTGAGTTCCCCACAGAGCACCCCCGGTACGAGCCCTTCCGTGCGCCGCGTCGTGATCGCCGAGGACGAGGCCCTGATCCGTCTCGACCTCGCCGAGATGCTGGCCGAGGAGGGCGTCGACGTCGTCGGCCAGGCGTCCGACGGCGAGCAGGCCGTGGCGCTCGCAGAGGAGCTGCGCCCCGACCTGGTGGTGATGGACGTGAAGATGCCCAAGCTCGATGGCATCTCCGCCGCCGAGCGCATCGCCTCGCAGCGGATCGCGCCCGTCGTCATGCTCACCGCGTTCAGCCAGCGCGAGCTGGTCGAGCGAGCACGCGACGCCGGCGCCATGGCGTACCTCGTGAAGCCGTTCAGCAAGGCCGACCTCGTGCCCGCCATCGAGATGGCCGTGAGCCGCTTTGCCGAGATCGCGGCGCTGGAGGCCGAGGTCGCCGGCCTGGAGGACCGTCTCGAGACGCGTCGGGCCGTCGAGCGGGCCAAGGGCCTTCTCCAGGAGGCGCTCGGCATCACGGAGCCGCAGGCTTTCCGGTGGATCCAGAAGACGGCGATGGACCTGCGCATGTCGATGCGCGCCGTGGCAGAAGGTGTGGTGGACCACGGCCCCGCGCTCGACGGTGCGTCCGCTCCCGACGCGCCCGAGCCGCAGTAGCGCGCCACCGCCGGGGCGCGTCGGTGTGCTGGCGTCCACGGGGCGTGTGGTGGGTGGACGCTGAGGCGCCGCCGGGGCGCGGCGGTGTGAGCGTCCACAGGCGTCGCGTTGTCGCGTCCGTCCACAACCCGTGGTCTCCGGCGCTTCGGCCCCCGCGAGGAGGAGCACGCTTGGCTGGTGCCTGCGCCGCGCCCGCTCCCGACCGAGCTCACCGAGGGTCCGTTCACCTGCGGACGTGCCGCGACCCTCGGGGTGTCCGAGAAGGTGCTCAGAGGGCGGCGGTTCCGAAGGCTGCACCCTCGCGTGTGGGTGTCTGCCTCATACGCGATGACCTTTGCTGACCGGGTCGAGGCAGCCCGACTCGCGCTCCCCGAGGGCAGTTGCGTCGACGGCGGGACACGGCACCGCCTGCTCGGGTACGACGACGGTGCGGAGCTCCCGCTCCAGTTCGTGATCGACCAGGACCAGCACCGTGACCTGGATGGAGTCTTCCTGCATCGCACGATCGCCCTCCCACCCCTCGACGCGGTCGGTGTCACGCCGGCGGCGGCCTTCCTCCGTTGTTGCGAGCGCCACCGCCTGATCGACCTCGTCAAGCGCGGGGACTGGTTGCTGCACCACGGACACATGACCCTTCAGGAGCTCGTGGATCTCGCCTCCGAACAGGCATGGCGACCCGGTGCCGCGCAGGCTCTGGTCGTCGCGGGGTGGCTGGACGCGGGATCGCGCTCACCGAGGGAGTCCGAGCTCCGGTGCCTGGTGGTCGCGTGCGGCTTGCCGCGGCCGGAGGTCAACCAGGATCTCCTCGTGAACGGGCGGTGGCTCGGCTGCGTGGACGTGCTCTTCCGCGCGTGGCTTCTCGTGCTGGAGTACGAGGGGCGTCAGCACGCCGAGGACGACGTCCAGTTCGCGAGCGACATCGCCCGGTACGCAGGCTTCCGCGACCACGGCGTCGAATACCGGCAGGTCACGGCGGCGATGCTCGCGAGGCCGCGGGCGTTGATGCTGGTGGTTCACCGGTTGCTGTGCGAACGCGGCTACGAAGGACCGGCACCAGTATTCGGCGCGCAGTGGCGGGCGCTGTTCGAGGCAGTGCCGGGGCGTGGTCGTCGCGGTGCCGCCTGAGCGTCGGTGCCTCAGCGTCGACGTGCTTCGGGTCGCGGTGCCTCAGCGTCCACGGTCGCGCGCGGGGTGGACGCTGGGACACCGACGGGTGCGGCGGGTGGACGCTGGGACGCCGACGGGTGCGGCGGGTGGACGCTGGGACACCGACGGGGCGGCGGGTGGACGCTGGGACACCGACGGGGCGGCGGGTGGACGCTGGGACGCCGACGGGTGCGGCGGGTGGACGCCGAGGCACCGCCCGGTCCGGGGTACGCCCCTCAGCGCAGCCAGATCACGGACTGCACGAGCAGCGGGGCGACGACCAGCGCCGGGAGCATGTCACCGACCGCGACCTGGCGGATGTTGAGGAGCCGCAGGGCCACGCCGATCAGGAGGACGCCACCGGTCGCCGTCAGCGCCGCCACGTGCGGCTCGGGGACGAACGAGCCCATCAGCGCGCCGAGGACGGTGAAGCCGCCCTGGATCACACCGACAGCGAGGGCGGAGGCCATCACCCCGATGCCGAGCGAGGCGGCGAAGGCGATCGCGGCGAACCCGTCAAGCGCCGACTTCAGCAGCAGCTGCTCCGCACCTTCTCCGAGTCCGTCGGTGATCGAGCCGAGGATCGTCAGCGGGCCGACGCAGAAGACCAGCGACGCCGTCATGAACCCCTCCACGAACCGCGCGCGTGCGCCGTCGTCCGCAGCGCCGCCCATCCTTGCCTGGAGGACGACGCCGATCCGTTCCAGCCGGTGCTCGATCCGCAGCAGCGACCCGACGAACCCGCCGAGGACGACGGCTCCCAGCACGATCAGCACCGGGGCGCTCGGCCCGACCGCGTCGGACAGCAGGCGGTCGGTGACCGCGACGGCCGACAGTGCCGCGATGACCAGCGTCACCAGCCCGAGCCCGTCGGTGACGACCACGCGGGTCCGGGCGGGGAGGCGGTTGCCGACGAGGAGCCCGATGCCGGAGCCGACGAGCACGGCGAGCACGTTCACGACCGTCCCTGCCCCGATGAACAACGCCTCTCCTCAGCTTCGTCGGACCGCTCCCGACCTTGTGACAGGAGCGCTACCACGGCGTAGTGTTTCACCCCTGGCCCGACCCGAGGGAGGCCTGGTGGCTCGTACGCCGCTGGAGGTGCGCGAGGCGGTTCCCGCCGACGCGCGTGCACTGATCGACCTGTGGAGCGTGTGCGTCTCCGGGGACCCAGGAGCAAGTGAGGGCTCGTCCGTCGTCAGGCTCTGGGAGGCGCCCTCGCTGACCGAGGCCGCCGAGGCGGTGCGGCTGCTCGAGGCAGATCCTCGCCGTCGGCTGTGCGTCGCGGCCGTGGCCGGCAGCGTGGTCGGAGCGATCCAGCTGGAGCTGACCACCCGGACTCCCCTCCACCTGAGCAGCACCGTGATCGTCAGCGAGCTGCACGTGGACCCGCGCTCGCGCCGCCGCGGCGTCGCGTCCTCGCTGATGGGTGTCGCCGCGCAGTGGGCGGAGGACGTCGGCTCGAGCGTGGTGTACGCGTGGGCGCCGTCGGCCTCGCGCGACGCCCACCGGTTCCTCACACGGATCGGGTTCGGCCAGTTCGCGACCGTGCGTGCCGCCCGGGTCCGCACCTTGAGGGCCCGTGCCGTCGGTCGCGGCAGCAGCCGGAGCACGGGTCGGCTCATCGCCGTACGCCGTTCGCTCCAGCGCACCCACGAAGCCCTGGCCCGCTCCGCGCGCGACTGAACCGGCCCGCGATCGGCGTCGGTCCCGACCGTTAGAGTCGGTGCGTGGACTCGACCAGCACCGCCGACCCTGCTCCCGCCGACTCCGGCCGCCTTCTCCTCATCGACGGCCACTCGGTCGCCTACCGCGCGTTCTTCGCCCTGCCCGTGGAGAACTTCTCCACGACCACGGGCCAGCACACCAACGCCGTCTACGGGTTCACGTCGATGCTGATCAACGTCCTCCGCGACGAGCAGCCGACCCATCTCGCGGTCGCGTTCGACGTCTCTCGCAAGACGTTCCGCAGCGAGGAGTACGCGGACTACAAGGCCAACCGGTCCAAGTCGCCCGACGAGTTCGCCGGCCAGGTGGCGCTGATCAAGGAGGTCCTCGACGCGCTGCACGTGACCTACCTCGAGCTCGAGGGGTACGAGGCTGACGACATCATCGGCACGCTGGCCACCCGGGCTGAGCAGGACGGCTTCGAGGTCCTCATCTGCACCGGCGACCGCGACGCGCTCCAGCTCGTGACCGGCACGACCACCGTGCTCTACCCCCGCAAGGGCGTCTCGGACCTGGCGCGCATGACCCCTGAGGCGGTCCAGGAGAAGTACGGCGTCGCGCCGGAGCGCTATCCCGACGTCGCCGCGCTGGTGGGCGAGACCAGCGACAACCTGCCGGGCGTCCCCGGGGTGGGCCCGAAGACCGCGGCCAAGTGGCTCGCCCAGTTCGACGGCCTCGAGGGTCTGGTCCGTGACGCCGACAAGGTCACCGGCAAGGCGGGTCAGTCGTTCCGCGACCACCTCGGCGAGGTCATCCGCAACCGCCGCATCAACGCCCTGGTCCGCGACCTCGACCTCCCCGTCACCACCGCCGACCTCGCGCTCCGGCCGTGGGACCGCGACGCCATGCACCAGGTCTTCGACGGCCTCGAGTTCCGGGTGCTCCGCGACCGCCTCTTCCAGACGCTGTCGACCGAGGAGCCCGAGGCCGAGGAGGGCTTCGAGATCTCGGGCGTCGTGCTCGGTGAGGGCGAGGTCGCCGCCTGGCTCGACGAGCACGCGCCGCAGGGCGTGCTCGTGGGTGTGCGTGTCGGAGGCGCGTGGGGCCGCGGCACGGGTCGGGTCGACACCCTGGCGCTCGCGACGCCCGACGACGGTGCCGCGTGGTTCGACGTGGCGACCCTGACGCCGGACGACGAGGCGGCGGTGGCCGCGTGGTTGGCCGACGCCGGGCGGCCGAAGGTCCTTCACGACGCCAAGGGCCCGATCCTCGCGCTGCGCGCCCAGGGCTGGGCCGTCGCGGGGCTCGCCAGCGACACGGCGCTCGCGGCCTATCTGTCCCGTCCCGACCAGCGGTCGTACGACCTCGAGGACCTCGCCCTGCGCTACCTCCACCGCGAGCTGCGGGTCGAGGACCACGGCGACCAGCTCACGCTCGACGTCGCCGACGACGCGGCGGCCCAGGACGCGATGCTCCAGGCGGCGGCGGTCCTCGAGCTGAGCGGCGCGCTCGACGCCGAGCTCGACAAGCTGGGCGGGCGTTCGCTCCTGCGACGCCGTCGAGCTGCCCCTCGTGAGCGTGCTGGCCGACATGGAGGAGGTCGGTGTCGCTGTCGACTCCGAGGCGCTCGCCACCCTTGAGGAGGAGTTCGCGACCCGCGTGCGGACGGCTGCGGACGAGGCGTACGAGGTGATCGGCAAAGAGATCAACCTCGGCTCGCCCAAGCAGCTGCAGGTGGTGCTGTTCGACGAGCTCGGCATGCCCAAGACCAAGCGCACCAAGACCGGGTACACGACCGACGCCGACGCGCTCCAGCAGCTGTACGTCAAGACGGAGCACCCGTTCCTCCTGCACCTCCTCGAGCACCGCGACGTCACCCGCTTGAGGGTCACGGTCGAAGGGCTCCGCAAGACGGTCGCGCCGGACGGGCGCATCCACACCACGTACAACCAGACGATCGCCGCGACGGGCCGGCTGAGCTCCGCCGACCCCAACCTCCAGAACATCCCGATCCGGACGGCCGCCGGTCGTCGGATCCGCGAGGCCTTCGTGGTCGGCGAGGGCTACGAGACGCTGCTCACGGCGGACTACAGCCAGATCGAGATGCGGATCATGGCCGACCTGTCCGACGAGCAGACGCTGATCGACGCGTTCAAGTCAGGCGCCGACTTCCACACGATCACGGCGTCGAGGGTGTTCAAGGTCGATCCGGACGACATCGACGTCGGGATGCGGTCGCGGATCAAGGCGATGAACTACGGGCTCGCCTACGGCTTGTCGTCGTACGGGCTCAGCCAGCAGCTCGGCATCGAGACCGCGCGAGGCGCAGGCGCTGATGGACGAGTACTTCGCGCAGTTCGGTGGCGTGCGCGACTACCTGCGCGGGGTCGTCGACGACGCCCGCCGACGGGGTTCACCGAGACGATCATGGGTCGCCGGCGCTACCTGCCCGACCTCGTGAGCGACAACCGGCAGCGCCGGGAGATGGCCGAGCGGATGGCGCTCAACGCCCCGATCCAGGGCTCGGCAGCCGACATCATCAAGGTCGCGATGCTGGGCGTCGACCGGGCGCTGCGTGAGGCGGGCCTGGCCTCCCGGATGCTGCTGCAGGTGCACGACGAGCTCGTGCTCGAGGTGGCCGCAGGGGAGAAGGACGCCGTCGAGCAGATCGTGCGCGACGAGATGGCCCGGGCCGCCGACTCTCAAGGTCCCGCTCGACGTCTCGGTCGGCGTCGGCCGCTCGTGGCACGAGGCGGGCCACTAGCCACGTCGCTCGGCGCCCCTGGCTGAGGGGCGCCCGGTCACTCTCGGGTGCGGACGGACAGCGCCCAGGCGACGACCGCGACCACGGCGGCGGTCACCACCATCGTGGTCACGACCCCGGCGACGTGCAGCGGCAGCGTCAGGATGACCGCGGCCGCCACCGCGCTCGCGACCCACAGCAGGGCCACGATCACGTGCGAGCGGCGGGCGAGGGCGTCGAAGACGAGCAGCTGCACGAGGGCGAGCAACGAGCCCTCGAGCGCGAACAACCACAGGAGCGGTCTGCACCTCGGCGTACTGGTCGCCGCCGACGAGGACGAGCGCGAGGCCTGACAGGGCTGCCGTGGCGGCGGTCGCGCAGGCGCCGACGACGGCGACCGCGAGGGTCGCCAGCCGTCGTGCGCGGTCCGCGCGGGCGCGAGCCAGCCGTGGGAACGCGACGATGCTGACGAACTGCGGGAGGAACAGCGCTGCCTTCGTGAGGATCAGGCCGGCGCCGTACAGGCCGCTGTCGTGCGGGTCCAGGGCGATGCGGGCGAGCAGCGCGTCCAGGTTGCTGAGTACCAGGTAGGCGAGCATCGCGTGCGACCCCGCGAGGACCTCCCACACGTACGGGCGTCCCCCGGCGACGCCGCCGGCCCTCAGGAGCCGGCCGCACGCGATGATCGGCAGCCACGCGCCGACCATGACCCCGGCAACGGCCGCGGTCGGTGTGGCGCTGATCAGCAGCGCGGCGGTTCCGAACACGATCCGACCGAGTCCGCTGGCCACGTACACGAGCGACAACGACGTCCACCGGTGCTGCCCCTGGGCGATCCCGGCCAGCGCGCCCATCAGCGTGAGCGGCACCACCGCCGCGCCGCACAGTACGACGGGCCAGGGGGAGTCGAGCCGGAGGGCGTCGGCGATGAGCGGGCTCAGCACCGCCAGCATGCCGCCCACGACCGCTCCCATGCCGAGAGATGCGGTCGTGGCGGTGGCGGCGATGCGGTCGGCGGAGTCAGGAGAGACCGCGATCCGGCGCGCCGTGGTCGTCTGCACCGCGAGCGAGCCGACGTTGGCCACCAGGATCACGCCGAGGAGCGCAGTCAGGGCGCCGAACGAGGACGGGATGAGCAACCGGGCGGCGACAAGGGTGAAAGCGTAGGCGCCGACGTTCTGGACCGTCATCGCGAGGGCGATCCGGCCTCCGGCGCTCACTGCGGTCGAGGGGCGGCTCGGCGGGGACGCGGGCGCAGACACGGACCCGATATAACCATGCGTGATGAGACAACGTCGTTTGGGGAACGCTTGGCCGTGGGTCATGGCGCTGCTGGTGTGCGCGCCGATGCTCGCCTCCGGTTACGTCCTGTCGTACGACATGGTCTTCGTCCCGCGCCTCGACATCACCCGCTCGGACGTGTGGGGACTGGGATCGGCGACGCCGCGGGCGGTGCCGTCGGACGCGGTCGTCGCGGTCGCCAACCTCGTGATCCCGGGGTGGCTGCTCCAGAAGGTGGTCCTCGTCGGGAGCCTTGTGGCCGCCGGCGCCGGGGCGTTGCGGATGCTCGACCGGTTCGGGCTCGGAGCGCAGCTGGCCGGGACCACGTGGTTCGTCTGGAACCCGTACGTGGCCGAACGGCTCGTCATCGGGCACTGGCCGTTGCTGGTCGCCTATGCGGCGCTCCCGTGGCTCGTCGTCGCCTGCCTGGAGGTCCGCGAAGGCGGCGCGCCTCGGTGGTGGCGGTGGGTGCTGCCCCTCGCGGCGACCGCGCTCAGCCCTGCCTCGGGCGTGATCGGCGCGGTCCTCGCGGTGTCGGTGTGCGGCTGGCGGCGCTGCAGCCGGGTCGTCCTCGTGGCGGTGGCGGTCAATCTGCCCTGGATCGTCGCGGGCTTCGCTCATGCCGGGGCGGGCCGCAGCGACCCGGCCGGTGTCGCCGCCTTCGCGTTGCGGCCGGAGGCGGGGCTCGGACGGCTCGGCGCGGCGCTCAGCCTGGGAGGCATCTGGAACGCCGACGTGGTTCCCGACTCGCGGGACCTCCTGACGGCCACGGTGTTCTGCCTGGTCCTGTGGGCGGTCATGGCGCTCGGTGCGGTGGCCGCCTGGCGCGGTGGCCCCGCCCGTGAGCCGGTACGCGCCCTGGTGCCCGCGGCGGTCGTCGGTCTCGCCGTCGCCCTCGTCGGTGCGTATGTGCCTGCCGTGCTCGAGTGGGTCGTCGAGGTGGTGCCCGGCGGTGGGCTGCTGCGCGACGGCGCGCGCTACCTCGCCCTGCTGGCGCCGCTGCAGGCCGTCCTGGTCGCGGCGGGGGTCACGGTGCTGGCGGGGCGTGCGCGCGCCGGGTTCGCCCGTGGGAGCGTCCTCGTGGTGGCGGTGCTGCTGCCGGTCGCCGTCATGCCGGACCTCGTCTGGGGAGCGGGCGGCCGCCTCCAGCCGGTCTCGTACCCCGCGGAGTGGGAGCAGGCGCGCGAGGCCGTCGCGGACAGCGAGGCCTCAGGCGACCTCCTCGTGCTTCCCTTCAGCGCGTTCCGTGCCCCCGCCTGGAACGACGGTCGCGTGGTGCTCGACCCGGCCGGGCGCTACTTCCCTCGGGAGACCGTCGTGAACGACGATCTCGTGGTCTCGGGCTCCGTCGTCGCGGGGGAGGACGAGCGGGCTCGAGCGGTGGCGAGAGCGCTGTCCGAGGAGGACCCGGCCGCAGCTCTGCGAGCCGAGGGGATCGGGCTCGTGGTCGTCGAGGAGGACGCGTACGGCGCCGATGACCTGGACGCGCTCCGGGCGGGGCTCGACCCGGTGTTCACCGGTGACGAGATCGCGGTCTACGAGGTGCCGGAAGCCGCGCGGTAGGTCAGGCGGCGACGCCGAGGGCGAACGTGACGAGCCAGGCCAGACCGATCGCCTGGAGGACATGGTCGCGCAGCACGATGTCCTCTGGCTCTCCAGCCAGGCCACGGTCGATGTCGACGGCATAGCGGAGGAGGCCGAGGACGAACGGGGCGATCGAGATGGCCTGCCACTGGACGCCGGTGGTGGGCGCGATCTCGAAGGCCCACAGGCTGTAAGCCGTGATGGTGACGCCGGCGGCGAGTCCCCACACGAAGCGTAGGTAGGACTCGGAGTACAGCGACAGCGACCGCCGGGTGCCCGCCGCGCTGCCGAGGCTGTGCATCTCGGAGTAGCGCTTCCCGGCGACCATGAACAGCGACCCGAACGCCGCGACCAGGAGGAACCACTGCGAGAGCGCGACGTCGACCGCGAGGCCGCCGCCCACGGCCCGTAGCAGGAATCCCGAGGCCACCACAGCGAGGTCGATGACGGCCATGTGCTTCAACCACAGCGCGTACGAGATCTGCAGCACCGCGTAGATCACGAGCGTGAGGCCGAACCAGAGATCGAGCCACGCTCCGATGGCGATGCCGAGGGCGGCAAGGCCGGCCGCCGCAAGGAGAGCGACACGCGGAGCGACCTCGCCCGCGGCGATGGGTCGAGCCGACTTCAAAGGGTGACGGCGGTCCTCCTCGGCGTCGCAGACGTCGTTGATGAGGTAGACCGCGGCCGAGACCAGTGTGAAGGCGACCACCGCCACGAGGACGCGCAGGAGCACGTGCGGCTCAGCCAGCACACCGGCCGCGAGCGGGGCAGTCGCCACGATGAGGTTCTTGAGCCACTGGCGCGGTCGCATCGAGACGACGAGGCTCATGGCGGGCGAGCGTCGCCGCGGGAAGGGACTCATGGTGCGCCTCACATTAGAGGATCGGGGAAGTGGGCCATGTCACCAGCAAGGTCGCCCGGAGAACTTCGTCGGTGTGGTGGCCCCGGCGAGCGAGCGGCTGGTACCGTGACGGCTCTGACTTCAGGAGGGAAGATTTTCGTGGGTGGTTTCCTTGGTGGTGTGGCCGCGGTCGTCGTAGGCGCCGGGCTTGGCGCAGCGACCGTCGTCGGTGTTGTCCAGTCCCAGGCTGCGTCGGATAGTCCGACTCAGCCGACGTCGTCCGTCGTGAACTACGGCAACAACTGACGGATCACGCCGACACTTCATACGTGTGACCGAGAGGGCTTCGCCAGGACGCTGGCGAAGCCCTCTCGCGTCTGTGCCCAGGTGAACGCGCGGCTCTTGTCCAAGGCCCCCTTGCCGAGCCGCTCGCGCAGGGCGTGGTCGGCCAAGAGGTGGCGAACTGCGGCGATGAACTCCGCATGGTCCTCGACCAGCACGCCCGAGTCACCGTCGTCGATCGACTCCTGAGTGCCGCCGGCGGAGCGGTAGGCGACTGTCGGGGTGCTGTGCGACCCGGCCTCGCCGACGACGAGACCCCATCCCTCTTTGAGCGAGGGGAGCGCCATGAGCCACGACGAGGCGTAGTACGGCGTGCTTCGCGCGCTCGTCGACGAAGCCGGTGAACGTGACCCGGTCGGCGACGCCGCGGGCAGCGGCGTAGTCCGCGGAGCTCCTGCTCCCACCAGCCGTCACCGACCACGGTGAGGGTCAGGTCGGGGAGCTCGGTGAGCGCGGTGACCGCGTCGATGCCGTGCTCGACCTGTTTGTGGGGGACGAGTCGGCCGACGACGCACAAGGAGGGGTGCGTCGAGCGCTCGCACGTCGACCGACGGGCTCGGATCGGTGCCGTTGTGGACGATCGAGATGCGGTGGCGGTCGACTCCCAGTGCGACGAGCTCGTCGCGCGTCGCCGTCGAGACGGCGACGTAGCGCGAGCGCCGGTAGAGGCGCGGCGCGAGCCAGGACTCGATCCACCACCCGATCTTGCCGACCAGACCGGGGTAGACGACGGGCCACTGCTCACGGTGGACGTGGTGGACGACGACGACGACCGGCTTGCGTGTCGCGAGCCGGGTGAAGAACGGGAGCCCGTTCTGGACGTCGACGACGAGGTCGACACGGCCGAAACGGTGCAGAAGGAGGTTGAGGAAGGCGAACGCGTAGACCGCCAGCTTGTCGCCGCGCCGTACGAAACGGATCCCGTCGCGAACCTCGTCCCGTGGTGCCTGTGCGTGGGCCGCGCAGAACACCGTCACACGGTCTCCGCGCTCGACCAGCCCGAGCGCGACCTCCTCGACGAACCGCTCGGAGCCGCCGCCTTCGGGGTTGCGGGTGTCGCGCCAGTTGCAGATGAGCACGTGGCGTTGCGGTCGCCTCGTAGGCTGGCTCTTTGCTGCCATCGTGTGATCTCCCTCCCAGCAGCGGCCCAGGTTACCAGCGAGTCAAGGGACCCGAGATCACCTCATGGGGCGTCGGCTATCGTCGGCGCGTGGCCGCTCCCTCCCTCGAATCCCCGCGCCCGACGCTGCGCCGTTCCGTGGGACTGTTCCGTGCGCACCGCGTGGAGCAGAGCGATCCCGACCGCTTCTACGGGATGCTCGCAGCTGACTCCGTCTCGCAGCTGTCGCGCTACGGAGATCTCGACGGACGCCACGTGCTCGACGTGGGGGGTGGCCCCGGCTACTTCGCGAGCGCGTTCCGCGCCGCCGGTGCGCGCTACACCGCTCTCGACTCAGATCTCGGCGAGCTTTCCGGGCTGCGGGGACCCTGAGCCTGGCACCGTCATCGGCAGCGGCATGTCGCTGCCCTTCCGTGACGGATCGTTCGACGTGGTCTACTCGTCCAACGTGCTGGAGCACGTGCGTGACCCGTGGACGATGGCCGACGAGATGATGCGTGTGACCCGGCCGGGCGGCTTGGTCTTCTTGTCGTACACGCTGTGGTTCGGGCCGTGGGGCGGGCACGAGACCGCTCCGTGGCACTACCTCGGCGGCTACCGTGCCGCGGACCGCTATGCGCGCAAGCACGGCAAGCGGCCCAAGAACGACTTCGGCACGTCGCTTTTCGCGGTCACCGCGGGCGCGGGCCTGCGCTGGGCCCGTCAGCAGAGCGCCGGCGAGGTCCTCGAGACGATCCCGCGCTATCACCCGTGGTGGGCCTGGTGGACGCTGCGGGTGCCGGTCCTGCGGGAGGTGACGACGTGGAACCTCGCGATCGTCGTCCGGAAGCACTGACCTGGAGGTTCCGGCTCCTCGCGGTGAGCCTCGGGCTCGTCGCGCTTGCTTTCGTCCAGTCACCGGGCCGGGTGCTCACCGACACGAAGCTCGACCTCACGGTCGACCCGGCGGGGTTCCTCGCTCGGGCGCTGACGCTGTGGGACCCGGTCGGTGCGTTCGGGCAGGTGCAGAACCAGGCGTACGGCTACCTGTTCCCGATGGGCCCGTTCTTCCTGCTCGGGGACGCAGTCCAGCTCGAGCCGTGGGTGATCCAGCGGCTGTGGTGGTCGCTCCTGCTGGTGACGGCCTTCCTCGGCATCGTGAAACTGGCCGGGGCACTGCGCATCGGAGCACCGTGGGCACGCATCGTCGCGGGTCTCGCGTACGCGCTGTCGCCTCGCATGATGTCGGTCATCGGTCCGAGCTCCATCGAGGTGTGGCCGATGGCGCTGGCGCCCTGGGTGCTGGTGCCGCTGGTGATCGGGATGAAGCGGCACGACCCGCGGTGGATGGCGGCGCTGAGCGCGCTCGCGGTGGCTGCTGTCGGCGGCGTCAACGCGGTGGCGACGTTCGCCGTGATCCCGCTGGCCGCGCTCTGGCTGCTGCTCGCGCCGGCCTCGGCGCGTCGCCGGTCGATGATGGTCTGGTGGCCGATGTTCGTCCTGCTGGGAACGATGTGGTGGCTGATTCCGCTCTTGCTCTTGGGCGAGTACAGCCCGCCGTTCCTCGACTACATCGAGAGCGCGTCGACCACGACCTTCGCGGCGACCCTCTTCGACGCCCTGCGGGGCACCAGCAACTGGGTGCCGTATGTCGACCCGAGCTCAGTGGCGGGCAACGACCTCTTGCGCTCGGTCGGACTCATCGCCAACGGTGTCGTGGTCGTCGCCCTGGGCATCGTCGGAATCGCACGCCGCACGACGTGCCACCGACGCTTCCTCCTCAGCGGCATCCTCCTCGGCCTCGTCCTCCTCACCCTGGGACACACGGGGTCGGTGGACGGATGGGGAGCCGACACCATCCAGCGCGCCCTCGACGGGCTGCTCTCGCCGTTGCGCAACACCCACAAGTTCGACCTCGTCGTCCGCATCCCGCTCGTCCTCGGACTCGCGGCCGCGCTGTCGTCCGCGGGGGCGGCCCTGCGGCAGACCGACGGCGAGCGCGTGTTGCGCAAGGGGGTCGCCGTGCTGGGCGTGGCCGCCGTCGTTGGCGCGACCCTGCCGGCGTGGACCGGCGCTCTCGCCAACCGCGGGACGTACGAGAGCGTCCCTGACTACTGGCGAGACGCCGCGAGCTGGCTGAAGACCCACGACTCCGGTCAGCGCGCCCTCGTCGTGCCCGCGTCGGCGTTCGGCGACTACCTGTGGGGACGGACAGGTGACGACGTCCTCCAGCCGCTGGCGAGCTCGCCCTGGGCGACTCGCAACGCCGTGCCGCTCGCCCTCGGCGGCAACATCCGTACGCTCGACGCCGTCGAGCGCCGGCTCGCCTCCGGACAAGGGTCGGCGGGCTTCGCGCGATTCCTCGAGCGCTCCGGCGTCCGCTACCTCGTCGTGCGCAACGATCTCGCGCTGGGCAACGAGCACACGGACCCCGAGCGGGTCTACGCGACGCTCGCCCAGACGCCTGGTGTCGCCTCGGTCGCGTCGTTCGGCCCCACGGTGGGCAGCGCGCCCGTGGTCATCGACGAGGACGGCGAGACGGTCCTCATCAACGGTGGCTGGCAGGCCGAGCGTCCGGCGGTCGAGATCTTCGCGGTCGGCTCGTCCGGTCGAGGGCCGGTGACCGAGCAGGACGCCGACAGCACTCCTGTCGTGGCGGGCGGGCCGGAGTCGCTGCTCACGCTCGACGAGGTCGGCGGGCTCGACGGCAACGTGATCCTCGCCGACGACGTCGTCGTCGACGAACGCCCTGAGCAACTCGTCCTGACCGACGGGGCACGCCGTCAGGAGGCCGCATTCGGGCGAGCCGAGCAGAACAGATCGGCTGCGCTGGCCGAGGGCGAGCCCTACTCGCTCGACCGCCCGGTGCACGACTACAGGTTCAGTCCCGACGAGCGTTACGTGTCGGTGCCTCGGCTGGTGGGCGCGACGCGAGTGAGCGCCTCGTCCGCCCAGTCAGATGCCGGTTCGCCGGGCCCCCTCGTCCCAGCAGAACAGCCGTGGTCGGCGCTCGACGGCGACCCGCGGACGTCGTGGCGCGCTGGGGCGGGGGATGAGGGCTCCTCCTGGATCGAGGTCGAGTTCGGGGGAGCGGTCGACATCGAGCGACTCACTCTGACGATGGACAAGGACGCTGAGCGGACGCGGCGGCTGACCGTCAGGACGGACTCGGGTGAGGTTGTGGCGATGGCGCAGCCGGGGATCTCCACGACCGTCCGGCTCCGTCCTGGGTCAACCCGCACGCTGAAGATCTCCGGTGCCGCCTCCGCCTTCGATCCGCTCACGCTGACCGACATCGAGATCCCGGGCATCGAGATCACGCGGCCGTTGGTGATGCCGCGTCTGCCCTCGGGATGGGGCGCGCCCGACCAGATCGTGATGGCCGTCGACCAGGCCTACCGGTCAGGGTGTCTCGACGTCGAGGGCGTCACCCGCTGCATCCAGGATCGCGACCAGTGGGGAGAGGACGGCCGCGTGCTGGATCGCGAGCTCGAGCTCGGCGCCGACGCCTCGTACGCTCCGCGGCTGAAGGTCGCGCCGGTCGGTGGTGCTGCCTTCGATACCGCCCTGCAGAGTCAGAGGCTCGCCACAGCTTCCGTGAGCTCGTATGCGGCCGAGGATCCCCGCAACAGCGCGATGCGCACGATCGACGCCGACCCGACGACGGGATGGGTCGCCGCCGCAGACGATCACGATCCGACGCTCACGCTGGCTTGGGTCGGCGCGCGTCGGGTTGCCAGGATCGCGGTCACGACCTCGCGCAACCTCTCGGCGTCGGAGCCTCGCGAGGCGACGCTCGTGTTCTCGGACGGTACGGAACGTGAGGTCGTCTTCGAGGACGGCGTCGCTCGCTTCGAGCCCGTCCGTGCCGAGTCTGTCGAGGTCCACTTCGACGCCACCGACAACCGTCAGGCGATCGACGACTTCGGAGTGACGAAGCCGCTCGCGGTCGGGGTCAGCGAGATCCGGGTGGGATCGCCGCGCCCTGTCTTCCCCCAGCAGCCACGGGCCGACGCGCTGATCGGCCGTTGTGGCGTCGGACCGCACGTGGAGATCGACGGTCGACGTTACGAGACCCGCGTGCGTGCGTCCGAGGTCGACATGCTCTCCGCGGCGTCGCTCGACGCCGTGATCTGCGGGCTTCCCGAGGTCGCGCTCTCCGAGGGCACGCACCGCGTCCGGGTCGTCGGCAACGACGTCTACCGCCCGCTCTCGCTCACGCTCGGAGACCTCACCAGCAGCACCGGGTCGAGCGGTCTCTCGCCGACGCGGTGGGACAAGACCACGCGGACCGTCCCGCTCGAGGAGGACACGGCAGGCGACCGGCTCGTCACGGTCGCCGAGAACCGCAATGCGGGGTGGCGCACGGAGGCAGGCAGCACGCCCCTCCAGGTGAACGGCTGGCAGCAGGGCTGGGTCGTCGATGGTGCCGAGGAAGAGCTCGCACTGATCTACGCTCCCGCACCGTGGTACCGAGCGGCTCTCCTCGTGGGAGGACTGGCGGTCCTCGCCCTGCTTGCCATGGCGCTCCTGCGGCGCCGTGTGCAGCTTCCCGCGGTAGGGGAGCGCCGCGGGCCCAGCTGGGCGATCCTCGCTGCCGGGGGAGCTGCCGCCGGCCTGCTCGCCGGACTTCCTGGCGTCGCCGTGGCGCTGCTGGCGTGCCTGGTGGGGCTGCTCCTTCGGGGCCGCTCTGACGAGGCACTCGCCTGGACCGCCGGGGCGCCTGTCGTGGTGGCTGCGGTGGGATACGTCGTGCGACCGTGGGGATCCGACACCGGATGGGCGGGAGAGAGCAGCTGGCCTCAGCTGCTCGTGGTCGCCTCGCTCGGCCTGCTCGCCGCGGCCGTCGTGGGCGGGCCGCTCCGACGGCCCAGGTTGCGCAGGCGCATCGTCGGCAGCTCGATCACACGGTAGAGCACCTCCGACACCACGAGGCTGATCGCGAGCGTGAGCGCGAACACCTCCAAGCCGGGTGCCGCGAACACCTCGTAGTCCCGCCAGGCGAACACCAGGTGGAGGACGACGAGGTGGCAGCAGAAGAGGCTGTACGAGATGAAGCCGAGGTGGCGCAGCGCGGGGAGTGACAGCGCTCGCTGGAACCTCGTCGAGGGTGCGGCAAAGATCGCGGGGAGGACCAGCAGCGCTGCGCCGAGCGCGTACAGGACGTTCTTGACGACCGCCTCTGCCGGTGACGGCGGCTCGAGCAGGACCGGCCCGGCGATGGGCGTGCTCGCGACGAGGAGCACCGCTGCCGCGGCGAGCCAGGCCGACCAGGGGGCGGCAGCGATGCGCCGTACCAGTGCCGACTGCTCGATCGCAGCGATCGCGAAGGCGAGACCGACGGCGAACCAGCCGAGGTAGGCCGGCAGCCACTGGCCCGGCGACGGAAGGTTGCCGAACACCGCGGTCGCCGAGAGTGCGGTCCAGACCCAGCCGAGTACGGAGGCGACGGCAAGGACGACGAGGAGAAGCACCGGGCGCCAGCGGTGACGACAGACGGTGCGTGCGAGGACGGCCATGCCCGCCGGGAGCACGAGGTAGAACGCCACCTCGGTCGACAGGCTCCACATCTGCGTCAGGCCAGGTGTGAGCCCGTCCTCGGTGTAGAGGCGTGTGAGCGTGAGACTCTCGAACCAGGTTGCGGGACCGGCGCCGTCGTTCTCCGGCAGGAGGGTAAGTGCCGCCACCACGGACACCCAGTAGACCGGAAGGATGCGCAGCGCGCGGTGCCAGAAGTATCGGCCGGCCCGGGGCGTCGGACCGCGTCGAGCCAGCGAGAGGAAAAAGGGCTTGCCGAGGAGGAACCCGGACAGGACGAAGAAGACGGCCACCCCGAAGTCGAGCCGTGCGGTCAGGGCGCCCGGAGTGCCCTCGGTGTAGTAGCCCGCCCAGAAGGCGACGTGCGTCGCGACCACGGCGATGGAGGCGAGTGCCCGCATCGTGTCGAGAGCGGGGTAGATCGTGCGGTGCTCCCGCTCGTCGGGACGGTCTTTCACGGTGAGATCGCCTCCAGGTTGCCTACCGTCACCTGGTCGATGCAGACCGGGGCCCCGCCCGCGTCGATCGAGACGGAGTCGTACGAGCCGGTGGTCGGGAGGAAGAGCGTGTGCAGGCCGCGCTCCAGGTGGACGCGGTACGCGTTGTCGCCCGCGCTGACCGCGGCGTACCCGTCCTCACCGGCGAGATAGCCGATCGACATCCAGAACGAGTAGTCGATCGTGACGTTCGTCAGCGGGACCGACACGGGAGCGGCGGCGTCGCCGAGCGGGTAGCCGCACCCGTCGACGGGTCCGGGGACCGAGGTGATGCCGGGGGCGACGAACGCCTTCGCGACCTCTCCCTCGTCGTCCAGCATCATCAGGTCGTTCGTGGTCTCCGGCGTCGTGAACCGGTCGCCGAGAGGGGCGAACATGCGTGAGGGCAGGTTGTAGGGATGGTTGACGTTCCACATGACCTCGTCGGGGACCGGGACATCGGCCAGAGGTGGCTTGTCGGCCGCCTCGATCGACGCGATCGCCGTCAGTCCGAAGTCCTTCACGGCATTGCCGTCGTGCCACGGGCGGGCATAGGTGATCGACGACCACACCGAGGCGGCGACGTACGCAGCCACGGCGGCGGCGAGAACGAGTGGCGAAGGCCGGACGGTGATCAGCGGCTCATCCCGTCGTGCCGAGGACTCGACCGCGCCCCGCAGGGGCATCATCGCGAGGGCGAGGACGAGCGCGAGGACGGCGGTCGCGTCAGAGAGGTAGCGTGCCTCGTTGCCGCTGATGTTGCCGAAGGCGCCTGAGCGCCCGACTGCGATGATCCCGTACGACAGCACGAGGTACGGGGCGGCGATCACGAGCGAGCGCAGCGCCCGCACCCGCGTCGCGTACAGGTAGCCCCACCCGGCGACGACGGCCATCCACGAGAGGGTCACCAGGAAGGTGGAGGGCGCCGTCACCGATCGCGGCCCGTCGTTGAGGAGGTCCCACGACCACGACAGCCCGCTGAGCCCGGTGCCGAGGGTGTCGAACAGCATGGAGCGGGCCAGGGCGACGTACTCCGTGTCAGCGGCGCCCTGACCTGGGGGCATCCGGGTGAAGTAGACCGCGAGATAGGCGACACCGAGTGCGCCGTAGGTCAACCAGCCCCAGAGGTAGCGGCGGAGGACGTGAACGAAACGGTGGCGAACCCCGCCCTGGGAGAAGTACAGCAGCGCGAGGAGCCCGAAGACCATCGGCAGCGCGATCGCCTTCACGTAGAACAGCATCCCGAGAGCGGTCGCGAGCGTGGCGAGGAGGGCGTAGCGGTAACGACGAGTCCGCAGGTAGGTGACGTGGGCGAGCACGCCGAGGAAGATGCAGGTGTGCAGCGGGAGCTGGTTGATCATTGCCGCGTACCACGTGAGGGTCGGGACGCTCATCACGCTGAACAGGTAGAACGTCAGCGGAACCAGGATGAGGCGACGGTCGCCGAAGAGCTTGCGGAGCATCCACCAGCAGCTCAGGCTGGCGGCGGCCTGCAGCACGACCGTCTCCAGTGCGGCGAGCCACCAAGCGAAGGGGCCGCCCCAGGTGACGATCTTGACCAGCACGAAGCTCAGCGGCATGAAGTGGACGTTGTGCGGCCGCACGTACCATGCGGCGTCGTCCTCGCCTCGGGCGATGTCGGTGAGGAACTGGAAGTCGTCCTCGAAGAACCAGCTGCCACCGACGATCCACGCCCGGAGCAACAGCTGCCCGGCGATCAGCGCCAGCGCCACCGCCGTCACCTTCTGGGCGCGTGACAGGTCGGCAGGGATCCATCCACGGACCGCCCGCTTCGTGTCCGCGGAAAGGGAGCTCACCGCACGAGTGTAGGGGGCCGCCGCGGACGCCCAAGGGCGGGCGAGGCTCGCCGAGTTGCCGACGATGTCAAATCGTTGTAGGCCGGAGGCCCGTGGTTCTCCTACCGGCTGGTAGTGTCGCGTCAGTCTCATCGACTGTGAGGGAGTTCACGTGGGCAAGAAGACCGGGTTCGCAGCCGTCGTTATCGGTGCGTTCCTCCTGGTTCTGGCCGTCCTGGCCAAGACGTACGCGTACGACCAGTTGGCCACCGTGCCGCTCGATCAGGAGACCGAGACCGTCTCCAAGACGGCGCCGGGTGACGACGCCACCTATCTCAACGTGGGCGCTGAGGGCGGCCCCGCCATCGAGACCGGACCGCTCGAGTCACGCCGCTTCGTCGTCGGGCAGGTCGGGCCCAGCAAGGAGGCGAGCGACGAGCTCGGCGAGGACATCGCGGTGTGGGACACGTTCTCCTTCACGGCGCCTCCTGGCACCCCTTCTGAGGATGCGCTCAGCGGTACGCGCGACCTCGTGGCCTTCGAGCGCTCCTCGGGCGAGACCGTCCGCTGGACCGGTGCGAGCACCGAGACCAGCGGCGTCAAGATCGAGCCGACCGTGTTCTACGGCCAGTACTTCAAGTTCCCCTTCAACACCCAGAAGGAGGACTACGAGTTCTGGGACGGGTCCGTGAAGAAGGCGACTCCCGTGACCTACGAGGGCACTGATGAGCTCGAGGGCCTGTCGGTCTACAAGTTCGTCCAGGAGATCGAGCCGGTGAAGATCGCCGAGCTCCAGGTCCCCGGCAACCTCGTCGGCAGCACCGAGGCCAGCGTCCTGGCGGACCGTGTCTACGGCAACACCCGCACCCTGTGGGTCGAGCCCGAGACCGGCGTCATCATCAAGGGTCAGGAAGAGCAGCTCGCGACCCTCGAGGTCGACGGCGAGACGAAGGCGACCATCACCGAGGCCAAGCTCGGCTACGACGACGAGACCGTCAAGGCGACCGTCGACGAGTACGCCACCAAGGCGTCGCTGCTCAAGATGATCCGCGTCTGGATCCCCCTGATCGGCGGGATCCTCGGCGTGGTGCTCATCCTCGGAGGTGGGGCGCTCCTGCTTCGCGGTCGCCGCGACAGCTCGGACACGCCGAAGCACGCGTCGACCGACGCCGATGCGCCGGCCGACACCGCGAGCGCGAAGGCGTGATCATCTGACGTCTCCGTAGCCGGGCTGACTACGATGACGTCGATGCCTTCAGACAGCACGACCCCCAGCCCACTCGACGAGCGCGCACAGGATCTGTGCGCGCTCGTCGACGGTTCCCCGTCCCCGTTCCACCTGTGCGCGACGGTCGCTCGACGTCTCGTCGCCGCCGGCTTCACGCGCGTCCACGAGACCGATGCATGGCCGGTCGCCCCGGGTCGGTACTACCTCGTCCGCGGGGGCTCGCTCGTCGCATGGTCGACGGAGTCCGCGCAGGGCCCGCAGTCGTCGTTCCGGATCGTCGGCGGCCACACCGACTCGCCCAACCTGCGCGTCAAGCAGCACCCCGACCGGACGAGCGCAGGGCTGGGAGACGGTCGCCCTCCAGCCGTACGGCGGTCCGCTCCTCAACTCGTGGCTCGACCGCGAGCTCGGGCTCTCCGGGCGCGTGACCGTGCGGGCCGGGGCGGGTGCCGAGGATCGGCTCGTCCGCATCGACGAGCCCGTTCTCACCGTGCCGCAGCTGGCGATCCACCTCGCGGAGGACCGCAAGGGCGTCGAGCTCAACCCGCAGCGACACCTCGACGCGGTGTACGGCGTGGGCGACGGAGCCGACCTGCTCTCCGACGTCGCGGCTGCGCTCGACGTCGACGCCGACGCGCTCCTCGGGTTCGACCTGATGACGCACGACCTCGTCCCCAGCCGGGTGTTCGGTCGCGCGGCCGACATGCTGGCCGCGCCCCGCCTGGACAACCAGACCACCTGCTGGGCCGGGTCGACCGCGCTCCTCGACGCGGTGGAGCGGGCCGTCGACGGCATCATCCCGCTCCTCGTCCTCTTCGACCACGAGGAGGTCGGGTCGACGTCCGACCGAGGCGCGGAGTCCGACCTGCTCGTCACCGCGATCGAGCGCACCGTCCTCGCCGCCGGTGGCACCCGTGACGACTACCACCGGGCCGTGGCGAGCTCGGTCGTGGCTTCCGGGGACATGGCGCACGCCACGCATCCCAACTACGCCGACCGGCACGAGCCGTTCCACCAGATCCGTCCCAACGGCGGACCCGTGCTGAAGGTCCACCCCAACCTCCGCTACGCCACGGACGCGACCGGGGCGGCCGCCTTCGCGCTGGCGTGCGCGCAGGCCGACGTACCGCTCCAGCGCTACGAGCACCGTGCCGACCTGCCGTGCGGGTCGACGGTCGGCCCGATGACCGCTGCCCGTACGGGCATCCCGACGGTCGACGTCGGTGCTCCGCAGCTGGCGATGCACGCGGCGCGGGAGCTCATGGGCTCGGCGGACCTCGACCTGTACGCCGATGCCCTCGCGGCCTTCCTCGCACCCGCGCGCTGACCCCGGCGTCGGGGTGTGGTAGCCCGCGTTGACCCTATGGCGCGGCACCCCGTACCCTTGGAGGTGCGTTGTGGACTCGCACGACCCCAGACCGAGCGGGTTCGTGCTCGCCGCGTCGGGTCATGCCGAGCGACTGAGGTCGCCCCATCGTTGCCCGCACCCAGTGACACCGGTCCTCTTCGCTTCGGCACGACTTCTATCCACCCAGGACTCAATCCCATATGACGAGCAGCATCCAGGCAGCACCCGCAGCGCCGCAGGTCGCGGTCAACGACATCGGCAGCGAGGAGGACTTCCTCGCCGCGATCGACAAGACCATCAAGTACTTCAACGACGGTGACATCGTCGACGGCATCATCGTCAAGGTCGATCGTGACGAGGTTCTCCTCGACATCGGCTACAAGACCGAAGGTGTCATCCCCTCGCGCGAGCTGTCCATCAAGCACGACGTCGACCCCAACGAGGTCGTCTCGGTCGGCGACACCGTCGAGGCCCTCGTCCTCCAGAAGGAGGACAAGGAGGGCCGTCTGATCCTGTCGAAGAAGCGTGCGCAGTACGAGCGCGCCTGGGGCGACATCGAGAAGATCAAGGACGAGGACGGCGTCGTCGAGGGCACCGTCATCGAGGTCGTCAAGGGCGGCCTCATCATCGACATCGGCCTGCGCGGCTTCCTGCCCGCGTCGCTGGTCGAGATGCGTCGTGTCCGCGACCTCGCCCCGTACGTCGGCCAGAAGCTCGAGGCGAAGATCATCGAGCTCGACAAGAACCGCAACAACGTGGTCCTGTCGCGCCGTGCCTGGCTCGAGCAGACGCAGTCGGAGGTTCGCCAGAACTTCCTCACGCAGCTCCAGAAGGGTCAGGTCCGCAAGGGCGTCATCTCGTCGATCGTCAACTTCGGAGCGTTCGTCGACCTCGGTGGCGTCGACGGGCTCGTCCACGTCTCGGAGCTGTCGTGGAAGCACATCGACCACCCGTACGAGGTCGTCCAGGTCGGCGACGAGGTCACGGTCGAGGTCCTCGACGTCGACATGGACCGCGAGCGCGTGTCGCTGTCGCTCAAGGCGACCCAGGAGGATCCGTGGCAGCACTTCGCCCGGACCCACCAGATCGGTCAGATCGTCCCGGGCAAGGTCACCAAGCTCGTCCCGTTCGGTGCGTTCGTGCGCGTCGAGGAGGGCATCGAGGGCCTGGTGCACATCTCGGAGCTCGCCGAGCGTCACGTCGAGATCCCCGAGCAGGTCGTCCAGGTCGGCGACTCGGTCATGGTCAAGATCATCGACATCGACCTCGAGCGTCGCCGCATCTCGCTGTCGCTGAAGCAGGCCAACGAGACCGAGGTCGCTCAGGACGCTGACGAGTTCGATCCGACGCTGTACGGCATGGCTTCGTCGTACGACGAGCAGGGCAACTACATCTACCCCGAGGGCTTCGACCCCGAGACGGGCGAGTGGCAGGAGGGCTTCGACGAGCAGCGCGAGACCTGGGAGCGGCAGTACGCCGAGGCGCACGACCGCTGGGAGGCCCACAAGAAGCAGATCGCTGAGGCCGAGACCTCGGCGCGCGAGGCCAGCGAGGCCAGCAGCAGCTCGAGCAGCAGTAGCAGCAGCAGCACGGGCGGTGGCTCGTCCTACTCCAGCGCTGCTCCGCAGGAGAGCAGCCGCCCGTCCTCGGGCGGTGCGCTCGCCTCGGACGAGGCGCTGCAGGCGCTTCGCGACAAGCTCACCGGTGGCGAGTGATCGCACGCCTCGGCTGATGCCGTGAAACGAGGCCCCTACCCACTCGGGTAGGGGCCTCGTTGCGTCCCGAGGCGGCTGGGTAGCCTTGCCCCGTGCGCTTCATCCTTGACCCCCGGCCGGTGGACTCCCACCCGGTCACCGACGTGGCGGTCGCGCACGCTCTGCTCCGGCAGGCGTCCGACGGCGAGGTCGGGCCGACGGTACGCATCAGCGTCCCCGGCGCCCCGACCGCGGCGTTCGGACGCTCAGACGTCCGTCGCGCCGGTTTCACGTCGGCAGCAGAGGCGAGCCGGGCGCTCGGCTTCGCGCCGATCGTACGAGGCGCCGGTGGCCGGGTCGCGGTGTACACCGACAAGACGCTGGTCATCGACCACGTGAGCCCTGACCCGGACCCGGGCGCAGGGATGCGCGACCGGTTCCGCGACTACGGCGTGCTTCTCACCGGCGTCCTGCAGGAGCTCGGAGTCGACGCTCGTCTCGGCGCGGTGCCGGGTGAGTACTGCCCGGGCGACTACAGCATCAATGCCCGTGGCGTCGCCAAGCTCGTCGGCACCGCACAGCGCATCGTTCGCGGTGCGTGGCTGTTCAGCGCGGTGATCGTCCTCGGCGACGGACCCGCCCTTCGCGCGGCCATGCCGATCATCCACAACCGACTGGAGCTCCCGCTGCGCCGGCGCTCGATCGGCTCGGTGTTCGAGGAGGCTCCCGGGCTCGACGTGGACACGGTCGCGAGCACGTTGCTGCGCGCGTACGACCGGATGACCGAGGTCGAGGTGTCTCCGTTGGAGGACGCCACGCTCGCGCGTGCTCGGACGCTGCGCGCGGACCACCAGCCCGTACGTCCCGAGGTCGGCGCACGGAGGTCCGCGTGACCCGTGTCGGCCTCACCGGGGGTATCGGGTCGGGCAAGAGTGCGGTGACTGCCCTCCTGCGCGAGCGGGGCGCAGTCGTCGTCGATGCCGACGTGCTGGCGCGCGAGGTCGTGGAGCCGGGGACGCCGGGCTTCGCCGCCGTCGTGGAGCGCTTCGGTGACGGCGTCCTCGACGGTGACGGGCGGCTCGATCGTCCGGCGCTCGGCGCGGTGGTCTTCGCCGACGAGCAGGCTCGGCGTGACCTGGAGGCGATCATCCATCCGCGCGTCCGCGCACGAGCGGCGGAGCTGGAGGCTGCGGCTGGACCGGACGCCGTCGTGGTCCACGACGTTCCGCTGCTGGTCGAGACCGGACAGGCGGAGCTGTACGACCTCGTGGTGGTCGTCGACGTCCCGGTCGAGACCCAGATCGAGCGGCTGGCGTCGAACCGCGGGATGTCGCGGGCAGAGGCCGAGAGCCGCATCGCCGCGCAGGCGACCCGCGAGCAGCGCCGCGGCGCCGCCGACGTCGTCATCGACAACTCAGGGACCCTTGCCGATCTCGCGGACGCCGTGGACGCGCTGTGGCAGCGCCTCGCCCCGAGAGGGTCTGTCACACCACCTGGCTAGCGTCGGACGCATGCCTACCATCGCTGTGACCACACCCACCGGCAATGTCGGCTCGCACGTGACGCGTGCTCTCGTCCAGGCGGGGGTCCGCCCCGTCGTCCTGGTGCGGGACGCCTCACGTCTCGATCCCTCACTCCACGATCTCGTCGAGGTCAGGGAGGGCGACCTGCGCGACCGCGACTACGTCCTTGCCGCGACGGCCGGGGTGGATCGCCCTGTCCTGGATCGACCCCACCGACCTCGCGGCCGACGACCCCAACGCGGTCACCGTCGAGGCCGCTCGTGGCGCCGCCGAGGCGGTGGAACGCCACGGCATCGGCCGCGTGGTGTTCCAGAGCAGCGTCGGCGCCGAGCGACAGCACGGCGTCGGCCTCATCGACGGGCTCGCCGCGGCCGAGGGGATCTTCCGCGCGACGGACGCTGACGTTCGCGTGCTCCGCTGCGGCTACTTCTTCACCAACCTCTCCGACGACGTCGACTCCCTCCGGGCAGGCGTTCTGACGACGGCGATGACGCCCGACCGACGTCTGCCCTGGGTCGCGCCGCGTGACGTCGCCGAGGTCACCGTCGGCAGCCTGCTCGGCGACTGGACCGGCGACCACGTGCAGGCGGTCCACGGGCCCGAGGACCTCTCGTTCCGTGAGGTCGCGGCGACGGTCAGCGAGGCGACCGGCCACGAGGTTGCCCTTCAGGTCGTCGACGACGCCGCGGTCCGCGAGGCACTCACCGGCCTGGGTCTTCCTGCCGGTGCGGTCGACGGCATCGTCGGGATGACGGCCGGCATCCGCGACGGCTTCACGCCGGCCGACGCCCGCTCGGTGCTCACGACCACGCCGACCACCTTGGGCGAGTGGGCATACGCGACGCTGCGTCCGCTGCTGGTCGACCCGGCCGCGGCGTCCTGACCGTTCGGTGCACCCGGCGGCGGCAGCGTCGACCGGACACATGCCGAGGGCCGGTGTCCCGACCTCGTGGTCGGACACCGGCCCTCGTGTGGTGCCTCGGGTCTCGCGGCCGTGTCAGGCGGCGAGGTCGGGGTCCGCGATCTTGCGCAGCCGCTGGATCGCCTCGCGCTCGAGCTGGCGGACGCGCTCGGCGGAGATGCCGTGACGCTTGCCGATGTCGGCGAGCTTGTGCTGACGTCCGTCGAGCAGTCCGTAGCGGCAGCGGATGATGTCGGCCTCGCGCTCGCCGAGGTGCTCCACCAGACCCGAGAGGCGGTCGCGCGACTCGGTGTCCAGCACGGCGTGGTCCGGGCCGGGCTGCGTCTCGCGAGCGACCAGGTCGCCGAGCGAGGTGTCGCCGTCCTCATCCACGGGGGAGTCGAGACTGACGTGGTCGCGGCCCCACGAGATCAGGTCGAGCACACGCTCGACGTTCATGCCGAGCTCCTCGGCGATCTCCGCCGGGTCGGGCTCGTAGCCCAGCTTGCGCTCGAGGTTGCGGCGTGCGGCACCGACCTGGTTCAGCTCCTCCACGACGTGGACAGGGAGACGGACCACGCGGCGCCTGCTGCGCGATGCCACGGGTGATCGCCTGGCGGACCCACCAGGTCGCGTACGTCGAGAACTTGAAGCCCTTGCGGTAGTCGAACTTCTCGACGGCGCGGATCAGGCCGGTGTTGCCCTCCTGCACCAGGTCGAGCATCGGCATCTGCGAGCGGCCGTACTTGCGGGCGATCGAGACGACCAGCCTGCAGGTTCGCGGTGATGAACTCGTCGAGGGCACGCTCTCCCTCGTCGACCATCCACTCGAGCTCCTCGAGGGTGGCGTACTTCGGAGCACCGCCCTTCTTGCGCCCGACGCGTCCCTCGGCGATGAGGTGCTGGGCGAAGAGTCCGGCCTCGATGGTCTTGCTCAGCTCGACTTCCCGAGCGGCGTCGAGCAGCGGGGTACGCGAGATCTCGTCGAGGTACATCCCGACGCTGTCCGTCCCTCGACCCGCTCGCGCACCTGAGTCGTTGCTGTCGTCACGCAGACCAGCTCCTTCACTTCGTTTTGTTACTCGATCGTTCACAACACGACCGGTTGCCAGTCGATTCCGTCTGACACTGGAAACGACGAACGAAGCGTGCTAATGGTGCCGGTCTCAGGTGTTTCTTAACCGAGATCACAGGCTCCAGAGGGCTGCGGATCGCTTGGAGAGCGGCGTTCTGGCCTGGAATTGCAGGCCACACGGGGTCACCTGGGATCGTCCCCGGTCGACCCGATGCTCACCTCGCGACGGTGTAGGTCGCTGAGAGGAACGTGCCGTCGTGACGAACGTCACCCTGCACCAGGTCGAGTCGGCGGGGGAGGAGGGGAGCGCCCGCGCCGAGCGTGACAGGGGCGTACGACACCTCGATCTGGTCGAGGAGACCGGCGTCCGCGAGCTGTCCGGCGAGGTCGCCGCCCCCGATGACCCAGACGTCCAAGCCGTCGGCAGCGGCGACCGCCTCGGCATGGACGGTGGCCACGTCGCCCTGGGCGAAACGGATGTCGGCGCCCTCGACCGCTGGGAGGTCCCGGTGGGACATGACCCAGCTCGGCGCGGTGTACGGCCAGGCGCCCGGGTTGTCGAGGAGGTGCTCGTGGTCGAGGATCCAGCGGTAGGTGCTGGAGCCCATGATCATCGCCCCGAACCGCGTCGTCAGATCGGCCATCTCGGCCGAGATCTCGTCGGACAGCGGCTGCGAGAGCAACCAGTCGAGCGAGTGGTCGGGGGTCGCGATGAATCCGTCGAGGCTGCTGGCGGTGTAGTAGATCGTTCGGCTCATGGGACCGATCCTGACGCACGCCACCGACAATCGGCGGCGGTCCGGCGATCAGCCGACCGACGGACACGGGCTGCTCAGGAGCGCCCAGGGTGTCGATGATCCAGGCGAGCTCCCAGGCCCGCTCCCGCCAGGACGCGTAGCGTCCGCTGACGCCGCCGTGGCCGGCGTGCATCTCGGTCTTGAGCAGGACGGGCGCGTCGCCGGTCGACCGTCGCCCGCAGCCGGGCGACCCACTTGGCCGGCTCGACGTAGAGCACGCGGGTGTCGTTGAGGCTCGTGACCGCGAGGATCGCGGGTAGTCGTGGGCGCCGACGTTCTCGTACGGCGTGTACGACTTCATGTAGGCGTAGACCTCGGGGTCGTGGAGCGGGTCGCCCCACTCGTCCCACTCGATGACCGTCAGCGGCAGCGACGGGTCGAGGATCGTGGTGAGCGCGTCGACGAACGGCACGGCGGCGACGATGCCGGCGAACGCGTCGGGCGCGAGGTTGGCGACGGCGCCCATCAGCAGGCCGCCGGCGCTGCCGCCCTCGGCGACGAGCCGGTCGGCGCGACGTCCAGCCCTCGTCGACGAGGTGGCGGGCGGCGGCGACGAAGTCGGTGAACGTGTTCTTCTTGTGCAGCAGCTTGCCGTCGTCGTACCAGTGGCGGCCCAGCTCGCCGCCGCCGCGGACGTGCGCGACGGCGAAGACGAAGCCCGCGGTCGAGCAGCGACAGGCGCGATGACCGAGAAGCTCGGGATCCATGCTGGCCTCGTACGAGCCGTAGCCGTAGATGAGCGCCGGGGCGGTGCCGTCGCGCGGGGTCGTCCTTGCGGCACGACGATCGAGACCGGCACCTGCGTGCCGTCGTCGGCGGTCGCCCAGCTCGCGGTGCTGCTCGTAGTCCGTCGGGGTCGTAGCCGCCGAGGACGGGCTGCCTGCTTGCGCAGGATCAGCTCGCCCGTGGCGACGGGTCGTAGTCGTAGACCGAGGCCGGGCGTGACGAACGAGCCGTACGCCGACGCCGGATCGAGCGGCTGGTCCCACTCGGCGTTGGCGCCGACGCCGCACGTGAACAGCTCCTCGTCGAAGTCGATCTCCTCGCGGCGGGCCGAGCGCCGTCGGTCGGCCGAGCGGATCGAGCGGACCCGATGCCGGGCGAGGCGTCGCGACGGTAGGACACGACGAGGTGCCGGGCGAACGACGTCGACGTCCTCGAGCCGCGTCGTCGTCGCTGCCGGCGATGACGACGCGCCGTGCTCGTCGGTCCGTGGCGTCGTCGACCGGGACGGTGACGAGCTCGAAGTTGAGGGCGCCGTCGTTGTGCAGGATCGACGAAGCGGTCCTCGCCGCCGATGACGGCGTGCTCGACGAGTACTCGACGCCGTCGCGACGCGGGGCAGCACGACGCGGAACTCGCCCGTCGGGGTCGTCGGCGTCGAGCACGCGGTACTCGGTGGTGATCTTCGAGCCGACATGCCGATCACGAGGTAGCTGCTCGGAGCTGCGTGCGTCCGACCCCGACGAAGTAGCGCTCGTCGGGCTCCTCGAAGACGAGGACGTCGTCGGCCGGCGGCGCCCGAGCGCGTGGCGCCACACGCGGTACGGGACGCCAGGCGTCGTCGACCGTCGTGTAGAAGAGGTGGCGTGCCGTCGGCCGACCACGTGGCCCCGCCGCTGGCGCCCGTGATCTCGTCGGCGAGCACCTCGCCGGTGCGCAGGTCCTTGACGCGGATCGTGTAGCGCTCGTCGCCCTGGGTGTCGACCGACCAGGCCAGGAGGTTGCCGTCGTCGCTGACGCTGAACGCGCCGAGCGAGAAGAACTCGTGGCCCGTCGGCCTCGACGTTGGAGTCGAGCAGCACCTCCTCGCCGGGGACGGTCGCTGCCGGCGTCGAGCGTCGGCGGGGTCCAGTCGTCGGGGTCGGCGATCGGCGCAGCGGCAGCGGATCGCGTACTGCTGGCCCTCGACGGTGCGGGCGTAGTACCACCAGCGCGCCGTGGCGGACCGGCACCGACAGGTCGGTCTCGAGGGTGCGGGCCTTGATCTCGTCGAAGATCTGCTCGCGCAGCGGCTCGAGGTGCGCGGTGCGCTGCGTCGGTGTAGGCGTTCTCGGCCTCGAGGTAGGCGAGCGTCGTCGGGATCGTCCTTGTCGCGCAGCCACTCGTAGTCGTCGACGAACGTCGTCGCCGTGGTGGATGCGGTTGACGGGGCGGCGCTCCGCGATCGGAGCGGGTACGCGACGGCCGATCGGGCGCGGTCATGACTGAAACGTACCGGTGTGGCCCGCGCCGAGGGCCGGGTCGTCGGCGCGGAACGTGTGCACGGGCCCGGCGGGGTCTACCGGGTCTCGAACCGCACCGTGACCCGTCCGAGCCCGGCGCCCCAGACCCAGCCGTCGCCGTGCTCCGTCGTGGTGGACGTCCATGCCCGGGTACCACCGGGCGGGTCGGCTGCTCGACGGGCGCTCGGACGCTGTCGCTCGTCGATCTCGTCGGCGGCGTCGTCGTCGGCGGCGAACAGGTCGTCCTGCACCCAGTCGGCCAGTCCGCTGACGCCGACGCCGAGCAGGCGCAGGCCGTTGCTGATGTCGTCGCCGGCCAGCAGCCCGCGCGCCGTGTCGGCCAGGATCGCGGGCGTTGTCGGTCGGGTCGCGCGAGCGTGGACGAGCGGGTGTGGGTCTCGAAGTCGTGGTGCCGCATCTTGAGCGTCACCGTGCGCCCGGACAGGCCGCTCTTGCGCAGGCGGTCCGACACCGTGCGCGCCATGCGCTCGATGATCGGCCTCGAGCTGCAGCGCGGTCGGAGATGTCGGTGCTCGAAGGTGTCCTCGACGCTGACCGACTTGGTCTCGCGCGACGCCACGACCGGGCGGTCGTCGATCGGCGCGGGCCAGCCGGTGCAGCGAGCGCCCGGCGGCCTGACCGAGCAGCCGCACCAGCTCGTCCTCGCTCTGGCCGCCGAGCTCGTCGACCGTCGCGGATGCCCATGCGGCGCAGCCGCTCGGCGGTCGCGGGCCCGACGCCGGGGATCGCGGTGACCTGCATCGGCGCCGAGCACGTCGGCCTCGGTGCCGGGCGCGACGACGAACGACGCCGTCGGGCTTGTTGATCTCGCTGGCGATCTTGGCCATCAGCTTGGACGACGCGACGCCGACCGAGGCGGTCAGCCCGCCGGTGACCGGTCGGCGATGTCGGCACGGATGCGCTCGACGACGTGCTCGACGCGCGTCGGGGTCGAAGGTCTGGCGCCCGGCCGGCGAGGTCGACGAAGGCCTCGTCGAGCGAGAGCGGCTCGATCAGCGTCGGACTCCTCGCGCAGGCGCTCCATCACGAGCCGACTGGCCTCGCGGTAGGCGTCGAACCGTCCGCCGAGGAACGCCGCGTGCGGGCACCGGGCGCGCGCCTCGGCCGTGCGCATCGCCGAGCGGACGCCGTGCACGCGCGCCTCGTACGACGCGGTCGCGACGACGCCGCGCGGGCCGATGCCGCCGACGATGACCGGCTTGCCGCGCAGCGACGGCTTGTCGCGCTGCTCGACGGAGGCGAAGAACGCGTCGAGATCGAGGTGCATGATCGACGCCGTGGCCGCATGGCTCCATTGTCGCGACCGGCTGCGGACTCCGACTGCCTGTGCGACGGTCGCGACGGCCGTCCACAGGCGGCCTGAGGGCCGCGACCGGCGGCCCGGAGCGCACGACGCTGGCGGCATGACAGACGTATCCGCGTCTCGCGCACGACTCTCCGACCTCATCAACGCCCTGCCGACGTTGTTCGGCTTCCACCCCGAGGAGTCGCTCGTCGCGCTGTGCCACGACGGCCCGCCGCGACGGGTCGGGCTTCCGGCTCCGCGTCGACATGCCGCCCGCCGACCACGTCGCCGTCGTGGCCGAGTCCCTCGTGGGCCACCTGTCGCCCAGCAGCCGGAGGCGGTCGTCCTGATCGCCTACGCCTCCGACGACCGAGAGGCTCGCCCGGCGGTCGACGCGCTCTCTGCACGGCTCGAGGAGCCGGCGTGCCCGTTGCGGACGCCGCACGGTTCGACGGTGACCGCTACTACTCGACTCCTGCGACGACGCGCGCTGCTGCCCGCCGGAGGGCGTCCCGTGCGACGTCGCCGTCCACTGCGCTCGTGGAGGCGGTCTTCCGGGGGCAGGAGATCCTTCCCGACCGGGCGGCCCTGGTCGACGGTTCGAGCCCGAGCCAGGTCCGGTCCGCGAGGCCGTCGCGCGGGCGACCGGCGCCGTGCTCACTCACTCGCCCGCTCCGTCGCCGGGCCGAGCGACCCGCAGCGCGACCTACGGACGCGCGTCGCGGGCTGGACCGCGTCGCGCCCGTCCTCGACGCCATGCTCGGGCAGACCGATGACCACGTGGCGCTCACGGTCGACGACCGCGCGGCGCTCGCCGTCTGGATCTCGCTGGTCGTCGTCCGCGACGTCGTGTGGACCCGCATCACGCGGCGCACCGCGGACCGCTCTCTCGAGCTGTGGCGGCAGGTCGCCGTGGCTGCCCCCGATTCGAGGCGCCGGCGCATGACGCTGGCCGCATTCGCCGCCTGGCTGACCGGTGACGGCGCACAGGCCCATGCGCAGTCGACCGTGTGCACGCGGTCGCCCCGCACTACTCGATGGCTCGGCTCGTCTCAGTCCGCTTCGTCCGGCGGCCTCGACCCGCGCACATGGGTCGGCCTGGCGACAGAGGACGTGCTGCGGGCGGTGCCCGGACTCTCCTAGTGTGGGGGCGTCCACGACCGGTCCGACGCGACCGCCGAGCTCAGGAGGGGTGCGATGGGTCAAGACGTCGACGCGCGGGTGTTCACCCGCGAGGACCGCACGCGCCTTCCGCGACAAGGTCCGGCGCATGCCTCGACGTGTTCGCGCGGATGCTGAAGGACACCCGATTCGACGCCTCGCGTCCGATGACCGGCATCGAGATCGAGTTCAACCTCGTCGACGAGGCGGGTGCCCCGGCGCTGAAGAACGCCGAGGCGCTCGAGGCGATCGCCGACGACGACTTCCAGACCGAGCTCGGTCTGTTCAACATCGAGATCAACGTGCCCCGCGGCCGCTCGACGGCACCGGCCTGCGGGCGTACGAGAAGACTGTCCGCGACGAGCTGAACGCACGCGGACGAGAAGGCACGGTCGGTCGGGGCCCACCTGATGATGATCGGCATCCTGCCGACGCTGCGCGGGGGCCACATGACGCCGTCGACGATCTCGGCGAACCCCCGCTACGCGCTCCTCTCGGAGCAGATCCTCGCCGCCCGCGGCGAGGACATCGAGATCACGATCGACGGTGAGGAGCGGTTGTCGACCACCTCCGAGTCGATCATGCCCGAGGCGGCCTGCACGAGCGTCCAGCTCCACCTCCAGGTCGCACCGTCGGAGTTCGCCGCCGACTGGAACGCCTCCCAGGCCATCGCCTCGACCCAGCTCGCGCTCGGCGCCAACTCGCCCTTCCTGCTCGGCAAGCAGCTGTGGCACGAGACCCGCATCCCGCTCTTCGAGCAGGCGACCGACACCCGCTCGGAGGAGCTCAAGGCGCAGGGCGTGCGCCCGCGCGTGTGGTTCGGCGAGAGGTGGATCACGTCGATCTTCGACCTCTTCGAGGAGAACGTCCGCTACTTCCCGGCGCTGCTGCCCGTCCTCGACGAGGAGGACCCCGAGGCGGTGATCGCAGCCGGCGACATCCCGTCGCTGTCGGAGCTGCGGCTGCACAACGGCACCATCTACCGCTGGAACCGCCCGATCTACGACGTGATCGGCGACCGGCCGCACCTGCGTGTCGAGAACCGCGTCCTGCCTGCCGGTCCGACCGTGGTCGACACGATCGCGAACGCCGCGTTCTACTTCGGCCTCGTCCGCCGCCTCGTCGACGCCGATCGACCGCTGTGGTCGCAGATGTCCTTCAGCGCCGCCGAGGAGAACTTCACGGCAGGAGCGCGGGACGGCATCGGTGCGAGCGTCTACTGGCCGGGCATCGGGACGGTGGGCGTCTCCGAGCTCGTGCTGCGCCGCCTCCTCCCGCTGGCGCACGAAGGGCTGGACGCCCTCGGGGTCGATCCGGAGGACCGCGACTTCTACCTCGGCATCATCGAGCAGCGCTGCCTCACCGGGCGCAACGGGGCGACGTGGCTGGTCGAACGCTTCCGGACCTTGTACGAGAGGGCGGGCACCGACCGCGCGGAGGCGCTGCGGGCGATGACCGTGGACTACCGGGAGCGGATGCACGCCAACGAGCCGGTGCACACCTGGGACTAGGCGCGCCCCGCTCGCGCCCGCGTCACCCGGCAGGTCGTCCCGTCAGGCAGGCTCAACCAACCGGCATGCGTGACGACCAGGAAGGGCTGCGACGGTGGAGCGTGCACGCGCCAGGCGGCGTGCCAGGCACGGTCCTCGGCGCGAGGGCTGAGCGCGCCGGTGCGTTCCCAGACTGCCAGCGGCCGGGTCAGGGCGTCCTCGTACGGCCCCAGGAGCCGGCGGACGATCTCGTCCCTCAACCAGGCATCGAGCCTGGCTGCGACCCGTGGCCGCGCGGCCCATCGCCCGAGCGGCGTGACGGTCCCCGCGCCGTACGCCCAGACCGTGAGGCACGGGTCGTGGCGGCCGTGCTCGTACGCGTCGGTCCTGCGCTTCACCAGAGCCGCGCCCAGCCGTGCGGCGGCGTCCGGGTCGAGCCCAGGCACGGGCGGATGGGGGAGAGGGTGGCGTGCGGTCATGCTTTCAGCGTGTGTCCGGCGCGACCGTTCGGAGGGCGCCTGTCCACACACCCTCGTGCCGGGTGCCGAGACCATCCGATGGGGGATAGTGTCAGACCCACATTCACACTGGGAGGTCGAGGATGGGCACGATCGTCGTGGGGTACGTCCCGAAGCCTGAGGGTCGCGCGGCTCTCGCACGCGCCGTCGAGGAGGCGAAGCTTCGGGGGGCACACCTCGTCGTGGTCAACTCGCACCGCGGCGGGAGGGACTTCGACGACGACGACGCCGTCAAGACCGAGGAGCAGCTCGCGGAGGTCCGTGCTCAGCTCGCCGACACCGGGGTCGACTCGGAGGTCCGTCAGCTCGTCCGAGGGATGGACCCGGCGGACGATCTGGTGAAGGTCGCCAACGAGACCGGCGCGGACTTCATCGTGATCGGTCTGCGCCGCCGCTCGCCGGTCGGGAAGCTGATCCTCGGCAGCAACGCGCAGCGGGTCCTCCTCGACTCGACGTGCCCGGTGCTCGCCGTCAAGGCCAGCAGCTGACCGAGCGTCCCCGGCGGCCGACCCGGCCCTGGAGAACGTGCTGCGTCCGCCCCAAAGGTCGCGTTTCGGTCACGGTCCGCGTGTCCTCGCTGGGTGGTTCGTGGTTCCCGCGGAGGGCGTGGCACACTGGACGGTGCCGCGGTTGACGGGAGGCCGGTTGACTGCGCCCTCGAACGCTCGCAGCGACCTTTTGGTCCGATCACCCCAAGGGAGTCACCTCGTGGTTTCAGCGCCCGACAGTCGAGCACGGAAGACAGTCGTAGCGGAGGCTGGGTCCCGCACCACCGTCAAGGCGTCGACCGAGCCGGGCGGCAAGAAGGCACCCGCCAAGAAGGCAGCGCCGGCGAAGAAGGCCGCTGCCAAGAAGGCTCCGGCCAAGAAGACCGCGGCGAAGAAGACGTCGGCCAAGAAGGCGACCGACGTCGACATCACGGCCAACGCGATCATCGTGGACGAGAACGGCAAGAAGATCCTTCCCGACATCCCGGACGAGGTGTTCGAGAAGGACCTCGAGACCGACCCGACGCTGAAGGAGGACGAGAAGTCGGGCTTCACGATCTCGGCCGCCGACGAGACCGACGAGCCTGTCCAGCAGGTCATGGTCGCCGGTGCGACCGCCGACCCGGTCAAGGACTACCTCAAGCAGATCGGCAAGGTCTCGCTGCTGACCGCCGGCCAGGAGGTCGAGCTCGCCAAGCGCATCGAGGCCGGCCTGTTCGCCGAGGAGAAGCTCGCGAAGGCCAAGCGGCTCTCGGAGAAGATGCGCGAGGAGCTCGAGTGGATCGTCGACGACGGTCGCCGCGCCAAGAACCACCTCCTCGAGGCCAACCTGCGTCTCGTCGTCTCGCTGGCCAAGCGCTACACCGGCCGCGGCATGCTCTTCCTCGACCTGATCCAGGAGGGCAACCTCGGTCTCATCCGTGCGGTCGAGAAGTTCGACTACACCAAGGGCTTCAAGTTCTCGACGTACGCGACGTGGTGGATCCGCCAGGCGATCACCCGCGCCATGGCCGACCAGGCCCGCACCATCCGCATCCCGGTGCACATGGTCGAGGTCATCAACAAGCTCGCCCGCGTCCAGCGCCAGATGCTGCAGGACCTCGGTCGCGAGCCCACTCCCGAAGAGCTCGCCATCGAGCTCGACATGACGCCCGAGAAGGTCGTCGAGGTCCAGAAGTACGGACGTGAGCCGATCAGCCTCCACACGCCGCTCGGCGAGGACGGCGACTCGGAGTTCGGTGACCTCATCGAGGACTCCGAGGCGATCGTCCCGGCCGACGCCGTGTCGTTCACGCTCCTGCAGGAGCAGCTGCACGCCGTCCTCGACACGCTCTCCGAGCGCGAGTCCGGCGTCGTCTCGATGCGCTTCGGCCTCACCGACGGCCAGCCCAAGACGCTCGACGAGATCGGCAAGGTCTACGGCGTGACGCGTGAGCGCATCCGCCAGATCGAGTCCAAGACGATGAGCAAGCTGCGTCACCCGTCGCGCTCGCAGGTCCTGCGCGACTACCTCGACTGACCAGCACTCCTCACGAGCGCCGCGTACGGGATCCCGTACGCGGCGCTCGTGCGTCCGGCGGCCGAGTTGCCGAGCGCGGATAGCCTGAGGGCATGTCGTCGACGAGCACGCCAGCGCGCCGGTCGTACCTCGGGCCCATGGTCCCGGTCCTCGTGCTGCTTGGGGTGATGTGGCTGCTGGAGATCATCGATGCGGTGCCGGGGGTCTTTCTCGACCAGCACGGCATCCGCCCGCGTGACACCGACGGCCTGTACGGAGTGGTCGCGGCACCGTTCCTGCACGGCGGGTTCGACCACCTGATCGCCAACACGACCGCGTTCCTCGTCCTCGGCACGCTGCTCGCGTACACGGCGCGGTCGCGGTTCTGGCCGGCCACCCTGGGGATCGTGCTGATCGGTGGTCTCGGCACGTGGCTCATCGGTGCGCCGTACACGGTCCACATCGGGGCGAGCGGCGTGATCTACGGGTACGCAGCGTTCCTGGTGGTCTGGGGTGTCGTCACTCGGCGGCTGGTCTCGGTGCTGGTCGCGGTCGTGGTCGCGATCCTCTACGGAGGGATCGTCGGCGGGATCCTGCCGGGACAGGCGGGCGTGTCGTGGGAGGGCCACCTGATGGGCGCTGTCGCGGGCGTCGCCATGGCGTGGTGGCTCGGGCGGCGTGACAACCGCGAGCGGCGTCGCACCCGCACCCCGTCGTACTGATCGTCGGGCCCCACCGGGCGGGTGTGCTCAGGTCAGGACGACGCCGACCACCCAGACGGTGGTCGACAGGACGCCTCCGGCGAGCTCGATGAGGATCGAGAGACCGGCGGCCCTCATCGCATGCTTGGTCGCCTTCCAGGCCGCGTCGTGGATCCGGAGCCGGTTGAGCTCCCAGGCGTACACGCCGAGCACGAAGCCGACGAACAGCCCGACGAACGGGATCACGAAGAAGCCAACGATGCCCACCACGCCGCCCGCGAGCATCGCCCTGCCGGGGACACCCGCCTCCTTGAGGCGCTTGCCGGGGACGAGGTACTGGACGACCAGCGTGAGCGCGTAGATCGCCGTACAGACGGCGAAGACGCCCCACGCCGTGACTGATCCGGTGCCGAACGCCCACACGCCGATCGCCGCCCAGATCAGGAGCGAGCCGGGCAGGACCGGGACCACGATGCCTGCGAGGCCGACGAGGATCGCCAGGCCGACGAGGACCGTGCCGAGGGTTCCCATGGGGGAAGGGTGCCAGTCCCGCCTGCCGCGCCTCGAGTCAGGGCCTGCCGACGCACGGAAGCGGTGGATGAGGCGACGCGAAGGATCGCGCTCCGAGCTGAGTACGGCGACGCTGTCATCAGGCTGGGCAGATCGCCACGATGGGACGGTGACTCGAGGACTAGGCGCGACCGTGGTGGTGGCGCTGCTCCTCTTTCTCGCAGGATGCGGGCACTCCTGGGACTGGAAGCAGGCGGACCTCGACCGCAACCGGCTGAACCTCGGTCTCTTCCGAGGCGCCGACACGGGGGAGAAGCTCGGCACGTGGATCCGCACCGGTGACCTCGTCGCGGCCGAGGGGTCGCGAGAGGGCGAGGACCTGGCCGTGGTGGTGCGTTATGAGCGCACCGTGGGGGACAGCTGGTTCGGGCAGCAGCAGAAGACCGAGCAGCGCTGCTACCGGTTCACGCCGGACGGGCACGGCAGCGAGGTGGAGTTCGGGCGTACGGACTGTCCCTGAAACGCTGTCACGAATCGTGATGCCCGCCACTGTCGGGTGACCCCCGTGGTGCGGTAGAACAACGTCCGAGAGTCACGGTGGCGTGACCTGACTGGAGGGTCGCGTGAAGATCGGACGACGGCCGCGACTTGCGGCAATCCTGGCGACCTCGCTCGGGGCCGTGCTGGTGGCGGGCGCGCTGGCCATGGTGCCGGGGAGCGCGGCAGGTGAGACGGCTGCGGCCGCGGAGCCGGCCCCGCTCGGGTGGGCGGTGACCAACCTCTCCACCAGTGCGGTGTCGCAGGCGGACGACGCGGTCGATGCGGATGCGGAGGGCCCGGTGGTTGCGGTCCGGTGGCGGCCGTGCAGCGCGACGTCGTGCCGTCGGGAGAGCGCTCTGCGCGTGTCGAGCGATGCTGGACGCACGTTCGGACCCCTGCGCAAGGTCGACGACGGCGCGCACGGGCCGGTCGTGGCCGTCGCGGGGGCACACGTCCTCACCGCCAGCGACGGCTTCGCCGGCCTGGCCAAGCCCGTCGTGCGGGTCGACCGCTGGGCCACCGGCGCCACGAGCGGACCCCCGAGACGGTCGAGATCGCGACGACAGCCTCCCCGACGAACCTGCGACTCGCTGCCTCCGGCGACCGGGCGGTCCTGACGTACAGGGTCGCCTCCAGCGTCTTCGTCGCCCGCACCGACGACGGCGGTGCTACCTGGTCGGCACCGACCGTCGTGGCAGTGGGCAACGGGAACGTCGACCTCGACGTCAACGGGATCAAGGCCGCCCTGGTGGCCAACACCGGCACCGGCACGTGGACGGTACGCGTCTCCGCCGATGCCGGGACGACGTGGGGTCCCGTCCGCACGCTGGCGGTGGGTTGGGACGGCGGTACGCCGCGCGTCGCGATCACGACGGGCGGCACGATCGCCTTCGGGCTCTCGTACGCCGACGGTGGGTCACGTCGAGGAGAGGTTCGTACCTCCGCGGACGGTGCGACATGGTCGGAGCCGACAAAGCTCGCCAACCTTTCGGCGACGCAGATGCTCGACGTTGCCGCCGAGGGGGACACGTTCTTCGCGAGCGGCGATGGCCAGAACCTGCACCGTTCGACGGGCGGCGGATCGTGGGGCCGCGTCGACGAGTACAGCCGAGTGGTGACGTCGCGGGCTGCGCACGAGCGTCAGCTCGCCAACGCAGGGAGGACGGCCGTGGCCGTCAGCGCCAGCGGTCCTGTCGTGATGCACGGCTCGACGCTGCTTCGCTCCTTCCCTGACAGGCGGACGCCGACCGTCCGCTTCACGGCCGTCCCGCCACCGGTGACCACGGTGGCGAACCAGGCCGTCCGCTTCGCCGCGACGGACGCCGACTCGGCCGACGCGTGGCTCACCTACGAGTGCGGCTACGGCAACAACCCATGGTTCGAGGAGTGCTCGAGCCCTCACCAGATCTCACGCTGGTCGCCCGAGGTGGCAGGCCCCCAGCAGGAGCTCCGCGTCCGCGCCATCGATGCCGCAGGGCGGGTCTCGCCCGTCGTCACGGCGCGCTGGATCCTCGACCAGGCGCCGCCGGCGAACACCTTCGTACACGCGAAGGAGGTCGTGCTGACGTCCCGGGCGACGTTCCGGTGGGGGGCCGACGAGTTCGAGTCGAGCGTCGCCTCGTACCAGGTCCGCTACTCCGTGACGGCGCAGACCGCCGCCCGGATGTCGCGGACCTGGCGTACGCCGCGTGCGCTGGCGCGGACGCCCCGGCGCTCGGTGAGTCTCGCGGTGCCGCGCGGCAAGGTCGTCTGCGTCCAGATGCGCGCGACCGACCGCGCCGGCAACGTGTCGGGGTGGACCCAGCAGTGTGCCGCGCGCCCGTACGACGACCGTGCGCTGACCCGCTCGGGCAGCACGAAGAAGCTGCGCCACAAGCGCTTCGTCGACGGCAGCGCGACGCGGATCCGCCCCGGCGGGACGGTGAGGCTCCGCGCAGTCCCGCGGGGGGCCGACGTCATCGTCGTGTACAAGCGCGAGCCGGGTCGTCGAGGGCTCACCATCCGTCGGCCGGGTGTGATGAGGGCTTACGTGGACACCGCGGGCCGGACGAAGTTCGCAGTCGTGGAGACGGTCGCTCAGCCGCGTCAGCGTCGTGCGGGTGCCGTGCGGATCACCGGCGACGGCGTCCTGGACGGGATCGCGGTCCTCCCGCGCTGGGCGCGCTGACCTGACACGACACGAGGGGCCCCGTACCAGTGCTGGTACGGGGCCCCTCGTCAGGTCGTGCGGCCGGGCGGGTGTGCGCTCAGCGCTCCTCGGCCGGCGCCGATGCCGGAGAGGTCGACAGCTTGTCCGACTCGTCGTGGATCGTCGCGGCGACCTCGCGCAGCTTCGCGTCGTGGGCGCGTGCGTGGTGTGCGCAGAACAGCAGCTCGACTCCGTTCGCGAGCTCGCGCGTACGTAGGCCTGAGCTCCACAACGGTCGCAACGATCAGCGGCGCTGAGCAGCGTGGGGGCGTCAGTGTTGTCACGGCTGACCTCTTCTCTTTCCCTGTCGGACCAGGTGGTCCATCTGGATCAACATCCAACCACGGGAACGTATTCCCTCGCCGGTCATCAGGGATGCCCGACACCTCGACGTACCCGTCTGCCGCAACCATGCTCGAACAGGATCAGGGTGTGGCGTGCGACACGCCGCCCGCGTGTCGCCGACGGTGTGGCGGCTTCGTCCGACCCGCTCGGTAGATTGGCCCCGTCGTACCCGGCCACCCCGGGTCGTACGTCGCCGAAGGAGCCTATCATCGACAGCACGTACGACGCCCGCAACCTGCTCGTCCTCGAGGGCCTCGAGGCGGTCCGCAAGCGCCCCGGCATGTACGTCGGCTCGACCGACACCCGCGGTCTCATGCACTGCCTGTGGGAGATCATCGACAACTCGGTCGACGAGGCGCTCGGCGGCCACGGCGTCGCACATCCTGGTCGCCCTGCACGCCGACGGCTCGGTCGAGGTCCACGACGACGGCCGCGGCGTGCCGGTCGACATCGAGAAGAAGACCGGGCTGACCGGCGTCGAGGTCGTCTACACCAAGCTGCACGCCGGCGGGAAGTTCGGCGGCGGCTCGTACGTCGCCACCGGCGGCCTGCACGGCGTCGGCGCCTCGGTGGTCAACGCGCTGTCCGTCGCGGCTCGACGTCGAGGTCGACAAGGGCGGCTGCACGTGGGCGATGTCGTTCCGGCGCGGCGAGCCCGGGCGTGTTCGCCGGCGACGGCCCCGACGCGGCGTTCACCCCGAGCAACGAGCTGCGCAAGATCGGCAAGGTCGCCAAGACCACGCACCGGCACGCGCGTGCGCTACTGGGCCGACCCGCAGATCTTCATCAAGGGCGCCCAGTTCGCCTACGACGAGCTCGTCGCCCGCGCCCGGCAGACGTCGTTCCTGGTGCCCGGGCCTCGAGCTCGTCATCCGCGACGAGCGCGGCGACGGAGCCGCACGAGGAGAAGTTCCGCCACGACGGCGGCATCGCGCGAGTTCTGCGAGTTCCTGGCGCCCGACGAGGCCGTCTCCGACGTCCTGCGGCTGCAGGGCGAGGACGTCTTCACCGAGACCGTCCCGCTGCTCGACGCCAAGGGCCACATGACGCCGCAGGACATCGAGCGCAACCTCGGCGTCGACATCGCGCTGCGCTGGGGCACCGGCTACGACACCGAGCTGCAAGTCGTTCGTCAACATCATCGCGACGCCCAAGGGCGGCACCCACGTCAACGGCTTCGAGCGCGCCGTCACCAAGACGTTCAACGAGGTGCTCAAGACCACCCGGCTGCTCAAGGCCGGCGACCCCGACGTCATCAAGGACGACGTCCTCGAGGGCATCACGGCCGTCGTCACGGTGCGCCTGGCCGAGCCGCAGTTCGAGGGCCAGACCAAGGAGGTGCTCGGCACGCCGGCGGTCACCAAGATCGTCAACCAGGTCGTGTCGCGTCGAGCTCAAGGCGTTCCTGACGTCCACCAAGGCCGCCGAGAAGGCCAAGGCGCGCGCTGGTGATGCAGAAGGTCGTCGACGCGTCCCGCACCCGCGCTGGCGGCCCGTCAGCAGCGCGACACGCAGCGTCGCAAGAACGCGCTCGAGTCGAGCGCGCTGCCGGCCAAGCTGGCCGACTGCCGCAGCAACGACGTCGAGCGTTCCGAGCTGTTCATCGTCGAGGGCGACTCCGCGCTCGGCACCGCCAAGTCGGCACGCGACTCCGAGTTCCAGGCGCTGCTGCCGATCCGCGGCAAGATCCTCAACGTCCAGAAGGCCAGCATCGGCGACATGCTCAAGAACGCCGAGTGCTCGTCGATCATCCAGGTCGTCGGCGCCGGGTCGGGCCGCACGTTCGACGTCGACGCGGCGCGCTACGGCCGCATCATCTTCATGGCCGACGCCGACTCCGACGGTGCGCACATCCGCTGCCTGCTGGCGACGCTGTTCTTCCGCTACATGCGCGACCTCGTCGACGCCGGCCGCGTGTACACCGCCGTGCCGCCGCTGCACCGCATCGAGCTGATCAACCCCAAGAAGGGCAGGACAAGTACGTCTACACGTACTCCGACCCCGAGCTGCAGCGCACGCTGGCCGAGCTGACCAGCGCAAGGGCGTGCGCTGGAAGGACCCGGTCCAGCGCTACAAGGGTCTCGGCGAGATGGACGCCGACCAGCTGGCCGAGACCACGATGGACCCGCGCCACCGCACGCTGCGCCGCCTGACCGTCGACGACGGCGAGGCGGCGAGCCGAGGTCTTCGAGCTGCTGATGGGCAACGAGGTCGCCGCCGCGCAAGGAGTTCATCGTGCAGGGCGCCTACGAGATCGACGCCGACACGATCGACGCCTGACCACCGCCACCCGCCCGTCAGTCGCTGGTGAGGATCACGAGCTGCTGCGTCGCCCGCGTCATCGCGACATAGCGGTCGACGGCGCCCTCTGTCCCCGTCCCGAACCTCTCGGGTTCGACGAGCACGACGAGATCGAACTCGAGCCCCTTCGAGAGCACCGGCGCGAGCAGCCGTACGCGGTCGGTGGACCCGAGCACCGCGCTCTCGACCTCGTCGACGGCGATGACGCAGGCGACGCCTTCGTCGTGCTCGGCGAGCCAGGTGCTGAGCGTCGCGTCGAGCTGGGACGTCGAGCCGTGGACGACCGGGAGGCCGCTCTCGCGGACGGACGTGGGCACGTTCGCGTCGGGCAGCACGGCGCGGATCACCGGCTCGGCCTCGGTCATGACCTCCTGCGGCGTGCGGTAGTTGAGGCTCAGCGACCGGAGGGCGATCCGGTCGAGTCCGACCCGCATGAGCCGCTCCTCCCACGACTCGGTGAAGCCGTGCCGCGCCTGGGCGCGGTCCCCGACGATCGTGAGGCTGCGCGACGGGCAGCGTAGGAGGAGCATCTGCCACTCGGCGTCGGTGAGCTCCTGCGCCTCGTCCACGACGATGTGGGCGAACGGGCCCGCGAGGAGGTCGGGGTCGGCGCTCGGCAGGACCGACTCGTCGACCAGGGAGTTCTGCATGTCGCGCTCGCGCAGGGTCGTCATGAGCAGCAGCTCGCTGTCGTCGGAGGCGACCAGCTCGTCGACGACTCGTGACATCTGCTCGCGTTCGGCGGCGAGCGCGACCTCCTCACGATGACGACGTCGCGAGGCGCCAGGGTCTCCGAGCCGTTGACGCGCGGCGTCCAGGAGCGGGAGGTCGGACACCGTCCAGGCCCGCGCGTCGGCCCGCAGGAGCAGGTCGACCTCGTCGGGGGCGAGCCACGGCGCGCACAGCCGTAGGTAGGCCCGGACCGTCCACAGGTCGCCGACGAGATCGTCCGCATCGATCATCGGCCAGGCCCGCACCAGCGCGTCACGGAGCTCGGCGCTCTGCCCGAGCGCGCGGCGGATCTCGTCGGGAGAGACCCCGTCCTCCTCGCCGTGCTTGTCCACCAGGATCGTCAGCAGCTCATCCCAGACCTCGTCCCGCGCTTCGTTGTGCGGCGTTCCTGGGCTGGGCGCGCGGAAGGCCTCGGCCCACTCGTCGGCGCTCAGCCAGACGTCTGACCACGGGGTCGAGACCTCCATGCCCTCGGTGGGCGGCTCCTCGTACACGGCGACGGCCGCCTCGATCGCCCGCACCATCGCGGCGGTCGACTTGAGGCGCGCCACCTCCGGATCGGCCTCGGGCTCGGCAGCCGCTCCCTCGGGGACGAGGTCGCGGAGAGTGCAGGTCTGCACCCCGTCCTCACCGAGGCTGGGGAGCACGTCGGACACGTAGGCCAGGTACGGCTGGTGAGGGCCGACGAAGAGGACCCCTCCGCGACGGTGGCCGAGCCGTGGGTCGGAGTAGAGCAGCTGGGCGGTGCGGTGGAGCGCGACCACCGTCTTGCCCGTCCCTGGGCCCCCGTCGACGACGAGCGCGCCACGTGAGCCCGCGCGGATGATCGCGTCCTGGTCGGCCTGGATGGTGCTCAGGACGTCGCGCATCCGGGGCGTCCGGCTCGCGCCCAGGCTGGCGATGAACGCCGACTGGTCGTCGAGCGCGGCAGCGTGCCCGGTGAACCCGTCCGGGGTGAACACCTCGTCCCAGTAGTCCGTCACCCGGCCACGGGTCCAGCGGTAGCGGCGCCGGCTCTCCAGCCCCATCGGGCGTGCGTGGGTGGCCGCGAAGAAGGGCTCGGCGGCAGGCGAGCGCCAGTCCACGAGGAGGCGGCGGCCCGTACGGTCGGTGAGGCCGAGGCGTCCGACGTACAGCGGCTCGGGGTCGCCTTCGGCGACGACGTGCCCGAGGCACAGGTCGAGCCCGAACCGCCGCAGCGTGCGCAGGCGGCTCGTCAGCCGTCGGATCTCCGTGTCGCGCTCCACGGCGGCCTGGCCCTCGCGCCCGGGTGCCTTCCGGGCGGCGTCCAGGCGCGCGGACAGGTCGGCGACCGTCTCCTCGACGCATGCGGCGATGGCGGCGAAGTGCTCCTCGTCCCGGGCGATCAGCGCCGGGTCGGCCTTGGCTGCGAGGTGGTCGGGGAGGCGGAAGGTGGGGGTTGCGGGACGGGTGGTCGTCGGGTGGGTCATGGCGGCTCCGATCGCGAGACGAGGCCGTGCTCCACGGCTTCGGCCGACGATTCTCCGCCACGACAGGGGGCTTGTTTCAAGCCCCGGGGTCGGCTATACCTTGGAAAGGGAGAGGGAGGCACTTCCTCTCCCTTTCTCTGTCCCGGCCCGTGTCCGGCACCCCTCAGACGACGTGCTCCAGCAACCCGGTGTCGACGTCGTACAAGAACCCACCCGCACGGACGTGCGACGGGATGAGCGGGTGCGAGTCGATCTTGTGGACCGACTCTGCGAGCTCGGCGCGCTGGTCGTTGATGGCACCGAGGAACATCCAGGTCGCATCGGTGCCGGTGGCCTCTCCGATGCGCGCCTGGAGGACGGTCTCGGACGCGCTCGCCATCGCGCACCGGGTGTGCTCGACGACCATCACGCGGTCGACCTTGAGCAGATTGGCGCCCAGGACGAGCGCGACGAGCACCTGCTCGGTCACGCGTCCTCCCGGGTTGCGGAGGATCTTGGCGTCGCCCGGCTCGAGGCCCACCATCCGCAGCGGGTCGATGCGCGAGTCCATGCAGGTCACGATCGCCACACCGGCGCGGGCGACGCCGTCGAAACCGGCGAGGTCGAACGCGTCGGCGTAGGAGCGGTTCGCGGCCAGCAGGTCGTCGAATCCGCGGCGCTGCGGAGTCGTCGGCGCCGGACGCGGCACCGGGGAAAGACGTGGTCATGCCCCAGAACCTAGTCGCCGGACGCGCTCGCGGTCGCGCCGGGACGCGGGCTGAGAAGCAGCACGGCGCGAGTGCGGCGATCCCCGCACAGACGGCGGCGCCGGTGAACACGGTGCTGAGCTGCACGATCCCGGCGTCGATCATGGCGTCGTTGTACGCGTCGCAGGTGGTTGCAGAGCCGGGGCAGAGCTCGGACAGGGGAGGGATACGCCCGACCGCGCCGTAGTACGCCCGCAGGCCCCACGAGGTCAGGACGGAGATGCCGACCAGCATCCCGACCATGCGCGCGACCACGAGAAGGGCCGAGGCGATGCCGTGCGCGGCGTCGGAGGTCGCGTCGAGCAACGCGGCGTTGACGGGCGCGACGGCGAGTCCGAAGCCGAGTCCCGCGAGCGCGAGCGCCACGGACGACGTCGGGTGGGCGAGAGCGTCGCGCTCCCACGTCGCCATGACGACGAAGCACCCGCAGGCCAGCGCCATGCCCGCGCCGGCGATCCAGGCGGGACGGACACGTCGGGTCGCGTAGCCGCCGAGCACCGCGCCGATCGGCAGCGCGACGAGGAACTGCACGAGCACGAGCGCCGCACCCAGCTGTGACCCGCGGTGCTCCGTCAGCCGGGCGAAGAAGGGGACGTCGACGAGCGCCGCGATCAGCGCGGCTCCGATGAAGAGCGAGACCACGAGGGCGCCCCACGCCGGACGGGCGCTGAAGGTCGCGCGAGGCACGAGCGGTGCCGCCGCCGACCGCTGCCTCCAGACGAACGCCGCCGTCGCCACGGCGGCGCCGCCGAGCAGCCACGGCGCAGCGGACGACACGACGCTGGTCTCCGGGTCTGCGGACGCGAACGTCACGATCACGCAGCCGAGCGCGGCGCCGAGCAGCAGCGCACCGCCCAGGTCGACCGTACGGGCGGTGGCCGGCCAGGTGCGCAGCGCGACCAGCGGGCGGGGTGCGGTCAGCTCCCGGACGACGAAGGCGGCGGCCAGCGCGTACGTGAGGAGGGCCGCCGGGCTGGTCGCGTACACCTCGCCGACCACGGGGAGGAACAGCCTGCCGAGCTCGACGTCGTCGCGAAGCGCTGCGGGTCTCGCCAGCGTTGCCGCGAGCGAGGCCACCGCGAGGACGGCAAGGACAGCACCGGCGATGTCGGGGAGTCCTGGCGAGGGCGGACGGGGGAGATCGGCGCGGGCACCGCGGGTCCGCCCCGTGGCGGCGATCGCGCCCGCGAGAGCGAGTCCCGCCGCGCAGTTGAGCCAGAAGATCGCCCGCCAGTCCGCGATCGCCAGCACCGCAGCCCCGTACAGCGGGCCGAGCACGCTCCCCAGCTCCTGGACCGCCCCGACAATGCCCAGCGGCACCCCGCGACGTCGCGGCGGCCAGAGGTCGGCGACCAGCGCGAGCGTGGCGGGGACCAGGCCACCTCCTCCGACGCCCTGGAGGAACCGGCCGGCCACCATCGGCACGAGGCCGTCGGCGGCCGCCGTCACGACGGAGCCGACAGCGAACAGCACGAGCGAGCCGACCAGCACCGGGCGTCGGCCGCGGAGATCGGCGATGCGCCCCACCAACGGCAGCACGGCGACGTAGCCGAGCAGGAAGCCCGACACGATCGGGGCGGCGCGCTGCAGCTCGTCGAGGCCCAGCCCACCGGCCGTCATCATGTCCGGCAGCGCCATCACGACGACGTAGGTGTCGGCGGCGGCGAACGCGACCGCCGCGGCCGCGAGACCGAGAAGGACACGCGCCGCACGGCCGGCAGGAGCGGCGGCGCCGGTGCTCACGGCGCGGTGATCTCGACCGGCTTGTCGGAGGCCGTCACGGCGACGGTGTAGGTCACCGGCTCGTCGGCGTCGTAGAACAGGCCCTTCAGGACGACGTCGCGCAGCGTGTCGTCGTCGGTCAGCCGGTACGTGGCGTCGAAGGTCTCCGACTCCTGCGCCGTCGGGATCAGCGTGCTGACGACGGATCCGGGGATCGTTCCCTTGATCGTCGTGAGCACCTCTCGACCGTCCCGGCTCTTGCCGCCGTCCTCCAGGTCGTCGGTCTCGGTCAGCAGCGCCGAGAGACCACCGTCGGTCTTCATCAGCGTGGCCGGGTCCGGGGCGCCGAGCGACGCGGGATCCATCGGCACGAAGTCCGGAGCGAAGCCGGTCTTCACGAGCACCGCGCCGTCGACGGAGACGACCTCGGCGCCGACCGGGACGCCCTTGAGCGCCACCTTGACCGTGCCGGTGAACGCGGGGGAGTGGTTGCCCTTGCCCTGGGCCTCCAGAAGGCCGGTGACATCGGCCGGAAGCTTCTCCGTGGACAGCGAGATCGCGAGACTCTCGGCGTCGTCCAGCGTGGTGCGGGCCGTCGCGAGCCGCTCGGAGAGGTCGGCACCCTTCGACGAGCCGTCGTCGCCGTCGTCACCCGAGCACCCGGTGGCCCCGAGAATGAGGAGGGACAGAACGGTGACGACCGTGGCACGCTTCAGCATGGGCGTCAGCATAGGCGCACAGGACTCGTCCCGGACGCGGTGGGAGACCCTCCCCCGAGCCGGACCGGACAAGGGGAACCACGTGGACTGGAAGATCGAGAACATCGTCCTCGGAGTCAGCGACATCGACCGCGCCAAGGCGTTCTACGTCGACCGGCTGGGCTTCCACCTCGACGTGGACCACCAGCCGAACGACGCGTTCCGGGTCGTGCAGCTGACACCGGTCGGGTCGGCGTGCTCCATCACGTTCGGGCTGGGGGTCAACGGTGCGGAGCCCGGGGCCACCAAGGGACTGCACCTCGTCGTCGAGGACATCGAGGCGGCCCATGCCGAGCTGGAGGCACGCGGCGTCGAGAGCTCAGGTCTCCAGCACTTCGACTTCGCCGTCGGCGGGATGGTGCCGGGCGTCGACCCCGAGCACCGCGACTTCATGTCGTACGTCCACCTGGACGACCCCGACGGCAACTCCTGGGTGGTTCAGGAGGCGCACTACCGTCCCGCCGCCGACCCCGCAGGCTGACCCGCGAGGCCGGACGGCGAGCCCGGTGGTGGTCGGATCAGCCGACCTGCGCCGCCAGCGGGCTCCCGACCGCCAGCACCGGCTGGGCGAGCGGCAGGCCCGACCCGTCGCGTCGCGGATCGACGTCGGGAAGCTGAGCGGCCGCGCCGCCCGACCCGGACGCCATCGCGGGACCACGACCGGCCCAGGCGAGGACGAGCACGTCCTCGCCCTTGAGCAGCCGGTGGCAGCGCACGCCACCCGTCGCGCGACCCTTCGCCGGGAAGGCGCTGAACGGCGTGACCTTGACGGACCCCGACTCCGTGCCGGGGAGTGCGTCGGCCGATCCGGCGACCGTGACGACCTCGGCGTCCTCCGCGGGGTCGAACGCGCCGAAGAAGATCGCCGACGCCCCGGCGGCCAGCTTCACGCCGGCCATGCCCGAGCCCGTACGCCCCTGCGGTCGCACGGCCGCGGCGGGGAAGTGGAGCAGCTGGGCGTCGCTCGTGACGAAGCAGAGCTCCTCGTCACCGGTGAGCAGCTGGCGGACACCGACGACCTCGTCGCCGTCGGCGAGCGCCACGACCTCCCAGTCGTCCTTGCTGGGCAGGTACTCGGGCCGCACCCGCTTGACCACGCCGGAGCGGGTGCCGAGCGCGAGTCCGGGCGACTCGGTGTCGAAGCTGGTCAGCGCCAGCGGTCGCTCGCCGTCGCGCAGCGCGAGGATCTCCACGAGCGGCAGTCCGCCCTGGAGGCTCGGGGCGGCAGCGGTCGGCGGCAGGCCGGGCAGGTCGAGGACACCGAGCTTGATCACGCGACCTGCCGAGGTGAGCAGGCCGATCTCGCCACGCGCCGTCGTACGGACGGCCGACGCGATCACGTCGTGCTGGTGGCGATGGGCGCCCGCACTGACGTCGTGGTCGGGGAGCTCGGGGACGGTGTCGTCAGAGGTCCGCGCGAGCAGGCCGGTCGCCGACAGCAGCACGAAGCACGGGTCGTCGGCGACCTCCAGCGGGACCGCGGCCGTGACGGTGTGACCGGCGCTCTCGAGGAGGACCGTCCTGCGGGGCGTGCCGAACCGCTTCGCGATCGCCCCGAGCTCGTCGGAGACGATGCCGCGCAGGAGCCCGTCGTCGGAGAGGATGGCGTCGAGCTCCTCGATCGTGGCGCGCAGCTCGTCCGCCTCGCGCTCGAGCTCGATCTGCGAGAACCGGGTCAGGCGTCCCAGCTGCAGGTCGAGGATGTACTCGGCCTGCTTCTCGGAGAGGTCGAAGACGTCCATGAGCCGCCCGTGGGCGTGCCGGCGGTCGTCGCTGGCACGGATCAGCGCGATCACCTCGTCGATGTCGACGATGGCGATGAGCAGGCCCTCGACCAGGTGGAGCCGGGCAGCAGCCTTGTCGCGGCGGAACTGGCTGCGGCGTCGGACCACGACGATGCGGTGGTCGAGGAAGACCTCCAGCAGCTCCTTGAGCCCGAGGGTCCGGGGCTGGCCGTCGACGAGGGCGACGTTGTTGACGCCGAAGGAGTCCTCCATCGGCGTCATCTTGTAGAGCTGGGCGAGGACGGCGTCGGGGTTGAAGCCGTTCTTGATCTCGATGACGAGGTTGAGGCCCTGGGAGTCGGTGAGGTTCTTGAGGTCGGAGATGCCCTGGAGCTTCTTGGACTGCACGAGCGTCTTGATCCGCTCGATGACCTTCTCGGGGCCGACGTTGTACGGCAGCTCCGTCACCACGATGCCCTTGCGTCGCGGTGTGACGTTCTCGACGCGAGCCGTCGCGCGCATCACGAACTTGCCGCGGCCCGTCGCGTACGCCTCGCGGATGCCGTCGAGCCCGACGATCTTGCCCCCGGTGGGCAGGTCGGGCCCGGGGACGAAGCGCATCAGGTCGTCGAGGGTCGCCTGGGGCTTCTTGATGAGGTGGCGCACGGCCTGGACCACCTCGACGAGGTTGTGCGGAGCCATGTTGGTGGCCATGCCGACCGCGATGCCGGAGGCGCCGTTGACCAGGAGGTTGGGGATCGCCGCGGGAAGGACCGACGGCTCGTCTTCTCGCCCGTCGTAGTTGGGCCGGAAGTCGACGGTGTTCTCGTCGATCGACTCGGTCATCGCGACGGCGGCGGTGATCCATCCGGCACTCGGTGTAGCGCATGGCGGCGGGACCGTCGTCCGGCGACCCGAAGTTGCCGTGGCCGTCGATGAACGGCAGCCGCAGCGACCACGGCTGGACCAGCCGCACCAGCGCGTCGTAGATCGCGCCGTCGCCGTGGGGGTGGAGCCGGCCCATGACCTCGCCGACGACCCGGGCGCTCTTGACGTGCCCGCGGTCGGGCCGCAGGTTCATGTCGTCCATCGTGTAGAGGATGCGACGCTGGACCGGCTTGAGGCCGTCGCGCGCGTCGGGCAGCGCCCGCGAGTAGATCACCGAGTAGGCGTACTCGAGGAAGCTCGAACGCATCTCCTCGCCGACGTCGATGTCGACGATGTGCTCCTCGAAGTCCTCGGGGGGCGGTGCGCTCGGCGTACGGCGGGCCATGCACGTCCTTTCTGTGAGCACTCGCTGGGGACGGTGCCGCAGGAGCGCTGGAGGGGCTGTCAGAAACCCTAGGCCATGACTCCGACGCCACCGGGTCGCGGCGGCACGCGTCTGCCAGCCAGGCGGTAGATTCTGGCGTGTGGCCGACGAACCCGCCGTATCCGACCAGCGACCTCCCGACGAGCGTTACCCCGAGCACTGGGAGGCCGACGTCGTCCTGCTCGACGGGGCGACGGCTCATCTGCGCCCGATCCGGCCGACGACGCCGAGCGAGTTCGTCCGACTTCTACGCCCGCGTCTCCGACGCAGTCGAAGTACTTCCGCTTCTTCGCCCCGTACCCGATGCTGCTCCGACCGCGACGTCGAGCGCTTCACCCACGTCGACCACGACAAGCGGGTCGCCTTCGTCGTGACCGTCAGCGGCGAGATCATCGGCGTCGGCCGCTACGACGCGGTCACCGAGCGGCGAGGCCGAGGTCGCCTTCCTGGTCGAGGACGACCAGCAGGGCCGTGGGGTCGGCCAGCTCCTGCTCGAGCACCTGGCGCAGGCCGGGCGCGAGCGGGGCATCGACCGCTTCGTCGCCGACGTGCTGCCCGAGAACGTGCGCATGCATCGCAGGTCTTCGGCGAGCCGGGCTACCAGGTCGAGCGCAGCGCTCGACGACGGCGTGCATGCGGCTGGTCGTTCGACGATCGAGCCGACCGACGACTGCGATCGGCGTGATGCCGGCGCGTGAGCACCGCGCCGAGGCGCGCGTCGATCGAGCGCGTCTTCACGCCCGCAGCGTCGCCGTGATCGGCGTCAGCCGGCGTCAGGACACGTTCGGCCAGGCGCATGATCCGCAACCTCGTCGCTCGGCGACTTCGCCGGCGACGTCTACGTCGTCCACCCGCACGGCCGAGTCGATCTCCGGCCTTCCCGCGTACCGGTCCGTCCAGGACATCCCCGGCGAGGTCGACCTCGCGGTCGATCGCGGTCCCCGCCGAGTCGGTCCTCGAGGTCGTGCTGGACTGCGCCGCAAGGGCGTCCACGGCCTCGTCGTCATCTCGGCCGGCTTCGCCGAGATCGGCGACGGAGGGGCGCGAGCGCCAGCGCGCCTGCTCGGTCTCGCCCGGTCGTACGGCCTGCGTCTCGATCGGTCCCAACTGCCTCGGCGTCATCAACACCGACCCGCGAGTGCGGCTCAACGCCTCGCTGTCGCCGATCATGCCGCCGCACGGGCGCGTCGGCTTCTTCTGCCAGTCCGGTGCGCTCGGGCATCGCGATCCTCGAGATCGGTCGACCGCCGGGGCCTCGGCCTGTCGACCTTCGTCTCGGCGGGCAACCGCGCCGACGTCTCCGGCAACGACCTGCTCCAGTACTGGGAGGAGGACGACGCCACCGAGGTCGTCCTGCTCTACCTCGAGTCGATCGGCAACCCGCGCAAGTTCACCCGGATCGCCCGCCGGCTCGGCCGTCGCAAGCCGATCGTCGCGGTGAAGTCGGGCCGTTCGACGCAGGGCGTGCCGGTCGGCCACCGGTCGCCAGACCACCGCCGCCGCAGTCGGCGGTCGACGCGATGTTCCGCCAGTCGGGCGTCATCCAGATCGACACCGTCGACGAGATGTTCGACGTCGCGCAGCTGCTCGCGTACCAGCCGCTGCCGCGCGGGCACCCGCGTCGCGGTCGTCGGCAACTCCGACGCGCTCGCGCTGCTCGTCGCCGACGCGGCGACCGCTGCCGGGCTCAAGGTCGCCGAGCCCGTGTCGCCCTGGGCGCCGCCGCCAGCGGCGACGACTTCGAGCGCGGCGCTGGACGCCGCGATCGCCAACCCCGACGTCGACGCGATCGTCGCGATCTTCATCCCGCCGCTGAACACCAGCGGCGAGGACGTCGCCAACGTGCTCGCGGCCGTCGGCGAGCAGTCCGACAAGCCGATCGTGTCGACCTTCCTCGGCACCGAGGGCGTCCCCGTGCTCCTGCGCGTCCCCGACGTCGAAGGAGCCGCCGGGCGTGGCTCGGTGCCGTCGTACTCGGCCCCGGAGTCGGCCGTACGTGCGCTGGCCCGCGTGGTCAGCTACTGCCGCGTGGGCAGCGCCGCGACCACGGCGAGATCCCCACTACGAGGACGTCGACCGCGACGGCGACGCCCGCACGATCGTGCGCGACGTGCTCAGCCGGCGCCCGGCGGTGCGGTGGCTCGTCGACGAGCACGTGCACCGTCTCCTGCGCCTGCTACGGGATCGACCTGTGGGACTGGTTCCGGGCGCCGACGCTGCGACGAGGCGATCGCCGCCGGTGACGAGCTCGGCTGGGACGTCGTCCTCAAGGCCGGCCGCGAGCACCTGCGCAGCCGGCCCGACATCGCCCACGTGTGGCGCGACATCTCCGACGCCGACGACATGCGCGAGGCCTGGGACGGCGATGACCGGCTGGATCGGGCATGCGCGAGCGACACGATGTTCGTCGTCCAGAAGATGGCTCCGCCGAGGGCGTCCCGATGTCCTATCCGTACGGTCGAGGACCCGCTGTTCGGTCCGGTGCTGTCGTTCGGCCTCGCCGGCGCCGCCGAGCGATCTGCTGGACGACCGGTCGTACCGGCATCCCGCCGCTGACCGACGTCGACGCCGCGGAGATGATCCGCGAGCCTCAAGTCGGCGCCGCTGCTGTTCGGCTACCGGGGCGGCCCGCGCGTCGACGTCGATGCCGTCGAGGACCTGCTCCAGCGGGTGGCCGCGCTCAAGGACGACCTGCCGGAGATGGCCGAGATCGACCTCGAGCCCGTGCTCGGCGCGGCCGACGGGTACCGCGTCCTCAGGCCCGGGCGAAGGTCGCGCAACCGGTCGACAACAGGCGCGACTGGTACGTCCGCCGGCTGAGCACGCCGGTCGGTCTCGGCGACACCGTGGCCCACTGACCAGCGACGCACACCCGCGGAGCCCTCGGTTGTGGGGACAGCCTCACGTGACTTCGGCGACAGTGGGACACTGGGGCCATGGCCAACCGACACCCGTCCCCCCAGCGGACCGAGAGCGGCGAGCAGCCCCGTGACCGGACGGCGGAGCTGACCGCTGACATCGAGACCACCGGCTACTACCCCCAGGTGGTCGCCGCGGGCATCGCCGACGCGCTGGCCGACGAACCCGTGCTGGCCTACGTGCTCCACCACGAGCCGACCTTCGAGCGTGAGGAGGTCCGCCGGCACATGACCGTCCTCACCCTGACCCCGTCCCGGCTGGTCCTCGCGCACACCGACGAGCACTCGGCCGACGACATCCTGCCCGAGCCGTACACCTCGACGACGACCGAGGCCGTGCCGCTCCGGACGGTGGACTCCGTCGTCGTCACCCGCACCGTGCCCATGGCGACCGCGGTCGGCGCCGTGTCGGCGCGCGACACCGCCGAGGTGGTGCTGACGATCGGCTGGGGAGCGGTGCGTCGTCTCGACCTCGAGCCCGCAGGCTGCTCCGATCCCGCCTGCGAGGCCGACCACGGCTACACCGGGTCCGCGACGGCGGACGACTTCTCCCTGCGCGTGAGCGCGGCAGCAGACGGCGGCGCCGCCGTGCAACGCCTCCTGGCCTTCTCCCGTGAGCTCTCGGCCGCGACGAGCCGTCCGCGGTGGTGACGGCTACCGGGACGCCGCTCCCCTCGACCGACTACCACGGCCGCAGCCTGACCTCCGTCCTGCCGAGCGTCGCCGCGGCCATGGGGGTGCCCAGCTGGGGCGACACCCTGAGCCTGCCGGAAGCGGCACGCTACGTCGTCGTCCTCGTCGACGGGCTCGGTTACGACCTGCTGCTCGAGCACGCCGACATCGCCCCTTACCTCAGCTCGCTCGCCGACAGGGCGCCCTTGTTGTCCGGCCTTCCGTCCACGACCGCGACGAGCCTGACGTCGCTCGGCACCGGGCTCCCGCCCGGGACGCACGGCGTGGTCGGCTACACCTCGCGCATCCCCGGCACCGACCGGGTCATGAACTCGTTGCGGTGGGACCCTCAGGTCGATCCGGCCCAGTGGCAGCCGTACCCGACGATGTTCGAGCGCATCGACGCCGCCGGCATCCCGACCTCGGCGGTCAACAAGGCGGAGTTCGAGGGGTCGGGCCTCACGGTCTGCAGCCAGGGCGGAGTCCCGTTCCACCCGATCAGCTCCGTGTACGAGCGTCTCGACGTCGTCGTCGAGGCGTCGGAGGCGACCCCGAGCTCGCTGGTCTACACCTACGAGTCCACGCTCGACCACACCGGTCACGAGAAGGGCTGCACCTCGCCCGAGTGGCGTGACCGGCTCCGCGGGATCGACCGTGACCTGGCGGACCTGCGCGACGCGCTCGCCACCCGGCACGGCGCTCCTCGTGACCGCCGACCACGGCATGCTCGACCTGCCCAAGGACGACCGCTTCGACGTCGAGTCGGAGCCCGCGATGCTCACCGACGTGGTGGTGTTCGCCGGCGAGGCGCGGTTCCGCCACCTCTACACGCGGTCGGGCACGGAGCAGGAGGTGGCTGCGCGATGGCGGGACCGGCTCGGGGACCAGGCCCTCGTGCTGACCCGCGACGAGGCCGAGGCCGCAGGGTGGTTCGGCCAGATCGAGGACGCCGTACGCCCCCGGATCGGTGACGTGCTCGTCGCCTCGCTGGGCGACTTCGGGGTGTTCTCGTCGCGTCACTTCGCGATCGAGCTCCTGATGTCGGGCTTCCACGGGTCGGTGACACCGGCGGAGATGCGCATCCCGTTGCTCGTCGACGCCTGACGACGACGGTGCAAGAGGGCTGGGCGGCGGGCTGTCGGGTCACTAGCGTCGAGGCATGGCCCACGCGCACGAGCGCGGCGCCGCGCGTCCCCTGCTCCTCGCGGTCGACCGTGACCCGACCTCGCTCGAGCGACTCGAGTCCGAGCTCGGGCGCGCGTTCGGCAACGGCTTCCGCGTCCGGGCGGAGCTGACGGCGCCCGAGGCCGTCCGCACGCTGGAGCGTGCCCACGACGCCGCTGTACCGGTCGCGGTCGTGCTCGTGGACCACGCGCTGGCACCGGAGGAGCGGGACACGGTGCTCACGACGGCACGGACGCTGCACCCCGACGCCCGCCGCGCGATGCTCGTCGAGTGGGGCGACTGGAAGAGTCCTGAGATCGCCCGCACGATCCTGTCGGCGGTGGCCGTGGGCGACGTGAGCTACTACGTGCTCAAGCCGTGGACGGAGGCCGACGAGCTGTTCCACCGTACGGTCGCGGAGTTCGTGCAGGAGTGGTCCCGCAGCGACGCAACGACGCTGCGCGAGGTGGTGGTGGTCGCCGGCCGCAGCTCGCCCCGTGGTGCCGAGGTGCGGAGCCTGCTGCAGCGCAACGGCCTCCCGCACGCCTACCGCGAACGTGGGACCGATCTCGCCGACCGGGTCGAGCGGGCGATCCGGGCGCGCGGGTACGCGCTCGACGGTGTCGATGTCCTCGTCACCATGCCGGCCATCCACGGCGCGCCGGTCCTCACGGATCCGAGCGACGTCGAGATCGCCGAGGCGTGGGGCGTGCGGACGACGCTCGACGAGGACCGTGCCTTCGACCTGGTCGTCGTCGGCGCCGGACCGGCAGGGCTGGCGACCGCGGTCTACGGCTCCTCGGAGGGCCTGCGCACGCTCGACGTGGAGCGTGTGGCCATCGGCGGGCAGGCGGCCTCCAGCTCCCTCATCCGCAACTACCTCGGGTTCTCCCGGGGGATCACCGGGGCGGAGCTCGCCCAGCGGGGCTACCAGCAGGCGTGGGTGTTCGGCGCTCAGGTGCTGCTCATGCGCGAGGTCGTCGGGCTGCAGGCGCAAGGATCGGGGTTCGCCGTGGAGATCCGGGACCTCGGGACGGTGACGGCGCGTGCCGTGGTGTCTCGCGGCCGGCGTGTCGTACCGGCGGCTGGGTGTCCCGGAGCTGGAGGCACTCGCAGGCGCCGGCGTCTTCTACGGCGCGAGCGTGTCCGAGGCGCACGCGATGACCGGCCGCACGGCGGTGGTCGTCGGCGGGGGCAACTCGGCCGGACAGGCCGTGCTCCACCTGGCCCGCTACTGCGAGAGGGTCACCCTCGCGGTCCGCTCGGCGACGCTGGAGTCCGGAATGTCGCAATACCTCGTCGACGCGATCGCCGCCGCCCCCCACGTGGAGGTCCGCACCGGGGTGGAGGTCGTGGGAGGTGGCGGCGACGGGTGGCTCGAGCGCGTCGTCCTGCGCGACCGCCGGACGGGCCTCGACTCCGCCCCGCTGCGCGCCGACGGGCTGTTCGTGATGATCGGTGCCCAGCCTCGTACCGACTGGCTGCCCGACGCCGTCCGCCGCGACGCGCGCGGCTTCGTCCTCGCGGGGGCGGACGCGGCGGCGACCGGCACGTGGCCGCTCGCGCGCCCACCTCGGCCGTACGAGACGACGATGCCCGGCGTGTTCGTCGTCGGCGACCTCCGCAGCGGCTCGGTCAAGCGGGTCGCGGCCGCTGTCGGCGAGGGCTCGGTCGTGGTCTCTCAGGTCCACGAGTGCCTGGCGGCCGGTGATGCCTGAGCACCGCGGGGGAGCGGCGGGTACGAGCAGGCGGACGGGGGCCGCCGGTCTCGCCGTGTCCCTGGCACTCCCGCTGCTCGGGCTCCTCCTCCTTCTCCTGAGGCCTGAGATCGACGTGGTCTGGGAGGACCACCCTGCCCACTTCTGGCTCGTGCTCGCCTCGGCCGTCATCGGGGCGGCGATCGCGTACGCGATGGCGTCGGCGGCGCTGCGGCGCGGAGACGCACGCGTGCTGCTGGCCTCGTACGCCTTCGTCGTCACCGCGGCGTTCCTCGGGCTCCACGCGCTCGCGACGCCGGGCGTGCTGCTGACCGCGCCGAACGCAGGCTTCGTCCTCGCCACCCCGTTCGGGCTCGCGCTGGGTGCCGTGTTCGCGGTGTGGTCGGGGAGTGCGCTCGGCGGGGAGCGGGACCTGGCGGTGGTCAGACGGGCACCGCTGTTGCGCGGACTCGTCGTCGCGCTCGTCGCGGGGTGGACGGTGCTGTCCCTCGCGCAGGTCTGGCCGCTCGACGAGGGGTCCGTGCCCGAGCAGGTCGACGGCGTGCTCGCGGCCTGCGCGGGTGCGGCCGTCGTCGGGTACGCGGTGGCGGCGTGGCGCTACCTCGGTCTGTGGCGCGCGCGTGGCGGTGCACTGCCCCTCGCGGTGGCGTCGGCGTTCGTGCTGCTGGCGGAGGCAGCCGCCGCCGTGGCGTTCTCCCGCAGCTGGCACCTGTCGTGGTGGGAGTGGCACGTCCTCATGCTCGCGGCCGTGCTGCTGGTGGCGCTCACGGCGCGACGGCAGTGGCACGAGGAGCGCTTCGCCGACCTCTACCTCGAGGAGACGAGCGCGGGCGAACGCGAGATGAGCATCCTGTTCGCCGACCTCCAGGGGTTCACGTCCTTCTCTGAGGCGCACGCCTCGCACCAGGTCACCGAGATGCTGAACACCTACTTCGAGGTCGCCGTGCCACCGGTGGTCGGCCGCTACGGCGGCGATGTCGACCGGATCATCGGGGACGCCCTGATGGTGACGTTCAACCGGCGCGGCGACCAGCCGGACCACGCACGACGCGCCGCGCTCGCCGCGCTCGCGCTGCAGGAGGCGACGGCCGGCGTCGCGGGGGAGCACCCGGGCTGGCCCCGGTTCCGGGTCGGCGTGAACTCCGGGCCGGCGTCGGTGAGCGTGCTCGGCACGGCAGGCGGACGGACGCACACCGTCATCGGCGACACGGTCAACACGGCGTCGCGCATCGAGGGCCAGGCGCCTGCGGGCGGGGTTGCCGTGAGCGCCGCGACGCTCGCGCTGCTGCCGGACGCGACGGTGGAGCCGCTGGGGTTCCTGACCCTCAAGGGCAAGGAGGAGCCGGTCGAGGTCTTCCGGCTGCTGTCGCTCGGCGGACTCAGCCGTTGAGAGGACTCAGCCGTTGAAGGGCTCAGCCGTTGAAGGGCAGCGGGTCGTTCAACGTGGTGACGGCTCGGGCCCGGGCGGTGGTCATCCGGCGGCGGTGGTGCTGGCGGCACAGCACCTCGTACCCGACCTCGGGCGCCGGCAGACCCGGGTCCTCGACGTCGCCGACGACGATCTGGTCGCCCTCGGTGACCATGACCCCGTTGACCGTGCGGGCGTTGTGGGTCGCGCGCTTGCCGCACCAGCACAGTGCCTCCACCTGGAGCGGCTGGACGCGGTCCGCGAGCTCGACGAGCCGCGACGACCCCTCGAAGAGGCGTGCCCTGAAGTCGGTGAGGATGCCGAACGCGAACACGTCGATCTGCAGCTCGTCGGCGATGCGGGCGAGCGCCTCCACCTGCGGGGCGGTGTAGAACTGGGCCTCGTCGCAGATGAGGTAGTCGATCCGGCCCCCTCGGGTCAGGGACCCGACGATGTGCTCCCAGAAGTCGAAGTCGGCGTCGACCTCGTACGCCTCCGTCCACAGCCCGAGGCGGCTCGAGAGGCGGCCACCGCCCGCGCGGTCGTGGCTGGTGAAGATCCGACCTACCCTGCCGCGCGCGGCGTGGTTGTGGTTGGTCTGGAGGGCCAGCGTGGACTTCCCGCTGTCCATCGTCCCGGTGAAGAAGAGCAAGCTGGCCACGAGGGACGAGGTTACCGTGTGCCCATGTCTGCACTCCCCACCGCCGAGCCTTCGGCCGATCCGTTGATCACCGTCCCGGCCCTCGCAGGGCTCGTCCGCGAAGGGGACGTCACCGTCCTCGACGTGCGCTACACGCTCGGTGGCCCGCCGGGGCGGGGTGACTACGACGCCGGGCACGTCCCAGGAGCCGTCTTCGTGGACCTCGACGCCGATCTCGCGGATCCCCCTGGGGCCGGCCGCGGGCGGCACCCGTTGCCCGATGGTGAGCGGTTCGCGGAGGCGATGCGGCAGGCCGGTGTCCGGCGAGACCGGACGGTCGTCGTGTACGACGCGGCGGCCGGCGCCGCGGCCGCGCGCGCCTGGTGGCTGCTGTCGTACCACGGGCACCCGGACGTCCGCCTCCTCGACGGCGGCTGGGCGGCCTGGGTGGCTGCGGGGCTGCCGGTGTCCGACGTGGCGCCGGTGCCGGAGGAGGGCGACTTCGCGGCCGACGCCGGGCACCTGCCGCTCGTCGACGCCGACGAAGCCGCGCGGATCGGGCGCGACGGCGTGCTTCTCGATGCCCGGGCGGCCGAACGGTACCGGGGCGAGGTGGAGCCGATCGACCCGGTCGCCGGCCACGTGCCGGGCGCCCGCAGCGCCCCGACGACGGAGAACGTCGACGCGGACGGCCGGTGGCGGTCCGTCGAGGAGCTGGCAGAGCGGTTCTCGGGCCTCGGCGCGGTGCCGGGCGCCGAGGTCGCCGTCTACTGCGGCTCCGGGGTGACCGCTGCCCACGAGGTGATCGCCCTGCGCCGGGTCGGTGTCGACGCCGCCCTGTACGCGGGGTCCTGGAGCGAGTGGATCAGCGACCCTGCCCGCCCCGTGGAGAAGGGTGCCAGCGCGCCGGCGTAGGCGCGGGCGCGGGGCTGCGTGTGTGTCGGCGTCGTACGGCACGATGAGGGGCATGTCTCGAGTCCGTGCACCGCTGGTTGGTCGCGCCCACGAGCTCACCGTGCTGCGCGACGCGTTCACCGACGTCCGCGGTGGGACGCCGCGCACCGTCGTCGTGGCTGGCGAGGCCGGGATCGGCAAGAGCCGGCTGCTCGCGGAGTTCGTCGCCCAGGTCCGCTCCGACCCGGGGGCTCTCGTCCTCCGGGGCTGGTGCGCCGACTCGGGCTCCGGGCCGCTCCCGTACGCGGCGCTCGACGGCGTGCTGCGCGACCTGGTCGCCGAGCTCGGTCCCGAGCGCACGCTTGAGGCTGCCGGCCCCGGCGCCGACGCGCTGGGCCTGGTCGCGCCACGACTGATCGACGTCCGGACCGACGGTGGTCCTGGTCGGCTGCCCGACGTCACAGCAGGGCTCCTCGCCGCCGTCGGGCGTGACCGTCCGGTCGTCGTCGTGATCGAGGACCTCCACTGGGCCGACGAGGCGACACGAGCGACGGTGGCGCGGCTGGCTCGGTCGGGGATCGACGAGTCGGTCCTGCTCCTCCTCAGCTACCGCAGCGACGACGTCGGCCGCGGCCACCCGCTGCGGACGACGATCGCCGAGCTCGAGCGGGCCCGGCTGCTCACGCGGGTGCACCTCCCTCGTCTCGATCCCACGGAGGTCGCCCAGCTCGCGGCCGCGCTCCTCGACGCCGAGGACGTCGGCCCGGGTCTGGCCGACCTGGTCGAGCGCAGCGAGGGCGTCCCGTTCTTCGTCGAGGAGCTCGTCGGCTTTCTCGGCGTCGACCTTCCCGACTCGCTGCGCGACATGCTTCTCCTGCGCTACTCGCGCCTCTCGGCGAGCGCCCAGGAGTTCTGCCGGCAGGTGGCCGCGGCCGGGGCGCGCGCTCCGTACGACCTGCTCGCCGACGCGCTCGGCGCCGACGCCCTGGCTGCCGCCGAGCCTGCCGCCCGCGAGGCGGTCGAGGCGGCCGTCCTGGAGGGCGACGAGGACGGCTACGTGTTCCGCCACGCGCTGGTCCAGGAGGCGGTCCTCTCGGAGCTGTTGCCCGGTGAACGCCGCCGCCTCCACTCGGCGTACGCGCACGCTCTGGAGACCGAGACCTCGTCCATGACCGTGGCGCGCCAGTCCGAGATCGCCGACCACTGGTGGCGCGCGCGGGTGCTCGACAAGGCCCTGAGGGCTGCCGTCACCGGCGCGCGCGCTGCCGATCTCGCGGGGTCGTGGACGACGGCGGCCGCCCTCGCGGAGCGGGCGCTCGACCTCTGGGACCTGGTGCCTGACGCCGCCGGTGTCGCAGACGTCCCGCACCACGAGATGCTGGTCCGCGCCGCCGAGTCGGTGCGCTCCACCACTCGCCTCGATCGCGCGCTCGCGCTGTGTCACCAGGCGCTCGAGGAGTGGCCTGAGGACGACCGGTACGGCCTCGCCAGGGCGCTCGACGACGCAGCCGTCATCGCGGCCCAGGCGGGCAGCACCGAGGGGCGCTCCTTCCTCGACCGCGCCCTCACGCTCGTGCCACCGGGCGACAACGACACGGTCCGGGCCACGCTGCTGGTGACGAAGACGCGCGATGCGATGCTCGACGGACGCACGCGCGAGGCGATCGAGTCCGCCACTGCGTGCTACGAGACGGCGACCGCCGCCGGGTCCGCACGTGAGAGGTCGCTCGCGTTGAACATGCGCGGGGTGTCGCGCGTGACGCTCGGTGACGCGGGCGGTTTCGACGACCTCGAGGACGCCCGCCGGATCGCCGGCGACGACTGGCCCTGCTTGGCGCGCTACTACATGAACACTTCCGAGAGCCACCTGATGCGGGGTGACTACGCGACAGGCCTCGCGATCGCCTCCGAGGGTGCTCGGCGTTCGCGCGCCCTCGGATCGGGGTGGGGCACCGACGCCATGCTCGAGGGCAACGCCGCCGAGGCGATGATCGCGCTGGGGCAGTGGGACGAGGCCGCCGCCTGGTACGAACGCGCCATCCCGCTGGTCTCCGACAGCACGTTCGCCGTCTACCTGCGCGAGCGGTGGGCCTGGCTCCAGATGTGGCGGGGTGACCTGGAGGCGGCGGAGGCGATCGTGCGCGCCAAGCTCGCGGACTGGGAGCGCTTCGGACGGCTCGAGCAGCAGGTCCGCACCCGTGTCGCCGCCATGCTCGGTGAGGTGGCGCTCCTGCGGCAGGACCCGCACGAGGCGCTTCGGCTGGCCTCCGACGTCCTGTTCGCGCAGCGTCGAGACGCTACCCCGGGTTACGAGCTGCCCGTCATCGCGGTCGCCGCCCGCGCGATCGGCACGCTCCGGCGATCGACGCCTGCGGGGAGCGCACCTGATCCCGCCCCGTACCGCGCGCTCGTCGAGGAGTACGCGTCCTGGCCCACGCACCCGGTCTGGGCCGCCCTGTTCGCTGCTGAGCTGGGGGAGGGGCCGTGGGGCTCGGTGGCCGAGGCAGACGGGCCTGCGCACCTGCGTCCGTACGCGCTGCTGCGTGACGGTGAAGCGCTGCTCGACCGCGGCGAGCGGGGTGAGGCACGGGCACGTCTCACGGAGGCGGTCGCGGCCGGGAGCGCGATCGGCGCCGGGCTCGTCGTGCGGCGCGCTCAGGAGCTGCTCGAGAGCGGCGGGCTGGAGCCCGTCGCCAAGCGGGGCGACCCCGACGCGCTCACCGAGCGTGAGCGTCAGGTGCTCGCGCTGGTCTCGGACGGGCTCAGCAACGGCGAGATCGGCGAGCGGCTCTTCATCTCCCGCAAGACGGCATCGGTCCACGTGTCGGCCATCCTGCGCAAGCTCGGTGTGACGAGCCGTACGGAGGCGGCCCTCAAAGCGCGCTCGGGCGACGCGGGCGGCTGAGTCACCACCCGTGACGCGTCCAGACTCGGGGCACGGCGTTCCCTGTCTGCGTAGGAGGGACACCGCTCGTCAGCCGAGACGCTCGTCCTCCCAGCGCCTCACGACCGTCTTCGGCGCCTGCGAGCGCCACGCGTCCTCGATGACCTCCGCGAGCTCGTCGCGGGTGAGCTGCCCGAGGTGCGCGAGCCGCAGCAGCACCGCGTTGTAGCCGTTGAAGTGGGCGGTCGTGAACCACGGCCCGTCACCCTGCACCAGCGCCCGTTTGTCGCCCTCGTCGGGCACCCTGAACACGAGGACGTCGGTCAGCCGCTCACCCGTCTCGGCGTCGAGGGCGTCCGGGCGGGGCGAGCGGTAGCCCACGAAGAACTTCTTGCTCACTCGGTACGACGGGAGCCCGCCCCAGCCCGGCACCTTGGTCGTACGGGGAAGTCCGAGCGCGATCTCCTCGATGTCGGACTCGCGCGCCTTCCGTGAGCGTGTCATCAGCCCAGCGTAGGAACCGAGGCCGCCTTGTCGGAAGCCGTCGCGTCGGCCGACCCCGCGGCCCTGCGGACCACCTCGCGTGCGGTGAGCGCCATCGAGGTGAGGAGCAGGATCTCGCCGAGGTTGGTGATGATCGCGTTCGACGCCGCAGCCGCCGCGACGACGAACATCTGGGCGGCGCCCACCAGGATCCACGGCCATCGCGCCTGACGGGCGACCATGATCCCGTTGACGATCAGGGCGGTGATCGTGGCGATCTCGGCGAACGGGGGAGCACCGTCGAGGTGCTTGTAGCTGAGGATGCCGTCCGTCGTCACCGGCGTGAGGTGCATGCCGATCTCGCCGGAGAGACCCAGCGCGACGATGCCGGCCGTGAGGCCCGCCCAGATCGCCAGGCTGCGGCGACTCCGGAAGCCGGTGACGTCCCAGCGCTGCGCGACGCGTGCGGCGTACAGGACGAGCAGCGGGGTGAACACCGCGTGCATGAGGTAGCGCGGGTACGAGGCGGCCTCGAGCGCCGCGCTCTCACCCCACGAGGCGCCGAACGTCAGCAGCGCGTTGTCGTACGCGAGACCGATCGTGACGAGCAGCGGCAGGATGCTCACGCGGATGCCGTACGCCCAACCGCGTCGGATGGTCACGACGAGAACGGCGACGAGCGCGAGCGACGCCAGCGTGTAGGCGAACAGGGCCCAGTTGTGGGGGTGCATGACCATGTCGGCTCCGAGAACGGGGGCAGGGCTGTGTGAAGCGTGTCACGTCGGCGGAGAGGTGGACGTGAGCGGGGTGGGTCGTTGCCGCATCGTGCCCACGCGCAGCGGGTCAGCCCCAGCGGGTCAGGCCAGGTGAGTCAGCCCAGGTGAGTCAGCCCAGCGCGCGCACCGTGTCGATCGTGTCGGCCTCTTCCGGCCGCTTGTCGTCGCGGTAGCGCAGGACGCGGGCGAACCGCAGCGCCACGCCTCCGGGATAGCGGGGTGACCGCTGCACGCCGTCGAACGCGACCTCGACCACCTGCTCGGGGCGCAGCCGCACGACGTGGCTGTCGGTCCCGTCGATCGCGAGCTCGGTGAACCGCTCCGTCTGCCACACCAGCATCTCGTCCGTCATCCCCTTGAAAGTCTTGCCCAGCATCACGAACCCGCCGTCGGCGTCACGGGCGCCGAGGTGGATGTTGCTCAGCCAGCCCTTGCGGCGCCCGGAGCCCCACTCGACCGCGAGCACGACCAGGTCGAGCGTGTGGCGCGGCTTGACCTTGACCCAGGCGGCACCGCGACGGCCCGCCTCGTACGGGGCGTCGAGCGACTTCACGACCACGCCCTCGTAGCCGGACGCGACGGCGTCGGCGAAGAACGCCTGCGCCTCGTCGGCGTCCGCCGTGCGCAGGCGGGGCACGCCGAGCCCGGGGGCGACACTCTCGAGCACCTCGAGCCGTGCGTGGAGCGGCTGGTCGAGGAGGTCCTCGCCGTCCGCGTGCAGGACGTCGAAGAACACCGGGGAGAGCACGCGGACGTCCTCGCTGGAGCGCAGGTCGGGAGCGGCGTCGCGCGGATGGGTGGCGCCCAGCGACGCGATGTCCTGGAACGGCGCGGGACGCCCGTCGCGTTCGACGATCAGCGCCTCGCCGTCGAGGACGAGCGGGTCGGCCGGGAGACCGCGTACGGTCTCGGCGATCTGGGGGACGCGGTCGGTGATGTCGTCGAGACTGCGCGTGTAGACGCGGACGTCGTCTCCGACGCGGTGGACCTGGATCCGGATGCCGTCGAGCTTCGTGTCGACGGAAGCCGGGAGTGCGGGGCCGATCTTGTCGAGCGCCGCGGCGACGTCGGGCGCCGACGAGGCGAGCATCGGGCGGACTGCACGGCCCGGCTCGAGACCGACTGCCGCCAGCTCCTCGACGCCACCCGTCAGCGCGGCGACGGCGACAGGCGCGCTTGCCCCCTGCAGCATCGCCGCCCGCCGCACGGCCGCGGCAGGCACGTCCGCGGCCTCGGCGACGGCGTCGAGCACGACGGAGTCCAGCGCCCCCTGGCGGACGTCACCGGACACCAGGCCCGCACAGGAACCGCTGCTCGTCCGCCGTCGCCCGGGAGAACAGTGCGTGCGCGGTCTCGGCGCGGGCCGTCTGCGAGCCCGGACCGGACAGGGCCGCCATCGCCTCGAAGGCGGCGTCCGTCTCCTCGACCGTCAGGGTCGCCTCGTCGGCCGGTGGCGGAAGGTCGCGCAACGACGCCCACCCCAGGCCCGTACGACGTTGGCGGAGCTCGCCGGAGAGGTACGTCACGACGATCTCGAGCACGCCGGGGTCCGTACGGCGCAGCAGTGCGGCGATCTCGGCACGCTTGGCCAGACGCGACCGCGTGGCGGCGACGGCGCGCGAGGTGTCGACCACGTCGGAGAGGAGCATGCGGCCATTGTCCTGCGGTCGGATGACACAATCGACCGCGTGAGTTCAGATCCCGCCTCCCCGCTCCCCACCCGTACCGACGTCCTCGTCGTCGGCGCCGGGCCTGCGGGCTCTGCGGCAGCGGCCTGGGCAGCGCGGCACGGGCTCGACGTCGTCCTGGCCGACGCCGCGTACTTCCCTCGTGACAAGACCTGCGGCGACGGACTCACCCCCCGCGCGATCGCCGAGCTGGACCGGCTCGACCTCGGGCCCTGGGTCCGCCGCCACGGGATCAACCGCGGCCTGCGCGCGTCCGGGTTCGGCCAGACGCTGATGCTCCCGTGGCCGGGCGGTTCGCTGCCCGACCACGGCTCGGCCGTCCCTCGCACCGAGCTCGACGCCCACATCCGCACCGCCGCGCTCGAGGCCGGCGCCACCCCGCTCGACGGCGCCCGCGCGGTCGACGTGGTGCGCGACGGCGCCCGCGTGCGCGAGGTCGTGTTCAAGACGGCGAACGGGCCGCACCACGTCGCCGCCGACCGCGTCGTCGTCGCCGACGGCGTCCGCTCGCCGCTCGGCCGGGTGCTCGGACGCGAGTGGCACCGGGAGACCGCGTACGGGGTCGCGGCCCGCTCGTACGTGAAGTCCGCCCGCAGCGACGACCCCTGGATCTCCAGCCACCTCGAGCTGCGCGACGAGCAGGGGGATCTCCTGAGCGGCTACGGCTGGATCTTCCCGCTCGCCGACGGTGAGGTGAACCTCGGCGTCGGCACGCTCGCGACCTCCAAGCGGCCGGCCAACGTGCAGCTCCGCCCGCTGATGGAGCACTACGCCCGCCTGCGCCGTACGGAGTGGGAGCTCGCCGACGACCTGCGGGCCCCGACCTCGGCGCTGCTGCCGATGGGCGGCGCGGTCTCGGGTGTCGCCGGTGCCAACTGGGCGTTGATCGGCGATGCGGCCGGCTGTGTCAACCCTCTCAACGGTGAGGGCATCGACTACGGGCTCGAGACCGGGCGGCTCGTCGCCGAGCAGCTCGTCTCCGGCGCGCGACCTCGCGGCGGCGTGGCCGGAGGTGCTCCGCGAGCACTACGGCGAGGCGTTCTCGATCGCACGACGGCTCGCCGGGCTGCATCACCGTGCCGGGCTTCGCTGACGACGGCAGGTCCGGTCGGCATGCGGTCGTACGCGCTGATGACGATCGCGCTGCGTCTGATGGGCAACCTGGTGACCGACGAGGACCGTGACGCCGTCGCGCGGCTGTGGCGCTGGGCGGGTCGCCTGTCGCTGCGCCTCGACCGACGGACCCCGTTCGCGTGAGCGAGGACACCGGAGCGGCGCCCGCCCGTGACGGCGAGGTCCACTACGCCTCGCGCGGTTCGTCGTACTTCGACGTCATGCTGGCGGTGTTCTGCGTCGTGCTCGTCGTGTCCAACATCGTCGCGACCAAGGGCATCGAGATCGGCTCGGGCACGTCTCGCATCGGCCCGGTGCAGATCTGGCCGGTCATCTCCGACGGCGGGGCGTTCCTGTTCCCGCTCGCGTACATCCTCGGCGACGTCATCTCCGAGGTCTACGGGCTTCCGGGCCGCGCGGCGCGCGATCCTCGTCGGGTTCGCGCACGGCGATGCTGGCGTTCGTGACGTTCCTGCGTCGTCCAGCTGGCCGCCGGGCGCGTCGTTCTACGAGAACCAGGACGCGTTCGAGGCGGTGCTCGGGTCCGGTGCCGCAGATCGTCCTGGCGAGCCTCGCTGGTCGCCTACGTCGTGGGTCAGTTCCTCAACTCGTACGTGCTGGTGCGGATGAAGGCGCGCTCGGCCGAGCGCGGGCTGTGGCGCGGCTCGCCGGCTCGACCGGCGTCGGCGAGGCGGCCGACACGTTCATCTTCTGCGCGATCGCCGCCTCCGCGATCGGCATCACGACGGGCGGGCAGTTCGTGAACTACTTCGTCGTCGGCTTCGTCTTCAAGTGTCGCCGTCGAGCTGCTCGTCATGCCGGTGACGATGGCCGTCATCGCGTGCCCTCAAGCGGCGCGAGCCGACGCTACTGTCGCCGAGCCGACGCCGGTCGGCCGCTCAGCCGTAGAAGCGGCCCAGGAAGTCGGTCCTTGAAGTCGGCGAAGGTGCCGGCCTCGATGTGCGTCGCGCATGTCGTCGACGAGCCGCACGGTGAAGCGCTCGTTGTGGATCGTGCACAGCGTCGCGGCGACGTACTCCTTGGTCTTGAACAGGTGGTGCAGGTACGCCTTGGAGTAGTGCGCGCACGTGTAGCAGTCGCACTCCGGGTCGATCGGCCCGAAGTCGCGTCGTGACGCCGCGACCAGCGAGGTTGTAGCGGCCCGTCATGGCGTAGACCCGCGACGACCGCGCGACCCGCGACGGCGACACGCAGTCGAAGGTGTCGCAGCCGTTCTCGACCGCCGGTGAACAGGTCGTCGGGCTCGCTGATGCCCAGCAGGTGCCGCGGCTTGTCGACTCGGGCAGCTCCTCGCAGACCCAGCGCGACGATCGTGCCGAGGTTCTCCTTCTCGATCGCCCCGCCGACGCCGTAGCCGTCGAAGCCCGAGCGTCGACGAGGCCCGCGCGCGGCCTGGCGCCGCAGGTCCTCGTGCTGCGCGCCCTGCACGACGCCGAACAGCGCCTGGCGCGGGCTTGTCGGCGCGCTCGGCGCGACAGCCGACTGGTGCTCGACGACGCACCGCTCGCGCCCACGCCTGGGTGCGCGCGAGCGACTCGACCTGGTAGTCGTAGCGTGTTCATCAGCGTCGTGCAGCTCGTCGAAGGCGAACATGATGTCGGCGCCGAGCTGGTGCTGGATCTGCATCGACACCTCGGGGGTGAAGCGGTGCATCGACCCGTCGAGGTGCGACTTGAACGTCACGCCGTCGTCGTCGACGGTGCGCCAGCCGGTCCTTGCCCTCGGCGATGACGTCGTCGGCCTCGACGCCGGTGGTGTCCATCGACGAGCGTCTTCTGGAAGCCGGCGCCCAGCGACAGCACCTGGAAGCCGCCGGAGTCGGTGAACGTCGGGCCCGGCCAGTTCATGAACGCGCCGAGGCCGCCGGCCTCGTCGACGATGTCGGCGCCGGGCTGCAGGTAGAGGTGGTAGGCGTTGGCGAGCAGCGCCTGCGCGCCGAGGTCGGCCATCGGCTCGGGCAGCACCGCCTTGACCGTCGCCCTGGTGCCGACGGGGATGAAGGCGGGGGTGCGGATCTCGCCGTGCGGCGTCGAGATCACACCGGTACGGCCCTGCGCACCGTCGACGGAGTCGGCCAGGCGTGCGGACACGGAGAAGGAGAAGGTCACGCGTCCATCCAACCAGGAGCGCCCGGGCCCTCGGCCGGCCGGAGCGGCGGCGTCATCCGACAGGCGCGGGAGCGGGCGTCTCGACCACGAGCCCCGGCGGTGTCGGCTGGGAGAGCTCCTCGGCCTCGTCGGCGCCGTCACCCGAACCGGGCGTCGGCTCCGCGGGGGACGGGCTGGGCGTCGTGGGCGCGGTCGGCGCCGGGGTCGTGGACGGCTGATCCGGCTCGGCCTCCGGGGACGGTGTCGACCCGTCGTCGGTGGACGGCGTCGGGGAGGGCGTCGACTCGTCGGGGGACTGCTGCTGGCTCGGGCCGTCGTCGCGGTCCTGGTCGCCGGAGCCCCCGGTGTCGCCGGAGTCGCCCGACCGGACGTTGCTGAACGTGGTGCCGGGCTTGTCGCTGGAGCCGATCGGGTGACCGGCGACCTTCTCGTACGCCCAGATCCCGCCGAGCGCGAGGAGGAGGCTGACGACGGCGGCGACCGCCGCGGCCCGCCAGGGGATCGTGCGCCGCGACGGGTCGGGATCGGTGGACGGCTCGTCCTCGGCCGTGAGGACACCGCCGGAGGAGCCGTCGGCCGCCTGCGCTTCCGCGAGCGCCTGGGCGGCGTCCGGTGACGTCGGGAGGACGGCTGTCCCCCGTCCGCCGTCGGCAGCACGATTGGCGAGCGCCGCGCGGGTGGTCAACCGTGCGGCCTGGGCGAGACGCCGGCTCTTGCGGAGCGAGTTGGTGTAGATCGTGCCCGCGATCGTCGCCACCACCGAACCGACGGCCGCACCGATGAGCGTCCCCGCGACACCGAGCCAGGAGCCGGCGACGGCGGCGGTCATGGCGGCGAGCGCGCCGCCGACGACCTGGCTCGACGAGACGCCCGAGAGGACCTTCGTCTGCTCGTCGTGCTCGTCGTTCGTCTTCGCCGTCATGCAACCTTCCGGGGCCGAGGGGTGTTCGTGAAGGGCTCAGGGCAGGTGGATGCCCGACACCAACGTCCGACGGTAACGGGAAGGTCACGCTCGCCCAAGTGAGGTCGGGCACAGCCGGGCGAGGTTACGGTGAGGCCATGACCCCCTCGCTCGAACCCAGCACGACCGCGCCGACACCGGTCGTGCTCGACGTGGACACCGGTGTCGACGACGCGCTGGCGCTGATGTTCGCGGTCCGCAGCCCTCACCTCGACGTCCGGGCCATCAGCTGCGTGGCCGGCAACGCCGACGTCGACCAGGTGGTCTCCAACACGTTCGCCGTCCTCGACGCCCTCGAGGCGCCCGACATCCCCGTGGGTCGCGGTGCCGAACGCCCGCTGGTCGAGTCGTCGCGCGACGCCCGGCACATCCACGGTGCTGACGGGATGGGGGACCAGAAGCTCCCGACGTCGGACCGGTTGCCCGCCGACGGTGGTGCCCTCGACGTGATGCGGCGGGCGATCCTCGACTCGCCCGAGCCGGTCACCCTCGTGCCGCTCGCGCCGATGACGAACATCGCGCTGCTGCTGAGGGCCTACCCGGAGGTCCGGGAGAACCTGGCCGGGATCGTCGCGATGGGCGGGGCGGCCGAGGGCGGCAACGCGACCGCGGTGGCGGAGTTCAACGTGTGGCACGACCCGGAGGCGGCCGCGATCGTCCTCGGCGCCGGCGTCCCGGTGACGATGTACGGGCTCGACGTCTTCTCACGCGTCGTGATCGAGGCGGAGACGTACGAGGTCCTGCGCGACGACCCCGATCCGGCGGTCGCTCTCGCGGGACGGCTCCTCGCGCACTCCCACGACATCATCCGCAGCGACCCGCGGGTCGGTCACGGCGGGCTGGTCGGTGACGCAGGCGCGACATGCGTGGTCGCGCAGCCGGACCTGGTGACCGTACGACGCTGGCCGGTGCACGTCGAGCTCGCTCCCGGCAGGTGCCGAGGGCAGACGGTCGTGGACCGCCGGTACATCCTCGGGGAGGACGCCGTCCACGGCGTCGAGCCGCTCGGCCATCTCGTCGACGTGGCGGTGGAGATCGACGCGGACCGGGCACGGGACCTCTTCCTGACCACGATCAACGCCGGACCGCGCTCGGCCCACGTCGACGACTCGGCACGGGCGGTCCAGCGGTGACTTCGCCGACGGCCGGCGGCGGTCGTGTCGTCGTGGTCGGCTCGCTCAACGTCGACCTCGTGACGACGGTGCCGCGCCACCCGGCCCCCGGTGAGACCGTGCTGGGCGGTGACCTGGTCCGCCTGCGCGGCGGCAAGGGCGCCAACCAGGCCCTCGCCGCCCGGAGGGCCGGTGCCGCGGTCGCGATCGTCGGCAGGATCGGTGACGACGCGGACGGCGACACGTACCGGGCGGCGATGGCCGACGCCGGTGTCGACGTCACCTGTCTCGTCACGACACCCGGCGTCCCGACCGGCACGGCGCTGATCGTCGTGGACCGCGAGGGCGAGAACGCGATCGTGGTCGCACCGGGGGCCAACGCACGCCTCGACGCCACCGACGTCGACGCTGCGGGCGGCCTGATCGAGGCCGCCGACGTGGTCCTGGTGCAGCTCGAGATCGGGGACGAGGCCGTACGTGCCGCCGCCGACATCGCCGAGCGGGCCGGGACACGGCTGGTCCTCAACGCCTCGCCCGTACGAGACCTTCCGCCCGCGCTGCTGCGGACGGCCGACCCGGTGGTGGTCAACGAGCACGAGGCAGCGGCGTACGGGCTGACCGGGGGAGAGCAGTGGGTCTGCATCACCCTCGGTGGCCGGGGCGCGACCTGGGGAGGGACCACCGCGGCGGCGCCGCAGGTCACGCCGGTCGACACCACCGGAGCGGGCGACGCGTTCGCCGGAGCGCTGGCGGCGGCACTGGCGACCGGTGTCTCGCCGGTCGAGGCGCTCGACGCCGCGGTGGCCGCGGGGGCCGAGGCCACGACGTGGTCCGGCGCGCAGCCGGTGTGATCCATCTCCCCAGGAATCCCTCGTCCCCAGGCCCGGCGCGCGTCCCCGAACATGTCGGTCTCCGCTCCTAGGGTGAGACCCGGATCCTCGACCTCGGGAGGTGCGCCATGAGATTCGTCGCGACGGCAGACTGGCAGCTCGGCATGACGGCGCACTACCTCGACGACGAGGCACGTCCGCGCTTCCAGCAGGCCCGACTCGACGCCGTCCGGCGCATCGGCGAGGTGGCTCGAGAGCGCGGTGCGGAGTTCGTGGTCGTGTGCGGTGACGTCTTCGAGTCCAACCAGCTCGACCGCAGCATCGTCGCCCGTACGTTCGAGGTCCTGCGGTCGTTCACCGTGCCTGTCGTGCTTCTCCCGGGCAACCACGACCCGCTCGACGCCGCCTCGATCTACGACTCCCCTGCCTTCAGGGACCGGGTCCCGGACCACGTCCACGTCCTCCGCGACAGCGCGCCGTACGCCGTGGTCGAGGGCGTGGAGATCGTGGGCGCCCCGTGGTTCAGCAAGCACCCCACCCGAGATCTCGTCGCCGACGCCTGCGCCGGCCTCGCCCGGGCGGCCTCCGGGCTCGTCCGGGTGGTGGCCGGTCACGGCGCCGTCAGCACGCTCAACCCCGACCGCGACGCCCTGGCAGCGATCGACGTGCCGGCCCTGACCAAGGCGCTCGACAACGGGCACGCACACGTCGCCGTGCTGGGCGACCGGCACTCGACGACCGAGATCGAGGAGCGCATCTGGTACGCAGGCGCTCCCGAGGTCACCTCCCGCCGCGAGGACGATCCGGGCAACGTCCTGGTCGTCGACGTCGACCCCACGACCGGTGCGGTGAGCGTCGAGCGGGAGCGGGTCGGCCGCTGGTCGTTCACCGTCGTGAGCGCCGAGCTCGCGTCCGACTCCGATGTCGACGCCTTGGCGCAGCGACTGCAGGAGCTTCCTGACAAGGAGTGCACGGCGGTCTGGCTGACGCTCAGCGGCACTCTCTCGACAGCCCAGATGACGACCCTGGAGGGGGTGCTCGAGGAGGCGCGGCACCTCTTCGCCCGCCTCGACTCCTGGGCACGCCACACGGACCTCGTCGTCCTTCCGGACGGCCACGACTTCGCCGATCTCGGGCTGAGCGGGTTCGCGCAGGAGGCGCTCGACGATCTCGTCGAGGTCGCCACCAGCGACGGACCTGACGCGGCCGTCGCCCAGGATTCCCTGGGACTGCTCTACCGGCTCGCGGGAGCGGGCCGGTGAGACTGGTCAGCGTCACGCTCCGCAACTTCAGGGGCGTCGAGGAGTCGACGCTCCGGTTCGGCGACGGGGTCACCGTCGTGGTCGGCCCCAACGAGGTCGGCAAGTCCTCGATCGCCGAGGCGGTCCGGTTGCTCAGGACGACGAAGTCGAGCTCACGCAGCCAGGCTGTCCGCGACGTGAAGCCCGTGGGCCGCGATGTCGGCCCGGAGGCCGAGATCGAGCTGCGGACAGGCCCGTACGAGCTCGTCTTCCGCAAGCGGTGGCTCAAGTCGCCGATGACCGAGCTCGACGTCCGGGCCCCGGTGCGCGAGCAGCACAGCGGCGACGAGGCGCACCAGCGCTTCACGAGCGCTGCTCGAGGAGACCGTCGACGTCGATCTGTGGGAGGCGCTGGAGGTCGTGCAGGGGGAGTCGCTCGACCAGCCCTCGCTCGCCCGCATCTCCTCGCTCCACCGGGCGCTCGACGACTCGACCGGGGCTGCCGGTGACCATGACGCGTTGATGGCTGCGGTCGACGCCGAGTACGAGAAGCACCTCACCGCGAGCGGCAAGCCCCGCGGGGACTACGCGCAGGCGATCGCCCGGATCGCCGACCTGGAGGCGCAGGCGGAGGCTCTGCGCTCCCGCAGCGCCGAGATGGACCGCTATGTCGAGGATCACGCCGCCAACGAGCGGGAGCACGCCAGGCTGTCGACACTCTCGATCGACGCCGATGCGCAGCTTCGTCGGGCCGAGGACGCCGTGGCCGCGCTCGACACGCTGCGTGACCGGCTGCGTCGCGCCGAGGAGGCCGTCGAGCTCGCCGAGCGCGCCCACCTGCATGCCGTGCGCGAGCGTGACGGCCGGAGCGCCCTGGTCGCCGAGGCGGCGGCTCGTACCTCAGCGGTCGAGGTGCTGCGGACGAGGTCTCGTGACGTCTCGTCGGCTCACGAGGACGCGCGGGGGCGTGAGAGCGAGGCCCGACTCCTCGCGGCGACGGCCGCGGAGCGGGCCCGCGAGGCCCGGCGTGCCGCGGACACCGCCACGGCCCAGCTGACCCGCCGCCGTGACGACGCCGAACGACAGACGCTCGACCAGCGGGTCCGACGCGCTCACGAGGCCACGCAGGAGCGCGCGCGGGCACGGGCCGAGCACGATCGGCTGCGCATCGACGACGATCTGCTGACGCGGCTGTCCGATCTGGCGACCGATCTCAAGATCGCCGAGGGTGCCCGCCAGGCGGCCGCGGCGACGTTGGTCGTCCGTTCCCTCGGCGACCAGCCCGTCCTGGTCGACGGCGCCGAGGTCGACGGTCAGCCCTACGAGGGTGCGGTGCTGGACCAGGTGCTGGTCGCCGTACCCGGGGTCCTCGAGGTCCAGGTGCGGCCCGGCACGCCTCCCGCTGATCTCGAGCGGCGCGAGTCCGAGGCGCGCGACGCCTTCGCCGACGCGCTCCGCGAGGGAGGCGTCGACTCCCTGGCACAGGCGCGGTCGGCGCACGAGCAGCGGCGAGACGCCGGAGCCCGCCTCGATGCGGCCGAGAACGCCCTCCGCGAGGCACTGGACGGCTCGACGCTCGACGACCTCGAGGCGCGGCTCGCCACGCTGACCGGCCGAAGCCACGAGTCGAGTGTGCCCGGCGGGTCCGCTGGGCCCGGCGGGCCGGATCACACCGCGGGAGGCGGCTCCCAGCCCGACCTCCATGATCTCGACGCGCTCGAAGCGGCATCGGTCTCGGCGCGACGGGCCGCGGACGACGCCGACCGGGACGCAGCGACCGCACGCGACCTGCACGACGAGGCCCGTGACGCGTTGACCGCCGCGGCCGAGGAGGCCGTACGCGTCGGTCAGGAGCTGGAGAGCGCACGCCACGAGCACGACCGCACGACCGTCCGCCTCGACGGCGCCCGCGCTGAGTACACCGATGAGGCGCTCGACGGCGCGGTCGCGTCGACGGCCGTCGCGCGCGATGCTGCCCGTGCGACCACCGACGACGCACGGGCCGCCTTCCTCGCCGCGTCACCGGAGACTCTCGACATGGAGCTCGTCAACGCCCGTGAGCTCGTAGAGAGCGTCGACCGCTCACTCACCCGCACCGACAAGCGCCGTGTCGAGCTCCAGACACTGCTGGACGACCGCGCTGCCGAGGGGATCCACGACCGCCTGGTCGAGGTCGAGGCTGCTCTCGAGGAGCAGCGCTCCACCTACCAGCGGTTGCACCGCGCTGCCCAGGCGGCTGCGTTGCTCCGGAGCACGCTGCGGGGACGGCGCGACGAGGCTCAGCGCCACTACGTCGCCCCGTTCAAGCACCGGATCGACCGGCTCGGCAAGGTGGTCTTCGGGAGCGACTTCGAGGTCGAGATCAGCACCGATCTCGCGATCGAGAGCCGCACGCTGCGGGGACGGACGGTGCCCTTCGGGTCGCTCTCCGGCGGCGCCAAGGAGCAGCTCGCACTCCTCGGTCGGCTCGCGTGCGCGCAGCTCGTGGACACCGACGAGGGCGCGCCGGTGGTCCTGGACGACACGCTCGGCTTCTCCGACCCCGTCCGCCTCGAACGCCTCGCCGTCGTGCTGAACGACGTCGGGAGAACGGCTCAGGTCGTGATCCTCACCTGCCAGCCTCGCCGGTTCGAGACCGTCGGTGGCGCCACGACGGTGAGCCTGACGCCGGCATGAGCCCTCGTCAGTACTCGTTCGCCAGCACCTGGCAGGTTCCCGCTCCCTGGGAGGCGACCTTCGGCGTGGTCGCCGACCTGGAGCACTACGCCGCGTGGTGGCCGCAGGTCCGGCGCGTGGTCGGGATCGACGACGACACCGCCCGGGTCGCCGTGCGGTCCTTCCTCCCGTACACGCTGCAGCTCACCCTGCACCGCACCCGCGTGGACGCCGGGTCCGGGCACCTCCTCGCGGAGATCGCCGGGGACCTCGAAGGCTGGGCCAGCTGGAGGGTCCGGCCACAGGGTGCCGCGACGCTCCTGCACTACGCCCAGGAGGTCGTCACCACACGACCCTGGATGAACGCCGCCGGCGTGGTGCTGGCGCCCGTCTTCCGGCTGAACCATGCGGTGATGATGCGCGACGGCGCTGCCGGGCTCACGCGACACCTCGTTTCCTGACCGTCTCGCGGTCACTTAGAGTGGCCGACGAGCACGCGCGCCCACTGACTTCTACCCCGAGGAGAATCCCCCGTGCACCGAGCGACACAGGTCGCCCTCACCCTCGCCGCGCTCGCCCTGACCGGGTGCGCGTCGGCGGCCCCGCTCACCGAGACGGCGGCGACCACGACGCCTGAGCCGCCCCGGGAGTCCCGAAGTGCCGAGCTCCCCATCGAGGGGGTCTCTACCAAGCTGCCCAAGGTCGGCGGCCCGATGCGTGCGTTCCGGAGCCCGACCGGCAACATCGTCTGCCGTCTCGACGAGCGCAGCGCGCGCTGCGACATCGCGGACTTCTCGTACGACCCGCCGGCGCGCCCCGAGGGATGCGGCAAGGGATGGGGCGGCACGCTCCTCGTCACCGGCGAGGGTGCCGAGTTCACCTGCCGCGTCGCCGACCTGGCCGGCAGGTCGCCCGAGCTCAAGTACGGCCGCTCGACCGTCGTCGGCGACGTGGGGTGCACCAGCGCCACCACCGGGGTGACGTGCGTGCACCTCGACTCGAACCACGGCTTCACCGTCTCCCGCGAGCGCAGCGGCACCTTCTGAGCGACGCAAGAACCCGGCGACGAAAGAACCCGGTGGCCGGCGCCTGAGGGCGCCGACCACCGGGTTCTCTGTTGCCGTGTCCTGCGCGCTAGAGGGCGCCCGCCTCGCGCCCGCCTGCGGGGACGGTCGCGTACGGGTCGGCCGCGGCGACGCGGTCCTCCTTCGACTTCGGCCGGAACTGCTCCTCCAGGAGGAGGGCGATCGGCGACGCCACGAAGATCGTCGCCAGCGTGCCGAGCGTCAGGCCGAGCAGCAGCGCGATCGCGAACGGCTGCAGCGATGCCCCGCCGAGGATCGCCAGCGCCGCCAGGATGAACATCGCGCCGAGACCGGTGTTGACCGTACGAGGGATCGTCTGCATGATCGCGTCGTTGAACGTCTTGCGCAGACTCGAGCCTTCTCGATGCTCGCGCAGATTACTCTCGGATCCGGTCGAACACGACGATCGTGTCGTTGACCGCCAGACCGATGATCGACAGGATCGCGGCGAGGAACACGCCGTCGACCGGCTGCCCCGACCACGCGAAGACGCCGACCACTGTCGTGACGACGACGGCGAGCGACAGCACGGCGGCGGTCGCGAACGTCCACCGGAAGCGCACGGCGAGATACAGCATCTGCGCGCTCAGGGCGATGATGAACGCGATGATGGCCTTGTTGCGCAGCTCCTTGCCCAGGCTCGGACCGATCAGCTCGTCGCGGTCCTTCGTCGACGGGACCCGCCACCTCGTCGAGAGCGTCCTGGATCTTGACGGCCTCGTCGTCGGTGATCTGGTCCGTACGGACGGTGATGTTGTCCTGATCGCCGGACTCGCCGCTCGACTCCTGCACGACGGCGCTCGGGAAGCCGGCGTCGGAGACGACCTCGCGGGCCTCGTCGGCCGAGATCGCCTTGGTGACCTGGAAGTCGAGGATGCGCCCGCCGGTGAACTCGACGCCGAGGTTGAGGCCCTGGGTGACGATGCCGGTGACGGCCAGGACGAGCGTGACGACGGTGACCGCGATCCAGGTGCCGCCTTCGCGCATGAGGAACGGGCCGCTTCGGTGACGAGCCACTCGCGCAGGCGCCCCGTGCCGGCGAGGCCGGTGATCGCGGGCCGGTTCTTCGCGAACGAGCGCCGCACTGCCCAGTCGGTCAGGACACGGGCGATGACGAGGGCGGACACCATCGACGCGATCGTTCCGATGGACAGCGTGACGCCGAAGCCCTTGACGGGGCCGCTGGCCAGGAAGAACAGCAGGCCCGCCGCGATGCAGCGTCGTGACGTTGGAGTCGAGGATCGCCGACCAGGCCTTGTTGTAGCCGGTGTCGAGCGCTCGGCTGAGCCCTTCACCGCGCCGTCGGGCGTACTCCTCTCGAGCACGTTCGAACACCAGGACGTTCGCGTCGATCGCCAGGCCGATCGCGAGCACGAAGCCGGCGAGGCCGGGCAGGGTGAGCGTCGCGCCGAGCCAGACGCAGCATCGCGTACGACATCAGGGCGTAGGAGCCGAGCGCGAGGCTCGCCATGAAGCCCATCAGGCGGTAGACGAAGACGATGAAGATCGCGGTGAGGATGACGCCGATGATCGCGGCCTCGAACGACGCCTCGATGGCCGCGTCGCCGAGGGTGGCGCCGACCGTGCGCTGCTCGATGACCTCGACGGGCACCGGGAGCGCGCCGCCCTCGATGAGGATGGCGAGGTCCTTGGAGGTCTGCGAGGTGAAGTCACCGGTGATGCTGGTGGTGGAGCCCGCGCCCGCGCACAGCGACGGCTGGACCTGCGGCGACGAGATGACCTCGTTGTCGAGCATGATCGCGATGCGCTGACCGCCGGCGGTGTTGGCGCACGCGTCCTGGACGAGCTTCTGCCAGCCGGGCGTGCCCTCCTTGTTGAACTTGACGTTCACGACCCACTGCAGCGACTGCTGCTCCTGCTCCGACTTGGCGCTCGTCACGCCGTTGCCGTCGAGCTCCTGCGGGCCGACGATGATCGGGTTGCCGTCCTCGTCCTTGACGACGGTCTGGCCCTCGGCCGGTTGCGCGCCCTCGGGAGCAGGGCCGATGACGTCGTGGAAGGTCAGCTGCGCGGTCTGGCCGATGACCTCGGCCGCCTTGCGCGGGTCCTGGACGCCCGGGAGCTCGACGATGATGCGTCGCTCACCGGAGCGCGCGAGGGTCGGCTCCGAGACACCGAGGGCGTCGACGCGCCCGCGGAGGACCTCGAGCGCGCGGTCCGTGGACTCCGAGTCGGCCTTGGTCCGCTCGCTGTCCTGCGTCTCGAGGACGATCTGGGTGCCGCCGCGGAGGTCGAGACCGAGGCGTGGGGAGAAGTTGAGGGCGATGACCGCCGAGATGGCGAGGACGGCGAGCGCCGCGACCGCACGCCACAGCGGCGCGCGGGAATCAGGTCGTGACACGGGTGTGCTCCGGGATCTGAAGAAGACGATCGCACCGAGGGTGCGTGAGGACGGGTCGAGGCCGTGCCGTCACCGAGGAGGTGCGCGTCCGAGGACGTGATGCTGCGCCGCGGACGGAACGCCCGCCGCGGGCGAGCCGCACGGCTCCTCACGCGTGTCGCTGCCGGGCGCGTCGACCGCGGCCGGAAGGTCAGCGGGCTCGGGCCCGACACCGGACTTCTCGTGGTGCGTCCGGGTCCCGACGTCGATCTTGTGGAGCGCGGCCTTCCAGCCCGTCAGCCCGCGCTCGCTGCTTGTACGAGCGTCGGTGGGCGACGTGGAGTGGCTGCGGGGGCCGGCGGCGGATGCCGTGCCGCCCAGCATCAGGAGGAGTCCCGAGAGTGCTGCCGCCACCACGACGGCAGGCAGACGAGGGACGTACCTGGGCATTCGTGCAGTCTAGCCTGACGGGCGTGGCATCCGGTCGTGTTCGGCGGCGGCCTCGTTCGAGGGCTGCCCGGCCACCGGTCTCAGGACAGGTCGGCGAGCGCTGTCCCGATCGCACGGTGGAAGGTCGGGTACGCCCAGATCGTCCGCACGAGCTCCGTCAAGGGCACCTGGGCGTGGACGGCGACGGTCAGGGCGCCGAGGATCTCCCCTCCAGCGGGTCCGGCTGAGGTGGCGCCGACCAGCACGCGCCGCTCGGCGTCGGCCACGAGCTTGATCAGGCCCCGGTTCCCCGGCCCGTACGTCGCCCCGCGCGACGATGCGGCGAGATCCGCGCTGCCCGTCCGTACGTCCAGTCCCCGCCGCCGCGCCTGCCCCTCCGTGAGGCCCACCGCGCCGATCTCGGGGTCGGTGAACGTGACACGGGGGAGCGCGCGGTACGACGCCCCCGGGCCGGACTGGCCCCTGATGTCCGCTACCGCGATCGCGGACTGGTACATCGACACGTGGGTGAACCCGCCGCGTCCGGTCACGTCCCCGATCGCCCAGAGGCCGCCGACCGGTGCTCCGTCGGCGAGGACGCGCTGGTGCTCGTCGGTAGTCAGGTAGCCGTGCTGCGTCGGGACGCCCACGACGTCGAGCCCCAGCCGGTCGGTGTTGGGTGTGCGTCCTGCGGAGACGAGGAGGCGCTGCGCGTCGAGCGCCGTGCCGTCCTCCAGGGTCACCGTGAAGCGACCCGCGTCGTGCGCGACCGACACGGCACCACTGCCGGTACGCACCGTGATCCCGTCCTCGCTGAGCGCGGCGGCGAGCAGTGCGCTCGCCTCCGGCTCCTCCTGAGCGAGGATGCGGTCGGCGCCTTCGATCACGGTGACGGTCGTTCCGTACCGGGCGTACGCCTGGGCGAGCTCCAGCCCGACCGCGCCTCCTCCGAGGACCAGCAGCGACGTGGGGAGGTCGGGGCTGCGGAGCAGATCACGGTTGGTCCAGTACGGGGTGTCCGAGAGCCCGTCGATTCCCGGCACAGCAGGCCGGGTGCCGACGTCCAGGAGGATCCCGCGGCCCGCGCTGAACGTCCGTTCGTCGACGCGTACGCGCCCAGGGCCGATGATCGACCCGGTGCCCCGGACGAGTCGGACACCTTGGTCCTGGAGCCGCTTGACCGCCGCCGAGTCGTCCCAGTCGGCGGTGATCTCACGGACCCGCGCGTACGCGGTGGAGAAGTCAGGCACGACGCTCACCTTGCCGGCGGCCTCGTCCGCGCGGCGGGCGTCGGCAAGCAGCTCGGCGGAGCGGAGCAACGTCTTGGACGGGATGCAGCCGTAGTACGGGCACTCGCCGCCGACCAGCGAGGCCTCGACGGCGACCACCTGCAACCCTGCGCGGGCGAGCGCACCGGCCGCGGCCTCACCACCGGGCCCGGTGCCGAGGATGACGACGTCGGCGACCAGATCGTCTGCAGTCGTGTCTTCGTCCATGACGCGAGCATCGCCCACCAGGCGCGATCCTGCACAGCGACTGCAGGGTGGGCGGATCTCTCGAAAGTCATGCGCCGGGCTGGGAGCACCTCACGGCGCGTGGCCGCTCGTGGCGGCTAATTTTGGGACCCGGGGCAACCGCAGCCCGGCGCACGCACCAGCCTAACTCAGGTCTCCACGTCGTTCATGTGCAGCGGCGAGCTGGAGTGCCCGTGCCGTGTCGACCAGCCGCGACGCACTGATGGCGTCGTCCTGGTCTGCGGCCTCCAGCGAGGCCCGGCCGATCCCGACGAGCCGGGCGAAGGCGGCGGCACGGTCCAGCGTGTCGGCCAGGTCGTTGGTCACGACGCCGCGCACGACGGCGTCGACGAGAGCGACGACCTCCTGCGGCCCAGGAGGGTCCTCGACGCCCGCGACGACCTCGTCGACGGGGGAGTGCGCCTTGCCGGCCTCGAACTCGCGCGCCGCGCACACCGGGTCGCGCCGCACCCAGGTCCGCAGGACGTACAGCCGCCACAGCGCTCCGGCGAGCGAGTCGGCGGGAGCGCCCGACCACATCTCGGCCAGCAGGTCGAGGCCGTGCTCATCGGCCAGGGCGAGCACCCGCTCGGTGGTCTCGCGGTCGCCTGCGGAGCGCGCGCCTCGGACGAGGAGGTGCGCCATGCGGGCACCTGCCTCGGCGCGGGCGACAGGGTCCTCGATGCCCTGGTGGGCTTCGAAGAGCTCGGGTCCTGAGAGCAACGGCTTCTTGAACTCGGCCATCGGACCAGAGTAGTGGCGGCTCCTGACGCATCGTCGGCGAAACGACGCAGAACCTCGACCGCGGCGGGCCCGCGGCAGGCTCCGCTCAGACGTCGAGTGCGCGGCGTGCCTCGGCGAGCGCGGCGGCGGTGAGCCCGATCTGCCAGGGTCGGGCGCCCTTCTCGCGGAGGAAGGCGGCGATCGCGTCCGGATCGTCTCCGCCCACGTCGTCCCACGCCAGGCGGCGGACGGCGTCAGGGGTCAGCAGATTCTCCGACGGCAGGTCGTGGCGCTCGGCGATCTCGGCGAGCACCGTCCGGTACGCCGCGAGGCGCGCGGCGGCCTCGGGCTTGCGCTCGGGCCAGGACCTGGGGGGCGGCGGACCGTCGCTGTCGTTGCCCGACGCGGTCGGCAGCTCGCGTTCGTCGAGGTCGCGCGCCTGCGAGACGGCCGTGTCCCACGTGTCGAGGTAGCGGCGCGCCCCCCGGCTGCGCATGACCTCCAGGTCGCGAAGCTCCTGACGGGTCCGTGGCACCGAGCGGGCGATCGTGACGATCGAGGCGTCGGGCAGGATGCGGCCGGGCGTCATGTCGCGCTCTCTGGCGATGGCGTCGCGGGCCTGCCACAGGGCGCGGACGATGGCGAGCCGGCGTCCGCCGCGGACCTTGTGGATGCCCGACGTACGTCGCCACGGCTCCTTGCGCTCGGGCGGGCCCGGCGAACGCGAGCAGCGCCTCGAACTCCTCGTGCGCCCACTCGCGCTTGCCGGCCGCCTCGAGCCGGGTCGTCCAGGACGTCGCGCAGCTCGACGCAGCACCTCGACGTCGAGCGCGGCGTAGACGCAGCCACGGCTCGGGCAGCGGACGCGTCGACCAGTCGGCGGCCGAGAACTCCTTGGCCAGGCTCAGCCCGAGGTAGTGCTCGCACCAGCGCCGCGAGGCCGACGCGGGGCAGGTTGAGCAGGCGGCCGGCGAGCTCGGTGTCGAACAGGAGCCGGGGCGGAGGCCGACCTCGGCCAGGCACGGGCAGGTCCTGCGTCGCCGCGTGCAGGATCCACTCGTCGCCGCGAAGGCGGTGTCGAGCGGGCTCAGGTTGTCGAAGGCGATCGGGTCGATCAGCGCGGTGCCGGACCCCTCGCGACGCACCTGGACGAGGTAGGCGCGCTGGGAGTAGCGGTAGCCCGAGGCGCGCTCGGCGTCGAGGGCGATCGGGCCCGTGCCGGGCGCAGATCGCCGCGCAGGCGTGCGCGCAGGGCGTCGGCGGTGTCGACGACGGGGGGCAGCGGGTCGCGCAGCTGCGAGTCGGCGGCAGGACCGGCGCTGGGCCTCCGTCGGCGTGCGGCTTCGGGCTCGGTCGTCGGCGCGGCCGTCCGCCGTGACCGCGGCGAGGGAAGCGGCAGGACGCCGGGTGCGAGCGGGCGGCAGCCCGGCGACGGTGCACAGCAGGTCGATCCACGCCGCGCGTGAGCGGCGAGGCCGGCTCGGGGCCGCATGCGGGCGTCCACGACGCGCGGACCTCGATCTGCGCGTCGGCGCCGTCGTCGTCCATCGCCGCCGAAGCCCTCGGAGCGCACGACCGTGACGCTGCCGCTCGGCGCGACGTACGTCGGCGCCCTCGCCGTCGAGCGCCTCGGTCAGCCAGCTCCAGCCGACCTGGGGGAGGACCGGGTCGGCTGGCCATCTCCGCCTCGATGTCGGCGCGGGCGAACGTGACGCAGCCGGAACGTGCCGCTCCACGCGTCGTTGCCGGCCGGGTCGTGCAGCAGGATGAAGCGGCCGGTGCCGAGCTCGTCGTCGGCGACGCGACGTCGCCGCTCATGCGCGTACGCGTACGGGGCGATGCGCTGCGGGAGCGGGCATCTCGCACGAGCACCTCAGGACGAAGTGCCGCGTCGCGGAGCTGCGCGACCGCATCGACTGAACTCCGACGGCTGCCGTCGAGCTCGGTGCGGGCTGCCATGCCCTCAGCCTAAGCATGATCGCCCCGACCTGGGGCGCGACACGCCGTTCGACCTGCGAGGATCGAGACGTGAGCGCTGCGGAGAGACGGACGAGGCCCCCACGACGTCGGGCACCCCCAAGGATGGCACGAAGGACGACACGAAGGGCACCTCGAAGGACCGCCCGAAGGATGCGCCGAAGGGCGGAGCGCCACGACCAGCGCGTTCCTGCGGCGTGCCGCGGCGAGAAGGTCGACCACACGCCGGTGTGGTTCATGCGTCAGGCCGGGCGCTCGCTGCCCGAGTACCTCAAGCTCCGCGAGGGCGTGCCCGATGCTCGAGTCGTGCTTCCGCACCGACATGGTCGTCGAGATCACGATGCAGCCCGTCCGCCGCCACGGCGTCGACGCCGCGATCTTCTTCTCCGACATCGTCGTGCCGCTGAAGGCGATCGGCGTCGACCTCGACATCGTGCCGGGCACCGGGCCCGTGGTCGCCGAGCCGATCCGCTCGGCCGACGCAGCTGGAGCAGCAGCTGCGCGACCTCGAGCCCGACGACGTCCCGTACGATCACCGACGCCGTCCGCGGGCTCGTGTCGGCGAGCTCGGGACGACGCCGCTGATCGGCTTCGCCGGCGCGCCGTTCACGCTGGCGTCCTACCTCGTCGAGGGTGGCCCGTCGCGCGACCACCGCCTCACCAAGGAGCTCATGTACTGCGACCCGGCACCTGTGGCACGCGCTGCTCGGCCGTATCGCGACGATCGCGGCGACAGTTCCTGCGCCTGCAGGTCGAGGCCGGCGCCTCGGCGGTCCAGCTGTTCGACTCGTGGGCCGGATCGCTGTCGCGCGAGCGACTACGAGACGTACGTCAAGCCGCACTCGAAGCGGTGCTCGACGCTGTCGCCGACCTCGACGTGCCGCGCATCCACTTCGGCGTCGGCACCGGCGAGCTGCTGCGCGCGATGGGCGACGCCGGCGCCGACGTCGTGGGCGTCGACTGGCGCGTGCCGCTCGACGAGGCCGTCGGCCGGGTCGGTCCGGCCGGCCGTGCAGGGCAACCTCGACCCGACCGTCCTGTTCGCTCCGCACCGAGGTCGTCCACGCCCGGCCGCCGAGGTCATCGACGCCGGCCGCAGCGCGCGACGGGCACGTGTTCAACCTCGGCCACGGCGTGCTGCCGGCCACCGACCCCGACGCGCTGACGCGGCTGGTCGACTTCGTCCACGCCTACGAGTCCGCTGAGGTCGGGGCGATGAGAGGTCCCGTGCACGTCGTCGTCGTCGGAGGCGGCATCGCCGGGCTCACGGCCGCGCGCGCGGTCGTCGAGCGGTTGCCGGAGCCGAGGTCGTCGTGCTGGAGGGCTCCGCCGCGGATCGGCGGCAAGCTCGCCTCGGCGGAGGTCGGCGGGACTCACGGTCGACGTCGGCGCCGAGTCGATGCTCGCCGGCGTCCGGAGGCCGCTCGACCTCGTCCGCGACGTCGGGCCTCGCCGACGCGGTGGTGCACCCCGAGCCGATCACGCGCGTCGATGTGGACCCGCGGTGCGCTGCGGCCGATCCCGCCGACGGTGATGGGCGTCCCGAGCCGACCTGACGGCCCTCGCGAGCAGCCGCGTCCTGTCGGCGCCCGACTCTGCTGCGCGCCCGTACCGCCTCCCGCTCCCGATGCCCGACCGACGACGTCTCGGTGGCCGCGTTCGTGGGCCGACCGTCTCGGCCGCGAGGTCGTCGACCGTGCTGGTCGAGCCGCTGCTGGGCGGCGTCTACGCCGGTCACGCCGACCGAGCTCTCGGTCCAGGCGGCCGCGCCGGCGATCGCGGCGCTCCCGAGAGAGGCGTACGGATCGCCCGCGCCGCAGCCGAGCAGGTCGCGTCCGCGCCGCCCGGGCCCGCCGGTGTTCGCCGGCCTCGACGGCGGGATGTCGGCAGCTGCCCGCGCGCCGTCGCGCGCCACCGCCGGGTCCGAGGTGCGCACCGGCGTCGACCGTGCGCGAGGCGAGCCCGCTCGGCCACGGTCGGGTGGCGGCTCGTCGTCGGTGCCGCCAACCGACCCGTCGACGCTCGAGGCCGATGCGCGTCGTGCTCGCGGCACCGGCAGCCCCGACGGCCCGGCTGCTGGCCGAGGACGCACCGCGCGCCGCGTTCGCGCTGGCGCGAGATCGACTACGCCTCGATGGCGATCGTGACGCTGCGTGCTCGCGCGAGCCGATCGCGCGGAGGCGACCACGTCGGGCTTCCTGGTGCCCCCCGGTCGAGGCGCGAGCGATCAAGGCCGCGACGTTCTCGTCGCGCAAGTGGGGCTGGCTCGGCGCAAGCGGTCCGGGCACCCGTCGTGCTGCGGGCGTCGATCGGCCGGGCGGGCGAGACGCACGTTGCTGCAGCGCGACGACGCCGACGCTCGGTCGCCCTGCGCGGTCGACGACCTGCGGTCGATGCCGTCGGGCCTGCGTGGCGCCGGGTCGACCGACGTCCACGTCCAGCGCTGGGGCGGCGGGCTGCCGCAGTACGACGGTCGGCCACCTCGACCGGGTCGCGCACGGTCAGCGTCCGAGGTCGCCGCCGTGCCCGGGCTGGAGGTCTGCGGCGCGGCCTACGAGGGCGTCGGCATCCCGGCCGTGGTGGCGTCCGGACGGGCGGCCGCGGGCCGGGTGGCGACACCTGGAGGGCCCTTCCGGTCGCGGGTGCAGAATGGACGCATGACGTCGCAGAGGTCGACCACGGAGATCAACGAGACCATCCGCTACACGATGTGGTCGGTGTTCCGGCTCGAGCGCCGTCTGCGGCGACGCCGACCGGGCCAGGCCGAGGCCGCCGAGGTCGACGCGCTGTTCGACGAAGCTGGCGTCGACGTGACGTCGTGGTGCGCGGCACCTACGACGTCAGCGGCCTGCGCGCCGACGCCGACCTCATGATCTGGTGGCACGCGCCGACCGCCGACGCGCTGCAGGACGCCTACAACGCGTTCCGCCGCACGGCGCTCGGCTCGCGGCTGGCGCCGGTGTGGTCGCAGATGGGCCTGCACCGTCCCGGCGGAGTTCAACCGCTCGCACATCCCGGCGTTCCTGGCCGACGAGGAGGCGCAGGCGTACGTCTGCGTGTACCCGTTCGTGCGGTCGTACGACTGGTACCTGCTGCCCGACGACGAGCGCCGCGACATGCTGCGCGAGCACGGTGATGGCCGCGCGCGACTACGCGGACGTGCGCGCCAACACGGTCGCCTCGTTCGCGCTGGGCGACTACGAGTGGCTCCTGGCGTTCGAGGCCGACGAGCTGCTACCGGATCGTCGACCTCATGCGCGAGCTGCGCGCCACCGAGGCGCGCCGCCACGTGCGCGAGGAGATCCCGTTCTACACCGGCCGCCTCCGTACGGTCGCGGAGATCGTCGACACGCTGCCGTGACTGCGTGACCCGCGCCGACTGAGCCGACTCAGTCGGCGTCGGGCACGAGCGTGAGGCTCACTCCGTTGATGCAGTAGCGCTGGTCGGTCGGGGTCGGGAAGCCCTCGCCCTCGAAGACGTGGCCGAGGTGCGAGCCGCAGTGGGCGCACCGCACCTCGGTGCGCCGCATCCCCAGCGAGCTGTCCTCGATGTAGCTCGACCTTGTCACCGGCCAGCGGCGACCAGAACGCCGGCCATCCGCAGTGCGCGTCGAACTTGGTGTCGCTGCGGAACAGCTCGGTGCCGCACGCCCTGCACGCGTAGACGCCGGGTGTCTCGGTCGGTCTCGTAGGACGCTGCTGAAGGGCCGTTCGGTGCCGGCCTCGCGCAGCACGTGGTACTCCGTCGGCGTCAGCTCCGCACGCCACTCGTCTTCCGTCTTCTCCACCTCGTACGCCATGCCTCCATCGTACGGAGCAGCACACGTGGTCGCGGTCGAGGAGCGAGGCGCCCTCGCCCGCGCCGGACGACTGCGCGTCGAACGACTCGTGCTCGATGAGGTGCAGCGTCGGCACCTTGAGCTTGCGCTCGGCCCGCGACGCCCAGTCGATGTGGAAGAACTCCGAGAGCACGTGCGGGGTGGTCAGGATGATCGCCTCGGCGGCGCCGACGCGTGTGACGAGGTCGGTCAGGGCGTGGACCGGGTCGTCGCGGGTCAGCGCTCCGCGCACGCTGGTGGACTCCTTGCCGGCGGCCGTGACGAGCGCGACCGATCGCTCGAGCGCGGTCTGACCCTCCTCGGCGACGGCGCGGTCGATGTCGCCGATCGAGCGGGCGTCGGGCATCGCCAGGTCGGCGCCACCCAGGACCCCGAGCGACGTCGCCATCGTCGCCGCCGCGTCCTCGACGGGCAGCAGCAGGTGGTAGACGACCGGGTCGTCGAGCCCTTCGTGCAGCGCGGTGAGCTGTCGGGCGTCCAGGCTGGAGAGCTCCTGCTCGAAGAGCACCGCCACGTCGTACGGCCTGGGGGCCTCCGGACTCGGATCGTTCATCGTCGACGCCTTTCAGCAGGGGGTTTCCACCCTAACGCCGAAGCACCTCCGTGCGCCCTCGGGGCGCGTCAGAGGCGCCCGAGCTCCTGCCGGTGGGTGCGCGGGTCGCCGCTGCGGGCGAGCGTCACCGCTGCCGCGACCACGTCGGTGATCTCGACGACGGCCTCGGTCGCGTGCACGGCCTGACCCGCGTCCACGACCGGGTTGACGACGCACAGCTCGTGGTAGCGGACGTCGGACCGTCCGTCCTCGGCACGCAGCACGTCCAGGAGCATCGACTGACCGGCGCCGGTGACGCTGACAGGACCCGACCCCGCTTCCGGCTGGAGGGTGGCGATGCCGTTGAAGGCCACGTACGCCGAACCTTCGGGGTCCAGGCGAGGGACGGTCGCGCGGGCCGCGAGGAAGTGCGCCGTCAGGTGGCTCGTGAGCAGCGCCGACCACGTCGGGGTGTCGAGGTCGACCAGGTGCGGGCCCTCCCACCACCCGCCGATCGCTGCGAACGCGGCCTGGACGTCGCCGTGCTCGTCGAGCCGCTGCGCGACCTGTCGCGCACCCTCGTCGGTCGACACGTCGGCCACGACGGTGACAAGACGCGACCCGTCGCTCCCTGCCGACTCGCGGAGCGACTCCAGACGCGAGGCAGAGCGACCGACGGCGAGCACGACCGTGGCGTCGGCGAGCAGCGCCCGGACGAGATGGCCTCCCACGTATCCGGTCGCGCCGTGCACCACGGCGGTGGCGAGGGGCGGGTCAGGACGCAGCGTGGCCATGGCGACAGTCTGCCGTCCTCGCCAGAAGCGGTGCATACTGCGTCGCATGGCGAAGACGACGCTGAGCGAGCGCCTCAGGCTGCCCGACGGGCCCGTGGACCTCACCGCCCACGACTCGCGAGCGACACCGGGGTTCGGCGGGTCCAAGAAGGACCAGCCCGCGGCGACGGCGGCGCTCGCCGAGGTGCTGTCCGACCAGCAGGAGCGGCTGTACGCCGCCGGCGTGACGGGGACCGGCGACCGTCGCGTGCTCGTGGTGCTCCAGGGGATGGACACCTCCGGCAAGGGCGGCACGCATCCGTCGCGTCGCGGGGACTGCTCGACCCGCAGGGAGTCCAGGTGACGTCCTTCAAGGCACCGACGCCCGAGGAGCTCGCGCACGACTTCTTGTGGCGGATCGAGCGGTCGCTGCCCGGGCGCCGGGAAGATCGGGTTCTTCGACCGGTCGCACTACGAGGACGTGCTGATCGGCAAGGTGCGTGAGCTCGCCGACCGCCGACGAGATCGAGCGCCGGTACGACGCGATCGACGCGTTCGAGAGGCGCCTGGTCGACGACGGCGTGCATCGTCCTCAAGTGCTTCCTCCACATCACCGCCGACGACCAGCTCCGACGGTTGCGCGCGCGCCTCGACGACCCGACGAAGCACTGGAAGTACGACCCCGCCGACGTCGACGAACGGAGGCTCTGGCCGCGCTACCGCGAGGCGTACGAGGTCGTGCTGGAGCGCTGCTCGTCCTCGTACGCCCCGTGGTTCGTCGTGCCGAGTGGCCGCAAGTGGTACCGGAACTGGGCCGTCGGCCAGCTGCTCGGCGAGCACCTCGAGGCGCTCGGGCTCACCTGGCCGGAGGCGCGATTCGACGTCGACGCCGAGCGCGAACGTCTCGCCGCGACCGCCACGTCTGACGGCCTCAGGCGGGGATCGGCACCAGGTCGACCGCGCCGACCGCGTAGCGGGCCAGGATCACCCTGGCCAGCTCCGGCGCGGCGCCCAGCGGGTCCGACACGGCGACGGCCCCGGCCTCGAGGGCGAGCTCCGACGCGCGGTCCGGCAGGAAGCCCGGGCGCGAGGAAGAGCGAGCCGACGGCGATGTGGCGCTTGCCGTCGACGACGCAGCGCGCGGACGGCCTCACCGGCAGCCGGCGGCGCCGACGACGCGAACGCGGCGAGCACCGGCAGCTTGTGGTGAGCGCCCCACGCCCGCGCCACCCGGGCCACGTGAGCGTTCGCGAGCTGGTCGGACGTGCCCGCCGCGGCGAGGACGAGGCCGTCGAGCTCGGTGGCCCGGGCCTCGCGCAGCGCGGCGCGCAGCCGGAGGTCGAGCACGCCGAGGAAGCTCTTGTCGATCCCGAGCACGTCGGTCGCGAGCGACGCGGACGTGGGGGTGGCGCCGACGTGCCGCCTCGACGACCGCGGGCACGTCGACCGAGGCGTGGTGGGCATGCGTCAGGAGCAGGGGCACGACGACGACCTCGTCGTGGCCCTCGGCGACGAGCCGGTCGATCACCGTCAGCGGGCCCGGCTCGGACAGCTCGAGATAGGCCTGCTCGACACGCAGGTCGGGACGCATGCACCGGACCAACTCCGTCAGTGATGCGATGGTGGCGGCCGAGCGGGGGTCACGGCTCCCGTGAGCGAGCGTGACCAGTGCAGGGGCGGTCATGGTGCATTCCTCCTTCCGAGAGGGTGTCGTGCGTGGGTCTCGTACGACCTGGAAAATCGGTGTGGTGCAGCGTCAGAGGTGGATGCCGCACTCGTTCTTGCCGCTGCCGGCCCAGCGGCCGCTGCGGGCGTCCTCGCCCGGGGCGACCCGCTGCGTGCAGGGCCAGCAGCCGATGGACGGGTAGCCGTCGTACTGCAGGGGGTTGACCAGCACACCGTTCTCGGCGATGTAGCGGTCGACGTCCTCGGCGCTCCAGCGCGCGAGCGGCGACACCTTGACCTTGGCCTTGCGGGCGTCCCAGCCGACGACGGGTGCGATGACCCGGCTGTGGGTCTCCTCGCGACGCAGCCCGGTCGCCCAGGCGTCGTACCCGGCGAGGGCGTCCTGGAGCGGCTTGACCTTGCGCAGCGCGCAGCAGCGGTCGGGGTCGGTGCGGAACAGGTCCTTGCCGTACTGGGCGTCCTGGTCCGCGACCGACTGCGCCGGTGTGACGGTGACGAGGTTGACGGGCATCGTCGCCTCGACGGCGTCGCGCGTCCCGATCGTCTCCGCGAAGTGGTAGCCGGTGTCGAGGAACACGACGTCGATGCCTGGCGCCACCTTGCCGGCGAGGTCGGCGAGCACGGCGTCGCCCATCGACGAGGTCACGCAGAAGCGCTCGCCGAAGTGCTCGACCGCCCAGCCACGATGAGCTCGGCCGGGGCGAGCTCGAGGTCGGGACCGGCGATGCGGGCGAGCTCTTCGAGCTCCTCGGCGGAGCGGGCGGGGACGCCGCCGCGCAGTGCTGTCGTGGTCATGCCGTGTCACCCCCAGGTGGGATCAGTCCGATGAACGAGAGCGAGAACGCGCGCAGGCAGGAGCGGCACTCCCACTCGCCGTGCTTCTCGCCGTGCGGACGCAGGTCCTCGTCGGCGCAGTACGGGCAGTGGAAGGGGGCCGCTCGCCGCTCATCGCAGGACCTCCTCGTCGGCGCGGGCGACCCAGCGCGGCGAACGACTCGCCGTCGTCGCGCTGCTCGAGGTACGTCGCGGACGAGCTTCTCGACGTAGTCGGGCAGCTGGTCGCCGGTGACCTTGTGGGCGCGGAGCTTGCGGCCGAAGCCGGCGTCGAGCCCGAGGGCGCCGCCGAGGTGGACCTGGAAGCCCTCGACCTGTGTCGCCGTCTCGTCCATCACGAGCTGGCCCTTGAGGCCGATGTCGGCGGTCTGGATGCGGGCGCAGGAGTTCGGGCAGCCGTTGACGTTGATCGTGATCGGCGTGTCGAGCTCGGGGACGCGCTGCTCGAGCTCGTCGATCAGCAGGTCCGCGCGGTCCTTGGTGTCGACGATCGCGAGCTTGCAGTACTCGATGCCGGTGCAGGCCATCGTGTGCGGCGCCACTGCGACGGGCGGGCGTCGCAGGCCGATCGCGTCGAGCGCGGCGACGAGCGACTCGACCTGGTCCTCGCGCGACGTCGAGGACGACGAGCTTCTGCATCGGCGTCGTGCGGACCGCGGTCGCTGCCGTGCGCCTCGACGACGTCGGCGAGCTGGTTCAGCAGCGTGCCGGAGATGCGGCCGACCGTGGCGGCGACGCCGACGTAGAAGCTTGCCGTCCATCTGCGGGTGCACGCCGACGTGGTCGCCGGGCGTGTCGCGGTGCCGGGCGCCTCGAGGTCGTCGACGAGCTTGCGCTCGAGGTACTCGGTCTCGAGCACCTCGCGGAACTTCTCGATGCCCCAGTCGGCGACGAGGAACTTGAGGCGGGCGCGGGTGCGCAGGCGGCGGTAGCCGTAGTCGCGGAAGATGCTGACGACGCCCTCCCAGACCTCGGGGACCTCCTCGAGCGGGACCCAGGCGCCGAGGCGCTGGGCCAGCATCGGGTTGGTCGACAGGCCGCCGCCGACCCAGCAGGTCGAAGCCGGGCCCGTGCTCGGGGTGGACGCGCCCGATGAACGCGATGTCGTTGATCTGCGGGACGACGTCGTGGCTCGGGGTGGCCGCTGATCGCCGTCTTGAACTTGCGCGGGCAGGTTGGAGAACTCGCGGTCGCCGATGTAGCGGCTCTCGATCGCGTCGATCGCCGAGGTGCCGTCGATGATCTCGTCGGCGGAGACGCCGGCGACGGGGGAGCCGAGGATGACGCGGGGGCAGTCGCCGCACGCCTCCTGCGTCGACAGGCCGACCGACTCGAGGCGGTTCCAGATCGTCGGGCACGTCGCGCGACGTCGATCCAGTGGTACTGGACGTTCTGGCGGTCGGTGAGGTCGGCGGTGTCGCGGGCGAACTCCGACGGAGATGTCGGCGACCGTGCGCAGCTGCTCGAGGTCGAGCTGGCCGCCGTCGATGCGCACGCGCAGCATGAAGTAGGTCGTCGTCGAGCTCCTCGGGCTCCAGCGTCGCGGTCTTGCCGCCGTCGATGCCGGGCTTGCGCTGCGTGTAGAGGCCCCACCAGCGGAAGCGTCCGCGCAGGTCGCCGCCGTCGATCGACTCGAAGCCGCGGTGCGCGTAGATGTTCTCGATGCGGGCGCGGACGTTGAGCGGGTTGTCGTCCTTCTTGGACTGCTCGTTGGCGTTCAGCGGCTCGCGGTAGCCCAGGGCCCACTGGCCCTCACCCTTACTGCGGCGAGGGCGGGCAGCGCGCACGGGCGCGTCGGTGGTCGCAGTCATGAGACGTCCTGTCGGAGATGCTCGAGGAGGGGATGACGGTCGGGCCGGCACTCAGAGGGCCGGGGCCAGGATCAGGCGCAGCGACACATCATGCTGCGCATACGACCGAAGTCCACGTGGCGACGGATCGCCAGGTGAGTCGTCTGCGCTGTGAGCATGGTCGTAAGTCTGTGCTGCGGACCGGTGATCCGGCAATGGCTCATCTCAACATTTGGGACTTGCGTTCAGCATGTGAGATCCAGCGAAGCGTCGTCCCGTCGTTCCAGGGCAGAAGATGGGTCCGTGTGAGCGGCGCCACAGAGTCGGCCGCGTTAACGACGCCCTCGCGCGAAACGCTGGGGGAGACGTCGGACTCCTGCGCAGCGGACCGGCGCCGCCTCCGGACCTCCCGTAGCGTGACGACCATGGTCGCCGTCTCTCGCACTCTCACCGTCGCCAAGCCGCTTGACGAGGTCTTCTCGTACCTGAGCGACTTCACCAGCACGGAGCAGTGGGACCCCGGCACGGTCGAGACGACCCGACTGTCGGGCGACGGGGGTCTCGGGACCCGCTACCGCAACGTCTCGAAGTTCCTCGGCAAGCGCGTCGAGCTGACGTACGAGACGACACGGCTCGAGCCGGACGCGGTGTTCGAGGTGACGGGGCGCAACGACAGCGTCACCACGAAGGACGAGATCCTGTTCGCCTCGACCCCCGCCGGCACCGAGATCCGCTACACCGCCGACTTCACGTTCCACGGAGCCGTCGCCAAGGTCCCCGACGCGGTTCTGCGGCTCCCGCTCGAGCGGCTCGCGGACAAGACGGTCCGCCAGATGGAGGACACGCTGGCCGGCCTCTAGGCCGGTCGCGGTCCGGTCCTCGTTGCGGGGGTCAGACCGACGGTGTCGCCCGCCCGACGATGCGCGCCGCGTCGACACCGCGGGGGAGGGTGCCGAACGTCCCCGCCCAGTCGCCGTCGATCCGGCTCGCGACGAACGCGTCCGCGACGGCGTCGTCGCTGTGACGCAGGAGCAGAGACGCCTGGAGGAGCGTCGCCATCCGGCCCGCGATGCGTCGCGCCCGGAACTCCACGTCCTGGAGATCGCTGAGGTCGTCGAGGACGTCGGTGATCGCCGCATCGAGACGCCGGTCCTCGCGGACGGAGCCGACCTCGGTCAGCCAGGCCTCGAGCGCGTCGGGCTCGCGTTGGAGCGCCCGGAGGACGTCGAGCGCGTTCACGTTGCCGCTGCCCTCCCAGATCGAGTTGAGCGGCGACTCGCGGAAGAGCAGCGGCATGCCGGACTCCTCGACGTACCCGTTGCCACCGAGGACCTCGAGCGCCTCGGCCACGTGGAACGGGGTGCGCTTGCACACCCAGAACTTGGCGAGGGGCAGCGCGATGCGGCGCAGCGCCTTCTCGTGCTCGTCGTCGGGGTGCTCCACGCTCGAGGCGAGCCGCAGGCCGAGGAGCGTCGCCGCCTCGGACTCCACAGCGAGGTCCGCGAGCACGTTCTGCATGGCGGGCTTGTCGGACAGCGGCCCACCGAAGGCCGAACGCTGCGACGCGTGCCACGTTGCCTCCGCGACCGAGCGCCGCATCAGCGCGGACGAGCCGAGCACGCAGTCGAGCCGGGTGGAGGCGACCATCTCGATGATCGTCCGCACACCGCGACCCTCGTCACCGAGCCGAACCGCCCACGTGCCGGCGAACTCCAGCTCCGAGGACGCGTTGGAGCGGTTGCCGAGCTTGTCTTTCAGCCGGACGACCTGGAGCGGGTTGCGCGTCCCGTCGGGCAGCACACGCGGGACCACGAAGCAGGTGAGGCCGCCGGGCGCCTGGGCGAGGACGAGGAAGAGGTCGTTCATCGGGGCGCTGGTGAACCACTTGTGCCCGTGCAGCACGTACTCGCCCTCCACGGCGGTCGGCGTCGCCGTGGTCGCGTTGGTACGGACGTCGGAACCGCCCTGCTTCTCCGTCATGCCCATCCCGGCGAGGATGCCGCGCTTCTCCGCGGGGTTGCGGAGTCCGAAGTCGTACGAGGTCGACGCCAGCAGCGACGTCCACTGCTTCGCCTGGGCGTCGTCGGCCCGCAGCGCCGGCACCGCGGCGTACGTCATCGTGAGGGGACAGCCGTGACCGGGCTCGTTGTGCGTCCACGCGACGTACGCCGCTGCCCGGCGCAGGTGCGGCTGCGGCTCGTCGCTGACCCATGGGGTCGCGTGCAGGCCGAAGCCGATGCCCTTCTCCATCATCCAGTGCCACGAGGGGTGGAACGCGATCTCGTCGACCCGGTTTCCGTACCGGTCGACGGGGTGGAGCACCGGCTCGTTCTGGTTGGCGAGCATCCCGTGCTCGCGTGCCTCCGCGGACCCGCCGAGCTGACCGACCGGGTCGAGCGAGCCCAGGACCGCCTCGGCGTCCTCGCCGGCGAACGCACGCACGGCGTCGACGAGCGCGGCGTCGGAGCGGACCGAGTGGTATCCGGCCAGCGGTGCAGCCTGGTTCTGAGGGGCGCGTTGGAGCGGGTCCATGGGGCCAGCGTAGGCGCCCCCGTGGTCGACGTGACCACCTCCAGGGGGCTGGGCCGACGGCCGAAAATCGCTCGCCTGCGCCGGACGACGCTCGTACGGTCACGGTGTGGGGACCGAGTGGGACAGGGCGACGGCCTGGAGCGGGCGCGTGGTGCGTGGCGACCGGGGGCACGTCCGTGTGCTCGGCCCGGACGGACGCGTCGTCACCGCGCGCATCGCGGTGCCGGTGTCCGACCCGCTGGAGGCGCCGTGCGTCGGCGACTGGGTGGTGGTCGCCGGAGACGCGGGTGAACGTGTGGTCACCGAGGTCCTCCCGCGCCGGACTCTCGTGGAGCGGGCCGAGCCGGGCAGGTCGTCGCGGCACCAGCCCCTCGCCGCGAACGTCGACACCGTGGCGGTGGTGGTCGGGCTCGACCAGATGCCGTCCCTGGAGAAGGTGGAGCGGCTCCTCGTCGTCGGGTGGTCCAGCGGCGCGTCGGTCCGCGTGGTGCTCACGAAGTCCGATCTGGCCGCCGACGCCGCCGACGTCGCCGAGGACATCACGACTCAGCTCGGCGCCGACGTGCTCGTGTGCAGCACACGGACGGGGGAGGGGATCGCCGAGGTCGCCGCACTCGTGCCCGCCGGTACGACCCTCGCTCTCGTCGGTGCGTCGGGCGCGGGGAAGTCGACCCTCGTCAACACGCTCGCCGGCGAGGAGGTCGTGGAGACCTCACCGATCCGGGCGGACGGCCGCGGTCGCCACACCACGGTGCGTCGAGAGCTGGTCCCCGTCCCCGGCGGCGGCTGGGTCGTCGACACTCCCGGGCTGCGCGGTGTCGGTGTCACCGGACCGGACGGCCTCCAGGCGGCCTTCACCGACGTCGCCGACCTCGCGGCCTCCTGCCGCTTCCGTGACTGCAGCCACCAGGTCGAGCCCGGCTGTGCGGTCCGCGCCGCGCTCGACGACGGATCTCTCAGCCTGCGGCGCTACGAGAGCTGGCGGACCCTCCAGCGTGAGGGACTCTGGCTGCGACGCCGGGCGGACCGACGGCTCGCCGCCGAGGAGGGCCGCCGGGTGCGGCGGTCGACCCGTGCACAGCGCCGCCTGCGCCGCGAACGTGGGCGTTGAGGCGCCTCAGTCGAGGAACGTCCTCGGAGTCGGCAGGTGGCGTGCGCCACGGCCGGCGTACTGGAAGTGCTGCCAGTCGGCGCTGCCGAGCCAGCGGAACCCGTGACGCGCCATGATGCGCACAACCTTGTGCTTGCGACTCCGGTAGACGATTGCGGTCGGCGAACGGCGGGAGTCCCAGGCACTGTTAGGGACGAGGCCCCAGCCTGACCGGTACGGGTTCTCCCACGTGTTGAGGTCGATGCTGCGACCGGTGCTGTGCGGGCTGCGCGTGCCTGGTCGGCCGACCACTCCGCGGCAGTTGAAGGCCGAGGAGTTGCCGGCGGCCATGGACTTCATGTCGTCACCGCCGCGCAGCCGACGGGACCAGCCGAAGCGGTCGACCCGGTACATCGAGCGGATCGGCGCCTTCGCCTCGTACAGGTCGATGAGCACGCGCTTGGTGGCCTTGGCGACGCTGCGGTGGACCACCAGCTCGCCACGACGACGGTAGCCGTCGTACGCGTAGTAGCTCGCCTCGACGAGCCGCAGCGAGCTGCGCCCGACGGGGCAGCCCCGGTGCCAGCTGCGTCCCTTCATCGAGCGCCAGACGCGTGCCGAGATCTTCTTGACCCGTACGTGCGGGCCTGCGGAGATCGCGCGTCGCTGAGGCGGCAGCGTCCGGCGCGGGGCCGGTGCACCGGCGGGCAACCTGACGACGCGCCCAGGCGGCAGGTTGTCGACGACGTGGCCGGACGAGGCGCCCGGCCGCACGAGTGCGGTGGCCGGGGTCCGGAGCTGGTAGATCGTGTCGACGCGCGGACGGACCCGCACCGAGCCGACGCCCGCCGTGATCCGGACCGCCGCGCGACGGGTCCAGGTCGCGGACCCCGCCCGGCGTCCGTACAGCTGCGCGGATCCGCTCACCTGCCGACCGTCGACCGTCGCCCAGCGTGCCGTGAGCGTCAGGCGCTTGCCGTCGACCAGACGTCGCGGCCCCGCGAGGGTGACACGGGCCGGTGCGGCGACGCCGGTGACCCGCAGCTCGCGCGCCACCGTCCCCTCCGCGCTGCGGTAGGTGACCCGGAGCGTCTGGAGGCCCGCCGCGACGACGAGCCGCAGCGCGTACGTCCCGTCGGCGGCCGGGCGTCCCGTGGTCACCGGCTGCCACGGACCGGCGGCACTGCGTCGCTCGAGCGTGAGGTCGCCGCCGACGGGGGTCGCGGTGCCGGTCACGGTGAGGACGGCACCGGTGTAGCCGGTCGCCGGCGCCGAGACGGTCAGGACCGGCGCAGCGGCGTAGGTCGGTGCGGCGGCGAGCAGGGCCGCGAGCATCCCGAGCACGGCGAGAGGGACGAGCGAGACGAGCAGGCGCCGAGAAGTCACCCTGCCACGCTAGAGGGGGCCGGGCTCGCCCGCCGGTTGCGTCTCACGCGTCCTGGATACGGGCGAAGGGGTGCGCCTGCTCCAGCTCGTACGCCAGCTCCAGAAGTGTCCGCTCGTCACCGATGTCGGCGGAGAAGTGCGACGCCAGGGGGAGGCCGGACCGGGTCGTCCCGAGCGGCAGCGAGATCGCCGGCCCCCCGGAGACGTTGTTGAGCGGCGTGAACCCGACGTACGCGTACAAACGGGCGAACAGCCGGTCGAAGTCGGCCGTGGGGGAGAGGTAGCCCAGCTTGGGGGTGGTGTGCGCGAGCACCGGCGAGAGGACGACGTCGTACGTCGTGAAGAGCGCACGGTAGGCGCGCTCGGTGCGGCGGAGGCGGTAGAGCGTCGCGGGGAACCGGCGGTAGCCGGCACGAAAGGCGGCGGCGAGCCCTTGGGTGAGGTTGTCGGTCCTGCTCGGGTCGAAGTCCGGGCCGAGGCCCCGCTTGCCGGTCCTCGTGAGGTACCACGCCAAGAAGCCCCAGTAGAGCGCGAAGTCGTCGGCGAACTGCTGGGTGATCGGCAGCGGGATCTCCTCGACGCGGTGTCCCAGGCCGGCGAGGAGATCGGCGGTCGCGGTGGTCGCCGCCCGTGTCTCGCGGTCGCTCGCCGCCGTCACCGAGTCGTAGAGGACGCCGATCCGCAGGCGGGTCGTGCCGGGGCCCTCCACCATGCGGACGGCGGGGAGCCGGGGGTTGCGGTACGCCCGCTCCGCCGCGGCGAAGAACCGCGCGGTGTCGCGGACCGACCGGGTCACCACGCCCTGCGTCACGACCTTCACAGGCATCGTCTCGTCGAGCTGGTCGGGCGTGATCCGGCCGCGCGTGGGCTTGAGCCCGACGAGTCCGCACGCCGCCGCGGGGATGCGGATCGAGCCGCCGCCGTCGTTGGCATGGGCGATCGGCACCGCGCCGGCTGCGACGAGCGCGGCGGCTCCGCCGGAGGACGCGCCGGGCGAGTACGCAGGGTTCCACGGGTTGCGCACCGGTGGGCGGGTCATGAACTCGCTGGAGGCGCTGAACCCGAACTCCGGCAGGCGGGACTTGCCGAGGTACGTCAGGCCCTGGGTGGACCACATGCGTACGAAGTCGCTGTCCGTCCGGGCGAGGCGTGGCGTGTACGCCTCCGAGCCGTTGCCGGTCGGCCAGCCGGCGACGTCGGTGTTGTCCTTGACCAGCGTCGGCACGCCCGCGAACGCCCCCGACGGCTCGCGGTCGGCGGCATCCAGCGCCCGTTCGGGGTCCAGGTGCTCGACGGCGTGGAGCGCACCGACGGCCTCGATGCGCCCGAGCGCGGCCTCGGTGGCCTCGCGGGGCTTGATCTGCTTGGTGGCGACGAGCTCGGCGACGCCGGTCGCGTCAAGGTCGCCGAGGACGTCGTCGCGGAACGCGTGGACGCGGTCTGAGGTCGTCACGAAAGCTCCTGGGAACGCAGGTGTGGCGTGGATCACCCGGATCGTACCAGCGGGTAACCGTCGATCAGCCGGGAAGCACCCGCAGGATCCGGTCGTTCCCGCCGCCGTTGGACGTCGACACGTACAGGGCGCCCCCAGGCGCGACCGTGACCGCCCGGAGCCGCCCGTAGGTCCCCTTCAGCGCCACGCTCTGCCCCCGTAGCCGTCCGCGCTTGTCGAAGCGCAGCAGGCGGACCTGCTGGCCCTTGAGCGCCGTCACGGCAAGCACCCGGCCTGAGCGGTTGCCCCACCCCGCTCCGCGAAGCCAGGCGGCGCCGGTGGTGGCGAGCGTCGTGCGGCCCGACCGCCAGCGGGCGCTGCGCTGCTTGCCGGGGAGCCGGTGGTTGGTCATCGGCACGGCCTCGTTGTAGCCGGGCACCGGGTTCCAGCCGTAGTTGCCCTTGCGGACGAGCATGTTGACCTCGTCGTCCCGGTACGAGCCCTGCTCGACCGACCACATGCGGTTGCCCCGCCGGGCGAGCCCTTGCACGTTGCGGTGGCCGTACGTGAACACCCGCCGCTTCATCGCGTAGCGCGAGCCCGCGTACGGGTTGCTCTTCAGCCCGCGCCCCGTACGGGGGTTGACCCGCAGCACCTTGCCGCCGCCGGAGCGCAGGCGTTGCGCGTTGCGACCGACGGCCGCGTCGCCCGTGCCGATGTACAGCGCGCCTCCCGGTCCGAATGCGAGGGCGCACCCGCCGTGGCGGCCGCTGGTCGCGGGCAGTCCTCGCACGATCGTCTTCGTGAGCCGCGCCCTGGTCCGGGCAGCGTTGAGGTGCCACCGCGCGACGCGGACGTCCTTCGTCGCGCCGGAGCGATAGCCGTGGCAGGTGTAGAAGGTGCCGGTGCGCCCGAAGTCCGGCGCGAGCTCCAGGGCCATCAACCCGGTCTCGCCGCTGGCCCAGATGCCCCGAGCACGCCCCACCACGCGGGTGCTTCCGCCCGTGGTCCCGAGCGAGATCGTCCGGCGGTCGCGCTGGGTGAAGAGGAACTGCGACGACGAGACGAACGCGATGTCCCAGGGGTGGTCGAGCCCGGTGAGGACGGTGGACGCCCGCAGCGGCGCGGCGCGGAGGGCGGCGGTCGACGACGACGCTGAGCTCGACGCGGCGGATGGTGCGTTGGACGGTGCGGACGCCGCAGCCTCGGGCAGGACCAGCACAGCGGCGGCCAGGGCGGCGGTGGCGACGACGGTTTGCCTCATGCTCCAGTCTCACTCCGCCCGGCCGATCCGTCGAGGTCAGGACCGACGGCGCAGGTAGGGCCGGACGAGACCCACCAGCTCCTCGCCCGGCGGGACCCCGATCTCGGACCGGAGCCGCTGTGCGTACGCCCGGTAACGACGCGCCGCCTCGACCCGGTTGCCCTGGTCGACGAGCGCCTGCACCAGTGCGGTCACCGCGGACTCCCGCAGCGGCTCGGCACACACGGCGGCGAGACCGGCGCCTGTCGCGAGCGGGTACGCGCCGGCGTCCGCGGCTGTCCGGCAGACCGCTTCGAGGGCCTGGATCCGGTGCAGGTGGAACTGGTCCTGCTCGTCGAGCACCCAGGTGTCGTACCAGCCGGGGAGGAGGTCGAGCTTCAGCATCTCGACGGCGTCCGCCGCGACGAGAGTGTGGGCGAGTGCCTGATCCGCGACGTGCCGCGCCTCGGCCAGGTCGACCGCGGCCTCCAGCTGGAGCTCGGGTCCGTCCGGCCGCACCCACCGGTGGGGAAGCTGCCACAAGGCACGACGTAGGTTGGCCCGCGCTCGGGCCTCCGAGACGTCCGGCCACAGCTCGGTCCCCGCGAGCATCCGGTCGGCTCGGGGCCCCTTCACCGCCAGGTAGGCGAGCAGGCGACGCCCGGCGCCCGACAACCGTTCGGAGGGGCGGGTACCGAGCCCTCCAAGGACGCCGACGCGACGCGATCCGTACGAGCTGGACACCGGTCTGCTCCTGAGCCCGCGGCAGGTCCGGACGAGGCGCCGGGGCACGCGCCGCCGGAGACGCGCGCGGTGTGGGTCTGCGCGACATGTCTTCGACCTCACGAGCATAGGGGCCGTCCGCGCTCGCGCTCGCGCTGATTGTCGGCCCGTGCCCTGGGGGCGATGCTGGAGGGACGGAGCAGGGACACCGATGCGACGGACGTGGGTCACCGACGGGTACGCGACAGCGTCGCCGCAGGGACGTCGGCGGGGCCGCCACGGGTACGACCCACCCGGAGGCTGTGTGCATCGGGCAAGGACGAGCTCCGGGAGGGCGCGATGACCGTGATCGACGAAACCGCAGGTGGCGCGCTCGAGGTCGAGACACCGTTCTCGGAGTCGGTGAGCCCCGAGGTGCCGGCCGCGACGCTCGGGTTCCTTCCCTGGACCGAGGTGACGACACCGTTCGCCGAGCTCCTTGCCGAGGACCTCGACGGTGAGGGAGAGGCCGGCGAGATCGTCGCCGAAGCCTTCGAGAGCATCCGCGACGAGCAGTTCGACGAGGCGCTGGCCGAGCTGATCGCCGAGACGGCGGAGGCAGCCGAGACCGGGTTGTCGGGCGAGCAGCCGATGCAGCTCGCCGAGCAGCGGCGCCAGCTGGCGGACGCACACCTGGCGCCGATCGACTCCGAGGCGGAGCGGTGCGTCCAGCGGTTCGCCGACCATGTCCAGAACCTCGACCTGGAGGGGATGGCGCCCGAGCAGCTCGACGAGGTCCTCGAGCGCTTCGAGGTGGGATCGCTCGCGGTCAGTCCGGCGGGCGAGGAGTTCATCGGTGGCCTCATCAAGAAGGCCAAGAGCGTCGTCAAGACCGTCGTCAGCACCGCCGGCAAGATCGCCAAGGCGGCGCTCCCGATCCTCGGTCCGATCCTCAACAAGCTGAAGTCGCTCATCCGGCCGCTGCTCAAGCGGGTCCTCGCCATCGCGATCAACAAGCTGCCCGCCGCGCTCCACGCGCCGGCGCGATCACTGGCCCGACGGTTCGGTCTCGGCGAGACCGAGCTGGAGGACCTGGTCGCGAGCGAGGCCGAGGAGGAGTTCCTGGTCACGTCCTTCGCGCCTACCCCGGTGGCTGCAGGCGACCCCGAGACCCTCGCCGAGTCCTTCGACGCAGCGCTGGCCGAGTCCGTGCTCGGTGGCGAGACGCTCGAGCAGGGGGAGAGCTTCGGACACGACCAGGAGCGCGGTGCCGCCCCTGCGGCGTCGGACGAGCTGGAGCTCCTGGCCGAGGCGCGCGGTGCGTTCATCGACAGGGTCGCCGCAGCACAGGAAGGAGAGGACCTCACCCCGGTCATCGACCAGTTCATCCCGGCGATCCTTCCTGCCCTGCGCCTCGGGATCCGGCTCGTGGGACGTCCGCGGGTCGTCGGCTTCCTGTCGGGGTTCCTCGCCAAGCTCATCGGCCAGTGGGTCGGTCCGAAGCTCTCCGGCCCTTTGTCGTCCGCGATCGTCGACGTGGGCCTGCGGGTCATCGGGCTGGAGCAGGGCCAGCCGGGCAGGCCCGGGCAGCTCGAGCAGGAGGCCGCTCCGGCCACCCTCGCAGCGACCGTCGAGGACACCGTCCGCAGGCTCTCCGAGCAGCCGGCGGAGTTCTTCGAGGACGAGGACCTGCTGCAGGTCGCGCTGACGGAGGCGTTCGAAGGGGCGGTCGCCGCCAACTTCCCGGCACCGCTGGTCCGTCCGGACCTCCAGATCGCCCCGTCGCTCGGCGGCTCCTTCGTGCTGCGCCGTGCCCGCACCGCCATCGCGTACAAGAAGTTCTCCCGCGTGCCCGAGATCGAGGTGACGGCGGCGGTCGCTGCGACCGTCACGACGTTCGGGGGCGCGACGCTCGACGCTGCGCTCCGGGCCGCCGGCATCACGCTCCCCGGGAGGTTCCGGCTGCACGTGTACGAGTCGGGTCCGGGGACCACTCTGGTCCGGCTGGCCCGTCTGGAGAAGATCGGGGGAGCAGCGTTCCCGCGCGGCGCGCACAGCCAGCTGCACCCGCTCACGGTCGCCGCGGCGGGGGTCCTGCTGCGCGAGCCGAGGCTCGGCGTCGACGTGCCCGCGCAGTTCCTGGCCTCGCGGCACCGCATCTCGGTCGGTCAGCGGTTCTTCGCCCTCGAGCCGATCGGCCAGGTCGAGGCGCCGGCAACGACGGCGGGAGCAGCGACCGGTGAGGCGGCGCCCCCGACCCAGGCGAGGAACCGGACGGACGAGGCGCGCGGCGAGGTGCGCCTGTCGCTGTACTTCTCGGAGGCCGACGCCCAGCGGATCGCCGCCGCTGTGTCGTCCGGCCGAGGCGGCACCGTGCTCCTGCGTGCGCTGCTGCGCGCGGCGTTCCCGGCGATGCCGGGGAGCCGAGGCCGTCGGCGGCGTGCACCGGCGGGACGTCGGCGTGGACGGCGGCCGCTGTCGCCGGGCAGGCGGCGGTTGCGCGCGAGTGTCGCCAAGGCGCTGGCCGCGTGGGTCCGCACCCGAGGCCAGGAGTTCGTACGAGCGGCTCAGGACCCGGCCAACGGCGTGACTGTCCACGTGCACGCCCGCGGGGTGGTGGGTCCGGCCACCGAGGCGGAGGACGACGTCCCGTCCGCGACCGTGGGTGGTGCCACGCCGGACGGCGTCGCACCCGTCTCCGCAGGCACACCCGCGGCTGCCTCTCCCGCTCCCGGTGCTCCTCCGACGGCGGGGGCCCCGGTGACCATCACCGTCACGCCGGGACGGTCCACGCCGTGAACGAGCACCGTCGATCGCCGAGGAGCTCGAGCGTCAGCTCGGCCACTGGGTCGGCGCTGCGCAGTGCTTCATCGACGCCGAGGAGTTCGCCTCCCGAGCCGCGTGGGAGTCTCTCGAGCGGTCGATCGGGCTGCCGGTACGCACCCAGCTGGCCCGTACGGTCGAAGAGCTGCTCGCGAACGGCCGCACCACCGCAGGCGTGGTGCGGGCGAGCCGGACGGACCCGGCGGCACTGCCCGAGGCACACGCCGCTGTCCAGCAGTTCCGGCGCCGCTACGTCCAGGTCGAGACGACGCTCGACTTCTTCGGCCAGGCGGTCAACACCCGCACGAGCGCCCACCTCCGTACGGCGCTGCAGTCCCTCGACCCGTCGCCCACCAGAGCATCGAGCGGGTCCTCCGCCCGCTGGGCCTGCCTGTCCCGCCGGTGCTGACCTACCTCGGCGAAGGTCTCGGTGCCAGCATCCTGCGGGTCGGCATCCGGCTCTGGGCGCCCGGAGCCGTCAACCCGGTCGCCGCGATCAAGATCGTGCGCCACAACCTCTACCGGCCGACGTCGCTGTTCCACGAGACCGGCCACCAGGTCGCGCACCTGGCGGGGTGGAACGACGCACTGGGCCGGGCGCTCGGCGAGACGCTTGCCGACGACCCGGCGTTGCGGGCGATGTGGCAGCCGTGGAGCAGCGAGATCGCCGCCGACGTGTACGCGTTCGCCCTCACCGGGTTACGCCTCGGTGGCCGCGCTGTCACGACGTCGTCGGCGACGAGCGGACGCTCCTCCGGTGGCCGCTCGGCGACCCGCACCCGATCGGCTGGCTCCGGACGCTGCTCGGGTGCGCGATGTGTCGGCACGCGTACGGCCCGGGCCCGTGGGACCGGCTCGAGCGTGCAGTCGTGACGACCTTCCCGCCGACCCGTGCCGAGGCGAGCGACGGCGCCGCTGCTGGTCCGCTCCCGTGCGCGGATGGACGCCATCGCCGGCACCTGCCTGGAGCACGAAGGTTCCCGGGTTCCGCGACCGCCCGATGACGGCGGTGGTCGATCCCGGGACGGTGTCCCCGTCGGCCCTGGCGGAGTTCGAGCGGGCCGACGGGGCCGGCGCTGTGGACGTCCCCGCACTGGCGGGCGACGGAGGGGATCCGCATCGTGGCCCTCGCCGGGCTTCGCGAGGCGGAGAACCCGGAGCGGGCAGGCGAGTGGATCTCGACGGGCGCGGACGTGGATGACCGGAGAACGGAGCGTCGCCGCCTGAGCGGCGCCGAGCGGAGGAGGCAGTCGTGCCGAAGAAGACGAGCGGGAACCCGACGACGAAGTCGCTGGCGTCGTCGATGGAGACGATCGAGCAGCGTACGGAGGAGCTGCTGGGGGCCGTCGAAGCCATGCAGCGCAGCTCGTCGGAGGAGTTCGCCAAGGTGTGGACGACCCTCGGCGGCATCGCCGGCCTCGACGGGCTCGCAGTCGGCCTCGCCGAGATCGCGGAGGTGATGGGGCCGTTGCGGCAGCTCGTCCCGCCTTCGACCGCGCTCGACCTCGAGCCCGGGGTCGGCGGAGGCGGTGGCGCGCATCCGCGACGCGCTCGGCGGCGACCGCGACTCCAACTTCCAGCAGCTGGCGACGGACTACGACGGCACCGGTCTCGTTCATCGGGCAGGCCCGCCCGGTCGTCGGCGGCACCGACTACGAGGAGCAGGTCGCATGATCCCGCAGCTCGTCCAGCAGCTCGGCGGGGGACCCGTCGCCGAGGCACAGGTCATCACCGCCGACCCGCTCGACCTGGTCTGGCGGATGGAGCAGGTGCTGGAACGCGGCCAACCTCTGGGCACCGAACCCGCCGCCCGCCGGGCCCGCACGGGTCGCGCTGTTCACCGACGGCGCGTTCAGCACCGTCGCCGATGCCCGTCCCAGCCCGCCTGGGACCACCTCATCTACGCGTACGCGATCGAGAACACCCGCGCCGCCGCAGATCCTGGCCCGGGTCGTGCGGGCGTTCCGCGGCGGAGAGGGACTCGGCATCCCGTCCGTCGCCACCCAGCGGTGGCTGGACGCGACGGAGACACTGCTGTTCGACGCACGGCAACCCGGTCGCCGCGTGGCTGTCGACCAGCGCCGTGCGCCCCGACGCCGAGGCGGTCCGACGCAACGCGTACTTCCGGATGTTCGGCATGGACCTCGCGCACGGCACGGACGCGCAACGCCGCCCTATCCCTACGACAAGGCGGAGGCGTCGAACCGGACGTTCGTCGCAGCTGTTCGAGGAGCTGCTGTTCGAGCTGTGGCGGGCGATCGAGAACATCCGCAACCTGGTCGCGGGCAACACCACCGACGACGACCGGATCTACCGGCTCGCCGAGCAGCTCGGGTTCATGCTGCGGTCCGCGGCGCCAGAACGCCCTGCTCGAGCCGTGAGGAGCTGGCGGCGACGACCGCGATGGGCTGGGTCGAGCTGACCCTCAGCTCGAACACCCCGGTCGTCGTCGACCTGCGCGCACAGGCGACCAGCTCCGCGGACCGGCTGCGGGTGATCGGCGAGCGGGTCGGGCTGCCGCCGCACTCGCGCGCCAACTCCTTCTTCGCGATGGCCACCGAGCTGTCGTTGGTGCTGCGCGCGCTCGAGGCGGGATGGGTCACCGACAGCGGGCGGTCCTGGCTGCTGTACCAGAGCACGTCGTCCCGCCGGCGCTGCCACCGCTGCCGTCCGGGCGCGGTCCCGCTCGGTACCGAGGTGCGCCGCGTCATCACCGAGTGGGCGGCGGCCTCGGGGCGCGACCTGAAGCAGCGTCCGTCACCCGATCCAGGTCGTCGCTGCGCCGCGGCCGTTGACCAAGCGATGACGGGAGCGGACCATGCTGGAGGACGAGGCTCCGTGGAGCACGACGCCGACCGACCCCGGGACCCGGGAATGGTTCGACGAGAGTCCGTTCCGCACCGACGCCGGGACGACCGACGAGGCGGCGGAGTGGACCGAGACGGAGTGGACCGAGACGGAGTGGACGGACGCTGCGGCGCCCGCCGAGGTCGAAGCGACCGAGGCCCCGTGGACCGAGGGCGAATGGACGGAGGGTGCGGGGGCGGAAACGGAGTGGACGGAGACGCCGACCACCGAGGGGGAGACCTGGGGTCCGCACCGCTGTGCCCCTGGTGAGGGACCACCTGCGGCGCCGGTGGGCCGCGGCCGCTGATCTACCGCAGCACCGCGGCGTCGAACGCGCGCAACCCGGCGGTCGGGGTACGCGCAGACACCTGCTCAACCGCTTCCTCGCGGCGTGCGCGGGGCGGCACGCCTCGTGCTCCCGGACACCAGCCAAGCGGCGAGGCAGTACATCTCCGTCGCTCCACCCGCAGCTGACAGGCTCTCGGGCAGGACCCTCTCGTCGTCGACTGCCGGTTCGGCCAGGGGACCGAGCTGGCGACCAAGATGTTCCAGGCCTGCCGCGGTCTCGTACGCGACGGGATGATCGGACCGAAGACCTGGCCGGAGCTCGAGAAGCTGGCCACGGCGCCCGGCCCGGCGCCCGACACCGACGCCCACCCCGACGCCCACACCGACACCGACGCCCACACCGGCACCACGCCCACCCGACGCCCACGCCCACACCGGCGGTCCGCGTGCGTCGAGGACATCTGGACGCTCAGCGCCTCCAACCCGTGGCACCCGACGATCCTGTGGTACGCCCGCGGCGTCACGGCGCTGCAGGCTCGCGACAGCGGCACCTTCGCCGACCCGCGGTGCTGGCGGCACCTCGCGGAGACCCACGGGACCGACATGGCCCGGTCGGCCTGGCCCTCCGGTGCGCGCTGGAACGCGTGCGAGCACGAGAGCTGGCACTTCCTGCCGTGGCACCGCGTCTACCTCCACCACTTCGAGCGGATCGTGCGCGACGAGATCACCCGCCTCGGCGGTCCGCAGACTGGGCGCTCCCCTTCTGGAACTACAGCGACCAGTCGCGTTCGGACGTCCGCCGGATCCCGCCGGCGTTCCGCGACGCTCGGACGCCGGACAACCAGCCGAACCCGCTGTTCGTGTCGCAGCGCGCGCCCGGGATCAACGGAGGTGCGCCCATGGCGACGGACGCCGTCGAGCTCACGATCGCCATGGAGACCAACCAGTTCACCGGGCCGTTCTCGCCCGGGTTCGGTGGGCGGTCGGCGTCCGTGGGCACCCATGCCGGAGGTCCGGGTTCTGGTGCCCTCGAGGACTCACCTCACGGCGGTGTCCACATGGCAGTCGGTGGTTCGGCGCCGCGAGGACTCATGGCACGTTTCGAGACCGCGGGCCGCGACCCGATCTTCTGGCTCCACCACGCCAACATCGACCGGCTCTGGGAGGCGTGGCTGCGCCGAGGCAACAACCGCAACCCGACCCGGAACGACTGGCGAGACGCCCGATGGGTGTTCGGATCCGGCACGACGACCACGACGCTGACCACCGCGCAGGTGATCGACCCTCGTCGACCGCCGTTGGGATACCGGTACGCGGACATGCCCGTCGCTGCCGCCCGCGAAGCGCTCGCGGAGCGGTTCGACGAGGTGCCGCAGCCTGTCGCCGAGCAGGAGGAACGACCACCGGAGATGGTCGGTGCGTCCAGCGGACCCGTGCCTGTGGGCTCACGGCCTTCCTCGGCGCGGGTGGACGTGAACGCCCCGAGGGGGCCGGTCGCCCGGCTGATCGGGGAGTCGGGAGGAGTGCCGCCAGGCTCGCGTGTCTTCCTCCGCCTGGAGAACGTCACCGCCACCCGGCTCGGCGCGGGATCGGTCGTGGTTCACGTGAACGTGCCCTCGGGGGCATCTCCGCGCGACTTCCCCGACCGCAAGGCCGGTCTGCTCTCGATGTTCGGGGTGATCGAGTCCTCCAAGAAGTCCGACACCCACAGCGGCAGCGGGAAGAACGCCACGTTCGAGATCACCCGGATCGTGAAGACGCTGGCGGCCGCGGGGCAGTGGGACCCGAAGAAGCTCGTCGTCTCGTTCACGCCGGTCCCTGACGCCACCGGGAGCGTCCCCGAGGGTGACGTCGCGGTCGGCCGGGTCAGTCTCTTCTACGCATGAGCACGGCCTCCGCATGAGCACGGGCTCCTTCGTCGTACGGACGCACTGGTACCACCCCGAGTGGTGCGCCGTCGTGCTCGCGACCGCCGGCTGGGTCGTCCTCACGTGGCTCGCGCTCGCCGATCCCGGCCGCTTCTTCGGCTCACCCGAGGTCCACCCTCCGCTGCACGCGGTCGGGCACGCGGCGTTGATGGTGACGGCGATGATGGTGCCGTTCGTCCTCCCGCAGGTCGCCTTCGTCGCCCAGTCCAGCCTCTGGTCGCGGCGCTACCGGGCGGCGGCCGGCTACCTGGCCGGATACCTCGTCGTGTGGACGTCTGGTCGCGACCGCGTCGATCGTCATCGGTGGCGTGCTCGTCACGCTGATGGGGTGGCGCCCCGCGATCGTGGTGGGCTTCGCGGTCGGCGCAGCGGCGTACGCCGCCCCGTCGCGGCGACGCCTCCTCCGCCAGTGCGCGATGACGATGCCGTTGGCCGTGACCGGATGGAGGGCCGACCGGGACTGTGTCCGCTACGGCGTCGCGACAGCGCGGCGGTGCGTCGCGACCTGCTGCGTCCTCATGACGGCGGTGATGATCGGCCACGGGCTTGTCGCCATGGCCGTGGCCACCGTGCTGGGGGTGCTCGAGCGGAGACGCGGAAGGAATCTTCCTCGAGGGGACGGCACGCTCGTCGTCGTCGCCCTGGGCCTCCTGACGCTCGCCCTCTCGTACGGCGTCGGTGGGGGAGATCCCGTGTCGCCGGGCGTGCCTGTTGAGCCTCACCACACGCACTGAGCGAGCCGGTGTCGCGAGCTAGCGCAGGCTCTCGGGAGACAGCTCGGAGGCGAGCACGGAGGCCTGGTACGCCGTCAGCATCACCGGCGCCTCATCCGGGCGGCCGGAGAAGACGAGCGCGAACCTGGGCTCACCGGTCTCGGGATCGACACCGCACAGGCTGAGGAAGACCTCGTCGCCGAAGGACCGGCACGGCTCGCCCACCTCGTGGGGGATCGCACAGAACCGGACGCACGTCGGGTAGGGCCAGTCGGGTCCTGGTGCGCTCGGGGGACGGTGCGCGGCGCGCTTGCCGTACGTGACCCCGCCGGTGGCCACGCTCGCGGCGTCGTCGCTCATGGGACCAGGATGGCGTGTCCCCGCCTGTCCGGTCCAGCGGTGGTTCGAAGGGTGTGGAAAGCAGCACCTTCTGGGCGGTCCAGCGCCACGAAGAACCGTGAACGCACAGGCCCCGCTCCGACCACGACGGCCGACCCGGTGGTGAGGCGGCACGATCTCGTTCCCTCACGGCCTAGCATCGACACGTGCCTCCCATGCCTGCCGCCGAGGTCGACGTCACGGTCTCCCTCGTACGAGGGCTCCTCGAGGCGCAGCACCAGGACCTCGCCGCGCTGCCGCTCCAGGTGGTCGCGAACGGGTGGGACAACGTGGTGCTGCGGCTCGGTGACTCCCTCGCGCTGCGGGTGCCGCGCCGTGCGCTCGCCGCCGACCTCGTCCGGCACGAGCAGCAGTGGCTGCCGGTCCTCGCGCCGTTCCTCCCGGTCTCCGTTCCCGTACCCGTACGCACGGGGGCGCCGAGCGACGGTACGCGCGGACCGGCGTACCCCTGGTCGTGGAGCGTCGTTCCGTGGCTCGAAGGACGCCCGGTGGGGGAGACGCCGGCAGCGCGGCGGTGCTCCTTGGCTCGGCCGCTCGCCGACGTCGTCACGGCATTGCACCGGCCGGCGCCGGCCGACGCGCCCCGCAACCCCTATCGGGGCGTCCCGCTCGCCGTCCGTGACACGGCGATGCGGGAACGCCTCGCGACCGGTCGGGTGCCGTGCGGCGACGCGCTGCTCGCCTGCTGGGAGCGCGCGCTGGCGGCCCCTTCGTGGGACGGACCGTCACTCTGGCTCCACGGTGACCTCCACCCCGCGAACCTGCTCGCCATGGACACGGACGGCCGCCTCTCCCTGTCCGCGGTGATCGACTTCGGCGACGTGACGTCCGGTGATCCTGCGAGCGACCTCGCGACGGCGTGGTTGACCTTCGACCCGCCGGCACGCGCCGTGTTCCGGGCGCACGTGTCGCGGGCCCCGTACGCGGACGACGCGACGTGGGAGCGCGCACTCGGCTGGGCGGCGTACTTCGTCGCGATGCTTCTCACCGCGTCCGACGACGCCCCGCTCCTGCACGCGATCGGGGAGCACGGGCTCGCCCAGGTGCTCGCCGACGCCTGACGGCTCAGCGCAGGCAACCGCGGCGGACCTGGACCTCCCTGAGGGGCACCCTGCCTGCATGGAGATCACTCGTTCTGCCGCGCTCGTCGCCGGAGGCGTCGTGCTGGGGCTGGTTGCCGGAGGTGCCGCCACCGCTGTGGCGGTGACCTCGTCGGCCAAGACCGTGAAGGTCTGTGTCACGAAGTCCGGTGTCGTCAGGGCCGCGAACGCCAAGGGCACGTGCCCCAAGGCGACCAAGAAGCGTGCGGTCGGCGTTCGCGGTCGACCCGGAGCGAGAGGGCCGGCCGGGGCGCGCGGGCCCGCCGGGAGCGCGGCGTCGGTGCGTGCGTGGAGCGCTCCGGTGGCGTCGAACGTGCCCATCGACGGCTACGACGTCACCGTCACCGGCGTCTCGCTGCCCGCGGGTCAGTACGTCCTCTCGGCCAGCGTCGACATCGCGAACGCCGGGCTCCCGTCGGGATACATGGGAGGAATCTCGGTCGTCTCCTGCGTCATCCCGGGGTACGAGACGTCCTCGTTCTACCTGGACCCGGACGGCACGTACATCAATCAGGACGAGTCCTTGTCGCTCGACTCGACGGTGGACCACCCAGGTGGTCAGCTGACGCTCCGTTGCAGCCGCGTGTGGAACTCCGCCCGGGTGAAGAAGGCCACCTTCACGGCGACGCGCGTCGGTGCCCTCGGCTGAGCCTGCGGGGCCGTGAGAGTGGCACGCGCGAGGGATGGGATGATGGGGGAACGGCCTTGGGAACTCGCCTTCCCTTGCCGAGGCCCCGTGCAGAGCTTCCACCTCTTCGCGGGGCCGACTTATGTCCGCTGAGGGTCTCAGGCCCGCCGGCGTCGTGAGCGCGACGTCAACCGGTTGAAGACGACGGCCGTGGTCAGCCCGTAGACCAGGTGCGCCGACAGGTCCTTCGCGAGCGTGCGGCGGTCGTACTCCCAGATCGGCTTGTAGAGGCCCGCGAGGGGAAGGACCACGTAGCTCGTCGCCCAGACGCTCGCGCCGAAGAGCAGTCCGTACGCCGCTCGGGGGGAGGCGAGGGAGCCCGCGACGATTCCGTACGGAGCACCGTTGAGGGCGCCGTACCCCCAGTGGGTGATGTTGTTGATCGCCGCGGCGGTGTCGTCGGGCAGCGTACGGCGGAACACGCCTTCGACGACCCGCCTGCCGACCTGAGCGGGGGCGGGCGCCTGGTCCCAGCTCGTCACGCCTGCAGAGAACTCCCAGTCCAGCGGAGGACTCGTCCCACCCCCACGTCTGTACCGCGCGTAGAGGAGCAGGTCCATCGCCGCAGTCCCGACCGCGGCCGCGGCCAGTCCGCCGGTCACCGCGGCGACGGGCGACGGGGTGGACGTAGGACGTCTCTCCATGGTGGTCCCTTCCTCCGGCACTGGGAATCAGTGTGGCGGGAGCAGCACGATGACGCACCAAACGCAGAAAAGACCCCCGAAGGAGCCTTTTCATGTGGTGGGCGATACTGGGTTTGAACCAGTGACCTCTTCCGTGTCAGGGAAGCGCGCTACCGCTGCGCCAATCGCCCGTGGTCTGATGTCAAGCTTAGTCCGATCGAGGTGGGTACGGGATTTGAACCCGTGTAAACGGATTTGCAGTCCGTTGCCTCGCCTCTCGGCCAACCCACCGCATGGATGGGTCTGGCCGAGACCCTCTCCGAGCGGACGACGAGATTCGAACCCGCGACCCTCACCTTGGCAAGGTGATGCTCTACCACTGAGCTACGTCCGCGCTGGCCGTTTGACCGGCCGAGAAGAAACATTAGCCGATGCGGTCGCGGGCGCATCCAAACCGGGGTCGGCCTAAGGTCGAGTGCATGAAGGCCTGGATCAACGGACAGAGTGCTGGAATCTCCGGACGAACCGGCGCTCGAGCGTGCTCGACCACGGGCTCGTCGTCGGCGACGGGGTCTTCGAGACGGTGACGGTGGTCGACGGTCAGCCGTTCGCGCTGACGCGTCACCTGGACCGCCTCGTGACGTTCGGCGGAGGGTCTGGGCATCGGCCGCGCCCGACCTCGGCGCGCTGCGCGAGGGCGTCGCGGCGACGATGGTCGGGCAGGAGCTCCCGTTCGGTCGCATCCGCATCACGGTGACGTCCGGGACCCGGTCCGCTGGGCTCGCCGCGGGGCGACGCCGGGCTGACGCACGTCGTGGTGACCGAGCCGGCCGAGCGTCCGCCCGAGGTCAGCGCGATCGCGACCGTGCCGTGGACGCGCAACGAGCGCGGAGCGCTGACCGGCCTCAAGACGACCTCGTACGCCGAGAACGCGCTGATGGTCGAGTACGCGCGGGCGCGCGGCGCGTCCGAGGCGGTGATGGCCAACACGCGCGGCCACCTGTGCGAGGGCACCGGCTCGAACGTCATGTACGTCCTCGACGGGCGGCTCGTCACGCCGACGCTGGAGTCCGGCTGCCTCGCCGGGGTCACCCGCGCCCTGGTCCTCGAGTGGTGCCGCGGCGAGATCGACGTCGTCGAGCGCGACGCGCCGCTCGACGTGCTGCAGCGGGCCGACGAGGTGATCCTCGTCGGGACGACGCGCGACGTCCAGGCGTCCATCGGGTCGACGACCGCGAGCTGCCGGCCCCGGGGCCCGTCACGTCGCTGGCTGCGAAGATCTTTGCGCGTCGAGCCGCGGAGCACGTCGACCCGTGACGGGCGCCTCCGTCAGGCTGCCGCGCTGCGCGGCCGCATGGACGAGGAGGGCGCCGACGACGGCGCCGATCGACCCGAGCGCGAGGTCGCCGAGGGTGTCGGTGTAGGCGGTCACGAGCTCGGGGGAGTGGCGGACGAAGGCTACGTACTCGCCGAGCTCCCATCCGACCGCCGTCACCGGCCCGAACGCGAGCGCGCGCTCGACGACCGCTCCGAGCGGTGCGTCCCGGCCCAGGGTCAGCACGACGAAACCGGCGGTGAGCAGGCCCCAGTTCATGAAGTGCATCCAGTCGTCGAACCACCAGACGGTGTCGAACAGGTCCAGCCGGTTGCCGAGGGTGTCGGTCAGCCAGGGGAGCGTGACCAGCAGGTCCCCGAGCCACGGGTACGCCCTGCCGCGCGACCGCCACAGCCACCACCACAGCAGCGGGACGATCGCCGCGCCGAGGGGATAGGCGACGGCGCGGAAGCCCATCGCCTTGCCTCGAAGGTTGCCGAGATCGGGGTAGACGACGGCGATCAGAAGCAGGACGACGAGGAGAACCTTGGCGGCGATGTCGAGGGTCGCGACGAGCTGGCGCGACGACCCTGACCCGGATTTCGGGGTGGTCATGGCGGTACGCTAGTCTCTGTGACGTCCTGCTGAGGCGGGACATGAGAAGGGCGATTGGCGCAGTGGTAGCGCGCTTCGTTCACACCGAAGAGGTCACTGGTTCGAACCCAGTATCGCCCACCAGCAGCACCACAGGTCAGAGGTCGGTTCCCGAAGTGGAGCCGGCCTCGTGACGTTTCAGGGCCAGAGCGGTCGAACGCTCCGCCAGGCGCTCCGCACCGGCCGACAGGACCATGCCGGTCGCTGCCGCCATTGCGGCGAACGCCCGCTCGCGGGCTGCCCGTCAGCCGAAGACCGGGAACCGGACGGTCGCGCTTCCCGGCCATGCCGGTGCGGGCTGTCGGCCGGTGCCGATGAGCGTGACGTCCGTGTCCGTCCACGACGGTGGGAGCGGCTCGTCGACGAGTGCCTCGACCGTCGTTCGCGCGAGGGCCAGGGCGCTGGGCGGTGGCGGCTCGTCGGACAGCAGGTCGAGGTGGTGCACCACGACCTCGACGGCCCAGACAGCCAGGTAGTCGCCAGGAGCGAAGACGTGCCCCTGCCACGCGCACGGGCTCTCGCCGAGTGCGAGGACCCCGTGGCGCAGCGCTGCGGCGACGTCGCGGAGCTGGGCTGTCGCCGAGGCCGGTCGCGCGTACGCCATGGAGCGACGGCGCTGCGACATCAGCTCCGGGACAGGGTCGTCGGTCGCGTACTCGACGACGAACGTCGACCAGTAGCTGGCCGCATCCACCGTGGGCTCCGCATCGACCGACGACACCAGGCCCCCGAGCATCTCGTGCCACCCGCCGATGACGTGGACCAGGACGTCCAGGCGACTCCAGCCGTGACAGCGAGAGGCGTCGAGCAGCTCGTACTCGCTCAGAGCATCGACGGCACGCACGAACGAGTCGATCGTGTCCACGCACGCGGCGCGGCCGTCGCCGAGCGGGACGGTGAGCGTCATGCAGGAAATGTAGCCGTCGACAAGGTCTTGACCTCGGCACTTGTTTTTTGCAAGTGTGAGGGGAACCACACGATGCACGACGAACCCATGAGGGAGATCCACGATGACCGCGATGTTCGTCAACCTGCCGGTGACCGACCTGGAGCGCGCGAAGGCGTTCTACACAGCGCTCGGATTCACCATCAACCCAGCGTTCACCGATCACAACGCTGCCTGCGTCGTGGTCGAGGACGACCACAGCTACTTCATGATCCTGGTGCGCGACTACTTCCAGACCTTCACCGACCTCCCGCTCGGTGACCCGGCCGCGAACCCGTCGTCATCGACCGCGATCTTCGTCGACACCCGGGAGGAGGTCGACGCCGCCGTGGCCAACGGCATCGGTGCCGGTGGCTCCGAGCCACGCCCCGCTGCGGACTACGGATTCATGTACCAGCGGCAGCTCGCCGACCCTGACGGCAACATCATCGAGTTCGGCTACATGGACATGGCCGCCGCAGGGCAAGCCCCCGAGGCCTCCATGCAGCAGCAGGCCTGAGGTCGATGGCGCCACGCGACTACGGGCAGTGGTGCGGCATCACGCGAGCCCTTGAGCTGGTGGGCGAGCGCTGGGCCCTGCTCATCATCCGGGACCTGCTCGTCGGGCCGCGCCGCTACGGAGAGCTCGCGGGGGGACTTCCCCGGATCCCGAGCAACGTCCTGGCGGCACGGCTCAAGGAGCTCCAGGCGGCCGGCATCCTGCGCCGGGTCCCGCGCTCGCGGGTCGTCGTCTACGAGCTGACGCCCTTCGGACGTGAGCTCGAGCCCGTCGTGCTGGCGCTCGGCGCATGGGGCTTCAAGGCGTTGGACGAACCGCGAGAGGAACAGGTCGTCACGCCCGACGCGTTGACCATGACGCTGCGGACCGCCTTCCGGCCGCAGGTGGCCCTGGAGCTGCCGGCAACCTCCTATGCGGCTCGCCTCGGTCCCGCCGAGCTGCTCGTGCGGGTCGATGGTCCCCGGCTCGATGTGACTCGCGGAGACGGGCGGGTCGACCTGGCGTTCAGGGCGGGCCCGGGCCTCCGCCGGCTCATCTCCGGCCAGCTTGCGCCCGAGAGCGCGATCGCGACGGGCGAGGTCGAGGTCCTCCGCGGGCGTGGCGATCTCCTCGCCCGCTTCGCCAGCACGTTCCACCTGGCCGCCTGACGCACCGCGCCGCCCGCCACGCGAGGGTGAGGAGCGCCGTGACCACCGCCACGCCGGCGATCCCGCCCTTGGTCGCCTCGGTCAGGACCCCCTCGACCACCTGCCCAGTGCTGAGCTCGGACGCCGTCGCGATCGACGACCAGCCGGTGACCGTTGCCCCGGCGAGGGCGGCGAGCGCGCACGGCACCGCGACCGAAACGAGCCGTCGCCGTACGGATGGCTCACCCCAGGCGACGGTGCGACGCCGACGCCAGGCGATCGCGAGCAGGACCACGAGGCCCAGCGCCGTACGGCAGGTCCGGTGCGAGCGCGCCGCAGACCAGGGCGAGCAGGCTCAGTGGTCCGCACGCCAGGGGCAGGACGGCGACCGGATGGACGAGGGTGAACGGCACCCGCGAAGCGTAAGGACTCGACGCTGGCCGCTAGCTGTACTTGGCCAGGACGTTGGTGACGGTGGGGTGTTGACGTAGGGAGAGCCTCCGGGTGGGGTGTGGCTTGTCTAGGACCCACTCCACGCTGGAGGCTCTCGTGTCTCACCGTAATGCCCGCACCACGTTTCAGGGCAGGCTGCTCATCGTTGAACGTCACCTGGCGGGGTGGCCGCAGGCGCATATCGCCAAGGCGATGGGGATCTCGCGCCAGTGCGTACGCAAATGGCTGGACCGCTACGCCGCCGAGGGTGAGGCGGGTCTGCACGACCGGACCTCGCGGCCGCACTCCTGCCCGCGGCGGACCAGCCCCGACCTCGAGGCCCAGATCGTGGCGGTCCGGACCCGAGAACGTCGTGGTCCGGACTGGATCGGCGCCGAGCTCGGCGTGCCGGTGCGCACCGTCTCACGGGTGATCGCCCGCGCCGGCCTGCCGCACCTCGACGAGCTGGACTCGATCACCGGCCAACTGCTGCGAGCCAGCAAGGCCAGCACGGTGCGCTACGAACGCGAACGACCCGGCGAACTGGTCCACATGGACGTCAAGAAACTCGGCCGGATCCCCGACGGCGGCGGCTGGCGCGGACAAGGCCAGAACACCCTCGACCACCGCTCCCGGGCCGAGCGGACCCGCATCGGCTACGACTACGTGCACTCGCTGGTCGACGACCACTCCAGGCTGGCCTACTCCGAGATCCTGCCCGACGAGAAGGGCCCCACCTGCGCGACGTTCCTGCAACGCGCGATCGACTACTTCGCCGCCCACGGCATCACCCGGATCGAACGCTTGATCACCGACAACGCCTTCGCCTACCGCCGCAGCACCGCACTGCGCCAGGTCTGCGCCCGCCACGGCATCCGGCAGAAGTTCATCCGCCCGCACTGCCCCTGGCAAAACGGCAAGGTCGAAAGACTCAACCGCACCCTGCAAACCGAATGGGCCTACCGCCAGGTCTTCACCAGCAACGACGAACGCACCGCCGCCCTTGCACCCTGGATCGAGTACTACAACACTCGACGACGCCACAGCGCACTCGACGGACTCCCACCCATCAGCCGACTGACACCAACCTCATGACCAAGTACAGCTAGCGCCTCGCCGAGACCCGTGCGGCGAGCAGCGCGAGGGCGGCGCAGATCCCCGAGGTGGCGACGAGCGGCAACCAAGGGACGGTCATCGTCACGGGATGGTCGCCGACGTCGCGCGTGATCGCCGTCCAGACCAGCCAGCCGACGAGGAGCGTGGTGGCACCGCCCAGGACGAGGCCGGTGGCGGTGGTCAGACCTGCCTGCCAGAGCGCGGTGCTGCGCACCTGCCTCGGTGTTGCTCCCAGCAGGGCGAGCAGCCGTCGTTGACGTGACCGTTGCGCGGCTCCGATCAGGGTGGCGTTGACGATCGCGATGCCGGCGTAGATCCCGGCCGGTCCGAGAAGGACGAGCAGTGCCACGGTGTTCATCTCTCGTGTCGAGGAGGCGATGTCGTCCAGCCACCGGTCGGCCGGCACTGCTGCGTCTCCGGCGACGACGCGTGTGGCCGCCAACAGCCGGCGATCGCTGACCTCAGGTGCCGGGGTGACGAAGAGGACGCTCGGTTCGCTCTCTCGGCTCTCCGCCAGGTCGGCAGGCACCATCAGGTCGCCGTACAGGTCGGCCGCGTCCGGTACGACGGCGACGACCTTCAGCCGGATCTTCCGCCCACCGTCGAGCCTGGCGTCGACGTGCTCACCGAGACCGACGCTCGAGTCGAACATCCACGACTCCGACGCCGCGAGGGTACGGCCCCGCAGGTCGTCGAGGTCGCCCCGTACGGCGCGCAACCGGCGCGACTGCTCGGCGCGGCCCACGTCGACGACGTCGACGTCCTGGGGACCGAGCTCGTCGAAGGTGGCCGAGACCGTGCGCCGCTCGTCGACCACCCCGACGACGGGATCAGTCGCCAGCCGACCGGCGGTCGACGGGTCGGTGACGACGACGGGCGCCGCGAGCTGGGTCGCGTTGAGCGCGCTGCTCCAGTCGACGGTGAAGCCCATCGTGACGACGAGGGAGCCCGCGATCGCCGCGATCGCCGTCACCGGTGCGGCGATCGCCGAGGTCGTGCGCACCGAGGTACGCAGCTCGTCGGAGGCCAGGCGGGCGGCGATCGAGCGGCGCGCGAAGGGTCGGGCCAGGACAGTGGCGACCTGAGGCACGACGACCGGGCCGAGGGCGGTGAGCGCGACCACGACCAGGAGTGGGAGAAAGAGCCCGACGAGCATCGCCGCAACGGGCGGCAGGTCGCCGGCCACAAGGACGACCGTCACCACGGACGCGATGGCGGCCAGGCCGACCAGCACGGCGGCCAGGCCGGGGCGTCGGCGCTCGATCGCGGCTTCACGCAGCGCCGCGATCGGCGCGACCTTCGAGGCGCGCTTGGCCGCGCGACGAGATCCGAGCAGCGCGACGACCATCCCGGCCGGAGCGGCGACCGTCCACGGGAGCCACACGGGAGGCGCGTCGAGGTGCAGGCTCGTCGCGCCGACCAGGCGTACCGCCGTGAGGGTGAGCGGGCCGAGCACCGTCCCGAGGAGGCACCCGACCAGCGTCGCGGCGAGCGCGACCACGGCCGCCTCGCCGAGGAGCAGGCGGCGGACCTGCTTCGGCGTGGCACCGACGAGACGCAGCAGGCCGAGCTCGCGCTGGCGTGTGGCGACGACGAATCCGAACGTGCTGGCGACCACGAAGAGTGCCATGAACAGCGAGATCGCCGACATGAGCCCGAACATCGCCGAGAGGTCCTCGAGCTGGGCGCGGGTGGCGTCATCTGCCTGGGCACGTCGCGCGGTGGTCTCGACCGAGCCGATCATCGTGACGGTCAGGCCGATCAGCACGGTGCCGAACGCCAGGGCCGTGAACGCCCCGGCGTACGCCCTCCACGAGCTGCGCACGCTCTTGCGGCTGAGCGTGAGCATCACTGCTCCAGCTCGCTCATCGTGGCGGCGATCACGGCGGCGTCGGCGTCGTACAGCCGTCCGACCACCAGCCCGTCGGCGAGGAAGAGCACCTCGTCGGCGTACGAGGCGGCGAGTGGATCGTGGGTCACCATCACCACGGTCTGGCCGCCGGCAGCGGCGCCTCGCAGAAGATCGAGGACGGCCCGGCCCGTCGCCCTGTCCAGGGCGCCGGTCGGCTCGTCGGCGAAGAGCACACGCGGCCGGCTGTGCAGCGCTCGCGCGACGGCGACCCGCTGCTGCTGCCCGCCGGAGAGCTCGGCCGGGCGCCTGCCCGCAAGGTCGCGCAGACCGACGCGCTCGAGCGCATCGAGGACCGTGGCACGCTCGATGCGCGCCCCTGCGAGCCGCATGGGGAGGGCGACGTTGTCGTACGCGGTCAGTGCGTCGAGCAGGTTGTACGACTGGAAGACGAACCCCATCGTCGCGCGGCGCAGCTCGGTGAGCGCGGTCTGGTCGAGCCCGGCGAGAGCGTTCCCGTCGACAGTGACCTGTCCGGACGTCGGCGAGTCGAGCCCGGCGGCGAGCTGCAGGAGCGTCGACTTCCCGGATCCGCTCGGCCCCATGATCGCGGTGAAGGATCCGGTGGGGAACTCATGGGTGACTCCTCGCAGCGCGGGAACGTCCCCCGACGAGGAACGGTAGCTCCGCGTGACGCCGGCGAGGGTCACGGCGGAGGCGGTGGTCGTGTGGTGGTGGAGCGCTGTCATGTCTCCACCTCACCCGCTCGCGGGCGGGGGCACACGGGCCTGCACGCCCTGTCGGGGTAGCGCGTGCGCTACCCCGCCTGGAGCGGGAGCGCTCTAGGGTCGAGGGCGTGAGCAGTCCCGACGCCTGGTCCGCCGTACGAGGTCGGCCCGAGCGATTCCTGCGGTCGGCCTGGCCCTGGCGCTCGATCCTGTACGTCGCCACCACGGTCCCGGTCGGCGTCGCCGTCCTGGTCGTGCTGTTCCTCGTCGTCGGGATCGGCGTCCTGACGGCCGTCCTCGTCGTCGGGGTCCTGATCCTCGCGAGGGTTCCCGGGATCGCCCGGCTGGTCGCGGCAGGGGAGCGGTGGAGGCTCGCGCTGGTACGGCCCGGGACCGTCGGCGACCCGGTGCCGTGGCGAGACCAGCTCCGCGCAGGGCGGAACCTCCCGGTGGCCTGGAGCGAGGTCGGCTACGCGGCGCTGCTGGCCACCGTGTTCGTCGTCGTGGACTTCCTTGCGCTCCTCATTCTTTTCGTCCCGGTGGTCTTCCTGCTCACGCCGCTGCTCCGGTGGCTGAGCGGCTCTGCCGTCGAGTCGGTCGGATGGACGGTGGACACGGCCGCCGAGGCGTGGCTCGCGGTGCCGATCGGGGCCCTCGTCCTGGTGCCGGTGCTCTATCTGCTGACCTGGCTCGCCTGCGGCCAGGCGGCATTGGCGGTGATGCTCCTCGACCCGCCCGAGCAACGCCTTGCCGAGGCGGTCGCGACGCTGCGCCGCTCGCGATCGGGACTGGTCGACGCGTTCGAGACGGAGCGCCACCGGATCGAGCGCGACCTGCACGACGGCGTCCAGCAGCGGCTCGTCGCCCTCAGCATGACCCTCGGCAGCGCGGAGATGGAGCTCGAGGACCGTGCCGACGACCCGACGCTCGAGCTGGTCCGGACCGCGCACCGCCAGGCCGAGGAGGCGCTGGCCGACCTGCGGGCGACGGTCCGGGGTATCCACCCCCGTGTCCTGACAGAACGCGGCCTGAGCGCCGCAATCCACGAGATCGCCGGACGCTCGCCGGTGCCCGTCACGGTGAGCGTCGACGTCGGCGGGCGGCTCCCGCCGGCGATCGAGAACGCCGCATACTTCGTGGTGAGTGAGGCGCTCACCAACATCGCCCGCCACGCGCGGGCGAGCCGCGCGCTGGTCGCGGCGCGGGTCGACCAGGGGGAAGGGATGCGGACGTTCGTGCTGACCGTGACCGACGACGGCGTCGGTGGCGCCGACGCGACCCAGGGGAGTGGCCTGGCTGGTCTGGCCGCGCGGGTCGACGCTCTCGACGGATCGTTCGTCGTGTTCAGCCCGACGGGCGGGCCGACCGAGGTGAGACTGACGTGCCCGCTCCCGTGAGGCCGCTGCGGATCGCGCTCGCCGAGGATGCTGCGCTGCTGCGAGAAGGTCTCGTCGGCATCCTCGAGCGTGCCGGCCACGAGGTCGTCGCCGCCGTCGGCGACGCCGACGCCCTGCAGGCCTTCGTCCGCCGCGAGCGCCCCGACGTCGTGATCACCGACGTCCGCATGCCGCCCTCCTTCACCGACGAGGGGCTCCGCGCCGCCGTCGCGATCCGAGCTGAGCACCCAGGGATCGCTGTCATGGTGCTCTCCGCGTACGTGGCCGAGGCGTACGTCGGCGAGCTCCTCGACTCCGGAGACGGCACGGGTGTCGGCTACCTGCTCAAGGACCGGGTCAGCCACGTCCGCGAGTTCCTCGACAGCCTCTCGCAGGTCGCCTCGGGCGGCACCGTGGTCGACCCCGAGGTCGTACGGCTGCTGCTGCGCCGTCGCCACGACGACGGGCCGCTGGCGGCCCTGACCGACCGCGAGCGCGAGGTGCTCGCCCTGATGGCCGAGGGCTGCACCAACGGCACCGTCGCAGAACGGCTCTTCGTCAGCGAGGCCGCGGTGCGCAAGCATGTCGGCTCGATCTTCGCCAAGCTCCCGCTCGACCCCGCGAGCGACCGACGGGTCAGCGCCGTCCTCGCCTACCTGCGGGGCTGAACGCCACGCTCAGACCGTCCGCGGGTCGAACCCGAACGGCAGCTCCAGTCGGTGGGCCTTCATGAAGTCCTCGTCCGAGAGCAGCTTGCGGGTGTCGCTGTCGGCGGCCACGACCCCGTCGGCGAGCACCACCGACCGGGGGCAGAGCTCGAGCGCGTACGGCAGGTCGTGGGTGACCATCAGCACCGTGACCGACAGCGACCGCACGATGTCGGCGAGCTCGCGGCGGGCCATCGGGTCGAGGTTCGACGAGGGCTCGTCGAGCACCAGGATCTGAGGCTCCATCGCGAGGACCGTGGCGACTGCCACCCGCCGGCGCTGGCCGAACGAGAGGTGGTGCGGCGGGTGGTCGGCGTAGTCGGCCATGCCGACCTGCTCCAGCGCGTGCATCACCCGCTGCTCGAGTGCGTCGCCGCGCACGCCGAGGTTCGCCGGGCCGAAGGCGACGTCGGCGCGGACCGTCGCGGAGAACAGCTGGTCGTCGGGGTCCTGGAACACGATGCCGACACGACGCCGGATCTCCCGGAAGTTCTTCTTCACCACGGGCAGCCCTGAGACCGCCACCGTCCCGGCACCGGGCAGCAGGATCCCGTTGAGGTGGAGCACGAGCGTGGTCTTGCCCGCACCGTTGGGTCCGAGGAGGGCGACGCGCTCACCCGCGTGGATGTGCAGGTCGACGCCGTACAGGACCTGGCTCCCGTCCGGGTAGGCGTACGCCAGCCCGCGGACGTCGATGACGGGGACGCTCACGACCGACCGCTCGACGGGTCGTGCCCTCGCGACAGCATCGCCAGGTGGACCCGCTCGCCGCGCTCGTACGACCGGATGAAGAGCGCCGACGCCGTACGACCGAGGACGCCCCACTGACGGATCGAGGACCCGCGGAAGCCGCGCGACTCCCGGGCGATGCGCATGCGGCGCACCTCGTCGGTGACGACGTCGAGGTAGCGGATCATGAAACCCATGATCTGCACCATCTCGTGCGGCAGGCGCAGGCGGCTCAGGCCGTCGATCAGCTCATGGGGCTCGGTGGTCGCCGCGAGCGTGAGGCTGGCGACGACGCCGATCGTCGCCTTGATCAGCAGCGAAGCCGCCGCCTCCAAGCCGGGCTCGCTGACGGTGAGACCGAGGAAGGTCGTCGTCGGCCCGGTGGCGATGAACGGCAGCACGATCGCGAACACGACGAACGGAAGCTCGACGAGCATCCGCGGCAGCAGGAAGCCGAACGGCACTCGCGACACGACGACGACCGCCACCAGGATGCCGGCGTAGACCGCGAACACGGGGTACGCCGACCCGGGGGTGGCGACGACGACGAGCATGAAGCCCAGCAGGGTGAGCAGCTTGAGGTGTGCCGGCACACGGTGGACGGGGGAGGTGCCGGCGAAGTACAGCTTGTGCCCGTGCGGTCGAGCCCATCTCGGGGCGTGCCTCAGTCGCCGACGTGGGTACGGCGCCGAACGAGGAGAGCGACACCTCCGGCGATCACGAGGACGAGGACGGTGCCGGTGATGCCGGCGACGGCTCCGGAGAGGCGGGGGTCGTCGACGCCCTTGGTGGAGTAGTCCGACATCGGGCTGTCGGCGGACGACTTGTGGTCTTTGGCCGTGTCGAGGAAACCCTTGTCTCCGGCGACGAACTCGAGGCCGTCCGGGTGACTGGAGGCGTAGTAGCTGACGAACCCTGCGAGCACGAGCGCGACCAGGAGACCGACGAGCACCAGGGTGCGGGTCGAGACCGAGGCGCGACGGGTGCTCATGCTTCGACCACCTTCGACGTGCGGACCTCGAGGGTCCGCTTCTCGAGAGCCGAACGTGCGCCGTACACGAGGTCGGGACGCACGGCGAGGACGGCGCTGACCACGATCCCGGTGATCAGCGCCTCTCCCACGCCGATCACGGTGTGCCAGCCGACCATCGCGGTGGCGAGAGCATCCAAGGCGATCGGCGCCTCGCCGCCGATGGCGTAGAGGCCGGTGAACGCGAGCGCGGCAGCGGGGACCGACACCAGCGCGGCGATGGCCGCAGCCGGGGCGACCGAGGCGAGGCGGTTCGGCAGGATCGCTCGGACGAGGCGGAAGACCAGCCAGCCGACGCCCACGCCCACGAGGCCCATCAGGGTGACGTTGGTGCCGAGAGCGGTGATCCCGCCGTCGGCGAAGAGAAGGCACTGGACGAGCAGGACAGTGCTGACGCACAGCACCGCGGTCCACGGGCCGACCAGGACGGCGGCGAGCACACCCCCGAGCAGGTGCCCACTCGTGCCGGCTCCGACCGGGAAGTTGATCATCTGGGTGGCGAAGACGAAGGCGGCCACCAGTCCTGCCATCGGAGCGGTCCGATCGTCCAGCTCGCGACGGGCACCCCGCAGGGCGAGGCCGATGCCAACCACGGCGACCGCGCCGGTTGCCGCCGACGTGGGCGCATCCAGGAAACCGTCGGGTACGTGCATCTGTCGACTGTAAGTCGAAGGGCAGGGGTCGGCCATCGGGCACCAGCTGCCGCTCCGTGCGCCCCTTCCGGTCGTACGCTGAGCAGGTGCCGGACTGGCCCGCTGAGTACGAGACGCTGTGTGACGCCGACCGGCAGCACGACCTGCCGGCCGAGGAGCTCGAACGCCTTGCCGTCGCTGCGTTCATGCTCGGTCGCGACGACGAGGTGGTCCCGCTGCGCGAGCGCGCCGTCCACCGCTACACCTCCGACGGGCGCCGGGCGGCCGCCGTGCTGTGCGGGTTCTGGATCGCCTGGCACCTGATGATGCGGGGCGACCTGGCCCAGGCTCAGGGCTGGACGGCACGGCTTCAGCGGCTCGCGGACGCCGAGGACCCCGCGATGCAGGCGATGCTGGCGCAGCAGAGCGCGGTCGTACGGATGTGGGACGGCGACGCCCTGGGCGCGCTGCCGGCCTTCGAGCGGTCGGTGGACCTCGCGGCCGCCGACTCCGACGCCGACGTGCTCGTGCTCGCGCTGCTGGGCAGGGCGCGCTGCCTGCAGCGGCTGGGCCGTGACGACGAGTGCGCGGCCGTGATGGACGAGGCCATGACCTACGTGTCCGCGGGGCGGGTCCAGCCCCAGGTCGTCGGTCTCCTGTACTGCGCCGTCATCGACCTCTGCCTCGGATGCTTCGACCTCGCCCGTGCCCAGGAGTGGACGCGGGCGCTGACGGCCTGGGTCGAGGACCAGCGGGGCGCCGTCGCCTACCGCGGGACCTGTCTCGTCCACCATGCGGAGATCCTCCAGCTGCGGGGCGCCTGGACGGAGGCGACCGCGCGAGCCGCTGAGGCGTGCGTCATCCTCGGGGCCCGGCCGGAGCCCGCCGTCGCCGCGGCGCACTACCGGATCGGTGAGCTGGCCCGGCTGCGCGGCCGCCTCGACGACGCCGAGTCGGCGTACGAGCGCGCGTCGGAGCTCGGCCTCGAGGTCCAGCCCGGTCTCGCCCTCCTTCGCCTCGCGCAAGGGCGCCCCGGCGCGGCGGCCGCCGGGCTCGAGCGGGCGCTCGGCGAGCACTCGGACGACCCTCGCGCCCGCCCGCTGCAGCTGGCCGCGCAGGTCGAGGTCTGCCTGGCGGCCGGTGACGTGGAGGCTGCCGAGGATGCGCTCACGGCGCTCGCCGCGTCCGCAGACGTGGACGCGGCGCCCTTCCTGCGGGCGCTCTGCGAGCACAGCGCGGGAGCCGTCCTCCTCGCCCGCGGCGACGCACAGGCGGCGCTCCCTCGCCTCAGGCGGGCCTGGTCTCTGTGGCATGACGTCGACGCGCCGTACGAGGCCGCGCGCGCACGCGGCCTGACCGCCCGGGCGTGCGAGGCGCTGGGCGACGCCGACGCGGCGGTCATGGAGGCGGACGCCGCCCGCGCTGCCCTCGACCGGCTCGGCGCCGTAGGGGAGCCGTTCGGCGTGGCGGGGATGCCTGCGGGGGAGGGACTTCTCTCGCCGCGCGAGCTCGAGGTCCTCCGACTCCTTGCGACGGGCGCCACGAACCGCGCGATCGCCGCCGAGCTCGTCCTGTCGGAGAAGACCGTCGCGCGTCATGTCAGCAACATCTTCGGCAAGCTCGACCTGCGCAACCGCGCCGCCGCCACCGCGTATGCCTTCGAGCACCACCTCCTCTGACCGGCCGTACGCAGAATCACCCATCGACCCCGGCCGGGTTGGGTCGTTCGCCCGAAGCGGGGGCGCTCGTGCTGCCCATAGCGTCGATGACGACGACGAGGGGGAGACGACGAGGGGGAGAAGTGGAGACGCAGGACGACAGGCGGCAGGTGGGCACGGTCGTGATCGGCGCCGGGCAGGCGGGACTGGTGCTGGGCTACCACCTCCAGCGCTCCGGTGAGGACGCAGTGCTTCTGGAGGCCGGGGCTCGGGTGGGCGACTCGTGGCGCCACCGGTACGACTCGTTGCGGCTCTTCAGCCGGCGGCGGTACGCGAGCCTGCCCGGGTGGTCGATCCCCATGCACGGGTTCCCGACGCGCGACGAGATGGCCGACTACCTCGAGGCGTACGCGCAGCGGTTCTCTCTCCCGGTCGAGACGGGCACCTCGGTCCGTCGCGTGACGCATGACGGCGCGCGGTTCTCGGTCGAGACCAGCACGGACTCGTACGTCGCGGACCGGGTCGTCGTGTGCGCGGGAGCGCACGCCCGTCCTGCGTTCCCCGCGCTGGCCGCGGATCTCGACCCCTCGGTGCGTCAGCTCCACTCGCTCGACTACCGCAACCCGAGCCAGCTCGCTCCCGGTGGTGTCCTCGTCGTGGGAGCCGCCAACTCCGGCACCGACGTCGCGCTCGACGCGGCAGCGGCAGGGCACCCGACGTGGCTCGCGGGCCGCCACCCGGGGCAGGTGCCGTTCGACATCGACGGCGCGCAGGGGCGAGCGATGACACCGGTCGTGATGTTCGTGTTCCGGAACCTGCTCACCCGGAGCACACCGATGGGCAGGCGGTTCATGGCCAGGGCGGAGGGCCACGGAGTGATGCTCGTCCGTAACAAGATCGCAGACCTCGACGCCGCCGGAGTGCTCCGTACCGGCCGCATCGAGGCGGTGGTCGATGGCCGACCAGTCTCGAGCGACGGTGTGTCCCCGGAGATCTCGACCGTGGTGTGGTGCACGGGCTCACGTCCCGACCACCGTTTCCTGGACGTGCCCGGGGCGTTGGACGACGCCGGCGCTCCTGTCCACGACCGCGGGATCTCGCCGGTGCCCGGCCTGGCCTTCCTCGGGCTCGACCTCCAGCACTCGGTCGCGTCGTCGATGATCCAGGGGGTGGACCGCGACGCCCGTCACGTCCTGCGACGGCTGCGCGCGACCCCGACCGTACGACCGTCAGCGGGGGAGAGCGCCCTCGCGCGTTAGAGGTCGACGCGCTCGTTGTCCGCGCCGTCGTACGCCTCGCCGGTGGCCTTCGCCTTGGCGAAGCTGATCAGCGACGCGATGCGACCGCCCGGGGTGTCCCAGTACTCGCCGCCCTCGAGGTCGACGTGGATCAGCACGACGTTCGGGTCGTCGGGCCCCTCCGGCATCCACGCCTCGGCGAACGTGTTCCAGAGCTCCTCGATCTTCGCGCGGTCGTCGACGACCGTCGCGGTCCCGTGGAGCGAGACCCACGTGCTCGCGGACGAGAACGTGATCCCCACGTGCGGCCGAGCCGTGATGTGGGCCACCTGCCGTGAGTCGCGGGCCGTGAGGAACCAGAGCTCGGCGCTCGGCTCGACCTCCTGGCGCGCCATCGGCCTGCTCGTGAGCGTCCCGTCGGCGTCCACGGTGGTGAACATCGCGATCCTCAGGTCGTCCAGCAGGTCGAGGAGCTGCTTCTGGCCGTCGCTCATGGCTGTCCCTTCGTCGGTGTCACCTGGCGGTACCCGAAGCCGTCGGGCACATGCCACGGCGGGGAGGGCGCGCACCACGCGGGCCGAATCGGGTGCGCGGCCGCGCCGACCCTGCCGATAGCATCGAGCCAACCTGTCTCGTACGTCCCGAAGGAGCATCGTGTCCGAGCTCAACGTCACCGTCGTGGGTCCCGCGCGCCGGCAGGACCGCACCGTGACGGCCGGGACGAAGGCCTGGAGCTCTTCGCCGAGGACCCCGACGTCATCGCCGTCAAGGTCGACGGTGCCCTCAAGGACCTCGCGTACGCGCTCGCCGCCGGCGACGTGATCGAGCCCGTCGCCATCGCGAGCAAGGACGGCCGCGACATCCTGCGGCACTCCACCGCCCACGTCATGGCGCAGGCGGTCCAGGACCTGTTCCCGGAGGCCAGGCTCGGCATCGGGCCGCCCGTCCAGGACGGCTTCTACTACGACTTCGACGTCGAGACTCCGTTCACCCCGGAGGACCTCACCAAGATCGAGTCGCGGATGCGCAAGATCATCAAGGAGAACCAGCGCTTCTCCCGCCGGGCGATCGACGACGACGAGGCGCGCGTCGAGCTCGCCGACGAGCCGTACAAGCTGGAGCTGATCGGCCTGAAGAGCTCAGCCGGCAGCGACGACCTCGAAGGCGCGGCAGAGGGCGCCAGCGTCGAGGTCGGCGCCGGTGGCCTCACCATGTACGACAACATCGACCGCAAGGGCGAGATCGCCTGGACCGACCTGTGCCGTGGCCCCCACCTGCCGACGACCAAGCGCATCCCCGCGTTCGCGCTGATGCGCAGCGCGGCGGCGTACTGGCGGGGCAACGAGAAGAACAAGCAGCTCCAGCGCATCTACGGCACCGCCTGGGAGAGCAAGGAGGCGCTCGCCGACTACCTCCACCGTCTGGAGGAGGCGCAGCGCCGCGACCACCGCAGGCTGGGCAACGAGCTCGACCTGTTCTCGTTCCCCGACCTCATCGGCCCCGGGCTGCCCGTCTTCCACCCCAAGGGCGGGGTGATCAAGCGGGAGATGGAGGACTACGTCCGTCAGCGGCACATCGAGGAGGGCTTCTCGTACGTCGGCAGCCCGCACATCGCCAAGGAAGACCTCTTCTACACCTCCGGTCACCTGCCGTACTACGGCGACGGCATGTTCCCCCCGATGGACCTCGACGGTCAGAACTACCGCCTCAAGGCGATGAACTGCCCGATGCACAACCTCATCTACTCGTCGCGGGGACGCTCCTACCGTGAGCTCCCGCTGCGCCTGTTCGAGTTCGGCACCGTCTACCGCGACGAGAAGTCGGGGGTGCTCCAGGGCCTGACCCGCGTCCGGATGATCAGCCAGGACGACTCCCACTCGTACGTGACCGAGGAGGGCGCGGCCGCCGAGGTCCGCCACCTGCTCGACTTCATCCTCGGCCTCCTGCGCGACTTCGGGATGGACGACTACTACATCGAGCTGTCGACCCGCGACGACCAGAAGCCCGACAAGTTCATCGGCTCCGACGAGGAGTGGGAGGCCGCGACCAAGGTCCTTCACGACGTCGCGGTGGCCAGCGGTCTCGAGCTGGTGCCCGACCCGGGCGGCGCGGCGTTCTACGGTCCCAAGATCTCGGTCCAGGTGCGTGACGCCATCGGCCGTACCTGGCAGATGTCGACGATCCAGTACGACTTCAACCAGCCGAAGCGCTTCGGGCTCGAGTACACCGCCGCGGACGGCTCCCGCAAGCAGCCGGTGATGATCCACTCGGCGAAGTTCGGCTCGATCGAGCGCTTCCTCGGCGTGCTCGTCGAGCACTACGCGGGCGCCTTCCCTCCGTGGCTCGCGCCCGTGCAGGTCGTGGCGATCCCCATCGCGGAGCGTCACGTCGACTACCTGTACGAGGTCGCCGCCAAGCTGCGTGCTGCGGGGATCCGCGCTGAGGTCGACGAGGCGGACGACCGGATGCAGAAGAAGATCCGCAACGCCCAGACCCAGAAGGTCCCGTTCATGCTGATCGCCGGCGACGACGACATCGAGGCGGGAGCGGTGTCCTTCCGCTACCGCAGCGGCAAGCAGGACAACGGTGTGGCCGTCGACGAGGCCGTCGCCCGGATCGTCCAGGCGGTCGCAGACCGGGTCCAGGTATGAGCTCCGAGGCCGGCGCCGGATCACCTGCGGGAGCCGACGGTCCGTGGGGGCGCCCCGCTGTGGGCTTCGAGGGCTTCGACCGCCTCTGGACCCCCCACCGGATGGCGTACATCACCGACGAGGGCCCGCGCGAGGACGGCGTGCCCGTTCTGCCGGATGCAGCAGCGGCCCGACGACGAGACGCTGGTCGTCGCGCGCGGCGAGCACGTGTACGCGGTGCTCAACCTGCATCCGTACAACCCCGGACACCTCATGGTCGTCACCAACCGGCACGTCGGAGAGCTCGACGAGCTGAGCGACGCCGAGGCGCACGAGCTCACCGCGATGACGCAGCAGGCAGTCCGCGTGCTGAAGCGCGTGAGCGGGCCGGCAGCGTTCAACGTGGGCCTCAACCTGGGTGCGGTCGCCGGTGGCTCGCTGTCGCAGCACCTGCACCAGCACGTCGTGCCCCGATGGATGGGGGACTCCAACTACATCACCGTCACGGGAAGCACCAAGGTGATGCCGCAGCTGCTCGCCGACACCCGTGACCTGCTCGCGAAAGCGTGGAACGCCTGATGCTCGAGCGCTTCCGCGCGACCTGGGCCAAGATCATGAGCCCGATCGCCGACCTGTTCCTCAAGCTGGGCATCAGCCCCGACGTGGTGACGTTCGTCGGCACGCTCGGGGTCACGGCCGCCGCGCTGTGGTTCTACCCGCGAGGCGAGTTCTTCCTCGGGACGGTGGTCATCACCGCTTTCGTCTTCTCCGACATGGTCGACGGCCTCATGGCCCGCAAGTCCGGCCAGTCGAGCGCGTGGGGCGCCTTCCTCGACTCCACGCTCGACCGCGTCGGTGACGCGGCGATCTTCGGCGGCCTGGTTGTCTGGTACGCAGGCACCGGCGACGACCTCCTCATGACCTCCGTCGCTCTGTGGTGCCTGGTCGGAGGCCAGCTCACGTCGTACGCGCGGGCGCGTGCCGAGTCCCTCGGGATGGAGGCCAAGGGCGGGATCGCCGAACGCTCGGACCGGCTCGTCGCCGTGCTCGCGATGACAGGTCTCTCCGGCATCTTCGACCTGCCCGTGCTGCGGACGATCGTGCTCTGGGCGTTGGCGGTCGCCAGCACGGTCACCGTGGTCCAGCGGATCATGATGGTCCGGCGACAGGCGTTGGCGAAGGCATGATCCCGCCGACCCGGGCCGCACGTGCGGCGCTCGCGACGTCTCGTACGTACGTCGAGGCGGCGGCGTACCGGGCTGGGTGGAACGTCGCCGTGCACCTCCCTCAGCCCGTGGTCGACCGCGCGCTGAGGGTGACCGCCGACAAGCTGTACGGCCGCGACGGGAGCGGCATCCGGCGGCTCCGCTCCAACCTGGCCCGCGCCGTTCCCGACGCGGACCCCGCGACGCTCGACGCCGTCACGCGCGACGCCATGCGGTCGTACCTGCGCTACTGGGGCGAGGTGTTCCGCCTGCCGCGCTTCACCGGTGACGCCGACGCCGTCGACCAGGCGATCGTGGTGGACCACGCCGAGCGCGTGTACGCGTTGCGCGACGCAGGGCGCGGGATGATCGCGGCGCTGCCCCACATGGGCAACTGGGACCTCATGGGCGCGTGGGCGTGCACCCACGATCTCCCGCTCATGACGGTGATGGAGCGGCTCAAGCCCGAGCGCCTGTACGACGAGTTCGTGGCGTTCCGTCAGCGGATCGGCATGACCGTCCTTCCGCTGACCGGTGGTCCGCCGACGATGCCCCAGCTCGCGGAGCATCTGCGCAAGGGCGGTTTCGTGTGCCTGCTCGCCGACCGGGACATGTCCCGCAGCGGGATCACCGTCGACCTTCTTGGCGAGAAGGCGCGGATGCCGGTGGGGCCGGCGCTGCTCGCGCAGCAGACGGGGGCGGCGCTGTTCGTCGCCAGCTCCCGCTACGACGACGAGACGGGCAGGCTGCGGATGAGCATCCACGAGCCTGTCGAGACGCGCCCGGGCGAGGACGGCCTGGTGGCGATGACGCAGGACGTCGCGGACCTCTTCAGCGCGGACATCCGCCGCAGCCCCGCCGACTGGCACATGCTGCAGCGTGTGTTCGAGGTGGATCGCCGCGAGGGCGGCCGGCGACCAGGGGACAGGGGAGTCAGATGAAGGTCGGGATGGTCTGCCCGTACTCGTTCGACGTGCCGGGCGGTGTCCAGAACCACGTCCTGGACCTCACCCGCACGATGCGCGACCTCGGCGTCGACGTCTCCGTCCTCGCGCCCGCCGCCGACGACGACGACCTCCCGTCGTACGTGACGCCGGCGGGGCGGGCGCTGCCCGTGCGCTACAACGGTGCGGTCGCCCGTGTCTCCTTCGGCCCGAGGGCGATGGCGCGGACGCGACGCTGGCTGCGCGACGGCGGGTTCGACATCCTCCACGTGCACGACCCGGCGACGCCCAGCGTGTCGTTGATGGCGCTGAGCCTCGCGAGCGGCGTCTCGATCGCGACGATCCACACATCGATCGGGCGCTCCCGTGCGCTCGCGGCGACCGAGGCCCTGCTGCGTCCGGCGATGGAGAAGCTCAGCGCGCGCATCACCGTCTCCCGTGAGGCGCAGCGGGTGGTGGCGCACTACCAGGGCGGCGACTCGGTGATCATCCCCAACGGTCTTTTCGTCGACGACTTCAGTAGCGTGGAGCGCCGACCTTCCGCCGGACCCGGTCCGTCCCTGCTGTTCCTCGGCCGGTTCGAGGAGACGCGGAAGGGTCTGCCGGTCCTCCTCGAGGCGCTGCCTGCCGTCGTCGAGCGGTACCCCGGCCTCCGGCTGGTCGTGGCGGGCGCCGGCGACCCCCGTGCCGGGAACGCGATGGTGCCGCAGGCGCTGCGCGAGAACGTCGACGTGGTCGGACGCGTCTCCGACGACGAGCGTGCGCGGCTGCTGTCCGAGACCGACGTCTACGTCGCCCCGAACACCGGCGGAGAGAGCTTCGGGATCGTGCTCATCGAGGCGATGGCCGCCGGTGCCCCGGTGGTCGCCAGCGACATCAGGGCGTTCGCGGACGTTCTGGAGGACGGGCGCCTCGGCGCGCTGTTCGGCAACGAGGATCCCCTCTCGCTCGCCAAGACGCTGATCGACGCGCTCGACGATCCTGCTCGCGAGGAGCGGGCGGCGGTGGCACGCGAGGCCGTGCGCAGGTACGACTGGAGTGTGGTGGCACCGCAGGTGATCAGTGTGTACGAGACGGTCCTCGGAGCGGGAGGCAACGCATGAGCACGCTGGAATGGGTCCTTGTCATCGGCGCGGTCGTCGCGGCGATCACGGTCGCCCTCTCGACGACGGCCGGCCGGCTGGACCGCCTCCACATCCGCCTCGCGACGGCGCAGGCCTCGCTCGACCGCCAGCTCCTCGACCGCTCCACGTGCCTGCGCAACGTCGCGACGAGCGGCGTCCTCGACCCGGCGAGCGCGCTCGTCGCGGTGGAGGCCGCCGACGCCGCGCGGGCGGGGATCGGCAAGGTCGACCAGGAGGACCGCGAGACCGCGCTGAGCGAGGTCATGCGGACCGTCTTCGGTGACGCCGCCGACGTCGACGACCTGTGGGCGTCGGCCGACGAGCCGCAGCGCGAGATGCTCGCCGACCTCGGCGACGCCTGCGAGCGCGTACAGCTCGCGCACCGCTTCCACGACGACCTGGTGGCCCGTACCGAACGCATGCGCCGCAAGCGGATCGTGCGCTGGGCACGCCTGGCCGGCCACGCGCCCTGGCCCTACCGGATGGACTTCGACGACACGCCGCCCCCGCACCTCGTCGTCAAGGAACGACCGATCGCCGGACCGGGCCAGGAGTCCTCCGCCACGGACGTACGATGAGGCCGACGCCGCCGTCCGACCCGAGGTGAGACCGATGACCGAGCACTCGACCGTTCCCGCAGGCACCGACCAGAGCACCGGCACCGCACGCGTCAAGCGCGGCATGGCCGAGATGCTGAAGGGCGGGGTCATCATGGACGTCGTCACCGCGGAGCAGGCCAAGATCGCCGAGGACGCAGGCGCGGTCGCCGTCATGGCGCTCGAGCGGGTGCCGGCCGACATCCGCGCGCAGGGCGGGGTGTCGCGGATGAGCGACCCCGACCTCATCGACGCGATCATCGAGGCGGTGTCGATCCCGGTGATGGCCAAGGCCCGGATCGGCCACTTCGTCGAGGCGCAGGTGCTGCAGTCGCTCGGCGTCGACTACATCGACGAGTCGGAGGTGCTGACTCCGGCCGACTACGCCCACCACATCGACAAGTGGGCGTTCACCGTGCCGTTCGTGTGCGGGGCGACCAACCTGGGCGAGGCGCTGCGCCGCATCACCGAGGGAGCGGCGATGATCCGCTCCAAGGGCGAGGCCGGCACCGGTGACGTCTCGAACGCGACCACCCACATGCGGACGCTGCGCGACCAGATCCGCCGCCTCCAGAACCTGCCGACCGACGAGCTGTACGTCGCCGCCAAGGAGCTGCAGGCCCCGTACGAGCTCGTGAAGGAGGTCGCCGCCGCCGGTCGGCTGCCGGTCGTGCTGTTCACCGCCGGCGGGATCGCCACGCCGTCGGACGCGGCCATGATGATGCAGCTGGGTGCCGAGGGCGTGTTCGTCGGCTCCGGCATCTTCAAGTCCGGCAACCCCGCCGAGCGTGCTGCCGCGATCGTCAAGGCCACCACGTACTTCGACGATCCTGACGTGATCGCGAAGGTCTCGCGCGGCCTCGGGGAGGCGATGGTGGGCATCAACGTGGAGGACGTCCCCGAGCCGCACCGGCTCGCCGAGCGCGGTTGGTGACACCGTGCCGTTCTTCTCGGCCCCGAAGCTGACCGACGCCGAGGCGCTGCGCAGCTACGCCCGGGTGCTCGTACGGGCAGGTCTGACTCCGCCCGACTCCTGGGTGCAGGAGGTCGCCGTCGCTGCGCGTGAGGACGCTGGCCTCGACGACGCCGAGGGCGAGGCGCGGCGCCTCGTCGCCGAGGCGCGGGCCGCACTCCTCGAGGAGCAGGCGGCCTGGCCCGACCGTACGGACTACGACGCCCTCCAGAGCGCGCTCGCGCGCCTCGCCTCGACCGGGCTGATCGTCCTCCAGGGGGTCGACGACCACTGGGCGGCCGCCGCCGCGCTGCGCGACGCCGCTGCCGAGGGCCGCCCTGTACGAGGCGTCGTGTGGTTCACCCCGTCCGACGTCTGGCACGCCGTCGACCACGGGATGCTGGAGCTGAACGTCTGGCACCCCGACTCCGCGAACGTCGCAGACGGTGACCCCCTCTGCACGGAGGTCCTCGCCTCCCTCGACGCGCACGGGCTCGCCGCACACTTCGACGAGGGGCGCATCGAGGTCCGGGCGTTCTGGCACCGGCGGGCCGGCGACGCGTGAGCGGTGTCCGCATCGGCGTCCTCGCACTCCAGGGGGACGTGAAGGAGCACCTGCGCATGCTCGCCGACAGCGGGGCCGCGCCGTCCACGGTGCGACGCCCGAGCGAGCTGGCTGCCGTCGACGCCCTGGTCGTGCCGGGCGGGGAGTCGACCACGATCGACAAGCTGTCGCGTGCCTTCGACCTTCGTGACCCGATCCGCGACCGGATCGCCGACGGGATGCCGGCGTTCGGCACCTGCGCCGGCATGATCATGCTCGCCGACCGCATCGAGGGTGGTATCGAGGGTCAGCAGACGTTCGGAGGACTGGACGTCACGGTGCGCCGCAACGCCTTCGGGAGACAGGTCGACTCGTTCGAGACGGACCTCCTGGTCGAAGGGCTCGCCTCGCCGATGCACACCGTGTTCATCCGCGCGCCGTGGGTGGAGCGCTGCGGTCCCGAGGTCGAGGTCCTGGCGAGCATCGACCGCGGCGAGGCCGGGGTGCACCCGGTCGTGGTCCGCCAGGGCGTGCTGCTGGCGGCGTCGTTCCACCCCGAGGTCGGTCGTGACGACCGCCTGCACCGCATGTTCGTGGACCTGGTGCGTACAGCGCGGTGAGCGCGGTCCCACCCACGCCCGCGTATCGGCGCCAGGCCCCGACGACAGGGCGCCGGTGTACGCACGGGGGAGTGGCCTCGGTCCTGCGGGCGATAGGATCGTGGGCGGTCGCGGCAGCGGCCGTCACGCAGTCGTAGAGCGAGAGCAGGTGGATGCCGTGTCAGGCCACTCCAAGTGGGCGACCACCAAGCACAAGAAGGCGGTCATCGACGCCAAGCGCGGCAAGATGTTCGCGAAGCTGATCAAGAACATCGAGGTCGCCGCTCGTACCGGTGGACCCGACCCCACGGGCAACCCGACGCTCTACGACGCGATCCAGAAGGCCAAGAAGTCGTCGGTGCCCAACGACAACATCGACCGTGCCGTCAAGCGCGGCGGCGGGCTCGACGGTGCAGGGGTCGACTACACGACGATCATGTACGAGGGGTACGCCCCCGGCGGCGTCGCACTGCTCATCGAGTGCCTCACGGACAACAAGAACCGCGCGGCCATGGAGGTCCGTACGGCGATGACCCGCAACGGCGGCAACATGGCCGACCCGGGTTCCGTCTCGTACATGTTCTCCCGCAAGGGCGTCGTCATCGTCCCGGCCGAGCACGACGGCAGGACGATCACCGAGGACGACATCCTCGAGGTGGTCCTCGACGCCGGTGCCGAGGACGTCAACGACCTCGACGGCTCCTTCGAGGTGATCAGCGAGGCCGGTGACGTCGTCGCGGTCCGTACGGCGCTCCAGGACGCCGGCATCGACTACGACTCGGCCGAGTCGTCCTTCGTGCCGTCGATGACGGTCGAGGTGGATGCCGACGTGGCGGGCAAGGTGCTGCGGTTGATCGACGCGCTCGAGGACTGCGACGACGTTCAGAACGTCTTCGCGAACTTCGACGCGTCGGACGAGGTCATGGCTCAGGTCGGCTGACCCGGACCTGGCGACGTCCCCCGATGAAGGTCCGTGACGCCGACGGCGTGAAGTGGCGGGTACGCCGGCGCTGGCTGCCGTGGCGCATGCGCACCAAGGGCTTCCTCGACTACCTGCCGGACACCGGTGGCACCGGAGGGTACGTCCCGGACGACCCGATCCTGCTCACCCTGTGGGTCGTCTTCGTCCTGCCGCTGCTGGTGGTCGGTGCGGTCCTGTTCCTGGTCCTCGGCCTCGAGCTCGCGGTCCTGCTGATGCTCCTGCCCGTGGTGGTCTTCGCGCGCGCACTGTTCGTCGGCTGGACGGTCGTCGTCCGCCGCGGCGGCGCCGTCGTCGGCACGGAGCGGGTGAAAGGCTGGCGAGCCTCGCGGGCGCGTATCCGGGCGATCGCTGAGGAGATCCGGCGCCGCCCCTCGACGACCCTCGTCGACACCTCGGGTGATCCGTACCAGCTCGGTCCGGACTGGCAGGGCTCGGCCGGGACCTCGTCCTGATCCCTTCCGGTCGCCCCGTACGTCGTGGCACGATGTCCCATGGACATCTTGAGGGCGGGCGGCACGTTCTGGCGGATCGCGCGGCGACGACGCCCCGGTGACGTGGTCGACCCCGTGCCGTGGATGCCGGAGTTCGCCGGCGACGCGGCCGGACCGCCTGCTGCCTCGGCACTCGGACGCCGACCGATCGTCGTGACCTGCAACGGCGTGGTGATGCACGTCGAGCCTGCGCCGGGGCGCCGCGACACGGAACGACGTCTCAAGGAGATCGCTGCGGCTCTCTACGCGCTGCCGTGGGCGGTGGGGACGGCAGACGACCCCGACCACACGCCGTACGTGCCGAAGCCGTTCGTACCGCGGGAGGGCACCTGGGGCCACAGCACCGGAATCGGTGGCGGCGACGGTGGAGGCGGCTCCTGAGGTGTAGAGCACCCGTTTCCTGGGTACCGGTTTCCTTGGTACGCACTACCCGATTCTCGAGGAGATGACTGCGATGGGTCTCGACGACAAGCTCAGCAACACGGGCGAGGACCTCAAGGGCAAGGCCAAGGAGGCCGCGGGCAAGGCGCGTGGTGACGAGGCTCAGGAGGCCGAGGGCAAGACCGACCAGTCGAAGTCGGATCTCAAGCAGGCCGGCGAGAACGTGAAGGACGCCTTCAAGAAGTAGCGTCTCCGTTCTCTGCACCGACGGCCCCTCCGCACTCGTGCGGAGGGGCCGTTCGTGTCCCGGCGCGTCGGCGTCACCGCCGCGTCGGCGGCGGTTAGGGTGTCGAACATGTGTTCGCTGGACTGCTCGCCCCGAGGCCGCCGGTGACCGCCGGGGGGATCCGTGTCCTCGGGGTCGATCCGGGGCTGACCCGCTGTGGGGTCGGGGTGGTCGAGGGGAGCGTGGGCCGACCGCTGCGTGCGGTCGCCGTCGACGTGATCCGCACACCCGCCGGCGATGACGTCGCGCACCGGCTGCTGGCGATCGAGCGGGCACTCTCGGAGGCGATCGACACGTACGCGCCGGACGTGGTCGCCGTCGAGCGCGTCTTCAGCCAGAACAACGTCTCGACCGTGATCGGGACCGCCCAGGCCAGCGGTGTCGCGATGGTCGCCGCGGCGCGCCGCGGGCTGCCGGTCGTGCTCCACACGCCGAGCGAGGTCAAGGCTGCGGTCACCGGCAGCGGACGCGCCGACAAGGCCCAGGTCACCGCCATGGTCACCCGGCTGCTGGGCCTCGACGAGGCGCCGAGACCCGCAGACGCTGCCGACGCGCTCGCTCTCGCGATCTGCCACGTCTGGCGGGGGACGTCGGTCGACCGGCTCGCCGCCGCCGTGACTGCTGCGCGCCGCCAGGCGGGACCCGTCCGGACGGTGGCAGAGCCCATCCGCTCGCGGATCCCGGGCAGCGTCCCCGTCAGTCCGCCCCCCCAGAGCCCGTCCTCCCAGAGAAGGAAAGCCCGATGATCGCCTTCGTCCGTGGCACCGTCGCCTCCACGGCCCTCGACTCCGCCGTTCTCGACGTCGGCGGCATCGGCATGCTCGTCCAGTGCACGCCGGGCACGCTGGCCGGCCTGAGGCACGGGGAGCAGGCCCAGGTGGCGACCAGCATGGTGGTCCGCGAGGACTCGATGACCCTGTACGGATTCGGTGACGACGACGAGCGTGACACGTTCGAGCTCGCGCAGACCGCCAGCGGCGTCGGCCCCAAGGTGGCGCAGGCGATCATCGCCGTGCTCGGCCCGGAGGGGTTGCGCCGGGCGGTGGCCGAGGAGGACCTGGCCACGCTCACGAAGGTGCCGGGCATCGGCCGCAAGGGTGCCCAGCGGATCGTGCTGGAGCTCAAGGACCGGCTCGGCGCCGTGCGCTCCGGTTCCGCGCCCGCCGCGGTCTCCTCGGGATCGGTCGATCCCGACTGGCGTCCGCAGGTCCATGCCGCCCTGGTCGGTCTCGGGTGGAGCACCCGCGAGGCCGACAACGCCGTGGCCGCTGTCGTGGCGGTCGCCGTCGAGCAGGTCGAGAGCACGGGCACGTTCGACGTGTCCGCGCTGCTGCGCGCCGCCCTGCGTACGCTCTCGAAGTCATGAGGGAGGAACCCGCACCCATGGACGACCACGATCTCGACGCCCGGACCCTCGACGCCGCCGAGCAGGCCGAGCTGGAGTCGCGGCTCGTGCGTCCGGACGGCGTCTCGGAGGAGCAGGCGTACGAGGCGGCACTACGGCCCCGCTCGCTCGACGAGCTGATCGGCCAGGAGCGCGTCCGAGAGCAGCTCGCCCTGGTCCTCACCGCGGCGCGCGGCCGCGGCCGTACTCCCGACCACGTCCTCCTCTCCGGGCCGCCGGGACTCGGCAAGACGACGCTGGCGATGATCATCGCGGCCGAGCTCGGCACGTCGCTGCGGCTGACCAGCGGCCCCGCCATCCAGCACGCCGGCGACCTCGCCGCGATCCTCTCGGGCATCAACGAGGGCGATGTGCTCTTCGTCGACGAGATCCACCGCATGTCGCGGCCCGCCGAGGAGCTGCTCTACATGGCGATGGAGGACTTCCGGGTCGACGTCATCGTCGGCAAGGGCCCGGGGGCGACCGCGATCCCGCTGCAGATCCCGCAGTTCACGCTGGTCGGTGCCACCACGCGCGCCGGGCTGCTGCCGGGGCCGCTGCGCGACCGGTTCGGCTTCACCGCACAGCTGGAGTACTACGAGGCCGCCGAGCTCCACCGCATCGTCGACCGCTCGGCGGCGCTGCTCGGCGTGCACACCACCCCCAAGGGTGGTCTCGAGATCGCGTCACGCTCCCGCGGGACACCACGCGCATCGCGAACCGGCTCCTGCGCCGTGTGCGCGACTACGCGGAGGTACGGGGGAGCGGGGTCGTCGACCTCGACATCGCCCACCGCGCGCTCGACCTGTACGAGGTCGACCGGCTCGGTCTCGACCGGCTCGACCGCGCCGTCCTCGACGCGCTGTGCCGCAGCTTCGCAGGAGGGCCGGTCGGTGTCTCGACCCTCGCCGTGGCTGTGGGAGAGGAGCGCGAGACGGTCGAGGAGGTCGCCGAGCCCTTCCTCGTTCGCCAGGGGTTCCTGGCGCGGACTCCGCGGGGCCGCGTCGCGACGCCGACGGCGTGGGAGCACCTGGGTCTGCGGCCTCCCAAGCCCGTGACGGATCCCACGCTGCCGCTGGACTGAGGGGCGCCCGCTAGACTCGCCACGCCCGACGATCCCCTCATCCGACGCCTGGAGCCACCGTGAACGACGTTGCAGCCCTGCTGCCGATCATCCTGCTCGTCCTTGTCTTCTACTTCTTCATCATGCGGCCGCAGAGCAAGCGGCGCCGCGAGTTCCTCGACATGCAGCAGAAGGTGGAGATCGGGTCGCGCGTGATGATCACGAGCGGCATCTTCGGCACCGTCGTGGCTCTCGGTGACGACACGATGACCTTGTCCATCGCCCCCGGTGTCGAGATCGAGGTCCACCGCAACGTCGTGGCCAAGATCGTCGATCCCACGCTCCCCGCCTCCGAGCCCGCCGTCGACGAGGTGGCCGAGCGCCCCCGCGACGACGAGAACGGCACCGCCTGATGCCCTCCAGCCTCGACGAGGCACTCGACACCCTGGTCCGCGAGATTCCGGACTGGCCGGACGCAGGGGTCGTCTTCCGTGACGTCACCCCGTTGCTGGCCGATGCCGAGGGCCTCCGCCTGACGGTCGAGGGCCTGGCCGCCCTCGGCCGTCGGATCGCCGGCGGCGACATCGACAAGGTCGTCGGCATCGAGGCACGAGGGTTCATCTTCGGGACGCCCGTCGCCGTCGCCCTCGGTGCCGGGTTCGTCCCCGCCCGCAAGGCCGGCAAGCTCCCGGCGCTGACGCACGGGGTCGAGTACGACCTCGAGTACGGTTCGGCCACCGTCGAGATCCACCAGGACGCCCTCGCCCCGGGCGACCGTGTCCTGGTCGTCGACGACGTCCTCGCGACCGGCGGGACGATGGCGGCGGTCGACGAGCTCATCGCCCGGACGGGTGCCGTCCCGGTCGCCAACGTCGTGGTCCTCGAGATCAGTGCGCTCGGTGGCCGGGAGCGGCTGGCGCACGAGCGGCTCGGCGCGCTGCGTACGTACTGACGGGGAGGTCGTCCTGCGTCGACCGGTACGATGCTGGCGTGAGTCCTGAGAGTACGAAGCTGGTCGCTGTCGTCGTCGTGATCGCCATGGTCCTGGCTGGTGGCGCGACCGTCTTCTCGATCCTGCTCGGCTAGTCGGCCGCTTCTCCCCGGTCGCTCACCATCCTGACCGCCGCCCCCTAGGATGGCGGCCTACGATGAAAGGGGAGGTGCCTGTGGCCGAGCGTGCGCGGACCGAGTCAGAGCCCCGCAAGGAGTCAGTCCCGACTCCGGCGAGGGTGCGGTCACGGCTGGCCAGGCTCGGGAGCGGTCGCTCCTCCTCCGACAACCCGGTCGTCCTCGACCCGTTGCTGCGCATCGTCCGCACCAACCATCCGAAGGTCGACACGGCGGTCCTCGTCCGCGCGTACAAGATCGCGGCCAAGATGCACCGGGGCCAGAAGCGCAAGAGCGGTGACCCGTACATCACCCACCCGCTGGCCGTCGCGACGATCCTGGCCGAGCTGGGCATGACGCCGCCGACGATCGTCGCCGCGCTGCTGCACGACACCGTCGAGGACACCCCGTACACGCTCGACCAGCTCACCAAGGACTTCGGTGACGAGGTGGCCCGCCTGGTCGACGGGGTCACCAAGCTGGACAAGGTCCGCTACGGCGAGAACGCCGAGGCCGAGACGATCCGCAAGATGATCGTGGCGATGAGCCGCGACATCCGCGTCCTCATCATCAAGCTGGCCGACCGGCTCCACAACATGCGGACGCTGCGCTACCTGAGGCAGGACAAGCAGGAGCGCAAGGCCCGCGAGACGATCGAGATCTACGCGCCGCTGGCGCACCGCCTCGGCATGAACACCATCAAGTGGGAGCTCGAGGACCTGTCGTTCGCGACCCTCCACCCGAAGGTGTACGACGAGATCGTGCGGCTGGTCGCCGACCGTGCGCCGTCGCGCGAGGACTTCATGTCGCAGGTCATCACGCAGGTGACCGAGGACCTCAAGAACGCCAAGATCAAGGCGAAGGTCACGGGCCGGCCGAAGCACTACTACTCGATCTACCAGAAGATGATCGTGCGCGGCCGCGACTTCGCCGACATCTACGACCTCGTCGGCATCCGCGTGCTCGTGGAGACGGTGTCGGAGTGCTACGGCGTCCTCGGTGTCGTCCACGCCCGCTGGAACCCGGTGCCGGGGCGGTTCAAGGACTACATCGCCATGCCGAAGTTCAACATGTACCAGTCGCTGCACACGACGGTCGTGGGTCCGGAGGGCAAGGCCGTCGAGCTCCAGATCCGTACGCAGCAGATGCACCGCCGCGCCGAGTACGGTGTCGCCGCCCACTGGAAGTACAAGGAGGACGGCAGCAAGGAGAGCCCGAAGGGCGGGTCCAAGGGCAACGCGATCCCGGGTGGGTCCGGCACGGACGACCTCACCTGGATCCGCCAGCTGCTCGAGTGGCAGCAGGAGAACGAGGAGTCGCAGGACTTCCTCGAGAGTCTGCGCTTCGACCTCTCCGACCAGGTGTACGTCTACACGCCGCGCGGCGACGTCATCGGACTGCCCGCGGGATCGACACCGATCGACTTCGCGTACGCGGTCCACACCGAGGTCGGGCACAACACCATCGGCGCCCGGGTCAACGGGCGGCTCGTCTCGTTGGAGTCCAAGCTCGAGAACGGCGACGCGGTAGAGGTCTTCACCTCCAAGGCGCCCGGCGCAGGGCCGAGCCGTGACTGGCTGGACTTCGTCAAGAGCCCGCGTGCGCGCAACAAGATCAAGCAGTGGTTCACCAAGGAGCGCCGTGACGAGGCCATCGAGCGCGGCAAGGACGCGCTGACCCGTCAGATGCGCAAGGAGGGCCTGCCGTTGCAGCGCCTCCTCAAGCACGAGACGCTCGCGACGGTCGCGAAGGACCTGCACCTCTCCGACGTCTCCTCGCTCTACGCGGCGGTCGGCGAGGGCCGGGTCGGCCCGCAGAACGTCGTCGAGCGCGTGCTGGCGCTGCTCGGTGGCGAGGAGGGCGCGAGCGAGGACCTCGCCGAGGCCGTCATCGTCCCGGACGAGTCGTCGCGCCGCCGCCGGGTGCGCCGCGGTGACGCCGGCGTGCTGGTCAAGGGCCTGGACGGCACGCTCGCCATCAAGCTGGCACGCTGCTGCACGCCGGTGCCGGGCGACGAGATCATCGGCTTCGTCACGCGTACGCAGGGGGTGTCGGTGCACCGCCGTTCGTGCACCAACGCCGCCAGCCTCCTCAAGGAGGAGCAGCGTCTCGTCGACGTGGAGTGGGCTCCGAGCGCGTCGAGCATGTTCCTGGTCGCGATCCAGGTCGAGGCGCTGGACCGGGCGCGACTGCTGTCGGATCTCACCCGTGTCCTGTCCGACCAGCACGTCAACATCTTGTCGGCCTCGTTGTCGACCGGGCGTGACCGCGTGGCGAAGTCGACCTTCACGTTCGAGATGGGCGACCCGGCGCACCTCGGGCACGTGCTGAAGGCCGTGCGTACGGTCGAGGGCGTCTTCGACGTCTACCGCGTCAACCAGTAGGCCGCCGCAGGCTCCGCTGGTCGCCTCGCGGCTCGGCGCTGCTCGACCAGCGGAGTGACGACGAGCGTCAGGTGAGGTCCTGAGCAGACTTCCGAGCCTGGTCGAGCCACGCCTGGCGCGCCTCGAGCGACTCCTGGAGGTCCTTCACCGACCGCTCGTTGCCGGACGCCTTCGCGGCTTCCAGCTGCTTCTCGAGGTCCGCGACCGACTTCTCGAGCTTGCTGACCGTGTCGTCGACGCGGGCGCGGGTCTCCGGGTTGGAGCGGCGCCACTCGTCCTCCGCTGCGGCGGAGATGGCCTTCTCCACGGTACGGAGGCGGCCCTCGAGCTCCTTGATCTGTGCGCGCGGGACCTTGCCCGCGGCCTCCCACCTCTCGGTGATGCCACGCCATGCGGCCCGAGCCGCGTCCAGGTCGCTGATGGGCAGCAGCGCCTCGGCCTCGTCGAGGATCTGCTTCTTGACCTCGGCGTTGGCCGCGTACTCGGCGTCGAGTGCTGCGTTCGCCTCGTCCCGGGCCCCGAAGAACGTGTCCTGGGCGCCGCGGAACCGCTTCCAGAGGCGGTCGTCGATGCCGCGCGGTGCGGGACCCGCGGCCTTCCACCGGGCCATGAGGTCGCGGAACCTGCCGGCGGTGGGACCCCACTCGGTGGAGTCCGCGAGCGCCTCGGCCTCGACGACCAGCTGCTCCTTGATCTTCTGCGCCTGCCCACGCTTCTCGTTCTGCTCGGCGAAGTGGGCCTTGCGACGCCGCGTGTACGCCGTGCGGGCGGTGGAGAAGCGGTGCCAGAGCTCGTCGTCGACGGACTTGTCGAGGCGGGGGAGGGCCTTCCACTGGTCGAGCATCTCGCGCAGGCGGTCGGCTCCACGGCGCCAGTCGTCGGAGGCGGCGATCTGCTCGGCGGTCTGGGCGATCTCCTCCTTGCGTACGGCGGCCTCGGCGGCACGTTCGGCGCGCTGGGCCTTGCGGCGCTCCCGCTGCGTCTCGATGATCGGCGCCAGGGCGTCGAGCCGGTCGACAAGCGACTCCAGGTCGCCGACGGCGGCCGCGCTCTCGACGGCCTCGCGCACCTGCTGGACGACGCGCCGGGCGTCCTCCGGGGAGAGGGTGTCGGACGCGATGCGCTTCTCCAGGAGCTCCACCTCGACCGCCAGCCCCTCGTAACGGCGGGTGAAGAGCGCCATGGCCTCGGCCGGGTCGGCGTCGGGCCACTGGCCGACCACCCGCTCGCCGTCGCGCGTGCGGACGTAGACCGTCCCCTGGTCGTCGATGCGGCCCCAGGCCTCAGGGTTCGAGGGATTCTCGCTCACGTCTCCACCTTGTCCTTTGTGTCGCGCACAGTCTAGAAGAGCATCGGCCCGCTGGCGCCCAAGTCCGCTCGATGGTCCCGTGCGCGCGTCGCCGTACGGTCACCGCCCCAGCGATTCGCAGGCGCCACGCGCGCTCGCGTACGCTGTCCCGTGTGCTGATCGCCGCTTTTCCCGCTGGCCCGCTGGCCGCCAACTGCTACTTCGTCGGGCGCGGCCCCGGTGCCGAGTGCGTGATCGTGGACCCGGGCATGGACTCGCTCACGGGCATCCGCAACGTGGTCTCCGAGCAGAACCTCACGCCCGTGGCCGTGCTCGTGACCCACGGCCACTTCGACCACATGTGGCAGGCCGCCGACGTCGCTGCCGAGTACGACGTCCCGGTCTGGATCCATCCCGCCGACCGGCACCTGCTCGCCGACCCGATGGCGGCGATCTCCTCGGAGTCCGCGTCGATGCTGCGGGCCCAGTTCGGGCTCGACGACGTCCCCGAGTTCCACGAGCCCGCCGACGTCCGCGACGCCACCGACGGTGCCGTGATCGAGGTCGACGGCCTGCGGTTCACCGTCGACCACGTGCCGGGTCACACGCCGGGCACGGTGGTCTACCGCGTCGACTACACCGGGGACGAGCCGATCTCGCAGGTCGTGTTCACCGGTGACTTCCTCTTCGCCGGCTCCATCGGTCGTACGGACCTGGTCGGCGGCGACATGGACGAGATGGCCGCGAGCCTGCGGTCTTTCATGGGCCTTCCCGACGACGTCGTGGTCCTGCCCGGCCACGGCGGCCAGTCGTCCATCGGGCGTGAGCGCGCCACCAATCCCTTCGTCGAGCTCTACGCGAGCTCCGACGCGCAGGACGCCAGCACCGGCGGAGAGGACGCCTGAGGTGGCACGTCCGACACCGCTGTCCGGGTTCCCCGAGTTCCTGCCCGCCGACCGTTTCGCCGAGCAGCACGTCCTCGACCACCTGCGTCGCACGTTCGAGCTGCACGGCTTCGCGTCCGTCGAGACCCGCGCCGTGGAGACGATGGACCAGCTGCTCCGCAAGGGCGAGATCGACAAGGAGGTCTACGTCCTCCGTCGGCTCCAGGCGGTCGAGACCGAGGGCGACGCAGGCCTCGGTCTCCACTTCGACCTGACGGTGCCGTTCGCCCGCTACGTCCTCGAGAACGCCGGCAAGCTCGAGTTCCCGTTCCGGCGCTACCAGATCCAGAAGGTGTGGCGCGGCGAGCGCCCGCAGGAGGGCCGCTTCCGCGAGTTCGCGCAGGCCGACATCGACGTCGTCGCCAAGGACGAGCTGCCGTTCCACTTCGACGTGGAGATCGCGACCGTGATGGCCGAGGCACTGTCCGGCCTGCCCGTTCCTCCGCTGCGCATCCAGGTCAACAACCGCAAGCTGCTCGAGGGCTTCTACCTCGGCCTCGGTGTCGACGACACGGCCGCCGTCATGCGGGTCATGGACAAGCTCGACAAGCTCGACGAGGCCGCGATCCGCGAGCTCCTCGCCAAGGAGGGCCTCGACCCCGACCAGGCGTCGAAGTGCCTGGCGCTCGCCGGCATCCGTACGAGCGACTCGTCGTTTGCCGACCAGGTCCGTGCGCTCGGGGTCAGCGACCCGCTGCTCGACGACGGCATCACCGAGCTGGCGCAGCTCGTGGACGCGCTCGGCGAGCTCCGGCTCGACGGCGTCTCGGTCACGGCCGACCTGCGGATCGCACGCGGCCTCGACTACTACACGGGCACGGTCTTCGAGACCGAGCTCGAGGGGTTCGAGCACCTCGGGTCGATCTGCTCCGGCGGCCGGTACGAGAAGCTGGCCGACGACGGACGCAACGTCTACCCGGGCGTCGGGATCTCCCTCGGCGTCACCCGGCTGCTGGTCCCGCTGGTCTCGCGCGGCCACCTGACGACGTCGCGTGCCGTCCCGTCCGCCGTCCTCGTGGCCCTCGTCGACGAGGAGTCGCGCCCCACCAGCAACGCGATCGCCCAGCGCCTGCGTGCGCGGGGCATCCCCACCGAGGTCGCCGCCGCGCCGCAGAAGTTCGGCAAGCAGATCCGGTACGCCGAGCGCCGCGGCATCCCGTACGTCTGGTTCCCGGCCACCGAGGAGGCCGCCGACCAGGTGAAGGACATCCGCAGCGGTGACCAGGCCGACGCCGATGCGGACACCTGGAACCCGCCGGCCGACGACCTGCGCCCCGCCGTCATCACCCCCGCCCACACCCGAGGAGCAACATCGTGATCCGCACCCACGACGCAGGGAGCCTGCGCGCCACCGACGCCGGTACCCGCGTCACGCTGGCCGGCTGGGTGGCGCGACGTCGCGACCATGGAGGAGTGGCGTTCGTCGACCTCCGTGACGCCTCCGGTGTCACCCAGGTCGTGATCCGCGACGAAGAGGTCGCGCGACCTCTGCGCAGCGAGTTCTGCCTCAAGATCGTGGGCACGGTCGAGCGCCGTCCCGAGGGCAACGAGAACCCCAACCTGCCCACCGGTGAGATCGAGGTGATCGCCGACACCGTCGAGATCCTCAGCGAGTCGGCGCCGCTGCCGTTCCCGGTCGAGGAGTTCCACGCGAGCCCGGTCGGCGAGGAGGTACGCCTCAAGTACCGCTACCTCGACCTGCGTCGCGCCGAGATGGCCAAGAACCTGCGCACCCGTGCGACCGTCACCCGGATCATCCGCGAGGTGATGGCCGAGCACGACTTCCTCGAGTTCGAGACCCCGAACCTCACCGCGTCGACGCCCGAGGGCGCCCGCGACTTCCTGGTGCCGGCGCGCACCCGCCCGGGCACGTGGTACGCCCTCCCGCAGTCGCCCCAGCTGTTCAAGCAGCTGTTGATGGTTGCCGGGATGGAGCGCTACTACCAGATCGCGCGCTGCTTCCGTGACGAGGACAGCCGGGCCGACCGGCAGCCGGAGTTCACGCAGCTCGACATCGAGATGAGCTTCCTCGAGGAGGAGGACGTCTACGCCCTGACCGAGGAGATCCTCGCGCGCGTCTGGCGTGAGGTGCTCGGGTACGAGATCCCGCTGCCGATCCCGCGGATGTCGTTCCGCGAGGCCGTGGAGCGCTTCGGCATCGACCGCCCGGACATGCGGTTCGGCTGCGAGCTCGTGGACTTCACCGACTACTTCAAGGACACGCCGTTCCGTGTGTTCGCACCCAAGGGCCGCCACTGGCACGTCGGGGCGGTCGTCATGCCCGGCGGCGCCGACCAGCCCCGCCGCACGCTCGACGCGTGGCAGGAGTTCGCGAAGGCACGCGGCGCGAAGGGCCTCGCCTACGTGCTCGTGCAGGAGGACGGAACCCTCGGTGGGCCCGTCGCCAAGAACCTGTCCGAGTCGGAGCGGGAAGGCCTCGTGGCGCACGCCGGGGCCAAGCCCGGCGACTGCATCTTCTTCGCCGCCGACCAGTACAACGCCGCCAAGGCGCTGCTGGCAGCGGTGCGGGTCGAGATCGGCGAGCGCTGCGGCTTGATCGACCACGACCGGTGGGAGTTCCTCTGGGTCAACGACGCCCCGATGTTCGAGTACGTCGGCGAGGAGGGGCACGATGCGTGGACGTCGATCCACCACCCGTTCACGGCGCCCGCGCCCGAGTTCGCCGACACGTTCGACACCGATCCGGGTGCGGCGCTGAGCCAGGCGTACGACATCACGCTCAACGGCAACGAGCTGGGCGGTGGCTCGATCCGTATCCACCGCTCGGAGATGCAGGAGCGCGTCTTCGAGGTGCTCGGGCTGACGCCTGAGCAGGCTCAGGGCCAGTTCGGGTTCCTGCTCGAGGCGTTCCAGTACGGCCCGCCGCCGCACGGAGGCATCGCGCTCGGCATCGACCGGGTCGTGGGTCTGCTGACCGGCGCGGAGACGATCCGCGACGTCATTGCCTTCCCCAAGACAGCCTCGGGCGCCGACCCGCTGACGGGAGCGCCCGCGCCGATCACGGCGGCGCAGCGCAAGGAGGCGGGCATCGACGCCCCGCCGCCGGCGCCGAAGTCCTCTCCGGCCGAGTAAGGGCGCTCAGTCGGCAGTCGGGGTGGCCGCGACGGGGACGGGGTGCAGCGTGCCGGCGATGGCGTCGAACAGGAGCACCAGCTCGTCGCGCAGCGGGATCGTGGTCGTCCCGAAGCTCAGCAGGCCGAAGTGGGTGGCGTCCAGGCGCACGATGAAGTCGACGCCGAGGGTGTTGACCGGTTGTGGCTGGTCGGGGAGCAGGTCGGTCGCGACCTCTTCCCGCACCCGGCGCAGCGCGCCGTGCTCGCCGACGTCGACGAACCCGATCTCGACGGTGCCGTCGTCCTCCCGGAACGTCGTCAGCAACGTGTTCGCGAGGGAGTCGGTGTCCTCGACGACGAACTCGGTGGCGACCAGGCTCGCGCTGACCAGGGCGCCGGCGACGGGCTCGAACAGCGAGTGCAGGGAGCGGGCACCCTGGCGGTGAGCCTCGTCGCACTGCTCGCGCAGCATCCGCTCGATCTCGATCCGCGTGGAGATCAGCTCGTCGCGGGGCTTCCCTTCGAGCGCGACGTCGACCAGCTTCGTGATCGCGCGTGGGGCTCGCTGGGGATCGGTGGGGAGCGAGATCCAGCCTGCCGGCAGGATCACCCGCCAGCCGGGTGCCACCACGACGGTGCGTTCGCGTGTGATCACAGTCCCTCGATCCCCGCGGCGAGCTCCTCGAACGAGGGCTGGACCCGGTAGGAGGTGAGCAGGTCGGACTGGTAGGCCGCCAGCTGGAACCAGATCCCCTGGTCCGGCCGCGGCCACAGCACCATCAGGTGCTCGTGCACCTCGTCACCGACGAAGGGGCGGAACACGACGTTCACCGCGTCACCGGACATGGTCTCCATGTTTGTGATCTGCGGGCCGGAGAACACCGGCTCGTCGCCGACGATCTGGGCCACGAGATTCTCGGCGTCCAGTGCAGGGCTCGCGGGGAACGCCCGCAGCACCGCGTACGCCGACAGCCGCGACAGATCGTCGGGCTCGGTGGTCATCACCCAGCCGGCCAGGTTGAGCACCTGGCTCTCGTCCGCGTCGGCATTGGCGCGCAGCAGGCTGGCTCGTACGCCGAGCATGAACGCGATCGAGTCGACGACCTCGCGGGCGTCGCCGAAGCGTGCGCGCCACCCAGCCTCCAGGCTGTCCGCGTCGGCGTCGAGCGGGATCGGCACCCAGTCGACGTGTCCCGTGGCCTCGATGTCACTCACCGTGCATGCTCCTGCTCGTATTGTCGATGAACTCGTGCGACCCTGCGGCGCCAGCGCCGCTGGCTCACCTCGCCCCACACGACCGCCAGGAGACAGGCGAGGTCTGCGGCGACGAGCAGCGGGCCGAAGGCGGTGAGGTCCGCCCCTGGACCGAGCGGCGGGACCAGCCCGACGGCTGCGGCCAGACCGCAGACGACGGGCACGGTGAGGCCCAGGGCTCCGGACTCTCGGTCGGTCAGCTCCCACCCTCCCCGGCCGTCGACCGGCCGCAACGGAGTCGTCGCACCGGTGCCGAGCGCGGCGCCGAGCGCCCCGGCCGTGACCTCGATGCCTGCCGTCTCGCAGCAGGCGCGCAGCCGCTCCGCATCGGCGGGGTCGGGCACGAGCTCAGCGGTGACGAAAGCTGCTAACAGCGTGCCCTCGGCATCCCTCAGCTGCACCTGCGCCGTCCCGAGCTCGAGCCGCGTCACCCCGGCGCTCGCCGGTCCAGGAAGCCAGGTCTCCTGAGCCTCGTACGGACGGACGACCACGACGTCGTCCCGCCCGAGCTGCAGCTGCGTCCCGGCAACGTCGCCAGGCACGTCGTAAACCGACCGTCCGGCTGCCTCGAGCGGGGCGTGCGTGAGACGGCGGAACGCCAGGCGACTCCACACGAGGCCTGCGGTGGCGGTGACCGCGAGCACACAGGCCACGGCGTACGGCCACGCGGGCCAGTCCACGTCGGTCTGCACGGCTGCCATGCCGATGACGGCGGACACCACGGCCGTCGTCCACACGAGCCGGGCCAGCCTCAGCAGCCGGCGCTGCGGCCGCAGCAGGACCCGGCTCTCCGCACTCCGCTGCGCCCGGTCGAGCGGTGGGCCCTCCTGCAGCGTGAGGCCCAGCGTGCGGACGAGCGCCGCGGCACCGGAGGTCCGCACAGCATCGCTCACCGGGGCCGCTGGCGGCATGACGTCGAGGAGCGGGACGGTGACCACCGGTCCGTCCGGGCCGGACAGGACCAGCGCGCCGCTGGGAGCGAGGGCCTCCTGGCGGTCCCGCTCAGCCTCGAGTCCGCGCAGCACCCCAGACGTGGGCAGCTGTCGGAGCAGGCTCTCATCGGCAGGATCGGCCGGCCACCGCCGTAGCGACCGCAGCTCGCGGTGGGTGCGTAGGTGTGCACTGGTGAGAGTCGCCGCCGTCCCGAGGAGCCGTGGCTCGGCGTCCGAGTCGTGCAGCCACAGCTCACCGCCGTCGGCGACGAGGCGGACGTGGCGCGCCGCGGGGATCGACAGACCGCGTCCCGTCGTCCAGCGCACCTGGCGGGCCTCAGTCATCGAGGGTCGGCTTGTCCCCGAGGATCTTGTCGACCGTGTCGGGGAGCTTCGGGACCGACCCGACGGCGTCACGGACCTTGTTCGCGAAGTCGATGACGATGACCTCCTGTTCGATCAAGATCTTGCGCCCGATGTCGTCGAGCTTCGAGATATGCGCGGGGTCCGTGGCGGCCTGGCGCAGCGCCGCGAGCTGCTTGTTCAGCCCGGCCAGCTCGCGGCCGCCGTTGCGCAGACTTTCGGCGACGGTCGCCGGCAGCTTCTCCGGGGAAGTGTTGATGAGCCGGGTCAGGCCGTCGGCGGCACGCTGGCCCGCCGCGGCGGCTTCGTCGCTCATCCTCTGCGCCCAGCGTCGGAGGCCGTTGGCCGGGTTGCGGATCTTCAAGGCGTTCTTGACCTGCACGACCTTGCCGTTGGTGAGCGCTCTCAAGCTCGAGGCCGTCATCTTCTCGCCCCAGCCCGCGGCGATGCGCGGTGCGACCTTCCCGAGCCCCTTCAGCGCCGAGGACAGGGCCTTGCCGCCCACCAGCGCAAGAGCGGTGTCCAGGAGGGCCCACACGACGTCCGTCCCGGTGTAGTGGCCGGTGTCGGCCGTGTACAGCAGCAACGTACCGGCGAGGATCGCGACGCTGAGGACGATAGCGGCGACGAGGAGCGCGATGGGGGCGCCGATCGTGAATGCCAGGACGAGGAGCAGGGCGCCGAGGACGAGCGCGATGATCTTCAGCACTTCCACAGCGCGGTATATCGCGTCCGCGTTGTCCCGGACAGAGCCCTTGAAGTCGCCCCACCAGCCGTCGTCCCAGATCTCGGCGGCGTCCTCGATGTCGTTCTTGCGGTTGCGGGCGGCGCGGTTGAGCGCCTCCATCGCCTCACGCATCTGCGACACCGCGCCGTTCAGGTCGCCCTCGGCACCCTCGCGGGTCTCGTCGGTCTTGCCCTGGCCAGCCGGAGCCTCGCCCTCGCCCTCGAACGGCTTGTTCTGCTCGATGGTCTTCTGGGCGGCCTCGGCCCTCTTGAGGGCGCTCCAGGTGTCGTTGCGTCCCGTCTCGACGTCGGCCTTCCAGCTGTCGAGCGCTGTCGCGACGGCCTCGTAGCGCTGGACGACCTTGCCGAGATCGTCGAGGACGGACTCCGCCTTCTCGGCGAATGCCTCCGCGGCCTTGCCGCGCCAGCCGTCCTGGTCGGAGACAGCCTTCAGGATGCGCCTGATCTCGTCGGCCTCGTCGGCGCGGGAGCGCATCGCGTCGGCGACGGTCCGTACGTCCCACTCCGAGGCTTCGATCGGGTCGGACGCGTGCCCGACGAGGTCCCAGTCTCCACTGCGCTTGGTCACGGCTTCTTCTTCGCTTCCTCGATCGCTTTCACCAGCTGGGCAGCGAGCTTCTCGTCGGCTTCCTCGAACCCGTCCGCGGTCTGCGTGGCGAGCTCGCCCAGCTTCAAGAGCTTGTCGGCCAGGTGGTCGCGGTTGTCGTCCCAGTTCTTACGGAACGTGTCCATGGCGTCGATGACCTCGTCGTGCGCGAGGTCGTCCTTGCCGTACGAGGCAGCTCCGTCGGTGGACCTCAGCCGGTCGCTCAGTGTCGTCAGTCGGGTGTCGAGGGCACGCAGCTCGGCAGTGGCCACTTGGAGATCGTCCATGGGAGCCACATGTTAGGGGGCAAGAGGGCCACGCCCAGGACGGATCGTTATCGCTGCGTGGTCGCGGGCTGTCACCCCCCTCGCCTAGGCTCCTGTGAACGCCCGCCGCCCTTGTCGCGGGCACCACGACGAGGAGGTCAGGGTGGGACGCCGGCGGCTCGCGCGCGTGCTCGCTCTGTGCTGTGTCGGTGCTCTCGTCGTCGGGTGCACCGTGGCCGACGACGGAGCGCCCGCGCCGACCATGACGACCGCGCTCGACCACGTCGCCGCCGGGCGCGCCGGCAGCATGCGCAACCCCGACGCTCCCGCCCCTGCGCCTGAGATCCTCGGCGCGACGCGCGGCGGCACGCTCACGGTCATGAGCTCTGCGGTCATCGAGTCGCTGGACCCGGCACGGTCGTCGTTCACCGACACCCGCGGGATCCTCTCGGGCCTGATCACTCGCTCGCTCACGCAGTTCCACCGCGACCCCGACACCGGTCGGATGGTGCTCGTCCCTGACCTCGCGACCGACCTCGGGACGCCGAACGACGACCACACCGAATGGACCTTCACCCTGCGCCCCGGCGTGAGGTTCGAGGACGGGAGACCGGTCACCGCCGAGGACATCGCGTACGGGGTCAAGCGCGCGTTCGCGAGCACCGAGCTCCCAGGGGCCCCGGCGTACCTCCGGACGTTCTTCCTCGACGGTGACCGCTACCAGGGCCCGTACGCGACCGAGGCCGAGCTGCGTGCGCGTGACGACCATCAACCGGGCTGGTACGCCGGTGACGCGTTCCGGGGGATCGAGGTGTCGGGCCGCACCGTCACGTTCCGTATGCGCCGGCCGTTCGCCGACATGCCGTACCTCGCGTCCTTCCCGCAGTTCTCCCCGGTTCCGCGCAGCGCGGACACGGACCCCGCCGCGTATGCGCTCCGGCCGGTCGCCACCGGACCGTACGCGGTCTCGACCTACCGCGAGGGTTCACGGCTCGCGCTGGTCCGGAACCGGCGCTGGGACCCCGCCACGGACCCCTCGCGTCACCAGTACGCCGACGGGTGGACGTTCCTGTGGGGTCAGGATCCCGACCGCATGGACGGGCTCATCCTGGACGACGCCGGCGACGCGCAGTACGCGCTGTCGTACGACTCGGTCTCGGCGAAGACGCTCGAGCGGATGCGCGACGACGCGCCCGGCCGGGTCGCCGCGTCCGCCACGCCGTGCACGTACCTCTGGTACCTCGACACCCGCGCGATCTCCGACCGGCGGGTTCGCGAGGCGCTCGGGTGGGCCTATCCGTACGAGGCTGCATGGCGCGCCGGACGCGAGGTCGTCGGGACGACGCGGCTCCCCGGGACGACCCTGCTGCCCCCCGGCACGGCCGGAAGGCGCGCGTACGACCCGCTCGGCAACGGCGGCCGGCGGACGTCCGCGGCACGTGCACGGTCGCTCCTCTCCGAGGCGCGGGCGGTCGGGTTCACCGTGCGCTGGTACTACGCGAGCGACGTCCCCGAGAAGGTGGCGATCAAGGACGCGGTCGTGACGGCCTTGAAGAGCGCCGGATTCGATCCCGAGCCCATCGCCACGACGGCGAAGCGGATCCGCGACATGCAGTTCGACCCGCGCGGGCCGCACAACGTCGTCGACTCCGGCTGGTGCGCGGACTGGCCGACCGGGTCCTCGTGGTTCCCGGCGCAGTGGGCGGGGGCGATCGTCGACGACCCGGCCCGCCCGAACCCGTCGATGCTGGCCTCCGACGACGTGGACGAGGCGATCGACAAGATCCTCGACACGTTGAGCGGTGCAGAGGCGGCCAAGGCGTGGGGGGCGCTCGACGAACGCATCGGGCGCAAGCACTACCCGGCGGTGGTGCTCGGCCACGGGGGCGTGGTGCTCGCGCACGGCAGCAGGGTCGGCGGCATGGCCGTGAACCAGCTGCTCGGCATGCCCGTCTTCGCCGACATGTACGTCGACCAGACCGGCTGAGCCACCCGCGTACGCTGGGCGGGTGAACTCCGACGGCCCCTACTCGGACGGGCTCTTCGACGCCCCCGATGTCGCCCCCGCGCCGTCGGGCGGCGGCAGCCTGACCGATGCGGCGCACCGGGCCGCGCCCCTCGCGGTGCGGATGCGGCCCCGCACCCTCGACGAGCTCGTCGGCCAGGAGCAGCTGCTGCGTCCTGGTTCGCCGCTGCGGCGGATGGTCGACGGCGACCAGTCGCTGTCGCTGATCCTGTGGGGACCACCGGGCACCGGCAAGACGACCCTCGCGTCGTCTGGTCAGCCGCGCAGACCGACCGGCGCTTCGTCGAGGTGTCGGCGGTCTCGGCCGGGGTCAAGGAGGTGCGCGAGACCATCGCCGGCGCGCGGCGCATGCTGGCGCAGGGCGGCCGCGAGACCGTGCTGTTCGTCGACGAGGTCCACCGCTTCTGCAAGGCGCAGCAGGACGCGCTGCTGCCCGGCGTCGAGAACCGCTGGGTCTCGCTGGTCGCGGCGACGACCGAGAACCCGCACTTCAGCGTCATCTCGCCGCTGCTCTCGCGGTCGCTGCTGCTGACGCTCGAGCCGCTCACCGACGACGACATCGCGGTCCTGCGTCGACCGGGCCCTCACCGACGAGCGGGGCCTCGGCGGTGCCGTGACGCTCGACCGACGAGGCGCGCGACCACCTCGTGCGGCTCGCCGGGGGAGACGGGCGCCGGGTGCTGACCTACCTCGAGGCCGCAGCCGGTGCCGCGCAGCGCGCAGGACCGCGACCGGATCACCGTCGACGACGCCGCGCTGCGCCGTCGACCGGGCGGCGGTGCGCTACGACCGGCAGGGCGACCAGCACTACGACGTCACCAGCGCGTTCATCAAGTCGATCCGCGGCTCCGACGTCGACGCGGCGCTGCACTACCTCGCGCGCATGATCGAGGCGGGCGAGGACCCGCGGTTCATCGCCCGCCGCCTGATGATCCCGGCCAGCGAGGACATCGGCATGGCCGACCCGACCGCGCTGCCAGACCGCGATCGCCACGGCGCAGGCGGTCGCGATGATCGGCTTCCCCGAGGCGCGCATCCCGCTGGCGCAGGCCGTCATCCACGCTGGCGCCGGCGCCGAAGTCGAACGCCGTCTACCGCGCGATCGACGCCGCCAGCGCCGACGTACGGGCCGGCAAGGTCGGCGCGGTGCCGCCCGCGCTGCGCGACGCCCACTACGCCGGGGCCAAGAAGCTCGGCCACGGTCACGACTACCAGTACGCGCACGACGACCCCCGCGGCGTCGTCGGTCAGCAGTACGCGCCCGACGACGTCGACGGCGCGAGCTACTACGAGCCGAGCGAGCACGGCGTCGAGGCGGCGTGCGCGGAGCGGCTCGCGCGGCATCCGCGCGATCCTGCGCGACCGCGGAACGCTCGGATGACTGATCCGCGGCCCCGCTGATAGGGTCGGGCTCATGTCGATCGAGACCGGGTCCGCCTGGCCTGTGGCGTCGCGGTCCTCGCCGTGGTCGCAGCCGCTGCTGGCCGTGCGTGCGCTCCGAGCGGTCCGTCGGAGGTCCGCGCGACGCGTGCCCAGCCGCACGGCGGACGACGCGACGCGTCAGCGACGACGCAGGTGGCCACGCAGCCACCACGACAGCCGCGACGGCGGACGACCCGATCGTCTACGCCCCGACCCCGCTCGCGCGCACCGGCCAGCCGAGCGTCAGGTGCTTCCGCCGAGCGCGCGTCGTCGAGGGCACCGTCATCGTCCCGCCGACGCAGCAGCAGGTCGTGGAGGCCGCCCTGGGACGTCCGGGGGTCCGTCGCTCGTCCTGAGCCACGGCCTGGCGCACGCGCTGCGGCCGGAGAGCCGTGACCGCATCCGTGGGCCCTGATGCGTCGCGAGTTCCGTCGGCGTCGCAAGAGCCGTCGGCGTGCCGGACGTCGCGCGGCACGCGCGGCCATCCGTCGCCCCGGATGCCACGTCGTGGTCAGGAAGCTCCACCACACCCGAGCAGGAGGGCACGCCATGAAGGGCCGCATCGTGTGGTTCGTCGCCGGCTCGGCCGCCGGCGTCTACGCCGACGTTCAAGGCGACGCGGCTGGCCTACCGGTTCTCCCCGCCGGCATCGTCGACCAGGCCGCGTGGCGGCTCGGCTCGCGGGCGTTCAGCGACGAGGTCCGCGACGGGATGGACGCGCGTGAGACGGAGCTCGTCGAGCACCTCGGTCTTCCCCCCGATGCGCTAGCCTCGCCCCCCGAGTGGAGGCGCCGGTCGACGCCGAGCCCTCCCCGCCCTGCGCCAGCCCGCGCCCGCCGAGCCCGCTTTCCCCGTACGACGAGTAAGGACGCTTCCCCACATGGACACTGCGGAGATCCGCCGCCGGTTCCTCGACCACTTCGAGAACGCCGGCCACACGGTGGTGCCCTCGGCGTCGCTGCTGCTCGACGACCCCAACCTGCTGTTCGTCAACGCCGGCATGGTGCCGTTCAAGCCGTACTTCCTCGGTCAGGAGACCCCGCCGTACGAGCGCGCCACGAGCGTGCAGAAGTGCGTGCGCACCCTCGACATCGAGGAGGTCGGCAAGACGACCCGGCACGGCACGTTCTTCCAGATGAACGGCAACTTCTCCTTCGGCGACTACTTCAAGGAAGGCGCCATCGAGCTCGCGTGGGAGCTGCGTCACCGGGTCCGTCGACGACGGCGGGCTCGGCTTCGACCCCGAGCGCGTCTGGGTCACGGTGCTCCACGACGACCACGAGGCGCGCGAGCTCTGGAAGAAGGTCGCCGGCCTGCCCGACGAGCGCATCCAGGACCGCGGGCTGCTCGACAACTACTGGCACATGGGCGTCCCGGGCCCCGGCGGCCCCTGCTGCGAGATCTACGTCGACCGCGGCGCCGGAGTACGGCCCCGACGGCGGACCGGTCGTCGACGAGGACCGCTTCCTCGAGATCTGGAACCTCGTGTTCATGCAGGAGGAGATCAGCCAACGTCCGCGCCAAGGACCGACTTCGACGTCCTCGGTCGAGCTGCCGAACAAGAACATCGACACCGGCATGGGCCTCGAGCGCGTCGCGTACCTGCTGCAGGGCAAGGGCAACCTCTACGAGATCGACGAGGTCTTCCCGGTCATCGAGAAGGCGTCCGAGCTCTCGGGTCGCACGCTACGGCGCCGACCACGACGGACGACGTGCGCTTCCGCGTCATCGCCGACCACGTCCGCAGCGGCCTGATGCTGATCGGCGACGGCGTCACGCCGGGCAACGAGGCGCGCGGCTACGTCCTGCGCCGCCTGCTGCGTCGCGCCGTGCGCTCGATGCGCCTGCTCGGGCTTCGACGACCCGGCGCTGCCGCTAGCTGCTGCCGGTCAGCCTCGACCGCATGAAGGCGTCGTACCCCGAGCTCGAGGCCGACTTCCCGCGGATCGAGCAGATCGCGTACGCCGAGGAGGAGGCCTTCCGCCAGACCCTCGGCAAGGGCACGCAGATCTTCGAGACTCGCCGCGACTCGGCCAAGGCGCAGGGCGGCGACCGGCCTCACCGGCGACGCAGGCGTTCACGCTGCACGACACCTACGGCTTCCCGATCGACCTCACGCTCGAGATGGCGGCCGAGCAGGGCCTCAGCGTCGACGAGGACGGCTTCCGCGCCCTGATGGCCGAGCAGCGCGCGCGCGCCAAGGCCGACGCGAAGGCCAAGAAGGGCAGCCACGCCGACACGACGGTCTACCGCTGACGCGCTCGACGCCGACGGTCCGACCGACTGGCAGGCGTACACGACGCTGACCACCGAGTCGCGGTCCTGGCGATGATCGCCGGAGGGCGGCCGTCGCCGGCGATCGGTGCGGGGTCGCAGATCGGCGAGGTCGTGCTCGACCGCACGCCGTTCTACGCCGAGTCCGGTGGCCAGAACGCCGACGCCGGCACCTGCGTCTGGGACGGCGGCGCGGCCGAGGTGCTCGACGTCCAGCGTCCCGTGCGCGGACTCGTCGTGCACCAGGTCCGGGTCCTCGACGGCGAGCTGACGCTCGACGGGCACCGCGCTCGAGGCCGCCGTCGACCCCGAGTGGCGTCTCGGCGCCCGCCAGGCGCACTCCGGCACGCACGTCGTGCACGCCGCGCTGCGCGAGGTGCTCGGCCCGACCGCGCTGCAGACCGGCTCGTACAACCGTCCCGGCTACCTGCGTCTCGACTTCGGCTGGAGCGGCGCACTGTCGCCGGAGCAGCTGCGCGACGTCGAGGTGGCGTCCAACCGTGCGCTCGCGCGACGACCTGCCGGTCACGGCGCCGACGATGACGCTGGCGCAGGCGAAGGAGCTCGGCGCGCTCGCGCTCTTCGGCGAGACGTACGGCGAGGACGTGCGCGTCGTCGAGATCGGCGGCCCCTGGTCGCGCGAGCTCTGCGGTGGCACCCACGTCGACCGCTCGTCGCAGATCGGCACCGTCGTCGTCACCTCCGACGGCTCGGTCGGCGCGGGCAACCGCCGCGTCGAGGCGGTGGTCGGCATCGAGGGCTTCCAGTACCTCGCCCGCGAGCGTGACGTCGTCGCGCAGCTGACCGACCTGCTCAAGACGCAGCCCGACGACGTGCCCGGCCGCGTCGCCGACCTGGTCGGACGGCTGCGGGCCGCCGAGAAGGAGCTCGAGAAGATGCGGCGGCGCAGCTGCTGTCGGCCGCGGGCGACCTCGCCGCGGGTGCCGCGGACGTCGGCGGGAGTCGCGTACGTCGGTCACGTCGCGGACGGTGCCGCGGCGGACGTCCGCACGCTCGCGCTCGACGTCCGCGGGCGGCTGGACCGTCCGACCGGCCGTGGTGGCGTCGATCGGCACCGCCGACGGCAAGCCCGCTCTGCGTCGTGGCGCTCAACGACGCGGCCCGTGGGCGGGTCTCGGCCGGACGACCTGGTCAGGCGTCGTGCGAGCGCACATCGGCGGACGCGGCGGCGGCAAGGACGACGTCGCGCAGGGCGGCGGCACCGACGTGTCGGCAGCCCCGCTGGCGGTCGAGGCCGTCACGCGCCGATCCAGACGATGCGGGGCTGACGTGCGGCGCGGGCGCCGGCTCGGCGTCGACGTCGGGCGATGTCCGCATCGGGGTCGCGTCAGCGACCCGTCAGGGATCCTCGCGACGCCGGTGGAGACCGTCGCGCGGGTCCGGACTCGATACGCGACTCGTCGACCTCGCGGAAGAGCATCAAGCGATCGAGGTCGTCGTCGGCCTGCCGCTGGTCGCTGTCCGGGGGCGATAGGCCGGCCGCTGCGCAAGGTGCGGGCGTTCGCCGACGAGCTGGCGGCCGCATCGCCTCCGATGCCCGTCCGGCTCGTCGACGAGCGGATGTCGACCGTGACCGCGACAGCGAGCTGCGCGAGGCGGGCGTCAGGCGAAGCAGCAGCGCGCCGTCATCGACCAGGCGGCGGCCGTCGTGATCCTGCAGTCGGCGCTCGACGTCGAGCGGACGAGCGGCCGCGTCCCGGCGATCTCGTCGAGGGGACCTCGATGAGCGACCTCGGACTCATGCCTGAACGCGAACGACGTCCCGCCGGCCACCGGGCGGCGCGACGCGCGAAGAGGCAGCGCCGCGGCCCCGGGTGCTGCATCGTGCTGCTGCTGGTCGTCGTGCGTGCGCGCGGCGGGCTACCTCGGCGCCTCGAAGCTCGTCGGGATCGCCGGTGGCTTCTCGGCGGGCCGAGGACTACCCGGGCCCGGGCACCGGCAACGTCGTCGTCGAGGTCCGTCGGGCGACCCGGCGGCGATCGGCCGTGGCTCTCGGCGAAGGACGTCGTCAAGAGCGCCGAGGCGTTCGTCGACGTCGCCAGGCTCGCCGGAGATGACCAGGGTGCAGCCCGGGTACTACGAGCTCCGCAAGCAGATGTAGGCCTCGCAGGCGGTCCAGGCGCTGCGTCGACCCGGCCAATCGCGTCGAGGCGTCGATCACCGTGCCCGAAGGCGCGCGTGTCGACCAGATCGTCGACCTGATCGCGAAGAACACCGAGTTCGGCTCGAAGGCGATCACGGCGGCCCTGGAGGATCCGGGAGCTCGGCCTGCCGGCGGCGGCGGAGGGCAACGCCGAGGGCTACCTGTTCCCGGCGACCTACACGGTCGCGCCCGGACGCCGCCCGTGCTCTCCGTGCTCCAGATGGTGGGCAAGACGGTCGCCCTCGAGAAGGATCTCGACCTCGAGCGCCCGTGCGAAGGCCCTCGGCATCTCGGCGCACGGCGCGATCGTCGTCGCGAGCATCGTGCAGTACGAGGCCGGCACCGGCCGACTACGCCAAGGTCGCGCGCGTGATCTACAACCGCCTCGACCACGGCATGGCGCTGCAGCTGGACTCGACCGTCTCCTACGTCGGCGCGCAAGGACCGCGACGTCTGGACGACGCTCGAGCACCGCGGCATCGACTCGCCGTACAACACCTACCAGCTACACGGGGCTGCCGCCGGGCCCGATCGGCTCGCCGGGCAAGCACGCATCGAGGCCGCGCTCAACCCGGCCGACGGGCGCTGGCTCTACTACGCTCGTCGACGCGGAGTCGGGGGCAGACGAAGTTCGCGGAGAGCTACTCCGAGCACCAGCAGAACGTGGAGGAGCTGCGCCAGAACTGCCGTGAGCAGGGGGGGTGCTGATGCCGCGCTGCGCGGTCCTCGGCAGCCCCATCGCGCACTCGCTGTCGCCGGTCATGCACCGCACGGCGTACGAGGTGCTCGGACTGCACGACTGGAGCTATGACGCGTACGAGGTGGACGAGGACGGGATCGGCCCGTTCTTGGCCGGTCTCGACGACCAGTGGCGTGGACTGTCGCTGACGATGCCCCTCAAGCGCGCCGTCGTGCCGTATCTGGACACCGTCGATGCCGGGGCCCGTGCGGTCGGCGGCGTGAACACCGTGATCGTCGACGTCGAGGGCCGGCACGGGTTCAACACCGATGTGCCGGGAGGTGCTGCTGCACTGCGTGAACGCGGTGTCGACAGTGTCGAGGACGCGTTGGTGATCGGTTCGGGGGCGACGGCCGAGGCGATGGTCGCGTCCCTGCGACAGCTGGGCCTGCGGCGGGTGACGTTGGCCGTCCGGGGGATGGACCGTGGTGTCGAGCTCGCGGAGCGGTTGGAGGCGGAGAGCGCTCTCAGCGACCGGATCACCGGCTCGTCGGCGACGCCGCTCGCCGTCGAGGTGACGGGTATCGGACCGGACATGCCGCGCGCGACCCAGGTCGTCGTGTCGACGGTGCCCGCAGCCGCCGTCGCGCCGTACGCGCAGATGCTCGCGACCCGCTGCGATGCGGTGTTCGACGTGATCTACGACCCGTGGCCGACTCCGCTCGCGCGGGCGGCCCAGGCCGAAGCGGTCCCGGTCGCGTCGGGGCTCGACCTGCTCGCCCATCAGGCGGCCGCGCAGGTGCGGCTGATGACGGGCCGCGAGATCGGCGTGTCCCTGCTGCGTGATGCCGCGCTCGGGGCACTCACGACCCGCTGAACGGTGTGGTGGCCGGACCGCCGCGACCCCGGGCGCGACGCTGCGCTGTTTCGCGTGCCGGCCCGTGACTGCCCGCCGGCGTTCATGCGCAGAGCAGCTCCGCCAGCCGGTCCTCCGCGACAGAGCGCCCGAGCTGCTCCTGTGCCGTGGGCGAACCCGGTGGGGCTGTGGGCGGCTCCGGTCCGGACGCACTCGAGCGCGACGCGGAAGAGACGCCGAGCGGCTCCTGGCGGCGTGTGAGGTAGACGTGGCCGGTGGGCGTGCGCCAACGCATCACCGACGCGAGCGTCGTGCCACGCCTGGGCACTGACGCGCTGGTGCCCGGGGGAGTGGCATCAGCACTCACCCGCCACCCTGGTGCCTCTTTCGCGAGGTTGTCCGGGCGGCACGTCCCCTGCGCGTTGGCCGGCGTGCTCGGTCCTCCTCGTGCGTACGGTGCGGCATGGTCGATGTCGCGCACGCGGCAGTCGCACCACGGTCGCTGACACTGGCCGTCGACGGTGCGGACCAGCCGGCGTACCGCGGCACTGAAGCGGCGCACCCGGCGGTCGGAGCCGGTGAGCCTCTCACCATCAGGCGTGGTGAAGAAGCGCCGGACCCAGGCGTGCTCGGTCACGGCCAGCCGCCGGGCGAGCTCGGCCGGGATCGGACCGTAACCGGCGAGCGTTGCCGGTGCACCGTCGGTGGTGAAGAGCGACTCGGGCCGCATCACGACGCCGATCTCGGCACGGATGTCGGTGGTGCCGTCCGGTGCGACGCGTGCGCCCGTGAGCGCCTCGACCGCCAGGTCGGCCATGAGCTGGCGGACCGTCCGCGGATCTCCGTCGGCACGGCGTGCGGACGCCTGGTCGTCGAGGCGCTGGAAGGCCCCGACCAGCTGCTCGGCCGGCGCGTAGACGGTCAACGAGGCCATCGCGTCGAGCTCGGGGAGAACCGCACCGCGCGGTCCTCGCGCGCACGCACCCTGCGCTCGTACGCGGCGTGAGGGTCGTGCAGGAGGACGAGCCGGCGTGCCTCCCTCGCGGCGCGGCGAGGGGAGAGGTCGGCCAGAACGGGAGCGACCTCGGCGTCGATTCGGGTCTGGTCATCGACCGAGGCGAACGCGGTCTCCCGGCAGACGGCTCCGGCGACGGACTGCGAGATGGCGCCGTCGCGGAGGAGGGCATGCGTCTGCGGGTGGACCTCCAGTGCCTGGGCGAGAGCGTAGGTCCGCTCGCCGGCAGGAGTGGAGACCTGGCGTGCAAGGGCGATCTCGGCGAACAACGAATGGGTGAGCGTGGACTCGTCCACATGAGCCATCACGCGGCGGCGCTGGGCGTCCAGTGCCAGGACCGCGTCTGCCTGGACACCCTGCGCGATGCGGACGACCTCCTCGCACAGGGCGATGACGTCGATCTCGCAGGCGCCCAGCTCCCTCTCGTGCTCGTCGTGCTCGGAGGCCCGCGAACGCGCGGACGTGACCGCGCCGAGCACCCGCTCCACCAGTGCGGTGGTCAAGAGACCGGTGCTGCCCCCGGCGGGCGAATGATCATCATCGAACATGTGTTCGATACTATCGGAGGCGGGTGACGGCGAGGACGGCTTCGTGCGGCTTCTCCACAGGGGCGAGGAGAAAGGAGCGCTGTGGACGAGCTCAGGGCACCTCCGGCCACGGGAGGACCTTCAGTCGCGGCCACTCGAGCTGCCAGCGCACCGCCTTCGCCTCGTACACCTCGCGCGGCGCAAGGACCGGGTTCGGGCGCAGCACCATGGCGAAGACGTCCTGCCACCCGTACGGGGCATAGACCTCCCAGGCGCCGTCGTCGCCCCTCCGCACTCCGACCGAGCACGTCGTGGCGGCGAAGTGGTCGATGGCATCCGTCGTCGAGGTGAACGCCTCGCACGCGACGCCGAACGTGTCCTCGTACCAGAGGTGCACCCGGGCCTCGTTGCGTACCTCGACCCTCGCAGGAAGGTCCGCGAAGGCCTCTGCTGCCTGCCGGATGACCGTGTCCTCCGCACTCCAGGACCGATCGGGATCGAAGGAGAGGACGTCGTAGTCCTTGATGCCCGTCTCCGGCGGACGTCCGCACACGGCGTTCCATAACGTCTGGAACACCGCGCCCCCGGCGACGTAGGAGTCGCGCAGCCCGAGAGCCGCCACCCGCTCGACAACCGTCACCAGGGTCGCGTCGGTCGAGAGCGTCCGGTGCACCCGCTCCGCACCGACGGCGTCGAGCGCGTGATGTCTCATGGCGCGATCCTGGCAGGTGCTGGGGACGAAACGCCCGCAGCACCTCGTCCCCCGGCTATCGTGCCTGCGTGCCCGAACCCGCTCTCGCCGCCCTCCTCGCCGCACTCGTCGCGGCCGTCGGCGGGCTTCTCGCGCCACGTGTGGTCGCGCGGTTGCCCGAGCCGGAGGAGGCGGAGCCGGACGAAGCAGGTCAGGGCGGCGACCCTGCCGACCCCCCGCCTACGCCGACGAAGCTCGCGTACGCCGACCTTGCCGCCCGACCCGGTCTCCCTGCCGGGCTCGCCGCCGCCTCCGCCGTTCTCGCCGGCGCCCTCGGCTGGCGGCTCGGACTCGACCCGGCGCTCCCGCTCTGGGTCGCCTTCGTCGTCCTCGGCGTCACCCTCTCGTACGTCGACTGGCACACCCGGCTTCTCCCCAAGCGGCTCGTCCTTCCGGCCTACCCGGTCGCCGTGGCGCTCGCCGTCCTCGCCGCCGCGCTCGCCTCCGACCTCTCCGTCGTCGTCCGCGCCGCGGCAGGGTGGGCGATCGTGTCGGGCGTGTACGGCCTCCTGTGGCTGGTCGCTCCGCGCGGCATCGGCTACGGCGACGTCCGGCTGTCGGGCCTCCTCGGCATCTGCCTGGGTGCCCTGGGGTGGGCGGAGGTCGTCGCGGGCACGTACGCCACGTTCGTCGTCGGTGCCGTCGGCGGACTGGTGCTCGGTGCTCTACGGCTGGTCGACCGCCGAGCGTTCCCGTTCGGGCCGTTCATGGTGCTCGGGGCGTGGTGCGGCGCGATGCTCGGTCCCGCGCTCTCCGGATGGTGGGGCTGACCCCGAACCGCCTGACCCCGAACCGGCTGACCGCGATCCGGCCGACCGGGATCTCGGCCGTGAGACCGTGACAGGGAGCCAACAGCCGCATGACAGACTTGCCCCCATGCTTCGTTGGTTGACCGCTGGTGAGTCCCATGGCCCTGCACTCGTCGCCGTCCTCGAGGGCCTGCCGGCCGGTGTGCAGGTGACGAGCAAGGAGATCCAGGACGCGCTGGCGCGCCGCCGGCTCGGCTACGGCCGCGGTGCCCGCATGGCCTTCGAGGCCGACGAGCTCGAGATCGTCGGCGGCATCCGCCACGGCCCGACGATGGGCAGCCCGATCGCCCTGCGCATCGGCAACAGCGAGTGGCCCAAGTGGGACCAGGTCATGTCCGCCGACCCGGTCGACGCCGAGGACGCTCGCCGGGCTCAAGCGCAACGCGCCGCTGACGCGTCCGCGTCCCGGCCACGCCGACCTGGCCGGCATGCAGAAGTACGGCTTCGACGAGGCGCGGCCCGATCCTCGAGCGCGCCAGCGCCCGCGAGACCGCGGCCCGCGTGGCCCTCGGCGAGATCGCCGCCGCAGTTCATCGAGCAGACGGCGGGCGCGCGATCGTCTGCCACGTCGTCGAGCTCGGCACCGTCAAGGCGCCCGCCGGGCTCGTTCCCAGCGCACGACGACGTCGACCGCCTCGACGCCGACCCCGTCCGCGCTGCTTCGACCCCGAGACGTCGGCCGCGATGGTCGCCGAGATCGACGCCGCCCACAAGGACGGCGACACGCTCGGCGGTGTCGTCGAGGTCGTCGTCGAGGGCCTGCCGCCGGGCCTCGGCTCGCACATCGCACTGGGACCGTCGCCTCGACGGCCGACTCGCCGCGGCGCTCATGGGCATCCAGGCGATCAAGGGCGTCGAGATCGGCGACGGCTTCGAGCTCGCCCGCACCCGCGGCTCGCTGGCGCACGACGAGATCGTCCCGCACCGACGACGGCATCCGCCGTACGTCCGGCCGCTCCGGCGGCACCGAGGGTGGCATGACGACCGGCGAGCTCCTGCGCGTCCGCGCCGCGATGAAGCCGATCGCGACCGTGCCGCGCGCGCTGCGCACGGTCGACGTCCAGACCGGCGAGGAGGCGCGGGCCCACCACCAGCGCTCCGACGTCTGCGCCGTGCCGGCCGCCGGCATCGTCGCCGAGGCGATGGTCGCGCTCGTCGTGGCCGACGCGGTGCTCGAGAAGTTCGGCGGCGACTCGGTCAGCGAGACCCGCCGCAACGTCGCGGGCTACCTCGCCGCAACCTGAGCGCACCGGTGAGCCGCCGAGCGCCGTCCCAGGACCGCTCGTCGTCGTGCTCGTCGGGCCGCCCGGTGCCGGCAAGTCGACCGTCGCCGCGCTGCTCTCCGACGCGGCTCGGCGTCGCCGTCCGCGACACCGACCACGACGTCGAGGCGCTGACAGGCACGATCGGTCGCAGGACATCTTCGTCGACCAGCGGCGAAGCGCACTTCCGCCTCGCTCGAGGAGCAGGCCGTCGCGCGACGCGCTCGCCGAGCACGACGGCGTGCTGGCCCTCGGCGGCGGCGCCGTGGTGCGTGAGGAGCACGCGCGCGCTGCTCGACGGTCACGTCGTCGTGTTCCTCGACGTCGGGCTCGCCGATGCCGCGGCACGTGTCGGCCTCGAACGTCGAGCCGCCCGCTGCTGCTGGGCAACGTCCGCGGTCGCAGATGAAGACCCTGCATGGACGCGCGCCGCCCCGCTGTACGAGTCGAGGTCGCCACGCACACGTCGTCACCGACGACCGTACCCCCGACGACGTCGCCGAGGAGTCTTGAGCCTGCTCGCCTGAGCAGTCACCGAACGCTCGACCGAGGAGACCGCCCGTGGCCGACCCGCCCGCATCCACGTCGCCACCGACGCCCCGTACGACGTCGTCATCGGCACCGGCGTGCAGGAACGAGCTCCCTGGCCTCGTGCCCGCCGACGCCGATGCGGGTCGCGATCATCCACGCCGGCCCGATGGCGGACTGGGCGAGGCGTCCGGGCCTCGTCGACCGCGGCCGGTCGCGAAGGTGCATCTGATCGAGGTGCCCGACGGCGAGCAGGCCAAGACCGAGCGACGTCGCGGCCTTCTGCTGGACCAGTCCTCGGCGTGCGCGGGTTCACCCGCTCCGACGTGATCGTCGGGGTCGGGTGGGGGAGCGACGACCGATCTCGCCGGCTTCGTCGCCGCCAGCTGGCTGCGTGGCGTCCGGTTCGTCACCGTCCCGACGACCGTCCTCGGCATGGTCGACGCGGCCGTCGGCGGCAAGACCGGCATCAACACGCGCCGAGGGCAAGAACCTCGTCGGCGCCTTCCACGAGCCGGTCGGCGTGCTGTGCGACCTCGACGCTGCTCGGCGACCTGCCCGGTCGCGAGCTGCGCAGCGGCCTGGCCGAGGTCGTCAAGTGCGGCTTCATCGCCGACCCGATCGATCCTCGACCGCGTCGAGGCCGCACCCGGCCGTGCGTCCTCGACTCCGACGCGACGTCCTGCGGCCGAGCTCATCACCGAGGGCATCGCGGTCAAGGCCCGCACCGTCGCCGGCGACCTGCGCGAGACCGGCGCCGACGGGTCGATCGGCCGTGAGGCGCTCAACTACGGTCACACGCTGGGGCACGCGATCGAGCGGTACGAGCACTACACGCTGCGCCACGGCGAGGCCGATCGCGATCGGCATGGTGTTCGTCGCCGAGCTCGCGCACCGCACGGGCTGATCGACGACGAGCTGCTGGCACCGGCACCGCGCCGATGCTCGGACTCGTGGGCCTGCCGACCGGCTACCGACCGGGCGATGTGGGAGGAGCTGCTCACCGGGATGCGCCTCGACAAGAAGACCCGCGGCGACCAGCTGCGCTTCGTCGTGCTCGACGCGCTGGCCGCAGCCGCGCGATCCTCGCCGGGCCCGACGAGGCTCCGCTGCTGCGCGACGCGTACCGGGAGGCGCGTGATCTCGTGGCCTCGACCGACCGTCCGCGTGCTGGGCCGCTGCCGTCGAGCCGTCGCTCGCCGGAGCGGCTCGGGACCTGCGACGCGCGCTGCTGCGTCGTCACGACCTGGTCAACGTCCGCTACCTGACCGGCTTCACCGGCTCCAACGGCGCGCTGCTGGTGCCGCGACGACGGGTCCGCCGTCTTCCTCACCGACGGCCGCTACCGCGACCAGGCCGCCGACCGAGCTGCCCGACGTCGAGATCGTCATCACCCGCGACCTGATCGGTGCGCGGCGCGCCGACGCGGGACGTGCGCGGCCGCGTGGGCGTCGAGACCCACACGCTCAGCGTCGACGCCTACGACGCGCGCTCGCGAGCCGCTCCGAGGGCATCGACCTCGTGTCGCCGGCCGCGTCGTCGAGCCGCTGCGCGAGGTCAAGGACGACGACGAGATCGACGCGCTGCGGCGCGCGTGCGACATCTCCGTCCGAGGCGCTCGACGCAGCTGCTCGCGGGGCCGCTGGTCGGTCGCACCGAGCGAGAGGTCGCCCGCGACCTCGAGTGGCCGATGCTCGACCTCGGGCGCCGAGGCGATCGCGTTCGACACGATCCTGGCCGCGGGCGACCAACACCGCGATCCCGCACCACCACCCGACCGACCGCGTCCTGGGCGCGCGGCGACCTGCTCAAGATCGACTTCGGTGCGCGGGTCGACGGCTACCACGCCGACTGCACCCGCACGGTCGTGCTCGGGCCGGCCGACGACTGGCAGCGCGAGGTCCACGCGGCCGTCCGGGAGTCCCAGCAGGCCGGTGCTCGACCGGCTGCCGCGAGGGCGTCGCCGGCGGCCGACGTCGAACGCCGCCGTGCGCGGCGTCGCTCGAGGCATCCGGGCTGGCTCGAGGCGTTCACGACGGGCCTCGGGCACGGCGTCGGACTGCAGATCCACGAGGACCCGTTCATCGCGCGCTCCGCACGCCGGTAAACTGGCCAGTCGCACCGTCCTCACGATGGAGCCGGGCATCTACGTGCCGGGTCGTGGGGGAGTGCGCATCGAAGACACCGTCCTCGTGACCGACGGGTGCCCCCGAGGTGCTCACCGACGATGACCAAAGACCTCCTGGAGATCGGCTGATGGCAACCACGAACGACCTCAAGAACGGCATGGTGCTCAACCTCGACGGACAGCTCTGGTCCGTCGTCTGGTTCCAGCACCACAAGCCCGGCAAGGGCGGGGCCATCGTCCGGACGAAGCTCAAGAACGTCCTGAGTCGGGCAAGACCGTCGACCGGACGTTCAACGCCGGCCTCAAGGTCGAGACCGCCAACGTCGACAAGCGCGACATGCAGTACCTGTACCACGACGGCGACCTCGTACGTGTTCATGGACACGTCGACGTTCGACCAGATCGAGGTCAGCCCGAGCGTCGTCGGCGACGCCAACGGACTACCTGCTGGACAACCAGGACGCGATCGTCGCGATGAACGAGGGCGTCCCGCTCTACATCGAGCTGCCCGCCTCGGTCGAGCTCCTCGATCGAGTACACCGAGCCCGGGCCTGCAGGGCGACCGCTCGAGCGGCGGCACCAAGCCGGCCCGCTGGAGACGGGCAAGGAGATCCAGGTCCCGCTGTTCATCGTCACCGGCGAGAAGATCAAGGTCGACACCCGCGACGGCAGCTACCTCGGTCGCGTGTAGCGTCCTGATGGCGGTCACGCACCAAGTCCCGCAAGCGCGCGCTCGACATCCTGTTCGAGTCCGAGCCGCAGAGCCTGCTCGGCCGGCGGCACCCTCGCCGACCGGCTGGCCGCCGGCGACCCGCCGGTCAACCCGTACACGGTCGAGCTCGTCGAGGGCGTCGCGCGCGCACCGCGACCGCATCGACGCGCTCCTCGCGGAGTACGCGCAGGGACTGGACGCTCGACCGGATGCCGGCCGTCGACCGCAACCTGCTGCGCATCGGCGCGTACGAGATCCTCTACGTCGACGACGTGCCCGACGCCGTCGCGGTCAGCGAGGCGGTCGAACCTGGCGGCGGAGCTGTCGACCGACGAGTCGCCGACCTTCGTCCATGGGCTGCTCACCCGTCTGGTCGAGGTCAAGCCGACGCTTCCGGCCTGACCGCTCGCCGCCGGCACCGCTCGCCCCGCCCCGACCGCTGACCGGCGGCGAGGGCGGTCACTCGAGCGGCGGTACGTAGAAGGCGGTCGTCGCGGTCACCTTCGCCGTCACGTCGTCCGGCGTCGCGCCGGTGGCCGCGAGCGCCTCGCCCCAGGCGCTGCTGCTCGCGGTCATGCACGCGCGGATCCCCGGGTCCTTGTCCAGCTGCTCCGGCGAGCCGAGCGGCAGGCCGGTGAGGTGCGCCCACAGTCCGAGCAGGGTGAGGTCCCAGCCCACGCCGACGGCGCCGGGACCGAACTGGTCCCACATCTCGGGCGGGACGACGGCGGTGTGCACGAGCTCGAGCCGCGTGCCGCCGTCGGCGGGCTCCAGGAGCACCTCGACGAGAGACGAGTCCTCGGGCGTCGGCTCACCCATCACCCACGTCACCACGAGGCGGTGCGGGGGATCGCACACGCGGATCTCGCCGCCGGCGTTCCCCTCCAGCTGGTAGCTCCCTCCGAGGCGGAGGTCGCCGCTGACCGGCAGGAACCAGCGGGGGATCCGCTCGGCGCTCGTCACGGCGTCCCACACCTCCTCCGCCGAGGCCGCGTAGGAGCGCTCGAGCCTGACGACCTTGGCCTCGCCCGCGGGGAGGGTGCCGTCCTCGACGCGTCGTCGTACGTCCTGCATCTCCTCGATGAGGTCCTTCATCATGTTCTCCTCGGTGTGGTGGGTGATCTCCGGGCACGGGCACCTCGTGCGATCTCGGTGCCGAGTGCGTCGAGCCGCTGCTCCCAGAAGCGGCGCAGCCCTGCGGACCAGTCCTCCACCTCCTGGAGCGGGGCAGGGTCGAGGGCGTACAGGCGTCGGGTCCCCTCCGCGCGCACGGTCGCGAACCCGTTCTCGCGCAGGACCCGCAGGTGCTGGGAGACGGCGGGCTGGCTGATGGCGAACTCCTCGCGGACCAGCTCCGCGACCTCGCCGGACGACATCTCGCCGCGGGCGAGGTGCTCGATAATGCGGCGTCGGACCGGATCGCCGAGGATGTCGAAGGCGCCCATGGCCTCGATGATGAAGGCGACGCTTATATAAGTCAAGGCTTAAAGTCAGAGCGGTCGCCACATCGATCGCGACGAGGGCACGGAGTGCGCTAGCCTCTTCGGCGGTGTCATCACGTGATGAGACACCTGGGTGAGCTCTTCCGATACTGGGTGATAGCGCGAGGGAGTACGGCGTGAGTCTGTGGGAGTACGTGCAGGACCGCTGGTCTCTCCTCTCGTTCCAGGGCTATCAGCACGTCAGTCTCGTGGTGCAGTCGCTGTTCCTCGCCACGCTCGTCGCGCTCGCGGTCGCGTGCATCGCCTACCGGTCGCGCCGGATCACCGGCGTGGCGCTGTCGCTCAGCTCCGTCGGCCTCACGCTCCCGGCGTTCGCGCTCTTCGGCATCCTCATCGCCTTCGTGCCGAACGGCATCGTCGTCTCGGTCGCGGCCCTGGCGTTCTACGGGACGCTGCCGATCCTGCGCAACGCCGTCGTCGGGCTCTCGCGTGTCGACCCGGCGCTCGTCGAGTCGGCGCGCGGCATGGGCATGAGCCGGACCGCCACGCTGATGCGCCTGGAGATCCCGCTCGCCTGGCCCGTCATCGTCACCGGCATCCGCATCTCCGCGCAGATGCTCATGGGCATCGCGGCCATCGCCGCGTACGTCTCGGGACCGGGCCTGGGCTCGTTCATCTTCTCCGGGCTGTCGCGCATCGGCGGCGCCAACGCCACCAACTCCGCCTGGGCGGGGACGCTCGCCATCGTGGTGCTCGCGGTCCTGCTCGATCTCGTCCTGTCCCTGCTGGGGCGCCTGACCACCTCGAGGGGTATCCGTGTCTGACACCCGCCCGACCACCACCGACGCCACCACCACCGACGCCGCTGACGATCACGGCGTCCACGGGGAGCGCATCCTCCTCGACGGCGTGTCGAAGCGCTATCCCGGTCAGGAGACGGCGGCCGTCGACGACATCACGCTGGAGATCCCGGCGGGCGAGATCGTCATGCTCGTGGGCCCTTCGGGCTGCGGCAAGACGACGACGCTCAAGATGATCAACCGGCTCATCGAGCCCACGTCGGGTCGTGTCCTCATCGGCGACGAGGACGTGATGCGCAAGAACGCCGACGAGCTCCGCCGACACATCGGGTACGTCATCCAGGGAGCGGGCCTCTTCCCGCACCTCACGGTGGCCAAGAACATCGCGTTGGTGCCGAACCTCCTCGGGTGGGACAAGGGCCGCGTCGAGGCGCGTGTGCGCGAGATGCTCGACCTGGTCAACCTCGACCCGGAGCAGTACGCCGAGCGCTACCCGCGTGAGCTCTCCGGTGGGCAGCAGCAGAGGGTAGGTGTCGCCCGTGCCCTGGCGGCCGACCCGCCGGTCCTGCTCATGGACGAGCCCTTCGGCGCCGTGGACCCGATCACGCGTCAGCGGCTCCAGGACGAGCTGCTCCGCCTCCAGGAGGAGCTGCGCAAGACGATCGTCTTCGTCACCCACGACTTCGACGAGGCCGTGAAGCTCGGCGACCGGATCGCCATCCTCGAGGTCGGGTCGAAGATCGCCCAGTACGACACTCCGGAGGCGATCCTCGCCAACCCTGCGAACGAGTTCGTCGAGGGCTTCATCGGCCACGGCGCCGCGCTCAAGCAGCTGACGCTGACCCGGATCCGGGACGTCGCCCTCCACGAGGCCGCCGTCGTGCGCGTCGGCGACGACCCCGCGCCCGCGGTCGCGGCAGCAGAGGCGCTCGGACGTGAGCACGTCATCGTGCTCGACGCTGCGGACCGTCCGCTGCGCTGGCTGTCGTTGCGCGAGCTGCGCCGGGCCGGTGCCCTGACCCGCGTCCCCCGCGACGAGGACCTCGAGTCGGTCGCTCTCGCCTCGACGCTCAACGACGCGCTCGACGAGATGCTCACCTCGTCCCACGGCGTGGTCGTCGTGACCGGGCGCCGAGGTCGGTACGAGGGCGTCGTCCGGATCGAGACCGTCATGGAGGCGATGCAGTCGGCCGCGCGCGACTCCGGAGGAGCGAGCCGATGAGCTCGGCCGCGGTCGTCGCCGACGAGGTCCTCGAGAAGGAGGCCGTCCTCGAGGCCGACGCGCAGAGCGGACGCGGTCGGCTGGTCGGACAGCTGGCCGTGTGCGTCCTCGTCTTCGCGGCCCTGCTCGTGTACGTGTCGGTCGCCGACCTCTCGCAGGTCGAGGCCCGCAGCCTCAGCGCCGGCAACCTGGCCTCGCTGTCGTGGGAGCACCTCGTCCTGTCGGTCACTGCGGCACTCGCGGTGGTCGTGGTGTCCGTGCCGCTGGGCGTGCTGCTCACCCGCGGCGGCATGCGACGCTTCGCGACGCCGATCATCGCGGTCGCCGGCTTCGGCCAGGCCGCTCCCGCGATCGGTCTCATCGTCCTTGCCGCGCTCTACCTCGGGACCGGCAAGGCGCCGTTCATCCTGGCCCTCGCGATCTACGGCATCCTCCCGGTCCTCGCCAACGTCGTCACCGGCCTCGACGGCGTCGACCCTCGGCTCGTCGAGGCGGCCCGGGGGATGGGGATGTCGGCCGTGGGCACGCTCCTGCGTGTGGAGATGCCACTCGCGACGCCCGTGATCATGACGGGGATACGGACGGCGCTGGTCCTCATGACGGGCACGGCTGCGCTCGGCGGCTTCGTCGACGCCGGAGGGCTCGGCGCCCTGGTCAACACGGGCATCAAGCTGGGGCTGGACTCGGTCCTGCTCGTCGGCGCGACCGCCATCGCCGCTCTCGCGCTGTTCATCGACTGGGGTGCCCGTGTGATCGAGCAGGCCGCGACCCCGAAGGGACTGTGATGGCCGACTCTCCTCGTACCCGTCGCCCGTGGGCGGCTGTCGTCGCCCTCGGCGTGTGCGCCGTGCTCGCCGGGTGCGGCCTGCAGAGCAGCAACGCCTTCATCGCGCCCGCGGAGCCGGGTTCCGTGGAGCGGCTCGACTCGCTCGAGGGCGTCGAGATCACCGTCGGCTCCAAGGACTTCACCGAGCAGCTCGTGCTCGGCAACATGTACGCGACGCTGCTCCAGACCGCCGGCGCCACGGTGACGAACCGCTCCAACATCGCCGGCAGCATCGGCGTCCGGAACGCCCTGCTCAACCGGTCGGTGGACGTCTCGCCCGAGTACACCGGCACCGGATGGATCAGCTACCTCGGCAACGCGACCCCGATCAAGGGCGAGCAGGAGCAGTGGCAGGCGGTCCACGACGCCGACCGTCAGAACGGTCTCACGTGGCTGCCGCCGACGTCGGTCAACAACACCTACGCCTTCGCCATGGGGCCTGATGCGGCCCAGCGCCTCGGCATCACCTCCCTGTCGCAGATCAAGGACCTGCCGGTCGCCGAGCGGACGTTCTGCGTCGAGGACGAGTTCTTCAGCCGCGACGACGGCTTTCAGCCGATGCTCCAGGCGTACGGGCTGACGTACGGCAAAGACGTCCCCGAGAGCAACATCTCGAAGATGGACACCGGCGTCATCTACGACGCGACCGCCCGCGGGACGTGCAACTTCGGCGAGGTCTTCACGACCGACGGTCGGATCGTCGCGCTCGACCTCACGGTGCTCGACGACGACGCGGCGTTCTTCCCGCTCTACAACCTGTCGCCGGTCGTCCAGAACGAGCTCCTCGAGGCGCACCCCGAGGTCGCCGACGTCTTCGACGCTCTGCGGCCGCTGCTCACCAACGAGGTCATGCTCGAGCTCAACGCGAAGGTCGACGTCGACGGAGGCGAGCCTGCACTGGTCGCGCGCGACTGGCTGCAAGAGGTCGGCCTCGTCGAGTAGCGACGCCCGTCTCGCAGGGCCGACCTGACCGGGGCCGGAGCTGGCCGGGGCCGGAGCTGACCGGGGCACGAGCTCACAGGGGCCCGAGCACCTCCTGCGGGTCGGCGTCGAGCGCGAGCTCCCTGAGCACGGTGAGCAGCGCACGCTCCTCGTAGCGGAAGTGGCTCTCCATGATCGCCGCGACGCCCTCGAGGTGCCGCGCGAGCTCGGCCGGCGACGCGGCCCGGTCCACTGCTGCCTGCAACCCCGACAGCAGGTGGCTGATCATCGAATGGTCCTGCTCCAGTGCGCGCAACGTGTCGCGGAGCTCCGGGTGGGCGGCCGCGATCGCCGGGAACAGCGCACGGTCCTCACCCTCGTGGTGCCCGGTCAGCGCGGTGCAGAACCCGTGGCAGTACAGCAGCAGGTCGCGGGTCGCCGGTTCTGCGCCGGCGCCGGTGTCCAGTGCCGTGCGCGTCACCTCGAGGGCGTCGCGCAGCCGGACGTGGACGGTCCGCAGCTCGTGGTCCCAGGCGAGCAGCCTGGTCTTGTCGCCCTCAGTCACGTGAGGGCGAAGGGTTTGACGTCATCGCCACACTCCTTCGGATCCGGCGCCTCCATGCCTGACACTGCCTGCCACCGGCACGCGACGCTGGCACGAGACTATCCACCTCGGTTTCACCACCTGCCCAGACCCCGAGAGACGGGGCTCACACGTGTAGGCTGAAGCGCGAAAGACATCCTTTAACCACCGTCCCGTGAGGCGGAGAAGGAGGTCAGCCGGTGTCTGCGCACACCTCTGATTCCGGACGCTCGTCCACCGTCGTCCTCGATTCGGGCGACATCGCCCGCGCCTTGACGCGGATCACCCACGAGATCATCGAGAAGAACCGTGGTGCCTCCCAGGTCGTCGTGCTGGGCATCCCGACCCGCGGTGTCGAGCTCGGCCGCAGGGTCGCCGAGCGGATGAGCGAGGTCGACGGCCACCCGGTCCCGTACGGGTCGCTCGACATCACGATGTACCGCGACGACCTGCGGATGAAGCCGGCTCGCGCCCTCGAGAAGACCGACATCCCCGTCGACCTCGACGACCGGGTCGTCGTCCTCGTCGACGACGTCCTCTTCTCCGGACGGACCATCCGCGCCGCCCTCGACGCCCTCAACGACCTGGGGCGCCCTCGCGCCGTCCAGCTCGCGGTCCTCGTCGACCGTGGGCACCGTGAGCTGCCGATCCGCGCGGACTTCGTCGGCAAGAACCTCCCGACGTCGCTCGCCGAGCAGGTGAAGGTCGCCGTGACCGGCCTCGACGACCGCGACGAGGTGCGGATCGTGTCCGCCCCGCGCACGGCGGACGAGGTCGTCCGATGAGGCACCTGCTGTCCACCGGCGACCTGACCCGCGACGAGGCGGTCCTCCTCCTCGACACCGCCGAGGAGATGCGCTCGGTCGCCGAGCGTCCGATCAAGAAGCTCCCGACGCTGCGCGGCCGTACGGTCGTCAACCTCTTCTTCGAGGACTCGACCCGTACCCGGATCTCCTTCGAGGCCGCGGCCAAGCGCCTGTCGGCCGACGTCATCAACTTCGCGGCCAAGGGCTCCAGCGTGTCGAAGGGCGAGAGCCTCAAGGACACCGCGCTGACGCTGCAGGCGATGGGCGCCGACGCGGTCGTCATCCGCCACGGCGCCTCCGGCGCACCGGCACGCCTCGCCCGTGCAGGCTGGATCGACTCCGCGATCCTCAACGCCGGCGACGGCTCCCACGAGCACCCGACACAGGCGCTGCTCGACGCGTTCACCATGCGCCGCCACCTCGCGCCCGGCGAGCAGGGCCTGGACGGCCGGCGGGTCGCGATCGTCGGCGACGTGCTCCACAGCCGGGTGGCCCGTTCCAACGCGCTGCTCCTGGCGACGCTGGGTGCCGAGGTGACGCTGGTCGCCCCGCCGACGCTGATGCCGTACGGGGTCGAGCGCTGGCCGGTCGACACCTCCTACGAGCTCGACCCGGTCCTCGCGAAGGCCGACGCCGTCATGATGCTGCGGGTCCAGCACGAGCGCATGAACGCCGCGTACTTCCCGAGCGCCCGGGAGTACAGCCGCCGCTACGGCCTCGACACCAAGCGGATGGCGAGGCTGCCCGAGCACGCCATCGTCATGCACCCCGGCCCGATGAACCGCGGCATGGAGATCAGCGCCGACGTCGCCGACTCGGCGCGGTCGGTGATCGTCGAGCAGGTCACCAACGGCGTCGCCGTCCGGATGGCGGCTCTCTACCTGCTGCTGAGCGGCGCCCGCGAGACGCCGGCACCGACCCCCGAGGTCACCTCGGACACCACCCACGACACGACAGAAGGGCAGGCATGACCGCCTACGTCATCCGCAACGCGAACCTCCTCGGCGAGCAGGTTGCCGACCTGCGGATCGTCGACGGCGTCATCGCCGAGATCGGCACCGACCTGGACACCTCCGGCGACGTCGAGGTCGTCGACGCCACCGGCCTGATCGCCCTCCCGGGGCTCGTCGACCTCCACACCCACCTGCGCGAGCCCGGCCGCGAGGACGCCGAGACGGTCGAGACCGGCACGCGCTCTGCTGCCGCCGGCGGCTACACGCTGGTCCACGCGATGGCCAACACCGACCCGGTCGCCGACACGGCGGGCGTCGTCGAGCAGGTCTGGCGCCTCGGCCGTGAGCACGGCTACTGCGACGTCGCCCCCGTCGGCGCCGTCACCGTCGGCCTCGGGGGAGAGCGTCTCGCCGAGCTGGGCGCGATGGCCGACTCCGCGGCACGGGTCCGCGTCTTCTCCGACGACGGCAAGTGCGTCTCCGACGCGGTCCTCATGCGCCGGGCGCTGGAGTACGTGAAGGCCTTCGACGGCGTCATCGCCCAGCACTCCCAGGAGCCGCGGCTCACCGAGGGCGCCCAGATGAACGAGGGCGAGCTCTCGGGAGTCCTCGGCCTGGTCGGCTGGCCCGCCGTCGCCGAGGAGGCGATCATCGCCCGCGACGTCCTGCTCGCCGAGCACGTCGGCTCGCGGCTTCACGTCTGCCACCTCTCCACCCGGGGCTCGGTCGAGATCGTGCGCTGGGCGAAGTCGCGCGGGATCGACGTCACCGCCGAGGTGACCCCGCACCACCTGCTGCTCACCGACCAGCTCGCCGCGACGTACGACCCGCTCTACAAGGTCAACCCGCCGCTGCGCACGGCCGACGACGTCGCCGCCCTGCGCGAGGCCCTCGCCGAGGGCATCATCGACATCGTCGCAACCGACCACGCCCCGCACCCGAGCGAGGACAAGGACTGCGAGTGGGCCGCGGCCGCCTTCGGGATGATCGGCCTCGAGACCGCGCTCTCGGTCGTCCAGCACACGATGGTCGACACCGGCCTCCTCGACTGGGCAGGGGTCGCGGCGCGCATGTCGGCCAAGCCCGCCGAGATCGGCCGGGTCGCCGCGCACGGTCGCCCGCTCGCGGTCGGTGAGCCCGCGAACGTGGTGCTGTACGACCCGGCTGCCACCCGCGTCGTCCGTCGCGAGGACGCCGTCTCGCGCTCGCGCAACACCCCGTACGCGGGGCTCGAGCTGCCCGGCCGCGTCGTCGCGACGTTCCTGCGCGGAAGACCGACGGTCCTCGACGGCACCGTCCTCGAGGAGGTGTCCGCATGACCCGCACACCCGCGATCCTCGTGCTCGAGGACGGACGTACCTTCCACGGCGAGTCGTACGGCGCGCTCGGCGAGACGGTCGGTGAGGCGGTCTTCTCCACCGGCATGACCGGTTACCAGGAGACGCTGACCGATCCGTCGTACCGACGTCAGGTCGTCGTCATGACCGCCCCGCACGTCGGCAACACCGGGGTCAACAGCGAGGACCAGGAGTCCGACCGCATCTGGGTCGCCGGCTACGTCGTCCGCGACCCCGCCCGCGTCGCCAGCAGCTGGCGCGCCACCCGCACGCTCGAGGACGACCTCGCCGAGCAGGGGATCGTCGGCATCAGCGGCATCGACACCCGGGCGCTGACCCGGCACCTGCGTGAGCGCGGGGCGATGCGGGTCGGCATCAGCTCGGTCTCCGAGGACGTCGACGCGCTGCTCGCCACCGTGAAGGCCGCCCCGTCCATGGCCGGGGCCGACCTCGCCGGCGAGGTGTCGACGGCCGAGCCGTACGTCGTCCCCGCCGTCGGCGACAAGCGCCTCACGGTCGCCGCCGTCGACCTCGGCATCAAGGCGATGACGCCGCAGCGGATGGCCGAGCGCGGCATCGAGGTCCACGTGCTCCCCGCCGACGCCACCCTCGACCAGGTCCGGGCGACCGGCGCGGACGGCGTGTTCATCTCCAACGGTCCCGGTGACCCGGCGGCGACCACCGAGGCCGTGAGCCTGCTGCAGGATGTGCTGCGCGACCGCACCCCGTTCTTCGGCATCTGCTTCGGCAACCAGATGCTGGGCCGTGCGCTCGGGCTGGAGACGTACAAGCTCAAGTACGGTCACCGCGGCATCAACCAGCCGGTCATGGACCGCACGACCAGCAAGGTCGAGATCACCGCGCACAACCACGGGTTCGCCGTGGCCTGGCCGGGTGACCTCGACACGCCGCACGAGACCCCGTACGGCAGCGCCAGCGTCAGCCACGTCTGCCTCAACGACGACGTCGTGGAGGGTCTGGAGGTCCGGGACGGCGAGGGCGACCTCCTGGCGTTCAGCGTCCAGTACCACCCCGAGGCCGCCGCCGGCCCGCACGATGCCGAGTACCTCTTCGACCGGTTCACGACGTTGATGCTCGAGCGACGAGACGACGACGCGACCGCCGGATCCGAACCGACCGAAGGGACGGTGCGCTGATGCCCCGCCGCGACGACATCTCCTCCGTCCTGGTCATCGGGTCAGGCCCGATCGTGATCGGCCAGGCCTGCGAGTTCGACTACTCCGGCACCCAGGCGTGCCGGGTGCTGCGCGAGGAGGGTCTGCGGGTCGTCCTGGTGAACTCCAACCCCGCGACGATCATGACCGACCCGGAGTTCGCCGACGCCACGTACGTCGAGCCGATCACGCCGGAGTTCGTCGAGCGCGTCATCGCGAAGGAGCGCCCGGACGCGCTGCTCGCGACGCTCGGCGGTCAGACCGCGCTCAACGCCGCGATGGCGCTCGACGCCTCCGGTGTCCTCGAGAAGTACGGCGTCGAGCTCATCGGCGCGTCGGTCGAGGCGATCGAGAAGGGCGAGAACCGCGAGTCGTTCAAGGCGATCGTCGAAGGGCTCCCCGCCGAGTGGGGCGCCGAGGTGGCGCGCTCGGTCATCTGCCACACGATGGCGGAGTGCCTGGAGGCCGTCGAGACCCTCGGCTACCCGGTCGTCGTCCGCCCGTCCTTCACGATGGGCGGCGTCGGCTCCGGCATCGCCCGTGACGAGGACGAGCTGCACCGCATCGCCGGTGCCGGGCTCGCCGCCAGCCCGACCACCGAGGTGCTCCTCGAGGAGTCGATCCTCGGCTGGAAGGAGTACGAGCTGGAGGTGATGCGCGACAAGGCCGACAACGTCGTCATCGTCTGCTCGATCGAGAACCTCGACCCGATGGGCGTGCACACCGGCGACTCCATCACGGTCGCGCCCGCCATGACCCTCACCGACCGCGAGTACCAGCGCCTGCGCGACATCGCGATCGGTGTCATCCGCGAGGTCGGCGTCGACACCGGGGGCTGCAACATCCAGTTCGCGGTCAACCCCGAGGACGGCCGCATCGTCGTCATCGAGATGAACCCGCGCGTCTCCCGCTCGTGCGCCCTGGCGTCGAAGGCGACCGGCTTCCCGATCGCCAAGATCGCCGCGAAGCTCGCGATCGGCTACACCCTCGACGAGATCCCGAACGACATCACGCGGGAGACGCCGGCGAGCTTCGAGCCGACGCTGGACTACGTGGTCGTCAAGGTGCCGCGGTTCGCGTTCGAGAAGTTCCCGGCCGCCGACGACCGGCTCACGACCCACATGAAGTCGGTCGGCGAGGCGATGGCGATCGGCCGCAACTTCACCGAGGCGCTGCAGAAGGCGCTGCGCTCGCTCGAGCGTCCGGACGCGGTCTTCGACTGGCACCGCGAGTGGGTCGACCTCGACAAGGACGCGCTGCTCGCCGAGATCGCCGTCCCGCACGACGGCCGACTCAAGAAGGTCATGGACGCGCTGCGCGCCGGCGCCACCCTCGACGAGCTCTTCGAGGCGACCAAGATCGACCCGTGGTTCCTCGACCAGCTCGCGCTGATCAACGAGATCGCCGCCGAGGTCACGGCCGCGGCCGAGCTCACGCCGGGCCTGCTGCGCAAGGCCAAGCGGCACGGCTTCTCCGACGAGCAGCTCGGCCAGATCCGCGGCCTGACCGACGACGTCGTCCGCGGCGTCCGGCACGCGCTCGGCATCCGCCCGGTCTACAAGACGGTCGACACCTGCGCCGCCGAGTTCGCCGCACGACCCCGTACCACTACTCCTCGTACGACGAGGAGACCGAGGTCGAGCCGCGCGAGCGGCCCGCGGTCCTGATCCTGGGCTCCGGCCCGAACCGCATCGGCCAGGGCATCGAGTTCGACTACTCGTGCGTCCACGCGTCGCTCGCGCTGTCCGAGGCCGGCTACGAGACCGTCATGGTCAACTGCAACCCCGAGACGGTCTCCACCGACTACGACACCTCGCGACCGCCTCTACTTCGAGCCGCTGACCCTCGAGGACGTCCTCGAGGTCGTGCACGCCGAGCAGCAGGCCGGCCCGGTCGTCGGCGTCGTCGTGCAGCTCGGCGGACAGACGCCGCTGGGCCTCGCGGCGGCGCTCGAGCGCGAGGGGGTCCCGATCGTCGGCACCTCGCCGGCCGCGATCGACCTCGCCGAGGAGCGTGGCGCCTTCGGGCGGGTGCTCGCCGAGGCCGGGCTGCCTGCGCCGAAGCACGGCACGGCGACCACGTTCCCCGGTGCCAAGGCCGTCGCCGACGAGATCGGCTACCCCGTGCTCGTCCGTCCGTCGTACGTGCTCGGTGGCCGCGGCATGGAGATCGTGTACGACGAGGACTCGCTCGCGGACTACATCGAGCGCGCGACCGAGATCTCGCCCGAGCACCCCGTGCTGGTCGACCGCTTCCTCGACGACGCGGTCGAGATCGACGTCGACGCGCTCTACGACGGCAAGGAGCTCTACCTCGGTGGCGTCATGGAGCACATCGAGGAGGCCGGCGTCCACTCCGGCGACTCGGCGTGCGCGCTGCCGCCGATCACGCTCGGCGCCGAGGACCTCGCCAGGATCCGCGACGTCCACCGGGCGATCGCCGAGGGCGTCGGCGTGCGCGGCCTGATCAACATCCAGTTCGCGCTCAGCTCGGACATGCTCTACGTGCTCGAGGCCAACCCGCGTGCGTCGCGCACCGTGCCGTTCGTGTCCAAGGCCACGGGCGCGCCGCTGGCGAAGGCCGCCGCGCGGCTCATGCTGGGCGAGTCGATCGCCGAGCTGCGTGCCGCGGGCGTCCTGCCCGCCGAGCGGGGACGGCGGCGACCTCGGCCCGGACGCGCCGATCGCGGTCAAGGAGGCGGTCATGCCGTTCAACCGGTTCCGCACCTTCGAGGGCAAGACGTCGACACGCTGCTCGGTCCGGAGATGCGCTCGACCGGCGAGGTCATGGGCATCGACGCCTGTTCGGCACCGCCTTCGCCAAGGCGCAGGCCGGCGCGCAGAACGGCCTGCCCACGTCGGGCAAGGTCTTCGTGTCGGTGGCCAACCGCGACAAGCGCCACATGATCTTCCCGATCAAGCGCCTGGCCGACCTCGGCTTCGAGATCCTCGCCACCAGCGGCACCGCCGAGGTCCTGCGCCGCAACGGCGTCAAGGCCACGGTCGTGCGCAAGCTCAGCGAGGACCCCGCTGCGGGCAGCCTCGCGCCGTGAACGAGCTCATCGTGTCCGGCGAGATCGGCCTGATCGTCAACACGCCGCACGGCGTCGACCTCGGGCGGCAGCCCTCGCGTCGACGGCTACGAGATCCGCACGGCCGCGGTCAGCGCGGGCATCCCGTGCATCACCACGGTCCAGGGACTGGCCGCGGCCGTGCAGGGCATCGAGGCGGCCGTGACGGTGACGTCGGCGTGCGCTCGCTGCAGTCCTGGGCACGCGCCGTGCGCCCGGTCGGGAGCGCGACATGAGCGCTACCCAGGTCCGCGGGACCGTCGTCTCGCGTACGCCCGTCGGTGACTACCACCACCTCGTGATCGAGGCGCAGGGCGTGGCGGCGAGCGCGCGTCCCGGGCACTTCGTCGCGCTCGCGGTCGGCGGCCCCGACAGCGGCATGCTGCTGCGCCGCGCGTTCTCGATCTACCGGACGTCCACGACCGGCCGCTACGGCGACACGGTCGAGATCGTCTTCGCCGCGCACGGCAAGGGCACGCGCTGGATGGCCGACCTCGCGCCCGGGGACCCGATCGACGTCGTCGGGCCGGTGGGGCGTCCGTTCGCGCTGCCCAAGGAGCCCGTCTCGTGCGTGCTCGTCGGCGGCGGCTACGGGTCGGCCCCGATGTTCGCACTGGCGCGCGCCCTGCGTGACCGCGGTTGCGCCGCCCACCTGGTCCTCGGTGCCGCCACCACGCCACGGCTGTTCGGCGTGCTGGAGGCCAACAAGGTCGCCACGAGCGTTCACGTCACCACCGAGGACGGATCGACCGGCATCCGCGGGCGGGTGACCGACGTCCTGGCCTCGCTCGTCGACGACACCGACGCGGCCGTGGTCTACGCCTGCGGCCCGATGGGCATGCTGCGCGCGGTCGCCGACGTGGCGGAGGACAACGGTGCCTGGAGCCAGTGCGCCGTCGAGGAGTCGATGGCGTGCGGCATCGGGGTCTGCATGACCTGCGTGCTGCCCGTCGAGGGTGAGGACGGGATCGTCCGGATGGTGCGCAGCTGCGTGGAGGGCCCCGTCTTCCGAGGAGACCGGGTGCGCTGGGACGCGGTCGGGACCATCCCGGCCGGGACGCTGGGAGGCCCCCGATGACCGCCGTAGGAGGTGCCGCGATCTCGCCCGCCGAGGTCGACCTCTCCGTCGACCTGTGCGGGGTCTCGCTGCCCAACCCCGTCATGACGGCCTCGGGGTGCGCAGCCGCGGGCCGCGAGCTCGACCAGTTCTTCGACGTCGCGCGAGCTCGGCGCGATCGTCACGAAGTCGATCATGCTGAACCCCCGCTCGGGCCGCCCGACACCGCGGATGGTCGAGACGCCGTCCGGGATGCTCAACTCGATCGGCCTCCAGGGCCCGGGCATCGACGCCTTCCTCGCCCGTGACCTGCCGTGGCTGGTCTCGCGCGGGGCGCGCGCGGTCGTGTCCATCGCCGGAGACAAGCCGGCGGACTACGTGGAGCTCGCGCGCCGTGTGCGGCCAGGCTCCCGGGGTCGCCGCCATCGAGGTGAACATCTCCTGCCCGAACGTGGAGAACCGGGGGCTGGTCTTCGCCTGCGACGCGGACTCCTCGTACCGGGTCATCGAGGAGGTCCGGCCGCACATCCCGCGTGACATCCCGGTCTTCGCCAAGCTGACGCCCGACGTCACCGACATCTCGTCGATCGCGGGCGCCGTCGCCGACGCCGGCGCGGACGGCGTCACGGTGATCAACACGCTGCTCGGGATCGCGATGGACCCCGACACGCTCGCACCACGTCTCGGCGGGGTGACCGGCGGTCTCAGCGGGCCCGCCGTCCGGCCGGTGGCCGTACGCGCGGTGTGGCAGATCCGCAAGGCGCTCCCCGACCTCCCGATCATCGGGGTCGGCGGAATCCGGACGGGGTTCGACGCTCTCGAGTTCGTGCTGGCCGGCGCCGACGCGGTGCAGGTCGGCACCGTCATCTTCCACGACCCCTCGGCGCCGATGCGGATCGTCGGCGAGCTGCGCGACGAGCTGGCGCAGCGAGGGATCAGCTCGCTCGACAAGGTGAGAGGGGCAGCGCATGCCTGAGGCGTTCGGAGCGCGGCTGAGCGCCGCCGTGGCACGGTACGGACCGCTGTGCGTCGGGATCGACCCGCACGCGTCCCTGCTGGCCTCGTGGGGCCTTCCTGACGACGTGTCGGGGCTCGAGCGCTTCGCGGCGACGACGGTCGAGGCGATGGCCGGCCAGGTCGCGGTCGTGAAGCCGCAGTCGGCGTTCTTCGAGCGCCACGGCGCAGCCGGTGTCGCCGTGCTGGAGCGGACGATCCGCGACGCACGCGACGCCGGGCTCCTGGTGCTGCTCGACGTGAAGCGGGGCGACATCGGCTCGACGGCGCAGGCGTACGCGGACGCCTACCTCGACGCCGCCTCTCCGATGCAGGCCGACGCCGTCACCGTGAGCCCGTACCTCGGGTTCGGGTCGCTCGTCCCGTTCCTGGAGACCGCCGAGCGCAACGGGGGCGGCGTGTTCGTGCTCGCCCTGACCTCCAACCCGGAGGGCCCCGAGGTGCAGCACGCGCGGGTGGGGGAGCGGTCGGTGGCCGGCGTCGTGCTCGACCACCTGCGCTCCCGCAACGGCTCCACGACACCCCAGGGGTCGTACGGAGCGGTCGTCGGTGCCACGGTCGGCGATCTCACGGAGGACGTGGCGATCAACGGGCCCCTCCTGGTCCCCGGCCTCGGCGCGCAGGGCGGGACGGCGGACGACCTCAGACGGCTCTTCGGCCACGTGTGGGACCACGTCGTCCCCGCGAGCTCGCGCGGCGTCCTGGCGGCCGGGCCCGACGTGGCGGCACTGCGGGCCGCCGCGGCAGCGACGCTCGACGAGCTGCGCTGAGAACGGCGCTGAGACCTGCGCTCGGAGGGGTGCTCAACCGGCCCTCGCCTGGCGAGGCTGCCGAACGGTGGGACGGATCGTGTCTGAGCCGGACGGGCGCTAGGGTGGCACACGCCCTGCGGCGACGTCCCGGTTCCGGTCGCCGTCCTGGTCCGTCCACCGGACTCACGACACCCTGGGCCGCCTCGTGGCCCGACGACAAGGAGCACCTCATGCGCCGACTCACTTTCGCTGCTGCGAGCGCGACGCTCGCCCTGGCCGCCCTCACCGGGTGCGGCGGCGGCGACGGCAACGACAGCGCCAGCAAGACCGAGACGTACTGCAAGGACGTCGAGGCCGCCGGCAAGAAGCTCAGCGACATCGCCTCGGCCGCAGACCTCGAGGGCGTCATGGGCAGCCTCAAGAAGGTCCGTGACGAGGCCCCGGACTCGGTCAAGGAGGACTGGAGCACCCTCATCAAGGGCTACGAGTCGGCGCAGAGCGGCGACGTGGCCAGCCTCGACCAGGAGGCTCTCCAGAAGGCCGGCGAGAAGATCGACAAGCAGGTCAAGGCCGACTGCGACCTCGACATGGACAACCTCTCCTGACCTGACATTCTCTCGACACGGCCCCACCCGCGCGCGGGTGGGGCCGTGTCGTCGTGGGGGGAGAGGGCCGGGCGGCCGTACGACGAGCGCGCCCTTTAGGCTGTCGGCGGCCCGTGCAGCATGAGCGACTTCGTGTTGCCGCTGCGCGGATGCCCTCGCTAAGTTCACTCCATCGAACCAACCCCTAGAGGTGACCCACGTTGGCTCTTCCTCCGCTCACCCCTGAGCAGCGCCAGGCCGCGCTGGAGAAGGCGGCCGCCGCGCGCCAGGTGCGCGCCGAGGTCAAGAACCGCCTGAAGCACTCCGGTGCCACCCTCTCCGAGGTGCTGGAGGAGGCCAGACCAACGAGGTGGTCGCCAAGATGAAGGTGTTCGACCTGCTGCAGTCCATGCCGGGCGTCGGCAAGATCCGCGCACGCAGATCATGGAGCGGATCGGCATCGCCGAGTCGCCGTCGGCTGCGCGGCCTGGGCGCCAAGCAGATCGCGGCCCTGGAGCCGAGTTCGCCAACCGTGGCTGACGTGACGACGAGCACGACGGCCGGCGGACGCCGCCGGCTCGTCGTGCTCGCCGGTCCCACCGCGGTCGGCAAGGGCACGGTCGCGGCGTGCGTGCGCGAGCGAGCACCCCGAGATCTGGATCTCCGTGTCGGTCACGACCCGGTCTCGCCCGACCCGGGTGAGGTCGACGGCGTCCACTACCACTTCGTCTCCGCCGAGGAGTTCGACCGCCTCGTCGCCGAGGACGGCCTGCTCGAGTGGGCCGTCGTCCACGGCAGCAACCGCTACGGCACGCCGCGCGGCGCCGGTCGAGGAGCAGCTCGCCGCCGGGAGTCCCGGCCCTGCTCGAGATCGACCTGCAGGGCGCGCGCCAGGTGCGCGAGCGATGCCGGAGGCGCTTTTCGTGCTTCCTCGCGCCGCCCAGCTGGGACGAGCTGGTCGTCGTCTGGTCGGCCGCGGCACCGAGGACGAGGCGGAGCGCGAGCGTCGCCTGGCGACCGCGCGCGACGAGCTGGCCGCCGAGTCGGAGTTCGACGTGACGATCGTCAACACCGATGTCGAGGCACGCGTGCGCGGAGTTGGTAGACTTGTTCAGAGCACGCCCGCCAGCCGACTCCGTTCGGGCATCATCCACAACTTCTCTGGAGGCTCTGTGTCCACGACACGGCTGCCGCCGGAAGGCATCACCAACCCGCCCGATCGACGACCTGCTCGAGAAGGCGGACTCCAAGTACAAGCTGGTCCTCTACAGCGCCAAGCGCGCCCGTCAGATCAACGCCTACTACTCCCAGCTCGGCGAGGGCCTGCTCGAGTACGTCGGCCCGCTGCTCGAGACCGACGTCCAGGAGAAGCCGCTGTCGATCGCGCTGCGCGAGATCAACGCCGACCTGCTGACCGTCGAGGACATCGACCCCGACGCCGAGCAGGCGCTGAGGCCCCTCACGGGGCCTGACGCCGGTGGACGCGAACCGATGAGCCGACATCGTCCTCGGCGTCACCGGAGGCATCGCGGCCTACAAGGCCGCGCTGCTGCTGCGACTGTTCACCGAGGCGGGTCACGGCGTCCGCGTCGTCCCCACCGAGTCGGCGCTGGAGCTTCGTCGGCGCGCCGACGTGGGAGGCCCTCTCGGGCCAGCCCGGTGCAGACCGGCGTCTTCGAGCACGTCGCCGAGGTCCCGCACGTCGCGCATCGGCCAGACCGCCGACCTCGTGGTCGTCGCTCCGGCCACCGCGAACATGCTGGCCAGCGCCGCCCACGGCCTGGCCGACGACCTGCTGACCAACACGCTGCTCACGGCACGCTGCCCGGTGATCATGGCCCCGGCGATGCACACCGAGATGTGGGAGAACGCCGCCACGCAGGCCAACGTCGCCACCCTGCGTGCGCGCGGCGTCATCGTGCTCGAGCCCGCCGTCGGCCGGCTGACCGGCGCCGACACCGGCAAGGGTCGCCTGCCCGACCCCGCCGACGATCTTCGACGCCGCCCTGGCCGTGCTGGAGCACGGTGCCCACGCCGGCACCGACCTCGTGGGCGTCCACGTCGTGGTGTCGCGCCGGCGGCACCCGCGAGTTCCTCGACCCGGTGCGCTTCCTCGGCAACCGCTCGTCGGGCCGCCAGGGCGTACGCCGCTCGCCGAGGCCGCCGCTGGCCCGCGGCGCCCGGTCACCCTCGTGGCCGCCAACGTCTCGATCCCCGTGCCGGCCGGCGCTCGACGTCGTCCGGGTCGTCAGCACCGCCGAGCTGCGCGAGGCGATGCTGAAGCGCGCCGCGTCCGCCGACGCCGTCGTCATGGCCGCCGCACCGGCCGACTTCCGGCCGGCGCGTCTCGCCGACGCCAAGATCAAGAAGGACCGACGACGGCGTCGCGCCCGAGATCCACGCTCGTCGAGAACCCCGACATCCTCGTCGAGCTCGTGCAGCGCCGCGGCGCCGGCAGGCACCCGGTCATCGTCGGCTTCGCCGCCGAGACCGGCGACGCCGACCGCGACGGTGCTCGAGCACGCCCGCGCCAAGCTGGCCCGCAAGGGCTGCGACCTGCTCGTCGTCAACGACGTCAGCGACGGCAAGGTCGTTCGGCCAGCGCCGACAACGAGGTCGTGCATCCTCGGGTGCCGACGGGACGCGCCGTCGGAGGTCCCGCCGGCCCGAAGATCGCGCGTCGCCCACGCCATCTGGGACGCGGTCGTCCAACGCGTGGACTGACCGGCGATCACGCCGGTCCTCTCGCTCGTTACAGCTGATTCGACAGTTCCACCAACCCAGAGAGGAAACCGTGAGCCGCTTCTTCACCTCCGAGTCCGTGACCGAGGGTCACCCGGACAAGATCGCCGACCAGATCAGCGACAGCATCCTCGACGCCCTGCTCGCGCAGGACCCCAAGAGCCGCGTCGCGTGCGAGACCTTCGTCACCACGGGCCTGGATCGCTCGTCGGCGGCGAGGTCACCACCGAGGCCTACGCCGACATCGCCCGGATCGCGCGCGACCGCGTGCTCGAGATCGGCTACGACTCGTCGACCAAGGGCTTCGACGGCGCGTCCTGCGGCGTGCAGGTCACCCTCGACGCGCAGTCGCCCGACATCGCGCAGGGCGTCGACACGGCTTCGAGGAGCCGCGCCGAGGGCTCGGCCGACCCGCTCGACCTGCAGGGCGCCGGCGACCAGGGCCTGATGTTCGGCTTCGCGTGCGACGAGACGCCCGAGCTGATGCCGCTGCCGATCACGATCGCGCACCGCCTCGCCGAGCAGCTGACCGCGGTCCGCAAGGACGGCACGCTGCCGTACCTGCGTCCCGACGGCAAGACCCAGGTCACGATCGAGTACGACGACAACGACAAGCCCGTGCGCGTCGACACCGTCGTCGCTCTCGACGCAGCACGAGGACGGCATCGACCTCGACGCGCAGCTCGCCGTCCGACATCAAGAAGCACGTCGTCGACGTCGTCCTGCGCCACTTCGACATCGACACGTCCGACTACCGTCTGCTCATCAACCCGACCGGCAAGTTCGTCATCGGCGGCCCGATGGGCGACGTCGGCCTGACCGGCCGCAAGATCATCGTCGACACCTACGGCGGCTACGCCCGTCACGGTGGCGGCGCGTTCTCCGGCAAGGACCCGAGCAAGGTCGACCGCTCGGCCGCCTACGCGATGCGCTGGGTCGCCAAGAACATCGTCGCCGCCGGCCTGGCCAGCAAGGTCGAGGTGCAGGTCGCGTACGCGATCGGCATGGCGCACCCGGTCGGCTTCTACGTCGACACGTTCGGCACCGAGACCGTCCCGGTCGACACGATCCGCGACGCCGTGCTCGAGGTCTTCGACCTGCGCCCGGCCGCGATCGTCCGCGACCTCGACCTGCTGCGCCGATCTACGCCGCAGACGGCGGCCTACGGTCACTTCGGCCGCGAGCTGCCGGGCGTCCCGTGGGAGACCACCGACCGCGCCGAGCGCTCAGCGTGCGGCGCCGGCGCCTGAGCGACGGTCGCAGGGCTGGGTGAGGACGTCCGGCGTGTCGGCGGCGGCTGGTAGAACAGCCGGTGACCGACGAGCGACCTGACGCAGCAGCCGGCGCTGGTGGAGCAGCCTCGCCGACCGCGCCTGCGTCCTGCGGGCAAGTCGCCGGAGCGGCCGAGAGCCGCCGGTCGCGCGGGTCGTCGTCGACATGGCCTGGCGCATCTCGACCGTCCCTTCGACTACGTCGTCCCGGCCGACCTGGACGACGACGGCCGTCCCCGGCTGCCGGGTCAAGGTGCGATTCGCCGGCGCGGCTCGTCGACGGCTTCGTGCTCGAGCGGGTCGACGACACCGAGCACGAGGGCAGGCTGGCGCCGCCTCGCCAAGGTCGTGTCGTCCGAGCCCGTGCTGACGCCCGAGGTCGCTCGCGCTGGCCCGCGCCGTGGCCGACCGCTACGCCGGCACGCTCGGCGACGTCCTGCGCCTCGCGATCCCGCCGCGGCACGCCCGCGCCGAGAGCGCGCCCCGCCGCCGCGCCCGAGCCGCTCCGGCCGACCGGCGGACGCCGCGTGGCAGCGCCTACGTCCACGGCGCGGCGCTCGTGACCGCGCTCGCCGGCCGGCGAGTCGCCCCGTGCCGTGCTGGAACGCGCTGCCGGGGCACGACCCGGCAGCGGGCCGTCGCCGAGGCGGTGCTCGGCGACGCTGCGGTCGGGGCGCGGCGCGGTCGTCTGCGTCCCCGACGTGCGCGACGTCGCCCGCTGGGACGCGGTCTTCACCGAGGTCGCTCGGGCCCGGGCCGCCACGTCGCGCTCACCGCGGCCGACAAGCCCGCCGCGCGCTACCGCACCTTCCTGCGCGCTGCGCGCGGCGAGGTCCAGGTGGTGCTCGGCACCCGCGCCGCGGCCTTCGCGCCGGTCGCACGACCTCGGCCTCGTGGCGATCTGGGACGACGGCGACGACCTGTTCGCCGAGCCGCGTGCGCCCTACCCGCACGCCCGCGAGGTGCTGCTGCTGCGCGCCGTCGACACCAGGACGCGGCGGTCCTGATCGGCGGGCTACGCCCGCACGGCCGAGGCGCAGTCGCTCGTCGAGCAGGGCTGGTGCGCCGAGCTCGTCGGCGACGCAGCGCGTCGCGGCGCCGGAGTGGCCGGGCTCGAGGTCACCGACGGCGCCGAGCACGGCGCCGCGCCGCGTCCCGGCTGCCGCGCGGCGGTGTTCCAGGCCGATCCGCGCCGCCGACGGGCCCGGTGCTGGTCCAGGTGCCGCGGCGCGGCTACCGCGACGTCGCTGGCCTGCCAGGACTGCCGCGACCCGGCGCGGTGCCCGCAGTGCCACGGCCCGCTCGCCCAGCACCGCGCCGGCGCCGCGCCGGTGCTGCCGGTGGTGCGCGACCGAGGGTCGCCGACTGGCGTGCCCGAGTGCGGGGGCACGCGCCTGCGCGCGCCGGTCGTGGGCGCAGCTGCGCACCGCCGAGGAGTTCGGCGCGGGCCTTCCCCGACCGCAGGTCCGTGACGTCGGGCGGCGAGTCGGTCCTCGCACGATCGTGCCCGCGGCCGCGCGCGCTCGTGCTGTCGCCACGCCGGGCGCCGAGCCGCACGCCGAGGGCGGCTACGACGGCCGTCGTGCTGCTCGACACGTGGCTCATGCTGGGCCGCGACGACGTGCGCGTCGGACGAGGAGTCGCACCGCCGCTGGTTCAACGCCCTCGCCCTGGTGCGTCCGGGCGGCCGGTGGACGGGGGTCGCGGTGGGTGACCCCGCCGCCGTGCTCCAGGCGCTGGTGCGGGCCGACCCGGCCGGCTTCGCGGCCCGCGAGCTCGCCGCCCGCCGCAGACGCACCTGCCGCCGGCCGCCCGGCTCGCGACGGTCGAGGGGGACCTCGCTGCCCTGCGAGCCCTCGCTGAAGAGCCGTGGCCGCAGCCCGCCCAGGTGCTCGGTCCGGTCGAGACGCGACCGGCGGGCGACGGTGAGGAGCAACCGTGGGGCCGGCTGATCGTGGCCGTCCCGCGTGCGCAGGGAGCGGCCCTGGCGCGCGCGCTCCAGGTGGCGCAGGCGGCACGCTCGGTCCACAAGCTCCGCCCGTACCGCATCTCCGTCGACCCGCAGTCGCTCGGCTGAGGAGCGCGCTACGCGTACGACGCGAACACGCGCTGCTGCACGCCGTCCACGGTGACGTCCCCGCCGTACGGGAGGATCCACTGCGGCCGGGTGTGCCCGAACGGCACGCCGACGACCACGACGGCCTCGGGGTTGTACGTCGCGATCGTGGCGACGGCGACGGCCCGCTGCGCCTCCCGCAGCGCACGGCGTTCGTCGGCGGACGGACGCCGCTCCAGGTCGGAGGTTGGGGGACGCCCGACGACCACGGCGTCGACGGCGGCAAGGAACCCGCCCTCGCCCATCGACCGGAGGATGCGCCCGACCTCCTGCGCGGGAGGCAGCTCTTCGGAGGTCTCGACGAGGAGGACACCTCCGTCGAGCGCCGTGGCAGGGAACGGGAAGCGGCCGGCGGTCAGGATCCACTGCAGCACCTCGAGGCACCCACCCCACGTGCGGCCGGTGACGGCGCGGGCGGGACCGTGCCAGGTCCACGGCTCGGTGGGCTCGCGGACGCCGTACGAGGTCAGCGCCTCCGGGCTGTCCCACGGGCGGCCGGTGTCCTCCGACTCCCCGGGCTCGGTCAGCTCGAGCGTCCCGCCGCTGAACAGCGCCGCACGCAGCGACGCGGCATGGACGGGGTCGATCGCCGGCCCCGTCCCGAGGTGGACCTGCGTCGATCCCCCGTAGAAGCCGGCGACCCCGTTCGTCCAGAGCCAGTTCAGCAGGTTCGTGTTGTCGCTGTATCCCAGGAACGGCTTCGGGTCGGCACGGACGAGGTCGGCGTCGAGGTACGGGATCACGGTGATCTGGTCGTCTCCACCGACGGTGGCCAGCACCGCGCGGATGTCCGGGTCGGCGAAGGCGGCATTGAGGTCGCCCGCGCGTGCCTGCGGTGACGCGTCCTTGCGGGTGGTGGCGTACTCGACGGGCTCGAGGCCGGTCAGCATGCGCAGTCGTGCCATCGCCTGCTCGTGGACAGCGGGGTAGTGCGCCGGCGCGGCGAACGACGGGGACACGACCGCGACGCGGTCGCCCTGGCGCGGCTTCGGGGGGTGGACGAGCTGCGGTGAGGGCTCCATACACCTACCTCACCATCTCCGGGCAGGGGTGAGCGAGCCGATTGACCGTGGGGGTGCCCCCTAGGCTGGGTGCGTGAGACTCGTGTTCGCCGGCACCCCCGAAGTCGCCCTGCCCTCCCTCGACGCGCTCGTCGCCAGCGACCACGAGGTCGTGGCCGTCGTGACGCGCCCGGACGCCCGCGCGGGCCGGGGGCGGACGCTGCGCCCGTCGCCTGTCGCCGAGCGGGCGCAGGAGCTGGGGGTGGAGGTGCTGCGGCCGCCGAAGCCCAGTGATCCCGCCTTCGTGGAGCGCCTGCGCGAGATCGCTCCCGACTGCGCCCCGGTCGTCGCGTACGGGGGACTCGTCCCGGCCGACGTGCTGTCCGTGCCTCGGCTCGGATGGATCAACCTGCACTTCTCGGTGCTGCCCGCCTGGCGCGGCGCCGCTCCCGTCCAGCACGCCCTGATCGCCGGCGACGAGGTGACGGGGGCCTCGGTGTTCTCGCTGGTGCCCGAGCTCGACGCGGGTCCGGTCTACGGGCTGCTGACCGAGCGTATCCGGCCCGAGGACACGGCGGGCACGCTGCTGGCCAGGCTCGCCGACCTCGGTGCGGGCCTGCTCACCGACGTCGTCGACCACCTGGCCCTGGGCGACATCGAGGCCCGTCCCCAGCAGGAGGAGGGCCTCACGTACGCGCCGAAGCTCACCACCGACGACGCCCGCGTGGACTGGACGGCACCGGCGTTCGCGGTCGACCGTCGTATCCGTGGCTGCACCCCGGCGCCCGGAGCGTGGACGACGTACGACGGTGAGCGTCTCAAGGTCGGCCCGCTGAGCGTGGTCGACGGGCCGGCTGCCCTGGCCCCGGGCGAGCTCGCGGTGACGAAGACCGAGGTGCGCGTCGGCACCGGGACGAGCGACGTGCTCCTCGACGAGGTGCAGCCGCACGGCAAGAAGGCGATGGTCGCGGCGGACTGGGCCCGCGGCGTCCGTCCGGAGCCGGGAGCCCGTCTTGGCTGAGCGCCGGTCCCGATCCGACCGACCCGACCGACCCGACCGTCCGCAGCGGCGGCAGCGTGTCGACCTCACCCGCAAGATCGCGTGGGAGGTGATGAGAGCGGTCGAGGAGCAGGACGCCTACGTCAACCTCCTCCTGCCCGCACTGCTGCGCGAGAACGCGGTCAGCGGTCGTGACGCCGCGTTCACGACCGAGCTCACGCACGGGACGATCCGCCGCTCCCGCACGTACGACGCCGTCCTCGACTCCTTGGCGCCGAAGGGCATCGACGCGCCGGTGCGCGACATCCTGCGCCTGGGGACCCACCAGCTGCTCGCGATGCGGGTCCCGAGCCACGCGGCGGTCGCGACGAGCGTCGACCTCACCCGTGCCGTGATCGGTCACCGCCCCGCGTCGTTCGTCAACGCCGTCCTCCGCAAGGTGGCCGGCGCCGACCTGGAGACCTGGCTGGCCCGGGTCGCCCCGCCGTACGAGTCGGACCCGGTCGGCCACCTCGCCGTCGTCCACGCCCACCCGCGCTGGGTCGTCGAGGCGCTGCAGGACGCCCTCGGTGCACAGGCCGACGCCAGCGAGCTCACGGCTCTGCTCGAGGCCGACAACGCGCGCGCCGCAGGTGACGCTCGTCGCCCGTCCCGGGGTCACCGAGCCCGACGACCTCGCGGGCCTCGAAGGAACGGCAGGGAAGTGGTCGCCGTACGCGTTCACCCTCGAGGGTGGTGATCCCGGCGCGATCGAGGCGGTCCGCGAGGGCCGTGCCGGCGTCCAGGACGAGGGCTCCCAGCTGGTGGCGATCGCCGCGGCAGGGATCCCGGTCGAGGGTCGCGACGCGCGGTGGCTCGATCTCTGCGCCGGACCAGGGGGCAAGGCCGCGCTGCTCGGTGCGCTCGGGGCCCTGCGCGGTGCCGACCTCGTCGCGAACGAGGTGGCCCCGCACCGCGCCGAGCTGGTCCGCTCCGCCGTGCGGCTCCTCGACAACACCGAGGTGGTCGTCCATGACGGGCGGACGCTGGAGACCGACGAGCCGTACGACCGGGTCGTCGTCGACGCGCCCTGCACCGGGCTCGGTGCGCTGCGCCGCCGGCCCGAGGCACGGTGGCGTCGTCAGCCGTCGGACCTCGACGGGCTCGTCCCGCTCCAGCGTGCGCTGCTGGACCACGCGCTCGACCTCGTCCGTGTGGGCGGTGTCGTCACGTACGCGACGTGCTCCCCGCACCTGGCCGAGACGCGGGGCGTGGTCGAGGCCGTCGTCGGCGCCCGCGAGGACGTCGAGCTGCTCGACGTGACGGCGGTGCTCCCCGGTGTGCCGCACCTCGACCGGTCCGCGCCGTACGTGCAGCTGTGGCCGCACCTGCACGGGACGGACGCGATGTTCGTCGCCGCGTGCGGCGCGTGAGGTAGAGCCGCTGTGCGGCGCGTGAGGTAGAGCTGGTCACCGCGCCGTCGGTGCCGTGGCGTCCGCCTCTGCGCATGCGGTGGACGCCAGCTCACCGACGCACGTCCGCGCCCGCGGCCTCAGATCACGTGGCCGCCGTTGACCGTGATCCGCTGGCCGGTGACGAACCCACCGGCCTCGGAGCCGAGGTACGCGACCATGGCAGCGACGTCGTCCGGTGTCCCCATCCGCCTCAGCGGGATCTCCGCGGCATAGTCCCCGGTGTCGAGGCCGGCATGGCGCTCGACCGGGATCCATCCCGGCTGCACGAGGTTCACGGTGATGCCGTCGGGGCCGAGCTCTTTGGCCCATACCTTCGTGAGGCCGATCTGGGCGGACTTCGCCGCCACGTACGCCGACGCGCCTGGGATGGCCCGGTCGGCGAGGTCCGAGCCGATCAGGATGACTCGTCCGCGCCCTGCGGCTCGCATGCTGGGCAGTGCGGCCTGCACGAGAAGGGTCGGGCTCCTTGACGAAGAACGTGAGCTGGTCGAGATGCGCCTGCCAGGTGAGCTCGTCGAGGCCCGCCGACGGCTGAGGCCCTGTGGCGTTGGCGATGACGGCGGTCACCGGACCGAGCGCGGCCTTGACCTCGCGGAAGAGGTCGGTCACTGCGTGCTCGTCGAGGACGTCGGCGCCGAACGCCTCGGCCACGCCCCCGGACGCCCGTACGGCGTCGACGACAGACTCAGCGGCCGCGCGGCCCGTGCGGTAGTTCACCGCCACCGCCCACCCGTCGGCAGCGAGCCGGAGGGCGATGGCAGCACCGAGGCCGCGCGAGGCACCGGTCACGACGGCGACACCCTGATGAGTCACTCGTTCAGCCTACGAGCGGGGCAGTTAGCCTGACCGCATGGGCCTGCGCATCTCCCCGAGCATCCTGTCCGCCGACTTCGCGAACCTCGAACGCGAGGTGCACCGCATCGAGAACGCCGACTGGTTGCACGTCGACGTGATGGACAACCACTTCGTCCCGAACCTCACGCTCGGGCTCCCTGTGCTCGAGGCGATCGGCAAGGTCACCGACACACCGATCGACGCGCACCTGATGATCGACGACCCGGACCGGTGGGCCCCGTCGTACGCCGAGGCCGGCGCGCGCAGCGTCACGTTCCACGTCGAGGCGGCCGCCGCTCCGGTACGGCTCGCCCGCGAGCTGCGTACGCTCGGCGCCCGCGCGTCGATGGCACTCAAGCCGGCCACGCCGATCGAGCCGTACGAGGACCTCCTGCCCGAGCTCGACATGGTGCTCCTGATGACGGTGGAGCCGGGGTTCGGAGGGCAGGCGTTCCTCGACATCATGCTCCCGAAGATCCGACGTACCCGCGCGATGCTCGACAAGCACGGCGGTGACATCTGGCTCCAGGTCGACGGCGGCGTCTCCGCGGCCACGATCGAGCGCTGCGCCGAGGCCGGTGCTGACACGTTCGTGGCCGGATCGGCCGTCTTCGGTGCCGAAGACCCGGCCGCGATGGTCGACCAGCTCCGCGACCAGGCGGCCGGCGCGACCCACCGCCACGTCTGAGCCGGGGCACCCGTCGCGGCACCACCCGCGAGAGTGGCGTACGTCTCACCGCGTCGCAGGGTGCTGCGGGCCCGGCCCGGGTGCTCGTACACTGGCACGGAGAGCATTGCGTGCTCCGGGGTCGGTGCAATTCCGAGCCGGCGGTGACAGTCCGCGACCCAGAAGCCCTCGGGCGACTGGTTGACCTGGTGGAACTCCGGGACCGACGGTGAAAGTCCGGATGGGAGGATCGCGCAAACCCTCGTTCCGTCGGGCCTGACCGTCCGTTCCGGGGCGAGGTGTCCTTCTCGTTGCCCCGGAGCCCGCGTCGTGACCGACGAGAGGGCGAACGGTGGCCGATCACCACGAGCAGGCGGCGATGCGCCGCGCGCTCGACGCTGCCCGCGAGGCGACGGAGAACGCACTGCCGAACCCGAGGGTCGGGTGCGTCCTCCTCTCACCCGACGGCGCCACGCTCGCCGTCGGCGCGCACCACGGCGCCGGGACCCCGCACGCCGAGGTGGACGCGCTCTCGCGGGCCGGCGCCGCCGCCCGCGGTGCGACAGCGGTCGTCACCCTCGAGCCGTGCAACCACACCGGGCGCACCGGACCGTGCTCGGAAGCGCTGATCGCGGCCGGCGTCGCCCGCGTCGTCTACGCGCAGGGCGACCCGAACCCCGCCGCGTCCGGGGGTGCGGACCGGCTGCGTGCCGCCGGCGTCGAGGTCGAGTCGGGCCTGCTCGCCGCCGAGTCCGAAGCCCTCAACCTCGCGTGGACGCATGCCGTGCGCACGGGCCGCCCGTACGTGACGTGGAAGCTCGCCGCGACCCTCGACGGGCGCAGCGCGGCCGCCGACGGCACGAGCCGCTGGATCACCGGTCCCACGGCACGCCTGGACGTGCAGCGGCTCCGGGCCGGCTGCGACGCGATCCTGGTCGGCACCGGCACGGTGATCACCGACGATCCGCGCCTCACCCTGCGCGACGAGGAGGACGCTCCGCTGCCGTACGGCCGCCAGCCCCTCCGGGTCGCGATGGGGGAGCGGCCGATCCCGGATGACGCCCGCGTCCGCGACGCCGAGGCGCCGTTCCTGCACCTGGTCACGCGCGACGTCGACGCGGCGCTCGCTGAGCTGGCGGCGCGCGAGGTCCGCCACGTGTGGCTCGAGGGCGGACCGAGACTCGCGGGCGCCTTCCTCGGCGCCGGCCGCATCGACGAGGTCGTCGCGTACGTCGCGCCGGCCCTGCTCGGCGCCGGCACCCCTGCGCTCAACGGCTCCGGCATCGGCACGATCGCCGACGCCGTCCGGCTCGACCTCACCGACGTCACGCAGGTCGGCGACGACCTGCGGATGACCGCCCACGTACGAAAGGACAGCGCCTGATGTTCACCGGAATCGTCGAGGAGCTCGGCGAGATCGCCGCCATCGAGGAGCAGGCCGACGCGATCCGCCTGACCGTACGGGGGCCGCTGGTGGTCTCGGACGCCGCGCACGGCGACTCGATCGCCGTCAACGGCTGCTGCCTCACGGTGACCGACGAGCGACAGCGACACCTTCACCGTCGACGTGATGCGCGAGTCGCTCGACAAGACCTCCCTGGGCGTGCTGCGCGTCGGCGACCCCGTCAACCTCGAGCGCGCGATGCCGGCCACGGGGCGCTTCGGCGGCCACGTCGTGCAAGGGCACGTCGACGCCACCGGCACGATCCGCTCGCGCACGCCGAGCGAGCACTGGGAGGTCGTGGAGGTGGCGTTCCCGGCCGATCTCGGGCGCTACCTGGTGCCCAAGGGATCGATCACCGTCGACGGCACGTCGCTGACGGTCGTCGACGTCACGGACGACGCGTTCACGGTGTCGTTGATCCCCACCACCCTGGCGGCGACGACGCTCGGCACCAAGCAGCCGGGCGACCCCGTCAACCTCGAGGTCGACGTCCTCGCCAAGTACGTCGAGAAGATGCTCGGGACCGGAGCGACGGGCGCACGCGGATGAGCATCCTCACCACGCTGTACGACGCGCACCTCACCGTCGGCGGGCACCCGATCGCGTGGCGCGAGATCATCGGGAACCTGTTCGGGCTCGCCTCCGCGGTCGGCGGCATGCGCCGCCGGGTCTGGGCGTGGCCGGTCGGGATCGTCGGCAACGTGCTGCTCTTCACGGTCTTCCTCGGCACCGCCCTCGGCGGGCACGGTGCGCCGCTGTTCGGGCAGGCGGCCCGGCAGGTCTTCTTCGTCGCGGTCGCCGTGTACGGCTGGCACCGCTGGCGCGAGACCCGGACGGGGACCGGCGCACCGGCGATCGTGCCGCGGTGGGCGACGGGCCGCGAACGCCTGGCCCTCCTCAGCGTGGCAGTGATCGGCATCGTGTCCTGCGCGTGGCTCTTCACCCAGATCGGCGCCGGCTGGCCGGCCCCGGGCTGGTACTACGTCGCCGACGCGTGGATCTTCGTCGGCTCGATCCTCGCGACGTACGCGATGGCGCGCGGGTGGGTCGACTTCTGGCTCGTGTGGATCGCCGTCGACCTGGTCGGCATCCCCGAGCTCCTCTACTTCCAGTACTACCCGTCGGCCGTGCTCTACGCGGTCTACGCGGGCTTCGTCGTGTGGGGCCTCGTGGTGTGGCTGCGCGCCGCGCGCGACGAGGCTCCGCCGGCGGACCCCGAACTTCGAACCGACGAGACGAGCAAGGCGGTGGGCCTGTGAATGCGACGAGCGAGGCGTACGAGGAGCTGGACGCGGTCCGGCTGGACCCGGTGGAGCGGGCCCTGGACGACATCCGCGCGGGGCGGGCCGTGGTCGTGGTCGACGACCCGGGGCGCGAGAACGAGGGCGACCTGATCTTCGCCGCGAGCAAGGCGACGCCGCAGCTGATGGGCCTCATGGTCCGCTACTCCAGCGGGTACGTGTGCGCACCGGTGACGGGGGAGATCCTCGACCGCCTCGGGATCGCGTTGATGACGCCGCACAACCGCGACCGTCTCAAGACGGCGTACACGGTCTCCGTCGACGCCCGCGACGGGGTCACCACCGGGATCTCTGCCGCCGACCGCGCACGCACCGTCCGGGTGCTCGCGGACTCGGCGACCGAGCCGTTCGAGCTCGTCCAGCCCGGCCACATCCTCCCGCTGCGCGCCAAGCCCGGAGGGGTGCTCGCGCGCGCCGGCCACACGGAGGCCGCGGTCGACCTGACCCGGCTCGCCGGACTGACCCCGGCCGGCGTCATCGGCGAGCTGATCAACGACGACGGCAGCCTCATGCGTGCGCCGCGCGCTGCGCGAGTTCGCCGACGAGCACGGTCTGGCGATGATCTCGATCGAGGACCTCAGTCACGTACCGGCGTCGTCACGAGACGCAGATCGAGAGGGTGGTCGACGACTCGGCTGCCGACCGAGTTCGGGACCTTCCTCGCGTACGGCTACCGCAACGTGGTCGACGGCAACGAGCACGTCGCCCTCGTGCTCGGCGACCTGGGCGACGAGTTCCGACGTCCTCGTCCGTGTGCACTCCGAGTGCCTGACCGGTGACGTCCTCGGCTCGCAGCGGTGCGACTGCGGACCACAGCTCGAGGCGTCCATGGCGGCGGTCACGGAGCACGGCTCCGGCGTCATCGTCTACCTGCGCGGCCACGAGGGACGGGGGATCGGGCTCGTCGCCAAGCTGCAGGCGTACGCGCTGCAGGACGTCGGCCAGGACACGGTCGACGCGAACCTGGCGCTCGGGCTTCCGATCGACGCCCGGCACTACGCCGACGGTGCCCAGATCCTGCGCGATCTCGGGATCACGTCGGTGCGGATGCTCACGAACAACCCTGACAAGGTCGCGGCGATGGAGAAGTACGGCCTCCCCGTGTCCGAGCGCGTGCCGCTCGCCATCGCCCCCACCGAGGACAACCTGCGCTACCTCCAGACGAAGGCGGAGCGGATGGGTCACCACCTGCCGGACCTGGTCACGATCGAAGAGCTTGCTGCCGGCACGACCACGGCCGACGAGAAGGAGAACGCACGATGAGCGGAGCAGGATCCCCCGACCTGGCGGGCACGGACGGAAGCGGGCTGCGCGTGGCGATCGTGGCGTCCTCGTGGCACACGGTCGTGATGGACGGGCTGGTCGCCGGGGCGACCGCGGCGCTGGCCGAGATGGGCACGCCCGAGCCGACGCTGGTCCGCGTGCCAGGCTCGTTCGAGCTGCCGTCCGGTCGTGTCGGCGTACGCGCGAGCCGGGTACGACGCGGTGGTGGCCCTCGGGGTCGTCATCCGCGGTGGGACGCCCCACTTCGAGTACGTCTGCCAGGCGGCGACCGACGGGCTGTCCCAGGTCGCCCTCGACACCGGCGTGCCCGTCGGTTTCGGCCTCCTGACGTGCGACGACGAGGCGCAGGCGCTGGACCGCGCAGGGCTCGCCGACAGCCGCGAGGACAAGGGCCGCGAGGCCGCACAGGCAGCCGTCGCGACAGCCCGCGTCCTGGCCTCGGTACGCTAGGCCGCGATGAAGACCTTCGACACGCTCTTCGCCGAGCTCAGCGCCAAGGCCGTCGACCGCCCCGAGGGCTCGCGCACGGTCACCGAGCTCGACGGCGGCGTGCACACGATCGGCAAGAAGCTGGTCGAGGAGGCTGCCGAGTCGTGGATGGCAGCCGAGCACGAGTCGCCCGAGCGCGCGGCCGAGGAGCTCAGCCAGCTGCTGTACCACGTCCAGGTGATGATGTTGGCCACCGGACTGACGCTGGACGACGTCTACGCGCATCTGTGACGGTCAGGCGTACGCCTCCGTCCCGCCTGCCCGTGCCTCCGCCTCCAGCCGTCCGCCGGGTCACCCCGCCCGGTGGGCACGAGAAACGACCGGGAAGACCGTCATGCTGAAAGTCGCCGTACCCAACAAGGGCGCGCTCTCCGAGTCCGCAGCGCAGCTGCTCGACCGAGGCGGGCTACCGCCAGCGCCGCAGCGCCCGTGACCTCGTCACCGTCGACGCCGACAACGACGTCGAGTTCTTCTACCTGCGTCCTCGCGACATCGCGATCTACGTGGGGGAGGGCACCCTCGACGTCGGGATCACCGGACGAGACCTGCTGCTCGACTCCGGTGCCGCACGCCGACGAGGTGATGGCGCTGGGCTTCGGTGCGTCGACGCTTCCGCTTCGCCGCGCCGGTCGGGTCCCTCGCGGACGCCGTCGCGACCTCGCGGGCCGCGCATCGCCACCTCGTACCCGGGCATCGTCGGCGCATAGCTCGCCGAGCGCGGCATCGACGCCGAGGTCGTCCGCCTCGACGGCGCCGTGGAGTCGTCGGTCCGCCTCGGCGTCGCCGACGTGATCGCCGACGTCGTCGAGACCGGCAGCACGCTGCGGCAGGCCGGGCTGGAGATCGTTCGGTGAGCCGATCCTCGCCTCGGAGGCCGTCGTGATCCGCCCGAAGGACCGTCCCGCACCCGTCGGGCTTCGAGGTCTTCGAGCGCCGCCTGCGCGGTGTCCTCGTCGCCCGGACGCTACGTGATGATGGACTACGACATCCGCGTCGAGCAGGTCGAGGCCGCGGTCGCGCTGACCCCCGGTATCGAGTCGCCGACGGTGTCGCCGCTTCATCGGGAAGGGTGGGTCGCGGTGCGCTCGATGGTGCCACGTGACTCCGCCCAGAAGGTCATGGACGAGCTCTGCGGCGCTCGGCGCACGGGGCACGCTCGTCACCGACATCCTGGCGTGCCGGCTGTGAGCCCGAAGGGTGGCGCTCCGCTCGACGGACGACGCGTCTTCCGGCCCGTCGGCCCGAAGATCGTCGGCGTGGTCGCCGGCGTGTGCCTGTGGGTGCTGTTCTTCGCCGTCGCACTGACGCTCCCCGCCGAGGTGAGGGCGGGATTCACCGTCCTGCAGACCGGCACGCTGGTGCTCCTGCTGCTCGTCGTGGACGCCGTGCTGTGGGGGATCGGTCGCAGCCGCGTGGTCGCCGACGACGCCGGCATCCACGTCCGCAACGGCTACCGGACGCACCACCTGGCGTGGACCGACGTGCTCGACGTGGCCTACGCGCGAGGTGCGCCGTGGCCGACTCTCGTCACCCGCGACGACCGCCGGATCATGATGGTCGGCATCCCCTCGTCTGACGGGCCCGGCGCCCGCGACGCCGTCTGGTACCTGCGCGAGCGCATCCTCGAGGCCGGCGGTCGCTGAGCGCGCTACTCGATGCCGTGACGGCGCAGGATGTCCTCGATCTCGGCCAGGTCGTCGTCCTTGGCCGCCGCCGCGGGCCGTCCCTCGACGGCGGCCTTGCGGGCACGACCACGCGGGACCCGGCCCGGCTCGGTGTCGGGCGCAGCCGCTGTCTTGTCGCGGCCGCGTGAGCCCAGCGCGATGAGGGCCACGGCGATGATCGCGACGCCGACGCCGAGCCACACGCTCGGCCGGAACGCGAAGCCGGCTGCCCAGTCGGCGACCGCTGCGCCGATGCGGACCACCAGCCGGAGACCCCCGACGAGCCACAGTGCCCACGGGACCAGTCCCCAGCCCACGCGGCGCACCGTCGCGGCCCGGTCTCCGGCCCGCCATGCCCGCCAGGCGAAGAAGAATCCCAGCGCGGACAGGACGGCGGCCCAGGGGAGCAGGGTGATGGCGTCGGTGCTCATCTCCCAGTCTGCCCCATCGTTGCAGCGACGGACCTCGGACGACGGGCACCGGGCCGAGCGGGTTAGCGTGGGGCCGTGGCATCCCTTGCAGAACCTGCCTTCCCTGGCGACGACGGCTCGGTCGACCCCGCGCTCGCGCAGGCGCTCGCGGCCTATGACAGCGACTGCTCTCTCGCCCCTGTTCTCGTGGCGCTGGGGACTGCGCGCGTGATCGTCCCCGTCGTTGCAGTGCGCGGTGAGGCCGCCGTCGGCTCCGACAAGGAGGCCGACATGGCGACCGTGATGATGACCGGCGCCGACGGCCGCCGTGCCCTGCTGGCGTTCAGCGGGTTGGAGTCGCTCCAGCGGTGGCAGGCCGATGCCCGTCCTGTGCCCGTGTGGGCGCGGGAGGCGGCGCGCGCGGCCCTCGCCGAGGGTGCGACGGCGCTCCTGCTCGACCTTGCCGGGCCGGTCCGCGCGATCGTCGAGACGGATGACCTCCAGCACCTCGCCAACGGCGACGAGCTGGTCGCGGTCGGACCCAGCTGGGCCTGGACAGGGTCGGCCTAGTCCTTCGTCGGGCTAGTCCGTCTTCGCGGGCTGGCGGAGGCCTCCCGCGACCTTCCACTCGATCTTCTTGTCCTTGCGGACGGCGATGTCGACGGTTCCGGAGACACCGGTGGACAGCGTGAGCCGGCACGTCGCCGTGACGCCAGGCTCCCGCTTGAGGTTGTCCGGGCACGTCACGGACTCGACCGTGGAACCCTCGATCTGCCGCTCGTAGCCGGCCTTGATCTGGTGCTCGACCTCCGCGGTGTCCATCGGGTCGCTGCCACAGGCAGCCAGGAGCGGGAGTGCCGCACAGCACGCCGCCGCCGCTCGTACGGAGTTGCTCAACGCTGCTCCTCGGTTCTGTCCCGGTCGGGGGTCGAGACGCCGGGCAGCCTAACAAAGCGTGGCGTCGCGCGGGGTCCGGGGCGATTTCGGTACCGATCCAGCGTCTGGTACGGTTGCCGTCGAAGTGGAGTCCACTCCCACCTGGGCGGTCTGCTGGTCGTCGGGTTCCTTGCCGCAAGACATCCCTCACGGGGCGTCGCGCGGTGGACGTGCCAGATGGTGCGGATCCTGTGGCCTTCGCTTCGAAGCGAAGGCCATTCTTGTTTCTGACGAGTTCGTCGTCCCAGGTGGTCGTCGCACGACGACTGACGGTACGAACCCAGGAGGATCCATCACCACAGAGCTGCGCGTCAACGACCGCATCCGCGTGCCCGAAGTCCGCCTCGTCGGACCCAGCGGTGAACAGGTCGGCATCGTTCGTATCGAAGATGCCCTGCGACTGGCTGCAGAAGCCGATCTCGACCTCGTCGAGGTCGCCCCCACGGCCCGTCCGCCCGGTCTGCCGTCTCATGGACTACGGCAAGTTCAAGTACGAGACCGCCCAGAAGGCTCGCGAGTCACGGCGCAACCAGACCAACACGATCATCAAAGAGATGAAGCTGCGTCCGAAGATCGACCAGCACGACTACGACACCAAGAAGGGTCACGTCGTGCGGTTCCTCAAGGCCGGCGACAAGGTCAAGATCACGATCATGTTCCGTGGTCGCGAGCAGCACCGTCCCGAGCTCGGCTACCGGCTCCTGCAGCGTCTCGCCGCCGACGTCGAGGATCTCGGCTTCATCGAGTCGAACGCCCGCCAGGACGGTCGCAACATGACGATGGTGCTCGGCCCGCACAAGAAGAAGTCCGAGGCGCAGGCCGAGGTCAAGGCCGAGAAGGTCAAGAGCATGCCGACGCGAAGGCTGCCGAGAAGGAAGCCGAAGAGGCCGAGCAAGGCGCATCGCGAAGACCGCCAAGAAGGTCGCGACGCCAAGAAGCCGCGTCGTCGCTCCGAGAACCTCGACCCAGACATGGAGGCATAAATGCCGAAGTTCAAGCCCCACTCGGGCATGAAGAAGCGCGTCAAGATCACCGGCAACGGCAAGCTCCGTCGCGAGCAGACCAACCGTCGTCACCTGCTGGAGGTCAAGTCGTCGCCGCGCAAGCGTCGCCTCGACGGCACGACCACGGCCGTCGCCAAGGCCGACATCCCCCGCGTGAAGAAGATGCTCGGTCTCTGACCGCCGCCCACCCGCACCCGACACGCACTCTGAAGGAGAACTGACGATGGCACGCGTCAAGCGTTCAGTCAACGCACAGAAGAAGCGCCGCGCAGACGCTCGAGCGCGCATCCGGCTACCGCGGCCAGCGCTCGCGCCTGTACCGCAAGGCCAAGGAGCAGGTCACCCACTCGCTGGTCTACAGCTACCGTGACCGCAAGGCGCAAGAAGGGCGACTTCCGTCGTCTCTGGATCCAGCGCATCAACGCCGCGGTCCGCGCCGAGGGCATGACGTACAACCGCTTCATCCAGGGCCTCAAGGCCGCCGGGGTCGAGGTCGACCGCAAGATCCTCGCCGATCTGGCCGTCAACGACCCGCACGCGTTCTCCGCGCTCGTGCGAGGTCGCCAAGGAGAACCTGCCGGACGACGTCAACGCGCCGAAGGACCTCGGACGCCGCGGCCTGATCGCGCTGCCGCCTCTGCGAACCTCACAGATGCACGTGGCGAGTCCCGGCGAGTCCTCACCGTCCGTATCCGGACGGGTGAAGCGCGCCCGGAGGCTCGCCACGCGTGCGTTCCGGGCCGAAGAGCGGCGAGTTCCTCGCCGAGGGCCCCCAGGCCGTCCGTGAGGCGCTCGACGCCGGCCGTCCCAGCCGGCGCTCGTGCATCGAGGTGTTCGCGACCGTCGACGGCGACCGAGCGGTACCCCGAGCTGGCCGAGGTCGCGGGCCGAGTCGCTGGCACGTCGTCGACCGACGACGTGGTCGACGCGATCGCCGACACCGTCACCCCGCAGGGCATCGTCGCCCGCTGCGACTACGCTCGACGTCGCGCTCGAGGCAGCGCTCGCCGCGCGGACGCGCGGCTCGTCGTGGTCTGCGCCGACGATCCGCGACCCCGGCAACGCCGGCGCGGTCATCCGCTGCGCCGACGCGGCCGGTGCCGACGCCGTGGTGTTCGCCGGCGACAGCGTCGACCCGCTACAACCCCAAGGCCGTGCGCGCCACGGTCGGCAGCCTCTTCCACCTGCCGATCGCGGTCGTCGAGCGCGACGTCGCCGGCGCCGTCGCGGCGCTGCAGGCGGCCGGGCCTGCAGGTGCTCGCCGCCGACGGTGCGGGCGACGTCGGCCTGTTCGACGCCGAGCTCGACCTCGCGCGGCCCGACCGCGTGGCTCATGGGCAACGAGGCGTGGGGTCTGCCCGGCCGAGCGTGCGGCGCTCGCCGACCGCGTCGTCGCCGTGCCCGATCTTCGGCCGGGCCGAGAGCCTCAACCTGGCCACCGCCGCCGCGGTCTGCCTGTACGCCTCCGCCCGCGTCGCGCCACGACCGGCTGAGGCCTGCATGGAGCCCGTGCGCTGATCGACGTGGACCTACGTCCCGGACGGCATCATCATCGCCGGACGCCGACGGCATGGTCGACGTACGTCAACGCGTCGGCACCGCGACATGGCCCGCGCCGAGGGCGACGAGATGCTCGGCATGCACCTGTCGAGACGCCGTGCCGTTCGACGACCTCGCCGGCAACTCCTGGTTCGACTGCCGTCCACCCGTACGACGGCCTCGCGATCCGCACGCCGCATCTCCGAGTCGTCCTGGTACTCGCCCGCGCGGCAGCGAGTACCTGATCACCGCGTCGCCTCGTGCGCGAGCGGCCGGCGCGGCCGGTGTCAGCAGGTCGTCGTCAGCGTCCGCAACGCCCGCGTCCGCAACCAGCGCGACCGCGAGCGGTCCGACCTGGTCGCGACCGTCGCCCACGAGCTGCGCTCGCCGCTGACCGGCATCAAGGGATTCACGGCGACGCTGCTGACCAAGTGGGACAAGTTCTCCGAGGAGCAGCGCCAGCTCATGCTCGAGACGGTCGACGCCGACGCCGACCGCCTCAGCCGGCTCATCACCGAGCTGCTCGACGCCGCCCGCATCGACGCGGGCCGCCTCACGCTGCGACCGAGCCCGGTCGAGCTCGACGAGGTCGCCCGGCGGGTGCTGAGCCAGCGTCTCGGCCGGGAGCGGTCGAGCCGCCGAGGTCAGCGTCGACGACGACCTGCCGCGTGGTCTGGGGCGACGCCGACCGCATCACCCAGGTGCGTGACGAACCTGGTCGAGAACGCCATGCGCCACGGCTCGGGCTGCGCGAGATCGTGGTCGAACGCCGAGGCACCCGGACGGCCGCGACGGCGTGGCGCTGCGCGTCACGACAACGGCGCCGGGCATCCCGAGCGAGTCCGGGCCCGCATGTTCAGCCGCTTCTGGCGCTCCGGGCCCGGGCGCCGGCAGCGGGCTCGGGCATGTACATCGTGCGCGGCGTCGTCGACGAGCACGGCGGGGCCATCGACGATCGAGGACGCCGAGGGCGGGGGCGCCGTCGATCCGCGTGTGGTTCCCGAGTCAACGAGCCGGACGCGATGACCGACTGACGACCTCCTAGACTGGATCAGCGCTCGACCACGCCGCCCTCGCGAAGAAGGTCAGCATGTCCGCGCCCAACTCCGACTACGACCCGGTCGAGGTCACGCCGCTGCGCGCCGACGAGGTCGAGCGCATGCGCGACGAGGCCCTCGCGGCGATCGCCGCGGCCGACTCCCTCGACGCGCTCAAGCAGGTGCGCATCGACCACACCGGCGACCGCTCGCCGCTCGCGCTGGCCAACCGCGAGATCGGCGCCCTGCCGCCGCAGGCCCGCAAGGACGCCGGCCAGCGCGTCGGCCAGGCCCGCGGCGCCGTCAACCAGGCGCTCGCCGCCCGCACCGCCGAGGCTCGAGGCCGTCGAGGACGAGCGCGGCGCTCGCCGCCGAGACCGTCGACGTCACCCTGCCCGTCGGACGTCGAGCCGGTCGGCGCGCGTCACCCGTTCACGACGATCCAGGAGCACGTCGCCGACATCTTCGTCGCGATGGGCTGGGAGGTCGCCGAGGGCCCCGAGGTCGAGGCCGAGTGGCTCAACTTCGACGCGCTCAACCTGGGCCCGGACCACCCGGCCCGCACGATGCAGGACACCTTCTGGATCACGCCGGAGAAGGCCGCGATGGTGCTGCGCACGCACACCTCGCCCGTCCAGGCGCGCACGATGCTCACGCGCGAGCCGCCGATCTACATCGTCGTGCCCCGGCCGGGTCTTCCGCACCGACGAGCTCGACGCCACCCACTCGCCGGTGTTCCACCAGGTCGAGGGCCTCGCGATCGACGAGGGCCTGTCGATGGCGCACCTCAAGGGCACGCTCGACCACTTCGCGCAGGCGATCTACGGCGACGGCATGACGACGCGGTTCCGCCCGTCGTACTTCCCGTTCACCGAGCCGAGCGCCGAGATGGACCTGCTCTGCTACGTGTGCCACAACGATCCCGCGACGGTCGCGGCCTGCCGCACCTGCCGCGGCGAGGGCTGGGTCGAGTGGGGCGGCTGCGGTGTCGTCAACCCGCGCGTGCTGATCGCCTGCGGCGTCGACCCCGAGCGCTACTCGGGCTTCGCCTTCGGCATCGGCCTCGACCGCACCATCACCGGCCGCTACGACATCGCCGACCTGCGCGACCTGTTCGACGGCGACATCCGCTTCACCGAGCCGTTCGGAGTTGAGCTCTGAATGCGTGTCCCCGTGTCAGCTGGCTGCGCGACTACGTCGACCTGCCCGCCGACCTCACGACCGAGCAGCTGGCCGACCGCCTGACGATGTTCGACCTCAAGCTCGAGGAGATCGTCGCCGTCGGTGCGATCTGTCCGGCCCGCTCGTCGTCGGCCGCGTGCTGGCGTCTCGCCGAGGAGGAGCAGAAGAACGGCAAGACGATCAACTGGTGCCGGTCGACGTCGGCGCCAGAACGCACGACCGTGCCCGACGCCCCGGCGAGACGTGCCTCGCGCGGCATCGTCTGCGGCGCCCACAACTTCGGCGAGGGCGACCTCGTCGTCGTCGTCGCTGCCCGGCACCGTCCTGCCCGCGCTCGGCTTCGAGATCGGCTCGCGCAAGACCTACGGGCACGTCTCCGACGGCATGATCTGCTCCAGCGCCGAGCTCGGCCTGACCGGTGACGCCGGACGGCATCATCGTGCTGCCGGCCGGGCTCGGCCGAGCCCGGCGACGACGCCGATCGCGCTGCTGGGCCTGCGACGACGACGTGCTCGACCTCGAGGTCAACCCCGACCGCGCGTACGCGCTGTCGCTGCGCGGCGTGGCGCGCGACGCGGCGCTCGCGTTCGACGTGCCGTTCCACGACCCGGCCGACGTCGCCGTGCACGTGCCGACGGGCCGCCGGCGCTACCCGGTCGTCGTCGAGGACGCCGGCGGCGTGCCCGGTGTTCGTGGCTCGCGACGGTCACCGGCTTCGACCCGAGCCGCGACCGACGCCACGCGTGGATGGCCGAGCGCCTCGAGCGACGCCGGCATGCGTCCGATCTCGCTCGCCGTCGACGTCACCAACTACGTGATGCTCGAGCTCGGGCAGCCGATCCACGGCTACGACCGTGCGAAGCCCTGCGCGGCGACATCGTCGTGCGTCGCGGCACGTCGCCGGCGAGAAGCTCACGACGCTCGACGACGTCGTCCGCGACGCTGACGCCGGACGACCTGCTCATCACCGACGAGCGCGGCCCCATCGGCCTGGCCGGCGTGATGGGCGGTCAGGCGACCGAGCTGAGCGAGACCACGACCGACATCGTCATCGAGGCCGCCCACTTCGACGCGCCGACGATCGCCCGCACGGCGCGGCGGCACAAGCTGCTCGTCCGAGGCCTCCAAGCGCTTCGAGCGCGGCGTCGACACCGCGCTCCCGCCGCGCGCGGCTCAGCGCGTCGCCGAGCTCCTCGTCGAGCTCGGCGGTGGCATGATCGAGCCCGGAGCTCACCGTCGTCGGCGGCCCGCCGGCACAGCCGCAGGTCACGCTCGGCGACGTCGACCTGCCCGCGCGGATCTCCGGCGTCGACATCGACGCCGCGACCGCCGTCGCAGCCCTCGAGGCGCAACGGCTGCACCGTCGAGCTCGACCACGGGCACGCTGACGGTCACCCCGCCGACGTGGCGCCTCGACCTCACCGACCCCTACGACATCGTCGAGGAGGTGCTGCGCTACGTCGGGTACGACAAGGTGCCGTCCGTCCTGCCGCACGCCCCCGCAGGGCGTGGCCTCACTCCCGAGCAGCGGCTGCGGCGCCGCGTCGGGCAGGTGCTGGCAGGTGCGGGCTACGTCGAGGTCAAGACGTTCCCGTTCGCCGGGCCGGCCGACTTCGACCAGCTCGGTCTCGCCGACGACGACCTGCGCCGCAGACCAGGTGCTCCTCGAGAACCCGCTGTCGGCCGAGGAGCCGGGTCTCACGACCACGCTGCTGAGCGGCGCTGCTGAAGGCGCTCGCCCTCAACGTCGGGCGCGGGCACGACGACGTCGCGATCTTCGAGACGGGGCGCGTGTTCTTCCCGAAGCCGGACGGCGCCCGAGGCGCCGATCTACGGTGTCGACCGTCGCGCCGAGCGCCGAGGAGTCGGCTGCGCTGGATGCGGCGCTGCCGGAGCAGCCGCAGCACCTCGTGCTCGTGGCCACCGGCCGGCGTGAGCGCGCAGGCTGGTGGGGTGACGGCCGACGGGTCCAGTGGGGCGATGCGATCGAGGCCGTGCGCCGCGTGACCGAGGCCGTCCATGTGCCCGTCCACGTGGAGGCAGGGGTCATCCCGGCGCCGTGGCACCCGGGTCGGACGGCGATCGTCTCCGTCTGCGGTGAGGTCGTCGGTTACGCCGGGGAGCTGCACCCGCGCGTGTGCCGCGCGTACGGGGTGCCTGCCCGTACCGTGGGCGCCGAGATCGATCTCGACGCGGTGGTGTCCGCGTCACCCGTGCTCGGTCCGCGACCGGCATTCTCGACGTACCCCGTCGCGAAGGAGGACGTCGCGGTCGTCGTGGCGTCCGACGTCCCCAGCGCGGACGTCGCCCAGGCGCTCGTCGAGGGCGGGCGAGACCTGCTCGAGTCGGTCCGCCTGTTCGACGTCTACACCGGCGAGCAGGTGCCGGCGGGCCACAAGTCCTTGGCGTTCGCGCTGCGGATGCGGGCGCCGGACCGCACGCTGACCGAGGCGGAGACCGCCGAGGTGCGTGCCGCCGCCGTCGCCCGTGCGGCCGAGCTCACGGGTGCCGTCCAGCGGACCTGACCCGTCGTTGCGCGCCCGCGACGTCATCCCGAGAAGGGGTTCCGACCCTGATCCGGGATGACGTCGTGCGACGCGACCGACCCCCGTTGCACGTTCTTGCACGGCCCTGCAAGAATGTGCACATGACTTCGATCTCGGTCGCCATCGCGGGTGCGAGCGGCTACGTCGGCGGGGAGCTCCTGCGGACGCTGCTGTCCCACCCTGACGTCCGTCTCGGGGCGCTCACCGCCGCGTCCAGTGCCGGCAGCACCGTGGGGGAGCACCATCCGCACCTCACGCCGCTCGCCGACCGTGTCCTCGATCCGACTGACGCCGATCACCTGGCCGGTCACGACGTCGTCTTCCTGGCGCTCCCGCACGGCGCGTCGGCGGAGGTCGCCGCCGCGCTCGGGGACGACGTGCTCGTCGTGGACTGCGGCGCCGACTTCCGACTGGAGAGCGGCGACGACTGGACGACCTTCTACGGGGGTGAGCACGCCGGCACCTGGCCGTACGGGCTGCCGGAGCTCCCCGGCCAGCGCGAGCGCCTCGGCGGGGCGACACGGATCGCCGTCCCGGGGTGCTTCCCGACGGTCTCGACCCTCACGATCATGCCCGCCGTCCTCGGCGACCTCGTGGGCGACGACGTCAACGTCGTCGCTCCGACCGGCACGTCGGGTGCCGGCAAGAGCCTCAAGCCGTCGTTCCTCGCTTCCGAGGTGATGGGCCAGGCCAGCGCGTACGGGGTCGGAGGAGTGCACCGCCACACCCCCGAGATCGAGCAGAACCTCCGCGCCTGCGGAGCGCGCGATCCCCGGGTGTCCTTCACCCCCGTCCTCGCGCCGATGGCCCGCGGCATCCTCGCCGTCGTCTCCGCCCCGGTCGTCGACGGCGTGACGGACGCCGACATCCGCGCCGCGTACGAGAAGACGTACGCCGACGAGCCGTTCGTCCGCGTCCTGCCCGACGGACGGTGGCCGCAGACGCAGGCCGTCCTCGGCGCCACGATGGTCCACCTCCAGGCGACGCTCGACCAGCGCGCCGGACGGCTCGTCGCCATCGGCGCGATGGACAACCTCGCCAAGGGCACGGCCGGTGGCGCGGTGCAGTCGATGAACCTCGCCCTCGGTCTCCCGGAGACCACGGGCCTCAGCACGATCGGAGTCGCCCCGTGAGCGTGACCGCACCCCTGGGCTTTCGCGCGGCAGGTGTCCCCGCGGGCCTCAAGACGAGCGGCGACCCGGACGTCGCCGTCGTCGTCAACGACGGCCCGCAGGCCAGCGCCGCGGCCGTGTTCACGTCCAACCGCTGCAAGGCCAACCCGGTCCTGTGGAGCGAGCAGGCGATCAAGTCCGGCACCGCCCGGGTGCTCGTCGTGAACTCCGGCGGCGCCAACTGCTACACCGGCCCCGAGGGCTTCGCGACCACCCACCGCACGGCCGAGCTCGCCGCGGACCTGCTCGGCGTGGCTCCGATCGAGGTCCAGGTCGCCTCGACCGGCCTGATCGGGATGCTGAACGACCGCGAGGCCCTGCTGTCCGGAGTCCGTGCCGCCGTGGCCGCGCTCGACGGCGACGGGGGTCCGGCCGCGGCACGGGCGATCATGACGACCGACACCCGCCCGAAGGAGGCCGTGGTCGACGGCGCCGGCTACACGATCGGCGCGATGGCCAAGGGTGCCGGCATGCTCGCCCCGTCGCTGGCGACGATGATCGTCGTCCTCACGACCGACGCGGTGCTGACTCCGGAGCAGTGCGACACCGCCCTGCGCCACGCGACGTCGCGCAGCTTCGACCGGCTCGACTCCGACGGCTGCCAGTCGACCAACGACACCGTCCTCCTCATGGCCAGCGGCGCCTCTGGTGTCGAGCCCTGCGTGGACGAGCTGAGCAAGCAGCTCGAGGCGCTCTGCCGCGACCTGGCGCTGCAGCTGCTGTCTGACGCCGAGGGCGCCGACCACGACATCGCGATCGACGTCTGCGGTGCTGCGAGCGAGGACGACGCGCTCGAGGTCGGGCGCGCGGTGTCGCGCAGCGCGCTCTTCAAGACCGCGATCTACGGGCGCGACCCCAACTGGGGGCGCATCCTTGCCTCGGTCGGAACCACGCAGGCGGCCTTCGACCCCGCCGACCTCGACGTCGCCATCAACGGTGTGTGGGTGTGCCGGGAGTCGGGGCCGGGGGAGCCGCGTGAGCGCGTCGACCTCACGTCGCGCGCCGTCACCGTCACGATCGACCTCAAGGCCGGCGACGCCGCCGCCACCATCTGGACGAACGACCTCACGCAGGCGTACGTGCACGAGAACTCGGCGTACAGCTCATGACCGGCACCGAGACCGGACCCGTCACCGAGGTCCCCGCGCACTGGAAGCGCAAGACAGAGAAGGCGGCGATCCTCGCCGACGCCCTTCCGTGGCTCATGAAGTACCACGGCAAGGTCATCGTCGTGAAGTACGGCGGCAACGCCATGGTCGACGACGAGCTCAAGCGGGCGTTCGCCGAGGACGTGATGTTCCTCCGGTACGCCGGGTTCCGGCCCGTCGTCGTGCACGGCGGCGGTCCTCAGATCTCGACCATGCTCGACCGCCTGGACATCGCCTCGGAGTTCCGCGGCGGCCTGCGGGTCACGACGCCGGAGGCGATGGACATCGTGCGGATGGTGCTCGTCGGCCAGGTCGGTCGGGAGCTGGTCGGGCTGCTCAACGCCCACGGCCCCGTCGCCGTCGGACTGTCCGGCGAGGACGCCGGTCTCTTCACCGCCGTTCCGACCCGCGCGGTCGTCGACGGCGAGGAGGTCGACCTGGGACTCGTCGGCGAGGTCAGCGAGGTTCGCCCGGAGGCCGTGCTCGACCTCATCGAGGCCGGGCGGGTCCCCGTGGTGTCCTCGGTCGCTCCCGACGCCGACGGCCAGGTCCACAACGTCAACGCCGACACCGCCGCCGCCGCCCTCGCGGTCGCCCTGGGCGCGGAGAAGCTCCTGGTCCTCACCGACGTCGAGGGCCTCTACCGCGACTGGCCGCACAGTGACGACGTGATCGGCGAGATCGGTGTCGACGCGCTCGAGGCGCTGATGCCGAGCCTCGCGTCGGGCATGGTGCCGAAGATGGGCGCGTGCCTCGCCGCCGTGAGGGGCGGCGTGCCGCGGGCGACGGTCGTGGACGGCCGTGAGCCGCACGCCGTGCTCCTGGAGATCTTCACCGACGAGGGCGTAGGCACGCAGGTGCTGCCCGAGGCCGAGACCGTCGTCCGGACCGCACTGAGGAGGCCGTCGTGAGCGCGACGACGACGCAGCAGGAGTGGCAGGCGCGCTACGCCGACTCCCTGATGAACACGTTCGGCACCCCGCAGCGGGTGCTCGTGCGCGGTGAGGGCGCGTACGTGTGGGACGCCGACGGTGCTCGCTACCTCGACCTCCTGGCCGGGATCGCCGTCAACGCCCTCGGGCACGCGCACCCGGCGGTGATCAAGGCCGTCGGAGAGCAGCTCGGGACCCTGGGCCACGTCTCCAACTTCTTCGCGACCGAGCCCCAGATCGCCCTGGCCGAGCGGCTTCTCGCTCTGCTGGGCGCTGACGGCAAGGTGTTCTTCACCAACTCGGGCACCGAGGCGAACGAGGCCGCGTTCAAGCTGTCGCGGCGTACGGGGCGCACCCGTGTCGTCGCCGCCAGCGGGGGCTTCCACGGGCGGACGATGGGCGCGCTGGCGCTGACGAGCAAGGAGGCCTACCGGGCGCCGTTCGAGCCGCTCCCAGGAGAGGTCACCTTCGTCCCGTACGGCGACGTCGAGGCGCTGCGGGCGGCCGTCGACGAGACCGTCGCCGCGGTCGTGCTCGAGCCCATCCAGGGGGAGGCCGGGGCTGTGGAGCCCGGCGCCGGCTACCTCGAGGCGGCACGCGACGATCACCACGCAGCACGGCGCGCTGCTCTGGCTGGACGAGGTGCAGACCGGGATCGGTCGTACCGGCGCGTGGTACGCGCACACCGCCGCCGGCGTCGTGCCTGACGTCGTCACGCTCGCCAAGGGCCTCGGGGGTGGGATCCCGATCGGCGCGTGCCTCGCGGTGGGCGAGGCTGCCGATCTTCTCCAACCCGGGAACCACGGGACGACGTTCGGCGGCAACCCTGTCGCAGCGGCTGCGGCGCACGCCGTGCTCGACACCATCGAGGGCGAAGGACTGCTCGACCACGCGACCGCCACAGGGGAGCGGTTGCGTGCCGGGCTGGCCGACCACCCTCTCGTCGGCGACACCTCCGGCGCGGGACTTCTCGTCGGGATCGGCCTCACCCGGCCCGTGGCTCCGCAGGTTCAGCAGGCGGTCCTCGACGCAGGGGTGATCATCAACGCAGCGTCGCCCGACCGGCTGCGCCTCGTCCCTCCGCTGATCCTCACCCAGGAGCAGGCGGACGAGGCCGTCGCCGTGATCCGCGGCGTGCTGGACACGCTCACGACCGACGAGGGGACCGAGACATGAGGCACTTCCTGCGCGACGACGACCTGTCACCTGCCGAGCAGACCGAGGTCCTCGACCTCGCCGACGCGCTCAAGCAGGACCCGTACGCCGAGCGCCCGCTGCGAGGGACCGCAGACCGTCGCGGTGATCTTCGACAAGGCCTCGACGCGGACGCGCGTGTCGTTCGCGGTGGGCATCGCCGAGCTCGGCGGCAGCCCGCTGGTGCTGGACGCGTCGACCAGCCAGATGGGTCGCGGCGAGTCGGTCGCCGACACCACCCGTGTCCTCGGGCGGCATGGTCGCGGCGATCGTGTGGCGCACGTTCGCCCAGGACCGGCCTGGAGGAGATGGCCGCGTTCAGCCGGCGTCCCGGTCGTCAACGCGCTCAGCGACGACTTCCACCCGTGCCAGATCCTCGCCGACCTGCAGACCATCCGCGCGCACAAGGGGTCGCTCGCCGGGCTCACGCTGACCTACCTCGGCGACGGTGCCAACAACATGGCCCACTCCTACCTGCTCGGCGGCGCCGTCGCCGGCATGCACGTGCGGATCGGCGGCCCCGGCGGCTTCCAGCCCGACCCGGCGATCGTGCGCGGCCGAGGCCGCTCGCGTCGCCGACGGCACCGGCGGGTCGGTCGCGGTCACCGCGACCCGGTCGCAGGCCGTCGCGGGAGCCGACGTCGTCGCCACCGACACGTGGGTGTCGATGGGGCAGGAGAGCGAGAAGGCCGAACGGATCGCCATCTTCGCGGGCGTACGGCATCTCGACGCGAGCTCCTCGCGCACGCGGCGGACGACGCGATCGTGCTGCACTGCCTGCCCGCGTACCGGGGCCTGGAGATCGCCGCCGAGGTCATCGACGGTCCGCAGAGCGTCGTCTGGGACGAGGCGGAGAACCGTCTCCACGTCCAGAAGGCGCTGCTCGTGCTCGGCTGCTGCGCCAGGCCCGCGCACCGGGACGCCGTCATGACGACGATCCCGGCGGACGCAAGGCCGCGCACGGCAACGGCGTATCGTCGATCTGCTCGGCACCGCACGTCGTCCGTTCGCAGACCGAGCTCGCCGACCTGCTCGCGGCCGACGGGCTGCAGGTCACCCGTCCACGCTGTCGCGCGACCTGGTCGAGCTCGACGCCGTGCGGGTACGCGGCATCCTGCAGGCCGGCTCGTCTACGCGGTGCCTGCGGAGGGCGGTGACCGTACTCCGCACCGGCCGGCGAGTTCGGTCTCGGCGCAGGCGCGGCTCGCCCGGCTCTGCAGCGAGGTCCTGGTGTCGGCAGAGGCGTCGGCCAACCTGGTCGTCCTCCGAACACCGCCCGGTGCGGCGCAGTACTTCGCCTCGGCGATCGACCATGTCGGCACTGGGCGCCGATCCTCGGCACCATCGCCGGCGACGACACCGTGCTGCGTCATCTGCAAGGACCCCAACGGCGGACCCGGCGTCGCGGACGAGTTCCGTGCGCTCGCCACCTCCGAGACCGCCAAGGCCTCGGACACCACCCCCACTCTCGCGGACACAGGCCCCAAGAAGCCTGCGTCCGACACGCTGAACTAGGAGACACACCATGACCGAACGGATCGTACTGGCCTACTCCGGCGGCCTGGACACCTCGGTGGCCATCGGCTGGCTCGGTCGAGGAGACCGGCGCGGAGGTCGTCGCGGTCGCCGTCGACGTCGGCCAGGGCGGCGAGGACATGGACGACGTCCGCCAGCGAGCCCTCGACTGCGGCGCCGTCGAGTCGATCGTGGTCGACGCGAAGGACGAGTTCGCCGACGACTTCTGCCTTCCGGCGCTGCGGGCCAACGCGCTCTACCAGGACCGCTACCCGCTGGTCGTCCGCGCTCTCGCGGCCGCTGATCGTCAAGCACCTCGTCGAGGCCGCGACCTACGCACGGCGCGACCATCGTCTCGCACGGCTGCACGGGCAAGGGCAACGACCAGGTCCGCTTCGAGGTCGGGCGCGAAGGCGCTCGCTCCCGAGCTGAAGGTCATCGCCCCGGTCCGCGACTACGCCTGGACCCGGGAGAAGGCCATCGCGTACGCCGAGGAGCACGACCTGCCGATCGACGTCACGAAGAAGTCGCCCGTACTCGATCGACCAGAACGTCTGGGGCCGCGCCGTCGAGACGGGCTTCCTCGAGGACATCTGGAACGGTCCGATCGAGGACGTCTACGCCTACACGTCCGACCCGGCGCAGCCGCGCGAGCGCCGACGAGGTCGTCGATCGCGTTCGAGGCCGGCGTCCCGGTGGCGATCGACGGGCAAGCCCGTCACGATGCTCCAGGCGATCCAGCAGCTCAACGTGCGGGCCGGCGCCCAGGGCGTCGGCCGCATCGACATGGTCGAGGACCGCCTCGTCGGCATCAAGAGCCGCGAGATCTACGAGGCGCCGGGCGCGATCGCGCTGATCGCCGCGCACATGGAGCTCGAGAACGTCACGGTCGAGCGCGAGCTCGCCCGCTTCAAGCGCGGGGTCGACCAGCGCTGGGGCGAGCTGGTCGTACGACGGCCTGTGGTTCTCGCCGCTCAAGCACGCGCTCGACGCGTTCGTCACGAAGTCGCAGGAGGCCGTCACAGGTGAGATGCGGATGACCCTGCACGCCGGCAAGGCCACCGTGACCGGCCGTCGCGTCGGCGACCAGCCTGTACGACTTCAACCTCGCGACCTACGACGAGGGCGACACCTTCGACCAGAGCATGGCGAAGGGATTCATCGAGATCTTCGGCATGTCGAGCACGCTGGCGAACAAGCGCGACCAGTCCCTGGCAGGGGAGTGAGCGTGGCCGGCGAGCAGCACGAGACCGCGGGCACCGAGACGTCCGGTACGGAGGGCGCCGAGCGGACGGCGCTGTGGGGCGGCCGGTTCGCCTCCGGCCCGTCCCCGGAGCTCGAGGCGCTGTCGCGCTCGACGCACTTCGACTGGCGTCTGGCCCCGTACGACCTCGCGGGGTCGCGTGCCCACGCACGCGTCCTGCACCGTGCGGGCCTGCTGACCGAGGACGACCTGACGGCGCTGCTCGCCGGCATCGACGCGCTGGAGGCCGACGTGGCCTCCGGCGCGTTCACCCCGGACCCGGGCGACGAGGACGTCCACACCGCGCTGGAGCGCGGGCTGGTCGAGACAGCTCGGTCCCGAGCTCGGCGGGCGGCTGCGAGCCGGCCGTTCCCGCAACGACCAGATCGCGACACTGGTCCGGATCTACCTTCGTGACCACGCGGCCGAGATCAGCCGGCTGCTGCGCGGTCTGATCGCGGCGCTGGTCGACCAGGCCGACAAGCACCTGGGCGTCGCGATGCCGGGGCGCACCCACCTCCAGCACGCACAGCCGGTGCTGCTCAGCCATCACCTGCTGGCCCATGCGTGGCCGCTGGTGCGCGACCTCGACCGGCTCGCCGACTGGGACGCCCGGGTCGCTGCCGAGTCGCCGTACGGCTCGGGGGCGCTGGCCGGCTCGTCGCTCGGGCTCGACCCGGAGCAGGTCGCGGCCGACCTCGGCTTCACCGGCTCGGCCGCCGAACTCGATCGACGGCACGGCGTCGCGCGACTACGTCGCCGAGTTCGCGTTCGTCACCGCCATGATCGGCGTCGACATGTCGCGGATCGCCGAGGAGATCATCGTCTGGAACACGAAGGAGTTCGGGTTCGTCACGCTCCACGACGGCTACTCGACCGGGTCCAGCATCATGCCGCAGAAGAAGAACCCGGACATCGCCGAGCTGGCACGCGGCAAGTCGGGGCGCCTGATCGGCAACCTGACCGGTCTCCTGGCAACCCTCAAGGCGCTGCCGCTGGCGTACAACCGTGACCTGCAGGAGGACAAGGAGCCGGTCTTCGACTCGGTGGACACGCTCGAGGTCCTGCTGCCTGCGTTCACCGGGATGATCGCCACGCTCACCTTCCACACCGAGCGCCTGGAGTCGCTGGCTCCGCAGGGGTTCGCGCTGGCGACCGACATCGCCGAGTGGCTGGTCCGCGAGGGCGTGCCGTTCCGCGACGCGCACGAGATCTCGGGTGCGTGCGTCCGGGTCGCGGAGAGCCAGGACAAGGAGCTGTGGGACCTCACCGACGACGAGCTCGCGTCGATCTCGCCGCACCTCACGCCCGCGCTGCGCGAGGTGCTCAGCGTCGAGGGTTCGATCGGCTCGCGCGACGCGCGCGGCGGCACGGCGCGCGTACGGGTGGCCGAGCAGCTGGCGGAGCTCCGGGCCCGCCTGGGCTAGGCAGGACGCTCGGCCCGGGGCATTCGCACCACGACGACACGCCCGCCCTTCGGCGCCTCAAAGGTGACGTGGGCCACGTCGACGGGTCATGCTCGCAGGTGAGGCGTACGCGGTCGCGTGCGCACCCGGAGGAGCGTGGCACGATGCCGACAAGCGTGGGAGACCGCCTCGGACGCCGTGCGCGTGCCGTGACGGCCGTGGTCCTCGCAGCGACGCTGACCGCGCTGGCCTCGGGCTGCGGGGTGACCCGCGGCGCCGACGACGCCGACAACCGCAGGCTCCGGATGATGATCCCGAACAGCCCCGGCGGCGGGTACGACCTCACGGGGCGCGCGGCGGCGCGGGTGATCGAGGACGACGGCCTCACCGGCCGCTTCGAGATCACCAACGTGATCGGCGCGAGCGGCACGGTCGCGATGCAGCGCGTCATCAACGAGAGCGGTGCCGACGACCTGATGCTCACGATGGGTCTGGGCGTGGTGGGCGCGGTCTACACCAACCGGTCGGACGCGACCGTCGACAAGGCGACGCCGCTCGCACGCCTGGTCCGGTGGTCGCGGAGGTGGACGCCGACGAGCTCGTCGTCGGGATCCGTCATCGCACGGCCGTCGGGAAGGCGATGACCGGCGGTGTGGTCCAGATGCTCCTGCTGGACTCTCCGGTCCCCGTCTTCGCGGTCAAGCGCGACGGCCGGGCAGACTCGGCCGTGTGACGAGAGAGATCGAGACGGAGGCACGGCGGCTCCTCGGAGCCACGCTCACGCACGGCGAGGTCACGGTGCGGATCACGGAGGTGGAGGCGTACGGGGGAGTCCGCGATCCTGCCTCGCACGCCTTCCGCGGTCCGACACCGCGCAGCGCGATCATGTTCGGTCCGCCGGACGTGCTCTACGTCTACCTCTCGTACGGGATGCACTACTGCGCCAACGTCGTCGTGGGCGCCGAAGGAGACGCCTCGGCGGTGCTGCTCCGGGCTGGCGAGGTCGTGCGCGGCAGGGACGTCGCCCGGGAACGTCGCGGGGGAGTCCCGGACGTGCGGCTGGCACGGGGCCCGGCCAACCTGACGCAGGCGCTCGGGGTCACGCTCGCGCACAACGGCGTCGCCCTCGCCGGCCCGGAGGTGGTGCTTCGGCGGCCCGTGGAGGTTCCCTCCGACGTCAGCACAGGTCCGCGCGTGGGTGTCTCCCGAGCAGCCGACGTGCCGTGGCGGTTCTGGCTGACCGGCGACCCGACCGTCTCGGCGTACCGCCGCAGTCCGCGGGCGCCGCTCGAGAAGCCTCTGGGATGATGGCCGGATGCGGCGTACCCCCCTCGTACGAGTCGTGCTGCTCGTGCTGTGCCTGGTCCTTGTCACCTCGTGCGGGAGCGCTGCCGACCTGGCCTCCGGTCACGGGTCCACAGCGCCGCGGCTGACCGAGGACGGGGGAGTGGTGGTGTCGTCGGCCGATCTCGAGCCTGCGGTCGCGCCCGACTCAGACGCGGTCCCGGTGGTCGTCTACGTCGAGCCGCTGTGCCCGCACTGCAAGGCGTTCGACGACCAGCACGGGGCGTTCCTCCAGGAGCGCCTGCAGAGCGGCAGGATCACGCTCGAGTACCGCCTCGTGTCGTTCCTCGACAACGGACGCACCCAGCGCTCCTCGGCGCGCGCCGTCAACGCGGCCCTGTGCGTAGCGGCCGAGGGCGGACCGGCGGCTTACGCCGCGTTCGTCCATGCGCTGCTGGAGAACCAGCCGAGCGACGGCGTGCTGACCGATGACGCGCTCCTCGGTCTCGCCGACTCCGTCAAGGCGCCGGCCGGCGACTGCGTCGTCGGAGAGGACCACGCGGCGCTCGTCTCGTCGCTGTCGAAGCAGGCGCTCGGACGGATCACGGCGACGCCCACGGTGATCGTGGGTGGGCGTCAGCTGGAAGGTGTCCCCAGTGCGGGCGAGCTGCTGGCCGCTTTGAGCGTCGGCACGGACGTCGTCTGAGCCGGACCCGCGTCCTGCCGCTCGCCAGCGGGTGACCTGTGGGGATTCCGGGGTCCCCTACGCCCCGTGGCGCACCGATCTTCGCGGTGATCCGCGAGCGGTGACCCAGCGCCTCAGCCAGGAAGGACGACGGCGTCGAGCGCCATCAGGAGCGCACCGACGACCGACACCTGCTCGCCGAGCGTCGAGAGCGTGACCTCGACCTGGCCGCGCGGCCCGTCGACCGCATGACGCCGCAGCCCGTCGCGGATCCCGTCGACGACGACCTCGCACGCCAGGTCGCCGCCGATCACGACGACCTCGGGGCCGAGCAGGTTCGCGACGATCGCCGACGGCCTCGCCCGAGGGGGCGACCGGCGTCCTCGATCAGACGGCGGGCGCCCTGGTCGCCGCGCAGGGCGACGCTCGACGAAGCCGGGGACGTCCAGGTCCGCCGCCGGTCGGCGCGTACTGCGCGATGAGCGCTGCCCCGCCCACGTAGGCCTCGAGACAGCCGCGACTGCCGCACCGGCACAGCGGGCCGGACTCGTCCAGCGTGAGGTGGCCGAGCTCGCCGGCGGTGCCGAGCCCGCCGTGGTGGACCCGGCCGTCGAGCACGAGTCCGCAGCCGACGCCCGAGGCGATCTTGATGTAGACGAGGTCGTGGTGGCCGCGACCCCCGCCGCATCCACTCGGCCAGGGCGCTGAGGTTGGCGTCGTTGTCCACCACGGTAGGCGCTCGAAGGCCTGTCTCGGCGGCCGACGCGGTCACGCCGACCCAGCCGGGCAGGATCGACCCGGAGTCGATGCGCCCGTCGCGGCCGATGGGGGCGGGGATCGCCATGCCGACGGCGCGCAGGCTGTCGTGTCCTCACCCAGGTCGTCGAGCAGCTCGTCGAGCATGGCGCGGGCGAGCGCGAGGCCGTCGACGTACGAGTGGTCGTCGGTCGAGCGGGCGCCGAGACGCGAGGTCGCGGATGTCGCCCGGCGAGGTCGGCCAGCGCGACCTGGAGGTGAGAGTGGCCGAAGTCGACGGCCGCGACGAGCCCGGCGCCGCGGGAGACCGTGACCGTCGCGCCGCGGCGCCCGACCCGCCCTCGGACGTGCAGGAAGCCGACGGCGACGAGCTCGCGGATGATGCCCGAGACGGTCGCCGGGGCCAGCTGGGTCCGACGGGCGATCTGGGCCTGGCTGAGCTCCGCCGGCCTCGCGCACCGCCGCACGACCCGCTCTGGTTCGAGGCGCGCAGGGCGGCGGTCGAGCCGGGCGGGGGGGCATGGCGTCCACTGTGACCCGCTCGCACGTTGTCGTCAAGAGGTGAACATTTCAAGTCAAGGTTGCGGTTTGGCAACGCTCTATCGTTCACCTCTTGACGCAATTAGTGACGTAGTTCACTGCGGCATGCTACGCCGACGTGGGGTGCGTACACTTCCTGGGAGGAACTGTGAACACCATCTCCCGCGTCGCCGTGGTGACGGCGACCCTGACGATCGGCCTCGGCGGCCTGGCCGCCTGCGGCTCCAACGACGACGGCGGCGGCGGCTCGCGACGAGGGCAAGACGATCGCGCTGCTGCTCCCCGAGACCAAGACCACCCGCTACGAGAGCTTCGACAAGCCGCTCTTCGAGGCCAAGGTCAAGGAGCTGTGCGACGACTGCAAGGTCGACTACCTCAACGCCGACCAGGACGCGTCCAAGCAGCAGCAGCAGGCCCAGTCCGCGATCACCAACGGCGCGTCCGTGCTCGTGCTCGACCCGGTCGACGGCAAGGCCGCGACCACGATCGTGAAGTCCGCCCAGGGCTCCGACGTCCCGGTCATCGCGTACGACCGCTTCATCGAGGGCGCCGACTACTACATCTCCTTCGACAACGAGCGCGTCGGCCAGATGCAGGGCGAGGCCCTCGTCGAGGCCACCGGCGACAAGGGCGACATCCTCATGCTGAACGGCTCGCCGACCGACCCGAACGCCGCGCAGTTCAAGAAGGGCGCCCACTCGGTGCTCGACGCGAGCGGCCTGAAGATCGTGGCCGAGTACGACAACCCCGACTGGAGCCCGGACAACGCGCAGAAGTTCACCAGCTCGCAGTTCAACAAGGTCGACCCGGCGCGACCTCGCCGGGGTCTACGCCGCCAACGACGGCCAGGCCGGTGGCGTGTTCGCCGCGCTTCACGCGCCGCCGGCATCGACGACGGTCCCGCCGATCACCGGGCAGGACGCCGAGCTGGCCGCGATCCAGCGCATCGTCGCCGGTCAGCAGTTCATGACGGTCTACAAGCCGATCAAGACCGAGGCCGAGCAGGCCGCCGAGCTGGCCGTCGACCTCGTCAACGGCGAGGACATCAGCGACACGACCGACTTCCAGGGCGTCGCCTCGTTCATCCTCGACCCGATCGTCGGTCACGAAGGACAACGTCGGCGACACCGTCGTCAAGGACGAGTTCTACACGGTCGACGACATCTGCACGCCCGAGTACGCCGACGCGTGCGCGAAGCGCCGGTCTGTCCTGAGCTCCGAGCCCCCGGTCCGGGGGCCGGCGCGTCGCGGCCCCACCGGACCGTTCCCGTTCCCACGTCCGCGAACGACCCCAGGAATCCCATGACCGCCACCCGTGCTCTCCCTGCGCGGCATCGACAAGCGCTTCGGCGCCGTCCAGGCGCTCACCGACGTCGACTTCGACGTGCGCCCCGGCGAGGTGGTCGCCCTCGTCGGCGACAACGGCGCCGGCAAGTCCACTCTCGTCAAGATCATCGTCGGGCGTCTACGGCCCGACTGCGGCGCGATCGAGGTCGAGGGCCGTCCGGTCTCGATCCACGGCCCGAAGTCCGCCCAGGCCCTCGGCATCGCGACGGTCTTCCAGGACCTCGCGCTGTGCGACAACCTCGACGTCGTCGCCAACCTCTTCCTCGGACAGGAGCGCGACCACGGGCGGTGTCCTCGACGAGGAGACGATGGAGTCGCGCAGCGTGGGAGCTCCTGCGCCAGCTCTCGGCCAAGATCCCGTCGGTGCGCATCCCGATCGCCTCGCTCTCCGGCGGTCAGCGCCAGACCGTCGCGATCGCCCGCAGCCTCGTCGGCGAGCCCAAGATCGTCATGCTCGACGAGCCGACCGCCGCGCTGGGCGTCGCCCAGACCGCCGAGGTGCTCAACCTGATCGAGCGGCTGCGCGAGTCGCGGCCTCGGCGTCGTGCTCATCACGCACAACATGGCCGACGTCCAGGCCGTCGCCGACCGGATCTACGTCCTGCGGCTCGGGCCGCAACAGCGCCGAGTTCGCGATCGACGAGGTCACGACCGAGCAGCTCGTCGCCGCCATCACCGGCGCGTCCGACAACGTGGTCGCCGAGCGGGCGGCGCGCGACCGGACGGGATCCGCGATCACGCCGGAGGACATCGACCCGTACGCCGTCCTGCCCGACGGTGCCGGTGGGCCCGGGCACGTCAGCCCCGACCCGGACCAGGAGCGCGACGCATGACCACGACGTACGACAAGACGACGAGCGGCTCCTCGAGAGCGACGTCGCCCCGCGCCGCTCTGAGCGGCTTCGGGCGCCGGCTCCGGTCGGGCGACCTCGGGCATGATCCCGGTCATCGTCGGGCTGGTCGTCATCTGGATCGTCTTCTACGCGCCAGAACGCCGCTTCCTCTCGTCGCGCAACCTCGTCGAGCTGAGCCTGGACTCCGCCACGATCGGCATGATCTCGGTCGGGCATCGTGCTCGTCCTGCTGCTCGGCGAGATCGACCTCTCGGTCGGATCGGTGTCGGGCGTCGGGCGTCGATCCTGGCGGTGCTGCTGGTCTACCACGGCTGGCCGCTGCTGTCGGCGATCCTCGCGGCGCTGTGCGTCGGTGTCGCCGATCGGCGTCGTTCTACGGCCTGCTCTTCACCCGGTTCGGTGTGCCGAGCTTCGTCATCACGCTGGCCGGGCCTGCTGGCGTTCCTCGGTGTCCAGCTGTAGGTGCTCGGCAGCCGAACGGCACGGTGAACCTGCCCGACGACTCGGCGCTGATCGACTTCGCCAACTTCACGTTCCTGCCGCCGTGGCTCTCGTACGTGCTGGCCGTCGTCGTGGGGCTGGCGTACCTGCTGCGCCCGGATGCGCACGATCCAGCGGCGCCGTGCCGCGGCAACCTGTCGGCGCCGTGCGTGCCGTCGGTCGCCGTGATCCGGGCGGTCGCTGATCGCGTGGCCGTCGCTGGTGTTCGGCGCTGGTACCTCAACCATGACCGCGGCATCGGCGCGATGCCGCTGCTCTGGGTGGCGTCATCGTCGGCGGTCGACCTTCCTGCTGCGGCGCACGCACGTGGGGCCGGCACGTGTCTCGCCGTCGGCGGCAACGAGGAGGCGTCGCGGCGCGCCGGTGTCGCCGGTGAACCGGGTCTACATCTCGGTGTTCGCGCGGCCTCGATGTTCGCCGCGCTCGGCGGCGTCCTCGCGGCCGGGCGGCTGCAGGTCGGTCAGCCAGACCAGCGGCGGCACGGACACCAACCTGATGGCGATCGCCGCCGCGGTCATCGGCGGCACGAGCCTGTTCGGCGGCCGCGGCTCGGTGTACTCGGCGCTGTTCGGCATGCTCGTGCTGCAGTCGATCACCAGCGGCCTCAACCTCGTCGGCGTCGACGCCTACGTGCGCTACATCGTCACCGGCGCGGTGCTGCTGCTCGCGGTCACGATCGACTCGCTGTCGCGCCAGGCCCGGCGTAGCAGCGGTACGGCCTAGCTCGCGGTACGGCGTCGCGCGTGGACGCTGACCCACCGATGCCCGGCTGCGGTGGGGTGTTGGTGAGTCGGCGTCCACGGTGCGGGTGTCGGTGGACGCTCAGTCACCGACGCCGGACGCGGCCACCGACGTCGGAGGCGGCACACGTCGCGCCGCGACGCCCCAAGGCTTTCCCAAGGGATCCGCAAGCGCTCCGCGTGAGGCTCGTTGTCGTCCAGACCGGATGACAAGGAGCTCGTGGTGATGTCCAGCATGTTGTACCGCCTCGGTCGAGCGACCGCGGCACACCCGTGGCGCACGGTCAGCGCATGGCTCGTCGTGGTCGTCGGGGTGCTCGCGCTCGCCGCGAGCGCCGGAGGCACGACCCAGGACGACTGGGACGTACCCGGCGCCGACGGCCAGGTCGGGCTCGACGCCCTCCGCACCCATCTCCCGGAGTCCGGCGGTGCGAGCGCACTGGTCGCCGTCCACGACCCCGACGGGGATCCGCTCGCCCGCGCCGACCTCTCCCGGCTCGCGGGCGAGCTGGAGGACGTCCCGCACGTCGTCCAGGTCTCGCCCCCGCGGCTGTCGGCGGACTCCGACACTGCGCTGGTCACCCTGCGCTACGACGTACCGGTCACCCATCGCGACGTCATGGGCGCGCTCGCACCGTTGGAGGACGCGGTCTCGGCCGCCGGGCGTCGACGGCCTCGATGTCGCGTACGGGGGAGAGGTCCCTGGGTCGGCGATGGAGATGAGCGGCCGTGGCGAGCTGATCGGCGTGGGCGTCGCCCTGGTCATCCTCGTGCTCACGTTCGGCTCCGTCGTGGCGGCAGGTCTCCCGGTCGCGGTCGCCCTCGTGGGTCTCGCGGTCGGGGGCGCCGGTGTCACGCTGCTCGCCGGAGTGATCGACGTCAGCTCGACCGCACCGACCGTCGCGACGATGGTGGGGCTGGGCGTCGGCATCGACTACGCGCTGCTCCTCGTGACCCGCTTCGTGGAAGAGCTGCGCAGCGGGCGGTCCACGGTCGACGCCGCAGGGACGGCCGCCGCGACCGCGGGTCGCTCCGTGGTGTTCGCCGGCCTGACGGTCCTCGTGTCGTTGACGGGCCTGGGCCTCGCGGGCCTGCCGACGTACTCGGCGTTCGGGGCGGCGACGGCGATCGCCGTCGCGTCCGTCATGGCGACCGCTCTGACGCTGGTGCCCGCGCTGTGCGGCCTGGCGGGGCACCGCCTGGTCCCGCGCAAGCACCGTGGGCGTCCGTACGAGCCGGTCGGCACGGCTGGTGGACACGCGACACTCACGGGACGGTGGGCGCGCCGGGTCTGCGCACGACCGCTCCCGTGGGCTCTCGCGGCGCTCGTGGCGCTGGTGGCGCTGGCTGCGCCGGCCCTCGGCATGCGCACGTTCCCGCAGGACGCCAGCGCGGACCCGGCGTCGTTCACGACCCGGCAGGCCTACGACCTCGTCGCCGACGAGTTCGGCCACGGTGCGAACGGGCCGTTGACCTTCGTCGCAGACACGGGTGCGGTCGATCCCGCCGACACCGAGCGACTGCGCGCCGATCTCGCCGACGACCCGCGCATCATCTCGGTTGGCCCCGCGGTCACGTCGCCCGACGGCGCGATCACGGTGTTCGACGCGCAACCGACGACCGGTCCGCAGGACGAGCGCACCGGTGACCTCATCACGTCGCTCCGGGCCGACGCGCTTCCCGACGGCGTCGAGCTCACCGGTGCGACGGTCATCCTCACCGACATCTCGGACATGCTGTCGGAGCGGATGTGGGTGGTGGTCGGTTTCGTCGTCGCGGTCTCGATGCTGCTCCTCGCGATGATGTTCCGGTCCGTCGTGGTCCCGATCAAGGCGGCCACGATGAACCTGCTGTCGATCGGAGCCGCGTACGGGGTCGTGACGCTCGTCTTCCAGCACGGGTGGGGTTCGTCCCTGCTCGGGATGGACCGCGCCGTCCCCGTCTCGAGCTGGGTGCCGATCCTGATGTTCGCGATCCTGTTCGGGCTCTCGATGGACTACGAGGTGTTCCTCCTGTCACGGATCCGCGAGGCCTGGCTCCGGACGGGGGACGCGAGAGGGTCGGTGGTCACCGGCCTCAGCAGCAGCGCACGGGTGATCTCGAGCGCGGCGGCGATCATGGTGGCGGTCTTCCTCGGCTTCGCGACCGAAGACACCGTCCTCGTCAAGATGCTGGGCCTCGGGATGGCGGTGGCCGTCGCACTCGACGCCACGCTGGTCCGGCTCGTGCTCGTCCCGGCCACGATGACGCTGCTCGGCCGCGCGAACTGGTGGCTGCCGCCGCTGGATCGACCGGCGGCTCCCGCACGTACGGGCCGAGAGGGACGCCGGAGCGGCGCTCGCCCCGTCACCGGTGTCCTCAGACGGGGCGACCGAGGACCGAGAGGAGGCCCGGGCATGAGCGCGATGACGCGAGAACGCGCCTACCAGCGCGAGGTCGCTGCGGTCGTCGAGGCGGCGGGCACCACGTCGCTCGGCGATCGGCTGGCCTGGGCTCGTCTGCACCGCCGCTGGGACCGGCTCCGCGCCGCGCCTCCAGCCGCGCCGGACCTGGGACTCGAGACCGCGGCACTGGCGGAGACGATGGCAGTGTGCGGCGACGGGCTCGCGTGGATGGCGCGAGACGGGGACCGCGACATCCGGGCGGCGCTGATCGTCCGCCTCGTCCAGACCAGGCGGCAGCTCGACCGCCTGCTCGCGAGCAGCACCTGTACGTCCTGACGGCCGCCGTGGCTCAGAAGCCGTGCAGGTCCCGTTGACGGAGGAACCACTGCTCCGCCAACGGGATCTGCCACGCCTGCATCAGCCGTACGGCGTCGTCGGCGTGGAGGGTCGCGAGCGCGGCGTTGTCGTTGGCTGCGGCCGCCAGCGCCAGGAACGCGTCGACCGGTCCCATCGCGATCGTCGAGCCGGCGCTCAGGACGCCGCCACGCAGCGGGGCGAGCCGTCCGTACGCCGCGGCAGCGAGGTCGCGTTCGCCGAGCGCGAGCGCGACCTCTGCCCCGAAACCCCAGATCAACGGGGCGATCCAGCTCTCGTCGTCAAGCGTCGGCCGCGACGTCTCGAAGAGCTCCCGGGCCGCGTCGACGCGACCGAGCCGCACCAGGAAACCCGTCGCCGCCATGTGGATGGGCACCCGCGCCGCCGCGACCAGGTTGTCGAGGACGCCGTCCTCGCGGTCGTCGAACCCGCCCCAGATCGCGAGCACGAGCATCAGGCCCCCCACGGCGTCGTGCTTGTGAGGGACGGCGATGGTGTCGATAAGCGTCATGAGGCCGTCCAAGGTCGCACGGGCCTCCTTGTGGTCGCCGCGCATCGCCAGCCACGGCAGACGCATGCAGTCCAGGAACCACCTCGCGTACGTCAGCTGGAGCTCCTCCGCGAGGCGGCCGGCCTCGGCCAGGTCTCGCTCGAGGTCCTCGACGTGACCGAGCTCGCCGTGGACCGCCGCCCGCTGTGCACGGGCCATCGCCTCACCGCGGGCATCACGGAGCCGCTGGGCGATCGCGACGGCCTCGTCGGCGAGCTCCAGCCGTTGAACGGCCGTCCAGGGATGCCACACGGCAAGGAATGCCGCGGAGCACATCTCCATCAGGAGCGCCTCGTCACCGATCCGACGCGCCATCTCGAGCCCTTCGGAGACGAGGAGCTGGCACTCGGCCTCGGTCGCGGTGTAGTACAGCTCGTTGGCCAGGCTGATCAGCAGCGTGCAGCGCAGCGCGGAGTCTCCGGCCGGCAGCGCGTCCAGCGCGCGCCGCTGCGCACCGACGACGGTCTCCTTCGTCTCGCCGAACGTCCGGCTCTGCCACAGCGCTCCTCGCGTCGTCGCGACGGCGGCTCGAGCGAGCAGCTCCGGGTCGCCGATCTCGTCGGCCACCGTGATGGCCTCTTCGACGGCGTCCGTGAGGTCGTCCCAGCGGGCCGCCCAGCGCGTCGCATCGGCGCGTGCCAGCAGGAGCTCGTACCGGTCAGACAGGGTGGCGTCGGGATCGAGGTCGATCCGGGTGAGCGCCAGGCGCAGCAGCTCTGCGGCCTCGTCGTGGCCGTGGCGGCGCTGCGCGTCGAGCGCGGCCCGGTACGCCGAGGTCCACGCCTGTGCTGCATGGTCCTCACCCGCGTCCGCCCAGTGACGGGCGATCTCGGCGATCCGGCGGGAGGCGCGCCGGTCGGTCCCCAGAGCTTCGGCGATCCGGGCGTGCATGCGCTGACGCCGTGAGGGCGACAGCGTCGCGTACACCGCGTCCCGGACCAGCGCGTGCGAGAACCGGAACCGGTCGTCGCCCTCGTCACGCAGCATCCCCGCAGCGGTCGCGGGCTCGAGCCGGTCGAGGACGGTGAGGTCGCTGAGCCCTGTGCTGCTCACGACGGTCGCGAGGTCGAAGCGCCTCCCCACGACGGCGGCGTGCCGGAGCACGTCGAGCGTGCTGTCGGGCACCGCGGCCAGCCGGCGCCGGACGACGTCGGTGACGGCCGTCGGCGGCTCGAGCGCCACGTCGGCACCCGCCTCGCCGAGCAGGCGGGCGTACTCCACGACGAAGAACGGGTTGCCCTCCGTACGCTCACGCATCGCCTCCGCCGTCGCCGCTGCCACGGGCTGCGACGAGAGCGCCGCTAATACCTGCCCGGTCTCCTCCGCGGAGAGACCCGTCAGGGCCACGGACGCGGCGTGCCTGCGGGCGAGCGCCTCGAGCGTCTCCGCGACGGCCCCGTCGCGTTCGGCATGGGTGCGCATCGTCACGATCAGGAGGAGCCGGCCCTCGTCGGCGACCGCGCAGAGGTGACGCAGGACCCCGAGCGAGGACGGGTCGGCCCACTGGAGGTCGTCGAGCGCGACCACCAGCGGCTGCTCGTCCGCGGCGTCGAGCACCTGCCGGCAGATCCGCTCCCACGCGGCGAACCTCTCACTCTCGGGGTCACCGCCCACGGCGGTCGGCACAGCGCCACCGAGTCCTTCGAGGACGGCCTCCCACGGCCACAGCGGGGGCGCGCCACTGTCCTGGGAGCACCGCCCGACGAGGACGCGCGCCCCGCGCTCGCGTGCGCGGGCGAGCACCTCCGCGACGAGGCGCGACTTGCCTATCCCGGGCTCACCGACGAGGCAGGCGAACTGCGGGTGGCCTTCCTCGGCCGCCTCGAGCCGTTCCAGCAGGAGTGCCAGCTCGCGGTCGCGTCCGACCATCGGCCATGCGGGCAGCTGCGGCAGCCTCGGCTGCGGGTCCCGAGGGGAAGAGGGCGTGGTTGCCGCTGCCACCGTTGCCGTTGCTGCCACCGCTGCCGTCCGCGGCGCCTCGGTCCAGGTGATCGCCGCGTCCTGCCGCAGGATCGCTGCCTGGACCTCCTGCACCGCCGACCCGGGCTGGATGCCGAGCTCGTCGTCCAGCGTCGAGGTGAGCACCCGGACGGCCTGGAGCGCGTCCGCCTGACGCCCGCTGCGGGCCAGGGCCACCGCTCGGAGCGTCCAGAGCCGCTCACGGAGCGGGTGCTGCGTCGTCAGCGACTCGAGCTCGGCGACCACCGTGGCGTGCTCGCCCTGCGCGAGCCGTACGGCGGCGCGGTCCTCGCACGCCACGAGCCGCAGCTCGTCGAGACGGGCACGTTCCGCGACGGCCTGAGGGTGCTCCCCGAGCTCGTCGTACGGGCGTCCGCGCCACAGGCCGGTAGCGGTGTCGAGCTCGTGCGCGGCCTGGTCCAGCACGTCGGCCGCCACGACGCCGGGTCCTGGGATGGCGTGCCGGACGAGCGGCCCCAGTCGCCGGTGCACCTCGTGCATGAGGGCGCTCGCGACGCCGGCGTCGATCGCCAGGTCGGACGTGTCGAGGACGTACCCGCCGCTCGTCGTCCGCAGCGGCGGCTCCGCGCCCTCGGGCACCACGATTGCCAGGGCCCGTCGAAGCCCCGACACGTACGCCTGCAGCGTGCCGTGCGCACCGGCCGGTGGACGGTCTCCCCACAGGTAGTCGATGAGCGCGTCGACGCTCTGGACGTTCCCGGCGCCGAGCGCGAGCGCGGCGAGCAGGACGCGGTGCTTGCGCGTCCCGAGCGCGACCGACGGCGAGGCCTGCTCGCGGTGCATCTCGACCGGGCCGAGGACAGCGAGCCACATGGCTCAGAGCATAGGCGCGTGGACGGGCGTGGGGACGGCGTTTTCGTACACCCCGACCTGATCGCCCAGCCGATCCCCAAGCCGATCACAAGCACTCCGCAAGCGGGGACGGGGACGGTGTGACGGTCATCTGGACATCCCCGTCGCAAGCCCGGCGGGCACAGAGCAAGGAAGCATCGATGAGCACAACCACCGCGCCCACGACCGGCGACGGGAACGCGACGGAGCGTCCGCCGAAGGCCGACGAGGTCGCCGATCTCGCGCCCCTACGGATCCAGCTGGGCGACCGTCTCGTCGCTCCTGGTGACACGGCGTGGGACGAGACCAGCCCGCCGTGGAACCTCGCGATCGACCAGGCCCCCGTCGCTGTGGTCCTCGCCGCCAGCCCGGACGACGTCGCAGTCACGGTCCGCTTCGCCCGGGCGTACGGCCTCGCGGTCGCACCGCAGGCTGGCGGGCACGGAGCCAGCGCTCGCCTGGTGGGCAGCATCGTCGTCCGCAGCACCGGCCTGACGGACCTCGCGATCGACCCGGTCGCACGGACCGCCCGGGTGGGAGCGGGGGTTCGCTGGGGAGCACTCCAGGCCGCGCTCGAGGGCACCGGGCTGACCGCGATGATCGGCTCCAACCCCGACGTGTCCGTGGTCGGCTTCACCCTCCAGGGCGGGTACTCGTGGTTCACCCGTACGTACGGCATGGGTGCGGACTCCCTGCGTGCGGCCGAGATCGTCGACGCACAGGGAGAGGTGCGGTGGGTCGACGACCACACCGACCCGGAGCTGATGTGGGCGCTGCGCGGCGGGGGCGGCAACCTCACGTACGTCACCGCGGTCGAGATCGACCTCCACCCGGCGCCCGAGATCGCGGGAGGGCGGCTGATGTTCCCGTTCGTCGCGGCTCGCGACGTGCTCAACGCGTACGCGGACGCGACGGCGACCGCACCGCCGACGGTGTCTCTGTGGGCGACGGTCGTCCACCTGCCCGACCTGCCGTTCCTCCCCGCAGAGGTTCGCGGCGGGTCGTTCGTCGTGGTCGAAGGTGCGACGACCGAGGGCCTGGACGGGCTCGAGGCCGCGCTCGCGTCCGTCCGGGCGTCGGGCCCGGTCGTGCACGACACCGTGCGCGTCCGTACGGCGTCCGAGGTCGGCGACATCTGTGAGGAGCCTGTGGACCCCATGCCCGCCCTGCACAGTGCCCGCCCGCTCGGTGGTCTGACGCCGCAGACCGTGGATGCGCTGCTGGCGGTCGCGGACACGCCTGGCGTCATGCAGATCCAGGTCCGTCACCTCGGCGGCGTACGGGCCGGCCGGCGCCCTGGCTTCCAGACCGGCGTGCCGTCGGAGCTGCTCGTGACGTCTCTCGCCCTCGTGCCGGCGCCGGAGGCGGTGCCCGTGATCCTCGCGGGCTTCGCCACCGTCGCGGACGCCTTGCGTCCGTGGACAGAGGGTGCTGTGGCGCCGTCGTTGCTGACGGCGGGGGAGCCGCTGGACCGCTCGGCGTCGTCGACCGCGCTCGACCGTCTCGGCGAGTGCGTCGCGCACGAGGACCCCGCCGGCGTCTTCCGCGCGGCCACCGGCCTCTCCTGACCCGGGTCCGTCCCGGTCGGGGGACGGGACGGACCCGCGCCGTCGAGCGGCCCCCGGTCGGACCACCACGTGGCCGACCGGGGCGCCGTCGCGGCCTGCTGCGTGCGCCGTGCGGCAGACTTGCAGGGAGATCGGCCTCCATCGCTGGCCGCGATCACCGACAGAGGAGACATCACGTGACCACCCACGTCCTCGACGACCTCGAGGCGCGCGGACTCGTCGCGCACTCGACGGACCGCGACGCCCTGCGCGCCGAGCTGTCCGCGGGGCCGATCACGTACTACGTCGGCTTCGACCCGACCGCCCCCAGCCTGCACATCGGCAACCTCCTCCAGCTCCTCACCGCGCGGCGGCTCCAGCTGGCCGGTCACCGGCCGCTGATCCTCGTCGGTGGCTCGACGGGCCTCATCGGCGACCCCAAGGACGTGGGGGAGCGGATCATGAACACCAAGGAGACCGTCGCGGACTGGGTCGAGCGCATCCGCGGCCCAGGTCGCGCAGTTCGTCGTCGTTCGAGGGCGACAACGCCGCGCGCGTCGTCAACAACCTCGACTGGACGAAGGACGTCAACGTCATCGACTTCCTGCGCGACATCGGCAAGCACTTCCCGGTCAACCGGATGCTGGCCCGCGACGTCGTCGCAGCCGGCTGGAGTCGGGCATCAGCTACACCGAGTTCAGCTACGTGCTGCTCCAGTCGATGGACTACCTCGAGCTCTACCGCCGGCACGGCTGCGTCGCTGCAGACCGGTGGCAGCGACCAGTGGGGCAACATCACCGCCGGCGTCGAGCTGATCCGGCGTGCCGACGGCGCGAAGGTCGCACGCCCTGGCGACCCCGCTGATCACCAAGGCCGACGGCACCAAGTTCGGCAAGACCGACGAGCGGCACGGTCTGGCTCGATCCCGAGATGCTCATCGCCGTACGCCTTCTACCAGTCCTGGATCCAGGCCGAGGACGCGAAGGTCGTCGAGTACCTCCGGCAGTTCACCTTCCTCGACCTCGAGGAGATCGACGCGATCGAGGCCGAGTCCGCCGAGAAGCCGGGGCTGAGGATCGCGCAGCGGAGGCTCGCGGCCGAGGTGACGACGATCGTGCACGGGCCCGACGAGGTGCGTGCGGCCGAGCTGGCCTCCGCGGCGCTGTTCGGGCGCGCCGAGCTGGTCGACCTGCCCGAGAGCACCCTGCGCTGCCGCCCTCAGCGAGGCGGGGCTCGTGAGCGTGCCTGCCGGGACCACCATCGTCGACGCCCTCATGGCCGCGGGGCTGGTCGACAGCAAGTCCGCCGCGCGACGTGCCGTCGAGGAGGGTGGCGCGTACGTCAACAACGAGCGCGTCGAGGACCCCGACGAGACCGTCGACCGGCACAGCTCGACGGCGGTCTGGTCGTCCTGCGCAAGGGCAAGAGGTCCGTCGCCGGCGCCGAGGTCGAGCGCGCCTGACCGGTCTGTCCGAGCTTGTCCGAGACGTCCTAGGGGCCCGGTGTCGCGTCGCGATGCCGGGCCCTTCGTCGTTCACCGACAAACCGCCTCTGACCTGCGACGATGCCATTTGTGAGCCAGGACACAGCCCCCCAGTTTGACCGCGCGTTTCCCTACGCGTAATGTTCTTCTTGTTGCCGGGGACGGCGGCGGGCAAGGCCGAGAGGCCGGGCACGCGGCCCTGGGACACACCCGCTGCTCTCTGAGACCACCGAACGGTGGCCCTTGGTGGCCCCCGCGCAAAGTGCTGGTAAGTTTGGGGGTTGCGCCTTGATCTGATGCCCGTTGGGGTTGAGGGTTTTGTGTGTCTGATCCTTGAGAACTCAACAGTGTGCTAAAAGTCGACGAGATAATCAGTAAGTTGCCTCGGCTTTGCTTCTCTTTGGAGGGGTGGGGTTTGGGGTGTGATTCCGGACAAATTATTTGTCAGCAAATAGTTTGTCCGGGTCAACAGAAGTTGTTGCCCAGCTTTGGTTGGGTTTTCAACGGAGAGTTTGATCCTGGCTCAGGACGAACGCTGGCGGCGTGCTTAACACATGCAAGTCGAGCGGTAAGGCCCTTCGGGGTACACGAGCGGCGAACGGGTGAGTAACACGTGAGTAATCTGCCCTTCACTCTGGAATAACCGCTGGAAACGATGGCTAATACCGGATATGACCTCCTGCCGCATGGTGGGTGGTGGAAAGTTTTCGGTGGAGGATGAGCTCGCGGCCTATCAGCTTGTTGGTGAGGTAATGGCCCACCAAGGCGACGACGGGTAGCCGGCCTGAGAGGGTGACCGGCCACACTGGGACTGAGACACGGCCCAGACTCCTACGGGAGGCAGCAGTGGGGAATATTGGACAATGGGCGAAAGCCTGATCCAGCAACGCCGCGTGAGGGATGACGGCCTTCGGGTTGTAAACCTCTTTCAGCAGGGACGAAGCGAGAGTGACGGTACCTGCAGAAGAAGGACCGGCCAACTACGTGCCAGCAGCCGCGGTAATACGTAGGGTCCGAGCGTTGTCCGGAATTATTGGGCGTAAAGGGCTCGTAGGCGGTTTGTCGCGTCGGGAGTGAAAACTTGGGGCTTAACCCCGATCGTGCTTCCGATACGGGCAGACTAGAGGTATGCAGGGGAGAACGGAATTCCTGGTGTAGCGGTGGAATGCGCAGATATCAGGAGGAACACCGGTGGCGAAGGCGGTTCTCTGGGCCTTTTCTGACGCTGAGGAGCGAAAGCATGGGGAGCGAACAGGATTAGATACCCTGGTAGTCCATGCCGTAAACGTTGGGCGCTAGGTGTGGGATCCATTCCACGGTTTCCGTGCCGCAGCTAACGCATTAAGCGCCCCGCCTGGGGAGTACGGCCGCAAGGCTAAAACTCAAAGGAATTGACGGGGGCCCGCACAAGCGGCGGAGCATGCTGATTAATTCGATGCAACGCGAAGAACCTTACCTGGGTTTGACATACACCAGAAGCCTGCAGAGATGTGGGTCTCTTTGGACACTGGTGTACAGGTGGTGCATGGCTGTCGTCAGCTCGTGTCGTGAGATGTTGGGTTAAGTCCCGCAACGAGCGCAACCCTTGTCCTATGTTGCCAGCACGTCATGGTGGGGACTCATAGGAGACTGCCGGGGTCAACTCGGAGGAAGGTGGGGATGACGTCAAGTCATCATGCCCCTTATGTCCAGGGCTTCAAGCATGCTACAATGGCCGGTACAAAGGGCTGCGAAACCGCAAGGTGGAGCGAATCCCAAAAAGCCGGTCTCAGTTCGGATTGGGGTCTGCAACTCGACCCCATGAAGTCGGAGTCGCTAGTAATCGCAGATCAGCAACGCTGCGGTGAATACGTTCCCGGGCCTTGTACACACCGCCCGTCACGTCATGAAAGTCGGCAACACCCGAAGCCGGTGGCCTAACCCCTTGTGGGAGGGAGCTGTCGAAGGTGGGGCTGGCGATTGGGACGAAGTCGTAACAAGGTAGCCGTACCGGAAGGTGCGGCTGGATCACCTCCTTTCTAAGGAGCATTGCTCATCGCTGCTGCAACTGGTTTGTGGTGGTGGTGTGTTCCCGGCTTGATCACGCGAATGTCGTGGTGGTCGGGTGCTCAGATAGTGGAACGTCGATTATTCAGCTGGTTGGTGCCGCCTGGTGCTAGTACTGCTTGTGCTCCTTGTGGGTGTGGGTGTGGAACGTGGTGGGTGTGGTGTTGGCTGGTTGGGCACACTGTTGGGTCCTGAGGCATCAGGCGCCCTGCTTGGTCTTCCGTGTGGGTTGCGGGGGGTCCGGTGGGGTGCGGTTGTCTTGGTTCCGGCCATGCCGGTCGCGGGAGTTTGTCTCGTGGTCGGGTGGTTGCGGGTTGTGGTTTGAGAACTTCACAGTGGACGCGAGTGTCTTTGTAGTGTGTGTAATTTACAAGCTACTAAGGGCACATGGTGGATGCCTTGGCATCGAGAGCCGATGAAGGACGTTGGAGTCTGCGATAAGCCCTGGGGAGCTGACAACCGAGCTGTGATCCGGGGGTGTCCGAATGGGGAAACCCAGCCAGAGTCATGTCTGGTCACCGGCGCCTGAACACATAGGGCGTTCGGAGGGAACGTGGGGAAGTGAAACATCTCAGTACCCACAGGAAGAGAAAACAACAGTGATTCCGTGAGTAGTGGCGAGCGAAAGCGGATGAGGCTAAACCGTGCGGATGTGATAGACGGCAGTCGTTGTCCGTGCGGGGTCGTGGGAGCGCATTGCTGGTTCTGCCGAGCTGGCGAGAAGTGATAAAACTCAGGTGAAGTCGAAGGGCCTGGAATGGTCCGGCGTAGAGGGTGAGACCCCTGTAGGCGTAAGTCTGAGTCTTCTTTTGTGTTATCCCGAGTAACGCGTGACTCCTGAAATTCCGCGTGAATCTGGCGGGACCACCCGTTAAGCCTAAATACTCCTCGATGACCGATAGCGGACAAGTACCGTGAGGGAAAGGTGAAAAGTACCCCGGGAGGGGAGTGAAATAGTACCTGAAACCATGTGCCTACAATCCGTCGGAGCGATCCCTTGTGGGTTGTGACGGCGTGCCTTTTGAAGAATGAGCCTGCGAGTTAGTGGTACGTGGCGAGGTTAACCCGTTGGGGGGTAGCCGTAGCGAAAGCGAGTCCGAATAGGGCGTTGAGTCGCGTGCTCTAGACCCGAAGCGGAGTGATCTATCCATGGGCAGGTTGAAGCGCGGGTAAGACCGCGTGGAGGACCGAACCCACTTAGGTTAAAAACTGAGGGGATGACCTGTGGATAGGGGTGAAAGGCCAATCAAACTCCGTGATAGCTGGTTCTCCCCGAAATGCATTTAGGTGCAGCGTCGTTTGTTTCTTGCCGGAGGTAGAGCACTGGATGGTCTAGGGGGCCTACAAGCTTACCGAAATCAGCCAAACTCCGAATGCCGGCAAGTGAGAGAGCGGCAGTGAGACTGCGGGGGATAAGCTCCGTAGTCGAGAGGGAAACAGCCCAGACCATCAGCTAAGGCCCCTAAGCGGTTGCTAAGTGGAAAAGGATGTGGAGTCGCACAGACAACCAGGAGGTTGGCTTAGAAGCAGCCACCCTTGAAAGAGTGCGTAATAGCTCACTGGTCAAGTGATTCCGCGCCGACAATTTAGCGGGGCTCAAGCAATCCGCCGAAGCTATGGCATTCATACGTGTACTCGGCCCCTTGTGGGTCCAGGTGTGTGGATGGGTAGGGGAGCGTCGTGTGGCGTGTGAAGCGGCGGGGTGACCCAGCCGTGGATGCCACACGAGTGAGAATGCAGGCATGAGTAGCGAATGAGGAGTGAGAAACTCTTCCGCCGAATGACCAAGGGTTCCAGGGTCAAGCTAATCTGCCCTGGGTAAGTCGGGACCTAAGGCGAGGCCGACAGGCGTAGTCGATGGACAACGGGTTGATATTCCCGTACCGGCGCTGGTGCGCCCATGCTGAATCAGTGATGCTAAGCACCCGAGCCGAGCGTGATCACCCTTCGGGGTGGCGTGTCTTGGTAAGCGTGTGACCCGAACTGGTAGTAGGCAAGTGATGGGGTGACGCAGGAAGGTAGCTCATCGCGGCGATGGTTGTCCGCGTGTAAGGACGTAGGGCGACAGATAGGTAAATCCGTCTGTCATGTGCCTGAGATCTGATGCCGAGCCGTTATGGCGAAGTGAGTGATCCTATGCTGTCGAGAAAAGCCTCTAGCGAGTACCAGAGCCGCCCGTACCCCAAACCGACACAGGTGGTCAGGTAGAGAATACCAAGGCGATCGAGTGAATCGTGGTTAAGGAACTCGGCAAAATGCCCCCGTAACTTCGGGAGAAGGGGGGCCGGATTCGTGAACGCCCTTGCGGCGGGAAGCGATGAAGGCCGCAGAGACCAGGCCCAAGCGACTGTTTACTAAAAACACAGGTCCGTGCGAAGAAGTAATTCGATGTATACGGACTGACTCCTGCCCGGTGCTGGAAGGTTAAGGGGACGTGTTAGCCGCAAGGCGAAGCACTGAACTTAAGCCCCAGTAAACGGCGGTGGTAACTATAACCATCCTAAGGTAGCGAAATTCCTTGTCGGGTAAGTTCCGACCTGCACGAATGGAGTAACGACTTGGGCGCTGTCTCAACCACGAGCTCGGCGAAATTGCACTACGAGTAAAGATGCTCGTTACGCGCGGCAGGACGGAAAGACCCCGGGACCTTCACTACAGCTTGGTATTGGTGTTTGGTTCGACTTGTGTAGGATAGGTGGGAGACTGTGAAGCGGCCACGCCAGTGGTTGTGGAGTCAATGTTGAAATACCACTCTGGTCGTACTAGATATCTAACTTAGGTCCGTGATCCGGATCAGGGACAGTGCCTGGTGGGTAGTTTAACTGGGGCGGTTGCCTCCTAAAATGTAACGGAGGCGCCCAAAGGTTCCCTCAGCCTGGTTGGCAATCAGGTGTTGAGTGTAAGTGCACAAGGGAGCTTGACTGTGACACCGACGGGTGGAGCAGGGACGAAAGTCGGGACTAGTGACCCGGCGCTGGCATGTGGAAGCGGCGTCGCTCAACGGATAAAAGGTACCCCGGGGATAACAGGCTGATCTTCCCCAAGAGTCCATATCGACGGGATGGTTTGGCACCTCGATGTCGGCTCGTCGCATCCTGGGGCTGGAGCAGGTCCCAAGGGTTGGGCTGTTCGCCCATTAAAGCGGCACGCGAGCTGGGTTTAGAACGTCGTGAGACAGTTCGGTCCCTATCCGCCGCGCGCGTAGGAAACTTGAGAAAGGCTGTCCCTAGTACGAGAGGACCGGGATGGACGAACCTCTGGTGTGTCAGTTGTTCTGCCAAGAGCACTGCTGATTAGCTACGTTCGGGAGTGATAACCGCTGAAAGCATCTAAGCGGGAAGCACGTTTCAAGATGAGGTTTCCCACCCCTCGTGGGTTAAGGCCCCCAGTAGACCACTGGGTTGATAGGCCGGAAGTGGAAGCGCAGCAATGCGTGCAGCTGACCGGTACTAATAGGCCGAGGGCTTGTCTACACACATCTACAAAGACATTATGCGTCCACTGTGAGGTTCTGGGACCACAACCCCAGTAACAACAACAAAATCAACGTTGTTGGTTGTGTAACCCGTAGGGTTACGGCGGCCATGGCGAAGGGGAAACACCCGGCAACATTCCGAACCCGGAAGTTAAGCCCTTCAGCGCCGATGGTACTGCACGGGAGACTGTGTGGGAGAGTAGGACGCCGCCGGACAATATTTAGGCCGTAGGCCGTCACCACTGGTGACGGCCTACGGTCATTTTTGCGTTGTCGTGCACTGGTTGTCGTGCACTGTGGTTCGGCAATGCTGCGCCCTTCGGACGTGCGCGCTCAGTCCCAGCGACGCATGACCATGCCGACGCGCGGCTTCGGGCGGAACCATGACGACTTGTGGGGGAGAAGTCGCCCGGTCGTCGCGGCGCGGGTCACGGTGTTCAGCTGGGGTGTAGCGAGGAGCAGGGCGACGCCGCCGGCTTCCTCAGCCGCACGTGCCGCACTGGCCAGGTCCGGGTCGTACTCGACGGCGTCGGACTCGAGACCGTGGTGGGGCGTGAAGACGTCCTCGACCCAGCGGGGTGCGCACTCGTACGCATCGACGCCGAGGAACCGGTGGCCGTCGGTGAGCACGCACCGCGACTCGCCCACCGAGACGTAGCGTGCGGCCTCCTCGGCGTCACCGAGCTCGACTGTCGGCAGGGGGAGGCCCTTGAGCGCCTCGTCGAGATCCATGTCGGCAACCACCCGGTGGATCGGGCCGACGGTGACGGCCGGAGCGTCCAGCACGAGGGTCAGCGCGAGTCGTCCCGCCGGCTCGGGGGAGGTCCGCCAGGCGGCGTACCGATGGTGCCCGTCGGCGATCACGAGCGATTGCGCGGACAGCCGTGCGGCCACCGCCGCCATGAGGTCGGGGTCGGTGACCGCCCACACCTCGTCGGTCCGTCCGCCAGCCTTCGCGACGTGGTCGGCAGGGCGTGCGAGCACCGCACCGAGCAGAGGGGTGACAGGCTCGGCCGTCGTGTAGGCGGTGATCGGCTCCCAGTGCGCGCGGGTCGCCTCGGCAAGACGCGCCTGACGGATCGCGTACGCCGCGATGACGTCCTCGTGAGGACGCAACCGGCTCGCGGCGAGGTCGACCAGTACCATCACGCCGACCGTCACCTGCCCGCCTTCGACGGTGCGCGAGACATAGACCGCAGGCTCGGCGTCCTGACCGAGCACGCCGTCGTCGAGCCATGCCGCCGCGGTCCTGGCAGCGGTCTGGGGGTCGTCGTCGCGGAACGCGGGCTCGAGGAGCCTCAGGACGTGGTGCTCGGGGAGCTCGGCAGGCACGTGCGACCAGCTGACGTCGGGCACGTAGGTACGCGACGAGACGATCTCGGTACTACCCCGAAAGCCCACAGCCCTGAACGGGCGGATCACGCCGTTGTCCACCGGTGCATCGTAGGCCAGGGGTTCGGGGCCTACGCTGGTCGGCGATGCCCGACCACACGAATCCCCCTGATCCCCGCCGTCGTCCCGTGCTCAGGCTGGCCACCGCCGACGGGCCCCTGCGTGACTCCTACGACGTCGCGATGCTCGACCTCGACGGGGTCGTCTACCGCGGGGAGGACGCCATCGACCACACCGCCGAGGCCCTCGTCGATGCGGCCGAGCGCGGCCTGAGACTGGCGTACGTCACGAACAACGCCGCGCGGACGCCCGCTGACGTGGTCGCCAAGCTGCGTGGTCTCGGGATGCCGACCGAGGACGACAGCGTCGTGACGTCCGGCCAGGCCGCCGGACGTCTGGTCGCGAGCCTCGTCCCCGAGGGCGCCCGCGTGCTGGTCGTCGGCGGCGCGGGTCTGGTCGAGGCGCTCGAGGAACGCGGGCTCGTGCCCGTGACCAGCGCGGACGACGCTCCGGCAGCGGTGGTCCAGGGATTCTCGCCCGACCTGGCGTGGGGGCAGCTCGCCGAGGGGGCGTACGCGGTGGCCACGGGGATCCCGTGGGTCGCCAGCAACACCGACGGCTCCATCCCCACCCCACGCGGGTCGGCGCCCGGCAACGGGACGCTCGTCGCCGCTGTGGCGACGGCGACGGGGCGCGCCCCGGAGGTCGCAGGCAAGCCGTATGCCCCGTTGTTCGACGAGACCGTGCTGCGGGTCGGCGGTTCACGCCCGCTGGTCGTCGGCGACCGGCTCGACACCGACATCGAGGGCGCCAACAACGTCGGGGCGGACAGCCTCCTCGTCTTCACGGGAGTTGCCGACCTCGATCAGGTGATCGCGGCGCCTCCGCACGTGCGGCCCACGTTCCTCGCGCCCGACCTGCGGGGACTGGCGCTCCTGCAGCGCCCGGTCTCGGTCGAGGGCGCGGACACCGCGCGCTGCGGTGACCAGGTGGTCCGGTGCCGAGCGGCTCGTCTGGTCGTCGACGGCGCCCCCGAGCCCTCCGACGTCCAGGGGGCCGTCGACCTCCTCCGTGCCGCCGTCGCGCTGTCGTGGCACCTCCTCGACGAGGACGACGGCGCCTCGCCCGACACGGTGGATGCTGCGGACGTGCGCGACGCGTTGGAGGGGTGGGGAGTGCGATGATCGACAGCCTGACACGAAGGAGCGTGCGATGACCGAAGGCGGAGCCTCAGACCACGACGAGTCCGTCCACGACGCGCGGGTGGATGCGGTGCTCAGCGATCTCGAGCAGCTGGCCGACCTGCCTGTCGAGTCGCACCTCGAGGTGTACGAGGCGGTCCATGCCAAGCTGCGCGAGGTGCTCCAGACGGCGGGGCAGGCGCCGGGACCCCGCCCGCCGACCCCGCCTGGTCCGACTCCCGCCGCGACCCGCGGTCTCGTGAGCCGGCGTCTGCGGCTCGACGCCGAGCTCGTCCGACGCGGGCTGGCCCGCTCGCGTGAGCAGGCCAGCGACCTCATCGCCCAGGGGCGGGTGTCGGTCGCAGGCGCTCGCGCGAGCAAGGCGGCCACCCAGGTGACGACGGACCAGCCGATCGTCGTCCGCGACGCCGAGGACGACCCCGGGTACGCCTCCCGCGGCGCCTACAAGCTCCTGGGAGCGCTCGAGGTGTTCGAGCCCCTGGGTCTGACCGTGACGGGCCGCCGGTGCCTCGACGCGGGCGCCTCGACGGGCGGTTTCACCGACGTCCTGCTGCGCCGTGGCGTACGCGAGGTCGTCGCGGTCGACGTCGGCTACGGCCAGCTCGTGTGGGCGCTCCAGCAAGACCCGAGGGTCGACGTCCACGACCGCACGAACGTGCGGGACCTCGACACCGCCGACGATCGGCGGACCGGTGGAGCTGGTCGTCTCCGACCTGTCGTTCATCTCCTTGACGGTCGTGATGCCCGCACTCGCCCGGGTCTGCGCCGACGACGGCGACATGGTGCTCATGGTCAAGCCGCAGTTCGAGGTCGGCAAGGACCGCGTCGGCAAGAACGGTGTCGTCCGCGACCCGGACCTCCACGTCGAGGCCGTCCTCGGCGTGTGCGCGGCCGCGGCTGCGGTGGGGTGGGGGACCCGCGCGGTCGCCGCCAGCCCGTTGCCGGGTCCGACCGGGAACGTCGAGTACTTTGGGTGGTTCCGCAGAGACGCTGCACCGGTCACGGAGGCCGACGTACGCGCTGCGGTGGACGCGGGTCCGCTGGGCCGGCCGAGGGGAGGAGGCAGCGATGAGCGCTGAGTCGTCGACGAGCGGTGAGCGGCGCGTGCTGATCCTCGCCCACACCGGGCGCGAGGAGGCGAGCAAGGTCGCTGCCGAGTTCGCGCAGGCGATGGCGGCCGAGGGCATCGCGGTCCGGGTCGTCGAGCGAGGACGCGGAGGCGCTGGAGCGCTGGGGCCTTCCTGACGCCGAGGTCGTGCCCGTCGGTCCCGAGGCAGGTCAGGGTTGCGAGCTCGCCGTGGTGTTCGGCGGTGACGGCACCATCCTCCGGGCGGCCGAGCTGTGCCGCGAGTGCGGGACGCCGCTGGTGGGAGTCAACCTGGGCCACGTCGGCTTCCTCGCCGAGGCCGACGTCGACGACCTCGACGACATCGTCCGACGCGTCGTCGATCGCGACTACACCGTCGAGGAGCGCCTGACGGTCGACGCGCGGGTCCTCGTCGACGGCCGTGAGGTCGCGCCGCAACTGGGCTCTCAACGAGGCCTCCGTCGAGAAGGCGTCACGCGAGCGGATGCTCGAGGTCGTCGTCGAGATCGACGACCGGCCCGTCTCGCGATGGGGCTGCGACGGCGTCGTGTGCGCGACCCCGACCGGCTCGACCGCCTACAACTTCAGTGCCGGCGGGCCCGTCGTGTGGCCCGAGGTCGAGGCGCTGCTGATGGTGCCGATCAGCGCCCACGCGCTGTTCGCGCGGCCCATGGTCGTCTCGCCGACTCGCTCCTGGCGATCGAGGTCATCCCGGAGGCGCGGACGTCGGGAGTGCTGTGGTGCGACGGCCGCCGGACGTACGAGCTGCCGCTCGGCGCCCGTGTCGAGGTCCGGCAGGGCGCGAAGTCCGTCCGCCTCGCCCGGCTGCACCAGGCGCCGTTCGCCGACCGGCTCGTCCGCAAGTTCGACCTGCCGGTGAGCGGCTGGCGCGGTGCCGCGGCGCGACGACAGAACGAGCAGGCGCGTGCCGACGGTGACCCGCCGGCTCCCCGTCCTCAGGAGCGTAGCCCGTGTGGCAGGAGATCAGGTTGTCCTCGCTCGGCGTCATCGACGACGCCGAGCTCGAGCTCGGTCCGAGGGCTTCACCGTCATCACGGGCGAGACCGGCGCAGGCAAGACGATGGTCGTGACGGCGCTCGGGCTGCTGCGCGGTGATCGCGCCGACCCGGGCCTCGTCCGCCGCGGTGCCGACCGGCTCCGCGTCGAGGCGACCGTCGGCGTCGGCCGGGCGCCGCGGCCGTGCAGGCCGTGCTCGAGGAGCGCCGGCGGAGCCGATCGACGACGACGTCGTCATCCTGCGCGCACGATCCTGGCGCGCAGGGACGCTCCCGCGCCTTCGCCGGCGGCGTCGACGGTCCCGGCCGGCGCTGCTCGCCGAGGTCGACCGACGCAGCTCGTCGCCGTGCACGGCCAGTCCGACCAGCACCGCCTGCTGCGCGCGGCGAGCAGCGCGCGGCGCTCGACCGGTTCGCCGGCGACGCGTTCGCCGCTGCTCGGCGAGTACGCGCCCGTCGTACGCACGGCTGGCGGAGCGTCGAGCGCACCCTCGACGAGCTGCGCACCCACGCGCAGGAGCGGATCCGCGAGCTCGACGTGCTGCGGTTCGGTCTCGACGAGATCGAGGCGGTCGAGCCCGCAGGCCGGCGAGGACGAGGCGCTCAAGGCCGAGGAGGGCCGGCTGGCCCACGCCGAGTCGCTGGCGCGGCCGCCGACGCTGGCGCACGCTCGTCCTGTCGGAGGTCGACGACGCCGCCGCGGCTCGACCTGCTCGCCGAGGCTCGGTGCACCTGCACGACGTCGTACGCGGGCACGACCCCGCTCTCGACGCGCCAGGCGCGCCGTCTGGCGAGGTCGGCATCACCGTCGACGACGTCGGGGCCGAGCTCGCGGCCTACGCCGCTGGCGTCGAGCTCGACCCGAGCAGGCTCGCGGCGGTGCACGAGCGTCGCGCCGCGCTGGCGGCGCTGCAGCGCAAGTACGGCCCGACCTCGACGACGTCCTGCGCGTGGGCCGACGACGAGCGCTGAGCGTCTCGGCGAGCTCCAGGACGACGACGAGCGGATCGAGGCGCTGCGTGCCGAGCAGTCGAGAGCTCGAGCCCGAGGTCCGTCGCGGCTCGCCGGCGAGATGTCAGCGCGCGGCGCCGAGAGCCGCCGGACGGCTCGCCGACGCGGTCGACGCCGAGCTCGGCGCAGCTGTCGATGCCGTCGGCGCACCTCGAGGTCGAGGTCGCACCCCTCCGAGCCCGGACGCCTCGACCTCGGTCCCGCACGGGATCGACGACGTCGAGCTCCTGTTCGCCGCCAACGCCGGGGCGACCGCCCGCCCGCTCGCCAAGGGCGCCAGCGGGGGAGAGCTGTCGCGGCTGATGCTGGCGCTCGAGGTCGTGCTCGCCGACAAGGCCGACCGTCCCGACGCTCGTGTTCGACGAGGTCGACGCCGGCATCGGCGGCAAGGCGGCCGTCGAGGTCGGACGTCGCCTCGCCCGGCTGGCCGCCAGCACGCCCAGGTGATCGTCGTCACCCACCTGCCCGCAGGTCGCCGCCTTCGCCGATCGGCACTACCTCGTGCTGCAAGTCCGACGACGGCACCGTCACGAGCAGCGGCGTCGCCCTGCTCGTCCGACGACGAGCGGGTCGACGAGCTGGCCCGCGGATGCTCGCCGGGCTGGAGGATTCGGCGACCGCCGAGGCGCACGCCCGCGAGCTGCTCGACCTCGCCGCCGAGGACCGCGCCCTGCGGTGACGGCGGGGTCGAGGTGGCCCATGCGCCCGGCTGACGGCGAGACCGCCGAGCAGCCGGTACGGACACGCCGGGGCCGCAGCCTGCGGAGTTCGGGCGACCTGCGGTGGCAGCATGACGACGGTGAGCCTGTTGAACCTTCGCCGGACGGCCCGTGACACCGAGCTCGAGGTCACGGGGCCGGTACGCATCGTCCGCAGCACGCGCGACGTCAGACGTGTGCGCAGCGGTGACGTCGCCGTCGTCGACCTGCCGGACATGGACCGTACGACCGCCGCAGGCGCTGCGGGAACGTGGCGTCGTCGCGGTCGTCAACGCTCGTCGGCCTCCAGCACCGGCCGCTATCCGAACCTCGGACCCCAGGTCCTGGTCGGAGCCGGTATCGCCGCTGATCGACGCCGCCGGCGACGACGCTGGCACGCGGGTCAAGGACGGCGAGATGGTGCGCGTCGGACGAGGCCACGCTGGTCCGCGACGAGGAGGTCGTCGCCGAGGGCACGCTGGTCGACGAGGAGCTCGTCGACCAGATGCTCGCCCGGCGGCCGTACGGGCTGTCGATGCAGCTCGAGACTCCTGGCGGCCAACGCGGCCGAGCACCTCCGCCGCGAGCACGCCATGCTGCTGGAGGGCGTCGGCGTCCCCGCAGCTGACGACGTCCCTCGAGGACCGGGCGGTCGTCGTCGTGCTCCCGGGCCCGACGACGTCCAGCGACCTCAAGACGATGCAGCGCTACCTCCAGCGAGCACGACCCCGTGCTGATCGGTGTCGGACTCCGGCGCCGACGCCCTCGTGACCGCCGGTCTACGACCCCGCGGTCGTCGTGGGCGCGTCGCGCAGACGATCTCCGACGCTGCTCGAGCGGCCGGAGAGGTCGTCGCGACGAGTCGCGGCGCCACGGCGAGAGCGAGGAGCGTCTCGAGCGGCTCGAGCGCACGGCGGTGGAGTTCCCCGGGACGAGCGGTTCCGAGGACGACGGCGATGCTGCTGGCCGATGCGCGCGACGCCGCGTCGTCGTGACGGTCGGCGGCCTCGGCAGCCTCGTCGAGCTCCTCGACCGGCGCGCTGCCGATGGCGCGACCCGCTATTCTCGCCCGGCTGCGGCCGGTGCCAAGCTCGTCGACGCGCAGGCGATGGTCGGGCTCGCCCGCCCGCGGTTCACGATCTTCCAGGTGCTGCTCGTCCTCCTCGTGGCGGTGGTCGCCGCTGGGGGCCGCGCTCGCCACCACGCCCGTCGGCGCCGAGTGGTTCGACTCGGCCCGTGACTGGATCACCACCTCCGATCAAGGAGCTCTTCAGGCTGATCCCGGCACGCAACCTGGTCCTCGTCGGGGCCGCTCTCGCTGATGGCCCTCGCCGGCGGCATCGCGCTCGGGACCGGTGCTCCTCGACGGCGGCGATCCCGAGCCTGCGGCCGCGTCGGACCGCCCCGCCCCCGGCCACGCCCAAGGACACCGCCGCACGCGCGGTCGCCGACGCCTACCGCACCTCGCTCGGGGATGCACCGCTCGCGGGTCGCCTCACCGGTCGCTCCGTCGTCCTGGTCACCCTCCCTGGCGCCCCCAAGCCCTCGGTCGAGGCCGTGGGCACCGCGGTCCGCGGCGCCGGAGGGACGGTCGTCGGGACCGTGGGGTTCACCGACCGCCTCCTCGACCCCGCCGACCGGCAGTTCGCAGCGGCATCGCCGCCCAGGCCCTCAAGGGGGTCGCCGACACCGACACGAAAGGGCTGGCCAACTACGAGATCGTCGCCGCGGCGCTCGGCCGTGGCCTCTCGGCTCCGACGACGACCCCGCTCGACGCGTCGGCCCAGAACGTGCTGGCGGCCTTCTCCGAGGGCGAGCTGATCGACGGCCGACGCCGTACCGACCCACCGGGCGCAGCTCGCCGTGGTCGTCACCGGGCCAGGCCGCACGTACTCGTCGGGACGCGGTGAGCGTGCTCACGACGCTGGCCGCAGCAATCGACGCCGCCGGTGTCGGCACGCTCGTCGCAGGACCCGTGGGGTCCGGTGTACCGCGGGGGAGCGGTGGAAGCCGTACGCGACGGGACCGGGCCGACGCCCTCTCCACGGTCGACGTGACCGAGATCCGCGTTCGGCGACGTCGCGACTGTCGTCGCGCTCGCAGCGCGAGGCCGGCGGGCACCGCCGGCCACTTCGGGCACCTCGCGCGCTGCCGACGGTCCGCTGCCACCGGTGGCGTGAGCGCGGGACGGGTGACCAAGCACGTGCGCTCCTCGTCACACCTGGTGAAGCGAGCGTGGCGTCGCCGCTCGTGGCAGGACTTGGTAGGCTGGAATTCCGTGAGCACGTGCACTGATCGGCCTGCGGTTTCCGCAGGCTCAGCCTTCAGACGCGCAGCGTTCCGACGATCGGCCCACACGACCACGGGAGTCCCCTTGGCAGGTAACGCGGTTCACCAAGCACGTCTTCGTCACCGGCGGCGTCGCTTCGTCCCTCGGCAAGGGGCTCACCGCCTCGAGCCTCGGCCGGCTGCTCAAGTCGCGCGGCCTGCGGGTCACGATGCAGAAGCTCGACCCCTACCTCAACGTCGATCCGGGCACGATGAACCCGTTCCAGCACGGCGAGGTCTTCGTCACCGACGACGGCGCCGAGACCGACCTCGACATCGGTCACTACGAGCGCTTCCTCGACGAGGACCTCGTCGGCCGCGCCAACGTCACGACCGGTCAGGTCTACTCCGAGGTCATCGCCCGCGAGCGCCGCGGCGACTACCTCGGCGACACCGTCCAGGTCATCCCGCACATCACCAACGAGATCAAGGACCGCATGCTCTCGATGGGCGGTCCGCGACGTCGACGTCGTCATCCACGAGATCGGCGGCACGGTCGGCGACATCGAGTCGCTAGCCGTTCCTCGAGTCGGCCCGCCAGGTCCGCCACGAGATCGGCCGCGACAACGTGCTTCTTCCTGCACGTCTCGCTCGTCCCGTACATCGGCCCGTCGGGCGAGCTCAAGACCAAGCCCACCCAGCACTCGGTCGCCGCACTGCGCTCGATCGGCATCCAGCCCGACGCGATCGTGTGCCGCTCGGACCGCGACGATCCCGGCCGGCGTCAAGCGCAAGATCTCGCTGATGTGCGACGTCGACGACGAGGCCGTCGTCACCGCGATCGACGCGCCCGTCGATCTACGACATCCCGAAGGTCCTGCACACCGAGGGCCTCGACGCCTACGTCGTCCGCCGCCTCGACCTGCCGTTCCGCGACGTCGACTGGACCCAGTGGGACCAGCTGCTGCGCCGCGTGCACGACCCGGCGAGGAGGTCACGATCGCTCTCGTCGGCAAGTACGTCGACCTGCCCGACGCCTACCTGTCGGTCGTCGAGGCGCTGCGGGCCGGCGGCTTCGCGCACGACGCGAAGGTCCGTGTGAGCTGGGTGCCGTCCGACGAGTGCAGCACCCCCGCCGGCGCAGCAGCAGCGGCTCGGCGACGTCGACGGCATCTGCGTGCCGGGCGGCTTCGGCATCCGTGGCATCGAGGGCAAGCTCGGCGCGCTGACGTACGCCCGCGAGCACAGGGTCCCGACGCTCGGACTGTGCCTCGGCCTGCAGTGCATGGTCATCGAGTACGCCCGGCAGCGCGCCGGCATCCCGGACGCGAGCTCGACCGAGTTCGACCCGTCCACCGAGCACCCGGTCATCGCCACGATGGCCGAGCAGGAGGCGTTCGTCGAGGGCGCGGGCGACCTGGGCGGCACGATGCGCCTCGGGCTCTACGCCGCACGGCTCACCCCGGGAGTCGGTCGTCGCCGAGGCATACGGCGCCACCGAGGTCGACAGAGCGTCACCGTCACCGCTACGAGGTCAACAACGGCTACCGCGACCAGCTGGAGGCCGCCGGCCTGGTGTTCTCCGGCACCTCGCCGGACAACCACCTGGTCGAGTTCGTCGAGCTGCCGCGCGAGGTGCACCCGTACTACGTCGGCACCCAGGCGCACCCCGAGCTGCGGTCGCGCCCGACGCGTCCGCACCCGCTGTTCGCCGGGCTCGTCGGAGCGGCCCTCGCCCGTCAGCGGGAGACTGCGGCTGCCCGTCGACGAGTCGGGACTGCGACGCCGTCCGGCCGAGACCCACGCGTGAGCGCCGAAGCAGCAGGACCCGGCAGGATCCCTCATCCGGAGCTGCCGGGCCTGCTGCTGAGTGCAGGTGAGCGCCTCGGCGACCGTGCCGAGTCGTGGCCCGTCCGCGCGAGCACGACCCCGTACGCCTCGTCATTTGTGGACGTGGTCCTCGACGAGGTGGAGACGCCCGAAGGTGGTGCCCTCCACCGCACGACGGTGCGCCATGACGACGCCGTCGGCATCGTCGTCTCCGACGACCACGGCCGGGTGCTCCTCCTCGAGCAGTACCGCCATCCCGTGCGGCACCGCCTCGTCGAGCTCCCGGCGGGCCTGCTCGACGTCGCCGGCGAGTCACCACGGGACGCGGCCGCCCGCGAGCTCGCCGAGGAGGCCGACCTGGTGGCGTCGTCGTGGGAGCCGTTGGTGACGCTGCGGTCCTCCCCGGGTTTCACCGACGAGCGTGTCGAGGTCTTCTGGGCGCGTGGGCTGGAGGCCGTCTCCGACGACGCCCGTACGGAGCGGCTCGACGAGGAGGCCGACATGACCGCGGTGTGGGTGCCGCTGGACGACGCGGTCGCCGCCGTGCTGGACGGACGCATCACCAACGCGCTCGCGGTTGCGGGACTCCTCGCGTGTTTCGCGAGGGCGCACGGGGGTGGCCGCGCCTAGGATCGGCTGTGTCGGTGAGCCGCCCGGTGCTGGCAGAGTGTGGTCAGGACGGTGTGGTCCTGGGGAGGAGAGCACGATGAAGGTCGGCGTCCCACGCGAGGTCAAGGTCCACGAGTACCGCGTCGCGATCACCCCGGCCGGAGTGCGCGAGCTGCGCGATGCCGGCCACGAGGTGCTCATCGAGGTCGGAGCAGGTGACGGGTCGTCGATCACGGACGACGAGTACCTCCGCGCCGGTGCCGACGTCCTTCCCGGCGCCGACGAGGTGTGGGAGCGGGCCGACCTCGTGCTCAAGGTCAAGGAGCCGGTTCCCGAGGAGTACGCCCGGTTGCGGAGCGACCAGGTGCTGTTCACGTACCTGCACCTCGCGGCGTCGCGCGAGTGCACCGACGCGCTCCTCAAGGCCGGCACCACCGCGATCGCGTACGAGACGGTGCAGACTCCCGACGGCGCGCTGCCGCTGCTGGCCCCGATGAGCGAGGTCGCGGGGAAGCTCGCGGCCCAGGTGGGCGCGTACCACCTGCTCGCCCCGGAGGGCCGAGGGGTGCTCATGGGCGGCGTGCCCGGAGTGCACCCGGCCGACGTGGTGGTGCTCGGTGGTGGTGTCTCCGGACGCAACGCCGCGGCCGTCGCGGTGGGGATGGGCGCGCGCGTCTCCCTTCTCGACATCAACGTGGCGCGCCTGCGCCAGCTCGACATCGAGTTCGGCGGCCGGGTGCAGACCGTGGCCTCGAACCGCTACCAGGTCGAGGGCGCGGTCGCGGACGCCGATCTCGTCATCGGTGCGGTCCTGGTCCCGGGCGCGAAGGCGCCGCGGCTCGTCTCGCACGAGGTCGTCGCCGGGATGCGGCCGGGCAGCGTGCTGGTCGACATCGCGATCGACCAGGGTGGCTGCTTCGAGGACTCGCGTCCGACGACGCACGCCGAGCCGACCTTCGTCGTCGAGCAGTCGGTGTTCTACTGCGTCGCCAACATGCCCGGCGCCGTGCCGCACACCTCGACGTACGCGCTGACGAACGTCACCCTGCCGTACGTCCTCGAGCTCGCCGGCGCGGGTTGGCGTGACGCGCTGCGGGCCGATCCGGCGCTCCGGGCCGGCCTCAACGTCCATGACGGCCAGATCACCAACGAAGGCGTCGCCGAGGCCCACGGCCTCCCGTACGTGGCACCGGACGAGGTCGTGACCTAGGTGGGCGACGACGACCGGGCCCCCGTCGGTCGACTCGTCGAGGAGTACCTCACCCACCTCGCGATCGAGCGCGGTCTCGCCCTCAACACACTGACGTCGTACCGGCGCGACCTGCGCCGCTACGCCGCCTACCTCGACGGGCGCGGCATCGAGACGGTCGACGAGATCGCGGAAGCCGACGTGACCGACTTCCTCGCGCACCTTCGCGAGGGCGACGAGGACCACGTGCCGCTGTCCGCGCCGAGCGCGGCGCGCACGCTGGTGGCGGCACGCGGGTTCCACAAGTTCGCCGTACGCGAGGGCGCGGTCGGGCGCGACGTGGCCGCCGAGGTGAAACCTCCCGCGCCCCCCAGGCGGCTCCCGAAGGCGCTTCCTGTCGAGGACGTGGAGGCGGTGCTGGACGCGGCCGGGGCGCCCGGGACGGAGCTTGCCATCCGGGACCGTGCGCTGCTGGAGCTCCTGTACGGCACCGGCGCACGGATCTCCGAGGCCGTCGGCCTCGACGTGGACGACCTCGATCTCGACGCCTCCCAGGTGCTGCTGCGGGGCAAGGGCGGCAAGCAACGGATGGTCCCGGTCGGTCGGTTCGCGGTGGACGCCGTCCGTTCGTACCTGGACGACGTACGACCGGGGCTGGTCAGTGCCCGTGCCAACGGGGGTGCGGTGTTCCTCAACTCCCGCGGCGGGCGGCTCTCACGGCAGAGTGCGTGGGCGGTGCTCGCGAAGGCGGCGCAGCGGGCCGGCATCGGTGTCGAGGTGTCGCCGCACACCCTGCGGCACTCTTTCGCGACCCACCTGCTCGACGGCGGCGCCGACGTCCGGGTGGTGCAGGAGCTGCTCGGCCATGCCTCGGTGACGACGACCCAGGTCTACACCCTGGTCACGATCGACAAGCTCCGCGAGGTCTACGCGACGGCGCATCCGCGCGCTCTCGCATGACCCGTTTCGTCCCGTCCCGTGCCGTCCTGACCCGATGCGACCCTCGACACACCGCGCGGCGGCGGGGTGGAGACTTGTCGACTTGGTACTGTCCAGACAGCCATCTTCACGGGATCGAGTGCGCATGAACCACACCAGTGATCAGCCAGGCGACCTCGGACCCTCGGCCCCCGCCGAGATCGGACCGACCGGCCGCCCCCTACCTGACTTCCCCCCGCCGGGACCCCCGAGCGGACGACCCGCGTACGTCATCGCCCTCTGCAACCAGAAGGGCGGCGTGGGCAAGACCACCACGACCATCAACCTGGGCGCTGCGCTCGCCGAGACCGGCCGCCGCGTGCTGCTGGTCGACTTCGACCCGCAGGCGTCGATGACCGTCGGGCTGGGCTTCCCCGCGCACGACCTCGACGCGACGGTCTACCACCTCCTGATGCACGACGACGTCGAGGTGTCCGACGTCCTCCTGAAGACCCGGACGGAGAACCTCCACCTCCTCCCCTCGAGCATCGACCTCTCCGGTGCCGAGATGCACCTCGTCCACGAGGTCGGGCGCGAGCAGACCCTGGCGCGGATGCTGCGGCCGGTGCTCAACGACTACGACGTCATCCTCATCGACTGCCAGCCCTCGCTCGGGCTTCTCGCGGTCAACGCGCTGACCGCCTGCGACGGCGTGCTGATCCCCCTGGAGTGCGAGTACTTCGCCCTGCGCGGCGTCGCGCTCCTCAAGGAGACCATCGAGAAGGTGCGTCAGCGGACCAACTTCGACCTGACGATCATCGGCCTGCTCGGCACCATGTACGACAGCCGCACGCTCCACAGCCGCGAGGTGCTGCAGACCCTCGTCGACGGGTGGGGAGACAAGGTCTTCCACACCGTCATCCGGCGTACGGTGAAGTTCTCCGACGCCACCGTCGCGGGGGAGCCCATCACCGAGTTCGCGTCCGACTCGCCGGGCGCCGAGGCCTACCGTCAGCTCGCGCGGGAGGTGCTCGTCCGTTGCCCAGGCGTGTGAGACTGCCTGGCGCCGACGAGCTCTTCCGCCCCACGACGGTCCCGGAGTCCACGGCCGACCCCGCCGCGGCGGCACCGGCCGAGCCCGTCGCCACGCCGGGTGAGGCCGACGGACAAGGGCGCTCGAGCGGTCGGGTCAAGCACGACAGCAAGGTCACCGTCTACATGACCTCGGACGAGCTGCTCGACCTCGAGCACGCCCGCCTCTCGCTGCGCCGTGAGCTCGGCCAGACCCTCGACCGCGGTCGTCTGATCCGGGTGGCGGTGGCCATGGCGCTGGCCGACCTCGACGAGCACGGACCCGACAGCGAGCTCGCCCGACGGCTCGGGGCGACGTGACCGTACCCGAGGCCGGCGAACAGACGTCCTCGGCAGGGTTCGTCGTCCACCTCGATGCGTACGAGGGTCCGTTCGACCTGCTGCTCCAGCTGATCGCGAAGCACAAGCTCGACATCACCGAGATCGCTCTGTCGGAGGTCACCGTCGAGTTCATCGCCCACCTCAAGGCGATGGGTCCCGAGGGTGACCTCGAGCAGACGACCGAGTTCCTTCTCGTCGCGTCGACGCTGCTCGACCTCAAGGCCGCGCGGCTGCTGCCGCAGGCCGACGTCGAGGACGAGGACGACCTGGCGCTGCTCGAGGCGCGGGACCTGCTGTTCGCAAGGCTCCTCCAGTACCGCGCGTTCAAGCTGGTCGCGGCCCGGATGCGCGAGCGGCTCGAGGAGGAGTCGAAGCGGTTCCCGAGATCGGTCGCCCTCGAGGAGCGGTTCGCGACGCTGCTGCCCGAGGTGCTCATCAGCGTCGGGCCGGAGGAGCTGGCCGCGCTCGCCGCGAGAGCGATGCAGCCGAAGATGCCCCAGATCCTGTCGCTGGCCCACCTGCACGCCCCGCAGGTGAGCGTCCGGGACCAGGCCGTCATCGTGGTCGAGCGGCTGCGGCGCGGCTCGGCACTGACGTTCCGCGCGCTGGTGGCCGACGCGCCCGACACGCTGACGAAGGTGGCGCGCTTCCTGTCCCTCCTGGAGCTGTTCCGCGAGGGCGTGGTCGCGTTCGACCAGGCCACGCCCTTGGGGGAGCTGACCGTCCGCTGGACGGGCACGGAGGACGGCGAGGTCGAGGTCAGCACGGAGTTCGACGAGGGTGACGAGGAGATGGCCGTGATGGCCACCGGTGAGGATGACGATGGACGAGACTGACGTGACGGAGCCGACCGGCACCGAGGTGCCCGCGTACCCGCTGCGCCCCGCGCTGGAGGCCGTCCTCATGGTCGCCGACCAGCCGCTCGACCATCTCGTCCTCGCCTCCGCGGTCGGCCATCCGCCCGCAGAGGTCGAGGTGGCGCTGGTCGAGCTCGCACGCTCCTACGACGACGAGGACCGCGGCTTCGAGCTGCGGCAGGTCGCCGGCGGCTGGCGCTACTCGACGCGAGACGCGTACGCCGGCGCGGTCGAGCGCTTCGTCCTGGACGGCCAGCAGGCCCGGCTCACCCAGGCCGCGCTCGAGACGATGGCCGTCGTGGCGTACCGGCAGCCGGTCTCGCGTGCGCGCGTGTCGGCGATCCGCGGCGTGAACGTCGACGGCGTCATGCGCACGCTGGTGACCCGAGGGCTGGTCGCCGAGGCCGGCACCGACGACGAGACGGGGGCGATCCTCTACGCCACCACCCCGTACTTCCTGGAGCGGATGGGGATGGGGAGCCTCGACGAGCTGCCCGACCTCGCGCCGTTCCTGCCCGAGATGGACGAGATGGACGACCCGGAGGGACTCGGGGGCACGGGGTCGCCCGAGGCGGCCGCCGCACATGCTCCAGAGGTGCCCGAGGCGCCCGCAGGACGCCCGCAGAGACGCCCGCAGAGACGAAGAACGAGGAGGAGGACGCGTGACCGAGCAGCCCGAGGGGATCCGCCTGCAGAAGGTGCTGGCGCAGGCGGGAGTCGGCTCCCGGCGTGCCTGCGAGATCCTCATGGAGCGTGGCCGGGTGTCGGTCAACGGTGAGGTCGTGACCCAGATGGGCCGCCGCGTCGATCCTCGTACGGACGTGATCCACGTGGACGGCAAGCGGATCCCGCCCGCGTCCGACCACGTCTACCTGGTCCTCAACAAGCCGCGCGGTGTCGTCTCGACGATGAGCGACGAGCAGGGCCGTACGGACCTGTCGGAGTACGTCGCCGACCGTCCGGAGCGCCTGTTCCACGTCGGCCGGCTCGACACGGACACCAGCGGGCTGCTGCTGCTCACCAACGACGGCGAGTTCGCCAACCGCATGGCGCACCCCTCGTACGAGATCACCAAGACCTACGTCGCCGAGGTCGAGGGTCAGGTGGCCCGCGGGCTCGGACGGACGCTGCGTGACGGGATCGAGCTCGACGACGGGCCCGTACGGGTGGACCGGTTCGTCGTGAAGCAGACCGCCGCAGACCGCAGCATCGTGGAGCTCGACCTGCACGTCGGCCGCAACCGGATCGTGCGCAGGATGCTCGACGCGGTCGGTCATCCGGTGGTGCGCCTCACGCGTACCGGGTTCGGCGGCATCCACCTGGGCGGCATGAAGCCCGGCGACCTCCGCGAGCTCACGTCCGAGGAGCTCGGCGTGCTGCTGGACAGCGTGGCGATGTGAGCTCCGACGCCTCGCCCCCGACCCTCGCCGGCCCCGTCCTGATCATCGGCTGCGGGCTCGTCGGCACGTCCGTCGGTCTCGCCCTGGACCGCGTCGGCGCGGCGGTCCACCTGCGTGACGCCCAGCCCGAGCACGCCCGTACGGCGCAGATGCTCGGAGCGGGCACCACGGAGCCGCCCGAGTCGGTCTCCCTCGTCGTCGTCGCCGTCCCGCCCGACTTCGTCGCCGAGGTCGTCGCGGGCGCCCTCGCCGAGTGGCCGACCGCCGTCGTGACGGACGTCGCGAGCGTCAAGCTGCCGCCGTTGGAGGCGCTGGCCTCTGCCGGCACCGAAGGGCTCGAGCGCTACGTCGGCAGCCATCCCATGGCCGGCAGCGAACGGTCCGGTCCGACAGCAGCGTCCGAGACGTTGTTCGAGGGGCGCGCCTGGGCCGTCACCCCGCACGCCGCCGTCTCCGACACTGCTTTGCACCAGGTCCGCGAGCTGGCGCGGGTGGTGGGCGCCACGCTCGTCGAGATGCCGCCCGACGAGCACGACCTGGCGGTCGCGCGTGTGTCGCACCTGCCGCAGGTGATGTCGGTGCTCACCGCGTCGCGGCTGCACGGAGGTCCTGCCGACCACCTGGCGCTCGCCGGTCAGGGACTGCGCGACGTCACCCGGATCGCGGCCAGCGATCCCGTCCTGTGGCGTCAGATCCTGCACGCCAACCGGCTGCCGCTGGTCGAGCTGCTGCGCGGCGTCCGCGACGACCTCGACGAGCTGCTCGACGGCATCGAGAGGGGCCAGGTGATCGAGGACGTGCTCGGTCGCGGAGTCGCCGGAACCCGTCTGATCCCGGGCAAGCACGGCGAGGAGAGCACCCCTGCGCTCACCTCCGTGTTCGTCCAGGTGCCCGATCAGCCGGGCGAGTTGGGGCGCCTCTTCCGTGATGCGGGAGAATCGGGAGTGAACATCGAAGACCTGCGCATCGATCACGACCTCGGCCGCCCTGTGGGCGTCGCCGAGATCGCGGTGCGTTCCGAGCGTGCCGAGGAGCTCACCTCCGCGCTCACCGAACGCGGCTGGACCACGTACCTGTGAGAACGCCGCCCTGTAGGAAGGCTGAGCTCCTGTGAGAGAGGTTGACCCCGTGCCCCCAGCTGTCATCGCCCTCGACGGCCCGTCCGGCTCGGGCAAGTCGAGCACGGCACGAGGTGTGGCGACGCGTCTCGGACTGGCGTACCTGGACACGGGGGCGATGTACCGCGCCATGACGTGGGCGGTGCTCGAGCGCGGGGTCGACGTCGAGGACGCGGCGGCCGTCGCCGCAGCGGCTGCCGACGTGGTCATCGTCTCCGGCACGGATCCCCAGGCGCCGACGATCGAGGCCGACGGGGTCGATGTGTCCGGTCCGATCCGCAGCCAGCGTGTGACCGACGCCGTGAGCCAGGTGAGCCGCGTCCCCGAGGTACGCCAGCGGCTCGTCGACCTGCAGCGCGACATCATCGCCGCCTCGGACGGGATCGTCCTCGAGGGTCGCGACATCGGCACCGTCGTCGCCCCAGACGCTCCGCTCAAGCTCTACCTCGTGGCAGACACTGCCGCGCGTGCCGCCCGTCGTGCCGCGGAGGAGGGACGCTCGGAGGCCGCGCACGTCGAGGCCACCGCCGCGTCCCTGCAGCGTCGCGACGCCATCGACTCCTCGCGCACGGCGTCGCCGCTGGCCAAGGCCGCCGACGCCCTCGAGCTCGACACGACCCACCTGACCCTCGACGAGGTCGTCGATGAGGTCGTCCGCCTCGCGGCGAAGGCCGTACCCGATCTCGGAGGTTCCACCCCATGACCGACACCGTCAACGAAGAGGGCGCCGTGCGCGTCCCCGTGCTCGCCGTCGTCGGACGTCCCAACGTCGGCAAGTCCACGCTCGTCAACCGCATCCTGGGTCGCCGCGTGGCCGTCGTCCAAGACGTCCCCGGCGTCACCCGTGACCGTGTCTCGTACGACGCGGAGTGGAACGGTCGCGAGTTCACCGTCGTCGACACCGGCGGCTGGGACCCGGACGCGACAGGGCTCGCCGAGCGGATCGCCGCCCAGGCCGAGGTGGCGGTCTCTGCCGCCGACGCCGTGATGTTCGTCGTCGACGCGACGGTGGGCATCACGGACGCGGACGAGGAGGTCGTGAAGGTCCTGCGACGTTCCGGGAAGCCGGTCGTGCTCGTCGCCAACAAGGTCGACGACGAGCGCGGCGAGCTCGAGGCCGCGGTCCTCTGGAACCTCGGCCTGGGGGAGCCCTTCCCCGTGTCCGCACTCCACGGACGTGGCGCGGGCGACCTGCTCGACGTCATCCTCGAGGTGCTGCCCGAGGCGCCCCGCGAGACCGACGACGAGGACGAGGGTCCGCACAGGGTCGCCCTCGTCGGGAAGCCGAACGCCGGCAAGTCCAGCCTCCTCAACAAGCTCGCGGGCTCGGAGCGCGTCGTCGTCGACAGCGTCGCCGGCACGACGGTCGATCCCGTCGACGAGCTGGTCGAGCTCGGGGGAGAGGAGTGGCGGTTCATCGACACCGCCGGCATCCGCAAGCGCGTCAAGGAGGCGTCGGGGCACGAGTACTACGCGAGCCTCCGTACGACCACCGCGATCGAGCGTGCCGAGGTCGCCGTCGTCGTCCTGGACTCCAGCGCACCGATCTCCGAGCAGGACCTGCGGATCATCCGGCAGGTCGAGGAGGCGGGTCGCGCCCTCGTCATCGCCTTCAACAAGTGGGACCTCGTCGACGACGAGCGTCGCTACTACCTCGACCGCGAGATCACCCGTGAGCTCGTCCAGGTGCAGTGGGCGCCGCGGGTCAACATCACGGCGCTGACCGGCTGGCACGTCGACCGTGTGGTCCGGGCGCTCAACACCGCCCTCGACGGCTGGTACACCCGAGTGCCGACCGGTGTCCTCAACGCGTTCCTCGGTCGCCTGGTCGCCGAGCACCCGCACCCCGTCCGCAGCGGCAAGCAGCCGAAGGTCATGTTCGGGACCCAGGCCAGCGTCGCACCGCCGACGTTCATCCTGTTCACCTCCGGCAAGCTCGAGGACCAGTACCTGCGGTTCATCGAGCGCCGGCTGCGTGAGGAGTACGGGTTCGAGGGCTCGCCGATCCACCTCCAGCAGCGCGTACGGGAGAAGCGCAAGCGCCGCTGACGCTCAGGGCGCCGCGAGGCTAGACCTCACGGTGCCGCCAGGAAGGGGACGACGGCGTCGAGCCAGTCCCGCGGGGCGGCACGGTGGATCAGGTGGCCGACCGGGATCGTCACTCGTCGCGCGTCGGGTACACGTCGTACGAGTTCGCTGATCGTCTCGTCGGGGACCGGGCTGTCCGGGCCCCCGGCGAGGACGAGCGTCCGCGCGGTGATGAGCGCGAGGTCGTCGCGCCACGCCGGGTCGGGCGCGTCGAGCTGGCGTCGTACGGCGAGCACCATGTCCCAGTCGAAGAGCAGGGGCCCTGGTGGGCGCTCGGGCGGTCGGGGAGTCCGGGGCCGGAGGGCGCCGACGTCCTCGAGCACGAGTCGTCGTACGCGGGACGGGTGTCCTGCGGCGATCTGGCAGGCGATCGCGCCGCCGAGCGAGTGGCCGACGAGGTCGATCTCGTCGAGCCCGAGCTCGTCGAGGGCGTGGACGACGTCGTCGCGCATGCGGCTGAACGTGTAGGGGTGCTCCCGAGGCGCCTCGCCGTGCCCACGCAGGTCCAGGGCGTGGACGTCTCGCTCGCGGGCCAGCGCAGGCGCGATCTCGGCCCAGTCGGCGCGGGTCTCGCCGAGCGCGGGGAGGAGCACGACGGGCACGGACATGACCCGACCGTACGACGCGAGACGTCCGCGCGGAACCGCTGCGGGTCCCGTTCCGCGGTGGGCAGATCGGGACCGATCCGGTGTCGGGAGCGCGTGAGGTGGCTGCTAGGGTTGACTCGCAAGCTCGGGCACAGCGTCCCGGGCTTCGGGCTGTGGCGCAGCTTGGTAGCGCACTTGACTGGGGGTCAAGGGGTCGCAGGTTCAAATCCTGTCAGCCCGACCGAGGACTGTCTCTGAACTGCGGGTACGCAGGTCAGAGACAGTTTTGCTTTTGAGGTGGCATCGCAGCACGCGCGGCCTGACGGGTGCTCGTCGCGCGACGAGCCGTCGGCGCTGCCGAGCACTGACGCCCGCCGCGTCTCGCGGCGGGTTGACGCCGCCGGTACGCCGTCTCGGCTCGGTGCCGTGCGGTGTGCAGGTGAACTGCCGTACGTAGCCGGGTGAGACAGTGGAATGGTGAAGAAGTCCGTGGAAACGAGCGAGGCAGACGGCGACCGGCCGTGGGTGAGCCACTACCCGCCGGGGGTGCCTGACCGGATCGAGATCCCCGACGAGCCCGTCACGGCCCCCTTCGAGCGTGCCGTGAAACGGTGGCCCGACCGGGTCGCGCTGGACTTCCTCGGCGCCACCCTGACCTATGCGCAGGCCGACGAGCAGATCCGGCGGGCGATGGTGGCCCTGCGCCGCCTCGGGGTCGGACCGGGAGAGCGGGTCGCGCTGGTGCTCCCCAACTGCAGCTCCCACGTCGTCGCCTACCACGCGGTGCTGCGACTCGGCGCTGTGGCGGTCGAGCTGAACCCCACGTACACCGCCGACGAGCTGCACCACCTGCTCATCGACTCGGGCGCCCGGATCGCGATCGTGTGGCACAAGGCCGTCGAGCGGGTGCTCGCGGCGCGCCCAGGGACCCGGCTGACCCAGGTGGTCAGCCTGGACATGGTCCGGGACCTGCCCCTCCGCTCCCAGCTGTTGCTCCGCCTTCCGGTGGCGGCAGCCCGCGAGAAGAGGGAGGCGCTGCGCGGCGACGTCCCCCGCGACATCGCGGACTGGCACGACCTGCTCCGGCAGGCGGGCGACGGGGACGAACCTGCGGCGGTTTCGTCGGCGTCCGTCGGCGGTGACGACCTGGCGCTGCTCCAGTACACCGGCGGGACGACCGGCACCCCGAAGGCCGCCATGCTCTCGCACCGCAACCTGGTCGCGAACCTCGTGCACGGCGAGGCCTGGGTGGGATTCCGGCCGGGGGAGGAGACGGTGTACGGTGTGCTGCCGTTCTTCCATGCCTTCGGCCTCACCTTCTGCCTCAACCTCCCGGGACAGATCGGCGCGACGCTGGTCATGTTCCCCAACTTCGATCCTGCGGAGGTCCTGAAGGCGTTGGACCGGCGCCCTGCGACCTTCATGGCGGGTGTGGCGCCGATGTTCGACCGGATCGCCAAGGCCGCGCAGGCGATGTCGCGTCCGCCGCACGACGGCCTGCGGCAGATCCGTCTCGCCTTCGCCGGAGCGATGCCGATCCCGGCGGAGACCGTCGAGCGGTGGGAGTCGCTGACCGGCGGGCTGCTGATCGAGGGCTACGGGATGACCGAGTGCGCGCCGGTCGCGCTCGGCAACCCCTGTGCACCGACCCGGCGTCCGGGCACCCTCGGCGTGCCGTTCCCGAACACCGACATCCGCATCGTCGACATCGACGACCCCACGGTCGTCGTCGAACCCGACAGCGACGGGGTACGGCGCGGCGAGCTGCTGGTGCGCGGCCCGCAGGTGTTCCTCGGCTACTGGAACCGGCCGGAGGAGACTTCCGACCAGCTGCTCCCCGGCGGGTGGCTCCGTACGGGGGACGTCGTCGAGGTCGACGCGACCGGCTGGGTACGCCTCGTGGACCGGGTCAAGGAGATGATCATCGTCGGCGGTTTCAAGGTCTACCCGTCTCCGGTGGAGGACCACCTCCGTACGCTCGCGGGGGTCGCCGACGTCGCCGTCGTGGGTCTTCCTGCGTCGGGTGGCGACGACCGGGTCGTCGCGGTGTTCGTCCTCGAGCTCGACGCCCCGGAGCCGACGGTGGAGGAGGTCCGGGCCCACGCGGAGCAGTACGTCGCCCGCTACGCGCTCCCGCGTGCCGTCTACGTCGTCGAGGAGCTACCGCGCTCACAGATCGGCAAGGTGATGCGGCGAGTGGTCCGCGAGCAGCTGATCGAGGGGCCGTAGCGCGGCGGGTCTCGATACGCCCTCGCCTAGCGGCTCGGGCTACTCGACCAGCGGGATGGGTGGGGCTGGCGGCTCGGGCTGCTCGACCACCGGGTGGGGGCCTAGCGGCTCGGGCTACTCGACCAGCGGCTCGGGCTACTCGACCAGCGGGATGGGGTCAGAACGCGGCGCCGACGAGGCCGAGGCCACCGAGCAGGGAGAGCGCCAGCACACCCGTCCGTACGCGCTCAGGTGTGAGCCGGCTCGCCAGCAGCATCCCCGCGGCGGTGCCGAGCCCGAGTGCCCCCAGCTGGGGGAATCCCGGCAGGTGGACTCCGAGCACCAGAGCCGTCACGACGTTCTGGACGAGGAAGAACGCGTGCAGGTTGGCGCGCGCGATGGCGGGCTCCCAGCCGGTGTTCGCGGCGTACAGGCCGATCGGCGGACCGCCGACGCCACCGACGACGTTGAGCGCCGCGCTGCTCGCACCGGCCACCACGGCCGCTCCCGGAGTCGCCAGCCACCGTGCGCGCAGCCCGCTCGCCAGGAGCACCACGGCCATGACCACCCCGACCCCACCGGCCAGCGCCAGCCACCTGGTCTCCGCGTCGCGCACCGCCCACGCGACCAAGGGCGTGCACAGCAACGTGGGCAGCAGCAGACCGGCGACCGCTCCGGGCTGGACGTGCCTGTATCCGCGTGCCAGCGGCACCGCTGAGGCGAACACCGCCAGCAGAACGGTCGCGGCGACACCCTCCCTCGGTCCGAGCGCCGCGACCATGAACGGAGCGGCGACCAGCGAGAACCCCATCCCGGTCGCCGCCTGCGCCAACGCTCCGACGACGATGCCGAGCAGCGCGAGACCGAGGAGCAGCTCCTCGCTCACGCGAGCGGAGCGGTGCGGTCGAGCCCGCACCTGCGCTGGATGAGCAGCGCGACCAGCATGAGGACCGCCGGGACCGCGGTGAAGCCCGATCAGCACCGCGCTGAGCGCGGAGTCGGACTGCGCGACGGTGTCACCGTCGACCGCTGCGGCGAAGCCACCGATCGCGAGCGCCGCCGAGTAGACGTACGGTCCGATCGCCGTGCCGACCGCCTCGGTGGCCGTCCAGACCCCGGTGTACGCCCCGGCGCGCGAGGAGCCGCGCTTCTCGGCTGCCGCCACTGCGTCGGGGACCATGGAGAACGCGAACAGCTGAAGGCCGGCGAAGGCGATACCGAGCACCACGACCACCGCCACCGACGCGGCGACACCGATCCGGTCACCGGCGACGAGCGTCGCCGTCCCGACGACGAAGAGCAGCTGGCTGAGCAGCAGCCCGCGCTGCTTGCCGATCCGCCGCGAGACGCGCAGCCAGATCGGAGAGGCGAAGACAGCCGGTGCGAGGAAGGCACCCATCAGCACCGCGATCATCGCGCTGTCGTCGAGGACGTACGTCGCGTAGAACGGCACCGCCGCCAGCACGAGGTGGGTCGTCGTCCCTGTGAACAGGTACGACAGGACGAGCAGGCGGAAGTCGCGGTCCTGCCAGGCGACCCGCAGGTCGGCGAGCGTGGAGTGGGCCCGCTGGTCCGGCATGCGAAAACCGCACGACTCGGTCAGCCGCCGCACACCCCGGATCGCGACCAGGCCGCTCACGATCATCGCCACCCCGAGGGTCGCTGCCATCGCGACGTAGCTCGCCCGCTGGCCGTCAGCGACCATGGCCGGGGCGACGACACCGGCCACGAGCAGGCCGATGGTGAGCAGCACCATGCGGACCATGAAGACGCGGGTGCGCTCGTGGTAGCCGACCAGCAGGTCCGAAGGCGTGGTCAGGTAGGGGACCTGGAAGGAGGCGAAGAGGAGGTTGCCCACGACGTACCAGCAGCCGACCCAGACCGCGGCCGACACACCGGTCATCCCGCCCGGCACCGTGAACATGGCGCACATCGCCACGCCGAGCAGCAGACCCCAGCGCATCATGCCGCGCCGGTGACCGGTGCGCCGTGCCAGCCGGTCCGACCACGAGCCGAAGGCGGGGTGCACCACCGCGTCGACGATCTTGGGGACGAGCAGGGTCAGGCCGGCGATGAACGGACTGACGCCGAGGGTGTTGGTCAGGAAGTAGAGCAGGAGCAGGCCGGGCACGGTGACCCAGACGCCCATGCCGAGCGACCCGGACCCGTACGCCGCCAGGCTCCGGAGCTGTGGTCGGGGGATAACCCCAGCTACGGGACCGGCAGGTACGGGTCCGGGAGTCTTGGTGGTCGTCACCGGGCCACCTCGCGGTGGCGCGCGATGGCGCGAGCCGCCAGGGCAGCCCCGTCGAACGCTCCGGCGCGCAGGCGCTCCGCGAACGTCCGGGCCACGATGCGGTCGGCGACGGTCGGCAGGTGACGGGCGAGGAAGAACTCCGCCGCGCCCCGACGGGTGGTCGGCAGGTCACGGCGCGGACGGACCGACAGCGCCGCGTGCAGCACGGTGTCGACGACGCCCTCGAGCGACTCGTACGCGCTCATACCCTCCAGGGACAGGCCCGCCTTGGCCGTCGAGTCGTGGATCGGGCTGCGTACCGAGGACGGGTATACGCAGGTGACGGAGACGTGCGTGCCGAGCTCCAGACGCAGGGCGTCGGCGTAGGCGACCATCGCACGCTTGGACGCCCCGTAGGCCGCGGCGAGCGGGAGCTGCATCACAGCCATCCGCGAGGCGACCATGACGATACGGCCCCGTGAGGCGACGAGCGCGTCGGTGCACGCCGCGGTCACGCGCCACGTGCCGAGCAGGTTGATGTCGAGCTGGCGTCGCACCTCGGCGCCGGGGGCGTGCTCCGCGGGCGCGGGTCCACCGATCCCCGCGTTGTTGATGAGCACGTCGAGCCCGCCGAGGCGTTCGACGGCGGTGGCCACGACCTGCGGGACGGCATCGTCGTCAGTGATGTCGCAGACGAGCACCTCGACCGGGTCGTCGTCTCGCGGGGCGAGGTCGAGACCGATCACGTGCGCGCCCTGCTCGGTGAGAGCGCGGCACAGGGCACGCCCGAACGTGCCGGAGGCGCCGGTCACGAGCACGCGCAGACCGGTCGCGTCGCGGCGGCTCACGCGTGGACCGCCAGAGCGGAGGGGGCGCTGAACGCAGCGGCGCCGGAGGCGAGCCTGCGCCCGCCGGCCTCGATCTCGGCCGGGACAGAGGCCACGTACTGGTCGAAGTCGATGCGCATCGCGGGTCGCTTGTCGCCCCAACGGGCGCGAGCCTCGGCCAGCGCCCGATCGGCTTCGCGCCGGCGCTCGGCCGGGGTGGGCAGCGCGTAGCGGCCGCCGACGTACGCGGCGAAGAGCTTGGCCTGGGCCTCCACGACCGGTAGGGCGGCACCGGTCGACTGCATCAGTCCGACGAAGCCCAGGGTCGGGTCCTCGAGGTGGAACACCCGGTGGTGCAGGGCCATCGCCTCGGGGTTGGCGCCGAGCCAGTGCGGGGAGAGGAACGGGATCGTCACGCGGTAGCCGGTCGCCCACACGAGGAGGTCGACCTCCTCGCGCCGGCCGTCCGTGAAGACCACGTGGTCGCCGTCGAGGCGAGCGATGCCGGGCCGGGCCTCGACCGCGCCGTGAGTGAGGCGGTGCAGGATCGTGTCGCTGATGGTGGGGTGGTTCTGGAAGAGGCCGCCGGCGGGAGCGGGCAGGCCGTACTTCTCCGGACGCCCCACGGCGAGGCGCAGCATCGTCTCGGCGATGCGCTGGCGCACCTTCCAGGGCAGCGCGGCGAGCGCGGCACCGGTGGCGTCCGCGGGCCGGCCGAAGAGGTACTTCGGGACGATGTGCACGCCGTGGCGCGCCGACAGGAGCACGGGGGACGCGGCGACGTACGAGGCGTCGACGGCGATGTCCATCGCGGAGTTGCCCATCCCCACGACGACCACGCGGCGGTCGCGGAAGACGTCCGGGCTGCGGTAGTCGTGGGCGTGCATCTGGGTCCCGGAGAACTCGCCCGGGTAGGCAGGGCTCGGCCACCTCGGATCCCAGTTGTGCCCGTTGGCGACGACCACGGCGTCGTAGCGGTCCACGTCGCCGGCCTCGGTGGTCACGGTCCACCCGCCGTCGGTGTCGCGCTCGACCGAGGCGACAGACGTGCCGAAGCGGATCCGGTCGGCTACCCCGAACGTACGGGCGTAGTCGGCGAGGTAGCCGGCGATGTGGTCGGCCGACGGGTAGTCCGGCCATTCCCGCGGCATCGGGAAGTCGGCGAACTCGGTACGGCCCTTGCTCGTGTTGAGGTGCAGCGACTCGTACGCGGGGGAGAGGCCGCTGCTGTTGTCGCGGACCCACAGGCCGCCGGGACGGTCGCCCTTCTCGTACGTCACAACGTCGGCGCCGACGTCGAGCAGCGCCTTGGTTGCGGCGAGGCCGGCGGCTCCGGCGCCGATCACGGCGACGCGGGCGGTGTGGGTCATTCGGTGGTGCTCCTGTCCGAGAGTGACGGACCAACCGTGGTCCGGAGCACAACGGTAGGCGCTGAATCGGCGAACCAGTGTGGCCCTGGTCACCGACTTGTCGGCTTTGGTTGTGTGGCGCCACAACCCCCGTCATCATGGGTCGATGCTGAGCGGAACCAGTGAGACGGTCAGACAGTGGTCGGCGGTGGTCGACCTCATCGAGCGGCTCATGGCGGACGAGGATCTGCTTCCCCAGGCGGTGAGCGGAGTGCGCTCGTTGATCGCCGAGGTCTCCTCGCTGCCCGTGGCAGACGTTGCCGGCCACACCCGTGCCCTCCTGACGGCAGCGACCCGCGCACTCGCCGCTCGCCGGGGTCCGACCGAGGCGGAGCTGGCTTTCGTGGAAGAGCTCGCGGTCACCCGGGCGAGCCAGGGCATCCCGATCGAGGTCGTGCTGGGGGCGATCCATGTGGCCGAGCGCGCCATCTGGACGCGCGCTCGCGAGCTGGCCCCGGCCGAGGACGTCGGCGCGTCGGTGCTGCTGGATGCACGTGAGCTCTACGACGACTGGGCCGAGGCGGTCCGATCGCGGTTGATCCGCGCTCACCGCGAGGCGCGGGCCGAGCAGGCCGCGGTCCGGCGGGACCGCGATGTCGAGCTCATGCGCCGAATGCTCGAGGGTGGCTCGGCGGCGTCGCTGGCCGCAGCCGAGGCCGGACTGCCCTACGCCGGTGCGTTGTGGGTGCTGGTCGCACGCAACGGTGACCGGCAGGCGGCAGAGCTGATGCGTCGGCTGCGCAGCGACCGGGCCGCGTCGTTGACGGCTCCGTTCGCCGACACCCTCGTCACCGTGACGGCGAGCGGTCCGACGTCACGCCCCCGCTCGGGCCCAGCAGGGGATGCCGTCGTCGGCATCGCCGGACCGGTCGGCATCGAGGAGATCGCGACGGCGCACCGGCTGGCCGCGTCCGCCGTCCCTGCTGCCGAGTCGGTGGGGCGTACAGGGGCGGTGCACGTCGGCGAGGTGGCGAGCGTGGTCGCCGTCCTGAACCGGACCGACCTCTCGGCGTCCTTGGTCGCCCGGCACGAGGACGCCCGGCGCGAGCTCGGCCCGAGTGCGGTCCCCGTCGCGCAGGCGGTGCGCGCATGGCTGGAGGCTGATCGCGATACCGCGACGGCGGCGAGCACCCTGTTCGTCCACGCCAACACCGTGCGCAACCGCGTGCAGCGGTTCACGCGTACCACCGGTATCGACCCGCTCACCACCTTCGGTGCGCTGGACGCCTGGTGGCTCTGCGTCTGCTGGCTCGCGGAGGAGTAGCTTCCTGGTCCTCACCGCGGAGGCAGCGTCCGTGTGCAGGGTGTGAAGTTTCCTGTACGAAGCTGCAAGACCGTGCATGATCCTCTGAGAGAGGCCTGCACGAGAGAGGAGGGTGCTCAGGATGGGTCAGCTCGACCTCCGCCCGGCGGGGCCGACCGATGTGGACGCCGTCGCCCGCATCTGGCGTGACGGCTGGGCAGATGCTCACCTCGGCAACGTGCCCCAGGCCCTGGTGGATGCCCGTACGCCGGAGTCCTTCGACCACCGCGCTCGAGCGCGGCTCGGTGACACCACCGTCGCGTCGCTCGGTGGCGCCGTCGTCGGCTTCGTCATGCTCGACGGCGACCAGGTGGACCACCTGTATCTCGACCGGCCGGCCCGGGGAAGTGGCGTCGGCGCTGCGCTGCTGCGGCGGGCCGAACGCCTTGTGACTGCGGCAGGGCACCGGCACCCCTGGCTCGCCGTGGCGACGGGAAACACCGGGGCACGCCGCTTCTACGAACGACAGGGATGGATCGACGAAGGTCCCTTCGACCACGAGGCGCCGGCGCCCGGCGGGTCCGTGGTGGTCGACTGCCACCGGTTCGTCGCTCCCGACCCCGATGATGCGAGGGTGGGGGCGTGACCCGGATCGAGACAGGCGCGCCTGCGGACGACGAAGCGCCCGATCGCGGCAAGCGCGCCGATGCCGTGCGCAACATCGAAGCGATCGTCGCTGCGGCCACCCGGCTCCTGGCGGTCAACCCGGACGTGAGCGTCAACGAGATCGCGAAGGCTGCTGGCGTCGGACGAGTGACGCTCTACGGTCACTTCGACTCCCGTGCGACGTTGGTCGGCGAGGTCGTCGACCGGGCGATCGCCCACACCGACGCGGCACTGGCAGAGGTGGACCTGGACGGCGATCCCCGCCAGGCGCTCGGCAGGCTGCTGGAAGCGACCTGGCATCTCACCCACCGCTTCGGTGCCGTCGTGGTCGCCGGCTCCCAGGCGCTGTCACCTGAGCAGATCCGGCGCGCCCACGACGAACCCGCCGCGCGCGTCCGGGGCCTTCTCGAGCGCGGGCGGGAGGCCCGCGAGTTCCGCAGCGACGTCCCGATCGAGTGGCAGCTCAGCGTGATCCAGGCGATCCTGCACAGCGCCTCGGCCGCGGTGCACCGCGGGGAGATCACGGCGGAGGACGCTCCGGCGCTCGTACGAGACACCACGCTCGCAGCGCTGTCCTGACTGCACCCCACGACGGCTCTGTCGTGCCCAACGCCGAGACGCCCGTGCACGCAGCTCCGCAAGGAGCGCGACCGGCCGTATCGCGATCGGTCCGGCCGAGCTTCACGGTCAGATCTGCACAGGGGACGCCTGGGGCGGGGGTCAGGGCGTGAGGACGTAACGTCCGCGAACGCCACCTGCCGCGACGTTCCGTAGAGCCTCGCTCACCTTCTCGAGTGGGAGGACGTCGACGATCCGGGTCCGGAGCACGTCGCGTGCCGCCAGCTCCAGCAGCGCTGCAAGTCGTGACGCGTCCGGCACCACAGACACCGCTCGGACCGCGACGCCGCGGCCTGGCGTGGGCAGAGCCGCAGGCCGGACTCCCACGAAGGTCCCGCCGTCGCGTACGAGCGCGGCACCCTCCTCCTGGAGGAGTGCCGTGTCGACGACGGCATCCCAGCCGCGGGAGGGCGCGCTGACGAACTCGGCGCCGAGACCGCGGACGAACGCTTCGTCGCTCGCGCGTGCGAACCCGCTGACCACCCAGCCGCGGTCCCTGGCCAGCGGAACCACGAAAGAGCCCACGGCGCCGGCGGCGCCGGTCACGAGCAGATGCCGACCGTTGCCGTCGCCGAGCAGGTCGACGATCTGATCGGCGGTGAGCGCGTTGAGCGGGACGGTCGCCGCGGCGGTGAGCGAGAGGTCGTCGGGGACGACAGCTACGCAGTCCTGTTGAACGGTGACCTCCTGGGCGAAGGTGCCGAAGTCGCGGTCGAAGCCGGGCACCATCCCGGCGACCCGCGCGCCGACCGGGATCGCGAGATCCGTGTCGGTCGCCGTGACCACGCCGGCGAAGTCCCATCCGAGACCCGTCTGCTCGGGCTGGTGGATCATGCCGATCGAGTGGAAGAAGCCGTCGGTGACCCAGACATCTGCGGGGTTCACGGCCGCGGCCTCGATCCGTACCCGTAGCTGCCCTGCACCCAGCGCGCGCCGGGGTACGTCGATCAGCTCGACGGAGCCCGGTCCGGCGGGCACGCGTACGACGGCAGTCCGATAAGTGGTCCTGGTGTCCATGATTCTCCTCAGCGGGGTTGTGGTGGTTCAGGCTGAGGTCCAGACTGACGGGGTCACTCTCCAAGGGGAAGTAGGCACCCAAGAGTGCGTTAGTGCCCGTCAGGTGCACGAAGGAGGACTCCATGCCGACGACGACCGCGGCACAGCGCCGCAACCAGGCCAAGACCGAGTACGACGCGTTCCTCGCGGCGTGTCCGAGCCGGGCCCTGCTCGCGCGAATCTCGGACAAGTGGGTGGCTCTCGTCCTGGCGGCGCTCGCGGAGGAGGGTCCGATGAGGTACTCGGCCCTGTCGCGGCGACTCGCCGGCGTCAGTCAGAAGATGCTGACTCAGACTCTCCGCGCGCTCGAACGTGACGGCCTCGTCACCAGGACGGTCACGCCCACGGTGCCGGTGACCGTCGACTACGCCCTGACGGACCTCGGCACCTCGTTGCAGCAGGTCATGCTGACGCTGAAGGACTGGGCTGAGTCCCACATGGACGAGGTGAGCGCATCGCGGGACCAGTACGACGCCGCCCACGCGTCACCGGTACGGAGCTGACGTTGCCGAGGACCGAGGTGCTGGTCGAGGGGGAGAGCGACCGGGTGGCGCTCGAGACGCTCGCCGCCCACCGTGGACGCTGCCTTCCCGCCGAGGGCGTCGCCGTCGGCGCCATGGGCGGGATCACCAACACGCGCGCGTTCGCGACCCGGTACGGACCCCGCGGTGCCGGCATGCGGCTCGTGGGACTGTACGACGTGGGCGAGGAGGACGCTCTGCGTCGCGGTCTGGCAGCCGCAGGTCTGGATCCGGGGCCGACTGCGGACGGCCTGAGGGCGCTCGGGTTCTTCGGATGGTCGCTTCCTCGGCTGCCGCTCAGGACGCAAGGCTCGCTACGCCGCACTCCTCGTCGAGGCGATGGACCTCGACCGCGTCCCAGCGTCGCTGGCGGCCGTCCTCGACGCCGCCTGAGCGTGCCGCCGACGCGGGTTGCGCACTATCCGGTCGCCTGGTCGTTGTCCTTCATCGCGCCCCACCCGTGCCAGCGGTCGACCTCGATCCACGCGCTGACCCGCGCGCGATCGCGGACCGGATAGGCGCGGCCGCTGTAGTGCGTCGAGAGGCGGTCGATGTCTGCCAGGGCCTCGTCGTCCGCGATCTCCACCACACGGCCGAGCAGGGTGACGTGCGTGGTCCAGCCGTCTTCGGCCAGCACGGTGAGGCTCACGCGTGGGTCGCGGCGCAGGTGCGCGAGTCGGACCCTGCTCTCGTCCATGTTGACCAGGACGCGGCCGTCCTCCTCCCACAGGTACCAGGTGGCGGCGGTGACGGGCGAGCCGTCGCGTCGCAGGGTGGCGATCACCGCAGGGTTGGGGCGCTTCAGCAGGGCGACGGCGTCGTCGGGCAACGGAGGCTTGGACACGGGGACTCCTTCGTACGCGGTCTCTGGTCGTGCCCACGCTACTGCGCGCTCAGGTCTCCATCAGGGTTGTGAGCCGCTCCTCGATCAGCGTGAGCGCCTGTTGCTGAGCGGTGTTCAGGAGGTCGCGGGTGTGCGAGAGAAGCATCGACTCGAAGCCCCCGAGGTCGAGCGTGGTGCCGGACCCGTCGAACGCCTGGAGGACAGGCCCGGCGGCCGCCACCACGTCGTCGGCGACGCGTTCGATGTCCTTCGTGGAGCTGTGCGTCCCGAGGGCCTCGAACGCTGCGTAGAGCGAGGCCGATGCGGCGACGACCTCCGGGGCCGCGAGCAGCTCGTAGAAACGGACGACCTCGGCCATCCCCTCCCCGCCTGCGAGGTGCGCGAGGAGGATCGCCTGCTCCCGGTCGACCCGGGCGAGGGCGGCGGAGGAGCCGGCGGCGGCGAACAGCGTGGCGTGCCGGCCCAGCTCGGGCGGGAGATCGGGCGGTACCCCGTCCTGTCGCAGCTGCGCGACCACAGCCCGTTGCGCGGACAACCGGGCGATCTCGGCGGCCAGCTCGTGGTCGAGGTCGTCGAGGACCGACTCGGCATCGTCCGGCTGCTCGAGGAGAGACGGCAGGTCCTGGAGAGCGAGTCCGAGGCTGCTCAGTCGCTTGATGCGCAGGACGCGCACGAGGTCGTGGACGTCGTACGCACGGTAGCCGTTGGGGGAGCGCGGCGGCTCGGGGAGGACTCCCACCTGGTGGTAGTGCCGCAGCGCCCGTACGGTCACGCCGGCACGTTGGGCGAGCTCGTTGCTACGCATCCACCCTCACTTCGCCGTCGTCGCGCACCGGCCCCAGCGTACGCAGAGGCCGCGCCGCCACCGTCGCGAGCGCGGCCACAGCCCAGATGCCGGCGAGCAGCAGGGCTGCGGCCCCGACGCCCACGTACTCCGTCACGACCGCCGCCACCAGGATGCCGACCGGCGGTGCCACTGTGACGGCAGCGTTCTGGGCGCCCAGCACCCGGCCGCGCAACGTCTCCGGGATCCGCTCGATGAGGAGCACCGCGAGCAGTCCGTTGAGCAGTCCGCTGGCTGCCCCGACCGTGAACGCCCCGAGGAAGACCACCCAGGGCGCTGCAAGGGTGGCCAGCAGCGCGAACCCGAGCGTCGTTCCACCGAGCGCCGCGGCAAGCAAGCCGGTGCGTGGCAGACGGCTGCCGACGATCGCGTACACCGTGCCGCCCACCAGGACGCCGATCGCGAGAGCGCTGAGGACGAACCCGAGGAGGTGTCCGCGATCGGCGAACGTGAAGTAGACAGGGAGGACCAGCGCCTGGAACCCGGTGAGCACCAGGACAGCCGCCGCCCCGAGCACGGTGACGGCCACGAGGAAGGCGCTCCCTGTGAGGGCGCGCAGCCCGTCGCGCAGCTCCCTCCGGACCGACCGTGTGCCACCGGCGGTCGGATGCGGCGGGTCGTCGTCCGGCACGATCTCCCCGGCGGAGCGTGGCACCAGCAGCGTCAGTGCCGCGGCCAGCAGCGACGTCGCGGCGGTGATCCACAGGACGGTCGCTCCCTCGAGCACCGTCATCAGGGTTCCCGCCATCGCCGGACCGACGAGCAGCGCGACCGCGCCGAGTGCCTCGCGCAGGCCGACGAGTCGATCGGCGGCCACTCCGCTGTGCCGGACGACTGCCGGCAGCAGCGCCTCCCGTGCCGTCATCCCGGGCACGTCACCGAGAGAACCGATCACGCCGAGCAGGACGAACCAGCCGATCGTCAGGCCGGAGACCGCATCGACGACGGGGAGCGCCGCCACCGCCGCTGCCGACACGAGATCGGTCGCGACCGACGAGGTCCGGCGGTTGATCCGGTCGATGACCACACCCATGAACAGACCGGCCAGCACCGCAGGGATCGCCGTCGAGGCGGCCACGACGCCCGCGCCGAGGGCGCTGCCGGTCGTCTGCAGGACGATCAACGGCAACGCGACCGCGGCGACGGCGTTGCCGAGGAGCGACAGGAAGAAGGAAGCGAGATACGCGACGGCGGAGAGGGGCATGCCCCCAGGCAAGACTATGACGTCGCGTCGGGGTCAAGCGTCGGCGCCCTCGCGCAGGGCTACGCCGGGGTGACGACGCTGGACTCGAGCTGTGGTGCCGTGGTCCGCAGCTTCCCTCGGCGCCACGCGAGGTGGATGAGTACGGCCGCCACGAGGCACCCCGTGGTCCCGAGCGCCAGATCACCGAGCGTGTCCGTGTAGGCGCTGTGGCGCTCGGAGGACTTGCTGATGAAGGCGAAGTACTCGGCGAGCTCCCACACGATGGCCGCCGTCGCGCCGAAGGCGAGCGCACGCTCGATCGTGGCGCCGAGCGTCGCGCTGCGCGGCAGGGTCAGCAGGATGGCCGCCGCGGCGAGCAGGCCGGTGTTCATGAAGTGCATCCAGTCGTCGAACCACACGATCTGGTCGTACAGGTCCATCCGGTTGCCCAGGATGTCGGTGAAGCAGGTGATCGTGATCAGGAGATCGGCGAGCCAGGGGAACGATGCGCGCTCGCGCCACCACAGGTGCCAGACGACCGGGACCGTGAACGCCAGCATCGGGTACGAGACCGCGCGCGCCACCGCGCCCTTGTCCTCGAGGTTGCCGAACTCGGGAAACGCGAGCGCGGACGCGAGCATGAGGACGAGGAGGAACTTGGCTGCGACGTCGAGTCGCCGGACGAGCGTGGGGACAGGATGCCGGACTGCGGCGACGTCGGTCATGGGCATACGCTAACGGAGCAGCCCGGTCGCACCTACCCGTGGTCTTGGGCTGCCCCGACGCACCGGGAGGATCCCCTATGGCCGAGGCAACCGTTCCCGTGCCGCTTCAGGCGTTCGTCGACGCGACCAACGCCGCCGATTCCGAGGCCTTCGTGGCGACCTTCACCGAGGATGCGGTGCTCGACGACTGGGGCCGCGTGTTCCACGGCCGTCCCGGTGTCGCCTCCTGGAACCTGACCGACAACATCGGCAAGCAGGCCCACTTCGAGATCGTCGACGTGCGACCGGGGGACCGGCCGGACAGCGTCGTCGCCACCCTCACGGTCACCGGCAACGGCTTCAACGGCACAGGCCCGATGACGTTCACCTTCGACGGTGACCTCATCGCACGCCTCGTCATCAGTCCCACCGACTGACACGCGCGTCACCTCAGGCACTTCTGGTCGGTGCGGCGTGCGGGGTCGAACGCGCCCCCTGCGTGCGCGGGCGCCGAGGACGGAACGCGAGCTGGAAGCCGTCGTCGAGGGGGATCCGCCGCACGTCGACCTCGTACACGGGCTCGAGATTCTCCGCGGTCAGGACGACGTCCGGAGCACCACGGGCCACGACCTTGCCGGACTGGAGCAGCAGCACCTGGTCGCAGTACGCGGCAGCGAGGTTGAGGTCGTGCAGGACGACGACGACCGTGTGGTGGGCGTTGACGGCCAGGTCGCGGACGAGATCAAGCACCTCGTGCTGATAGCGGACGTCGAGGTGGTTCGTCGGCTCGTCGAGGAGCAGGTGGGTCGACTCCTGGGCGAGCGCCCGCGCGATGAGAACCCGTTGGCGCTCACCCCCGGACAGTCCGTCGAACGGTTTGCCCGCCAGGTGCAGTGCGCCCACGCGATCGAGCGCCTCGGCAGCGACGGCGTCGTCGGCCTCCGTCGCACGCGCGAACACCGAGCGGTGCGGCGTGCGGCCGAGCAGGACCATGTCCGACACCAGGAGCGGCAGGTCACCCGGCGACTCCTGGACAACGACCGCGACCCGCCGAGCGATCTCGCGTGCCGAGAGGCCCTGCAGCGCGTCGCCGTCGATCAGGACCGAGCCGGTCCGTGGGACGAGGGAGTGGTGGAGCGTGCGCAGCAGGGTCGTCTTGCCGCTGCCGTTCGGACCGACGAGCCCGAGCACCTGGCCGTGAGGCGCTGCCAGGTCGACGTCGGAGAGGATCGGCCGTGACCCGTACGAGAACCCGATGCCGGTGGCGCTGATCATCGGCCGAAGCGCTCCACGATCGCCGACAGTCCGTCGATCGACAGCGGCGTCGGAGGCTCGGTGAAGTTGAAGAGCTGCACCAGGACTTCGCCGCGGGCGACCGCGGTGATCGCCTGCGCACCGTTGAGCGAGGTGATCGCGTCCTCGACGGCGTCGGCGTCACCGTCGGAGTGCAGCAGGACGAGGACGTCGGGGTTGCGTCCGATCAGCTCCTCGCGCGACACCTCGAACACCCGCTCGTCGACGTCGCCGAACACGTTCTCCAGCCCTGCGGCCTCGAGCTGGGGGTGCGCCATCGACCGTGTGCCGTACGCATAGATGGTGCCACCGCCCACGGTGGGGTAGAGCACGGCCGCCGTACGGCGCTCGTCCGCGTCCGCAACGGCTGCGCCCGAGGTGAGCGCCGCGACCCGGTCCCTCACGGCGGCCGCCGCACGCTCACCGGCGTCGGGGATCCCGAAGACCGCCGCGTACGCGGTCATCTGCTCGGCGACGTCCTCGAAGCTCAGGTCGGTCACACCCTCGGGGCACAGCGCGGGCTGCTCGAGGAGCGGGATGCCCGCTGAAGCGAGAGTCGCGCGCTCGAGGTTGGGCACCTGGCCGAGGACCAGGTCCGGCCGCTGGGCGAGGACGGTCTCCTTGGAGATCTGGAGGTGCCCGGAGGTGTCGAGCTCGTCGGTCAGCAACGGGATGGCGTCGAGCGCGTCCCGCGTGGCCTGGTCGTAGTAGGCGTCGGGGTAGGCGCCGGCGCGCGCGACCACACGGTCCAGCAGGCCGAGCTCGGCGAGGTAGGGGACTGCCGAGCTCGTCAGCAGGACGATGCGCTCGGGTGGCGCGTCGAACGTCACCTCGGTCCCGCAGTTCGTGACGGTGTGCGGAAAGCCGGGTCGCTGCAGCGGCCGCCCGGTCGTCGTTCGCACCGCCGCCCGCGCACGCGGTGAGGACAGAGGCCAGCAGCGCGGCGGCCGCGGTGGCGCGGAGGGTGCGGGAGTTCATGGTGCTCCTTGGTACGAGACGTCAGGCCGACGGGTGCATGCGGCGGATGAGGGCGAGGAGGAACGGTGCCCCGACGAGCGCCGCGATGATGCCGATCGGGAGCTCGCGTGGCTGAAGGACCATCCGTGACAGCAGGTCCGCCCACAGGAGGAACACCGCGCCGAGCAGCGCGGAGGCCGGCACGACCCACCCGTGCGCCGACCCGACGAGGCGGCGGGCGAGGTGGGGGACGACGAGTCCGACGAACCCGATGCAGCCCGACGCCGCGACGATCACTCCGATGCACAACGAGACCACGACGAGAAGCTGGGTGCGGAAGCGGGTCGGGGAGACGCCCGAGCACGAGCGCCGTCTCGTCGCCGATCGCCAGCGCGTCGAGCCGCCGCGCCCAGAGCGCCAGGACGCTGACGGTGAGGACGACCACGGCGACGAGCGCCACCAGCGGCCCGCCCCACTGCGCCAGGGCCAGCGAGCCGAGCAACCAGAACATCACCGAGCGCGCGCCCTCGGCCGATCCCGAGGCGAAGACGAGGAAGCTGGTCAGCGCCGACAGTGCGTAGCCGACAGCGACCCCGGTCAGAAGCAGGCGTACGGACGTGATCCGACCTGCGGTCCGCGCGACCACGAAGACGAGCAACGACGCCGAGAGAGCGCCGAGGAACGCGCTGCCCGCGAGTGCGTGCTCACCCAGCCCCAAGGTGACCCCGAAGAGGATCGTGACCGCGGCTCCGCTGGAGGCTCCGGAGTTGATGCCGAGCAGATACGGGTCGGCGAGCACGTTGCGGACCATCGCCTGCAGGGCCGCGCCGCACACGGCGAGGCCGGCGCCCACGGCGATCCCGAGGACGACGCGCGGGAGCCGTACGTCCCAGACGATCGCCTGGGCGGTCGCGTCCGTGCCGCCGGGGGTCCCGCCGAAGACGTTGCCGGACAGGATGCGCAGGACGTCAGCCGGTGCCACCCAGACAGGGCCGATCGCGACGCCCAGCACCGCGCTGGTCGCGAGGACTGTGCCGAGGACGACGAGGACGACGGCGTTGCGGTGACGTCGTCGGCGACGTCCCAGCGGGTCGTGCGTCGTCGCCGGAACCGCCGGAAGGCTCCGGACACGCGTCGAGTCGGGGGGCATCGGGGTCGCTCAGCCTCGGTAGGGCTTCGAGGAGCCGTTGGCGATGCCCTTGCGGATGCGTCCCTCGACGAGTCCGGCGAGCGCGTTCGCGACGCGCGGCACCTTGGCGTCCGTGAACCAGTCGGCGTCGAACCAGCCCCGCTCGTCCCAGTAGGCCGCGTCTACCGGACCGTCGTCGCGGCTGGACTCGACGAGGAGGCGGGCGACACGGAAGCCGATGAGGTCGGACGCCGTCGGAGTGGGCTCACCACCGTCGCGTACGGCCTGTACGGCCGTCGAGGCGATCTCGTCGAGCGCGAGGTCGACCCTCGCACGGTACGGGGGCTTGGCGAGGCCCGGTCCGTTCACGCCCAGCTGTCCGACCGTGTGGAAACCCCAGCGACGGATCGCCGTCTCGAGGTAGCCCAGCGCAGCGTCGTGGCCGGCTCCGGCCGCGGTCGACACGAGGACGGCCGGCGTCCCGAAGTAGCGCGGGCGGTGGATCAGGTAGGCGAAGTGGTCCACGAACCGCTTCATCGTCGCCGACAGCGTGAAGCTGTGGACCGGGGTCGCGAAGACGACGAGGTCCGCGGCGTCCATCAGCTCCCGTGCGGGCGAGGCGTTGTCGACGTTCGGGCACGCCTGTTCGCCCGCGGTCATGCAGGCGAGGCACGCGGGGCAGCTCGGGCCCAGGGTCAGGTCGTCGGTGCAGACCACGTCGACGTCGATCTCGGTGTGCTGGCGCACCCGCTGGAGAAGGTCGTCCACGACCGTGCCGGTCGTGCCCTTCTCGCCGTGCCCGGTGCCGAGCACCACGCCCACCCTCATGCCCGCTCCTGTCGCCGCTCCGAATGTCCGAATATACGATAGACGATTCTTTGAGGGCGTCTTCGCCTGCCGCGGACTCGGCCGGGGCTCACGCCGTGACGTCGCGGAGCGCGTCACAGCACTCCCGGTAGAGCGCCGCCGGATCGCGCACGTCGCTCTCCGTCGCCCTGTCCGCGCTCGCGTTCGGCGGTCTGGTCCACGGCCTCGCGTCCTTCGAGGCGATCACCGACGGTGCCGTCAACCCGTTGGTCACCGTCGCGGTCGGCCTGGTGGCCCTCGCCGTCGTCGTGGCACGCCAGCTGCGCCTGCAGAAGGGTCGGCGCGCCCTGCTCGACCGTCGGCCGTTCGCCGTGCCGACATTCCGGATCTCCGTCGCCATCGGCGTCATCTGCACGGCGACGATGCTCGGCACGGCGCATCAGGGTACCCGGGATCGCCACCGGCACCGTCGACGTCGACACCTCGCGAGGGCTCCTCGTCGCCATGCACGTGCTCTTCTGTGCCGGCATGGCGATGCTCATGACCCCGCTCATGACGGTGTCTCTCGGGTCGCTCCCTCGAAGCCTGTACGGCCACGGGGCGCGATCATGAACACCCTCCAGCACCTGGCAGGCGCCGCGGGAACGGTTGTGCTCGTCGCGGCGATGACGATCGGTGCGGCCGCGGCCTCGCGTGGTGGCGCGAGCGAGGCAGTGGCTCAGGCCGCGGGTGCACATCGCGCCTTCGTCGTAAGCGGCTGTCTCGCTCTTGTGGCCGTCGTGTGCGCGCCGTTCGTGAAGCGCCTTCGCGCCTGACGACGTCGCCACGGTCGTCGGGTGCTGCCTCTGGCCTCGTTCGCGTGCATCACGTCTGCGCGCGAGCCGCGGAGGGCATACCTTCGTGTGCGTCGGGCCTTGAGGCCCGGCCCAGAGGGGAGTCCGATGAGCGACCAGCCAAAGCCTGTGGCGACTGACACACCGACGCCCCCGTACGTGCTCACGGTCGGCGAGGTCGTCGAGGCCGCCGGCTCCGACGCCAGCAGTGGGCTGAGCGTCGTCGAGGCGGAGATCAGGCTGACCTCTGAAGGCCCGAACGAGATCGCCGCCGAGAAGCCGCCCTCGGTGTGGGCCGTCGCGGCGGCCCAGCTGCGCGACCCGATGAACCTCATGCTCATCGCCGTCGTCATCGTGAGCGTGGTCATCGGCGAGGTGGCGACGGGCGTCGTCGTCGGCCTGCTCATCGTGCTCAACCTCTCGCTCGGCACACGTCAGGAGATGACGGCCCGCGCAAGTGTCGACGCGCTCGCCAGGATCGCCGTACCGCAGGCGCGTGTCGTCCGCGACGGGGTCGTGACGATGATCCCCGCAACGGGGGTGGTCCGCGGTGACGTCGTCCAGGTCGAGGCCGGTGACATCGTGCCCGCCGACGGACGGATCGTACGGTCGGCGACGCTGGAGGCCCAGGAGGCCGCGCTGACCGGTGAGAGCGCGCCGATCGCCAAGGACTCCCACCCGCTCGCGTCGCCGGAGACGACGCTGGGCGATCGCACCAACATGCTCTTCCAGAACACCTCCGTCACGCGGGGGACGGCGTCGATCCTCGTCACGGCCACGGGCATGGACACGCAGATGGGTCAGATCGCCAGCATGCTCAGTGCGGTGACACGCACGCGCTCCCCGTTGCAGAGGGAGCTCGACGCGCTGACCAAGGTGCTCGGCGTCGTCGCGTGGGGTGCCGTCGCCATCATCGTCGTCGTCGGACTGCTGCGCGGTGTCCCGGGCAAGGACGTCCTGCTCCTCGGGACGGCGATGGCGATCTCGGCGATCCCCACCGGAATGCCGGCTTTCGTCTCAGGCCTGCTCTCGCTGGGCGCCCGGCAGCTCGCCGAGGCGAAGGCGGTCGTCAAGAACCTCACCGATGTCGAGACGCTCGGAGCGACGAGTGCCATCAACACGGACAAGACAGGGACACTGACGCTCAACCAGATGATGGTCTCGACCCTCTACGTCGGCGGAGCATGGTTCACCGTGGAGGGCGAGGGCTACCGCAAGACGGGGGAGATCCGGGCGACCGCTGGGATCCCCGTCCCGGACTTCACCCGGCTCGGGCTCGGGCTGGTCCTCGACAGCGACGCGGTCGTCGGCGACGACGGCACGGTGATCGGTGACCCGACCGAGGCCGCGCTCGTGGTCCTGGCAGCCAAGCTGGGCATCGACGCGGCGGAGACCCGCCGGGCGTACCCGCGCCTCGCGGAGGTTCCGTTCGACTCCGACTACAAGTTCATGGCGACGTTCCATCGCGTGCCGGTCGACGGCGTGGAGCACACGGTCGTGCTCGTGAAGGGCGCCCCGGACGTCGTCCTTGCACGCTGCGCCATGGCCGGCGGCCCGTTGAGCGGCGCGCAGGACACGATCACCGACGCAGGGCCCCAGGTCACCGAGGCGAACCGGCGGATGGGGGAGAAGGGGTTGCGCGTGCTCGCGTTCGCCGCCCGCGTTCTCACGGAGTCGGAGGTCGCGGCGATGCGCGACGATCCGATGGCGCTGGTACGAGATCTGTCGTTCGTCGCGCTGGCAGGGATCATCGACCCGCTTCGTGCCGAGGCGAGGAGTGCCGTCCGGACGGCACTCGCCGCGGGGATCGACGTCCGGATGATCACCGGTGACCACGCCGTCACGGCACAGGCCATCGGCGAGGAGCTCGGGCTCGGCCCGGGTGCGATCAGTGGCACGGAGCTCCAGGCCCTGACCGACGACGAGCTGAAGGAGCAGCTTCCGCGCCTGCACGTGTTCGGACGCGTCACCCCCGAGGACAAGCTGCGCCTGGCGCGCGCGATGCAGGAGCAGGGCCTGGTCGTCGCGATGACGGGTGATGCCGTCAACGACGCGGCCGCCCTGAAACAGGCCGACGTCGGCGTCGCGATGGGGAGCGGCAGCGAGGTGACGAAGCAGGCCGCACGCATGATCCTGACCGACGACAACTTCGGCACGCTCGTGCATGCCGTCGAGATCGGCCGCCGCGTGTACGACAAGGTCGTCGCGTACGTCCGCTACCAGATGACGCAGCTGCTGTCGCTGGTGCTGCTGTTCCTCGCGGCGTCGATCTTCGACATCAACGACGGGGTGGCGATGCGACCGTCGATGGTGCTCTTCCTCCTGTTCTTCGCGACAGCGGTCGGCGTCGTCGTCATCGCGGTCGACCCCGGGGACCCTCAGGTGATGAACCGTCCGCCGCGTGACCCGTCGATCACGATCTCCAACCCTGCAGCCGTACGGATGTGGCTGGTCTACGCCGCGGTGCTGTTCTGCGCCGCGTTCCTCCCGCTGGTGGCGGGGCCGGACGCACCTCGTACGGACGGGCCGTCGGTCTCGATGACCATGACCTTCGCCGTGATGGGGCTGGGGACGGCGTTCAACGCGGTGGTCAACCGACGCGATCCGGTGAGCGGTCTCGAGGCACCGGTCCTCAAGGCTGTCGGGATCGCCTCAATCACCTTCGTGGCGGTCTTCCTCGCGACGGAGCTGCCGACCCTGCAGCGGGGCCTCGGGACCACGCCGCTGACACCGAGAGAGTGGCTGGTCTGCCTGGGGCTGGCAGCGCTCCTGCCGGTGGTCGTCGAGGCGGGCAAGCTTCTGCGGCGCCGTCGCGAGCAGGTGGTCGTTCTTCTCCCGGCCGAGGAGGCTGTCGCTCCCGCTCGCGCGCAGCTGTCAGCGGGCCGGCAGGTCGGCGGGAGCCGCGAGCCGTCCCGCGACGGCGGTCGCGGCGGCGACGAGCGGTGACACCAGGTGGGTGCGGCCGCCCTTGCCCTGGCGCCCCTCGAAGTTGCGGTTGGAGGTCGAGGCGCTGCGCTCGCCCGGGCCCAGTCGGTCGGCGTTGAGCCCCTGGCACATCGAGCATCCTGCACCGCGCCACTCGCCGCCGGCCGCCAGGAACACCCGGTCGAGCCCTTCGGCCTCCGCCTCGAGCCGGATGCGCGCCGATCCGGGGACGACGAGGAGGCGGGTGCCGTCGGCGACCTGGCGTCCCTCGAGCACCGCGGCCGCGGCGCGCAGGTCTTCGAGGCGGCCGTTCGTGCACGACCCGACGAACACGGTGTCGATGGCGACGTCACGCAGGGGAGTCCCCGCGGCGAGGTCCATGTAGTCCAGGGCGCGGACCACCGCCGCCCGTTCGTCGGCATCCGCGAAGTCGTCGGGCGAGGGAACGACGGAGCCGAGGGGCACGCCGTGCGACGGGTTGGTGCCCCAGGTGACGAACGGGGTCAGGAGAGAGGCGTCGACCACGATCTCGCGGTCGAAGGTCGCGTCGGCGTCCGTGACGAGGGTGCGCCAGTACGCCACCGCCTCGTCCCACGCCGATCCTGACGGCGCCTCGGGGCGGCCGCGGAGGTAGGCGAGCGTGGAGGCGTCGGGCGCGATCATGCCGGCCTTGGCACCCCACTCGATCGACATGTTGCACAGCGTCATCCGTGCCTCCATGGAGAGCGCCTCGACGACGGGCCCGCGGTACTCGACGACGTACCCCTGCCCGCCCCCGGTGCCGGCGCGCGCGATGAGGCTGAGCGCGAGATCCTTCGCGGTCACCCCTTCGGGAAGCGCGCCCGTGACCGTCACCGCCATCGTGCGGGGACGCGCCTGCGGCACGGTCTGGGTGGCGAGGACGTGCTCGACCTCGCTGGTGCCGATGCCGAAGGCCAGTGCTCCGAAGGCTCCGTGCGTCGAGGTGTGCGAGTCGCCGCACACGACCGTCATGCCCGGCTGGGTCAGGCCGAGCTGCGGCCCGACGACGTGGACGATGCCCTGCTCGATGTCACCCATCGGGTGCAGGCGGACCCCGAACTCCTCGCAGTTGCGACGCAGCGTCTCCACCTGGGTCCGGGACAGGAGGTCGGCGATCGGCTTGTCGAGGTCGGTGGTGGGCACGTTGTGGTCCTCGGTGGCCAGCGTGAGATCGGTGCGCCGGACACGCCGACCCGCCTCTCGCAGACCCTCGAACGCCTGCGGGCTCGTCACCTCGTGGAGGAGGTGCAGGTCCACGTAGAGCAGGTCGGGCTCCTCGCCCTCCCCGCGCCGTACGACGTGCTCGTCCCACACCTTCTCGCTGAGCGTCCTAGGCACGTCGAGAGGATATCTGATCTACGATCTGGTCCGACCGCGAGCAGTCGTCCCTCAAGCGCTCGCTGAGCCACCCGGGCTCGCTGCGTCGGCCGCACGGGTGTAACGCGCGGCGACGCGACGCAGTGCGGGCCCCAGCTCAGCGGGCCCGTCCACCGTGAAGTCGGCGTCGAGGAGGCCGAGCCACAGGGCGAGCTGGTCGCACGAGTCGGAGCCCACGTACGCGATGCAGGTCGTGGCATCGACCTCCTCGACGACCACCGCCGGCGGGACCCGCGCGATGATCCGTGCCGCTGGAGCCTGGACGTGCGCCCGCGCTCGGACCTGCCAGGTCGCGGTGCCGACCGCGCGCTCCACGAACCCGACGAGATCTCCCTCGGGCTCGTCCCGCGCGACGAAGCGTGGCCCGTTCGGGGTCCGCAGCTGCATGCGGTCCACCCGGAACGTCCGCCACGCACCATGCGCGATGTCCCACGCCGCGAGGTACCAGCGGCCACGGGTGTGGACGAGCCGGTGCGGCTCGGCCGTACGGAGGGTGGCGGTTCCGTCGCTGTCCTCGTAGCCGAAGCGCACGCTCTCGCGGCAGCGGACGGCGTCGGCGATGGCGGTGAGCCGCTCGACCGGTACGTCCGACGATTCCGTCCGGAGCGCGACCGTGGCCGCCACGAGGTCCTCGAGCCGGTGGCGGAGCCGAGCGGGGAGCGTCTGCTCGAGCTTGACCAGCGCGCTCAGGGCCGTTCCCTCGAACCCGGCGACTCCACCGGTTGCGGTACGCAGGCCGATCGCCACCGCCAGTGCCTCGTCGTCATCGAGGAGCAGGGGAGGAAGTGCCGCGCCTCCGCCGAGGCGGTAGCCCCCCGCCGCACCTGGGACGCCCTCCACCGGATAGCCGAGGCTGCGAAGGCGACCGATGTCGGTCCTCAGGGTTCGTGTACTCACCTCGAGACGTGCGGCCAGCGCAGAGCCCGTCCAGTCACGCTGCGACTGCAGGAGCGACAGGAGGTGCAGCAGGCGCGCCGACGTCGAGAGCACTCCTCCATCCTGCCTCTCATCGCGGAAGGAGGTCTTCCGCATGGCGTTCTACCGTCACGAGATGGACGAGAGCACAGCAATCCGCCCGTACCGGATCGAGATCCCCCAGAGCGACGTCGACGATCTGCACGAGAGGCTTCGCCGGACGCGGTGGCCGGACTTCTCGGCGGGTCCGGACTGGAGTCGCGGTGTGCCGCCGGACTATCTCGAAGGGCTGGCCGAGTACTGGCTGAACGACTTCGACTGGCGGGCCCAGGAAGCCCGGCTGAACGAGATCCCGCAGTTCGTGACGACGGTGGACGGCCAGGACATCCACTTCTTCCACGTCCGGTCACCGGAGCCCGACGCGATGCCGCTGGTCGTGACCCACGGCTGGCCGAGCTCGTCGGTCGAGTTCCTGCGCGTGCTGGCGCCGCTCACAGACCCGCACGCGTCGGGTGGCGACTCGGCCGACGCCTTCGACGTCGTCGTGCCGACGTTGCCGGGGTACGGGTTGTCCACGCCGTTGCACGTGGGCTGGGGCAACCTCTTCCAGGTCGCGCAGGCGTGGGCGGAGATCGCGCGCCGGCTCGGCTACGAGCGCTACGGGCTCCAGGCGACCGACGCCGGGGCGGGTGTCGCGGGGATCCTCGCGATGATCGCGCCTGACCAGGTTGCCGGCATGCACCTGACCGGCACCGCGGCGGGGACGCCGTTCGGGCCGCCGCTCGACCCGGACGACTTCGAGGGGGAGGACCGTGACCGGATCGTGCGGTTCAACGCGTACCGCGACGAGGGCCTCGGCTACTTCCACCTCCAGGCGACGCGGCCGCAGACGATCGCGTACGCGCTGACAGACTCGCCCGTCGGTCAGCTGGCCTGGATCGTCGAGAAGTTCCACGAGTGGACCGATCCTGCGGCCGAGCGGCCCGACGACGCGGTCGACCGGGACCAGCTCCTGACCAACGTGTCGTTGAACTGGTTCCGACAGGCTGGAGCCACCTCGGCGCACTCGGTGTACGAGGGCGTCCAGGCATGGAAGCACATGGCATCAGGACAGGCCGACGGTTCGGGGAACGGGTCCGAGGGGTCGGACGTGCCCCCGGGGCCGCCGACCGGATATGCCGTGTTCGCCGCGGACACCACCGTACGGTCGCTGGCCGATCCCGACGGGCGGCTGGCGCACTGGTCGAACTTCGACCGCGGGGGTCACTTCCCGGCCATGGAGGTGCCGGGCCTGTGGGTCACCGACGTCCGGGAGTTCTTCCGGCCCCTGCGGCGATCCGTGAACAGCGGTAACTCAGGAACCTGACGGATCGTTCGGTGCCCCACCGGGTGGCGCGTTCCCGGACGGCTCCGCGTCCTGGTCGTCGTCGGTCGACCGTGCGCCGTCCTCGCGTACGGAGTCGGCGGACGGCGAGGAGCGGATCTCGTCGGTCTCCGCCGAGTCGTCGTTGATGGCCTCGTCGTCGCCGACGTCGGCGGGTTCGTTCGATGCGTTGGTCATGGTTGCCTCCTGCACCTGCGGTACCCGACGCTCCACGCGGCAATCTCGCGCCGGCACGTGGCCCTCGTTCGTGGGTCACGCGCGTGCGCGCACGGCCCACGCCGTCGCCGGCACGTCGAACGGCGGACCAGGAAGCAGCTCACGGCACCGTGTTCGGAGCCGGGTGACGGTGTCGTGGTCGAGGCCGGCGACGTACGCACCCGCTGGCCCGACGCCGAGCGTGAACGGCTCCCACCAGTCCTCGAACGTCGCGAAGGACGCGGCGACGGTCAGGGTCGACGGCTCGGGATCGGCAAAGCCCGCTCGGCTGAACAGCTCGACGAGGTGACCCTGACGGGTCCCTGCCAGCCCTGACTCGTCCGGAGCACCGGGGTCGACGTCGTGCGCGGCGGTCCAGAACGCGGAGAGCGGACCGGTGCCACCCTCGTGGTCCCACACGCACGCCGCCACGGGGGCGTCCGGAGCCGCGACCCTGCGCATCTCGCGCAGTCCTGCCACGGGATCCGTCATGAAGTGGACGACGAGCTGGGCGAGCACCGCGTCGAAGAGGTCGTTGGAAAAGGGGAGTGACTCCGCTGCAGCGCGGCGCACGTCGACCCCGGGAAGGCGGGCGTGGAGGGCGGTGACGAACGACGCCGACGGGTCCACGGCGGCAGCAGCGTCCTCGCCGACGATCGCCGCCAGCCTCGCCGTGAGTGCTCCCGGACCGCACCCGACATCGAGGACGTGGTGCCCCGCCCGGATGTCACCGAGGCGGACGAACTCGTCCGCGAGCGGCTCGGAGAACCGGCCCATGAAGCGGTGGTACGAGGTGGCGGCGACGTCGAAGGACACCTCGGCAATCTAGGACGGATCCCGGGTCGGCGTCGGCGTCCTTGCCTCGTGCATCGCCCGGTAGTGCGGGTTGGTCATGATCCCGAGGATGTTGCCGAAGGGGTCGACGACCGAGGCGGTGACGAAGCCCTCGCCGTCGCCCTGCGCCGTGATCGGCAGGTGCGGGGTCGCCCCGAGGGCCAGGAGGCGGTCGAGCGAGCCCTCCAGGTCGTCGACGTGCCAGTACGCGACGGCTCCGGACGGCTGCGCCGGTCGGTCGGTCGGCGCGTACCGGGCGTCGATGAGGCCGAGCTCATGCTCGTCGTCGCCGACCCGGAACTCGATGTAGCCGGGCGTCTCCTCGTTGGGGTAGGCGTAGTAGGCGTCGATGCCGAGCACCTGCTCGTACCAGGCGCGTGCGGCGGCGAGGTCGTCGGCGTAGAAGCTGATGGTGGCGAGTCCGCGAAGCATGAGGTGGTCCTTCCGTCGTGTCGATGAGATCCATCATTCCGGTCAAAGTGCTCACCAACTGAGCACTTTCTTTGCCAGACTCAGGACATGCGCGCAGACCGTCTCGTCGCCACCCTCCTGCTCATGCAGTCGCGCGGGCGGATCACCGCGGCGGAGGTCGCCGCCGAGCTGGAGGTCTCCGTGGCGACGGCTCGGCGTGACCTCGAGGCGCTCTCCGCCGCCGGCGTACCCGTCTATCCGCAGCCCGGGCGCAACGGTGGCTGGTCGCTCGTCGGCGGGTCGCGCACCGACCTCACGGGCCTCACGGCGTCCGAGGCCCGGGCGTTGTTCCTGCTGGCCGGCCCCGCAACCTCGGGAGCGCCCGAGCTGCGTTCCGCGCTGCGCAAGATGGTCCGCGCCCTGCCTCAGACGTTTCGGGCCGATGCTGAGGCTGCAGCGGAGGCGGTCCACGTCGACGCGACGCCGTGGGGTGGCGCCGGACGTCCCCGTCCCCCGTTCGTCGAGCTCCTCCAGGGAGCCGTCGTCGACCGTCGCCGCGTGCACCTGACGTACGCGGGGCGAGGAGGGGAGTCGCAGCGCCTTGTCGATCCGTGGGGCCTCGTCGACAAGGACGACCGCTGGTACCTGATCGCGGGGACCGAACGGGGGAGACGCACGTTCCGCGTCGACCGCATCGTCTCGGCCGAGGCCACCGACGAGCAGGCCGACCGTCCGAGCGACCTCGCGCTGTCGGAGGCGTGGGAGGAGGTCGTCACCGTGATGGAGGAGAGACGTTCGCTGGTGTCGGCGGTGATCCTCGTGCACGAGCGCTTCGTCCCCATCCTTCGCGACCACTTCGGCCGCCACTGCGTGCCGGACGAGCCGCGCGCCGACGGTCGCGTCCCGGTGCGCGTCGCCGCTCACACCGCGGTCTCGGTCGCCGAGCAGCTCGCCGGCTGGGGAGCCCGGGTCGAGGTCGTGGAGGGCGAGGCGGTGAAGGCCGAGCTGCGCAGGATCGGGGCCGAGCTCGTCTCCCGCTACGGCGAGGCGTGACCTCGGCGGGGGCAGCGGCGTCGGCCACGGCCGGAATGCTCAGCCACCCGGGACGGTTGCCCGCACCATGAGAGCTATCGCGTACGACGAGTTCGGAAGCACTGACGTCCTGAGCCTGCGCGACCTGCCTGAGCCGCACATCGGCCCCGACACGGTCGTGGTCAAGGTGGTCGCCGCAGGGGTCAACCCGGTCGACTACAAGGTGCGAGAGGGTTATCTGCAAGGACTGATCGACGTCGACCTGCCAGCCGTCCCCGGGTGGGACGTCGCGGGTGTCGTCGAGAAGGTCGGCCTCGACACCCCGGAGGTGGAGGTCGGTGACGAGGTGTTCGCGTACGCCCGCAAGGACGTCGTCTCCGGAGGCACGCTCGCGGAGTACGTCGCGGTCCCCGTCCGCACGCTCGCGAAGAAGCCGTCGACCGTCGGGTTCGACGAGGCCGCGGGTGTCCCCCTCGCCGGGCTGACCGCCCTTCAGACGATCCGCCGCTCGGGTCTCACCGCGGGTCAGACCGTGCTGGTCCACGCCGCTGCCGGCGGCGTGGGCTCCTTCGCGGTGCAGCTCGCGGTGCACGCGGGAGCCCGGGTCGTCGGTACGGCCTCGGAACGCAACCACGACTACGTGCGCTCGCTCGGCGCCGAGCCGATCGCGTACGGCGACGGGCTGGTCGAGAGGGCGCGCGCGACGGCACCCGGCGGGTTCGACGTCATCCTCGACTACGTCGGGGGAGAGGCCGTGGACATCGCGCCGGACCTCCTCGCCGACGGCGGTCGGATCGTCTCCATCACCGACGCGCGCGCCCGCGACGAGCTCGGTGGCGAGTACGTCTGGGTACGCCCTGACGCGGACGACCTCGCCGAGCTGGCGGCGCTGATCGATCAGGGCGCGCTCAAGGTCGAGATCGCCGAGGTGTTCGACCTCGAGCACGCCGCCGATGCGCACCGCGCGGTCGAGCGCGGCCACACTCGCGGCAAGGTGGTCGTGCGGATCGCCTGACCCGGCAGATCGGCCAGGCGGTGTCCGGGTACAGGGAGGAGGGCCGCCGCGCAGCCTCGGGAGGCCGAGGGTCTGAGCGACGCAGGTCTGTGGCGCGTACGTGGCGTAGGTTGCAGAGATGCGACGTGCGTGCCTCCCGCTCCTTGTGAGCGCGCTGCTGGTCGCCTCCGCATGCGGGGCGCAGACCGACGAACACCCGGAACCCGCCGTCGAGTCCGCCACGGCACCGGCCCCGTCCCAGGAAACCCCCTCCCAAAAGGCCCCGTCCGAGGAAGCCGCGCCCGACGTGGGCGTCCTCCGGCTCCGTGCGACACAGCGCGCGACCACCCGCTCCTGCGCGCCGCAGGACGTGGTCGTCACCCTCACCCCGGTCGAGCCTGCGCTCGGACACCGCTACGCGAGGGTGGTGCTGCGCAACGTCACGGACTCCGCCTGCGTCGTCGAGGGATTCCCCGGCATCGGGGGACGCGGCGAGAGCGGCGACCCGCTCGAGTTCGCGGCCGAGCAGCGGCAGCGCACGGGGGAGCGCACGTCGGCGGAGGTCGTGTCCGTGCCGCCGGCCGGCGAGGCCTACGCGAACGTCGAGTGGACGGGCAACCTGGCTGGGGCCGAGACGGAACGGATCACCGCGCTCGCGCTCCAGGTCGCCGGTGGACAGCCTCCCGTCGTGGCCCGCACTGCCGAGTCTCTCGACATCGGCAACGGAACCACGGTGCGGATCGGGCCTTGGGAGGCGGCGGAGACGCAGCAGGTCGCGCCGGCCTCACAGGCCGCGCCGGCCGAGCGCGTGGCGTCGGCCTGCACCGTGGGCCCACGCCGGACCCCGTCGGGGGTGAAGCGCTTCTGGACGACCGACAAGCGCTGCTACACGTCGCGATGGTTCGCCGGGGCGCACCGCCGGATGATCCCGTTCGGCTGCACCCGCGCGCCCTGGTACCCGCCCTCGGGGCGCTGCACCGGCGGCAAGGGCTTCCACCACGGGCTCGACCTGGACATGCCCCGCGGCACGCGGGTCTACGCCGCGGTGTCCGGTCGCGTCGTGACCCGTGGGCTCGGATCGGCGTACGGCAGCCGCGCGGTCGTCATCCGTTCGCGCGGCCGTGACGTCCTCCTCGGCCACCTGCGCTCGCGCCGGGTGAAGCACGGCGAACGAGTCAGCAGGGGCGACCTGATCGGGCGCAGCGGGGCGCGGGGAGCGCCGGACGGGCCACACCTGCACGTCGAGGTGCGGCCGGCGCGTGGGTCGTACCGGACGGCGGTGAGCCCGCGGCGGACGGTGGGCCTGACGGTCGCGAGGTAGCGCGGGCTAGCGGCTCTCGGAGTCCTGGGCGTCCTCGGAGCCCTCGGGTTCGTCGCTGTCGTCGCCGCTCGGTCCTACGAGCCGCGCCAGCAGGTGCAGGACGACCCCCACGGCGAGCAGCGCCGCTCCGAAGACCCAGACCATGCCGCGCTGCTGGGTGAGGAGGACGACGCAGGAGAGCACCCCGAGCACAGGGACGAACGTCCACACCCTGAAGTGGTCGTGGTCCACGACGTCACGCCGCAGGACGAGGACCGCGACGTTGGTGCTGATGAACACGAAGAGGAGCAGCAGCACGACGGTCTCCGCGAGGGTGGCGAGATCGCCCACGAGCGTCAGCCCCATCGCCACGGCGGTGGTGGCGAGGATGGCCACCCACGGCGTCCGCCGGCGCGGCAGGACCGCACCGAGGACCGGCGGCAGCAGCCCGCGCTCCGCCATGCCGTACGTCAGGCGGCTCGCCATGATCATGGTCAGCAGCGCGCCGTTCGCGACCGCGACGAGCGCGATGGCGCTGAACAGCTCGTCCGGGATGCCGAGGTCCGTCGCGTCCACGACGGTGGTCAAGGGCCCGGTGGACTCCGACAGCTCCGACGGCGGGATGGCGATCGCGCTCGCCATCCCGACCGCCACGTAGGCCAGCCCGGCGACGACCAGAGCACCGAACAGCGCCCGGGGATAGATCCGCGAGGGATCGCGGACCTCCTCGACGATGTTCGCCGACGTCTCGAACCCCACGAACGAGTAGTAGGCGATGATCGCCGCGCCCAGCGTGGCGGTCACCGGCGCTGCGCCCTCGGGGAACTCGGTCACTCTCCCGACGTCACCGCGTCCGTCGCCCACCATGACACCCACGGCGACCACGACGAGCACCAGCCCGCTCACCTCGATGACGGTCATCACGAGGTTGGTCCCCATGGACTCGCGGATCCCTCGTGCGTTGAGCGCGGCCACCGCAGCGAGGAAGAGCACGGCGGCCAGGGTCGTCGGGACGTCGACGAACGTGCCGAGGTAGTCACCGGAGAACGCGAGCGACAGCCCGGCAGCGCTCGTCACCCCGGCGGCCAGCATGGAGAACCCGACGAGGAACGCGAGCAACGGTGAGCCGAAGGCACGTTCGGCGTAGACCGCCGCACCGCCCGCCCGCGGATACTTGGTGACCAGCTCCGCGTAGGAGCCCGCCGTCAGGAGGGCGAGGAGCAGCGCGATCAGCAGCGGCAGCCAGATCACGCCGCCGACGTCTCCTGCGAGGACGCCGACGAGCGCGTAGATCCCGGCGCCGAGCACGTCACCGAGGATGAACGCGAAGAGGAGCGGACCGGTGATCCGTCGGTTGAGCCGCGTCTCGGTCGAGGTGAGGTCGTGCGAGGTCATGGCATCGAGCCTGGCAGATGCGGGGCGCATCGCGCCGACAGACACCCCGCGGCCCGTACGGCACGATGGCCTGGTGAATCCGCTCGAGATGCTGACCCTCGACGACCTGCACACGCGGACGAGTGTGAAGTGGCGCCTGTACCCGCCTGACGTCCTGCCGGCCTTCGTGGCCGAGATGGACGTGCTCCTCGCCGAGCCGGTGGAGCGGGCGATGAGCGACGCTCTGCGCCGGGGAGACACCGGCTACCCGATCGGTACGGGGTACGGCGAGGCCTTCGCGGCCTTCGCGTCGCAGCGGTGGGGCTGGGACGGGATCGACGTCGGGCGGTCGCTGATGGTGGCCGACGTGATGACCGGTGTGTCGGAGGTGCTCCAGCTGGTGACCGAACCGGGGTCGCCCGTCATCGTGAACCCGCCGGTCTATCCGCCGTTCTTCGCCTTCGTCTCCAAGATCGGCCGGCGGGCGATGGATGCGCCTCTCGGAGCCGACGGGCGTCTGGACCTCGAGGCGCTCGGAGACGCGTTCGCCCGTGCCGCCGCAACGGGCCTGCCGGCGGCGTACCTCCTCTGCAACCCGCAGAACCCGACAGGGACCGCTCACCGCCCCGACGAGCTCGCGGCGGTCGCCCGGCTCGCACACGAGCACGGTGTCCGGGTCGTCGCGGACGAGATCCACGCTCCGATCGTCCTGGACGGTGCCCGGTTCACCCCGTACCTGTCGGTCGAGGGGGCGGAGGACGCCTTCTCGGTGATGTCCGCCTCGAAGGCGTGGAACCTCGCCGGCGCGAAGGCCGGCGTCGTCGTCGCCGGGCCGGACGCCGAGGCGGACCTGGAGCGGATGCCGGAGGTGGTGGGACACGGTGCCAGTCAGATGGGGGCCCTCGGGCACACCGCCGCGCTGCGCGACGGAGGGGACTGGCTCGACGACGTGCTGGCCGGTCTGGCCGAGAACCGCTCCCACCTGGCCGACGAGCTGGCGCGCCGGCTCCCCGAGGTGCGCCTCCGGGAACCGGAGGCGACCTATCTGGCGTGGTTGGACTGCCGTGCACTCGAGCTCGGGGACGATCCGGCCGAGGTCTTCCTGGAGCGCGGACGGGTCGCCCTCGGCTCGGGACCGACCTTCGGGGCCGGGGGAGCGGGCCATGTCCGGGTCACCGCCGCGACGTCGAAGGCGATCCTGTCCGAGATCGTGGAGCGGATGGCGTCGAGCGTCCGGTGACGGGCGTGGCTGTCAGCCGTCTCCGCGGTCAGAGCGCGAGCACCAGGAACACGACGGCGAGCAGCGGCGTCGCGCCCTGGGCGACGCCCGCACGCAGACGCTTTGGCGACCGCGCGACCAGCACGAACGCTGCCGCGAGCATCGACCCGCACCCTGCGAACACCAGCGCTCGGCCCGCCGCGGCCTGGTCGGCACCGATCAGGACCAGCCCGACGACCGTGACGACGGCGAGGAACAGGTTGTAGAACCCCTGGTTGTACGCCATCTCGCGGGTTGCCGCGGCCTCGTCCGCGCTCATCTGGAAGGTGCGACGGGTGCGGGGGTCCTCCCAGCGGACGGACTCCATCACGAAGATCCAGACGTGGAGCGCAGCGGCCAGGGCAGCGAAGACGACGGCGAGGAGGGTCATAGGTGCATGATCGGCCCCCGTGGCGGTTCAGGCAGGGATGGTCGCCGTGTCGATGACGAAGCGGTAGCGCACGTCGGAGCCCACGACGCGGTCGTACGCCTTGTCGACGTCGTCGGCGGTGATGGTCTCGATCTCCGCGCCGATGCCGTGCTGCGCACAGAAGTCGAGCATCTCCTGGGTCTCGCGGATGCCGCCGATGTTCGACCCCGCGATGCTGCGACGCCCGCCGATGAGGGAGAAGACGGCGAACTGCTGCTTGTTCTCCGGCGCTCCGACGAAGACCATCGTGCCGTCGAGCGCGAGCGTACGGAGGTAGGCGTCGACCGGGAGATCTGCCGAGACGGTGTTGATGATGAGGTCGAACGACCCGCGCAGGCGCCGGAGCGTGTCACGGTCGCCCGTCTCGTAGTGGTCCGCGCCGAACCGGAGACCGTCGTCCTTCTTCGACCATGTGTGGCTGAGGACGGTGACCTCGGCGCCGAGCGCGTGAGCGATCTTCACCGCGAGGTGCCCGAGGCCGCCCATGCCGACGACGGCGACCTTCGTTCCCGGGCCGGCGCCCCAGTGCCGCAGCGGCGAGTACGTCGTGATGCCGGCGCAGAGCAGGGGAGCGGCGACGTCGAGGGAGATGCCGTCCGGGATCGCGAGCACATAGCTCTCGTCGACGACGATCTGCGTCGAGTAGCCGCCGTAGGTGGGGGAGCCGTCGGCGTACCGGCTGTTGTACGTCGCGACGTTGCCGCGCTCGCAGAACTGCTCCTCGCCAGCGAGGCAGTTCCGGCACTCGCGGCACGAGTCGACGAAGCACCCGACGCCGACGCGGTCGCCGACCGCGTGCTTCGTGACGCCGGCACCGACGGCGCTGACGACGCCGGCGATCTCGTGGCCGGGGACCATCGGGAAGATCGAGGCACCCCACTCCTCACGTGCCTGGTGGATGTCGGAGTGGCAGATGCCGGCGTATGCGATGTCGAGGAGGACGTCGTGCTCGCCGAGCTCGCGGCGCTCGATGGTCGTGCGTTCGAACGCGGCCCCGGCGGACGGGGTGATCAGGGCAGGCACGGTGATGGTCATCGCTACTCCTCACAGGCGTCGGGCAAGGCGTCGTCGAGTCTTGCAGACCGGTCCCGTCGCCTGGGGTCGGTCCCTCCGGGTGTCACGCGCGGTGCTCCGGGTACCCCTGGGCGTGAAGTCGATCGTCTCCGCGGCCTCGGACGGCGATGCCGCGCCTGTGCGACCGCGCGCTTCGTCGCGCGGTGAGACGGCGGTGAGGCGCCGACGTGGTCAGTGCCTGCGTCCGACCTCGGCGGAGACGAGCCAGGCCGGCAGCTGCGCGAGGTCGTCCGGCGGCAGGCCCAGGATCCTCGTGGCCAGCCCGTCGGGGTGGAGGGTCCTGGGCCACGGATCCGTGAGCGCCGCGACGATGGCGTCCTCGTCGAGACCGGCGAGGACCAGCGCGGCGATCTCGTCGCGGTTGACGCCCAGCGGAAGGTCCCCGTTGCCGAGGTCGGTCCCGTAGAGCACGCGGCCGCCGGCGTCGTGGAAGCGGCCGAGGTTGTCGACGGCGGCCCTCTGGGCATCCTCGTCGTGCGCGTGGATCGCGAGCGTCGAGATCCAGCGCTGACCGACGCGCGCGGCGCGGCGGAGGAGGCCGTCGTCGACCTGCTCGGTCCACGGGGTGTGCGCGAGCGCGTCGACGCCGGCGACGAGGGAGAGCTCCGTCATCCCCGCGCCCTCCACGTGCGCGACGACGGGAACCTCGCCCGCACGGGCTGCCGTGACGACCGCGGCAAGGGTGCCCGCGTCGAGCACCGGGCCGGCGTCTGCGTTCAGGGTCACCTTGACCACCGAGGCCCCGTACGCCAACTGGTCGGCGACGGCCTCTTCGGCATCGCCGGGGGAGCGGACCTCCCGAACAGCGCCGTCGGGACACCACGCCCGTCCGGACGGGTAGCCGCCCGGTGCGGCGAGGAACGCGCCTGCGAACCGGACGTACGGAGCGCCCTGGTCGGCGGCAGCGGTTGCGTCCCGAGCCGACCTCGCGACGACGGCGGGGTTCCCGCCGAGGTCGACGACACCTGCGAGCCCGGTGCCGCGCAACCGGTCGGCCCCGACGAGCTGGAGGTGGACATGGTGGTCGACGAACGGCGGCAGCCAGGTCGCCCCGCTCACCTCAGCTGCCGATCTCGGTGCGGACGGCGAACAGCTCGGGGAAGAAGGTGAGGTCGAGCGCCCGCTGCAGGAACGGGCACCCGCTCGAGCCGCCGGTGCCGCGCTTGTTGCCGATGATGCGCTCGACCGTCGCAGGTGGCGGAAGCGCCAGAGCTGGAAGTTGTCCTCGAGGTCGACCAGCTCCTCGCAGCGTCTCGTAGGCCGACCAGTGCGCCTCGGGGTCGCGCGTAGATCGCCGGGAAGACCGGCACGAGCTCCGGGGTGAACGACGTGCGCCTTCGTGACGTCGCGCTCGAGCACGGCCGCCGGGATGTCGTAGCCGCGCCGCGCGAGGTAGCGGAGGAACTCGTCGTAGAGCGCTCGGCTCCTCGAGCGACGGCCGCAGCATCGCCTGCGCGTCGGCTCGGCGTGCGAACACCGTGAGCATCGCGGCGTTCTTGTTGCCGAGCACGAACTCGACGGCGCGGTACTGGTACGACTGGAAGCCCGATCGCGTTGCCGAGCACGCCGCGGAACTGCGCGTACTCGGTCGGCGTCAGCGTCGCCAGCACCGACCACTGCTCGGTCAGCGTCGCCTGGATGTGCTTGACGCGGGCGACGCGCTTGAGCGCCGGCCCGAGCTCGTCCTCGCGCAGCAGTCGGCACGCGCACGCGAGCTCGTGCAGCACGAGCTTGAGCCACAGCTCGGTGGTCTGGTGCTGGACGATGAAGAGCAGCTCGTCGTGGTGGGCCGGCCTGCTGACCGGCCGCTGAGCGGACAGCAGGGTGTCGAGGTCGAGGTAGCCGCCGTACGTCATCCGGTCGCGGAAGTCCGTGACGACGCCTTCCTCTACCGTGCGGGTGTTGTCGTGCACGCCGTCGGGTGCTTCTGCTGAGCTCACCTCGTCACCGTATGCGATTCGCTCTGGCGCCAGGCCCCGACGGTGACGGTTCCTCTGCATCGAGGTGCTCGACGCCCCTGAGCACGGCTAGGATCTCGTCCGCGGCACGATGTCGGCGCAGGGTGCGCCTTCCGACGGAAGGGGAGCGCGCATGGGCGGCGACTCGCTCGACCAGGTGATCTTCTGGGGGGTCGTGGCGGCGACGACTCCTCGTCCCGCTGCTCGTCTTCAAGTACCCGCTCCCGGCGATCGTCGCGTGCATGCTGCTCGACGGTGTCGACCAGACCGTGTTCCAGACGTTCACGTCGCTCGATCTCTCGCACTACCAGAGCTACGACAAGGCGTTGGACATCTACTACCTGGCGCTCGCGTACGTGGCGACGATGCGCAACTGGACGAGCCGACCCGCGTTCGAGGTGGCGCGGTTCCTCTTCTTCTACCGGTTGGTCGGCACCACGATCTTCGAGCTGACGGGCGGAACGCACCGGTGGCTGCTGCTGGTCTTCCCCAACACCTTCGAGTACTTCTTCATCTTCTACGAGATCGTGCGCACGCGATGGGACCCCAAGCGCTTCTCCCCGCGGTGGTGGATCGCGGCGGCCGCGGTGATCTGGATCGTCGTCAAGCTTCCTCAGGAGGCGTGGATCCACGTCTTCAAGCTGGACCTCACCGACACGATGCGCGACGTCGCGTGGTTCACGCCGGCCCTCGTGCTCGCGGTCCTCGCTCTCGCGGCGGTCTTCTGGTTCGCCGTACGCCCGCGGCTCGCGCCGCCCGACCACGCCTGGCAGCTTGCCGCCGACCCGCTCCCGGCGGCGCTCGACGACGAGCGTGAGCGCGCCGCCGCGCGGGTCGCCCATGGCAAGGTCTTCGACCGGTGGCTCCTCGAGAAGGTCGTGCTCGTCGCGCTCGTGAGCGTGATCATCGCCAACATCGTCCCGAGCGTGACGGCGACTCCGCTGGAGATCGCCCTGAGCTGCGCGGTGCTGGTCGTCGTCAACTCCTTCCTCGGCCTGTGGACCGCCCGCCGCGGCGGCGGTGTCGAGTCGGCAGCCGCGGCGTTCTTCGTCCTCTCCGGGATCAACATCGGGCTCGTCCTCGTCGCGAGCTTCGTGCTTCCCACCAACGAGCAGTTCTTCCTCACGGCAGGGTTCTTCTTCGTGTTCCTCCTGACACTGATCGTCAGCCTGTACGACCGGTACCGGCCCGTCCTCGACGTCCGTACGCAGGACGGACGCCCGCCCGCGCCCGTGCGCGGGCCGATCCCGACCGGTGAGGTGGAGTCGCTGTGATGAGCCCTGCACCCGGACCGGCCGGCAAGCGCGGTGTCCTCGTCCTCGTCACCGGCGGCACGGCCACCATGGGCGGCGGCGCTGACGGGCTCGAGGTGACGGCCGAGGGCATCGACGGCCTCCGGGCGATCGTCGACGCCTGGTCGATGGCGCATCAGGTGCCTGCCGACGTGGTCCTCGACCACCCCCTGCGGGACAGCTCCGAGATGGGGCCGGCCGACTGGACGCGTTGGTACCGCCAGATCCGGGCCGCACTGCCGTCCATCGTGGGTGTCGTCGTCGTCCACGGCACCGACAGCATGGCCTTCAGCGCGGCCGCTCTCGCGTACGCGCTCGCCGACGCCCCGCGACCGGTCGTCCTCACCGGCGCCCAGCGTGGACCGGCCGAGCCCGACAGCGACGTGGCGGACAACCTGCGCCTGGCGCTCGACACGGTCGTGGCCGGCCGTGGAGGCGTGTCGCTGGCGTTCGCGGGCCAGGTGCGGGCGGCGGCGACCGTCTGGAAGCGCTCCACCACCGACCTCGACGGGTTCGCGGGCCTGGTGGGGACGAGCCGACGGCTGTCCCTCTACCTTCCGCTGGCCACGTTCGACGGCTACGACGAGGACCGCTTCGTGGCGCTCGCGACCGTCACGCTGGAGCAGTGGCACGATCAGCTGATGTGGTCCCGTACGCCGGCCGGGGTGGTCCTCCGCGTCTTCGGAGGTGGCACGGCGCCGTCCGACAAGGTCGCGTTCGAGCGGCTCGCCGCGCTGCGCGAGGCGGAGATCCCCGTGGTCGCCGTGAGCCAGATCCCTGCGGCTGCCGTCGATCTCCGTCGGTACGCGGCCGGTCGCGGTCTGCTCGAGCACGGCGTCGTGAGCTGTGGCTGCATGACGGCCGAGGCGGCGTACGCGAAGCTCCACCACCTCGTCGCGAGCGGGCTCCCGTACGACGAGGTCCGGCACCTTCTGGCCGTCGACCTCGTCGGAGAGGGTCGCACCCGCGGCTGACGCGGGAAGGGCACCCCTCTTCTCCGAGCGTCTGACCCAGAATGTCCGAATAGTCCTTTTACAACCCAGGCGTCCCTGACCCTCGCGCGGAGGGACGCTCGTTGACGGTGCGCTCGCCCCGACCGGCCGCCACGCCGCCGCACCCAGCGACGGCGGTCTCGGGAACCCATCACGCGAGGAGAACACCATGGCCACCACCATCGGGAACGAGACTGCGACCGGTGAGGACCCGCCTCCCACACCTGAACCAGCGCCCACGACGCCGACCCGGCCCGTCCACCACGGGGCACCGCAGCGTGGGGTCGACATGATCCCCTCGTCGTCGTTCGCCACCGGCCGCTTCGGCCGCATGTTCCGTCACCTGCCCGTCTTCTCCCACACCGCCGACGACATGACCGCGCTGGCACAACGGATGGTCGAGCCCGCCGGCCCTCCGACGGAGAACCCGGACATCCCGTCGGGCTACACCTACTTCGGGCAGTTCGTCGACCACGACATCACCTTCGACCCGGTGTCGAGCCTGCGACGTCAGAACGACCCGGACGCGCTGCACAACTTCCGGACCCCGCGGTTCGACCTCGACTCGGTCTACGGCAGAGGGCCCGCCGATCAGCCGTACCTGTACGACGACTCGGGACCGGTCATCAAGATGCAGCTCGGGGAGGACGTCGGCGTCGTCCCCGGCGAGACCAGCGGTGCGGGCCCGGACCTGCCCCGGAACGCGCCGCGTCTGCGTGGCGGCGAAGAGGTCTTCTTCGGGCGCGCCCTCACCGGCGACCCGCGCAACGACGAGAACCTCCTGGTGTCGCAGCTCCACCTCACGATGCTGCAGTTCCACAACCGTGTCGCGGACGTCGTCGGGGCGACCACGCCTCTCACCGGCGACGACGCGTTCAAGGAGACGCAGCGCCTCGTCCGCTGGCACTACCAGTGGGTCGTCGTGCACGACTTCCTGAGGCGCATCGTCGGTCAGGCGGTCGTCGACGACATCCTTCGTACGCAGAGCTACGTCTCGGACCCGAGCGGCTCGACGATCGCGCTCGTGCGCCCGACGTTCCAGTTCTACAAGCCCAAGAACACCGCGTACATCCCGGTGGAGTTCGCGGTGGCCGCGTACCGGTTCGGACACTCCATGATTCGAGGCCGCTACCACATCAACGACTTCGTGAAGAACGCTCGCGGCGACCAGGGGCCGATCCCGATCTTCGGCTCCGAGCTGCCGCCGGACGAGCTCTCGAACCTCAACGGCTTCCGCAGGCTGCCGCCCCAGTGGGCGGTCGAGTGGAAGTTCCTCGTCGACATGCCCGGCGCCGACACGCCGCCTCAGCCGTCCCTGCCGATCGACACGAAGCTGGCCCGTCCGCTGGCGGACCTGCCGCTGTCGGTCGCTGCGCACCCGCCGCACGCGCTCGCGGAGCGCAATCTGCAGCGCGGTGTCGCCCTCGGGCTGCCGTCGGGGACCACGGTGGCGCGCGCGATGGGGCTCGACCCGCTCGACGCCGACACCCTCGGCATCGGCGACCTCAGCGAGGACCTGCGGCTGCACCCGCCGCTGTGGTTCTACGTCCTCAAGGAGGCCGAGGTGCTGGCGCAGGGCAAGACGCTCGGGCCGGTCGGGGGCCGCATCGTCGCCGAGGTGCTGCTGGGGATGCTCGACGAGGACCCGCTCTCGTACCTCGGTGTCGAACCCAACTGGAAGCCGCAGGCGCCGATGGCGCGCGACGACGGCACGTTCGACCTGCCCCAGCTGATCCGGTTCGCGAAGGAGGTCTGAGGAAGGACGGAGCCAAGGAGGCCGTCAGCGCCCGAAGCGACGTTCGCCGAAGGCAGGCTTCTCCTTGCGGACGTTCGCCGCTCGAGCGACCGCGGTGTTCTTGGCCAGGAGCATCGCGAGCTGCAGACGTCGCTCGACGGCGAACGCGCGCCGTGGTGAGGCGTGCCGCGTGCGGTTGAGAAGCGCCTTGGAGGCCGCCACGGAGTCGGGGGAGCGGGCGATGATCGCCTCGACGAGCTCACGCGCCGGAACGTCGGGGTCGCCCGCGACACCACTGACCAGTCCGAGCGTGTGAGCCGTCGTCCCGTCCACCACCTCACCGGTCATCGTGAGGCGCCGGGCGACGTCGCCGCCGACGAGCTCGCGGAGGCTGGCGGTGCCGCTCATGTCGGGGACCAGGCCCCACTTCGCCTCGAGCACCGACCAGCGCGCGTCCGGCGTGGTGAACCGGAAGTCGGCTGCCGTGGCGAGCTGCAGACCGGCGCCGTAGCAGTGCCCGTGGACCACCGCGACGACCGGCACCGGCAGCTCGCGCCACACCCACACCGCGTGCTGGAAGAGGTTCTGGCCACGAAGCGGGTTCGGGACGAACGAACGGACGATGGTGGAGGGACTGCTCACCACCGACGCGAAGTCGAGCCCTGCGCAGAACGCGTCGCCCTCGCCACGGAGGACGACGGCGCGGATCGAGCGGTCCTCGCGCACGCGCCGTGCGGTGGTGACGAGCTCGCGCAGCATCGCGATGTCGACGCCGTTGAGCTTCGCCGGGCGGTTGAGGGAGACGGATGCGACAGGGCCGTCGACGTCGAGCAGGACACGGGGCTCGGGCATGGGCGCAATGTTACTCATCGGTAGGCGCCTACGGTGTCCGCATGAGCGTGCCGCCGCCGATCCACGTCGGGATCTCCGGGTGGAGCTACGCGCGGTGGCACGGCGACTTCTACCCCGACGAGGTGTCGCAGCGCGACGAGCTGGCGTACGTGGCCTCCCGGCTGCCCACGGTCGAGGTCAACGCGAGCTTCTACCGCCTCCAACGTCCCTCGACGTACGAGCGCTGGTACGACCGCACACCTGAGGCCTTCCGGTTCGCCGTCAAGGGCAGCCGCTACCTCACGCACCAACGGCGGCTGAACGACGCCGAGGTCCCGCTCGCGACGTTCCTCGCGTCGGGCGTCCTCGCGCTGCGCGACAAGCTGGGGCCCTTCCTGTGGCAGCTCCCCGCCGCCGGTGCGCCGACTCCCGAGCGCCTGGACGCGTTCTGCGCGCTCCTGCCGCGCACGTACGGGGCCGCTGCCGCGCTCGCCGCGCTCCACGGCCCCCAGCTGACCCCGGACCGGGCCTGGCTGCCACCCGCTGACACCGGGGCGGAGCGACCGCTGGCGCACGCGGTCGAGATCCGCAGCGACGAGGCGCTGGACGAGGTGACGGAGATCCTCCGCCGGCACGGCATCGCCCTGGTCGTCTCCGACGGAGCGGGCACCTGGCCCATGATCGAGCGCGCGACGGCCGACCTCGCGTACGTCCGCCTCCACGGCCACACCGTGCTGTACCACGGCGGCTACTCCGACCACCGGCTCCGGCGCTGGGTCGAGCGGATCCGCGCGTGGGACGTCGAGACCTGGGTGTACTTCGACAACGACGCCGACGGCCGTGCCCCCTACGACGCGGAGCGGCTCGCGCGGCGGCTGCGACGCAGCGTGCCATCGCAGTAGATGTGGAGTGGGTCATACGATTCCTGGGCCGGTCGCGACCTCGGACGCCCCCGTCGACACGTGAACTAGGCTTGCGCGCGTGAGCACCACCACTCCCGCCGCATCGCGCCACTCGTGGCGTGGTGCCCGTGCGGGTGTGGCTGCCTCCCTCGCCGTGTGCGTGGCGCTCCTCGGGCACCTCGCCGGCGGAGGACGCGCCCCTGACGCGTTGGCCGTGGCCGTGACCGTCGTGGTGGCCGGCCTGGTCGCGCACCGCCTCGCGGCACGCCGTTGGACCGTCCGCACGCTGACCGCTCTCGTCGTCGGTGTCCAGGGCGGGGTGCACCTGTGGTGCGCGACCACCGCACCCTCTGCGCCGGGATCGGCCACGGCCTCCTCCGGCGCGATGCTCCTGGGCCACGCGCTGGCGACCGTCGCGACCGTCGCTCTCCTGCAGCACGGGGAGCAGGCCCTCTCGGCACTGACGGAGCTGCTGGTCGCCCGCCCGCTCCGTCGGCTCGGCTACGCGCTCGCGCCGGCCGGACGGCGCGGCGCTCCCGTCCTCGAGACCGGCGTGGCCGACGGGTCGGCGGCCCGTCTCCACCACCTCCTGCTCGGTGCGGCCCTGCGGCTGCGCGGTCCGCCTGCCGGCGTCTGAACGCCGTGCACACGACCCCCTGAGCAGAGAGAACCCATCCCATGAACAAGACCGTCCTGCGCTCCGGCATGCTCGCCGGAGCAGCAGCACTCGCCCTCGTCACCGCAGCCCCCGCGTCCGCCCACGTCGGCGTGGACGCGCCGGACGCGGCGAAGGGCGGCTGGTCCACCCTGTCGTTCCGCGTGCCGACCGAGTCGGACACCGCCAGCACCACCGCGCTCACCGTCACGTTCCCGGAGGGGACGGACTTCGAGTACGTCGCCACCAGGACCAAGCCGGGCTGGACCGTGTCGAAGGTCGACGGCACGTCCGTCACCTGGACCGCCGAGAAGGGCAACGGCATCGCGCCCGGAGAGTTCGACGTCTTCGACCTGCGCGTCGGACCGCTGCCGACCGACGTGGACACCCTCGAGCTCCCGGCCACCCAGACGTACTCCGACGGCACGTCGGTCGCCTGGGACCAGCCGACGCCCGAGAACGGGGAGGAGCCCGACCGTCCGGCGCCGGTCGTCACGCTCGCCGACGCGTCCGAGGACGGCCACGGCGCCCACGGGGCGGACGCGGCGGAGGGTGACGACGAGGCCGCGGAGTCGGAGGACTCCGGCGGGGTCGACGGGTGGCTGGTGGGCGGCATCGCCGTCCTCGCGCTCGCCGTCGGCGCGCTGGCCACGGCTCTGGTCCGCAGGGGACCGCGTTCCTGATGAGGCCCGCTGCGACGAGCGCCGTCCTGACGAGCACAGCCGTACGTGGCCTGCGCGTCGTCGTGATCGCCTGCCTCGCCGCCGCCGGGCTGCTGGTCCTCAGCAGCCCGGCGGCGGTCGGTCATGCCGTCCTGGTGTCGAGCACGCCCGAGGACGGCTCGACGGTCGCCACGATGCCGGGTGAGATCGTCCTGACGTTCAACGAACGTGTCACGACTCCCGCGTACGTCGTGGCCGAGGCGCCCGACGGTACGGAGGTAGCCTCGGGAGAGGCCCGTACGGACGGGACACGCGTACGCGCGACGACGCGGCCCGCCGACATCGCGGGGGAGTACCGCATCTCCTACCGTGTCGTCTCGGCCGACGGCCACCCGATCAGCGGCTCGGTGTTCGTCACCGTCACCGAGGGGCGTACCGTCGAGAAGACCCGCGACGGCGACGACGAGCACCACGCCAGTTCGGGGTTCCTGCACGAGCACCGCGCCCACTTCCTGTGGGGAGCGGCCGGGGTGATCGCCGCCGCTGCGCTGCTGCTGTGGCCCCGCCGCCGCGAGGAGAAGGAGGACGCGCGATGACGGCGTCGACACGTTGGGTCGTGGCCGCTTTCCTCGCCACGTTCGCCACCCTCTACGTCGCGCTGGCGCTCGGTGCCGCGCTGCCCGAGCCGACACCGCCCGGGATCCCGGACCCTGGGGTGCTGACCGGGTGGGCCGTCCCCGTGGCACGTCTGGTCTCCGACCTGGCGGGAATCGTCACGGTCGGCTTCCTCACCACCGCCGCGTTCCTGCTGCCGTCGAGCGGTCGGGAGGTGCAGGGCCTCGCCGCGCGCTGCGTCCGTCTCTCGTCGTGGACCGCCCTGGCGTGGGCCGGGTCGACGCTGGTGCTGTTCGTCTTCAGCACGTCGCTGCTCTTCCTCGCGCCTCCGTCGGCCCTGTCGTGGGGCCTCCTGCGTGAGTACGGGACCGGCGCCGAGACCGGTCGGGCGCAGATCGCGCAGATCGTGATCGCGCTCCTCGTCGCCGTCCTCGCCCGACGGACGTTCAGCGTGCGCGCGGCCGCTCTCCTGCTGGGTCTCGCGCTGGGCGGATTCGTCCCGCAGGCGATGTCCGGCCACTCCGCGGGCTCGGGGTCGCACGACCTCGCCGTCGTGAGCATGATGCTCCACCTCGTGGGTGCGGCCCTGTGGGTCGGAGGTCTCGCCGGCCTCGCCTGGGTCGCCGTCCGAGGAAGCCGGCGCCTCCCGGCCGCGGTGACACGCTTCTCAGGCCTTGCGGTGTGGTGCGTGGTGATCCTCGCCGTCTCCGGCGCCGTCAATGCCGCTACCCGGATCCAGGGTCTCTCCGACCTCGACTCGCGCTACGCGCTGCTGGTCGGCCTGAAGGTCGCTGCGATCGCGGCGCTCGCCGGACTCGGTCTCGTGCACCGTCGCCGTACGGTCACCGCGCTCGCGCAGGCCGACGGCCTGGCGGACGACGCCGCTGTCCGAGGCGCTGCACGCCGCCTGTTCCTGCGCATCGCCGCGGTCGAGGTGGTCGTGATGGGCATGACCGTCGCGGTGGCCGTGGCGCTGTCGCGTACTCCGACGCCCCGCCCCGACGACCTCTACGACACGACCGTCAACGCGATCCTCGGCGGGCCGCTCCCGCCCGAGCCGACCGTGTGGCGCCTCCTGTGGGGCTTCACGCCCAACGGCGTCGGCCTCGCCGTCGTCGGCCTCGGCACGGCGCTCTACCTCACGGGTCTGCTCGTGATGCGCCGTCGCGGCGACCGCTGGCCGGTCGGTCGCACGATCTCGTGGATCGCCGGCCTGGTGATCGTCGCCTGGGCGACCTTCGGCGGCCTGGGTGACTACTCCCACGTCCTGTTCAGCGCGCACATGGTCTCGCACATGATGCTGTCGATGGTGGCGCCGATCTTCCTGGTCCTCGGCGCCCCGATGACGCTGGCGCTGCGCACGCTGCCCGGGCCGCGCCGGCCCGGGCGAGCGTGTCGCCGCGGTCGATGCTGCGTGTCGTTCCTGCACTCGCGGTTCTCGCGCTTCGTCACGCACCCGCTCGTCGGACCGGTGCTCTTCGTCGGCAGCCTGTACGGGCTCTACTTCACCGGGCTGTTCGAGACCGCTGATGGAGCAACCACTCGGGCCACGCGATCATGGAGCTGCACTTCCTCGCCGTCGGGCTCGCTGTTCTACTACGTGCTCATCGGCGTCGACCCGTCGCCGCGGCGGCTCGCGCCGATGCGCGCGGTTCGGCGTGCTGATGGTCACGGTGCCGTTCCACGCGTTCTTCGCGATCGCGCGTGATGTCGTCCAACACGGTGTATCGCCGAGTCGACTACTGACGGCGCTCGACCGTCCGTACCGCACCGACCTGCTCGCCGACCAGTACCTCGGCGGCGGCATGGCGTGGGCGATGGGCGAGATCCCGCTGGTGCTGGTGATGGTGGCGATCTTCGTGCAGTGGTTCCGCTCCGACGCGCGCGAGGCCAAGCGCGTCGACCGCGCCGAGGACCGCACCGACGACGCCGCGCTCGAGGCGTACAACGCCCACCTGCGCGACCTGGCCGAGCGCCGGAGATGACGCGCCGGGACGGCGCCAGCCGGCACCGCGACAGGTGACCGGGCAGCCCGCCGGGTCGTCCGACCGGGCTCGCAGGGTCAGAAGATGATCTGGCCGCCGCTGGTCGGCGCGGTGAAGCGCTCCTGGGCGTCGGCCCAGTTGACGATGTTCCACCACGCCTTGACGTAGTCGCCCTTGACGTTGAGGTAGTCGAGGTAGAACGCGTGCTCCCACATGTCGAGCTGCGTGATCGGGATCAGCGTCGCCGGGATGTTGTTCTGCTGGTCGTACAGCTGGCACGATGACGAGCTTCTGGCCGAGCGTGTCCCACGTCGAGGATGGCCCAGCCGGAGCCCTGGATGCCCGAGCGCGACTGGCCTCGAACTGCGCGCGGAACGCGTCGAACGAGCCGAAGTCGTCGTCGATCGCCGCGGCGAGCTCGCCGGTCGGCTTGTCGCCGCCCTCGGGGGAGAGGTTCTTCCAGAAGATCGAGTGGTTGATGTGACCGCCGAGGTGGAACGCGAGGTTCTTCTCCAGCAGGTTGATCGTCGCCGAAGGAGCTCTTGTCGCGAGCCTCCTCGAGCTGCTCGAGGGCCGTGTTGATGCCGTTGACGTAGGCGGGTGGTGCTTGCGAGTGGTGCAGCTCCATGATCTTGCCGGAGATGTGCGGATCGAGTGCGCCGTAGTCGTACGGCAGATCCGGGCAGTGTGTAGTCAGCCACGTGTCCTCCTCGGGAAGTGGGTCATCGACGTGCCCCGATGTTCTGTCATGTCTCGCAACCCCCAGTGCTGTCGGTCGCATGTTCCCGAGGCGCGCACCACGGCGGTGCCACCGCTTCGGTCAGGGCCAGCGGATACTCGGGTGTCCGACTCGGGACCGTCGGCCCGCGCCGCGATGACCTAGCCTGTCTGAGACACACCGCGGAGCGACGCCAGCGACGACGCCGCCCCGAGGACGCATCGAGTGGACGAGCGCATCCTCACCATGCCCAACGCGCTGAGCTTCGTCCGTCTCCTGCTGCGTCCCGGTGTTCCTGTGGCTCGTGCTCGGGCCCGAGGCCGACGTGCCTGGCGCTCGTCGTGCTCGATGGTCTCGGGCATCACCGACTACCTCGACGGCAAGCTGGCGCGCCGGCTCAACCAGACGTCCAAGATCGGCGCGATCCTCGACCCGGTCGCCGACCGGCTCTACATCCTGGCCGTCGTCATCGGGCCTGGGCTTGCGCGACATCATCCCGTGGTGGCTGGCGGTCATCCTGCCGCTGCGCGACGTGTTCCTGTTCATGCCTCGTGCCGTTCCTGCGCACCCGCGGCTACAGCTCGCTGCCCGGTGCACTTCCTGGGCAAGGCGGCCACCGCCGAGCCTGCTCTACGCCTTCCCGCTGCTGCTGCTGGGCGACGCGACCGGCACCGTGGCCGACCTGGCCAACGTCTTCGGCTGGGCGTTCACGATCTGGGGCGTCGGCGCTCTACTGGTGGGCCGGTCTCCTGTACGCCTTGCAGGTGCGCCGGCTCCTGGCCACGTCCCTCCGCGAAGGCTCGCTGAGGAGCGCCGCGTGGCCGGTCGCCGGGGGTCGAGGACGGAGCCCGCGTCGGGGACGGTCCCGTCAGCAGACGTGACGGGCAACTCCATGACCCTGCTCCAGAACATCACCGACCGCCCGATCGACGACGACTACTACGTCGCACGCGCCCCACGAGCGGACCAGCCGGGGGCGCGGTGGCGGCGGTCGTGGTGATCGCCCTCATCGCGCTGCTGCTGACCCTCGCCGTGCTCCAGACTCGTGCCTCACGGCCGGCGGCCCAGAGCGAGCGGGCCGTGCTGATCGAGCAGATCGACCAGCGCAAGCGGGAGATCGACATCCACCAGCAGGAGGTCGCCGACCTGACTGTCTCCGTCTCGCGGCTGCGTCGCGAGCAGTCCGGCGCCGAGGCACTGGCGCGGGCACGCGAGCAGGGAGCGGTGGTCGGGACCGTCGCCGTCACGGGCCCTGCGCTGCGTGTCGTGGTCGACAACGCCCCCGACGCGGACGACCAGCCCGAGGGGCGCGTGCGTGACAAGGACCTGCAGCTGCTCGTCAACGGTCTCTGGCAGGCCGGTGCCGAGGCGATCGCCGTCAACGGCAACCGGCTGACCGCGATGTCGCCGATCCGCGCGGCCGGACAGGGGATCACCGTCAACTACCGCTCGCTCAGCAGCCCGTACGTGGTGACGGCGATCGGTAGCCCCCGTACGCTTCCCGGGAACTTCATCGACACGTCCGCTGCTCAGGTCTGGGCCGGCTACGAGGAGAACTTCGACATGCGCTTCGACGTCACCGAGCGTGACGAGGCGACCTTGCCCGCCGCGCCTCGTCGCGCGACCGACGATCCGTCATGCCGAGGCCCTGGAGGAGTCCGACAAGTGATCCCGGTCATCGGTCTCGTCATCGGCGTCACCGCTGGGGCTGCTCTTCGAGCCGACCGTGCCCGACCGGTCTCCAGCCGTACCTCCCGATCGCCATCGTCGCGGCGCTCGACGCCGTGATCGGCGCCCTCCGTGCGTACCTCGAGGGGCGCTTCGACGACCGGGTCTTCGTCGTGTCGTTCATCTCGAACGTGGTCATCGCTGCGCTCATGGTCTTCGTCGGCGACCAGCTCGGCGTCGGCTCGCAGCTGTCGACCGGCGTCATCGTGGTCCTGGGCATCCGCATCTTCGCCAACGCCGCCGCGATCCGCGAGGCACCTCTTCCATGCCTGAGCGCACCGTGGGCACGGGCCGCCATGGCTGACCGCGACCCGGCGCCCGACACCGCGAAGGCCTGGGCGCGTGTCCGGCACGCCTTCCGAGCTCGTCCGTCGCGCGGTCAGTGGGTCGTGGCCGCGCTCTTCCTGCTGCTCGGTTTCGCCGCGGTGACCCAGGTGCGTTCCGCGAACGACGACCACGTACACCGGCGTGCGCGGCGACGAGCTCGTCGAGCTGCTGCAAGTCGCTCGACGGGGCCAACGACCGCCTCGACGCAGCAGCGCTCGGAGCTCGCGGCGACCGCAGCGGAGCCTCCAGCAGGACTCCGAGCGCAACCAGGCCGCCGTCGAGGCAGACCCGTCGTGCGGCCGATGCGCTCGCGATCCTGGCCGGCACCGTCCGCTGTCGTCGGACCCGGTGTCGGTGATCACCGTCGACGACCCGGACGAGCACGGTCGACGCGAGCCGCTGCTCGACGCGATCGAGGAGCTGCGCGACGCCGGCGCCGAGGTCATCGCGATCAACGGCGTGGTCCGCGTGGTCGCGCGCAGACCTACTTCCTCGACGCCGACGGCGTCGTCCGCGTCGGCGGTCGCGAGGTGAAGCGGCCCTACGTGATCGAGGCGATCGGCGACTCCCATACGCTGGACGAGGCCGTGGTGCTTCCGCGGCGGGCTCGCCGACCGCGTGCGAGGCGCTCGGCGGAGAGGTCAACGTCGAGCAGAACGACGCGCTCACGGTGACCGCCCTGGCCGACGTGAACGCGAGCCCCGAGTACGCTCGACCCGCACGTTGACCGACGAGGAGAAGCGCCGTGATCCCTGAGGACCTGTACTACAGCGAAGAGCACGAGTGGGTGCGCCTCGACGGCGACGTCGCCACCGTCGGCATCACCGACTTCGCCCAGGACCAGCTCGGCGACATCGTCTACGTCGAGCTCCCGGCCGTCGGCGACCGCGTCGAGAGCCGGCGCCGTCGTCGGCGAGCTGGAGTCGACCAAGTCGGTCAGCGACGTCTTCTCTCCCGTCTCCGGCGAGGTCGTGTCGCCGCAACGACGCGCTCGACGGTCGACCCCCGAGGTCGATCAACTCCGACCCGTACGGCGAGGGCTGGCTGATCAACCGTCCGGCGCCGATCCGGGAGCGCTCGAGGGGTTGATGGACGCCTCCACGTACAAGGCGTCGATCGAGTCCTGACGACGGCTGCCACATGCTGGGGCTGTGTCGGTTGACCGCCCCCCGCAGGTGCTAGGTTGAGTGAACAGTCGTCAACCTCGAGTTCCGGTTCGAGAGCACACGAAGGGGATCCGCCGATGTCGACGCCGAACGAGGACGACCGACACCGGACGTCCCCGAGAGCCCGTCGGAGACGACGTCCACGATCTCGCTCCCACCGGCCCCGACAGCGATCCGGGGTCGAGCGGCGGCCTGACCGCGGACGACGCCGCGGCGCTCGACGCACCTCCCGGCTCGGCAGCGCGATGCTGCTCGTGCAGCGCGGCCCCGACTGCGGGGTCGCGGTTCCTGCTCGACAGCGACGAGGTCTCGGTGGGGCGCCACCCTGACAGCGACATCTTCCTCGACGACATCAGCGTCTCGCGCCGGCACGCGACCTTCACGCCGCTCGAGCGGCGGGCTACACGGTCACCGACCTCGGCAGCCTCAACGGCACCTACGTCAACCGCGACCGCATCGACGGCGAGGTCACCCTCGCCGGCGGCGACGAGGTCCAGATCGGCAAGTACCGGCTGATCTACTTCGCCGGAGTGCTGCACGAGGCTCCGGTCGTGACCGCAGGCCGCGCCGAACGCTGCTCGCGCTGAGCATCGGCAAGGTGCTCGACGAGCTTCGCGCGGAGTTCCCTGACCTCTCGATCACCAAGATCCGCTACCTCGAGACGGAGGGTCTGCTCGAGCCCGAGCGCACGCCTTCGGGCTACCGCAAGTTCTCGCTGCCGACGTCGAGCGGCTGCGCTTCATCCTGCGGGTCGCAGCGCGACAAGTTCTGGCCGCTGAGCCACATCCGCCAGGTGCTCGACGACATGGATCGCGGCGTCGTGCCCGACACCGACGCGAGGGCGCGACTCGCGGGTGCCGCACCTGAGTCTGGCCGCCGGACGGGCTGCCGACCGCCGACACGTTCGCCGGCGGCCCGCACGAGCATGCGTCTGTCGCGCGCGGAGCTGCTCGAGGCGGCCGGCATCGACGCCGAGCTCCTCGACGAGATCGAGGAGTTCGGGCTGATCGCGCCGCGCCCAGCGCAGACGTACTACGACGGCGACGCCTGTCAGATCGCGTCGATCGTCGGCGAGCTCGCCGAGCTCGGCCTCGAGCCGCGCCACCTGCGCGCGTTCCGGAGCGCCGCCGACCGTGAGGTCGCGTCTGTTCGAGCAGATCGTGTCGCCGCGCGCGCGCCAGCTCGACAACGGCGCCGCGCCGAGCGGACGGTGGCGAGCCCCGTCGCCTCGCTCTCGGTCGTCCTCCAGGCCGTGCTCGTCAGAACGGACTCCGTCGTCGGGCGGCTGAGCGTGCGCGAGCTCGAGGTCGTAGGCGTCCGGGTCGAGATGCCCACCAACCAGCCGCTGGTGCTGCTGCGGGAGGTCGAGGGCACCCGCTACCTGCCGATCTGGATCGGCGCGGTCGAGGCGTCGGCGATCGCCTACGCCCAGCAGGGCACGTCGACCGCCGCGACCGTTGACGCACGAGCTGATGCAGCGACGTGATCGAGGCGCTGGGCGACGAGCTCGACGAGGTCCGGATCATCGACGTCCAGGACGACGTGTTCTTCGCGGTCCTGGTCTTCGCCTCGGGCGTCGAGGTCGAGGCCCGTCCGTCGGACTCGATCGCGCTGGCCCTGCGCACCGGCGCGCCGATCGTACTGCGCCGAGGACGTCCTCGACGAGTCCTCCGTGGGCGTGCCCGACGAGGAGGACGAGGAGATCGAGAAGTTCCGCGAGTTCCTCGACGAGGTCGACCCCGAGGACTTCGAGCAAGGGGGTTCGTGATACCGGCCTCACCCTGGAGTCGAGGCCGAGGGCCGCTCCGGCGCGTCGCGGCGCGTGTCGTTGACCCCCTCGGATCTCGGCCCTACCTTGAGAGCGCGGCAGATGCACGGATGTAGTTCCGAGCGGAGTCTCCCCGGTGCAGCTTTGCAAGGCATGCTCGATGATCGCCGTACGACGATGTCGACGCGGCACACGCGGCGGCCGGAGACCAGGGCCTGCTCTTCGACGACGACGTGCGCCGCTCTCCCCGAGGACGCGGGGTTCCGCGGTCCGACGGCCTGCAGCGCGGCCGGCATCACGTACCGCCAGCTCGACTACTGGGCCCGCACCGGGCTGGTCGAGCCGACCGTACGGTCGGCGCACCGGCTCGGGCACCGCAGCGGCTGTACTCCTTCAAGGACATCCTGCTGCTCAAGATCATCAAGCGTCTGCTCGACGCGGGCGTCTCGCTGCAGCAGATCCGCACCGCGATCGACCACCTGCGCGAGCGCGGCACCGACGACCTGACGCCAGGTCACGCTGATGAGCGACGGCGTGTCAGCGTCTACGAGTGCCGCTCCACCGACGAGGTCATCGACCTCCTGCCAGGGTGGCCAGGGCGTCTTCGGCATCGCGATCGGCGGTGTGTGGAGGAGATCGAGGGCTCGCTGCACGAGCTGCCCAGCGAGCGCGCCGTCGCGACGACCCGTGCCGACGACGAGCTGGCCGCGCGTCGCAGTCCCGCCTGCGTCGGCTGAGGACGCGAGAGCGCACGACTCGGGCTGCTAGCCTGAATCCGTACTGGCCGAGCACGTCACGCGGGAGAGCCCGCCCAGGTGCGGCGCCGAAGGGGCAATTCCTCCCCGGAACCTCTCAGGCACCAGGACCGCGTGACCGAGGCAACTCTGAAGCGCATCGCCGCGTGACAGAGGGGGAGGGTTGTCGACCGACCCACCCGAGCCTGCGGGAGTTCGCGATGAGCGACCAGTCCACCACGGAGACCTACTCCGGTTCGTACCAGCCGGCGCCGAGCCTGAGCGACCTTGCCGGTGTCGCACCGTTCTCCAGCCGCCACATCGGCCCCGACGCGGCCGACCAGGCGGCGATGCTCGAGGCGGCTCGGCTACGACGACCTCGACGCCCTCATGGAGGCGGCGGTGCCGTCGGGCATCCGCCTCGGCGAGTCGCTGTCACTCCTTCCGGCCGCTGTCCGAGACCGAGGCGACCGCTGCCCTGCGCGCGCTGGCCGACCGCAACAACCCCGGCGTCGCGATGATCGGCCTGGGCTACCACCCGACGGTGACGCCGCCTGTGATCCGACGCAACGTGCTCGAGGACCCGTCCTGGTACACCGCGTACACGCCGTACCAGCCCGAGATCTCGCAGGGCCGGCTCGAGGCGCTGATCAACTTCCAGACGATGGTCGCCGACCTCACGGGCCTGCCGACGGCCAACGCGTCGCTGCTCGACGAGGGCACCGCTGCGGCCGAGGCGATGACGCTCATCCGGCGGGCCGAGCGCGCCAACGACCGACCTGCCGATCGTGGTCGACACCGGCTGCCTCCCGCAGACGCTCGCCGTCGTGCACACCCGCGCCGAGGCGATGGGCATCCCGCTGGTCGAGGCCGACCTGCTCGCAGGGCCTCCCGGACGGCGACCTCTGCGGTGCGCTGATCGCCTACCCACGCGACGACGGGTCGATCGTCGACCCGCAGGAGACCATCGCCGCGACGCACCAGCGAGGCGGCCTCGCCGTCGTCGTCGACCGACCCGCTGGCCCTGGTCCTGCTGCGCGTCGCCCGGCTCGCTCGGCGCCGACGTCGTCGTCGGATCGAGCCAGCGCTTCGGCGTCCCGATGTTCTACGGCGGTCCGCACGCCGGCTTCATGGCCGTCAAGGAGGGCCTCGAGCGTCACCTGCCCGGTCGGCTGGTCGGCGTCTCGGTCGACGCGCGAGGGGCGCCCGGCGTACCGGCTCGCGCTGCAGACCCGCGAGCAGCACATCCGCCGCGAGAAGGCGACGTCCAACATCTGCACCGCGCAGGTGCTGCTGGCCGTCGTGGCGTCGATGTACGCCGTCTACCACGGGCCCGAGGGCCTCCGTCAGATCGCGTACCGCGTGCACCGCAGCGCTGCGCGTGCTCGCGGAGGGGCTGCGCCAGCACGGGCATCGACGTCGTGCACGACACGTTCTTCGACACCGTCGTCGCCGCGGTGCCCGGACGCGCCGACGACGTCGTCAGCGCGGCCCGCGAGGCAGGCATCCACCTGCGTCGCGTCGACGACGACCACGTCGGGGTCACGACGTCGGAGGTGACCACGCCGTCGCACCTCGAGACCGTCTGGGAGGCGTTCGGTGCCACGGACGTCGACCTGCCGGCCGTCGAGGCCACAGCGACCGATGCTCTGGCGGCGGCACCACCGCGTACCTCGCCGTACCTCACCCACGAGGTCTTCAACGCCCACCACTGCGAGACCGCAGATGCTGCGCTACATCACGTCGCCTCAGTGACCGTGACTACGCGCTCGACCGCGGCATGATCCCGCTCGGCTCGTGCACGATGAAGCTCAACGGCACCACCGAGATGGAGCCGATCAGCTGGCCGCAGTTCGCGGACCTCCATCCGTTCGTGCCCGGCGAGGACGCCGCAGGGCATGATCGCGTCTCGTCGAAGCGCTCGAGTCGTGGCTCGCCGAGGTCACGGGCTACGCCGCGGTGTCGGTGCAGCCCAACGCCGGGTCGCAGGGTGAGCTTCGCCGGACTGCTCGCGATCCGCGGCTACCACCGCAGCCGCGGCGACGACGCCCGCGACGTCTGCCTCATCCCGTCCTCGGCCCACGGCACCAACGCCGCCTCGGCCGTGATGGCCGGCATGCGGGTCGTGGTCGTCAAGGCCACCGACGACGGCGAGGTCGACCTCGAGGACCTGCGGAGCAAGTGCGAGGAGCACGCGGACGACCTCGCCGCGATCATGGTCACCTACCCGTCGACCCACGGGGTCTACGAGCACGGCATCACCGAGCTGTGCGAGATCGTCCACGAGTTCGGCGGGCAGGTGTACGTCGACGGCGCCAACCTCAACGCGCTTCTGGGGCACGCGCAGCCCGGGGAGTTCGGCGGCGACGTCTCCCACCTCAACCTGCACAAGACCTTCTGCATCCCGCACGGCGGCGGCGGTCCGGGCGTCGGCCCGGTGGCGGTCGCCGAGCACCTCATGCCGTTCCTGCCCAGCCACCCGATGGCGCCGCTGGCCGAGGACCGCGAGGGGATCGGCACGATCAGCGCCGCTCCGTACGGGTCGGCCGGGATCCTGCCGATCTCGTGGGCGTACGTCGCGATCATGGGCGCGCGCGGTCTCACCGAGGCGACCTCGGTGGCGGTCCTCAACGCCAACTACGTGGCCCACCGGCTGCGGGAGCACTTCCCGGTCCTGTACGCCGGCGACCACGGTCTCGTCGCGCACGAGTGCATCCTCGACGTCCGTCCGCTGACGAAGGCGACGGGTGTGAGCGTGGACGACGTGGCGAAGCGGCTGGTCGACTACGGCTTCCACGCCCCGACGATGAGCTTCCCGGTCGCGGGCACGCTGATGGTCGAGCCGACGGAGTCGGAGTCGCTCACCGAGCTCGACCGGTTCTGCGACGCCATGATCGCGATCCGCGCCGAGATCGAGGCGGTCGCGAATGGCGAGGTCGCCGTCGAGGTGAGCGCGTTGCGGCGTGCCCCGCACACGCTGAAGGCGCTCGCGGGTGACTGGGACCGCCCGTACGACCGCGACGCAGGTGCCTTCCCGTCGGGGAGCCACGTCGACAAGTACTGGCCGACCGTCGCCCGCATCGACCAGGCGTACGGCGACCGCAACCTTGCCTGCGCGTGCCCGCCTCCGGAAGCATTCGCGGAGTGACCACGCAGCAGCAGACCTCCGCCGTCCTTCCTTCGACCGCCGTCCACCTCGAGGCGGCCGTCGCCGCGGCCCAGGCGACGAGCCGCGTCCCCTCCCTGAGCGCCGCGGTGGTCCGCGATGGCGCGCTCGTCTGGCAGGGCCTCCGGGGCACGGCGGTGCGGGACGGAGAGACCGCGCGCCCCACGCCGGACACGCAGTACCGGATCGGGTCGCTCACCAAGACGCTCACCGCGGCGCTGGTGATGCAGCTCGTCGACGACGGCGCGCTCGACCTCGCCGACACCGTCGCCACGTACGTTCCCGAGGGGCCGTTCGCCGACGCCACGATCCGCGGGCTGCTGTCGCACGCGGCGGGTCTGCCGGCAGAGCCCGTCGGCCCGTGGTGGGAGCGCAGCCGCGGTCGCTCGTACGAGGAGCTGGTGGGCGCGAACGCCGACGCCTCGCGGGTCCTGGCGCCGGGGGAGCGGTACCACTACTCGAACCTCTCGTACGCGATCCTCGGACGCGTCGTGGAGGTGCTTCGCGGTGCACCGTGGGCCGACGTGCTGACGCAGCGCCTCCTCGCCCCGCTCGGGATGGCTCGCACGACGTACGCCGCGACGTCGCCGCACGCGGACGGCTACTCGGTCGAGGCGCTGACGGGGATGCTCGTCGCCGAGCCGCACCAGGACACGGGCGCGATGGCGCCGGCCGGTCAGCTGTGGAGCACGCCGGCCGACCTGTGCCGGTGGCTCGCCGAGCTGGCCCGCCCGACGTTGGTGACCACCGCCTCGCTCACCGCGATGACGACCCCGCAGTCGGCTGACCCCGACGAGAAGGGCGCCGGAGCGTACGGCCTGGGGCTGCGGCTGTCGGTCGCGGGTGAGCGCGTGCTGACCGGTCACGGTGGGTCGATGCCGGGATTCCTCGCGGGGGCGTACGTGGACCGCGACTCCGGCGTCGGTGCGGTGGTTCTCGCCAACACGGCGTACGGGCTCGACGTCAGCGGGCTGCCGCGCACCCTGATCGAGACGGTGCTCGCCCACGAGCCCGTCATCGCCCCGGAGTGGACACCGACCCGCGAGCTGCCGGAGGGGGCGCGCGAGCTCCTCGGCACGTGGCACTGGGGTCATCAGCCGTTCACGATGGCCTACGACGGCAACGTGCTCTGCCTTGCCGCCGACGGAGGTCGCGCGTTCACGTTCGCGCCGGACGGGCCCGACCGGTGGATCGGGCTCAGCGGCTACTCGCACGGCGAGGCGCTGCAGGTGGTGCGACGCGAGGACGGCTCGCTCAGCCACCTCGACATCGGCACGTTCTGCTACACCCGCGTGCCGTACGATCCGTCGGTCCCGATCCCGGGTGCCGGCGACGACCGACGCTGAGACAGGTGGGGAGGGACCCCCCGGGGCACGATCGGGGCGATCACCGATTCGGCGGAGGTCGCGCAGCGGCGACGGTGGAGGCATGAGCCGTCCTCTCGTCCGCGCCGTCCTCGGAGCATCGCTCGCCACGTCGCTCGTCCTCCTCCCTCCTTCCGCGACGGCGCTCACGCCCGAGCCCCGGAAGGAGGCGGTGCTCGACGAGCCTCTCCCGGCGCTCGACCGCGAGCTCCTCCGGTCCACGATCGGAGACCTCGCGCGGCCGGAGGCCACGTCCGCGCAGCTGAAGGTCGCCGGCACGGCCGGCAGCTGGTACGGCAGCGCGGGCCCCGCCGACCGCCGGACGGGGCGCAGCATCGGACCGTACGACAGGTTCCGCTCCGGAAGCATCACGAAGATGTTCGTCGCGACCGTCGTGCTCCAGCTGGTCGCCGAGCGACGCCTGCGTCTCGACACCCCTGTCCAGCAGTACCTTCCGGGCCTGCTGCCACGGTCGTACGCGCCCATCACCGTCGGCAACCTGCTGAACCACACGAGCGGGTTGCCCGACATGACGGGACCAGGGGTTCCTGCGGTCGGCACGCCGGAGGAGGTTCTGGCGACGCGTCGGGACCGGTGGACGCCCGAGCGCCTCGTCGCGACGCAGACCCGGGGGCCGCTGAAGTTCGCTCCAGGTACGCGCCAGGAGTACCGGGGGGTGAACTACGTCCTTCTCGCGATGCTCGTCGAACGGAGAACGGGCCGCCCGTACGGCGAGGAGGTCGACCTTCGGCTCCTGCGCCCGCTGGGTCTGCACGACACCGTGATCCCGGGACGCGACCGTCACCTCCACGGGCGTCACGTCCGCGGCTACCTGCGCACGACCGATCAACGTCTGGTCGACGTCACGGTGTTCGACCAGACGGTCGCCTACGGTGAGGGCGAGCTCGTCACCACGAGCCACGACCTCGACCGCTTCGTCGCCGCCCTCTTCGCAGGGCGACTCCTCCCCGCGGCGCAGCAGGCGAGTCTCATGACCCTCCCGCCCCCCTCGGTCCGGACCTGGGCTGTCGGGGGAGCCGACGGGGGACCGGCCCGGTACAGCATGGGCCTCCAGACGGTGACGGTGAACGGGGTGACCTTCTGGGGGAAGACCGGCGAGACGTACGGCTACCAGACGGCCGCCTTCTCCACGGTCGACGGGCGTCGTCGGCTCGTCCTCTCGACCACGCCGACCGGCGACGACGAGACCCAGGTCCCGATGGCCGCGCGCGTCGCCGACGTCCTCACCCGCCGGTAGTGCAACCGACGTGGCTGGGTCAGCTGCCGAGAAGGCCGCGGTCGTACGCCCTGGCCACGGCGGCGGCGCGGTCTCTCACGCCGAGCTTCTCGTAGACGTGTCCGAGGTGAGTCTTCACGGTGGCCTCGCTCACGAAGAGCGTCTTGGCGATCTCGCGGTTGGAACGCCCGCGCGCGACGAGCGTGAGGACCTCGGCCTCTCGGGAGCTCAGCTCCTGGGACCGGGACCGCACCCGTGAGACGACCCGCGTCGCGACCGCGGGGGACAGCACCGACTCGCCTCGGGCGGCGGCGCGGATCGCCGAGAAGAGATCGTCACGACGGGCGTCCTTGAGGAGGTAGCCGGTCGCCCCGGCATCGAGCGCGGCCATGATGTCGCGGTCGGTGTCGTACGTGGTGAGGACGAGCACGCGACCGGTGAAGCCCTGCTCGTGCAGCGCCGCGATCGCGTCGACACCCCCGCCGCCCGGCATCCGCAGGTCCATCAGGACGACGTCCGGGTGCAGCGTCGTCGCGAGGCGGACACCGGCCGGCCCGTCCGACGCCTCTCCGACGACCTCGAAGTCGGGCGCAGACTCGAGCATGCCGCGCAGACCGTCGCGGACCACGGGGTGGTCGTCGACCAGCAGGAGGCGGAGCACGGGCTGGGTCATCGCGGACCTGACGGTACGCGGAGCGAGACCGCGGTGCCGCTGCCGGGCTCGGACTCGACGACCAGCGCGCCCCCCGAGCGCTGTGCGCGTCGACGCATGCCGTCGATGCCGAACCCGCCGCCGTCGGCCCGTGACGTCCCGGTGACGTCGAAACCACGCCCGTCGTCGCGGACGTCGAGCACGACCTCGTCGTCGGTGTAGGAGAGCGTGACGCCGACCCGGGAGGCTCCCGCATGGCGGCCCGCGTTGGTGAGCGACTCCTGGACGACGCGGAGCACGACGGCCTCGACGTCCGGCGCCAGCGGCACGGTCTCGCCGGTCACCACGACCTCGGTGGTGGTGCCGGTCTCCGCGGACCACTCGTGGACGCGCGCGCGGACGGCGGTGACGAGGTCGAGGTGCTCGAGCGCGGCCGGACCCAGCGCCTGGACGGAGCGCCGTGCCTCGTCGAGCGAGGAGCGGGCCAGCTCCGCTGCACGCTTGCGGTGCTCCGCCGCCGCCGCGTCGTCGTACGCGTCGTCGGCCGCCTGGAGCTGGGTCACGATCCCGGCGAGGCCCTGCGCGATCGTGTCGTGGATCTCGGCCGCGAGCCGCTCCCGCTCCTCGTGCGTTCCGGCCTCGTGCGCGCGTTCCACGAGAGCCTCCTGCAGCGAGGCGTTCTCACGCAGGGCCTCCTCCAGCCGGGCGTTGGCGCGTTCGAGCTCGGCGATCGTCGTCGAGCGCTCGTCGGCCAGCGCACTCTCGTTGTGCGACATCGCCGTGAACAGGCAGACGAGCCCGGCGTTGAGGACGAACAGCCCGGCGAACGCGGCGGTCTGCCCCGCGCCACGGGGCGGCAACCCGCCCGCCTGCGCGCCGGCCATCGTCACGGCCGTCACCAGCAGCACCGCCCAGACGCCTCGTCGCCGGAGATAGACCGCGGCGTCGTAGTAGCCGAGCGAGGCGTAGATGCAGAAGAAGGGGTTCAGCCACGAGAGCCCGAAGGCGTAGGCGGTCCGGACCACGGCGTACGTCCGTCCGAGCCGGTCGTCGAGCGGCGCACCCCAGCGCCGCGAGACGCACCACCAGTGGGCGGCGGCGGCGACGAGGGCCAGCGCTGCGAGGAGCGGGAGCCGGTCGGTGGTGCCGAGCGCCTGGGCGAGGGGGACGGCGAGGGCGAACGACAGCGCGAGGAGCGGATAGGGCGCGTACCGGACGAGCGTCGCCCAGCGGCGCTCGATCCGTTCCGAGAGGTCGTCCATCCCTGCCTTCCGCCCGCCCCGCCGACCGGGGTCATTCCCACCGGAAGTATCGCGCAGCCAGGGCTCCCAGCCCGAACGTCCACGCCAGCAGGACGAGGACGTGCAGCAGGTCGGGTGCGCGTCCGGCGGCGGCCTCGTCGAGCGCGAGCGCCGCAGCACCGTTCGGTGTCAGCGCGACCAGGTCACCGAGAAGACCGGGCAGGACGGTGACGGGGACCCACACGCCTGCGGTGAACATCGCCGGGAAGAAGACGACGGTCCCGATCGCGGCGGAGGCCTTGGAGGACGGCGCGAGACCCGAGATCAGCCCGCCCATCGACAGGTTGGCGAGCACCGCGAGCACGAAGAGCCCGAGGTACGTCAGCGGCGCACCCGGGAGCGCGACGTCGAAGATGATCCGCCCGACCGCCACCGCGAGCACCGACCCGGCGAGGATCCCCGCACCGTGGATGATCCACTGGGCCATGAGGATGTGGGTCGGCCTGGCCGGTGTGGTGGCGTAGCGCCGCAGGACCTGGTTCTCGCGGTAGCCCGAGATGACGGCCGGCATCGACATCAGCGACGCCATGATCGCCGACAGCAGGATCGCGATGGGTACGTACAGGTCGATGACCCGGATGCCGCCGAGCGTCTCGTCGGGCTCCCGGAACGACGGGATGGCGCCCAGGATCGACAGCAGGATCGTCGGGAAGAGCACGATCCAGAACATCGTTCCGGGTTCGCGGAGCATGAGTCGCGCCTCGGTCCGCAGCATCGCGACGGCGGGCGACGTGCGGGCGGTGCTGGCGGTGGCGGTACTCATCGGACGGTCTCCCTCTCGCCGGCATCGGCGGAATCGTCGGCGGTGATGAGGTCGAGGTACGCCTCGTCGAGCGAGGACTCGGCGATGCGAAGGCGCCCCGGCTGGACACCCAGGTCGCGCAGGCGGTCGAGCACGAGGAGGACGGCGGAGTCGTCGCACGCGACCTGCAGCCGCCCGCCGCGCTCCATCACGTCGGAGACGCCGCCGAGGCCGGTGAGCTCCGCGGCATCGAGCGTCCGGTCCGGAACGAACGACATCACCAGAGGAGCCGCCGTACGACCGATCAACCCGTCCGGGGTGTCGACGACGAGGATCCGGCCACGCTGGACCAGGGCGATCCGGTCACAGAGGTGCTGAGCCTCCTCCATGAGGTGCGTGACGAGGAGGATGGTCGTCCCCTCCGCGCGGATCTCCTCGACGAGCTCCCACACCTCCCGTCGCGACCGCGGGTCCAGGCCCGTGCTGAGCTCGTCCAGCAGCGCCACCTTCGGGCGCCCGACCAGCGCCAGCGCGATCGCCAGCCGCTGCTGCTGCCCGCCGGACAGCTTGCGCCACGGGTGGTCCATCCGCTCGGCGAGACCGAGGCGCGTCGCGAGCGCGACCGGGTCTCGCGGGTCGTCGTAGAACGACGCGAACAGGTCGAGAGCCTCGCGGACCCGGAGCTTGGGCTGGAGACCGGCACTCTGGAGCTGGACCCCTACGGAGCGCTTGACGGCGTCGTGCTCGGTCGAGGGGTCGAGGCCGAGGATGCGGACCGTCCCGGCGTCAGGACTGCGGAGCCCTGCGATGCACTCGACGGTCGTGCTCTTGCCCGAGCCGTTCGGCCCGAGGACGCCGAAGATCTCCCCTTCGGAGACGGTGAGGTCCACGTGGTCGACGGCCACCACCGGGCCGTACGTCTTGCGCAGGCCACGGACCTCGATGGCGGGCGCGGATGTCGTCGTCATACGCCCATCCCATCGCGTGGCGTGACCTCGCCGCATCGACCGATCGGCTGGACCTCGGTCCGCCGTTCGGCGGCGAGGGACTCACACCCGGTCATAGGTGAGCACGGCGTTGCCGCCCGGGAAGGTCTTGAGCTCGGTGAGGTCGAAGGGCGTCGGGGCGAAGGGTGCACCGCCGAACGCGGTGATGCCGGCTCCTGCGACGACCGGATAGCGCTTGATGATCATCCGATCGATCTCGGGCAGCAGCGTCGCCGCGAGGCGGGCACCCCCGCAGAGGTAGATGTCGAGCGGTGAGTCCTCCGCCTTGAGCGCCCGGACGAGCGCGGTCGGGTCCTCACGTACGTAGGTCACCTCGGCGTCGAGGTCCTCCTGCGTCGTGGAGACGACGTACTGGCGAAGGTGCGGGTACGGGCTGGTCATGCCGGCCTGAAGGCCAGGTTCGTACGTCCGCCGGCCCATCACGACCGTGTCGAAGTGGCGGTTTGCCGCGTCGTCCAGTCCGAGCTGGCGTCGGCCCAGGATGGGGAGGACATCGGGGTACTCCTCGAGCATCCACGCGTTGTACGCGTCGGAGGACGGGTAGAAGTCCACCTCGTCCTGCGGTCCGGCCATCATTCCGTCGATCGAGAGGGCGACGAAGTAGGTGAGTCGTCTCATGGCTCAAGCCTCGGGCGGGGCGCTGGCCGGACCAACCACGCGTCCGGGCAGAATCGATAACCCACAGGTGATGTGAGCGGAGGTCGTACGGCGGTGGAGCTGAGGGACATCGAGATCTTCCTGACCCTTGCCGACGAGCTCCACTTCGGTCGGACGGCCGAGCGCCTCCACGTGTCCCAGGCCCGCGTCAGCCAGGCGATCGCCAAGCAGGAGCGCCGGATGGGAACGGCACTGTTCGACCGGACCAGCCGCCAGGTGAGCCTCACGCCCGTCGGGGCGCGGTTGCGCGACGACCTGCGTCAGGGCTACGAGCTGATCCAGTCCGGGCTCGCGCTCGCGAGCCGGTCCCAGCAGCCTGCCCACGGTGCGCTCACGTTGGCGACGATGGGCGCGGTCGGGCACGAGATGCGCCCGGTCGTCGACGCGTTCGTCGCCCGTCATCCTGCCTGTTCCGTCGAACCCCGCGAGTTCCACTTCAGCGACCCGCTCGGCCGGCTCCGGCGCGGAGAGGTGGACGTGCAGGTCACCTGGCTCCCGGTGGAGGAGCCGGACGTACGGGTCGGTCCCCGCGTGCTCACCGAGGGCCGGGTCCTCGCCGTGGCGAGCGATCATCCGCTCGCCACGAAGGAGGAGGTGTCGATCGAGGTGCTCGGAGACGAGCGGGTGTTCGACATCGGTGCCGAGGTGCCGAGCTCGTGGGAGCAGGCGATGCTTCCGCGTCGGACGCCCGCGGGACGTCCGATCGTCCGCGGGCGCGACGTGCGCACGTTCCACGAGGTGCTGACGCGGGTGGCCGCTGGGGAGGGCGTGACACCGCTGAACGCTCACGTGCGTCGGTACTACACGACGCCTGGCGTGACGTACGTCCCGATCACCGACGTGCCCGACACCGAGTGGGTGCTCGTCTGGCTCGCCGACCGCGAGACCGCCGAGGTACGGGCGTTCGCCGAGACGGCACGCGAACTCGGGACCCGTGCGCTCTGAGGATCAGCGCGCGGTGACGGCCGAGCGCTCCCGCGACCACCAGTCCTGGAGTGCGGCAACCGCTGGACCAGGAGCCTTCGCCCATGCGAGGTGGTCGATCCGTGCGCCCTCCGGGGCGTCGGCGCGCCGGTAGTCCCACCACGTCACGTCCTCGTCGCGCACGGCGCCGGCCAGGGCGCGCGCCGAGCGCGGGACGGAGAGCACGTCGCCCTCGACCTGCAGGACGAACGTCGAGACGTCGAGCGCACGCCGCGGCACGGGACCAGACGGGTACGGGAACCGCCGCCGCCGGACGAAACGCGCCCACTCCCGCATGAGCGTGCGGGGTTGCGGTCCGCCGAACCCCCACCGGGGCCAGTGCCCGTAGAAGCGCGGTGATCAGCGGGACGGACGCCGCGAGTCCCCAGATCCCCCACGAGCGCGCGCGGTAGTGCCAGAACCACGGCTCCGACGCCCCGGCGAGGACCAGGCCGTCGGCCGTGCCGCCGTCGAGGAGGTAGCCGAGCGAGACCTGGCCACCGAGGCTGTGCCCGAGGAGGACGACCGGGGTGTCGGGGTGCTGCGCTCGGACCTTGCCGACGTGGGCGGCGACCCTCTCGACCAGCTGGGCGTAACCCCAGTCGTTGCCGCGCGACGGCGGCTCGGTGTCGCGGTCGATCCCGCGGGCCGCCATCGTGCACGAGGTCCAGCCGATCTCGTCGAGAGCGGCGGCGAGCGTCCGGTAGTAGGGAGAGGGCACTCCCATCGCCGGGACGATCACGACGTGGGGAGAGCGGGTGTCCTGGTGCACGAGGGGGAAGTCTAGGCCTGAGCCCGTGGCACGACCGGGCTCAGGTCGTCGAGACGCGCCCGCTGTGCGGGGCTCAGGGCGACCTGCGCTGCGGCGACGTTGTCCTCGAGGTGCGAGACCCGCGACGTCCCGGGGATGGGGACGAGGACGGGGGAGTGCGCGAGCAGCCAGGCCAGCGCGATCTGCGCAGGCGTCGCGCCGACCTCGCCGGCGATCTCGGCCACGGCCTCGGCGGCAGGAGTGTCCGCCGTCGCGCCGGCGACCGGGCGCCAGGGGAGGAGGGCGATCCCCGCCTGCTCACAGGCAGCGAGCACCGGCTCGTGAGCCCGGTCGAAGACGCTGTACCGGTTCTGGACGCTCGCGATCTCCGCGATCTCGCGGGCCTGCATCAGCTCGTCGACGCTCACCTCGGACAGTCCGATCCGGGCGATCTTGCCCTCGCGCTGCAGATCCCCGAGAGCCCCGATCTGGTCGGGCAGCGGAGTCGCCGGGTCGAGGCGGTGCAGCTGGAGGAGACCGATCTGCTCGACCCGCAGGCGACGCAGCCCTTCGTCGACCTGGTGGCGGAGCGAGGCAGGCCTCGCGTCGGGGCGCCAGTCACCAGTCGCCGGGTCACGGACGATCCCGACCTTCGTGGCCACGAGGACATCGTCGGGGTACGGATGGAGGGCCTCGGCCACCAGCTCCTCGTTCGCTCCCCAGCCGTAGAGGTGCGCCGTGTCGATCAGCGTCACCCCGCACTCGACGGCGCGGTGGAGGACCTCCACGGACGTCGTCCGGACGTCGTCCGGCGCGGTCGGCAGCCGCATCGCGCCGAAACCGATCCGTGCCACAGGGAAGTCGCCGCCGAGGAAGAACGCGTCGTGAGGACCCACGAGTTGAACCCTAGGCCCCGCCCGGGTCGCTGTCCGCGTACACGACGACGCGTCCGTCGCGGGCGAAGCCGGCCAGCGTCATCCCGGTCTGGTCGCACAACCGCGCGGCGAGCGTCGTCGGGGCACCGACGCCGACCACCGCCGCGACCCCCGCGACCGCCGCCTTCTGCACGATCTCGAAGCCGACCCGGCCGCTCGTGCACAGCGCCAAGCCGTCCGATGAGGCGTCCAGGAGGCTGCCCTCGAGCAGCGTGTGGCCGACCGCCTTGTCGACGGCGTTGTGGCGACCGACGTCCTCGCGGACCACGACCGCCGTGCCGTCAGGACGGAACAACCCTGCGGCGTGCGCCCCTCCGGTCCGGTCGAAGTACCGCTGGTGGTCCCGCAGCAGGTCGGGGAGCGCCGCGAGCGCGGACGGCTCCCACCGGTGCGGTCGGTGCTGCTCGGGAAGACGCGTGGTGAGGTCGGCTACCTCGTCGAGCGAGTCCGTGCCGCAGACGCCGCACGCCGACGTCGCACGCAGCGAGCGCTCCTGCCAGAGCCGGCTGGGAGCACCGGCCAGGGCAACCGTCACGACATTGAACCGCTGCTCCTCGGTGAGCCGCGCGTCGGTGCAGTAGGCAATCCCGGCGATGTCGTCGCGTCCGCGGACGACCCCCTCGGCAAGGACCAGACCTGCAGCGAGCGCGAAGTCGTCGCCGGGGGTCCGCATCGTCACTCCGAGGCGCCGGTCAGGCACCCCGGGCGAGGCGACGCGGATCTCGAGCGGCTCCTCGGCGATGAGCCGGTCCTCGCGGGCGCGCGCCGCTCCATCGACCCATTCGACGACGCGCCGGCGTGCGGTGGGAGCGGTCATGAGGTCCAGCCTATGTCCGTCTGCGTGGGACCCGGGACTAGCATCGAGGGCATGACCAGCCGTCGTCCGCCCGCGCTCGACCCGTACGACCCCCTCGGGATCGACGACCTCCTCCAGCCGGAGGAGATCGCGATCCGCGACACGGTGCGCAGCATGCTGGCCGACGAGGTCGACCCGCACGTCGCCGAGTGGTTCGAGAGCGGCGAGCTCCCCGCGCGCGAGCTGATGCGGTCCTTCGGCAAGGTCGGACTTCTCGGGATGCATCTCGACGGCTACGGCTGCGCCGGCACCAGCGCGACCGCGTACGGCATCGCCTGCCTCGAGCTGGAGGCTGCCGACTCGGGCATCCGCTCCATGGTCTCGGTGCAGGGCTCGCTCGCCATGTACGCGATCTGGGCGTTCGGCAGCGAGGACCAGAAGCAGACGTGGCTCCCGAGGATGGCCTCGGGCGAGGCCATCGGCTGCTTCGGCCTCACCGAGCCCGACGCCGGGTCAGACCCGGCCGGCATGCGTACGGTCGCCCGGCAGGACGCCGGCGGCGACTGGATCCTCAACGGCACCAAGATGTGGATCACGAACGGCTCGATCGCCGAGGTCGCCGTCGTCTGGGCTCAGACCGAGGAGATCGGCTCCGGCCGCGGAGTCCGAGGCTTCGTCGTCCCCACGGACACACCCGGGTTCACCGGGACCACGATCAAGCACAAGATGTCCTTGAGGGCCTCGGTCACGGCCGAGCTCGTCCTCGACGACGTCCGGCTCCCCGCCGACGCGGTCCTGCCCGAGGTCACCGGCATGCGCGGCCCGCTGTCGTGCCTGAGCGAGGCTCGGTACGGGATCGTGTGGGGCGCGATGGGTGCCGCGCGCTCCTCGTACGAGGCCGCGCGGGCCTACGCCGGCACCCGCACCCAGTTCGGCGCGCCGATCGCCGGCTTCCAGCTCACCCAGGCCAAGCTCGCCGACATGTCGCTCGAGCTCAACAAGGGCGTCCTTCTCGCCCTGCACCTCGGCCGCCGCAAGGACACGGTCGGCCTGCGTCCCGAACAGGTCAGCTACGGCAAGCTCAACAACGTCCGCGAGGCGCTCGAGATCTGCCGCACGGCGCGTACGATCCTGGGCGCCAACGGCATCTCGCTGGAGTACCCGGTCATCCGCCACATGAACAACCTCGAGTCCGTCCTCACGTACGAGGGCACCTCCGAGATGCACACGCTGATCGTCGGTCAGGCCCTCACCGGCCAGGCCGCCTTCCGGCCGTCCCAGGGCTGACGCGCTCGTGGCTCTCTGGTTCGCCTGGTTCGTCGCGCTCGCTGCCGTCGCCGTCGCCGGGTACGCGGCGTACCTGCTCGCCCGCAACCGCCCGGTCGACAATCCGCTGTTCTACGCAGCCTCGGCGCTCGAGCTGCTCCTCGTCGTCCAGACCGTGGCTGGATGCGTCGCGCTGGCCAGCACGGACCGTGACATCGAGGGCGTCACGTTCGTCGGGTACCTCCTCACCTGCGTGCTCATCCCGCCGGCCGCGGTGCTCTGGGGCGTCTCCGAGAAGTCGCGGTGGGGGACCGGCGTGGTAGTCGTCGGGATGCTCACGGTCGCCGTCCTCGTCGCCCGGCTCGTCCAGCTCTGGAGCGGTCATGCCTGAGTCTCCCGACGGCCCCGAGACGCCAAAGACGCCGGAGACGGGCCGGGTGCACACCGGATCCGGCTTCGGACGCATGCTCGTCGCGGTCTACGCCGTGTTCGCCATCTCAGCGACCGCGCGCAGCGGGGTCCAGCTCGTGCTGTACTTCGACGACGCACCGGTCGCGTACCTGTTGTCCGCCTTCGCTGCGGTGGTCTACATCGTCGCCACGATCGCCCTCGCGCGGCGAGGCCCGGTCGCCGAGAAGGTGGCCTCGGTCGCCATCGGCGTGGAGCTGGTCGGGGTGCTCGTGGTGGGCACCGTCACGGTGCTCGATCCGGAGCTCTTCCCGGACGCGACGGTCTGGAGCGGCTTCGGTGAGGGCTACGGCTACATCCCTCTGCTGCTGCCGATCGTCGGCATGTGGTGGGTCGTGCGGACGCACCGCCTCAACCGCCGTACGGTCTGAGCGGCGGTCCGGTGCGTCCCGCCCGCGCCTGTGCTGTGGCCGGCCGGTAGCCTCGACGCCGTGACTGAACGCACGGTGATCACCTTTGGCACGTTCGACGTCTTCCACGTCGGCCACGTCCGAATCCTCCAGCGCGCCGCCGAGCTGGGTGACCGTCTGGTGGTGGGAGTGTCCGCGGACGCGCTCAACATCCGCAAGAAGGGCCGTGCGCCCGTCTTCACCCAGGACGAGCGGCTCGAGATCGTCTCGTCGCTCGGCGTCGTCGACGAGGTCTTCGTCGAGGAGAGCCTGGAGCTGAAGGGCGACTACATCCGCAAGTTCGGCGCGGACGTCCTCGCCATGGGCGACGACTGGAAGGGACGCTTCGACGAGTTCGCCGAGCTGTGCGAGGTCGTCTACTTCCCGCGTACGCCGTCGGTCTCGACGACGGCGCTCATCGAGCACATCGCCTCCAACAGCTGAGGCCTGCGGGTCACGGCTCCTCGGGGAGCCCCGCCCGGCGCCTCCGGCGCAGCTGGACGAACCGGACGACGACGAACGCGGCGACGGCCAGCAGCGCGATCACGAGCACGCCCTTGGAGTAGGTCCCGACGACCTCGCTGACCGTCTCCCAGCGGGAGCCGAGCCCGTACCCGAGCATGATGAACAGCGTGTTCCAGATCAGGCTGCCGAGAGCGGTCAGCGTGAGGAACAGGCGGAGCGGCATGCGCTCGAGTCCTGCCGGGATCGAGATCAGGCTGCGGAAGATCGGGATGAAGCGCCCGAAGAACACCGCCTTCGTACCGTGCTTCGCGAACCACGCCTCGGTCTTCTCGACGTCGGTCACCTTCACGAGCGGCATCCGTGCGACCACGGCGTACAGGCGGTCCCGGCCGAACCACTGGCCGATCCCGTACAGCGCGAGCGCGCCCACGACCGAGCCGATGGTGGTGCAGATGATGGCGGCGACGAGGTTCATGTCACCGACGCTGGCGGTGAACCCGGCGAGCGGGAGGATCACCTCGCTCGGGATCGGGGGGAACAGGTTCTCCAGGGCCACGGCCAGCCCTGCGCCGGGGGCGCCGAGCCACTCCATCAAGTCGGCCGCGAAGCCTGCGATTCCTCCGATGTCACTCACGCCTGAAGCCTAGCGAGGGTGCCTGTGCGTTCCCTCAGAGCCTCCTGTGAGGGGTTCACGCGGCCCGTCGGCCGGCTGGATTTCCGAATCCGCGTCGACGCTTCGCCTCAGCAGCTCCATGCGGAGGGGGAGCGGTCGCCAGCCGGGCGTCCCCGCGAACTGGTCGTTGAGCCGTTCCACCTCGCGACGGTAGCTGCGCGCGAGACCTCGCGGTTGCAGCGGCATGCCCGCCGGAACAGGACGTCCGGGAGGCACGTGGTTGGCACGGACCGAGACCCATAGCGCGTCCACGACACCTCCCTGGAGCGCGCCGACGATCGCGCCGCGCACCCGCAGCCACGACCTCAACGACTCGACGGTCGCCCCGCTCAGCGCGTGCAGCGACTCAGGACGTGGCGAGGTCGAGCGTTGTGGCCGACGCTGCACACGGAGGGTCCCCGCCTCCAGGTCGACGTCGCCGGTCGTCATCTGGCACAGCTCGCCGGCGCGCGTGCCGGTGTCCACGACCACACCGACGACCGCCCTCAGACGATGGAGGGCCAACGCTGACGGGTGGGTCCCCGCGGCCTCGTCGGCCAGCCAGGCAAGCTGCTCCTGCAGCTGGGAGACCGTCCGACGCGGGACGACGGGCTGGCGTACGAACTCGGCAGAGGTCCGCAGGTGAGCTGGGTCCACACCGGAAGCCTCGGCGATCATCAGCAGGCACCGCAGGCGAACCTGGCTGCTGGACGCGCTCGAGGCCGTGCGGTCCCGTCGTTCACGCGAGCGGAGTGCGCCGGCCCCGGCGAGGTCGAGGTAGGCACCGACGACGGGGGAGCTCAGGAGCTCGGCGATGTCCCCCCGAGCAGGGGAGGGGAGTCCGCCGGACGCTGTGGCGAGACCGAGCTCGCGTTCGACCCACCGCAGCTGCCGCAGGCGCGACGCGCTGACCGAGGCGGCGAGAGTGCCGACGGCAGTGTGGACAGAGTGGAGGGCAGGATCCCAGGTGGGGTCAGTCACAGGATGCACATTATCAAATAACAGGCCCGAGGCGCAGGAATTCACCCCAGGTCCCGCCTGCGATCACGGCTTTGCACCGAGAGGGCCGGGGCACACGCGGGCGAGCTGTGCCTCGGTCACGGGGCGGCTGGCTGGTCCTCATCCTTCGCGGGTGATGCCTGGGCGGGGGAGCCGACGGAGCATGTGAAGAACCACGGGGAAGGGGAGCCGGGTGAATCTGGTCGTCGGCGCGTTCGTCGTCGTGCTCGTCACGGCCTGCACGGTCGGCCTGATGCTGCTGGTCCGGAGGCGCGCTCCCGAGGGCAGCTACTTCGCCGACGGTGACCGTGCCTCCGGTGTGTTCGGTGTCCTGGCGACCGGGTTCGCGGTGATCCTCGGGTTCATCATCTTCCTCGCGTTCGAGTCGTACGACGCCTCGCGCACCGGCGCCGAGACGGAGGCGCTGACGGTCGTTCAGCAGGTCGAGACGGCGCAGTTCCTGCCGCCGGAGCGCCGCGACGAGCTCACCGGCATGCTGCTCTGCTACGCCCGGTCCGTGATCGCCACGGAGTGGCCGGCGATGGACCGGGGGACGCTCGGCGATGCGTTCAACCCCTGGGGTTCGGCGATGTTCCGGACGATGCGCGCGTACCAGCCGGCGACGGCGGCGGAGGAGTCGGCGTACGACCGGTGGATGGACCAGACCGGTGTGCGGGAGCAGGCACGGATCGACCGCGTGCACGGCGTCGAGGGTGTGGTCCCGCTCCCGATCTGGATCGGGCTGTTCGTCATCGCTGTCGTGATCTTCGGCTACATGCTCTTCTTCGCCGACCGGGCCGAGCGTGCGAGGACCCAGGCGATGCTGATGGGCAGCGTCACCGTCGTCATCACCCTCCTCCTGCTCCTGCTGGTGTTCTTCGACAACCCCCACGGGGACGGCGTCGGAAGGCTCGAGCCCGTGGCGATGGAGCGGTCGCTGCGGCTGATCGCGGCCGCGGTCGAGGTCGCGGGGATCGACCCACCCGAGCTGTGCGACAGTCATGGCCGGGCACGCTGAGCAGCCGGGCGCACCGACGCCCGACCGTGACGGCATGCTGCGGGAGCTCGCCGTCACGGTGCTGCTCGTCGTCGCGGCGGTCGCGACCTCGTGGAGCAGCTACCAGGCGACGCGCTGGCACGGTGAGCAGGCGGAGTCAGCAAGCCGTACGAGCGCCATCCGGGTCGACGCGGCGCGTCAGCAAGGGCTGGCCGAGGCGCAGACCGAGATCGACGTCGCCAGCTTCATCGCGTGGGTGGACGCCGACAGGAGCGGAGAGCCGCAGCTCGCGGGATTCTTCGAGGCGAGGTTCCGGCCGGAGTTCCGGCCCGCGTTCGAGGCCTGGAAGGCCACCGATCCGTTCACCGACGACACCGCGCCGCCGACGCCGTTCGCGATGCCGGAGTACACCCTCGCCGCCGAGACCGAGGCCAGCCGCCTCGACCAGGAGGCGGAGGCCGAGGCCGCGCAGGTGCGCGAGGACATCCAACGGGCGGGCAACTACGTGCTGACCGTCGTCCTGTACGCCGTCGCGCTCTTCTTCGCCGGGATGAGCACGAAGATCGGGAACCGGCGGCTGCAGACGGTGATGATCGGTGCGGGCTACGTCGTCCTGATCGGCGCGATCGCGTGGATCGCCACCTTCCCGGTCAGCATCTCGCTCTGACTCAGCCGAGCACGGGTACGTACGAGACGACCACGTGACCGTTCTCGAAGACCTCCAGACCGTTGCGGCGGAGGGGGACCGGCTCCGCGAGGCCCGACAGCACCGGGATCCCGTCGCCGAGAGCGATCGGGTCGAGGATGATGCGGAGCTCGTCGACTGCTCCTGTAGGCAGGAGCGCGGCAACGAGGCTCGAGCTGCCGAAGATGGCGATGTCCTTGCCCGGCGCCTCCTTGAGCGCTCGCACGTACCCGGCCACGTCGTCGGCGACGAACGTGGTCGGACCCCACGGGTGCTCCGTCATCGTCCGCGACGCCACGACCTTCGGGAGGTCGTTCATGAATCCGGCGACGACGGGATCCTGGTCGTACGCCTCGGCGGTCGGCCAGTACGCCGCCATCATCTCGAACGTCACCCGCCCCATCACGATCGTGTCGATGCGGTCGCCCTGTGAGCGCGAGTACTTCTCGAACTCGTCGTCGACGGTGAACCAGTCCGTGCCTCCCTTGGCGTCGGCGTGGTAGCCGTCGACGGACGTCAGCAGGAACGCGTACACGGTGCGCATGTGTCTCCTTCGCGGGATGGCGTGGTGTCGTGAGGACACCGCAGGGCCGGCGAACTCATCGGCGGCGACGGAGTATTCGCTCGTCCCCGTCCCGGCCCCGTGGAAGGATCGCGACGTGAGCGAGCTGAGAGACCTCTTTGCCACGTCCTGGCGCGGCGCGCTGGTGACCCTCAAGCGCGACGGGCGGCCACAGCTGTCGAACGTCGGGCACGTGTACGACGCGAACGCCGATGCCGTGGTGATCTCGACGACGGCCGACCGTGCCAAGGTCCGCAACCTGCAGCGGGACCCGCGGGCGAGCTACTACGTGACGACCGACGAGCTGGCCGCGTACGCGGTGGGGGAGGGCGAGGCAGAGCTCGGACCCGTCGCGACCGCTCCGGAAGATGCCGCGGTGGAAAGCCTGGTCGCGCACTACCGAGCCGTACGCGGCGAGCATCCCGACTGGGACGAGTTCCGGAGGGCGATGGTGAGTGAACAGCGACTGCTCGTGACCGTACGGTTCTCCCACGTGTATGGATGGGCCGGTCCGGTGGCGGCGTCCCGCACTCCGGGCGAGTAGCCGATCGGGCGCCTACGCTGAGCCGATGGGGACTGTCGACGAGTACATCTCGGGACTCGAGGAGCCACGTCGGGCCGTGGTGGCCGGCTTGTACGAGGCGGTCGCAGCAGCCGTGCCCGACTCCGAGCAGGGCAAGGGGTACGGCATGCCGGCGCTCGTCTACCGCGGCAAGCCACTGGTGAGCGTGATGTCCGCGAAGAAGCACCTGTCGCTGTTCCCGTTCAGCAGCGACGTGGTGGCACTGCTCGCGCCCGACCTCGAGGGCTTCGACACGGCGAAAGGGACGATCAGGTTCCCGCCCGAGGCGCCGTTGCCGCCTGCGCTCGCCGTCAGGGTCGCGCAGGCGAGGCGCGCCCAGATCGACGGTCAAGGACCTGCACGCGAAGAGCCGCACTGAGCGAGAGGGCCCGTTCGGACCCGCATCGACTCGTCCCGTCGTGAGTCGTGGTGATCGACGAGGAGCGCTCGTGGCTCAGCCGCTCACCCGATGCCGATCGGCGTCTCGGGTGGTTCGGGCGGCACCGGCCGACCAGGCGGCCGTACGCGGTGGTTCACCTTGAGTGCGGCCGCGGCCGCGAGAACACCGCCGGTGACGGCGATGCCGACGAGCCACGGGTTGAAGCGCCACCGCGGGCCAGGCGTGTCCGAGGTGGCCGCACACGCGTGCAGCGGGAACCGGTTGCCGGGGTGGAACACGTGGGTCAGGTCGGCCGACACGTAGGCTGCGGAGCCCGCCGGGAGGCCGAAGTTCCAGAGTGTCCGGTACCAGCGGCCGTTCGAGCGGTCGATCCAGCAGGTGACGTTCGCGTGAGATCCGGGCCCGTCGGGCGGCGCAAGAAGGTCGATGACATGCCGGGCGCCGTCCCACACCGCCACGGGCACCGTCCCTGTCGTGACCACGGCGGGGTAGTCGGCGTCGAGTCCCATGCCTCCGACGCTAGACCCGGTCGGTGTCCGCGCGTTCCGCATTGTCCGGCTCTGACGAGTCGCTGCGCCGGGGGAGCCAGCCCGTGCCCGAACAATATGCAACCGATGGTTGCACGTCACCGGTTGACAGGCTAGCGTGATACGCAACCAATGGTTGCGAGTGATGGAGGGCCCATGGAGTACGCCAGCATCGAGCGTGAGATCCGCATCGAGGCGCCGCCGGAGGTGGTGTTCGAGGTCGTGAGCCGACCCGAGCACGTACGCGAGTGGTGGACCGCCGAGTCGGATGTCGCTCCGACGCCCGGGGCGACAGGGGAGCTGGTGTGGTCCGAGGGCGACGACCCTCGCGCCCAGGTGAGCCAGATGACCGTGGTCGTCGCCGAGCCGCCACGGCTCTTCACCTTCCGCTGGACACACCCGGCGGGGGAGGCGGCCGTCGACGGCAACTCCATGCTGGTGACCTTCGAGCTCGTGCCCGACGGCTCGGGCACGCTGCTCAAGATGACCGAGACCGGGTTCCGCGAGCGCGGCTGGGAGGCCGCGGTGCTGGAGCAGCACTACGCCGACCACGTGGAGGGCTGGGACCTCTATGTGCCTCGGATCGCGTCGTACGCCGAGCGTCTGGTGTCGGCACCGTGACCGCAGCGATCGACGACGAGCTGTGGTCGGCGATCGGGGATCCGACCCGCCGGCAGATGCTCGACCTCCTGCTGAGCAACGGCACGGGCACGGCCACGTCCCTCAGCGACCAGCTGCCGGTGACACGGCAGGCGGTCTCGAAGCATCTCGGCGTCCTCGACCGTGCGGGACTGGTCGAGGGCACGCCGGAGGGCCGCGAGCGGCGCTACCGCGTGGACGAGGAACAGCTCGCGCGGGCGGTCGCCCAGCTCAACGCCGTCGGCACCACGTGGGATGCGCGACTTCGACGGATCAAGCGGATCGCCGAGGCGATCGAGACGAGCAGACGAACATGAAGCGGCCGCAACCGGCGGCCGTGACAGGAAGGGGAAGACGATGGTCGACATCCTGCACCGCGTAGGAATCACCGCACCGCAGACGGCGGTGTACGAGGCGCTGACGACGCCAGACGGTCTCGCCGGCTGGTGGACCGAGGACACGAGCGGGCACGGCGAGACCGGCGGGGTGCTGGAGTTCCGGTTCCCGCCGTTCGGCGGCTTCGACATGAAGGTCCTCGACACGCAGCCGGGCGAGCACGTGCTCTGGGAGGTGATCGACGGTCCCGAGGAGTGGGTCGGTACGCAGATCACCTGGGACCTCCGTACGCGAGGGCGAGTACACGATCGTGATGTTCGCTCACCGCGGCTGGCGCGAGCCGGTGGAGTTCATGCACCACTGCAGCACGAAGTGGGCGACGTTCCTGCTGAGCCTCAAGTCGTTGGTGGAGACTGGGGAGGGCGAGCCCGCGCCGAACGACGTCCGGATCAGCGACTGGCACTGAGTGGCGGTGGCTCGGTGGCGAGCACCGTCTCGAGGTGAGGGCGGACGAGGTCCAGCATCGCGCGGTGCGTGACCTCGTCCGCCGAGACGAGGAGTCCGCGCCCGGTGTGGAGGGCGTCCCCGGCGAGGTCGCTGACGACGCAGCCGGCCGCTTCGCAGAGCGCGATGCCCGCGGCGAAGTGGAGGTTGTCCCGGAACTGCCCGTCCGAGACGTACGCCGCTCGGCGGCCGGCGGCGACCCACGCGACGGCCAAGGTGGATGAGACGACCCGCGGTCCGTACGTCGCGCGGAGCCGCGGGTCGGCCACCAGCTGCCCACCGACGAACGGCCGATCGAGAGGGCCGTCGCAGTTCACGTCGACGAGCATCGAGAGCGCGTCAGGTTCGAGAGGGGCGTCCTCGTCCTCGTACCGGCGGAACGCTCGATCGCCGTCCGTCCAGAAGACCTCGTCGGCGATCGGGTCCGCCGCTGCCGCAGCGGTGACGCGGCCACGGTCGGTCAGCGCGACGTTCACGGCGACGATCGGGGTGCCTGCGGCGAAGTTCAGCGTGCCGCAGAGGGGATCGACGAGCCAGCGACGCGTCGCCGCCTCGCTTCCCGACAATCCCTGCTCCTCACCGAGGACCCCGTCATGGGGACGGTGTTCGTCGAGGATGGCGCGGATGGCCTTCTCGGCATCGACATCGGTCTTGGTGGCGAAGTCGGTGGCGCTCTTCATGTGCCGTACGTGTGCCGCGCCGTAGTCGCGACGCACGACCTCCGCGCCGGCCTGTGCGGCTGCGATCGCGACCTCTGCGTCGGTAATTGTCACGGCAGGACGCAGAACGCGTTGCCGTCGGGATCAGCCATCACGACCCAGTCGACGTCACCCTGTCCGATGTTGAGCCGCGTCGCCCCGAGGGAGATGAGCCGGTCGACCTCCGTCTGCTGATCGCTGTCGGCCGGGGGAGCAAGGTCGAAGTGCAGCCGGTTCTTGCCCGTCTTCGGCATCAAGGGAGGACCGCCCCAGGTGACCTTCGGTCCGCCGTGCGGCGAACGGATCGCGGTCTCCTGGTCCTGGTCCCACACCAACGGCCACCCCAACGCTTCGCTCCAGAAGTAGCCGACCTCCTGCGAGCCGTCGCACGAGAGCGCCCCGATGAATCCGCAGTCGGCGAGGAAGCGGTTACCCGGCTCGATCACGCAGAACTCGTTGCCCTCCGGGTCGGCGAGCACTACATGCTCCTCCTCGGGAAGCTGACCGATGTCGAGGTGTCGGCCCCCGAGCCCGAGGGCTCTCGCCACCGTCTGCCGCTGCTCCTCGAGGGAGGCGCTCGTCAGATCAAAGTGCACCGTGTTCTGGCCGACCTTCACCTGCTCGCTCGGCGCGAACTGGAGCCGGAACCCGGGGTCTTCGCTCGGGAGGAGCGTGATGCCGTAGTTGGGGGAGCCAGTCACCTCCCCACCCAGAAGACCCTCCCAGAACTGCGCGAGACGGAGCGGGTCGTGCGCGTCGAAGGTGAGCGCGAACAGCTGGGTGGTCACTGCTCGACGTTAGGCGCGTGGGGGAGTGCCGTGCAACGAGATAAGGCGTAGGTTGCCGCCGTACCGATGTCGAGAACCGTGCGGCAGCTCCGTCCTAGGGACAGACGCGGCCACCATGGCCGTACCGAACCCAGGAGATCACCATGGCGAAATACCTGCTTCTCAAGCACTACCGCGGCGCGCCCGAGGCCGTGAACAGCGTCCCGATGGACCAGTGGACGCCGGAAGAGATCACGAACCACGTGCAGTACATGACCGACTTCGCGTCACGGCTCGAGGGGACGGGGGAGTACGTCGACGGTCAGGCGCTCGCTCCGGAAGGGACCTTCGTGCGGTACGACGGCGAGGGTCGCCCACCGGTCACCGACGGCCCGTTCGCGGAGACGAAGGACCTGATCGCGGGGTGGATGGTGATCGACGTCGACTCGTACGACCGTGCGGTCGAGCTTGCCGGGGAGCTGTCGGCGGCTCCCGGGGCAGGCGGGAAGCCGATCCACGAGTGGCTCGAGCTGCGGCCCTTCCTCAGCGCTCCGCCGACCGTTACCGAGTGACTGGACCGGCCAGGGTGGCGGACCAGATCATGGACGAGCTGCTGCTTCGAGAGCTCACTCCCGCCGTGATCGGCATCCTCGTGCGTCGCGGACTCGACTTCGCGACGGCCGAGGACGCCGTGCAAGAGGCGCTCCTCCAGGCCACGCTGTCCTGGCCGGACCGGTCGCCGGCAGACCCGAAGGGGTGGTTGGTCACCGTCGCGTGGCGCAAGTTCCTCGACGCGCGCCGTGCCGAGGTCGCCCGCCGGGAGCGGGAGCTGAAGGCCGAGATCGAACCGCCACCCGGCCCCCCTGCGAGCGCCGACGACACGCTCCAGGTGTTCTTCCTCTGTGCGCACCCGTCCTTGACGCCGGCGTCGGCCGTGGCCCTCACGTTGCGGGCGGTCGGCGGGCTCACCACGCGGCAGATCGCGCAGGCATACCTGGTGCCGGAGGCGACGATGGCGCAGCGGATCAGTCGTGCCAAGCGGACGGTCAGCGGGGTGCGGTTCGAGTCGCCGGGGGACTTGGCGACCGTGCTGCGGGTGCTCTACCTGGTCTTCAACGAGGGCTACTCGGGCGACGTCGACCTCGCCGCGGAGGCGATCCGGCTCGCCCGCCAGGTGGCCTCGATCACCGACGACGAGGAGACCGCGGGGTTGCTGGCGCTGATGCTGCTGCATCACGCGCGGCGCCGGGCGCGGATCCGCCCGGACGGGAGCCTCGTACCTCTGGCCGAGCAGGACCGCTCGCTCTGGGACACGCACATGATCGCGGAGGGCGTCGACCTCCTGCAGCGGGTGCTGCAGCGCGACCGGCTGGGGGAGTATCAAGCGCAGGCGGCGATCGCGGCGCTGCACGCGGATGCGCCACGGGTGGAGGAGACCGACTGGGTGCAGATCGTCGGGTGGTACGACGAGCTGCTCCGGATCACCGACAGTCCGGTGGTGGCACTCAACCGGGCGGTCGCCGTCGGTGAGGCCGACGGCGCCCCGGCCGGTCTTGCGGCGTTGGCCGAGGTGGATCCGAAGCTACCGCGTCACACGGCCGCGTCGGCGTACCTCCACGAGAAGGCGGGGGACCTGGAGAGAGCGGCGCGGCTGTACGCCGACGCGGCTCAGGCGGCCCCCAACCTCGCCGAGCGGGACCACCTGACGCGCCAGGCCGCACGACTCAATCAGCGGTTGCGCTGACTCTTCGACTCCTCGGCCGCCCGCGCTGCTGCGAGTCGCTCCTCGAGCGTGGCGACCTGCTGGGCGAGGTCGCGGGTTCGACGCGTCTCCTCGGCAAGCTCGGCGCGAACGGTCTCAGCCTGGGCTCGGGCCGTCTCCGCGGCCGTACGTACAGACTCAGTCTGTGCTTGGGCCTTCTCGGTCGCCTTGCGCCAGTGGGTCGCCTGCTCCCGGAGGTCGGCGAGCGCAACGGTTCGTTCCTCGAGCTGCGCGGCCACGGTCGCTGCCTTGGCGTTCGCGGTCTCGACCTCGAGAGTCTTGGACCGGAGGAGCTCGGTGACGGATCTTGCTTCGTTCTTCGCGGCTGTCGCCTCGGTGTGCCAGCGGTCGGCGTCTGCCCGTGCCGCGCCGGCTGCTTCACGAGTCGCAGCGAGTTCGTCGTTCAGCGTGACGATGGTGTGGTCGCGCTCGCGGATCTCGCCGCGGGTGGTCTCGAGCTGTTCTTCGAGGCCGGTGATCGCGTCGTGGGCAACGAGAAGCTGCCCGGCTGTCTCCTTCAGCTCTGTCGTGGTCGTCTCGTGATCGGAGTGGGCGCCCTCAAGGTCTTTGTGCGCTTGTGAGAGCTCTGCGTTGGCCGCGGCTAGCGCGGCCGCGGCCTCGCCTGCTTCTCGTTCACGATGAGTGAGCGCTGTCTTGAACTCGCCGATGCGTGATTCGGCGCGAGCGAGCTCGGCTTTCGCCACGGCGACGCTCTCGTCGGCGTTGGCCTGGACAAGCTTGATCTGGGCTTCGGCGAGGTCGGGGTCGGCTGCGGTGCGGAGGTAATCAGTGAGCTGGCCCACGATCTGGCCGAGGACTCCGGCCAGATCGTTGGCGCGGTTCAAGGTCGAGCTCGTCGCAGCGAAGGCATCGATCGAGTCCTCGTCGATCACATCGGGGTGAGGCAGGGCAGGGGTTGCGCGTGTCGGCCCTGGTGTGCGGGTCCGCCTCGGGAGTCGTGCTGCGTTGTTCGCGTTGTGCGGCGTGCCGGTGACCGGGTCGGGCAGTTCGCAGTAGATACGGGCTGGCCCTCGTCCGCCCTGGCGGGGAGCTCGGTCGCGGTCGCAGTCGAGCCACGCGCAACGAATGGACGGGGGAGTGAGTTCGCGTTCTGGTGTTGTCATGTCGGCCACCGTCCAATTAAACCAACTCAGATTAAACCCACTCGTACGCACCGTGGGAGTTGGTTTATTTACATGGGTTTGTTTATGGCGCCGTTACCTTCAGGAGTTACCCCATAATTACGGTTATGGGGTATCTAGCCGAGATGTCAGCGCGATGAGATAGATAAAGGGGGAGACCAGAAGAGGGAGTCCACCGTTGTTGCTACCGACGCCTGCCGCACGGTCACGTCCTGCTGCGACGGTGGCGTCTCCGGGGGAGGCCAGGGCTGACGATGTTCTCCTCGTCCCGATCGATCAGGTTCCGGAAGCATCACGGCCGGCCGTGATCGCGGCCCGCTTCCTCGTCCAGTACTCGAAGGCGCACACGATCGCCGCGTACGAGCGGGATCTGCGTGGCTGGTTCGCGTGGTGTGCAGAGCGAGGCCTGGATCCTCTGGCGGTCCGTCGTTCCCACATCGACCTGTACGTCCACGAGCTGCGCACCGTCGGTGGCGCGAGCGCGGCGACCATCGCCCGGAAGTGCTCGACGCTGTCGGGCTACTACCGCACCGCCGTCGTCGAGGACGCGATTCTGACGTCACCCACCGCGCACCTGCGACGCCCCAAGGTTCCCAACGACTCTCCGACTCTCGGCCTGGACGAGCACGAGCTGATGGCACTGCTGGCAGCAGCGCAGCGTCGGGGCCCGCGTGCACATGCGCTGGTGATCCTTCTCGCGCACGACGGGCTGCGAATCTCCGAAGCCCTCGGTCTGGACGTCGAGGACTTCTCCCGGCGGGGCAGGCACCGGACGGCGACGATCACCCGGAAGGGCGGCGCCCGCAAGAGCATCGTTCTCACCATGTCGACGTGGGAGGTGCTGACGGAGCTGGTCGGAGACCGGAAGACCGGACCGGTGTTCATGACGTCCCGCAGCGGCAGGTGGGACCGGCGAGCCGCTGGCCGGCTGATCAAGAAGGCGGCCGTCGACGCGGGCATCGACGAGGCCGAGAAGATCAGCCCGCACAGCCTGCGTCACACGTTCATCACGCTCGCGCTCGAGGCGGGGGTTCCGCTCCACCGCGTGCAGGACGCCGCCGACCATGCCGATCCACGCACGACGCAGCGCTACAACAAGGAACGATTCAGGATCGACGATTCTCACGCGTCGTACGCGGTCGAGCGACTGATTCGGAGCCGCGAAGCAGCTGCAGGTCGCCGCGACGAGCACGATGCACGGTGACCGTCGCTGGGACACGCTGCGCCTCAAGTGCGGACGTCCTGATCGTCCTGCTGGCGGGATGTCCTTGCGAAAACGATTTGGTGCCCGGCTTGCTCCGCTGATGGACTGACGTCCCGCGTGCGCCTACTGCGTGACGGAGGTGGTGGTGACGGAATATGACGTGCTTGCCGAGGTGTACGAATGGCTCCTCTCGGAGGCGAAGTTGCCTCCCGCCGAGTTCGCTGCGTCGTTCGACGACGTCCTCAGTCGCCTGCCGGGCTCTCAGTCCCTGGCCGGACCGGGCGGTTGCTGACGGGACGCTTCCATGACCGAAAGTCGCGAGTGGGGGCCCCGCTCACTGCTCAGCGCAGCTGATCGGCATCAGGAGAGCCAGGAAGTCCGACTGGTACGGGGAGGTGACCCGAACGGGTCCGACTTCCGAGGGCAGTCGCAGGGCGACTTCTGGGCCGACCGCACACTCGACAGTGCGCCGAACGAGCGCCGAACCTAGCCGCAGGGAGGCGCCGGGGATATCGACGATGCCAGCGACGTCGCGTTCGCCGATCCGGACCCCGTCCGGCGTCACGTCCATGTCGAACGTGGCACGCCCGACTGCCTCAATCGCCGCGACGAGCTCTGCACGTGACAAGACGACTCGGGAGGTTGCCGGCGGTATCCCCGCAAGCACCATCCGGTGCGCGGGGTAAGCGACGTCCCGCACGCGGAACTGTTGTGCGGCCACCTCGACGTACTCGGAACTGACGTCCACCGTGGCGCGGTCGTGCCGGGCGAGCACGTCACAGAGCTGCACCGCGTCCGGAAGGGAGAGCACGACGCGAACATCATCTGGAGGGGAGACGGGCAGAGTCCGCACCGCCATCCAGTAGCGATTCGTCGCTACCACGTCGATCGCACCGGTGGTCACATCGAGCAGCACGCCGGCAAGCGGCGACCTCGAGTCGGTGTCGGCTGCGGCGCGGACCTGACGGATCGCCGCAGCGAGCGCTGGTCCGTCCACCGTGAGTGTCACGTCAGCACGACCGCCTGGTCCTTCGGCGAGGAGCTCCGAGAGCGCAGCCGTCCGTCGAGCAGCCAGGGCCTCTTGCTCGGCAAGGACCTCTTGAAGGACTCGGCGTCGTTCCTCCGTAGTGCCGTCGAGCGCGGTCCGCATCGTCGCGATCGAGACGGCGGCGTCACGCATCTGCGCAACGGCCTTGGCCCGGCGCGCGAGCTCTGGGGTGTAGTAGCGGTACCCCGTCGATTCGTCGACCTCCGCGGGCCGCAGCAGTCCGCATTCGTCGTAGTAACGCAGGGCGCTCGGTGCCAGCCCGACCGCGCGCGCGAACGCGCCGATCGTCAAGAGTGGTTGTTCCATGGCTCGCAGTCTCAGGTCTCAAGTGGCTCGAAGGTCAAGCACCATCCTCGAACGAGGGCGCGCCCACCGCCGAGCGGAGCGACTCATCGGATCCGATGCACGTGCCAGAGTGCCTCGATCGAGACATCGGCGTGGCGGGTCTGCGCAGCGGCGTTGGCGCGTCGCGTCACGTCAGGGGTGCGGTGACTGTATCCCGTCGTCTCGTCGGTTGCTGCGGGCCGCAGCAGTCCGCATTCGTCGCAGTAACGCAGGGCGCTCGGCGCCAGTCCAAGCACGCGCGCGAACGCGCCGGTCGCCGACAGTGTGTGTTCCATAGCGCCGAGCCTGAGGTCTCAAGTTGCTCGAAGGTCAAGCACCATGTCTCGAGAAGTGGGTCCTGACGGGGTAGTGGAGCGCCAGTGGTCGGGAGGTTTGCAGGACCGGATCCGAATATAGATTGACATAATGTCGCTTATCGGCGCACTAGATCGCGGCGTCCGAGGGCCTCATCTGAGGCCGGGAATCTAGCGACGAAGCTCCCGTTCGAGCTGGCGGGCGAGATCCACCGACGCCTCGATCTCGGCACGACGGTTAGAGACGCTCTCGATGTTGAGCCCGAAGGGAACACCCAGACGTCGGCAGTATCCGATCAGCTCACGAGCCGCACCCAACGCGTGCTCGTACGACGCGCGAAGCGTGTCGTCTGCGTGACGCAGGTCGTTCTGGATCCAACGGGGCACGTCGACGCCGAGCCACCCCAGGAACTCCAGCGTCTTGAGTGATCCGCACACCGAGAACGTGAAGACGATCGGCGCCGGCTCGAGGTCCCGTGTGGCGCATTCGTAGCGGTAGTCCGATACCAGGTTCTTCGCGGCGTTGACGTCGTAGACGACCTGCGTGACGAAGAACGAGGACCCAGCGTCCTGCTTGGCGATCAGGCGGAGATGCTCTTCGCCGCGACGAGTGTGCCGCTCCGGGATCGCCACTCCTCCGAGCAGCACGTCGGGTCGCGTCTGCGCCCACAGCTCCTGGGCGCGGACGAGCGACGTGGCTGGCTGCAGGTGCCGGGACGACGCGCCGACGAACACGGTCAGTGCCCGTTGGGCGTCCTGGGTCTCCAGCCACGCACGGAGATCACTCTCCTGGTACTTGCCGACAGCCCGGTACACCACGACGGGAGTGCTCCAGTCGCTGAGGTGCTGGGCGCGGAAGGTCGCCGGGTCGATCGTGGGCAGGAAGGGAAAGGGCCGCTCCTCAGGATTGCGACCGCTCTCGTCGTCGATGTCGTAGAGCACGAGGCCATCGAGTCCCAGAGGGGCCAGGCGCTTCTGTGTCTTGTCGGCGATCTCCTGGGCCTGCTCGTGAGTGACTGTGAGCCGAGGAGGAGTCAGTGCGAACAGGAGGAACTCGCTCCCCCGCGCTGCGATCCGTTCCACCAGGTCCATGGCGAGAACGTAGCTGACGGTGCTACTCCCGCCTCATCAGCTCCCGTCCCCGCCACTCCAGCAGACGACGGCAAAGTGGCGTTGAGAAGCCATCTGCTGCCAGTATGGCGCGACCAACGAGAGGACGATCACCATGCCTTGGACGCTGATCGAGGTTCGTCGCGCATGGTCGCGTGAAGAAGAGATCGCCCTCATCGACGCGGTACACGGGGCCATGGTGACCGCCTTCGAGATTCCCGCCAAGGACAAGCATGTGCGCCTCCAGGTCCACGAGCCGCATCGATTCGCGACTCCGCCGACGCTGACCCGACCCGAGTACGCAACGCTCGTCTCGGTGGACTGCTTCGCGGGCAGGTCCGTAGAGGCCAAGCGACGCCTGTACACCGAGATCGTGCAGCGCCTTGAACCACTCGGAATCCCCCGCGACCACGTGTCGATCACGCTCCGCGAGAGCGGGACGGAGAACTGGGGCATCCGGGGCGGCCAAGCCGCGTGCGACGTCGACCTCGGATTCACGGTCTCTGTCTGACGCGGCGCCCGACAGGTCCGCGTCGGCTGAGTACCTCCGGCACTGCCTGCCTCGCCGCATTCCCCCACGTCACGTACGACTGTGCCCCACCGCCTTCATCGAGGCGGTCGTCGTCGCGTACGCGCATCGACGCCAGGGCATCGCCCGCCACATGCTCGAGCGGCTGCTCGAGGACGCGCGTACCGCCGGGTGCCACAAGGTCCAGCTCCTCACGCACAAGCGCCACGCCACCGACGGCGCTCACGACCTGTACAGGACGGCAGGGTTCGAACCCGAAGCCGAGGGGTTCCGCCTGTATCTCGAGCGCTGACCCCGCGCTCCTCAACAGTCGAACACCGACCAGCAGATGTCGTTGCGCGCTCGCTGATCGTCGAGGACGAGGTCCCGAATCGGCTCCGGCAGCTGCGCGCGCTGCCAGTGGCACTCGAGGCGCCCGGCTGCGTCGCTGTCCGCGGCCGGGGCGGCCGCCCGTACGGCCTTGATCGCGTACGCGGCTGCACCGAGCTCGTGTGCGGCGACGTGCGCGACGACCGCGGCCTGACCCGCGGCGTACGCGGCGTGGCGGGCCGGACCACGCAGGTCTCTCGCGGCCGCCATGGCATGTCCGCCGGCGGCCCGAGCCTCCATCATCGCGACCTCGCCGTGCGCCCACGCTCGCACCTGCTCGATCGCCTGCCGGGGCCGTGGGTCCTCAGGCCGCGCCGACTCGAACAGCGGAAGGACGTGCTCGGCGCACGTCGCGGCCCACAGGGCAAGGAGGTGGTGATCGGCGTCGGTGAGCGTGCCCCCGCGCCGGATCGTCACGAAACGAGGATCCCGGACGTCGGGCAGGATCATCGCGGCTCCCGTCGTCTCGGACGTGTCAGACCATATGTAAGGATCAGACACCGTCTAGGAGGTTGCGTGTACTGGCTTCTCAAGTACATCTTGCTTGGTCCCATCGTGCGCTGGTACACGCGTCCGGTGCTGATCGGACAGGTGCCTGACGGGCCGGTCGCCTTCGCACCGAACCATCTGAGCGAGATCGACTCCCTCGTCGTGTGCGCAGCACTCCCCCGTCGCGTCACCTTCGTCGCCAAGAGCGACTACTTCGCGCGAGGCGGTCTGCGCGGCCGCCTCTACGGCACGCTGTGCCGCGTCACCGGCCAGATCCCCATCGAGCGCTCGGGGACGGGCAGTGCCGACGCCGCCCTCGACGCTGCGCGCGGCATCCTGAGCAAGGGCGGCGTGTGGGTCATCTATCCCGAAGGCACCCGCTCCCCCGACGGCCGCCTCTACCGCGGGCGTACGGGGATCATGCGGGTGGCACTGTCCGTGCCCGACGCAGCCGTGGTGCCGGTCGGGATCCGCGGCACCCGGGAGATCGACCGGCCGGGACACCGCGGCTGGCGCCGTGGGCGTACCGAGGTGCACCTCGGCGAGCCGCTGGACCTGAGCCCGTGGCGTCACCAGGTCGACTCTCCCGAGGCGTGGCGGGAGGCAGCTGATGCGCTGATGGCCGCGATCCAGAAGCTGAGCGGGCAGGAGTACGTCGACCGTCACGCAACGGCGGACGAGCGCCGGCGGCGCGACGAGACGCCCTGACGTTCCTGGGCTACGCCCGCTCTGTGCCCGCGAGGTCGGAGAGGCGTTGGGCGAGGATGGGCACGCCGTCTCCTTCCAGCCGCTCCGTCGCCGCGGGACGACCCGCCATCGCGCGGACGAGATCGATCGAACGCCCGGTCACCTGCGGACCACTGCCGTGGCGGAAGCTCCCGTCCGTACTGATGAGCGTCAGACCAGTGGCGATCTTCTTCGACGGCACGGTGAAGCTCTGTGTGGCGAACCGCCCGGCCAGGTAGTCCACGGTCTCCTGGACGGGAAGCGAGTCGATGCCGAGCGGGACGCGGATATCGGCCCCGTGCACGATCACCTCGCCGAGCCACGCCCATGTGGGACGGGCGGGCTGGACGCGGAGCGGGCAGGCGCTCCGGAAGCGCGCCAACGTGCCCGCCGGATCCGGCCCGCGATGCTCGGCAAGTCGGCGAGCGTTGTGCACGTCGAACCGGAAGCGTGCCCCGACGACGCTCCGGAGCCAGCGCCACCGGTTGGTGCTCGCTGCGGCGGTCAGGTGTGCGACGACGTCCTCGACCGTCCAGTCCGCGCACTCCGACAGCGACGACCACTGCCCGTCGTCGAGGCGTTCGAGGTCCGACGCCAACCGATCACGCTCCGCGTGGATCGCCGACCAGGTGTGATCCTCTGACCACTCGTCCACGTACGTCTCCTCGCGAGGCAGGGGCTGTGGGGTGTCAGGGAGAGACCGGCTCGCCCTCCGGAAGTCATCGCACGGCCTTGTGGTGGCGAGATGCTTGCACGAGACTGCCACGATGGCTGCTGAGTACGCGAGTACGGACCAGTTCCGAGGGGCCCGGATCCACGGCTCCGACCTCTCCGGTCTCGAGATCCGTGACTGCGAGGTCAGTGGTCTCAAGATCGTCGACTGCTACGGCGGCACCGTGTCCCTCGCCGGCGGCTTCACCCGGGTCGTCGTCAACGACGTCGAAGTGACGGCGTACGTCGAGGCGACTCTCGATGAGCAGCATCCGGTGCGAGTGCTTGCGAGGCAGGCGAACTCCCCCGCCGACTACCGGGCCGCCTGGGACGCCGTCGAGGCGATGTGGGACGCCACGCTCGAGCGCGCGAGGACGATGCCCGACGACGCGCTCCACGAACGGGTCGACGGTGAGTGGTCGTTCGTCGAGACCCAGCGGCACCTGTTGTTCGCGTCCGACGCGTGGGTCGGCAACGCCGTGCTGGAGGAAGACTCTCCGTACCACCCTCTGGGCCTCCCCTCCGACGGCATGCCGCCCGGTGAGGCGGCTGCTCTCGGGCTGACGCTCGATGCCACCCCGACGCTCGACGAGGTGCTCACCGCGCGCTCTTCCCGCATGGCCACCGTGCGGCGTGTCGTCGACGGGCTGACCGATCCCGAGCTCGACCGGGTGTGCCGCCGCAAGCCGGCCGACCCGTACCCCGAGGGCCACTACGTCGTACGCCGATGCCTCACAGTCGTGCTCAACGAAGAGGCGGAGCATCACCGCTACGCCGTGCGCGACCTCGCGGTCCTCAGCGCGCCCGACCGGTCAGGGAAGTCCCGAGCGACGTGAGCGCGTCGCCGACGACGCGGTAGTACGCCCAGCGGCCTCGCTGCTCACGGGTCACGAGGCCCGCCTCGGTCAGGATCTTCATGTGGTGCGACACCGTCGGCTGGCTGAGGCCGACGGGCTCGGTGAGGTCACAGATGCAGGCTTCGTCGTCGGTCGCTGCGGCGATCATCGAGAGCAGCCGTACGCGTGTCGGGTCGCCGAGCGCCTTGAACCTCTTGGCGAGAGTTGCGGCCTCATTCTCGTCCAGCACTCCCCCGGTCAGGGTCGAGCAGCACGCGGCAGCGGGGGTCTCGAGGAGCGGAAGTGAAGTGGCCATGCAGGCAGTCTGCCACACGTATTGACATTTTTCGATAGATCGGCCATCGTCAATGCATCGATGTTCTTCAATCTCAGGAGGTTCTGATGAGTGCCACCGACGACGCGCTGGTCGACGAGGTCCGCCGGCGTTACGCGGATGCCGCCGTCAAGGTCCGGACCGGGACCGGCAACCCGCTGGTCCTGGAGACCGTGGAGGCCGGCTCGTGCTGTGCCCCCGCCACGACGAGCACGGACGCGTGCTGCGGCGAGCCCGCGACCGAGGTCGACGACGCGTTCGGTGCCGGCCTCTACTCCGCCGACGAGGCGGCCGAGCTTCCCGCCGAGGCGCTCGCGGCGAGCCTGGGTTGCGGCAACCCGCTCATGGTCGCAGCCCTCGATCCGGGCGAGAAGGTGCTCGATCTCGGTTCGGGCGGAGGGATCGACGTCCTCCTCTCCGCACGTCGGGTCGGCCCGACCGGCTTCGCGTACGGCGTCGACATGACGGACGAGATGCTCGACCTCGCCCGCGCGAACGCCGAGAAGGCGAACGCGCAGAACGTGGAGTTCCTCAAGGGCACGATCGAGCACGTGCCGCTGCCGGACGCCGCGGTCGACGTGGTGATCTCGAACTGCGTCATCAACCTCTCGGTCGACAAGCCAAAGGTGCTCTCGGAGATGTTCCGCGTCCTCGTCCCCGGCGGACGGATCGGGATCTCCGACGTCGTCGCCGAGGACCAGCTCACGGCGGCCGACCGAGCCGAGCGCGGCTCGTACGTCGGGTGCATCGCCGGCGCACTGTCTCGCGCGGAGTACCTCGACGGCCTGGCGGCGGCAGGGTTCGTCGACGCCGAGGTGGAGTTCACCCACGAGGCGGTCCCAGGCATGCACGGCGCGATCATCCGCGCCTTGAAGCCGGTGGCATGAGCCAGGCCGACACTCTCGACAGTCGTCCCGCAGTGGCGGGACGACTGTCGGCCACCGATCGCTGGCTTCCGGTCTGGATCGGCGTGGCGATGCTCACCGGGCTCTTGCTCGGCCGTCTCGTCCCCGGGTTCGACGACGCGCTCGCGGGACTCGAGATCGGCTCTGTCAGCGCTCCGATCGCCCTGGGCCTGCTCGTGATGATGTATCCCGTGCTGGCAAAGGTCCGGTACGACCGCACGCGAGCGGTCCTCCGTGACCGACGGCTCGTCGTGATCTCGCTCGTCCTCAACTGGCTGGTCGGGCCCGCGCTGATGTTCGTCCTCGCGTGGCTGCTGCTGCCGGACCTCCCTGAGTACCGTACGGGCCTGATCATCGTCGGCCTTGCCCGCTGCATCGCGATGGTGCTGCTCTGGAACGACCTCGCCTGCGGTGACCGCGAGGCTGCGGCGGTCCTCGTCACCGTCAACAGCGTCTTCCAGCTCGCCGCGTTCGCCGGTCTCGGCTGGTTCTACCTGCAGGTCCTCCCGGGGTGGCTCGGGCTGGAGACCACGACGGCGGAGTTCAGCCTCGCGGCGATCGCGTTGAGCGTGCTCGTGTTCCTCGGCATCCCGCTCGCCGCCGGCCTGGGGAGCCGAGTGCTCGGTGAGCGGCTCAAGGGTCGAGCCTGGTACGAGACGACCTTCCTCCCCCGGGTCAGCCCATTCGCGCTGTGGGGACTGCTCTTCACCATCGTGATGCTCTTCGCCCTCCAAGGAGATGCCATCACCCGCAGCCCGTGGGACGTGGTCCGCATCGCACTGCCGCTGCTGGCGTACTTCGTCGCGATGTTCGCCATCGCGTGGACCGCCGCGCGGGTGGCGCAGCTCGGCTATGCACGCACTGTCACGGTCGCCTTCACCGCTGCAGGCAACAACTTCGAGCTGGCCATCGCCGTGGCGATCGGGACGTGGGGAGCCACCTCCGGCCAGGCGCTCGCCGGGGTCGTCGGACCGCTCATCGAGGTGCCCGTGCTCGTCGGGCTCGTGTACGTCGCGCTCGCGCTGCGCTCACGTTTCGCACCGGACCCGGCGGTGGCCCGATGACTCCTCCGGCCACGCGCAAGCCGACCGTCCTCTTCGTCTGCGTCCACAACGCCGGACGTTCTCAGATGGCGGCGGGCTTCCTGCAGCATCTCGCGGGGGACGCGGTCGACGTCCGGTCTGCGGGGTCCGAACCTGCCGACCAGCTCAATCCGGTCGCTATCGAGGCGATGCGGGAGGTCGGCATCGACATCACGTCCTGCGAACCGACGCTCCTCTCCCCCGACGACGTGCTGCACGCCGACGTCGTCGTCACGATGGGGTGCGGCGACACCTGCCCGATCTACCCCGGGAAGCGGTACGAGGACTGGGCGCTCGACGACCCGGCGGGCCAGCCGCTGCAGGTCGTCCGCCGCGTCCGTGACGACATCGAGCATCGGGTGCGACGCATACTGGGAGACCTCCAGGGCTGACCTGGGATACAGATTTCCTCGCAGGATCGCGAGATAATCACGACTCCGCGGCGAGTGGAACACAGATTTCGTCGCGCTCATGCGCTATGCTGCGACGAAATCTGTGTTCCACAATCCGCTTCCCACCAACGTCGGGGTCCGGCATGACGAACGTGTTCCCACCGGTGGTCTTCACGACCGACGGCGACAAGGACAGGATCTCCCGTGCCCACCGAGCGGGTCGACTCCTCCAGCTGGGGACGGGCATCTACTCCCCCGACATCGACAAGACACCCGAGCAGCTTGTCCGCGAGCACCTCTGGACGATCGTCGCCAAGCGATTCCCGGGCGCTGTCATCGCCGACCGGTCGGTCCGTACGAACGGACTCGCACCCGACGGCTTCCTGTTCGTCGTCCACCCACGCCGTACGGAGCTGAGGCTCGCCGGCACCACCGTCGTCCCTCGCCAGGGACCGTCGGCGATGCCCGGCGACTTCGCGCTCCCGGGCGACCTGTGGCTCTCCGGTCCCGCGCGAGGTCTCCTCGACAACCTGGTGCCGACCCGCCCCGCACAGGGCCGGCCGGCGCGCACGCTCACGCGCGCCGAGGTCGAGCTGTGGATCGACGAGATCCTGGCAGGGCGGGGCGAGGACGCGATCAACCGGCTGCGCGACGACGCGCGCGCGCTCGCCCCCTTCCTCGGACGCCACCAGGAGCTCGCCGTCCTCGACAAGCTCGTGGGTGCCGCGATGAACACCCACCCGACCGACATCCTGGAGACGCCACAGCTCGTCGCACGTGCCAAGGGGCAGCCGTACGACCGTCGCCGCACCGACGTCTTCTCCCGACTCGCCGCCTACCTCGACACGCTCGCCCCCGACAGCATCCCCGCGCTGCCCGCGGACGCGCCACGTCGTGCCCTGCTGCCGTTCTACGAGGCGTACTTCTCCAACTACATCGAAGGCACCGAGTTCACCCTGGACGAGGCCGCCGAGATCGTCTTCGACGACGTCGTCCCGGACCAGCGCCCGGAGGACGCCCACGACATCCTGGGGACGTACGAGCTGACGTCGTCCGACGACGTGATGCGTCAGCGGCCCGCCGAGGCCGAGGAGCTCCTCACGCTGCTGCGGCGCCGGCACGCGATCCTCATGGCGGGGCGGCCGACCATGGCACCGGGCACGTTCAAGACGCACGCCAACCGCGCAGGCGAGACGTACTTCGTCGCACCAGACCTCGTCGAGGGCACCCTCACCCAGGGGTTCGAGATCGGGCAAGCACTCATCAGCCCGTTCGCCCGCGCCGTCTACCTGATGTTCGTCGTCAGCGAGGTCCATCCGTTCGCCGACGGCAACGGACGCATCGCCCGCATCATGATGAACGCCGAGCTGGCCGGCGCCGGTGAGGTCCGCATCGTCATCCCGACCGTCTACCGGCTCAACTACCTGTCCGCTCTGAAGGGCGCTACCCACAACGAGAACTACGCGGGCCTGGTGGCGACGCTGTCCTTCGCCCGTCGGTGGTCGGCCCGCGTGGACTTCACCGACCGTGAGCGCGCCGAGGCCGACCTCGCGCGGACGAACGCGCTGCGCGACGCCTACACGGCCGAGGAGGCGGGGGTCCGTCTGACGCTCCCGTGAGCGCCCCTCCGAGCGAGCCGTCCCAACCGGTCACGAATCGAGAAGCGTCGACCTCTTCTCCGCTCCTAGCGTGAACTCATCGACCTCGCGTCCTCCAGACGACGCAGGCTTTGGAAGGAGCAGTCATGACTTCGATCTCCGGCATCACGCTCGAGGCGTCCGACCCGACGGCCGCCACCCAGTTCTACGAGGAGGCGTTCGGGTTGGGCGATCAGCTGGTCGTGCGGGCCGGTGACGACCCGACCGACGGGTTCCGGGCCTACACGCTGTCGCTCGTCCTGCCGCAGCCGTCCTCGGTCGACAGCTATCTCGAGTCCGCGACCGCGGCCGGCGCGACTGTCCTGCGGCCCGCGGCCAAGAGCATGTGGGGGTACGGCGGCGTCGTGCAGGCACCCGACGGCGCGATCTGGAAGGCGGCCACGCCCTCGAAGAAGGAGAAGGGACGCCCCGTACGAGAGATCGACGAGGTCGTCCTTCTGATCGGCGCCTCCGACGTCGGCGAGAGCAAGCAGTTCTACGTCGACCACGGGCTCGCCGTGGAGCGCAGCTTCGGCAAGAAGTACGTCGAGTTCAAGGCACCGGCGGGGCACGTCAAGCTCGGTCTGTACGGACGCAAGGCGCTCGCGAAGGACGCCGGCGTACCGAAGGAGGGCAGCGGCTCGCACCGGATGGCCGTCATCAACGACGCCGGGACGTTCACCGATCCCGACGGCTTCGCCTGGGAGACTGTCTGAGCGGCGCGGGTCACGGTCACACGGGCGAGCAGAACTCCTGACCGGGCCGCGGTTCGCAGAAGAGGATGCCGAACGGGGTGAACACCCGATGCTCTCTCCCCGCGCTGCGGTAGCGCATATGGAAGGTCGGCACCCGATCCGGGGCCGTTCAGCCGGCGACGTACTCCGCGAGGTGCTCCCCCGTCAGCGTCGACCGTCCCGCGACCAGGTCAGCAGGCGTGCCCTCGAAGACGACGTTGCCGCCGTCGTGCCCAGCGCCCGGGCCGAGATCGATGATCCAGTCAGCGTGCGCCATGACCGCCTGGTGATGCTCGATGACGATGACCGACCTGCCGGACTCGACGAGGCGGTCGAGCAGGCCGAGCAGCTGTTCGACGTCGGCGAGGTGGAGTCCGGTGGTCGGCTCGTCGAGGACGTAGACGTCACCCTTCTCCGCCATCTGCGTCGCCAGCTTCAGTCGCTGCCGCTCGCCGCCCGACAGCGTCGTGAGCGGCTGCCCGAGGCTGAGGTAGCCGAGCCCCACGTCGACGAGCCGGTCGAGGATCTTGTGCGCTGCGGGCGTGCGCGCGGCGCCCTCGCCGAAGAACTTCTCGGCCTCGGTGACCGACATCGCGAGCACCTCGGCGATGTTGCGGTCACCGAAGGTGTACTCGAGGACGGACGCCTGGAAGCGGCGTCCCTCGCACTCCTCGCACGGCGACTCGACGGTGGCCATGACGCCCAGCTCGGTGAAGATCACGCCCGCGCCCTTGCAGGCGGGGCACGCGCCCTCGGAGTTCGAGCTGAACAGCGCCGGCTTCACCCCGTTGGCCTTGGCGAACGCCTTGCGGATGGGCTCCAGCAGGCCGGTGTACGTCGCGGGGTTGCTGCGGCGAGACCCGCGGATCGCGCCCTGGTCGACGACGACCACGCCGTCACGTCCGGCGACGGAGCCGTGGATCAGCGAGCTCTTGCCGGAGCCAGCCACGCCCGTCACGACGCAGAGCACGCCCAGCGGGACATCGACGTCGACGTCCCGCAGGTTGTGGGTCGAGGCGCCGCGGATCTCGAGTGACCCGGTCCGCTCACGCACGGTCTCCTTGAGCGCCGCCCGGTCGTCCAGGTGACGCCCGGTGATCGTGGCGCTCTCCCGGAGCCCGTCGACGGTGCCTTCGAAGCAGATGGTGCCGCCGGCGGTGCCTGCGCCGGGACCGAGATCGACGACATGGTCGGCGATGGCGATCGTCTCGGGCTTGTGCTCGACGACGAGCACGGTGTTGCCCTTGTCCCGCAGCTGGAGGAGCAGGTCGTTCATCCGGGCGATGTCGTGCGGGTGAAGGCCGATGGTGGGCTCGTCGAAGACGTAGGTCACGTCGGTGAGGGACGAGCCGAGGTGACGGATCATCTTGGTGCGCTGCGCCTCGCCGCCGGACAGCGTCCCCGCAGGCCGGTCGAGGCTCAGGTAGCCGAGTCCGATGTCCTCGAACGCGTCGAGGAGGTGCTGGAGTCCCGCGACGAGAGGCGCGACGCCCGGTTCGTCGACGTCACGCATCCACACCGCCAGGTCGCTGATCTGCATCCGGCAGAGGTCGGCGATGTTCTTCCCGTTGATCGTCGAGGAGAGTGCTTCCTTGCTCAGGCGCGTGCCGTCGCAGTCGGGGCAGGTCGTGAACGTGATCGCGCGCTCGACGAACCGGCGCACGTGCGGCTGCATCGCGTCGACGTCCTTGGAGAGCATCGACTTCTGGATCTTGGGGATCAGACCCTCGTACGTGACGTTGATCCCGTCGGCCTTGATCCGACTCGGCTCGGCGTACAGGAGCAGCTCGAGCTCCTTCTTGGTGTACTTCGCGATCGGCTTGTCCATCGGGAGACCGGCGCTCTTGAAGATCCGGCCGTACCAGCCGTCCATGCTGTAGCCGGGGACGGTCAGCGCCCCCTCGGCGAGCGACTTGCCGTCGTCGTAGAGGGCGGTCAGGTCGAAGTCGCTGATCGCGCCCATGCCCTCGCATCGAGGGCACATCCCGCCCTGGTAGACCGCGTTGCGGACAACCGACTTCTCCTCCTTGCCACCCTTCTCCGTCTTCATCACCCCGCTCGCCGTGCGCGTGGGCACGTTGAACGCGAACGCCGTGGGCGGACCGATGTACGGCGTACCGATCCGGCTGAAGAGGATGCGCAGCATCGCGTGGGCGTCGGTCGCGGTCCCGACGGTCGACCGCGGGTTCGCCCCCATCCGCTCCTGATCGACGATGATCGCCGTCGTGAGGCCCTCGAGGTAGTCGACCTCCGGGCGTGCCAGCGACGGCATGAAGCCCTGGACGAACGCCGAGTAGGTCTCGTTGATCATCCGCTGCGACTCCGCGGCGATCGTGGCGAACACCAGCGAGCTCTTGCCGGATCCGGAGACACCGGTGAACACCGTCAGTCGACGCTTCGGCAGCTCGACGCTGACATCCTTGAGGTTGTTCTCGCGTGCGCCCTGCACGCGGATCAGGTCGTGGGTGTCGGCAGCGGGCAGCGTGGTCATCTTCTCTCCATCGGTCAGCGGGCCGCGTTCTCGGTCCACCCTAGGGGCCATTCCGGTCATCCTTTGTCACACGAGCGCGGGCCTCGCGACAGACCGGATCCTTCAGCTCTGGTTGATGCGCAGCAGGTTGCCGGTGGGGTCGCGGAACGCGCAGTCGCGAACCCCGTACGGCTGGTCGGTCGGCTCCTGGACGACGTCCGCGCCGCTGGCCTGCAGGCGCTCGAACAGCCCGTCGAGGTCGTCGGTGGCCAGCGCGAGCGACCCGTACGAGCCCTTGGCGATCAGCTCGAGGATCACGCGGCGCTCCTCGTCGGTGATGCCGGGGTCGACGGCCGGCGGATGCAGGACGATCGCGGTCTCGGGCTGGTTGGGCGGCCCGACCGTGAGCCACCTCATCCCGTCGTAGCCGACGTCGTTGCGCACCTCGAAGCCGAGAGTGTCGCGATAGAAGCCGAGCGCTGCATCCGCGTCCGTGTGCGGCAGGAAGGCGTAGTGGATGGTGATGTTCATGGCGACGACGCTAGTGGTGGGCGGGACTCACGGGCTTCTTGATTCCTGACCGGTCGGGTCACCTGGCGGGTGTGGCAGGACGGCATCTCGTCGGTCGTCGCGCTCGCCTCCGACGCCTGCGCCGCCTCGGCGCGGTAGGTGCTCGGAGGCACGCCGACCAGTTCCGCGAACCGGGTGCTGAACGTGCCCAGCGACGAGCAGCCGACCTCGAAGCAGACGTCGGTGACGCTCAGGTCGCCACGGCGCAGCAGGGCCATCGCCCGCTCGATGCGACGCGTCATCAGGTACGAGTACGGGGACTCGCCGTACGCGAGCTTGAACTGGCGACTGAGATGCCCGGCGGACATGTTGACGCCGCGCGCCAGGGCTTCGACGTCCAGCGGCTGCGCGTACTCGCGATCGATCCTGTCGCGCACCCGGCGCAGCATCGCAAGATCGCGAAGTCGCTGTGCTTCCGCGGTGCTCACCTGCCGATCGTCCCATGGACCTGCCATCTCGACCACGGGTTTCTCCCGGGTGGTCATCTCTTGACCTATCTATCGACTCTCGATAGATTTAAACCGTTGCGCGATACGCGGAGGTTGCTCATGGGAAACGTCGCTGTTCTTGCCCTGCGCGTCGTGCTGGCGCTCGGGCTGCTCGGCTCCCTCTTCGTGCAGGCGGTCATGGTGCCCCTTCTCGCCGTGGACCTGAACGACGCGCCCGCGGGCGTACGGATACCGGTCGTGGTCATCGTGCTTCTCGGCATCCTCACGACGCAGGTGGTGATGGTGTGCGTCTGGCGTCTGCTCACGATGGTGCGGCGCGGCACGGTGTTCTCCCCCGCCGCCTTCGGGTACGTCGACGTCGTGATCGGCGCGGTCGCCACGGCGTCGGTGCTCGCGTTCGGGCTGGGAGTCGTGCTCGCTCCGGGAGAGGCGGTCGCACCGGGGATCGTCCTTCTGATCGGTGGCTTCGCCCTGATGGTCGCGGGCGTCGCGCTCCTCGTCCTCGTCCTCCGGACCCTGCTCGCCCAAGCGGTCGCGCGCGATGCCGAAGCCACGAGTCTCCGCTCCGAGCTGGACGAGGTGATCTGATGCCGATCCTCGTCGACATCGACGTCATGCTCGCCCGCCGCAAGATGTCGGTCGGCACGCTCGCCGACCGCGTCGGCATCACTCCGGCGAACCTCGCGGTCCTCAAGAACGGCCGCGCCAAGGCCGTACGGTTCACGACGCTCGAGGCGCTGTGCGAGGTGCTGGAGTGCCAACCCGGTGACCTTCTGCGCTGGGAGCCGGACTCCACGGACACCCGCGAGCGGCGCGCGCTCGCCGACGACACGGCGTGACGTGATCGCCCGAGCCGACCGCTCGCGTTGGCGCTAGCCTCCTGGCACAGACCCCGAGCAGGAGGCCCTCGATGTCAGACCTCAGCGGCAAACGCATCTTCGTGACCGGCTCGGCCAGGGGCATCGGGAGGGCCATCGCCACGCTCGCGATCGCCGAGGGGGCCCAGGTGGTCATCAGCGATCTGGACGCCGAGGCGGCCGACGCGACGTGCGACGAGCTCGGCGCCGCCGGCACCGCCAGCTGCGACGTCTCGGACGAGGCAGCGGTCCAGGCGGCGATCGCGCGGGCGGTCGGGATCCTCGGCGGGCTGGACGTCCTCGTGAACAACGCCGGGATCGAGGTCTCCAGCCCGCTCGTCCAACAGTCCACGGAGAGCTTCGACAGGATCTTCGCGATCAACGTCCGCGGACCGTTCGTCGCCACGAAGGCCGCCGCACCGCACCTGATCGAGTCCGGCGGCAACATCGTCAACATCGCGTCGGTCGCCGGCCTCGGCGGGAGCCCGCTCCTGGGGTCGTACTGCGCCACCAAGGCCGCGCTCATCCAGCTCACCCGTGTGGCGGCCGTCGAGCTCCGGCCGTCGGGCGTGCGCGTGAACGCGGTGTGCCCGGGCTTCGCCGACACGAGCATGGTCGACCGGCTCCGGCCGGACTTCGAGGGGGCGACCCAGGTGCCTTTCAGTGACCTCGTCGCTGCCAAGCAGGGCCGCCTCGGCACGCCGGAGGACGTGGCCGAGGTCGTCTGCTTCCTCGCGTCCGACCGCGCGACGTGGATCACGGGGAGCAGCTACGTCCTCGACGGCGGACTCACGGCGAGTCTCGTCTGACCCGCCTCACGTATCGCCGCTGCCACGGCGTCTCCACGGCACGCGGGTGATAGTGCGCCCGCACCCACGCGAGCGCGGCGTCCGCGTCCATCCCGTCCAGCACGGCGAGGACCGCCAGCGCGGTCCCGGTACGGCCGACCCCTCCCCCGCAGCCGATCTCGACACGCTCGTGCGCCGCGCGTTCGTACGCCTCCCGCAGGACCGCCGTCGCCTCGTCGGGGTGGGACGGGACCCAGAAGTCGCGCCACCGGATCCACCGCCGCTCCCACGGCGGCGCCGGTGGTGCCGCGGCGGCGATCTGCACGGCGAGGCCGGGCTCATCACCGGCCGCGCGGTGCGCGCGCAGGCTTCGCCCGCGTACGCGGCGGCCCGAGGGCAGCGTGACGACTCCTGGAGTCGACGTGTCCCACGAGGTCATCCCACCGTTCTACCGGCTCCCTTGCTCACGCCGCGTTCGCGAGGAGCCAACCCGCGGCGACGGCCGGGACGAGGTACAGCAGCGGGAACAGAAGGTGGCTGTACGCCCGGGCACGCGTGACTGTGAGAAGCGCACCGACGAAGTACACGCCGAGACCCATCGCCGCGGCGACGCCGACGGCGGGGACCACCAGGCCTGCGAGCAAGCCCGCGGCACCGACGGTCTTCGCGACGCCCAGCCACGGCCACCACCGCTCCGGGACGCCGTAGGCCTCGAGGTTCTCGACGATGAACGCACGCCGGGCCAGCACGCTGACTCCGGAGAAGGCGATCCAGGCAGCGACGACGATGACGACGGTGGTCGGCACGGCACTCATGGGTGGGTTCCTCTCGTACGGGGTTCGCCTCCGGTGGCGATCGCTCTACCCCCTCGAACCCCAGCCGCGCCACGATGTGACCGGGTGCGGATGTCACATCCGCAGCTTCGCGCGGGTCCTCTGAGGAGAGGCCTGGACGGACGAAGAGAGGTGACCCGGTGGTCGATCCCGACGAGCGCGGCGCAGACGGCTCCTGGTTGGAGGAGACGTTCGAGGCGCACCGACCGCGACTGCGCGTGGTCGCCTTCCGCATGCTCGGCTCGCGTGGTGACGCCGACGACGCCGTGCAGGACGCCTGGATACGGGTCAGCCGTGCCGACACCTCCGTGGTGGACAACATGGGCGCGTGGCTGACCACGGTCGTCGCCCGCGTCTGCCTCAACCAGCTGCGTACGAGACGACAGCGTGCCGAGGTGCCGCTGGTCCACGTCCCGGACCCGATCATCAGTCCCGAGTCGGGCACCGACCCAGAGGAGTCCGCGCTGCTCGCGGACGGCGTCGGCCTCGCCCTGCTCGTCGTCCTCGACGCACTCTCGCCCTCGGAACGCCTCGCGTTCGTGCTGCACGACATGTTCGGGGTGCCGTTCGACGACATCGCGACCTTGCTCGACCGCTCCCCCGATGCCGCCCGCAAGCTCGCCAGCCGGGCGAGGCTCCGGGTCCGTGGGCAGACGACGGCGCCCGATCCCGACCTGGCGCGGCAACGCGAGGTTGTGGACGCGTTCTTCGCCGCCGCGCACGAGGGAGACTTCGAGGCCCTTGTCTCCGTCCTGCACCCGGACGTGGTGCTGCGCTCAGACGGCGGCACGGCCCGGCCGCAGCTCACTCTTGTCCTTCGCGGAGCCCAGGAGGTGTCGTCGCAGGCGGTCACGACGGGCCGGCTCTTCCCCTTCGTCCATCGCGTCCTCGTCAACGGGGCGGCCGGCGTCGTCGTGGCCCCGCGGCGGGAGGCGCAGGTGGTCATGGCGTTCACCGTGACCAACGGGAGGATCGTCGCGATCGACGTCCTGTCGGACCCGGAGCGTCTCGCCGGCCTCGACCTCACCGGGATCGTGGACTGAGGGCTGCGGCTCGTGCGCCTGGCGGTCTCCCGCCACCGTGGTTACCGTGGCTGAAACCCTCTCGCGGTTTCGAGGAGTGACGACCATGCATCCACGAAAGCTCGTACTCGCCCTGGCCGCCGTGCTCGCCACCGCCGTGCTCGCCCCACCTCCGGCGGCGGCGAAGGCGTTCCCCGACCGCCTCGAGCTCCCCGACGGCTTCATGCCCGAGGGCATCGCGATCGGTCCGGGTCCGACGGCGTGGTTCGGCTCGCGGGCCGACGGAGACATCTACGAGGTGAACCTCCGCACGGGAGCAGGGAAGACCATCAGCCAAGGCCCCGGCACGCCCTCGGTCGGCATGAAGTCCGACCGCCGCGGTCGCCTCTTCGTGGCCGGCGGCACGGCCGGCGACGCGCGAGTGGTGAACACCCGTACGGGCGCGCTCCTGGCCTCGTACGACCTCACGGACGCGCCGTCGTTCATCAACGACGTCGTCCTCACCAGGCGCGCGGCCTGGTTCACCGACTCCTCGCAGCCTCAGCTTTACGCCGTGCCGCTACGGCGGAACGGGCGCCCGGGCGATCCGGAAGACGTGGTGACACTGCCGTTGTCGGGCGGCTGGGTGCAGGGCGAAGGGTTCGCGGCGAACGGGATCACCGAGACGCCTGACCGCAAGGCGCTGCTCGTCGTCCACTCCACACGCGGGGAGCTGCACCGCGTCGATCCTCGTACCGGTGTCACCCGTCGGGTAGACCTCGGGGGTACGTCGCTCGTCAACGGCGACGGCATGCTGCTCGAGGGACGCACGCTGTACGTCGTGCAGAACCGGCTCAACCAGATCGCCGTGCTGCGGGTCGACCGTGCCGGTCGCTCCGGACGCCTCGTCGACGTGATCACCGATCCCGACTTCGACGTGCCCACGACCGTGGCGTCGTTCGGTCGGTGGCTCTACCTGCCGAACGGTCGCTTCACGACTCCCCCGGCCCCCGACACGCCGTACTGGGTCACCCGCGTGGACCGCTGGCACCACTGACGTCCACGCACCGTCCACGCACCGCGCCTGCCGACAGCGTTCCGCGACGCGCATCCTCAATTTCTTGCAGCGTGAGCGAAAACCTGGTTATCTGTACCGAACCACGTGACTTAAGAGATCTAATGGGGACTCAATGCGAAGCCTGATCCTTCTCTCGCTCGTCGGCCTCGGCGCCCAGCTGGTCGACGGCAGCCTCGGGATGGCGTACGGCGTGACGTCGACGACCCTTCTCCTCGCGATCGGGACCAATCCGGCCGCGGCCTCCGCTACGGTGCACCTCGCGGAGATCGGGACGACCCTCGTGTCGGGCGCCTCGCACTGGCGCTTCGGCAACGTCGACTGGGCCGTCGTCGCCAAGATCGGCATCCCCGGAGCGGTCGGCGCGTTCATCGGCGCGACGTTCCTGTCGAGCCTGTCGACCGAGATGGCCGCACCGTTGATGTCGCTGATCCTGCTGGCACTCGGTCTCTACATCCTCACCCGGTTCACCGTCGCGGGGCTGCCCAAGGGCAACCTCGGCAAGCCGCTCCGCAAGCGTTTCCTCGCCCCGCTCGGACTCGTCGCAGGCTTCGTCGACTCGACGGGTGGCGGTGGGTGGGGCCCGGTGGGAACGCCGGCAATCCTCGCGAGCGGGCGCCTGGAGCCCCGCAAGACGATCGGGTCGATCGACACGTCGGAGTTCCTCGTGGCGATCGCTGCGAGCCTCGGCTTCATCGTCGGTATCGGTTCCCAGGGCGTCAACTACACGTGGGCACTCGCCCTCCTCATCGGCGGCACGATCGCCGCACCGATCGCGGCCTGGCTCGTGCGCCACATCCCGCCGCGCATCCTCGGCTCGCTGGTCGGCGGACTCATCATCCTCACCAACGTCCGCACCCTCCTCAAGAGCGACTGGATCGACGCGTCCGGCGGCATGCGGTCCGTGGCTTACGTCCTGATCGTCGCGCTGTGGGTCTCGGCCGTCGTCTACTCCTTCAAGCGCTACCGCGAAGAGCGTGACCAGGAGCTGGCAGAGGCCGACGAGCCGAGCGAGAGTCCCGCGGTCGCCTGACGGAGCGTGGCGGTCCCCCGCCGTGGTGGGATGGCCGCATGGCGCACATCTACCAGGCAGAGATCCGTCCGACGAAGCTCGAGCTGCTCCAGGACTGGGTGCCGAAGCAACCCTGGGGTGCGTCGGTGGGCGAAGGCCCGCTCGAACGAGTCGGCGCCTTCCGCTTCGACGACCCGGACGGTGAGGTCGGCATCGAGACGTTCCTCGTCCGCGCCGCCAGCGGGCAGCTGCTCCAGGTGCCACTGACCTACCGGGCGGCGGCGCTCGATGGGGGCGAGAGCGCACTCCTCGGCACGATGGAGCACTCGGTCCTCGGGACACGGTGGGTGTACGACGGCTGCGGCGATCCGGTGTACGTGCAGGCGGTGCTCACCGCGATCGTCACCGGTTCACAGCAGGCCGACGAGATGGTCGAGACCGACGACGGACTCGTTCCCCGTGACCTGACGACCTTCGTCGACGGGAGCGGCTCGCCGACCGCCTCGGTGCCCACCGTCCGCCCGACCGGCTCGCGCAGCGACGCGACACAGACCGTCCTCGACGCCGGCGAGACCGCACTCGTCGTACGCCGGCGCCTCGACGGCGACGCTCCGGCCCAGACTTCCTCGCCCGTGCTCACCGGGCGGTGGCCCGGTCAGGACGCGGGCGTCGTCCTCGTCACCGCCATGCTGGACCGCGTCGACTGATCAGCTGTCCACCGTCAGCGGCACGTGCGCTCCGAGCCACCGACGTGTCGTGTCGTCGGCGGGGACGAAGGTCTCGATCGCCAACTCCGAGACGGTCACGTCGACGGGCGTTCCGAACGTCGAGATGATCGAGAGGAACGTCAGCTCCTCGTCGCCGATGCGAACGACCATCGGCACGAACACCTGACCACCCCCTGCCACGTGATCGTCCGACGCCCCGGGCACCTCGTACGCCGCGAGCTCGTCGTGGAGCGCGAACATCTGAGCGTCTCCTCGCGCCTCCGCACCGCGGCGGAGCCCGGCGAGCACCGACTCACGCCACTGCGCGAGATTGACCAGGTGCGGTGCGAGGCCGTCCGGGTGCAGCGTCAGACGGAGCGCATTGACCTGCCCCTCGAGCAGGGTCGGCGAGGCGAGTGCCGTCAGCGCACGCACGCCGGCGTTCGCATCGAGGATGTTCCACAGCCGGTCGACAGCGAGCGCGGGGTACGGCTCGTGAGCGACGAGAACCTCACGCACCGCGGAGCGCACCGCGTCCAGGTCGTCATGGTCGAGAGGCCGTTCGGGGAAGGCAGGCGCGAACCCGCCGGCGAGCAGCATCCTGTTCTGCTCCCGCGTCGGCACGTCGAGGGCAGCGGCGAGGCGGAGGATCATCTCGCTGCTCGGTCGCGACCGCCCTGTCTCCACGAAGCTGATGTGGCGGGTCGAGATCCCGGTCTCCGAGGACAGTGCGAGCTGGCTGTAGCGGCGCCGTGTCCGCCACGTCCGCAGCAGGTCCCCCAGTGCGCTCTCCCCGGTCTGAGTCGTCATGGTCTGCGTCGTCACGAGGTCCACTCTGGCTCATCCAGCGTCCAGCGACCATGACCCGCGAGGTCATCGACACGCCTTCGCTCCCCCGGTCACCGTGGAGCCTCGACCGAGCCGCACCGGCGGCTCCCGACGGAAGGACCGACCGATGACCGAGCTGACCATCACGGCGTACGAGACGCTCCTCGCGGACTACCTGGCGTTCTGGAACGAGCCCGACGCGGAAGCCCGCGCGGCGATCGCGGACCGTACGTTCACGCCGGACGTCTCCTACACCGACCCGCAGGCGGCGGTGACCGGCCGGGAGGCGTTGTCGGATCTCGTCGGTGCCGTCCACCAGCAGCTCCCGGGGATGCGCTTCTCGAGCGGCGACCTGGTCGACGGACACCACGACCTCCTGCGGTTCACCTGGCACCTGGGTCCCGCGGCCGCGCCCGACACGATCGTCGGCGCCGATGTCGCGGTGCTCACCGCGGAGGGCCGCATGAGTCACATCGCGGGCTTCCTCGACCGGGTCCCGCAGGCCTGACCCTTTCGCCGGTCTTACCTCTCACCCCTTCTCGCCGTAGCCTGGCGAGAGGGGGTGAGAACATGCATGCATCAGTCGGAGAACGCATCCGGTTCCACGGCCGTACGGTCGGAGCACCGGACCACAGCGGAGAGATCGTGACGGTACGAGGTGACGACGGGCAACCGCCGTACGTGGTCCGGTTCGACGACGGCCACGAGTCCCTGGTCTACCCGGGCGCGGACTGCGAGATCCTGCGCTCCGAGGGTGCGGGCGACGAGGGCTGAGCACGGACCCACTGCTTCACGGCCGGTGACGTCATGGTCAGCAACGTGACGGCCAACATCGTCAACACAGCCAGAAGGCGCTCGTCGTCTGCTGTGAGGGAACCTCCCTGCACGGCGAAGGAGCCCCACCCCCACACGGCCAGGATCGTGGAGAAGGCTGCCCCGAACGCGAACACCACGCGCGCCCACGCCACGCCGCAAGCGGCCAGCCCGACGAGCGCCAACGGCACCGTGACGCTGCCCAGACTTCCCAGTTGCTGACCGATCGCGATCGTGACCGCAGCGGTGATGAGGAACATCCGACGCGTCTCGAGCGGCATCCCGCGAGGGCTCTTCACGGCGGGCAGACTATCGCTGTCTTCAGGACCTGTCAGGCGCTTCGGGGCGCGTACATGATGAGCGCGACGCCGACGAGACACACCAGCGCCCCTGTGACGTCCCAACGATCCGGCCGGAACCCGTCGGCGACCATCCCCCACGCGAGCGACCCGGCGACGAACACGCCGCCGTAGGCCGCCAGGATGCGGCCGAAATGGGCGTCGGGCTGCAAGGTGGCGACGAACCCGTACGCACCGAGTGCGAGGACGCCGGCTCCGATCCATGCCCACCCCCGGTGCTCGCGCACGCCCTGCCACACCAGCCAGGCGCCGCCGATCTCGAAGACTGCGGCAACCCCGAACAGAATGATCGAACGCATCACGGACATCGTCGGCTCCTCGAACGGGGGTGTGCCGTCGCCATTGTTCCAACTCGGACACGGCTTCGACACGCAGGGCGCGCGAAGGGAGGACACGGCAGCCGGACCGTGGCAGCATCGCCGTGTGCGACACGACACGTCCCCCGGCGTCGGTACTGCCCGTTCCCCGTTGACCCCGCTGTGCGCGACCGCGCTGACCCTTGTGGGCCGCGGCGAAGGACGAACGGCAGTCGTCATCGGCTGTGCCCAAGGGATCGAGGCGATCGCGCTGCTCCGGCTGGGATGGACAGTCGTCGGCATCGACGAGGACCCCGGGGCGCACGAGCGCATCCGTGCAGCGACGGACGTCACCTCGTTCGACCGCCTCACCCCGGTCCTCGGCAGCCTCGGGCAGATGACCCGCCTCCCGGCGGCCGACATGGTCCTCGCCCGCTCGGCGCTGCTCGGAGACGAGGGACGGGCGAAGTGGCACCTCGTCGTCGAGGCGCTGCGCCCTGGCGGCTACCTGGCCGCTCGCCTTAGCGTCGGCAGTGCGGGGCTGCTCCGTGGCTGGGAGCTGCTCAGCGAGCGCTACACCGGCACGACGCTCGAGCTCGTCGCGCGCCGCCCTTAGGCATCGGTCAGGCTCGCGGCCCTCACCCATGTCATGGGTAAATGACCCCATGGACATCACGCGCTTCGGCCATGCCGCTCTCCTCGTCGAGTCAGGACCGCACCGGGTCCTCATCGACCCGGGCACCTTCAGCCGGGACGAGGCCTTCGACCTCACCGACCTCGACGCGATCGTGGTGACCCACCAGCACCCCGACCACGTCGACCCCGCGCGGATCGAGCGCCTGCTGGGTGCCAACCCGAGCGCGCGCCTGCTCGCGGAGCCGCAGACCGTCGCGGCGCTGGACGGACTGGGCGTCTGGCAGGCGATGGCGGCGGACGTGACTGTCGAGCTCGGGCCCTCGATGACCCTGACCGGGGTGGGCTTCCAGCACGCGGTGATCCACCCGGACATGCCGCGCATCGGGAACGTCGGTGTCCTCGTGGAAGCCGCGGGCACACGGCTCCTGCACCCGGGTGACTCCTACGCGACCGTCCCCCGCGACATCGACGTCCTCGCCGTCCCCCTCAGTGCACCGTGGGCGAAGGTGAGCGAGACGGTCGACTTCGTACGGGCGGTCGCCCCGCGGACCGTGTTCCCGATCCATGACTGCACGGTCTCCGAGCTCGCGTACCCGATCTACTGGGGACGGGTCGCCGAGATGGGCGGCGCCGAGCAGGCACTGCTCCTCGGGCAGGACGGCACAGCGAGCGTGTGAGATGACGGCCTCGACGCCGGCGGGCGATCGACAGGACCTCGGCGGGTGGCTCAACCAGCTGCGCGCGGGGGTGCTGGGGGCCAACGACGGCATCGTCTCGACGGCGGGGATCGTCATCGGCATGGCGGCCGCGACGCGGTCGGTCCCGGTGATCCTCACCGCAGGGCTTGCCGGGCTGGCCTCCGGCGCGCTGTCGATGGCGTCGGGCGAGTACGTCTCGGTGAGCACGCAGCGCGACACCGAACAGGCACTCCTGGAGGCTGAGCGCCAGCACCTCTCGCGTGATCCCGAGGCGGCGCTCGACGAGCTGACCCAGGAGTACGTCGACAAGGGGTTGAGCGACGGGCTCGCCCGCCAGGTGGCGACCGAGCTCAGCGCGGGTGACGCACTCGCGGCGCACGCCGATGCCGAGCTGCACCTCGACCCGGAGGCGCTCACCAACCCTTGGGAGGCAGCCCTGGCCTCCATCGTCTCGTTCGCGATCGGCGGGCTGCTTCCGCTGCTGGCGATCGTGCTGGTCCCCGTGTCCGCGCGGATCCCGGTCACGTTCGCTGCGGTTGTGCTCGCCCTGGTGCTGACCGGGTGGGTCAGTGCCCGCCTGGGCCATGCTCCGGCGGCGCGGGCGACGGTCCGGACGGTGATCGGAGGTGCGCTCGCGATGGTCGCGACCTACGCCCTCGGCTCGGCGTTCGATCTCTGACGAGCGACGAGCCGCTCACGACTCGAGCAGCAGCTCGCCCACCACGGCGTCGATCTCCTCACTGATCCGGATCTTGATGTCATCGGCGGCGAACGACGCGTCGACCGCTGCCCGTGCGAGTTCCGCCAGGTCCGCCAGGCTCAGTCCGAACGCGTCGTGCGCGAGCTGGTACTCGCGCTCGAGGGTCGTGTCGAACATGCCGGGGTCGTCGCTGTTGAGCGTCACCAGGACGCCGGCGTCGCGCAGCACGGGGAACGGGTGCTCGTCGAGCGAGGCGACCGCGCCCGTGCAGAGGTTCGAGGTCGGTGCGATCTCCAGCGGGATCTGCCGCTCGGCGAGCTCCGAGACGAGCGCGGGGTCGTCGACGGCGCGGATGCCGTGGCCGATCCGGACGGCACCGAGGCTGTCGAGGGCATCCCGTACGGTCCGCGGGCCCGTGGTCTCCCCCGCGTGCGGGACACTGGCGAGCCCCAGCGCGCGCGCCCGTGCGAAGACCTCCGCGAACTGCGGGCGTTCCACGCCGATCTCCGGACCGCCGAGCCCGAAGCCGACCGAGCCCTCCGGCGCGTAGCGCTCGACCCAGTCGATGGTCCGCTCCCCCGACGGGAGGCCGAGCTCGCCGGGGATGTCGAAGATCCATGCCAGCTCGACCCCGGCCGTACGGGCGCGCTCGCGGCCTCGGGTGAGAGCCTGGGCGAGCTCGTCGGGGGCGATGCCCATGAGCAGCTGGCTGTCGGGCGTGACGGTCAGCTCCGCGTACCGGATGTTCTGGCCCGCCATGTCCGCCCCGACGCCGGCGACGAGGTCCTCGACGTCCTGCGGCGTGGTGACGAGCTGGTTCGTCTGGATATAGACCTCGATGAAGTGGGCGAAATCGCGGAACCGGTAGAACTCACGCAGGGCCGCCTCGTCCACGGGGATCCCCACCTCGGGATGGCGACGCGCGAGCCCGAGAACCGTCTCGGCCGACGCCGCACCCAGCAGGTGGACGTGGAGCTCGACCTTCGGCAGCGCGTGGACGAACGGTTCCAGGGGCCGGTCGTGCCCGGGCTGCGACACGAGAGAGGGGTTGCTCATCGCGCCATTGAACCACCCCGTACGGTGGTCCGGGTGCCTGTTCTCGGGTCGGGCGCTCGCAGGACGTGACACGCGGAACACTTCAGCCCTCGACAAACTATCTCACATCTGAGATACGGTGGAGCACATGACTGAGCGACTCTACCTGCCCGGATCGGCACCCTCATCCGCGACGCGCGCCAGCACCGCGGCCTGACCCAGGCCGAGCTCGCCACGCGAGCTGAAGACCAGCCAGAGCGCGATCAACCGCATCGAGAAGGGCCAGCAGAACCTCACGCTGGAGATGCTGGCCCGCATCGGCGCCGCGCTCGACTCCGAGCTCGTGAGCCGTCGGCGCCGTCCGGCCCGAGCCACCTGCGCGTCGCGCGGCGGCACGAAGCTGTCGGGCGCGCATCGACGTCAAGTCCAGCAAGAACGCCGGCGTCGCCCTGCTGTGCGCCTCGCTGCTCAACGAGCCGGCACCACGGTGCTGCGCAAGGTCGCCCGCATCGAGGAGGTCAACCGGCTGCTCGAGGTGCTGGAGTCGATCGGCGTCCGGACCACGCTGGCTCAACGACGAGAACGACCTCGAGCTGATCGTCGCCGGCCGCACCTCGACCTGGCGCGATCGACGCCGAGGCCGCCCGCCGCACCCGCAGCATCATCATGTTCCTCGGCCCGCTGATGCACCGCGACGACGACTTCGAGCTCCCCTACGCCGGTGGCTGCGACCTCGGCACCCGCACGGTCGAGCCGCACATGACCGCGCTGCGTCCGTTCGGCCTCAAGGTCATGGCCACCGAGGGCAGCTACCACGCCACGGCGGACCCGTCGGCGTCGGCCCGGACCGCCCGATCGTGCTGACCGAGCGCGGCGACACCGTGACCGAGAACGCCCTGCTGGCCGCCGCCCGCCACGACGGCATCACGGTCATCCGCAACGCCAGCCCGAACTACATGGTCCAGGACCTGTGCTTCTTCCTGGAGCAAGCTCGGCGTCGGCATCGAGGGCATCGGCACGACGACGCTGCGGGTCACCGGCCAGTCGCGCATCGACGGCGACGTCGAGTACGCGCCGAGCGAGGACCCGATCGAGGCGATGAGCCTGATCACCGCGGCGATCGTCACCGAGTCGCAGCATCACCGTGCGGCGGGTCCCGATCGAGTTCATGGAGATCGAGCTCGCGCTGCTGGAGGAGATGGGCTTCCCGTACGACCGCACCGAGGAGTACCTCGGCCGAGAACGGGCACACCCGGCTGGTCGACATCACGACGTACCCGTCGACGCTGCACGCGCCGATCGACAAGATCCACCCGATGCCGTTCCCGGGCCTCAACATCGACAACCTGCCGTTCTTCGCGGTCATCGCGGCGACCGCCGACGGCCAGACGCATGCTGCACGACTGGGTGTACGAGAACCGCGCGATCTACCTGACCGAGCTCAACAAGCTCGGGGCGAAGTCAAGCTGCTCGACCCGCACCGGGTCCTGATCGAGGGCCCGACGCGCTGGAGTGCCACCGAGCTGGTCTGCCCGCCGGCGCTGCGTCCGGCCGTCGTGATCCTGATCGCGATGCTCGCGGCCAAGGGCACGTCGGTGCTGCGCAGCGTCTACGTGATCAACCGCGGCTACGAGGACCTCGCCGAGCGGCTCAACGCGCTCGGTGCGCAGATCGAGACGTTCCGCGACATCTGACCGGCACGCCGGGTCTCGATACGGGCTCCGCGAGCGCTCCGCCCTACTCGACCACCGAAACACGCACGCTAGGCAAGGGCGAGTCGAGACCCGTGAGGGGTGAACCTCGGAGCGGCATACTGGCCCAGTGACCGACCCGGTACCGCCGTTCCTCGCCTCGCCCACGCCGGTGGCTTACGCTCACCGCGGCGGTGCGCACTACGGGCCGAACGCGGGCATCGAGAACTCCCTGACCGCCTTCGAGAACGCGGTGCAGCTCGGCTACCGCTATCTCGAGACCGATGCCCGCACCACCGCTGACGGTACGGTCTTCGCGTTCCACGACGCGTCGCTGGACCGCACGACGGACCGCCGGGGCGTCCTGGCCCGGCTTCCGGCGCACGAGGTGCACAGGGCCCGTATCGGCGGGCGTGAGCCGATCCCGCTCCTGCGGGACATGCTGGCAAGCTTCCCCGATGCGTACGTCAACATCGACGTGAAGGAGACTGCGGCGATCGCCCCCGCCCTTCAGGCGATCGCCGACGCCGGTGCGGAGGAGCGGGTCTGCCTGGCCTCCTTCTCGCATCGCAGGCTCGCGCGGATCCGTGCACTGGCCCCGGGCCTGGCGACCTCGGCTTCGCCTCCGGAGATCGCGAGGGTCCTCACGCATCCGTGGCGCGTGCTCCCCCGCGTCCGCGCGATGGGGGCCGACTGCGTCCAGGTCCCGACGCGCCACGGCTGGCTCGAGATCGTGACCCCGCGGTTCGTCCGCGCAGCGCACGACCTCGGCCTGGCGGTCCACGTGTGGACCATCGACGACGAGCGTGAGATGGAACGGCTCCTCGACCTCGGGGTCGACGGGTTCATGAGCGATCGCATCGACGTCCTGCGCGACGTCCTGACCGCCCGCGGTCAGTGGACCGGAGGAGCTCCGAGATGACCCTGGCCAACCCGGCGGACGCCGCCGGAACGACGGTCGCCCGTCGGCGCGAGCAGCGCGCCTGGTACTGGTACGACTGGGCCAACTCGGCGTACATCACGAGCGTCGGTACGGTGCTGATCGGGCCGTATCTGACGTCCGTCGCCGAGCGTGACGCCTGCGGCCGTGTGGGCACGGTCGGCGATCCCTGTCACGCGGACGTCGATCTGCTCGGTCTGGGTCTGTCGGCAGGCTCGCTGGTCTTCTACGTCGTCACCTTCGCGACGCTGCTCTCCGCGCTCGTGCTCCCTGTGGTCGGCGCGGTCGCCGACCGCGTCGAGTCCAAGCGCCGCCTGATGGCGTCGTTCGCGTGGGTGGGCGCGGTGGCCACCTGCATGATGTTCCTCGTCGCGGGGACCAGCTGGGAGCTCGGGGCAGCCCTGCTCGTGGTCGGCAACCTCTGCATGGGCGCCTCCCTGACGGTCTACGACGCGATCCTCGTCGACATCGCAACCCCCGACGAACGTGACCGTGTCTCGTCGCGCGGGTGGGCGTTCGGCTACCTGGGTGGTGGCCTCCTCCTCGTGCTCAACCTCGGCCTGGTCCTCGGGGCCGGAGACGCCATCGGCACCGACACGGCCGTGCGGATCAGTCTTCTCTCGGCGGGCGTGTGGTGGGGCGGCTTCACGGTGATCGCCTACCGAGGGCTCCGCGACCACCCGCCGACCGCGCTCCCCGAAGGTGAGGACCGTACGGAGGGCGCGCTCGTACGCCGCAGCTTCAGGCAGCTCTGGACCACGCTCAAGCATCTGCGGACCTATCCCCAGACGATGCTCTTCCTCATCGCGTACCTCTTCTACAACGACGGCATCCAGACCGTCATCTACTCCTCGTCGATCTTCGGCCAGAAGCAGCTCGGGTTCTCCACCGAGGTCCTGATCGCGACGATCGTGCTCATCCAGTTCGTCGCGATCGCCGGCGCGCTGACGTTCGGGGCGGTGGCCGGGCGCCTGGGTGCGCGCCGGACGATCATGGGCGGGCTCGTCCTCTGGATCCTGATCGTCTCGGCCGGGTACGTGATGCCGGAGCGCGAGGTCGTGCCGTTCCTGGTGCTCGCGACCTGCATCGGCCTCGTCCTGGGCGGGACACAGGCGCTGTCACGGTCGTTGTTCTCGCAGATGATCCCGGCCGGCCGGGAGGCCGAGTACTTCTCGCTCTATCAGGCCGCTGAGCGTGGCACGAGCTGGCTCGGTACCCTGGTCTTCGGCCTGGTGCACCAGCTCACCGGGTCGTATCGGCCGGCGATCCTTGCACTGATCGTGTTCTTCGTCGTCGGACTCGTGCTCCTTGTGCGCCTCGACGTGAGACGTGCGATCCAGGACGCCGGGCACGAGGTGCCCCGAGTCGTCTGATCAAAGGCGTGTCGTAGGACACGGTGTGCTCTCAGGGGAATCTCACGAGCCCCCGATACGTTGGACAGTGTGTACGGAAACGGACATGTTCTGTACGCAGACGTTGTGAACAAGTCGGGAGGGCAGTGATGGCAGAACGCGCACTCCGGGGAGCGCGCCTCGGAACCCAGAGCTTCGAGGATGAGCGTGGCGTGGAGATGGCCCCGCGTCAAGAGGTCGAGTACGTCCTCCCCGACGGCCGGAGCTTCACGGTCACCATGGCCGAGGACGCCGAGGTGCCTGCCGAGTGGGAGGACCCCCGCAGCGGCAAGATGGGTCGTCTGATGGACGGCACCGAGCCGGAGCACAAGGAAGTCAAGGCTGCTCGTACGCACTGGGACATGCTGCTCGAGCGGCGTTCGATCCCTGAGCTCGAGGAGATCCTGACCGAGCGGCTGGAGCTGCTGCGTGCCGGCGAGATCGGCCCGGCGCACCTGCACCGGCCGGCGAAGTCCAAGAGCAAGGCGCGCAAGCGCACCGCCTGACCGTCTGATCGACGGGTGGTTTCCCTTCTCGGGAACCTGAACGAGATCCCCCGATTCGCCTGGGTCGTGCCGTCCCCCCGTGGTGCGGCCCAGGCTTTTTCTGTGCCCGCTGACCGAACCTCAGGACTGCGAGTCGTCGACGACCTCGCCCTGGACGACCGTGGCCGACGGCGCCGGTCCGGTGCGACGCGTGAACTGCTCCGTCACCTGCCACGCGCCCCGGCTCTCGACCCAGCGACGGCTCCGCCTGCGGACGACGCCTCGTACCGGCGGCAGAAGCAGCAGGAGGCCCAGGACCGCCGTGAGGAACCCGGGCACCGCAAGGAGGAACCCGGCGAGCATCGTGAGTCCGCGACCACTCCCGCTCTCGGGAGCGACACCGTCACGGGCGGCCAGCCGGAGATCCTGCCAGCCGCGCCGACCGGTCTCGCGCAGGACGAGCACGCCCACGAGCGACAGTCCGAGCAGAGCGATGATCGTCGGGCCCACGCCGATCCAGGTGCTCACCGTGACGGCGAGCGCGATCTCGACGACGGGCAGCAGCAGAAGAGCCGCAACCACACCTCGACGCATCCTCATCCCCTCCTCGCTGCGGACTCGTGCCGCAGGCTCAGGCGTCCTTCCTCGAGCCTACGCGGCGCAGCCAATCCGTACGATCGCGCACGCCCCAGAGCGTCACCCGCCAGAGCGCCTCGCGGACGATGGATCCGTCCATCTTCGACTCCCCCGCCACCCGCTCGACGAAGGTGATCGGGACCTCCCGCACGTCGAACCCGCCGCGTACGGCACGGCGCGCCAGGTCCACCTGGAAGCAGTATCCCTGCGAGGCGACTCCGCCGTCGAGGATCTCGCGCAGCGCGCTCGCCCGGAACGCCCGGTAGCCACCGGTCGCGTCACGCAGCGGGAGGCCGAGGGCCAGCCGGGTGTAGAGGTTGCCCCCGCGCGACAGCACGGCACGGCGCGCGGGCCAGTTGACGACCTCGCCCTCGGGCACCCAGCGTGAACCCAGCACGAGGTCCGCACCCGCGTCGACCTCCTCGAGGAGGCGGGAGAGCTGCTCGGGCTGGTGGGAGCCGTCGGCGTCCATCTCGACCAGGACCTCGTAGCCGCGGTCGAGACCCCATGCGAAGCCCGCCAGGTACGCGGCGCCGAGGCCGTTCTTCGCCGTGCGGTGGAGCACGTGGACGTGTGCGTCCTCCGCCGCGAGCCCGTCAGCGAGCTTGCCGGTGCCGTCGGGAGATCCGTCGTCGACCACGAGGACGTCCGCGTCGGGTGTCGCCGTCCGTACGCGCTGGACGAGCGGGACGACGTTGTCGGCCTCGTTGTAGGTCGGGACGATCACGAGAGTCTTCACCGGCGACGCACCTTCCGCCTCCACATCCCCACGGCCAGGACGACGCCGACCACGAGGAGCGAGGCTCGCTCGATCCACACGCCGAACCGCGTCCCCGTGGTGACGGAGGTCGCGGCCTGGACCTCCTCCGAGAGGTACGCCGGCTGCTGCACCGGCGCCGTCGCCTGAACGCTACCGTCAGGACCGATCACTCCGCTGATGCCGTTGGTCGACGGCACCGCCACGTAGCGGCCGGACTCGATCGCCCGCAGACGGGAGATCTGCCACTGCTGCTCAGGCTGAGGCGTGCCGGTGAACGTCGCGTTGTTGGTCTGCACGACGAGCATCTCTGCGCCGTCGAGCACGGCATCGCGGACGAGACCGTCGAACACGACGTCGAAGCAGGTCATCGTGCCGACGACACCCTCCCCGACGCGCACCGCTCCCGACTCGTCACCGGAGAGCATGTCGCGCGGGACCTCCTCGGCGAGCAGCGGCACCAGCCACTCGGAGAACCCGCGCATCGGGACGTACTCGCCCCACGGCACGAGATGCTGCTTGACGTACTGGTCGCCGGGGCCGGTCACGGGGTCCCACACGACGGAGGCGTTGTATGCGGTCTCGTCGTTCGGGCCGTCAAGGATGGCGCCGATGAGGATCGGGGCACCGACGTCTCGAGTCGCACCGTCGATCATCGCACCGGCGTCGGCATCCGTGATCGGGTCGATGTCGGAGGCGTTCTCTGGCCACAGCACCAGGTCGGGCTGCGGCAGCTCTCCGGCGCGCACCCGCGCGGCGTACTGCGAGGTCACGCGGACGTGGTTCTCGAGCACCTCGCGCTGCTCCCCGTACCACTGCGCTCCGGTGCCGGGAACATCACCTTGGACGACCGCCACCTGCATCGACCGCCCTTCCCCCGCGATGCCGACCGGGAGGACGGCAGCGACCCCGAACACCGCCGCCAGGCACGCGGCGCCGGCGAGCAGACGACGCACGCGCCGGTCCTCCTCGCTGCGGCGCGTGAACGCCCACACGACGAGCGCAGCGGTGAGGAAGACCGCACCCGACAGCGCAGACACCCCGAGCCACCGCGCCAGAGAGGCGAGCGGGGTGTCGACGGCGGCGAACGCCAGTCGTCCCCACGGGAAGCCGCCGAACGGCAGCAGGCTGCGCAGCATCTCCGTCGCCATCCACGCGAGAGCGCCGAGCAGCGGCCACGCACGGCGGCGTACGAAGAGGGCGAACACCGCACCGAAGCCCGCGTAGAACAGACCCTCGAAGGCAGCGAGCCCGACGTACGCGGCAGGGACCTCGAAGAGCAGAACCCAGTTCAGGAGGACGAGCAGGAACGACGTCCCGAAAGCCCACCCCAGCCAGGCTCCGAGAGCAGGCGTCGCCCCGCGCAGCGCGAGGACGAGCAGGACCAGACCGGGCCACATCAGCCAGGGCTGGTCGACAGGAGCGAAGCCGCACGACACGACCAGCCCCGCGGCCACGGCAGCAGCCGTCCGTCGGAGCCAGGTCCGGTCGAGGGCGGAGAGGACGCGCGGCACGGCACCACGCTACCCAACGCTGTCACACGGTCGGGAGCCGATCCGCCCGGCCGGACGGACAGGGTGCGCCGGACCGAGGTCCGGACAGAGATCCGCCAGAGGCCTGACACCCTTCGGACCAGCTCGCGCTGTTGTCTAGTGGGCGTCAGGGCCTCTGGCGTGAAGCCTCTCCCCGTGATACTCGCCGGCATCCGAGAGGCGATCCCGTACGACAGTGCCGAACGTCGGCGCTGCTGTCAACTGTCAAGCGCGCTGGAGGTGGCCGCGTCGTAGGCGACACGCCCGGAGACGGTGGTACGGACGCATCGGGCCTCGCCGGCGAGGGCTGCCTCCAGCGGATCGGCGTCGGACGGGACCTCCCAGAAGGCGAGGTGAGCCGGTGCGCCGACGTCGAGCGTGCCGGCACCGTCGATGCGTGCGGCGTGCCACCCGCCCACCGTGTGTGCGTGGAGCGCCGCGGGGACGGAGAGCCCGCGGCCACCGGAACGCGGCCGGGTCGCGGCCCGGATGGCGCTCCACGGAGCGAAGGGCGTGACGGGCGCATCCGACCCGAACGCCATCGGCACGCCGATCGCCGCCATCGCCGCGAACGGGTTCATGGCCCGAGCTCGGTCGCGTCCGACCCGTGCCGCGTACATGCCCTCGTCGCCGCCCCAGGCGGTGTCGAACGCGGGCTGCACGCTCGCGGTGACGCCGAGCTGGGCCAGCAGCTCCAGGTGCGCCCCGGAGGGCATCTCCAGGTGCTCTACGCGGTGTCGGGCGGCCCTGAGGCTATCGGTGCCCAGGACGTCCCGCGCCTGCCGGAGACCGGCGATCAGGGCCTCGCTCGCGCGGTCGCCGATCACGTGGAAGCCGGCCTGCAGCTCCGCCCGGGTGCAGGCGACCACGTGGGCGGAGACAGCGTCGGCGTCGAGGTACAGGTGTCCCGAGGACATGTCGTCGACGTACGGGGTGTGGAGCGCCGCCGTGCGTGAGCCCAACGACCCGTCGATGTTGAGATCGCCGGCAAGGCCGGTGACCCCGTACTCGCGAGCGATGTCGAAGGCATCGGTCTCACCCCAGTACGTGACGACGTGCGGCACGACCCGCTCGGCGCTGAGCGTCCGGATCCTCGTCAGGTCCTCCAGGGGCGCGATGTGCGGCGCCGCCTGCTCGTGGACCGAGACCACACCGGCGGCGGCAGCGGCGCGCAGAGCGGTCGCGATCGACGCCGTTCGGTCTCCGAGATCCGGGACCGTCTCGAGGTAGGCGCGCGCCAGGTGGTGCGCCTCGCGCTCCACCCGTCCGTCGCCCAGCCACCCGTCGGTCTCACGGAGCGAGGGGACGCGGTCGACGAGTGCCCCCGACACGATCGCCGAGTGCGCGTCGACCCTGGCGAGGTAGACCGCCCGACCGTTCGCGGCACGGTCGAGGTCCGGGCCGGTCAGCGATCCGTCGTGCCAGTCGCTGTCGTCCCACCCGTGCCCGTGGACGACGAGGTCGTCGACCCGAGACACGTGCGCGGCGAGCCGTTGGAGCGCCTCCACGCGCGAGCGCGACCCGGCAAGGTCGAGCCCGCGCATCGCGTGCCCGGTCATCTCCAGGTGCACGTGGGAGTCGACGAAGCCCGGCGTCACCAGGACGCCGGGCAGCCGCACGACCTCGTCGGCGTTGTCGGCCCACGAGGCAGACTGCGCATCTGGGCCGGCCCAGGCGAGCGCGCCGCCCTCGACCGCGAGGGCGACCGCGCACGGGAGGCCGCCGCTGCGCAACCCGCGGTAGAGCACCCTCCCCGGAGCGTCGGACATCACCGCACCTCTGAGGCCCCGGGCCCGGTCGGAGTGTCCCCGTGGAGCGTCAGGTCGTGGCCGACCGGACGCAGGTCCAGCCAGAAGTAGACGTTGTCCCAACGCTGGTCGCCGATCGCGACGAAGTCGGGGATCCGGCCGTACTCGCGGAAGCCCAGCCTCTCGTACAGCGCCATCGCCGCGTGGTTGTTGCCGCGTACGTCGAGGGTGAGGATCTCGATGCCGGCCTTGCGCGCGTAGTCGATCAGCTCCGTGACCAGACGGCGTCCGAGCCCTCCCCCACGTGCGTCGGGTGACACGGCCACGCGACCGATGTCGGCGTGCGGCTGCTCGGTCTCGCCCATGCGTCGCGACCAGTACGCGAAGCCGACCACGGTTCCGTCCGCGTCCTCAGCCACAGCGAGGCAGGCGTCGTCGAGGTCGCTCTCCTGAACGAGGTCGCCGAGGAGGTCACCGACGTCGGACCTGCTCGGTGGCTCGAGCCAGCCGAGCGCGGCACCCTCCTTCACCAGTCTCGTGATGAGCGCGTGCAGCGAGTCGAGCAGAGCGGGCTCTGGCTCGACGACGCGTCGGACGGTGTAGGTGGCCACATCGGCCATGCAGGGTCAGCCTCCGATCGGGCGGTTCTCGTACGGGGTCGAGAGGACGATGGTCGTCCGGGTCGAGACGTTCGCGGCCGCCCGGATCTCCGCGAGCAACGTCTCCAGTGCACTGGTGGTGCCGACACGCACCTTGAGCACATAGCTCTCCTCGCCGGCCACCGAGTAGCAGGACTCGATCGCGTCGAGATGGCGCAAGCGTTCCGGGGAGTCGTCGGGCTGGCTCGGGTCGATCGGACGGATCGAGATGAACGCCGTCAGCGACAGCCCGACCGCCTCGTTGTCGAGGCGCGCCTGGTAGCCGGTGATGACTCCCCTGGCCTCCAGGCGCTTCACCCGTTGGTGGACCGCACTGGTGGACAGTCCGGTGGCCCGGCCGAGGTCGGTGAAAGACATCCTGCCGTCGGCGGACAGCAGCCGGACGATCTGCGCATCGGTCTCCTCCACGCTGGACAGCGTATACGCGCGGGCCTCGCGGTCGCGGAGGCGCTCACCCACAGAGACCGCGCTCACCGTCGGCTCAGTCGATCACGACGAGGTCGCGGGGAGTCAGGTTGAGACGCTCGAGGCCGTCCTCGGTGGTGACTGCGATGTCCTCGATCCGTGCGCCGTACCGGCCTTCGAGATAGATGCCGGGCTCGAGGGAGAAGGCCATCCCGGACTCGAGCACCAGGTCGTTGCCCGAGACGATGTACGGCTCCTCGTGGGTCTCCAGGCCGATGCCGTGACCGGTCCTGTGGAGGAACTCCTTGCCGAACCCTGCGGCGTCGATGATGCCGCGCCCCACGGCGTCGACCGACGCCGCGGTGACCCCAGGACGGGCATAGTCGCACTGCGCTTCCTGGGCGCGCTGAAGGACCTCGTAGAAGGCGACGAACTCCGCGGGCGCGGACCCGCCGGCCACGTACGTACGGGTGGAGTCCGAGCAGTAGCCCGACGGCATGGTGCCGCCGATGTCGACGACGACCGGGTCGCCCGCCTCGATCACGCGGTCGCTGACCTCGGCGTGGGGGGAGGCGCCGTTCGGGCCGGACCCGACGATGACGAAGTCGACCGACTCGTGCCCCTCGGCCAGGATCGCCTCGGCGATGTCACGGCCGACCTCGCGCTCGGTACGTCCGGGGCGCAGCCACTCCCCCATGCGTCGGTGCACCCTGTCGATGGCGGCACCGGCGTCGCGCAGCGCGTCGACCTCGGCCGCCGTCTTGCGCAGCCGCAGGCCGCGCAGCACGGGCCCGGCGAGCACCTGCTCGGCGTCGGGCACGGCTGAGCGGAACGCGAACACCCGTTCGGCCCACATGTGGTCGTCGACAGCGACGCGGCGCGCGTCCGCGAGCGGCACCGCTGCCGCGGCGAACGGGTCCTCCGTCTCGTCCCACCCGTGCAGGACGATGCCGTGGCCGTCCACCCCTGCCTCGAGGGCCATCGCGAGCTCGAGCCGGGGAAGGACGAGCACCGGCTCACCCTCGACGGGGAGGACCAGGCACGTGAGCCGCTCGAGCGGCATCGCCGCAAAACCGGTGAGGTAGCGGAGGTCCGCGCCCGGGGTGACGAGGAGGGCGTCGATGCCGGCTTCGGCGGCCGCCGTACGGGCGGCGTCGAGCCTGCGGGTGATGTCGGTGCTCATGGGTTCGACACTACCCGCGGCCGACCCCGCGCGATCAGGGTGCTGCGAGGGCGGTGACGGCCCGTTCCGCGGGGCGGCCCAGGCCCCACGCCTCGGCGAGCTCGGCCATCTCGCGGACCTGCTCGCTCGAGACGGGGCGGAGGGTGAGGTCGACGTCGAGCGGCAGATCGCGTACGACCTCCACGACCCGCGGCGCGACGGCGAGGTAGTCCGCGGAGGCGAGCAGGTTGGCGCGCGCCCGGGGTGCGACCTTCGCGTGCCGGTCCGCGGCGGCGGCGAGGATGCCGTCGAGATCGCCGTACGAGGCCAGCAGTGAGGCGGCAGTCTTCTCGCCGATGCCCGCGACACCCGGCAGCCCGTCGGACGGATCACCACGCAGGACCGCGAAGTCGGCGTACTGCCTCGGCTCGATGCCGTACCGCTCGCGGACCCACGCGGCGTCGACGCTCTCGAGCTTGCTCATCCCCTTGGCGGGGTAGAGGACGCGGACGCCGCGGTCGTCGTCGACCAGCTGGAAAAGGTCACGGTCGCCCGTGACGATGTCGACAGGGCCGTCCCACGTGGTCGCGAGCGTGCCGATGACGTCGTCGGCCTCATATCCGTCGGCACCCACGATCGGGATCCCCAGGATCTGGAGCGCACGGGCGATCACCGGCACCTGGACGTCGAGCAGGTCCGGAGTCTCCTCGACGTCCGGCTCGGTCGCCTTCGGCGCCTCGACGCGGTGCTCCTTGTACGAGGGGATCAGCTCCACCCGCCACGCCGGACGCCAGTCGTTGTCCCAGCACGCGGCGATCGCCGACGGGCGAGTGGTGTCCACGAGCGTCGCGACGAAGTCGAGCATGCCCCGCACGGCGTTGACCGGCGTGCCGTCGGGCGCTCTCAGGCTGTCGGGCATCCCGAAGAACGCGCGGAAGTACAACGAGGCGGAGTCGAGCAGGAGGAGCTTCTGACCGGGCATACCCGCACCGTACCGTCCGGCGAGCCACCCCCGGCGCACCCGCGAGCCACCCCCGGCGCACCCGACCGGCTCGTACGCTGGAGCAATGATCGCAGCGTTCAGCATCAGCCCAGCGACCGCCGACGAGACCGGCGGGGTCGCCGAGGCCGTCGCCCGAGCCGTCGAGGTGGTCCGCGCGAGCGGGCTCCCGCACGAGACCAACGCGATGTTCACCAACGTCGAGGGTGAGTGGGACGAGGTCATGGACGTCGTCAAGCGTGCCGTCGACGCGGTCGCCGAGGTGTCGCCCCGCGTGTCCCTGGTCCTGAAGGCCGACATCCGGCCCGGTCATACGGGCCAGCTCGTCCAGAAGGTCCAGAGGATCGAGGAGATCCTCGACCACTGATCCGCCGGGCCGGAGCGTGACCCGCGGCTACTCGGAGACGGACGTGTACGACACGACGCCGCGTCGCAGGAGATCGGCGGCCGCACGTGCCTTGGAGCGGAGCCCCTTGTCCGTGGCCGCCGCCGCGACCTGCTCGATGACGTCGAGCAGCTGCTTGACCGAGCGGACGAAGTCGCCGGCCGCGATGTCGTTGGACTCCAGCACCTCGTCGAGGTCGTAGCCCGACGCCCACTGCCAGGCGGTCCAGGCGAAGCCGAAGTCCGGCCGACGCAGGAACGACAGCCGGTGCGAGCGCTCGACCTCCTCGAGCTCCGCCCAGATCCGGCTCATCTCGTCGCCGACGATCGCCGCGCTGCCATGAGGGAACCGCGGCGGCCCGTCACCTTCGGGGCTGCGCGACTCGTACGTGAGCCCGCTGAGCACGGCGGCGAGCTCGGCCGGCTCGAGGGCGTCCCAGGTGCCGCGACGGAGGCACTCCCCCGCCAGGAGGTCGAGCTCGGAGTACAGGCGCTGGAGCCGCTGACCGTCGGGCGTGACCGTGTCACCGTCGAGGTAACCGAGCTCGTCGAGCACCTCGCACACCCGGTCGAACTGTCGGGCGACAGTGTTGGTGCGCTGCTCGATGCGACGCCGCTGGTTGGCGGTGTCGCGCTCCAGCCGGAACCAGCGCTCGGCCCACCTGGCGTGGTCCTCCCGGTCCGGGCACTGGTGGCAAGGGTGGTCCTTGAGCTGGCGGCGGACCTCGTCGATCTGCGGGTCGTGGACGGCGGCACCCTTGGCTCTGCGGCCGCTCGGAAGGTCCAGGTCCCGGGTCTTGAGCCGCAGCGTCGACGCGAGGTCGCGGCGCTGCTGAGGATTGCGGGCGTTGAACGACTTGGGCACCCGCATCCGTGTCGTCGCCTCCACGGGGGTCGGGAAGTCGACGAGTCCCAGACGCCGGGCGTGCCGGTCCACGGTGAGGACGAAGGGACGAGGCGCGCTGCGGTCCTGGGCCGCACCCGCGTCCAGGACGACCGCCCAGCCTGCCCAGCGACCCGACGGGACCGCGATCACGTCGCCCGTACGGAGGCGCGCCAGCGAGGCGGCGACGTCGTCGGCGTGGGCGGAGCGCCGCTTGCGCGAGGATGCCTGCTCCAGGTCCTTCACGCGTCGACGCAGCGCCGCGTACTCCATGAAGTCGCCCCGTGAGCACGCCGCTGCCTCGGCGTACCCGTCGAGCGCCTCGTCGGCCTTGTGCACCTGCCGGGCGAGGCCGACGACCTGGCGGTCGGCTTGGAACTGGGCGAAGGACTGCTCCAGCATCTGGCGTGCCGTCGAACGGCCAACCTGGTGCACGAGGTTGACAGCCATGTTGTACGAAGGGTGGAACGAGGACCGGAGCGGGTACGTACGGGTCGAGGCCAGACCGGCGACGTGCTTCGGGTCGAGACCGGGCTGCCACAGGACGACCCCGTGACCTTCGACGTCGATCCCGCGACGGCCTGCACGACCGGTGAGCTGCGTGTACTCCCCCGCGGTCACCTCGGCGTGGGTCTCGCCGTTCCACTTGGTGAGCTTCTCGATGACCACCGAGCGAGCCGGCATGTTGATCCCCAGCGCGAGCGTCTCGGTCGCGAACACCGCCTTGACCAGGCCGGTGCTGAAGAGGTGCTCGACGACCTCCTTGAAGGTCGGGAGCATCCCCGCGTGGTGCGCGGCAACACCCCGTGCAAGGCCCTCGACGAAGTCCGGGTAGCCGAGGACCTCGAGGTCGGCGCTGGGCAGCGACGCCGTCGCCTCCTCCACGTACGCGCGGATCTCGCGCTCCTCGGCGGGAGTCGTGAGACGGAGATGGGAGGCGAGGCACTGCTCGACGGCCGCCTGACAGCCGGCACGGCTGAAGATGAACGTGATCGCGGGAAGCAGCCCGGCAGCGTCCAGGCGGTCGAGCACCTCCACGCGGTTCGGGGTGAAGTTGCGCGAGCGGTGCCGGTGAGCGCCGTAGGACTGACCACGCTTGCCGCGCTTGCCCGGGCCACCGCCGGCGCGCCCGACCTGGCGCATGCGCCACTCGTCGCGCGCGATGCGCTCCAGCTCGCCGTTGACGCGTCCCCCTGCGGCGGGGTCGCCCTCGAAGAGGTCGTACAGGCGCCGGCCGACGAGGACGTGCTGGTAGAGCGGCACAGGACGCCGCTCGGAGACCACCGTGACGGTGTCGCCGCGGACCTCCGACAGCCAGTCGCCGAACTCCTCGGCGTTGGAGACGGTCGCGGACAGGGACACGACCTGCACCGACTCCGGGAGGTGGATGATCACCTCTTCCCAGACCGCGCCGCGGAACCGGTCGGCGAGGTAGTGGACCTCGTCCATCACCACGAAGCCGAGGCCCTCCAGCGTTCGGGAGCCGGCGTAGAGCATGTTGCGGAGCACCTCGGTCGTCATGATGACGATCGGGGCCTCGCCGTTGATGGTGTTGTCACCGGTGAGCAGACCGACGCGGTCGGCGCCGTAGCGCTCGACGAGGTCGTGGAACTTCTGGTTCGACAGGGCCTTGATCGGCGTGGTGTAGAAGCACTTGCGTCCGGTCGCGAGAGCGAGATGCACCGCGAACTCGCCGACCAGCGTCTTGCCGGAGCCCGTCGGCGCCGCCACGAGGACGCCGTGGCCCGCCTCGAGCGCCTCGCACGACTCCACCTGGAAGTCGTCGAGCCGGAAGTCGTACAGACCGGCGAACTCGGCGAGGAGGGGGTTGGCCTGCGTGGCCCGGAACTGGGCGTAACGCTCCGCCGGTGACGTCATGTCTCCAGCCTACGGGGCGGGACGCGAGCCCCCCGTGTCGTCGTCGTCCAGAGGGCTCGGCATGTCGTCCCTGACGTCGCGCTCGATGCGGATCTCGGACGCCTCGTCGTCTGAGACGCCCACGAGCCCGACCTCGGCGTCACGTTTCGCACGCCGGCGGTCCACGAGGAACGCGACGAGCTCCGCGACCAGGAACAGCACGGTCATCGGCAGCGCGAGGAACAGCATCGTGATCGGGTCCGTCGACGGCGTCGCCACCGCCGCGAACACGAACGTGCCGACGATGATCCACGCCCGGGCGCCCGCGAGCTGCTTGGCGCTCACGGCACCCATGCCGTTGAGCAGGATGACGAACAGCGGGATCTCGAACGCCACCGCGAACACCAGCAGGATCCGCAGCACGAAGCTGAGGTAGTCCGACAGCGAGTTGAGGTTGGCGACGCCCTCGGGAGTGAACGAGATCAGCAGCTCGATGCCCTTGGGAAGCACGTAGTAGCCGGTCACGAACCCGACGATGAACAGCGGGCCGGCGATCGCCGAGAACAGCAGCGACCAGCGGCGCTCGTTGCGATGGAGCGCAGGAACGATGAACGACCAGATCTGGTAGAGCCAGACCGGGCTGGAGACCACGAGGCCGGCGACCAGCGAGATCTTCAGCGCGAAGGTGAAGGGCTCCGCGATCCCCGGGAAGGTCAGCTCCGCCTTCACCGGCTGGCCGCTGTCGCGGAGGTTGTCGATGGCGCGCTCCCACGGCCCCGTGAGCAGATCGAGGAGCTGGTCGTAGAAGAACGCTGCCACGATCGTGCCGGCAAGGATCGCCAGCACGGACTTCACGAGCCGGTTACGGAGCTCCCGCAGGTGCTCGGCCAACGGCATCGTGCCGTCGGGGGCAGCAGCCGGGTGCGGTTGCTTCCCTCGAGAGATGAGCGCCACGGATCAGGTCAGGGCGTGTCGGGGTGCTTGTCGTACGAGGTCGGCCGGGTCGGCTGGACCACGTCGGACGGAAGGGCGGCGGGCTTCTCCTCGACGACCCTGGTGGTGGTCGTCTTGTCGTCCTCGTCGTCCATCAGGCCCTTGGTCTCGGACTTGAAGATCCGCAGTGCACGTCCTGACCCGCGGGCGAGCTCGGGCAGCTTCTTAGCCCCGAACAGCAGGACGAGGATGCCCAGGATCAGGATGATCTCCATGGGGCCGATTTGCCTGAACATAGGGTGACCTCGGTTTCTCGGACGAATTGGCCGTCACTCGGCATCGTACGCCGCAAGTGAAGCACGAGTCTCGCTGACCACGTGCTCAGCGAGACGTGTGGGCTCCACGACGCGGATATTGCCACCGGCCCGCAGGACGAAGCGCTTCAACCACGCCTCGTCGCCGGTGACGACCTTGATCCGGACCCACCCGTCCTCGTCGGGACCGAGCTCGGTGTGGTCGACGTACTCGCGGACCCAGAGTGCGTTCGGGTGCAGCGCCACCACCGCCTCGTACGCGTCCTCGTCGGGGTGGAAGAGACGGGTGGCGTAGTCGCGCCGTTCGACGCCCTCGTGCTCGGCGACCGGGTCGTCGAGGACCGTCATCCCCTCGATCCGGTCCAGACGGAACAGCCGGACGTCCTGGGCGCGGTAGCACCAGCCCTCGAGGTAGAGCCTGCCCTCAGCGGTGATCAGGCGCAGCGGGTCGACGTCTCGGTCGGTCAGCTCGTCGCGGGACTCGACCCGGTACTGGAGGTGGAGCCGGCGTCCCTGGCGCAGCGCCTCTGCCGCCTGCTCGTGGACCTGCGACTCCGCGTCCTCGACCAGCACCTCCGCCGCGCTCGCACCGCGCTCGGCGCCACCGGTCGCGGCGATCAGCTTGGCGAGCGCGGACTCCAGCGCCGCCAGGTCGCGGCCGGCGACGGTCTCCTTGAGCGCACGCAGGGCGGTGATCAGGGAGGCGGCCTCGTAGCCGTTCAGCCGCAGCGGGCGCTCGAGGAAGTCGGCGTTGTCGATGTAGACGACGCCGTCGGTGGTGAGGGCGTCCATGTCGACGTCGATCATCTCCCCCGTCACCGCCTCGGGGAGCCCGCAGAACCAGAGGACGTTGAGATCCTTGACGATCTGGGCCTTGGGGACCCCGAACAGCTCGGCGACCTCGGTCACGGGGACCCCGTCGTTGCTGCGCAGGTACGGAACGAGGGCGAGCATGCGCTCGATCTGCTTCGCGGAAGGACTCATCGGGTCGACACCTCCAGGACTCGCAGCAGGCGGTCACGGACCTCGGCGCGCAGCTCGGGCGGTGACACGGCGACGGCGTCGGGTCCGTACGACGCGATGTCGGAGGCCAGCTCCCCCACCGATCCGTACGGGACGGTGATCACGTCCCAGCCCTCCTCGCCAGGCTCCTGCGTGAGCGCACGCCGGCGCAGGCCGAGCCCGCGGCCCTTGCGGACGCGCACGACCGCGTCGGAGGTCGGCGGCGCGGGGAACAGGGAGGCGGCGATCTCACGTACGTCAGCGTCGTCCGGGACGTCGAACTCCATGGGAGACCCTGCCGGCTCGACGTCTCCGACGACCCGGCTGAGGCGGAAGAGCCGCTGGTCGGACCGGTCGCGGTCGAACCCGACGAGGTACCAGCGACCGTGCCACGACACGACCCGCCACGGCTCGACGACGCGCTGGGCCCTGGCACCGTCGGCACGCTCGTAGAGGAAGGTGACCGGGGTGCGCGTGACCACGGCGTCCCAGACGGCCTCGAAGGCAGGCTCGCTGGCGGCGAGCCGGGGCTCGACACCCGAGAGAGCGTCGGGATCGATCGGCACGCCGGCAGCCACGAGCTTGCGGAGGGCCACCGCCGTGGCGTCCCCGAGGCGGGCGCTCTGCCAGACGCGCGCGGCCACGCCGATCACCGCGGCCTCGGCCGGCTCGAGGTCGATCGGGGGGAGCTCGAAGTCCTCGCGGCGGATCCGGTAGCCCGGCTCGACCCCGTGGTAGGACTCGGTCTCCCCCACCTCGATCCGGATGCCGAGGGTCCGCAGGGCGTCCTTGTCGCGTTCGAACATCCGGTCGAACGCGGTGTCCGACTGCCCCCGATAGGGCTCGATGATCTCCCGGATACGGGACTTCGGGAGGTAGGTCGGTGTCACCAGCAGCGCGATGAGCAGATTCATCAGCCGCTCTGTCGTGCGTGGCGCCACCAGATCACTCCTCGTCGGGTCCGGCCAGGGTCTGCAGACAACGTACCGCCTTGCGGGACCCGACGAAGGTCCCTCGATCAGCCCTGCGGCGGGGCTGCCTTCTTGACGAGGTCGACCACGAACACCAGGGTGTCGCCGCCGTTGATGCCACCGTCAGGACGGCCGGCTGCACCGTAGGCGTCGGTGTAGGGGATGGTGATGAGCACGCGGTCACCCATCTTCTTGCCGACGAGGCCGGTGATGAAGCCTGGGATCATCTGTCCCTGCTTGAGCTCGAAGTCGACGGTCCCACCGGACTTGTACGAGCTGTCGAAGGTCTTGCCGTCGCGACCGTTGACGCCGACGTAGCGCACGGAGACGGAGTCGCCCTCCTTGATGGTCTCGGCCTTCTTGCCCTTGGCAGGCGTGATGACCTTCGACTCGGTCTTGGCAACGACCAGCGGCGTCTTCTTCAGCGTGATCTTCGGCTCCTGGTCACCCTTGGCGGAGACGCTGACGTCGGCGATCGTGCCGGTCGGCTTGGGCGGCTCCCACTTGGAGAGGACGTCCGCGACGATCAGCAGGGTGTCGTCCGCGGACTCGCCCTCGGCCTGGCCGAGGTCCTTGCCGGTGAGCCCGATGAGCACGCGGGTGCCGTACGGCTTGCCGACGAGTGCCGGCGCGAGGATCGTGTCCTGCTCGGAGTTCATCTCGGTGGCGCCTGCGGCCTCGGTCTCGAAGGTGCCGCCCATCTCCTTCGCGTCCTTGGCCTGGATGATGACGTACCGCATCGTGGCGTTGTCACCCTCGGCGACCTTCGGGCCGTCACCCTCGGTGATGACGCGGCTGGTCATCTTGTCGACCTCGACACCCTTCGCGCCCTTGACCTCGGGTGCCTCACCGACCTTGCCGGTGACCTTGACGTCGTCGAACGTACCCGCGTCGGACTCGTCGTCTCCGCCACCGCAGGCGGCGGTGAGGACGAGGAGCGGGGCGATCATGAGGGCTGCTAGGCGGCGCACGCGGCGGTACCAATCACTCGGAGTCTGGGGAACGTCAGCAACGGTAGCCGACGAACCTCAGAAAACCATGAGGAGTCTGAGAGCACGTCTCACATACCGTCGATGAGCTTCTGGACGCGCTCGTCGTGTGCTCGGAACGGGTCCTTGCAGAGCACCGTGCGCTGCGCCTGATCGTTGAGCTTGAGGTGCACCCAGTCGACGGTGAAGTCGCGTCGACGCTCCTGCGCCCGCTTGATGAACTCGCCCCGCAGACGGGCACGAGTGGTCTGCGGCGGCTTGGACTTCGCCTCGAAGATCGCGAGGTCGTCGGTGACCCGGGCCACCGCTCCCTGGCGTTCCAGCAGGTAGTAGAGACCACGGTCACGCAGGATGTCGTGGTACGCGAGGTCCATCTGGGCGATCCGCGGGTGGCTCCACGTGAGGTTGTTCTTCTCGCGGTAGCGGTCGAGCAGGCGGTACTTGATGACCCAGTCGATCTCCCGCTCGACGAGCGACAGGTCTCCCGACTCGACGGCCTTCAGCGTCCGCTCCCACAGCTCCAGTGCGCGTACGGAGACGGCGTTGTCGGGGTCGAAGCGGTCGACGAAACCACGCGCCTTCGTGAGGTACTCGGACTGGATCTCCAGCGCGGAGAGCTCGCGACCGTTGGCGAGGGCGACCTTGCGGCGTCCCGTCATGTCGTGGGAGATCTCGCGGATCGCGCGGATCGGGTTGTCGAGCGTGAGGTCACGCATCGGGATGCCGGCCTCGATCATCTGGAGCACCAGATGGGTCGTGGCGACCTTGAGCAGCATCGTCGTCTCGCTCATGTTGGAGTCGCCGACGATGACGTGCAGGCGGCGGTAGCGCTCGGCGTCGGCGTGCGGCTCGTCGCGGGTGTTGATGATGGGGCGCGAGCGCGTCGTCGCCGAGGAGACTCCCTCCCAGATGTGCTCGGCGCGCTGCGAGACCGAGAACATCGCCCCACGGGGCGTCTGCTGGACCTTGCCTGCGCCGCAGATGATCTGCCGCGAGACCAGGAACGGGATGAGGATGTCGGCGATCCGGCTGAACTCGCCGTCGCGGGACACCAGGTAGTTCTCGTGGCAGCCGTACGAGTTGCCGGCGGAGTCGGTGTTGTTCTTGAACAGGTAGATGTCGCCGAGGATCCCGTCCTCGCGCAGCCGGGTCTGGGCGTCCAGGAGAAGCCCTTCGAGGACCCTCTCCCCCGCCTTGTCGTGGGTCACGAGCTCCACGATGTTGTCGCACTCGGGGGTGGCGTACTCGGGGTGGCTGCCGACGTCGAGGTAGAGCCGCGCCCCGTTGCGCAGGAAGACGTTGCTGCTCCTCCCCCACGACACGACGCGGCGGAAGAGATAGCGCGCGACCTCGTCCGGCGACAGGCGCCGCTGTCCCCGGAACGTGCACGTCACGCCGTACTCGTTCTCGATGCCGAAGATCCGTCGTTCCACTTCTCCACCCTATGCCGGAACTGGTCAAGTCACTGGGCGTCCGGCGGCGCTGCGATGAGTATTTCGATGGAGAACTGTCGTAACCGTGTGCGAGGGTGAAACTGTTCCTAACAGGAATAGTTCAACAAGGCAACCACCGGGTGAGGGGACATGGACAGCGGCATCGCGATCGAGACGCACGAGCTCGTCAAGACGTTCGGAGACAAGCGCGCGGTCGACGGGATCGACCTGCGCGTGCCGGAGGGCGGGGTCTACGGATTCCTCGGCCCGAACGGCGCCGGGAAGACGACGACCATCCAGATCCTGGCGACGTTGCTCCGTCCGGACGGAGGTTCCGCCCACGTCTTCGGCCACGACGTGGCGCGCGACCCGGACTCGGTCCGGAGCATCGTGAGCCTGACCGGCCAGTACTCCTCGGTCGACGAGGACCTCACCGGCCGCGAGAACCTCCAGCTCCTCGGCCGGGTGCTCGGGTTCTCCCGTGAGCAGGCGCGCGGGCGCTGCGACGACCTCCTCGAGGCGTTCGGTCTCACGGACGCGGCCACCAAGCAGGTCAAGCGCTACTCCGGCGGCATGCGCCGGCGCCTCGACATCGCCGCGAGCATCGTGGTCACGCCGCAGCTCTTGTTCCTGGACGAGCCGACGACCGGCCTCGACCCCCGCAGCCGCAACCAGGTCTGGGACATCGTGCGAGCGTTGACCGCCCGAGGCACGACGGTCCTCCTCACCACGCAGTACCTCGACGAGGCCGATCAGCTGGCCGAGCGGATCGCCGTCATCGACACCGGCCGGATCATCGCCGAGGGTACGAGCAGCCAGCTCAAGTCCTCCGTCGGTTCGGGCGCGCTCCACGTGCACCTGCTCGACCCTGCCGAGCGTCCGCGGGCGATCGACATCCTCACCCGCGCGTTCGGCGACGAGGTGTTCCCCGGCAGCGATCCCGCCGACGTGACCGGCCGTGTCGACGACCGCACGAAGGTCCCGGCGGCACTCGCGACGCTGGCGGCCGACGGCGTGGAGCTCGCCGGCTTCAGCTACGGCCAGCCGACCCTCGACGAGGTGTTCCTCGCCCTCACCGGCCACACCGCCGAGGAGGCGGAGGCCTCCTCGAAGACCGACACCGAAGGAGCGGTGGCATGACGACCACGACCCACGACCCGCAGATCGTCACCGAGAAGCTCGACGCGGTGCTGGCCTCCGGGCCACGCCCGGCGCGCCCGAGCGCGCTGACGACCTCGCTCGCCTTCGGCTGGCGGGCCATCCTTCGGATCAAGCACGTCCCTGAGCAGCTGTTCGACGTGACGCTGTTCCCGATCATCTCGGTCCTGATGTTCACCTACCTGTTCGGTGGGGCGATCGCAGGCTCGACAAGCGCGTACCTCCAGTTCCTGCTGCCCGGGATCCTGGTCCAGACCGTCGTGATGATCACGATGTACACCGGCGTCGCGCTCAACACCGACATCGAGAAGGGCGTCTTCGACCGCATCCGGACGCTGCCGGTGTGGCGGCCCTCCGCACTCGTCGGCGCACTTCTCGGCGACGCGGTCCGCTACACGCTCGCGTCGATGTTCGTCGTGGTGCTCGGTCTGATCCTCGGCTACCGGCCGGACGGCGGGCCGCTGGGCGTCATCGCGGGCGTCGCGGTGCTCATGGTGTTCTGCTTCGCGTTCAGCTGGGTCTGGACCTGGGTCGGCCTCCTGGCCCGAAGCCCTCAGTCGGTGATGGGCATCAGCATGATGGTGCTGTTCCCGCTCGCGTTCCTGAGCCCGGTCTTCGTCGATCCGAAGACGATGCCGGAGTGGCTGCAGGCGTTCGTCGAGGTCAACCCGATCTCCCACGCTGTCTACGCCGTCCGCGGACTGATGTCCGGTGACTCGGTCGGCGACGAGGTCGTGTGGACGTTCATCGCCGCCGTGGTGATCATCGCGATCTTCGGCCCGCTCACCATGCGGGCGTACGGCCGCCGTCGGTGACCCGCCCGCCGGCTGACGCAGCGGGCGTCAGCCGGCGGCGAGTGCCGCGTCGACCTGGGCCTCGGAGATCCGCTTGAACTTGCGCGGCTGACTGCGTGTCCGGTCGAGCACCGCGACCTCGAGCTGAGCACCCGTGAGGGTCCTCGGCGTCGTGTCGTCATGGCCGAGCGCCTTGGCAGCGAGCGCGATGGCGGCGTCGAGGTCGAGACCAGGGCTGTAGTTGTCCGTGAGGTAGCCCTCGGCCGACTCCGCCTGACCGCCCATCACGGCGTGCCCCTGGATGTCGGCCACGGACCCGTCGTACGTGAGCCGGTAGATCTGGTCCAGGTCGGGGGTGACCCCGACCTCGGCCACAAACAGCTCCACCTCGTACGGCTTCTCTCCGCCGGAGGAGAAGATCGTGCCCAGCGTCTGGGCGTACGCGTTCGCGAGGCCACGGCCCGTGACGTCGCTGCGGTCGTACGAGTAGCCACGGAGGTCGGCCAGTCGGACGCCCGCGATCCGGAGGTTCTCGAACTCGTTGTAGCGCCCGACAGCGGCGAACCCGATGCGGTCGTAGATCTCGCTGATCTTGTGCAACGCGTTGGACTGGTTCTCGGCGACGAAGAGGACGCCGTCGGCGTACTGGACGACCACGACGCTGCGGCCGCGGGCGATGCCCTTGCGCGCGAAGTCCGCGCGGTCCTTCATCAGCTGCTCGGGCGAGACGTAGAACCCTGCGCTCACGGGATTCCTCTCTGGTTCAGGGACGACGAGGGGCGGGATCGATCGGGTCTACTCGACCGGAGCCGAAGGACCGTCAGGGCGGGTCATGCGGCCGCCGATGACGCGGTCGGCGATCGCTGCCGTCGCGTCGTCGTCGTATGCGCGGTAGCCGTCGGCGGTGATCACGGCGACCATCGGGAAGATCCGGCGGGTCAGGTCCGGGCCGCCGGTCGCAGAGTCGTCGTCAGCGGCGTCGTACAGCGCCTGGATGCAGGCCGTCACCGTCTCGGTCTCGCTGAGATCGGGGTTGTAGAGCTTCTTGAGGGCGCCGCGGGCGAACGTCGAGCCTGACCCGACGGAGTGGAACGACCGCTCTTCGTTGCGGTTGCCGGTGACGTCGAAGACGAAGATGCGGCCGACCGAGGCCTCGCGGTCGTACGCGGCGAACAGTGGCACGACGGCGAGTCCCTGCATCGCCATCGCAAGGTTGTTGCGGATGAGCGTCGCGAGGCGGTTGGCCTTGCCGTCCGTCGACAGCGGCGTGCCCTCGATCTTCTCGTAGTGCTCCAGCTCCAGCTGGAAGAGCCGCGTCATCTCGACGGCGATCCCTGCGGTGCCGGCGATGCCGACCGCGGAGAACTCGTCTGCGGGGAAGACCTTCTGGATGTCGCGCTGAGCGATGACGTTGCCCATCGTGGCGCGTCGGTCACCTGCCATCACCACGCCGCCGGGGAACGTCGCGGCGACGATCGTCGTCGCGTGCGCGACCGGCTGGGCCACTGTCGCGTCACCGAGGCGTGCCGAGGGCAGAAGCTCGGGCTGGTGGCGGGAAAGGAACTCGGTGAAAGAGGACGAACCGGGGGTCAGGAACGCCTCTGGCAGCATCACTGCCCGCCCTTCTGCACGAAGCTGCGGACGAACTCCTCGGCGTTCTCCTCCAGCACGTCGTCGATCTCGTCGAGGATGGAGTCGATGTCGTCGTCGAGCTTCTCTTTGCGCTCCGCGACGTCCTCCGCGGGGGCAACCTCGACGTCCTCCTCGGACTCGGTGCTCTTGCGTGTGGTCTTGTGCTGCTGTCCGCCGTCGCGTGCCATCACAACCTCCTCGAGTCGGCTGTCGTGCCGTGCTCACGACCCTATACCGGAGGCGTGACGGACGGTGTGCGCAATTCGCCGCACGAGCAGGCCGGTCACCCCCGCCGGTCGAGGAGTCCGAGCCCTCACCCCGCTGGTCGAGCCCTCAAGGGCGAGTACGGTATCGAGACCGGCCTCGATACGGGCTCCGCTAGCGCTCCGCCCTACTCGACCACCGAAACGCCGCCCCATTCGACCACCGAGAAACGCTGCCCTGCTCGAACGGCGGACGAGGGCTCAGCGGCCCGTGATCGTGTTGAACAGGTCCTGAGCGGTGGCGCTCTCCTCGAGCAGCCGCCCGACGTGCTCGCGGGTCCCGCGCAGCGGCTCCAGCGTCGGGATCCGCTGCAACGTGTCGCGTCCCGGCAGGTCGAAGATCACGGAGTCCCAGGAGGCGGCTGCCACCGACTCGGGGTATCGGGAGAGGCATGACCCGCGGAAGTACGCGCGAGTGTCCTCGGGCGGCTCGGTGACCGCACGCTCGATCTCCGCGTCCGACAGCAGGCGCTTCATGCGCCCGGAACGTACGAGTCGGTGGTAGAGCCCCTTCTCCGGGCGCAGGTCGGCGTACTGGAGGTCGACGAGATGGAGCTTGGCGTGGTCCCAGTCGAGCCCGTCGCGCTCACGGTAGGACTCCAGCAGCGCGAGCTTGGCGACCCAGTCCAGCTCCTCGCGGAGCGACATCGGGTCGTCGCCGAGCCGCGTCAGCACCGATTCCCACCGGTCCAGGACGTCCTTCGTCTGGCCGGCACCGAGGTCCACCCCGTCGTCGGCCTGCTCGACGAACGCCGCGGCCCTCTCCAGGTACGCCCACTGGAGGTCCAGGGCGGTGATCGTCCGGCCGTCCGCGAGCTCGACAGCCGTGCTCAGGGACGGGTCGTGCGAGATCGCGTGGAGGGCGTTGACCGGCTGGGCGAGCTCCAGGCCGCTCTCGAGCACACCCGCCTCGACCATGGCGAGCACGAGGGCCGTGGTGCCGAGCTTCAGGTACGCCGAGATCTCGGACAGGTTGGCGTCGCCGATGATGACGTGGAGCCGGCGATACTTCGACGGGTCGGCGTGCGGCTCGTCCCGGGTGTTGATGATGGGACGCTTCAGTGTCGTCTCGAGACCGACGCCGACCTCGAAGTAGTCGGCGCGCTGGCTGATCTGGAAGCCGCTCTCCGAGCCGTCCTGCTGCCGCCCCACGCGGCCGGCGCCGCACACGACGGGGCGCGAGACGAAGAACGGCGTCAGGTGCTCGACGATCGCGCCGAACGGCACGTCGCGGCGCATCAGGTAGTTCTCGTGGGACCCGTACGAGGCGCCCTTGTTGTCGACGTTGTTCTTGTACAGCAGCAGCCCTGGTGATCCCGGCATCTGTGAGGCGAGGTCAGCGCCGCGCTGCATGATGCGCTCGCCCGCCTTCTCCCAGAGCACGACGTCGCGCGGGGTCGTGCACTCCGGGGTCGCGTACTCGGGGTGCGCGTGGTCGACGTACAGGCGAGCACCGTTGGTGAGGATGACGTTGGCCAGCCCGAGATCCTCGTCGGTGAGCTGCGTGGGGTCGGCTCGGTCGCGGCTGAGGTCGAATCCTCGGGCGTCCCGGAGCGGGTTCTCCTCCTCGAAGTCCCACCGCGCGCGGCGGGTCAGCCCGTGAGCGCTGGCGTACGCGTTGACGACCTGCGTCGACGCCACCATCTGGTTGGCCGTCGGCTGACCCTTCACCGAGATGCCGTACTCGACCTCGGACCCCATCACCCGTCGCACCGTCATTCCGCCAGCCTAGCCACCAAGACGGGTCCACCTGAGGTCGTGCGCTGCGCGATGATGGCGGGCGTGGACGAGACAGTGGCTCTGTACGGCACCGACGGCAAGCCGTGCGGGAGTGCTCCGCGCTCGCTCGTACGGCGCGACAACCTGCACCACGCGGCGACAGCGGTCGTGGTCCTGGACGCCGAAGGGCGGGTCTACCTCCATCGGCGCACGCCGACGAAGGACGTCTTCCCCGGGATGTACGACGTGTGTGCCGGCGGAGTGCTCCTTGCCGGCGAGGACCCGTACGACGGGGCCGTCCGCGAGGTCGCGGAGGAGCTCGGCGTGTCGGGCGTGCCGCTGACCCCGATCTTCACCGGCACGTACGAGGACACGCACACGTCGTACGAGGCCTTCGGCTACCTCGTGGAGGGCTGGACCGGGGAGATCCGGTGGCAGCCCGAGGAGGTCGACTGGGGTGCGTGGATACCGCTCGAGGACGTCGTCGCGCGGCTCGACGACCCGATGTGGCCGCTCGTCCCGGACTCGAGGGCCCTGGTCGGCCCGTGGCTGCGGGCGCGCGCTCAGTCCTCGTCGGTGCGGTAGCCGAGGTTGGGCGAGAGCCACCTCTCAGCCTCGGCCATGGTCCATCCCTTGCGCCTCGCGTAGTCCTCGACCTGGTCGCGTCCGATCCGGCCGAGGACGAAGTACTGCGAGTCCGGGTGCGAGAAGTAGAGCCCGCTGACGGCGGCCCCCGGCCACATCGCCATGCTCTCGGTCAGCTCGATCCCGGTGTTGCGCTCGACGTCGAGGAGCTCCCAGATGGTCTGCTTCTCCGTGTGCTCCGGGCACGCCGGGTAGCCCGGTGCCGGACGGATGCCCGTGTAGCTCTCCTTGATCAAGCCCTCGTTCGTCAGCGACTCGTCGGGCGCGTACCCCCAGAACTCCCGGCGTACGCGCTCGTGGAGCCGCTCGGCGAACGCCTCGGCCAGCCGGTCGGCGAGCGACTCGAGCAGGATGGCGCTGTAGTCGTCGAGCTCCTTCTTGAACTCCGCGATCTTCTCGGTCGCCCCGAGGCCGGCGGTCACGGCGAAGGCACCGACGTAGTCACGCAGGCCGGTGTCCTTGGGAGCGACGAAGTCGGCGAGAGACTTGCGCGCCGTGCCCTCGCGGCCCTCACCCTGCTGGCGGAGCTGGTGCAGCGTGCCGAGAACCTCGGACCTGGACTCGTCGGTGTAGACCTCGATGTCGTCACCAGCGACCTGGTTGGCCGGGAAGAGCCCGAAGACTCCGTTGGCGCGGATCCACTTCTCCTCGACGATGCGGTCGAGCATGACCTGGGCGTCGTCGTACAGCTTGCGGGCGGCCTCGCCCGTCAACGGGTTGTGGAGGATGTCGGGGAACCGGCCCCGCATCTCCCAGGCGTTGAAGAAGGGCTGCCAGTCGATGTACTCGCGCAGCTCCTCCAACGGGTAGTCGGTGAGCGTACGGACGTGCTGGACGCGCCCGCCGTGCCGGTGGTCGCAGCCCGGACCCGTGCACAGGTCGAGCGCCTGCTGGACGATCATGTGCGGACGCGGCGGCACGTAGCCGTCCCAGTCGATCGGTGTCGCCTGGGCGCGTGCGTCCTCGAGGCGCAGGAGCGGCCGCGCGGTCTGTCGTGCCGCATGGCGCTCGCGGAGTGACGCGTACTCCGAGGAGGTCTCCGCCAGGAGCGCCGGTCGCTGCGCGTCGGAGAGCAGGGCGGCCACGACCGGGACCGAGCGCGAGGCGTCCTTCACCCAGAGGACCGGACCGTGGTACTTCTGGTCGACCTTGACCGCGGTGTGGGCCCGTGAGGTCGTGGCTCCGCCGATGAGCAGCGGGATCTCGAAGCCCTGGCGCTCCATCTCGGCGGCGAGGTTCACCATCTCGTCGAGCGACGGGGTGATGAGTCCCGAGAGGCCGATCACGTCGGCGCCCTCGGCACGGGCGGCGTCGAGGATCTTCTGCGCCGGCACCATCACCCCCAGGTCGACCACGTCGTAGTTGTTGCACTGCAGGACGACGCCGACGATGTTCTTGCCGATGTCGTGGACATCGCCCTTCACGGTCGCCATCACGACCTTGCCGTTGCTGCGCTCGACGTCGCCCGGTTGCTTCTCGGCCTCGATGTACGGGATGAGGTGGGCGACGGCCTTCTTCATGACGCGCGCCGACTTCACCACCTGCGGCAGGAACATCTTGCCCTCGCCGAACAGGTCGCCGACGACGTTCATGCCGTCCATCAGCGGGCCCTCGATGACCTCGATCGGACGACCGCCACGGGCCGCGATCTCCTGACGCAGCTCCTCGGTGTCGGACTCGGCGTACTGGTCGATGCCCTTCACGAGGGCGTGGGTGATGCGCTCGCCGACCGGGAGCGAGCGCCACTCCTCGTCGGCGACCTCCTTGGCGGCCCCGTCGTTCGCGAAGTCAGACGCGATCTCGAGCAGGCGCTCGGTGGCATCCGGGCGCCGGTTGAGCACGACGTCCTCGATGCGGTCCCGGAGCACCTCGGGCACCTCCGCGTAGACCTCCAGCGCCCCCGCGTTGACGATGCCCATGTCCATGCCCGCGCCGATCGCGTGGTACAGGAACACGGCGTGGATCGCCTCGCGGACGGCGTTGTTGCCGCGGAAGGAGAACGACACGTTGGACACGCCGCCCGAGACCGAGCGCGTACGGGAGGTGCTGCTTGATCCAGCGGGTCGCCTCGATGAAGTCCACGCCGTACTCGGCGTGCTCCTCGATGCCGGTCGCGACCGCGAACACGTTCGGGTCGAAGATGATGTCCTCGGCAGGGAAACCGACCTCGTCGACCAGGATCTTGTACGCCCGGGCGCAGATCTGCTGACGGCGCTCGAGCGTGTCGGCCTGACCGTGCTCGTCGAAGGCCATGACGACGACGGCCGCACCGTACCGGCGGCAGAGCCGCGCCTGCTCGACGAACGCCTCCTCGCCCTCCTTCATCGAGATGGAGTTGACGATCGGCTTGCCCTGGACGCACTTGAGACCGGCCTCGATGACCTCCCACTTCGACGAGTCGACCATCACCGGGACGCGGCTGATGTCGGGCTCGGACGCGATGAGGTTGAGGAACCGCACCATCGCGTCGACGCCGTCGATCATGCCCTCGTCCATGTTGACGTCGATCACCTGCGCGCCGTTCTCGACCTGCTGGCGTGCGACCGTGAGGGCGGTGGAGAAGTCGCCGGCCTTGATCAGGTTGCGGAAACGGGCCGACCCCGTGATGTTCGTCCGCTCCCCGACGTTCACGAAGAGGGTGTCGTCCACGACGGTGACGGGCTCGAGCCCGGCGAGGCGAAGGGCCGGTGTCGTCGTCGGCGGGACCCGCGGGCGTCTTGTCCGCGACCCCGCGCGCGATCGCCTCGATGTGCGCCGGCGTCGTGCCGCAGCACCCGCCGACGAGGTTCACGAAGCCCGCGTCGGCGAACTCGGCGAGGATCGCCGCCGTCTCGTGCGGCGCCTCGTCGTACTCGCCGAAGGCGTTGGGCAGCCCGGCGTTCGGGTAGCAGCTGACGAAGGTGTCCGCGACGCGCGACATCTCGGCGATGTAGGGGCGCATCTCCTTGGCGCCGAGCGCGCAGTTGAGGCCGACGAGCAAGGGCTGGGCGTGGCGCACCGAGTGCCAGAACGCCTCGGTGACCTGCCCCGACAGGGTCCGGCCCGACGCGTCCGTGATCGTCCCGGAGATGATCACCGGCCAGCGGCGACCGTGGTCGGCGAAGACCGACTCGACCGCGAAGATGGCGGCCTTGGCGTTGAGCGTGTCGAAGATCGTCTCGATGAAGATGAGGTCGGCAGCCACCGTCGAGCAGGCCACGGGTCGCGGTCGTGTAGGCGGCGACCAGCTCGTCGTACGTGACGTTGCGGGCACCCGGGTCGTTGACGTCGGGTGAGATCGATGCGGTGCGCGTGGTCGGACCGAGGGCACCGGCGACGTAGCGCGGCCGCCCGGCTCGCTGCGGCGACCTCGTCGGCGACCTCGCGGGCCAGGCGGGCCGACGCGTAGTTCAGCTCGTAGGCGAGATCCTCCATGCCGTAGTCGCTCAGCGAGATCGCGGTGGCGTTGAACGTGTTGGTCTCGATGATGTCCGCGCCGGCGTCGAGGTACTCGCGGTGGATGTCGGCGATGAGCTCGGGCTGGGTCAGCGACAGCAGGTCGTTGTTGCCCTGGACGTCGCTCGGCCAGTCCTTGAAGCGCTCGCCGCGGTAGCCGGCCTCGTCCGGCCGGTCGCGCTGGATCGCGGTGCCCATCGCACCGTCGAGCACGAGGATGCGCGACCGGAGGGCCTCGGTCAGCTCAGCGGTCGCGTCGGGGCGGAGGTTCGGGGTAGCCGGCACTGCGTTCAACGCCCACCTTCCGGAGGAGGAGGTACGGCGTACGCGTCGGCGAACGCCTCGTCCCAGGGTAGACCAGGTCCGTCCACCGGACACCGCGTCCACCATGTGGGCTCCGCGCGTGTCGGCGGCCCCGGCTCAGCGGCCCTCCACCGCTCCGACAGCGGCCAGCTGCTTGCCGAGGAACACGGACTTCGGGTCGTCGGCGTAGTACCCGAAGGGGTCGATCTCTGTGTACCCCGAGGAGCGGTAGAGCGCGATCGCCTCCGGCTGAGGGGTCCCGGTCTCGAGCACCATCCTCGAGCACCCCGCCGTACGAGCGGTCTGCTCGAGCCAGCCGAGGACACGACGGGCGTGCCCCTGGCCACGCGCCGAGGCCCGCACGTACATCCGCCGCACCTCGGCCCGCCCCTCCCCCAGCATCCGCCAGCCACCCGTCGCGACCGGGGTGTCGGACGCGTCGTACGCCACCGCGAACAGGCCCTGCGGCGCACGGAACTCCGCAGGGTCTGTCGGACTGACGTCGTGCACGCCGTAGCGCTCGGCGTACACCCTCTGGAGCTCGCCGATGAGCAGCGTCGCGTCACCGTGGTCGTACGGCACGACACGGATGTCGAGCACAGGGCAGGTGGTCTCCGTCACGGGAACATTGTGCGACGGAGCCCTCGTCAGAGGTACTGCCCGGTGTTGGCGACCGTGTCGATCGACCGGCCGGGCTCGCTCCCCTGCTTGCCGGAGATGAGCGTGCGGATGAAGACGATCCGCTCGCCCTTCTTGCCGGAGATGCGTGCCCAGTCGTCGGGGTTGGTCGTGTTGGGGAGGTCCTCGTTCTCCTTGAACTCGTCGAGGCACGCCTGGAGGAGGTGCTGGACGCGCAGCCCCTTCTGGCGGAGCTCGAGGAAGTCCTTGATCGCCATCTTCTTGGCGCGGTCGACGATGTTCTGGATCATCGCGCCGGAGTTGAAGTCCTTGAAGTACAGGACCTCCTTGTCGCCGTTGGCGTACGTGACCTCGAGGAAGCGGTTCTCCTCGGACTCGGTGTACATCCGCTCGACGGTGCGCTGGATCATGCCGTTGACGCACGCGACCCGGTCCCCGCCGAACTCCCCCAGGTCGTCCTCGTGCAGCGGCAGCCGGGGCGTCAGGTACTTGGAGAAGATGTCGCGCGCCGACTCCGCGTCGGGCCGCTCGATCTTGATCTTCACGTCGAGCCGTCCGGGGCGCAGGATCGCCGGGTCGATCATGTCCTCGCGGTTGGAGGCACCGATCACGAGGACGTTCTCGAGGCCCTCGACGCCGTCGATCTCGCTGAGGAGCTGGGGGACGATGGTGTTCTCGACGTCGGACGACACCCCGGAACCGCGGGTCCGGAAGAGCGAGTCCATCTCGTCGAAGAACACGATGACGGGCGTGCCCTCCGAGGCCTTCTCACGCGCGCGCTGGAACACGAGCCGGATGTGGCGCTCGGTCTCGCCGACGTACTTGTTGAGGAGCTCGGGTCCCTTGATGTTGAGGAAGTACGAGCGACCCTCCTCGCCCGTCTTGGCCGACACCTTCTTGGCGAGCGAGCTCGCGACCGCCTTCGCGATCAAGGTCTTGCCGCAGCCGGGAGGGCCGTACAGGAGCACGCCCTTGGGCGGCTTGAGCTCGTGCTCGATGAAGATCTCGGGATAGAGGTAAGGGAGCTCGACCGCGTCGCGGATCGACTCGATCTGAGCCTGGAGCCCGCCGATGCTCGAGTAGTCGATGTCGGGCACCTCCTCGAGCACCAGCTCCTCGACCTCCGACTTCGGCACCCGCTCGTAGACGTACCCGGCGCGGGAGTCGAGCAGCAGCGAGTCGCCGGCCCGCAGCTTCTCGTCGGCCAGCGAGTCGGCGATGCGCGCGATCCGCTCCTCGTCGGCGTTGCCGATGACGAGCGCACGCTCTCCGTCGGCGAGCAGCTCCTTGAGCATGACGACCTCGCCGACGGTCTCGAAGTCCAGCGCGGCGACGACGTTGAGGGCCTCGTTGAGGATGACCTCCTGGCCCCGGCGCAGGTCCTCGAGCTCCACCGACGGGCTCACGTTGACCCGCAGCTTGCGGCCACCGGTGAAGACGTCGACGGTGTCGTCGTCGTTGTACTGGATGAACGTGCCGAAGCCCGTCGGCGGCTGCGCCAGCCGGTCGACCTCCTCCTTGAGAGAGAGGATCTGGTCACGTGCCTCGCGCAACGTGTCGCCGAGGCGGGCGTTCTGGGCGTTCACCGCGGCGAGACGTGCCTCGGTCTCGGCGAGCCTTGCGTCCACCGAGGAGTCCGGCCGCCCTGTCGCGAGGCGCCGACGGAGGTGCTCGACCTCCGCGCGCAGGTAATCGATCTCCGCCTGCTGCTGGAGCACGGTCTGCTCGGTCTCAGGCGGACGCCGGTCGCTGTGGTCGAACTCGCTCATGTCGTACCTCCCGCGAAGGCCGCGACACCACCGGCCCCGAACACCGCCGGGGTCGACCCGTGGCGCGGCTTGTTGGCTCCTCGTGTGTCGACCCTACCCGCACGGAGTGACGATCCGCTCGAGTCAAAGCGTGATTGTCACGAGGAGATACGACCGATGTGATTCAGGTCACTCTGCGAGGTCGACGGGGCGCGGGCCGGTGTAGTCGGGACCGTACGCACCCGGAGCCGGCCGGCGCTTCTTGGTGAGAGCACGATGGCCGTGCGCCATCCGCCGGGCGGTGACGAGGAACGCGGTGTGGCCGTTCATCGAGTGCTCGGGGCGGACCGCCAGACCCTCGAGGTGCCAGCCACGCTGCATCGTCTCCCACGACGCGGGCTCGGCGAACTCGCCGTGGGCGCGGATCGTCTCCACGACGCGTGACATCTGGGTCGTGGTCGCGACGTAGCAGCAGAGGATGCCGCCAGGAGCGAGCAGGCGCCCGGCGAGGTCGATGTACTCCCAAGGATCGACCATGTCGAGGATCATCCGGTCGACCTCGGTGTCGGTCACGCTCTCGCCGAGCTCGCCGACGGTGAGGCGCCACGCAGGGTGCGGGCCTCCGAAGAACTGCTCCACGTTGCGGGCGGCGATCTCCGCGAAGTCCTCACGCTGCTCGTACGAGGAGACGAGGCCGTGCTCGCCCACCGCGCGCAGGAGGAACGTCGTGAGGGCACCCGAGCCCGCGCCGGCCTCGAGCACGCGCGCGCCGGGGAAGATGTCGGCGAACGTGACGATCTGGGTCGCGTCCTTGGGGTAGATGACCGCCGCGCCGCGGGGCATCGACGTCGTGTACTCGTGCATCAGCGGCCGGAAGACGAGGTACTGGCCGCCCAGCGAGGACTCCACGACGATGCCCTCGGGCTGACCGATCAGCGCGTCGTGAGGGATCTCCCCCAGCTTCGTGAAGAACTTCTTGCCCTCTTCGAGCTGGATGTTGTGGCGCCGGCCCTTGGCGTCGGTGAGGCGGACCCACTCACCGACCGACATCGGACCGCGGTGCACCCCCGAGAGGCGCTCGTCCATGCGTCTACCTTCCTGCGTCAGTTTGGGTGCCCCCGCCGCGGGCACGCGACGCGAAGGCGTGGTCGACGTCGCTGGTGACGAGGACCCCGTACAGGCTCTCGCCGTCGACGACCAGGTACTCGCTCGACGGCGTCCGCTGCAACGCGCGGACCAGGGGTTCGCCCGCGAGGTCCACGGGCAGCGTGAGGCCCGGGGAGAGCGTACGCGCAAGCGCGCCGACGTCGAGCCACGGGCGTCGCGCCTCGGGGGTCGCGAGGACCGCACGCTCGTCGACGATGCCGTCGATCGCACCCGTGGGGCCGTGCACCACGATGGCACCTGCCCCGGCCTGGCGGGCCCGCTCGATCGCCTGCGCGACGGGGAGGTCGCGCGGGACGTCCACGGCGCGTCGCGCGAGTCCCCGCGCCGTGAGCGAGGGCAGCCCGCGACGGACCCGGGCGCTCAGCATCGCCTGCGTGGCTCCCGTCCAGAGGAACATCGCCACCACGAAGGCGATGACGTAGTCGAGGATCGTGATGTTCCAGCCGAGCACCTCGCGGGCCACGAACGGGAAGGCGAGGGCGAGGATCGCGACCGCACGACCGCCGTACCCGGCGGCGACCGAGCCCGCGTACGGGTTGCCGGTGATCTTCCAGACGATCGCGCGGAAGACGCGGCCACCGTCGAGGGGCAGGCCGGGCAGCAGGTTCAGGACGCCGACGACGAGGTTGGCCAGCGCCAGCGCCCGGAAGGCGAACAGCAGCAGCGCAGAGTCCGGCATCAACAGCGAGACGCCCCACGCGGCGGCACCGACGGCCAGGGAGGTCAGCGGGCCGACCACGGCGATCCAGAACTCGCGGCCGGGCGTGTCCGGCTCGCCGTCGATCTCGGTGACCCCACCGAGGAAGTTGAGCGTCACGGACCGGACATCGAAGCCGAAGCGCTTCGCGACCAGGGCGTGGGAGATCTCGTGGAGCAGGACGGAGAGGTACAGGAGCACAGCGAACGCGAGGCCCGCGACGTACGTCAGAGCGCCGAGCCCGGGTGCGATCGCCTCGATCGTGGGGGCGAGCACGAACGCGATGAGGACCGCGACGAGCAGCCAGGAGGAGCGCACGAGAACGTCGATCCCCCCGATCTCGCCGATGCGGAAGGTCCCGGGCGGACGGTTCGGCGTGGGGGGTGTGGACGACGCGGTCACGTGCTCCACCGTATCGGGTCGGGCACGGCGGGACTGTCGGTCGCCTCGCCTAGGCTGACAGGCATGAGGGCGCAGACTGTCGAGCACACGGTGGTGGACGGTGTCGACGTGGTCGGGTCGTTGTCCCCGAGCCGTGCGTCGGACTTCATGACCTGCCCTCTCCTCTACCGGTTCCGTGTCGTCGACCGTCTCCCCCAGGAGCCGACCGCCGACGCGGTGCGCGGGACGCTCGTGCACGCGGTGCTCGAGGACCTGTTCGACGCCCCGGCCGCCGAACGAACGCTCGACCGGGCGCGCGCGCTCGTCGGTCCGGCGTGGGAGCGGCTCCAGGAGGCGGAGCCCGACGTCGCCGGGCTCTTCGACGACGGGACGGCGCTCGCCACCTGGCTGGAGAGCGCCGGCGGTCTGCTCGCCTCGTACTTCACGCTCGAGGACCCGCGTCGGCTCGAGCCTGCCGAGCGCGAGAAGTACGTCGAGACGGTGATCGACGGCGGGCTGCTGCTCCGGGGCTATGTCGACCGGGTCGACGTCGCCGCCACCGGTGAGGTCCGGGTGGTCGACTACAAGACCGGCCGGGCGCCTCGTGAGGTGTTCGAGGCCAAGGCCATGTTCCAGATGAAGTTCTACGCGCTCGTGATGTGGCGGACGACGGGGACTGTCCCCGCCCTCCTGCAGCTGATGTACCTCGGCAACGAAGAGATCCTCCGCTACTCCCCCGACGAGCACGACCTCCTGGCCACCGAGCGCAAGCTCCGCGCGCTGTGGGCCGCGATCGAGCGGGCTGCCACCACCGGCGAGTGGCGTCCCCGCAAGAGCGCGCTGTGCGGCTGGTGCGACCACAAGGCGCTCTGCCCTGAATGGGGTGGCACCCCGCCGCCGCTGCCGGAGCGAGAGACGCTGCCGCTCGAGCCCGCCGTGCACTCACCGGCCGAGAGCACCCTCGACGCCGACTGACCAGGGAACGCTACCCGGATTGCAAAAAACTGTTTGCAAAGATCTCTTTGCAAACTTACGGTGGGCAGATGGCCACCGAATCGCACCAGGTCGTCCTCGATACGGCCGCCCTCAAGGCCCTGGCACACCCCCTGCGCGTCCAGCTCCTCGGCGCGCTCCGCCGCCACGGGCCGTCGACCGCCACGCTGCTCGGGCAGCGACTGGGCGTCACCTCCGGGGCGGCGAGCTACCACCTTCGCCAGCTCGCCGGCGCCGGCCTGGTCGCCGAGGAGGCCGGACGGGGCAACGCCCGCGACCGCTGGTGGCGTGCCGAGCACCGCATGAGCATCCTCAACGAGGAAGCCATGGACGACGTCGCTCCGGAGGCGGTCGACACCTACCTGCACTCGGTGGCGGCAAGCTACTCGATGCTGCTCCAGCAGACGGTGAACGAACGCACGACCATGCCCGAACGGTGGCGCAGCGTGATGGACATGAGCGACTACCTGCTCCGGATCACGCCCGAGGAGGCGCGCACGCTCAGCGAGAGGCTGCACGCCGTCGTCAAGGAGTACCAGTACGACGCGCCAGGAGCGCCGCACCCGCAGGATGCCGAGCGGGTCGCGGTCGTCGTGCAGGTGCTCCCCCAGCTCGAGCACGACCCTGGTGAGGAGACGCCATGAGCAGGCTGAAGCCCCTGGTCGGACTGCTCGTCGCGATGGCGGTGGCCCACACCGGCACGCGCGTCTCGGCGATCGCCTTCCCGTGGTTCGTGCTGGCCACCACCGGGAGCGCGACCGCGACCGGCCTCGTCGCGTTCTTCGAGCTCACCCCGTACGTCGTGGTGAAGGCGTTGACGGGTCCGCTGGTCGACCGCGTCGGAGGCCGACTCGTCTCCTGGTCAACGGACCTCGTCAGCGCGGCGGCCGCGGGAGCCATCCCCGTCCTGTACCTCCTCGACGCGTTGCCGTTCGAGGTGTTCCTGCTCCTCGTCGCCGTCGTCGGTGCCGCGCGAGGACCGGGAGACCTTGCCAAGGAGGTGATGGTCCCGGAGGCGGCGGAGCGCGGCAGCGTCCCGCTCGTGCGCGCCACCGGCATCTCCGGGACGGTCGAGCGGCTCGCGTCGGCCGTCGGCCCCGCGGCCGCGGGTGTGCTCATCGCCGTCGCCGGTCCGATCGCGGGCGTCGCGGTCAACGCCGCCTGCTTCGTCCTGGGCTCGGTCATCGTGGCGTTCGCGCTGCCGCGCGGCATGGGCGGCCCGCCGGAGGGCGACGAGGGACCGCACGCCGGCGCGGGCGGGGCACCTGCCAAGACGCCGTATCTGCGTCGCCTCGCCGAAGGAGCCGCCTTCCTCCGGCGCGACCCGCTCCTCGTCGCGGTCGTCGTCATGGTCGCGATCACGAACGTGCTCGACATCGCGTTCGCGGCGGTGCTCCTCCCCGTCTGGGCCCACGACTCAGGCCGCGGCGCGCCGGCGCTGGGCCTCCTCCTGACGGTGATGAGCGCGGCCGCTGTCGGCGGCAGCCTGCTGGCCTCGGTGTTCGCGTACCGGATGAGGCGTCGCCTCGTCTTCTTCGTGGGCTTCTTCGTGGCCGGTGCGCCCAAGTTCCTCGTGCTGCTCCTCGACGTCCCGATGCCGACGATGCTCGGGGTCTTCGCCGTCGCGGGGCTGGGTGCGGGGTTCCTGAACCCGATCCTGAGCGCCCTCTTCTTCGAGCGCGTGCCCCCACGCCTCTACGGTCGGGTGGGGTCCCTGACCGACGCCGCTGCATGGGCCGGGATGCCGCTCGGCGGTCTCCTGGCAGGCGTCGCCGTGACAGCGGTGGGACTCGGACCCGTCCTTCTGTTCTGCGGCGTCGCCTACCTGCTCACGACCACCCTCACGGGCCTGCGTCCCGAGTGGCGCACCATGGACGAGCACCGCTCCGCCCACGCAGACGGTCAACCGAGCCGGAGAGCGACCCCGTAGGCCACGACCGCGAGCACGCATCCCAGTGCGCGCAGGTGGTTGGCAGCGGTCCACGGGCGCGAGTACGACGCCCATGCCGTCGCCGCGACGGATGCCCGGGTGGCGTCCACCGCATCGAGGGCGTTGTTGCGCGGCACGTGGAAGGCGCCGGTCAGAAGGACCGTCGCGAGGTAGGACAGGGACCCACCGAGCACCCACCAGCGCACGTCGCCACCGCCGAGGAACGCCAGGAGACCCACGACCAGCGCGAGCAGAGCGGTGCCGGAGAACGCGAGCTGGAACGGCGGGCGTACCGCTGCGCGGTTGACCTCCTGCATGAACGCGACGGCTTCGACGGGCGGCCGCCGGTCGAGCGACGGCATGATCATGACGGAGAAGGCGGTGTAGATCCCCGCCATGACACCCGCCCCGACCAGTGCCGCGTACGTGCACAGCACCGCGGACGTCGTCACGCGTCGACGCCTTCGGCTTCAGCACCCTCAGGGGGCAGCAGCCGCCCGAGGTCGTCCGGACCGAGGCCCGCGAGAGTCTCGGCCCGCGTACGCCGCTCCCCCGGGTCGACCGGGACGAGGTTGGGGACCACGAGCACGTGGCACCCCGCTGCCGCTGCCGAGCGGGTCCCGGTGTTGGAGTCCTCGATCGCCACGCACCGACGCGGGTCGACGCCGAGCGTCGCGGCGGCCGTCAGGTAGGGCTCGGGGTGCGGCTTGCCGTTGCTGACGGCGTCGCCGGTGACCACGGCGTCGAACGGGTTCGGACCCATCCGGGCGATCATCGCCTGGGCGATCACGTCGTACGACATCGTCACGAGGGCTTGCGGCACGCCCGCCTCGGCGAGCGCGGCGATCATCTCGCGCGCCCCCGGACGCCACACGAGGTCACCGTGGCGCATGTGGTCCGAGACCGCGCCGACCAACGCCTCGACGACCTCCTCCGCGGTGATCGACAGGCCCATGCGACGCCGGATCTTGCGACCCGCCTCCAGGAGGTCGCTTCCGACGAGGTCGAGGCCGTCCTGCTCGGTCCACGTGGCACCGTGCTGTGCGGCGAGGCTGAGCTCCGCGGCCAGCCAGACCGGCTCCGTGTCGACGATCGTCCCGTCGAGGTCCCAGAGGACGGCGGCGGGCAGGGTCGTACGGACGATGTCGAGGTGGGGGGTCATCGGCTCACTCTGGGTCGCGGGTTCGGAGGGTGTCAAACGGGAATCGCCTACGAGTCGGTGTCACGTGAACGCCGCTTGAGATAGCGCTCGAACTCGCGGGCGATCGCGTCACCCGAGGCCTCCGGCAGCTCGGAGGTGTCGCGTGCCTCCTCGAGCGACTCGACGTACGCGGCGATGTCGGGGTCGGAGCTCGCGAGATCCTCGACGCCACGCTCCCACGCGCGCGCCAGCTCGCGAAGGTCGCCGATCGGGAGGCTGACCTCGAGCACGTCCTCGAGGTAGCCGAGCAGCGCGAGGGTGGCCTTGGGGCTCGGAGGCTGCGCCACGTAGTGGGGCACCGCCGCCCACAGCGAGACCGTCGGCAACCCTGCCTCGACGCACGCGAGCGTGAAGACCCCGTTGATCCCGGTCGGGCCTTCGTACGACGACTCGTCGAGGCTCAGCCGGGACTCGAGGTCGGGGTCGTTGGTCGTCCCTGTCACCGGAACGGGCCGGGTATGCGGAGTGTCCGCGAGCAGTGCACCGAGGGTGACGACCGCGTGGCTGGTGAACCGCTCGGCGAGCCCGACGAGCTCGTCGCAGAATGCGGACCAGCGCATGTTCGGCTCGATGCCACGCACCAGCACCACGTCACGGTCGGACCCGACGGGTCGCGCGACGTAGATCCTGGTGGTCGGCCAGGTGATGACGCGCTTCCCGATCTCGTCCGGGCCGAGGTGGGGGCGGTTGACCTGGAAGTCGTAGTAGTCGTCGGGGTCGATCTCCGCCACCTGGTCGGCCTCCCACCACTCGATGAGGTGGTCGACCACGGCACTGGCGGCGTCCGCCGCGTCGTTCCACCCCTCGAACGCGACGACGAACCAGGGGTCGACGATCGTCGGCAACTCGGTCTGCTCGCTCACCCCTTCACTCTATGCCGAGGGGTGGCGGGTAGACCCTCTGCCGGTCAGACCACCCCGAGCAGCGCGTCCACGGCCGCACCGACCACCCGGCCGGCCTCCGGATCACCGGCGCCGGCCGCTGCCAGAGCGGTGTCGACCCACGCGTCGACGGCGGCGATCGCACGGGGAGCGTCCAGGTCGTGCGCCAGCGCGTCGCGGAGGGCACTGACGACGGGACCGGCCTCCGGCCCGCCCGTCGCGAACGCCTCGCGCCAGCGGCCCAGGCGCTTGGTGGCGTCGACGATGTCGGTGTCGGCCCACTCCCAGCCGGTGCGGTAGTGGTGGCCGAGCACCGCGAGCCGGATCGCCATCGGGTCGCGGCCGTCGGCACGCAGTCGGGAGACGAGGACCAGGTTGCCGAGCGACTTCGACATCTTCTCGCCGTCGTAGGCGACCATCGCCTGATGGACGTACGCCCGCGCGAAGCGGTGGTCGGTCGCAACCTGTGCCTCCGACGCGGACATCTCGTGGTGCGGGAATATCAGGTCGGTGCCGCCGCCCTGGACGTCGAAGTCGTGACCGAGGGTCTCCAGCGCGATCGACGAGCACTCGACGTGCCAGCCAGGTCGCCCGGGACCGTACGGGCTGTCCCACGACGGCTCGCCGGGGCGCTCGGCCTGCCAGAGGAGGCAGTCCAACGGGTCACGCTTGCCCGGGCGGCCGGGGTCTCCCCCGCGCTCGCCGAACAGCCGCAGCATCGTCGCCTTGTCGTACCCGGAGACCTCACCGAACTTCGGGTCGTCGTGCACGGAGAAGTAGACGTCGCCGTCGACCTCGTACGTGGCGCCGCGGTCACGCAGCCGCTCGATGAGTGCGACCGCGAGGTCGATCGACTCGACGGCACCGATGTAGTGGTCGGGGGCAAGGATCCGCAGCGCGGTCATGTCCTCCCGGAACAGCTCGATCTCGCGCTCGGCCAGGTCGGTCCACTCGACCCCGGTCGCTGCGGCACGCTCCAGGAGCGGGTCGTCGACGTCGGTGATGTTCTGGGTGTAGCGGACCTCGAGCCCACGGTCGCGCCAGGCGCGCTGCAGCAGGTCGAACGTCAGGTACGTCGCGGCGTGACCGAGATGGGTGGCGTCGTACGGGGTGATCCCGCAGACGTACAGCCGGGCACGGTGGTGCGGGTCGACCACGACGCCTCGCCCGCTGGCGGTGTCATGGACCTTGACCGCCGATCCGGTGCCGAGGCCGAGGTCGGCGAGGTCGGGGACTTCGGGAGACGGCCAGGCACGCATGAAACGAGGGTATAAGGCGCTCCTACATCGGCGGCCACGGGATCGTCGGCCACCGGTCGCCGGGCTCGGGCATGGTGCCGGTCCGGAGCAGAACGTCCAGGCGCTCCTGGAGCCCTTCGATCTCGTCTGCGCTGATCAGGTCGGAGAGGGCGCTCACCAACGGCCCTGCCGCGACCTGCAGCGACAGGTCCTCCAAGCGCTGACGTTCGTCGTCTCGCAAGGGGTCGCCGGCCCAGCCCCACAGCACCGTACGGAGCTTGTCCTCGACGTGGAACGTCAGACCGTGGTCGCAGCCGAGAACGGTCCCGTCGACGGGCAGGAGATGTCCGCCTTTGCGGTCGGCGTTGTTCACCACCGCGTCGAAGAGAGCGATGGCCCGCAACGACGGGGAGTCGCGGTGCAGCAGCGTCACCTCGCGGCCCCCGGCCGCGACCGCGTCCACGACCGCGAACCATCCCTCCGGCTGCGCTCCGGCCGGTGCCACCGCGATCTGCGACAGTGCGGGGTCGACGTCGACCCACTGCTGCACCATGCCGGGACCGAAGGGCCCGTCGGCGAGCACGGTCGGGGGTACGACGTGCCAGCCGGCGGCCTCCGAGACGAGGAACGCCGCACGCTCACGGCCGGCGAGGGTGCCGTCCGGAAAGTCCCACAGCGGCCGCTCCCCGCTGACGGGCTTGTAGACGCACGCGACGGAGCGTGAGCCGTCGGACACCTTGCCGTAGAAGGTGCCGTTGGAGGCCTCGACCAGGCGACCCTCGACCTCGAGGGTTCCGCGGGCGAGCAGGTCCGTGTCGGCGGGATCGACCGCCGGTGTCCGCCACGCTGCCGGCTCAGTCACGAGCCACCCTTCGGAAGCCGTTGGCGCGTGGGCACAGATGGCCTTCGGGCTCCACCACTCCCCCGCAGAACGGGCACGTCGGTCGTCCTGCGGACACGACGCTGCGGGCCCGCTCGGCGAACTCGAGGGCGACCTCGGGCGGCATCGTCACGACCAGCACGTCGGTGGCCTCGGTCTCGTCGTCATCGGTCATCGCGAAGGCTTCGACGACCACCTCGCCCGTGTCGGGCTCCCAGGCGAGCGTCATCGCGCCGACCCTGAACTCCTCCTCGATCGGCTGCTCCAGCGGATCGAGGTCGACGGACCGGCCGAGCCCGCCTCCTGGCTTGGCAGGGGCCTCCACCTCCAGCAGGAGCGCCTCGAGACGTTCGGCGAGGACCTCGACCTGCTGCTTCTCCAGAGCGACCGAGGTCACCCGGTCACCGTCACTGGCCTGGAGGAAGAACGTGCGCTCTCCGGGGACGCCGACCGTCCCGGCGACGAAGCGACGTGGGCGCTCGTACCTGTGGATCAGCATGGCACCGAGCCTAGACAGCGCCCGGAGCCGCGGCGACTCCTGTCCCCCGTCACGCGCCACCACCCACCGGCGCGTCGCCGCTGGGAGCGCCCGACCTGTCCGACGGCGGGACGAGACCGCCGAGGTCGGAACCGAGGTCGTTGAGGTGGTGGACCGTCGGCCGGTGCGTCCCGTACGTGATGGCGCTGGCCGAACCCGGGCTGACCGCGATGCGCTGGAAGAGGTCAAGGGGCGTGCCGAGGGCATCGGCGAGGATCGCCTTGATCACGTCGCCGTGGCTCACCGCCACCCAGACGGCGCGTTCACCGTGACGTCGGGCGACCCGCCGGTCGATGCGCCGGACCGCCTCCAGCGCCCGGGCCGCCATCGCGACCATCGCCTCGCCGCCAGGGAAGATCACGGCGCTCGGCTGCTGCTGGACGGTCGTCCACAGCGGTTCCTTCGCGAGATCGGCGAGCCGGCGGCCGGTCCACCGCCCGTAGTCGCACTCGACGAGTCCGGCGTCGCGGCGTACGGGGACCTCCGCCGGCTGGCCGTCGGCGATCTTGCGGGCCGTCTGCATCGTCCGCAGCAGCGGACTGCTCACGACGAGCGACAGTGGCACCGCGGCGAGACGTTCGGCGAGAAGCGCCGCCTGGGACTGTCCGGTCGGATCGAGGCCCAGCGCACGAGTGCGCCCGGCGAGGATCCCGTCGGCGTTGGCGGCGGTACGCCCGTGGCGCACGAGGATCAAGGTCGGCACGCCCCGAGCGTAGTCGGGTCGGATGGGCCACGACGGGCAAGAATGGGGCCGTGATGCTGGACTGCGCCGCCTACCACGAGGGCACTCCGCTCTCTACCAGCCTGCGGATGGACGAGCTCCCCGACACCGTGGCGGCGTGCACGCTGCCGAGCGACTTCGTGTGGGTGCTGATGCAGGACCCGACGTACGAGGAGTTCGCACAGCTCCAGAAGGTCTTCGGGCTGCACCCGCTCGCGGTCGAGGATGCCGTGACGGCGCACCAGCGACCGAAGGTCGACGTGTACGAGGGCTCCGCGTTCGTGGTGCTGCATCCGCTGCGCTACGACGACGCCAGCAAGCGGCTGGAGGCGGGCGAGATCTCCCTGTTCGTCGGGAGGGGGTACGTGATCGCCGTCCGGCACGGAAGCTGGCCGCAGCTCGAGGACGTGCGCACGTGGGGCGACAAGCGTCAGGCGCTGCTCCGGTACGGTGCGGTCGCTGCCGCGTACCACGTGATCGACACGGTGGTCGACGAGTACGAGGTCATCGCGGAGTCGCTGTCGTCCGACGTCGAGGACGTCGAGGCCGCCGTCTTCTCGGTTGACGTGTCGGCCGCGGACACCAACCAGATCTATCTCCTCAAGCGCGAGCTGCTCGAGTTCCGACGCGCGGTCGTCCCGATCCACGCGCCGCTGCAGGACGTCCTCAGACGACGGTCGACGATCGAGGTGCCGAAGGGGATGCTCCCTTACTTCCGCGACGTCGCGGACCACCTTGTGCATGCGCGCGGCACCATGGAGTCGCTCGACGGTCTGCTCGACAACGTGATGGAGGCGCGTGCCACCCAGATCTCCGTCCAGCAGAACGACGACATGCGCAAGCTCGCCGCGTACGCCGCGATGATCGCCGCGCCGACGCTCATCGCCGGCGTCTACGGGATGAACTTCGAGCACATGCCGGAGCTGGACTGGCGCTACGGCTATCCGGTCTCCCTGATCCTGATGGCAGTGCTGGCCTTCGTCCTCTGGCGGGCTTTCAAGCGCTCCGGATGGTTGTAGCGTCGTCGGACGGTACGCATCGAGCCCGCCGCCTCCGTCGCACCCACCGCGCGTCGCTGGTGACGTCGCTGTCGGTCCCGGGTCTCGCATCCCGGGGACGCCGTCCTCGTCGGCCCGCACGCGCACCTGAACGGCACGACGATCGAGGACGAGGTGTTCGTCGCCACGGGCGCGTCCTTGTTCCCCGGCTCCCGGGCCGGGCGAGGCAGCGAGCCTCGCATCAACAGCGTGCTGCACGTGGTCCGTGCTGGCGCCCGGCACCGTCGTGCCGATCGGGTGGATCGCCGCCGGTGATCCGGCGCAGCTGTTCTCCCCCGACCGGCACGACGCGCTGTGGGCGGTTCAGGAGGGCCTCGACTTCCCTGGCACCGTCTACGGCGTGAGCCGCGACGTCGGGATGCGGGAGATCATGCGGCGGCAGTCCGAGGCGTACGGCCCCTGACCACACCCCTCACCAGGGCAGGAGGCCGTCGGCTCCGAAGAAGGCGCCGGTGGGTCCTTGGGGATCGACGGTCGCCGCGCGCACGCTCGCGCGTGCCCCCTCCTCGACGGTCTGCGTGCCGGAGTGGCCGTTCAGGTCGGTGGCGGTGTAGCCGGGGTCGGCCGCATTGACCGCGATGCCCGGCAGGCCCTTGGCGTACATGGTCGTCACCATGTTGAGCGCAGCCTTCGACGACGGGTACACGAGATCGACGAGGCCGTGCTCGAGCCGCGCAGGGTCACCGGTGATCCCGAACGACCCCAAACCGCTCGACACGTTGACGATCCGCGGGTGCGTGGAGCGCCGGAGCAGCGGGAGGAACGCATGGGTCACGCGGACCGGCCCGAGCAGGTTGACGCCGTACACGGCGAGGAAGTCGGTCGCCACCGTGTCGGCCGGGGCGTGCAGAGAGCCGGAGACTCCTGCGTTGTTCACCAGGACGTCGAGCCCTGTCGCGCTGTTCTCGACCGTCGTCACGGCTGCTGCCACCGACGCGTCGTCGGTGACGTCCAGCGTCACAGGCCGTACGTCCAGGTCCTCGCCTCGCAGGGCGTCAGCAGCCTTCCTGCCGAGCTCGGTGTCGCGGGCCCCGAGCCAGACGGTCCAACCCAGTCCGGCGAGCTGCCGCGCGGTCTCGTACCCGATTCCCTTGTTCGCCCCGGTGACCAGGGCTGTCGTGGTGGTGGTTCTCGTTGTGGTCATGCAGCGAGCGTCGCGGTCGCTGCGGGCCGCCACCAGGACCGCTTCGTCCTGGTACTCCCCGTACCACGCTGTGCCGTGGTGGCAGCCGCGCCCGCGTGCCAGGCTGAGGAGGTGGATCGTCGTGAGCTCGGCCGCCTCCTCGTACGCGCACGCAGCAGGGTCGCCCCCGGCGACGTCGGCCTGCCCGAAGGATCCCGCCGGCGGGTCGCGGGTCTCCGGCGGGAGGAGGTCGCCGTCCTCGCCGGGGTGAGCGTCGACTACGTGACGCGGATCGAGCAGGGGCGCGGTGCGCACGTCCCGTCGCCGTCGGTGCTGGCGTCCCTCGCCCGGGCGCTGAGGATGAGCGACGACGAGCGCCGGGAGATGTTCGACCTGGCGGACGCCGCGTCGCCGCGTGAGGGCCACGTGCCGATGCTCGTGCGCGCCAGCATCCTCCGACTGATCGAACGTCTCGAGGACCAGCCGGCGGTCGTGATGAGCGCGAAGGCCGACGTGCTCGCCTGGAATCCGTTGGCCGCTGCCCTGCTCGGGGACTTCTCAGCCGTCCCCGTGCCGCAGCGCAACATCGTCCGCCAGCGCTTCCTCGGGGAACCGAGCCGTGTGTCGGTCCCCGCAGCGGAGGCGGCGCGCACCGATGCACGCTCCGTGACCTCCCTGCGTGCGGCCGCGGCGAAGTATCCCGACGATCCCGAGCTGCGCCGGCTCGTGGCCGAGCTGCGCGCCCACAGCGACGAGTTCGTCCGCCTGTGGGACGAGGCACCGTCGCAGGTCTGGCGCAGTCACCGCAAGACCATCACCCACCCGAGCGTCGGTGCGGTCACGCTCGACTGCGACGCCTTGGAGATCGTCGAGTCCGACCAGACCGTGATCGTCTACTCCGCCGCACCAGGCTCGCGCGACGCCGAGCTGCTGCAGCTCGTCAAGGTCGTCGGCACCCAGCGCCTGAGTGCCGACGTCGCTGACTAGCCGATCGTGGTGCCCGCCGTGATCGCGCCGGTGGCGAGCAGTGCCAGCACCAGACCACCGAGCCCGATCCGGTAGATCACGAACGGCGTGTACGAGTGCTTGCTGACGTACTGCAGGAGCCAGTGGATCACCGAGATGCCGACGACGAAGGAGACGACCGTCGCGAGGATCGTCGGGCCGACGCCGTACGCGTTGTCGCCGCCGGGGATCTCCGGCAGCTGGAACAGGCCGGCACCGACGACCGCCGGGATCGCCAGCAGGAAGGCGTAGCGGGTCGCGGCAGCGCGGTCGTACCCGAGGGCGCGTCCCATGCTGATCGTGGCACCGGACCGGGAGACACCGGGGATGAGCGCCATGGCCTGCGCGAGACCGAAGAGCACGGCGTGCTTGCCGTTGAGGTCCTCGATCGTGCGGTCCTGACGCCCGAGCCTGTCGCAGACACCCAGGACGACGCCCATCACGACGAGCATCGTCGCGATGACCCACAGGTTGCGGAACTCGTTCTCGATGACGTCCTTCAGGGCGATGCCGAGGATGACGATCGGCAGCGAGCCGACGATCACGAACCAGCCCATCCGCCACTCGAGGGTGTCGCGGGCGTCGCGACTTGACGAGCCCGCGCAGCCAGCCGCCTGCGATGTTCGTGATGTCGCGCCAGAAGTAGAGGACGACCGCGAGCTCGGTGCCGATCTGGACGACCGCCGTGAACGCAGCGCCCGGGTCCTCCCAGCCGAAGAACTTCGGGTAGATCGCGAGGTGGCCGGACGACGAGATGGGGAGGAACTCGGTGAGGCCCTGGATGAGGCCGAGGACGAGCGCCTGCGAGCAGGTCGGTCACTCGCCCAGACCCGTGGTCTCGAAGGCGTCGGCGACCGTACGGAGCACGTGGGCGCGCTCGTCGTGGGTCGACCCGAACGTGGACACCGCCAGCGTCGTGACACCAGCCTCGGCGTACGCGTGGAGGCGCTCGGCGATGCGCTCCTTCGGGCCGATGAGCGCCGTCTGGTCGACGAGCTCGAACGGGACCGCCGCGGCGGCCTCGCCCTGCTTCTTGTCGAGGAAGAGGTCCTGGATCTTCTGAGCGGCGTCCTCGAACCCCATCCTGCGGGCGAGCGCGTTGTAGAAGTTCTGCTTGCGGCTGCCCATGCCGCCGACGTACAGGGCGGTGTAGGCGCGCACCATCTGGGCGCACTCCTCCAGGTCGTCGCCGATCACGACGGGGACGGTCGGGACGATGTCGAAGCCCGTCCATCGTCTTGCCGGCCTTCTCCCTGCCCGCGCGGAGGTGGTCCGTCGACACGGCTCGCCTGCTCGGGGTTGAAGAAGATGGCCAGCCAGCCGTCGGCGATCTCGCCGGCCAGCTCGAGGTTCTTCGGGCCCGACCGCGGCCAGGTAGATCGGGATGTCGGTCGCGGACCGGGATGCAGCATGAGCTTCAGCGGCTTGCCCGGCCCGTCGGGAAGCGGCAGCGTGAAGTGCTCCCCCGCGTAGTTGAGCGGCTCCTCGCGGGCCAGGATCGTCCGGACGATCTCGACGTACTCGCGGGTGCGCGCCAGCGGCTTGTCGAACTGCACGCCGTGCCAGCCCTCGGACACCTGCGGGCCCGAGACACCGAGTCCGAGCCGGAACGCGGCCCCCGGAGAGCCGGTCGAGCGTGGCGGCGGTCATCGCGGTCATCGCCGGCGTACGCGCCGGGGATCTGGAGGATCGCCGTGCCGAGCTCGATGCGGTCGTCGTCCGCGGCCGATCCAGGACGAGCAGCGGTGGGCGACGTCGGAGCCGTAGGCCTCCGCCGCCCACGCGGACGTGTAGCCGAGCGACTCGGCGTAGCCTGGCCGTCTCGACGTCGTTCGGCGACGTCCGGCGCCCGCGACGTAACCGACGTTGACTCCGAGCTTCATGACGTGCTCCTGATCCAGGGGGTTCGCGATGCGCAGGGCGAGCCTAGCGTGGGCGCAGGGGCCGCCTCGACTAGCCTTCCGACAAGGCCGGAGTGGGGCCTCACCCGAGGAGTGACATGCAGGAACGGTTCGTCGGACGCAGCGGGCTGTCCGTCTCCCGTGTCGGTCTCGGCACGATGTCCTGGGGACGCGACACCGACGAGCACGAGGCCGCGCGACAGCCTCCGGACGTACCTCGACGCCGGCGGCACGCTGATCGACACCGCCGCCGTCGTACGGGGCCGGTGCGAGCGAGGCCGTCGTCGGCCAGCTGCTCGCCGAGCACGGGCGCGACGACGTGGTCGTGGTGCCACCAAGGCCGGCTCGGAGTCCCGCACGGACGACCGGGTACGTCACGCCGGCGCGCATGCTCGCCTCGCTGGACCAGTCGCTCGCGCGGCTCGGCACCGACCACCTGGACCTCTGGCTGGTGCAGGCTGGGATCGCCGTGTGCCCGTCGACGAGACCCTCGGTCGCCCTCGACGTACGCCGTCTCCACCGGCCGGACCCGCTACGTCGGGGTCTCCAACTACACCGGCTGGCAGACGGCGTACGCGGCACACCCGCCAGGCGCTGCGCCGACAGCGGCGCGCCGATCGTGGCGACGGAGGTGGAGTACTCGCTGCTCGCGCGCCAGCCTCGAGCGGGAGGTCATGCCGGCGGCCGAGGCCCTCGGCTTCGGGCGTGCTGGCCTGGTCGGCCCTGGGGCGCGGCGTGCTGACCGGCAAGTACCGCTACGGCATCCCCTCTGACTCGCGCGCCGCCTCCGACCACCTCTCCGGCTTCGTCGACCCGTACCTCGACCCCGACGCCAGGCTGGTCGTGGAGGCGGTCTGCAGGGCCGCCGAAGGACTCCAGCTCAGCCCGGTCGAGGTCGCCCTGGCCTGGGTCCGGGACCGGCCAGGTGTCGCGAGCGCCCTCATCGGCCCCGGACAGCGGCACAATTGAAGGCCAGCGCTCTCTGCTCGAGGAGGTCACGCTCCCCGCTGAGATCGCCGAAGCGCTCGACGACGTGTCCGCAGAGGCCATGTAACGGAGGCGGTGTTGACGGAGTACGAGTTCCAGCGGTTCTGGCTGCCACGCACGGAGTCCCGCCAGTCCGTGCGACGGCTGCTCACGGACGCGGCCGAGCACCACGGCTGGGAGCTCGCCCGGCTGCGGCTGTTCCCTGACGGGCGCCGTCGCGTGACACTGCGACGCCGGATCATCCGCGTCCGCAGCACCCTGTGACGCTCCGCGCCAGCCCGCTGGTCGACCGCCACCCTCCGGACCGAGTAGCCCGAGCCGCTCAGGCGACGGCGTGTCGAGATCCCTACGCCAGGTCCAGGAACCGGTCGAAGACCTGCGCCGAGAACTCGAGCGCGTCGATCGGCACCCGCTCGTCGACGCCGTGGAACAGCGCCGTGAAGTCGAGGTCGGCCGGCAGCCGCAGCGGCGTGAACCCGTAGCGACCGGATGCCCGAGCCTGTCCCACGCCTTGGCGTCGGTGCCGCCGGACATCAGGAACGGCGCGACTGTGCGCCTCGGGGTCCTCGGCGTGCAGGAGCGACACCGTCATCGCGTCGACGAGGTCGTCCGTCGAAGGCGTACTCCAGGGCGGTGTCTGCAGGGTCAGCGGCTCGACGCGTCACGGTGTCGCCAGCGAGCGCCTCGCACCTGCGCGAAGAACTCGTCCTGCGTGCCCGGGCAGGAACCGACCGTCGACGTGCGCGATGCGCCTCGCCCGGGATGACGTTGTGCTTGTAGCCGGCCTCGAGCATCGTCGGGTTGCGTCGATGTTGCGCATCCCGGCGCCGATCATCCGCGCGGCGGGGCCGAAGTGCTCGAGCAGCTCGTCGGGCGATGCCTCGTCGTGGCGCCGGTCAGCTCGCGCACCTTCTCGAGCAGCGTGCTGCATCGACGGCGCCGGGCTCGGCCGGCCAGTCGTGCTCGCCGATCGCCAGCGACGGCCGCGCGCGATCGCGGTGACCGCGTTGTCGTCGTTGCGCCATCGAGCCGTGCCCGGCCGTGCCGTGGGCCGCAGCCGCATCCAGGCGATGCCCTTCTCCCCCGACTCGATCAGGTAGAGACGCTTGCCGCCGACCGTCGGTGGAGAAGCCGCCGACCTCGCCGATCGCCTCGGTGCAGCCCTCGAACCAGCTCCGGGTGGTGGTCGACGATCCAGTGGGCGCCGTAGATCGCCGCCGGCCTCCTCGTCGGCGGTGAACACCAGCACGATCGTCCGGTCGCGGTGGCCGTCCTGCCCGCTGACGGGCCCGGACCACCGACAGCATCATCGCGTCGAAGTCCTTCATGTCGACCGCGCCGCGCCCGACAGGTAGCCGTCGACGATCTCGCCGGCGAACGGGTCGACCGACCAGTCGCCCGCCTGTGCCGGCACGACGTCGAGGTGACCGTGGACGAGCAGCGGCGGGACGCGACGGGTCGGTCGCCCCCAGCGGGCGACACGTTCGTACGCCCGGGCGCGGACTTCGACGACGGTCGACTCGATGCCGACCTCGGCCAGGGCTCCGGCGACGTACTCAGCGGCCTTGCGCTCCCCCGGTCCGGTGTCGTCACCCGTAGTTGGTCGTGTCGATCCGGATGAGGTCGCGGCAGATCTCGACGACCTCCGCAGCGGGGTCGACAGGGACGGTCGGGGCGGGCGCGTCGGCGGTCATTCCCCCATCCTGCCTGGCCAGGCCACGGGTCGGTGAACGGGAGGACCCCGGTTTGGGGTTCCACGTACGGGGTTTGCTAGAGTTCTGACGCACGGTGAACGACGCAAGACGCCGGTCACCAACCCTGTCCGGGTGGCGGAATAGGTAGACGCGCTAGCTTGAGGTGCTAGTGCCCGTATTAGGGCATGGGGGTTCAAGTCCCCCCTCGGACACACAAGAGCAGTAATCGCCCACATGAGCGGACTCCGGTTCGCCAGTGGTCAGGGCCCTCCGATACCGCACCGGTGTCGGAGGGTTTTTCCGTTTCCTCGTTGCGAATCTCGGTGCCGCTCCCTCTCCCGCCAGGTGGGGAGCCGCACTCAGGCCCGAGATCGCGCGATCTCGGGCCTGAGCGTCGCGAGCGGCTCAGAGGTCGGTGACACCTCGCGCCGCCGCATCGATCAGGTCCGCGACCGCCTGCGGCTGAGAGACCGTCACGGCGTGGGAGGCGTCGATCTCGACCGTGTGCGACTGCGCCCGCTCAGCCATGAAGCGCTGGGACTCCGCCGGGATGGCGAGGTCCTGGTTGGCGACCATGGTCCAGGACGGGATGCTGCGCCATGCCGCCCTGGTGGCCGTGTCCGTGAGGGCAGCGCCGGCGATCGGGCGCTGGGTGACGGCCATCACCCGCGCGATGTCGGGCGCCACGTCCGCGGCGAACACCTCGTTGAACCTGTCCTGCTGGATGTACACGTCAGCGCCTGTGCCGCCGTCCGCGGTCGGGTACGGCACCGGCTCGGCGGCCGAACCGAGCTTGGCGCCGGGGAACTTGGTCGTGAGGTCGTCGGCGCTCTCACCGACCTCGAGGGTGAAGCTGGCGAGGTAGACGAGCGCGGTGACCACCGAGGAGCCTTCCGCGGCCTCGCTCATCACCACCCCGCCGTACGAGTGGCCGGCGAGGACCACAGGCCCGTCCCGGGTGTCGAGGAAGCTGCGGAGGTACGCGGCGTCGGAGCTGAGGCCTCGGAGCGGGTTGGCGATCGCGACGACGTGGTAGCCCCGTCGCTGGAGCTCGGGGACGACCCCGTTCCAGCTGGAGGAGTCGGCAAAGGCACCGTGGACCAGGACGATGGTCGGGCGAGGTGTGGACGGGGACGACGATGCAGCGGTCATGACGAGCTCCTTCTCGAAGGCCCGTGGGCCGTGGCCCGTGGGCCGTGGGTGGGACTCGAGACTGGCGCGAGGTGTCCGTCGTTCGCCCCCGTGAGATCACCGGTCTGCCCCCCGGGGTGTCCGACACCGTCCCCGGGGTCGCCTCATGCGGGCAGCGCGTCCCGGCCCGTGCGCGACGTCGGAGCGACCCCGATCACGTCGCGCAGCTGTCGGCGCGAGGAGATGCCGAGCTTGCCGAAGACCTTCCCCATGTGCCACTCGACCGTGCGAGGGCTGAGGAAGAGCTCGGTGCCGATGTCAGGGTTGGTGAGCCCTTCCGCGGCCAAGCGGGCGACGTGCATCTCCTGCGGGGTGAGCTCGTCCCGTGCGTCGTCGGCGCGCTTGCGGACCGTCTCGCCCGTGGCGGCCAGCTCCCGGCGGGCGCGCTCTGCGAAGGCGGCCAGGCCCGTGGTGACGAGCATCTGGTGGGCGGTCCGCAGCTGCTCGCGCGCCTCGACTCGCCGTCCGCACCGCCGCAACCACTCGCCGTACAGCAGGTGCGCCCTGGCGAGCTCGGTGGGAACGGCCGTGCGTCCGAGCCTGTCGATCGACTCCCGATAGAGACCGTCCGCGCGGTCGCCGTCGTGCAGCTGCGCCTCGCAGCGGGCGGCCACCCCCAGCGCCCAGTCGCTCCCGCTGGCCCGCGCGAGCGGAGAGAGCTGCGCGAACGCGTCCGCCGCCGTGATCGGTTCACCCGCCCGTGAGGCCGCCTCGACCAGCTCGACGAGTCCCCAGGTCGCGACCGCCATCCAGTCGGGGCGGTCGGCGGCTTCACGGGCGGCGGCCAACGCCTCCCGGTAGCGACCGAGTCCGTTGTAGAGGAGCGCTTGCGCCCACTGCGCGACCCACAGGCCGAGGCCGTCGTTGCGCGCGGCAGCCTCTTCACGCACCGCGGCGAGCAGCGGTTCGGCCTCTGCCTGGTCGCCGCGGAAGGCGGCGAGTCCGATGGCGCCGTACGGGGTCATCGCCGTACCCGTCGCGGCGTCGACGGCGCGGATCTCCTCGAGGAGCGTCCGCGCGGCCCCCAGGTCGCCCCTGAAGAGGGTGACGTAGACGCGCGTGTTGAGGGCGACCGCGAGAGCACCACCGGCTCCTGCTTCGCGGGCCCGCCTCACGTCCCGACCGGTGAGCCTGTCCCACGCGTGCTCGTCCCACAGTCCGGCGGCCACCAGCTCCACCAGCCACGAGAACCGTGCGCCCTCTCCGGGAGACAGCTCGTCGGTGTCGAACGCCTCGACCGCTCGCCTGAGCAACGGAACGGCCGCGGCGTACCCGTCGGCGTAGAGCACGGCCATCGCCTGGACCGCCAGATCGCCCGGCCTGCGATCGACCGGGGCGCGGGCGTCGAGCACCGCGTCGGCCACGGCCCTCACCCCGGCGCCGGGGGCAGACCGAGCCGAGAACAGGGCAGCCGTGAGCGCGTCCGCATAGCTGTCGAACGCCAGCTGCGGATCGAAGGCCTCGAGCCGCCGAGCGGCGGAGAGCAGCATTGGGAGCACGTCGGCACCCCGGCAGGAAGCGCTGTCGATCCGGGCACGCAGCAGGTCGAGCCGGGCCCGCTGAAGGTCACTCAGCACCTCACCGTCCGCGACTCCGTAGAGCTCCCGCGCCGTGTCGACCGTGCCGGCGTCCAGCAGCGCGTCGATCGCGGCGATCTGCCGGTCGACACGCTGGCGTACGTCGGGCGTCAGCGTGGCTGCCAGCTGCAGGAACGCCGCAGCCGCGGCCGGGCCGCCCTGCGATGCCGCGCGCTCGGCAGTGCGCTCGAGCTCCCGCGCCACGTCCTCGTTTGGACCGGCGGCCGCGTGGGCGAGGTGCCACGCGCGCCGGTCGGGGTCCTGCTCGGGGTCGGTGACGTCGGCGAGCGCCTGGTGGACCACCCGACGCTCGGTGACAGCGGCGGCTCCGTAGACCACCGACCGCACCACCGGATGTCTGAACCGGACGGTGTCCTGGATCTCGACCAGCCCGACAGCTTGTGCGGGGTCGCCGGACTCGCTCCCGAGCCCGAGACGTTCGCCCGCGCGCCACAGCAGAGCCGCGTCTCCGGTCGGCTCCGCAGCCGCGGCGAGCAGCCACAGGCGCGACGGCTCGTCCAGCCGTTCGAGCTCGCGGGCGAGCGCTGCTTCCGGGCGCCCGTCGGTCACCGCTGTCACGCTCGTCTGCGGACCGAACGCCAGCTCGGTGGTGGAGAACCGCCGCGTCACGTCCCGCAGCGCCGCGGGGATGCCGCGGGTCTCGGCGACGATGCGGTTCCGCACCCGCCTGTCGAGCCGTGCGGCGCCCGTCGCCCGCAGGAGGGTCTCGGCATCGACATCGGCCAGTGTAGGGACCGTCAGTCTAGGCAGCCCGCCCCACGTCCGATCGTCATACCCGGCCCGCGTCGCCAGCACGAGGACGACCGCGTCCGCCGCAAGACGTCGAGCCACGAACGCCAGGGTCCGCGTCGAGGCATCGTCCAACCAGTGGGCGTCGTCGACCACACAGACGAGTGGTCTGTCCCGTGAAGCCTCGGTCAGCAACGACAAGGTCGCCAGGCCGACGAGGAACCGGTCCGGCGACGACCCCGTGCGAAGCCCGAGCGCAACGCCGAGAGCATCGGCCTGCGGTGCCGGCAACCTGTCGACCAGGTCGAGCAGCGGGCTGCACACCTGATGCAGTCCGGCGAACGCCAACTCGGCCTCGGGCTCCGCACCAGTGACCCGGACCACCCGGCCGTTCCTCGCAGCGTGAGCGAGGTGAGCAAGAAGTGCGGACTTCCCGACGCCCGGCTCACCGTCGATGACCAGCACCCCGCTCCGGCCCTCCTCGGCAGCCCGCACCAGCTCGTCGAGCCTCTGCTGCTCGCGACGACGCCCGTACAGCGTCGGTGACGCACTCTCCCGTTCCATGATCCCGGCCCCCTCGGTCGGCCACACTGTCCAGCCGGGACCGTCCGCCGAGAGACGACGTGGCTGGGGTCATTCCTGTTCCGCCGTGACCTCCCCCTCGAGCTCCGCGGACAGGCTGGCGAACGTGCTGTACTCGATGGCGCCGGCACCGTCGCCGTCACCCGTCTCGCACCGGTCGATGAGCCGCTCGTGACGCGTGATCGACTCGCGTGCGGCCGACGAGGAGAACCTCACCCTCTCGGCCCGCCGCAGGACCGGGACGTACTGGTCGAGCACCGTGGTCAGTGCTCTGTTGGCGGCAAGCCTGACCGGGACGCTGTGAAGCTCCCCGTCGGCCTGGAGTGCGGCCACCACGTCACCCGCCGCGATCGCCTCGGCGAACCGGCGGTTGGCGTCGCGCATCTCCTCGATGTCGAACGGGGTGAACCGGTCGATCGCCTCCCTGACCGCCGCCGCGTGCATCGCCGCCACGACGACCCGAGCGTCGTGGACGTCCTGAAGCTGGAGAGAGCTGACAGTGGTCGACCTGCCGGGCCGCGCGACCACCAGGCCCGCGTCCGCCAGGCGCAGCAACGCCTCGCGCACCGGCGTACGGCTCACTCCGAGGCGCGCGGCCAGCTCGGTATCGCGCAGCTGCTCCCCCGGCGCGAGCGCACCGTCTACGATCCCGTCCCGAAGGCGTCGGTAGACGTCGTCGCGCAGCAGGCTTCGGTCGATCGTGACCGAGTTTTCCGGGAGCGGCATGCGATATATTACACACTGCGCCTCCCGCGCACGGCAAGACGATTGTCACGTGAACCGAGGAGAGCCATGTCGCTGCAGGACTTTCCCCGCTATCCGTTGCTCTTCGGTCCGAGCCCGATCCATCCCTTGGACCGCCTCACCGGGCATCTGGGTGGCGCCCGCATCTGGGCCAAGCGCGAGGACTGCAACTCCGGCCTGGCGTACGGCGGCAACAAGACCCGGAAGCTCGAGTACCTCGTGCCCGACATCCTCGAGCAGGGTGCGGACACCCTCGTCTCCATCGGCGGCTACCAGTCCAACCACACGCGCCAGGTCGCCGCCCTCGCCGCCCGGCTCGGTCTAAAGGCCGTCCTCGTCCAGGAGCGCTGGGTCGACTGGCCCGACCCCCTCAACGACCGCATCGGCAACATCATGCTGTCGCGGATCATGGGCGCCGAGGTGCGCCTCGACCCGTCCGGCTTCGGCATCGGGGTCAAGGGCAGCTGGGAGCAGGCGCTCGAGGACGTCCGCGCCCGCGGCGGCACGCCGTACGGCATCCCGGCGGGCGCGTCGGACCACCGGCTCGGCGGTCTGGGCTTCGCGAACTGGGCGTTCGAGGTCCAGCAGCAGGAGCGCGAGCTCGGCGTCTTCTTCGACACGGTCGTCGTCTGCGCGGTGACCGGGTCCACCCAGGCCGGCATGATCGCCGGGTTCGCGCTGCAGGACCGACCCCGACGCGTGATCGGCATCGACGCCTCGGCAGAGGTGGACGCGACCCGGGCTCAGGTCGAGCGCATCGCTCGCGGCACCGCAGAGCTGATAGGTCTGGGGCGCGACCTCACCGACGACGAGATCGTCGTGCTCGAGGGGTGGGCGGGCGAGCGCTACGGCATCCCCGTGCAGTCCACGCTCGATGCCATCGGCCTGTCCGGCCGCCTGGAGGGAATGATCATCGACCCCGTCTACGAGGGGAAGTCGATGGCCGGTCTCGTCGACCTGGTGACGAGCGGCGAGATTCCGCGGGACTCGAACATTCTCTACGCCCACCTGGGCGGTCAGCCGGCGCTCAATGCCTACAGCGCGCTCTTCACTGCCTGAGGAGCAGACGAACGGTTACCAGGGCGACGGCTCGTAGTCCTTCACGAAGCAGCCGTAGAGATCCTCCCCGCGCTCGCCGCGCACGACCGGGTCGTACACCCGGGCGGCACCGTCGACCAGGTCGAGGGGCGCGTGCCACCCCTCCGCGGCGATCCGCAGCTTTTCCTGGTGAGGGCGCTCGTCGGTGATCCAGCCGGTGTCGACCGCGGTCATCAAGATCTTGTCGGCCTCGAACATCTCACCCGCGCTGGTACGGGTCATCATGTTGAGCGCCGCCTTGGCCATGTTGGTGTGGGGGTGACCCGGGCCCTTGTAGCGGCGGGAGAACTGCCCCTCCATCGCCGAGACGTTGACGACGTAGGCCCGTCGGGCGCCCGCCTGGACCGCCGCCCGCATCGCCGGGCGGAGCCGGGAGACCAGCAGGAACGGTGCGATCGAGTTGCAGAGCTGGACCTCGAGCAGCTCCAGCGGATCGACCTGGTCGACGACCTGCGTCCAGGAGTTCGTCGTCTGGAGGTCAGGGAGCAGTCCGCCGGCGTCCACGGCGGTGCCGTCGAGGTGCGCAGCCAGAGATGCCGAGCCGGCCGAGAGCGCCAGTGCGGTGATGGAGGCGGCGGTGTGCGCCGCCTCGGCGACCTCGAGCGACTCCCCCTCGTGCTGGGCCACGGCTGCGGCCGAGAGGGCCCCGGCGATCGCGGCGGGGTGCGCCTCGGAGACACCGTCGAAGGAGACCATCTCGGGCAGCGCGGTGTGAGCCGGGAGAGGTGCCCCCTCCATCTCCACCAGACGCGAGTACGCGCCCGGCGTCCGGCGCACCGTCTGGCAGGCGTTGTTGATCAGGATGTCCAGCGGACCTGCGGCAGCGACGTCGTCGGCCAGGCTGATCACCTGAGCGGGGTCGCGCAGGTCGATGCCGACGACCTTGAGCCGGTGCAGCCACTCCGGCGAGTCCTCCATCGCGGCGAACCGGCGCACGGCGTCTTTGGGGAACCGGGTGGTGATGGTGGTGTGCGCCCCGTCGCGAAGCAGACGCAGCGCGATGTACATGCCGATCTTCGCCCGGCCCCCGGTGAGCAGGGCGCGCTTGCCGGTGAGGTCGGTCCGCTGGTCGCGCTTCGCGTGCGACATCGCGGCGCACCGAGGGCAGAGCCAGTGGTAGAACGCGTCGACGAGAGTGAAGTCCTCTTTGCAGATGTAGCAGCCACGCGCGGTGATCAGCTCGCCGGCGAAGGCACCCGGCGCGTGCGAGACCAACGGGATGCCGGCGGTCTCGTCGTCGATCCTCATCGGGGAGCCGGTGGCCGTCTTCTCGATGATCTCCTGGTCGTGCCGCTGCCGCTCCTGGCGGATCTCGTCGCGACGAGCCTTCTTGATCAGCTTGTACATGAACGACGCCTCGCGCTTGACCGTCCGGAGGTCCGGGTGGTCAGGGTGGAGGTCGGGGAGCTGTCGGAGGACCTTGAGGGTGGTCGCGAGGTCGTCGGGGTCGATACGGGGCTGATCGTGCACCCGGGGATCCTACGTGACTGCCTCTGACGGCCCTGCCCAGTGCGCCAGCAACCATCACATTGGGCCGACTCGGGAGAAAATAGGGTGTGTGATGTATCTCACCCTGTCACACTCAGTTGCGTCCGCGGCGCCGGATGGCGCGGCACCTGGAGAAGGAGAACGATGAATCACTCTGATCCCCCTGCTGGTCCACGGGCACGCGGTCGCCGCGCCGTCGGTTCCCTCACGGCTGGCGCGCTCGTCGCCGGCACGCTCAGCGCCTTCGGGCTGGCGACCGCAGGTCCTGCCACCGCTGCGGACAAGCCGCTCGACAAGAGCTTCGACTACGCGTGCGCCGTCGTGGCAGGCGGTCTGCCGATCGGCACGCACACCGTCGGCGTCCGCGCTCAGGTCGAGGTGCCGGACCAGGTCGCGCCGGGTGAGGTGATCCCGTCGCGCGCCACCACCATCACGCTGAACCTGCCCGAGACGCTGCGCAACGCGACGTACGGCCTGCTGAGCGGGCGCACCGCCGGTGGCGCATCGAACGACGCCACCATCTCCATCACCGCGCCTGGTGTCCCCGAGGCACTCGTCGTGCCGATCAACAACCTGTCGGCCCCCCAGTCCCCGGTCCCCGGCACCCCGGGCGCCACGTGGACGATCCCGACGCAGGGCGACGTCCCGGCGATCACCGTCCCGTCGACCGCCACCGATGCCGCGACGCTCCACATGCCGGGTCGCTTCACGGTCGCCGCCACCGTCATCAACGACAAGGGCGAGAAGGTGGGCGGAGTCGACGGAGCGGTGACCATGGACTGCACCTTGGGCGGCCAGTCCGACGTCCTCGGGGCGATCCCGATCACGGTCCCCGTGAACCAGCCGCCGGTCGCCAAGGACGTCTCCGTGACGACCGATGCGGACACCGCGGTGGCCGTGACGCTCGACGCCACCGACCCGGAGGGCGCCGACCTGACCTACACGACCACGGCGCCTGCTCACGGCGCGCTGAGCGGAACGGCTCCCCACCTGACGTACACCCCGGCGGCGGGTTACGTCGGTTCCGACTCCTTCACTTACACCGTCAGCGACGGCACCCACGAGACCACCGCATCGGTCCAGGTGGAGGTCGGCGGCAGCGGAGAACCGGTCGCGACCGAGGACATCACCCGAGAGGCTCCGGTCTACCGGGGCGCGTTCGCGGAGTCGACCAAGGTCACGCTGGCCGGCAGCGGCGGTCAGGGCGCCCTCACCTACACGGTGGGCGCCGTTGCCGGACCGAACGGCGGCAGCAACGTCGGGCTGACGGTCACGGGCAACGAGGTCGTGGTCCAGCCGTCGGAGGACGCCGCGGTCGGCGCCTACAGCTTCGAGTACACCGCGACGGACGAGGCAGGCCAGTCGAGCACCTCGACCGTGCGGTTCACCGTCGTCAACGCCGTTCCCGTCGTCGCGGACCGTACGTTCACCACGACCAAGGACAAGCCGTTCGACGGGTGGCCCTGGGCGCGTGACCTCGACTCCAACGGCCCGTTCGTCTGGAACACCCCCGAGACCCGGTTCACGTACGGGACGCCGAAGCACGGCACGATCACGGACTTCTTCACGGCCGACGACAACCCGGCGAGCCCGGACTCCCAGTTCGCAGCGATCAAGCACAAGTACACCTACGTGCCCGATTCGGGCTTCGTCGGGACCGACTCGTTCACGGTGACGATGACCGACAAGACCGGTGACTCGGCGACGGGGACGGTGACGATCGAGGTGGTCGAGCCCCCGAAGCCTGCGGCGGGCGTCCTGAACGACGTCCGATACCGGTGCGAGTACGCGATCCGAGCCGGCTCCGACGGGATGCCGACGCCCGATCCGTCGGCTCCGGTCGACCCGACGCTGAGCGAGCTCGTCGGGGCCATCATGGGGGGTGACGCGACGTTCCGGGTTGACGTGAAGGCCCACATGCCCAAGCAGCTGACGCCGGGCGAGAAGTTCACCGTTCCCGACACCGACATCACGCTGAAGATGGCCCAGCCGATGGCGGAGCTCCTCGCGGGTACCGACTTCAGCACGTCGCTGCCCGGCGAGTACCCGCCTCTCGAGGAGACCGGGTTCGGTCAGACGGCCGTCGCCGGCCAGGCGACCGCGACGGCGGTGTTCACCGAAACCGCGACCGGCGAGACGTACGAGGTGCCGATGTCGGACCTCACGTCCGCTGACGTGCCGATGTCGCTGCCGGTGCCCGCTGCCGGCGTGTCGATCCCGGTCAAGGGCGGCCTGCCCGAGCTGACGCACCGACGACGGGCGCGCTCCAGGTCGCGATGCCGAAGAAGATGTTCATCAACTCCGTCCTCACGCCCGGTGTGCTCGACCGGTCCATCAAGGCCGTCGGGCTCGACTGCACCGCGATGGACGGTGAGGAGCTCACGATCGGGACGGTGCCGGTCGTGGACGAGCCCGACACTCCGGCCCCGGTGACGTCGTCGGTGAAGGCGTCGGCTGCCGTCGAGCCGGTACGGCGTCTCGCCGCGGGTGGCTGTCTCCGTCTCGCCGACGACGGCGGGTGGTCAGGTGGAGGTCCGCAAGGGCAGCACCCTGCTGGCGCGAACCACCGTGACGAAGGGGCGCGCGTCGGTGATGCTGCCGCGTACGGCGCTGAAGCCGGGCACGCACACCCTCGACCGTGCGCTACCTCGGTGACGCGAAGACGAAGCCGTCCTCGACGTCGGTCCGTCTCGCCGTGCTCAAGGCGAAGGCCTCGGTCGCCGCGAAGGTGACGACCAAGAAGGTCGTGGCCGGCAAGACGCGCGCCAAGGTCCGGGTGACGGTGAAGGCCAGCGGGTTCACGCCGTCGGGCAGGGTCGCGGTCTACTACCGCGGCAAGAAGGTCGGCACGGCGACGCTGCGCAAGAACGGCAGCGCGGTCGTCCGACTGAAGAAGCTGTCGAAGGCAGGCAGGGCCACCCTCCGGGTCCGCTACCTCGGCAACGCGACCACCGGTGCGGCGACCAAGACGGTGAAGATCTCGGTCAAGCGCCGGTAGTGCGACTCGTGACCCCTGGTTCCTCCCTCCAGGAACCAGGGGTCACGTCTGTCGTGCTCTCAGGTCGGGTCGTCACGGCGTCGACTCTCCAGCATGTCGGATGTGCGAGAACGCGAAGAGAGCCAAGATCACCACCAGGACCGCCCAGGCCGCTGTCGCCGCGATCGACGGCTCGAGCTGGAAAGCTTTCGTGATCCCTGCTGCGGAGCAGGGCAGACCGATCCAGCCGGCCGCCGTCCACGTCCGAGGGGTACGCGAAGCCTGAACGGCGATGCTCATCAGGCCGATGCCCAGGGGGATGAGGAACAGTCCGACGAGGGGAAGCAGGAAGGTGCCCTCGCGTCTGGCCACCGCGCCGTACACACCGGCCAGGCCGGCGGACGAACCGACCCACAGGCAGACGACTCCCGCGAACCACGACCCGAGCTTCACGCCGGAAGAGCCCGCGCCGGCATCGTCATCGACGTACGTGGCCTCCCCGTCGTCGGCCTCCGGAACGATGATGCGCTCCATGACCTCGATCCGCCCAGCGGTTCGCGGGCTGGACCGCTCCAGTGATGTCGTAGGTGAACAGAGCGACATGGTTCGCATCGGCGTAGCTGATCGCCTGAGCCGTGAACGATGACCCGCAGAAGAAGAACAGGTCAGCGGTCGAAGCGCGACCGACTGCGCCGACGAGCCGCTGAACGTCCGGCCTGCCGGCTTGCGACGCCTGAAACTTCACTTGCGCGGCGGCGTGGGTGGCGACGACGTCGATCCCGCCGTCCGAGCCGCCGGGCGACGCATGCGCGTCGTGATACCCCCAGTGGCGGAGCCACCGGGCGGCGTTCAGCTCCGCGTCCTCCCACCGCGCAACGTGGAACAGGTCCAGCTCCGACACGTCTTCCCCTCCCGAAGGTCGCATCAGGTTAGCGGTCGCTGCGACGACCTCTGCTCGCGGTCGGGCCACGTGGAGCAGTACGTGCGCCCGCGTATCCACCCGAATCACGCAGCCGCACCCGCGTCGGCCGTCGGACCAGGCAGAACACCTCGCCGCCGAGCGCGGGGCCCTCGACGCGAGGACCTTGGTACGTATGGCGCGAGGAAAGGCGCTGGCCTCCACTCGTGGAGCGAACCCTCCTTTGGAGTGGCCTCGGGCCTGTTATTTGAGAGATCGAAAGCACCCCGGTACTTGATCGCTCGGACTCGAGCCGCGCTGGGTTGAGCCGGGGCCTGAGGTGCCGAGCGGGGACCGTGCACGCTCCCCGCTCTCCGCGGAAGTTCGGCCTCGCTTCCCCTCCCCTCCCCTGCCTCGATGGCGTGCGGGCTTCCCCGGGCGATGACATGCCGGTCGGGTGCGCCACAGTGTCTGACGACAACGACGGACTCCTAGAAAAGCGAGTGGGCATGACCGACATGGTGATCCGTGCGCTCAGTCGTGACGACAGCCCACGCCTCGCCGACCTGTACCGCGGTGACCGTGATTTCCTCGCGCACTGGGACCCGCAGCGTCCCGACGCCTTCTACACGGACAGTGGTCAGGCCGACGCCGTCGGAGCGACCGTGCAGGAGTGTGCGGACGGACGCATGTGGTCCGGCGTGGTTCTCGAGGGCGGCTGTGTCGTGGGACGTGTGAGTCTGAACGGCATCGTCCGGGGGCCCTTTCGGAGCTGCTCCCTGGGGTACTGGATCGCCCGGCCGTACAACGGCCGGGGTCTCGCCACTGAAGCAGCCGCCCAAGCGATCCAGGTCGCCTTCGGACCTCTCGGCCTGCACCGCGTCGACGCCTTCGCGCGTGAGGAGAACGTCGGGTCGTGTCGAGTGCTGGAGAAGAACGGTTTCAGACGAGTCGGCGTGTCGCGAGGACACATCCACATCGATGGGCGCTGGCGCGACGACGTGATGTTCCAGAAGCTCGCTCCCTGGGATGACGGTGTCCGTCTCGATCCCCCCGACCGTCACGAGCCGCAGAAGGGCTGAGCTCGCTTCGACGCAGACGGTGCATTGCCTGGCAGAGCCGGGTACCGCACGGTGAGCCGATAGAAGGCGTCGCAGACCTGCGACGACCACGGGTCCATCATGCGGTGGATGACGCTCCTTCGTGTCAATCCGGTCGGCCGCCGTCAGAAGGAGCCAGTGAGCGGCACGACGCTCGCTGTAGCGGGGGTACGCGAAGCGGCGGACGGCGCCCAAAAGCCCGCGTGGCGGGCACGACGTCCCGAGCACCGGCGTCAGGAAGGCGTGCTCGATCGAGCGTTCCCGCGGGTACGTCTCCGGCTGCCGCGGCGGGAAGGAACCCGTGCGCACCCGAGAGGTCCGGCCGAGGCTTCTCGCGAGGAAAGGACGGCCGGTCGGCCGGGTCGAGGTCCGCGCCCCACCCGGGGATCGTCGCGCGGATCGTCGAGCGGTCACTGGAGGGGCGGCCATGCCCGCTGCGTCAGCCCTGAACAGGCGGAGCCCACGACGGCCGTGGGATGAGGCAGAACGGGTGGCCCGCAGGGTCGGCGTACACGCCACCGCCCAGCGCCCGGGCGCCGAGCCGGAGCACCGCCTCCCCAGCCTCGGCGACGTCGTCCACCATGACGTCGAGGTGCATCTGCTGCGCTACCTCGGGGTCGGGCCAGGTCGGCGCAACGAGTCCGGGCGCCCGTTGGAAGGCCATGCCCGACGTCTCCTCGTCGGCGGACACGACCACGAAGTCACCGTCGTCGTACGAGATCGGGTCCCCGAGCACGGCAGACCAGAACGCGGCACTCTCCCGCGGATCGGGTGCATCGATGACGAGGTGGTGCCGTCGGCCGATCACCGCTGCTCCCTCCCCCGTCCGCCGGGCGGTCCCCTCGCGGGGTCAACCCCGGCAACCGGCCGGGTGGGGAGGAGCCGAGTGAAGAACAGCGCCACCATGATGAAGACCGAGAGGACCAGAAGGCTGGCGCGCAGGCCGGCGATCCGCGCCTCGGTGTTCTCGTCGACGACGGCCTGCGCCTCCGCCTGCGGGATGCCGGCATCGGCGAGCCCGTCCTCCAGCTGGCGGTCGGAGACGAACGGCACTCCGCTCGCGAGACTCACGTCGGCGCGCTCCGACAGAGCGTCCGGAACGGCCTCGTTGTCGGCGATCCCCGCGAGGAAGGAGGCGCTCAGCGCACCGATGAGGACCGAGCCCGCGAGCGCCGTCCCGAGCGAGGCGCCGAGGTTCGTGGCGGTGTTCTGCAGTCCTCCGACCTCACCGCTGAGCTGGTCGGGGACGGACGACACCGTCACCGCACCCAGCTGCGACGAGAGGGCTCCGATACCGAGCCCGGCCAGCAGGAGCGGCACCGTGACGATCTCCGGTCCTGCTCCGGCCTCCAGCGCGAGCACGAGCGACGCCACCCCCGCGAGGAGCGCGGCGAGCCCGTAGGCGACCACCCGTCGTGGCGAGGCCAGGGGCCACACCCGCGGCACGCCGATCGCGGCGACGAGAAGGGTCAGCGACAGCGGGAGGATGCGGACCCCGGTCTCGACCGCGCTCAGGCCCAGCGCGACCGAGAGGTACAGCGGGATGGTGAAGAACAGCCCCGCCTGCACCAGGAACTGGAAGAAGAACATCGTCAGACCACCGGTGAGCTGGGCGTTGCGCAGCATCGAGACGTCGATGAGCGGCTCTCTGCCGGCGGCCGCCGTCCTCGCCTCCCACCAGAAGAAGACCCGCAGCACGGCCAGACCGCCGAGGATGAGCCACAGGGTCGGGGACAAGCCGAGGAGCGAAGGCCCCTCGAGAGACGGCCGTACCCACCCCCACTCCCCGGAGCGCAGAACCCCGTACACCGCGAGGGCGAGTCCCGTGGCGGACAGGACAGACCCGACCCCGTCGAGCGAGACGCTGCCGGTCCGCCGACTGTCCTGGATGCGGCGTGTCAGCACCAGGATCACCACGACCAGCACGACCTCACCGGCGAACACCAGCCGCCAGGTGAGGTAGGTCGTCACCGCGCCACCGATGAGAGGACCGGCCGCCACGGCGATCGCCCCTGCGGAGGCCACCAGCCCGTAGGCGCGCGGGCGCTCCTCGGGTGGGAAGTTGGCGGCCACCAGGGCGACGATGGCCGGCATGATCAGGGCCGCCCCGAGTCCCTCCAGCAACGACCACCCGAGGATCAGGACGGCCAGGTTCGGCGCGAGCGCTGTCGTGAGGGAGCCGATGCCGTAGATGACGCACCCGATGGCGAAGGCACGGCGGCGGCCGATCATCGTCCCGATCTTGCCGCCGGTCACCATCAAGGCCGCCATGACGAGGGTGTAGAGCGTGATCGCGGTCTGGATCCCGGTCACCGTCGTGTCGAGGTCCGCGGCCACCTGGGCGATCGAGACGTTCATGACGGAGCTGTCGAGGGTCATGAGGAACTGGCCGGACGCCAGCGTCAGCAGCACGACCCCGCGACCTGCCCTCATCGCACCAGTGTCGTGCCGGGCGGGCGAAGGAGCGAGGACATTGCACGCGCGCCGCAGCCGAGGACTGCGGCGCGCGTGCAACGGGTGTCAGGGCGTCGGGATCGTCTGAGGATTGCCGAGGCTTCCACCGCCGGGAATCTCGTCAGGGTCGGGCATCTCGATGTCCGGCACCTCGATGTCCGGCACCTCGATGTCCGGCATCTCGATGTCCGGCATCTCGATGTCCGGCATCTCGACGCCGAAGGAGTTGACCTTCCAGGAGCCGCCCTCCTTGACGAGCCCGACCTCCTGGTCGGCGGACGTGCCCGTCATGGTCATGGCGACGACGACCGTGGCCTTGTCACCGTCGACCTTCGCGTCCTTCACGTCGAACGTCGCATCGCCGAGGAGCTTGGCCATGCCCTCCTTGCCGTCGGAGCCACCCTTCAACGACGACTTGCACTTCTCGGCACCCTCGCCGTTGCGGAACTCGTCGGTCGTGACCGCGACGAGAGCCTCGCAGTCGAGGTTCTTGAGCGCCGAGATGTACTCCTCGGTCGCGGCCTCGGGGGTCGACGCACCACCACCTTCTCCGCCAAGGAGGAAGACAGCACCGAGCACGACGGCGATCAGCAGGACCGCGGCACCACCGATGAGACCGAAGAGGAGGCCCTTGTTCTTGCCCTTGCCCTTGGAGTCAGGGCCCTGCGGAGGTTGCCCCTGCGGGTAGTAGCCATGCTGCGGCTGACCGTACTGCGGCTGGCCGTACTGCTGCTGCGGCTGGCCGTAGGGGCCTGAGGGCTGCTGCTGCGGCTGGCCGTAGGGGCCTGAGGGCTGCTGCTGCGGCTGGCCGTAGGGGCCTGAGGGTTGTTGTCCGTACCCGGACGGAGGGCCTTGGACCGGCTGTCCACCGTGGGGTGGTTGGCCCTGGGGCGGTTGCTGTCCGTACGGGGGCTGAGGGCCGTTCGAGGGCGGGCCAGACCACTGATCACTCACCCGTCAACCGTAGTGGACCGAGGGTCCCTCGTCGGCCGTACCCGACACGCCGCTCTGCTTCGATGGAGCCATGGCGACAGGCTGGATTCTGCGGGACAGCCGGGCGGACGACGCGCCGTGGATGGCCGAGCTGAGGGCCCTGGTGATGCGCGACGACCTGGAGCGGCTCGGGCGCTACGACAGCGTGCGCGTCCGCCGTCGGTTCCTGGACGCTTTCGAGCCCGCGCGCACCCGAGTGATCGTCGTCAGGGGCACGGACGTCGGGCTGATCGCGGTGCGCTTCGCCGAGGACTGTCGATGGATCGAGCACTTCTACCTCCGCACGGATCACCAGGGACGCGGTATCGGCTCGGCGGTGCTCGGGTACGTGCTCGGCGAGCACGCCGATGACGAACGTCCGTTCAGGCTGAACGTCCTGAGAGGCAGCCGGGCACAAGCGTTGTACGAGGCGCACGGGTTCCTGGTCGACGACGAAGACCCGATCGACGTCGTCATGGTCGCTCACACGCGCAAGAAGGCCCCGAGCTCGAGCACCCCTTCGGGCGTACGTGGCATGTAAGCGGTGAGCGCCGCCGAGCGGAGGATCTCGGCGCGCCACTGTGCGCGCGAGATGGCGACGTTGATCCGGTGTCGGTCGAGGAGGAAACCCATGCCGCGCGGCACGTCCTCGGGCGAGGACGCGGTCATCGACACGATCACCACCGGGGCCTCCTGTCCCTGGAACTTGTCCACGGTCCCGACGCGCACCTCCTCGACGCCGGCGTCGGCGAGCACGCGGCGGAGGAGGTGCACCTGCGCGTTGAAGGGCGCGACGACGAGGATGTCGGCCTGCCCGAGGGGTCGGGACGGTGTATCGCGGCCTGACGTCCAGGTCGTGCCGAGGAGCTTGCGGACGCGTACGGCTACCTGTGCGGCCTCCTCCACGGACGCCGTGCGGTTGCCGTGGTGCTCGACCACGACGGTCGCGACTCCCGGCTCGACGTCCTCGAGCAAGCGTTCGGCCGTGCACGGGTGCGCACCGAGCGCGCCGGCGTACGAGAGGTCCGAGACGGCCGCGCAGAGCGCGGGATGCATGCGGTAGCTCGTGCCGAGGAAGTAACCGAGATCGGTCGGCATCGCGGCGCGCCCCTCCATCACCCAGCCGAGCGCCGACGTGTCGACAGGCTCACCGTGGGTGCCCTGGCTGACCTGCGGCAGCTGTTGCGGGTCGCCGAGCAGCAGCAGCCGCTGGGCGGCCATCGAGACGCCGATCGTCGGCGCGAGGGCGAACTGTCCGGCCTCGTCGACGACGAGCAGGTCGAGCGAGCCGCGAGAGATGCGGTCGGCGTTCGTGAAGTCCCACGCGGTGCCGCCGACGACGCACCCGACGCCCTCCGCTCCTCGAGGAAGGCCGCGACACCGTGGTCGGGAAGCCGCTTCCACGCCGGGCCGACCGTCCTCGCCTTGGGCTTGCCGACACGCGAGGCGTCGAGCCCGGCCTCGACGGTCTCGTCGAGCATGTGCTCGACCACCGCGTGCGACTGGGCGACGACCCCGACCCGCCAGCCGTGCTCCTCGACGAGACGTCGGATGACCCGGGCGGCGGTATAGGTCTTGCCGGTGCCGGGTGGGCCCTGGACGGCGACGTACGAGGAGTCCAGGTCGCGCAGCGCCGTCACCAGGTCGGCGACCACGTCACCCGTCTGCGGGAGCGCGTGGAGCGTCCGCAACCGCGGCGCACGTCGGGCCAGGACGTCGAACGCGGGGCCGTCGGGGAGCACCGTGCCTCCGAGGGACGCGGCCGCGCACTCGCCGATCGCCACGCGGATCGACTCCGCGGGTGGTGGGGGCCCGGGCGTGATCGCGGTCGGGAGCCACGAGTGAGGGCCGATCGCCCGCGTCGCCTTCTCGCGCACGAGCACGGCCTCCGAGACGTCCGCATCATCCGCGTCGTCGCCCTCGTGCGGAGCGGTGGTGATGCCGTCGACCGTGGGTGTGTAGGCGCGGACTCCGTCGACGGAGGTCTTGCCGCCCTCGGGCCCCGGAAGGTCGTACAGCAGGAACGCGCCCTCGCCGTCGCCGATCGTCGTGCCGGGACCCCACTCGCCGGACAGCCGGAGCGTGCGACGGGCGAGCTTGCGGCCCTCGGCCTGCCAGTCTTCGACGACGACCGCGTTCTCGACCACGAAGACGTCCCGGGTGTCGGCCCACTCGTCGACCGGAGAGCGCAGCCGGTCGAAGTGCGCCCACCAGAACGGCAGGTCCTCGCGACGGTAGTAGCCCAGCGCGGCCGCGAGCATCGCGCAGGCCTGCTCCTCGGCGGTGCGCTCGGCCGCGGTCCACGGGACCGGCCCGGTCGAGCAGGCCTCGCCAGCGCGGCGTCGTCCCCGGGCTCCTCGTCCTCGGTCCCTGGTGCGGGGACCGGCACTGGAACGGGGCGCGGCGTGAGGCCTGCCTCGGCACCGACCCGGAGCAGCCAGTCGCGCAGCCGCAGCGTCGACAGGCAGTCGTACTCGTTGTAGTCGGCCAGCTCGGCAAGCCTCTTGGCGGCCGCTGCCTGGCGGCCGGTCCTCGACCAGCGCGCGGTAGGCGTGGTACTCGACGATCGAGGCGTCGCCCGCCTGCACCTCGCCGGCGCGCAGCTCGTCGAGCCCATGTAGAGCGGCTCGAGCTTCTTGATGCTGTACGACGGCTGCGAGACCCGGACCGACGCCGCGGACCACGGCGTACAGGTCGACGAAGACTCCGTGCGAAGCAGGTCGTCGAGCTCGTGCTCGTGGGTCTGGTACCGCGCCACGAGCCGCTTGAGCGCCGTCGTCTCGTAGGGCGCGTAGTGGTAGATGTGCATGTCCGGGTGAGCGCTCGAGACGCGCGGCGACCTGGTCGAGGAACGCGACCAGCGCTGCGCGCTCCGCGTCCCGGTCGTGCGGCCCACAACGGCCAGAACGGTCCGCGGCTCTCGTCCGGTGGCGGGGCCTCCATGACGCCCCAGAGGTACTCGAGGCCCCACCGGTCAGCTCGCCCTCGTCGTACAGCGGGTCGCCCTCGAAGTCGAAGAACAGGTCGCCCTGCGACGGCGGCGGCAGGGCCTGAGGTGCGTCGGCGCCACGAGCTCGTACGTCACCTGTGGCCGCTCGTCGGGGCCCGGCCCCGCTCTCGCTGGTGCGCTGCAGACGCGCCTGGGCGCGGAGCGTCGCGAACGTCGCCTGACGGCATTCCTTGGGGTGCCGTCCGTCGTCGCGGCGAGATCGGCGAGTGTCGCGATGCCGGCCGCCCGCAGCGCTTGCGGCTGGTCCATCCGGAGGCCCGCGACCACGAGGACGTCGTCGGCTTGGCGGCGATCGCCACCGCGCACTCCGCGCACCGCCCGCAGGCGACGTAGCGCTCGTCGCCCCAGGCGGCGGGCGCGTCCTCGGCGTGGTGCTCGGCGATCAGTCGCCGCAGTCGGTCTCGCCGGCTCCCGGAAGACCGGCAGGACGTCGTCGAGCGGGAAGGACTCGCCTGCGCCGTCGCCGAGCAGCAGAGACGACCGTCGGCGCGACCGGCAGGTCCGCGCGGTCGAGCTGGTCGGCGTACGCGGCGAGCTGGAGCAGCGCCTTGGCGTGCGCCTCGCGGGCCAGCTTGGCGTCGCAGACCACCCAGCCGTCGTCGCCTCGCTCGACGAAGTCGGCGTAGCCGAGGAACTCACCGTCGAAGAAGCCGGCCTGGTAGACGACGCCGGGCATCCGAGGACAGCGCCGCGCGCGTCGTCTCCGCGAGCGCCTGCAACCGCTCCACCGTCGGTGGCCCGACACGCGCGATCTCCGCGATCGCGTCGCCGCCGACGGCGCGCCGCAGCCGGGCGAGCTCACGAGCCTCGTGCGCGTCGCCCAACCGGGCGATGTGAGTGAGCATCGCGTCGTCGCCTCCAGCGACCGGCGCTGCGCGCCCCAGCCGCGCGTCCAGACTGCGCAGGAAGGCGAACTCGCACTCGGAGGCAAGCGTCAGGTCGGAGGCGCTCCACACCACGTGACCGTCGAGCACGAACACCGGACCGCTCCTCTCGCCGTCGTGCAGCGAGCGTACGGGACGGCTCTGACACCGAGTGCGGAACGGGTCAGCGGTGTCTGAGCGTCGACGGGAGCCCGCTGACCGCAGCCACTCCGAGGGCGGAGCGCGGTTCGTACGCGACCCGCCAGAGACCGCCGTGCGCCGCACCGTCCGCGAACAGCTGCTCGGGGTGCTCCCGCACCGGCACCGGTCGGTGCAGGTCGCGGACCAGCAGCGCCGCCATCAGCGTGCGCGTCGTGTCTGGCGCGAAGATCTCCACGCCGAAACGATGAGCGCCCGCGTACGCGGCGGCCAGCAGACGGTTCTTGGTCACCGACCGTGTCCACGTCGCCGGTGCCACGTTGAACGAGACAGGCTGTCCGGCGTCCTCTGCGACGATCCCGCGCCAGCGCTGGATCCGCTTCGCCATCGCGTAGTTCGGGCCCTGCTGCGGGACGAGGATGTCGGCGACGCCCGAGCCGTCCGGGAGTGCGGTCTCGTAGTTGGGCAGGAAGAGGCGGCCGCGGCTGACCACCCGCAGCGGCGCTTGGACGAGGCGCACCGCTCCTCGGCCCTCGTACGCCGCCGTGCTCGCCTCCACGACCTCGGACGGTACGACGAAGGCGTCGGTGGGCGTGGCGAGGTAGGCGAGCGCCGTCGTGGCGTCCTCGTCGGTGAGCCGGCTCAGCATCGCGTCGACCGCGGCAGTGACACGGACGTGGGCACCGCCGTCGGCGTACGCGTGCATGCCGACGACCAGACCGCCGCCGCGTGCCTCGCGGACCTGTCGGAGCCAGGCCAGGACGTCGCCGGTCCGTCCGACCAGGTCCGCCCCTGGCACGCCGTTCTCCACCGGGTACGTCACGGTGCCGGCGCCGCCCTCGGCGATACCGCGCACCCGGTCCCAGACCGGTGTCGCCGGGACGTCCACCGCGAGGACGTCGGCTCCCCAGGCGCACAGCGGGCCGAGCGGGCTCATCTCGGCGCCGGCGCCGAGCAGCGCGACCGTGCGGCCTCCCACGGCCAGCCACTCGGGATGGTCGACGACCTCGCCGACCGCCTCGACGAAGGACGGCTCCACGATCCCGTCGTCCTGCCACCGTGCCAGCTGGTCACGCAGCGCACCCCCGGTGAGCGACCGGCCGCGGTACGGCACCCGGAGCTCGGGCACCCGAGGGGCAGTGCCGCGCACGGTCTCGGAGGCGAACGGCTCCCCCGCGCCGTCCCAGTCACGCAGCGGGACCTCGCCGGTCGCCGTGCCGCGCGCCGTGCCGGTCACGACCATCCGCTCGTGCACCGCTCTCAGCCCGGCCTGCGCCATCGCGAGCGCGGCCTTGGGCGTCTGGGCGGAGACCGAGGTCACCTGTCGAACGAGGCCGACGTAGTCCGAGCGCCACGACGAAGAGGCGTCGACCGCGTCGGCGAGGCGAGGATCGACGTCACGGGTCGCATCGGCGAGGACACCCCGGACGGTGGGCGTCGACGGGCGGCGCCCATCGACGGACGGGAAGTCGATCGCGGGCCTGGCGGTCTCGGGGCGAGCGGTCTGGGCGTTGGGAGGTGGCTGCACCCCTCCAGTATCTGAGGCTCCCCTCATGTTTTGTCCAGTACCCCCCGTACGACTCGGGCCACCACCGCGACGCCGTCACCCAGCACGCCCGCACCGTTGGCCGCGTAGCCGAGCACGAGTCCCGGCGCTCCGGGGCGCTGTCGGTGCAACGAGAGCGGGTGAGTCTTGACGCCTTCGGCGAGCACCGCCTCCGCGATCGCGCGGTCGTCGATCCCGTCGGGCAGCGTCACGACCAGGTGGAGGCCGGCAGCAGCGCCGTGGACCCGCGCCTCAGGGAGCCGTGCCGCCAGGGCGGCGACCATCGCGTCACGACGTCGGCGGTGCCGCACCCGGACCGTCCTCAGGTGCCGCTCCATCGCGCCCGAGCCCATCAGCTCGGCGAGGACGAGCTGACCGAGGACCGGGTTGCCCAGATCGACGTCCCGCTTGAGCGAGAGCACGGGCTCGTGCAGGCGCGGCGGGACGACGAGCCACCCGGTACGCAGGGCAGGCGCGAGGAGCTTCGAGACGCTGCCCACGTACACGACGGCGTCACCCAGCGTGCCGCGCAGCGCGGGGACGGGCGCACGGTCGTAGCGGTGCTCGGCGTCGTAGTCGTCCTCGAGCACGAGCCCTCCCTCGCCTACCCACGCCGCGAGCGCACGGCGCCGTGGGCCGCTCAGCACGACACCGGTCGGGAACTGGTGGGCGGGCGTGAGCATGACGGCACCGGCGCCGCTCGCGCGCAAGGCGTCGACGCGCAGACCGTCCTCGTCGACGGGCACCGGGACGACCTCCGCACCCTGCCTTCGCAGCTGTTGCCGCGCGCCGAACGAGCCGGGGTCCTCCACTCCGAAGCGGTTGATCCCGATCGCGCGGAGCACGTGCGCCAGGAGGAAGAACGCCTGGGCCGCTCCGGCCACGACGACCACCTCGTCCGGGGTCACGCGGATCCCGCGATTGCGCCCGAGCCACTGCGCGACCGCCGACCGCAGGGCGGGAGTGCCGCGCGGGTCGCCGTACCCGAGGTCGGCGGCGGTCCGGCCGGTGAGGACCTCGCGCTCGGCGCGCAGCCACGCGGCGCGGGGGAAGGCTGTCATGTCCGGCACGCCGGGCGAGAGGTCGATCCGTGCTGGAGCAGCCCGCAGCCGGTCGACGAAGTCGGCACCATCGAGGTCGGAGAACACGGCTCCGCCACGCGTGGCCGCCGCACGGTCGGAGTCGGGCGCGAGCGGCGGTGCCGGGCGTACGGGGCTGGAGACGACGACCGTGCCGGCCCGGCCCCGCCCTTCCACATGTCCCTCGTCAGCGAGGCGCTGGTAGGCCTCGGTGACCACGCCGCGCGAGACACCGAGGTCGTGGCTGAGGGACCGGGTCGGGGGCAGCCGCGTACCGACCGGCAGCGAACCGTCGAGGACCGCCTCGCGGACGCGCGCCGCCACGCGCGAGGCCAGTGTGCCGACTGGCGCGCCCGCGAGGTCGAGACTCAGGAAGTCTGACCCCGTTTTGGCCTTCTGGGCACCGGAGGCTTTGGACCTGTCCACCGGGCCATTGTCGGACAGAGGCTGGTCCCGTGCACACGATCACGTCCAGCCCTCTCGCCTACGTCCCCGGCGCCCTCGGCATGGCGCTGGTCGGCGGGAGCGTCGCCGTCTCGCACGTCCTCGTCGACGCGCCCCTGCTGACGGCGCAGACCGTCCGGTACGCCGCGGCGGCTGTCGTCCTCGTCATCGTCGCGCACCTCCTGGGACGCGCGGTCCCGCTCCCCCGGGGACGCGAGTGGCTCCTTCTCGCCCTGCTCGCCGCGACCGGGCTGGTGCTCTTCAACGTCGCGCTCGTCCGGGGGGCGGAGCACGCGGAGCCGGCTGCCATCGCCGTCGCGGTCGCCTCCGTCCCGCTCGTGCTCGGCGTGGTCGGTCCGATGCTCGAGGGAAGGCACCCGACCGCCCGGATCGTCGCCGCCGCCGCGGTCGTCACGGCGGGGAGCATGCTCGTGCAGGGCACGGGTCGTACGGACGCGGCCGGTGTCGCGTGGGCCGTGCTGGCGCTGGCGTGCGAGGCGGCGTTCACGCTCCTGGCCGTCCCCCTGCTCCCCCGGCTGGGACCGTGGGGCGTCTCGTCGCACTCGGTGGTGATGGGGACGCTGATGTTCGCCGGGCTCGCCCTCGTCATCGAAGGGCCGACGGCCGTCCAGGCTCTCGACGCCGGTGACTGGGCGGCGGTCACGTACCTGGCCGTGCTCGTGACCGCGGTCGCCTTCGTGCTCTGGTACGCGACGGTGGCCCGCGTCGGGAGCGCCTCCGCAGGCCTGCTCACCGGCGTCGCGCCGGTCGCTGCTGCCACCGTCGGCGTCGCCGTCACGGGAGACGTGCCTGGCCCGCTGGTCTGGGTCGGCGTCACGGTCGTCGTCGTCGGGCTCGCGTGCGGGCTGCGCACGACCCGGCGGTCCGCACGACTCGTACGACCCTGAGGCGACCCCGCGTCTGGCACGCTGGTCGTGTGCCCGAGACACCGACCGAGAGCTGGTTCGCCGACGCCTTCCGCGGCGCCTGGACGAACGAGCAGCGCAAGCTAGGACGTTTCAACCTGGCGATCTTCGGCAAGACGGGCGTTGGCAAGAGCACGCTCGTCAACGCGATCTTCGGTGACGACATCGCCGCCACCGGCATCGGTGAGCCGGTGACGCGCGAGGAGCATCTCTACCTCCACACGAGCGGCACGCTCGGCGTCCTCGACACCCGTGGGCTCGAGGTCGGCGTGGACAACGACGCGATCCTGGCCGAGGTGACCGACCACGTGACTCGGATGCGGCGACGACCGCTGGAGGATCAGCTCCACGTCGCCTGGTTCTGCGTACGGGCGGGCGACCGGAGGTTCGAGGACACGGAGGACCAGTTCGTCCGCGCTCTCGCCCGGCTCGGCGTGCCGGTGATGCTCGTCATGACGCAGGTCCCGCAGGTCGACGGCCGCATCCATCCCGACGCGCTCGCGCTGGCGGCGGAGATCGAGGCACGCGACCTCCCAGTCCACCGCGGCAAGGTCTTCCTGACGATGGCGCTCGCCGACGAGTTCTCGGGCCACGAGGCGCACGGGCTCATGGACCTTCTCGATGCCACCTTTCGCTGTGCCCCGGAAGGGGTAGCCGAGGCGCTCACCGCCGCCCAGCGCATCGACCTCGCCCGCAAACGCAAGCGGGCCGGTGACGCGATCAAGGTGGCGACCAGCGCGGCGGGGACGGCCGGTGCCAGTCCGATCCCGTTCTCCGACGCCGCGGTCCTCGTCCCGATCCAGATCACCATGATGGCCTCCATCGCCAGCACGTACGGCCTGAGCCTCGAGCGCTCGACCGCGGCGTCGTTGGCCGCGACCGCTGCGGCGACGGTCGCAGGGCGTACGGCGGTGACGAGCCTGATCAAGCTGATCCCGGGGGCGGGGACGATCGTCGGCGGGAGCATCAACGCGGCAGTCGCCGGCACGCTCACCTACGCGGTCGGGCACGCGTGGACACGGGTGTGCGAACGGCTCACGCAGGGTGAGCTGCAGGGCGTCGGCGGCATCCTCGACAGCGCGGCGATCCGCAAGATCTTCATGGAGGAGTTCCGCAAGCAGGCCGGCAGGCGCCGGCCTGCCGTCGAGCGCTAGCAGCCGAGCAGGGCCGTACGTCAGGGGCGGGGCCGGCGCCTCGGCGGCCACGACGGCGACGACAGCGGGCTGATGCCGGGGAGAGGCTCGGCGCCCTCGGCGACGGGAAGCGCGCCGAGGATCCGGCGGAGCGAGACGACGACCGCCGCGCCGGGAAAGGCCTGCTCGCCGTCGTCGAGCGACGCGGCCACGAGCGCCGACAGGTCCTCGAGCGAGCGTGCGAGGCTCGCGGCGTCGGCGGGCCGCACCTGCTGCTCGCGGGCGAGCGTGCGGACCACGGTGGCGAGGTCGTGCAGCGTGTCGGCCACGGATCGCGCGGCCTCGCCGCCGGGGCGCAGCCACCGTCTCTCCGAGATCTGCACCTCGCTGATCGTGAACGTCAGGTTCTCTGCCAGCGCGGCCACCCTCTCGATGACGTCGGCCGTGGCGCGCTGCCGGGCGACCACGGTGCGCCACCGGCGCGCCCGGAGGTTGCCGCGTAACGCGTCGTCGAGGGTGGCGTAGCTCTCGCGCAGGCGCAGGGCCTCGGGCAGGACCTCCCGGGGCAGCTCCTTCCAAGGACCGTCCTCGTCGTGGGGGGTGACCAGAGCCTGCGCCAGGTCGTCGAGCTGGTCGGCCGCCATGTCCGCCACCGCCTCCAGCCGCTTGCGGGACACCCGTTCGGGGACCGGCGGGAGGAGGAGAGTGAGGGCGAACCCGATGGCGGCGCCGATCGCGACCTGCCCGATGAGCCCGGACACGAAGTCGGACGTGTCGACGTTCCCGAGGATGTAGGTGAAGAGGGCGGCCGTGATGACCCAGCTGCGCTGCGCCCCGAGGCGGTCCCAGCCGCCCAGCAGCACCGCGATCAGGACCAGCAGCCCGATCGCGACCGATCCGGGGAGCGGGAGGAGGTGGAAGACCGCTCCCACGCCGGCTCCCATGACCAGCGCGGTGAAGAGCTGCGCCGAGTCGCGCACCGAGGCGGCCACGCTCGGGTGAACGGCCAGGACGGCACCGAGCGGCGCGTAGTAGGCGTAGTCCCCGACGGGTGCCGGCACGAGGTTGCCGACCTGCCAGGCCACTGCTGCGGCGACGGCCGCCTTGACGGCGATGTGCGTCCGGGACCCGAGGAGCGGGTCGGGACTGCTGGTCGACTTCATCCGATCCACACTAGCGAGGGCGCCCTACGCAGCCACCACGGTGGAACGGGCGGGATCAGCGGGCCCGGTGCTCCGCCGCGCCTGCGAACGTGGCGGCCTCACGGTCGACCAGCGCGCGGTAGTGCGCCCCGCCCATCGCCCAGACCGCCCGGGACAGGAAGCCGGTCTGGTCCAGCGCGACGAGCAGCCGCGACGCGTCGCCACGCGGCGTGATCTGGTGCGAACCGGTCGTGGTGACGCCCGGCACCGACGCCCGCCAGGTGAACCCGGTCCCGGGCTCGCACGCGGTCACCGTCCACGGCATCGCGCGGATGTTGGGCTGGCGCACGAGGTAGACGGAGCCGACGGCGAGTCCGTTGCCCTCGCGCTGCTCCACCTTGAGGAAGCTGTCGCTCAGCATCGGCCACTGGGTGGGATCACCCACGACGGACCACACCACCTCGGGAGGCGCCTCGACGTCGACCTGCACCTCGTGCCTCACAGGAACGACCACCAGAGGGTGCCGACGCACAGCACGAGCATGCCCGTGGCGTTGAGGAAGAGGTTGCGGCCGAGGTCGCGGGCGCGCACGTGCATGGAGATCGCGACGAGGAAGTACGCGATGAGCGCGATCACGGTCACGAGTCCCAGGTACGGGATCCAGATGCCGGCGACGAGCCCGGCCGCCGCGGCGAGCTTGAGCGGCGTGAGCAGCCGCCAGAAGCGCTGAGGGAACCGGACGTCGGTCAGGCAGGCGCGGACGAAAGCCACGGGACCGACGCAGAAGACGGCGTCGACAGCGCTGATCACCGCCAGCACGACGACAGGCCATACGGGATCAGGAAGCGAGCTCATCGTTCATCCAATCGGGTTCGGCGGCGATGGGCCGCGACACGCACGCGACCACCGCACTGCGAGCAACAGTAGCGTCGAGGTCGGCCACGGAGACCGTCGATCCAGACGTCGACACACTCGATGCCTTCGCACACTCCCAGCGCCGCCGCTCCACGGGTCAGCACCACGTCGGTGAGGGTGTGGAGCGCGGCGACGAGCACGGCGTCGGCCGGTGACGCCGGCTCCCACTCCTCGCGCGCACGTCCGGCGTCGTCACCGTGGAGGTGGACCGACAGGCCCGCCTCGGCGATCAGCCGGTCGAGGCGCCGTATCCGCTGCTCGGACGTGGACGCGGCGAACACGGGCTGGAGGCGGTCCGCGGTGCGGACGAGCACGTCGACCTCGGTCCCGTCTGGCAGGCCCACGGAACCGGGCTCCGGGTAGGGGTCCGCATCCTCCCCCGCCTCTGCACGTGGCCGGGTCCCCCACTCGTTGACGAGCCTGGCGACGTCGTCCGGTGTGAGCGCGTGCATGGAGAAATCGTAACGCTTTCAAGCGCAATCACCGTTACGATTTGGTGATGGTCGATCCGTCGGTGCTTCCGGCGTTCGTGCTGGCCGTCGTGGCCGTCACGGTGGCGCCAGGTCCGGACAACACGTACATCGCCGCGGTCGCGCTGCGGCACGGTCCCCGCGCGGGCGTGGTCTCCGCGCTCGGGATGGCGTGCGGGATGGTCGTCCACGTGACGGCCGCGGCGCTCGGACTCGCCGCGCTGCTGCGTCTCAACCCGGAGATCGTCGTGGGCGTCCAGCTGGTCGGCGCGGCCTACCTGGGCTGGCTCGCCGTCGACACCGTCCGTGGACTGACCCGCGCCAGCGAGACGGAGGACGCCCCAGCGACGGGTCGCGTGCTCGTGCGCGCGACGCTCACCAACCTCACGAACCCGAAGGTCATCTTGTTCTTCGCGGCGTTCCTTCCCGGGTTCGTCGAGAACGGCCACGGGCCCGCCGTCGTCCAGCTGCTCACGCTGGGCACGATCTTCCTCGTGGTGGGGCTGGTGTGTGACGTCACGATCGGTCTCGTCGCCGGACGGCTCGGACGCGCCCTCGACGCCCGGGGACGGGCCGGGACGACGCTGACCGCAGTCGCCGCCTGCGTGTACGCGGGGCTGGCGCTGCTCCTCCTCGTCGAGGCCCTCCGTACGATCGCCTCGTGACTGTCCACCCGCTCTGGCGCCCGTACGAGGTCCCTGACCAGGAGACCACCGACGCGGCGTTCGTCGCCGGCTCGGAGCCGAGGGCGGAAGGTCCGCATCACAGTGGTCCCGTACGACCCCTCCTGGCCCTCGGCGTACGAGGGGGTCGCCGCAGCGGTCGAGAGCGCGCTCGGTGGCCGACTGGTCAGCATCGAGCACGTCGGCTCGACCGCCGTGCCGGGGCTCGCTGCCAAGCCCGTGCTCGACATCGACCTCGTCGTGCCCGGCCCGGCGGACGAGGATTCGTACGTTCCGGCGCTGGAGTCGATCGGCTTCGTCCTCCGGATCCGCGAGCCCGCATGGGAGCAGCACCGGATGCTCCGCCTGGACGAGCCCACGGTCAACCTGCACGTGTTCGGGCCCGAGGCCACCGAGCCGCGGCGGCACCTGCTCTTCCGCGAGTGGCTGCGCAGCGACGCGTCCGACCGCGAGGCGTACGCGTCGCTCAAGACGGAGCTGGCGACCCGGGAGTTCGCGACCGTCATGGCGTACAACGCGGCGAAGTCGGCACTGGTCTACGCGATCTACGAACGCGCGTTCGCCGCCGATCCCCGCTACCCGCATGACCCTGCAACCGCGCGACGCCTGACTCACACGGGAAGCAGCCGCGAGACGACACCGGACAGCTGGTCCACCGTCCGGCACTCGTGCATGTCGACGATCTGCGCGTACGCCGGCGCGACCGAGTCACCGAGCCCCCATCGGCTCTCGTGCTCGGGGTTGAGCCAGAACGTCCGGTGGGCGAGGGCGGAGATGTCGCGCAGGGCGTCGAGGTCGGGGTCCAGATGGTTGGTGCGGGCGTCGCCGAGGATCAGCACGCTCGTCCGTGGGCCGAGGGAGGCCCCGTACCGGCTCACGAACGAGCGCAGCGACCGGCCGTAGTCGCTCGACGGGTGCCAGGGGGCGACGTTGGCGTGAGCCATGACGCGCTCGACGAGCGCCCCCGGGTCGGCCTCACCGGACGTGACGAGCTCTGTCACCTCGTCGGTGTGGTTGACGAACGCGAACACCCGGACCTTGCTGAACTGGTCGCGCAGCGCCTGGACGAGGAGCATCGTGAAACCGGCAAACCCGGCCACTGAGCCCGAGACGTCACAGAGGAGCACGAGCTCGGGCCGCGCCTTGCGCCGGTGCTGGTACGCCGGTTTCAGCGGCACTCCCCCGTACGACATCGAGCGCCGGAGGGTCCGTCGGATGTCCACCTGCCCCCGGTTGCGTCGCCGGCGTCGCGCGGAGAGCCGTGTGGCGAGGCGCCGGGCGAGCGGCTGGACGGTCCGGCGGAGCTCCAGGACCTGCTGGCGGTTCGCGGCGAGGAACTCCACCTGCTCCGCATCGGGCCGTACGGCGTACTTCGCGACCCGGTCGCGGTCGCGGACCTCGGCGGTACGGCGCGTCGCCTCGGTCTGGACGAGTGCACGGAAGCGCTCGACGTCGCGGCGCACCTCGTCGCGGTCGAGTCGCTCGACGAACCCTTCGCTGCTCCCGCGCGCAGCGAGTGCGCGGACGATCATGGTCTGCGGGCGCAGCTGCTCCAGCGTCTGGCGCGCGGACCAGCCCGAACCTGCCATCCCCGGCCCGTCGCCGCCCTGCACCTGCGCGAGCGCGTCGACAGCCGACGCCGCTACCTGCTCGAGCGCCTCGTCGCTGCCTCGCGCCAAGGCGTCGACGAGGGCGTCGCGCAACGCCTCGACGCTGTCGGCGGCCTGGCCCTCGCCGGCGGCCTCGCGGTCGGCCTCGCGCGCGCCGACACCGGCGGGGAAGTACACGTCAAACACGGCGTCGAAGACGCGGCGGTGCCCGGTACGCCGGATCAGTGCCGCCGCGAGACCCTCGCGGAGCAGGTCCCGGTCGGCGAGCGAGAGCACCTCCATCACCCGGGCGGCGTCGACGGTCTCGCTGGTGCCGACGACGAGATCGTGTCCGCGCAGCGCCTCGACCATCGCGACGAGCCGCGCCGGCAACGAGCCGCCACCACCACCGCTGGTCGAGTAGCCCGAGCCGCCACCACCACCGCTGGTCGAGTAGCCCGAGCCGCTGGGCGAGGGCGTATCGAGACCCCGCCTGCCGTTCATCGCCGTACGTCCGCCTCGTCGAGCTGGAGGTGCTGTCGCGCCCGCGAGATGTCGTCGGTGTGCTTGAGGAGGACGCCGAGCGTCTCTCCGACGACCGCCTCGTCCAGGGTGTCCGCGCCGAGCGCCAGCAACGTGCGCGCCCAGTCGATGCTCTCCGAGACGGACGGCGCCTTGCGCAGGTCGATCCGCCGTAGTGCGTTGACGACGCGGACGAGCGAGGCCGACAGTGCGTCGTCCACGCCGGGCACGCGGCTGCGGACGATGCGCTCCTCCAGGTCGGGCTCGGGGAAGTCGATGTGCAGGAACAGGCAGCGGCGGCGCAGCGCCTCGCTGAGCTCGCGGGTGGCGTTGGACGTGAGCACGGTGAACGGCGCGTGGCGCGCGGTGAGCGTCCCGAGCTCAGGCACGGTGATCGCGTAGTCGCTGAGCACCTCCAGCAGCAGACCCTCGATCTCGAGATCCGCCTTGTCGACCTCGTCGATGAGCAGCGTGCTCGGGAGCTCCGAGCGGATCGCCTGGAGCAGCGGGCGCGCGAGGAGGAACTCGTCGGTGAAGATGTCGTCGCGGGTCTCGTCCCACGTCTCGCCACGACCGGCGGTGATGCGAAGCAGCTGCTTGGCGTGGTTCCACTCGTACAGGGCCCGCGCCTCGTCGACACCCTCGTAGCACTGGAGGCGTACGAGATCGGCGCCGGTGGCCTGCGCGACCGCCCGGGCGAGCTCGGTCTTGCCGACGCCCGCGGGTCCTTCGACGAGGAGAGGCTTGTCCAGCCGGTCGGCCAGGAAGACGGTCGTCGCGACGGACGGCGACGCGAGGTAGCCACGCTCGGCCAACCGCTCGGTCACGTCCTCGACGGAGGCGAATCGCTCACTCACGCGCCCAGCCTACGGTGCGCGGTGTCTCGCAGCCCTTCGTCCGGGCTCGGTCAGAGGAGGTGCGAGACGGCGTGGATCGTGACACCGGCCAGCGCACCGACCACGGTGCCGTTGATCCGGATGAACTGGAGGTCGCGCCCGACGTGCAGCTCGATCTTGCGGGACGCCTCACGCCCGTCCCAGCGGTTGACCGTCTCCGAGATCACCGTGGCGATCTCGTCGCCGTAGTTCGTGACCACGAACGCCGCCGAGTCGCTGAGCATCCGGTCGAGGCGCGCCTGGAGCTCGACGTCGTTGACGACCCGCTCCCCCGTCTCGTGCAGGATCGCCTCCATCCGGGTCCGCAGCATGCCGACGGAGTCGTCGAGGGAGTCCAGCAACGCGTGCCGCAGGCCGCTCCACAGCGCGACCGCGACGTCGACGACGCGCGGCTGGGAGAGGACCCGCACCTTGAGCGCCTCCGCACGCCGGATCGTCGCCGGGTCGTGCTGCAGGTCCTCCGCGAGGGTCACCAGGAAGGCGTCGAGCGACTGGCGTACGCGGTGCTCGGGGTCGGAGCGCACGTCGTCGACCCACGCGAGCGCCTCCCGGTAGAGGCGGGTCGAGATCTTGCCGTCCACCCACTGCGGCGTCCACCACGGGGCACGGTCGGCGACCATCCCCTCGACGGTCTCCTGGTTCTCGAGAAGCCACCGGTGCATCTCCTCCACGCCGATGTCGACGAGACCGTGGTGCGCGCGGTCGCGGACGATCTCGCCGAGCGCCTGACCGGCGGCAGGGCTGAGCTCCTCGGACTTCAGGCGCGGGACGACGACCTCACGCACGATCGCGGCGACGTCGTCGTCGCTGATGCGCGAGAGCCCGTCGCGCAGGATCCGGGAACCGATGTCCACGATCCGCCGTGCGTGCTCGGGACGAGAGATCCACTGGCCGATCCGCAGGCTGATGCGCGCCGCGCCGACGCGCTCACGGACGACGTCCTCGTTGAGGAAGTTGTCCGTGACGAACTCCTGCAGGCTCGCGCCGAGGGCGTCCTTGCGCTTGGGGATCAGGGCCGTGTGCGGGATCGGGATGCCCAGGGGGTGCTTGAAGAGCGCCGTCACCGCGAACCAGTCGGCGATCGCGCCGACCATCGCGGCCTCGGCGCCCGCGTTGACGTAGCCGAGCGTCCCCTCTTCCCCGTACGTGAGGGCGTAGACGACCGCGGCGAGAGCCAGGAGGCTGGTCGCGAGCGTCCGCATGCGTCGGAGCCCACGACGACGTGCCTCGTCCGAACCCCCGAAAGAGGCCGGCACCGTGAACCCGAGCGCGCGCGTGTCAGTCACGGGTGCAGGCTACCGGGGCGCGAAACGCTCACCGCTGCTCCGACACGATGACGGCGGTGGTCCCCTCCGCCAACGCCTCGAAGACGTGGGGAGCATCACCCGGATAGGTCATGTAGTCGCCCGGTCCGAGCTTGACGGGATCGGCCGACGGACCGACGAGCGCACGCCCCGTGCTGATGACCACGTGCTCGACGGTCCCCCGGGGATGGGGGTCGGAGCGCCGTGGAGCACCCGGCTCCGCCGTCACCAGGAACAGGTCCCGCCGCGCATGGGGCGGTGACGCCGAGAGGAGTGTGGCGGCGTAGTCGGCCTCCCCCGCTGCCATCCGCGGACCGTCGCCCGCCCGGATGACCTCGACGCGTGACGCCTCCGGATCGACGAGGCGGGAGAACGGGATCCCCAAGGCGGTGCTGAGCGCCCATATCGTCTCCACGCTGGGGTTGGCGGCGCCTGCCTCGAGCTGCGAGAGCGTCGACTTCGCCACCCCGGCCTGCTGAGCGAGCTTCGAGAGGCTGATGCCCGCGGCAGCGCGCTCGCGCCGGAGCGCACGCGCGACGAGGTCACGGAGATCGGGGTGCCGTTCGGTAGACGCGTCCAACTGTTCGGCTTGACGATCATCGTCCATAGGTTCATCGTAAGAGAATGCGTTCGGTTTGGCGAACATTCGATCGGTCCATGGCGAGAGACGTGCTGCCCATCTGCGTGACGGTGGCCCTGATCGGTGTCTCGTACGGTGTCACCGCGACGGCGGCCGGGTTCCCCGCCTGGCAGGTGGTCGCCCTCGCAGTCACCGTGCTCGGCGCGTCGTCCGAGCTGCTGTTCGTCGGGCTCGTGGCCGTGGGCGCGGCACCCCTCGTCGCGGCAGCCGCGGGGCTCTTGGTCAACGTCCGCAACTCTGCGTACGGGATGGCGGTCGGCCCTCTCCTCCGCTCAGGGCCTCAGCGCCTCTTCGGCGCCCACCTCGTGAACGACGAGACGGCTGCGCTCGCGACCGCCCAGCCGACGCCGTCCGCGGGAGGACGCGTGTTCTGGGTGTGCGGGGTGGGCATCGCGATCGCCTGGCCGCTGGGAGCGATCGTCGGCGCCCAGCTCGGCCAGGTGGTGCCCGACCCCCGGACCTGGGGACTCGACGCCGTGTTCCCGGCCGTGATCGCAGCCCTGGTGCTGCCGGCGCTGTGTGACCGACCCACCCTCGTGGCGGCCCTGACCGGCGGTCTCGTCGCCCTGCTCGCCGTTCCCCACGTCCCGCACGGGCTCGCACCGGTGCTGGCGCTCGGCGGCCTGGCGGCCGCACGGCTCGTCCGGGCGAGCCGATGAGCGTCGCGTCGTTCGCCGTCGCGGTCGCCGTGCTCGCCAGCGGGACGTACGCCCTCAGGTGGGGCGGTGTGTCGGCCGGCGCACGCGTGTCGCTGACAGACGAGGCCGCGCTCCTCGTCGAGCGTGCGGTTGCGGTGCTGCTCGTCGCGGTGGTGCTCACCGGCACGCTCGACGAGGGCGTGGAGACGTCGGACCACACCCGTGCCGTCGGCGTGGTCGCCGGCGTGGTCGCCGCCCTCGCACGAGCGCCGCTCGTCGTCGTGGTTCTCGTGGCGGTCCTGGTCACGGCGCTGCTGCGCGCGTGGTGACGCGCGCCGCGTACCACGGTGGCTCCCGCCCTAGACTCCCGACCATGACGTTCAACGAAGGCGCGGGCCTCGACACCAGCCAGGTCCGCAGCGGCGGTTCCAGCCGAGGCGGCGTGCTCGTCGGCGGCGGTGCGGGGTCGATCATCCTCGTCGTCATCGGGCTCCTCCTCGGTGTCAACCCGTTCGACCAGGGCGGAGGAGGACCCTTCGACACCTCGCAGGTCCAGCAGGCCGGTGCCTCGGAGGTCGACTTCTCGCAGTGCAAGACCGGTGCCGACGCGAACCGTGACGTCACCTGCCGCATCATCGGCACGGTCAACAGCGTCCAGGACTACTGGCGCGACGCCCTGCCCGCCGACGCGAACCGTCAGTACCGCGACGCCTACACCGTCATCTACTCCGGCCAGACCCAGTCGCCGTGCGGGACCGCGAGCAACGCCGTGGGCCCGTTCTACTGCCCGACCGACGAGCAGATCTACATCGACGCCGCGTTCTTCGACGAGCTGACGTCACGCTTCGGTGCCGACGACGGCGCACTGGCGCAGATGTACGTGGTCGCGCACGAGTACGGCCACCACGTCCAGAACATCCTCGGGGTCCTGCAGTACGCCCAGCAGGACCGGCAGGGACCGGCCTCCGGTGCCGTACGCGTCGAGCTGATGGCGGACTGTCTCGCAGGGGTGTGGGCACACCACGCAGCGACGACGCAGGACGAGGACGGCACCACCCTCATCCAGCCGCTCACCCGCTCCGACATCGAGTCGGCGCTCTCTGCCGCGGCAGCCGTCGGCGACGACCGCATCCAGAAGTCCGCGACCGGCTCGGTCGACCCTGAGAGCTGGACGCACGGGTCTGCCGAGCAGCGCCAGCGCTGGTTCACGACCGGGTACGAGTCAGGTGACCTGAACACCTGCGACACGCTCTCCGCCCGTACGCTCTGAGCATCGTGGCCCTCGTCTTCCCTGGTCCGCTGGTCCCGGCACCCGACCGGGTCATGCCCCCGCAGCGGCGGCTCCTGGGCATCGAGGTCTGGATCGTCCTCCTGCTGTCGCTGCTGCAGTCGGGCGTGTACGCCACGGTCTCGCTGATCGCCAAGCTGACCCGCGGCCCGCTCGCCGACCAGACGGCCACGCTCAACGCGTCACGAAGCGACCGGCCGTGGCTCGACCTGACGTACCAGCTCCTCGGCATCGGGTTCGCCCTGATGCCCGTCGCGCTCGTGCTCTACCTCCTCGTCCGCTCCGGCGACCGCCCACGTCGCGTCCTCGGGATCGGCCGTGGCTCGGCGGCGGGTGACGCAGGGTGGGGTGTCGGGCTCGCCGCGCTGATCGGCATCCCCGGGCTCGGGCTGTACTTCGCCGGTCGCGCCCTCGGCCTCACCGCGACGATCGTGCCGAGCGCGCTCGACGACCACTGGTGGCGGGTGCCGGTCCTCATCGCGTCGGCGCTGATGAACTCCGTGCTGGAGGAGGTCATCGTCGTCGCGTACCTGATGTGGCGGCTGACCCAGCTGGGCTGGAACCGGTGGACCGTCCTCGCGACGAGCGCGGCACTCCGCGCCTCGTACCACCTCTACCAGGGGATCGGCCCGGCGATCGGCAATGCGGCGATGGGTATCGTGTTCGGGTACTGGTACCAACGGACGGGGCGCGTCGTCCCGCTGATCGTGGCCCACGCGGTCCTCGACGTCGTCGCGTTCGTGGGGTACGCCTTGTTCAAGGACGCCCTCAACCTGCCTTGATCGCTACAGCCCTAGGGGTTCTCGGATGACCGTCGGCGAGCTGCGCACGCGGCTGGGCGAGGTGATGCTCCGCGACGAGCGTCGCCTGCGTCGCCGACTCGACCGTGCGGCCTCCCAGCGCGACGCGGGACGCCGTGCGCACGAGCTCCTCGAGGTCGAGAAGGAGATCGAGGCGGCCGAGCGCCGGGTCGTTCGGCGTACGGAGTCGGTTCCCGCCCTGGAGTATCCCGCCGAGCTGCCCGTGACCGAGCGCCGCGACGACATCGCCGACGCCATCGCGCACCACCAGGTGGTCGTCGTCGCGGGCGAGACCGGATCAGGCAAGACCACCCAGCTGCCCAAGATCGCGATGTCGCTCGGCCGCGGCGTGCGCGGCACCATCGCGCACACGCAGCCCCGTCGCATCGCGGCACGCAGCGTCGCCGCCCGCATCGCCGAGGAGACGAAGTCGACCCTCGGTGAGCAGGTCGGCTACGCGGTGCGCTTCGACGACCGCTCGAGCCGCGACACGCTCGTGCGCGTCATGACCGACGGCGTGCTGCTCGCCGAGATCCACGACGACCCGATGCTGCTGCGCTACGACACCGTGATCGTCGACGAGGCGCACGAGCGCTCGCTCACGATCGACTTCCTCCTGGGCTACCTCCAGCGGCTCCTCCCCCGGCGGCCCGATCTCAAGGTCGTCATCACGTCGGCGACGATCGACCCCGAGCGCTTCGCCGCGCACTTCGCGGATGCCGACGGCAATCCGGCCCCGATCATCGAGGTCAGCGGACGGACGTACCCCGTCGAGGTGCGCTACCGGCCCCTCGCAGAGCGGGAGGACGGCGACGTCCTCGGGGCGATCGGCGACGCCGTCGACGAGCTCGGACGGGAGTCGGACGGGGACGTGCTCGTCTTCCTCTCCGGCGAACGCGAGATCCGCGACGCCGCGGACATGCTGCGCGACCGCAAGCTCAGGCGCACGGAAGTGCTCCCCCTGTACGGCCGGCTGTCCGCGGCCGAGCAGCACAAGGTGTTCGAGGCGCACACCGGCCGGCGGATCGTCCTCGCCACCAACGTCGCCGAGACCTCGCTGACCGTTCCCGGCATCCGGTACGTCGTCGATCCCGGCACGGCGCGCATCTCGCGCTACAGCCAGCGCCTCAAGGTGCAGCGGCTGCCGATCGAGCCCGTCTCGCAGGCCAGCGCCAACCAGCGCGCCGGACGGTGCGGGCGTACGTCGGACGGCATCTGCATCCGGTTGTACTCCGAGGAGGACTACGAGGGCCGTCCGGAGTTCACGGACCCCGAGATCCTCCGGACGAACCTCGCCGCCGTGCTCCTCCAGATGGCCTCGCTCGACCTCGGTCCGGTCGAGGAGTTCCCGTTCCTCGACCCGCCCGACCAGCGCGCCATCCGCGACGGTGTCGGGCTGCTCGAGGAGCTCGGGGCGCTGACCGAGGGCGCGCGCGGGATGCGTTCGTCGCTCACCGAGACCGGGCGCCAGGTCGCTGCCTTCCCGCTCGACCCGCGGCTCGCCCGGATGCTCGTCGCGGCGTCCTCGTACGGGGTCCTCCGCGAGATGCTCGTCATCGTCTCCGCCCTGTCGATCCAGGACCCGCGCGAGCGCCCGCTCGAGGCGCAGCAGCAGGCCGACGCCAAGCACGCCCGCTTCACCGACCCCACCTCGGACTTCCTCGCCTACCTCAACCTCTGGAACTACCTGCGTGTGGCCACCGAGGTCACCGAGGCGCGGTTGCACCAGTACCCACCGCCACCAGCGGCACCTCGGACGGCACGTGCGCCAGCGCGGCCACCGCGGTGTCCACCGTCGCGATGACGATGATGCCCTCGATGCCCTGGCCGAGGAACCGTTCCACCGCGTCCAGCATCGACCGCCGGTCCAGGGCGGGCAGGCCAGCCACCGAGACGAAATAGGCGTCGTGCGCCGCCCGCTCGAACCCGTAGAGCATGGACGTGGGCCCGTAGAGCATGGTGTCGGCGGTCATCACGCCGAGCGTGTGGGTGCGCCGGGTGACCAGCGTCCTGCCGCGGCGTTCGGCCGGTAGGCAAGCTCGCGGATGGCGGCGAGCACTCTCTCCTGGTCAGTGGGCGAACGTTCGGGTGCTCATTCAGGACGCGCGAGACGGTCTGGTGCGACACCCCGGCCAGCCGGGCTACGTCGGCCATCACCGGCGGCCGGGACAGATTGCCTGCCGTGGCCGGCGCCCTCACCCGGCTTCCGCCTTCTCACCCGGTGACGACGTCACGCCGTGCCTCCCTTTTGCCGCCCCCGCCGCGGGGGCTCTGCGGCCAGCCGGGACCGACATTAGCGCTCACATCCGTGCAGGTCGAGTGGCGCTGCGATCACCTCAGCGCCCCCGACTGCGACATGCATCTCATCTTCCGCCGCCCGGATTCCCTGCACCTCAGAGTAGCCGTCGCACGGTCACGGCGATAGCCCGGGGCGCCCGGACCGGCGGCGTCCCGGGAGGTCAGGACGGGGCCGGGCCGGGATCGGGCCGAGGTCAGGACTTGCTGCGGCCCGACGCGCTGTCCCGCAGCTCGCGCAGGGCTTCCTTGGCCTTGCGCCCGGCGTCGCCCTCGCGCAGGTCCCGCACCATGTCCCTGGCGGCATCGCGGGCCTTGCCCACCGCCTCGCTGTCGCGCAGGTCGCGGACGGCATCCTTGGCCTTGCGGCTCGCGTCACTGTCCCGCAGGTCGCGCAGGGCGGACTCGGCCCGCTGGGCCGCGTCGCTGGTGCGCACGTCCTGCAGGGTCTCCCGCGCCTTGCGGGCCGCGTCGCCGCTCTGGGCGCCGCGCAGCCACGCGAGCAACTGGGCCCACCAGCCCCGGACCTGCCGTTCGATCTCGCTCATCGCCGTTCTCCTTTACCTCGCAGTAACAAGATATAACGCAAATTAGCCGCCGCCAAATGCTCCTACCCGGACCGGGTGAGACAATGCGTGGCGTGCAGCCTCAGCGCATCAGCGGGCACTCCCCCTACGAGCCGGTGTTCGGCTTCTCCCGTGCCGTGGTGGCCGGCGGAACCGGGTCCTGGTGGCCGGCACCGCGCCGGTGCCGCCGGGCGGCGGCCCCCCGGCAGGCCCGTACGCCCAGGCCCGGCTCTGCCTGAACCTGATCGGCGAGGCCCTGGCCAAGGCCGGAACGAGCGGGAGCACGTGGTCCGCACCCGCATAGTACCTGACCGCCGCGGAGCACTGGGGGGAGGTCGGCCGCGCGCACGGCGAGGTCTTCGCCGCGGTCCGGCCCGCCGCCACCGCGGTGATCGTGGCCGGGCTCTCACCCGCCTGGCTGGTGGAGATCGAGGCCGAAGCCTTGCTCCCATGCAACCAGTTCGGGGGAAACGCGCGCCCGGTAGCCTGGCTCGACTGGTAGGCGCGGCCGTCTTCACCATTCGCCATCGCTGTCATCCCGCCGCCCGCGCACAGGCGTGGATGCCGCGTTTATGTTGTTCTGCCGCCTGGCTTCCCTGGTCCCGCGCGGACGGCGCGTGCTCCGACCCAGGCTCCCGTGCTGCTGCGCTCCCGGCAGGCTCTCGTGACCGGTGTCACGCGGTCCCTCCGCCGCGCCGCCTCGTGGATACGGCGTGGACGCCCCAGGCATGTCACTCCAGCTGCATGGCTGGGGCCGTCCACGCCGTATGATCCGGTACGAGAGGTGCCGGAGTGACGGAGTCCGCTCCCGCGCCGTCCCGCCCGCGGTTAGCCGCCGAACGTCATCGTTTCCTAACCGGACCGCGCCACGCCGCCCAGGATCACGTCCACCACGTCGGCGATGAACTCGCCGGTCATCGGCAGGTGGCCGAGCAGCAGCCGGTGCTCGGCCGCGCCGAAGAACAGGTCGAGTACCACGTCCCGGTCCACCAGAGAGGACATCTCGCCGCGGCGATGGCCCGGTCCAGCAGTGCATTCGGTGCTGTTCGCGCAGCGGCTCGAGCACCCGGTCCCGCCAGGCCCCGCGCAGCTCAGGGTCGTACTGCGCCTCGGCGATCAGCCCGGTCAGCATCGGCCCCATCGGGGTCTGGGTGACCGCCCGCACCCACGCGTGCAGCGCCGAGAGCATGTCGCCGCGCAGCGAGCCGGTATCGGGCTGCGCCTGCTCCGCGCGGAACGAGGCGACGAACGCGTCCAGCGCGAGCAGGCCCTTGGACGGCCAGCGCCGGTAGATCGTCGTCTTGCCGACCCCGGCCCGGGCGGCCACCTCCTCGATCGACATCGCGGCCAGTCCGCGTTCGGCCAGCAGTTCCACGGTCGCGGTCAGGATGGCGCGGTCCGCCTCCTGGCTCCGCGGCCGCCCGCGCGGCACGGCGCCGCCCGCCCCAGCGCCGCCCGCCCCGGCACCAGCGGCACCGCCCGCCCCGGCACCAGCGGCACCGCCCGGCACGGCGTCCCCCGGAATATCACTGCTCATCGACTGGTTCTATCATGAGGATACCGAAACGATCCGTAACGTATCTGATTGGAATCATGCCCGTCACCGCGCCTTCTAACCGCCCGCGACCCGTCACAGCAACACAGGCTCCCACGCCAGACCCTCCCCGCCGCCAGCCACTGCAGCTGGCT
>CAVPEH010000002.1:0-287451 GCA_963703415.1 uncultured Actinomycetota bacterium | reverse complement strand
CCTGGTGACGCTCCGCCCGAAACGTCTGGGTCGACGGCAGCGTCGCGACGCTGGACGAGATGTACGTCGTCCCGGAGCTGCGAGGACAGGGCATCGGTTCCGCGGTGATGGACGTCCTGCTGGGCTACGCCCGCGAGCACGGCATCGACCTCATCGAGATCAACGTCGACGAGGCGGACGCGGACACGCAACGGTTCTACGAGCGGCACGGGTTCTCGGGGATCGTCGAGGAGACCGGTGACCGGGCCTTCTACTTCGCCCAGGACGTCGAGCGCTGAGCGGGTGAGCAGCCCGGCCGCGCGTCGTGTGCTCCCGGCGGGATTCGAACCCGCACTGAGACGGGTTTAAGCCGTCTGCCTCTACCGGTTGGGCTACAGGAGCGTGCGCGTCATTCTCCCGTACGGGGGACCCGTGGCGCGCTGTTACCGGGGAGCGGTCACGCGGGAGCGGACCTGCCGGTCACCTCGTACGCGCGGATCGTGCGGCGCTCGAGGTTGTCCCGGACCAGGACGAGCGAGAGCCGCCACATGCGCGCGTGCTCCGCTCCGACCACCTCGGCGACCGAGTCCCAGTGCGAGACGAGACGCTCTCCGATGCGGCCGAGACGCTCACGCTCCTCGGCGACCACGTCGCGGACCCCGTCGACGACGAGGCCCTCGGCCTCCCACCGCGCGATCGCGGCGCTCAGCGGCTCGGGATCCGTGTAGACCACCTCCCTGCGGGTGTCGTCACGGCGCTCGCGTCCGACGATCGCCTCCGCCAGCCCTTCGGGGAGCTCCTCACGCATCTGCGCGGGGACGTCGAGGAAGCCGGTGACGGCGTCCAGAGGTTGACGGGGGCCGCGGGGCGCGGGACCCACGGCACCGAGCTGCACGGTCAGCCGCAGGACCTCGCGCCGGTCGGCCGCCTCGAGCGCGTGCTTGGCGGACGCGTGCTCGACGTAGTCGCGCATCAGGCGGACGGCCGTCTCGAGGTCTCCCACCACCGAGAGGTCGCCCGCGATGTAGGCCCGGGCGATGCCCGACTGCCCGGGAGACCACACGAGGCGCCTGACCGTACGACGTGACTCGATGTGGACCTCGAGCGCCGACTCGCCTCGCTCCGGCTCGGCCCGAGACCCGTCCCAGGCGGTGAGCGTGACCGGCGGCGCCTCGCGATACACCTGGACGAGCAGCTCGACGAGACGACCCGCCACCCCCGCGTGAGTCTGCGTGGTGGTCTCCTCAGACATCGCTGACCTCCTTGGCGCGTGCCATGACGGCGTCGAGCATGGGCTCGGTGAGCCGACCTGTGAACGTGTTCTGCTGGCTGGGGTGGAAGCTCCCCAGGAGGTGGAACGTACCCCCTGAAGGTTTCGGGAGTGTGGCGTCGACACCATGCCCGAATTTCGGGCGTGGCCTCGGCACCTGTGCTCCGAGCGCCGCGAGGGTCCGCAGCGTCGCGTCCCATCCGTACGACCCGAGCGCGACGATCGCGCGGACCGACGGAAGGACGAGCCGCAGCTCCTCTTCCAACCAGGGTGCACACGTGTCGCGCTCATGGGTGGTCGGTTTGTTCGCGGGCGGCGCGCAGCGGACAGCCGCGACCATGCGGCCGCCGAGCAGTCGCTGCCCGTCCCCGGCGTGGACGCTGGTGGCCTGCGCGGCGAGCCCGACCCGGTGCAGCGAGGCGAACAGCCAGTCCCCTGAGCGGTCACCGGTGAAGATCCGGCCCGTACGGTTGCCGCCGTGCGCGGCGGGCGCCAGGCCGACGATGAGGACCCGCGGCTCGAGGTCGCCCCAGCCCGGGATCGGGCGGCCCCAGTAGGGCTCGTCCGCGAAGGCGCGGCGCTTGGTGACCGCGACCTCCTCGCGCCACGCGACGAGGCGAGGGCAGGCGCGGCACACGCTGACCCGGGCGTCCAGCTCGGCGAGCGTCCCTGCAGATCCGGCGAGCGCACGGACGCTGGCCGCCTCGTGGGCGACGGGCGTCGCGAGGGTGGCCACGTCGTCGGGCCAGCCTGTGCCCGGAGTGACCGGCGAGGTGAAGTCGGCGGCAGTCAGCGGATCACCGCCCGGTCCCCGGCGGCGAGCGCCGTGTCTGCAGGGTCGCGAGGCGTCAGGAGGCGCTGGCCGAGGTCGATGACGAGTGGCGCGAGCACCTGTCCACCCTAGTCAGGGCGGGCGACGGTTTCCGAACGAAAATCGCTCCGGTCACACCAACGACCAGGCGATACCGTCGAGGATGTCGTGCTCGGAGACCACGAGGACGTCGGGTGTCGTGCGTACGAGGAGGCGCGCCAGGATCGCTGCTCCCCCGCCGATGACGTCGGCGCGCCCCGGGTGCATGAAGGGCCAGGACCTGCGCTCCTCGACCGGTGCGGCGAGGATCGCGTCGCACGAGGCGAGCACGTCGCGAACCGGCAGGCGCGCGTGGTGAATCCGGGCGGAGTCGTAGGCCTCGAGGCCGAGGACATGAGCGGCGACCGTCGTGATCGTCCCCGCGACTCCGACGACCGTACGAGCCCGGGCGACGTCGACCGTGGAGGCGTCGAGAACGGCGTCGACGTCCTCACCGCACCCCGCGACCTCCGCGGCGGTCGGCGGATCACTGCGCAGATGACGCTCGGTCATCCGGACGGAGCCGATGTCGAGGGACTGCTCGGCGCCCGCGACGCCGTCCTCGCCCAGGATCAGCTCGGTCGATCCGCCGCCAAGGTCGACGACGAGCACGGGCTGCTCGACGTCGGGCAGGTCGCGGGCGGCGCCGGCGAACGAGAGCGCTGCCTCCTCGGAGCCCGTGACCACGTCGGGGCCGACCCCGAGACGCTCACGCACTCCTGCGGCGAAGACGTCCGCGTTGTCGGCGTCGCGGGTGGCCGAGGTGGCGACGAAGCGGACCCGCTCGACCCCGTGCTCGGCGATCACCCGCGCGTAGTCCTCGCACGCCGCGAACGTCCGCTCCAGGGCACGCTCGTCGAGCCGCCCCGTACGGTCGACGCCGTGGCCGAGCCGGACGATCTCCATCCGCCTGACCTGGTCCTCGGCCGTACCCGCGTCGACGTCGAGATCGGTCACGAGCAGCCGGATCGAGTTCGTGCCGCAGTCGATCGCCGCGACCCGGGTCACCGTGCGTCCTCGGCCCCGGCCGCGTCGGCGTGGACGTCGGCATCGACATCGGCCAGCTGTGCCGGAGGGGCGCCGGGACCGTCGCAGGTCGTCCCGGTCCACCAGTCACCGAGGAGGCGGACCGTCTCGTCGCCGAGCGGGTTGACGCCCGGCCCCTTGGCGAGCGCATGGCCCGCGAGCACGTGCAAGCACTTCACTCGCGTGGGCATCCCCCCGGCCGAGACCCCGTCGATCTCCGGCACGTCGGCGATCTCGCGCCGCTCGGCGAGGTACGACTCGTGGGCTCGGCGGTAGGCGGCCGCGAGCTCCGGGTCCTCGGCGAGCCGTTCGCTCATCTCACGCATGACGCCCGAGGCCTCGAGCGTGCCGAGCATGCCGTTGATCCGCGCGCAGGTGACGTAGTACAGCGTCGGGAACGGTGTGCCGTCGGGCAGGCGCGGCTCGGTCTTCACCACGTTCGGATGCCCGGAAGGGCAGCGGCTGGCGATCTCGACCACGCCCCTCGGCGTACGGCCGAGCTGCTCGCGGATCGCGTCGAGATCGGCCTGGGTGGGGGGAATCGGGTCGGTCACTGTCCTTCGTCCTGCTTCTTCGGCGTCACGACGTCGTCGGTCGGCGTCGCGGGGGTCTGGGGGGCGGGTGCGGTGCCGGCGTCCTCGACCGACCCCCAGAGCGAGGAGTACCACTCCGGCTGGGCGGCGGCGGCCGGGGCCGCGTCGGGCAGCTCCGGCAGCTTGCCGACGGGCTTGTCGTCCGGTCCGAGCACCGTGAACCCGACCTCGCCGGGCATCAGCCAGTCGAAGCGCGAGCGGGCCTGCTGCTCGATGTACTCCGGGTCGTCGAAGCGCGCCTTCTGCTTCTCGAGGTCCTCGAGGGCCTGCGAGGACTCCGCGATCTGTGCGTGCGCGGTGGCCAGCGCGTCGCGCTGCTGGAGGAACGCCTTGAGGCTCGACGCGTACGAGATGGCGAGCACGAGCAGCACGAGCAGGAGCACGGCCATACGGCGGGTCAGGCGCGGGCGGCCGTACGTGGTGACCGCATCGACCGGCGGCGTCGCACCGCGACCACGACGAGTCGCCCCCGGCCGGCTGGCGGGGCGCCTCCTCGGGTCACGGCGCGACGGTTTCGGCACGTGTCAGGCCTTCAGGCGCGGGAACGCGCCCCGCCCCGCGTACGAACCGGCGTCGTCGAGCAGCTCCTCGATGCGGAGGAGCTGGTTGTACTTCGCGACGCGCTCCGAGCGTGCGGGGGCGCCGGTCTTGATCTGGCCACAGTTGGTCGCGACCGCGAGGTCGGCGATCGTCGTGTCCTCGGTCTCGCCCGAGCGGTGGCTCATCATGCAGCGGTAGCCGTTGCGGTGCGCGAGGTCGACGGCCTCGAGCGTCTCGGTGAGCGTGCCGATCTGGTTGACCTTCACGAGCAGCGCGTTGCCGCACCCTCGTCGATGCCGCGCTGCAGGCGCTCGGAGTTGGTGACGAACAGGTCGTCACCGACGAGCTGGACCTTGTCACCGAGCTCGCTGGTGATCGCCTTCCAGCCGTCCCAGTCCTCCTCGTCGAGCGGGTCCTCGATGGAGACGATCGGGTACGACGCGACGAGGTCGGCGTAGTAGGCCGTCATCTCGGCGGCCGACTTCGGCGCACCCTCGAAGCGGTACGCGCCGTCGCCGTAGAACTCCGACGCGGCCACGTCGAGCGCGAGGGCGATGTCGGTGCCGAGCTTGAGGCCGGTGGTCTCGACCGCCTTGGCGATGAGGTCGAGCGCCGCGCGGTTCGAGCTCAGGTTGGGGGCGAAACCGCCCTCGTCACCCAGCCCGGTCGCCAGGCCGTCGGACTTCAGGACGGACTTGAGCGCGTGGTACACCTCGACGCCCTGCCGCAGCGCCTCGGCGAAGCTCGTCGCGCCGATCGGGGCGATCATGAACTCCTGGATGTCCACGTCGGTGTCCGCGTGCGCGCCACCGTTGAGGATGTTCATCATCGGCACCGGAAGCACGTGGGCGTTCGCGCCGCCGACGTACTGGAAGAGCGGGAGACCCGCGGACTGCGCCGCCGCGCGGGCGACCGCGAGCGAGACGCCGAGGATCGCGTTGGCGCCCAGCTGCGCCTTGTTGGGCGTGCCGTCCAGGCGCAGCAGCGTCGCGTCGATGTAGCGCTGCTCGTCGGCGTCGAGACCGAGGATCTCGGGGTGGATCGCCTCGTTGACGGCGTCGACGGCCGTACGGACGCCCTTGCCGCCGTAGCGCTCCCCTCCGTCACGGAGCTCGACGGCCTCGAACTTGCCGGTCGACGCGCCGGACGGGACGTCGGCCCGGCCGATCGTGCCGTCGTCGAGGGCTACCTCGACCTCGACCGTGGGGTTGCCGCGCGAGTCGAGGATCTCTCGGGCTCCGACAGCTTCGATGCTTGCCACTACGGACTCCTAGTGAAGGACGGTCTGTGTCGTACTCATCCTATGAGGCGCCGGCGCCGGAGCCGCCCTCGTCCGTGCCGTGGCGCGCCCCGGTCCGTCGCACGTGCCGTCAGGGCACGAGCGCGTTGACCGTACGGCGCAGCGCCGCCTCGGGGTCCTCGCCCGTCGCGCGCGCCTCGAGCACCAGGGCGAGGAGACGCCCGCCGAGGGTGCCGCCGTCGGGCACGGGCACGTCCCCGTCGCGCTGGAGCCGCCCGACGACCTTGTCGGCGTACGCGAGCGCAGGCAGGGTCGGCGGGACTCCGTCGAGCACCGACGTGCGCTGCTTCTCGGTCGCCTTGAGGCGCTGCCAGGCGGCATCGACCTCGTCGGCGGTCGCGGCGTCACCGTCACCGAAGACGTGCGGGTTGCGGCGGACCAGCTTCTCGACGATCCCCGCCGCGACGTCGTCGATGTCCCAGCCGTCCTCGTCGGCGCCGTCGACCGGCCGTGCGGCGACCGCCGCGTGGAACACCACCTGCATGAGCAGATCCCCAAGCTCCTCACGCAGCTCGTCGGTGTCACCACGGTCGAGCGCGTCGAGGACCTCGTACGACTCCTCGAGGAGGTACTGCTGGAGGGAGGCGTGGGTCTGCTCGCGGGTCCACGGGCATTCGACCCGCAGCTGGTCCATCACCGCGACGAGGTCGAGCAGGCGTGCGCCCGGCAGGTCGTACGAGCCGAAGACGATCTCGATCTCGCCGGCGGGGTCGGCGCCGTTCGCCGAGCGGTCCAGGAGGCTGTCGGCGAGGGTGTGCGCCCATTCGACGTCGCCGCTCGGGGCGATCCAGACGGTGCCGGCGGCAGCGTCCGTGAGACCGCCGAGCGTCTCGACGCGCACGTCGATCCCTGCGGCACGCACAGCCTCCACCGTCGGGTCCTCCTCGGGCGCCAGGACGAGCGACGCCGCGCGGAGCGCATCCCAACCCTCGAGAGTCAGCAGGCCGGGGGCGACACGAGGGCTGGTGACGAGGATCCTCACTCGCTCGACTCTACGCCGCGGCACTGCTGGGCGGCGGGGAGCGTCGCGGGGTCGACCTCCTCGAGCTGCTCGCGCGCGACCGACAGCTGGAGGCCCGGATCGGGCTGCCCCTCGATGTTGATCCCGAAGCGCGGATCGACCGCCGCGTCGAGGCGCACCAGCTCCTCGGTGACCACCGCGGAGCCGTCGGCGAGGAGCTGCTCGGCGTTCTCCTGCGTCGGCGTGGTGCCGGTCTCGTCGGCGCCGATCGCTGTCCGCAGGGCCTGGCTCTTGAAGTCGCGCTCGAGGATCTCCACGATGTCGTCGAGCTGGTCGTCGCCGATCAGCTCCTCGAGCTGCTGGAGGTCGGCGGGCCGCAGCTCGTACTCCGACGGCGCCACCTCGATGCCCCGGTCGGCGGCGACCTTCTCCGCCCCGGCGAGCTGCAGCTGCTGCGTCGCGATCACCTGGCGCACCGCCCCCTGGCCAGGCGCCTGGCCACCCTGGACGGCAGCTGCGGTGGCGAGATAGGTGCACCCGGCGTCGGCGAGGGCTGAGAAGCGGTCCATCGACAGGCGCGTGTCCCCGACCACGACGGCCTCGCCCGGGAAGGTCGACCCGCACCCCGCGAGCACGAGCGAGGCGGCGGCAGCGGCGAGGAGCGGGCGCAGGGGACGACGACGGGGCATGCGGGAAGGTCCTCTCGTACGGATGCGTGACGCGGGACACAGCCTAGCCACACCCCTTGGCACCACCCACCCCGGACGTCATCCCGATCGCGGGTCGGAACCCTCCGTACGTATGACGTCCGGGTGGACGCGACGTACGGGGCTACAGGACGCCGAGCTCCTTCTGGACGGCCGTCGAGAGATCGACGTCGACGTTGCCGAGGTAGACCCACACCCGCTCCAGCACCTCGTCGGTCACTCCGTCGTCGAGGTGTCCGGCAATGTTGTTCGCGAGACGAGCGCGCGCCGCGTCGTCGAGCACCTCTCGGTAGAGCGTCCCCGGCTGGCCGAAGTCGTCGTCCTCGGGGTGCAGCTCGTACGGGGCGCGGATCTGCTCCCCTGCCGCGGCCCAGCCCTTGCCGTCGGTGTAGCGCGGGTCCGCCGCCGGCCCTCCGTACGAGTTCGGCGCGTACACCGGCAGTCGACGGGTCGTTCCAGCCGTACCTCATCGACCCGTCCTTGGAGTAGCTGTGCACCGGCGACCTCGGCGCGTTCACCGGCAGCTGCGCGTAGTTCGTGCCGATCCGGTAGCGGTGCGTGTCGGCGTAGGAGAACACGCGACCCAGGAGCATCTTGTCCGGGCTCACGAACACCCCCGGCACCAGGTTGCTGGGCTCGAACGCCGCCTGCTCGACCTGGGCGAAGAAGTTTGCCGGGTTCTCGTCGAGAGTCAGGGTCCCGACCTGGATCCGCGGGTAGTCCTTCTGCGAGATCGTCTTGGTGAGGTCGAAGATGTTGAACCGGTACGACTCCGCCTCCGCGAACGGCACGATCTGCACCTCGAACGACCAGCTCGGGAAGTCGCCCTCCCCGATCGCGTCGAAGAGGTCCTTGCGGTGCAGGTCGGGGTCGCTCCCGGCGAGGCTCGTCGGCCTCCTCCTGCGTCAGGAAGTCGATGCCCTGGTCGGTCTTGAAGTGGTACTGGACCCAGAACCTGTCGCCGGCCTCGTTGATCCACTGGTACGTGTGCGAGCTGAAGCCGTCCATGGTCCGGTACGACCTCGGGATCCCGCGGTCGCCCATCAGCCACGTCACCTGGTGCGCGGACTCCGGCGACAGCGTCCAGAAGTCCCACTGCATGTTGTGGTCGCGCAGGCCGGAGTCGGGCATGCGCTTCTGCGAGCGGATGAAGTCCTGGAACTTCATGGGGTCGCGGACGAAGAAGACCGGCGTGTTGTTGCCGACCATGTCGTAGTTGCCCTCGTCGGTGTAGAACTTCAGGGCGAACCCCCGAGGGTCACGCCAGGTGTCGGGGCTCCCCTGCTCGCCCGCCACGGTCGAGAAGCGCGCGACCATCGGCGTCGTCCGGCCCGGCTGGAAGAGCGACGCCTTCGTGTACGCGCTCACGTCGCCGGTGATCTGGAGGTGGCCGAAAGCGCCCGACCCCTTCGCGTGCACCACCCGCTCCGGCACCCGCTCACGGTTGAACTGCGCCATCTTCTCGATCAGGTAGTGGTCGTGGAGCGCGATCGACCCGAGGTCTCCCTGGGTCAGCGAGTGCTCGTCGCTCTCGACCGGGATCCCGGCGTTGGTGGTGGTCGGATCGGTCATCAGGTCACTCCTTGGTCGATGGTCGACCGGCGGGTGCCGTCTCGGCAGAGCCGCACTGCGCGCACGTCCCCCAGAAGACGACCTCGGCGGCCGCGATGTCGTACCCGTGGGCGTCGTGCGGCGAAAGGCACGGCGCAGACCCGCTGACGCAGTCGACGTCGTCGACCCGTCCGCAGACCTCGCACACGAGGTGGTGATGGTTGTCGGCCGTCCGTGTCTCGAAGCGGGCGGGCGAGCCGGCGGGCTGGATCCGCCGTACGAGGCCGTTCTCCGCGCACGCGGCCAGCACGTCGTACACCGCCTGGACGGAGATCGACCCGAGTGCTTCCCGTGTCGCGGCCGTCAGCGTGTCGGCGGTGGCGTGAGGGCGGTCGCGAAGGGCGCTCAGGACGGCGATCCGCTGCCGCGTCACCCTCATCCCGGCCTCGCGCAGCGCCGACTCGGCATTCCAGACCATGGTTCCCGGCACCTCTCCACCGTGCGACGGGATGGGTGAGGCTGCAAGCCGGGCCACACCGCGGGGCCGTCCTAGGCTCGTGCCATGGAGATCTGGGTCAATCCCGCCTGCAGCAAGTGCCGTACCGCGGTCGCCGCGCTCGACGAGGCCGGTGCCGACTACACCGTACGGCGCTATCTCGACGAGCCGCCGACGATCGAGGAGCTCGCCGAGGTGGTGGCGCGCCTCGGGCTCGAGCCGTGGGACGTCGCCCGAGCCAAGGAGGCGCGCGAGGCCGGACTCGCAGCGATCCCGAAGGACGCCGAGCACCGTACGGAGTGGCTGGCGGGCCTCGTCGCCCATCCGCGGACGATCCAGCGCCCCATCATCACCACCGACGACGGGACGACGGTGATCGCCCGTGACCCGGCGACGCTCTCGCGGGTCCTCTCGGAGTGACTCGCGAGCGCACGCGGAGTGGCTCGCGAGCGCACGCGGAGTGGCTCGCGGGCTAGGGGGCGGCGGGGGCGATGACCGTGTCGATCAGTACGCGGCACCAGTCCATGAGCGCGGTGTCGCGCAGCGGCTGGCCTCCGACCTTCGCGGTCTTCGGCCGCGGCACGAGGAGGAGCCGCGCCGTCGTCTTGACCACCGATCCCGGGTAGACCCGCTTCAGCCGCATCTGCGGGAGTCGGGCAGCTCGACACCGGAGAAGCGGATGTTGGGGCCGGCCGCGGTGACCTCGGAGAGGCCGGCGTCGCGCACGCGGACGCGCAGCCGGGCGACCTCGAGCAGCACCTCGACGGCCTCGGGCGGCTCGCCGTAGCGGTCGACCAGCTCGGCGCGGATCTCGTCGACGTCCGCGACGGCCCGGACGTCGGCGAGCCGCTTGTACATCTCGAGCCGCAGCCGCTCGCTCGGCACGTAGTCGTGCGGCAGGTGCGCCTCGATCGGCAGCTCGATCTTGACCTCGCGCTCGGGCTCGGCGTCGCCGCGGAACTCCGCGACGGCCTCGCCGACGAGCCGGACGTACAGGTCGAAGCCGACGTCGGCGATGTGACCGGACTGCTCGCCGCCGAGCAGGTTGCCGGCGCCGCGGATCTCGAGGTCCTTCATCGCGACGGCCATGCCGCCGCCGAGCTCGGAGTGCTGCGCGATCGTCGCGAGCCGGTCGTGCGCGGTCTCGGTGAGCGGCTTCTCGGGCGGGTAGAGGAAGTAGGCGTAGGCGCGCTCGCGCGACCGCCCGACGCGGCCGCGCAGCTGGTGCAGCTGCGACAGGCCGAGCGTGTCGGCCCGCTCGATGATCATGGTGTTGGCGTTGGAGACGTCGAGGCCCGACTCGACGATCGTGGTGCACACCAGCACGTCGTAGCGCTTCTCCCAGAAGTCGACCATGACCTCCTCGAGCTGGTGCTCGCCCATCTGGCCGTGCGCCGCCGCGACGCGCGCCTCGGGCACGAGCTCCTTGAGTGCTTGGCGACGGCCTTGTCGATCGATCTGCACGCGGTTGTGGATGTAGAAGGCCTGGCCCTCGCGCAGCAGCTCGCGCCGGATCGCGCGCGACGACCTGGCGGTCCTCGTACGGCCCGACGAACGACAGCACCGGGTGGCGCTCCTCCGGCGGCGTCGCGATCGTCGACATCTCGCGGATGCCGGTGATCGCCATCTCGAGCGTGCGCGGGATCGGCGTCGCCGACATCGACAGGACGTCGACGGCGGCGCGCAGCATCTTCATCGCCTCCTTGTGCTCGACGCCGAAGCGCTGCTCCTCGTCGACGATCGACGAGGCCGAGGTCCTTGATCTTGACGCCGGGCTGCAGCAGCCGGTGCGTGCCGATGACCAGGTCGATCGAGCCGTCGGCGAGCCCGTCGAGGGTCTCCTTGGACTCCTTCTCGGTCTGGAACCGCGACAGCGGCCTTGATCGATGACCGGGAACTGCCCGAAGCGCTCGGCGAACGTCGCGTAGTGCTGCTGCACGAGCAGCGTCGTCGGCACCAGCAGGATGACCTGCTTGCCGTCCTGGATCGCCTTGAACGCCGCGCGCACCGCGATCTCGGTCTTGCCGTAGCCGACGTCGCCGCACACCAGCCGGTCCATCGGCACGGTGCGCTCCATGTCGCGCTTGACCTCGTCGATCGTGACCATCTGGTCGGGCGTCTCGACGAAGGCGAAGGCGTCCTCGAGCTCGGCCTGCCACGGGGTGTCGGGGCCGAAGGCGTGGCCCTTGGTCGCCTGGCGTGCGGCGTAGAGCTTGATGAGCTCGCCGGCGATCTGGCGGACGGCCTTGCGGGCCTTGTTCTTGCGGTTCGTCCAGTCGGCGCCGCCGAGCCGGTCGAGCGTCGGCGACTCGCCGCCGACGTAGCGGCTGATCTGGTCGAGCTGGTCCATCGGGACGAACAGCCGGTCGGCGGGCTGGCCGCGCTTGGACGGCGGCGTACTCGATCACGAGGTACTCGCGGGCCGCACCCTGCACGACGCGCTGCATCAGCTCGACGTAGCGGCCGACGCCGTGCTGCTCGTGCACGACGAAGTCGCCGGTCTTGAGCTCGAGCGGGTCGACCTGCTTCGCGGCGCGGGCGGCATCTTGCGCTCGTCCGCGGTCGGCGGCCGCTGCCCGACGAGGTCGTCGTAGGTCATCACGGCGAGCTCGAGCGCCGGCGACGAAGCCGTGGTCGAGCTCGCCGCAGATGACCTGGACGACGTGCGGTGTGAGGTCGGCGCGGTGACCTCGTCGATCGAGCGGGCGGGGACGTCGTGCTCGGCGAGCCACTCCACGGTGCGCTGCGCCTGGCCGTGCGCGGGGGCGACGAACACGACGCGGGTGCCGGCCGACGCCAGCCCTTGATGTCGGCGAGCGCGCGCTCGGCCTCGCCGCGGTACGGCGGGGTCGCCGCGATCGGCAGGTCGACGCTGTCGGCGTCGAAGCGCTCGAAGCCCTCCCCGGTGGTCGAGTAGCCCTCCCCGGTGGTCGAGTAGCCCGAGCCCCCACCTCCGGTGGTCGAGCGCCCGAGCCCCTCGTCGAGGGCGTATCGAGACCCTCGTCCCGCAAGAACGGCGAGGTGGACCACCAGGCCGGCCCGAGGCGAGGGTCTCCAGGCGGACGTCGTCGAGCCCAGAACGCCGCCGAGCCGAGGTCGATCGGCGCCTTCCCGCCGCCGGCGGCCGCGGCCCACGACGCCGGCAGGAACTCCTCGCTGGTGGCGACGAGGTCGGGCGCCCGCGCCCGGATCCGCTCGGGGTCGCAGACGACGACGGTCGAGTCCTGGGGGAGCAGGTCGACGAACAGCTCCATCTCGTCGGCGAGCACGGGCGTCAGCGACTCCATGCCCTCGACGGCGTGGCCCTCGGACAGCTTGGTGAAGATCTCGGCCAGCGCGGGGTGCGCGTCCGCCAGCTCGCGGGCGCGGGCGCGGACCTCGTCGGTCAGCAGCAGCTCGCGGCACGGCGGCGCCCAGACGTGGTCGACCGGCTCGATCGTCCGCTGGTCGGCGACGGCGAAGCGCCGGATCTCGTCGACCTCGTCGCCGAAGAACTCGATGCGCAGCGGGTGGTCCTCGGTGGGCGGGAAGACGTCGATGATGCCGCCGCGCACGGCGAACTCGCCGCGCGCTCGACCAGGTCGACGCGCGAGTAGGCGGCCGCGGCCAGATCGTGGACGACGTCGTCGAGGTCCGCCTCGTCGCCCGGTGCAGCTCGACCGGCTCGAGGTCGGCCAGGCCCTTGACCTGCGGCTGGAGCAGCGAGCGGATCGGCGCGACGACGACCTGGAGCGGTCCTGCGTCCGGGGTCGATCCCGGGTGCACGAGCCGGCGCAGCACCGCGAGCCGGCGGCCGACCGTGTCCGAGCGGGGCGACAGCCGCTCGTGCGGCAGCGTCTCCCACGCGGGGAACTAGGCGACCAGCTCCGGCCCGATGAGCGCGCCGATCTCCTCGGCCAGGTCCTCGGCCTCGCGGGCGGTGGCGGTCACGGCGAGCACGACCGGGCTCGCCTGCACCAGGGCCGCGGCGAGGAACGGACGCAGGGACGGTGGTGCCGACAGGTCGAGCGCCGAGACGCCCGCGCGACGGTCGGAGACCGTACGGGCGAGCGTGGGATCGGCGGCGACGACCTCGGCCAAGGCGTGCAAGGACATCGTGTCCAGAGTAGTCGCACGCACCAGGGCAGGTCCCGCGCCCGACGCCAGGCGGTCCCGACCGTCGTGCCGTGCGGGCGGCGCGACGATCGGGACCTGTCCGAGTGGCCGTCAGCGACGGTGCTTGTGCCCCTTCCTCGACAGCCTGTACTTCACCAGCGTCGACTCCGCGGCTGGAGGCAGGCCGGCGAAGAGGTCCTCGAGCTCCGGTGACGAGGTCGCGTACAGCGACCCTCGGGCGTACTCCACGGACGTCGCCCACGGCAACGCCGTGAACCGCTTCGGCGTTCGGCTGCCCCGCTTGAGCACGGACACCTGGTTGCCGATGATCTCCGACACGTAGATGTCGCCCTTCGGCGTCACCGCGAGGTTCGTCGCTCCGGTGAAGCCACCAGCGACCTTCACGGTCCGCCCGGTCCTCGGGTGAACCTTGTAGACGGCGCCGCGAGCGCCGAAGCTGGCGTCCTCGGGCCCGCCAGGCAGCAGCGTGACGTACAGCCAGCCGTCGGGTCCCCACTCGACGTCCGTCGGGACGGGGTCGAAGAAGTACTTCAGTCCCACCGCGCACGCCGGGATCCCGAGTCCTCCCGCAAGCTCGGCGGTGATCGTGATCGGCTGCGCCGGCATGAGCGCAAGAGTGGTGATCCGCCCGCTCGCACTGATCCGCTGGATCGAGTTCGCCCCCGCGTCGGCGACGAAGGTGGTGCCGGACGGCCCGGGGAGCGTCGCGTACGGGTGGGGGTTCACGTCACCGGTGAACGTGGAGGGCGGTGGCCCTTCACCCGTCTCCGGGTCGGGTGCCGGCCACTGTGCCCGGCACGCCGCGCTGATGCCACGGGCACCGTAGACGACGCCACCGTCCGGGTTCTTCGCGATCTCGTACGCCCCGGTGTCAGCGACGACCTTCACCGTGCCGCGCTTGTCGACCGACTTGATGCCGGTGAAGCCGCCGGGGTTCTGCGGGTCGCCGGTGAATCCGGTCTCCGCGAACAGGATCTTGCTGCCGGCGACCGAGACGCCGCCGACCTCGGCACCGCCCGAACTGTAGAGGTCCGAACGGGCGCCATGCCTGGGCACCTTCGTCAGGACGCCGGCGAAGTTCTGGCTGACGTACGCCGTGCCGTCGTCGCCGACCGCGAAGCTGAGGGCGGTCAACAACCCGTCCGCCACAGTGGCCGCGGTCGGTGGTCTGGGCGGCTTGTGGGCCCCGTGCGCCTGGGCCGGCGTGATCGTGAGTCCGAGCGTCAGGGCCGTAGCGGCACCGACGACGAGGACAGGTACTCGTCTCATGAGGTTCCCCCGTGATGCTGAGGGTCGCCCGAGATCGACCGATGAACAACGGAGTCAGGCTGGCACGGGGGCACGCCTGTGCGCCGGGGGTTGCACAACTCAGCTGACGGACGCGGGAAGGCCCCCGCCGTTCGCCTCGACCCACTCAGCGGCACGGTCCTCGCGGATAGCGCCCCAGAGCTCGCGACCCTTGTCGCGGTCGAGCCGGACGACGCTCTGCTTGCCCTCACGGCCGGTGCCCTTGACGGGCACGGTGGTGAACGTGACGTCCCCGGCACGCATGCTGCGCAGCGAGAGGACGAGACTGCGCATGTCGCCCGTCGTCCACTCCGAATCGACCGTGAGGTGCTTGGTCACGGAGTTCAGCACGCCGTACAACGTCGTCGGGCTCGACATCGTCTCGCTCGACAGCGTCTGACGCATCAGCGCGCGCAGGAAGTTCTGCTGGCGCTTGATGCGGTCGAAGTCGCCACCGGTGAGGCCGTAGCGCTGACGGACGTACAGCAGCGCCTCCTCGCCGTTCATGTGGTGCTCGCCGGCTTCCCACGTCTTGCCGCGGGCCGAGTCACGGACCGTCCGCGGAACGTCGATCGTCACCCCGCCCAGCTCGTCGGTGAGGGCCTCGAACCCGTCCCAGTCGATGATCGCGAGATGGTCGATCCGCAGGTCGGTGAGCTCTTCGACGGTCTCGACCGCGAGCGACGGGCCTGCGAAGGAGAAGGCGGCGTTGATCTTGTTCTCGCCGTGCCCCGGAACGGTCACCCAGGAGTCACGCGGGATCGACACGAGGGTGGCGTGCTGCCGGTCGCTGTCGATGTGGAGCACCATCAGAGAATCCGTGCGCTGCTCACCCGGGAGCCACGTCGGTGCCTTCGCGTCGTCGCCCGTCGTCGGCTCGTCGGAACGCCGGTCCGTGCCCATCAGGAGGATGTTGAGACCCTCGCCCTGTGCGGGCGCAGGGCGAGTCTCCAGCCCGGCGAACGCATCGTCGACACGGTCCACCTGCCCGACGAGGTGGTCCTGCAGGTACCACGCAGTGCCGACCAGCACCAGACCGAGCACCACGAAACAGGCTGCCAGCCCGATCAGGACGCGGCGCAGCGTCCGGCGCCGACGCAGCGGCTCGGCCGGGGTCGACGACGGGGTCGACCCAGCGCCGTCGTCAGCGTCGTGGCCGGTTACTGCTCCCTCGGATGGAGCGTCGGTAGGACTCGTTTCCATGTCTGCCTCAGCGTACGTGCGGTCCCGTCGGGACGCGGCCGAACGCTACAGATCGACCTCGTCGCGCACGAAGGAGGCGACCTGCGCGGCGAACTCCGGACGGCAGACGAGGAGGTCGGGAAGCCACGGGTTCTCACGGTTGTACTCGAGCACCGCTCCGTCGGCCCTGCTCGTGTGCAGCCCCGCGGCGCGCGCCACGACCACAGGTGCGGCGGAGTCCCACTCGTACTGGCCGCCGGCGTGGACGTACACGTCCGCGACGTCCCGCACGACCGACATCACCTTCACGCCTGCGGACCCCATGGGCACCAGCTGCGCACCGACGCGCTCGGCCAGCGTGTTGACGAACTCCGGCGGCCGACTACGGCTCACCGCGATGCGCATCGGGCCCTCGGCACGTGCACCGACGGTCGTCGGCGCCGCGGTGCTGAACGTCTCCCCGAGGGAAGGCTGCGCCACCGCGCCCGCGACGAGGTCACCGTCCTCCCACAGTGCGACGTGGACGGCCCAGTCGTCGCGCGGGCGGCTCCGAGAACTCGCGAGTGCCGTCGAGCGGATCGATGATCCACACCCGGCGCGCGCGTGTGCGTGCCGGGTCGTCGGCGGCCTCCTCGCTGAGCACCGCGTCCTGCGGCCGGTGCTCAGCGAGGAGTCTTGCCAGGACGGCCTGGCTCGCCTGGTCTCCGGCATCCTTGAGCGCCTTGCCCTCGAGTCCGCTCTCGCGGACCTTCAGCAGCTCGGCGCCGGACTGCTCGGCCAGCCACACGGCGAGCTCGTGGTCGTTCGTCGACGTCATGGGCCCATTGTTGCGGGCGACAACGGGCGACGGAGCGTGGGCGTCGTCCCGGCGCAGCGTGCACAGCGCCAGATACCCTGACCGGGCCGACCTCGGAAGGACCCCACCGCATGCCCTCGATCGCGACGCCTCGCGGCACTGTGCTGGTGGCGACGCCGTCAGCCGATGTCTACGGATCCGACCTCCAGCTGAGGGAGACCGTGCGCGCGCTGCTGACCGCCGGGTGGCGGGTCCGCGTAGCGACGGGCAGCGACGGTCCACTGGTGGCGATGCTGCGCGAGGAGGGCGCCGAGGTCTCGGCGATCGGATTCCCCGCGCTGCGGCGTTCGTACGCCTCGCCGGTCGGGCTGGTGCGTCTGGCACGCGACCTCGCCGGTGCCGCGCCCCTTGCACGGCGAGCGCTGCGGCAGGCTCGCCCCGACGTCGTGCTCGTCAACACGCTCACCCTCCCGTGGTGGACGGCCCTCGCGCGGGCCTCCCGTATCCCCGTCGTCTGCCACGTCCATGAGGCGGAGCAGTCCGACCCGAGGCCGTTGCGGGTCGCGCTCGCCCGCCCGCTCGCGTTGGCGACGACGGTCGTTGCCAACAGCGAGGCCACGGTCGCCGAGCTCGCCGACGTCAATCCCGGACTCGGCTCGCGCGTGCGTCTTGTCCACAACGGCGTCCGCGGCCCCGACGCCACGACCTCGCCCACGCCGTGGGGTGTGCGCCGCCTGGTCGTGGTCGGCCGTCTCTCGCCGCGCAAGGCGCCGCACGTCGCCCTGGACGTGCTCGAGAGACTCCTCGCGCAAGGCCGCGACGTAGAGCTCGAGCTGTGCGGGAGCGCGCTCGCAGACCAGGCGGTGTACGAGGCGGAGCTGCGCGCGCGTGCTTCACGTCCGCTGCTGGCGGGGCGAGTGCACTTCGCCGGCCACGTCGCGCCGGTCTGGCCCGCGCTCGCCCGCGCCCATGTGCTGCTGGCGCCGTCACGCGGCGAGTCGCTCGGCAACGCGGTGATCGAGGCTCAGCTGGCAGGACGCCCGGTCGTTGCGACTGCGGTGCAAGGACACCTGGAATCGATCGTCGACGAGGACTCGGGCCTGCTCGCCCCGGTCGATGACGCCGAGGCGATGGCCATCCAGGTAGGGCGGATCCTCGACGATCCGGCCCTCTATGCCCGTCTCGTCGCCGGCGGGAGGACGCGCGCGGCCACCCTGTTCTCGCCGCGCCGCTACGCCGAGGCGATGCAGGACGTCATCGCGTCGGCGGCCGGCCGCTGACTCAGGCCTCGGCCGCCAGCGCCGGAGAGGCCGCCCCGACCCTGCCGAGCGCACGCCGCAGCTGGGTGCTCGAGGTGTGCACCGTATAGGGAAAGTAGACGACCTCGACGCCGACCGACGCAAAGTCGACCTCGAGCTTCTGGCCGCGCGGAGTGCCGCGCCAGTCGTCGCCCTTGAAGATGCGGTCGAAGCGCAGCACCTCCCACGTCGCGAGCTTGTCAGGCACGACCTCGACGTGGACATCGTCGACGACGCTGATGTGGCGGACGATCTCTACGCGCTCGGCGATCGGCACGAACGGCTCGAAGCCCTTCGCGTAGACGCACATCTCGTCGGAGACCACGCCTGCGATGAGGTAGTCGCAGCGTTGCTTGGCCTGCTTGAGCACATTGAGATGGCCGACGTGAAACAGGTCGTACACCCCGGGCGCGTACCCGACGATGTCGCTCATGGGATCACCTTCTCCGAGAGTTCCAGCAGGACGAGACTAGAACGAGCAGGAGGCGTCTCGTCGCCGAATGTCCATAATCGGGCTTTGGTGCACGGTTCACCCAATCAGCGCGTTCCGGCATCGACGCCCCCATGCGGATGGGAGAATGTCCCGGAGACCTCACCAGCCCTTTCGACCGAGAGTCCCTATGTCAGTCATCGAGACCTCGCGCATGTCGCGCATCCGCACCAACGCGGCAGCTCTGTCGGCAGCCCAGAAGCCGTCGCGTGGCACGGCAGCGTACTCGCGATACGTGAACCGCCCCCTCGGGCGACGTGTAGCAGCGGTGGCTGCAGCGTTCGGTGTGACGCCCAACCAGGCGACCGCCGTGAGCGCCACGCTCTCGTTCTCCGGACTGCTGCTGCTGTGCCTGGCCGAGCCCGGCCTCGGCGTCGGCGTCGGCGTGTCCGCGCTGCTCGCGGCCGGCTACGTCATGGACTCCGTCGACGGCCAGATCGCGCGGCTCACAGGCACCGGCTCGCGCAGCGGCGAGTGGCTCGACCACACGGTGGACTGCTTCAAGACCTGCAGCTTCCACCTCGCGGTGCTGATCTCGTTCTTCCGCTTCCCGCCGGTCGAGTCCGACTGGGCGCTGCTCGTCCCGGTCGGGTTCCAGATCGTCGACATGGTGACGTTCTTCGGGCTGATCATGATGCCGTTGCTGCGCCAAGGCGTGGACGCCTCCGCGCCGAGCGCGGACCCGCCCCTGGAGAACCCCCTGCGTACGTGGGCGATCCTGCCGACCGACTACGGCATCTTCTGCTGGGTGTTCGTCCTCATGGGCTGGCCGGCGCTGTACTTCGCCGGCTACACCGCGCTGTTCGCCATCAACGCGGTTGTCCTCGCGGTCGTCCTGCGCAAGTGGTGGCGCGAGCTGAAGGCGATGGACCGATGAGGACGGGACCGATGAGAGTGGCACTGATCGGCACCCGCGGGGTTCCGGCCCGGTACGGCGGCTTCGAGACCGCCGTCGAGGAGATCGGGCGGCGCCTGGTGGCTTCCGGCCACGACGTGACCGTCTACTGCCGACCCGTCGACGGCGAGCCGCGCCCCGCGTCGTACCTCGGGATGCGTCTCGTCCACCTGCCCGCGGTACGCCGCAAGACGCTCGAGACGCTCTCGCACACGGCGCTGTCGGTCGCACACGCGGTGACCCGCCGCCAGCGCTTCGATGCGGCGGTCGTCTTCAACGCCGCCAACGCCCCGTTCGTCCCCGGACTGCGGCTGCGCCGTATCCCGGTAGCCGTGCACGTCGATGGGCTCGAGTGGCGGCGTGCCAAGTGGACTGGTGCGGGGCGGCGGTACTACCGGACGGCCGAGTCCGCTTCGGTCCGGTGGGCCGACGCGCTGATCGCCGATGCCGTCGGGATCGCCGACTACTACGAGGAGGAGTTCGGCGTCGCGACCACGTTCGTCCCGTACGGCGCCCCGATCCTCGACTCTCCGGCATCAGAGAAGCTCGCCGCGCTCGACGTGGAGCCCGGGCGATATCACCTCGTCGTGGCCCGCTTCGAACCCGAGAACCACGTCCGCGAGATCGTCGCCGGCTACCGCGCCTCGCGTGCCGAGCACCCGCTCGTCGTCGTCGGTTCGGCGCCGTACGCCGACACCTATACCGCCGAGATCGAGACGCTCGCCGCGGGCGACTCCCGCGTCCGCCTTGTCGGCGGTGTCTGGGACCAGGAGCAGCTCGACCAGCTGTACGCGCACGCGACCACCTACCTCCACGGCCACTCCGTCGGTGGGACGAACCCCTCCCTGTTGCGGGCCATGGGGGCTGGCGCGCCCGTCATCGCGTACGACGTCGTGTTCAACCGCGAGGTGCTCGGCGACTCCGCCCCGCGCTTTGCGACCCCCGACGACCTCGCCCGCCTCGTCGAGAAGGCGGAGGGTGATCCCGACGGGACACGCGCGGCCGGACGGCTGCTCCAGGATCGGGCGGCGCAGCGCTACCGCTGGGACGACGTCGCGGACGCCTACGCAGAACTGCTCGTACGGCTGGTCGACGGGTACTCCACCCGCGGCGCGGCATCGGGGCGTCGCCGTGATCGAGCCGACTGACGAGATCACGCGCCACCGCCGGCCTCGGATCCACCCGCGGTCGTTGCTCTGCTCGCACAGGCCACCCAGACGGGGGTGAGCTTCCTCCTCCAGGTGGCCGCCGCGCGAGCGCTGGGCGCAGACGGCTTCGGCGTGTACGCGCTCTTGTTCGGCGCCGTAGTCATGACGACAGCGCTGACCACCGGCCTCGTCGGTGACACCCTCACCGTGCTCGACCGCCGCAGCGACCAGATCCGTACGGCGCTGGCCCTGCTCGCTGCTGCGAGCGTCGGGGCGTCGACCGTGCTGTCGTATGCGGGCGCCGTGGTCTGGACGTCGCTCTCCCCCGCAGGCTGCCTCGCGTTCGCTGCCGCGACGGGCACCTTCGTCGCCGCCGACCTCGTCCGCCGGCTACTCATGGCGACGATGCACTTCTGGCGGCTCCTCGCAGGCGACCTGGTCTCGCTCGTCGTGACGGCAGGCGTGGTCGTCGCCATGATCCTCGGGTCAGGAGCCTCGATCACGGGGTTCCTCCTCGCACTCGCCGCCGGGCAGGCGGCCTCTGGCGTCACCGGCTGGATTCTGGTTCCTCGTCACGAGCGCGCGATACGCCCATGGGCGCGCCCCGACCTCGCGCGCGTGCTCCGCTTCGGGAGCTGGCGCGCTGCCCAGCAGTTCGTCCGTCCCACGATGCTCAACGTCGTGCGCTGGACCGTACTCGCGGTTGCGGGGGCGGCCGCCGTCGGAGAGCTGGAGGCGGCGCGCGTGTACGTGGCACCGGCAATGCTCGTCGTCCAGGGGTTCGGGTCGTACCTGCTGTCTTCGTACGCGGCGAGCAGCGACCACACCATCCGCTCCCTGCTCGCGCGCGCCGACCGCGCCGCAGCGATCATGCTCGGAGCGACGCTCGGAGCGAGCCTTCTCTCCGTCCTCGCCCTGCCGCTCCTCGGCCCGATGATCACCGGCGGATCGTTCGATCTGGACGTGGTGGCGGTCATCGGGTGGGCCTTCTATGCCGGCTCCTGCGCCGCAGTCCTGCCGTACGGAAGCCTGGCCGCCGTACGCGGCCGCCCCGGGCGCGTCTTCGGGATCCGCGTCACCGACTCCGTCCTGTCGATCGGGCTGCTCGTCGTCGCGCTCCAGCTCGGGACCTCCACGCAGTGGGCGCCGCTGTGGATCTCGTTCGGCTCGTTCGCCGGGGGCATCCTCTGCCGCCAGCTGCTCATCGTCCCGGTGGTCCGTCGCGAGCGTGTTGAGCCAGAGACACCGCGGGCGGTGGTCCGGTGAGCAGCGCCGAGGTGGTCGAGAAGCACTCAGCGGCGGAGTCCTCCGACACCGGGAGCCCGTTCAGCCTCCGGATCCGGTTCACCCGGCTCCAGCTCATCATGATCCTGCTGATCGTCTCGGCGATCTCGTGGCGGCGCGGCGTCTACTACTCCGGTGGTGCTGACGTGGTGGTCGTCGCCAAAGCGATGCTCACGGTCGTCGCCCTCGGGCTCGCCTTCACGCTACCGAGACCCGACCGCCGCTGGAGCCAGGTCGAGGTCACACCGGTCCTCGGCATGCTCGGCTACCTCGCGATCGCCGTGATCAGTGCGCTGCTCATCAGCGACGAGACCGTCGCGTCGATGATTCTGGTCATCCGACTTGTCATGCTCGCTGCCGCCCTCGTCCTGGTGGCACGCGCTCGCCCTTGGGTCGAGGTCGTCAACGCGATGCTCGTCGCCATGCTCGTCGTCGGCGCCTTCGCATCGATCACCGGCATCGGCACGCTCGCCAGCGGCAGGCTCGAAGGAGGCATCCCACCGGTCGGCCCCAACCAGATCTGCCTGATGTTCAGCCTTCCCGCGCTCGCGGTAGCGCACCGGTGCATCTTCCGATCCGCGACCGCCCTCGACGTCCTCGCCCTCCCCCTGCTCCTCGGGCTCGTGTGGGCGACAGGCTCCCGGACCGGTCTCGCCGCGCTCGTGCTCGCTATGGCGATCATGGTGTTGATCGCGCCGCGGATCTCCGTCCCGGTCTTCACCGCCGCCGTGCTCAGCGTCCCCGCCGTGGCCGCGGTCGTGGGACTGACCTCCGTGATGGAGGAGTTCGTCGGCCGTGGTGACACCGCCAGCCTGCTCACGCTCAACTCCCGCACGGTCGCGTGGTCCGCGGCGATCGACTATCCGGACAACCTGCTCGAACGCCTGATCGGCGGAGGCCTCGCCCTCCGCCAGATCCCGGTCTCGGCGATGTACCGCGATACGCAGATCCTCGACAGCACCTGGGTGTCGGCCTACCTCCAGGTCGGCCTGCTCGGCACGCTCGCGCTCGTCGCCGCGATCGTGACCACCCTCGTCGCCAGCCGCCGCTGCACGCGTGCCGCGCGCGCGTTCTTCGTCGCTGTGATCGTGATGCTCGCCCTCGTGAGCATCTTGGAAAGCGGCCTCTTCGACACATCCGTCAGCTTTATCGTGTTCTTCACGACCACGCTGGCGATCTACGCCCACCCCAAGCGAAGGCAGATGGCATGACGTTCCGCATCCTCACCGTGTGCTCAGCCAACGTCTGCCGGTCCCCGTTCGCCCAAGCCCTGCTTCGCCGCTCACTGGCCGGGGCCGAGGCACCGTTCGTGGTCACCAGCGCCGGCGAGAACGCCTCGAACGGCCACGATGCGTGCGCAGTCGTCGCCGACGGCCACCTCGAGCCCGGTCCCGAGCTCGGCACCCACCGGTCGCAGGGACTGACCATGAGCGCCGTCGAGAGCGCCGACCTCGTTCTCGCCGCCGATCGTCCGTCGAGGGCCGCTGTCGTCCGTCTTCAGCCGACATCCCACGCCCGCTCGTTCACCCTGCGCGAGGCCGCCGTGCTCTCTGCCCACGCCGTCAGCGTGGAACGCGCCTCCTACGACGACCCGGTCGACGCCCTGCTCGCACTTGTGACCGAGATGTCGGACCTGCGGGGGACCGTCGAGATGCCACGGCCGTCACGCCACCGGGTTGCCCGCAAACCCTGGCGCCGGATCCAGGTGCACGGCAACGACGTGCCGGATGCCCACAAGACGGTCGACGCGGTCCCCCACTCGCTCGTCACGCGGCTGATCGCTGAGAACGCCGCGATCGTCGCCTCCGCACTCAGGGACGTCGTCAGTGACGCCACCGACGGGACGGGCCCAGGTCGTCCTCGCTACGCCCTCGGCTGAGCGCCACCGGACACGGCGCCCGGGGAGTCCTCGGCTGCTTCAGCCCCGTGGTCGGGCCCGTCGCGGTCGTCCATGCCGCCACCCTCGAGGTCGTCACCGTCGCGGTCGTCATCGAGCATGTCGTCGGTGATCGCCGGGAGGACCGCCGTCGTGGCAGCCAGCGGCGGCTGCCACCCACTCTCGTTGCCCGCCTCGTCCCCCTGTACGACACTGTCGCCGCGCACAGGGGGCTCGTTGGTCGTCGGCGTGAGCTCCGTGCGCGCAGAGGTGACCTCGGCGGCATAGGCGTGCTCACCCGAGCGTCCCTCCCGACGGACGCCCACGACGACCGTGCCGAGCACCTTGACCCGCGCGGCGTCGGCCTTGTCGAGTGAGCGGCTGAGGTCGTCCTTGAGCGTCTTGCCCGAGCGGACGACGATGAGCAGACCGTCGACCTTCTCACCGAGCACGGTCGCGTCGGTGACCGGCAGCATCGGCGGGGCGTCGTAGACGACCACGTCGAACCGCTCCGACAAGGCGTCGACGAGGTTGCCCATCGCCGCCGACTCGAGAAGCGCCACCGGGTCGGGCGGAAGTGAGCCAGCGGGCAAGATCTGGAGCAGGGCGTGGTTCCAGCTGACGAGGACCTCGTCGAGCGTCGCCTCGCCGACCAGCACATCCGACAGGCCGAGGTTGCCCTCGACCCCCAGATAGCCGGCGGCTCGAGGGCGACGCAGATCGGCCTCGACGAGACAGACGGACGCCCCACCCTGCGCGAGACTGATCGCGAGGTTGCATGCCGCAGTGCTCTTGCCCTCACCCGACAGCGGCGACGTGACGACGAAGTGGCGCACCTCGTGGTCGATCGAGGCGAACCGCAGGGCCGTGCGGATGGTGCGATAACGCTCGGCCGCCTCGGACCGCCAGTCGAGGGCGACCAACGGCATGCGCTGGGATTGCGGCTGGTGCGACGTCGTCCCGAGCGGTGAGATGCCGGTGACCTCTCGAACGTCGTCGGCGCTCTTGATCCTGCGGTCGTAGTGGTTGCGGACCACGGCCGCGACCATACCGAGCGACAGCCCGAGGAGCGCCCCCAGGACGAGATTGATCAGCGTGCGGGGCGACGACGGCGAGACCGGTGCCGTCGCGGGCGCAGTGACGGACACCCGAACGTTGGTCACGGGCTCCCCGGTACGGGAGATAGTCCCGTTGCTCTCGATGTCCTCGATCACCTCCCCGAGCGATTCCGTCACCTCGTTGGCGAGTCTCGCGGCCTCTTCGGGGTTCGCGTCGACGACCGACACCTCCATGATCACGGTGTCAGGCGGACTGGTCATCGAGGTCTTCTTGGCGAGCTCACGGACCGTCATATCGAGCCCGAGGTCGCGGATGACAGGTTCGAGGACGCGCGGGCTGTCGACGAGCGAGGTGTACGACTTCACCCGTTGCACCGCGAACTGGGAGTTCTGGAAGTTTTGCGACTGCTGGCCGCGGCTGCCGTCCGAGACGTTCACGAACGCCGTCGCAGTCGCGGTGTAACTGACGGTCGCGGTCGCGTTGTAGGCGACGGCCGCGAGGATCCCGACGATGAGGAAGGACACCCACACGCGCCACCGCCGTTGGAGGATGGCAGCGTACTCCGAGAAGGTCACGCGTCACCTCCGGCTCATTCACGCTGCCCGGCGACACCATGTCCCGAGCCTCTTTAGCATAGTGACCTGCCAGTCCGCTGTCTCGAAGGTCGTCAAGTCGTACGTCACACTGCCAGACTCGGCGAAAACGCCACGCCGGGATGCCCACCCCGGATAGCATTCCGTTGCGACAGGAGGGGCCCGTCGGTCGGTGTTCTCGGCATGCCCTGTAGACGTTCCGGACGGGGGACCGTGCACCTTCAGATCCTGCTGCGCCGCGACCAGCTCCGGCGCTGGCACCACGACCTCGTGGCCGCGCTCGACGCGCGTCCCGAGGTCGATGAGGTGACCGTCGCCTGGGTGGCGGGCTCGCCAGACCCCGATCCACGTCTGGAGCGGCTGCTGCGCATCGACCGCGCTCTGCACCGCCTGCCGGCGGGACGCTGGGCCTGCATCCCACCCGCTCTCCTCGACGCCTGGAGCACCGACGGCGATGCAGTCCACGACGTCACGCTCGATCTCGCCGGCACCGGGAGGCACGACGGAGCGCGTCCGCTCGGGCTCACCTTCGACGGCCGCCCTGGTGAGGACGCGCTCCTCAATGCCCTTCTCGCGGGCCGCCTCCCCGTCGTCGCCGTCGTCGACCGTACCGACGGGCGTACGGTCGCGAGCGGACGCCCCGGCAGCGAGCTGCCCGGTCTACTTCCCCGGGCCCTCGACGACGTCCTTGCCGGCGTCGTCACGATCGTCGTCGCCGCGGTGGCCGGTCGCGACGTGCGTGTGGACGACGAGGTCGACAGCGCTACCGCGTACGGCGCCGTGAGGTCGTGGCCGCGCCGTGTCGCCACGACCGCGGCTCACGCGGGCGTCCACGCGCTCTACCGGCGCCTCTACCGTGCCCCCCACTGGCGGGTCGGCTGGCGCTTCCTCGACGACGGTGCCGACGACGTCCTGGGCCTCGGCTCGGTGACGACGACACCGTGGCGCCGGCTTCCCGACGACGGCTACCACTTCTACGCGGACCCCTTCCCTGTGCTCCGCGAAGGGCGTCACCATCTGTTCGTGGAGGACTTCGACCACCGCGTCGGGCGCGGCGTGGTGTCGGTCGTGGAGATGACGCCAGACGGCCCGGCAGGGACGCCGCGCCCGGTCCTGGAGCGCCCTTACCACCTCTCGTACCCGTGGGTCGGCGAGGACGAGGGAGAGCTGTGGATGGTCCCCGAGTCCTCGGCGGCCGGGACACTCGAGCTCTACCGTGCCGTCGCCTACCCCGACCGGTGGGAGCACGCGGCGACGCTCCTCCAGGGAGCCGAGATCAGCGACGCCACCCCGTTCCGTCACGACGGGCGGTGGTGGATGACGGCGACCGTACGCCACGGAGGCTCCTTCTCCGACACTCTCCACCTTTGGTACGCCGAGCGGCTGCGCGGGCCGTGGACACCGCACTCCGCCAACCCCGTCCTCGTCGACATCGCCGCCGCCCGCCCCGCAGGGCGCGTGGTGGCGCGTGACGGTCAACTCCTGCGCCCCGTACAGGATGGGCGCTCGGGGTACGGCGCCGCGATCGCGCTCGCGGAGATCACCCGACTCGACAACACGGCCTTCGAGCAGCGCCACGTCGCCTCGATCGCTCCTGGCGGGACCTGGGGAGGGTCTCGCCTGCACACCCTCAACCGCGCAGGACGACTGGAGTGCATCGACGGCTCCGCACGGTCGCCGCGGATCCGCCGACGGCCCGCCGCCGAAAGGACCTGACCCATGCTGGACATCCAGATCGAGACACCCTTCGACTTCCGGTCGGAGGAGTACCAACGCCTCTACGACGCGGCGGAGGCCACAGCGTTCCAGCACCCCGTGTGGCTGCACCACCTCTATACGGACCTCGCACCGCGCCGTCACGCCGAGCCCGTGGTCGTGACAGGCCGCGACACGGCGACTGGCCGGCTGCTGCTCGTCCTTCCCCTGGTGCGGCGGCGCACCGGCCCGTTCCGCAGGATCGAGTTCGCCGACCTCGGCGTCAGCGACTACGCAAGCCCTGTGCTGGACGGCTCTCTCGACCTCGGTGACCTGGTCAAGTCCGGCGTCCCGCGCGAGATCCGACGTGCGCTCGGCCGGTACGACTTGCTGCGGATCGACAAGATCGCGTTCCGCCCCAACGAGGTGCACGCGCTCCTCGGGAGCCGCAAGCCACGGCGCCACCGCTACCGCCGGTGGCCGATCCCGCTTGAGCCGTCGACGTTCGACGACTGGACGGCATCACGCGATCCCGCCTTCGCGCGTCACCTCGTCAGTCGCCGGAAGAAGCTGCGCCCCAAGGGCGTGATCGGTTTCCGCGAGCTCACCGATCCGGCCGAGATCACTGATGCGTTCAACGACATGCGTCGCTTCCGCGCGGACCGGTTCGCCGGCCGGCGAGCGATCGACCTCGTCCAGGATGCCGACTGCTTCGACTTCTACGTCAAGGTCGCGCTGACCAGCGCCGAGTCAGGGGGCCCAGGCCGCACAGCGGCAATCACTGTCGACGACGCCTTCGCAGCGGTGTCGTTCGGGCTGCGCGAGCCGGACCGGCTGGTGTGGATCCTCGTCGGTTTCGACTTCAACCGCTACAAGAGGCAGGCACTCGGCCTGCTGATCGTCGAAGACGAGATCCGGGCCTCGTACGACCGCGGCGAGCGCGTGTTCGACATGACGCTGGGCGACGAACCGTACAAGGCTGAGTTCGGTGCTGTGGGACGCCCGGTGTCCTCGACATCCGCGCCACGCACGGCGCGAGGGCTGCTCCTCGACCAGTGGGAACGCGCCGACGACCGTGGCCGCGCGACCGCGAAGCGAGTAGTCGCCTACAAGGAGGAGACACTCGACCCGCTCCTCGCGCGCTTCCGCCGCCAGAACCCGTAGCCCTCGGACGTCCGGTTTGCCGGGTCCGTCCACTCGTGCACAGAATGCATGGAGCGGATGGATCGGGAATCTGTCGTCACCAGGGGGTAGTGGCGTATGCCGGGACCGGCACGCGGATCGGGGGCCCACAGGGTGTCCGGGAGGTTGGTCTTGCCGGTCCTGGCCGCTTCGGCAGTGGTGATCGCGCTCCTGCCAGGAGAGGGTCCCCCGTCGTCCGCGGCGGCGTCGGGTCCCACAGCATCGGCGGGCAGCGCGCCACCCTCCGGGCTCGCGCTCGCCGCTGCGGCAGGGCGGACGTACTACGTCTCCACCGAGGAAACGACCGCTCTTCCGGGGCCATCGGCGCACCGATGCGCACCATCTCCGCCGCGGTCGAGCGCGCAGGATCGGGCGACACGGTCGCGATCCGCCGGGGGACGTACCACGAGTCGGTGAAGGTTCCCGACGCCAAGCGCCTGACTCTTCGCGCTCACGCTGGCGAGAAGGTCGTTCTCGACGGGACGCGGCGCGTGACCGGCTGGAGCCGGACCGGGAAGTACGCCGTCGCGCGCTGGACGACACGCTTCGACGCGAGCCCGACGTACACGTGGGGTCGTCCGGACAACGCCGAGGAGGGCTGGCAGTTCGTCAACCGCCGCCACCCGATGGCCGCGCACCCTGATCAGGTGTGGGTCGGTTCGACCCGCCTGCGCCAGGTCGGCTCCGTCGCCGCCCTGCGTCCCGGAACGTTTTACGCCGACTACGCGGGTGGGCGTCTCTATCTCGGTCGGCCGCCCGACGGGCGCGAGGTCCGCGCGAGTGCGCTCTCGAAGGCACTCAGCCTTCGGTCGGCCGGCACGGTGGTCAGCGGGATCGACGTCCGTCGGTATGCGCCGTCGGTACCCCACATGGGCGCTGTCACCGTCACCGGCGCCCGTACCCGGCTCACAGACGTGTCGATCGACCAGAACGCCACGACCGGACTGCACGTCGCCGCACGGCACGTCGTCCTCGACCGGGTGCGCACCCGGGCCAACGGCATGATCGGGGCAACCGCCACCTATGCCGACGGCCTGCGTGTCGCGCGCATGACCAGTCGTGGCAACAACACCGAGCAGTTCAACACCTCGCCCGTTGCGGGCGGGATGAAGGTCGGACGCACCCGCGACGTCGTCGTACGCCGGAGCGTCTTCCGCGGAAACCGCGGGACGGGTCTCTGGCTGGACGAGTCGGTCGAGGGCGCGCGGGTGCTCGACAGCCGGTTCGTGCGCAACGTCCGCCACGGGTTGTCGGCCGAGATCTCGGCGAACGTCCTCGTCGCCGGCAATCTTGTGAAGAACAACCGCGGACATGGGGTCAAGGTGAACAACACCGGTGGCGTCTCGATCTGGAACAACACGATCGTGGGAAACGGCCGTGCGGTGAACGTCGTCCAAGACGCCCGCAGGCCGAGCTCACGCACGACGGCAGGCCGCGATCCCCGCCGCACGTTCCCCGACCGCCGGATGACCTGGCGCATCACGCGGGTGACGATCCGCAACAACATTCTCGCGGTCAATCCCCGACGCGGGAACTGCGTGCTCTGCGTCGAGGACTACACCGGCAGGCGAACAGCCCGGCAGATGGGCATCACAGCCAAGGGCAACGTCTATCGCCGCCCCGGCAAGCGTCCGGCGTGGCTGGTCGTGTGGTCGCGCGGGTCAAGGGACCCGGCCACCTTCCGTACGGTGGCGCAGTTCCGTCGCGCGACCGCCCAGGAGCGGCGCCACCTGCACGTGCGGCGGAAGCGGGTCGCCACGAGCTCGGGGACCGCGACCCGCTTCGTCGCGCGTAAGGCTCGCCGGATCGCGACACCCCTGCCGGCCAGCATCGCCACGGCGACCTCGCGCGCTCGCGGCCTCCGCGTGCTCGGACGCTGGCGTTGAGCCGCGCCCGAGCACACGCAACGGTCACGGCAGCGCGACCGCGTTGACCTCGTCGAAAGACGCGATGATCGGCGCGTTGGTGGCCGAGCCGGACAGGTACGGACTGAAGGCGATGCCGCCCGGCGCCTGCAGCGCCGCGGTGCTGTCAGTCGTCGTGACCAGCCACGACGCCGGCTCGTTGGTGCCTGCGCGCCAGACCTTGGCCCTGATCGTCGTCGGCGACGTGCCCGACGCCTGAACGCGGATCCGCCACGTGTCACCTGCGGCATGAGGTCCTGCGACCACGCCGGTGGCCATCGTCGCCTCGGCCCCGCTCACGGTCCGGGTGAGGGCTGCCGAGAGGCTGCCGTCCGCAAGGAACCGTGTCTTCAGACCGTACGAGCCGACTCCGGCGATGCTGCGGGCGCTCGCCGTGATGTAGATGCCACCGCCCGTCGCCACCTTGTCGATGTTCGCGCTCAGCGTCAGGTCGGTACTGGTCGACGCCACGCCGTTGAGGGCGATCGACGGCCCGGCACCGGCGGAGCCCATCCTGATCCTGCCCACGCCGTCGGCCACCGAGAAGTTCGTCGCCGACCCGGTACGGGTCCACGCACCCCCGGTCTCGGCGCTGCCCCACCCGTCCAGGACGGTACGGGCGAAGGTGTCGACGGCGAACGGCACCGGCGCACCTGACACCGTCACAGGGTGGGTCACCGTCCCCGTCGCTCCGTCGTCGTCCGTGACCGTGAGCGTGATGTCGTACGTTCCCGGTGCGGTGTAGGCGTGGGTCGCGGTGGCACCGGTCGCGGTGGCACCGTCACCGAAGCTCCAGGCGTACGACGCGATCGTGCCGTCGGAGTCGCCCGACGTCGCGGCGTCGACGGTCACCAACAGGTCGTTCCTGGCCGTGGTGAACGCGGCCGTCGGCGCCTGGTTGGGCGGCGGCGCGGTGACCGTGATCTCGCGCGTGAGGACGTCGGTCGCGCCGCCGTTGTCGGTGACGGTGAGCGTGACGTCGTACGTGCCGGAGTCGGCGTAGGTGTGCGTCGCGGTCGCGCCGGTCGCGGTCGCACCGTCACCGAAGTCCCAGGCGTGGGAGGCGATCGAGCCGTCCACGTCGAACGAGGTCGCGCCGTTGACCGACACGGTCAAGTCCTGTGTCGACGAGGTCATCGCCGCCTTCGGAGCAGCGTTCTGCCCCTGGCCGGTCTTGCCTGCCTGGTAGTGCGCGGCCACCTCGGCATCGCTCAGAGCCGACTTGTAGATCGCCACCTCGTCGAGGCTGCCCTTGAAGCTTCCGCTCGAGCTCGCGGCGTTCGGCCAGGACGACAGGTTGTCACCGGCGAGACGCCAATAGCCCCAGTAGCCGTTCTGCCCGGTCTTGACCTCGGCCCGCGACGCCACCTTCGCCCCGTCGACGTACAGCTTCATGCCGTCGGGTCCGAGAGACGCCACGACGTGGTGCCACTGTCCGTTGTTGACCTTGCCGGTACTCGAGATGACGGCCGCGGTCCCCGGGAAGACACCGAAGTGGACGCGCCCGGAGGAGTCGAGGTAGAGGTGGCGGTCGAAGTTGGACGACGACCCGGACATCTTGTCGCCGAACCCGAGGAGCTTGCCGCCGCTGCCGGTCGTCGTCTTGACCCACGTCTCGAGCGTGAAGACGTTGGGCGGCGTTTCGGCCACCTGGGTCGAGCCCGTGCCGTTGGCGAAGAGGCTGCCGAACGTCAGCGACTTGTTGGCATCGCCGGAGAGCGCACCCGTGCCACCCCAGCTGTAGGTGCCGTTGAGCTTGATGTTGCCCTGACCGAGGGTGTCAGTACCGCTGGATCCGTTCGATTCGCCGAGTCGCCAGTAGTACTCCGGCTCCGCGGCGTGCACGGCGTTCAGGTAGGCGCTCGGTGTCCCGCTCGCGGAGATCGTCACGTCGACCCAGGGCGAGTTCGCAATGTTGCCGTCAGGATCTGTCACCGCGACGCGGTAGCGGTGGGTCGCCCCAGGTGTGAGTCCACGGTCGGTGAAACCCATCGTCGTGCGGTTCCACCACCGGGCGCGTGCGACGCGCTGATGGACCAGACCCGCGCCGTTCTGCGTGTCGCGGTAGACCTTGTAGGTCAGCGAGTCGTTGTCGTCGTCCTGGTTGGCCTTCCAGTTGATCCGGACAGCGCCGGGTTCGGTAGAGACCACGTTGATCGGGTAGGTGGTGCTGAACAGCTGCGGTCCACGACTCTTGGGAGCAAGGGCACGCTTGGCGTAACGGACGATGCCTTGCTGTCCGGTGTAGTTGACCCGCGTGAACTCTCCGCCCATGAGCACGTAGTCGCCCGAGCCGGTAACGGTCCAGGGGCCCTGACTCTGTCCTGTATAGGTGCCGGCGTTCATGGTCGGGAACCAGGCGAGCAGCTCGGAGCGCGGCTGGCCGGCGAAGTTGGCGTAGCCGTGCGGGTCGGAGGTGACGGTGCCGGTCGCCTGCTTACCGAAGGCGATCGCCCGGTAGAAGCTCCAGTTGGGCTCGGTCTGCGGGAATCCGTCCACGTTGCCGCAATAGTGCGCGTGGCCTGCCGTGTAGACGGCGCCGTCCTGCGGGTGGGCTGCGTAGGTGTCCCCGTGACAGTCGTTGATCCACTGCAGCGCACCGTCGGACCAGCGGGCCGCGAAGGTGCCCTCGACGTTGCCGCCGTTGCCGAACACGTACCCGGTCCCGTAGACGTTCTGGTCGTCCGACGACAACGACGTGATCGAGGCGTCGCTGCCGCCGTTGCGGACCACGCTGTTGGAGAGCCACGGCTTCAGGACGCCCGTGGACGCGTCGACCGCCGCCAGTCCATACCCGGGGTCGGAGGAGCCGTTCATCGTCGTGAAGCTGCCGCCGGCGACGATCGTCGTGCCGTCGGGCGAGAGGACGATCGAGGTCACGAGGCCGCCCGCGGCGACCGGTGCCCAGGCGAGGAGCGCACCGGTCTGAGCGTCGAACGCCGCCAAGTTGCCCCGTGACTGCGTGCCAACCCCGAGGAAGTTGCCGGCGACGTAGACGACGTCGTCGGTCGCGACGATCGAGTGCACGTGGTAGTTCACCGGCGGGGCGAACCCGGCAACCAGCGCGCCGGTGCTCGCGTCGAAGGCAGCGATCCGGTTGCGCGTGGTCCCGTCCACCGAGGTGAAGTCTCCGCCGACGTACACCGGGACTTGTTCGGTGAGACCGCGACTGTGCGCACCTGCGCGTTGAAGCTCGGCGAGAAGCCCGCGTCCATCACGCCGGTTGCCAGGTCGTAGCGCAGCAGGTTCGCTCGGGGCGTCTCGTCTGTGCCGGCAGCCGCGCCCGCCGGGCGCGCGCTGCTGAAGCTGCCGCCGGCGTAGACGGAGCTGCCGACGATCGTCTGCGACCACACGACACCGTTCACCTGCACGGTCGGGAGAGCGTCGGCGGTCACCGTCGTCGGCGTACGCGGATCGGTCGGGTCCGCTGGTGCGGAGTCCGCCGCAGCCGGACCCCCCGCGGCTGTGACGGCCGCGGCGACCATCAGCCCTGCCATCACCACCCCTGCGAGCCGTCGCGCAAGGCGCCGAGGACGTGCTGTCGACATGACTTCTCCCACCCGAGACGTGTCGGCAGGTGCCGACGTTCTTCTTATGTCGTCCCAAAGACTAGGGGACGTGAAGCACTGCCACGGCAGCTTTCACCAACCTGTGACTCCTCACTCAGAACGGCCGGTGAGGTCGTCGAAGCTCGCCACGACAGGAGCGTTCGTCGCCGAGCTGGACAAGTAGGTCCCCAGGCCCAGCCCACCGGCCGCCTGCAGTGACGCCGAGGAGTCTGTCGTGCTCAGACGCCATGCCGTGGGCTCGGCCGTGCCGGCCTTCCAGACCTTGGCTCGCAACGTCGTCGGGGACGTGCCCGACGCGGCGACGCGTACCTGCAGGGCTTCACCGGCGGCCACCGTGAGGCCGCTGATAGTACCGCTGGCCAGCGAGGTCTCGGCGCCCGCGACCGTTCTGCCGATGTTCAGCGAGACGGTGCCTCCCGCGATCAGCCGCACGTCGGCGAAGTAGTGGTCGCCGTTGGCGACACGCCTCGGGTGGAAGCCGAGGTAGGTGCCACCACCGGTCGCCGCCTTGTCCGCGCTCACCGTCACCGAGAGGTCGGTGCTGGTCGAGGACACAGAGTTCAGCGCGATGCCTGGCCCCGCGCCCGGCGTCCCCATCCGGATCTTGCCGGTGCCGCTCGAGACCGAGAAGTTCGTCGCCGAGCCGGTTCTGGTCCATGCCCCTCCGGTCTCGGCGTTGCCCCAGGCATCGGCGACGGTCCGCGCGAACGTGTCCCGCGCGAACGGTGCTGGTATGCCCGCCACGGTGACGTCCTTCGTGAGCGTCGTCGTCGCACCGTCGTCATCAGTCACCGTCAGCGTCACCGGGTAGGTGCCCGCGGCGGCGTACGAGTGCGACGGGCTCACACCGGTCGCCGTGCCGCCGTCACCGAACGTCCACGCGTAGCCCGTGATCGTTCCGTCGGTGTCCGACGAGCCGCTGCCGTCGGGGTTCACCGTCAGCCCGTCCGTCGGCGTCGTGAATGCGGCCGTCGGCGGCTGGTTGGGCGGCGGTGTCGACACGATCACCTGACGTGAAGTCTGGTGGGTCGCACCGTCGTCGTCGGTCACGGTCAGCGTGATCGTGTACATCCCCGCCGTGGCATACGTGTGGGTCGAGTTCGCGCCGCTGGCCGTCGCGCCGTCACCGAACGTCCACGCGTGGCCCGTGACCGTACCGTCGGAGTCCGACGAGCTCGACCCGTTGACCGTCACCTTCAAGCCGTCGATCGTCGGAGTAGGGAACGACGCCGTCGGCGGCAGGTTCGGGACCGGTGCACCTGTCGCCGCCGCGTAGTGAGCCGCGATCTCGGTGTCGCTGAGCACGGACGAGTACACCGCCACCTCGTCGATGTCACCGGTGAAGAACGCGGTGGTCGGGACGGACGGCCAGTTGCTCAGGGTGTCCCCGCCGATCCGCCAGAACCCGCGCGAGAGATGCTCTCCCACAGTGACGTCCGCGCGGTCGGCGACCTGCGTGCCGTCGAGGTACAGCTTCATGCCGTTCGGGCCGAGCGAGGCGGCGACGTGGTGCCACTGACCGTCGTTGTAGGCGCTCGGGCTCGTCACGACCTTGCGTGTCTGGTCAGGCTTCACGCCGAAGTGGATCTTGCCGCTGTTGTCCATGTAGAGCTGCCGGTCGGCCTTGGACGAGTTGCGGTCGTTGCGGTTGCCCCACCCCAAGATCTTGCCGCCCGTGGTCGACGTGGTCTTGAACCACGTCTCGAGCGTCAGCACGTCGAGCGGGTTGTCCGTCGCAGGCGTGACCGCGTAACTGGTGGTGGTGCCGTTGAACCTCGCGGCCGTGTCGGCGTCGCCACCGACCGCGCCGGTCACGGGGCGCGTGACACCGGCGTTGACGTTGAGCGCCGTGAAGCCGGTGAGATCACCCGCGGTCCCGGCGGACTCGCCGAACCGCCAGTAGTGGTCCGGCTGACTGCGCTGGACCGCCTCGCGGTAGGCGCTCGATGTGTTGGCGGTCGCGACCGTCACACTGACCCATGGCGACTGGGCGACGTTGCCCGCCGGGTCCGTGGCGGTCACCCGGTACTGGTGGGTGGTTCCGGCCGGCTGGCCGGTGTCGGTGAAGCCCTGGACAGGGAGACGCCAGTACGGTGGCGGACGACACGCGTGTCGATCAGGCCGGCCGCGTTCTGCGTCTGGCGGTAGAGCCGGTACGTGAGGTTCTCGTTGTCGAGGTCGTGGTTCGACCCGTAGGTCACGTGGACCTCGCCCGGCTTCGACGAGACCGCCTTCAGCGGGAAGGCCGCACCGGCGAGACGCGGCCCCTGGGCGTTGGGCGCCGTCCCTCGCAGGGCGTACCGCACGAGACCCTGCTGGGCGGTGCCGTTCACACGGGTGAACTCGCCGCCCATGACGACGTAGCTGCTGTTGCCCGCCAACGACCAGGGGCCCTGGCTCTGACCCGTGGCGGCCCCGGTGTTCAGGTCTGGGTACCAGGCGAGCTGTGACGGGGCGGGCTGACCGAGGTACGAGTAGTAGCGGCCCTGGTCGGGCTCCCACGTCGCCGTCCGGGTCGCCGCCTTGCTCATCGCGGTGCCGCGGTTGTACGGGTAGGAACCCACACCTCCATCACCCTGAGGGAAGCCACCGATGTTCTCGCAGTAGTGGAAGTGACCGGCCTGGTAGACCACGTCACCGACCGGGAGGATGTCGTAGCTGTCGCCGTGGCAGTCGTTCACCCAGTGAGGTCGCCGCCGTCCCAGTCCGCGGCGAAGACGCCCTCGAGCGTCCCGCCCGACTTGCCGAACGTGTAGCCGGCGCCGTACACGTTGTCGCCGTCGGCCCGCAGGGTCAAGATCGCACCGTCTACGGTGCCGTTGCGGATCACCGTGTTGGCACCCATCGGCAGGTTCACGCCGGTGGTCGCGTCGACCATGCCGAGGCCGTAACCGGGGTTCGATGAGCCGTTGAGCGTGGTGAACGAGCCGCCGACCGCAACCTTGGTCCCTGCAGGATTGATCGCGAGGGCCTCGACGGTGCCGCCGGCGGCCACGGGCGCCCAATCGAGCAGCGCGCCGTTCGATGCGCTGAAGGCAGCGACGTTGTAGCGGTCCTGGTTGCCGACGCCGAGGAAGCTGCCTCCGGCGTACACGGTGGTGTTCGTGGCGACGATCGCGTCGACCGAGCCGTTCACCGACGGAGCAAAGCTCGCGACCAGGGCGCCGGTGGCGGCGTCAAAGGCGGCGATGCGGCGTCGGGTCTGCCCGTTCACTGTCGTGAAGTCACCGCCGACGTAGACGCGGGAGCCGTTGGGGGAGACGGCGACCGCACTGACCTGGGCGTTGAGCGTTGGCGCGAAGTTGCTGACCAGCACCCCCGTCTGGACGTCGTACGCGAGCAGATGACTGCGGGCGACGGTGTTGGAGCCGGCCGGTGAACCCGCCGGACGCGCATTGCTGAAGCTGCCTCCGGCGTACACCCGGTTGCCGGCAATCCCCTGTGCCCAGACGACGCCATTGATCTGGACGGTCGGCAAGGCGTCGGCCGTCACCGTCGTCGGCGTCGCGGGGTCGCTCGGGTCGGCGGGTTGTGAGTCCGCCGCGACGGGCGCGACGGGAGCGAGCACCGCCGCCGTCAGCGCTGCCCCGGCGAGAAGTCGCAGTGCACCGCTCCTGCGCGTTCGTCCTCGTCCGGTCCGCGTTGAGGTGTGGTTGAGCATCGCCCTACCGCCGTTCTGCTGACAGGTCCGCCCCTGTGCGGATCCTGTGTCATCGAGAGTGCTTCGGGGCACGGCGCATCATGCTCCGCACCGGGATGTCCGCGAAGGCGGGGTCGACCCGCCGTGCGGACGTCATCGCACCGCTTCCGCGGTCGCATCGCCTTCGAACACCGCAGGCGGCTGCCCAGCGGTGTAGGCGATCGTGATCTGCACGCGCCCTCGTGCTCCCTTGGGAACCCCGAAGACGTACGTCCCCTGGGCCGAGTCCCCGGCCTTCACCGTGGGGGCGAAGGGGGCCGCTCCCGGGCCGCTGAGCTCCACGCCCGGCGTCCGCTTCTTGCCGTACGTCACCTCGACGACCGCGCGACCGAGGTCGATCGGCTCGTCCGACGCATTGTCGACCGCGATCCGTACCTGCAGCGCGGGGCCCGCGATCTCACCAGGTCCGCGCGCCGTTCCCTTGACGGCACGCAAGCCTGTCAGCTTCGCCGTGACCTCTGGGCCAAGCGTCGCCTCCTCGTCCAGTGCGACGGGCTTCGCCGGTTCAACCTGCTCGACGGGCACCGTCTTCAGCGACCCCGGAGTGAACTCGCTCGACGGGTTGTCCGGGAGCGGTTGGCCCGCGGCCCTGGAGTCCTTGCTGTCGCCGCCCCCGTCGGCCGACTGCTGTGCGACCAGGAGGACGACGAGCCCCACGAGGACCAGGCCGACGGCCGCTCCGATCACGCCGGTGAGCCGACGCCGCCCAGAGCCGTTCACGGTGTCCATCAGTGCGCCCCGTCACCCTTGATCACTGCGCGTGCCGTCCTCGCGGCGATCGCGAGGTCGCTGCGGAGCGTCCAGTTGTCGACGTAGTCGATGTCGAGGCGTACCGAGTCCTGCCAGCTGAGGCTGGAACGACCGGAGACCTGCCACAGCCCGGTCATCCCGGGCCTGACCTGGAGCCGGTGACGGATCCAGTCGTCGTACGTGTCGACCTCCTGCGGCAACCCTGGCCGCGGTCCGATCAACGACATCTCGCCGCGGACCACGTTGAAGAGCTGCGGCAGCTCGTCGAGCGAGGTCTTGCGGAGGAACCGTCCGACCCGGGTGACCCGGGGGTCGTCGCGCAGCTTGAACAGCGGGCCGGAACCCTCGTTCAGCCTCATCAGCTCTGAGAGCTGGTCCTCGGCATCGACCACCATCGTGCGGAACTTGATCATGGCGAACGGTCGTCCGCACAGACCCGTACGGGTCTGACGGAAGAGCACCGGCCCCGGAGACGTGAGCTTGATCGCCATGGCCGCCGCGACGAAGACCGGCGAGAGCAGGACGATCAGGGCACGACAGCACCGGCCCAGTCGATGACCCCCTTGAGCCACAGCGCGAGCGCAGGCCGCCGTGGAGGTCGTACGGAGAGCATCAGGCGACGTCCCAGCATCCGTGGCTGGACGCGCCTGGGCATCGCCCCGTGGATCTCGGTGGCCACCGTGAGCTCGACGAGGGAGTGGTCGAGAGCCCAGTTGAGCCGCCGGACGTCGTATGCACTCAGGCTGGGCCCGGGAGCGACCACGACCTCGTCGACCGCGAGCGCGTCCGCGGCGGCCGTCACGTCGCCGAGTCGACCCACCACGGGAATGCCGCCGAGCTGGGAGTCAGCCGGACCGTCGTCGTCGCCGACGAGGCAGATGCCCCGCATCACGATGTCGGAGCGCTCGCTCCACTGCGCGATGAAGTGTCCGACGCCGGCGCGATCTCCGACGAGCAACGTCGACCTGGGGGCCGCGATGAAGTAGCGAAAAAGGACGGCCCCGGCACTGAGCGCTGCTGCGGTGAGGATCAGCAGGATGCTGACGCGTCCCGTCGCTGGCCTGATGACTTCTGTAACGGTGAGCGCGAGGATCACGATAGACCCGGAGACGACAAGGTGACGTGCCGGACGAAGTGACCGGGTGCGTTCGTACGCAGGGATCGTGAAGAACTCGACGACGAGCGTGCAGCCGATCGCGGCGACGACGAGCCAGAGCTCGTAGCCGGTCGACGGTGCGAGGATGGCCGCGACAAAGGCGCTGCCGAGGGTCGAGAGCAGGAAGGCGAGCGCGGCCATGCGCGACCGGTTGCGCATCTTGACGACGAGCTGCGAGGGCGTCGCGAACGCCGCCCCTCGTGCTGTCGTCATGCGCTCGGAAGCGATCCCAAGATCCGTCACTGCACTCCACCCCGATAGTTCGTGCTACCCGATGGAGTGAATCAGATCGCCGGGCCACGATGAGCGTGTTTCACAGAAAACGTGGCCCGCACCACTCCGTCCGTCTCGTCAGCTGTTGAACTCGCGCTGGGCGACTTCCAGGCCCGCCGTGACGAGTCGCTCGACGGCGTCCGCTGCGGTCTCGACGACCAGCGGGAGCTCCTTGCGCTCGGTGCTCGAGAACGGCTTGAGGACGTAGTCGGCGGGGCTCTGGCGGCCAGGTGGACGACCGATGCCGACGCGGACCTTGTAGTAGTCGCCGGTCCCCAAGGACGCCCGGATCGACTTGAGTCCGTTGTGGCCGTTGTCGCCACCGCCGAACTTCACCCGCATCGTCTCGTACGGCAGGTCGAGCTCGTCGTAGACGACCACCAGCTGGGCGGGCGGCACCTTGTAGAACGTCGACAACGCCCGCACGGCGCCGCCGCTCTCGTTCATGTACGCCCGCGAGCGTCCGAGCACGACGCGGACGCCGGGAACACCGCCGAGGCGGCCTTCCACGACGTCCGCGCGGCTGGGCTTGTGCGACTTCCAGCGGCCTCCGACGCGCTCAGCGAGCACGTCGGTCACCGCGTAGCCGATGTTGTGACGCGTCTGGGCGTACGACGACCCCGGGTTGCCGAGGCCGACGATCAGCCACGGCGAATCGGTCACCGCCACGCTCCTGTCGGCGTCAGCAGGTCACTCGGACTCGGGAGCAGCCTCGGCGTCGGCCGACTCGGCCTCGGCCTGCGACTCCTCGCGCTCGATGCCGGCCTCGGCCTCGGCGGTCTCGAGCTCGGCCTCGACCTGCTCGGCGGTCGGAGCGGCGACAACGTTCACGATGAGCGTGTCGGGGTCGATCGCGAGCGACGAGCCCTTGGCGAGGGTGAGGTCGGAGGCGTGGATCTGCGCACCGGCGTCCAAGCCCTCGACGGAGACCTCGATGGACTCGGGCAGGTGGGTCGCCTCAGCCTCGATCGGGACGGAGGAGTTCTCGGTGACGACCATGGCGCCACCGACGACGTCGCCGACGACGTTGATCACGATGTCGACGGTGACCTTCTCGCCCTTGCGGACGACCAGGAGGTCGGCGTGCTCGATGAAGCCCTTGATCGGGTCGCGCTGGACCTGCTTCGGCAGCACGAGCTGCGGGTCGCCGTCGATGTCGACCGACAGCAGCGCGTTCGGCTGCTTGAGGGCCAGCATGAGGTCGTGGCCGGGAAGGGTCACGTGGATCGGGTCGATCCCGTGCCCGTAGAGGACCGCGGGGACCTTGCTCTCGCGGCGGATACGGCGAGCGGCACCCTTGCCGAACTCGGTACGCGTCTCAGCCTTGATCTTGATCTCGGACACGGCGGTGATGCTCCTCTGTAACTCTGGATGATCTTCGAGCGGTGGTCGCACCCCGGCGACGGTGGTCTTTCGGACGGCCGCATCGCGCACGCTGTCCGAGACACACCCTGTGTCCTAGACACCAAGTCGATAACGGCTGACGGAAAGCCAACCCTCGCCGAGGCAACTTCCCCATCCTACAAGGGCGAGACGAGGACTGTCGAAACGGGTTGCGCCCCGCACGCACGCCCCGTCCGCGATGTGAAGGGTTCGGGTCGGTTTCTCCGTCGAGGAACCGACCCGAACCCTTCACATCGCGGACGGAGGGCGGGACGCAGTCGGTCAGGCCTTGCCGTCGAAGAGGCTCGTGACGGAGCCGTCCTCGAACACCTCGCGGATGGCACGTCCGAGCAGCGGCGCGATCGAGAGCTCGGTGAGCTTCTCGAAGCGCTTCTCGTCGGGCAGCGGGAGGGTGTTGGTGATGATGACCTCGGCCGACGAGCACTTCTCGAGCCGCTCGACGGCAGGCCCCGAGAAGACGGCGTGGGTCGCGGCGATGACGACGTCGGACGCACCGGCCTCCATCAGCGCCTCGCACGCCTGGACGATCGTGCCGCCGGTGTCGATGAGGTCGTCGACCAGGATGCACGTACGGCCCTGGACGTCGCCCACGACGCGGTTGGCGACGCTCTCGTTCGGCCGGTCGATGTCGCGGGTCTTGTGGATGAAGGCCAGCGGGACGCCGCCGAGCTTCTCGGCCCAGTTCTCGGCGACCTTGATGCGGCCCGCGTCGGGCGAGACGACGGCGAGGCGCCTGTCGCCGTAGCGCTCGAGCACGTAGTCGGTGAGGATCGGCATGGCCATCAGGTGGTCGACCGGGCCGTCGAAGAACCCCTGGATCTGAGCGGTGTGCAGATCGACCGTCATCAACCGGTCGGCACCCGCGGTCAGGAACAGGTCGGCCATCAGGCGCGCCGAGATGGGCTCACGTCCGCGGTGCTTCTTGTCCTGCCGGGCGTAGCCGTAGAAGGGCTGGATCACGGTGATCCGCTTGGCCGAGGCTCGCTTCAGCGCGTCGACCATGAGCAGCTGCTCCATGATCGCCTCGTTGATCGGCGCCGCGTGGCTCTGGATGACGAACGCGTCGGAGCCTCGTACGGACTCCTGGTAGCGCACGTAGATCTCACCGTTGGCGAAGTCGTAGACGGAGGTCGGGACCAGCGCGGTTCCGACCTCCTTCGCGACCTCCTCGGCGAGCGCGGGATGGCAACGTCCCGAGAAGAGCATGAGGTTCTTCTCAGTGGTGCGCTTGATACCTGTCACGAGGTGCTCTCCTGGACGTCGTCATCGCTGTCGTGCTCTGAGAGGGCGCGTTCGGCGGCCTCTGCGGAGGGAGTGCCCGGACGCTTCCGGGCGACCCACCCTTCAATGGTGCGCTGTGATCCGGCCGACACCGCCAGCGCCCCCGGCTCGACGTCCTCGCGGATCGTCGCGCCCGCACCGGTGAAGGCGCCGTCCCCGACGTCGACCGGTGCCACGAGTGTGTTGTTCGACGAGACACGGGCCTGCGCGCCGATCCTCGTCCGATTCTTGTTGACGCCGTCGTAGTTGGCGAAGATCGTCCCGGCGCCGACGTTCGCCCCGTCGCCGATGTCGCCGTCACCCACGTACGACAGGTGCGGGACCTTGGCCCCGACGCCGAGCCGGGTGTTCTTGGCCTCGACGAAGGCGCCCAGCTTGCCGCGCTCGCCGACCGTGGTGCCGGGGCGGAGGTACGTGAAGGGCCCGGTCGTCGCTCCGGCTCCGACGACCGACAACGACCCGTGCGTACGGACGACGCTGGCGCCGTCACCGATCTCCATGTCGGTGAGCGTGCTGTCGGGACCCACGACGGCGTCGGCGCCGATCGTCGTGGCTCCGAGCACCTGGGTCCCCGGAAGGATCGTGGTGTCCTGGCCGATGGAGACGTCGACGTCGATCCACGTCGTGGCCGGGTCGACGACCGTGACGCCGGCGAGCATGTGCCGCTCGACGATGCGACGGTTGGCCTCGGCAGCCATCCGTGCCAGCTGTACGCGGGTGTTGACGCCCTCGGTCTGCACGGCGTCGTCGATCTCGTACGCCCCGACAGGGCGCGACTGCGCGACCGCGATGCTGATCAGGTCGGTGAGGTAGTACTCGCCCTGCGCGTTGTCGTTGCCGACCTGGCGGAGCGCATCGCGCCCCCACACGGCGTCGAAGGCGAGGATGCCGGAGTTGATCTCGTCGATCGCCCGCTGCTCGTCCGTCGCGTCCTTCTCCTCGACGACGGCGGACACGCTGCCGTCGGCGTTGCGGACCACCCGTCCGTAGCCGTGCGGGTCGTCCACGCGCGCCGTGAGGACCGACAGCGTACGGCCGTGGCTTCGGTGGTCGTCGAGGAACGCCTCGAGGGTCTCGGGCTCCAGGAGAGGCACGTCGCCGTACACGACCACGACCGTGCCGCCCAGGGCGTCGCCGAGTGCGGCGAGGCCGACCGCGACGGCGTGGCCGGTGCCGAGCTGCTCCTCCTGCACGGCCTGGACGACGTCGGGGTCGATCTGTGCGAGGTGCTCGGACACCTGCTCACGTTGGTTGCCGATGACGGTGACGACGTGGTCGGGCGCGACACCACGGGCGGCGTGCAGCGCGTGACCGAGGAGCGACCTCCCGGCGAGGGGGTGGAGCACCTTCATCGTCTTCGACCGCATGCGGGTGCCCCCACCTGCGGCCAGCACGATCACGCTGACCGGAGCCTGTTCGCTCACGCGTTCCTCTCCTCCACGGGCCGTCGCTGGTCGGATGAGCTCCCCGGGTAGGAGTCGAACCTACGTCGCTTGATCCGCATTCAAAGTGCGGCGGGCCCTGCCGACAGACCAACCGGGGATCATCCGCACCCAGCGTACGGAACCCCGGCGCCGGCGCACACATCGGCGGGCTCTTGATCCGTGGCCCACGTCACGGAACACTGAAACCTACGAATGCGTAAGTTACGCTTTTCCCGACCTAGCGCCCGACCACGTCCGAGGCCTGACCCTAGATCCCAGGAGTTCGTATGACGGAACGGCTCGAGACACCCCTTCGCAACGACGCCGGATTCGGCGCCGAAGGCACACCGCCAGGCAAGGCCGAGCAGCTGATGCTCGGAATCTTCGTCGTGGTCCCCTTCCTCGCGCTGCTCGCCGCGGTCCCGGTCGCGTGGGGCGGATGGCTGGGCCCGGTCGACCTCGCGCTGCTCGTCGTCTTCTACCTGATCGGCTCGCTCGGCGTGACCGTGGGCCTGCACCGGCTCTTCACCCACAAGTCGTTCAAGCCCAACCGCGGCGTCAAGCTCGCGCTCGGCATCGCGGGCAGCCTCGCGATCCAGGGCCCGATCACCCGCTGGGTGGCCGACCACCGCAAGCACCACAAGTTCTCCGACCGTGAGGGCGACCCCCACTCCCCCTGGCGCTACGGCGAGACGATCCCGGCGCTCACCAAGGGCTTCGCGTACGCGCACCTCGGCTGGATGTTCAACGCCGAGCAGACTCCTCAGCGCCAGTACGCGCCCGACCTCCTCAAGGACCGTGACATCGTGCGGCTGTCGAAGCAGTTCCCGATGTGGGTCCTCGTCTCGCTCGCTGCCCCGCCGGTCATCGGCGGCCTTGTGACCTGGTCCTGGCAGGGCGCGGTGACCGCGTTCTTCTGGGGTTCGCTGGTCCGCGTGTTCCTCGTGCACCACGTGACGTGGTCCATCAACTCGATCTGCCACACCATCGGCGAGTCGCCGTTCCGGTCGCACGACCGCTCGGGCAACGTGTGGTGGCTGGCGATCCCGTCGATGGGCGAGTCGTGGCACAACCTGCACCACGCCGATCCGACCTGCGCGCGCCACGGGGTCCTGCGGGGCCAGATCGACATCTCCGCCCGACTCATCTGGCTCTTCGAGAAGGCCGGCTGGGTGCGTGACGTCCGCTGGCCGGCCGCCTCGCGCATCGAGGCCAAGCGCGTCAGCGCCGCCTGACCGGCCGCGTCAGCGGCGTTGGGAGCTCAGCCGCGTCAGCGGCGTTGGAGCTCAGCCGCGTCAGCGGCGTTCGGAGTTCCCCCTGGTCTGGTGGCTGATGATGTCCGCCCGGGCGATCCCTGCGACGAGGCCGCAGATGGCGCCGAAGATGGCGAGTGCCGTGCCGACCGACTCCCACGGGTAGCTGCTGATGGCGCCGTTGCGGACGAGCAGGATCACGACGAGCCCGGAGAGGATGAATGCGGCGACCACGGCGGCCACGGCGATCCACCTGGCTGCGTTGCTGATGTGCATCGGACCTCCTTGAGACTGTTGTCCCCCACGTTCCGCCTGGTTCCTGACGAGCGCAAGCCCGACCGGCCGTGCCGTGGACGCCCTCCCCCATCATGAGAGGGCCGGGCGCGATGCTTCGACCATCGCGCCCGGCCCCGTTCTGGTGAGGTGCCTCAGGAGGATCCTTCGTCAGACCTCCTTGTCAGTCCGGGCAGGAGTTGCGGTAGTCCGACAGCGCCGTCGAGGTCGGTGCCGGGCAGAGGAACTGCGAGTAGCGCAGGTCGGAGTCGACGTAGCGCTTCAGCCAGGTCACCATCAGGCGGCCCTGCCAGTCCGGGTTCGTGTTCGCCGCGAGGTGGCTCTCGCCCCGCAGCTCTCCGTACGCACGCTCGGAGGCCCCCGTCAGGCTCGTGTAGAACGGGATGGAGTGCGACGAGTTGGCCGCGACCGAGTCGTTCTGCGCACCGATGATCATCGTCGGCACGCTGATGCCCGACCAACGCTTCGTGGTGTGCCACGGCTGGAGTGCCACCGCAGCCTTCAGGGACGAACGTGAGTTGGCCGCAGCGAGGGTGCCGCCGCCTCCCATCGAGTGCCCCGACACCGCGAGGCGCGAGGTGTCGACCCGCGCCCTCACCGAGCTGCGCTGCGTGAGATAGTCCAGCGCCGTGAGGATCTGACGACCCCGGCTGTCCGGCTGGTCGAGCGTCGACGACGTGTCGATCGCGAACACCACGAAGCCGTGCGAGGCCACGCGGCGTGCAAGGCCCGCGTACGCGCTGGACGTCGCCGTGAACCCTGGCGCGAGGACCACACCGCCGAACGTGCCGTCGGAGGTCGTCGACGGGTAGTAGATGGTCCCGCCACCGAAACCGGTGGCAGCCAGCCTCGACACCGAGGTGGTGCTGACGCTGTACGAACCGTTGCCGAGCACGCTGGACGCGGTCGGTGCGGGTCCCCGTTCGTACGGGTTGTCCGCCCCGACGGCGGTCGGCGCTGCAACGCCGACCAGCGGGAGGGTCACGGTCGCGACGAGTGCCACGAGCCTGACCACGAGCTGTCTGTACATCTCGTTCTCCTGTCCGTTCAGCGGCCCGAGAGTGCCCCTGGCCGATCCAGGAGCCCGCGAAGTGAACGGGACGTTAACGACTCTGTGACAAAGGGGGCAAGAGCACCACAGAACTTCCTTTTTGCGCTACGTATCCGAGGAAAGTGAGCGCTTGCTTAGTTCGCGCGAGGTCATTTCGCCCGCGGTTCGGGAGACTTGCCGAACGCTGAGATCTCGGGGTTTCGGACCCTCGACGCGCCGACCACTCCCTGCGGCCCGTGAGGAAGAATGCCGAGAATGGCCAAGAACCCCGATCCGGAGACCAAGCGCAGCAGCAAGCGGATGACAGCCGCCGAGCGGCGCGAGCAGCTCATCGAGATCGCCCGCGCGCTGTTCGCGGAGCGTGGCGTCGACGGCACCACCGTGGAGGAGATCGCGTCACGGGCGTCGGTCTCCAAGCCGGTCGTCTACGAGCACTTCGGGGGCAAGGAGGGGCTGTACGCCGTCGTGGTCGACCGCGAGGTGCAGCACCTCCTCGGCGGGATGCGGGCCGCACTCACGAGCGGCGGACCCCGGGAGCTGCTCGAGCGGGCGGCGTACGCCCTGCTCACGTACATCGAGACGAGCTCGGACGGGTTCCGCATCTTGGTCCGCGACGCCCCGGTGGGCACCCCCACCGGGTCCTACGTGAGCATCATCAGCGACATCGCGAGCCGCGTCGAGGACATCCTCGTCGGGGAGTTCAAGCAGCGGGGGTTCGAGGCCAAGCTGGCCCCCATGTATGCCCAGATGCTCGTCGGGATGGTCTCCACGACGGGCCAGTGGTGGCTCAACGCCCGCAAGCCGAGCAAGGACGTCGTCGCCGCGCACGTGGTGAACCTCGCCTGGAACGGGCTCTCCCACCTCGAGGGCACGCCCGTGCTTCTCTCCCGCGAACAGGCGGACTAACAGCCGCCCGGCACACTCACCGTCCCGCGACCACCCGAGCGACATCGTCGCGCAGGCGCTGAGGGTCGTCGCAGACGGCGGTGAGCACGTCTGCCGTGCGCGCGTCGTCCACGGCGAGAACCCCGGCGAGCAGCTGCGGTCCGCCGATCTCACGTCCCGGCCCCGAGACGGTCACGCGAAGCGCCTGCTCCAGCACGGACTTGGCCTGCCGGGTGAACCGTAGGTGACCACGACCACGCCCGGCGCGCTCGAGCGAGCCCTCGCCGAACACGGCGTCCGCCCGCTCACGGACGCGGTCGAGGTCGACGCCGAGTGCCCCGAGCGCCTCACCGTCGAGCGCTCCGTCTCCGCTGCGGGCGATCGCGGCGTGCACCGCGTCGTACGTGACGCCGTGGCGAGCGAGCACGCCGCCGGCCGGTTCCTGCTTCGCGAGCGCCCCGAGCACGTGGACCGGCTCGATCCGCCGGTCCCCCACCTCGTGAGCCTCGCTCTGCGCGTCGACGACCGCCGAACGCGCGGTCGCGGTGAACTTCTCGAACATGTCAGCCCTTCTCTCGTCGCTCGACGTCGCCGTGCTTCTTGTGCGCCGCCTGCCGGGACACGCCCAGCGCGTCGGCGACCTGCTGCCACGACCAGCCCAGGGAGCGCGCCCGCTCGACCTGCAGGCGCTCGAGGCGCTCGGCGAGGTCGCGCAGCGCGCGGACGGCCCGGAGCCCGACCGCGGGGTCGGCGTCAGTGGCTGCTTTCAGATCCATGCGTCAACGGTAGTTGACACGGCGAGAGTCGTCAACCTTCATTGACAGATGCTCAGCGAGGGCAGCTTGCCCGGACATCTCGATATCGAGAATCTTGACGGTACGCTGGCGTTATGCGAGACGAGGTCGATCGACTGGTCGCGGCCTGGCGGCGAGAGCGCCCGGATCTCGACGTCGAGCCCATGGAGGTGCTCAGCCGGGTCTCCCGCCTGTCGCGCCACCTGGACCTGGCGCGGCGCGAGGCCTTCGCCGACCAGGACCTCGACGGCTGGGAGTTCGACGTGCTCTCCGCACTCCGTCGTGCCGGCGCCCCGTACCAGCTCTCGCCGGGCCAGCTCTTGCGCGAGACGCTCGTGACCAGCGGCACGATGACCAACCGCATCGATCGCCTGACCGCGCGCGGGTTCGTCGAGCGTCTGCCCGACCCCCACGACCGCCGCGGCGTCCAGGTCCGCCTCACCGACGCCGGACGCACCACGGTCGACGCCGCTCTCGACGCGCTGCTGGAGCGCGAGCGCGAGCTCCTCGCCTCGCTCGGGGGCGACGACGCTCACAGCCTCGCCACGCTGCTGCGCGGACTGCTGCTCCCGTTCGACGCCCCCGGCTGAGGTTCAGCGACGCTGCTGGAGGCGCCCCGGCCACCAGATGCGCGAGCCGATGTCGTACGACAGCGCGGGAACGAGCAGCGACCGGACGATGAGGGCGTCGAGAAGGACCCCGAAGGCGACCAGGAACGCCAGCTGCGCCAGGAACAGGATCGGCAGCACGGCGAGCGCGGAGAAGGTTGCCGCGAGCACGATCCCTGCCGACGTGATGACCCCGCCCGTGACGACGAGCGCGTGCAGGATGCCCTCTCGCGTCCCTCGGCGCAACGACTCCTCTCGCACCCGTGTCATGAGGAAGATGTTGTAGTCGATCCCGAGTGCGACGAGGAACACGAAGGCGTACAACGGCACCGACGGGTCGGCCCCCGGCCAACCGAGGACGTGGTTGAACACCAGCGCGGACACCCCGAGTGTCGCGAAGAAGCTGAGCACCGTCGTCGCGACGAGCAGCACCGGCGCGAGGATCGATCGCAGGAGGACGATCAGGACCAGCAGGATCACGAGGAGCACCACCGGAATGATGACGGTACGGTCGCGCTCCGCGACGTCGTCGCCGTCGATCTGCTGAGCCGTCGAGCCGCCCACCAGGACATCGCCCCCGAGATCGTGCAGCTCGGTGCGCAGGTCACGGACGGTGTCCTCCGCCGCAGCCGAGTCCGCCGCGTCCTCCAGCGTCACCTCGATCATGACGTTGCCGTCGACGACCTTCGGCGGGGCGTCCTGCCCGCCCGTCGGCGCATCACCGGACTCCGACATCGGCTGGGCCGACGCCACGCCGTCGGTGCTCTCGACCACGCGAACGACCTCGTCGAGGTCCGACTCCGGCGCGATCACGACGGCCGGCGAGCCGGAGCCGCCCGGGAAGTGACGCGACAGCGCCTCCTGGCCGGCGACCGCCTCCACCTCGCCGAGGAAGATGTCGCTCTGCGAGACGCCCGACGCCTTGAAGGTCGGCGCGAACGCCGCGCCCAGCACGAGGATCAACGTGACCATCACCCAGAGGCGCCGCGGACGCCTGCTGACCAGGCGAGCCACCTTGCCCCACACGCCCGACTCCTCAGGCTTGGCGCTGCCGACGTGCGGGCGGAACGGCCAGAAGGCCGTACGACCGAGGAGCAGGAGGACAGCAGGAAGGAACGTCAGGGCGGCGAGCATCGCCGCCGCGATACCGAGCGCCGCGACCGGACCGAGGCTGCGGTTGGACGTGAGATCGGAGAGCAGGAGGCACAGCAGGCCCAGGATCACCGTGCCACCCGAGGCCAGGATCGGCCGGAAGGCCTCCTTCCACGCGATCGTCATCGCCTCGAGGCGGTCCTCGTGAGCGCGCAGCTCCTCGCGGTAGCGCGCGACGAGGAGCAAGGCGTAGTCGGTGGCGGCACCGACCACGAGGATGAACATGATGCCCTGGCTCTGGCCGTTGAGGTCGAGGACGCCCGCGTCGGCCAGCTGGTAGACCACGAAGGCAGCGACGCCGAGGCCGAGGACAGCGGTGAGCAGGACCGCGAAGGGCAGCAGCGGACTTCGGTACACGATGAGGAGGATGACGAGGACGACCGCCAGCGCGACGCCGAGGAGCAGGCCGTCGATCCCACCGAAGGCCTCACCGAGGTCGGCGGAGAAGCCGCCGGGCCCGGTGACGTACGGAGTCAGCCCGTCGACAGGCTCCACCGCGTCGCGGATCTCGTCGACGACGGTCTCGACCTCCCCCTCGTACGACGGGGAGATCTTCACGTAGCCGGCGAGGGCCTTGCCGTCCTCCGAGGGCACCGGCGGGCTGACGGGGCGCTCGATGCCCTCGACCTTCGAGACAGCGTCGAGCTGCTCGGCGACGGCAGCACGCGCCTGCTCCGTGGCGGGCTCGTCCGACTCCCAGATGATGACCACGGGGACGCTGTCGGGACTGAAGTCCTCCTGGAGCTTCGCGACCTCGGTCGACTCTGCGGTGTCAGGGAGGAAGGCTGCGTTGTCGTTCTCGGAGACCTCTGCGAGCTTGCCGGCGAAGGGGCCCGCGGTCCCGCCGATGGCGAGCCAGACGATGAGGACGACCAGAGGGAAGACCCACCACAGACGTCGTCGGGTCGAACGGTCGCCAGATCGCTTGGACACTCTCACTCCAACTTAGGTAGAAAATCTATCCTTCTCGTGGAGGATTAACCTAGCACGTCGGCAATCTCGAGCCAGGACGCCTCCAACGTGTCCTTCTCCTCCACGATGCCGCTCAGTTGCTCCTGAAGCACGGAGAGCTTGGAGATGTCGGTGGCGTTCGCCGCCATCTCAGCCTCGATGGCGGCACTCTGCTCGGACAGGCGCGCGAGCCGGCGGTCGATCCGGGCGAGCTCCTTCTGGGCGGCCCGCTCCTCGGCACCGGAGAGGCTTGACCCGTTCTGCGTGACCTGCGCGACGGGAGGGGTCGCCGCCGAGGCGTCTGCGCGCGCACGGGCGGCGAGATCCCTCGGACGGTAGGCCTCGACGCCACCGACCAGCATCTGTACGGACCCGTCCCCGGGCAGCTCGTACACCGTGTCGGTGACCCGCTCGAGGAAGTAGCGGTCGTGCGAGACGACCACGAGGGTCCCCGGCCAGCGGTCGAGATAGTCCTCGATGACGTTCAACGTGTCGATGTCGAGGTCGTTGGTCGGCTCGTCGAGGAGCAGCACGTTCGGCTCCGAGAGCAGCAGGCGCATCACCTGGAGCCGACGACGCTCGCCTCCCGACAGGTCCCCGATCCGCGCGGTGAGCAGGTCACCGGTGAAGCCGAACCCCTCGAGCAGCGAGGTCGCCCGCAGCTCGGGACCGCTGACCGAGTCCAGCACCCGCTCGTTCGGATCGAGCTCGTCGAGCGCCTGGGACAGGTAAGCGACCGAGATGGTCTGGCCCCGCTTGACCCGTCCTCGGTCAGGCTCCAGCGTCCCGGCCAGGAGCCGCATGATCGACGTCTTGCCCGTCCCGTTCGGGCCCACCAGGCCGAGCCGGTCACCGGGCCCCAGACGCCACGTCGCGTGGTCGAGGATCACGGCGGTCCCACGAGTCAGGCTCACGTCCTCCAGGTCGAGGACATCCTTGCCGAGCCGCTGGGTCGCGAAGCGCTCGAGCTCCATGCGGTCGCGCACCGGCGGCTCGTCGGCGATGAGCGCATTGGCAGCGTCGATGCGGAACTTCGGCTTCGACGTACGCGCCGGCGGACCGCGACGCAGCCAGGCCAGCTCCTTGCGGACCAGGTTGCGACGCCTGCTCTCGCTGGCGGCAGCCTGGCGGTCGCGCTCGGCACGGGCCAGCACGTAGGCCGCGTATCCCCCGTCGTACTGGTCGACGACACCGTCGTGCACCTCCCACGTCCGCGTCGCGACCTCGTCGAGGAACCAGCGGTCGTGGGTGACCACGACGACGGCGCACTCGCGGTTGCGCACGTGCCGGGCGAGCCAGGCGATCGCGTCGATGTCGAGGTGGTTGGTCGGCTCGTCGAGCACCAGCAGGTCGTGCTGGCCGAGCAGCAGCCGCGCGAGCGAGGCACGGCGACGCTCGCCGCCCGACATGCCCTCGATCAGCCGGTCGAGCGGCATGCCCGCGAGAAGGACCGAGACGACCTCGCGGGTGACCGGGTCCGAGGCCCACTCGTGGTCGGCCTTGCCGCCGAGGACGGACTCTCGGAGCGTGTGCGCCTCGTGGAGCTCGTCTGTCTGGTTGAGGAACCCGACCTCGAGCCCGCGTACGTGCGTGACCCGGCCCGCGTCCACGGGCTCGATGCGCGACAGGACCCGCAGGAGCGTCGTCTTTCCACCGCCGTTGCGCCCGACGATGCCGATGCGGTCGGACGCTCCGACCCCCAGGCTCACTCCGTCGAGCAGCGTACGGGTCCCATGGGTCTTCTCGACCCCGTCCAGGTTCACGAGATTCTGAGGCGGCGTCACCCTGCAAGCCTACGAGGCGCCGGTACGGCCGCTCGCGGCGCGGCGCCCGCCGATCAGACGAGGTGTGCGCCCGGCTCCGGGCCGCTGGCCTGGACCGCGTCGGCGCAGACCCCCTCGGAGATGAGCATCTGGGCGAGCTGGGCGGAGTGGTCTGCATCCTCGGCGAGAAGCATGACCGTCGGCCCCGACCCCGAGACCAGCGTGCCGAGCGCCGCTCCGCGCTCGCCGACCGTGAAGATGTGACGCAGCTCGGGCCGGAGGTCCAGCGCCACGGCCTGGAGGTCGTTGGACAACGCCGCTCCGACCCCGTACGCGTCCCCGGACGCGAGTGCGGTGAGGAGCGCGGCGGGCACCTCCGGCACCGGGGGCGGGACGTCTGCGTGCAGGAGGTCGTACCCGGCGTAGACCTCCGCGGTCGACAGCCCGTGGTCGGCGATCGCGAAGACCCAGTGGAACCGCCCGCGCGCGAGGACCGGGCTGACCTCCTCTCCACGACCGCCGCCGAGCGCGGTGCCGCCGTGGAGGAGGAACGGGACGTCGGAGCCGAGGCCCGCGGCGATCTCCTCGAGCTGGGTGCGCGTCGCTCCGGTGCCCCACAGGGCGTCACACGCCACGAGCGACGCGGCCGCGTCGGCCGAGCCCCCGGCCATGCCGCCCATCACGGGGATCACCTTGCGGATCGACAGGGCCGCACCGGCCTTCACGTCGAAGGCGTCGCGCAGGGCGAGCGCGGCCTTCACGGCCAGGTTGTTGGCGTCCGTCGGGACAGGGGCCTGCTCGCGCCACCCGTCACCACCGAACTGGACCCGGACGGTCACGGAATCGTCGTCGACCTCGGTCGCGCGCACCTCGTCGCAGAGGTCGACGGCCTGGTAGACCGTCGCGAGCGGGTGGTAGCCGTCGTCGCGTCGGGGGCCCACCCCGAGGGCGAGGTTGATCTTGGCCGGCACCCTGGCCGTCGTCGTACGCACCGCAACAAACTACCGGGACGTCGCAACATCGTCGCCGAGCGCACCGGCGATCGCCACGAAAGCGGCGAGGTCGAGCTGCTCGCCGCGCTCCTGCGGGGAGACGCCTGCGGCGACGAGCGCGGCCTCCGCCCGCTCGGCGCCGCCGGCGAGCGTCGCGAGCGCTGCCCGCAACGTCTTGCGGCGCTGGGCGAACGCCGCATCGATCACCGCGAACGTCCGCCGCCGGTCCGCACCGGCCGGAGGATCGTGCTGCGTCCACGCGACCAGGCCCGAGTCCACGTTGGGGGCCGGCCAGAAGACCGTCCGGCCGACCCGACCCGCTGGGCGGACGTCGGCGTACCAGGCGGCCTTGAGGCTCGGCACGCCGTAGGTCTTGGAGCCCGGACCCGCCGTCAACCGGTCGGCCACCTCCGCCTGGACCATGACGAGCCCGCGCTCGATGGTCGGGACGTGCTCGAGGAGGTGGAGAAGGACCGGCACGGAGATGTTGTACGGCAGGTTGGCGACCAGCGCGGTCGGGGCGGGCCCGGGCAGCTCGAGCACCTGCATCGCGTCGGCGTGCACCACGTCGACATCGCCCGCACGCTCCGGGGCGTACGACGCGATCGTCGCCGGGAGCGCGGCGGCGAGACGCCCGTCGACCTCGATGGCGACGACGTGGCGCACCTGCTCGAGCAGCGCCAGCGTCAGCGACCCGAGACCTGGCCCGACCTCGAGGACGACGTCGTCCTCCCCCACGCCGGCGGCGCGGACGATCCGTCGAACAGTGTTGGCGTCGATGACGAAGTTCTGGCCGCGCTTCTTCGTCGGCACCACGTCGAGCTCCTCGGCGAGCGCGCGTACGTCACCGGACCCGAGGAGCCGCACTGAGCCGCTCAGCGCGGGAGACCGAGCTTCGAGGCGCAGTGCGGCCAGGAGCCGTAGCTGCCGCCGTTGGCGTCGCGCAGCTTGGTGGCCACGGCGATCTGCTGCTCACGGGTGTTCTGGTGCGGGTAGCCGCTGCCCCCGTAGGCGCGCCAGGTGCCGAGGTTGAACTGCAGTCCGCCGTAGTAGCCGTTGCCGGTGTTGATGCTCCAGTTGCCGCCGGACTCGCACTGCGCGAGGCGGTCCCAGACCGACCCGTCGCCGGGGTCGATCGACGGCGTGTCGGGCTTGGTGCCGTGGCGCTCGACCTGCGCACGCGCCGGGACGAGGACCTCGGTCTTGATCGCCTTGCGCGAGCGGAGCTTGCCGTCGGCGCGGACGATCTCGTACGTCACCCGGGCCGAGCCCTTCTTGCCCTTGCGGACGACCTTCGTCTCGCCGGCCGCCATCGAGTCGTCCTCGCGGACCTTCGTCGTGAAGTCGACGTCCTCGGTCTTGGTCCGGACGACCTTCGCGACACGGACGACGCGCACCCGCATGCCGTCGGTCAGTGCCGCGGCGGGCCTCGGGGTCACCTCGTCGTGCTTGCCGAGGGTGATGCCGAGACCGGCGAGCGCATCCCGGACGGTGTCGCCCGCAGCGAAGACCGTACGACGGGTTCCGTCGGCGACCAGGCGGATCTTGTTCGGGCTCGTGATGGACAGCGTCAGCCCGTCACGCGGCACGGTGGCACTGCGGCTGGTGGAGAGCTCGGCGGCGGCGTGCGGCCGGATGCCGAGCTGCTCGAGGGCCTCGTCCACACGCAGCGCCGTGGTCCAGTAGGTCTTGGCCTCGCCGTCGACGGTGAGGACCAGCTGGCGGGCGTAGCGCACCGCGACCTTCGTGCCGTCCTTGATGCCGGCGCCGACCGACGGCGCGACGACGTCACGCGTCCCGAGGTCGATGCCCTGGGCGTCGAGGACGTCGCCGACGGTGCCGCCGAACGTGCGGACCTGGGTCTCCTTGCCGTCGACGCTCAGAGTGACGGTCTTGTTGAGCACGGTGAACGCCAGGACACCGGCGACGATCGCGGCGACGACGACAGCGCTCACTGTGGTTACTGCAAGACGGGTACGCACGAGGCTCCCTCGGGGGTGTGGAACAAAACTCTCGGCAGGGTAACCAGATCGTGACCTGAAACCCAACCCCCGTGATCTCTGTCACGCCCTGGGAGGGAACTTACCCGGTTGTGGTTCAGCGTCGGCCGACGGGTCCGGACTCAGCCCCAGGCGCCGCCGAATGCGGCGTCCGTGTTCGCGCCGATCGCCTCGCAGAGCACGGTCAGATCGACCTCGAGGACCTGCGCCATCGCCCGCACGGTGGTCGGGACGAGGTACGAGGCGTTCGGACGCCCGCGGTACGGGGTCGGCGTGAGGAACGGCGCGTCGGTCTCGACCAGGAGACGCTCGATCGGGGTCACGGCGAGCGCGTCGCGCACGGGCTGGGCGTTCTTGAAGGTCACCGTGCCCGAGTACGACAGCCAGAACCCGCGCTCGACGCAGGCCCGGGCGAAGTCGGCGTGCCCGGAGAAGCAGTGCATCACCGTACGCTCGGGCGCCCCGACCTCGTCGAGGACGGCGAGCACGTCGGCGTGGGAGTCGCGGTCGTGGATGACGAGCGTCTTATCGTGCTTCTTCGCCATCGCGATGTGCGCGCGGAAGGACTCGTGCTGGGCGGCACGGCCCTCCTCCCCCGTACGGAAGTAGTCGAGGCCCGTCTCTCCGACTGCCCGTACCCGCGGGCTCGACACGACGAGGGACTCGATCTCCGCGAGCGCGTCGTCGAGCTGACCGTCGGCCGCCAGCCGCGGCGCCTCGTTGGGGTGCAGCGCGACGCCTGCGACGATCGCGTCGTGCGCCTCGGCGGCCTGGACCGCCCACTTCGCGCCGGGCAGGTCGCACCCGATCTGGACGATCCGCGGGACGTTGACCGCCCGGGCCCGCTCCAGGGCGTCGAGCACGGTCAGCTGCTCTGCCGAGTCGTCCATGTCGAGGTGGCAGTGACTGTCCACGACCGGACGCGGCAGCGGCTCCGGGAGCGGCGGGCGATCCCCCGTGCTCACGCGGGTGTGCCCTCGGTCTCGGCGGCCGGGTCGGCCGCGCTGACGATCGGAGCCCACTCCGGGCCGGTCTCGCCGAGCGCCGGGTCCAGCTTCGCGAACAGCGGGGACGGCTTCTCCAAGGGAGTGCCGGCCACGATCTCCGTCCGGCGCCAGACCGCCTGCTCGACGGTGTAGTCACCGGTGATGACCGGGTACGGGTGGCCGAGCTCGGGAACGCCAACACCGATCGGATCGGCGGGGACGTCGTCGACGACCTCGCGCACCTCGGGCTGCGCCGCCCAGATGCCGGTGCCGCCGAGGGTCTCGAACACGCGCTGCGCGGCGTGCGGGAGGAAGGGGGTCAGCATCGCGTTGGCGTCGGAGACGACCTGGAGCACGGTGTGGAGGACGGTGGCCTGACGCTCACGGTCGTCCTTGAGCTTCCAGGGCTCCATGTCGGAGATGTAGCGGTTGGCCGCCGTGACCACCCGCATCGCCTCGGACATCGCCTGCTTGAAACGGCTGCGTGCGAGGTGGGCTCCGACCGCGTCGAACCCGGCGGCGGCGATGTCGAGGAGCGCCTGGTCGGGCGCCGTCAGCGTGCCGCGGGCCGGGATCTCCCCGAAGTTCTTGTGGGCCATGGAGACCGAGCGGTTGACGAGGTTGCCCCACTCGTTCGCGAGCTCGAAGTTGGTCCGGCGGACGAACTCCTCCCACGTGAAGTCGGAGTCCTGGTTCTCCGGTCCGGCGACCGCGATGAAGTACCGCAGCGCGTCCGGGCCGTACTCCCGCAGGAAGTCGCGGACGTAGATGACCGTGCCGCGGCTCGTCGAGAACTTGGAGCCGCTCATCGTGAGGTACTCCGACGACACGACCTCGGTCGGCAGCTCGAGGTCGCCCAGCGGCCCCGGCTCGCCCCCCTTGTCCCCGAGCCCGCGGTAGCCGAGCAGCAGCGCGGGCCAGATCTGGGCGTGGAACGTGATGTTGTCCTTGCCCATGAAGTACGACGAGCGTGCCTCCGGGTTCAGCCACCACTCGCGCCACGCGTCGGGATCACCTGAACGGACCGCCCACTCCACCGACGCCGACAGGTAGCCGATCACGGCGTCGAACCAGACGTACAGCTTCTTGTCGGCACGGTCCGACCAGCCCTCGAGCGGGACGGGGACGCCCCAGTCGATGTCGCGGGTCACCGCACGCGGGCGGAGGTCGTCGATGAGGTTGAGGCTGAACCGCAGGACGTTGGGGCGCCAGTCCTCGCGAGACTTGAGCCACTCGGCGAGCGCCGACGCGAGCGCGGGGAGGTCGAGGAAGAAGTGCTCGGTCTCGACGAACTCAGGGGTCTCGCCGTTGACCTTGCTGCGCGGGTCGATCAGGTCGGCCGGGTCCAGCTGGTTGCCGCAGTTGTCGCACTGGTCGCCGCGCGCACCGTCGTACCCGCAGATCGGGCAGGTGCCCTCGATGTAGCGGTCGGGCAGCGTGCGCCCCGTGGACGGCGAGATCGCTCCGGTGGTGACCCGCGGGACGAGGTAGCCGTTGCGGTGCAGGCCGAGGAAGACCTCCTGGGCGATCGCGTAGTGGTTGCGCGTCGTCGTCCGGGTGAAGAGGTCGTACGAGACGCCGAGGCCGACCAGGTCCTCGACGATGACGCGGTTGTAGCGGTCGGCGAGCTCGCGTGCGCTCGACCCCTCCGCGTCCGCCTGGACCAGGATCGGCGTGCCGTGCTCGTCGGTGCCCGAGATCATCAGCACGCGGTCGCCCATCATGCGGTGGTACCGGGAGAAGATGTCGGAGGGCACTCCGAACCCGGACACGTGACCGATGTGGCGCGGGCCGTTGGCGTAGGGCCATGCGACCGCGGTGAGGACCGTCTTGGACATGGTCCCCATCCTACGGAGCCTGCTCAGTGTCCGGCGCCGCGCCCGCGTGGGCGGACGAACCTCGTCACGAACGTGCCGGGCGCCGTCCGGGCGAGGCTCCTCGCCGCACGGGCCAGAGCGGCCTGGTCCTCCTGCTGCGCCACCTCGATCGCGCCGGCGAGCGCACGCGCCGCGACGTCGGGAGGGACGGGGACCGACTTCGGGATCTTGTGCGGGGTGTCCGGGCCAGGGGCGGGGACGACCAGCGTGTCCAGGTCGCCCACGACCCCGACACCGCTCGCCCGGAGGGCCGCGACGACCTCGGCACTCGTGGCGCGCAGACGCTCGACCGCCCACCGGGGAAGCCGCGCCCGCGGCGCCGACGGGTCGGGCTCGACCGCCTTGAGCGCGCGGCTCACCCCCAGCCGGACGAAACGCCGGTAGTCCGCAGGGTCCCAGCCACGCTCGCGGAACTCTGCGTTCAGGGCGCGGACGAGCTCGACCTCCGGAAGCGTCAGCGAGCGGTTCTGGCGGTCGGGCTCGGGCTGCAGCACGCCGTCAGGTGCCCCCACCATCGCCTCGAACGTCCGCAGCAACGCCGAGCGGTCGGCATCGTCGACGACGACCACGCGCACGCGGTCCGGTCCCAGCACGTCGCTCCAGCGTCGCACCAGGACGTCGTGCCGGTGCCGGCGCCAGAAGCCGGAGTCCTCTGGCTCGACAGTGGCGAGAGTGCGACGCAGCCAGCGACGGAACGGGGTGACGGCGCCGTTCTGGACGTACTGCTGCCACTGCGAGGGAATGATCTTGTCGAGCCGGCGGAGCGTGACGACGACGTGCAGCCGATCCGCCCCGAGGTCGCCGACGACCCGGTCGACGGCTTCGCCCTCCGCGTCGGCGAAGAACTCGCTCGAGACGACGACGCGACCGCTCCCCGGCACCCCGGAGACGAAGCGCTCCCAGTCGCGGATGTCCAACGGCGGCTCGCCCGTCATCGGGCCGTACCCGGTAAGCGCGGTCACGGCCTGGATCGGCGTCCGTGAGCGTCCCGGATAGCTCACGTCGTGCGCGGCGAGCGCGTCACGGGCGACGAAGAAGGCGCTCTGCACCGCCGTGGTCCCGGTCTTGTGCGGTCCGACGTGAAGGAGAAGTGCACCGTCGGGAAGGAGGACGTCGGACGGCTCCGCCCCTCGCGCACCCACCTCGGCTCCTCCGTCGGTCACGTCGTACGCTCACCCGCCGCACGCCTTGTGCGCGGCCGACGCAGAAGCGCGACGAGCTCACGCCAGCTCAGGTCCTCGGTCCTCCGCCACGCCGCATGACCGGCGGCGACCTCCGCCGGATCGACAGTCGCCTCGATCGTCGCGGTGAGGACATCGGCGCCGGTGGCCGCGGAGACGGCCCGGGGGATCACGTCGCCGCCTGCAGGCCCCTGCTTGCTGATCTCCGCACGAGCTCCGGTGACGCGGACTGCCGCGGCCTCGGCCGCCTCGACGAGACGGCGGGCTGCCCCGACCGCGCGCTCGGGAACGCCGAGCGGCGCTCCCCTACGCTGACGTCGGGGCCAGACCGTCGCGACGAAGTACTGGTCGAACACGTCCTGTCCCCAGCCTCGGCGCGCGTACTCCCTGCGCGTGGCCTGCAGGAGTGCGGCCGCCTCGGCGGACGGCGCCGGATCGGCCTGCGCGACGACGACGTGGACCCGCTCCGCGGACCCGGCACGGGCGACGAGCCGCTCCAGGAGGAGGTCGGGCCTGTTCCACACGGTCTCGGCCTCGGCAGCGAACATCTCCTCGAGCCACGCCTCGTACGACGACTCGTCGCCGGCGAGGACGCGGGAGGCCCAGCGTCGAGGCACGAGGTCCGCCCAGGCGGCGACGACGAGGGTCACGGCGTGCTGCTCCCCGTCCACGTCGGAGCCTCCGAGGAGCGTGTCGACGCTCGTGACGTCGTCACCGAGCGTCACGTCCCTGCGCGCCGGACCGACGTCGGCGGGAAGTCCCGCGCTCTCCGTACCGGGCAGGCGGACGATCCACGACTCAGCCACGGCGGACTCCCTTCAGCTTGCGCACCGCGCGTCGCCCGAGCACCCGGGCGATCTCGCGCCGGCTGTACGACGGAGCCCCGCGACGGCCTGCGCCGTCGCCCAGCGCCTGTCCCGAACCGTCGGGGTCGGCGAACAACGGGATCGGGGGCTTGGCGAGCGCGGCCTTGACCACACCGCTCGCGGCGAGCGCCACCACGTCGGCGAGCACCGTCCCCGGCTCGAGCTCGGTCGGGTCGGCCGGACGCTCCGCACGCGTGGGGACGTGCAGCAGGTCGAGGTCACCGATGACGCGGAACCCGGCGGCACGGAGAGCGGCGATCTCCCGCTCTGCGCGCTCGGCCAGCGGCGCGTACGCCCACTCGGGGGTCGCGACGGACGGATCGTCGGGATTGCGGGGCTGGGTCTTCATGGAACGCGACGCGCCGAACCGGATGTAGCGCTCGTGCACCTCGCCACGCCACTTCGGCGGCGTGACGATCTGGTTGAACCGGCGCAGCATCTCGACCTCGCCGCGCGCGAGCGAGCGGTTCTCGCCGCCGGCGACCGGTTTGAGCAGGCCAGGGCTCAGGTCGAGGAGCTGCTCGAACGTCCGGGAGAGGAAGTCGCGATCCGTCTCGTCCACGACGACGAGCGTGATGTTCTCGGGACCGACCACCTCGGCCCACCGGTCGGTGAGGTCGGTGTTCCCGTGCTGGAACCAGAAGTCGTGGTCGGGATCGGCGATCACGTTCTTGAGCCAGGGGTCGAAGCTGGTCTTGAGCCCGCCCATCACCGACTGCTGCCACTTCGAGGGGAGCATCTTGTCGTAACGACGGAGCATCCGGACGACGTGCACGCGCTCGGGGCCGAGGTTGGCGTACAGCCGCTCGATGGCCGGCCGGTGCGCGTTGGCGAGCGACTCGCAGCTCGAGGACCACGCGCTGGTCACCGGCGTCGTCGATCTCGGCGACAAGCTCTTCCCACACGCTGATGTCCGCGGGGACGTGACCACGGCGGCCCTTGGCGCCGGTGAGGGCGATGACCTGGCGGTACGGCTGGATGCCCCGCCCTGCGTAGTGCACCCCCTCGTCGGCAACCTGCTCACGACGCGTGTGGAAGGCGTGCTGAACGGCGGTCGTCCCCGTCTTGTAGGGACCGATGTGGACGAGTCGCGTCCCGGGGGCAAGGGGCTGAATATCCGGCATGTCTGCTTTCGTCTTCGCACCTCGGCGGCGAGTGCTTCGCGCGTGCGGGGGGGGGATTCGTTCGCGGTGGGCGAAATCAGAATACTACCGTCCGGGCGCACGGAACCAACCGCTCCTGCGCGCGGACTCGGCGCCGGTCGAGAGGGCTGCTGAGGGCCGCCTCAGCGGTGGACGAGCTCGAAGACCGAGCGCCGCCTGACGCCTGTCTCGCGGGCCACGTCGGCGATCGCGTCCTTGCGCGACATCCCCGAGCTCTCGCGGTCGGCGACCATCGACCGCAGCGTCTCGTCGTCGTACGCACGTGGGGGTGCGCCGGCGACGACGATCGTGATCTCACCGCGGACACGCTCCTCGTCACCGGCCCGGCCCAGACGGCGAGCTCCTCCAGCGTGCCGCGTCTGACCTCCTCGTACGTCTTGGTCAGCTCGCGGCACACCGCGCCGCGACGGTTCGGCGCCGAACGCCGCGCCATGGCCAGGAGGGCTCGTGCGGTAGCGGTGCGGCGACTCGAAGAACACCATCGTGCGCGGCTCGGCGGCGAGCGTCGCGAGCGCACGCGCACGCTCCCCTGGCTTGCGCGGCAGGAAGCCCTCGAAGCAGAAGCGGTCGACGGGCAAGCCCGAGACCGCGAGCGCGGTCGAGCACGGCCGACGGCCCGGGGATCGCCGTCACCGGCACGTCCGGCGTCGACCGCCGCGGCGACGAGGCGGTAGCCCGGGTCGGAGACGCTGGGCATGCCGGCGTCGGTGACCAGCACGACCGTACGGCCCGTCGCGCAGAGCTCTCGACCAGCTCGGGCGTGCGCTGTTCCTCGTTGCCCTCGAAGTACGAGACGACGCGTCCGCCGATCTCGACGCCGAGGTCGGAGGCGAGCCGCCGGAGGCGGCGGGTGTCCTCGGCCGCGACGACGTCGGCCGTCGCGAGGAGCGTCGGCGGAGTCGGCAGGACGCGTCCGCACGATTCCCGATGGGTGTCGCGGCGAGGATCAGCACCGGCCCAGCGTACGGGCCTCGCTACGGTTCGCGGCGTGTCCGTGACCGTCGAGCATGAGCCTGCCCTGAGCCGCTGGGCGCACGCCCGACGGTGCACGCCTGCCGCTGCTCGGCGCGAGCGCTTCCGCCGGCGGATCGCCCAGCCCTCGCCTGATCGGATGGATCGGCCCGATCGCGATCGCCCTGCTCGCCTTCGCCGCTGCGCGTCTGGCGTCTGGAGTACCCGTCACGGCTCGCTCTTCGACGAGACGTACTACGCCAAGGACGCGTGGTCGCTGCTGCAGCTCGGCTACGCCCAGGACTGCGGTGGAGGACGCGAACTCCCAGGTCGAGGCGGGGCAGACCACCGGGCTCTGGACGGGTGAGCCGACGCAGGTCGTCCACCCCGGACGGCGGCAAGTGGATGATCGCGATCGGCGAGCAGCTCTTCGGGATGAACTCCTTCGGCTGGCGCATCTCCGCGGCGTCGTGGTCGGTGCCCTCATGGTGCTCGTGCTCGCCCGGATGGTGCGCCGGCTGACCGGCTCGCACCATGCTGGGCTGCCTCGCGGGGCTGCTGCTGGCTGTCGACGGCGTGCACCTCGGTGATGTCGCGGCTCGCGCTGCTCGACATCTTCCTGGCGTTCTGGTTGGTGTGCGCCCTCGCCTGCGTGGTGGCCGACCGTGACTGGGGCCGCGTGCGGCTCGCCCGGCGGTTCCCTCACACGGAGGACGTCGCGGGCTTCGGCCCCGTACGCATGCTGCTGCTGCGGCCCTGGCGGCTGGCCGCGGGCATCTGCTTCGGCCTGGCCATCGGCACGAAGTGGAGTGCGCTGTACGTCCTGGCGGTCGTCGGGGTGGCGGTGTGGGTCCTCGACGCGATCGACCGCCACGCGATCGGTGTACGCGGAGCGTGGTGGCGCTCGGTCGTCGTCGACGGCCTGCCCGGCGTTCGTGCTCGCTCGTCCTTGTCGCCCTCGTCGTCTACGTGCTGACGTGGACGGGCTTCCTCGTCAACCACGAGGTGTTCGAGACGCGCTTCGGCCACGGGTACGGCGAGACTCCACCGTGGGGCACCTATCTCGACGGTCGGGGACAAGGGTCCGCTCGGCGAGGCGTGGCAGGCGCTGCGGTCCCTCTGGCACTACCACCAGATGGTCTACTCCTTCCACACCGGCGACTACCTCGCAGGCAAGACGCACCCGTACCAGTCCGATCCGTGGGGCTGGCTGGTGCTCAACAGGCCGGTCGGCGTCGACGCCCAGACCGACCTGCCCGCGTCCACCGCCGGCTGTGCGGCGACCGGCGACGGGACGTGCCTGCGGCAGATCCTCATCCTCGGCAACCCCGCGATCTGGTGGGGTGGCCTGCTCGCGCTCGTCGCCTCGGCGTGGCTGTGGCTCCGGGAGCGCGACTGGCGGTTCGGTCTGCTCGTCCTGGTCGTCCTCGCCGCCTGGCTGCCATGGTTCGCCTACGACGACCGTCCGATCTTCCTCTTCTACGCGACCGCCTTCGTCCCGTTCACGTGCGCGGCGATCGCGCTGGTGGCGGGACGCCTGCTGCGCGCGTCACGGCGCAGCCGACTCCGCTGGTGGGGGCCGGTGGCTCTCGGGGCGTACGTCGCCGTGGCGCTGGCGTGCTTCGCGTACTTCTACCCGATCTGGACCGACATCCTCCTCACGCACGACGAGTGGATCAACCGGATGTGGTTCTCCCGCTGGATCTGAGCCCGGCACCTCTCGTGCCTGCGGCCGCGCGACGGGACTCCAGGTGGTCGCGGGTCGCGCGATCGGTCGTGAGCGAGATCGCCTTCGCGTAGGCGGCATCCGCCTCCTCGGGGCGCCCGGCCTGGACGAGCAGGTGAGCGCGTGTCGCCCACGCCGGCTGGAACCGCCGCGCCGCGTCGCCGTCGACCTGCTCGAGCACGGCGAGCCCCGCGCCGGGACCCTCCACGCGTCCCGTCACCGCCGCCAGCGCGACACGCGCACCGAGCGTCGGCACGACTCGTACCAGCGCTCGGTGGAGCGCCAGCAGCACCTCCCAGTCGGTACGTCCAGTGCGCACCCGTGCGCAGTGGACCGACTGGATCGCCGCCTCCAGCTGGAACCGTCCGGGCCGCGCGGCGCCTCGTACCGAGGCCCGTCGGAGGAGGTCCTCGCCCTGCGCGATCAGCGCGGCGTCCCACTGTTCGGGCTCCTGCTCGTCGAGGGGGACGAAGCGCCCGTCCTCGCCCAGGCGTGCGTCGGCCCGCGCGAGGGAGAGCGCGACCAGCGCCGCAAGCCCGAGGACCTCCGGCTCGTCAGGAAGCAGCGCGGCCAGGAGGACGGCGAGGTAGTGCGCCTCCCCCGCCGTGGACGCCCGCAGCGACGTGCTCGGGACGGCTGCCCAGTCGATGGCGTACGCACCGTAGACGGCCTCCAGCACGGCGGGGAGCCGCGCCGGCATCGCCTCGGTCCCCGGGACGACGAACGGGATGCGCGTGTCGCGGATCCGCCGCTTCGCACGGACGAGGCGCTGCGCCATCGCGCTCGTCGGGACGGCGTACGCCTCGGCGATCCGGCGCGCGTCGAGCCCGAGCACCGTCTGCAGCATCAGCGGCGTACGCACCATGGGATCGATCGCCGGGTGCGCGCACACGAACATGAGCGCGAGCCGTTCGTCGGGGATCTCCCCGGTCGAGAACTCGGCCGAGAACTCGGTCGAGAGCCCCGTCGAGAACTCTGGGCCGTCGGTGTGTCGAGAGTCCTCCTCCCACGGCACCGCCGTCTGGTGCGCCGCGCTCCGGTAGAGGTCACGGAGCCGGTTTCGTCCCGCGGTGAGCAACCACGCGTCGGGGTTGTCGGGCACACCTCGCTCGGGCCAGGTCGCGAGCGCGCGCTCGAACGCGTCGGCGAGCGCATCCTCCGCCGCGGCGAGGTCACCCGTGGGAGCAGCGAGGAGCGCGAGCAGGCGACCGTACGAGGTACGTGCCGCCCGCTCCGCCTCCTCGTAGGCGCTCAGGGCTGGTACCACTGCCGCTCACGGCTCCACGTGAGCATCGTCGGGCGCACCTCGACGGACCCGTACATCGCGCCAGGGCACTTCTGCGCCCAGGCGAGCGCGGCGTCGAGGTCCGGCACGTCGATGACGACGACCCCGCCGACGTACTCCTTCGTGTCGGCGAACGGTCCGTCCTGGATCTTCGGCTCACCGTCGACCGCGGTCACCGTCGTCGCCGCGTCGGGGAACCCGAGGATCTGGGTGGTGACGAAGACACCCGCGTCGTCGAGCGCCTTGGCGTACGACTCGAACGCCGCCTTGACGGGAGCCATGTCGTCCTCGTTGATCCCCGTCTCGCGCGGGTCGGCGTTGTGGATGAAGAGTGTGTAGAGCATCGGTACGTCCTTCCGTCGATGTGATCGTGACACCGTGATGACGGATGGGACCACCTGAGATCGACACCTCTCAGAACTCCTCGTGCACCATCGGGTCCCCGCCGCTGCGGACCTGCGGGCGATCACCGATCACCGCCATCTCCTCGTCGGTCAGGGCGAAGTCGAAGACGTCGAGGTTCTCGCGCTGCCGCTGCTCGCTGCTGGACTTGGGGATGGGCACGACGTCGACGCTGCACGTGCCAGCGCAGCACCACCTGCGCCGGCGTGACCTCGTGCCGCGCCGCGATCTCCCCGATCACCGCCTCGGAGAGGAGGTCGGTCTTGCGCGCCAGCGGCTGCCAGGCCTCGGTGACGATGCCGTGCTCGGCGTCGTACGCGCACAGCTCGTCCTGCACGAGGTACGGGTGCAGCTCGATCTGGTTCACCGCGGGCGCGACGCCGGTCTCGGCGACGAGGCGGTCGATCTGCTCGGGCGTGAAGTTCGAGACGCCGAGACTGCTGACGCAGCCCGTCGTCGCGCAGGCGGATCATCGCCCGCCACGAGTCGACATAGCGATCGACGCGTGGCAGCGGCCAGTGGATCAGGTAGAGGTCGACGTACTCGACACCGAGCCGAACCCGTGACTCACCGAACGCCCGCAGCGTCGACTCGTACCCCTGGTCCTGTCCGCGCAGCTTGGTCGTCACCATGATCTCGTCGCGCGGCACGTCGCTCGTCGCGATGCCCTGCCCGACGCCGGCCTCGTTCCCGTACGAGGCCGCGGTGTCGACGAGGCGGTAGCCGAGGTCCAACGCGCCCCGGACCGCGTCGGCCGCCTCGAGGTCGTCCATCGGGTACGTGCCGAGTCCGAGCGCGGGGAGCTGGAGCCCGTCGTTGAGAGCATGCGTGGGTGCGATGGCCATGCCCCGACGATCGCACCGCCGCGGCACGCGCGCAGAGCGGAAGCGCGGCTACCCCCGCCGAAGACCGCTCAGCACCCGGTCGAGCGCGGCGTGGGCCGCGGCACGGACGGCTCGACCCTCCTGAGCCAGCCACAGCGCGGTCTCGTTCATCGCGCCCGACAGCAGGATCGTGAGTGCGGCGACCTCGTCGGGAGCGACGTCACCGCGCGCCCCGAGCTCTCGCAACCCTTCCTCGAGAAGGCGCCGCGAGCTGGCCGCGTCCCCGTCACGCCACTCCTGCCACCCGAGGACGGCCGGACCGTCGACCAGCATCACCCGACGCGCGCCGTCCGACGCCGCAGCGTCGAGGAAGGCATGGCACCCCGCGACCAGACCGTCCCACGGATCGGTCTCGGCGACGGCCGCCGCCTCGACCGCCTCGGCGACCGACCCCTGCACCTGTACCAGTGCCGCGGAGAACAGCCCGCGCTTGCTGCCGAAGTGGTGGTAGACGGCACCGCGCGTCTGGCCGGCCGCGACCGCGACCTCTTCCAGCCCGACCGCGTCGTACCCGTGCTCGGCGAACAGCGCGCAGGCGATATCGACGAGGTGCGCGCGGTTCACCTCGCTCTGCGCCTTCGACGAGCGACCCATCGGCGACCCTTCCCGTAGATACGTACGGAGTGTATGTTACGGAATACCTACACTTCGTATGTATCAGGAGGAGCCATGACTCTCACGAGCTTCTACCCCGTGCTCGGCACGGACGACGTCGCCGAGGCGGCGGCGTACTACGAGCACTGGTTCGGCTTCCGCCGCACCTTCACGTCCGACTGGTACGTCAGCCTCGAACGCGACGGCCACGAGCTCGCGCTGCTCGATCACGGCCACCCGACGGTGCCGGACGGCTATGGAGCCGCAGCGCGCGGCACCATCCTCAACGTGGAGGTCGACGACGTCGACGCGGAGTACGCACGCCTCGTCATCGAGGGCGGACTGGTCCCCGTGCTGGAGCTGCGATCGGAACCGTTCGGGCAGCGCCACTTCATCCTGGCCGCACCCGGCAGCGTCCTCGTCGACGTCATCACGCCGATCCCGCCGGACTCCACGTTCGCCGAGGGCTTCTTCTCCGACCAGCGGGCTTGACCTCAAGCCGACTTGAGCGTCGAGGCTGGCGGCATGACGATCACCACTGCAGACACCACCCGCCAGGACGACCTCGACGCCCTCCGTGACGTCGTCGCTGAGCTCGAGCGCGCGCAGAACGCCGAGGACGTCGACGCGTTCGTCGCGCTCTTCCGCGAGGACGCGATCTGGACCACCGGCGGCGGCCGGCTCCTCGTCGGACGGGATGCCATCGCCGACTTCACCCGCACGGTGCTGCCCGGCGCGATGCGCGAGAGCACCAGCTCGTACGTGCCCGTGCACGTGCTGTTCCTGCGGCCCGACGTCGCCGCCGTCAAGGTCCGCCAGGTCGTGACCGGGTTGGACGGCTCGCCGAGCGGCGACGAGGCGTACGAGGGCTCGCCGATGTACGTCATGACCAAGGAGGACGGCCGCTGGCTCCTCACCGCCAATCAGAACACCGTGGTCGTCAGCGACTGAACCATGAGACGGTCGTGCTCCTCGCGACATGGACCAGGTGAGGCCCTGCGAACGGAGCACCATGACGACCGACTTGCCGACGGAGCACGCCGCGGACGACCGGCTGCTGCTCGCGCGGACGCGACGCGGTGACCGCGACGCGTTCGGCGACCTGTACGCACGCCACGTCCGACCGGTGTACTGGCAGGCGTACCGGCTGATCGGCACCGCGCAGGACGCCGAGGAGATCACGCAGGACGTCTTCGTCACGGCGTGGCGCCGGCGGGCGGACCTCCACCTCGTCGACACCTCGGTGCTTCCGTGGCTGCTCGCGACCGCGAAGTACCTGGCGCTCAACCTGCGTCGCAAGCGCGGCCGCCGCCACTGGGAGCAGCTCGACGACACGCTGCCCAGCACGGACCGAGAGCCCGCGGACGAGGCGGTGTCCGCGGTGCTCATGGCACGCGTACGCGAGAGCGTCGCCGGCCTGTCGCCGCTCGACCAGCAGCTCTTCGAGAGGTGCGTCGTCGGCGACCTCACCTACGCACAGGCCGCCGACGCGCTCGGCGTGAGCCATGCCGCCGTACGCAACCGCGTGTCGCGGATCCGCAGCCGCGTCCGCACCGCCACCGAGGACCTGAGGGGGCCCGCATGAGCATCCAGCCCGAGATCCCCGAGCTGACCGACGAGCAGGTCGACCGGATGTATCGCCGCGTCACCGGGCGGATCGACCTCGACGCCTCGGTCGTACGTACGAAGCGCCGCAAGCTCGTGCTCGCGGCGGCGTCGGTGGTCGCCGTCGTCGGGCTGGGCGTCGGAGCGCTGGCCGGAGGCGTGGCGGTGCTGCCGCAGGGGTCGGACGACTCCTCCTCGGACATGCTGTCGGTCCCGGAGGCGCAGGAGCGTGCGCTGACCGACGGGGCGGTCGAGGGCGATGCCGGTGCCGGGACAGGCGACGCCGTGCAGGGAGTACGCGAGATCGTGACCACCGCGTCGGCACACCTCGCCACCGACGACCCGGGAGCGGCCGCGGACGACCTCACCCGGTGGACGGAGGACCAACGCGGACGGGTCGAGTCGCGGTCCGAGTCGTCGGAGGACGACGGGACGACGATCGACCTCCGGGTGCGCGTCCCCGCGGGCAGCACGGGCGACACGACGCAGCGGCTGCGAGAGCTCGGCGAGGTCTCCAGTCTGACGATCGAGTCGGAGGACGTCTCCGCGCAGGGGCGTGATCTCGACGCCCGGATCAAGGCGCTGGAGATCTCCGTGGCCCGCCTCCAGGACCTGATGACGAAGGCGTCCACGACGGCCGACCTCCTCGCGGCCGAGCAGACCCTGTCGCAGCGTCAGTCCGATCTCGAGGCGCTCCAGGCCGAGCGGCGCGGACTGTCGGACCAGGTCGCGATGGCCACGTACACCGTGGTGATCTCCTCGGAGGACGAGTCGGCGGCATCGAGCGGCTCCGGATTCGTCGGCGCCCTGGCCAGCGGATGGGACGCGATGGTCGCGGCCCTCGCCGTCGCCCTCCGCGTCGTCGGGTTCCTTCTGCCCTGGGCGGCGCTGCTGGCGGTCCTGGCCGCGGCGTACCTCGCCGGCCGCCGCCTCCTGCGACGTTAGTGCAGGTGGGGACGGTCGGAGGATGAGGGCTGCCGCGAGGTCGACAGCCTCGTCCTTGGTGTACGCCCCGTGGTCGGCAGCCATGAAGTGCTGCCCGATCGCCGTGGCGAACGCGAGCGTGCTGCGCGCCTCGATCTCGGCGTCGTCGGTGATGCAGGTCCTGAACATCGCACGCAGGAACTCGATGCGGACGTTGTCGACCCGGCGCAGGCGTTCGGCGACGGCGGGATCGTGGCGCGCCCACGCGTACGGCGAGGTCGATCGGCAGCAGGTCGTCGGAGAAGGTCAGGGCACCGGCGAGGTGCATCGTCTCGCGCACGTCGCGCCCCTCCGCCCCGGCGATAGCGATGGCGTCGTCGGTGCTGCGCCGCTCCCACACAGGCGCAGTCACCGTTCCTCACCGGCGAGCTGGTCGTGACCACTGTCGACGGCTCCGTCACGCTGATGACCTCGATGCGCTACGAGCGACGCCTCGGGGCGATCCTCTGGCCAGCCGTCGCCGTCGTGCACCGACGCGCGGCGCCGGGGCTGCTGCGCGGCGCGGCGACGACGCTTGCCCACGAGCACCCGTGAAGGGCCGGAACGACAGAGGCCGGATCCGCAGTGCGGATCCGGCCTCTGACTGGTGGAGCTACGGGGATTCGAACCCCGGACCTTCTCATTGCGAACGAGACGCGCTACCAACTGCGCCATAGCCCCAAAGCGAGATTGAGATTACCACGCGCCTCGCCGGCAACCGAATCCGGGGCCGCTCGGAAAGTGTCAGTTGCCGACGGCCCGACGAGACTCGCCGTGCCCGTCCTCGGAGTCCTGCGCACGGCCCTCGGCGGCTGCGGGCTCACCGAAGTCGATCGTCCGGACGGTCCGCGGAGCGGCGGGCTTCGTGACGTACGTGGGCAGGGTGACGGGGACCGGGTCCCACAGCGTCACGCCGACGGTCGTCGTCATCGCTGCTGCGTTGACGATCTGCTGGTCGAGGGCACCCTCGGGCAGCGGGCCCTTCTCCATCACGTTGCGACGGTGGGGGTCGTGGTCCTCGTACTGACCGGAGATCACCATCGTCGCCTCGTGGTCGGTGTCCACGAGGACCCCCTCGCCCTCGACGACCGCACGACGCTCGACACGTCGAGCCGCACGGGCGGCGCGGCGCTCGGCGCGGCCTTCGGTCTGCAGCAGCCTCACCGGGCGTCCGATCTCGCTGCGCACCATCACCCGGCAGAGCACGAGCCAGACGGCGACGAGCCCGGCGGGCACGGCGGCGGCCCACGGGAGCAGGATGCCGGCGACGGAGAGCCCGCCGACGATCGCGCACGACGTCAGGAGGGTGAGCAGGACCCGACGACGTCGGCGTGCGGCGACACGCGCGGCGCGACGGTTGTACGGGCGTGGCGGGGTCTCGGCCGTCGTCGCGGCAGGCTCGCTCGTTGAAAGAGCGGGCCCGGTCGGCACGGGCTCCGGCACCTCGACGGGCTCACCCGTCACCGCGTCTTCCTTGCGCTGCGTGAGGACCCGGAGCGCTCCCGAGAAGGACGTGACACCGCCACCACGAGTGGCTTCCTCGTGTCGGCGCAGGAGCAGGGGTACGCCGTACGCCACCCAGATGGCGATCACGGCTGCGAAGATCAGGCCCGTACCCACACCAGAACCGTACGCGGTGCGAACGGCTCCCCTCGGGGACCTCGTGCGGTGTGTCGCGAGGTGTTTGAGATCGCCGGGATCAGTGCTCGACGCTGCGCGAGTCGACCCTCGCCAGGAGCCCGCCCGGCACGACCTGCTCTGAGGTGACGGCGAACAGCACGTGGTCGCGCCAGGCGCCGTCGATGTGGAGGTAGCGGGGCGCGACACCGATCCGGTCGAAACCGAGCTTCTCGACGACCCGCAGGCTGGCGCGGTTCTCGGGTCGGATCGCGATCTCGAGGCGGTGCAGACCGAGCGCCTCGAAGCAGTGGTCCGCCGCCATCGCCACCGCGGTCGGCGTGATCCCCCGGCCCGCGTACGGCCGGGCGATCCAGTAGCCGATCTGGGCCCACCGGGCGGAGCCCCACGTGATGCCCGTGACCGTGACCTGTCCGATCATCTCGTCGCCGTCGTAGGTGATGACGAACGGGAGAGCGTGCCCCTGGGACGCCTGCTGGCGCAGCGAGCGCACCGCCGCACCGTACGACCGCCCGCCGGACGGCACGGTGCTCGGCAGCGTCGCCTCCCAGCGCCCCAGCCACTCGGCGGTGTCCTGGCGCAGCCGCGCCCACGCGCGCGCGTCGCTGCGGCGGATCGGACGCAGCCCGACCGGCCCGTGGTGCAGCGTGGCCGGCCAGCCCGTGCTCAGGACGCACCCCCGGCGTCGCTCCGGGTGTGGTCCTCGCCCGCGACCTGGTCGACGGCGTGCGCGAGCACGCCCGCGAGAACGGCGAGGCCGTCCTTCACCCCGCCTCGGGAGCCGGGCAGGTTCACGACGACCGTCTGGTCGGCGACACCCGCCAACCCGCGCGACAGCACCGCGGTCGGGACCCCGGCAGCGACGCCGTAGGCCCGGATCGCCTCGGCGACGCCCGGCAGCGTCGCGGTCGAGGACCGCCTCGGTCGCCTCCGGTGTCGCGTCGGTGGGGTTGATGCCGGTGCCCCCGGTCGTGACGACCACGGCGACCGCAGGTCGACCGCCTCGCGCAGCGCCTCCTCGACCGGATCGCCGTCGGGCACGACCAGCGGGTCGCCGACGTCGAAGCCCCACGACCTCAGCGCCTCGACGATCAGCGGGCCGGTCGTGTCGTCGTAGACGCCGGCGGCGGCACGGTTGGAGCACGTGACGACGAGGAGCCTTCATCAGCGGACCAGTCCCCGCTCTTGCCGCCGGACTTCGCCCGCACCTCGACGTCCGCGATGACCGCGTGCTTGTCGACGGCCTTGACCATGTCGACGACGGTGAGCGCGGCGACGCTGACGGCGGTGAGCGCCTCCATCTCGACGCCGGTGCGATCGGCGGTGCGCACCGTCGCCGCGATCGCCACACGCCTCGTCGGTCACGCGAGGTCGACCTCGACCCCGCCGATCGCCAGCGGGTGGCACAGCGGCACGAGGTCGGGCGTGCGCTTGGCGGCCATGATGCCCGCGACGCGCGCGACGGCCAGCGCGTCGCCCTTGGGCACGCCCTCGCCGCGCAGCAGCGCGACGACCTCAGGGCTCGTACCTCGACCCGGCCCGTCGCCGTCGCCGTGCGGGCCGTGACGGCCTTCGCGGTGACGTCGACCATGCGGGCCGCACCGTCTCGTCGACGTGGGTCAGCCGGCTCGCCCATCAGAACTGCCGGTCCAGCACGAGCGTGGACGGTGTCGCCGAGGTTGAGGGCGGTCTCGTCCTCCCCGACGATGATCAGGGCGTTGGCCCGCGCGAGCGCCCCGACGAGGTGCGAGCCGGGACCGGCTCAGCGGCGTGACCTTGCGCCCCGCGGTGCGTGACCTCGAGCAGCCGCGCAGGTACTGGCGGCGACCGGGCGGCGACGCGGATCTCTTCGGCCAGCACCGCGTGCACCATGCGGGCGGCGGTACGGCGTGCGGCCCATCATGCGCCGGATCGCCGGCAGCACGAAGACCTCGAACGAGACGTAGGCCGAGACGGGGTTGCCCGGCAGCGTGATGATCGGCGTCTGCTCGTCGAAGACCGTGCCGAAGCCCTGCGGCTTGCCCGGCTGCATCGCGACCTCGTCGAACTCGACCGTGCCGAGCGTCGACAGCGTCCGCTTGACGACGTCGTGCGTCGCCCTTGCTGATGCCGCCGCTGGTGACGACCAGGTCGGCGCGCACCAGCTGCTCGGACAGCACCTGTCTGGAACGTGCGCGGGGTTGTCGTCGACGGCGCCCGACGCGGTAGCCGATCGCGCCGGCGGCCGCGCGCACCGCCGCGGCGAGCATGTAGCTGTTGCCGTCGTTGATCGAGTCGTAGTCGAGGTGGGTGCCGGGCTCGCGCAGCTCGCTCCGGTCGACATGCACGACGACGCGGGGACGCGGGCGGGCCTGCACGCGGGCGCGCCCGAGGGCGGCGAGCAGGCCGATCTCGCGCGGACCGAGCACGGTGCCCTCGGCAGGACGATGTCGCCCGTGGTGACGTCGTCGCCCTTGGGCGGATGCGCTGCGCCGGCGCGCCGGCGCGTAGATCGACACGCGGGCGTTGCCGCGGTCGGTCTGCTCGTTCGGGACGACGGAGTCGGCGCCGCGCGGGATCGGCGCACCGGTCATGATCTTGACCGCGGTGCCGGCGCTGATCGCGAACGGCGTGCCGAGCCCGCGGAGATCTCGCCCACGACCGGCAGCGTCACCGGGCGCTCCGCGCGGCGCCGACGCACGTCGCTCGGCCCGCACCGCGTAGCCGTCCATCGCGGAGTTGTCGAACCGCGGCAGGTCCATCGGGGCTGACGACGTCCTCGTGCAGCGGCAGGCCGAGCGACTCGACGCAGCGGCTGGTCGTACGGCGGCAGCGGGCCGATCGCCGCGCAGGATCTCTCGAGGTGGTCCTCGACCGTCAGGCGCCCGTGGGGCGACGCCTGACGGGACGCGCCTCGGAGGCGCTGGCGCCGTCGGCGATGCGTCCAGCCGGAGCGTCGCTCGGCCGGGACCGTCACCGTCGCCGACGACACGTGACGTGCCGCCCCGCCGAGGTCCACGTCGCCGCCTCGACGGCCTCGCAAGCCCGTCGGTGGCGGTGGCGAGGCGTCACCGAGCGCCCTTCGGGAAGCGGCGCGTCGAAGTCGCTGATCGAGCTGAAGAACCGCTTGTCGAGGTCGACGAGCGGAGCGTCCTCGTGACGGGCGACGCAGGTGGTAGTCGCCGCCCACGTCGTAGACGTCCGAGCGCAGCAGGAGCAGGTCGTCGGTGGTCTTGACCGGGAGGAAGCGCGCGCGGTCGACCTCGATCGCGGTCGCGCCGTCGAAGACCTCCACGATCGCACCCATCGCGGACTCGATCTGGATGACCGCGGGCGAGTCCGGGTCGGTGGGGTCGACGGTCTTGTCGTTGCGGATCAGCGGCAGCCCGAGGACGCCGCCGCGATCCTCGAGCGTCCGCGGCGAGCGACCTCGCAGGTCGAACCACAGGTTGTTGGTGTGGAAGTACCGGTGCCGGGTGATGTCGGTCGGCGAGCGCGAGCGTCCTCCTTCGGGCGTCTGCGCCGTCTCGCGCAGCACCAGCCGCCCGTCCGACTTGCGGACGCACGAGGTGGCCGCCCTTGACGTCGGCGGGGGTGCGCCGGCACACCTCGGCCGCGTACGGGGCGCCGGACTGCGCGAACCAGCCCATCATCCGCGGGTTCGGGCAGCGGCGCCGAGGTTGTCGGCGTTCGAGACCGACGCGTAGCGGTAGCCCTGGTCGATCAGCGCCTCCAGGATGCCGGACGCGTCGAGCGCGGTGTAGAGGTCGCCGTGACCCGGGCGGCGCACCACTCGAGCCTCGGGTCGTCCGGCCAGTCGACGGGCGTGAGGTCGTCGGCGCGGAGCTTCGGCTCCCGGTTCTGCAGGAAGTCCAGCGGGCAGGCCCTCGATCCGCAGATCGGGGTAGGCCGCCAGCGCCGCGAGCGTGTCGTCGCGGGTGCGGAAGCTGTTCATGAACAGCAGCGGCAGCGACACCCCGAGCGCCGACCGGACCTTGCGGACCTGCTCGACGAGCACGTCGAGGAACGTCCGGTCGCCGCGTACGGGCAGCAGCGACTTGGCCTGGTCCATGCCCATCGACGTGCCGAGGCCGCCGTTGAGCTTGATGACCGCCGTGCGGCTCAGCGGCCTCGCGCTCCGCCTCCTCGTCGACCTCGGCGTCGGCCAGCGCGGCGGCGTCGGTCGAGCGGGTCGACGTCGGACTCGTGGATCATGCCCGTCGCGCCGTCCTCGAGCTCGGCGTAGTAGTACGCGAAGACGTCGATCGCCCGGGGCGGGACGCCCTCGGCCTCCATCGCCGCGCGTGCGGCTGCCAGTCCCTCATCGCTCATGCACTTCATCGTAGGCACTACCGTCGAAGGGTGACCGCCAAGCAGCGACTTCGCGAGGACCTGCTCGAGCGCCGGACCCACCTCGACGACGCCGCCGTCGTCGCCGCCGAGCAGCAGCTGTGCGACGCGGCGCTCATGGTCGTCCGCGACCACGGGGCCGCGCGCGTCGCCGCCTATCTGTCGATGGGACGAGAGCCGCCGACGTGGGCGCTCGTCGAGGCGCTGTGTGCCGCCGGGGTGGACGTCCTCGTCCCGCGCTCGCTGCCCCGCCGCCGGATCGTCTGGGTCGCTGACCAGGGACGCGACCGGCTGGTGCTCGGCCGCTTCGCCCTCCCCGAGCCTTCGGCACCGGCGGACCCGGGCGGGCTGCGCAACGTCCAGCTGGCCCTCGTCCCGGCGCTCGCGGTCGACCGCGCCGGCTTCCGCCTGGGTCGCGGCGGCGGCTACTACGACACCGCGCTCGCGGAGGCGCCGGTGCCGCTGCGCGTGGCGTTGGCGTACGACCACGAGATCGTCGACGACGTGCACCCCGAGCCGCACGACGAGCGCGTCGACGTCGTGGTGACACCTGCACGCACCGTGCGGCTCCCGCCCCGTCCGCCGGTGGCCGGGTAGTCCTCGCTCCTGTCCGGCGCTACTGCTCCAGCGCGGCGGTCAGGCGCAGCGTGTCCCGCGTCGATCCCTTGACGGCCTTGGCCGAGAAGCGCCAGGGCAGCGTCCTGCCCTCCGCCCACAGCTCGGTCTGGTCCGTGTAGTTGCGGTGGAAGGCGTGTCCGGAGACGCCGGTGAGCTGGATCCAGCGCGACTTGTCGAGGTCGTCCAGGTCGACGACCATCCGCATCGACGGCACCGCGATCACCTCGTACCCCTGAGCGGCGTCCCAGCCCGTCGCGTCGACGATGCCCGAGCCCCCGCCGACCTCGTACGGCCCGCGGTTGAAGAGCTTCTCGACGACCGCGATGCCGGAGTTGCCGAGGGTCTGGTTCTCGAGCGTCAGGGTGTGCACGTTCCCCCACGACCAGCGGTCCGGGTCGAGCGACTGTCGCCGGGTCATCTCGTCACGGGCGTCGCGCATCGCCGTGCGCAGGACGTCGTCGCGGTTCTCGCGGACCGTCTTGGTGGTCCGGTCGTCCCACCAGTCGCTGTCTGGGCTGTTGAGGAGACGTCGGACGACCTCGAACCAGCGCTCGCCACCCCCGGGCCAGACGTCCTGCGGCAGGTCGTCGTGGAAGGTCCGCGCGAGCAGGTTGCGCCAGACGGCCGCGAAGTACGCGGCAGCGGCCGAGTCACGGTCCTGCTTCTGGTCGTCCCACGCACGCAGGAGGTCCTGCCCGTCCGCGTAGTAGCCCGAGCCGAGATCGATCTCGAGCAGGTGCGGGAGGAGCGTCTTCGCCTGCCCGTTGTACGTGTCGTTCTGCATCGCCGTCATGTCGGCGACCGAGAGCTTGGACGAGGCCTGGAGAAGGTCGATGATCCGCTGGCTGCGGTATCCCGCGGCCTGCGCCGTCCCGATCAGGTACGGGTACTGGCGACCGATCACCTGCTGGTTCGCCGTCACGACGTACCCCTCGGCGGGGTTGAGCACCGACGGCAGCTCCTCGTACGGGATGAAGCCCTTCCATCCGTACGAGGGGTCCCAGCCCGGGGCGGGCCACGTGCCGTCGCCGCGCTTGCGGATCGGCACCTGCCCGGGCGCCTGGTAACCGATGTTGCCCTCGGTGTCGGCGTAGACGAGGTTCTGCGACGGCACGGCGAACAACCGTGCGGCCTTGCGGAAACTCGCCCAGTCGCGAGCCTTGTCGATGCCGAAGACGGCGTCCATCGTGCGGCCGGGCGTGAGCGCGGTCCACTGCAGCGAGACGCCGTACGCGCTCCCGCGCACCGGCGCGCTGCCCGACCTCGGCGAGCGTGTCGTCGACGTCGGAGACGACCGGACCGCGCTGGGTCTCCCGCACCGTGATGGTCTGCGTCTCGCCCCCCGCGACCTTGAAGGTCTCCTCGCGGGTGACGAGGGGAAGCCAGCGGCCGTCGTAGAGGTAGCGGTCGCCCTGGATCTGCTCGACGTACAGGTCCGTCACGTCGGGGTACATCGTCGTCATGCCCCAGGCCAGGTCGGCGTTGTGGCCGATGACCACACCGGGCATCCCGGAGAAGGTGAAACCGGAGACGTCGAAGGGGCACTCGTCGTTCACCGTCCGGCAGTGGAGGCCCATCTGGTGCCAGATCCCCGGGGCGCTCGGGGCGAGGTGCGGGTCGTTCGCGAGGATCGGCTTGCCTGTGGCGCTGCGCTCCCCGGAGATCGCCCAGGCGTTGGAGCCGATGCCGTCACCGAAGCCGAGCAGCGTCGGGAGCCCCTTGGCGACCTGCCCGACGCCCTGCATCGAGCCGAGAAGGCCCTTCAGCGCGGCGGCGTCCGTCTCGTCGTCGGCCGGGGGCACCGCCTCCGGGACGTCGTCCGCGCGGTCGGTGTCGGCGTTGCGCCGCTGCCCGGCCGACTGGTCGAACGCGCCGCTGGCCACGGCGCCCTGCGTCACGATCGGGTCGTGGCGACGGAACGGGAAGCCGGGGTAGAGCGTGTCGACCTGGGCCCGCGTCAGCTTCTCCGTCGCGAGCACCCGGTCGATCTCGTCGCTCATGTTGCTGCGCAGGTCCCAGGCCATCGCCTTCAGCCAGGCCAGGGAGTCCGCCGCGGTCCAGGGCTCCGGCTCGTACTCCGGCCCGCTCAGGGACAGCACGGAGTACTCCAGGGCAAGCGCGGAGGCCTCGCGGTCGCCGACGTACGCGTTGACCCCGCGGGCGTACGCGTCGAGATAGCGACGGGTGGCCGGCGACACGCGCGTCAGCTCCTGCTCGGCGACCCGGCGCCACCCCATCGTCCGGACGAACTTGTCCGTGTCGAGGGCGGCGTCGCCGACGAGCTCCGCCAGGCGTCCGGCCGTCACGTGCCGGCGGAAGTCCATCTCGAAGAAGCGGTCCTGGGCGTGGACGTATCCCTGCGCCAGGAAGAGGTCCTCGGCGGTGTCCGCGTAGACCTGCGGGATGCCGTGGTCGTCCCGGAGGACGGTCACGTCGGCGTCCAGACCCGCGAGCTGCACCGTGCCCTCCCTGTCCGGGAAGGGCTTGCGGACGGTGACGACGGCGAGCACCGCCACCGCCACCAGCACCACCGCCAGCACGATCGCGAGGATCGCGAAGAGGCGGCGGGTCAGGACGGGTCGCAGTCGCAGGGCCAGGTCGCGCACCCGTGCATTGTGCCGTTCACCCGGCGTCGGTGGCACGGCGGGCGGGGTCGCGGACCTCGCCGACCAGCTCCTCCAGGACGTCCTCGAGCATCACGACGCCCAGCGCCTCGCCGTCCTCACCGACCACACGGGCCATGTGCGCACCGCGCTGCTGCATGTGCCGGAGGGCGTCGTAGAGCCGCGTGCTGCGGCGTACGGAGCCCAGCGGCCGGATCCACTTCGCCGGGATCGGACGGGTCTCCTCCGACACCTCGAGGGCGTCCTTGATGTGGAGGTAGCCGACCAGCGACTCGTGCGAGTCGGTCACCGGGAAGCGCGAGAACCCGGTCCGGGCGCACACCCTCTCGATGTCGGCACGGGTCGCCCCGACCGGGATGGTGACGAGCGAGGCTCGTGGCAGGAGCACCCGCTCCACCGTGCCGGCCTCGAACTCGAGGGCACCCGACACGAGCTCGTACTCCCCCGAGTCGAGCAGGCCCTCGCGGTGCGACTCGTCGAGGAGGCCCGCCACCTCGTCCGACGTGAACGTCGCCCCGACCTCGTCCTTGGGTTCGAGCCGCACCAGCCGGACGGCGCCGTTGGCGATCGCGTTGAGCGCGACGACGAACGGCTTGAGCAGCATGATCACGCCGAGCATGAACGGCCCGAGCCACAGGACGGCCCGGTCGGGCCCGGCGAGAGCGACGTTCTTCGGCACCATCTCGCCCAGCACCACATGCAGGTAGGTGACGATGCCCATCGCGATCACGAAGGAGATCGGGTGGACCCACCCGTGCGGCACACCCACGGCGTCGAACACGGGCTCGAAGAGATGGGCGATCGCCGGCTCGCCGACGGCTCCGAGGCCGAGGGAGCACAAGGTGATGCCGAGCTGCGCGGCTGCCATCGCCAGGCTGACGCGCTCCATCGCGCGGATCGCGAGCCGCGCAGGACGTGACCCCGAGCGCGCCTTGGGCTCCAGCTGCGTACGGCGGGCGGAGATCAGCGCGAACTCGGCCGCGACGAACAGGGCGTTGAGCGCGAGGAGGACGAACACCAGGCCGATCGCGAGGAAAGGGTTCACTGGTCGTCCTCCGCGTCGAGGTCGACGTCGAGGATGACGCGGTCGATACGGCGACCGTCCATCCGGTCCACCCGCAGCCGCACACCGATCGTGGTGACCTGCTCACCGGCGACGACGGGCACCACCAGGGACACCTCGTCGCCCACCTCGGCGAGGCGGCCGAGGTGCTGGGTGAGGAGTCCGGCGACCGTCTCGTAGTCGTCACCTTCGGGCAGCGGCACACCCGTCTGGCTGCGGACCTCGTCGGGCCGCAGCATGCCGGAGAGCACCCAGGTGCCGTCGGGACGGGCGCGCAGCAGCGCGGAGGCCCGGTCGTGCTCGTCGGAGATGTCACCGACGATCTCCTCGACGAGGTCCTCGAGCGTGACCACGCCGTCGGTCCCGCCGTACTCGTCGAGCACGACGGCGATCTGGAGCCGCTGCTCGCGCAGGAGCACCAGCAGCGGATCGAGCTCGATGGAGTCGGGGACGGTGAGGGCGGTGCGGCCAGCTCGGCCAGCCGGACGGTCCGTCGGCGCTCGAGCGGGAGCGCGACGGCGTCCTTGACGTGGACGACGCCGACCAGGTCGTCGAGGTCGTCGCCGATCACCGGGAAGCGCGAGTGCCCGGTCGCGCGCACGGCGTCGACGAGGTCCTGCGCGGTGTCGCGCCGGTCGAGGAAGTGGACCCGGACGCGCGGGGTCCGGACGTCCGCGGCGGTGCGGTCACCGAAGGCGATCGAGCGCGCGACGAGATCGGCGGTGTTGCGGCCGAGCGCCCCCTCGTCCGCCGAGCGCTGGACGAGCGAGCTGAGCTCGTAAGGGGAACGGGCCGAGCGCAGCTCCTCCTGCGGCTCGATCCCGAGGCTGCGCAGGAGCGCGTTGGCGGAGCCGTTGAGCCCGCGGATGGGCCACGCCATCGCGGTCGTGAAGGCGCGCTGGAGGGACTGCACGGCCCGGGCGGTCGCCATCGGGACGGCGAGCGCGAGGTTCTTGGGGATCAGCTCGCCGACCAGCATGGTGACGAACGTGCTCAGCAGCAGCGCGACCAGGTACGAGGTCGCCGACAGGGACGTCCCGCTCACCCCGAGAGACGTGAGCGGCTCGCGCAGGAGCTGCCCGATCGCCGGCTCGGCGAGGAAGCCGATGGCGAGGTTGGTGATGGTGATCCCGAGCTGGGCGCTGCTGAGCTGGGTCGACAGCGTGCGCAGCCCTTTGAGGACCCCTGCGGCCTGCCGATCACCCGCCTGCGCGGCGCGCTCCACGGAGGGCCGGTCGACGGTGACGAAGGAGAACTCGGCAGCCACGAAGACGCCGCAGGCGAGCATGAGGAGGAAGGACGTCAGGAGGAGCAACCACTCGGTCATCAGGAGGCGATCGTACCGGTCGTGCAGGGAATCCTCAGTGCCCCGAGTTGGTTGACAAGAGTGGCGCCACGCACAATGGGCGCTGGAGATCGGTGCGGCCGCCACGTCGGGCGGCCGTTTCGTGCGAGTGCCGAAGAGGAATGACCGTGCCCACTTACCAGTACCAGTGCAACGACTGCGGCCAGCCGCTCGAGGTTCAGCAGAGCTTCAGCGACGACGCCCTGACGGTCTGCCCGTCCTGCGACGGACGCCTGCGCAAGGTGTTCAACGCGGTGGGCGTCGTCTTCAAGGGCAGCGGCTTCTACCGCAACGACAGCCGGACGGGCTCCTCCTCCGGCAGCGGTTCCGGCTCGTCCACGCCCCCCGCCTCGACGTCGTCGGACACCAGCACCAAGAGCACGGACACCAGCTCGTCCTCGTCGACGACCACCACGACGACGACCACCAGCTGACGTCTGCTCGTCGACGACGGCCCCGCCTCCCCTGTGGACGCGGGGCCGTCGTCGTCCTGGCTGTGGACGACCTCGCGGCGAACGCGTGCGCCGCGACCACAGTGGACGCATGGCCGACCTCCGAGCACCCCGCGCGTTGACGTCCCTTCGCCGACGGGTCCGGGCGCACCGCCGTCCGCTGGCCGCCGTGTGCGCAGCCGCGGCCGTCGTCGTCGCCGTCCAGGCTGCCCGCCCAGAGCCCGGGCCCACGCTGTCCGTCCTGGTCGCGACCGGTCCCGTCGCCTCCGGCTCCCGGATCACCCCGGACGACGTCGAGGTCGTGGCGATACCCGCGGACCTCGTCCCTGACGGTGCGCTCCGCGCGCACGACGAGACGCACGGCAGGGTGGTCGCCGCGCCGTTGCCCCGCGGCGGCGTGCTGACCGATCTGTCGTTCGTGGGACCAGGCCTGCTGGAGGGCTACCCCCGCGGGACCGCGCTCGTGAGCGTGCGGGTGGCCGACGCGGCGACGGTCGGCCCGGTCCGCGTCGGCGACTCCGTGGACGTGGTGGGGACCGACCCACGCGGTGCGGCCGCGCCCCGCGTCCTCGCGCGACGCGCACAGGTGGCCGCGCTCCCCGGCGAGGAGGGCGACGACGACCAGGCCGTGCTCGTTCTCGCCGTCGACGCCGAGATCGCCCGCACGCTCTCGGGCGCAGCGGTCACCTGGCACCTCGCGGTCACCGTCGTGCTGTGACCCGGCTCACCGACCGCGAGGGGTCGCCGATCACGGCGCCCTATGGTGTGGTGGTGAGGTCCACCACACTCACGAACGGGATACAGGCATGGCTGGGATGGTCGCAGGATTCAAAGAGTTCGTCATGCGGGGCAACGTCATCGACCTCGCCGTGGCGGTCGTCATGGGCACCGCGGTCACGGCGCTCGTCACGTCGTTCACGAACGCGGTCATCGACCCGCTCTTCGCGGCGATCGGCGGGAGCGGAAGCCTCGGCTTCGGGTTCACGATCGTGAGCGGCAACCCGGCGACGTTCGTCAACATCGGTGCGGTGATCACGGCGTTGATCAACTTCCTGATCATCGCGGCAGTGCTCTACTTCCTCCTCGTCATGCCGATGAACCGGTTCCGCGAGAGGTACATGAAGCCGTCGGACGACGCGCCGCCGCCGGAGGACGTCGCCCTGCTGCGCGAGATCCGCGACGAGCTGCGGGCCCGCCGGGAGCTCTGACGAGGGAGCGGCTCAGCCGCCGTGGTGAGGGGGTACGTCGCGCCGCAGCTCCTCGTCGCGGCTGCGGTCGCGCTCACCCCACCCCTCGGCCGTCTCGTCCCGCGTCGTCACCGGCACGACGTCGCCGAGCAGTCGCGCGGCGCGCAGCCGGCGTCGGCGCTCCTCCTCGGGCGTACGGGCCTCGGCAGGAGTCGGCTCCTCAGGCACTGGCCGCCTCCGCGACCATCGGGAGCAACCACCCTGCATCGAACCGGGTGTGCGTCGCCGTCCAGCCGGTCGCCCGGGCGAACCGGTCGGAGCTGACGCGCTGGCTCCGGGTGAGCCACTCGAGACGGTCACCGCCGAGCCGCAGGACCAGCCGCCGGTAGAAGCTCGCCTCCTCCTGGCCGACCGCCTCGGCGAAGGCAGCGACCAGCTCACCGCGGCGTACCGGGTCGGCGCCGACGTTGTAGGTCCCGGCGGGCGCGGTGAGCGCCGCGAGGACAGCGCCACCGATGTCGTCGGCGTGGACGACGTGCGTCCACGACTGTGGCTTGCCGAGCCCGACGGCCTGGCCCGCGCGAGCGCGAGCGAGCCTCCAGCGCGTGACGGCGTCGTCGCCGACGATCGTGCCGAAGCGGAGCACGACCGCTTCGCGCGTTGCCGAGGCGTAGTGCTGGGCATGGGTCTCGGCGAGCACCACCGGCTCGGCCGCGCACGATACGGCGATGGGGCTGTCCTCGTCGATCCAACGCTCGCCGTGGTCGGCGTAGAGGAACGACACGCTCTCCTGGACGAGCCTGCGGATGCCGGCCTCGGCGGCGGCCTGGGAGACGTTGCGCGAGCCCTCGACGTGGATCCGGTCGTTCGTCTTCCACGCGCCCGGGCGCATGCCGCTCGTGCCGACCGGCATGTGGGTGGCGAGGTTGGCGACGGCGTCGCACCCCTCCATGGCCTCGACCAGGCCCGTGCGGTCGAAGAGGCTCGCACGGATCGAGGGGACGCCACGCTCGGCGAGGGTGGCAGCACTCTCGTCGTTACGCGCCAGGGCGAGGACCTCGTGGCCCGCACCCTGCAGCGCGCGGATCACCGAACGTCCCATGACGCCCGTGGCACCTGTCACGAAGACCTTCACCGGGACGCCACTCCAGAGGCTTTCAGCGGCGCACAGCGCCAGAACCGGGGGGATTCCATCACAAAAGGGTAACGGATAGGCCGCAGAACGGACCAGCCGCGACCCTCAGGCCTCGCTCGAGCCCGCCCAGATGTTGAGATTCCCGTCGACAGCGTGGGTGTCGATACGGGCCAGCTCCTCGTCCGTGAAGGTGAGGTTCTGCAAGGCACCCAGGCTGTCCTCGAGCTGGGCCACGCTCGAGGCTCCGACGAGCGCCGAGGTCACCCGCGGGTCGCGCAGCACCCACGCGATCGCCATCTGCGCCAGCGTCTGCCCCCGCTCCCGGGCGAGCTCGTCGAGCGCCCGGACGTGGGCGAGGTTGTCCTCGATCATCTGCGGGTCCAACGACTTGTCGGCCGCCGCACGAGACCCCGGCGGCACCCCGTTCAGGTAGCGGTCGGTCAGCACCCCCTGAGCGAGCGGCGAGAACGCGATGCAGCCCGCGCCCACGTCCTCCAGCACGTCGAGCAGGCCGTCCTCGACCCACCGGTTCAGCATGGAGTACGACGGCTGGTGGATGAGGAGCGGCGTGCCGAGGTCGCGCAGGATCGCGGCGGCCTCACGGGTGCGCTCCGGGCTGTACGAGCTGATCCCCGCGTAGCGCGCCTTGCCGGAGCGCACGGCCGCGTCGAGCGCGCCCATCGTCTCCTCCAACGGCGTGTGCGGGTCGAAGCGGTGGCTGTAGAAGATGTCGACGTAGTCCAGGCCCATCCGCTGCAGCGAGTCGTCGAGGCTGCCCAGCAGGTACTTGCGCGAGCCGAGGAACCCGTACGGACCCGGCCACATGTCCCAGCCGGCCTTGGTCGAGATGACGAGCTCGTTGCGGTACGGCGCGAAGTCCTCGGCGAGGATCCGTCCGACGTTCTTCTCCGCCGCGCCGTACGGGGGGCCGTAGTTGTTGGCGAGGTCGAAGTGGGTGACCCCCAGGTCGAAGGCCCGGCGCAGGATCGCGCGCTGCGTGGCCAGCGGCGTGTCGTCGCCGAAGTTGTGCCACAGCCCGAGCGAGATCGCCGGCAGCTGCAGACCCGAGCGCCCCGACCGCCGGAACAGCGCGGAACCGCCGTCATCGACTGCGGCGTAGCGCTCGTCGGCCGCACGGTAGAGGTCGTGGGGATCGAGGATCGTACGAGGGGCGTCCATGCCAGCCAGTATCGGTCACTCCTCCTCGGGCGGCGGAGGGACGACCTCGTCGACGAGGTCGGCGATCGAGTCGACGACGCGCGTCGGGCGGTACGGGAAGCGCTCGACGTCCTCCCGTCGGGTGGAGCCGGTCAGCACCAGGATGGTGCGCAGACCAGCCTCCATGCCGGAGACGACGTCGGTGTCCATCCGGTCGCCGATCATCACGGTGGTCTCGGAGTGGCCCTCGATGCGGTTGAGTGCGTTGCGCATCATGAGCGGGTTCGGCTTGCCGACGAAGTACGGCTCGACGCCCGTCGCCCGCGTGATCAGCGCGGCGACCGAGCCGGTGGCCGGCAGCGGTCCGGCCGGCGAGGGGCCGGTCGGGTCAGGGTTGGTCGCGATGAACCGCGCGCCGTTGACGATGAGCTGGATCGCGGTGGTGATCGCCTCGAACGAGTACGTGCGCGTCTCGCCGAGGACCACGTAGTCGGGCCGCGAACGCGTGAGCACGTAGCCCACCTGGTGCAGCGCCGTGGTGATCCCGGCCTCGCCGACGACGTACGCGCTGCCGTTCGGTCGCTGGTCGGACAGGAACTGGGCGGTCGCCAGCGCAGACGTCCAGATCCGGTCCTCGGGCACGTCGAGCCCCGACTCGGCCAGCCGCGCCCGCAGGTCGCGTGGCGTGTAGATCGAGTTGTTGGTGAGGACGAGGAACTTGCACCCCGACTCGGTGAGGCGCTGGAGGAACTCCGCCGCACCGGGGATGGCGTCCTCCTCGTGCACGAGGACGCCATCCATGTCGGTGAGCCACGTCGCGACGGGCCGCGTGTCGGTCATGGCGCAAGTATCGCGTCAGGGCCGCACCTTCGTCCGAGCAAGCCCTCCGGAGCCGGACCCGCCGCGACGACGGCGGGCCGACCTAAGCGGTGACGCCGACCGGGAAGAGGGTCCGGAGGACGTCGGCGAGGGTGACGACCCCCACGGTGCGTCCGTCTGACCCGGTGACGACCACCAGGTGGTTACGGGTCTCGCGCATCGCCGCGAGCGCCACGGACAACGGGGTGCTGGCCCTCAGCGCGAACACCGGTCGCGTCACGTCGGCGACGACCGCGTCGCCGACCAGGTCGAGGGTGTCGCGCACGTGCACCACCGAGTGCAGGTCGGCACCGTCCCCGACCAGCACGCGGAGGTGACCCGTACGCCGGCTCGCCTCCTGCACGTCGGCGACGGTCGCGTCCGTGGGCACGGCGGTGGGGGTGACCCGCTCCCGGACCAGGTCGCCGAGGGTCGCCGACTCGAGGTCGAGGGCGCTGGACAGCTGCGCGGAGTACGAGGCGTCGAGCGCACCGACGTTGGCCGAGTGCTCGAGGAGCTGGCGGAGCGCCCGCGGGTTCTGGCCGGAGGCGGCCTCGTCCACGGGCTCGACCCCGACCGCGCGGACGCACCGGTTCGCCAGGGCGTTGAGGCCGAGCAGCGCCGGGCGGAAGACCGCCATGAACGCCCGCATCGGGATGGCCAGCACGATCGCCGACCGCTCCGGGTGCGCGATCGCCCAGGACTTCGGAGCCATCTCACCGATGACGAGGTGGAGGAAGGTGACGATGATCAGCGCGAGCACGAACGACCCGACGTCCGCCGTCCAGAGAGGCATCCCCCACGACTCGAGGAGCGGCGCGAGCGCATGGTGGACGGCGGGCTTCGTGATGGCACCGAGCGCGAGGGTGCACGCTGTGATGCCCAGCTGAGAACCTGCGAGCACCACAGTGAGCTCGCCGGCGCTGCGCAGGGCGGCGCGCGCCGAGCGACTCGTGGCGGCGGCGTCCTCGAGGCGGTGCCGTTTCGCGGCGAGCAGGGCGAACTCGACCGCGACGAAGAAGGCGCTCAAGGCGATCACGACGACGGTGGCCGCGACCACGACCCAGGGGTTGGTCATCGGTCGGCCTCCGGCTGGACGGGCGCGAGAACCTGCACGCGCACACGGGACGGGACATGGCGGTCGACGGCGAGGACGCTGAGCCGAAGCGTCGAGCGGGGAGGGTCGTCGTCGAGCGCGAGCTCGGCAGGATCGGCCGGCAGCAGGACGTCGATCACGTCACCCGGCTCGGGGAAGGCACCGTGGTAGGCGATCGCGAGGCCGGCGAGCGTCTCGAAGTCGCCCTCGGGCACGACGTGGTCGACCAGCCGGGCGACCTCGTCGAGAGGGAGCCCACCGGCGGTGACCCACTCGCCGTCGGCGACGGGCTCGGCGAACACGTCGACGGCGTCGTGCTCGTCGTCGATCTCACCGACGAGCTCCTCGGCGAGGTCCTCGGTGGTGAGCACCCCGGCGAAGCCGCCGTACTCGTCGAGGACGCACGCGAGCTGCTCGCGGCTCTGCGCCATCGCGGAGACCACCGAGGTCAGGGGCATCGACGTCGGGACGAGGATCGGCGGCCGCATCAGCGTCGAGGCGGTGGTGCTCGGCGCGTGCTCGCGAGCGAGCACGTCCTGGAGATGGACGACGCCGACGACCTCGTCACCCTCGCTGAGGACCGGGTAGCGGGAGTGGCCGTGGCTCATCCGGGCCCGCACCTCGCTCAGCGGCTCGGTCGGCTCGAGGGTGTCGACCCGCGAGCGCGGGATCATCGCGTGCTCGGCGTCGCGCGTCGGGAAGTCGAGCATGCGGTCGAGCAGGACCGACAGCTGCGGAGCCAGGTCACCGGAGTCGCGAGAGTCGGCCACGATGTGCTCGAGGTCACGGGCGGTCGCGGCGTGCTCGACGTCGTGCACGGGCTCGATGCGCAACGCCTTCAGGAGCAGGTTGGAGGCGCGGTCGAAGACGGCGATCAGCCACCCGAACGCCGCGAGGTACAGCGACGTCGACCGCGCCAGGGCCAGTGCGAGCGGCTGCGGGCGGGCGATCGCGAGGTTCTTCGGGAAGAGCTCGCCGAACAGCATCTGGACGAACGTCGAGAACACCAGCGCGATCACGGTGCCGACCGCGATGCCGACACCACGGGGGACGTCGACGCCACCGAGGAGATCACCGATCGCCTCGCCGATGAGCGGCTCCGCGACGTAGCCGACGAGGAGGCCGGTGACCGTGATGCCCAGCTGAGCACCGGAGAGCATGAACGACGTGCGCCGTGTCACTCCCAGCGCCCGCTCGGCTGCTGCCGACCCGTCCCCGGCCTGTGCCCGCAGCGCGGACCGGTCGACGGACATGTACGCGAACTCCTGGGCGACGAAGTAGGCCGTCACCGCCGTGATGGCGAGAACGACGACCACTCCGAGCAACAACGACAGGACCGTCAGCACGTTCCCTCACCTCCTCCCGGTGCTCTTGCCGGAAGGAGGTCGGTACTGCCTGGACTCATGTCTCTCATTCGTGTAGGGAGGCCTCTCAGTATGAACGGCGACCGCACAGGCTTCGTTCCCGCGCTACGGTCGGCCCATGACCGCACCGCTCGAGCTCGGGCTCGACACCTTCGGCGACATCACCTCCGACTCCGACGGCGGGCTGGTCCCTGCGCCGGAGGTCCTGCGCCAGGTGGTCGAGCAGGCCGTGCTCGCCGACGAGGTCGGGTTGTCGTTCATCGGTCTCGGCGAGCACCATCGGGCGGACTTCTCGATCTCCGCGCCGGACATCGTGCTCGCCACGATCGCCGGACGTACGCAGAACATCCGTCTCGGCTCCGCAGTGACGGTCCTCAGCTCCGACGACCCGATCCGCGTCTACGAGAGGTTCGCCACTCTCGACGCGTTGTCCCACGGCCGCGCCGAGGTCATCCTCGGACGGGGGTCGTTCACGGAGTCGTTCGGACTGTTCGGGCTCGACCTCGGCGACTACGAGGTCCTGTTCAACGAGAAGCTCGACCTCTTCGCCGCACTGCTGGACGAGGAGCCGGTCACCTGGTCCGGCACGCTGCGGCCGCCGCTGAAGGACCAGCGCGTCTACCCGCCGACCGAGTCGGGCCGGCTGACGACGTGGATCGGCGTCGGCGGCACCCCGCAGTCCGTCGTGCGGGCCGTCCGTTACCGCCTCCCGATGATGCTCGCGATCATCGGCGGCCCGCCCCTGCAGTTCGTCCCGTACGCGGACTTCTACCGCGAGTCCCTCGAGAAGGAGGGCGCCGCACCGCTCCCGGTGGGGATGCACTCTCCCGGCTACGTCGCCGAGACCGACGAGCAGGCACGCGAGGAGCTCTACGACCACTGGATCGCGCAGCGCAACCAGATCGGCAGCGAGCGCGGCTGGCCGCCGGCGACCCGCAACGAGTTCGCGCAGGCTGCCGGACCGGACGGCGCGCTCTACGTCGGCTCGCCGGAGACGGTCGCCCGCAAGATCGCACGCAACGCCGCCGCGCTCCAGGCGAGCCGGTTCGACATGAAGTACGCCAACGGGCCGATGCGCCACGAGCAGCTGCTGCGGTGCATCGAGCTCTACGGGACGCAGGTTGCGCCGCTCGTGCACGACATGATGGCCTGAACGAGCCGGTGCCCGCCTGACGTGCCCCCGGCTGGATTCGAACCAGCGACACCCGCTTTAGGAGAGCGGTGCTCTATCCCCTGAGCTACGGGGGCGCACGGGGCAAGACTAGCGGGCGGGATCACCACCCGAGCAGGGGCACGAAGCGGTAGGCGCCGTGCTCGCTGACGCGGATCCGCCCGCCCTCGCTGACGACGCGCGTCATCCGGCCTCGGACGGGCACGACCAGCACTCCGCCGTCGGCGAGCTGGTCGACGAGCGGGGTCGGGAGCGAGCGTGCCTGCGCCGAGACGAGGACGCGGTCGTACGGGGCGGCCTCGGGCCACCCGAGGACGTCCCCGGCGAGCTCGATCCGTGCACGGCCCAGCTCCAGCCGCTCGAGCACCCGGTTCGCCCGCTCACGCAGCTCCGGCACGACCTCGACACCGACCACCTCACCCGACGGCCCGACGAGGTGGGCCAGAAGGGCCGTGGTCCATCCCGATCCGGCGCCGACGTCGAGGACGCGCATCCCGGGCGCGACATCGAGGAGCCGCAGCATCGCCTCGACGGTTCGGGGCTGGGAGTTGGTCTGCCCCCACCCGATCGGCACGGGCTCGTCGACGTCGGCGAACGCCAGCTGGTCCTCGGGCAGAAAGTCCTCACGCCGTACGCGGCGCATCACCTCACCGACCGGGTCCCCCACGTACTCAAGTATCGTCCAGCCATGGAAACCCTCCGTCTGGTCCTGCTGGTGATCCACTTCCTCGCCTGGGCCTTCGTCATCGGCGCGTGGGCCTCGCGCCTGCGCACGCCCGTCCCGATCGCGAAGGGCGTCTGGCACGCCGCCGCGACCGCCCTGGTCACCGGGCTCCTGCTCGTCGGCGTCCGCGAGATGGACGACCTTCCCGTGGACAACACCAAGATCGGTGTCAAGCTGGTCGTCGCCATCGCCGTGACGGTCCTCGCGGTTCTCGGCACCCGCAAGGGCGACCGTGCTCCCGTCTGGATGGCGCACGCCGTCGGCGGACTCGCCGTCCTGAACGTCTTCATCGCCGTCCTCTGGCGCTGAGCCCTGCGCGGTCAGTCGCGGTCGGTGGTGCCGGACTCCGGCTCGCCGTCCGCGTCTGACATCGCCTCGACCAGCTCACCCTCGTCCAGGACGGCGATCGGGTCGTCCCCGTCGGATGGACCGTCCTCGCCATAGCGGAACCGCTTCAGGCTGTACACGATGAGCGCGAGCGCGATCAGGGACGAGAGCATCATGCTCAGCCCGGTCGCCCACCCGTTGAAGGGCAGCTCATCACCGAACGGCCCGATCTTGGGCACGGTGGGACCGATCCACCAGATGACACCGAACGTCATCACGGAGAACGCCCCGAGCACGCTCAGCATCACCCGTGGCCACGTCTCCACGCCGTACCGTGCAGCCTCGAACGCCTTGGCCTTGATCGGCTCGACACGGCGGCTGGCCCACTCGTAGCGGTTGGAGAGGATCGCGAGGCCGCCGACCATCATCAGGAGACCGGGGCCGGGAAGCACGAGGGCAGCGATGCCCGCGACGATGAGCAACCAGCCGATCATCTCGAGGCCGGTGAGACGGACCCAGGACGCAAAACCGCGAAGACCTCTCGTCACTCCTGACCGTCCCATTCCCCCAGCATGCCAAACGTCGCGAAATCCCCCACCCGGATAAACGTCTGTCAACGACGTCGCAGCGAGGCCGTGCGCGAGCGCTGAGCCTCCCACCGTACGAGGGTCGCCGGGCTCATGGGGCCGCCGAAGTAGTAGCCCTGGAAGGCCAGCGCGCTGCCGTCGCCGGGTGCGCTCGCCCGGATGGCCTCGACCTGCGACTGCCGCTCGATCCCCTCGACGACGGTACGGAGGTTGAGTGCGGCCGCCATCTCCAGCATCGAGGCCAGGACCGCTGCGCTCTGCGGGTCGCTGTCGATCTCCTGGGAGAAGAACCGGTCGAGCTTGAGGAGCTGCACGGGAAGTCGGCGCAGGCGCTGGAGCGAGGAGAAGCCGACGCCGAAGTCGTCGACGGCGAAGCTGACGCCACGCTCGAGCAGGCGCTCCATCACCCGCGACGCGATCAGCTCCTCGCTGATCCAGCCCGTCTCGGTGATCTCGAGCGTGAGCGGATGGGGCGCCAGGGCGTCGACGGCCCGCTGGACGGCGGCCACGAAGGCTGCGGACCCCAGCTGGGGCGCCGAGAGGTTCACGGCGATCGCGGTGTCGGGTGCCAGGGCGCGGTCGAGCTGCGCACGGTCGTCGCAGACCTGGTCGAGCACGAGGGTGCCGATGGGCTCGATGAGGTTGGCGTCCTCGGCCAGCGGGATGAACTCCGCAGGCGAGATGACCTCTCCGTCCTCGGTCCACCGTGCCAGCGCCTCGACCGCGAGGAGACTCTGGTCGAGCGCAGAGACGATCGGCTGGTAGACGACCCGCAGCCGGCGCTCGTCGACCGCACGCCGGAGCCTGTCCACCAGCTCGAGGGAGCGCACCCGCTCGACGCCCATCGACGCACTGTAGACCACCACTCGGTCTCGTCCCGCGCGCTTTGCCGCGTACATCGCGATGTCGGCGTTGCGCAGGAGGTCGGCGGCGGCGTCGACGCTCGCCTGTCCCGAAGGGCCCGCCGCCGTCGCGACGCCGATGCTGACCGTGATGTCGATCGCCCGCGACTCGACCTGCAACGGGCGGGACACGATCTCACGGACCGTCTCGGCGACGTCACGAGCACGTTCCTCGAGCACCTGCTCTCCCTCCGTGCTCGACACCAGGATCGCGAACTCGTCACCGCCGAGCCGCGCGAGGTGGACGTCTGGAGCCAGCTCCGCGGACAGCCTGCGCGCGACCTCGATCAGGGCGCCGTCGCCGCTGGCGTGACCGAACTGGTCGTTGACCTTCTTGAACCCATCGAGGTCGCAGAAGAGGATCGCGCACGTCCGGCCGGTGTCGTCGGCGTCGCGGCTCACCATCTCGGCAGCGACCGTCTCCAGGAACACGGACCGGTTGCTCAGCTTCGTCAGCGGGTCACGCTGCGCGTTGGCCACCAGGTCCCGGTTCATCCTCATCCGTGACAACGCCTCCTCGGCCTGCTGGGCGATCGACTCGAGCGCCTCCGCCCATCTCAGTGTGCTCGCTGGTGGTCCGCCCTTGGTCTGGATCACGAGCCAGTAGACCTCGTCGCCAGAGATGAACAGGCGCCGCAGGTCCGTCGGGTCGGGAAGCGCGGGCCGCAGCCCCGACCCAGGTGTCTTGCCGAGCTGCCGGACGCCCGCGTCGAGCGCCGCGAGCACCTGTGCCTCGTTCGACGCCGAGTGCAGCGCGGTGGCTGTCTCGAACAGCACGTTGAGCCTACGTGCGGTCTCCCGCTCACGTGTCACCCCCTTGACGGCGACCAGCACGATGGCGAGGCCCGGGACCACGGCGAGCAGCGCCCACGGCGACTCCGTCCGGTAGAGCAGCACGCACACGTAGCCCATCGCGTTCACGCCGACGAAGACCCCGTACAGCGTGACCACCTCGACCGCGCGCGACGCGAGGGCGCCGCCGGCAGGGACGGCGACGCTGTGCACCCGCGCCACCGACGCCCCGATCTCGACCACGTACACGAGCGTGAACGCCAGGAGGACCGTGAGGACCTCGGCGTAGCCGAACCTGCCGTCGTCGAGCGTCGCGACCACTGCGACGGCGAGGCCGCCGCTCGCGATCGAGAGCGCGGGCTCGAAGACCCGACGGGTGCGGTGGACCCCGAAGGCCTGCGCGAGGACGATCCCGCCCGCCCACAGCAGCAGTGCCTCTGGCCAGTCGACGGTGAGGGCGAGGAACACCAGCACGCACGACTCGGTGCCGACCACGAGCCAGTCGTCGTACCGGTCGAGGTACAGGGGTGCGGCGCTCGCCAGCACGATCGCCGGCAGGCTCAGGAGCCACCACGGACCGATGTCCCAACCACGCTCGGAGACCGCCACCACGGCGACGGCCACGACCACGCAGGCGGCCACGACGACCGCGGCGGTGAGGAGCGTGCCCGTAGGACGCCGCGCTCGAGTCATCGACGTCCCCCCTGTCGTCGGCCTGCCCGACGTCACCGTCGCGACAACGACTCCATCAAATCAGTCTCCACGCACTCCCGCCGAGAGTTGCGGCCGTCGGTGTGCCGGACTGCGGTCAGGGCTTCGCGACGAAGATGTGCGACGCCGCCTCGGGATCGATCTCCGCCGTCTCACCACCACGGGCGACGACGACCCCGCCGTCGGGCGCGGGCGAGACGAGGACGTCGTTGCCGGGGAGGACGCCGACGCGCCGGAGCACCGACATCGCCGTGGTGTCCTTCTGGAGCTCCTCGCCGATGCGGCGGACGACCAGGCGCGACGCGTCGCCGTTCGTCGCCAGCGCGGCGGTGAGGTGCATCACCCCGTCGCCCAGGAACGCCTGAGCGGGCTCGTCGCGCTCGCCGAGCTCGCCGAGCCCGGGGATCGGAGTGCCGTACGGGGACTCCGTCGGGTGCTCGAGGAGCGACACGAGCTTGCGCTCGACCTGCTCGGAGATGACATGCTCCCAGCGGCACGCCTCCTCGTGGACGTACTCGATCTCCAGACCGATGATGTCGGTGAGCAGCCGCTCGGCCAGCCGGTGCTTGCGCATGACGCGGGTGGCGAGGGCACGACCCTGGTCAGAGAGCTCCAGGTGCCGGTCGCCCTCGACGGTGAGCAGCCCGTCGCGCTCCATGCGTGCCACCGTCTGGCTCACCGTCGGCCCGCTCTGGTGGAGGCGCTCGGCGATCCGGGCGCGGAGGGGCACGATCCCCTCCTCCTCGAGCTCGTAGATGGTCCGGAGGTACATCTCGGTGGTGTCGATCAGGTCGCTCACAACGTCCATTGTTCCAGATCAGACGGACAGTTCGTCCACCGCGAATCCCAGGGACACCGATCTGCCGGCCGTGAGAGCGTGAGGGCATGACGAGCACCACGATCGCCCCTCAGTTCAACGGCCCCGACCGCTCCGGAAACGGTGGGTACGTCGCAGGCCTCGTCGCACGCCCGCTCGCCGCGCCCGGTGCCGTCGTGACGTCGACGCTGCGTGTCCCGCCGCCGCTCGGCGTACCGCTCGCGCTCACCGTGGACGACGGGCGTGCCGTGCTGGCCGACGGCGTCACCGTGGTCGGCGAGGCGCAGGCAGGGACGTTCGACGTCGACCCGGCACCGTTCGTCGGCGAGACCCTCGCCCGCAAGGGGTACGAGGCGTACGAGGGTCGCGTCGAGCACCCGTTCCCGCACTGCTTCACCTGCGGCACGGCGCGCGCTCCGGGCGACGGGCTCCGCGTCTTCACCGGACCGGTCGACGACGCGGCGCACCCCGACACCGTGGCAGCGACCTGGACACCGCACCTGGCCTTCGGCGGCAGCGACGGTCGGCTGCAGCCGGAGGTCGTCTGGGCCGCCGTCGACTGCCCGGGCGGCTGGTCCGCCCACATCGACGCGACGCCGATGGTGCTCGGCCGGATGACCGGCCAGGTGGTCAGCACGCCGGTCGCCGACCGCGAGTACGTGGTGGTCGGGACCCTGCGCGGGGTGGACGGGCGCAAGCACCGGACCGGGACCGCTCTGTACACGCTCGACGGCACCCTCCTCGCACGTGCCGAGCAGACCTGGATCGCGATCGACATCGCCGACTTCCGCTGACCCGGCGCGTCGGCGGGCCCTGCCGACGACGACGTGGACCGTCCTTAGACTGGTCGGGCTCGCAGCACGGCGGGCCGCTCGACCGCACTCCTGCGCACCGGAGGATCCCCTCGTGGCTCCAGCCTCGACCCACTCGGCACCGTGGTGGCGTGACGCCGTCTGCTACCAGATCTACGTCCGCTCGTTCGCCGACGCGAACGGCGACGGCGTTGGCGACCTGCGTGGCATCACCGCTCACCTGGACTACCTCCGGAGCCTCCAGGTCGACGCCCTGTGGCTGACGCCGTTCTACCGCTCACCGCAGGCCGACCACGGGTACGACGTCGCCGACTACCGTGACGTCGACCCGCTCTTCGGCACGCTCGAGGACTTCGACGAGATGCTCGCAGGCGCCCACGACCGCGGGATGCGCGTGATCGTGGACCTCGTCCCCAACCACACGTCGTCGGAGCACCCGTGGTTCGTCGAGGCGCTCGCCGCCGAGCCCGGCAGCCACGCGCGCAAGCGCTACCTCTTCCGCGACGGCACCGGTCCCGACGGGGCCGAGCCGCCGAACAACTGGCAGTCGGTGTTCGGCGGCCCCGCCTGGACCCGCGTCCCCGACGGCCAGTGGTACCTCCACCTCTTCGACGCTCGCCAGCCGGACCTCAACTGGGACGAGCCCGATGTCGGCGACGAGCTGGAGTCGGTGCTCCGGTTCTGGCTGGACCGTGGCGTCGACGGCTTCCGTGTGGACGTCGCCCATGGTCTGTTCAAGGAGTCCGGGATGCCCGACGTGGCTGGCGGGGCCGGGGTGGGTGAGACCCTCGACGACACCATGTCCCAGTGGGACCGCCCGTACTGGGACCAGCCGGGCGTCCACGACGTCTACCGCCGCTGGCGGCGGGTCCTCGACTCCTATGCCGGTGACCGGATGATGATCGGCGAGGCGTGGGTCGGCACGTCGGAGGCGATGGCGCGCTACGTCCGGCCCGACGAGATGCACCAGGTCTTCAACTTCCACTGGCTCTCGACCCCGTTCTCCGCCCCGGCGCTGCGCCACGTCATCGCGGAGACGTACGAGGCCGTCAGCCCGGTCGGAGCCAGCCCGACCTGGGTGCTGTCGAACCACGACGTGGTCCGGACGGTGTCCCACTACGGTGGGGGCGACCTCGGGCTGTCGCGCGCGAAGGCCGCGATGCTCGCGATGCTCGCACTCCCGGGGTCGGCGTACGTCTACCAGGGAGAGGAGCTCGGACTCCCCCAGGTCGAGGTGGCCCCCGAGAACCGTCAGGACCCGACCTGGCTGCGCGGTGGCGGCGTGGGTCGCGACGGCTGCCGGGTGCCGCTCCCGTGGTCGGGCAAGACGCCCCCGTTCGGGTTCTCGCCGGACGGCCCTCAGCCCGTACGGACCTGGCTTCCCCAGCCGGAATGGTTCCGCGACTACACCGTCGAGCGTCAGAGCGAGGACCCGTTCTCGACCCTGTCCTTCATGCGGTTCGCGCTCGGCGAGCGACGCGTGCTCGTCCCCACCCTGTCGCACGCCCTGGAGATGCTCGACCGGGGCGAGGACGTGGTCGCCTTCCGCCGGGCGGGAGTCGACGGCGGGCCGGCGCTGGTGTGCGTGGTGAACTGCGGGACGACCGACGTGCCCGTCGACGACCTCGGCGAACCGGTCGTGCTGTCGTCGGCGCTCGCCGAGGGGACGGGTCAGCTGCTCCCGGACTCCGCCGCCTGGTTCCTCGCCTGACGCTGTTGCTGGACGACCTCGTCGAAGCGGTCGAGGTCGCCGACGAAGAACTCGCCGAGGCCGACGGTGGTGATGCCCTCGCGCAGGGGTCGGCGTCGCAGTCGTGCCCCGTCGATGACGATCATCGCGTCGGCGCGCGTCGAGCGGAGGACGACGTGCTCGACGCGCAGCGGTCCGGCGAGGAGCCGCCGGCGGCCGTCGCGTGACAGGTCACGGTAGGACAGGCCCGGCGTCATCGTCCCCATCCCGGTCACGACCAGGTCGGCCTCGATGCTCGCGACCGCACGCTCCAGCGACAGGGAGTCGACCCGAGGCGGGAGGCGGAGGTACGCGACCGGGAGGGCGTACCTCTCGCGCAGCGTGGCGGCGAGGTCCGCGTCGGCACCCCGCACGCTGGTCTGCACGCGCTCGTCGGCGTCGCCACCGACCACGAGCTTGGTGAGAGAGGCGCCGCTGAGCACCGCTGCCAGCGTCGCGACGAGGAGCAGAGCACCCGAGCTCTGACCGTGGCTCGCCACCACGAGCACCTTGCGGACCGCCAAGGGCGACGCACCCCGGAGCACCTGGACGGAGACCGCCGGCCACGTCGGCGTCGCAAGCCGGGCGATCGCGTCGATGGTCGAGATGAGCACCCGATCTGCGGAGAACAGCGACGCCGGGATCGTCACGTAGGCTGCGCCCACCGCGCGCGCGGTGCGGAGGATGCTGTCCACCGTCAGGGCGGGCATCGGGCTCTCGGCCGCCACGAACGCCGCACCCTCGGGCGGTGGCGCGACGTCCCGGAAGACGAGCACCGTCTCCTCGGTGAGTGCGCTCACCCGCTCGAACGCTCCGTGGGCCGACGCGGATCCGTCGTGCGTGATCACGTGGACCAGCGGAAGCCGCGCCCCCGACTCCACCATGGCCCCACCTCCGCGGCATCCGCTCCATCGTAGGCGTCGGCACCGCACACGGCTTGGTTGCGTAACGATATATCGCGTTGTACCTTTGCTGCATCGTGAGACATCGAAGAAAGGACCTCTCATGCGAATCCCAGAACTCGAACCCCGCGGCTTCGACCCCACCTCCGGTCGCCGCGGACCCCGACCCGGTCGGCGTGACCCGCGCGGCCACGGACGCGGACGCTCACCCGGCTTCGGTCCCGGCTTCGGTCCCGGCTTCGGCGACCCCCGCCGCGGTGGCAGGGCCCGGCGAGGCGCCGTCCGTCTCGCCGCCCTCTCCGTGATCGCGGACGCACCGACCAACGGATACGGACTCATCAACGCCTTCGCGGAGCGCACCGACGGCCGCTGGCGTCCGAGCCCCGGCTCGATCTACCCCGTGCTGCGCCGCCTGACCGAGGAGGGACTGATCGAGCCCACCGACGAGGAGGCCACCCAGTTCCGCATCACCCGTTCCGGCACCGCGTACCTCGCCGACCGCGCCGACGACGTCGCGCAGGCCTGGGAGAGCACCCACCCGCGTTCTCAGACCCAGGAGGATCTCCACACCAGCGCGCGCAAGCTGGTCCGTGCCGCGCGCCAGCTCGCCGAGGACGGGACGGACGACCAGCGCGAACGGGCGGTCGCGATCCTCGACGAGGCCCGCCGCTCGATCTACGGGTTGCTGGCCGAGTGAGCCCTACGGCGTCGGCCGACGCGCGTCGTACCTGAGGAAGCCGCGCTGCCACGTGACGACGAGCAGCGTGGCGACCATGCACGCGACTCCCCCGTAGAGCATCGCCTCCGCCTCCGAGGTGAGCTCCGCAACCGTCCCGGCGACGAACTCACCCAGTCGGGGGCCACCCGCGACCACCACGGTGAACACGCCCTGGAGGCGTCCGCGCAACGCATCGGGCGCCGCCTGCTGAAGCATCGTGCTGCGGTAGGCCGCACTGACCATGTCGGCCGAGCCGGACAGGGCGAGCATCACCACCACGAGCCACAGGATCCCCGGGAGCCCGATCGCGGCCACGCCGGCCAGCGACACGGCAGCACCGTACGCGACGACCGCGACAACGACCGCGACGCCCTGCCGGTGCACGCGGCCGACCCAGCCCGAGAACGTGAACGCCACCAACGAACCGATCGCCGGCGCCGCCTGCAGCAGACCGAGGGCCGACGGACCTCCCGCGTAGACGGTCAGCGCAAGTGCGGGGAACAGCGCACGCGGCTGTGCGAGCACCATGGCGCAGAGGTCGACGATGAACGTCATCCGCAGGTTCGGAGCGCGGCGCAACCACTGGATGCCCTCGACCACCGACCGGAGCCCCGGGACGCCACGGCGTTCGCCCTGGGGCGGGATCGGCGGCAGGCGCACCAGGGCGTACAGCGCCGCCGTGAAGGTCAGCAGGTCGACGGCGTACGTCGACCCGATGCCCCGCCACGCGATCAGGACGCCGCCGAGCAGCGGTCCGACCGTGAACCCGAGGTTGTACGCCGCCATCCCCAGAGCGTTCGCGGCCGGGAGCAGGTGCGCAGGCACGAGGCGCGGGATGATCGCCGAGCGCGCCGGGCTGTTCACCGCGAACAGGCCGCTCTGGACGGCGACCACCCCGTACAGGAGAGCCACCGACTCGAGCCCGAGCAGCGCCTGCGCGAGAAGGACCGCTGTGCAGATCCACAGCCCGGCGGCGGTCCACAGCGCGACGGCACGCCGGTCGTAGTGGTCGACCAGCGCACCGCCGTACAGGCCGAGCGCGACCAGCGGGACCAGCGCGACGATCCCGAGGGTGCCGACCGCGAACGGCGACTCGGTGATGACCCAGACCTGGTACGCGACCGTGACCGTCGCCATCTGCTGCCCGAGCTGCGACACGCTCTGGCCGATCCACAGCCTGCGGAAGTCGGCCGACTCGCGCAGCGGACGGAGGTCCGTGAACCACCGGCCTCGTCCGTGTCTCGCCACGAAGCGATTGTCCACGGCAACCAGATCGCGACTCGATCGGTTCCAGATAATGGCTTGGCTAGCCGCGGCGCCGGGCGTACCGTCGGAGGTACACGGGAAGGAGGTGGTCCGAAGAATGAATGACTTCAGGACATGTGAGGTGGCTGTCCGCTAGCCACGGTGCAGGGAGCACCCGCACCGCGTGCGGCGAATCCCAGCAGCCACCCGACCCGCGGGGGCCGAGTCAGTCCACTCGGTATCCAACCCCGCGGGTCGTTCCTTTTGTCGCGCCCGTCACTCCCCCGCTCGGCCGGGCTCACGGAGCGAGGCGCTCACGCAACCAGCCGCCGTCGACGTGGCTGAAGCGGATCCGGTCGTGCATGCGTCCCGTACGCCCTTGCCAGAACTCCACCGAGTCGAGTGCCACGCGGTAGCCGCCCCACGCCTGAGGCCGTGTCACGTCGTCCGGGAACGTCGCCTCGGCTGCGTCGTAGGCCCGCTCGAGCGCCACCCGGTCCGGGACGACACGGGACTGGTCGGAGGCGACCGCACCCAGCTGCGACCCCCGCGGCCGCGAGGCGAAGTAGGCGTCCGACTCCTCGTCGCTCACCCGCGTCACCGCTCCCTCGATCCGGACCTGACGCTGGAGCGGGTGCCACAGCAGCGTCAGCGCGGCGTGGGGGTTCGCCTCCAGCTCCTCACCCTTGCGCGACTCACGGTTCGTGTAGAACACCGCGCCCTCGGCGTCGAACCCCTTGAGAAGCACGACCCGTACGGACGGACGCGCCCCGGGCGACGCGGTCGCGAGGGCCATCGCGTTGGGGTCGTGCATGCCGGACGCCACGGCCTCCTCGAGCCATCTCTCGAACAAGGGAACGGGGTCGTGCCCTGCCTCAGCCTCGCTCAGACCCGCTGCCTCGTACTCCTCGCGCAGTGCTGCGATCGCCGCCGGTTCCATGGACAGCACCCTACGAGACGGTGGTGCTCCAAAGGGGAGCACAATGACGGCATGACTGACGTACCCGAGACGGTGACGGTCCACGAGGGCCTCGAAGGCGTCATCGCCTTCGCCACCGAGATCGCCGAGCCGGACAAAGAAGGCTCGTCGCTGCGCTACCGCGGCGTCGACATCGAGGAGCTCGTCGGCCGTGTGCCGTTCGAGAAGATCTGGGGCCTGCTGGTCGACGGCTCGTACGAGCCCGGGCTGCCGCCGGCCGAGCCGTTCCCGATCCCCGTGCACTCCGGCGACATCCGGGTCGACGTCCAGAGCGCCATCGCCCTGACCGCACCGGCGTGGGGCCTCGGCCAGCTCTACGACATCGAGCCCGAGCAGGCGCGCGACGACCTCGCCCGTACCGCGGTGATGGTGCTGTCGTACGTCGCGCAGGCGGCACGCGGCATCGGACAGCCGATGGTGCCGCAGGCCGAGATCGACAAGGCGACGACGATCACCGAGCGGTTCCTGACACGGTGGCGCGGCGAGGCCGATCCCGACCACGTCAAGGCGATCGACGCGTACTGGGCCTCGGCCGCCGAGCACGGCATGAACGCCTCCACCTTCACCGCCCGCGTGATCGCCTCCACCGGCGCCGACGTGGCCGCGGCACTGTCCGGTGCGGTCGGGGCGATGTCCGGTCCGCTGCACGGTGGTGCGCCGTCGCGCGTCCTCGGCATGATCGCGGACGTGGAGCGGACCGACGACGCCCGGACGTACGTCAAGGGCCTGCTCGACTCCGGCGAGCGTCTCATGGGCTTCGGGCACCGCGTCTACCGCGCCGAGGACCCGCGCGCCCGCGTCCTGCGCCGTACGGCTCGCGAGCTCAACGCTCCGCGGTACGCCGTCGCCGAGGCCCTCGAGGAGGCTGCGCTCGCCGAGCTGCGCGAGCGCCGTCCCGACCGGGTGCTGGAGACCAACGTGGAGTTCTGGGCGGCCATCGTCCTCGACTTCGCCGAGATCCCGCCGCACATGTTCACGTCGATGTTCACGTGCGCCCGTACGGCCGGCTGGAGCGCGCACATCCTCGAGCAGAAGCGCCGCGGCCGCCTGATCCGTCCGTCGGCGGTCTACACCGGACCTGCCTCGCGCCCCGCCGAGAGCGTCGAAGGCTGGGACCCCGCCTGGGCGTGACCCTGTCCGCCCTCGCGATTTGACGCCTTGTCCACCCTCTCGGCAGCCGCCGAGGTGGATAGGGCGTCAAATCGCGGGGCGGCGGTCGAACCATCGGGCCCACATCACGTTGAAGACGGGCGGCGGGCCGTCGTACCCACGCTCTGCAAGCGCACGATGGACCCGCCACACCACCTGCCGGAGGCGCGGAAGGTCGTCGTCGAGAACGACGATCACGATCCATCCGTCCCGCTCGAGGTTCTCGCGGCGAGTACGGTCGTACGCGCGCTGCTTCCGCGAACGCTCGTGCCAGGCGCCGTCGTACTCCACGACGACGCGGTACGCCCGGTAGACGAGGTCGCACCGCCCGAGAAAGCGCCCGCCTGCGTCGCGTAGGTCCGGGTTCGGTTCCGGCTCCGGCAGCCGGGCGAACACGAGCGCGAGGCGCACCAGCGTCTCCATCGGACTCTCGACATGCTCGCGCACGAGTGCGAAGGCACGCCGCGCGCGGAGGACGCCGTCGATGTGCGTCCGCTCCAGATACGCCTTCATCTCGTCGTACGAGGTGTGTGCCGCGTTCAGGAGATGCTCGGCGGCCTGGACGAGCTCGACGATGCCGAGGATCGTCGCGCAATCGACGTAGGTCCGATCCGGACCGAGGCACGGGACGCCGGAACGGAACAGCACGTTGAGCAGTCCGCGTCGCCGGTGGAGCCTGAGGTCGCGGCGTCGCCGATGACGGGTCGTGTTCGTCGAGAAGTGGAGAGGGAACAGCGCGCGCAGCTCGAGCCCGTACAGCCTCAGCGCGGTGAGGTGGCTCGCCGCGGCGTCGCTGGGAAGCAGCAGGAGTGCCGCCTTGATCCAGCAGAGCAGATCGGGTTCGACCTCGGCGGGGACATACACCCCGCGGAACAAGCGGCGAAAGCCCGGACCTTCGAGCCGTCGGTCGCTGATGCCCGCGTCGCGACCCTGGGCTGAGGTGAACGGCAACATCCCCGCAGGGTGGCGGGTTTCGTGCCGGCGCCGTCAGCGCCGTCCACAGGCCCCTCGGCGCCCCACGATTTGACGCCGCATCCACCTCACCAGAGCGGATTCGGGTGGGGCAGGCGTCAAATCGCGGGGCGGCGGTCGTACGCGGCGAGGATTGCGTCGGCGGCATTCGTTGCCGGCATGTCGCCCGCAAGAACGCCGGCACGCACCTCGTCGAGGACCTCGCGTACGGACTCGGAGCGACGCAGACGCTGGTCCAGCTCGTCGCGCACGAGCGCCCACATGAACTCGAGCTGCTGTCCGGCCCGCTTCTCCCGCAGGCCACCGGCGCCGAGGAACTCGCGGTGCCGCAGGACCCGCATCCAGACCGTGTCCACCTCGGTGCCCTCGAGCCCGGAGCAGGTCAGCACCGGCGGGACCCAGCCGGTGGTCCCGGCGTGCACGAGGCGGATCGCACCGGCGAGGTCTCGGGCAGCCACGCGCGCCTCGGGCTCGCGGTCACCGTCGGCCTTGTTGACCGCGATGACGTCGGCGATCTCGAGGATGCCCTTCTTGATGCCCTGGAGCTGGTCGCCGGTCCGCGCCAGCGTGAGGAACAGGAACGTGTCGACCATCCCGGCGACAGTCACCTCGGACTGCCCCACGCCGACCGTCTCCACGAGCACCACGTCGAACCCCGCGGCCTCGAGCACCAGGACCGCCTGCGTGGTCGCCCGCGCCACGCCGCCGAGCGTTCCGGCCGACGGCGACGGGCGGATGTAGGCACGCGGGTCGGCCGCGAGCTCGGGCATCCGCGTCTTGTCGCCGAGGACAGAGCCGCCCGTACGCACCGACGACGGGTCGACCGCGAGGACGCCGACCTTGTGGTCCGTGCCGGTCAGGTACGTCCCCAGTGCCTCGATGAAGGTCGACTTGCCGACCCCGGGAACCCCCGAGATGCCGACCCGGACGGCGCCACCGGCGTACGGGGTGAGCACTGCGAGGAGCTCACGAGCCGCCTCGCGGTGGTCGGCGCGACGCGACTCGACGAGCGTGATGGCGCGAGCGACGGCGGCACGCTCGCCGGCGCGTACCCGCTCGGCGAGATCGGCGACGTCGACCATCAGTGCTGCAAGGTCGTCCGGAGCTTGTCCAGCAGCTCCAGCGCCGACTCGGCGATCACCGTGCCCGGCAGGAACACCGAGGCCGCGCCCATGTCCTTGAGCGTCTGCACGTCGTCCGGAGGGATCACGCCGCCCACGACGACGAGCACGTCGGGACGTCCGAGCTCGGCCAGCGCGTCACGCAGCGCGGGCACGAGCGTGAGGTGGCCGGCGGCCAGCGAGGAGACACCCACCACGTGGACGTCCGAGTCGACGGCCTGCTGCGCCACCTCCTCCGGCGTGGAGAAGAGCGGGCCCACGTCGACGTCGAACCCCATGTCGGCGAAGGCCGAGACGATGACCTTCTGGCCGCGGTCGTGCCCGTCCTGACCCATCTTGGCGACCAGGATGCGGGGACGACGGCCCTCGGACTCCTCGAAGGCGTCGGTCGCCGCGATCACGCGTGCGACGTTCTCGGCCTTGCCTGCCTCGGATCGGTACACACCAGAGATCGTACGGATGACGGCCTTGTGGCGTCCGTAGACCTTCTCGAGCGCATCGGAGATCTCGCCGACGGTGGCCTTCGCGCGGGCGGCGTCGACGGCCAGCGCGAGGAGGTTGCCGTCAAGGGAGCCGTCCTTGCTCGCGCCGCGACCGGCCGACTCCGTCAGCGCGTGCAGCGTGCGGCGCACCTCCTCGTCGTCACGCTCGGCACGCAGCCGCTCCAGCTTCGCGACCTGCGCGGTGTAGACGGCACGGTTGTCGACCTTGAGGACCTCGAAGGGCTCCTCCGTGTCGACCCGGTAGGTGTTGACGCCGATCACGGCCTGCAGCCCCGCGTCGATGCGCGCCTGCGTACGGGCCGCCGCCTCCTCGACGCGCATCTTCGGGATGCCCGCCTCGATCGCCTTGGCCATGCCGCCGGCCTGCTCGACCTCCTGGATGTGTCCCCAGGCGCGGCGGGCGAGGTCGTGCGTCAGCCGCTCGACGTAGTACGAGCCGCCCCAGGGATCGATCGTCGCCGTGGTGCCGGACTCCTGCTGGAGGAGCAGCTGGGTGTTGCGCGCGATCCGGGCGGAGAAGTCCGTCGGCAGCGCGATCGCCTCGTCGAGCGCGTTGGTGTGCAGGGACTGCGTGTGGCCCTGGGTCGCGGCCATCGCCTCGATCGCCGTGCGCTGCACGTTGTTGAAGACGTCCTGCGCCGTCAGCGACCACCCCGAGGTCTGGGAGTGGGTACGCAGCGAGCGCGACTTCGGGTTCGACGGGGAGAACTCCCCCACCAGCCGGGACCACAGCGCGCGGGCGGCGCGAAGCTTGGCGACCTCCATGAAGAAGTTCATGCCGATCGCCCAGAAGAACGACAGGCGCGGCGCGAACGCGTCGATGTCGAGACCGACGTCGAGGCCGGCACGGATGTACTCGACACCGTCGGCCAGCGTGTACGCGAGCTCGAGGTCGTTCGTCGCTCCGGCCTCCTGGATGTGATAGCCGGAGATCGAGATCGAGTTGAACTTCGGCATCCGCTGCGCCGTGTAGGCGAAGATGTCGGAGATGATCCGCATCGACGGCGCCGGCGGGTAGATGTAGGTGTTGCGGACCATGAACTCTTTGAGGATGTCGTTCTGGATCGTCCCCATGAGCTGCTCCGGCTTCACCCCCTGCTCCTCCGCCGCGACGATGTAGAGCGCGAGCACCGGGAGCACCGCACCGTTCATCGTCATCGAGACGCTCATCTTGTCCAGCGGGATGCCGTCGAACAGGGTGCGCGTGTCGTAGATCGAGTCGATCGCGACGCCGGCCATGCCGACGTCCCCCACGACGCGCGGGTTGTCCGAGTCGTAGCCGCGGTGGGTCGCCAGGTCGAAAGCGACCGACAGGCCCTTCTGGCCCGCAGCGAGGTTGCGCCGGTAGAACGCGTTCGACTCCTCGGCGGTGGAGAAGCCCGCGTACTGGCGGATCGTCCACGGCTGGGTCGTGTACATCGTCGGGTACGGTCCGCGCAGGAAGGGCGCGAGTCCCGGGTAGGTGTCGAGCGCGTCGAGGCCCTCGAGGTCGGCCGCCGTGTAGAGCGGCGCGACATCGATGCCCTCCGGTGCGGCCCAGGGCTCGGCGCCGTCGGTCGCGCGGTCGTACGCTGCACGGTCGGCCTCGTACGGCTGCTCCGGATCGAGCGGCAGCCCGGCGAAGGACTCGGGGATGCTCATGCGTCTGCTCCGTTCTCACCCTCGGCGGCGCCGGCCACCGACCCCGCGCCCAGGCGGCCGCGGGTCTCGTGCAGGAAGGTCAGCGCGTCCACGCCCCTCGCGGCGGTGGTGTCGACGTCGACACCGTCCACCGGCTTGCCCGCCAGGATCACCCACCGCGCACCGGCCTCCCGCAGGGCGGCGACGAGGTCGGCCCCCCACGCGGCGTACGCGGAGTCGGGCCCGGCGAGGCAGACCACGGGTGCGCCGTCGTACGCGGCGAGGACGTCCTCGACCCCACCCGTCGGGCCTGCGGCGACGGTCTCGATCCCGCCTGCGGCCAGCAGGTTGGCGATGAACGTGACGCGTGCCGTGTGGGCGGAGACGGGGCCCATCGTCGCGAGGAAGACCGGCGTCGGGACCGGGTTGTCGCGCAGTGCCTCGAAGGCCGCGCCGTAGCGCTGGAGCGGCTCGGCACCCTCGGGGTACGGGACGCGCTCCGGGAGGACCTCGCGGAGGTTCGGGAACTCCGACAGGCCGGTGAGCGGACGCTCGCGGCGGGCGATCTGCGCCTCGCGCTCGCGGCCGATGGCGCGGTGACGGGCAGTCAGCGAGCCGTCCTCGAGGGCCTCGCGCACCCCGCCCGACGCCTCGATGCGGCCGAGCTCGTCCCACGCGGCCCGCGCCACGTCGTCGGTCAGCCGCTCGACCGCGTACGCGCCGCCGGCCGGGTCGGTGACCGCGGCGACGTGCGACTCGGCGATGAGCAACGACGAGGTGTTGCGGGCGATCCTGCGGCTGAACCCGTCCGGCAGGCCGAGCGGCGCGTCGAACGGGAGCACCGTGACCGCGCTCGCACCTCCGACGCCGGCGGCGAACGCGGCGACGGTCGTGCGGAGCATGTTGACCCACGGGTCGTACTTGCTGAGCATGACGCGCGACGTGACGGCGTGCTGGACCTGGCCGCGCGAGACCTCGGCGGCACCGGAGAGCTCGGCCAGCCGGTTCCAGGTCCGGCGGGCGGCGCGGAGCTTGGCGATCGTGGTGAACTGCTCGTCGGTCGCGGCGAACCGGAACTCGATCAGCGCCAGTGCTTCGTCGACGGCGAAGCCCGCTCCGGCGAGGATGCGCAGGTACGCGGCGCCGACCGCGAGGGCGTACCCGATCTCCTGGGCATCGGAGGCGCCGCCGTCGTGCGCGGCGGTGGCATCGACGACGAACGCGGCGATCCCCCGCTCGGCCGCCTTGCGGGCGCCCTCGACCACGACGGTCTCGACGTGCAGGCCGCTCCCGTAGCCCCGCAGCGAGGCCCCGACGGGGTCGAGTCCGAGGTTCGTGCCGGGCGCCGGGGTGACCGCGCGCTCGTCGAGGTAGCGGCAGAAGGCGTCGGCGGCACCGAGCCCGTCGGCGCGCGCCTCGATCACGACCGGCGCGAGGTCGACGAACACCCGGTCGAGGACCGTGGCGAGGGCGGCGGGGTCGATCGCCTCGGGCCCGAGCCGCAGCCAGACGGAGGTCGCGCCGTTCTCGAGGTCGGTGAGGAGCGCCTCTGCGGTGCGGGTCGCGTCGGGGTCCTCGTGGAGCACCCGGACGTCCCATGCGCCGTCGGGACGCCGCGCCTGCGCGCCCCGCACGTACGGTGCCTGGCCGGGGAGCCCCGGATCGGCGACGTCGGCCACCAGCTCAGGCGTCCCGAGCGGTGTCACCTCGATGTCGTCGAGCGTGCGGGTCGCCAGGGCCTCCCACACCGCAGTGTCGGGCTGGTCTTCCTTCAACCTCCCGGACTTGCGGAGGACGGCGGCCGCGGACTTCTCCCAGGCTTCACGGGAGAACGTCGCGTCGCCGCTCAACGACAACTCGCTCATGCTGCGCATCGTACGGATGACGCCGGTGTAACAGCCACCCGTCGGGGTGCGGTGTGACGTACCGCACCCGCGGGCCCCGTCCCCGATGTGTGGCGTTCCGGTCGGTTTCGGTACGCGGAAACCGACCGCAACCCTTCACATCGGGGACGGGGCGGAGGTCAGATCGTGCGCTTGACCTTCCAGATGCCGACCCACAGCCCGACCGCGCAGGTCGCGATCGCCGCGAGGAGGCCCCACGCGACCGTGGAGTCCCACATCGTGCCCGCGAACAGGGCGCGCTCGGCGTCGACGATGTAGGTGAGCGGGTTGAACTTCGAGACCACCTGCATCCACTCCGGCCCGGCCTCCAGCGGCAGCATCATCCCCGCGAGGAGCAGCAGCGGGAAGATCAGCGACTGCTGGACTCCCCAGAACACCCACTCACGGTTCTTCGAGGCCAGCCCGAGGGCGTACGACAGCGAGCCGAGCCCGATGCCGAAGACGCCGAGGATCAGCAGCCCGAGGAGGACGTGCGCCGGGTAGAACGACAGGCCGAACGGGATCGCCACCACGGTGATCAGCAGCGCCTGCACGACCAGCGGCGCGAACTCCTTGAGCGCCCGTCCGACCAGGATCGAGGAGCGGTCGAGCGGCGTCGCGAGGATCCGCTCGTACGCACCGGTCATCAGCTCGTACAGGAGGTTGCCACCGACCATCCCGGTCCCGAAGATCGCGATCATCACCAGGACGCCGGGCAGGAACCACTGCAGCGCCGACTCCCCTTCGATCGTGCCGCTCCCGAGCATCCCGTCGAGCAACGGGCCGAACAGGCCGAGGAAGACCAGCGGCTGCAGCAGCGAGAAGATCAGCGTGAACGGGTCACGCAGCGTCACGAGGATCTCGCGGACGAACACCGCGTTGGTGTCGTGGACCCACTTCGCCGCCCGGGTCCGCTCCGGCAGCGGACTCGTGGTCGGGGTGAGGGTGTCGGTCGTGGCGGTCATGCTGCCTCCTCGCGCAGGCTCCGGCCGGTCAGGTTGAGGAAGACGTCGTCGAGCGACGCCTGCTTGACGTCCGCGGAGCCGACGGTGACGCCGACCTGCTCCAACGCGCGGAGCACGGGCGGGACGAGGTCGGGACCGTGGTTGGTGGCCAGCACGAGGCGTACGGTGCCGTCGGCGACGTGGTCTTCCTCCACGCGGCTGATGTCGGCGGGGAGGACTGAACGCGCCTTCTCCAGGACGACAGCCGCGGTGTCCGTGCCCGGGACGAGCCCGAGCGTGACGACATCGTCGGCGAAGTCACGCTTGAGCTGGACCGGGGTCGCGTCGGCGATGACCGTTCCGTGGTCGATGAGCACGATGCGCTCGGCCATCGAGTCGGCCTCGTCGAGGTAGTGGGTGGTGAGCAGCATCGTCATGTTGTTCTCGACCCGCAGGCGCATGATGTGCTCCCACAGGTTGGCTCGGGCGTGCGGGTCGAGGCCGGTCGTCGGCTCGTCGAGGAAGAGCAGACCCGGGTGGTTCATCAGTCCCATCGCGACGTCGAGCCGCCTGCGCTGGCCACCCGACAGCGACAGGACGGTGCGCTTCTCCATGCCCGAGAGCTCGAGCGCCTCGAGCAGCTCGCCGGCCCGCCGCCGCGCCACGTCGGCCGGCACCGAGTAGAAGCGCCCTTGGTTCTGGAGCTCGTCGACCAACCCGGTACGAGTACCCGCCGGCGTTGCCCTGGCCGATGTAGCCGATGCGGGCCCGCACCTCGGCGGGGTGCCGGACCACGTCGTACCCGGCGACCACGGCCGATCCGGCCGTCGGTCGCAGCAGCGAGGTGAGCATCCGAAGGGTGGTCGACTTGCCGGCCCCGTTCGGGCCCAGGAAGGCCACGAGCTCGCCGTCGGCGACGTCGAGGTCGACCTCCTTGACCGCCTCGACGACCTCCTTCTTTCGTGTGAACGTCTTGGTGAGGCCGCGGGCCTCCACCATCTTTGTCGTACGGCGTACTGAATCCGTCATGGCGGCAACGGTACGCTGTACGATAAAGACTCGCAAGCCCTTTTGAGGAGAGTTGATGAGCGACGCCGAACCGGACCCCCGGACGCCCGCACCGGAGCCGCCCGGGCACCGGTACGAACCGTTGTGGAACCCGCCTGTCGCCTCGACCCGGGGCAGACCCGCCCGTGTGAGCCGCGAGGCGGTCGTCGACGCGGCGGTCGCGATCGCCGACACGGACGGCCTCGCCGCGGTGTCGATGCGTTCGGTCGCCCGCTCTCTCGGCGTGGGCGCGATGACGCTCTACTCCCACGTCCCCGGCCGCGACGAGCTCGTGGACGCGATGGTCGACCGTGCGTACGCCGACTTCGCGCTGCCCGATCCGGACCTGCCGTGGCGACCTGCGCTCGAGCGCTGGGCGCGCGGCTACTGGGAGCTCGCTGCGCCGGCACCGGTGGTTGATGGACGTCAACCCGTGGCGTCTGCCCCTCGCTCCGCACGTCTTCACCGCCCAGGAGGCGGGCTACCGGACTCTCGTCGACACCGGACTCACGGCGAGCCAGGTCGTCGAGACGCTGGGGATCGTCGAGAACACGGTCGCCGGGTCGGCCCGCTCGGCGGCGGCCGAGGACGCCGACCGCCGCTCTCAGGGGACGGACTACGCGGCCTACTGGGCCGAGACCAGCGACTTCTGGGAGCGGACCTTCGACCCCGAGCGCTTCCCCACCATGACGCGGCTGTGGAGCGTCGGCGCCTTCGACAACGCAGCCACACCGTTCGAGCCGCAGATCGAGGCTCTGCTCGACACGCTGGAGCTCCTCATCGCACACGCCCAGGCGGAGGGCGCGGCGACGATTCCCTCGTTCGAGGAATGCATGACGTCCTACGAGGCCGCCGTGGCCGCAGAGGCGGACGAGCCTGCGTCCTGATCGTCGAGCACCCCGCGCAGCGTCGCAGCGAACGCCTCGGGCTCCCCGGTCTGGCCGTACTCGCCACCGAGGAAGCCTGCGTGATCGCCCGGGAACACCGTCACGCCCGTGCCGAGCCGTTCGGCGAGCCCTCGGGTGGCCCTGCACGCGAGCTGCCTCTCCGAGCCGGCTCCGACCGCGAGCACCAGCCGCGCCGTGCTCGCGCGCAGCGCGTCGAGGTCTGGCTCGTAGTGCGTGCACGTGAGCAGGTTCTGCCCGAGCAGCACGTCGGCGCGCGACCCGTCGTCCTCCTCCGGCAGCCCGAAGGTCTGGGGGTCTGGCGCGGGTGTGTCGGTGAACCCGTCGGGGACCGGCCCCTCGTGGGAGACGAGAAGGATGAAGCGCACCATCGCGGCGCCGAGACCCTCGGCGTCGTAGAGGCGGCGGATCTGCTGGCAGGCGGCGAGCGCCTGCTCTCGGTCCGGGACCAGCCCCGCGAGAGGAGGCTCGTGCGCGACCAACGTGCGGACGTCGTCCGGGTAGCGGCTCACCAACGCGAGCGCGTTCACGGCCCCTCCGCTGCTGGCCATGATGTCGACCGGCCCACCGACAGTCTCGATGAGCCGGTGCAGGTCGTCGGCATGCTCGTCCGGCGTCGACTCGGTGGAGGGGTCGTCCTTGCTGCTGCGCTCCACCCCGCGCGGGTCGTACGTGATCACCGTCCGGTCGGTGAAGTGTCCCGCCAGCGTGCCGAAGCCCGCCGCCCCCATCGGCGACCCCATGACCAGCAGCGGCGTCAGGTCGCTGTCCCGCACGGGGCGCACGTCGTACGCCAGCGCGGCACCCGGCACGTCCAGGTGGTCCTTCTCGATCTCGGTCTCGGTCATCGCCCTCTCCTCACCACGGGATCCTTCGCACCTCCGACCGTGCCGTACGCGAGAACTCATCGCACCTCGCCCCGCCGCCTGCCACCGGCGCCCGCAAGAATGAGGGTGTGCAGATCCCGAAGAAGCTCCTTCCGTCCGACGGCCGGTTCGGCTCAGGCCCCTCCAAGGTCCCCCACGAGGCGATGGAGGCGCTCGCGTCCTCGTCGGTGATCGGCACCTCGCACCGCCAGGAGCCCGTACGCGCGCTCGTCGGCTCCGTCCGTGAGCAGCTGCGCGCACTGTTCTCGCTGCCTGACGACTACGAGGTCGTGCTCGGCGTCGGCGGCTCGACCGCGTTCTTCGATGCCGCGACGTTCGGCCTCGTGCGCGAGCGCAGCCAGCACCTCGCGTTCGGCGAGTTCGGCGCGAAGTTCGCCAAGGCCACGTCACGCGCCCCCTTCCTCGGCGAGCCCACCGTGCTCGCCAGCGAGCCCGGCACCCACCCGGACACCCAGGCGGAGAGCGGCATCGACGTGTACGCCTGGACCCACAACGAGACCTCGACCGGTGTCACCGCCCCCGTCCGCCGCGTCGAGGGCGCGGATGCGGACTCGCTCGTCGTCATCGACGGCACCTCCGCCGCGGGGGGCATCCCGGTCGACATCACGCAGTCCGACGTCTACTTCTTCGCCCCGCAGAAGGCGTTGGCCTCCGATGCGGGCCTGTGGTTCGCCATCATGTCCCCGGCGGCCCTCGCGCGCGTCGAGGAGATCGCGACCAGCGGCCGGTGGATCCCCGCGTTCCTCGACCTGGCAGCCGCTGTCGAGAGTCTCCCGCAAGGACCAGACGTACAACACGCCTCCGCTCGCGTCGTTGTTCTGGACCGACCACCAGCTCCGGTGGATCCACGACAACGGCGGACTCCCGTGGTCCGTCTCGCGGTGCGAGGACTCGTCCTCACGCCTGTACGGGTGGGCGGAGCAGTCGTCGTACGCGACGCCGTTCGTCGCCGACCCGGGCAAGCAGTCGCCGACGGTCGTCACGATCGACCTCGCTGGTGTGGAGGCGAGCGCGGTGTCGGCGGCGCTGCGCGACAACGGCATCGTCGACGTCGACGGCTACCGCGGTCTGGGGCGCAACCAGCTGCGCATCGCGACGTTCCCCGCGATCGAGCCGGACGACGTGTCTGCCCTCGCGCGGTGCCTCGACTACGTCGTGGAGCAGCTCGGCTAGTCGAGGTCGATGACGCCGCTGGCCGGGGCGAGCATCGCGGCGCGCTGGTCCTCGGGGAGCACGACACGCCGGATCGGCGACGGAAGGCCTTCGCTGCCGACGAGGACCGACGTGCCGTCGGGCTCGACCGCCAACGACTCGCTCTGCCCGGTCTCGGGAATCGTCGACGACCAGGTCTCCTGCCACGTCTCGGTATCGAGGACGTGCACGCCGAGGTACGTACGCAGCACCACGCCGGCTCCGTCGGGGAGGTAGCCGCCGTCGGTGACCAGCGCCGGCACCTGGGCCTCGACGACCGGCTCGGCGACGTTGACCTCGGTGGTGCTGAGCGGGTCCGGCAGACGGTACAGCTGACCGCCCAGCAAGCCCTTCGAGACGATCGCCATACCCCCGGCCGGGTCGGACAGCAGTGTCTCCGCGTCGGTGTTGCCGTCGGCGTAGCGGACGCGGTAGCGGGTCGGCTTCACCTGCTTGGTCCCGACGAGAGGCTCGGGCAGGGCATAGAGCGCCACCGCAGACCGTACGGCCTCGTTGTCGCCGATGTCAGCGACCCACAGCCTGCCCGTACGGTCGATCGTGAGCGCCTCCACGTCGACGAGGGTGAACCCCACCAGCCGCGTGGTCCCGACGACCTTGCCTGACGACACCTCGAGGGTGAAGACCGTCGGCACGTTGCCGGAGTCGTTGACCGTGTAGGCCAAGGACGGGTCCCGCTTGCTGATGACCAGGGCACTCGACTCGCGCAGCCGCGCGTCGGTGATCGTGCTGACCTGCTCGATGGACGGCTCGTCGGCACGCGCCTCGCGTGCCACGGCAGTCACCAGCACGACCACGACGAGGATGACGAGAAGGCCAGGGATCAAAGCCCTGCGGTGTCGCGGATTCATCGACTCGGGGTCACTCCTGCTCGTGCTCACCAGTCCGGAACAAGCCTCTACCCCCGACCGATGAGAATAGCCCCTCGCACCACCCGGCGTACAGGCAGCGGTACGAAGCGTGGGTCAGTTCCCGAGCTCGGCGAAGCGACCCTCGAGCTGCTCGAGCAGATCCTTGCGACCTTCGAGGGCGAGGTCGGCCGACGCCCTCCCCCACATCCACAGGTAGACCTCGTGCGGCGAGCCCTCCACGGCCAGGTCGACCGGCGCGTCGTCGTCCGGCGTGACCAGCACCTCCCGCTCGGACAGCGCCACCGTCCAGCTCCGTCCGTCGGCGGTGATCCGTACGCGCGCGTCCACCGGGAACCCGCTGAGCTCCTCGTCGTCGTCCCACCACGGGCCGCCGACGAAGACGGTGAGGAACTCGTCGATGCCGTCGAGCGCGACCTCGTCCTCGATGCGGGTGACGGACCCCCCGGCGGCCTGCTCGGCATCGACACGGTGCACCGTCGCCTCGAGCGCCATCCGTCGGAACCAGAACCCGTTGGACCGGTCGTCGGGGAACCAGGTGTGCCGGACCTCGCGCGGGCCACGCTGCTGGAGCTCGGCGAGCAGGGTCGCCGTCTCCTCGGTCACGAGCCGGCGTACGTCGCTGGTGTCCATGCCGGACAACGGCCACGGCGGCTCGCTCGCCGACCTGATCGACTCGACCTTGTGGCGGAACACCAGGCCCACGTGCTCGAGGAGGTCGCGCGCCGTCCAGCCCGGACACGCCGGGACCGGTGCGTCGAGGTCGTCGGTGACCTCCAGCGCCCGGTCCACCTCGGTGCGGATCACCGCGAGGTAGAGGTCCCAGGGAAGGCGGGTCTCGGCGTCGTGCTGCCTCGGAGCCATGCCTCCAGCGTGCCACGACGTCGCCCTGACGCCAGGCTTTCTCGCGTCCTGGTCAGCGACGGGAGGCCGCGTCGGGCCTGCTCTCGGCCTCCCCGACCTCGAGGCGACCGATGTCGTCGAGGGCGTCGTACGCGTCGGTCGTCCGCACAGCGGCACGCGGGTCGCGCGGGACCACGAGGATCCGTGGACGGTGGCGCAGGTCGAGCTGCAGGTGCATGCCCGCGCGGAGCAGGTAGTACGCCGTGGCCGACACGATGCCCACGGCCGCGACGAGCCCACCCAGGATCAACGTCCACCGGGCTCCGAAGACCTCACCGATCCAGCCGATCACGGGGGCACCGAACGGCGTCCCGCCCATGAACACCATGAGATAGAGCGCCGAGACCCGTCCGCGCATCTGCGGGGTGACCGTGAGCTGGATGTAGGCGTTGGCCGCCGTCACCATGGTGAGCGCACTCAGGCCGAGCAACGGCAGGACGAGCGCGAACGTGAGGTACGTCGGCATCAGTCCGGCAGCGACCTCCACGACCACGAAGGAGAGGCCGGCTCCGACGACGAGCCTGCGGGTCGGACGCTCGCGGCGTGCGGCCACCAGCGCTCCGGCCAACGAGCCGATCGCCATGATCGAGCCGAGCACGCCGTACGCCTGGGCGCCCTTGCCGAAGACCTCGGTGGCCATCAGCGCCGACGTCATCTGGAAGTTCATGCCGAAGGTGCCCACGAAGAAGACCGTCGTGAGGATGAGGACCAGATCGGGACGCGCGCGGACGTACCGAACACCCGCACGGACCGCACCCCTCCCTCGAGAGGCTGGGGTCGACGGGCGCAGGTCGCGGACCCGCAGCGCGACGAGCGAGAGGAAGACGGCGAAGTAGCTGATCGCGTTGAGCAGGATCACCCACCCCGTCGCTACCACGCCCGAGCCGAGCGCGGCGATCATGACGCCGGCGACCGCGGGGCCGATCATGCGGCCGGAGTTGAACGAGGCACTGTTGAGCCCGACCGCGTTGGCCAGGTCCTCCTTGCCGACCATCTCGACGACGAACGACTGGCGCGCCGGGGCGTCGAAGGCCGTGCCGACACCGAACAGGAAAGCCAGGACGTAGACGTGCCACGCCTCCGCGACTCCGGTGATGGCCAGGATGCCGAGGACGGCCGCCGGGACCGCCATCATCGCCTGGGTCACCATGAGGATGCGGCGCTTGGGGAAGCGGTCGGCGACCAGACCCGCCACCGGCGAGAGCAGCAGGGCGGGGAGGAGCTGGAGCCCGGTGGTGATGCCGAGCGCCGTCGCGCTGCCGGTGAGGGCGAGCACGAGCCAGTCCTGGGCGACGCGCTGCATCCAGGTGCCGACGTTGGACACGAGGGCGCCACTGGCGTAGATGCGGTAGTTACGGACGGACAGCGAGCGGAACGTAGGGCTCACTCGCTCACCACCAGCTTCTCGAGGAGCACGGTGGCGTCGCGGAGCACCGCACGCTCCTCGGTGGTGAGGGAGGTAAGACGCGCGGCGAGCCAGGAGTCGCGGCGCGCGCGCTCGGCGGCGAGCACGGCGACACCTTCGGCGCTGAGCGAGACGACGACCTGACGACGGTCGGTCGCGTGAGGGTGGCGCTCGACCAGACCCTTCTCGACAAGACAGTTGACGGTACGCGTGGCCGACGGTGGCTGCACGTGCTCGATCGAGGCGATCGCGCCCGGGCTCAGCGGTCCGTGCTTGTCCAGCGTGGCCAGCACGGCCATCTGGTTGGGAGTGAGCTCCGAGTGCCGCTCCTGGCGGAGCCTGCGGTTGAGACGGGCCACCGACGACGAGAGCTTCTGGGCATCGGTAGGCATACCACCATGGTAGGTCGTTAACGTTGCTAATTAAAGCTGTTAACGTTCTTGCGCTCGCCTGGGCGGTGAGACAACGGTCACCGCCCAGGCGAGCGGCGGATCAGCTGATCCAGCGGGTGATCGGATCGATCGCGAAGTACAGGACGAACATCGTCGCGACCACCCACATGCAGCGGGTGGACCTCGCCGGCCTTGCCGCGCACGACCTTGAGAGGACGAACACCACGAAGCCCGCGCCGATTCCGGCGGTGATCGAGTACGTGAACGGCATCAGCGCGATCGTGAGGAACGCCGGGATCGCGAGCTCGATGTCCTTCCACGGCACGTCGGCGACCTGCTGCATCATCGAGGAAGCCGACGAGCACGAGCGCGGGCACGGCCGCCTCGTTCGGGATGTGCGCGACGATCGGCGAGAAGACCGTCGCCAGGAGGAACAGCACACCGGTCACGATGGCGGCGAGCCCGGTGCGTGCACCGTCACCGACGCCCGAGGCCGACTCGACGTACGCCGTGTTGCTCGAGACGCTGGCCGCGCCACCGGCGACCGCGCCGAGCGAGTCGACGATGAGGATGCGCTGGGCGTTCTCCGGGGTGCCCTCCTCGTCGTTCAGGTCTGCCTCGGCGCCGATCGCCGTCATGGTGCCCATGGTGTCGAAGAAGTCGGCGAGCAGGAGCGTGAAGATCAGCAGCACCGCGGTGACGACGCCGACCTCCTCGAACGAGCCCAGGAGCGAGAAGTCGCCGAGCAGCGAGAAGTCGGGCAGGTCGATGAACGACTCGGGCACGCTGGGGACGTTGAGGTTCCAGCCCTTCGACGTGGCGTCGCCGCCCGAGCCACCGGTGCTGGTGATCGCCTCGACGGCGACCGCGATCACCGTCGTGACCAGGATGCCGATGAGGATCGCGCCGCGGACACCGCGCGCGTACAGGCCGATCATGATCAGCAGGCCGAGGCAGAACACCAGGACGGGCCAGCCGGAGAGGCTCCCACCGATACCGAGGCCGATCGGCGGCGCCGCGTTGCCGGTCGTACGGACGACGCCCGCGTCGACCAGGCCGACGAGCGCGATGAACAGGCCGATGCCCACCGAGATCGCCGTCTTCAGCTGGCAGCGGGACGGCGTCGAAGACCGCCTTGCGGAAGCCGGTGAGGACGAGGACCAGGATGATGACGCCCTCCAGCACCACCAGGCCCATCGCGTCGGCCCACGTCATCTGGCTGGCGATCGAGTACGCCACGAATGCGTTGAGGCCGAGCCCTGTCGCCAGCGCGAGCGGGAAGTTGGCGACGGCTCCCATCAGGATGCGTCATCACGCCGGCGACGAGCGCCGTGCAGGCCGCGACCGGGCGAACGCCTCCGCCTGCGAGCCGCCGCCGAGGTAGTTGCCGTCAGCGTCCTGCGACGCCGGCGATGATGATCGGGTTCAGCACGATGATGTAGGCCATCGTGAAGAAGGTGACGACGCCGCCGCGGATCTCACGGCCGACGCTCGACCCTCTCTGCGAGATCTTGAAGAACCGGTCCAAAGATCCGGTCGCGGTCTGGGTGGACATGACGCTCCTGACGGTACGAAGTAGGACGGTTCCCCCAGGGGGGTACTGTAAAGGCGTGGCTTCAGGCAAGCGAAAGCTGACATCGGACACGTCTTCGAAGCGTGGCCGCGGTCACAATGAGTCCCGCCGGGCCGGGAGCCGCCGGGCTGATCGTGCCGTGCCCGAGGCGCCTCCCGCAACCCCGTCCCCTCCAGTCCCGCCGGTACCCGAGCCCCAGGCTCCTCGGCGTGCGTACGCGGAGACCCGGTCGCGTCAGCTCGACGCTCCGGAGGAGGCACCTGCAGACCGCGGCACCACGCCCCGTCGGCGTACCCACGGCCTCGACAAGCCGCAGGTCACCGAGCTCGAGATCGGCAGCACCGTCCACAAGGTCGTGCCCGATCCCAAGCCGCTCGACGTCGACGGGATCCGCACGATGACCGTCGGGTCGATCCTGTGGCTCGCCGTGCTCGTCGGGCTGCTCCCCTTCCTGGGGACGCTGCAGCGCAACGGCGACGTGTGGTGGCTGTGGACCTGTCTCGCCGGCTTCGGCCTCGGCCTGATCGGCGTCGAGTACTGCCGTCGCCGCAAGGTCGCGCTCGAGGCCGACGCCGAGGCAGAGGCCGACGCCGTCGACGCCCACGCCGACCACCGCTGACCCGCCTCGCCCCCTCGAGCACGCCGAAGGGCCCGCACCCCTATGGGTGCGGGCCCTTCGCGCGAGCGACGTGAGCGTCAGCCGACCAGGGTCGGCTCGCGCTCGGGGTCGACCGGCTCCTCCTTGCGAAGGGTGGTCCGCAGCGGGACCTCCTTGATGAACGCGACCGCGACGAGGGCGATGATCGCGACGCCGGCAGCGATGAGGAAGACCTCACCCGTCGCGTCCCCGTACGCCATCCGCACGACGTCGGCGACCGGCCCCGGCATGTTCGCCAGGTCGAGGGTCCCGCTCCCGCCGGACTGCGACGCCGGCACGCCCAGCTGCTGCAGGCCCGCGGTGATCTTGTCCTTCACGCTCGAGGCGAGGATGGCGCCGAGGACGGACACGCCGACCGTGCCGCCGAGCGACCGGAAGAACGCGACGGCACCCGATGTGGTCCCGACCTCGGTGACGTCCACGGTGTTCTGGACGGCGAGCACGAGGTTCTGCATGAGCATGCCGAGCCCGAGGCCCATCAGGGTCATGAAGATCCACATCTGCCAGAGCGGTGTCGCATGGTCGATCGTGCCGAGCAGTCCCAGGCCGCCGATCAGGAGGGCGGCACCGGAGACGAGGAAGACCTTCCACCTGCCGCGCCGCGCGATCAGCTGACCGGAGCCGATCGTGCCGATCAGCGATCCGAGCATGATCGGGATCGTGATGACGCCGGCCTCGGTCGGGCTGTAGTCGCGCGCGACCTGGAGGTACTGGCCGAGGAAGACCGAGCTGCCGAACATGCCGATGCCGACCGCGATGCTGGCGACGATCGCGAGAGACGTCGTCCGGTCCTTGAACACCTTCAGGGGGACGAGCGGCTCCCGAACACGCGACTCGACGAAGAGGAAGGCGAGGGTCGCCACCAGGGTGCCACCGACGAAGAGTGCGCTCTCCACCGAGATCCATGCGTACGCGTCACCGGCGAAGGTGACCCACAGCAGCGGCAGGCTCGCCGCGATGGCGATGAGCACCGCTCCGGCGTAGTCGACGCTCACGTCCTTCACGAGGGTGGGCAGCTTGAGGTAGCGCTGGAGCGTGAAGAGGCTGATGACGGCGAACGGCACGCAGACGAAGAACGTCCAGCGCCACCCGAGCGCCGAGTCGACGATGACACCGCCGACGAGCGGACCGCTGACCGTCGCCAGGGTCATGACGGCGCCCATGTAGCCGTTGTAACGACCACGCTCTCGCGGCGGGATGATCGACGCGATGATGGCCTGCGCGAGCGCGGTCAGACCGCCCATCGCCAGACCCTGGAGGGCGCGCGCTCCGAGCAGCGTCGGCACGTCGTGCGCGAACCCCGCGACGACCGACCCGACGACGAACGTGACGAGCGCGATCTGGACCAGGACCTTCTTGTTGAGCAGGTCCGAGAGCTTCGCCCAGATCGGGGTGCTGACCGTCATGGCGAGCAGCGAGATCGTCACGACCCAGGTGTACTGCGACTGGGTGCCCTCGAGATCCCCGATGATGGTGGGGAGGGCGTTCGCGACGATCGTCGAGCTGAGCATCGCGGTGAAGAGCGCGGCCAGCAGTCCGACCATCACCTCGATGATGGTGCGACGGTCGAGCTCGTCGGGGTGCTTCGGTGGAGCGGTGGTCACGAGGTGGGGATCCTCTCGGAAGTACGGTCGAGTGTGGGGGTGGCCGGGGCGTGGTCGGCGCGGCCGAGTGCGGGTCGGCGTCGAGGTGGCCCTCGAGGTCGGAGACGACACGATCGGCAAGCTGTCCGATCAGGTCGGCCGTCCGCGCAGCATCGGCGTCGTCCCAGTCGGCGAAGGCCGAGCGGACGAAGGCCGTGTAGCGGCGGGTGACCTGCTCGAGCCGGGTCCGTCCGAGCTCTGACAGCCGGATCAGGCCGACGCGGGCGTCAGCGGGATCGCTCCGTCGCTCGACGAGTCCGTCGTGCTCGAGCGCCGCCACCTGACGGCTGATCACGGATGCCGTCACGCACTGGGCGTCGGCGAGGTCGCTCATCCTCTGCTCGCCGTGGCGCTGGAGCCGCCGCAGGACCGTGAGGTCGTTGCGGCGGAGACCGACGTCGAGGCGATCCCAGCGGTGGGAGGACGCACGCAGGGCTCGGCTCAGCTTGCCGAGCACGCCGACCATCCGTTCGGCTGTCTCGGTCGTGACCATGCGGCGTCCACCTCGGAGCTAGTCGGTTTTGCTACGCAACCATATAACCGATGCTTTCAGCACACAACTAAATTGGAAGCGAGACGGATCACACCGCCGCGAGGAGAAGACGCGTAGGAGAGGCCCGCTCAGAGGGGCTTGCTCAGAGGGGTTTGCTCAGAGGGGCTCGACGTCCGAGACGTCGTCGACGGTCACCGTGTCGTGGACCGGGAGCGGAGCGGGGCCGGCCGACTGCTTCACCTTCGCCTCGGAGTGGGCGCCGCAGCCGTGGTCGAACGAGACCACCTGACCGTCGTCGTTGGCCATCGCGTTGGCGCACACGCCGAACAGCGTGCCGAGCGGAGGGGACAGCCAGACCATGAAGCCGCAGGTGCGACAGTGTCCGGGCGCCTGCTGCGACATCGACGTGCCGGGCCCGTGGTCGCCGTCGTACCAACGCTGAGCAGCGGCCTCGCGGCCCTCCAGCGAGAGCACCTCGAGCCGTCCGAGACCCACCTCGTCGGCGATGGGACGCACGGAGGTCGGATCGACCTCCGCGTCCACGGCCTCGTCTCCCACGAACCACGCAGGCGCGAGCCGCGGGTCGTCGTCCTCCGGAGGAAGCAGGTCGCCGGGGTTCATGTCGCCGGACCGGACACGGTCCTTGTAGGGGGTCCACTCCGGCGCGACGATCGCGTCCTCGCCCGGGAGGAGGACGACCTCGTCGATGGTCACCTTCTTCTGGCGCAGCGCACGGGCGACCGTGACCGACCAGTGCCACCCGCGATACCCCGGCATCGCGGCGGCGAAGAGGTGCGTGACCACACGGTCACCCTCGGCGCGAGCACCGAGGTGCCCACCGACCTGCTTCTCCCCCACCTCGTCGACGAGCGCAGCGCGCGCCACGTCGACTGCACCTGCCGCGACCGCGTCGAGCTTCGGCGCACGGGCCGAGGACGCACGGGTGGTCGCAGTACGAGCGGCAGACATGTCACCATTCTTCCGTACGTGGCAAGTCGCGGCCACGCAGGGTCACCCCGCTGCGGTCAGGTCGACAGCTCGTCGGCGAGCGCCCTCAGGAGCGCCGCCGTCTGCTTGGCCGTACGGCCCTCGGGGTGCCTGCCAGCGCGATAGGTCTCACCGACCTGGTCGAGGAGTCGGATCGTGTCCTCGACGATGACGGCCATGTCCTCGGCGGGCTTGCGGCGCGCCTTCGCCTGCTGCTTGGAGACCGACGGCGTGGGGTCGAGCACGCGCACCTGCAGCGCCTGGTCGCCCCGGCGTCCGGCGACGATGCCGAACTCGACGCGCGTGCCCGGCTTGAGCGTGGTCGCACCCGACGGCAGGGCGTCGGCGCGGACGAAGACGTCCTCACCACCCTCGCGGCTCAGGAACCCGAAACCCTTCTCGGGGTCGTACCACTTCACCTTGCCAACAGGCACGGCTTGACCTCACCTTCGTCGCACGTGGGGCGGCGGCGCCGCGGGACGAGCCCAGCCTAGGCCACCCCGGTCGCGCGCCACACGGTGTCCAGATGCTCGGGGAGCTCGGCGAGCGTGGCGATCACCAGCGCGGCCCCGGCGGCCTCGAGATCCTCCCGCGAGCACGGTCCGGTGACGACACCGACGCCCGTGACGTCCGCGAGCCGAGCTGCCTCCATGTCGTGGACGTGATCACCGACGTACGCGATCGCGCCGAGCTCGCGGAGCGCGTCCGCCTTGCCCTCGCGCCACGCCCTCCCCCGTACCTCGTCGGCCTCGAGCCCGAGGTGCTCCAGGTGGCGGCGTGCATCGGGGGCGTTCTTCGCGGTGATGACCGCGACCCTTCCCCGTCGCGCCCGCACGGCGTCGAAGGCGGCGCGTGCACCGGCCAGCGCCGTGACGCGCTCGACCGCCAGGTCCGCGTACAGCGCCCTGTAGAGGTCGGCCATCGCGACGACCTGCGCCTCGGGGAACCAGTGCCGAAGCTCCGCCTCGACGGGCGGCCCGAGTCGCGAGACGACGAGATCGGAGTCGATGGGCACGCCCGAGCGCGACGAGAGCTCGTCGTACACGGCCTTGATGCCCGGACGCGAGTCGATGAGCGTCATGTCGAGGTCGAAGCCGAGGAGCGGGGAGGTCCCGAGATCGTCTGTGGGCACCCCCGCAGGCTACGCCGCGGCGACGGCGGTCATGAGGACGACTTGGGTTCCTCCACCACCCGCGCAGACCCACCGGCAGCCGCGCGCCGTAGCGCGACGAGCTGGGCGATCCGGAGCCTTGCGGCCCTTCTTTGGCGTTCAGCAAGATCGATGTGCGACATCAGTGCCCCCTACACCTTGTGCCGTACCTTGTGACCACTGTAGACGCGACCGGTACTCAGAATGTTTCCGTTCTGTGGTAACGGTTGCGTAACACTCAGTGACCGGCGAGTGACGAGCGCCCTCATTGGGCCAGTCTCCGGGTCAGCGGGACGCGACCCCGGGTGGCGAGTGCGGCCACCGCTCCCGCGATCATCGGGACGACCACGACGAGCGTGACGAGGACGCCCCACGGGACGTCGATGATGGGGCCTCCTGCGCTCCCCTCGGGGGAGGCCCAGCGGTCGATGGTCAGGGGCCACGCCGCAGCCAGGCCCGGCGCGAACCCGACCACGACACCCAGCGCCGCCCCGAGGACACCGAGCACGACGGCCTGTCCGGCGGCGACCGCGCGGCGCGTCCTCGGACCCGCGCCGATGGCGGCGAGCGTCGCAAGGTCGGGGCGCGCGTCGACCAGGGCGAGTCCGGTCGCGGTGAGGGTGCCGATGAGCACGGCGATCCCGCCGGCGCCGATCAGCAGGAGCAGCTGCAGGGTGAACGTCTCCTGAAATCCGCGCTCGGTCTGCAGGCTCTGGTCGCCAGGCAGGTCACGCAGCGCCGTCCGTGCCTGGCGAAGCTGCTCGGCGCTCATCTCCTCGCCGGCGAGCGCCCGGATCCGCTCGTACGGGATGCCCTTCGCGCGCGCCGTCTCCGGCGAGATCACCGCTCTCGCCACCTTGGGTTCCGGCCCCTGAGGCACCGCGCCCATGCCGAGATCGGCGACCTGCCCGACGAGGGCCACGTCTCGGGAGGTGGTGCCACCGGCCGACTCTTCGTTGACCGTCAGCCGCAGGCGGCCGTCGGTGTCGAGCGTGGACCGGCTGACGAGGGCCTCGCCCGAGCGAAGCGCGTCCGCCTGCGGTGGCGTGACCTCGACGCCCCAGGCCGCAAGCTCCTCCGGTGTCGCGACGGCGACCTCCGAGACTGAGACTCCCGACCAGTCATCGCCAGAATCGGGCCTGACCCCGACGGACACGAAGCGCCCGCCGCCGCCCTCGACCTGCTCATCCCCTGCCGTGCCGATCGGAGTGAAGGACACGCCAGCGGCTCCACCTGCCGCGTCCCCCGCCGCGTCGACCTCGGAACCGAACTGGCTCAGGACCGTCGACCCGAGCGGGTACGAGAACGTGTACACGCGGCGGCTCTGCTCGAAGTCGCTGGCCCCGGCGATCGCGAGGGCTGTCAGACCGGCGACCGTGGCCATCACCGCGGCGACCGCAGGCGTGCTGCGGGCACGCTGACGCGTCGTGTCCCGTACGGCGAGGCGCAGCGGCAGCGGAAGGGCCCGACCGAGCTGCCCCACCCCGGCGAGCACGAGCGGCGTCAGGAAGACCGTGCCCAGGACGACGGCGATCGTTCCGAAGGCGACAGCGTTCTCACCCCCGGGCCGGACACCGCGGGTGAAGCAGAGGGCCAGCCCGACGACCACGAGCGCCAGACCGACGAGCGGCCAGCCGTTGCGCCGACCCGGCTTGCTCGGACGACCCGTGAGCGCCGCACTCACCTCCTGATTCGCGACCTGACGTGCCGGGACGAGCGCGGCCAGGAACGCCGCGGCGGCGCCGAGGACCACAGCGGCCAGGACGGCAGGCCATATGACGTCGTACGGACCGAGCACCGTGTCGTCGACCGCGCGAGGGATCAGCGCCACGACCGCCGGCGAAAGGGCAAGACCGAGCACGGCCCCGAGCGCTCCGGCCCCGAGGCCGAGGAGCAGCGCCTGAGCAAGCACCGCGCGCCGGACGTCCGCCGGCCCTCCGCCGGCCGCTGCGACGAGCGCGAGGTCGCGGCGCTGGCGACGTACGCCCACAGCGAAGGCAGGGCCCGCCAGCAGGACGACCTGGAGCACGATCGCGGTGACGCCGATCGCGAGGATCTCGCGCTCGGCGTCGTACCGCTCCCACTCGACGAGCTCGGCGTACTGCTCGGACGTCGGCGGAGGGTTCTCGACGACCGACCGCGACACGACCATGAAGCCGAGGCCGTTCAGCCGTCTGACGTCGTCCCACGTGACGGGCGCGTCGCGGACGACCAGGTGGTCGGTGGACGCGTCCGCGTCGTCGAGGAGGCCCGAACCTGGCACGGTGACGAGGGAGTGGCGACCGGGCGATGCCGCGACGGAGCCGTACGTCCCGATGCCCACGACCTCGCGCCCTCGACCTCCGAGCTCGAGGGTGTCGCCGATCTGCACCCCGTCGTCGTCAGCGAGGCCCGGGCTGACCACGACCTCGTCGCCGGTCCGGGGAAGGTGGCCGTCAGAGAGCATGACGAGGCCCTCGGTCGCGGGCTCTGCCACGTCCACCTCGAGGACATCGACCGCGCCCCGAGCCCGCGACACCGTCGTGCGCCCTGCCCGGACCGGGATGAGCGTCGCCTCCGGGAGCGCCTCCTGGAGGGCGCCTTCGGGAGGACGCTCCCTCCCCCACGGACTCTCACCAGCCCCCGTGCCGCCTCCGATACCCTCCGGGTCCTGAGTTACCGCTCCCCCGCCGACCAACGACACGCGCGCAGCGGCCTGCCCGAGGGTCGCCGGGAGGTTCTCCTCGGCGGTGATGTCGTCGGTCGCGATCACGGTCGTGAGGACGACGACGACCATCACCGGTACACCGACCATGGCGGCGATCAAGGCGCTGCGGCCCTTCGAACGCCGGACGTCGCGACGCGCCATGCGCAGCGCCAGCCTCCACCGGGCGCGTGCGGCGCTCATGCGGTCGCCACCTCTCCGAGGTCTGCCGACGCGGCCTCGCTGTCGCCGGTGTCGCCGGAGTCGACGACGAGGCCGTCCCGCAGGAACACGACACGGTCGGCCCATGCCGCGTGCCGGGGCTCGTGGGTCACGAGGAGCCCACCGGCGCCGGCGTCGATCCGGCGGCGAAGCACCGCGAGCACCTCCTCCCCGGTCTCGGAGTCCAGCGCGCCGGTCGGCTCGTCGGCCAGCAGGACGCGACGGGGACCGACCAGAGCGCGGGCGATCGCCACGCGCTGCTGCTGGCCGCCGGACATGTCGTCGGGGAACCGGTCGGCGACCTCCTGCATCCCGACCTCCTCCAGGGAGCACAGCGCCTCCTCGCGCGCGTCACGCGCGCGGAGCCCGTCGAGCTCGAGCGGGAGCGCGACGTTCTCCGCGGCGGTGAGCGTGGGGATGAGGTTGAGGTCTTGGAAGACGTACCCGAGGCGGCGCCGACGGACCTGCGCGAGGGCCGTGCGCGAGTACGACCCCAGTGCCACGCCCTCGACGACGACGTCACCGCGGGTCGGCGAGTCCAGGCCGCCCGCGATGTTGAGCAGCGTCGACTTGCCGGAGCCGGAGGGGCCCATCACGGCGACGAGCTCGCCTGCCCGAAGCGTCAGGTCGACACCCCGCAGCGCATGGACCACTGCAGCCCCGCCACCATGCGTGCGATGCACACCGCGTAGCTCGAGCAGGATCTCCGGGTGGTGCGCAGCGGTCATCGGTCTGTCTCCTCATCGGCAAGCGGGGTGGTCGTGCGTCGGCGGGCCCGGCGGATCCGGGACTCCATGTGGTCGAGCCAGCGCACCTGCGCCTCGGTCGCGAAGATCGAGCGTTCGACGACGAGCTCACGGGCGAGGTCCTCCTTGGCGACCGCGTCACGCTTGTCGCGGGTCAGGGCCTGGAGGTGGCGCAAGGAATCGGCTCGCTGGGTCTGGACGACCGCTCCGACGTCGACGTCGGAGAGCGTCACGCCGAGCGCGACCTTGATGGTGAGCTCGTCGCGCGGTGTCGATTCCGGGGACACCGACGAGGCGAACCACTCCCCCACGGAGGTCCGCCCCGCGTCGGTGAGCCGGTACGTGATCCGACCCTCGTCGTCGGCCTCGCCGTCGGCCTCCACGAGGCCGTCACGCTGAAGCCGGCCGAGGGTCGTGTAGACCTGGCCGACGTTGAGCGGCCAGGTCCCGGCGGTGCGAGCCTCGAACTCCGAGCGCAGCTGGGCGCCGTACATGGGCTGCTCCGACAGCAGCGCGAGCAACCCTTGCCGAACCGACATCCGCTCCCCCTATACCGAGTATTGCTCCTGGTAGAGAGATGTATACCGAGTATTCGGCGGCGCCGCAAGACCTTTGCAGCGCTCCCCAGGAACGCCGCGATCCCACCTCCGGGCGGAGGTGGGATCGCGGGAGTGAGGTGTCACGACCTCGAGCCTGAGGCGTCAGGCGGCGGCCTGCGCCCCCTGAGCGGTCGGCTCCAGCGCCTGCGCGACGATCTCAGCCACGTCCGTCATCGGACGGACGTCGATCGCCTCGCGGACCTCGGCGGGGACCTCGTCGAGATCGGGCTCGTTGCGGTGGGGGATGAACACCGTCGTGAGCCCGGCCCGCTGAGCGGCGAGCAGCTTCTGCTTCACGCCGCCGATCGGCAGCACGCGTCCGTTGAGCGTGACCTCGCCGGTCATGCCGACCTCGGAGCGGACCTTGCGACCCGTCGCGGCCGACACGAGCGCCGTCACCATCGTCACGCCTGCCGACGGCCCATCCTTCGGGATGGCCCCGGCCGGGACGTGGATGTGGACGTGGTGGTCGAAGAATGCCGGATCCACCCCGAGCGCCTCGGCGTGCGAACGGACGTAGGAGTGCGCGATCTGCGCCGACTCCTTCATCACGTCGCCGAGCTGACCGGTGAGCGTGATGCCGGGCTTGCCGTCGGTCGGCGTCGCCTCGATGTAGAGGACGTCACCCCCGAAGCCGGTGACCGCGAGACCGGTCGCCACCCCCGGGACCGCCGTACGCTCGTCGGACTCCGGTGTGAACCGGGGCCGACCGAGGTACTCCTTGAGGTCCGGCTCGTCGACCACGACGGTCTCCTGCCCCGTCGCTCCTGCCAGCTTCGTCGCCACCTTGCGGAGGATCTTGGCCAGCAGCCGTTCGAGCTGCCGCACACCCGGCTCGCGGGTGTAGTCGGCGACGATCTTCGCGAGCGCCGCGTCGGTCAGCGTGACCTCGTCGGCGTCGAGCGCCGCCCGCTCCAGCTGGCGGGGCCAGAGGAAGTCGCGGGCGATCGCGGCCTTGTCGTCGGCGGTGTAGCCGTCGAGGGTCACGAGCTCCATGCGGTCGAGCAGCGCCTGCGGGATCTGCTCCACGACATTGGCCGTCGCGAGGAACAGCACGTCGGACAGGTCCAGGTCCAGGTCCAGGTAGTGGTCGCGGAACGTGTGGTTCTGCGCCGGGTCCAGGACCTCCAGCAGCGCCGCTGCCGGGTCTCCGCGGAAGTCGGCGCCGAGCTTGTCGACCTCGTCGAGCAGCACGACCGGGTTCATCGAGCCGGCTTCGTTGATCGCACGGACGATGCGACCCGGAAGGGCGCCGACGTACGTACGACGGTGGCCACGGATCTCGGCCTCGTCACGCACGCCGCCGAGTGCGACGCGGACGAACTTCCGGCCGAGCGCCCGAGCGACGGACTCGCCGAGCGACGTCTTGCCCACTCCCGGCGGCCCGGCGAGCACCATGACGGCGCCCGACCCGCGCCCACCGACGACCTGCAGGCCGCGCTGAGCACGACGTGCACGCACGGCGAGGTACTCGACGATGCGGTCCTTCACGTCGTCGAGACCGTGGTGGTCGGCGTCGAGCACCGCACGGGCGCCGTCGACGTCGTCGTTGTCCTCGGTCTTCACGTTCCACGGGATCTCAAGGACCGTGTCGAGCCAGGTGCGGAGGTATCCGGTCTCGGGGTTCTGCTCCGAGGACCGCTCGAGCTTGTCGACCTCGCGCAGGGCGGCCGTACGGATGTCCTCGGGGAGGTCGGCGGCCTCGACGCGCTCACGGTACGAGTCGGCACCGTCGGGCTCGTCCTCTCCGAGCTCCTTGCGGATCGCGGCGAGCTGCTGGCGGAGCAGGAACTCGCGCTGCGTCTTGTCCATGCCCTCGCGGACGTCCTCGGCGATCTTCTCGGCCACGTCGGCCTCGGCGATCGCGTCCTTCGTCCAGCCGAGCAGCGTCTCGAGCCGCTCGGCGGTGCTCGGCGTCTCGAGAAGCTCGCGCTTCTGGACCTCGGTGAAGTACGGCGCGTACCCGGCCATGTCGGCCAGCGTCGAGGGGTCGGTGACCTTGTTGACCATGTCGACGACCTGCCACGCGTCACGGCGCTGCAGGTTGGCGATCACGAGGGACTTGTACTCCTTGGCGAGCTCGGGGATGCGCTCGTCGTCGAGACCTTCGTCGACCTCCTCGACCTCCACCCACAGGGCGGCGCCGGGTCCGGTCACACCGGTCCCGATGCGCGCACGACGGTGGGCCTTGAGGACGGCGGCGGACTCACCGGTCTGGGTGCGACCGATCTGGACGATCTCCGCGACGACGCCGTACGAGGCGTAACGGTCTTCGAGACGGGGGGCGACCAAGAGCTGGTCGTCGGAGCTGGCGCGCGCGGCGTCCACCGCTGCGCGGGCAGCCTCGTCGAGCTCGATCGGTACGACCATTCCGGGAAGAAGGACGGGCTCGGTCAAGAACAGGACGGGCAGCTGCTGGGGGGCGTGAGCCTCAGTCATGAGCAACCTTTCAAAGTTGAGCGTGCCCTACTCAACTTCCCTTCGACCCGGCTTGTTCCCGCGCAGCGTGCGCCCGGCGTTCGCCTCACGCGAACAACGCGGCAGGCGGCTGCGCCCTAGGCTCGGCGCATGACTCCGGAGCAGCCGACGCCCGATCAGCGCGAGCCCGGCCGCGGCGCCCCCGGCGTGGCACGCGCCTCGATCCTGCACTCGGCGCGCGCAGAGTTCGCGCGCGTCGGGTACGGCGCGGCGACCGTGCGTGCGATCGCCCGCGGCGCATCCGTGGACCCGGCGCTCGTGATCCACTACTTCGGCAGCAAGGAGGCCTTGTTCGCCGCCACCATCGCTGACGCGGGCTTCATCGCCGACCAGGTCCGGACAGCCTTCGACGGTCCGCCGGACGCCTTCGGCGAGCGGTTCGCCCGTGCCTACTTCGGCGCCTGGGAGCACCCGGACACGTCGCCGGTCCTGCACAGCGTCGTGCGCTCCGCAGTGAGCTCCCCTGCCGCGGCCCGGGTCGTCCGGACGACGATCGAGAGCGCGCTGTCTGCGGACGGGGCGTCGCGCTGGTCCCCCGAGCGCCTCAACCTGCTGGGAGCACAGGTGTTCGGCATCGCGATGGCGCGCTACGTGATCGGCACCGAGCCCTTGGCGTCGATGGCGCTGGACGACCTCGTCGCGGTGGTCGCCGCACCCCTCCAGACACTTCTAGAGGCTGACTAAGCGTCTGACCTGCTTCAACACCTGTTGAGGATCTGCCGAACCTGGCGTAGCGTGACCTGGGTGAGAGCAATGATCATCAAGGAGTTCCGCGAGCTCGTCCGGGATCACCGGACCCTCGCGCTGCTGGTCGCGCTGCCGCTGCTGCTGCTCGTGGTCTTCGGCTACGCGGCCAACTTCTCCGTCGACAGCGTGGACACCGCTGTCGTCGGACCCGAGGCAGAGCAGGTCGCCGGCACCGTGCCCGGCTTCTTCGACGTCTCGACGACCGAGCCCTCCGAGGCCGAGGACCACGCGCGCGACCTCCTGCGCGACGACGTCGTCGACGTCGCGCTGGTGACCGGCGGGAGTGGCGCTCAGGCACTCGTCGACGGTTCCAACCTGTTCGCCGCCCAGTCGGCCGTGGCCGCGCTCGAGACCTCGGGGCAGGACACGTCGATCGAGGTGCTCTACAACCCCGACCTGAAGACGTCGTGGGTGATGGTCCCGGCGATCATCGGACTGATCCTGACGTTCATCGGCACGATCATCACGAGCATCGGGCTCGTCCGTGAGCGCGAGGCGGGCACGCTGGAGCAGCTGGCGGTGATGCCGATCGGGCCGAGCACCGTGATCCTCGGCAAGGTCACCCCGTACTTCCTGCTCGCGGCGCTCGACATGGCGGTCATCACCGTCCTGGGGATGCTGCTCTTCGACGTCCCGTTCAACGGCCACGTCCTCACGTTCGCCCTGGGCGCGGTGCTCTTCCTGCTCGTGGTCCTCGGGATCGGCATCTTCATCTCGACGATCTCCCAGACCGCGGGGCAGGCGATCCAGGTGGCGTTCTTCGTCCTGCTTCCTCAGATCCTGCTGTCCGGCATGATCTTCCCGCTCGAGGCGATGGCCGCCGGCGTCCGGTGGATCGGTTACCTGCTGCCGCTCACGTACTTCACGATGGTCTCCCAGGGCGTCATGCTCCGCGGCGCACCGATCACCGCACTGTGGCTGCCGCTGCTGGTCCTGGCCGTCATGGCGATGGTCGTGTTCACCGCGGCCACGCTGCGGTTCCGCCGGGACCTCGCGCCCGAGCGCAAGGTCAAGAGCCGCCCCAGGTCCACCGATCGGTCACGGAGCGGGGCATGACGTACGGGCTGACGTCGGTCGACGTGTCGTTCGGGGACGTGCGGGCCCTGCACGACGTCACCGTGGAGATCCCTGCGGGCCAGGTCGTCGCGATCGTCGGCGGTGACGGTGCCGGCAAGACGACGCTGCTGCGCACGCTGGTACGCGAGGTGGCGCCCGACGCAGGGCACGTCCATGCCCCGTCCAAGGCGGAGATCGGTTTCCTGCCGGCGTCGACCGGCAGCTGGGCTGCGCTGAGCGTGACGCAGAACCTCAACTTCGCCGGTGGCGTGTACGGCGTCCGCGGCGCAGCGCTCGACGAACGACGCACCGCGCTGCTCGCCACCGCCGGCCTGAGCGCGGCCGCCGACCGGCTGGCCTCCCGGCTGTCCGGCGGCATGCGGCGCAAGCTCGGCGTCTGCATGGCGATCGTCCACCGTCCCCGGCTGCTGGTCCTCGACGAACCCAGCACCGGCGTCGACCCGGTCAGCCGCGTGGACCTCTGGCGGATGCTCTCGGAGGCGGCTGCCGCCGGATCAGCGGTCGTGATGTCGACGACGTACCTCGACGAGGCCGAGCGGGCAGGTCACCTCGTCGTCCTCGACGCGGGACACGTGCTCGTCCAGGGCTCGTACGACGAGGTCCGCGCGGGCTTCCCCGGGACAGTGACCCGCACCGGGAGCGCCGTCCGCCCCGGGTGGTCGTGGCGCCGTGGTCGGGAGCGGCACGAGTACTGGCCCGACGGCGACGCCCCGCCCCGCCTGCCCGTCGTCGAGCCCGACCTCGAGGACATCGTCATCGCGCTCTCGCTGGCACGTCGCGCCGACGCGGGGGCACGGGCATGAGCACGAAGGTCGTGGAGGCACGCTCGGTCACGAGGCGGTTCGGGTCCTTCACAGCCGTGGACGAGGTGACCATGGACGTGGCGCCCGGGGAGGTCGTCGGACTGCTGGGGGCGAACGGTGCCGGCAAGACGACGCTGATGCGGATGCTGCTCGGCCTTCTCCCCACGACCGAGGGAACCGTGCTGATGCTCGGTGGACCTCCCCGCAGGGAGCGGCGTCGTCGACTCGGGTACGTCCCGCAGAACCTGGGGCTCTACCGCGACCTCACCCTGACCGAGAACCTCGCCTTCGTCGCCGACGCGTACGGCACCCCTGTCCCGGCGCTGCCGGACGACCTCTCCCGGTATGCCGACGTGCTCGTCGCCGACATTCCTCTCGGCGCGCAGCGCCAGGGCGCCTTCGTCGCCGCGCTGTCGCACGAGCCGGAGGCGGTGCTGCTCGACGAGCCGACCTCGGGCGTCGACGCGCTCGCCCGGGCGACGTTGTGGGACACCATCCGGGAACAGGCCGACCGCGGTGTGGGCGTCCTGATCACGACGCACTACATGCAGGAGGCGCAGCAGTGCGACCGGCTGCTGCTGATGTCGCAGGGCAGGCTCGTCGCCCAGGGCAGCGAGGCCGACATCGTCGGCTCCACCCGCGCCCTCGTCGTACGGACCGACGACTGGGCCGCCGCGTTCTCCGCGCTCAACGACGCCGGCGCCGCGGTGATCCTCGACGGGCGCACCGTACGCGTCGCCGATGCCGGACGGGACGAGATCGCCCGGATCCTCGGCGCCGCACACGTCGACGCGTCCGTCGAGCCCGTCCCCGCGACCATCGAGGAACGCATGCTCGTCCTGGCTCACCAGGCTCGCTAGCGAGTGCCCTACTCGCGGACGGCGGGCCGGTCCGCGCGCTTCACCGAGGGCGGGAGCTCGACCCGGGACCGCGGCTCCGGCCGGCCGAACATGACCCGGATCGACTCGAAACCCTTGTGCCGCTGAGCCTTCGCGTAGTCGGAGTAGGCGCGCTGGTCGGCCTTGGTGAGGTTCACGTTGTCGGTGAACGGGGTGAGGAGCGCGCGGGGATAGAGCCGCTTGGTCCGCACGACGTTGATCTGGACGCCGATCATCGCCATCACCGCACCGATGTAGATCAGCCCCATCATCCCGAGAACGACGGCGAAGATCTGGTTGAGGTTGTTGGAACGGGCGATCACGTTCTGGACGTACGCGGTGCCGGCCAGCTGCAGTCCCTGCCAGAGGATCGCCACCGCGAAGGCGCCCGGTGCGGCCGACCGGAAGCTGTGCTTGCGCGCGGAGGCCATGAGGAAGAGGACCGTGAACGCGAGACCGCTCAGCACCAGCGTGCCGCCGCGCGCGAGCCAGCCCGCCCACTCGTGCTCGTCGGAGAACCAAGGGTTGGTCGACAGGAACGCCGTGAGGCCGGCGATCACGAGGATCGAGAAGCCGGCGAAGCCGAGCATCACCAGGCTGCGACCGCGCCCCACGAACGGGTTCGGGCGGGCGTTGCGCGGCACCGCCCAGGCGACGTTCATCGCGAACTGCGAGGACTGGCCGAGGCCGAGCACCCCGTACAGCGCGACGAGCGCACCGAAGACGACCGCCGTCGTCGACCCGGTGAGGCCCTCGGTGCTCTCGATCTGGTCGCCGATGATCGGGAAGCTCCCGATCGCGGTGTCGAGGAGCTGCGCACGCAGGGCCTCGTCGTTCTGGAGGAAGAAGCCGAGGATGCTCGAGCCGATGAGCAGCAGCGGGAAGATCGCGACGAAGGCGTAGTAGGTGACGGCCGCCGCGAGGTAGTTGCTCGAGTCGTCGAAGAACTTGTAGACGACGGCGATCGGGAAGCCGACGAGCGGGTGGGTCCGCTGGTAACGGTCGATCCGGTCGGCGAGTGACACCCCGCAAAACTACCTTCTCGCGGGACCGCGCGGGTTGACACCACGCTTCGTACGCGGCTAGGCCGCGCCGCCGCGGGTCGCTCCGTGAGCTCGCGCAGTGCCATGATCAGCCACCAACCTGAGAGGTCGACCATGCTCACGCTTCGCGTGCCCCGCCGCTGCACCTTCCTTGCCTTGATCGCCTCCCTCGCGATGTTCGCGGGCATGCTCGTCGCCTCGCCGAGCCACGCCGCGGCCGGCCCGCCGACCAACGTGGGCAAACCGCAGCTGTGCGGCTTGTGGGAGTGCCCTGAGGGGATCGGAGTCCCTGCGACCGCGGTCGCGACCGTCGGCGAGAAGCTCCGGGCAGAGTTCGGAGAGTGGAAGCCCGTGGTGCGCGACGCCGATCACCTCACGTTCCAGTGGCTTCGCGACGGCGTGCCCTTCACCCCCGTCGGCACCTGGCCCTTCCAGCACATCGTGCAGCCGGCCGACGCCGGTCACGCGTTCAGCGTCCGTGTCACCTACACCCCGCCCGGGCACACCTCCGCCACCGTGACCACGGGCACCAAGTACGTCGGACTCGTCGCGACCACGACCTCGCTGTCGCTCGGCAGGACGCGCGCCCCCTACGGCAAGGCCCACAAGGTGAAGGCAGCGATCCGTGTCACGACCGCGGACGGGTCGGTTCCCCACGGCCGCGTGCACCTCTACCAGCGGGTCTCGACCGAGGAGGGCGACGGCCTCCGGTTCGTCCGTGAGGACCGCAGGCCGACCTCGTACCGGGTGGATGCTGCAGGCACCCGTACGGTCAGGCTCCCCCGCCTCACCCACGTCGTCGAGGACGGTCAGCTCGTCGCCCTCTTCGTCCCCGACAACAAGCTCGCCGTGCGAGCGTCGCGCAGCCCCGTTCGCCGCTTCCGCACGACCTCGATCACCCCGAAGGTGACCGCCCGGGTCTCGAAGACGACGATCAAGGCCGGCAAGCGCTTCACGGTCCGCGTCCGCGTCACCCTGCCGAAGGGCACGCCCTCCGGTGACCGCGTCGTCGTGCGCCTCGGCTCGACCGTCGTCGGCAAGAGCACGGTTCGTCACCGTACGAGGACCTTCACGGTCACCGTCCGTACGCGCGCGATCAACAAGCGCGGCGCGCGGTTGCTCCGTGCCGTCTACAAGCCGAACGGGGACAGGCCCCTGCGGACAGGCAGGTCCGCACCCGTCCGAGTGCGGATCCGCTGACCTCTCAGCGCACGTCGGCGTGCTGGCGCACGCCCGCCACGACCTTGTCGAAACGGCTCTGCGCCAGCACCGCGCCCTCGCGACGCACCGCCGTCGGGTCGACCGTGATCAGGCGGTCGAGCCGCACCTCGCTGGGTCGGCCCTGGCGGTCCCACGCCCCGGAGCCGATGTCGAGCCAGTGACGACCCCACCGGGCCTCGTCGGCCGCGTCACGGTCGTGGTCCTTGCTCGTGAGCATCACGCCCACGAGCGCGTCACCGCGACGCCCGACGAGCAGGACCGGGCGGTCCTTGCCCTTCCGGGGGTCGTCCTCGTACGGGACCCACGTCCACACGATCTCTCCGGGATCGGGGCGGCCGTCAGGTCTTGGGGCGTACCCCAAGACGAGGCCCGACGACGCGACCGGCGTACGACGGGACGGGGCGAACGCCGACGCGAGCCGGCGGAAGAGGTCGCGAGTCCTGGGCATGACCGGCAGCGTAGTGCGGGTCGGTGCACGTGCTCGGACTACCGTGGGAGGGATGACTGAGTCGGACGCCTCCCCGCGCACGCTCGCCGAGGACCTCAGGGCTCGCAGCGACGATGCACTCACGATGCTGCTGCGGGCGCGCCCGGACCTCGCCACGCCTACGCCGGCCGACATCGGTCAGCTCGCGTCCCGAGCGGCGTCGCGCCCGTCGGTGGCCTGGGCGCTGGACCGGCTCGATCTCGCCCACCTCTCGACGCTGGCGGCGATGTCGGCGCTCGACCCGCCCGTCACGCTCGCGGCGCTCCGTCGCCAGGTCGACGCCGACGACGGGCGTATCGCCGCGATGGTCGCCCGGCTGCACGCCAGCGCGCTCGTGTGGGGCAATCCCGATGCCTGGCACGTGGTGCGCGAAGCCCGCGACGCGCTCCGCGACTTCGGACCGCGTGGCCCGTACGACGGCCCGCCCGCGCTGCGGACCCGGGAGGTCGACGAGCGCCGGATGCGGCACGCGAGCGCAGGGTCCGTCATGGAGCTGTTGCAGCGTGTCGAGCACCTTCTGGCGACATGGGGAGAACGCCCCGTGCCCGTCCTGCGGTCAGGAGGTCGCGGGGTGCGTGACCTCCGGAACGCCGCGACCCTGCTGGGAGTCAGCACCGAGCAGGTCGAGTTCGTCCTCGACGTTGCCGAGGCCGCACGCCTGCTCGGCCGCGCGGTCGATCCCGTCAACGGCGAGGTCTGGGCTCCGACGACGGCGTTCGACACCTGGCGGGAACGCCCGCCCGCCGACCGGTGGATCACGCTGACCTCGGCATGGATGAGCCGTCCGGGCCGCCGCGTCCGTGCGCAGGTGCTGCGGACCATGGCCTCGGCCGACGGCGGTGCGTACACCGACGTCGAGGATGTCGTCGACGCGGTCGCCTGGCACCTCCCCCGCGCCGACGAGGGACGCGACTCCCTCGTCAGACGGACGCTCGTCGAAGGGACCTGGCTGGGAGTCCTCGCGCTCGACGCGCTCTCGCCCGCCGGAGCAGGGCTCGGACTTCCCGATGCACGCGACGTGGTCCAGCGTCTTCTCCCCGAGTCGGTCACCCACGTTCTCGTCCAGGCCGATCTCACGGCGGTGGCGCCAGGGCCGCTCGAGCCCGCGGTGCGCGCCCGCCTGGAGGACCTGGCGGTCGTCGAGTCGCGTGGCGGCGCCACGGTCTACAGGTTCACCCCGGGCTCCCTGCGACACGGCCTCGACCTCGGGTGGCCGGCAAGCGAGATCCACACGTTCCTCGCCGAGGTCTCGGTGACCCCGATCCCCCAACCGCTGACGTACCTCGTCGACGACACCGCGCGCCTGCACGGACGTCTCCGGCTCGGGGACGCCGGCTCGTACGTGCGCGCCGACGACCCGGCCGAGCTCGACGCCCTCCTCGCCGATCCGACCCTCGGACCGACGCTCCACCGCATCGCCCCGACCGTGCTCGTCAGCACCGTACGGGCGGACCTGCTCGCCGAGCGGCTCGCGGCGTCGGGGCGCCAGGCGGTGGCCGAGGAGCCTGGCGGTGTGGTGCGGGTCCGCCGGCGCGACGTCGTACGCGCCGAGGTCGTGGAGGTCGGCGTACGTCAGTCGCAGGACCCGGCGGATGCCGTCGCCGCTCTGCGCGCCGGCGAGATGGCGGCGTCGTTGCGCCCTGTCGCCGGACGTGACGACCAGCGCGGGTCGCTGGCGACGATGGCTCAGCTGCGGGAGGCCGCGGAGGCCCAGCAGCGGATGTGGGTCGCCTACATGGACCAGGCCGGCACCCGGACCGAGCGTGTCGTCGATCCGCTGCGGGTGGATGCGGGATGGCTCACCGCCTTCGACCACCGGACGCAGAAGGTCCAGCGGTTCGCGGTGCACCGCATCGTCCAGGTAGCGTCCGCGCCGTGACCTCCGCGACCACTCCTGCTTCTGCCGTCGAGCTCCCCGAGCTTCCCGCCGACAGCTTCTACGAGCGCGTCGACGGCTCCGCGTACGCCTCCACACCGGCGACCGAGAGCCCGTGGGACCCCCGCGCGCAGCACGGTGGGCCTCCGTCCGCACTGCTCGGCCGGTCCGTCGAGGCGAGCGTCGGGGACGAGCCGATGGCAGTGGGCAAGATCGACGTCGACTTTCTGGGCCCGATCCCGCAGGGGACGTGCGAGATCGAGGTGTCCGTGCTGCGGCCAGGGCGTCGGGTCCGCCAGGTCCAGGCGACGATGAGCGTCGAGGGCCGCGCGGTGGCGACTGCCCGTGCATGGCTGGTGGCGTACGAGGAGGGCCGTGCGCCGACCTCCGGACGTCCTGTCGTCCCGCCCCCGCTCCCGAGCCCGCAGCCGCAGTTCCGCCTCCCGGGTGTGTCTGCGGAGTGGGGCTACGGGCGCGCGGTGGAGTGGCGTTTCGCGTCGGGCGGCTTCGGCAGGCAGACGCCTGCGGGCGAGGACGGGCGCGTCCAGGTCTGGGGACGCACGCGGGTGCCGCTGGTGGCGGGCGAGGAACCGACTGGCCTCCAGCGGCTGCTCACGCTCGCCGACTCGACGAACGGGATCAGTACGCAGCTCACGGCGCGCGACTGGATCTTCGTCCCGCCAGGGATGAACGTGACGCTCCAGCGGGTGCCGGCCGCGGACTGGATGCATCTTGACGCCACGTCGCACGTCGACCCGCGCGGCACCGGGGTGGCCCACGCGACCGTGTCGGACGACGACGGGCTCTGCGGCTACGTGAGTCAGCCGCTGCTGGTCGCGCCCCGCGGCTGACCCGAAGTGGGACGTCGCCCTCGCCGCGTCGGGGGGAACGGCGGCGAGAGCGACGATCGCGTAACAAGCAGTAGGCCTGTCACTACTTACATGCTACTCCCGGGTAGGTCATGGCCAAAGTGATTCGAGACTCTTACCGGGCCTTCCGCCGCGCCAGTACGATGGTCGGATGGACTTCGTGGGCTACGCCGAAGGCGCGGCGCGGCTCGCCAACGCCACGCTGAGCTCGGTCGACGACGTGCGCGACCATCTGTCCGGGCGCGACTGGCTCGTCACCCAGGTGACCGAGCGCGACGTCCGTACGCTGCAGCGGTTCCAGCGCAAGCTGCGGCCGGTGTTCGCGCACGGTGACGCCGGCCGAGCCGACGACGTGGTGGCCACCGTCAACGCCTTGCTCGCGACGCACCGCATCACGCCGCTCATCGTCCCCACCGATGTCGATGCCACCGACCAGGGCACGACGCCGAGCGGGTGGCGGCTGCACGTCGCCGACCGCGCCGCGTCGGTCGCCGACCTCGTCGTCGCGGAGTCCCTCATGGGGCTCGCCACGCTGATCTGCGACCTCGACCCGGGACGCCTCGGGGTCTGCGCCGCCCACGGCTGCACGAACACCTACGTCGACGTCTCCCCCAACCGCTCGAGGCGCTACTGCTCCGAGCGCTGCTCGTCGCGTGCCAACGTCGCGGCGTACCGTGCACGGAAACGGGCGGGATCCCGACCGGGCACGGTCGTCGACACCACACCCACGCTCCCCGAAGGAGACGTATGAACGACGGTCCGCTGATCGTCCAGTCCGACAAGACGCTCCTGCTCGAGGTCGACCACGACCAGGCAGCCGCGTGCCGCCGCGCGATCGCACCGTTCGCCGAGCTCGAGCGCTCGCCCGAGCACATCCACACCTACCGGATCACTCCGCTCGGCCTGTGGAACGCCCGCGCCGCCGGCCACGACGCCGAGCAGGTCGTCGATGCGCTGATGGACTACTCGCGCTACCCCGTCCCGCACGCACTCCTCGTCGACGTCGCCGAGACGATGTCGCGCTACGGCCGCCTGCGGCTGGAGAACACCCCCGTACACGGCCTCGTGCTGGCCACGACCGACCGGCCCGTCCTCGAGGAGGTCATCCGTTCCCGGCGCATCGCGCCCATGCTCGGCACGCGCATCGACGACGACACCATCGCCGTGCACCCCTCGGAGCGAGGCGCGCTCAAGCAGGCGCTGCTCAAGGTCGGCTGGCCCGCCGAGGACCTCGCCGGCTACGTGGACGGCGAGGCCCACGCGATCGCGCTCACCGACGGCGCGTGGCACCTGCGCCCGTACCAGGCCGAGGCCGTCGAGTCGTTCTGGCACGGTGGCTCCGGCGTCGTCGTGCTCCCGTGCGGCGCAGGGAAGACGATCGTGGGCGCCGCGGCGATGGCGCAGGCGCAGTCCACGACGTTGATCCTCGTCACGAACACCGTCTCCGCACGCCAGTGGAAAGAGGAGCTGCTGCGCCGGACGACGCTCACCGAGGAAGAGATCGGCGAGTACAGCGGCGCCAAGAAGGAGGTCCGGCCCGTCACGATCGCCACCTACCAGGTGATGACGACGAGGCGGAAGGGCGTGTACCCCCACCTCGAGCTGTTCGACGCCCGAGACTGGGGCCTGATCGTGTACGACGAGGTGCACCTCCTCCCTGCGCCGATCTTCCGGATGACCGCCGACCTCCAGGCACGGCGTCGGATCGGTTTGACGGCCACGCTCGTGCGCGAGGACGGGCACGAGGGAGACGTCTTCAGCCTGATCGGACCCAAGCGGTACGACGCGCCCTGGAAGGACATCGAGTCCCAGGGCTACATCGCCCCCGCCGACTGCGTCGAGGTGCGGGTGACGCTGAGCGACTCCGAGCGCATCGTTTACGCGACGGCGGAGGCCGACGTCCGCTACCGGCTCGCCGCCTCGACCGCACGCAAGACGGAGGTCGTCCAGCGGCTCGTCGAGGAGCACCGCGGCGAGCCGACGCTGGTCATCGGGCAGTACATCGACCAGCTCGACGAGCTCGCCGAGAAGCTCGGCGCCCCGGTGATCAAGGGGGAGACGTCGGTGAAGGAGCGCGAGGCGCTGTTCGCGGCCTTCCGTACCGGCGAGATCGACCTCCTCGTCGTCTCCAAGGTCGCGAACTTCTCCGTCGACCTGCCCGAGGCGTCCGTCGCGATCCAGGTGTCGGGGTCGTTCGGGTCGCGCCAGGAGGAGGCCCAGCGTCTCGGACGCCTGCTGCGGCCCAAGGGCGATGGCCGTACGGCGCGCTTCTACGCGGTCGTCGCCCGCGACACCGTCGACGCCGAGTTCGCCCAGCACCGGCAACGCTTCCTCGCCGAGCAGGGGTACGCGTACCGGATCGTCGACGCCGCCGACGTCTGAGCCGGCTCCGCGCCAGGAGAGGGAGACATGGACCGGGTCCACGACCTCGAGGCTGTGGTCTTCGATGTGCTCGGCACGCTGGTCGACGAGCCCAGCGGTCTTCGCGCCGCGATCCGCCAGGCGGTCCCGCTGCCGGACGCGGCGGTCGACGACCTGCTCGTGTCGTGGCAGCAGTACGTCGAGGGGGCCCAGCAGGAGATCGCGCAAGGACGCCGTGAGTACGTCAGCACCGAGGTCGTCGACCGCGAGGCCGCGCAGCACGTCGCCGACCTGGCCGGGATCAGCGACCCGGCGGTCCTCGCCCGGCTCGCGACGGCGGGCCAGCGGTTGTCACCGTGGGGCGACTCGCTCTCCGCCCTCGAACGGCTTGCGACCCACCTGCCCGTGATCGGGCTCTCCAACGCCGGCCGCACCGCGCTCCTGCGGCTCAACGCGTACGCCGGGCTGCGCTGGCACCAGGCCCTGTCGGCCGAGACCGTGCAGGCGTACAAGCCGGCGCCCGAGGTCTACCGGCTCGCCGTCGAGACCGCCGGGTGCGCTCCTGACCGCATCCTCATGGTGGCCGCGCACGCGTGGGACCTCCGCGGCGCCCAGGCCGTCGGCATGCGGACCGCCTACGTCGAACGGCCGGTCGGCGACCCGCCGGCGATCACGGACACCTTCGACGGCTACTTCGCCACCATCGACGCGCTCGTCGCCGAGCTGACAGGTTGACGACGGACTGACGGCCGATGAGTCCGGCTGACGGGGTGACCGGCCGATGAGTTCGGCGGGCGCCCCCGGTCGATGGTGTGACCGGATCCGAACGACGAGAGGCACGCCATGCCCGACCTTCCCGACCTCGGCCCCACCGCCCTCCGCGTCGCCGCACTGCTCGACGGCGTCGGCGACGACGACCTCGCCCGGCCGACGCCGTGCGACTACGACGTCGCGACCCTTCTCGACCATCTCGACGGACTGGCCCTCGCGTTCACGCTCGCGGCCCGCAAGTCCGACGACCCCGTGCTCGCCGCCCCTCCGGCACCGTCGGGGGAAGGTCTCACCCCAGGGTGGCGAGAGCGGATCCCGCAGCGCCTCCACGCGCTCGCCGAAGCCTGGCGGTCCCCGGAGGCGTGGGGAGGTGAGGCGACCGCAGGGGGCGTCACGATGCCTGCCGAGATCGCGGGCGCCGTGGCACTGGACGAGATCGTGCTGCACGGGTGGGACCTCGCCCGTGCCACCGATCAGCCGTACGAGGTCGACCCGGAGGCCCTCGCCCTCGTCCACCGCTTCGTCGAGGAGTCGGCGGCGCCGGAGCAGGCCGAGTCCCGCCAAGGGCTGTTCGGGCCTCCGCTGCCGGTGGCCGACGACGCTCCCCTGCTCGACCGGGTCGTCGCGCTCGCGGGGCGCTCCCCCTCCTGGCCGAGCTGAGCAGGTCCGCACGAGGCGATGAGAGCCTTCTCATCGGCCGCTCATGCACGCCTCACCGATCGGGGGTTGTCTGGAGGGACAGCGAACAGATCTGCCGAAGGAGAGACCCATGACTCGCACCAGCATGCGCCGCCGGAGCGCGGCGCTCGGGGCCGCTTCCCTGCTCGGGATCGCCGGGCTCGCCCTGACGACAAGCCCCGCGGACGCCGCCCAGGCGGCCACCTGCGGAGGTCTCCGGGCCACGATCGTCGGCACCGGCGGCGACGACAACATCCGCGGCACCGGTGGACGTGACGTGATCGCCGGACTCGGCGGCGAGGACGACATCCGGGGACTCGGCGGCAACGACGTGATCTGCGGCGGTGCCGGCGAGGACGACCTCGAAGGTGGCGCCGGCAACGACCGTCTGTACGGCGGGTCCGGCGGCGACGACATCGAGGGCGGGTCCGGCAGCGACCGCATCTGGGGCGGCGCCGGCAACGACGACCTCCAGGGCGGCTCGGGCAACGACCGCATCCGCGGCGGGTCGGGCAACGACGACATCGAGGGCAACCGTGGCCGCGACCGCCTGTGGGGTGGCCCGGGCAACGACACGCTCGAGGGCGGCCCGGGCAGGGACATCCTGCGGGGCGGCCCCGGACGCGACCGTCTCTACCAGGGAAGCGAGCCGGACGACGACTGACCGTCAGCCGACGTACGTCGGCAGACCGTGCGCCTCGAGCTGGTGGCGGACCCGCGCCACCAGCTCGGGTGAGGGCGGCGCGACGTCGGTGAGTGTGTACCCGATGCCGAGCCGCTCCCACTTCTCGCGGCCCATCTGGTGGAACGGCAGCACCTCGACCCGGCTGACGTTGGGCCACCGCGCCACGAGGCGGGCGACGTTGTCGACGTTCTCCTCCGCGTCCGTGAGCCCCGGCACGAGGACGAACCGCGCCCACACCTCGGTCCCGCGCGCCGCCAGCCGGTCGCCGAAGTCCAGCGTCGGCTGGAGGGCGCGACCGGTCGCACGCCGGTAGGTCTCCTCGTCCCCCGCCTTCACGTCCAGGAGCACGAGGTCGACGTCGTCGAGCATCTCGTCCGTCGCGGCCGCTCCGAGGAAGCCGGAGGTGTCGAGCGCGGTGCGCACCCCCCTCTCCTTCGCGCCGCGCAGCACGCGGGCCACGAACCGCGGCTGCATCAGCGGCTCCCCACCCGACAGGGTGATCCCGCCGCCCGTCATCTCGAAGACGGGGCGGTAGCGGGCGATCCGTGCGAGGAGGTCCTCGGCTCGAATCTCCGTCCCGTCGCGCATCTGCCAGGTGTCCGGGTTCTGGCAGTACCGGCAGCGCAGGGGGCATCCGGTGAGGAACGTCGTCATGCGGGTCCCGGGGCCGTCGACCGCGGTCACGAGCTCCCACGAGTGCACCGCCCCGACCTCGCCGGAGCGCATCGCCGCCAGCCGTTCGCTGCGGTCGAGCTCCACCGCGGGGAGGTCGCTGAGAAGTGCGGCGGTCATCAGAGTCCCCCGTGGAAGGTCCGCGAGAGCACGTCGAGCTGCTGCTCCCGCGTGAGCCGCACGAAGTTCACGGCGTACCCGGACACCCGCACCGTGAGCTGCGGGTACTTCTCCGGATGCTCCATCGCGTCCTCGAGCGTCTCGCGGTTCAGGACGTTGACGTTCATGTGGTAGCCCTCGGAGCCGGTGAACGCGTCGAGGAGCCCGACGAGGTTCGTGACCTGCTCGTCCTTCGTGCGCCCGAGCCCGGACGGGACCACGGTGTTCGTCAGCGAGATGCCGTCCTGCGCGTCGTCGTACGGCAGCTTCGCGACGGAGAGCGCACTGGCGAGCATGCCGTGGCGTGTCGCGGCCGTTCATCGGGTTGGCACCCGGCGCGAACGGCTCGCCCTGGCGGCGTCCGTCGGGGGTGTTGCCCGTGGCCTTGCCATAGACCACGTTCGAGGTGATCGTGAGGACCGACTGCGTGTGCAGCGCGTCGCGGTACGTCGGGTAGGCCCGCACCTTCTCCATGAACCGCTCGACGAGGTCGCGGGCGATAGCGTCCGCACGGTCGTCGTCGTTGCCGAAGGTCGGGAAGTCGCCGGTGGTCCGGTAGTCGACGACGATGCCCCGCTCGTCGAAGACCGGCACGACCGTCGCGTACTTGATCGCCGACAGCGAGTCTGTGGCCACGGAGAGCCCGGCGATGCCGCAGGCCATGGTGCGCAGCACGTCCGAGTCGTGCAGCGCCATCTCGAGCCGCTCGTACGCGTACTTGTCGTGCATGTAGTGGATGACGTTGAGCGCCTCCACGTACGTCGCGGCGAGCCAGTCCATCTCGGCGTCGAAGCGCTTCATCACGTCGTCGTAGTCGAGCGGACCCTCACCGACCGGGGAGGCGGCCGGTCCGACCTGCTTGCCGGTGATCTCGTCGCGGCCGCCGTTGATCGCGTACAGAAGGGTCTTGGCGAGGTTCACGCGGGCGCCGAAGAACTGCATCTGCTTGCCCACACGCATCGGGGACACGCAGCAGGCGATGGCCGCGTCGTCGCCCCACCACTCGCGGATGTGGTGGTCGGACTCGTACTGGATCGCCGAGGTGTCGATCGAGACCTGTGCGGCGAAGCGCTTGAAGCCCTCGGGAAGCCGGTCGCTCCAGAGCACCGTGAGGTTCGGCTCGGGGGCCGGCCCGAGGTTGTAGAGCGTCTGCAGGTAGCGGAAGCGTCGTCCTGGTCACCAGCGGCCGCCCGTCGTCGCCCATGCCGGCCAGCGACTCGGTGACCCAGGTCGGGTCGCCGCTGAACAGCGCGTCGTACTCGGGGGTCCGGAGGAAGCGGACGATGCGCAGCTTGATGACGAAGTCGTCGATGAGCTCCTGCGCCTGCGTCTCCGTGAGCTCGCCACGCGCGAGGTCCCGCTCGAGGTAGATGTCGAGGAAGGTCGCCGTGCGGCCGAGCGACATCGCGGCACCGTTCTGCTCCTTCACGGCGCCGAGGTAGGCGAAGTACGTCCACTGGACGGCCTCCCGGGCGTTCGTCGCGGGCCCGGAGATGTCGAACCCGTACGAGGCGGCCATCTCCTTCAGCTCGTTCAGCGCCCGGATCTGCTCGCTGTTCTCCTCACGGGCGCGGATCACGTCCTCGGTGGGCGGCTCCATGTCGAGCGCGGCCCGGTCGGCACGCTTGTCGGCGATGAGGCCGTCGACCCCGTACAGCGCCACGCGGCGGTAGTCGCCGATGATGCGGCCGCGGCCGTAGGCGTCGGGAAGTCCCGTGATGACGTGCGACGATCGCGCGGCGCGTACGGAGGGCGGGTAGGCGTCGAAGACACCCTGGTTGTGGGTCTTCCGGTACTCGGTGAAGACCTTCTTGAGCATCGGGTCGACCGGGTAGCCGTACGTCTCGAGAGCGGTCTCCACCATCCGCCAGCCGCCGTTGGGCATCATCGCCCGCTTGAGCGGGGCGTCGGTCTGGAGGCCGACGATCACCTCGTTGTCGCGATCGATGTAGCCGGGCGCATGCGCGGTGATACCGGCCGGCGTCTGCCAGTCGACGTCGTAGACACCCTTCTCGCGCTCCTCGGGGAACATCGCGCTGAGCTTCTGCCAGAGCGCGGTGGTGCGCTCCGTCGGGCCGGCGAGGAAGGCACTGTCGCCTTCGTACGGCGTGTAGTTGCGCTGGATGAAGTCGCGGACGTCGACGCAGGTGCGCCAGCGGCCGTCGACGAATCCCTCCCAGGCCCGGATGCGGTCGGAGCCGAGCCGCGACTCGGTGGTCATGGTCATGTCCCTTCCCCTCGTTGGACGCGATGCCTACACACAGAACAACGTCACCAGATTTGTTGTCTTAGCCATCAAATCCTGTGGTGTCCGCAACACTTGGCGATCTCGCCATGGAGGCACGCGTCCGCTGCGACCCCGCCGCGCCCCCCGTAGGCTGGACAGGGTGCACCCCCGCATACGGCTCGAGCTGGCGAAGCGCTGGTCAGAGCCACACCGTGAGCATCACGACGCCGACCACCTCGCCGAGGTGATCGGCGGTCTCGACGTGCTCGTGGCGGAGGGCCTGGGCTTCGACGCCGAGCTCGCCAAGACCGCAGCGTGGTTCCACGACGCGGTCTACGACGTCCACCGCGCCGACAGTGTCGAACGCTCCGCGGAGCTCGCCCGTCGCTGGCTCGGGCCTGGCTACGGCGCGCGGGTGGCCGAGATCGTCCTCGCCACCGAGGACCACGTCGCGCCGCCGGGCGACATCGAGGCAGCCGCGCTCTGCGACGCAGACCTCAGCATCCTGGGCCAGGACGAGCGCCGGTACGACCGGTACGCGGCGGCGATCCGCGCCGAGAACGACTACCTTCCGATGTCGGAGTACCGCCGGCTCCGCGCGATGGTGATGACGCACTACCAGAACCGGCCACGGATCTTCGTGACACGAGCCGGGACACCGCCTGTGGGAGGCGAAGGCACGCGCCAACATCGCCCGCGAGCTCACGACCCTCGGGCGGCCCGTCCCGGTGTGAGACCCTCGCCCCGCTTTGGCGTCGGCACTTACTCTGGACGCCGTGACGGAGTACCTTCTCGAGGCGCGTGCCCGCGTCCTCCACGACCTCGCTGCGTGCCGGATGGCGGACGCGACCGCGGTCTCCGTCCTCGAGGACGCACTGAGCCAGCGCGGGTGGTGGGTCTCCCAGTGGCCCGACGGTGCACCGTTCCTCGTCGGGCTCGTCGCCCAGGACGTCCAGGACGCTCTCTTCGACGTCGGGAGCCGATGGCCGCGCTGCACCGCGTGCCCGACGACCGCCGAGCACACCCTCGGCGTGGAGCCGGAGCTCGGGGAGGACCCGCGGTGGGTCTGCACCGAGTCCGGCATCGCGGTCGCCCCGCTCGGCGCACTGCGGGGCCCCGCGCGGACCTGAGGCTGGCTCGGACCTCGACCCGCGAGCGCTCAGCCCCTCCGTCGCCGTACGAGACGCCAGACCACGAACGCGACTGCGGCGCCTGCGGCGAGCCGCACCCCGTACCGCTTGAGCAGCACCGGCAGCACCGTCGCCCCGAGGTCGAGCTCGGCGGCGTCCGAGGCGAGCGGATCGCCGTGCGTCGCGCCGAGGGGTCCCGGAGCAGGGGCCGCCTCAGGGGCGTCGGCCGCGTGACGCCCGGGCTCAGGTGATTCGCCGGGCGAGTCGGCCGTCGCCGCCTCCGTCGCTCCGGCCCCCGTCGCTCCGGCCCCCGTCGCTTCGGCCAGCGGGGCCTCGGCCAGCGGGACCTCGGCGGCCGGCGGTGGCGCCGACAGCTGGTCGCTGATGCACCCCACGAACTGCGACAGCAGCTTGTCGCTCACGTCCTGGATCACCCCGCGCCCGAACTGCGCGGGCTTGCCGGTGATCGCGAGGTCGGTCTGGACCTCCACCCGCGTGCCGTCCCCGTCGGGGAAGAGCCGCGCCGTGACCTTCGCCCCTGCGGTGCCCTGCCCTCGCTTGTCCTTGCCCTTCGCGTCGATCACGACCCGACGCTCCGCCTCGTCGCGCTCGACGTACGTCCCCTTGCCCCCGTAGACGAGGGAGATCGGCCCGAGCTTGATCTTGATGGTGCCGGTGAAGTCGAACTCGTCGACCACCTCGACCGTCGCGCCCGGCATGCACGGCGCGATGGACTCCAGGTCGTTGAAGGCCGCCCAGGTCGTGGCGAGCGGTGCAGGGACGGTGAAGGTGTGCGTGAGCTCCATCAGGCACCCGCCGCCCGCACCACTGCCCGTCGGGTCAGGACGCGTGCGAGATGGCGCCGGTAGTCGGCCGAGCCGTTGAGGTCGTCGGGGGGCGTGGTGCCGTCGGCGACTCCCGCCACAGCGGCCTCGACCGCCTCGGCGACCGGGGAGACACCGATCAGCGCCTGCTCGACCGCCTCCGGCCGGACAGGGGTCGAGCCCATGTTGGTGAGCCCGAGCCTCGCCTCGGCGATCGCCGACCCCTCGAGCCGTACGGTCGCCGCGACCGCGACGATCGACCACTGCTGCGACACCCGGACGAACTTCTCGTATGCCGCTCCCCACCCCGTGCGCTTCGGGATGCGGACGGCGGTGAGGATCTCGTCCTCGCCCACCGCGGTGGTGAAGAGGTCGACGAAGAACTCCCGAGCCGCGACCGTACGCGATCCCGCAGGGCCGGTGATCTCGAACGATGCACCGAGCGCGAGGGCGGGTGCGGGGAGGTCTCCGGCCGGGTCGGCGTGGACCAGCGCACCGCCGAAGGTGCCACGATGACGCACCTGCGGATCGGCGACGGTCGACGCCGCCTCGGCCAGCAGCGCCGCGTGCTCACGCACGAGCGGGCTCGAGGACACCTCGTCGTGCAGGGTCATGGCACCGATGACGAGGTCGTCCCCGTCCTCACGAATGCCTCGCAGCCCGTCGATCCGGCCGAGGTCCACGATCAGCTCCGGTCCGGCGAGCCGGAGCTTGAGGACCGGGATCAGGCTCTGGCCGCCGGCGAGGAGCTTCACGTCGTCGCCGCCCTCCACGAGCAGTCGTACGGCCTCCTCGATCGTCTGCGGCGACTCGTAGTCGAAAGCTGTCGGAATCACTGTGCATCCCCCTGGTCCGTACCCGTCTGGACCGCGCCGGTCGACGCGATGTCGCGTTCAGCGACCTCGGGGCTGTTCACCGTCGGTGCGGCGGCGTCGGCCCCCCGGCCCTTCTCCGCTCCCTGCAGCGCCGCCCAGACTCGGCTGGGCGAGCATGGCATGAGGATGTCATCGACTCCGAGATGTCGCACGGCGTCGATCACGCCGTTCACGATCGCGGGGGTCGACGCGATCGTGCCCGCCTCCCCCACGCCCTTGACGCCGAGGACGTTCGTGGTGGAGGCCGTCTCCGTACGGTCGGTGACGAACGACGGCAGGTCGGCCGCACTCGGCACGAGGTAGTCCACGAAGGAGCCACTGACCAAGGTCCCCGACTCGTCGTGCACCGCCTCCTCGTACAACGCCTGGGCGATGCCCTGCGCGAGGCCGCCGTGGACCTGCCCCTCGACGATGAGCGGGTTGATGACGTTGCCGATGTCGTCGACGCAGACGTAGCTGCGCAACGACACCTGCCCGGTCTCCGTGTCGACCTCCATCGCCGCGAGGTGGGTGCCGTGCGGGAAGGAGAAGTTCTCCGGGTCGAACGTCGCGTCGGAGTCCAGGCTCGGCTCGACGCCGTCGGGCAGGTCGTGCGCCGCGAACGTCGCGAGGGCGACGTCGCCGAGCGCCACGCCCTGGTCCGTGCCGCGCACCGTGAACCGGCCCTCCGCGAACTCGAGGTCATCCTCGGCCGCCTCGAGCATGTGCGCCGCGATGACCTTAGCCTTCGCGATCACCTTGTCGGCCGCGGCGACCACCGCCATGCCGCCGACCGCCAGCGACCGCGAACCGTACGTGTCGAGGCCCTTCTGCGCGATCGCCGTGTCGCCGTGGAGGACCTCGACGTTCTCGAACGCCACACCGAGCCGGTCCGCGACGATCTGGCTCCACGCCGTCTCGTGACCCTGGCCGTGCGGGCTCACCCCGGTGACGACCTCGACGTTGCCGGTCGGGAGCACGCGGACCTGGGCGTACTCCCAGCCACCGGCGCCGTAGTCGAGCGAGCCGAGCACCCGCGACGGCGCCAGGCCGCACATCTCGGTGAAGGTGGAGACGCCGATGCCGAGCTGGACGGGGTCCCCCTCGTCGCGGCGCCGCTTCTGCTCGGCCCGCAGCTCGTCGTACCCGAAGAGGGCGAGCGCCTTCTCCGTCGCGGCCTCGTAGTTGCCCGAGTCGTACTCGAGCCCGCAGACGGTCGTGAACGGGAACTCCTCGTGCGCGATCCAGTTCTTGCGGCGCAACGCGATCGGGTCCATGTCGAGCTCGGCGGCGAGGTCGTCCATGAGGCGCTCGATCGCGAACGTGGCCTCCGGGCGTCCCGCTCCGCGGTAGGCGTCGGTCCACGCCTTGTTGGTGAAGAGGTTGGTGCACTCGAACCGGTAGGACGGGAACTTGTAGATCGCCGGGAACATGAACGCCCCCAGGATCGGGACGCCCGAGGTGACCAGGCCCAGGTAAGCCCCCATGTCGGCGAGGAGCTGCACCTTCAGGCCGGTCACCGTGCCGTCGCGGGTGGCCGAGAGGCTGAGCCGCTGCACCTGCGCGCGACCATGGTGGGCGGCCATCAGCGACTCGGAGCGGGTCTCGGTGTACTTGCACGGCTTGCCCGTACGGCGCGCCGCGAGCATCGTGATGACCTCTTCGGGCGTCACCTGCAGCTTGCCGCCGAAGCCGCCGCCGACGTCCGGCGCGATCACTCGGACCTTCGACTCCGGGATGCCGAGCGTGAGGGCGAGCATCAGGCGGAGGATGTGGGGGACCTGCGTGGAGCTCCACATGGTGACCTGTTCCCCCGTGGGGTCCACGACGGTCGAGCGGGGCTCCATGAACGCCGGGATGAGGCGCTGCTGGTAGTACGTCCGCTCGACCAGGATCTCGTCGTCCGCGCCAGCGGCCCGGCTCAGCGCCTCCTCGACGTCGCCTCCGGTGCCGGCCTCGCCCGAGTCGAACACCCAGAACGCCGACCGGTTGGTGCCGAGGTCGGGGTGGGCGAGAACTCCGTCCTTCTCCGCCTCCTCGAGGTCGAGGACGACCGGGAGCTCGTCGTAGTCGACGTCGACGAGGTCCGCGGCATCCTGGGCCTCCTTCTTGGAACGGGCGATGACCACAGCCACGACCTCGCCGGCGAACGCGACGCGGTCCACCGCGATCGAGGGGTGCGGCGGAGCCACCTGCTCGGGCGTGATCGGCCACGCGTTCGGCAGGCTGCCCTGGATGTCGGCGACGTCGGCACCGGTGAGGACCCCGACGACGCCGGGAGCGCCGCTCGCCGCGGTGGTGTCGACCTGGGTGATCCGGGCGTGGGCGAACGGGCTGCGCACCATCGCGAGGTGGAGCATGCCCTGCATCACGATGTTGTCGGTGTAGCGCGAGCGCCCGGTGATGAGGCGCTGGTCTTCCTTGCGGCGGCGGGGTGAGCCGATCTCGGTGACGGTCATGCCGCACCTGCCTCGGTCGTCGACGCCGCAGGACCGTCGGCCATCTCCTTCGCGCCGGCCTGGACGGCCTTGACGATGTTCTGGTAGCCGGTGCAACGACAGAGGTTGCCCTCGAGGTGCTCTCGTACGGTCGCCTCGTCGGGATCGGCATGCTCCTGGGCGAGATCGATCGACTGCATGATCATGCCGGGGGTGCAGAAGCCGCACTGGAGGGCGTGGGACTCGTGGAACGCCTTCTGCATCGGGTGCAGCGCGCCGTCCGCGGCGGCGATCCCCTCGATGGTGGTCACGTCGTGGCCGTCGGCCTGGACGGCGAACATCGTGCACGACTTGATGCTGCGGCCGTCCAGGTGCACGGTGCAGGCACCGCAGTTCGTCGTGTCGCAGCCGACCAGCGTGCCGGTCTTGCCGAGCTCCTCGCGGAGGTACTGGACGAGAAGGGTCCGGGGTTCGACGTCATCGGTGTAGACGACCCCGTCGACGGTGAGGGTGATCGGTTTCTTGGCCATGGACTTCACTCCGCTCGGCGTTGCACGTGCCCGACTGGTTGAAGCCTTTCCTACACCCCTGTGACCTTCCTCACAACGGGATCGCAGAACTCGCCCCGCCTGCGCCGCCGTTTGCCACGGGCCCGTGGCAGGTGGGCACTCCCCGCGGCAAATTTGCCGAGGGTGGAGGCGTTTGCCACGGGCGCGTGGCAAACGGGAAGGGGCCCGTGGCAAACGGGAAGGGGCGCGTGGCAAACGGGAAGGGGCCCGTGGCAAAGGGGAAGGTCGGGGTCAGTCGGCCTCGTGGTGGATGCGGCCGTCGCGGGCGCTGAGCCGGTCGCCTCGGCCGCCCCACTGGAGCGCGATGATCTCGGCGGCGATGGAGACCGCGGTCTCCTCGGGCGTACGTGCGCCGAGGTCGAGACCGATCGGGCTGCGACAGCCGCGCGATCGCGTCCTCGCCGACTCCCGCCTCGCGCAGGCGCGCCAGCCGGTCGTCGTGCGTACGACGCGACCCCATCGCTCCGACGAAGGCCGGGCGGTGCGGCGACTCGAGGCGGAGGGCGAGCTCGAGCAGCGGCACGTCGAACTTGGGGTCGTGGGTCAGCACGCAGATCACGGTGCGCTCGTCGATCGCGCCGGACTCGACCTGCTTCTGGAGGTACTTGTGGGGCCACGACACGACCACCTCGTGCGCGTCGGGAAAGCGCGCGGCCGTCGCGAAGACGGGCCGCGCGTCGCAGACCGTCACCTGGTAGCCGAGGAACGCGCCCTGCCGCGCCACCGCCGCCGCGAAGTCGATCGCTCCAAAGACGAGCATCCGGGGCTTCGGCGCGTACGAGGCCACGAAGACGCGCATGCCCTCACCACGTCGCTCACCGTCCGGCCCGTACGTCAGCGTGGCCGTACGCCCGGCGGCGAGCAGCCCGCGGACGTCGTCGGCGATCGCGGCGTCGGCGCGCTCGGAGCCGAGCGACCCGCCGAAGGACTCCGGTCGGACGATCGCGCGCCGCCCGATCCACGAGGCGTCGGGGTGCGCGATCACCGTGGCGACGGCGACGGGCTGCCCGGCCTCGATGTCGGCGGCGACCTCCCCCAGCTCGGGGAACGTCTCCTGCGAGACCGGCTCCACGAAGACGTCGAGGATGCCGCCGCAGGTCAGGCCGACGGCGAACGCGTCGTCGTCGCTGACCCCGTACCGCTGGAGCACCGGCCCGCCTGCCGACACCACCTCCTGCGCCAGCTCGTAGACCGCGCCCTCGACGCAGCCGCCGGACACCGACCCGTACGCGCTCGCATCCGGCGCGACCGACCATCGACGCGCCTGCCGGGCGCGGCGCGGACCGGAACGTGGCGACCACGGTGGCGACGCCCGCGGTCTCGCCGGCCTTCCACGTCTCCATGAGCTCGTCGAGCACGTCACGCATGTGATCCAGGTTACGCGGAAGGGCCACCCGCCCGGAGCATCATCGCCCGACCTCGTCGAGCAGCGCCTGGAACGCCGCCAGCGAGTGCCCGGCGACGAGCGCGTCGAGGTGCGGGTGAACAGCGGCGATCCCGCCCTGCACCGGCGCGTACCCGGGCCGGCCACGGTGCGGGTTGGCCCACAGGACCCGGTGCGCCAGGCGACGCAGACGCTCGACCTGCGTCCCGAGGAGCACCGGGTCACCGCGCTCCCAGCCGTCCGACGCGATCACGACGACCGCGCCCCGGGCCATGCCCCGCTGGCCCCACCGGTCGACGAACGCGCGCAGCACCTCGCCGAGCCGTGTCCCGCCGGACCAGTCGGGGACCGTCGCGCCGGCTGCGGCGAGGGCGTCCTCGGGGTCCCGGACACGCAGGGCCGCGGTGACGCGGGTCAGTCGCGTGCCCAGCGTGAAGACCTCGACGTCGCGTGGAGAGACAGCGACCAACCGGTGGGCGACCCGCAGCAAACTGTCGGCGTACGCGCTCATCGACCCGGACACGTCGATCAGGAGCACCACCCGCCGGGGTCGACGCCGCGGCGCGCGGAAGCGCAGCGGGCCCGGCTCGCCCGCCCGCCGCAGCTGGTCACGCAGCGTCCGGGTCGGGTCGAGGTCACCGCGGCGGTGCGGGGTACGGCGTGGGCTGCGGCGCAGCGGCACCCGTACCTCCAACCGGTCGAACATCCGCGCCACCTCGGCACGCTCACCCGCCGACAGTGCCGCGACGTCGCGATGACGCAGGGTCTCCGCGCGGCTCGCGACCATCGCCACCTCCTGCGTGTCTTCGCTCGACCCGACGGACCCCTCGTCGGCGTCCTCGAGCGCCGCCTGGACGACGACACGCGGCGGCGGCTGCGTCCGGGTGCGCAGCCGCGGCTCGTGCGGGCTGAACCAGGCCGCGAACACCTGGTCGTACACCCCGAGGTCGTCCGGATCGGCGCACAGCGTCGCGCGACCTGACCAGTACACGTCGTGGCGGCGGTCGGGACCGAGCACGGTGACGGCCTCGACGAAGGCCTGCGTACGGTCGGACGTCACGCCCAGGCCCGCCTCGCGCAGCGCGTGGGCGAATCCGACGAAGATCGCGACGTCCGCCACGATCAGGCCAGCATCGTGGCGAGCGCGTCGCGGACGCGGTCGACGTCCTCGCGGTACTTGCAGACGGCGCCGATCGTCGCGGCTGCCGTCGTGAGGTCGAGCTCGTCGCGTCCGAGCCGGTCGAGCGCCGCGGTCCAGTCGAGGGTCTCGGCGACACCGGGCGGCTTGAGCAGGTCACCACGCGCGCGCAGCTCCTGCACGACCCCGACGACCTGCTCGGCCAGCCGCTGCGAGACCTCGGGCATCCGGGTCCGGACGATCTCGACCTCGCGCGCGATCCCGGGGTGCTCGATCCAGTGGTAGAGGCAACGGCGCTTGAGCGCGTCGTGCAGCTCGCGCGTCCGGTTGGACGTGAGGACGACGATCGGCGGCTCGACGGCGCGGACGGTCCCGAGCTCGGGGATCGTCACCTGGTTCGTCGAGAGGACCTCGAGGAGGAACGCCTCGAACTCGTCGTCGGCCCGGTCGATCTCGTCGACCAGCAGGACCGCTGGCGCCTCGCGCAGCGCCCGCAGGATCGGCCGCGCGAGGAGGAACCGCTCGTCGAACAGCGACTGCTCCACCACGTCCGGATCGACGGGCTGCCCTGGGCCGGTGGTCGCCTCGACGGTGCGCAGGTGGAGGATCTGGCGCGGGAAGTCCCAGTCGTACAGCGCCTGCGTCGCGTCGATCCCCTCGTAGCACTGAAGGCGCACGAGCGGGACGTCGTACGCCGCCGCGAGCGCCTCGGCGAGCGCGGTCTTGCCGGTGCCTGGTTCGCCCTCGAGAAGGAGCGGACGGTGCATCGCGAGGGACAGGTAGGCGATGGTCGCGAGCCCGTCGTCGGTCAGATAGCCGACCCGCTCGAGGTCGCGGACGAGGTCGTCGCTGGTCTCCGGCTGCTTCACGCGCTCAGCCTATTCCGGTCCGGAGGTGCCGGGGGGCGTGTCCTGGTCACGGCCTGTCGCAAGATCGCCGCACTCGATCAGGACCGTCCCGTGCGCAGCCAGGTAGCGACGACCGCCCTCGTCCCCCGACGACGTCGCCGCCATCGCCGGCCAGTGCGCGCGACCGACAAGCACCGGGTGACCGGGCCGGCCGTCGTAGGAGGCGCGCGCGAGGACGGCAGCACGGTCCTCCGCCGACTTGAGGCTGCCGGCGTGGTCGACCACCCGCCGTACGACGTCCGCGCCGACGTCCGGGAGGTCGACGAGCATGATCAGCGCCGCGTCGGCCGGGTCCTCCGCGGCCGCCAGCGTCTCCAGAGCCGTACGCAGGGAGGCGGCCATCCCGCGCTCCCAGTGCTCGGAGACCGCGAACGTCACGGGCGGCCCCGCGTACGACGCCTGGACGCGCGTCGCCTCCGCGCCCACGACGACGAGCACCTCCGTGCACCCGCCCGCCTGGACCTCCCTCACCGTCCTGGTGAGCCAGCTCGTCCCGTCCCCGGTGTCGACCAGCGCCTTCGGCATGCCCATGCGCCTGCCCTCACCGGCGGCGAGGACGACCCCGGTCACCCGCGAACGCGTCATGTCGCCAGATCCTGCCACCTGGGCCCTACGGGCAGGCGTTGACGCACACTGGGGACGTGACCTCCTCCGACGCCGCCGCCGTCCTCGCCCACCTCGACGAGGACGCGATCGCCGCCGACCTCGCGGCACTCGTTGCTCTCGCACCGGTCGACGGCACGGTCGGTGAGGTCGCCGCCAGTCACTGGGTCGCGGACCGCCTCGCGGAGCTGGGAGCGGAGGTCGACCACTGGGAGATCGACCTTCCCACGCTGCGCCAGGAGCCCGACTTCCCGGGGATGGAGGTCGAGCGTGCCGAGGCGTGGGGCACGGTCGGGCTGATCGGCCCGCCGACGGGCGAGGTCCCCGCGCTCGCGCTGAACGGACACCTCGACGTCGTGCCCGCGGGTGACGCGTTCCTGTGGGCCGACAACGACCCCTTCACGGTGCGGGAGCGGGACGGGCGCTGGTACGGGCGGGGAGTCTGCGACATGCTCGGCGGGGTCGCGGCGATCCTCGGTGCGGCCCGTGCGCTGCGTACCTCCGGCGTCACGCTCGCGCGCCCTCTCGCCGTGCACGCCGTCGTCGGTGAGGAGGACGGCGGCCTGGGAACGTACGCGACGCTGCGGCGCGGCCACACCGCCGACGCCTGCGTGATCGCCGAGCCGACCGCGCAGGAGGTCGTGACCGACAACGCCGGGGCACTGACCTTCCGCCTCGCCGTACGAGGACGGGCGGTGCACGGGTCGATGCGGGCGAGCGGCGTGAGCGCGCTGGACGCCCTCGACACGGTGCGGCAGGCGTTGCGCGAGCTGGAGCGCTCGCGCAACCTCGACCCCGGTGAGCGGTTCTCCCACCTCGTCATCCCGTACCCGCTCTCGATCGGCACCGTCCATGCCGGCGACTGGGCGAGCACGGTGCCCGACCTGTGCATCGCCGAGGGCCGGTACGGGGTGCGTCCCGGGGAGTCGGTCGCCGACGCGCGCGCCGCCCTCATCGCCGCCGTCGCCGAGGCGTCCCGGACGGACCTGTGGCTCCGCGACCACCCGGTGGAGGTCACCTTCCCCGGCGGCGTGTTCGCACCGGGGCGGCTTCCCGAGGACCACGAGCTGCTCGACGTGGTCAGCGAGGCGGCGGTCCATGCCGGAGCGCCACGGCCGAAGGCGACGGGTGCGCCGTACGGCTCGGACCTGCGCCTGTACGCCGCGGCGGGGATACCGACCTTGCAGTACGGGCCCGGTGACATCGCGGACGCCCACGCGATCGGCGAGAACGTCGAGATCACCGAGGTGATGGACTGCGCGCGGACGTACGCGCTGACGGCGCTGCGCCTGTGCGGCTGAGCGCGCTCACGAGATGAGCTCGATCGAGAGGAAGGGGCGTGACTCGGCCCCGCTGCCGAGGGGCTGGAGGGACATCTCGGCCTCGAGGCCGCCGGCCAGCACCGCGTCCGACCACCGTGTGCCGGCTGCCGTGTCGATGCCGATCGGCCGGGCGCCCAGTGCCTCGGCCCAGCGCTCGATGACCTCCACGGCCTCCTCGGTCGGCATGGCGCGGTCGCTGAGCTGCACCGACGTGACGAGGTCCCCGTCCGCCCACAGCGTCGCCGTCACCACGTCGGTCGCGAAGCGCGACCCGTCAGGCAGCACCATCTCCACCCGGTCGGAGTTGTAGTCGTACGCCCCCGGGAAGCCCGGCATCGGCTCCTTGTCGAGCGACGCCGCGGAGACGGGTGCGCGCAGGTCGAAGCTGCAGCGTCCCCGGGTCGCCGGACCACCGTGCCCACACCAAGACGCCGACCACGACCACCGCGACGGCGACAAGCACGCCCGAACCCGAGCGGACCAGGATCGTGGACCCACGGCCCTGGCGCGCGAGCCCGCCGGCCACGAGAAGGACGAGTCCGACGATGACGAGCGCGGACAGGCCGATCAGCGCGAGGACCAGGACGATTCCCGCGGCGAGACCGGACGCCCCCATCGGGTCTAGCGACCGCCCTTGCGACGCTCGAGCATCCGCCGGACACGTGCCTCGTCCTGACCGAGCACCTTCGACAGGAGCTGGACCCGATAGACGTAGGCCAGGACGACGACCCCGATGATGATCAGCAACCACAGCATGCCCCCAGCGTACGGGGACGTCCGCGAGGAACGGCGGCGCATGCATCCGGGGTAGCCTCCCAAGATGCGTCTCTCCCCTGCCCTGGTGGTCGCCCTGCTCGGCACCGCCCTCGTCGCGGCCCCGGCACAGGCGCCGCAGACGACACTCGTGGCGAGCACCGCTGCCGGCCCGTCCGCGACGGCGGCCGCGGAGGGACACGACGCGACGGCGGCGGCGGGACACGACGCGGCCAGGAGCGCGGGCGCACCGCTCCAGGGCGCGACGATCGTGATCGACCCCGGCCACCAGCTGGGCAACGCCCGATTCCCGCGCAAGATCAACCGACCGGTGAATGCCGGCGGCCTGCGGAAGGCCTGCAACACCACCGGCACCGCGACCGCCGCTGGGTACCCCGAGGCGACCTTCGCCTGGCGCGTCGCCGTCCGCCTCCGTACCCGCCTGGAGGCACTGGGTGCGACGGTCGTCATGACGCGTGACCGCAACAGCCGGAAGCTCTGGGGGCCGTGCGTCGACGTCCGCGGCAAGCTGGGCAACGCGGGATACCGTGGCCGCGAGCGAGCCGCCGACCTCAAGATCAGCATCCATGGCGACGGTGCCGCCGCCTCCGGGCGCGGGTTCCACGTGATCACGACGAAGCGGCGCGGTGCGGTCAAGCGCTCGGCACGGTTCGGTCGCGAGGTCCGGGCCGCCCTGGAGTCGCAGAAGTTCCGCCGGTCCACGTACGCCGCCGGAGGCCGGGGGCTCGTGCGTCGTGGTGATCTGGGCACGCTCAACCTCAGCCGCGTCCCGACCGCCATGGTCGAGCTGGGCAACATGCGCAACCGCCGCGATGCCCGCACGATGCGCTCTGCGGCAGGACAACGGCGCTACGCCAAGGCACTCACGAATTCGGTCGTCGCCTACCTCGGTCGGGACTAGGCTGCGGCAGGTGCCGACCCACCGCGTGCTGCACCTCTCCGACACCCACGTCAGCCGGACCGGACCCGACGAGGACGGTGTCGACGCCGTCGCCGCGCTCGAGCGGATCCTCCACGACGCGCGCCACGTCTCCGACCTCGACCTCGTCCTCGTGACCGGTGACATCGCCGACGACGGCTCGTACGAAGGATGTGTCGCCGTCCGGGACATGGTGGGGGCGTTCGCCGCCGAGCGCGGGATCCCGCACGTCTACACGACCGGCAACCACGACGACCGGGACGCGTTCACGCGCGCGCTCGGCTCGGGGCACCTGGACGCGGGCGGGCGCGACGTCGGTCGGCTCGCCGGCGGGTCCGCGGGCAAGCGCACCGCGGTGAGCGACGTCGGCGGCCTCCGCGTGATCACCCTGGACAGCCTGGTCCCGGGCGCGGTCCACGGAGAGCTGAGCGGCGGCGAGGTCGCCTGGCTTCGCGGCCAGCTCGCGAGCCCCGCGCCGTACGGGACCATCGTCGCGCTCCACCACCCTCCGCTGTTCCTCGACTCCTCGCTGATCCTGCGCGACGTCGGCCTGCACGATCGTGAGCTGCTCGCCGCCGCCGTCGCCGGCACGGATGTCCGAGCGGTGCTCTGCGGTCACTTCCACCACCAGCTCTCGGGGACGATGCAAGGCGTCCCGGTCTGGGTGACGCCCGGAGTCGTGACCCGGATCGATCTCACCGCGCCCCGGTCGCGTACGCGAGCGGTGCTGGGTGCCGGGGCGACGGTCGTCGACCTCGGCGGACCCTTCTCCCCGGTGTTCCACGTCCTCCAGGCCCGGGACCCGCGCCAGGGCGAGCTGGTCTACCTGGTCGACGCGGTGTCGTGGGAGGACGTCGACGAGGAGTGAGCGGACACCGCGTCGGCGACACGGGACGCCTCGGCGTCGTCCTCGGCGCGGAGGCCCGCGACGACACCGGCCCGGTCGGCGTCGGAGCGGTTCTGGCTGAGCTTCGCCTTGCCCTCGACCGACGTGACGGTGACCTCGAGCCCGACGATGCCGCGCAGCTGCCCCTCGACGTACGACGCAGGTGCGTCGGTGACGGCCCACGGCTGTGCACGCCGTTGTTCGTGCAGGTCGGTCAGGCGCGTGACCGCGTCGCGGAGCCACGCCGCCTCGCGATGCACGCGGACGGTCCCGCGCAGCTCGACGCGGCTGTAGTTCCAGGTCGGGACGACCCGACCGTGCTCGGCCTTCGCCTCGTACCAGGACGGTGACACGTACGCCTGCGGTCCGGTGACGACGATGAGCGCGGCACCGCCATCGGTGAGAGTGCGCCAGTGCGGGTTGGCCAGCGCCATGTGAGCGATCGCTCGGCTCTCCTCGCGGAGCCACACCAGCGGGAGCCTCGTCGCGTACGGGACGCCGTCGGCGTCGGCGGTGACGAGGTCACCGGCCCCGACCGTACGGATCAGCGCGTCGACGGCCGCGTCGTCGTCGAGGGCGTTGAAGCGCGGCACGTACACGTCGCCACCGTACGACAGCGCCCCGCCGGTCCGAAGACCGGCGGGGCGCCGCGTGATGCGTTCAGACGGGGTGGGTCAGAAGCCCATGCCGCCCATGTCGCCCATGTCGCCGCCCGGCATGGCCGGAGCGTTCTTCTCGGGCTTGTCGGCGACGACGGCCTCGGTGGTGAGGAACAGCGCCGCGATCGAGGCTGCGTTCTGCAGCGCCGAGCGGGTCACCTTGGCCGGGTCGAGGATGCCCTCGGCGATCAGGTCGACGTACTCGCCGGTCGCGGCGTTGAGGCCGTGACCCAGGGGAAGCCCCTGAACCTTCTCCGCCACGACGCCGCCCTCGAGGCCGGCGTTGATGGCGATCTGCTTCAGAGGAGCGGTCGAGGCCGACTTGACGATGGCTGCGCCGGTCGCCTCGTCACCCTCGAGCTCGAGCTTCTCGAACGCCGCAGCGGTGGCCTGGACGAGCGCCACGCCGCCACCGGCGACGATGCCCTCCTCGACGGCCGCCTTCGCGTTGCGCACGGCGTCCTCGATGCGGTGCTTGCGCTCCTTGAGCTCGACCTCGGTGGCCGCGCCGACCTTGATGACCGCAACACCGCCGGCGAGCTTCGCCAGGCGCTCCTGCAGCTTCTCGCGGTCGTAGTCGGAGTCGGAGTTCTCGATCTCGGCACGGATCTGGTTGACCCGGCCGGTGATCTGCTCCTCCGAGCCGCCACCGTCGACGATGGTCGTCTCGTCCTTGGTGACGACGACCTTGCGCGCGGTGCCGAGCAGCGAGATGTCGGCGTTCTCGAGCTTGAGACCGACCTCTTCGCTGATGACCTCGCCACCGGTGAGGATGGCGATGTCGGTCAGCATGGCCTTGCGGCGGTCACCGAAGCCCGGCGCCTTGACTGCGACGGACTTGAAGGTGCCCTTGACCTTGTTGACGATCAGGGTGGCCAGCGCCTCGCCCTCGATGTCCTCGGCGATGATCAGCAGGGCCTTGCCCGACTGCATGACCTTCTCGAGGACGGGGACGAGATCCTTGACCGAGCTGATCTTGGAGTTCGCGATGAGGATGTACGGATCATCCAGCACCGTCTCCATGCGCTCGGGGTCGGTGTCGAAGTACTGCGAGATGTAGCCCTTGTCGAAGCGCATGCCCTCGGTGAGCTCGAGCTCGAGCCCGAAGGTGTTGCTCTCCTCGACGGTGATGACGCCTTCCTTGCCGACCTTGTCCATCGCCTCGGCGATGATCTCGCCGACGATGGGGTCAGCGGCGGAGATCGCGGCCGTCGAAGCAATCTGCTCCTTGGTCTCGATGTCCTTGGCCATGCTCGAGCAGCTGCGCGGAGACGGCCTCGACGGCCTTCTCGATGCCACGCTTCAGCGCGATCGGGTTGGCACCGGCCGCCACGTTGCGCAGGCCCTCGCGGACGAGCGCCTGTGCGAGCACGGTCGCCGTCGTGGTGCCGTCGCCCGCGACGTCGTCGGTCTTCTTGGCGACCTCCTTGACGAGCTCGGCGCCGATCTTCTCGTAGGGATCCTCGAGCTCGATCTCCTTGGCGATGCTCACACCATCGTTGGTGATGGTGGGAGCGCCCCACTTCTTCTCGAGGACGACGTTGCGGCCCTTGGGGCCGAGGGTCACCTTCACCGCGTCGGCGAGGACGTTCATCCCTCGCTCGAGCCCGCGGCGGGCTTCCTCGTTGAATGCAATGGTCTTCGGCATGTCTCCCGCGATTCCTCCGCGTAGAGGTGGATGGCCCAGGACGATGCCCGCGACGGACGACCCGCGTCCGCGGCGATCCCTTCTCGCCGCGACCTTCGGACCTCATCGGCCTGACCCGTTCGATCAATTTGGCACTCGTACGAGACGAGTGCTAACGCCCTTTCTAGCACTCGCACCCTACGAGTGCAAAGGCCGGGGCCTGGCGATGACTCCGCCCGACCGCCGCGGTCTCCCCTTCGACCTCGACCTAAGGACGTACCGATGGCGACCTCGCTCTACCACTCCACCGCCTCGCTCGACGGCTTCATCACCGGACCCGACGAGGAGATCGGCTTCCTCGTCGAGCCCGCGACGGGTGACAACGCCCTCGTCGACGCGCTCATCCCGCGTCTCGGCGCCCTGCTCGTCGGTGGGCGCACGCAGCACTGGCGGCCGCCCGGCGCCCAGACGCAGGAGGTCGACGAGCTGACGGCCCGTCCCTACGGCGGCGCGTGGGAGGGTCCCATCGTCGTGCACACGCACGATCCGGACGAACCGCCCGCCGAAGGGATCGTGTTCGTCACCGGCACGATCGAGGAGGCGTACGAGGTCGCGGCGGAGGCGGCCGGGGACAAGTATGTCGCCGTGCTCGGCGCGGTGACGGCACGGAGGCTCCTCGAGGCAGGCCTGCTGGACGAGGTGCTGCTCCACGTGGTCCCACGCTTCGTCGGCGCCGGTACGCCGGTCCTCGACGCGCCCGGAGGGCTCCCGGTGACGTTGGAGTGGGTCGACCGCTCCACGTCCGGGGAGATGCAGAACCTCTGGGCCCGCGTCATCGGCTGAGCTGCCCGGCCAGCTCGGCCGCGATCTCCTCCAGCTCCGTCAGCACGCGGCGTACGGCGGCACGCTCAGCGCGGTCGGGCCGCGACAGCGCGAACACGTGCCGCCCGGCGCGCACGCCCTCGAGGCCGAGGAGCCGGACGCCCTTCACCTGTGCCGTGGTCGCCCACAGGCGCGGGAGGAGCGCGATCCCCTGACCGGACGCGACGAACGCGGCCGCGACGTGGTTGTCGAGGAAGCGCTGCACGACGCGGGGCGCCTGGCCGTCCACGGTGAGCATCGGGAGGACGAGGTCGAACGGATGCCCGGGCTGGACACCGATCCAGGGCTCGCCGACGAGGTCCTCGGGACGGACCCGCTCCCTCCCGGCAAGGCGGTGGCCCTCCGGTACTGCGACGTCGACCGGCTCGCGCAGGAGCGACGTCACGTGGAGTCCGGTCGCGAGGGGGTCGGGGACGGCGACGACGGAGTGCCCGACGACGACGTCGTGGTCGGCAGTCGCGCCGGCGAGCTCGTACTCCGCCAGGTCAAGGTCGCTGAGCCGTACGGTCACGCCTGGTGTGTGCGCCGCGAGGCGGGGCGCCAGCGGAGCGAGCAGCATCTCGGCACCGCTCGGGAACGCCGTCACCGTCACCTCTCCCCGCACGTCCCCGCGGAACTCCTCGAAGCGCGCCCGGGTCCGCGCCACGACCTCGGCGATCTCCACGGCGCCTTCGGCGAGCAGCCGCCCGGCCTCGGTCAGCCGCACACCGCGTCCTTGCCGCTCGACCAGCACGGTGCCGAGGTCGCGTTCGAGAGCCTTGATGCTCTGCGACACCGCTGACGGCGTGCGGTAGGTCGCATCGGCGACGGCGGTGACGCTCCCCCGTTCCGCGAGCTCGCGGAGGACGGCGAGCTTGTCGACGTCCAGCCCGCCGACGCTCATCGGCCGGAGGTGTTGCGTGAGATACTCATTGAAGGAATGCTACAAGATAGCCGTAGATATAATCGCTTGTGCTACATCATGACGCGCCCGCACGCTGGACCGATGACGACCCGTGACCGTTCCCTCGCCGTCCTCGTGGCGATCACGTGGGGGCTCAACTTCCTCGCGATCTACGCGTCCCTGGAGCACTTCCCGCCGATGTTCTGCGTCGCGCTGCGCTTCGGCCTGATCGCGATCCCGACGGTCCTCCTCGTGCCGCGGCCGGACGTGGAGCTGCGCTGGCTGATCGGCTACGGAGCGGGGTTCGGGATCGCGCAGTTCGTGTTCCTCTACGCCGGGATGAGCGCCGGCATGCCTACCGGGCTCGCCTCGCTGGTCCTCCAGGCCTCGGCACCGTTCACGGTCGTCCTCGCCGGGGTGCTCCTGCGCGAGCGGCTGAGCGGACGCCAGGTCGTCGGCATCCTGCTCGCGATCGCCGGGCTCGCCGGGGTCGCGTGGCACCGGTCCCAGACCGCAGCGCTCCTTCCGGTCGCCCTCACCCTCCTGGCGGCGCTCGGATGGGCGTTCGGCAACCTCGCGAACCGGCAGGCGAAGCCGTCGAACCCGCTGCACCTGACGCTCTGGATGGCGGTGGTGCCACCCGTCCCGATGCTCGCCTTCTCCCTGCTCGTCGAGGGACCGGAGCGCGTCGGCACGTCACTCGCCACCGCGTTCACCGCAGAGGCGCTGCCGGCCCTGCTCGGCGTCGCCTACACGGTGGTGATCGCCACGGTGGTCGGCTCAGGGCTGTGGACGATGCTGATGACTCGGTACCCGTCGAGCACGGTCGCCCCGTTCTCGATGCTCGTCCCCGTGGTGGGCATGAGCGCGGGTGCTCTCGTCCTCCACGAGCGCCTCGACCCGTTCGAGCTGGCCTCGGGGGCCGTGGTGATCGCGGGCGTGCTCCTCGGGTCCACGCGGGGCGGACTCGGACGTGCCGCGAGGCGGCGCAGGAAGGGCGCACCGGCGACGGGTCAGGCGGGGACGACTCAGGCGGGAACGACCTCGTGCGCCTCGCGACCCTTGGGTCCGTCCACCAGCTCGAACCGGACAGACTGACCGTCCTCGAGCGTCTTGTAGCCGTCGACGAGGATCTTGGACCAGTGCACGAAGACGTCGTCCTGGCCGTCGATCGTGATGAACCCGTACCCCTTGTCGGCGTTGAACCACTTGACGGTGCCCTGCGACATGCGCGCTCCAGTCGGCCCGGGAGGCCCACCCTCACGGGCCTCAGAGTGCGACGAAACTACCGCGCCGAGGGGTCACCCCGGAGCGTGTCGACCCGTCAGCAGCCGCCGGCGACCGCCGGGATGATCGAGACCTGCTGTCCCGTCGGGACGGAGGTCTCGAGCCCCTCGGCGAAGCGCACGTCCTCCGTGCCGACGTAGACGTTCACGAACCGCCGGATCGCGCCGGTCTCGTCGACCACGCGCGCCTTGATCCCGGGGAACGACGCCTCGAGCGCGTCGATGACGGCGGCGACGGTCTCGCCCTCGACGCTCACCTCGGAGTCACCCTTGGTGTAGGTGCGCAGGATCGTGGGGATACGGACGGAGACGCTCATGGTGTCCTCTCGGGCTCAGACGAGGTCGGCGGCGGTGAAGGCCGTGTAGGTCGGGTCGATGGTCGCGGCCGGGCCGACCCGGTCCGCGATCGCGTCGAGGGTCTTCAGCCCGTCGCCGGTGTTGAAGACGACCGTCTCCGCGTCGGGATCGAGCTGGCCGCTGGCGAGCAGCTTCTTGAGCGTCGCGATCGTGACGCCGCCCGCCGTCTCGGCGAAGATGCCCTCCGTACGCGCGAGGAGCTGGATGCCGTCGCGGACCTCGTCGTCGGAGACGTCCTCGACCGCTCCGCCCGTACGGCGGCAGGTGTCGAGCACGTACGGGCCGTCGGCGGGGTTGCCGATCGCGAGGGACTTCGCGATGGTGTCGGGCTTCACCGGCCGGACGACGTCGTGGCCCTCCCGGAAGGCCTGCGCGACGGGCGAGCACCCGGTGGCCTGGGCACCGAAGATCTTGTACGGCGTCGGCTCGACGAGGCCGAGCCGCCCGAGCTCGGTGAAGCCCTTGTCGACCTTGGTCAGCTGCGAGCCGGACGCGACCGGGATCACGACCTGCTCCGGCAGACGCCAGCCGAGCTGCTCGGCGGTCTCGTACGCGAGGGTCTTGGAGCCCTCTGCGTAGTAGGGACGGACGTTGACGTTGACGAACGCCCAGCCCTCCTCCTCGCCGGCGATCTCGCTGGCGAGCTTGTTCACGTCGTCGTAGTTGCCGCGGACGGCGACGAGCGTGCCGCCGTACACGGCGGTGGTGAGGATCTTGGGGCGCTCGAGGTTCTCCGGGATGAAGACGACGCTCTTGATGCCCGCGCGGGCGGCGGCCGCGGCGACGGCGTTGGCGAGGTTGCCCGTCGAGGGACAGGCGAGCACCGTCATGCCCAGCTCGCGGGCGGCCGACAGGGCGACGGCGACGACGCGGTCCTTGAAGGAGTGCGTCGGGTTGCCCGAGTCGTCCTTGACCCACAGCGTCTTGAGGCCCAGCTCGCGGGCGAGGTTGTCAGCCTTCACGAGCCGGGTGAAGCCGGGATCGGTGTTGGGGAAGGCGGCGATGTCGGTCGGGACCGGGAGCAGCGGCTGGTAGCGCCAGATGCTCTTGGGGCCCGCCTCGATCTGCTCGCGGGTGACCGTCCCGAAGTCGTACGCGACCTCGAGCGGGCCGAAACACTCCAGACAGGCGTAGTGGGGGCCGAGCTCCTGCTGGGCGCCGCACGCGCGGCACACCAGGCCGGTCGCGTTGCCGAAGGCGCCCTCACGGACGGTCGTACGGTCGGGGTTTTGCAGCGTGCTCGCGCTCACGAGGCCTCCTCGTCATCTTCCCTGCACGCGACTTTCGCCACAGGACGGACTTGGCACCATGCCTTGACGGCGGCCTCGCGGGATCGCGAGCTCACGTCAGGTGGTTGCCGGGGCTTCGTCGGGCCGTGTCCCTCCGCCCCTCGTGATGAGCTGGCTTCAGCGTACGGGCGCGTCTCACATACTGTCCACTTGTTCCACCATGCGGACGGGCCCGTCACCGATCGCGAGAACCAGGAGAACGCGGCCGCGGCGCTCAGCAGCCGAGCGCATCAGCGAGCCGCTCCAGCCAGCTCGCGAGCTCCTCGGGTCCGTGGACGACCAGGTCGGCGCGCGGCATCAGCGCACGCTGCTCGTCGGAGGCGACGGCGATGAGCACGACCTCCGCCTCACCGCGCGTCCGCATGCCGTCGAGGACGGCGTACGCGGGGAGGTCACCGAGGTCGTCCCCGGCGTAGACGATCGTCCGGGTGCCGGTCTCGGCGACGAGCCCACGCAGCGCCGCTCCCTTGTCGATCGACGGGTCGCGGACCTCGACGACGTAGCGACCCGGTTCTGCCGACAGGCCGTGCTCGCGCGCGAGGGCGGTGAGAGGCTCCTCGAGCAGCTGCTGGGCGCGCAGGGGGTCGACGAGGCCGCGCGTGTGCACGACGAGCGCCCGGCCCTTGTCCTCGAGACGGGCCTCCGCCATGCCCAGGCGGGCGAGCAGCGCGGGGATCTTGCCTCGGATCACGTCGACGGCCTCGTGCGGCGGCGGCTCGGAGGCCTCACCGGTCTCGGCGTCCCACCGCTCGGCCCCGTACTGCCCGAGGATCGTCAGGTCCGAGAGCCCTTCACGCTCGGCGAAACGGCCGAGCCGAAGCGCCGTGCGGACCGGACGACCCGTGACGACGGCGATCTTGCCGACGCACGGCCCGATCCGGTCCATCGCGGCGACGGAGCGTTCGCTCGCATGAGCGTGCTCGGGATCGTCGACGATCGGTGCGAGCGTGCCGTCGAAGTCGAACGCGAGCATCGCGTGCTCGGGATCGAGCAGCAGCGACGCGAGGGCGGCAGCGCCGGCGTCGGTGCGTGGGTGCGGCTCGAGGACCGCGGGGAGGGACATGTCTCCATCTTCCCAGGCGCCGACCCGGGGTGGAGAGTGAGTTGCGCCTCTACGATGTGGCAGTGACCCCGGGCCGCGAGTACGCCGTCGTCGTCGGCGCGATCGTGGTCACCGGCCTCGCCCTCGCGGTCCTCCCGCTCGCCGCGTCCACGGCGGTCGCCGTCGCGGCGACGCTCGGGTTCCTGCTGCTGGCCCACCGGCAACGCCTCTCGCCCGACGACCTCGGGCTGGGTCGTGACCGGCTGAGAGCGGGCGCGTGGTGGGCGGCCGCCGCGGTCGGTGCGTTCGTCGCCGTCTATGCCGTCGCGTACACCCTCCCCGCGACCCGCGACCTGCTGGTCGACGAGCGCACCCCCGGGTCCCCGGCGGACCTCGCCGTCAGGGTGCTCGTCGTGATCCCGCTGCACACCGTGCTGCTCGAGGAGCTGGTGTTCCGCGGCGTGGTGCAGGGCATGGTGCGGCGCGACCGCGGCGTCCGTACGGCGACGGTGGTGTCGTCGCTGCTGTTCGGGCTGTGGCACCTCGGTTCGGCCTCGTCGGCGCTCGACGGGAACCGGTCGGTCGCAGGTGCCGTCGGGGACTCCCTGGTCGTCACGGTGCTCGGCATGGTCGCGATCGTCGTCGGCACCGCACTGGCAGGGGCGGTGCTCGCCTACGCCCGTGAGCGCAGCGGCAGCCTGCTCGCCCCGATCGGCCTGCACTGGGCGGCGAACGCCGTGGGCACGATCGCGACGTACGCGGCGACGCGCTGACCGCGCTACGGCCTCTCGTCCGCCGTCACCAGGGCGCGCAGCTGCTGCGACTTCTCCGACGTCCACCCGGGCGTCCGCAGGATCGTCGCCCAGGCGTCGACGTGCTCGCCCGCGTAGTGGTGGCCGTACCCGGGCGGCACCTCGGTGCCGAGCGCCATGTCTGCGGTGACCTGCCAGAACGTCACGAGGGGGATCCATCGGACCGAGGAGAGCACGTCGGGTCCGCGCTCCTCACGCAGCCAGTCCGGCTTCGTCATGAGGAGCTGCGTGTTCCACCACACGATGGGGTCCGACGCGTGCTGGAGGTAGAGCACCCGGGTCCCGTCCCACGGCGCGCCCGCCGGAGGTATCGGCTCGGCGGTCCGCCGCGCGAAGCGCACCGTACGGCCGTCCTGGTAGACCGGCAGCACCTCCGGCGTCCCCGCGTCCCGGTCGCCGACGAAGCGGCCCCAGAGCGTGTTGAAGCTCGGTGGCCCGACGAAGAGCGCGCCGGACGTCCGGTTGGCGACGTCGTACGCGCCCGAGAAGGCGGCCTCTCCCCCGAACGACCCGAGGCTCTCCCCGAAGACGTACAGGGCGGGCCGGGACTCGACCGGCAGCGTCGACCAGTGCGCGAACACCGCGTCGAACAGCTCACGCCCGGAGTCCTGGGCCTGCTCCTGGTCGACGAGGTAGGAGATCCAGGACGGGAACGAGGAGTACTGCATGCCGACGACGGCCGAGTCGCCGTCCGCGAGGTACTCGAAGCTCGACGCCGAGGTCTCCTCGACCCACCCCGAACCCGTCGTCGTCACGACGAGGAGCCGCTCGCGCGTGAACCCTCCCGCCCGTACGAGGTCCTCGACGGCGAGCGCCGCCCGCTCGGAGAAGTTCTCGCCAGACTCCAGCCCCGCGAAGACCCGCACCGGCTCGACGGCAGGACGCCCCGTGTACGCAGTGATGTCCTCCGCGCGAGGTCCGGACGCCGCGAAGACGCGCCCTTCACGGCCGAGGCTGTCCCAGGCGACGAGCGAGTCAGGGCTGCCCGAGCGCTCGGGGTTGGTCGGCTGCTCGACGCCGTCCGGCGTGATGGTGTTGCGGTAGGAGAAGACGTCGTCCGCAGTGGAGCGCAGGCGGTCGAAGAGGACCCCGTTGATCGCCCCGACGAGGAGCCAGGCGACGACGACGAGTCCGAGCACCTTCGCGGCACGCTCGCCGAGCGCTCGGTCGAGAAGCCGCACGAGCTTGCGGTAGAGCCAGCGGACCCCGCGCCCGAGCTGGATCAGCAGCACCGTGACCAGCGCCCACACCAGCGGGATCGTCAGCAGCCACGGCCACGGCTCGGGCTCCATGCCCATCAGCGCGCGGATCTCGTCCTGCCACCGGCGCCCGAGGACCAACGACACGGCCACGGCCGCGAAGGCAACACCCCCGAAGACCGACCAGGAGCGACGCTGAGCAGGACGGGCCCCGCGCTCCACCAGCTCGCGCCACACGTACGCCGCGAGGACGCCGCCCCCGTACCCGAGAGCCGTGCTGACCCCCGCGACCAGCCCTTGGAACACGGCGGGTCGCGGCAGCAGCGAGGGCGTGAACGCGAGACAGCCGAGCAGGAGTGCGCCGTAGGCACCGGGGAGCGTGTAGACGAAGGGGCGACGCACGCGCCTGAGCGTAGTGGCTCAGTCGCCGGTGAGGATGAGAGTCAGCCGATCGAACTTCATCGGCTCGATCGACGGTCTGACGCGCTCGATGTCGAGGTCGGCCGCGAGGCGCCGGGCCTGGTCCTCGAGCTTCTTCGGGTAGTAGACGGTCGACTCCGGGATCTTGCCGTACCAGTTGTCGACACCCACGACCTTCCAGCCGGCATCCTCGACGCGGGCGGCGGTCGTGTCGGCCAGCCCGCTGACGCGGGAGTTGTTGTAGACCTCGACGAACGCGCGGGGAACCTCCGCAGTGGTCGGCGCGGGGGTGGTCGGGGCCGGCGTCGCGACCGGCTCGGGCGTCGGGGCGGGGGTGGTCGCGGTCGGCGCGGGTGCCGCGGCGGGCGCCTGCTCGGGGTCGTTGCTCACCAGCAGCCCAAGAGCGGCGAGGGCGAGCACGACGAGGGCGCCCACGACCGCGACCGAGGGGACCGTGCGCGGCGAGACCCTCGTACGCTGCGTGACCCGGCGTCGTTGGTTCACGGGTGACCTCCTACGCGTCGGCGTCCAGGCGGCGCGCTGAGCGGGTGCGGCGACGTGTCGCACGCATCCGGCGCAGCCGCTTGACGAGCAACGGATCGTAGGCGAGCGCGGCCTCGCGGTCGATCAGGGCGTTGAGGACCTGGTAGTAGCGGGTCGCCGACAGTCGAACTCGTCGCGGATCGCCTGCTCCTTGGTCGCCCGCGTACTTCCACCACGACGCTCGAACGCCAGGATCGCGCGGCTCCCGCTCGGTGAGCCGGAGCGACCCCGGCCGCGCCGACGCGTCGGACGGCTGCGTCGACAGCACTCATGGGCTCCATCGTAGGCCACGAATGACATCGGTGTCATTCGCCGCCTCCCGGCGTGGCGTCCGGACGGGGCGCAGGAAGAGGATGTCCACCATGACGCACCCGCCGTCCGCTGGGGCATCCTCGCCACCGGCGACATCGCCGACACGTTCGCGACCGACCTCGCCCTGCTCGACGACGACGTCCTCCCGCGGTCGGCTCGCGATCGCTCTCGTCGGCGCGCGCCTTCGCCGACGAGTACACGGTCGCCGACGCGCGGCCCACCACGGGTCGTACGAGGACCTCGTCGCCGATCCCGACGTCGACGTCGTCTACGTCGCGACGCCGCACGGCACGCCACCTCGAGGACGTCCGCGCTGTGCTTCGACGCCGGCAAGCACGTGCTGTGCGAGAAGGCGCTCACCCTCAACGCCGACGACTCGGCCCGGCTGCTCGTCGACGAGGCGCGGCGAGCGCGGGCCTGTTCTTCGCCGAGGCGATGTGGATGCGCACCAACCCGCACATCGTCCGGCATGCGCGAGATGGTCGCGGAGCGGCGGCGTGCGGCGAGGTCCGGCAGGTGCGCGCCGAGCTCGGCTTCGTGGCCCGCCGCCGACGTCGCCCGGCTGTGGGACCTCGGCACTCGGCGCCAGCGCGCTGCTCGACGTCGGCATCTACCCGCTGACGTTCGCCCACCTGATGCTCGGCGAGCCCGGACCGGATCGCGCGCGGCGGGCGTCGCTGTCCGAGCACCGGCGTCGACCTCAGCGGCGGAGCGACCCTCACGTACGACAGTCGGGTGCGGTCGCCAGCATCGCCTGGACGCAGGTCGCGCTCGGTCGACAACCGGGCCGTCGATCGCGGGCGACCGGGGCCGCATCGAGGTGCCGCGGCCGCTTCCACCACCCGCGCCGGTTTCACGGTCGTCGCGCGGCGACGAGTCGCGAGGAGATCGCGCTGCCGGTCATCGGACGCGGCTACGCCCACGAGATCGAGGAGGTCGCGGCGCTGCCTGCGCGCCGGGCGCGACCGAGTCGGCGCTGCTGCCGCTCGACGAGACCGTCGTCGATCCTAGCGGCATGGACGAGATCCTGCGCGCAGATCGGCGTCGACACGCGCTGAGTCCTCCGGCCGCTGACTCCGCACGCCTTCGCGGATAAGGTCGGGCCATGCGGCGCGTACGGGTCGACAGCGTCACCAGGCCTGCAGGCCTCCGCAGACTTCGTGGTGATCGCCAACCGCCTCCCGGTCGACCGCGTCATCGCCCCGACGGCGACCGCTGTGGCGCACCTCCCCCGGCGGGCTCGTCACCGCGCTCGAGCCGGTCATGCACAGAGCAACGGCGGCGCGTGGATCGGCTGGCACGGCGCCGCCGACGAGAAGCTCGAACCCTTCGAGCACGACGGCATGCAGCCTCGTCCCGGTCCCGCTGCACGCGACGACGAGGTCGAGGAGTACTACGAGGGCTTCTCCAACGCGACGCTGTGGCCGCTCTACCACGACGTCGTCGCGCCGCCGGAGTTCCACCGCGAGTGGTGGGACTCCTACGTCGCGGTCAACCGGCGCTTCGCCGAGAAGGCCGCCGCGGTCGCCGAGACGACGGGCGCCGTCGTGTGGGTGCAGGACTACCAGCTCCAGCTCGTCCCGACGATGCTGCGCGAGCTGCGCCCCGACCTGCGCATCGGCTTCTTCCTGCACATCCCGTTCCCGCCCACCGAGCTGTTCCAGCAGCTGCCGTGGCGCCGTCGAGATCCTCGAGGGCCTGCTCGGCGCCGACCTCGTCGGCTTCCAGATGCCGGCGGCGCGGCGCAGAACTTCGTCCGCCTCGTGCGTCAGCGGGTCGGCCACAAGACGCACCGCGACACGATCTACCTGCCCGACGGCCGCACGGTCCTCGCCAAGGCGTACCCGATCTCGATCGACGCGGCCGGCTTCGAGGAGCTGGCCCGCACGCCCGAGGTCAGCGCGCGGGCCGCCGAGATCCGCGAGAGCCTCGGCAACCCCAAGACGTCCTGCTCGGCATCGACCGGCTCGACTACACCAAGGGCCTGCGCCAGCGCCTGCGCGCGTTCGGCGAGCTCATCGCCGGAGGGCTCGGTCCACGTCGACGACGCGGTGTTCGTGCAGGTCGCCACGCCGTCGCGCGAGCGGGTCGAGCAGTACAGCTGTCTGCGCGACGACATCAACCGCCTCGTCGGACGCATCAACGGCGACGTCGGGCGCATCGGGCAGCAGCCCGATCACCTACCTGCACGCGTCGTACCCGCGCAGGAGATGGCCGCGCTCTACCGCGCCGCCGACGTCATGGTCGTCACGCCGCTGCGCGACGGCATGAACCTCGTCGCCAAGGAGTACGTCGCCTGCCGCTACGACGACCGCGGCGCGCTGGTGCTGAGCGAGTTCGCCGGCGCGGCGGCCGAGCTGAAGCAGGCCTACCTGGTCAACCCGTACGACATCAACGGCATGAAGGCCACGATGCTCGAGGCCATCAGCGACCCGCCCGGCGAGAACGACCGAGCGGATGAAGGCGATGCGCAAGCAGGTCATGGAGAACGACATCGACCTGTGGGCCACACAACTTCCTCGAGGAGCTCGAGCTGATCCGCGAGCCCCACGGCAAACGGACCCGCCCGGTCGGCTGAGAGCCGTTGGTTAGGGTCGACGCATGCGACCGAGTCAGTGGTACGAAGCTCAGGACATGTTCGGCGATCACGTCACCCTCACGCAGCTGCGTCCGCACCATGCCGAGGGTGTGCTGGCCGCGTCGGACGACGACTCGGTGTTCGAGTGGATGTCGTTCGACCGTCCGACGACGCTGACCGAGGCCGAGGCCGTCGTCGCGCGCTACCTGGCGACGCCCGGCGCGAACGCCTGGGCCCAGGTCGACACGAAGTCCGGCGACCTGGCCGGGATCACCACCTTCTACGACATCAGCCCCGAGCGTCGGTCCCTGATCATCGGCGGCACCTGGCTCGGTGCAGCGGTTCCAGCGCACCGGCATCAACACCGAGTCCAAGCTGCTGCTGCTGTCCCACGCGTTCGAGACGCTCGGGGCCGTGCGCGTCGCGTGGGAGACCGACGAGCGCAACACGCAGTCGCAGACCGCGATCGAGCGGATCGGCGCGACCAAGAAGGGCTGCTGCGCAAGCACAAGCCGCGCAAGGACGGGTCCTACCGCACGACCGTGCTCTACAGCGTCGTGGACGACGAATGGCCGCAGGTGCGCGACAGCCTCCGTACGGCGCTCTCGCGCTGACCCCGCGTCAGCGCTGCGGGGCGCGGCCGAGGACGCGCTGGGCGACGACCGCCAGGACCAGCGCCAGCCACGCGGCGGTGATCGTGACGCCGAACGCCGGGCCGTAGCCGCCCGCGTCCGCGAGCCGTCCGGCGGTCGTCGAGCCGACGGCGTACCCGATGCCGGTCGCGCCGGCGAGCAGCGTCATCGCGGCGCTGACCCGGTGCACCGGCACGAGGATGCCCGCGAGCGCGAAGTTGCTGATCATGTACGGCGCGACCGCGAAGCCCAGCAGGGCGATGACGCGATCAGCGACGGCAGCGAGTCGACCAGCAGCAGAGGCGCGGCGAGCACAGCAGGCCGAGGGCGGCGACCGCCATCCGCGTCGCGTAGAGCGACCGCGCTCGGGCAGGCCCGTGACCGCGAGCCCAGCGATGACGCTGCCGACGCCGAGCACCGCGTGGATCAGTCCGGCGAGCCCGGCCTGGCCCTCCGCCGTCGCGAGCACCGTCGTGCCGGTCTGCACGCTGCCGAAGATCATCCCGATGCACACCTGCGCGAGCACGAGCACCATGAACACCCCGGTCCACAGGGTTCGCTGCCTGCCGCCGCCGCGGAGTCGGCGCGACGGCCGGCGAGCGCCGACGTCGGGTGGACCGCGAACCACGAGCCGAACACCGCGAGCAGACCGCGGCGGCGAGCAGCGCGCCGGCCGGCTCGGCGACGATCGCCAGCACGCCGATCGTCGCCGGCCCGAGCACGAACGACGCCTCGTCGGCGGCGCCCTCGTACGAGAACGCGGCGTCGACGAGCCGCGCGCTGGTCGCCGGCGTCGCGGGTGATCGGGCGCCAGCGGACCCGCGCGAGCGGACCGACCTGGGGCATCACGAAGCCGGTCAGCGCGCGAGGGCGATCAGCATGCCGTCGGCCGCGCCGGCCCGTGGTCACCACGACGATGCCGGCGAGCCCGGCGGCACCGGCGAGCGACTGCACCAGCACGACGGGACGCTGTCCGATGCGGTCGGCGAGCCCCGGACGACGGGCGAGCCGATCGCGTTGGAGACCGCCAGTGCGCCCGCGGCAGCCCGCCGACGCGTAGCGTGCCCGTCGTCGACGACTGACCAGCACGAGGGCCCCGAGCTGGCTCATGGCAAGCGGGATCCGCCCGAGGAAGGCTACGACGATGTAGGCGGGCCCGACGATCGCGAAGAGTCGACGGTACGAGGCGAGCGGTGACACAGAAGATCCTCAGGGTAGGCGAGACCGGCGCGCCTCCCTCCACCAGAACGCACCAGGAACCCTGAACCAGTCCAGTGTATCCGGCGTGCCTGGAGGGAAAGAATCCTGCGATTCTAGCCTCCGGCCAGCTCGACCCGCACCCGGCTGCCGACGTCGACGACCGCGCCGGGCGCGGGCGACACGTTCACCGCGCCGTAGTCGACCCGCGTCGCGTTGTCGAGCGTCCGGAACTCCGCCTCGAGGCCGACCCGCTCGAGGCGTGCGCGCATCTCGTCCAGGTCGGCCGGAGCGGCGTACCCCCGTGCGCCACCGCTCACGCTCAACGTGAGCTGCGGGACGGTCACCTGACCGGCTGGGAGCAGCCGCAGGGACCTCACGAGGGCGTCGACCGCGTCGAGCGGGCCCCTCACGACGAGGCGGACGTCCTCCTCGGGGACGACCACCACGTCCTGGGTGATCCCGTCGACGCTGGTGCGCTCGTGCCCGTAGGCCACGCCGTCCAGGGAGCCGTCGGTGATGGCCGGGTCTCGCTCGTCGTACCGGGCCGCCGTGAGCGAGTCGATGCGCACGGTCGTCACGGTCGGCGACCGTCCGTGGAGGCACGCCCGGAAGACCCCGATCGTGAAGTAGTAGGAGTCGTGGAGGGGCTCGTCGCACCGTGGGGCCTCCCAGCGCCACGTCTGTGGAACCGACACGACCACGCGTCCACGTCCGACCTCACGCAGCGGGGTGCCGGGGACACCGAGAACCTCCGCCAGGTCGCCACCGCCGTCGGCCACCCGGGAGCTGTCGGTCTGCGGGTCGTCGGTCGCGGCGGGCGCCGTCGCCTCCGGCACCTGGCCTTGCTCGCCGCCGCCGAGGCCGGACAACCCGACCCCGGCGACGACCAGCACCGCCGCCGCGGCGAGAACCGCGGCAACGGGCGCCACCCCGCGCGACACCACCCCCGTGCGTCGCGTGCGGGCAGCCGCCTCCCAGCGTTCGCGGAGCACCTCGCCGTCGGGCGCGTGCGCGGCCAGGGCGTCCAGACGCCGCCGCAGCTCGTCGTCGTTCATGACGTGGTCTCCTCGAACGGGTCGGTCAGGTCCTCACGCAGCCGGGCGATCCCCCGTGACAGGAGGCTCCGCACGGTCGCCGGGCGGCAGGCGAGCGCCTGGGCGATCGCCGCGTCGTCCAGGTCGACCCAGTAGCGGAGCACGATCGCGCGGCGTTGCCGGTCGGACAGGGCGTCAAGTCCGCGACGCAGGGCGTCGACCTCCTCGAACGCCAGGCCCGCCGGCGAGCCGGCGTGCCACTCCTGCTCGTACGGCACCTCGTGCACCGTCCTGCGTCTCCACCGGCTGCGCTGGAGGTTCGCCATGATCGTCGCGACGTACGCCAAGGGGTCGTCCGCGGAGGAGACGCTCGGCCAGGACCTCCACATCCGGGCGCACGTCTCCTGGGCGAGGTCCAGCGCGTCCTCGCGACTGCCGACGAGCAGGTAGGCGAGGCGTGTCAGCCACGTCGCGTGCTCCCGCACGAACGCGTCGGCGTCGGCCTGCCGTTCCAGGTCGGTCATGGTCACACATCATGGACGCCTCGCGAGCCCGAGTTGTTGCACGTGTCTTCGAGTGGCGAGTCACGAGACGTCGGGCGACCGTGAACGCATGCGCCTCGCGTTGTTCACGACCTGCCTGGTGGACGTGATGTACCCGAGCGTGGGCCGCGCCACCGTCGAGCTCCTCGAGCGCCTCGGGCACGAGGTGACCTTCCCCGAGGCACAGGCGTGCTGCGGTCAGATGCACGTCAACACCGGCTACCAGGAGATGGCGCTCGCGATCGTCCGCAACCACGTCGAGGCGTTCGCCGAGGCCGACGCGGTCGTCGCGCCGTCGGGCTCGTGCGTGGCCGCCGTCCGGCACCAGCAGCCCGTCGTCGCGCGGACGTACGGTGACGCCGCGCTCCTGGCCCGCGTCGAGGAGCTCGGGCGGCGGACGTACGAGCTCTCCGAGCTGCTCGTCGACGTGCTCGGCGTCACGGACGTGGGGGCGTACTTCCCCCACCGGGTCACTCTCCACACCACCTGCCACTCGCTGCGGATGCTGCGCGTCGGTGACCGTCCGCAACGGCTGCTGCACGCGGTCGAGGGTCTCGAGCTCGTCGACCTCCCCGACAGCGACGAGTGCTGCGGCTTCGGCGGCACGTTCGCGGTCAAGAACGCCGACACGTCGACGGCGATGCTGGCCGACAAGTGCCGGGCGATCACCGGGACAGGCGCAGACGTCGTCACCGCCGGCGACTTCTCGTGCCTCATGCACATCGAGGGCGGACTCTCACGGCGGGGCGAGACCGTACGACCGGTGCACTACGCGGAGATCCTCGCGTCGACGCGGGCTGCCCCGTACGACGCGACCCGTCTCCGGACGAGCACAGCAGAGCTGCCGCGATGACCACCGTCGACCTCGGGATGCCACCGGTCGCTCCACGGGGCACCGGGGTGCTGCGCAGCGCGGAGTCGTTCCCCGAGCACGCGCAGACCGAGCTCGCCGACCCGTTGCTGCGCAAGAACCTGCGGCACGCGATGTCGACGATCCGGGCCAAGCGGGCGCGGGCGGTCGCCGAGGTCGACGACTGGGAGGAGCTCCGGCAGGCCGGGGCCTCGCTCAAGCGCCACGTGATGGCCAACCTCGACTCGTACCTGGTCCGTCTCGAGGAGGCCGTCGAGGCCGCGGGCGGTCACGTCCACTGGGCGCGCGACGCCGTCGAGGCGAACCGCATCGTCGTCGACCTCGTCCGCGCGACGGGCGAGACACAGGTCCTCAAGATCAAGTCCATGGCGACGCAGGAGATCGCGCTCGACGAGGCGCTGTCCGATGCCGGGGTGGACACGTACGAGACCGACCTGGCCGAGCTGATCGTGCAGCTCGGCCGGGACTGGCCGAGCCACATCATCGTCCCGGCGGTGCACAAGAACCGCGAGCAGATCCGCCAGATCTTCCTCGACCGGATGCCGGACGCCCCGCGTGACCTCACCGACGACCCGTCGGACCTGTGCGACGCGGCCCGCCGGCACCTCCGCAAGAAGTTCCTCACCAGCAAGGTCGCCATCTCCGGCGCCAACTTCGCCTGCGCCGACACCGGCACGTTCGTGATCGTGGAGTCGGAGGGGAACGGTCGGATGAACCTCTCGCTCCCCGACACGCTGATCACGGTGATGGGCATCGAGAAGGTGATCCCGAGCTTCTCCGACCTCGAGGTGTTCCTCCAGCTCCTCCCTCGTTCCTCGAGCGGAGAGCGGATGACCCCGTACGTCAGCACCTGGCAGGGACCGTACGAAGGAGACGGCCCGCAGGACTTCCACGTCGTCCTGCTCGACAACGGACGGACCCACGTCCTCGCCGACGCGCAGGGCCGCGACGCGCTGAACTGCATCCGCTGCAGCGCGTGCCTCAACGTGTGCCCGGTCTACGAACGCACCGGCGGCCACGCGTACGGGTCGATCTACCCCGGCCCGATCGGCGCGATCCTCACCCCGCAGCTGCTCGGCGTCGAGGAGGCCGCCAGCCTTCCGTTCGCCTCGAGCCTTTGCGGCGCGTGCGGTGACGCCTGCCCCGTCGCGATCGACATCCCCGCCATCCTCGTCCACCTGCGGGACGAGGCGGCGCGCGCCAAGGACGACGCGTCACGCCTCCCGTCGGCGGAGAAGGCGGCCATGCAGGCGATGGCCTGGGCGATGAGTGACGGCAGACGCTTCGCGGCGGCCGGCCGGATGGCGCCGCTCAGCCGTCTCGCGGGCCGCGGCAGGCTGCCGGTGCTGCCCCCGCCGCTCTCGGGGTGGACCCAGTCGCGCGACATCCCGAAGGCACCCACGGAGACCTTCCGACAGTGGTGGCGGAAGCGCGGTGCCGGGTGAGCGCCCGCGAGGAGATCCTCCGACGGATCGCGGTCGCGAACGGACCCTCTCCCGCCGACGTCGAGGTGACCCGCGACTACGTCCGGGCGCCGGACGTCCGCGGCCCGGCGGCCGAGGACGTCGTCGCGCTCCTCGAGGAACGGCTGCGCGCGTACGGGACGCGCGTCGTCCGGGTCGCCCCCGAGGGGATCGCCGACGCCGTCGACGCCGCACTCGGGGACGCTCGCAACGTCGTCGTTCCTCCCGGCCTGGACACGGCCTGGGTGCAGGGAGGCAGCCGTACGGTCGTCACCGACTCGGCCGCCACCTCCTACCAGGCGCTCGACCGTGCGGACGCCGTCGTGACCGCCGCCTCGGTCGCGTGTGCCGAGACGGGCACGATCGCGCTCGACGCCGGACCCGACCAGGGCCGACGGGCGGTCTCGTTGATCCCGGACCGGCACGTCTGCGTGGTCCGTACAGACCAGGTCGTCCAGACGGTCCCGCAGCTCGTCGGGCGGCTCGACCCCACCCGTCCGACCACGTTGGTCTCGGGTCCGTCGGCGACCGTCGACATCGAGCTCGAGCGCGTCCAGGGTGTCCACGGCCCCCGAGACCTGCACGTCGTCGTCGTCGAGTGACACCACCGCTGGGTGCGCAGAACCTGCCAGACTCTCCGCATGAACCTCGTCCAGCTCGTCCTCGCCAACGAGCGCACCTACCTCGCCTACGTCCGGACCGCGCTGGCGCTGATGGCGGCGGGCGTGGCGATCGTCCAGTTCGGAGACAACCTCGGCGGGAAGACCAGCGCACGGCTGGTCGGGACCCTCATCCTCGGTGGCGGGATCATGATGGCGGTTCTCGGCTACGCCCGCTGGCGCGACAACGACAGCCGCATCGCCAAGAACGAGGCGCTCCGCGCGACACAGATCCCCCTCCTGCTGACGATCGCCACCACGACGTTCGGCATCATCGTGCTGGTCCTTGCGATCTTCTGAGAGCAGCGACGCGGGAGCGCGTGGACGCGCCGCGGTGGCTCGTTAGGCTGTCGCGCGTGCCTGCACCGTTGACCGACCTCGTCGCGCCCGACTGGGCCGAGGCCCTTGCCCCTGTTGCGGACCGGGTCACCGCGATGGGCGAGTTCCTCCGTACGGAGATCGCGGCCGGGCGTTCCTACCTCCCGGACGGCAGGAACGTCCTCCGGGCCTTCGGCGAGCCGATGGACGCCGTCAAGGTGCTGGTCGTCGGCCAGGACCCGTATCCGACGCCCGGGCACGCGGTCGGCCTGTCGTTCTCGGTGGCCCCGCACGTACGTCCTGTGCCGCGCAGCCTGAAGAACATCTTCGCCGAGCTCTGCACGGACCTCGGAGTCCCCGAGCCGACGTCCGGCGACCTCACACCCTGGACGAAGCAGGGCGTCCTCCTGCTCAACCGCGTGCTCACCGTCGAACCCGGCCGGCCCGCCAGTCACCGGGGCAAGGGCTGGGAGCCGGTGACCGAGCAGGCGATCAAGGCCCTCGTCGCACGCGACCGGCCGCTGGTCGCGCTCCTCTGGGGCCGTGACGCGCAGTCCCTCCAGCCGTGGCTCGGCGACACCCCGGTGGTCGCGTCACCTCACCCCAGCCCGCTGTCGGCGTCTCGCGGGTTCTTCGGCTCGCGCCCGTTCAGCCGGATCAACGAGGCACTGGTCGCCCAGGGCAGCGCGCCTGTCGACTGGAGACTTCCCTGATGCCCTAGCCTCGGTCGCGTGACCCGAGAACGCTCCGCCGTCCTGGCCAGTGGATTCAGCCGGCTTGCCCGGTGGTCCTGGCAGCTGATCGCGATCGCTGCCGCCCTCTACGTCCTCGGCTGGATCATCGGCAAGTTCTGGATGATCGGCTACCCGGTCATGCTCGCCCTCGTGGTGACGACGCTGCTCGGCCCGCCGGCGGCCTGGCTGCGAGGACGTGGCGTCCCGGCAGCCCTCGCGGCGGGCATCACGGTCGTGGGCTTCCTCGCGGTGCTGGTCGGCGTGGTGGCGGTCCTCGCTCCCCAGGTCGCAGGACAGGCGGGCGAGATCGCGGCCGAGGCGGCACGCGGCCTTCAGGTTCTCCAGGACTGGGTCCAGGACGGCCCGCTCGGAGTCACCGACTCGCAGCTCGAGAACGCCGTGAACGCGGTCGAGGACTGGCTCCGCAACAGCGCGGCCTCGATCAGCGCCGGGGCCATCTCGACGATCGGTGCGGCCACGGGCGTCCTCGTCAACACGGTCGTCGTCCTCATGCTGACCTTCTTCTTCGTCAAGGACGGCCACAAGTTCCTCCCGTGGATGCGACGCACTCTCGGTGGCAGCGCCGGCGTCCACGTCAGCGAGGCAGGCACCCGCGCGTGGGACACCCTGGGCGGGTTCATCCGCACGCAGGCGCTCGTGTCGATGGTCGACGCCGTCTTCATCGGCATCGCCCTGGTGGTGCTCGACGTGCCGCTGGCGATCCCGCTCGCGGTGATCGTCTTCTTCGGCGGGTTCATCCCGATCGTCGGCGCCTTCGTCACCGGGGCGCTGGCCGTGCTGGTGACGCTCGTCACGAACGACGTCGGCGACGCGGTGATCATGCTCGTCGTGATCGTCGCCGTCCAGCAGCTCGAGGGCAACGTGCTGTCGCCGTGGCTGCAGGGCAGGGCGATGAACATCCAGGCGGCGATCGTGCTGCTCGCCATCACCGCGGGCGGCTCGATGTTCGGGATCACCGGCGCGTTCCTGGCGGTGCCCGTCGTCGCCACCGCGGCCGCCGTGTTCCGCTACGTCAACGAGCAGATCGCCATCGCGGCCGGGGACGCGCCGCCGGCGGGTCCGATCGTGCCGCCCGGCGCACCAGACACGGGTGGCGACGATCACGGTGCGGGCCCCCCGGCTGCCGCCCCGACCGAGGGTGTGACGAGGGCTCCGCGGGGTACCTCCACCGAGGAATAACCATGCCTCGAGGAGTTGCCGATGCTTCTGCCCGCGCCACGCGGTCCGCTGAGCGAACGACTTGCCCACCTGCTGCGCCGCGATCAGGACGGTGAGTCGGCGCAGCTCGTCAGGGATGCGGCGGAGGCAGACGACGATCCAGACCCTCTGTCAGACCTCGACCACCAGCTCAGCCTCTGGATCCTCAACGAGCTGAGCTTCCGGGGGTTCGAGGACGTCGACGACCGGTGGGAGTTCGCACCGGAGGTGGCAGGCCTCCGGGCGATCCTTGAGTCCCCGTTCGAGAAGGCCCTCCGCGAGGCGTGCGCAGACTGGCTCGCCCGCGCCCAGTCGTACGAGGGCGACGTGGCGGAGCAGATCTTCGCCCTGACCGAGGCCTTCGACGAGGGCCCGGACCTCTCCCGGTACGTCCGTCGCGACGCCACGGCCGACCAGGTCCGCGACTTCCTCCGTGAGCGCAGCATCTACCACCTCAAGGAGTCCGACCCCCACACCTTCGTCATCCCCCGTCTGAGCGGCCCAGCGAAGGCGCACCTCGTGGAGCTCCAGTACGACGAGTACGGCGGCGGACGCACCGGTCACCTCCACCACGAGCTGTTCGCCGGCACGCTGCGCGCTGCCGGGCTCGACGACGCGTACGGCGCGTACCTCGGGGAGGTCGGCGCGGAGACTCTCGCTTCCTCGAACGCGATGGCACTCTTCTGCCTGCACCGCAGGCTGCGCGGTGCCGCCATGGGGCACCTGGCCGCGTTCGAGGCGACCAGCTCGATCCCGTGCCGACGGATCGCCGCCGGGTTGCGGCGCGTCGGGTTCGGGGACGAGGCGGCGCACTACTACGACGAGCACGTCGAGGCCGACGCCGTGCACGAACAGCTCGCCGCCCGCGAGATCTGCGGCACGATGGTGTCCTCCGGCGACGTCGACCGGGCCGAGGTGCTCTTCGGCGCCGTGGCCTGCCTGGTCCTGGACGCGCGACAGTCCGAGGTGCTCATGAGCCGCTGGGAGAAGAACCGCTCCCGTGGCGAGTCTTTCGCGGCGAGGGCGGGAGCATGACCGGCCCGACGGACCGACGTCCGCCGGTCGAGGTCGTGCTGTGCCCGGGCGGCCCGGCACTCGTACGCGGCCAGGACCTGCCGGTCGACGTCGTTCTCACCGACGAGGCCGCCGCCGCCCCTCGACGGCCTGTGGTCGCAGTCTGTCGCTGCGGCCGCACCGGGCGCGAACCCTGGTGCGACGGGACCCACAAGCTCGCCGGCCGGCGGGCCCGGCCCGGGCGGTCCGGCTCGGGCACCGACGGAGAGGACGACCGATGAAGGCAGTGACCTGGCAGGGCCGACGCGATGTGCGCGTCGAGAACGTTCCCGATCCGAGGATCCAGGAGCCGACCGACGCGGTGATCCGGGTGACGAGCTCGGGCCTGTGCGGCTCGGACCTCCACCTGTACGAGATCCTCGGTCCGTACATGACGCCCGGCGACATCCTCGGCCACGAGCCGATCGGCATCGTCGAGGAGGTCGGTGGCGCGGTCGACGGGCTGGCTGTCGGCGACCGCGTCGTCGTCCCGTTCCAGGTGAGCTGCGACGCCTGCTGGATGTGCGGGCGGGGGCTGCAGAGCCAGTGCGAGACCACCCAGGTGCGCGAGACCGGCATGGGCGCAGCGCTGTTCGGCTACAGCGCGCTGTACGGGCAGGTGCCGGGCGGACAGGCGGAGTACCTCCGTGTGCCGCTTGCGGCGACGACGGCGGTCCGTGTCGAGCACGGCCCGCCCGACGATCGGTACGTCTACCTCTCCGACGTGCTGCCGACCGCCTACCAGGGCTTGGAGTACGCGGCGGTCCCCGAGGGCGGCACCCTCGTCGTGCTTGGCCTCGGCCCGATCGGCCAGATGGTCGCCCGCCTGGCCGTGCACCGGGGCGTGCGCACGATCGGTGTGGACCTCGTGCCCGAGCGCCTCGCGCGCGCCGTACGGCACGGCGCCGAGGTGCTCGACGCGACTGACGGCGGCCTCACCGAGCGCATCCTCGAGATGACGAACCAGCGCGGACCCGAGAGCGTCGTCGACGCGGTGGGGATGGAGGCCCACGGGTCTCCCGTGACGAAGGCCGCGCAGAGCGCCGTCGGTATGCTGCCCGACGTCGTGGCGAAGCCGTTGATGGACCACGTCGGTATGGACCGGCTGGCCGCCCTCACGACAGCGATCGAGGTCGTGCAGCGCGGCGGCACCCTCAGTCTGTCCGGTGTGTACGGCGGCGCTGCGGACCCGTTGCCGATGCTCACGATGTTCGACAAGCAGGTGAGCCTGCGGATGGGCCAGGCCAACGTCCGCCGGTGGATCCCGGATCTCCTCCCGCTCGTGGAGGATCCGAGCGACCCGCTCGGCGTCGAGGACTTCGCCACCCATCACCTGACGCTCGACGAGGCGCCGGAGGCGTACGCGACGTTCCAGCGCAAGGGCGACGGCATGCAGAAGGTCCTGTTCCGGCCGTGACCGGAACAGGACCTCGGGGTCACGCCTCGGTCGTCCGACACTTCCTGGAGCACGCGCCCGACGTCCTGCGGGTCCAGTGCGGCCTCCTCCGCGCCGCCCTCGGCGTGGCAACGGACCACGATGTCGCGGTCGGTCACCATTCGCTTCAGGCGGTCGTCCTCACCGCAGATCGGGAGCGCACCGTGGGCCATCAGATCGCGTGCAGTGGTCGTGGCCTCTCCTTCCTCCTCCGTGAACGGCCCTACGCGCGCCCTGCACCCGACGTACGGTGTACGCATGCCTGAACGGGCACTGCATCCCGAGGAGTCGCGCGACCAGCGGCTGACCCGCAACTGGAACGAGCTGCTCCAGGAGCTGCGCGTCGCTCAGACCGGTGTGCAGATCCTCACGGGGTTCCTGCTGACACTCCCGTTCACGTCCCGCTTCGAGGAGCTCGACGACGCGCAGGTGGGCGTGTACCTCGCCGTCCTCTCGGGGTCGGTGGCGGCGACAGGTCTGCTCGTGGCACCGGTCGCCATGCACCGTGCCCTCTTCCGCCGCGGGCAACGGCCGTGGTTGGTCGCTACCGCGCATGTGTGCGCCAGCGTCGGTCTGGTGGCCCTGGCACTCACCGTGGCAGGGGTGATGTGGCTCGTCTTCGACGTCGTCGTCGGCCCGCCGGGAACGTGGATCGCGTTCGCCAGCACGCTCGTGCTGCTCGCGGGCCTCTGGATCGGGCTGCCGCAGCTCAACCGCCACGCGCGCTGAAGCGAGCGCGAGGGATCAGGTGATCGGCGGGAGGTTGCGGGTGGAGACCAGCATCTCGGCGACCGCCCGCAGCTTGAGGTTGTGGTGCTGCGAGTAGCGCCGAAGCACCTCGAACGCGCGGTGGTCGTCGAGCCCGAAGCGTTCCATCAGGATCCCCTGCGCCTGTCCGATGAGCTTGCGCGCGTCCAGCGCGAAGACGAGGTTGGCCTGGTGCTCGGCCTTCGCCAGCGCGAGAGAGGCGTGCCGGGCGAAGACGTGCGCGAGCGCAGCGTCGTCGTCGTCGAAGAACCGCGGCTCCTTCGAGTACAGCGTGACCACACCCATGCGCCTGCCCTCGGGCGACAGGCTGACCCCGAGCAGGCTTGCCAGCCCCATGTCCGCGACCGCCTGCGTCCACCGCGGCCACCGCGTCTCGGCCGACAGGTCCCCAGAACGGAGGGTCTGGTCCCAGCTGTCCGACAGACAAGGACCCTCGCCCAGCTCGACCTGGAGCTCGTCGGCACGCACCGCGACGCCGGCGGTGGCGGCGACCGTGTCCAGCCGCCCCCCGCCCCGGATCATCGTGACGGCGGCGTGGTCCATCTCCAGGATCTCGCAGAGGTACTTGATGACCTGCTCGGCAGTCTCCTGGGTGGTGTCGGCAGCATGGAGCTCCTCGACCAGACCAGCGAGCTCGTGGTGATCGAGCCGGTCGTCATCCACGCGCGGACCTCCTGGGAAAGGGCGCCCGGGCGCGCCGACGCCGAGACTACTCTGCGGGCGACCACCGATCAGGGGCGGAGGTCGTCGTTCTGTGTCTCGGTGCATGTGCCCAAGATACTTGGGCTTACCGCAAGTTCTTCTCCCAGCGTCCGTACTCGGCGGCGAGGTCGAGAATCCTGGCCTGGTACTCCGTCTCCGCGCCGACCGGACGGCGGGCGGCGACCGCGCGCGGGAGGCGCCAGAGCGCGTCGAGGACTCCGAGGACACCCGACACCCCCTGGCGCAGGCCCCGCACCGTACGCCGGACCACGACGCCGGCCGGGCGACGCATCACGGCAGTAAGGACGTCGTTGCGGGCGGCCCGGCGGGTCCGCCACGGGTCGACCGCCGGACGCGCGTCCGGAACGTGCCTCACCACCACGTCCGGGAGGTAGCACGGCGCTGTCCGGAGTCCGCGAGATCGAGCGCGACCCGCTCCTCCTCACCGTAGAACTCGACCACCGGGTCGAAACCTCCGACGTCGAGCAGGGCGCTCCGCCTGACGACGACGGCGCAGGCTATGAAGCCGAGCACAGTCGTCCCGGGCGCGTCAGATGCCCGCGGCAGCGGCGACTGCTCGACACGCTCGCAGAACGGGTCGGCGTGCGCGTCTGCTCCGACCAGCACGCGGGCGGCGACCAGGCCGATGTCGGGGTGGGCGTCCAGGACGTCGGCAGCAAGCTCGAGCGAGCCAGGAGTCCACCACGAGTCGTCGTCGGCGAAGGCGACGTACGGCGTCTTCGCCGCGGCAGCACCGATGTTGCGTGCCACCGCGCCGACGTTCCGCTCGAGCTCGATCACCGTGGCACCTGGCGCGACCGTCCTGATGAGTTCGCTCGAACCGTCGGCCGAGGCGTTGTCGACCACGATCAACGGGGCTGCATGGCGGGGAATCGTCCGCGCCAGCCTGTCATGACCGTCGTGCGTGATCACCACGGTCGTCACGCGGTCGACAGGCTCCGGCTCCACTTCTGGACGAGTCATCAGGGGCGAAGTCATGTCCTAGCGGTGCCCAGCGAGTGCGGTCGCAATCGGGGATGGCGACCGCCCGTGGCACGCGGGGGACCGGGAGAAGCGCTTCAACGGGCTCCCCACCGCGGACCGGTTCTCCCGATGAGGACGACGACCCGGCCCTGCGCGCACGCTGGCAGCACGGCTCGACAGCACCGGCGACGTGCTGATCGTGGGACCTGCTGTCCACGCAGAGTCCGCTACGTCCACGCCGTCGTCTTCACGTCTTCCACCAGGGCGCGCTGCTCGACGACGTCGTCGCGGCGTGAGCGGTGCTCAGGTCCCCGGCCACTCCCCGGTGACGCGCTCGAACCCCTTCGCACCTGCACGGTCGATCACGGCCTTGATGAGCGCGTAGAGCATCCCCTGGATCGCCGAGGCCAGCAGCAGCTCCCGCCAGCCGTAGTCGGACGAGAGAGGGTTGGGCGTCTCGTCCTCGTCCGAGATCCGCTTCCAGACCCGCTTGAACAGCATCCCGGCGAGCAAGCCGCCGGCCATGCCCGAGATCAGACCCACCGGACGGTAGGCCATCTTCGCTGCCTTCGGCATCAGACTCTCCTCTGGTCCCCGTGCTCGGGACGAGCATGGTCGGGTTCGTGCGGCTCGGCATCCCCAGGGTGGGGCTCGTTCGGCTGTGGCGTCTCAGGGCGGGTGCGGGGGTCGGTCTCGGGATCGGTGACCGGGTCCTCCTCGCCCGGGACGGTCCGGCCCGGGGTACCGGCGGTCGGAGCGCTCCGGCTCTGGAGGTCCAGCAAGGCCGAGCGGTCGAGGACCCCGGAGGGAGTCTGCTCGCGGGCACGGCCGGTCTGTCTGCGTACCTTCTCGTTCACGGTCGCCGTCATGCGGGAGGGGTGCCCACTCAGGGTCTGTCCATGCCCTGCGCCGGGTCTGCATCGTCGTCGCGCGAGTCGTTGCCGACGTCGAAACGGGCGCGGTAGCGCTCCTGGGCCTCGGTGATCGCGCGGTCGCTCAGCACGGCGACCGGCACGAACGAGTCGACCAGCGGCTCGTGGTCCGGCCCGATGCCCACGGACCTGCCCCGCAGCAACCACGCGACGCGGTCCGACTCCTCCCCGAGCTCGGCGTACTTGCAGACACGGCGTGCGATCCAGTCCTCGATCGGCCGGCTCCACCAAGGCTCGGGCCCGAGCGTGGTGACCGACCAGCCGGGCATCTGCTGACCGCTCTCGTAGTCACAGCTCGGACCGTCGGCACGATCCTTCTCCGGCCCCGGCGAGTACCGCAGGTACAGGCCGGGCTCCCGCTCCACGAGCGCCACGACGTCGGCGAAGCGCTCCAGGGTGGGCAGGTCTTCGTTCGTACGGGTCTTCTCCCTCAGCACCACGGTCCTTCCTCCTCCGCCCTCAGCTCCCGTGGGACAACATCTCGTGCACTGCGCGCTCGACCGCGGTACGACCTTCCGGCCGGTCGGCGCGTGCGCCCATCCGTTCCAGCACCGGCGCGATCGTCACCCCGTCGTCGAACAGCTCGACCACCCGGGGGTTCACGTACGAGGCGCGCGCCACCGAGGGCGTGTTGCCCAGCTGCTCGGAGACCGCGCGCATCGCGTCCGCGACCGCCCGTGTACGCGCGCGGGCTGTCCGGGTCTGCGGCGCGGCGCGCGCCAGGGCGACCGCTGCCTGCACCGTCGCGTGCCAGGTCCGGAAGTCCTTCGCCGTCATCTCCTCGCAGACGACCTGACGGAGGTAGTCGTTCACGTCGCTGCTGCGCAGCTCGCGCCACTGCCGGCGGTCGCGGTAGGCCAGCAACGACTCACCGCCGCGACGGCGTCGCATCGTCGCGACCGCCTCGTACGAGAGCCGGTCCTCGATGAGGATGCGCTGCGTGACCGCCCCCTTGCCGTCGAACGCGAACTCCATCGACGGCGGGTCGCGGTGGAGCACCACGTGGTCCTTGCGGAGCGTGGCCAGACCGTAGCCGCCGTCCTCGTCGACGTACTCCACGTTGCCCACACGGAAGAGCCCACGATCGAGCAGGCGGAAGGTGGTCGCGAGCGCGCGGTCCCGCGGCATGCCCTCGGCACGCAGGTGGGCGAGCACCCGTCGCCGTGCACGCGGGAGCTCGGCAGCGACGCCGAGCACGCGCTCGTGCTTGCGCTCTTCCATGAGCGCCCGCCACTGGGGGTGGTAGAGGTACTGCACCCTTCCAGCGGCGTCACGCCCGGTGGCCTGGAGGTGCCCGTTGGGCCAGCGACAGATCCACACCTCCTCCCACGCCGGAGGGATGACGAGCGAGACGCACCGGGCCCGGTCTTCCGGCCCGAGCGGCTCGCCCGTCTCGTCGAGGTAGCGGAACCCGCGCCCCGCACGCTTCCTGGTCCAGCCGGGCTCCTCGCGTGAGACCGTACGGAACCGCATGCGCTACGCCGCGAGCACTCCGTCACCGAGCCCCTCGCGGAGCTGCGCGGTGATGCGGCTCAGGATGCGGGAGACCTGCATCTGGGTCACGCCCAGCCGGCCGGCGATCTGCTCCTGGGTCCACCCTGCGAAGAACCGCAGGGCCAGTGCCTCGCGATCGCGCGGAGACAGCTCGCGCACGAGCGGCGCGAGCGCGACGCGCTCCTCCGCCCGGTCGAACGCCTCGTCACACTCGCCCAGGACGTCGGCGAGCGTCGACTCGCCCTCGGTCCCCGAGGACTCCAGGGAGGACGGCTGGTAGCAGCCGTCGGCCGCCATCGCCTCGCGAACCTCGGCGACGTCGAGCCCGAGGCGCTGCGCGAGCGCCTCGATCGACGGCGGCTCACCGAGCTCCTGGAGGAGCTCCTCGGTGCACGCAGAGATCTGCGCGCGCGCCTCCTGGATGCGCCGCGACGGGCGGACCATCCAGCAGCTGTCGCGGAACCAGCGGCGTACCTCGCCGCGGATCGTCGGGACCGCGTAGGTCAGGAAGTCGTACCCGCGCTCGGGGTCGAAGCCGTGAGCGGCCTTCGCGAGACCGACGTAGGCGACCTGCTCGAGGTCTTCGACAGCCTCGCCGCGATGACGGTAGTGGGCGGCGACCGCACGGGCCACGCCCATGTTGGCCTCGATGAGGCGGGCCCGGAGGTGGGCACATTCGTCGTCGTCTGCTCCGACAAGAGCTGCTGTCAGCTCGTCGGTCAGGGTACGACGCTCCGCTCGGCTGAGGTCGTGAGTGGAATCGATCGTGCTCGTGAAACCAGACATGCCACGCTCCAAAGATGGATGGCGAGTCGTGGCGCACTGTTTGACCACTCGAGGTCGTACTAGAACATTGTTAGCACGCGGCGCGGGCGGCTGTCGACTCCGCCCCCTAGGGACGGGCCAGGTTCGCGGTCGCCCGGGCGAGCTCCGCGGCCTCGCGCATCGAGCCGGTCCACGGCGGCCCGTGACCGGGGAACAACGTGCCCGCGTCGACCTCGGCGATCTCCTCGAGCGAGTCGACCGTCGCCCGGCGGTCGTGGGAGAACCCGCGGGGGATGAGCTGCGGGCCGTCCAGCCGTGAGACCGCGTGCCCGGTGATGAGCGCGTCCCCGCTGACGAGCACCCCGGACCCCGGGAGGTGGTAGGCGGTATGACCGTCGGTGTGGCCCGGCGTGGGGACAGGGACAGGGGCCCCTGGGAGGTCGAGACCTGCCGTGGGGTACGCGCGCGCCTGTGGGACGCCCTCGCGGTCCGTGCCGCCGAGACGCATGATGTCGGCGAGCCACGCGATCGCGCCGTGCCTCCACAGCAGCAGCGGGAGCTGCAGCGGCCCGAGCTGCTGGAGGTACTCGCGGTGGGCGTGAGGCACCTCGACCGGCCCGGTCCAGACGTCGACGTCGTACGTCGCCGCGAGGCGTGCCAGCCCGCCGAGGTGGTCGACGTGGGCGTGGGTGAGGAGCATCGCCCGCACGTCGCCCATCTGGTGCCCGATCTCGCGTACGGACCGCTCGACGTCCGCGACGTTCGCCGGATAGCCGCCGTCGATCATCGTGAGGTCGTGCCCGTCCTCGACGAGGACCCAGTTCACGTGCTCGGTCGAGACGTGGTACGCGTCCCCGACACGGGTGATGGTGTACGGCGTCGTCATCGCTGCTCCGTTCGTCCGTCCTTCCTCGACACTCGCACGCCGGCGCCGTCCGGTCTGGTCTCCTTGCGCGAGCGCAGCGCGTCGTAGCGCGCGAACCACCACGCCCGGACCTCGCGCAGCCATGACGGCGCCGCAGGGTCGGTCGCGCAGACGCGCATGGAGCGGCACGTGCGCATCGCCGCCCAGAAGCTCAACGGCAGCGGGCCGAACGCCAGCGCAAGGACGACGAGGACCAGCCCGATGACTGCTCCCGTACCGACGTCGCCCATGAGCACCACCGGGGCCAGCCACAGTGCGACGGCGACGATCGCACAGCTCACCACGGCGATCTCCGGACGGGTCCAGCGTCCTTGCACCCGCAGGATCAGCAGCATCACGCCCACGAGGGACAGGACGGCGACCAGCAGCGGGGCGGGATGGAACGCCAGGGGGAACAGCAGGAGCAGGAACGACGGCCCCGCCACGTAGAGCGACGCGATGAGCACGCCGAGTCCCCACGCCGGTCCGACGACCGCTGCGGCGAAGGCGAACGCCTCGGCCAGCGTCAGGGGTGCGTGGGGCCGCACGGAACGCACCGACCGCCTCCGTCACCCTCGCAACCGCCGGTCCGGGCGGGCCGCTGTGACCACCCTTGGACGCGGAGAACCTAGTCCCTGGCGAGGCCGACCGTCAACCTGCGGTCGAGGGTTCTGGACCGTCCGGGAAGTCGCCTGCAGAGGCACGCAGACGTTTGAGCAGGTCGAAGGCCTGATCCTGCTCCGCGGCCGTCAGACCGGTGATCGCGAAGTCGATGGCGGTCAGCGCCTCGGTCGCCTCGGCGACGCGCGCGCGGCCCTCGTCGGTGATGCGCGCGCGGGTGCGCCGGCGGTCGTCCGGATCGGGCTCGCGCCGTACCAGCCCCTGGGCCTCGAGCCGGTCGATCGCGTTGGTGACCGACGTCGGATGGACCATCAATCGCGCGCCGATCTTGCTCAGCGGGAGGTAACCGTCACGACTGAACGTGAGCAGGACCAGGGCCTCGTACCGGGCGAAGGTGATGTCGTACGGCTTCAGCGCCGCGTCGAGCTCGGCGAGGAGGAGCTGCTGCACGCGCATGATCGACGTCGCCAGCCGCATGGCCGTCGCGTCACCGAAGTGCTCGGTCCACAGCGACCCGGCACGCTCGACGGGGTCGAACGGCAGCCGGGGCTGTGTCGTCGCCTGGACTGGCATGGCGCTCACCCTCACGATCTCGACATTAGTTGGACGTCCGACTATTTTAGGTCCTATGGAGTCACAGGACGCCCTTCGCGTACGTGTCGTCACCGCATCGAGCCTCTTCGACGGTCACGACGCGTCGATCAACATCATGCGGCGGATCCTGCAGTCGCAGGGCTGCGAGGTCATCCATCTCGGCCACAACCGCTCCGTCTCCGAGGTCGTCGACGCCGCCATCGAGGAGGACGCGCACGGCGTCGCCGTGTCGTCGTACCAGGGCGGCCACGTCGAGTACTTCGAGTACCTCGTGGCGCTCCTCGCCGAGCGCGGCGCGGGGCACGTCAAGGTCTTCGGGGGCGGCGGCGGCGTCATCGTCCCCGCCGAGATCGCCCGGCTGCGCGAGAGCGGTGTGCTCATCTACTCGCCCGAGGACGGGCAGCGGCTCGGTCTGCCGGGCATGATCGCCGAGGTCGTCGAGGCGTGCCGCTCCGACCTCTGGGACCAGCACCGTCCCGACGCCGACGCCGTGCTCGCCGGAGACCGGGTGGCGGTCGCCCGCGCGATCACCGGCGCCGAGCAGGGCCGTCTGGACGGGGGCCTCGCCGAGGCCGTGCGTGCTGCAGCCGACGCGTCGCCGGCCCCCGTCCTCGGCATCACCGGCACGGGCGGGTCAGGCAAGTCCTCGCTGACCGACGAGCTCGTCCGCCGGCTGCGCACCGACCAGCAGGACAAGCTCCGCATCGCGGTGCTCGCCGTCGACCCGACCCGCCGCCGCGGTGGCGGCGCGCTGCTCGGCGACCGGATCCGCATGAACGCGCTCGACGGGCTCCACACGTTCTTCCGCTCCCTGGCGACGCGCGGTGCGCACGAGCTCCCCGAGACGCTCGACGACGTCCTCGCGGTCGTGAAGGCCGCCGGCCACGACCTGGTGGTGCTGGAGACGCCGGGGATCGGTCAGGGTGACGCCGCAGTGGTCCCCCACGTCGACGCGTCGCTGTACGTGATGACGCCGGAGTTCGGTGCGGCCTCGCAGCTGGAGAAGATCGAGATGCTCGATCTCGCCGACGTGGTGGCGATCAACAAGTTCGAGCGTCGCGGTGCGGCGGACGCGTTGCGCGACGTCGGTCGCCAGATGGTCCGCAACCGGGAGGCGTTCGGCGCGAGCCCCGCGGACATGCCCGTGTTCGGCACGTCCGCCGCGACGTTCAACGACGACGGCGTGACCGCGCTCTACCAGGAGCTCGCACGCGTGCTCGGCACGCACGGGCTCGCACTCGACGACGGCGCGCTTCCGCGGGTCGACGTGCGGCACTCGACGCGGTTCGCGCAGGTCGTGCCGGCCGCACGCGTGCGCTACCTCGCCGAGATCGCCGACGCCGTCCGCGACTACCACGCCGCCACGGAGCGGATCGCGGACGCGGCCCGCAGCGCTCAAGCCGCCGCTGACGTGGCGCGAGCACTCCCCGACGACGACGCCGTCGCGACGTACGCGGCGCAGGTCAGGGGGACCGTCCCCGACGAGGTGCAGAAGCAGATCGACGAGTGGCCCGCCGTCGTGGACTCGTACCGAGAGCACACCCGCGAGTCGCTGTCCGGCACGTTGGTCCCGCGCGTCGCGCTCCCCCGGACGACCGACCACGGCGACCTGGTTCGCTACTGGCGCCGCGAGAACCGCCCCGGCCACTTCCCGTTCACGGCCGGCGTCTTCCCGTTCAAGCGCGAGGGCGAGGACCCGGCGCGCATGTTCGCGGGCGAGGGCGACCCCTTCCGGACGAACCGCCGCTTCAAGCTGCTCTCGGCCGACGGTGAGGCGACGAGGCTCTCGACGGCGTTCGACTCCGTCACGCTGTACGGCCGCGACCCCGACGAGCGTCCCGACATCTACGGCAAGGTCGGCACGTCTGGCGTCTCGGTCGCGACGCTCGACGACATGAAGGCGCTGTACGACGGGTTCGACCTGCTCGCACCGACCACCAGCGTGTCGATGACCATCAACGGGCCGGCGCCGACGGTCCTCGCGTTCTTCCTCAACACCGTGATCGACCAGGCGCGCGAGCGCGGGATCGACCCGGAGGAGGCGCTGCGGACGGTGCGCGGCACCGTGCAGGCCGACATCCTCAAGGAGGACCAGGGCCAGAACACGTGCCTGTTCTCCACCGAGTTCAGCCTGCGGATGATGGCCGACATCCAGGAGTGGTTCATCCAGCACCAGGTGCGCAACTTCTACTCCGTGTCGATCTCGGGCTACCACATCGCCGAGGCCGGAGCGAACCCTCTGAGCCAGCTGGCGTTCACGCTCGCCAACGGCTTCACGTACGTCGAGTCGTACCTCGCGCGGGGCATGGACATCGACGACTTCGCTCCCAACCTGTCGTTCTTCTTCTCCAACGGCATGGACCCGGAGTACTCGGTGATCGGCCGCGTCGCGAGGCGCATCTGGGCCGTCGCCATGCGTGACCGCTACGGCGCGAACGAGCGCTCCCAGAAGCTGAAGTACCACGTGCAGACGTCCGGCCGTTCGCTGCACGCGCAGGAGATGAGCTTCAACGACATCCGGACGACGCTCCAGGCGCTGATCGCGATCTACGACAACGCCAACAGCCTCCACACGAACGCCTACGACGAGGCGGTCACGACCCCGACCGAGGAGTCCGTACGTCGGGCGCTGGCGATCCAGATGATCATCAACAAGGAGTGGGGCCTCTCCCGGAACGAGAACCCGCAGCAGGGGGCGTACCTCATCGAGGAGCTGACCGACCTCGTCGAGGAGGCGGTGCTCGCCGAGTTCGACCGGATCACCGAGCGGGGAGGCGTGCTGGGAGCCATGGAGACCGGCTACCAGCGCGGCAAGATCCAGGACGAGTCGCTGGACTACGAGCACCGCAAGCACGACGGCTCGCTGCCGATCATCGGTGTCAACACCTTCCGCAACCCCCGGGGCGAGGAGGAGCACGGTCCCGTCGAGCTCGCGCGCGCGACCGAGGACGAGAAGCGCTCCCAGCTCGCCCGTGTCCGGGCCTTCCAGGAGGTGCACCGCGAGGAGGCGGCCGGCGCGCTCGAACGCCTGAAGGAGGCGGCGGCCTCGGAGGAGAACGCGTTCGCCGTCCTGATGGACGCCGCGCGGGTGTGCTCGTTGCAGCAGGTCACCGAGGCGTTCTTCGAGGTCGGGGGGCAGTACCGCCGCAACGTCTGAGGATTCGGCGGACTCGTGACCCGGTGAACACGACACAAGTGGGTACCGGACGTGAACGTATGGCCGCATCCCCGAGCGGCCCGGCTGGAGGAGTTCGACATGGACGACATCCCTTGGTGGGTGTGGGTCATCATCGCCGTCGTCGTGGTGGCGCTGATCGCGCTCGCGGCCTTCGCCTCGATGCGCCAGAGCCGCGCCCGCGCGGCAGAGCGCAAGCGCGAGGAGGCTCGCGCCCTGCGTGAGAAGGCGGAGGAGACCAGGTTGGAGGCCAGCCGCCGCGATGCCGAGGCCGCGCGCGCCCGGGCCGACGCGGAAGAAGCCCGTGTCGCGTCCGAGCAGCGTGAGCGTGAGGCGCGCGAGCACCAGGAGCACGCCCAGCGCACCCGCTCCGAGCTCGACGAGCAGCTGGCCAAGGCCGACGAGCTCGACCCGGACGGTGGCCAGGACGACCTGCGCACGGACGACCGGACCACCGACGCCGCCTACACGGACGACCGGACCGCGGACACCGCGTACACGGACGACCGGACCGGCGCCCACCGCACCACCGACGAGAGCGTCGAGGTGACCGAGACGTACGAGGTCCCGCGTGACGAGGTCACGGGCGATCAGCGTCATCGCGATACCGACCCGGGCCCGCGTCAGGGCTGAGCACCCGCGACCGTGAGCCTCGACGACCTCGGGACAGAGGTCTCACCGGGACGGCCGGTACGCCGTGTCGTCTCGCTCGTCCCGTCGCTGACCGAGGTGATCGCCTCCGTGGATCCGGCGCTCCTCGTGGGCGCCACGCAGTGGTGCACGCACCCGGCCGACCTCGACGTCGTCCGGGTGCGTGGCACCAAGAATCCCGACGTCGCCCGCATCCTGGCCCTCGCGCCCGACCTCGTCGTCGCCAACCAGGAGGAGAACCGGGCACTCGACGTCCACCGCCTCCGCGAGGCCGACGTCCCCGTCTGGGTCACGCGGATCGAGACTCTCGACGAGGCCTTCGCGTCGATGCGACGGCTCGTCAGCGAGGCCCTGGGGCGCGAGGTCCCCGCCTGGATCAGCGAGGCAGAGGCCGCATGGCGAGAGCCGCCGCCCGCAGGACGAGGACGCGTCGCGGTCGCCGTGTGGCGTGACCCGTGGATGGTCGTCGGACGAGACACCTTCACCGGCGACCTCGTCCGCAGGCTCGGGTGGGAGCACACCTTCGCCGGTGCGGACGACCGCTATCCGCACGTCGAGCTCGCCGACCTCGACCACACCGGTCTGGACCTGGTGCTGCTCCCGGACGAACCGTACGTGTTCACCGCCGACGACGGTCCCGAGTCGTTCACCCACGTGCCGACGGAGCTGGTCCCTGGACGGTTGCTCACCTGGTACGGACCGTCGCTGCTGGAGGCGCACGAGACCCTCCGCTGGTGATCCGTCCCGCTGCTACGGTCGTCGCGTGGCTGATCTGGTGGTCGACGGCGAGGCGCTGCAAGAGGTCCGCACCCGCCTGCGGGGCGTCGCCTCGATGCTCGAACCACCCGCCAAGGGACTGCGTGGCATCGACGCCACCCAGCACGGCACCCCCTACCTCGAGCGACAGGTCACCCGGTTCACCACCGACTGGGCGCAAGCGGTGAAGGAGTTCGGCACCCTCGCCTCGTCCCTCGTCAGCGGCCTCCATGACGTCGAGCAGACGATCGACAACACCGACGCCGACCTCGCGGCCGACCTCGAGCGCGCCAAGAACTCCCGTCCCGGCGGGATCTGAGACACGATGGCTGCCCCCACCGAGTCGTCGTACCCGTCCCTCGGGTTCGACCCCGCGCCCGGCGACGCCGACGCGGTCGAGGCTGCTGCGCTCACGCTGAAGCATGCCGCGGGGAGCCTCTCCTCGGCCGCAGACCAGCTCTGGGGCGCGGCGGAGGGCGAATGGCGTGGCGACACCGCCACCGAGTTCCGGATCCTGCTGGACACGGACCTGCGACCGCCCGTGGTCGACGCCTCCGGAGCCCTCGACGCCGCCGCGGCCACGCTCACCGGCTGGGCCTCCGACCTGGACGAGTTCCAGCGCCGTGCCGCCACCCTCGAGAAGGAGGCGGCCCAGGCCGAGGCGGACCGCGCCGCCGCACAGAGCACCCTCGACGGGTTGTCGGCGCCGCGCCCCTCGTGGGAGCCGCCCCCCACCGACGAAGCCGGCCAGCGCGCCGCACGCGCCGAGGCGTTGGCCCGGAGCAACGCCCGCGCCGCTCGCGACGGCGCAGCCGACCGTCTCGCCGACTGCCGCCACCGCGGCCGGCTGCTCCACGACGAGTACGAGGCCGCGGCCACCGCGGCCGGCAACGCCCTGAAGAAGTCCCGGACCACCACGCCACCGGCCCGTCTCGGAGACGTGGACAACGAGCTCGCCGACTCCCCACCCCTGCCCTACCCGTACAACCTCGCGTTCCTGTCGCCGCAACAGCTCGACGAGTACGCGCGCAAGAACCCCGCAGTCGCGCCCGACGTCATCGAGTACCGGCTGCGCTCCGAAGGGCTGCTCGTCGGCCCCGAGCCCGGAGGCCTCTACCGCCGGTGGCTCGAGAACGCGGCGCGGCGCGGGGTGTCCCCCAGCACGATGGTCGACGTCGCTCGTACGCACGACATCGACCCGGAGGACTTCCGCGTGCTCAGCGGTCTCGAAGAGGTCCGCGACGGTCACCAGTCGTACTTCCTCCTGCCGACCACGATCACCTCCGACCAGGCACGGGCCGCCGTCCTGATGACGTACATCCTCAACGCCGGCAGCGACTACGGCCACGAACCCGGGGTCGACCACGACTTCCCACCGACGCCGTTCTCCTCGGCGGAGATCCAGCGCATCATCGATCGCCAGAAGGCCAACTCGTGGTCGTACGACGACGACGTGGAGTTCGTCAACGGCAACGGCGGCCGGTTGGCGACGACCCCCAACGGCATGCTCATGGGGCTCGGCGGCAACTGGTTGCAGGACCGCTTCAGCTTCTCCGGCGGGACGGCCTGGGGCGACACCTTCATGTTCAACATCGACGGCCCCGAGGGCGACGCCGCCGCCGACCAGCTGCGCAAGATCATCGTCTCGGGCAACAGCTGGGGCGAGAACGACGACGGGCCCTTCGAGGCGTCGCTCGATCTCGACCGCCTGCTCCATCACGAGGAACGCCATTCCCAGCAGTGGGCGGAGATGGGTCACCTGCCGTTCCTCGACCGTTATCTCGGCGAGGGCATCGTCGAGTGGGTGCGCGACAAGACTCCGCTCGAGGACAAGCCACATCCGTTCGAGGAGGACGCGGGCCTCGGCGACGGCGGTTACCACTGATGACGCGGGGCTTCGTCCGCGCGAGCCGCACGCCCGTCGCGCTGCTCCTGGCCGTCGGTCTCGTCACGGCGTGCGACCCGGCGGGGACCACGCTCCCGGAGCCGCCGAAGGTGGCGGCCCTGCGCGCGCCGGCGAGCGCGTTGGAGGTCCTCACCGGGCCGCCGTGCGAAGGGGTCACGCGCATCCGGCTGATGTTCACCGCCGCCGACGGCACCCTCGTGCGTACGGTCGTGGAGGCGGCCCAGCCTCGTACGGTCGACACGTTCACCGTGGGCGTCCCGCCCGAGGGGTTCACCGTCACCGAACCCCTGCCCCCAGACTTCGACTGGCGCGACTTCGAGGAGCTGTCGATCGACGCGGGCCCGGGCGACGGGTGGGTGGGGCGCGCGACGGTGCCCCTCGCGGAGATCGCTGCCGGCGGAGCCCAGCACGCCGACGACGCTGCGGCCTACGTGCCCGGCGAGGGCTGGATGGATGCCGAGGAGATCTCGGCGCGTGACGGCGAGGACTTCCTCATGCTCTGCACGCCGGAGCTGGCGCGCGACTGAGCTTTCATCGTCTGCCCGCGCTCGACGCGCCGAACCGGCGGCACAGCACTACTTTCGGCCCATGGATGATTCGACGCTGCGCCCCAAGGTCGCCGGGCTCATGCCACAGATCCGCGACGACCTGGAGGCCATGGTCGCCCTCCCGTCGTGCGCGTTCCCGGGCTTTCCGCCTGCCCCGGTCCAGGAGATGGCCCAGTACGTCGTCGACGCGTTCGGCCGGTACGGGGTCCAGGCCGAGATCACCGAGGTTCCTGGCGGCTATCCCGCCGTGACCGCGGAGATCCCTGCGCCGGAGGGAAAGCCGACGGTGCTGCTCTACGCGCACTACGACGTGCAGCCCGCACCGAAGGAGCAGGGCTGGGACACCGAACCGTTCGTCCCCACGTGGAAGGACGGTCGGCTCTTCGGTCGCGGCGCCGCCGACGACAAGTCCGGGATCGCCATCCATCTCGCGACGCTGGCGGCGTTCGACGGCAATCCGCCGGTCGGCGTCCGGGTCGTCATCGAGGGCGAGGAGGAGACGGTCAGCCATCTCGAGGCGTGGGTCGACGCGAATCCCGACCAGGTCCAGGCCGACGTGATGGTCGTGGCCGACATGGGCAACCTCGCTGTCGGTGAGCCCGTTCTCAGCACCGGGCTCCGGGGCCACGTCAAGGCGGTCGTCGAGGTACGCACGCTCGCCCAGCCCGTGCACTCGGGGCTCTTCGGCGGCGCGGCGCCCGACGCCCAGATGGCGTTGATCAAGATGCTGTCGACGCTGATCGACGACGAAGGAACGTGCCTGGTCGAGGGGATCGCCTCCGGTGAGTGGGAAGGAGCCGACTACTCCGAGGAGATGCTGCGCACGAACGCCGGCGTGCTCGACGGGGTCGACCTCGTCGGCACTGGATCGATCGCGTCACGCCTGTGGGCGAAGCCCGCGGTCAGCGTGCTGGGGATGGACGCGGTGCCGGTTGCCGAGGCATCGAACGTCCTCCAGCCCAGGGCCCGTGCGGTCGTCGCCATGCGGATCCCGCCGGGGCAGGACCCGCACGACGCCGTCCAGAAGCTGATGGACCACCTGCGGTCGGTGGCGCCGTGGCACGTCGAGGTCGACGTCCACGAGGACAAGGTGAGCCCGCCGTTCTCGCAGAAGACCGACGGGCGTGCCTTCGGGCTGATGCGTGAGGCCCTCGCCACCGCGTACGGGCGTGAGGTTCAGACCGTCGGCTCCGGCGGCTCGATCCCGTTGCTCGAGACACTGCGCGATGCCGCCCCGTCGGCCGACTTCGTCCTCATCGGGGCGCAGGACGCGGCGAGGGCGAACATCCACGGTCCCAACGAGTCTGTCGACCCCTCCGAGATCGAGAACATGGCGCTCGCCCAGGCGCTCCTGATCCAGGCCCTCGCCGACTAGCACCTCCCCTCCCCGACCGGCTCGCCGGCTACCGAAAGGCACGTGCGTGGACACCTTCCTGCTGATCCTGCAGGCCCTCGTCGTCGTCGGCGCCATCTACATGGGCGTCAAGGTCGGCGGCGTGGGACTCGGCCTCTGGGGCGCCGTCGGCGTCCTGATCCTCGTGTTCATCTTCGGGGCGCCACCAGGAAGCATCCCGAGCGACGCGATCATGGTGATCATCGCCGTGATCACGGCGGCGTCCGCGATGCAGGCAGCGGGGGGCATCGACTACCTGGTCTTCCTCGCCGAGAAGGTCATCCGCGCGCGTCCCAAGCTCGTGAACTACCTGGCACCGCTGATCACGTTCGCGTTCTGCGCCGGTGCAGGAACCGGCAACATCATCTTCCCGCTTCTGCCCGTGATCTACGAGGTCTCGTACGAGCGCGGCATCCGGCCGGAGCGTCCGCTCTCGACCTCGGTGGCCGTCTCGGGCTTCGCGCTCGCGGCGAGCCCTGTCGCGGCAGCGATGGCCGCGTTCGTGGGACTGACCGGAAGCCAGGGAGACGCACTGAGCCTCGGCGAGATCCTCGTCATCACGTTCCCGGCGGTCCTGCTCGGAACCATCGTCGCTGCGGTGGTCCAGAGTCGCGTCGGCCACGACCTGAAGGACGACCCCGAGTTCCAGCGGCGCCTCGCGGCAGGCCTGATCCATCCGCCCGCCGCCGACACCGGGGAGGTCAAGGGCGCCCACGTCCCGGTCACTGCGAAGCGCGCTGCGGGCGTCTTCTTCGCCGGCGTGCTGATCGTCGTGATCCTCGGTGCCTTCGACGAGCTCCTGCCGACGTACGAGGTCGACGGGAAGTCGGAGACGCTGTCGCTGACGACGCTTCTCATCATGGTGATGCTGGCGGTGGCACTGGCCGTCATGTACGTCGGCAAGGTCAAGCCCGGCGCCGTGCTCGACGCCCCGCTGACGAAGTCCGGCCTGACGGCGATCATCGCCCTCCTCGGCATCGCCTGGCTCGCGAACACGTTCATCGCGGGCAATGAGGAGACAGTGATCGGCGGCCTCACCGACATCGCGAAGGAGGCCCCATGGTTCCTGGCGATCGGTCTCTTCCTCGTCGCGGCGGCGACCACGAGCCAGTCGGCGGCGGTGAACACGATGATCCCGCTCGGCATCAGCCTCGGCATCGCGACACCCACCCTCGCTGCGTACCTGCCCGCGATGGGTGGCGTCATGACCCTCCCGGCCAACGGCTCGCAGCTCGCGGCGGTCGAGATCGATCAGACGGGCTCGACCAAGATCGGCAAGTACGTCCTGAACCACTCGTTCATGCTGCCGACGCTGGTGATGGCAGTCGTGTCGGTCCCGACGGCGCTCCTCCTCTCGCGGCTGTTCGTCTGACCGCGGCCGAGATCACCGGGTGCCGTCGAGAGAGGCGCGGGCCTGGTCGAGCAGGCTCGCCGCCTCGCGGAGGCCGCCGCCCCGGCCGCGCAGGGCCCGCGCCCCGACGGGACGAGGGGGCACGACGTCCGTAGCGAGCGGGAGATCCGGCAGTGCCGGGTCCTGCTGCTGCGGGCTCGCGTGGACCGGGACGGGTGCGAGGTCCGTCGGCGCGAGCACGATCGTTGCGTCGACCTTGAGCAGCTTGACGCCGAGCAGGCGAGCGACGACGTGCGCCTGGACCACGGCGCCGCCTGCCAGAGTCGTGGGCTCAGCCCGACGGTGTACGTCCGCCACCGCTCGCGCCATACTCGTCGAGCCGCGAGGCGGCACGCTTCGCGGCCTCTCGGATCTGGTCGTACCGTTCGCGACCTGCCCGCGTCCCAAGCACGTAGCCGATCCCGAAGACGGCGAGCGTGCGGAGCTTCACGGGCGCTGCCTCTCACGCATCGCGCTCACGGCAGCGCTCGCGACGGAGACACCGATCAGTCCCGCGGCCGTCATCGCGCCTCGGCGGACCATGGGGCCACCCGGGACACGGTCCGCAGCACGCTCCCACAGGGACTTGCGGTGAAAGAGCTTCATCGAAACCTCCGGTTCCTTCCGGCGTTCTGCCGGGTCATTGTGCACGTGCTCGTGAAGCGCGTCGGATCGCGTTCGTGAGCTGGGTCTTGGTCATCTGGCTGGTCGCGTCGATCCCGAGAGAGGCAGCGATCTCTTGGAGCTCCGGCTTGCTTCGCCGCGGGAGGTTCTCCGGGATCGAGTGCGCCTGCTCGGCGCGTACGGCATGCGCCGCCGTGTCGGCGAGTGCTGCGCGCGTGTCTGCGGCCCGCTCGCGGCCGCGGGTGGCTACCTGGTCACGCTCGCGCGCAGCCTGGACGAGGCTCTGTGCCTCTTCGTGCGCCTTCGCCGCGGCTTCGTCGGCTGCCTGTGCTGCCTCGTCGGCGAGCCTGCGCGCCTCGGCCATCTCGCCGTGTGCCCTCTCGATCCGTGCCTGGGCGTCCTGTGCAGACTCCTCGGCCTGAGAGCGGGCGGCACTCACGTCACGCTCGCTCTGCTCCTGGACGGCGGAGACTCGCGACTCCGCCTCCGCGGAGGCGGAGCTGCGCTCTTCCTCGACCATCGCGTCGGCCCTGCGCTGGGCCTCTCGGACCCGCTCCGTCACCAGCGCGTCGGCTTCCTTGCGAATCTCCCGCAGCCGTTCCTTGGCCTGCCGCTCGGTCTCGGCGGCGGCGTCCGCGTACTGCTTGGCCTCCTCCGCACGCCCGAGCGCATCGGCCTCGGCCTCGCGAGCGCGTTCGACCGCCGTGCGCGCGCGGGCAAGCCGCGCGTCGACCGAGTCGCCGCCGGGCACCCTGTCCGCCACCACCGCCGTGGCCTGGCGCACCCGGTCGACCACCGCTTCTCGCGCCGAGGCCGCCATGGACGAAGCACCGTTCGTGCTCGACCCACGTCGCTCGTCCGTCTTCCCTTCCGAGCCGCTCCCGCTCGACGAACCGTTCGACCCGGACGTCTGCGTGTCGACGTTGATCGCCCTCGACACCAGCCACGCGGTGTTGCGCGGCAGATCCTTGAGACCTCCGGCGACGCGCTTCGACGCTCGCCGCATCGTTCCCTCGTTGGACATGTGCACTCCCCACCTAGCGGTCCTGTTGCCCGTACCCCCACAAACCGGACTTATGCGTCAAGAAGTAGATGTTTGCACGAGATCAGGTCAAGGAGGACATCGAAGATGGGCTGCTCCGAGCCGCCGCGAAAGCATCGCCTGCGACCCGCATTCGATAAGCCCCCTAATGGTTCGTACACTGAACGTAATGAAGATCGACGACCCGCTCGCCCTCGAGCACCAGGTGTGCTTCGCGCTCGCCGTCGCCTCGCGCAGCGTCGTGGCGGCCTACCGACCCGTCCTCGAGCCGCTCGGGCTCAGTCACCCGCAGTACCTCGTCATGCTTGCGCTGTGGGGCACCGACGGGCTTTCGCTCAAGGACCTCAGCGCCGCGCTGCACCTGGAGCCCGCCACCGCTTCCCCGCTGGTCAAGCGGCTGGAGGCACTCGGACTGGTGGCGCGCGAGCGGTCGACCAGCGACGAGCGCACGCTGACCATCTCGCTCACCGACGCCGGGCGCGACCTCCGCTCACGTGCACTGGACGTTCCCGCCACCATGCTCCAACGCCTGGGCATGTCCGCCGCCGAGCTCGTCGAGGCGAACACCTTCCTCCACCGGCTGATCACGGCCGCCCAGCAGTCGACCGAGCCCGCCCCCACCAGGAGCACCGAATGACCCAGACCCCGCCCTCCACGCCGACCCCGGTGCGCAAGACGCGTGAGCAGCGCGCGGCTGAGCTGGCGGCGCTGCGCACGGTCCAGCGGCGGGTGGCCGCCATCGGATTCTTCGCCATCACCGTCCACGGGATCCTCGGTTGCATCGGCCTGGCGTTCGTCCTCGACAACCAGGACCGACATGGCGACGCGATCGCCATGACGCTGATGTCCGGGGTCATCGCCGCGATCACGTTCGCCGGCGTCCGACTGATCCTCAAGCGTTCGCTGTGGTCGCCGGTATGGATCGTGATCGCCGCCGCGCCGACCGTCGGCGCACTGGTCGCTCTGCTCGCGGGCTGACCGAAGGAACGGCAGTCCCACAAAGGTCCGGTGGGCGGGCGCGCGCGTCGAGCGCTGGCCCGAGTCGTCAAGCGGCTCGGCTGCCTCTGACACCCGCATAGGCCGCAGCGGTCCGGGTACGGGAGGGCCATGACCAACATCGAGTCCGCCGTCGCCCGCAACGCCGCCCAGCTGCTCAACGACTCGGGCGCGTTCCCTCGTCAGCAGCAGGAGCCGCCCGGTTCGACGTCTGCCATGATTCCCGTCCCCGACCACGGCGAGGAGACGTACGAAGGGTCCGGCAAGCTCACCGGGCTGCGAGCCCTGGTGACCGGAGGCGACTCCGGGATCGGCAGGGCGGTCGCCATCGCGTACGCCCGTGAGGGCGCGGACGTGGCGCTCTCGTACCTTCCCGAGGAGCAGGCCGACGCAGAGGACACCGCGTCGTGGGTCGAGCGGGCAGGACGCCGTGTCGCGCTCCTCCCCGGCGACATCACCGAGCACGACACGAGCCACGCCCTCCCGGCGCGCGTGGAGGACGAGCTCGGCGGCCTCGATGTCCTCGTCAACAACGCCGGCTTCCAGATGGCGCGGGGAGACGGCCTCGACTCCATCACGCCCGAGCGCCTCGACCGGGTCCTGCGGACCAACCTCGCCGCCCTGTTCTGGATCACCCAGGCCGCCGTGCCCCGCATGGGGCGTGGTTCGAGCATCGTGAACTGCACGTCCATCCAGGCGTACGACCCGTCGCCGACCCTCCTCGACTACGCCGCCACCAAGGCCGCCATCAACAACCTCACCGCGAACCTGGCGACCATGCTCGGACCGCAGGGGATCCGCGTCAACGCTGTCGCACCGGGCCCGATCTGGACACCGCTCCAGCCCGCGACCCAGCCCGAGGAGAAGATCGAGGCGTTCGGCAAGGACACGCCGCTCGGTCGCGCGGGCCAGCCGGCCGAGGTTGCTCCGGCGTTCGTGTTCCTCGCGTCGCCGCGCGACGCCAGCTACGTGACGGGCACCGTGATCGGCGTGACGGGCGGCAAGCCGATCTTCTGAGCGTCGTGCGAGGTGAGCAGCACGGTCACGCGTCGAGGGCGCCGGCCGCGCGCAGCCGCTGCCGTACGACGTCGGTAGGGACCGCGCGGGCGATGCGTCCGGCGGTCCCGTTCGTGGTGGTCGCCATGAGGAGCGAGTTGAGCAACGCCTCCTCGACGGCGTCCATCGTGGCACCGAAGAGCGGGTCGAGGCTCGCGTCCCCCGGCGGCCGGCCTTCAGCCACCGAGAACGCCAGCGCGTAGTCACCACTGCCGTGCGAGAAGCTCGCGCCGACGCGGGCCATCGCGAAGATGGCGCGGCGGGCCACGCGGCCCAGCTGGCGCGCATCCACCGAGGCATCCGTGGCGATGAGGATCATGCAGGAGTTGCCGGGCGACTGGACACCGGCCCGCCCGAGCACCTCGTCGGCCGGCACGGGCACGCCCGCGACGGTGAGGACACCCCCGAAGTTGGACTGGACCAGGGCGCCGACCGTCACGTCGGCGCCCGCGACCGCCACGACGCGGGACGACGTGCCGATCCCGGCCTTGTAGCCGAGAGCGGTCGTCCCCGTCCCCGCACCGACGCAGCCCTCCTCCACCGGACCGCCGTGCGCCGAGGCCAGCGCGTGCGCGACGTGGTCGGCGGTGACCCCGCGCGCCCGGACGTCGGAGAGGAACCCGTCGTTCGTCTCTCCGACGACCGGGTTGAGTGTCGTGACGTCCTCGTACCCGCTCCACGACAGGACGTGCCCGACGAGCGCGTCCGCCACCCGGAAGGCCGACAACGTGCTGGTCAGCAGGACCGGCGTCTCGATCGCCCCGAGCTCGTCGATCTGCGTCGCGCCGATCAGCTTGCCGAAGCCGTTGCCGACGGAGAGTCCAGCAGGCAGCGACCGTCGGGTCGGGCCGAGCACGTCCGGGACCACGGCCGTCACCCCCGTACGGAGGTCGCCCTCGGTGATCGTGGCGTGGCCGACGCGCACTCCGGGAACGTCGGTGATCGCGTTCGCGGCAGCGCGCGGGTACGGACCGAGGGTCAGAGGCAGCTCGTCGACGCGCACCCGACGACGCTATCGGCTCAGAGCGCCGCGACGTCCAGGTCGAGCATGGTCCGGTCCCGGGAGGCGACCAGGTCGAGCGACGTGGCGACCCTCGGCAGCTCGTACGCGAAGAAGTACCGGGCGGCCAGCCGCTTGCCGTCGTACGGGGCGCCCTCGCGACCCTCGGCCACGAGCATCTGCTCGAGCCAGAGCCAGGCGACGACGACATGGCCCGCCGCCTCGAGGTACGCGGTGGCGTTGGCGAGCGCGACGGCAGGGTCACCGTCGGACCAGGCGATGCCCGTGACCTCGACCAGCCGCCCCACGGCCGCCTCCAACGCGGCGGCGTGGTCGGCGGCCTCACCCCCGGCCTTGCGGGCACTGACGACCGTCTCGGTGATCGTCCCCGCGAGCAGGGCGAGTCCCGCACCGCCGCCCGCCACCATCTTGCGGCCGAGCAGGTCGAGCGCCTGGATGCCCTGCGTGCCCTCGTGGATGGGGTTGAGCCGGTTGTCTCGGTAGAGACGTTCGACCGGGTACTCACGCGTGTAGCCGTAGCCGCCGTGCACCTGGATCGCGAGGTCGTTCGCCGCGAGGCACCACTGCGACGGCCACGCCTTCGCGAGAGGCGTCAGCACCTCGAGAAGCTGCGCAGCACGCTCACGGTCGGCGGGCTGGCGCGCCGTCATCCGCTCGTCGACGAGCCGCGCGCAGTAGAGCACGAGCGCGAGGCCGCCCTCGACGTACGCCTTCTGCGCGAGCAGCATCCGCCGCACGTCCGGGTGCTCGATGATCGGGACCGGCGGCGAGGCGGGGTCCTTCGCGTCGAGCGGCCGGCCCTGGGTGCGGGTCTTGGCGTACTCGAGCGCGTGGAGGTAGCCGGCGTAGCCCAGCGCCACCGCGCCCGCTCCCACACCGATGCGCGCCTCGTTCATCATCGTGAACATCGACGACAGGCCCGCGTGCTCCTCGCCCACGAGGAACCCGACCGCTCCTGGCCTGCCGCCGGGCGTCGCGAACCCCTCGCCGAAGTTGAGCACGGTGTTCGTCGTACCGCGGAAGCCCATCTTGTGGTTGAGGCCGACGAGCGCGACGTCGTTGCGCTCCCCCGGCTCGCCGTCGGCGTCCGGAAGGAGCTTGGGGACGATGAAGAGCGAGATGCCCTTGACCCCGGGCGGGGCGTCGGGGGTCTTGGCGAGGACGAGGTGGACGATGTTGTCGCCGAGCTCGTGGTCGCCTGCGGAGATCCACATCTTGGTGCCGGTCAGGCGGTACGAGCCGTCGTCCTGCCGTACGGCGCGCGTCGTGATGTCGGTGAGCGACGACCCGGCCTGCGGCTCCGAGAGGCACATCGTCCCGTACCAGCGCCCCTCGACCACCGGCTCCGCGTACGTCACGATCTGCTCGGCCGTCCCGTGCGTGAGGATCAGGTGGGCGGCCCCCGCGGCCAGTGAGGGGTAGGCGTGGACGCCCACGCTCGCGGCCTGGAAGAACATCGACGCGGCGCGCTGGACGGTGAACGGCAGCTGGATACCGCCGTGCTCCGCGTCGAACGACATGCCCGGCAACCCTGCCCTCGTGTACGCCGCGAGCGCTTCGGCGACCGCGGGCAGCAGCACGACCACGCCGTCGTCACCGATGCGGGGCTCGTCCACGTCGAGTGCAGCCGCGAGCGGAGCGAACTTCTCCGCCGCAAGGCGCTCGGACACGTCGAGCACACCGTCGAGCGTGGTTCTGTCGTGGTCGGCGTAGCGTTCCCGACTCGTCAGCGCGCCGACGTCCAGCCACTCGAACAGGAGGAAGTCGAGGTCCCGTCGCGAGACGAGGCGAGAAGAATCCATGCGCGCCATACTAAGCGTCCGCTTACCTCCGACGGAACACTCTTCGCTTTCACGCCGGCTTCGAGCACCGATCTGTGACCTGCACAACGCAGATCACCCCCGGGACGGCGGGTTCTGCCCCGGCGGCAGGTGCTGATCGCCCATAATGGCGCGGACGTCCAACGGAAGGGTCTGTGCGTGATCAACCTGATCGACACGAGCGGCACCGTCTACCACGGGGTCCAGGAGCAGATCTGGGGGTCGATCTCGCGCCACCTCCCGCGCAGGTCGTGGACGTCGTCCCCGCGCAAGTACGTCCCTGGCGCGCTCAACTTCTCGCTGTTCATCAACCTCGACTCCGACGTCCTCATGTCGCACGGCGTCGCGGACAAGAACTACCTCTGGCGCAAGTCCGACGACGGTGAACGCGCACTGACCCGCGGTCACCGCACCGACGTGCTCGTCCCCGGACCCATGCTTCAGCGCCGTGTCACCAAGTCGAAGGTCCTCGCGATCGACGGCGACCACGTCCACTCGGTGGGCTGGCCCCGCCTCGACCTGCTGCTCGCACGCCAGGCGCAGGTGCGGTCACGCCTGCGCCGCAGGGGCCGCCGGCGCCTGCGCGTGCTGTGGGCACCGACGCACGACTTCGTGAAGAAGGGCGACGGCGAGGTCACGCTGTCGAGCTATCCGGCCTTCGAGGAGTACCTCGAGCCGCTGCGCAAGCACTTCGACGTCGAGGTCTCCGAGCACCCTCGCAACCGCGGCAAGGGCAACAGCAGGCGCCCCACGACCGACCAGCTCGTCGACGCCGACGTCGTCATCTCCGACTTCGGGACGATGGTGTACGAGGCCTGGGCGCTCGGCAAGCAGGTGATCTTCCCCCACTGGATCAACGGCGAGGCCCTCACCCACGCGCACCGGCGCGCCGCGGAGAACACGATCTACACCGAGCGCATCGGGCTGCACGCCGACAGCTTCGACGAGCTGGTCGAGATGATCCAGGAGCGCCGCGAGCCCGATCCTCGGCTCGAGAAGTTCCTGGCCGACTACCTCGACCCGCGCTACCGGGGCACCAGCGGCAAGCGGATCGCCGACCTTCTGCTCCGGCTCGACAGGGAGCGCAACGGCTGACGAAGCCCTCGGCGTGACCCCGACGGCCACCACACTGTGAGTCCACACGACCCCCGCGGACGGCGTGGGGGCCGACCACAGGGGGACGACAGATGACCGATCCGGGGATCACCGGCACCGGCTACGCGGTTCCGAAGCGGGTACGCGACAACACCGACCCGGTGTACGCCGCGCTCGACCGCACACCAGGACCGGGGGGCGTGGCGGAGGCCGACCTCTTCACCGGGGCGGCGCAGCGCCGCGTCCTCGACGCGGACGAGGAGATCGAGGCCTTCATGGTCGACGCCTGCCAGCAGGCGCTCGACGAGGCCGGGATCGACGCGGCCGACGTCGACCGGTTGTACGGGTACGCCTCGGTCCCCGCGTACTACACGCCGAACTCGCTGTACGAGGTCCACGCCCGGCTCGGGATGCGCGAGGACAGCCTCGTCGTGCCCCTCAACAGCGACTTCAGCAACTTCCTCCTCGGGCTCGTCCACGGTCACGAGGCGATCGTCGCCGGCGGGTGCTCTCACGCCCTCGTCGTCACGGGCTCCAACTGGACCCGCCACGTGGACTACCGGCGCGGGCACGCCCAGGCGATCGGCGACGGCGCCGGTGCCGCCGTGCTCGCCGCGGGCGGCGCGTTGCGCCTGGTCGACCACCACACGAGGACGTTCGGCTGGGCGTACACGTCGATGACGATGGCGGTGCGGCCCCGGCACGCCCTCGACTGGGCAGGGATCCCGGTCGGGAAGGACGGCAACCCTGCCCCGACGTACCTCCTGGAGTCCGACTCCGGCGTCGAGGTCTACCAGACGATCATGCGTGACGGACTGCCCGATCTCGTGGGCGAGCTCCTCGACCGCAACGGGATCACAGGGGCCGACGTCTCGCTGATCACGCACCAGGGCTCTCGGGCGTTGCTCGACCACTGGTCGGCACGGCTACGACCGGCGGCGTACCTCGAGACCCTGGAGACCTTCGGCAACCTCACCCACTCGACGTACCCGGTGAACCTCGCGCTGCACGCCGGCACGGTCTCGACCCCGTACGTCGTGATCGCCGCCGTCGGCACCGGCTTCCACGTGACGGCGGTGCTGCTGCGCGTGACGTAGCCCTACGTCCGCAGGAGCGCGAGCAGCTTGGCCGGGCCCAGGCCGTCGAGGTAGGCGGAGCCGAGCGCGACGCCGATCTTCGGCAGCGCGGCCTCGTCGGCGAAGACCATGTAGAGCTGCTTGTAGCGTGGCTGGAACTTCGACTTGAACGCCTCCAGCGACTGGAACCCGTAGTACGGCTCCAGGGTCGTCCTCACCAGGTCGAGGACCCGGTCGATCCCGGAACGGTCGACCCCGCTGTCGTCCTCGTCCATGTGCGCGAGCGGCGCTCCAGACAGGGAGACCATCGCGTAGCCCTGCTCCTTGAACGCCACGCACCCTGACGCGATGAGGAACTCCATCGTGTAGCGGAACCCCTCGGGCACCCGCCGCATGAGATCGAGCGTCCAGCCGATCTGCCGGCCGTCCTCGCCGTGCACCGGCATCCAGCTCGTCACGCCCAGGACAGTGCCCTCGGCATCGATCGCGAGGCCGACGAGCACCTGCGGGTCCATCGCCTCGTCGACGCCACCGAGGGTGAAGCCCATCTCGGGAAGACCCTTGTCCCCCACCCAGGAGTCCGAGATCGCGCGCACCTGGACCTGGAGGCCGCGGGGGGCCTCGGCGAGCGGGAGGAGGCGGTGCGTGATGCCGTGCTTGCCGGCCTGGTTCAGGGCGGTACGCACGTCCTGCCACTTCTTGCCGCGGAACTGCAGGGCGGGGAGGTCGATGACGGCCTCCTCGGCGACCTCGAGCGCGATCCATCCCCGGCCGCGTGCCCAGGCGGCGACCTCCTCGGTGACGCTGAACAGGCAGGGCGTCGTCCCGGCCTCACGTGCGGCGCCGACGAACATGTCGAGGAGCTCTGCCCGCTCCTCCGGCTCCGCGACGGGGTCGCAGAGCCCGAGCGCGACACCGTTGCGGAGCTGGTAGGTGACGTAGCCGTCGCGGTTCGGCGGGAACCACCACCGGTTCTCCGGCCACGTCGTCATCCATGCGAGGTCGTTGGGCGACCCGATCGCTGCCAGTCGCTGACGGACCTCGTCGCGGTCTCCCTCGTTGGGGGTCCCGCCGAACACGCTGACGCCCTCGTGGGCCCGCCGACGGTAGCTGGGGTTGCGGAACGCGCGACGGCCCAGCACGAGCACGGCGACCTGGATGAGGTCGAACACCAGGACCACCACGTACAGCCCGAGCCCCTGCGGCACCTCGCGCGAGAGCGCCAGTGTGACGACCGGGATGGTGCCCACCGCACCCGCCACCACCGTGAGGACCAGCGCGAACCGCCACCACAGCCGGCGGCCGTGGACGAGCCCGACGCCGACGACGATGTCGAAGACCGCCGCCGGGACGATGCTCCACCACGACGTGTCGGTCCCGCCGAAGTGTCCGAACGGACCCTCCACCGAGATGAGCTGTCCGACCACCGTGACCAGGGCGCTGAGCCAGAAGAACGCCGCCGCCAACCACCGGATCTCGTAGCGCGACAGCCCGGGGATCCACAGTCGCGCCGGTCTCCCGACGATCCGAGGACCGAGTGGCAGCCAGACCAGGAGCGACACGAGGTGCGCAAGATCAGCGAGGGTGCCGATCAGGATGAGGTTGGGGATCGCGTACGCCCACATGAGGATCCGGACCCGGGCTCGCCAGGGTGGGCGCATCTTGGCCGAGGCGACGGCGAGGACCGCGAAGGCGCCCGCGCTGAACCCGACGTCGTACGCATCGGCCCGGGCCTGCGCCCAGGCCCAGTCGGTGTGCCGGAGCAGCGCGACGAGCAGCGAGACAGCGACGACGGCACCGAACTGCCCGACGAGCGTGACCCACGCGGCGGTCCGCGTCCCGAGGACCCACTCGCCGATCCCGACGAAGATCGCGGTGGTGAGCACGATCGGCAGGTACTGGATGGGCAGGAACGCGAGGAAGGATCCGGTGATCGGGGTCCACCAGCGCCCGGCCTCCAGCGACGGCAGACCGTACGCGACGTCGTGGAACCACGACTTGTCCTCCGCCGGCGACCACAGCGTCGTCGTGGCGACGGCGACGAGGAGCGAGAGCGTCACGAGGGCCGAGGTGAAGGGCAGACGCCGGAACACGGTGAGGACGGTCCCACCCCATCGCGACATGAGGACAGGCTGTCACCGACCCCCGTCGGCAGCACGCCGAGCCGCGGACGTGCGCGCGGGCCGCTCGCGGCGGATGCTGGGACGGCGAGAGAGAGGAACCCAGATTGGCGGACGAGCCGACCTCCATGGACACCGACCAGGTGCGTGCGACGTTCCTGGAGTTCCAGCGCGAGCGGGGCCACGCCATCCTCGAACGGGCGTCGCTGGTCCCCCACGACGATCCGACGACGCTCTTCACCGGCAGCGGGATGCAACCGCTGCTCGCCTTCCTGGAGGGCGCGGACCACCCCGACGGTCCACGCCTCGCCGACTCCCAGCCTTGCCTGCGCAGCCAGGACATCGAGGACGTCGGCGACGACCGTCACACGACGTTCTTCGAGATGCTGGGCAACTGGAGCCTCGGTGACTACGGCAAGGAGGAACAGCTCCGCTCGGTCTGGGAGCTGCTGGTCGTCCGGCTCGGCCTCGACCCGACGCGCCTGTACGTGAGCTGCTTCGGCGGCGACGACGAGTACGGACTCCCGCGTGACGACGAGAGCGCGGCCGTGTGGGGTGAGCTGTTCGGAGCGGCCGGGATCGATGCGCCCACGGCCGACCTCGGGACCCTCGCGCGCGCCGGCGAGGTCGGCAGCGACGGTGCCCGGATCTGCTTCTACGGACGCAAGAACTGGTGGTGCCGAGGGGACTCGATGGAGGCGATGCCGATCGGAGATCCCGGGGGTACCGACTCGGAGATGTTCTACCTCTTCGCCGACATCCCGCACGACCCGGCGTACGGGGCTCACTGCCACCCGAACTGCGACTGCGGGCGGTACATCGAGATCGGCAACTCTGACTTCATGTCGTACCAGCGGACAGCGGACGGGTTCGCACCGCTGCCCCGTCACAACGTCGACTTCGGTGGTGGGCTCGAGCGCACGGCAGCGGCCGTGATCGACAGTCCCGACATCTTCCGCACCAGCCTGCTCTGGCCGATCGTGCAGCGGCTCGAGGAGCTCAGCGGCGCCCGGTACGAGGACGAGACGTACGCGTTCCGTGTCGTCGCCGACCACCTGAGGGGCGCGACGTTCCTCGCTGTCGACGGCGTCGTCCCGTCCAACAAGGCGCAGGGATACGTGATGCGCCGGCTCATCCGGCGCGCGATGCGGACGGCGCACACGCTCGGGCTCGACGAGGACTTCGTGGGCGGGCTCGTCCCGACCGTCGCCGCGCTCTACCGGACGACGTACCCGGAGGTGGACGAACGCCACGAACGGGTCGTCGACGTCCTGAGCGCAGAGGAGACGAAGTTCCGCCGTACGCTCGACCGAGGGCTCGCCCACGTACGGACGTACGCCGGGCAGACGGTGACCGGCGCCGACCTGTTCGCGTGGAAGGACACGTACGGGTTCCCCGTCGAGCTCAGCCTGGAGGAGGTCCGCACGGAAGGGCTTTCCCTGGATCCCGGCTGGCAGCGTCAGCTCGACGACCTGGTGCGCGAGCAGTGCGAACGCTCCCGTGCGGCGACGAAGAAGGAGCACCTGTGATCCAGAACTTCCGCGAGTACCTCGAAGACCTGGTCCGCCAGGGGTACTCGGTGCGACACGACGAGCACGGGTCCGACCCGGACCTCATCGACCCCGGCGGCAATCCCATCGAGACCTGGCGCGACGACTACCCGTACGACGAGCGCATGGACCGGGACCACTACGAGATCGAGAAGTACCGTCTCCAGGTCGAGCTGCTGAAGTTCCAGTACTGGGCGCAGGACACCGGCACCAAGCACGTGATCCTCTTCGAGGGCCGCGACGCTGCGGGCAAGGGCGGGACGATCAAGCGGTTCACCGAGCACCTCAACCCGCGGTCGTCGCGTGTCGTCGCCCTCACGAAGCCGACCGAGACCGAGCGTGGCGAGTGGTACTTCCAGCGGTACGTCCGGCGTCTCCCGACGGCCGGGGAGATCGTGCTGTTCGACCGCTCCTGGTACAACCGCGCAGGCGTCGAGCGGGTGATGGACTTCTGCACCGACGCCGAGTACGAGCGGTTCATGCACCAGGCGCCGGTGTTCGAGGAGATGCTCATCGACAGCGGCGTGCATCTCGCCGAGCTGTGGTTCTCGGTGACGCAGCACGAGCAGCGCACGCGTTTCGCGGTGCGGCAGATCGACCCTGTCCGCCGGTGGAAGCTCTCGCCGATGGACATCGAGTCCCTCGACCGTTGGGACGCCTACACCGACGCGAAGGAGGCGATGATGCTCAACACGGACACCGACGTGTCCCCCTGGACCGCGATCAAGAGCAACGACAAGAAGCGTGCACGCCTCAACGCGATGCGATACTTCCTCAGCCAGTACGACTACGAGGACAAGGACCTGGAGGTCGTCGCGTACGCCGATCCCAAGCTCGTCCGTCGAGGGCGCCACTCCGTCGGGGACTGACGAGCGGCATGGAGCGAGGAGCTACGGCGGGAACGGGCCCGCGTGCAGCAGCGCGCTCGGGAGGCGTCGTCCGATCTGTCCCTCCAGCCAGTCCGCCGCGTCGATCAGCGTCGCGAGGTCCAGGCCGGTCGTGACCCCCGAGCGGTCGAACACGTAGACGAGATCCTCCGTCGCGACGTTGCCGGTCGCGTTCGGGGCGAACGGGCATCCTCCGACGCCGCCGATGCTCGCGTCGAGCACGTCGACCCCCGCCGCGACGCCCGCGACCGCGTTGGCGACACCGGTGTTGCGGGTGTCGTGCAGGTGGAGGCGACGGAGCGTGCCCCGACCGGCACGGCGGTCGAGCAGCCCCAGCCGCTCGGTGACCGCTGCCGGGACGGCGACCCCGATCGTGTCGGCCAGCGCGATCTCGTCGGGCCCCGCGTCGACCACGCGTGCGATGACCTCGTCGAGGCGGGTGGTGGGGACCTCTCCCTCGAACGGGCAGCCGAAGGCCGCCCCGATCGTGACGCTGGTCGCGAGACCGGCCGCGCGGGCCTCGGCGACGATCTCGGCGGCGGCGTCGCACGCCTCGGCGGTGGTCGCGCCCTGGTTGCGCAGGCAGAACGTGTCAGTGGCGACCACGACGACGTTGACCTCGTCGACCGCGGCGGCGAGGGCCCGGTCGAGACCGCGCCGGTTCATCACCAGTCCGCTGTACGAGACGCCGTCGGTCCGCGGCACGGCAGCCATGACCGCCTCGGCGTCGGCCATCTGCGGCACCCGCCGCGGGTTCGCGAAGCTGACGGCCTCGATCCGGCGTGCTCCCGCGGCGACGGCTCGTTCGACGAGCGCCACCTTGGACGCCGTGTCGAGCACCACCGACTCGTTCTGCAGCCCGTCGCGGGGCGACACCTCGCAGATCTCGACGGTGCTCACCCGCACGATCCCAGGTACGTGAGCGCCTCGTCCTCCGAGACGACCTGGGCGTACTTCGCCTGCAGGTCGTACAAGTTCGCCTCGTGAGGCCCGCTGGCGCGGTCGGCCACCGCGTCGCGGACCACCACCGGCACCAGACCGTGCTGGAGGGCGTCGACCGCGGTCGCCCGGACGCACCCGCTCGTCGAGACACCCGCCACGACCAGCGTGTCGACACTGAGGCGACGTCAGCGTCGACGCCAGCGACGTCCCGAAGAACGCGCTCGCGTACTGCTTGACCACCACCGGCTCCCCGTCCACGGGCGCGACCGCCTCCATGATCTCGGCGAGCGGCCCGCCGCCCGCGAACCCCTCGAGCGCCGGGAGCTTGCGGAGGAACACCCCGCCGTCGGCGCCGCCGCTGTCGTAGGCGACCCGCGTGTGCAGGACCGGCACCGCGGACCCCCGGGCGGCCGACAGGACCCGCGCGGCCGGACCGAGCACGTCGTCGGTCGGCAGGCAGAGCGGCGAGCCGGGGTCGAAGTACGCCCGGACGAGGTCCACCATCACCAGCGCCGGGCGTCGACCCGGAGGAAGGTCGACGCCCAACACGGGTGGGAACGCGGCCGGTGGCAGCGAGCTCGCAGAGCGACCGGCGGTCTCGGGGCAGGCAGCCCGGTCTCCTCCTCGCAACGGGCGAGGATCTCCTCGAGCGGCGGGCCGGAGTCGAACGTCGGGAGCACGTCAGGCCGCTCGGTGTCCATCGCGGCGCGCAACGCCTCCGTCGCCTCCACGTCGACGGCACCGGTCTCGTCGCACACCACGCCGTACCGGCGGGCCCCGTCGGCGCTGACCAGCCCGCGGCGCACCTCCAGGCCGACGAGCTCGGGGTCTCGGGCGAGGGGGTCACCCCATCCGCCACCGCCCCAGGTGACGAAGTGCAGCACGTCGTCGCGTGCGACCGGCACGTCGTGGATCTTGCTGGCCAGCACCTGGCGGGTGCCGTCCGCACGCTCGATCCACTTGCGGCCACGAGCCCCGGGAGTGCCGCCGTTGACACCCCAGGGGTACGTGAGCCAGCGGTCGTCGTGGATCGCGATCGTCCCGGGCTCGAGGAACCGGTACGCCACGTCGACCGCGTTGCCACCGCGGTGCAGCCCCGCTCCGCCGGTGTCGGTGACCGTCTCCCACGCCTCGACGCGCAGCGGGTAGTAGGACTCGAGGTACTCGCAGGGGATGTTGACGAACGACGGCCACAGCGAGTGACCGTCCGGCCCGTCACCGATCGGGCGGCCGGGGATCCCCCCGAAGCCGATCGAGTAGAGCTGGAACCACTCGCCCTTGCGCTCCCCCTCGCTGTAGTTCCCCGAGTACATGAAGTGCGGGGACGACGAGAACCCGGCGGCGTTCAGGAGATCGGGGTTGGTCTGCCCGAGCAGCCCTCCGAACAGGTCGAAGACCCGGCCGATGCCGTGGTTGCGGGCGTTGAGCGCGGCGGGGAACCGCGGCTTCCAGAACGAGTCCTCCGGGATCTCCACGTCGACCAGCGGATAGAAGCCGTCGTTCCAGAGGATCTGCGGGTCGGCGACGGTGATCATGTAGATCCCGAAGAACATCCGGACGAGGTTCTCGTTGATGAAGTAGTTGATCGGCCCCTGCGCCTGCGGACTGCTCCCGGTGAAGTCCAGGAGCACCTTGTCACCGGTGCGGGTGAGGCTGAGCTTGAGCTCGTACGGGCCGTAGCCGACGCCGTCGTCGCAGATGTAGTCGGTGAACGACAGCGTCTCGCCGTCCTTGAACACCATCTGCAGGAGCGCCTTCATCGCGCGGTAGTTGCGGTCGAGAAGCGCGTCGAGGGCCGACGTGTACGTGTCGGCACCGAAGCGGGCGCACAGCTCCTGGACGCGTCGCCCGGCGGTCCGGCAGGCGGCGACGAGGCCGTTGAGGTCGGCGCGGTTCCAGTCGGGCTTGCGGACCTGGTTGAGGATGATGCGCAGCGGGTCCTCGTCGAGGACGCCCTTCTTGTAGAGCTTGAAGGGCGGGATGACCACGCCCTCCTCGTAGATGGTGCGCGCGTCGGTGGGCATCGACGCCGGCGTCTTGCCGCCCACGTCGGACATGTGTCCGAACATCGACGACCACCCGACGATGCGGCCCTCGAAGTAGATCGGCATGACGATCAGCCAGTCGTTGGCGTGGCTGATCGCAGCACCGCACGAGTACGGGTCGGACGTGAGGAGGACATCGCCTTCCTCGATCGTGCCGTCGAAGCTCTCGAGGAAGTCCGGGATGGAGAGCCCGAACTGGCCGACGACCATCTTGCCCTCGGGGTCGCCGATCAGCGGGAACTCGTCGTGCTGCTCGCGGATGCCCGGCGACAGCGCCGTACGGAACAGCACCTCGTCCATCTCGTACCGCGCGTTGCGCAGGGCGTTCTCGACGAGGTCGAGCGTGATGAGGTCGACGTCCACCCGGGAGAGCGGCTCGGTCGCGGTCTGGATGATCTCTGCCATGTCTCAGCCCTCCGCGCCGGCGCCGGCGCTGTCGTCGGTCGGTCGGATGAGGAGGCTGCCGCTGGGATGGACCGTCGCGGCGTGGCCGGGGAGGACGAGGGTGGTCGAGTCCATCTCGAGGACGATCGCCGGTCCTGGGACGACGTCGCCGGCGTGGAGCAGGTCGCGCTGGTAGACGCCCGCATCGGTGTGCCCGCCGTCGACCCAGATGCGCTGGGTCGACGTCCGCGCGGCCGACGGGTCACCGTCACCGGCGGTGAGCGTGGGGGCGCTCACCGCCGGCCGAGGGCCTGTCGCCGTCGCGCGGACGGTCACGATCTCGTGCTCGTTGTCGAGGAGGAAGGAGAACAACCGCTCGTGCTCGGCGTCGAAGGCGGCGCGCAGCGCCCCGATGCCGCCCCCCGCGCCGTCGAACGCCTGCAGGTCGATCTCGACCGGGATCTCGAAACCCTGGCCGTGGTAGCGCAGGTCGGCCGCGTACGTGAGGGTCAGCGAGTCCTCGTCGAGGCCGTCGCGCAGCAACGAGGCGCGCGCGTCCGCGGCGAGCTCCGACAGGACGTCGCGCAGGCTGTCGTCGTCGAGCGCGGAGAACGGACGCATGAGGGTGCGGACAGCCTCGTCACGCATGCTCGTCGTGGCGTCGCCGTAGGCACACAGGACGCCCGGTGACGGCGGGATGATGACCGGCCAGGCGCCCGTGAGCCGTCCGAGCGCGTTGGCGTGCAGCGGGCCCGCGCCACCGAACGCGACGAGCGCGAAGTCGCGCGGGTCGAACCCCTGCTGCACCGACACGAGCCGCAGAGCCCCGAGCATGTTCTCGTTGACGATGTCGACGATTCCCTCGGCCGCCTGCTCGACACTGCCGAGGTCGGTGGCCTCGACGATGGTCTGAACGGCCGTCACCGCGGCGTCGCGGTCCAGGGTCACCTCTCCGCCGGCGAGCGAGGTGGGGAGGTAGCCGAGCACCACGTTGGCGTCGGTGACGGTCGGCTCGGTCCCGCCCTCGCCGTACGCCGCCGGCCCGGGCACGGCACCGGCGGACTGGGGGCCGACCCGCAGGGCCCGCGTCAACGGCGGCACGTGGGCGATCGAGCCGCCCCCGGCACCGACCGTACGGACGTCGACGGACGTCGCCCGGACGGCGAGGTCACCCACCTTCGTCTCGCGGCCGATCCGAGGTGTCCGGTCCTGGACGAGCGCGACATCGGTCGACGTGCCGCCCATGTCGAAGGTGAGGAAGTCGGTGAAGCCGGCCTGCTCCGCGACCCATGCCGCACCCGCGACACCACCGGCGGGCCCGGACAGGAGCAGCGAGACGGGGTTCTCGGCGGCCTCGGCGGCCGAGGTCGAGACCACCGTCGCTGCGGAGCATGTAGAGGCGGCCGTCGATCCCCGCCGAGGCGAGCTGCGTGCCGAGGTTGGCGGTGTAGCGGGCGACGCTCGGCTGGACGTACGCGTTGGCGACCGTCGTCAGCGTGCGCTCGTACTCGCGGAGCTCGGGCAGCACCGAGGAGGACACCGACACCGTGACGTCGCCGAGGACCTCCGCAGCGATCTTGGCGACCCTCCGCTCGTGGTCGGCGTTGGCGTAGGAGTTGATGAAGCTGATGCTCAGCGCCTCGATCCCCTGCGCGGCGAGCGTCTCGAGAGCACGTCGGGCGTCGGACTCGTCGAGCTCCTCGACGACCGAGCCGTCACTGGCGATGCGGCCACCGACCTCGACGGTGTCCTCGAGCGCCGCGAGCGGCTCGGGCTTGGGCCAGATGATCCAGCCCGCCAGCCCACCGGGGACGAACGAGCGGGCGATCTGGAGGACCTGTCGGAAGCCCCGGGTGGTGACGAGGCCGACGCGCGCCCCCTTGCCCTCGAGGATGGCGTTCGTCGCCACGGTCGTGCCGTGCATGACGTCACCCACCTGGTCGAGCCCGATGCCGGCGACGTCGCAGGCCTGGCCGATGCCTCTGAGCACGCCGACGGACTGGTCGTGCGGGGTCGAGGCCGTCTTCGCCCGATAGGTGTCGCCCGAGCGTTCGTCGACGAGCAGGATGTCGGTGAACGTGCCCCCGACGTCCACACCGAGTCGATAGGTCATGCGCGCTCTCCTTCAGGTCGGGCTTGCTTCAGATCACGCCGTCGTCGTGAAGCGTGGTGAACCGTTCGTCGTCCATCTCGAGGAGCCCTCGGTAGACGTCGTCGTTGTCCTCGCCGAGCTGCGGGCCGAGGTGGCGCACGGAGCCCGGGGTCTCCGAGAGCTTCGGCGCCACGTTCTGCACGGGGAACTCGCCGAGGGTGGGGTGCTGGAGCCGGACGATCGCGTCGCGCGCCGCGAAGTGGGGGTCCGCGAGCATGTCGCGTGCTCGGTAGATCCGGCCGGCGGGCACGCCGTGCTCGTTCAGGCGCTCGAGGAGGTCGTCGGCGTCCAGCGTCGACGTCCAGGCCGCGATGATCCCGTCGAGCTCGTCCATCGACGCACCGCGCGCACCGTGCGTCGCGTAGCGCTCGTCGGCGGCGAGGTCCGGCTGGTCCATCACCGTGGCGAGGCGGCGGAACACGCTGTCCTGGTTGGCGGCGATGAGCACCGCGTCGCCGTCGCGCGTGGGATAGACGTTGCTCGGGGAGACATTCGGCAGCACGGTCCCGGTGCGCTCGCGCTGGTAGCCGGCGATCTGCCACTCGGGGACCATCGACTCCATCAGCGCGAGCACAGACTCGTAGATCGCGGCGTCGACGACCTGCCCACGTCCGGTCTTCTCACGGGCGTGCAGCGCGACCAGCGTGCCGAGGCAGGCGAAAGTGGCTGCGAGAGAGTCGCCGAGCGACACACCGGTGCGCGCCGGAGGCTTGTCCGGGTCACCCGTGACGTAACGGATGCCGCCCATCGCCTCGCCGATGGAGCCGTAGCCGGCGCGCGAGGCGTACGGGCCGGTCTGACCGAACCCAGTCACCCGGGTCACGACCAGGCGGGGGTTGATCTCCCACAGCGCCTCTGGCGAGAGACCCCACCGCTCGAGCGTGCCGGGGCGGAAGTTCTCGACGAGCACGTCGGAGCGCGCCACCAGCTCTCGGACGATCTCCTGGCCGCGGGGGTCTCTGAGGTTGGCGGTCACCGAACGCTTGTTGCGCGCGACGACCGGCCACCAGAGGGACAGACCATGGGGCTTCTCCCGGCCCCACTGCCGCATCGGGTCGCCGACGCCGGGATCCTCCACCTTGATCACGTCGGCGCCGAAGTCCCCGAGGAGCTGCCCGCAGAAGGGGCCGGCCAGGAGCTGGCCCATCTCGATCACGCGGATGTCGGACAGTGCTGCGGGAGCATCGGCCACAGCAGACCTCCCGATCGTATACAACTCATGGGCGACGACGTGAGTCAGATCACACCCTGGATTCCAGCGACCCTAGGTGGTCACGGAGGAAACCGTCAAGAAGATGTCACCCCGTCGCGGCGTCCTGTATGCAATGCTCAGCCGTTGGGCTGCTATGCTCCCGAACCCATGACGCTCAGGTCCGACATGGACAGCCCTACGGGTGGTACGTACGAGGCCATCCGGAGCCAGATCCTGTCCGGGCGGCGCTTCGGGGGCGAGTGGCTCCGCGAGGAAGACCTCGCCAGCGAGCTCGGGGTCAGCCGCACGCCGGTGCGCGAGGCGCTGCGACGGCTCGCGGCCGACGGACTGGTCCGCCACGAGCGTCACCGAGGGGTCCAGGTGCAGACCTGGAGCGTCGACGACGTCGAGGAGATCTTCGAGATCCGCGGCATGCTCGAGCCGTACGGCGCCCGACGCGCGGCCACGTCGGGCCTGCTCGACGTCGACGCGCTGTCCGCGCTCGCCGACGCGATGCAGCGTGCCGCGGAGGAGCACGAGCTCGACGCCGTCACCGCGCTCAACAACCGCTTCCACGCGGCGATCGTCGACGCGGCAGGGCGGGCTCGCCTCGGTCCGCTGCTCGCGTCGCTCGTCCACGTCCCCCTCGTCCACAACACCTTCGCGCGCTACACGGCGGAGTCGCTGCAGCGCAGCCTCGACCAGCACCGCGAGGTCGTCGCCGCCCTGCGCGCCGGCGACCCCGACTGGGCGGAGTCGGCGATGCGCGCGCACATCCGGCACGGATGGGTCTCGATCCGGGACCGCCTGCCCGCCGACCCCACCCCGGACGCCTGACGCGTTCGGCGGCGCACACCGGTTCCCGTCAACAACAGATGCCGCCTGCGGGCGCGATCTTCGCAACGGATTGCCATCGGCCGTGCAACGGGTGCCGACATACGTTCGGGACACCTGACGACACGGAGGTGGTAGATGACGATCATGACCGGGGCTGCGCTGCCCACGACCGGGCAGCAGACGGCACATCCGAGGCCCCGCGAAGCGACACCTCGCCGCTTCCTGATGTGCCGCCCGGAGCACTTCGACGTGACCTACGCGATCAACCCGTGGATGGACCCGAGCGATGCCGGTCGGACACCGCGCTCGCCGTCGAGCAGTGGGAGACCCTGCGCGCCACGTACGTGGGTCTCGGCCACCGCGTCGACCTGATCTCCCCGGTCGAGGGCCTCCCGGACATGGTGTTCGCCGCGAACGGCGGCGTCGTGCTCGACGGCAAGGCGATCGGCGCGCGAGCTTCACGTACGCGCAGCGTCAGCCCGAGGGCGCCGGCGTACCGCGCCTGGTTCGACGAGGTCGGGCTTCGCCGCCGATGCAGGCCGGCGTCGACAAACGAGGGTGAGGGCGACTTCCTCGCGTCGGCGGACTGATCCTGCGCCGGCACCGGCTTCCGGACCGTCGGTCGCCGCGCACCACGAGATGCGCGAGTTCTTCGGGGCGCCGGTCATCTCGCTGCGAGCTCGTCGATCCGCGCTTCTACCACCTCGACACCGCGATGGCCGCTCTCGACGACCGACGATCGCCTACTACCCGCCGGCGTTCGGCGCGCGAGCAACGCGCCGTGCTGCGCAGCTGTTCCCCGACGCGATCTCGCCACCGACGCCGACGCGAGCGTTCTGGGGCTCAACGCGGTCTCCGACGGTCACAACGTCGTCCTCACCGACCGGGCCGTCGCGCTGCACGAGCAGCTGCGCGAGCGCGGGTTCAACCCGGTCGGCGTCGATCTGAGCGAGCTGCTCAAGGGCGGCGGAAGCGTGAAGTGCTGCACGCTGGAGATCGCGCAGCGATGAGCGCCGTACCGTTCCTCGGGACGTCGACCACATGCGCCGCTGGATCGCGCGAGCACGGGCGCCGAGCGCATCATCGCGCGGCATGGTCGACGCGATCGAGGCCGACTTCCGCCGGTGGCCGCAGTTCGACAAGACTCCGCGCGCTCGCCGTCCACTCGCCGTGAAGGCGTCATCGAGCTGATGCCGACCAGCGACGGCGACGCGTACGGCTTCAAGTACGTCAACGGCCACCCGAGCAACCCTCTGCGCGGCTTCCAGACGGTCACGGCGTTCGGCGTGCTCGCCGACGTGCACAACGGCTACCCGACGTTCATGGCGAGATGACGATGCTGACCGCGCTCCGGACGGCGGCGACGTCCGCGATGGCGGCGCGCGCTGCTGGCCCGTCGCGACGTCCTCGACGATGGCGATGATCGGCACCGGCTCGCAGGCGGAGTTCCAGGCGCTCGGCTTCCGGGCGGCCGCTCGGCATCAGCGCGCTGCGCGTCTGGGACACCGACCCGGAGGCGATGGCCAAGTTCGTCCGCAACCTCGAGCCGCTCGGCTTCGACATCACGTCGCCAGCCAGCGCCGCCGACGCGGCGCGTGGCGCCGACGTCATCACGACCTGCACCGCCGACAAGACCAACGCGACCGTGCTGAGCGACGACGTCGTGGCACCCGGCGTGCACGTCAACGCGATCGGCGGCGACTGCCCCGGCAAGACCGAGCTCGACCCGCGCATCCTCGAGCGGGCGTCGGTGTTCGTCGAGTACCCGAGCAGACGCGGGTCGAGGGCGAGATCCAGGCGTTGCGCGGCCGACTTCCCGGTCACCGAGCTGTGGCAGGTCCTCACCGGCGACGCGCCCGGTCGTACGTCGAGCCGAGCACATCACGGTCTTCGACTCGGTGGGCTTCGCGATCGAGGACTTCGTCGCGCTGCGCTTCGTCCGCGACGCCGTACGGGGCACCTCGTACGAGGCGATGCTCGACCTGGTCGCCGAGCCGGACGATCCCAAGGACCTGTTCGCGATGGTGAGGCCCGCCCACGTGCCGGAGCTGGCGAGGCACTGACCGTGCCCGACGCGACCGCAGCGTCGGCCGGGCCGTCGATGCTGCCGTTCCTGCACGAGCAGGCGGTGAGCATGACCGTGCGCGGGCGACACCCTCGACGGACTGACGGATTACGTCCTACCGTCGTGAGATGACGGCACGCGGACTCACTGTGCGGTCGATCGGTGTCACCCTGTGGCACTGATCAACCGCACAGGCCTCCTGGGCGCGGCCGCACTCCTGCTCGTGGGATGTAGCGGTGCCCCGATCGTCGAGCGCGCGACCACACCGCAGGCTGAGCGATCTGCGTCGACCGCGCCTTCCGCGACGCGCGCTCCCTCCCCCACGCCTGTGCCTTCCCCCACCACTGCCTCGGCATCTCCCGCACCGCCTCGTGATGCCCTCCTCTCCATCCCGGCGCTCGGCATCCGCGACCTGCGCGTGATCGCCTATCGAGGCAAGACCGACGACGCCGCCGGAACCCGGATCCAGAACCGCGGTCACGCCGCAAGCCCGCACGGACCGCGCGGCGGCGCCGGCGCCGGCGGGATCGGCAACTACCAAGTGACCGCGCACCGGCTCTCGTCCACGCGGGCGTTCCTCGACCTGCCGGACCTCGAGCGCGGCGACCGCGTGCACGTGACCGCCGGCGGCACACGCTGGACGTACCAGGTCGTGAGCACGCGCTCGACCTCGTTCCGCTCCGCGCGCTCGCTCGCGGCGCAACGCGCCGCCGTCCCGGGTCACCCCGGTCGTCAGCCCGAACGCGCCCACATCACGCTCTCCACGTGCGCGACGCCTGAGGACCACGCGCAGGGCAACTTCTGGGCCGACCAGTTCGACAACCCCGAGCACCGCATCGACAAGATCGGCGTGCTGGTCCGCACCGAGCGCGTGTGAGCCGTCGCGATCGCGCTCAGCCGAGCACGACCACGAGCACGCCGACCCCCAGCACGAAGTCCAGCGTTCCGCACCACTCGGCGAACGGACGGCTGACCACCGCGTCCTCGCGCCAGTGGACCGCGTCCCACACGGCGTGACCGATCAGTGCCACACCGACGACGACGCCGGCGAGCACCGGGCTGGCGTACGCCCCGACGAGCCCGGCGACGAGGAAGAGACCCGTCAACCACGGGTAGAGCGTCTCGAAGCGGGACGGTCCCCACCTCCGCCGTACGGCGCCGACCAGCGCGAGGACGACCGCGGCGACCGCGAGCACCGGGACGGGGTCGACGTCGAGGCTCTGCAGGACGACGACCACGACCATCTCGGCCGCGACGACCGCCCAGATCAACCCTTGCCGCTCGAGCACCGCGGTCGCGAGGTAGGCCAGCGCTGCGACGACGAGGACCAGTGCGGCTTCCGTACCGTCCGACATGTCGGACACGATGAACGCGCCGGTCGCGAGGCCGAGTGCGGTCGGCCAGCGCCGGAGCACCCAGAGCAGGCGGTCCTGTGCTGAGCGGACGCCGTGGCCCTCGTCGGTGCGGCTGGTCATGTCCCGGACGCTACGGACCCGGCAGCCCTCTCGGGCCGCTGACGACGGCTCGTGTCCGAGATCCTGGGATCCGTGTCGTTCGGCCTACACTCGATCATGGCCGAACGCACCGTCGTCGTCGTCGCGTACGAGCATGCCGAGCTTCTCGACATCGCCTGCATCACCACCCCGCTGATGATGGCGAACATGAACGGGCCCCTCGAGGTGCCGTACCGCACCCTTGTCGTCACGCCGGGTGGCCTTCCGGCCGTGTGCGGCTCCGGCCTGACGCTCGCCGCCGACGGAGCACTCGAGCACGTCCCCACCCCGGTCGACACCGTCATCGTCTCCGGCGGCACGGGCCACGAGCGCGCGGCCGAGAGCATGCTGGTCCGTGACCACGTACGCCGCCTCGCGGGCACGGCCCGTCGGACGGCGTCGGTCTGCACAGGGGCGACGATCCTGGCTGCGGCCGACCTCCTCGACGGGCGGAGGGCCACGACCCACTGGCAGTTCGCGGCGCGGCTGGCGCGCCGCCACCCGGAGGTCGTCGTCGACCCCGACCCGATCTTCATCCGGGACGGCGCGATCTCGACCGCCGCCGGCGTCACGAGCGCCCTCGACCTGACGTTGGCGTTCATCGAGGAGGACCACGGCGCCGAGCTCGCGCGCACCGTCTCGCGTTATCTGGTCACCTACCTCCAGCGCCCGGGCAGCCAGTCACAGATGAGCATCCACACCGCGGCCCCGGCGACGGACAACGCCGTCGTCCGTCGGGTCACGGAGCACGTCGCGTCCGACCTCGCTGCCCCTGCCGATGCCGCGGCGCTCGCGGACGTGGCCGGCGTGAGCGTGCGTCACCTCGGGCGCGTCTTCGCCGCCGAGGTCGGGACGACGCCTGCTCAGTACGTCCGGGGCGTGCGACTGGAGGCGGCTGCCCACCTGCTCGAGGAGACTCCCGAGCCGCTCGCGACGATCGCGCGCCGTTGCGGGTTCCGGTCGGCCGAGGTGATGCGTCAGGCGTTCGTGCGGCAGTACGGCACGACGCCGTCGGCGTACCGGTCACGCGCGCGGCCTCGCGTCGCTCGCCGCTGACGACACCCCGCACGGCCATCGACTAGCGTCGTCCGGTGACCTCCCCAGACCAGACGCTCCGCCGCGCGCGGGTCGCCGTGGCCGTCGCTCTTCCTGACGAACGGCGCGATCTTCGCGAACGTGCTCCCGCGCTATCCCGGCGTCAAGGACGACCTCGACCTCACGAACGCCTCGTACGGCTTCGCGATCGCCGCCCTGCCTGTCGGCTCGCTCGTGGCGGGCCTGGCGGCCGGCGTGCTGATCCGCCGCTTCCGGTCGTCCCGGGTCGCTGTCGTCGGCACCATCCTCACCGGGGTCGGCGCGTTCGCGATCGGTCTCGCCCCCACCCTCGCGTCGTTCGCGGCGGCGCTGTTCCTCCTCGGGGCGATGGATGCCATCACCGACGTGGCGCAGAACGCCCACGGGCTGCGGGTGCAGCGGCGTTACGGCCGCTCGATCCTGAACTCCTTCCACGCGGTGTGGTCCGCGGGCGCGGTGCTCGGCGGCCTCATGGGGGCCGGGGCGGTCGCGCTGGGCCTCTCGCGCGCGGTGCACCTCGGGCTGTCCTCCGCGCTGTTCGCCCTCGTCGCGGTCGCGGCGTTCCCCTTCCTCCTCCGCGGTCCGGAGGCCGACCCTCTCGAGCCCACCGAGGCGGGCGCTGGCTCCGCGGTGCGACGCCTCTCCCGCGGGGGCGGCCCCACTCCCCGCACGCTCCTGGTGCTCGGCGCGCTCGTCCTCCTCGGCATCGCCGGCGCGCTGGTCGAGGACGCGGGCAGCACGTGGGCCGCGGTCTACCTGAGCGACTCGCTCGGAGCCGCCGGCTCGATCGCGGCGTTCGGGTACGTCGCGCTCGTCGGGGCGCAGTTCGTCGGACGTGTCCTCGGCGACCGCCTCGTCGACCGGTTCGGGCAGCGCGCCGTCGTGCGGGTCGGAGGCCTCATCACCGCCGTGGGCATGGGTGCTGCGCTGGCGCTCCCCACCGTGCCGGGGACCATCGCAGGGTTCGCCGCGGCGGGCTTCGGCGTCGCGACCGTGATCCCCGCCGCGATGCACGGCGCTGACGAGCTGCCCGGGTTCAAGCCCGGCACCGGCCTCACGCTGCTGACGTGGCTCATGCGGATCGGCTTCCTCGTCTCCCCTCCGATCGTCGGCCTCGTCGCGGACGCCACCAGCCTGCGGGTCGGGCTCCTCGTCGTCCCGCTCGCCGGCATCACGATGCTCGCCTTCGCCGGTGTCCTCGAGGGACGGCGCCGCCCTCAGTCTGGGTCGTAGTTCAGGTCGTCCAGGAGGGCGTTGAACGTCCCCTCCTTGTCGGGGCAGTAGACGTCCACGACGACGCGGTCGTAGTCGACGAGCTCCTTCACGTGCTCGCTCGGCATCCGGTGCGTCCGTGTCCATGCCCACGGCAGCGCGACGTCGTCAGGCTGGTCGTCCAGCGCCGCGCAGACCGCGCCCCCGTCGTCGCCGTACAGGGACTTGGCCAGCCCGGTCGTCATCTCCGGCGCCACGCCGGAGTCGACGGCAGCCTGGGTGAAGTCCCCGGCCAGCGCATCCTCCGTGTCCTCGTTGGTCGACCCGCAACCGGCAGCCAGCCCCACGACCGCGACGAGCAGCGCGCACTTCTTCAGGAGATCACGCACGGCTCTCCCCTTCCGTCGCGCTCTGCGTCTTGTCGCGCTGGTCCCACGACGGTTTTCGGAAGGCGTAGAAGAGCAGCGGCGGAATACCGAGGACGATGATGACGGCGCCCATCACCCACGGATAGGCGCTCGACGGGATCCCTGCCAGTCCGGAGGGCGGGATGAACCCCAGCAGGAACGCCGCCAGAGAGGCGAAGAACCCCACTCCAGCCACCAACGGCATCATCGGCACCCGGTAGTCGCGCTTGACGTTCGGGGCCTTCCTCCGCAGCGTGATCGCGGAGGCGAACATCAGCATGTACATGATCAGATAGAGCGCCGCGGCCATGTCGACCAGCGTGAAGAACGCTGCGCTGACGTTGGGGATCACGACGAACAGCCCGGCGAGGATCGTCACGATCACGCCCTGCGAGACGAGGATCCCGACCTGCACGCCGGCCTTGTTCTGCTTCTGGAGCCACGGTGGCAGCAGGCCCGTACGCGCAGCGGCGAGCAGCCCCTTGCTCGGACCGGCGATCCAGGTGATGACCGACGCCAGCGCGCCGAGTGCGATCGCCGCGGAGATGATCGCGGTCGCCCATCCGATGTTCCAGTGCTCGAAGTAGGCCTGGAACGCGATGTTGATGCCGGTCGTGAGACCGAGCTGGCTCTTCGGGACGACGAACGCGATCGCGAGGGTCGGCAGGATGAACACGAGAAGGATCAGGCCCGCCGCGACGAAGATGGCACGCGGATACTGCTTGCCCGGTTGCTTCATGTCGTCGGCGTGGACGGCGTTGACCTCCATGCCCGCGTATGCGAGGAAGTTGCTGACGATCAGCACGATGCTCGCGAGACCGGTGAACGGCGGGATGACGTCGCCCGCCTCCATCGGGACCTGACTCTTGTTGCCGGCGATCAGCCACACCGCCCCGAGCACGATGAGGATGACCCCGGGGATCAGGGTGCCGATCACACCACCCCAAGAACCGACCTTCGCGAAGAGTCCGCCTCCGCGGAGGTTGAGCAGCGTCGAGATCCAGTAGAAGACGACGATCATGATCGCTGTGTACAGGCCGGAGTTGGCGAGCTTCTGGTCTCCGAACACGAACGCGATGCTGGCCGCGATGAACGCGAGCTGAACCGGATACCAGACCACGTTCTGGACCCACTGGAGCCAGATGGCCTGGAATCCCCACCTGTTCCCGAACGCCTCGCGGACCCACACGTACACCCCACCGCGCCAGCCGGTGGCGAGCTCCGCCGCAACCAGCGCCGTGGGCACGAGGAACAGCACGGCCGGAATCACGTAGAGCGTGATGCTTCCCAGCCCGTACGTCGACATCGTCGGCAGGCTGCGCAGGCTGGCAACCGCGACGACCGTCAGGATCGCCACCTGGAACATCGAGAGGTACGCCCGGGCGACCCTCTGGCCGGAGGCGCTTCGCGTGTCGCTCATCGTGGCCTCAGTGGTGGAACCCACGCTTGGCCACGGCGTGGGGAATCGGAGCGGGCAGACTCTCGAGGTCCTTGGTCGCGTCGGCGATGTCGCCGAGCAGCTTGTCGGCCAGGTCGATGCTCAGACCGTTGCGCACCACGATGCGCTGGACCGTGAGGTCGGCCAGGTCGTCCGGCATCGGGTACGCCGGCACCTGCCACCCGTACGTGCGCAGGCGGTCAGACAGGTCGTACAGGGTCCATTTGTCCGTGAAGTCCTGCTTGAGCCGCCAGGCGAAGACGGGGATGTCGCTGCCGTCGTTCCACAGCTCGAACGCTCCGTGCTTCGCGATGCCGTCAGCGAGGTGCTTCGCGGTGTCCTGCGACGCTTGCTGCACCTCGCGGTATCCCGTGCGGCCGAGGCGCAGGAAGTTGAAGTACTGCAGCAGGACCTGCGCGCCCGGACGCGAGAAGTTGAGCGCGAACGTCGGCATGTCGCCGCCGAGGTAGCTCACGTAGAAGATCAGGTCGTCGGGGAGGAGGTCGCGCGAGCGCCAGATGACCCAGCCGAGCCCCGGGTAGACGAGACCGTACTTGTGCCCCGAGGTGTTGATCGAGTGGACCCGCTCGACGCGGAAGTCCCACTCGAGATCCTCCTGGAGGAACGGCGCGATCATGCCGCCGGACGCGCCGTCCACGTGGATCGGGATGTCGAGGCCGGTGCTCTTCTGGATCTCGTCGAGCGCCGCGGCGACCTTCGTCACGGGCTCGTACATCCCCGTGTAGGTGACGCCCATGATGACGACGACGCCGATCGTGTTCTCGTCCACGTACTTGTCGAGGTCGTGCCCGTCGAGGGTCTTGTGCTCCTCGGAGATCGGGACGTAGCGCGCCTCGACGTCCCAGTAGTTGCAGAACTTCTCCCACACCACCTGGACCGCCGAGCTCATCACGAGGTTGGGCTGGGCCGCTGGCTTGCCCGCGGTTTTGCGGGCGTTCTGCCAGCGGCGCTTGAAGGCCAGACCAGCCAGCATGCACGCCTCTGACGACCCGATCGTGGAGGTGCCGATCGCGTTGTCGGGATCGGGCGCGTTCCAGAGGTCCGCCAGGATCCGCCAGCAGCGATCCTCGATGGCCGCGGTCGCGGGGTACTCGTCCTTGTCGATCATGTTCTTGTCGAACGTCTCCGAGTACAGCTTCTCGGCGTACGGGCCCATCCAGGTGCCCACGAATGTCGCCAGGTTGAGTCGTGCGTTGCCGTCGAGCATGACCTCGTCGTGGACGAGCTGGTACGCCGTCTCCGGCAGCATCGCGTCGTCTTGAAGCACCGTGCGGGAGTACGTCGTCTCCTCCCCCGGACGTGCGAACAGAGGGTTCACCTGACGGTTCCCGGACTGCGACCGCGCCATCTCTTCCTCCAGACTCGGCGCGCCGAGCATCGGCGCGAACGGTGGATCAGGGACCCCGGGGGAGGCATTCCGTTGAAGCGGCCCTTCCTCGGTCCTAACACATGCCGTCAGACGATGCAGTGCGGAAGCAGGCCGCACCGTCCGCCGCGGCACGAAGAGCAGACGGGTCAGGTGCGTTTGCGCGCGAGCACGTACGCCTGACGCGTGCTCTCACCGGCGTCGGCATCGGGCGCGCGGACGGTCGTCGCGTCGACGTCGACGCCGTGCTCGCCCAGGAGGGTGGCGAACGCCGTGACGTCGGGTCGGTGGAACTCGAGCGCGACCGGGATCCCCCTGAGCTCGGTCGGCCGGAAGGTCTCGGCGTCGGTCTGGAACGCGACGAGCAGGCAGCCGCCCGGTTGCAGCACGCGGACGAGCTCGGCGACCACACCGGGCAGCTCCGCGGGCGGGACGTGGATGAGCGAGTACCACGCGAGCACGCCCACGTACCGCTCGTCCTCGAACGGCAGTGCGGTGATGCTGCCGACGTCGAACCGCAGGTGCGGGTGACCGGCCCGTGCGTTCGCGACCATCGCGGGGCTCAGGTCGATGCCGCGGACGTCGACCCCGAGCGCGGCGAGGTGCGCAGCGATCCGCCCCTCGCCACACCCCGCGTCCAGCACCGGCCCGCGGCCGGCCACCCGTTCCGCGAACGCGCCGAGCACGGCCGTGTCCCAGGGGCTGTCCTTCAGCTCGCGGATCCACGCCGCGTACTCGTCGGCGATCGCGTCGTAGGAGGAGCGGGTCCGTCCGAGGAAGTCCTGATCGCTCATCGACGGGCCCCCCGGGACGCCGCACTCGGTGGGATGTTCGCGTTCAGGTGGAAGATGTTGTCGGGGTCGTACGTGTCCTTGAGCGCCGTGAGCCGCGCGAGCGTCGCCGGCGGGTACGCCCGTCGTACGCCGGTCGCGCCCTCGTCGCCGAGCACGTTGACGTAGACACCGCTGGCGAACCGATCAAGGCGTGCGGCGCTTGCGCGCGCGGCGGCCATCCGCTCCTCGTCGGCCCCCGGGTCGGTCCAGCGCGCCGCCGCGACGTACTCGAAGACGGTGCCGCGCTGGCTGTAGGCGGTCGCGTCGTCGGGCACGTCGTCGATCGCGCCCCCGTAGGACTGGAGGCTCGCGGCCACGGTCGGGTCGTGGGACAGCAGGGCCTCGATCGCCGCTTCCGGCAGGTCACGGAGGTAGTGGCCCTTCCAGTACCGCCGCAGGGCGTGGCCGTCGACGCTGTCGTCGCGGCGTTGCAGGTCGAGGTAGGACATCTCCACCATCCGCTGGTCGAGCGGTCGGCCGAGCACCTCGAGCCCACGGGCGTGAGCGCGCCCCTCCTCCGGGTCACCCACCCACACGAAGCCGAGCGTCACCACTCCGGCTGCCACGGTCGCCTCGTACGTCGCGCGCCGCGGTGCGGTGGTGCTCAGATCGCGCCAGCGGGCGACGGCGTCCGCTGGCTCGCCGACGGGGAAGTCGAGCTCGACGGTGAGGGTCTGGGTCCCCGTCTCGTGCAGGCGCAGCTCGAACTCCGTGACGATGCCGAAGTTGCCCCCACCGCCACGCAGACCCCAGTAGAGCTCCGGGTTCTCGTCGGACGACGCCCGAACGACCTCGCCCGTGGCGGTCACCATCTCGAAGGACTCGACGTTGTCGCAGGTCAGGCCGTACTGGCGAGCGAGCCACCCCATCCCGCCGCCGAGGGTGAGACCACCGACGCCGGTGTGCGAGACGTTGCCCGCCGTCGTCGCCAGCCCGTACGGCTGGGTGGCGGCGTCGAGGGCTCCGAGCAGGGCGCCGCCTTGGACCCACGCCCTGCGGCGGGCGGGTGCCACCCGCACGGCGCGCATCGGGGTGAGGTCGATCATGAGCCCTCCCTCGGGGACCGCGTGCCCGACCACGCTGTGACCCCCGCACCGGACGCCGATCTCGAGGCCCTCGCTCCTGGCCAGCAGGACGGCCGCCGCCACCTCGTCGGTGTCTCGGCACCGCACGATCATCGCCGGCCGACGGTCCACCATCGCGTTCCAGACAAGGCGGGCGGCGTCGTACTCGTCGTCGTCCGGCCGAAGGATCTGGGTGTCAGGGATCGTGGTCGCTCGTCGTCCTGTGGTCGCCATTGCCTCTCCTCGAGCTCTGCGCATCTGGAGGTCTGACCGAGAGCGACGCCACAACTCATCGCGTGAGAGTCTCGAAATCGTGGAAGACGACCTGATCAGCGCACGCAACCCGTTCCCGGAAGGCATCGAGGAGCGGCTGGCCGCACAGCTGGCCTTCATCGCCGAGGCCGACAAGCTCGAAGACGATCCTGCGTGCCTCTCCCCTGGCGGCCGCCGACCGGCGGGAGAACGATGCCGAGCACTCGTGGCACCTCGCGCTGATGGTCGTGCTGCTTGCGGAGTACGCGAACGAGCCGATCGACGTCGGCCACGCGGTGAAGCTCGTCGTGATCCACGACCTGGTCGAGATCTACGCCGGAGACAGCCCCGTCTTCGACGCGGCCTCGCGCCTCGATCAACGCGAGCGCGAGGAGGCTGCGGCCGACCGCCTGTTCCCGGTGCTGCCGGACGACCAGGCGCGCGAGATGCGGGAGCTGTGGGACGAGTTCGAGGCGGGCCAGACGCCGGAGGCACGGTTCTGCAAGGCGATCGACCGGCTGGAGCCGATGGTGCTCAACTGGTTCAACGAGGGCGGGACGTGGCGCATGCCAGGGGCGAACCTCGCCACGATCCGTGCGCGCGAGTCCGGCGTGGTCGCGGGGTCGACGTCCCTCGGAGCGGCGACCGGCATGTTGGTGGACGAGGGTGTGCGCCGCGGATGGATCCGCGATCGCACCGCCCAGGACGACGGCCCCGGGGGAGAGCCCGTCGCCTGAGCCTGCAGTGTCAGCTGCCGGTCTTGGTGACGCCGAACATCAGCACGCGACGATCGATGTCGTAGAAGACGTTGCTCGTGTTCGTCAGGATGTCCTGGAGCACGTCGGCGTCCTCGGCACTCAGTGTGAGGACCTCTTCCCACGCGCCCTCGTCGAGCACCAGCTGGAGCGTCCACAGCCCCTGCTCGCCACCGTCGTTCGCGGTCCAGCTGAACTGGTAGTGCGTGAGCTGCCGCACCCGCAGGCTGTCGTCGGTGACCCGTGTGCCGCCGGTGTCCCCGGCCTTCTTCCTGGGTGGCATCGTCGTCCTCCTCGTCCTCGTACGCCGCGGCGCCCTTCCACGCCGCGACTTGGTGAGCGGTTCGGTACCCGCGTACGAAGCGCTCAAGCACGCGGCGGCCCAACGAGCAGGGCCGCGTCAGCGGAAGGTGTGGAGACCGCGTCGGGCGTTGAGGTGTGACCCGGGAACGCGGGGCAGGTCGAGGACGTCGGTGACGAGGTTGGCGAGGTCGCCGTTGCGGATCGGCTGCCGCCCGCCGTACCTCGTACGGGCAGAGCCGGGACTGCGGTAGCGCGGGCTGAGGCGGTAGAGGTTCTTGCCCGCGGCGACTCCAGGCCCCCACACCATGAACGGCACGCGGTAGTTGGCCAGCCTGCGGGCGTTGCCGTGCGAGGTTCCTCTGCCGCCGTGGTCGGCGGTGAGCACGAGCAGGGTGTGCTTGCGCAGCGACGGTCGTGAACGCACGGTCGACAGGATCCGTCCGAGCAACCGGTCGGTCCTGCGGACCGCGCGCAGGTACGCCGCGCCCATGAAGCCGCGGGAGTGCCCGACCTGGTCCGGCAGGGAGAGGTGGAGGAAGGTGAAGGTGCGCGGCGCTCGTCGAAGCTCTGCGGTCACCGAGGACACGAGCCGAGAGTTGTCGGTGTCGACGGTGAAGCGGTCGATCGTCGCGTGCCAGGTGCGCTGGTAGAGGGCGAACTTGGTCTTGGCGGTGAACAGCGCGGTCGAGCCACCGTGGCCGTGGACCACGTCGAACACGCTGGCGACACGGTGACCCGCGGCGCGGTGCACGGTCGTCCCGGTGTCGGAGTTGAACGTGACGCCATGCCCTCCCCGGCGCGCATCGATCCGGCGGCCGGTCAGCATGCTCGTGTGGTTCGGCAGCGTACGGGTCTGCTCGCGCGCCGTGCGGGCGTTCAAAGTGACGGCGCCCTCCCGCATCAGCCGGTGGAAGTTCGGGGTGCGGGACCGGCCCAGCACGCGGATCGCCCGCGGGTTGAGGCCGTCCACCGAGATCGCGACGACGCGGTTGACGGCGTCGTCTGCGGACCGGCCGGCACCGGGAGCCCTGGCCGCGGTCGGCGCAGCGGTGCTGGCTACGTCGGCCGAGGCGGCTCCCACACCCACGACGAGGGTCAGACCGAGGCACGAAATGAGGCCAGTACGCCGAAGGATCATGTCGGCACCTTCACTGGATCCGGCTGCTGTCGATTCGAGCCTAGGACAATTGCGACATCTGGGTTGTCGTGAGCGCATCAGCGGCGGGGAGCCCGTGTGACTCGGCTCGTGTCGGGTACTGCTCGTCCACATCCACAGAAGGGAGCAGCAACCGACATGAGCACCATCCAGAAGACCATCGACGTCGCCGTCCCGGTGCGTACCGCGTACGACCAGTGGACGCAGTTCGAGTCTTTCCCCCGGTTCATGGAGGGCGTGGAGTCGGTCACCCAGCTCGATGACAAGCGCCTGCACTGGAAGGCGGAGATCGCCGGCGTCACCCGCGAGTGGGATGCCGAGATCGTCGACCAGACGCCCGACGCGCGCGTGACGTGGCGTGCGGTGGACGGAACCACCAACGCCGGCACCGTGTCGTTCACCCCCGACGACATGGGCCGGTCGACGCAGGTCACGCTCGAGATGGAGTACAAGCCGGAAGGCATCGTCGAGAAGGCCGGCGACGTGCTGAACATCGTCGAGCGTCGCGTCGAGGGAGACCTCAAGCGCTTCAAGGAGTACATCGAGTCCCGAGGCGCCGAGACCGGCGCTTGGCGGGGCGACGTGAAGCCGACCGGCGACGTCGACCCGTTGGACGAGACGCACCGCCACTGAGCGGCGCTGGGCACTGACAGGGAGGCCGTCCCCCCGATCCGGGGGGACGGCCTCTGTCGTGCAGCGGGGTTCGCGCGGCGTTTGTTCAACGTGGTGCGTCACAAAGGTCGGGCCCCGGACACTTCCAGGTATGAACGATCCCCAGGAGCGGTTCACGGAGATGTGGCACGCGGAGGCGCCTCATGTGCTCGCCTTTGCTCGCCGCCATGTCGGAGTCGAGGCTGCCCATGACGTCGTCGCAGAGACCTTCATGATCGCGTGGCGCCGCTGGGACGACATCTCCGCTCCGCCGATCGCGTGGCTCCTGGTGACGGCGCGCAAGGTGATCCAGAACCGCAATCACGCCGACACCATCAGCAGTGACAGACCAGCAGACCACGAAGTACGCTTCACCTACGGAGTGCCTTCCAACTCGGAGGACTTGGGACGTCGCAATCACTAGTTTCCCCTGATGGGCAGGCACTTCCGTGCTTCTACCCGCCGATCACACCCAACCCACGCGCCATGAGCGATCCGGGATAGTGACAGACGCGAATGGAGAGGGTGTAACCCTCTGCCTGAAGGTGGACACTCAATTGGATATGACCAAAGTACGCATCGCCCTGATCGCTTCCGGGATTGTCGTCGCCGGGGCTGTTCCCGCCATAGCGGGTGCCGATGACATGTCGGCGCCCACACCGCCGGCCGCGAGTACGCCTGTTCCTGAAGGTGTGGATCTAGCGGCCGCGGCGGCGCAGGAGCAGATGGAGCCGTACGTCGAGCAGGTCGAGGAGATCGGGAAGAAGCACCAGGGGTTGGCCGTGACCGCGGTCGACCACGACACAATGACGGTGACGGTGCGCTGGAAGGGTCAGGCTCCGCCCGAGCTCACCGACCTCGCCAGCGCCGACCACGACGTCGTCACGGTCAAGGTCCTCCCCGCCAAGTACAGCCAGGCCGAGATCAATGTGGCGGCCGCGGCCGCGCTCGACGCCCTCGGCGATGCTGCCTACTCCGCCGGCGGCAACAGCGACAGCTCCGGGCTCGTCGTCGACGTCCCCCCAGCCAGCACGGACGGTGCCGCCGCAGAGTCGGTGGAAGCCGACGTCCGTCAGAAACTCGCGCAGGTGACACCCGCGCTGGCCGACATGCCCATCACTGTCCGCGCGGGCACTCCGATTGTGGGTCTCCCCGGTCCGGGAGGCTTGCCGACTTCACAGAACGACGCCCCAACTTCATAATTTATCTGATTTCCGCATGAAGTTGGATTGAGTAGATATCCCCCAGCCCAGAGTCCTCATACGGTCAGGTTGCTGCTTCCTACTGAAGGGTGACCCATGAACCGGTTTTCTCGAGGAGCCGCGGGGGCAGCCATCGTAGCGATGGTCGGACTCGCCGCAGCTACCTCAACAGCGGGTGCCGATGACATGTCGGCGCCCACACCGCCGGCCGCGAGTACGCCTGTTCCTGAAGGTGTGGATCTAGCGGCCGCGGCGGCGCAGGAGCAGATGGAGCCGTACGTCGAGCAGGTCGAGGAGATCGGGAAGAAGCACCAGGGGTTGGCCGTGACCGCGGTCGACCACGACACAATGACGGTGACGGTGCGCTGGAAGGGTCAGGCTCCGCCCGAGCTCACCGACCTCGCGAGCGCCGACCACGACGTCGTCACGGTCAAGGTCCTCCCCGCCAAGTACAGCCAGGCCGAGATCAATGTGGCGGCCGCGGCCGCGCTCGACGCCCTCGGCGATGCTGCCTACTCCGCCGGCGGCAACAGCGACAGCTCCGGGCTCGTCGTCGACGTCCCCCCAGCCAAGGCGAAGGCGTCCGTCGCGGCGACGCTCAAAGCCGACGTCCAGGAGGAGCTCACGACTGAGACGCCCGAGCTTGTCGGCATTCCCGTCACCTTCGAAGAGGGCACGCCGGTCGAGGGGCTCGGCCGGTTCAACTCGGGTACCCCGCGCAAGGGCGGCGCGTTCATGACCCGCGGCGATGGGACAGGATCCTGCACAACCGGATTCACCGTGCTCAACTCCGCGGGGGTCGGCAAGATTCTGAGCGCCGCACACTGCGATCCGCTGGGAGACCATAGCTGGGTCGATGGCGGCAACGATCGCATCGCCAGCGCCGCCAATGTCACCTACCACCACGAAGGCATCGACTCCCTGCTCATGGACCCGGACGGCGGCACCATCGGACGCGTCTATATCGGGACGTGGAACGGGACCTCATTGCTGGACGTCGCCAAGGCCGGACCAACTGCCGTCGGTGAATACCTCTGCACCGGCGGCGCGATCAGCGGGGACCATTGCAGCCTCAGAGTCACCCAGCAGAGCCTCACATACGACTGCCCCGGAAGAACGAGCCTCAGGTGCACCGGCGCAGTTGCTGAGAACACCGCTCATGGTGCTGCTACCCACGGCGACAGCGGCGGACCGGTCTACTACTTCAGGCCGTCCGACAGCCGTGTGGGGGCCCGCGGGATCATCTCCGGCGGAACGGGGGCAACGGTTTCGTGCCCATCCATGTTCAGCGCGAACGACCGCTGCTATACGAGGGTCGTCTTCCCCACGATCGCCGGCGTCCTGGACTACTGGAACGTGACACTCGAAACCCGCGGATAGACACACCTGCATCCACACGGGCGGGCGTGAGGCTGAATCAGCCTCACGCCCGCCCGTTCTTTGGCGCGCCTCCCTCCGCGGAAAGCCGTGGCCCTCGGCAGAGTCCGCGACGGCAGAGTCCGCGACCACAGGGACACACTCACCGCAGCCGTCGAGCTGCTCATCAGATCCGGCCCACCGCCCCCGACGAGGACGGTACGCCTCGCGAGGTCGCCCCGGAGGGGGCACCTCGTCTCGAGGTGGGTCACGAGTACGTGCTCGCGCTCGTGTGGAAGCCCGCAGAGTGCGACGAGGGAGACGAGACAATTCCCGCTCGCTGGATGGTCACTGGCACCTACGGCGCGGTGCCCGCGGACGAGGGCGTCGTCGGCATCGGGGAGGATGAAGGCGTAGCGGTGAGCAACGTGGCTGAGGCAGCCTCGGCGGCCAGGGAGTCAGACGCCCTCGGCGAGGAGCTCGGTGAAGTCGAGGTAGCCGACCAGTTCCGCGGGCAGGCACCTGGAGCGATCGGGAAGGCTCTCTCGGCGACCGTGCCGCAGCAGGCGAAGGCGGCGGCGGCTGCCGTCCAGGAAGACCTTGGCGAGGGCTGTCTGGCCGAGTGACCATCGCGACCTGTGGGTGGGGATTGTGTCGTCTGACGCGGCCCCACCCACAGGTACAGATGCCCGGCGGGCACGCCGGACTCGACCTTGGCAGCCGGCTAGCGGGATGACGATGTTGAGCCAGTGCCATCGCGTGCGCCAGACGGGCCGTCGGGCGTAGACGCCGTCATCAGCGCGGGTGTCAGTCCAGGACCAGCGGATCCCGTACAGCACCCCGCTTCGCTCCTCTTTCACCACGTACGCCACCGCGGGATCCGCTCGAGGACAGCAGGCGTCGCCGCCGAAGCCTTATACGGTCGCGCGCTCGCGGTCATGGTCGGAGACAACCCTTAGCTCGGCTGCTCCACCCCCGTGATGTGCCGCAGGCACGCGCCACACTCGTCGGTCTCCAGAGCGCCGTCCTCGGTGAGACCGCCACACCACCCTCCGCACGCCTGGCACCGCACGTTGAACGTCTCGGTGCTGAGCCCGGCCCGCGTCATGATCTTGTCGACCTCAGGTACACCGCTGGTCTCGGAGTGCTGGACGATGACCGTCGTCGACTGTTCCGTCAGCGGTTGCCACGAGTCGCGGTCGCCGATGAGTTTCGCAACGCTCTTGGCGAAGCCCTTGGAGACGGGGGCGATGCTTGATTCGAGCTGAACAGGCGGTTGCCAGACCAACAGCCATCGACCGCGGTGCTTGTTGACCTCGAGGCGTGAGAGGTCGGGTAGGCGGGATGACCGCACGACGCGACCGCCCTCGTGATAGCTGATGAGGCGCGATCGGGTGAGGCCAACCCAGGCGTAGGGGCCTGGAGCCAGGAAGCGGGGGAAGCAGCGTGCCGGGGACCATCGCCACGCGCCCGAGGATCTCCAGCGGCTCATTGGGCCGTAGGCATCGCTGCAGGTAGTCGCGAACCGCGATTTCGAAGTTCTCCACGACGGGCCCCCGTTCGATCCCCCTTGAGTAGGGAAGGTTAGCGGCGCGATCATCCGCGGGCGTGCCTTGTGCAGAATCGCTGCCGCGGCGCTCTGAAGAAGGCGGGTGGTAGGTCCCCGCTAGGCCGGGCAGTCAGTCCAGCTGCTCAGCGCCGGCGGACGTCGGCGGCGATCAGCCACACGAAGGGCACCTGGAGCCGCTCGTCACCGGATGCGACGCACACGTGGGTGCGGGTCCAGCAACCGCCCTTGCAGGAACCCACTCCTCGCCATCGCGCGACCATACGAGGCGGGCATCGACGTCGATCGGATCCGGACGGTACCCGCCGCAGCCGGGCCCTGACGGAGCGGATCGCACTTCTTGACGGGGTCGCGTCTCACGCGACCGCTACTGCCGAGGTGGCGATCACACGACGTGAGGCACTCGAACGACTCGCCAGGCTCGACGACCAACACCGCGAGGCGCTGCTCCTCGTCAGCTGGGACGGGCTCACGAACGATCAGGCAGCAACGGTCCTGGGCATCAAGCCCGCGACGTTTCGTCGGCGACTCAGCCGGGCTCGTGCCGCCCTCGAACCACCGCGCACATCCGGATCGACCGACTCGGACCCCCAGCACATTCCTGCGCAGGAGCTCTCATGAACACGCTCGAACGACTCCGCCCTGAGGTCCGCCCCCTTGACGCCGAGTGGTCGGCAGCGACGCTGGACGCGATCCTGGCCAGCCGCCCCGGCACCGCCCCCGAACCGCAGGCCTGGCTCTCACGCTCACGGCGGCCGCGGCTGATGCTCGGAGCGGCCGCCGCAATCGCGACCGCCGCCACGATGGTCGTGGTGGACCCCGGGCTCGGCACCACGGCGGCGTATTCCGTGCAGGAAGGAAACTCCGGCACGATCACCGTGGAAGTTCGACGACTCGAGAACGCCAACGGACTCGAGCGTGAGCTGGCGAAGCACGGCGTGACAGCAGACATCACATACCTGCCCGACAAGCAGGTGTGCGCGCCAGGGCGGTACGCACCAGTAGACCGACGGCTCTCCGGAATGTCGGTCTCGATCGGTTCGGACGGGCTGCGCGTGACTCTCCCACCCGGCACCGTGCGCGACGGCGAGATCTTCGTCATGTCTGTCTCGGGTGAGGACGTACCGCCGCCCGCCTCTTTGCCGACCGAGGACGGCATCACCGAAGGGGGATTCAGCAGCAGGTCCGACTTCGACGTGACCGCCGGACCGGTACGACCCTGCACAGCGGTGTCCGGCACTGGAAGTTGACGAGCGGACTCGCGACGAGTTGAGAACGACTGCAATACGGTGGTCCGATGCCGAAACTGAAGGGGACCCTCGTCGACCCTGGGTCGGTCCTGGCGGGGAGTATCGCCGCTAACCGAGGCTTCGTCGTGACGATCTGGGACGGCCCCGCCGAGACCTACGCCGTCCCCACCAACGACGTGCGCGAGGTCGTCAGGTGGGCCGACAAGAAGTCCAAAGGTAGGGCCTACGAGATTTTCGCGAACGTCAAGACCACCGGGCAACCGGAGTCGGTCCGGATCTCCGGATTCGACCCCACGGATCCTGACAATCTCTGACAACATCCCGCGTTTTGAACAACGGCGAAAGCGCCAAACTGCTTACGAGACTGCTGAAACGGCACTCTACGGATGATGACCGCATCGTGGTCCAAGCCTGCCTGACCTGCAGCAATACCCAGGGCCGGTGACAGGAGTCGAACCCGCGACATCCTCATTACAAGTGAGGCGCTCTACCAACTGAGCTACACCGGCAAGGCCCCGTACGAGCCGAGGCCGCGCCTATCTTAACCGCCGACGCTCTGGGCCGGTCGGCGCGAGGTCAGGCCCAGCTGGGCGACGAGGCCGACGACGAAGACGACCGCTGCGGCGCCGTACCAGAGCCATGATGGCTCGGCGACGCGGAAGGCGTGGTTGATCTGTCGTTCGTCGATCTCGCCAAACAGCAGCATCGCGGCCGTGACGACCAGGATCGCGCCGGACCACGCGCTCACGGCAACGAGGAGCAACGACGGGAGCGAGGCTGCGACGGCGATGAGGACGAGCAGCGCTGCCACGACCAGGCCGACGGTCGTGAGCACCCAGTCCTCGTCGGCGCCGAAGGCATTCGCGAGGGACACGCCCAGCACGTACCCCATGGCGCCGACCCAGATCACGACGCCGAGCCAGTACCAGACGTACGCCAAGATGCCGAGCACGATCGCACCGGCGATCGCGGCGACCCACCCCCAGGTGGTGCCGAGCAGCTCACCGCCGACCCTCTCCTGGACCAGCTCTGCACCGAGGAAGAAGCCGACGAACGCGCCGGCGAGGCCGATCAGCGTCCGGAGCGCGGCACCTCCCCAGAAGACCAGGACGACGCCGAGACCGAGCAGGATCAGCGCAAGCACCACATCGTTCATGCCACTGTCGTTCATGCACCGACACTAAGCCCTGTCACGACGACGCGAGCTGTCCTGTCAGGCGATCGTGACGTTGCGCACTCGCGCCCTGGAGTCCTGTGATCTCGACCTGCTTGCCCTTGCGGGCGTACTTGGCGGTGATGGCGTCGAGTGCCGCGACCGTCGAGGCATCCCACACGTGAGCGGCCGCGAGGTCGATGCGGACGCGTTCGGGGTCGCCGACGTAGTCGAACTGCATGTAGAGGTCGTTGCTCGAGGCGAAGAAGAGCTCACCGGTGACGCGGTAGACGGCGACGGGCCCGTCCTCGTCCTCGACCACCTCGCGGTGGGTCTCCGTCAGGTGCGCGACCCGGCGGGCGAAGAGGGTCGTCGCGACCAGGACCCCGACCACGACGCCGATCGCCAGGTTGTGGGTGGTGACCGTGACGACGACCGTGGTCACCATGACGGCCGTCTCCGAGCGCGGCATCCGGCGCAGCGTCGACGGGCGGACCGAGTGCCAGTCGAACGAGCCGACGGACACCATCACCATCACCGCGACGAGGGCCGCCATCGGGATGAGGGCGACGACGTCGCCGAAGCCGACGACAAGCACCAGCAGGAAGACGCCGGCCAGGAACGTGGAGATCCGCGTACGCGCCCCGGAGACCTTCACGTTGATCATCGTCTGGCCGATCATGGCGCAGCCGCCCATCCCGCCGAAGAAGCCGGTGATGACGTTCGCGGCACCCTGACCCCAGGTCTCGCGGGTCTTGTTCGAGGGCGAGTCGGTGATGTCGTCGACGAGCTTGGCGGTCAGCAGCGACTCGAGGATCCCCACCAGCGCCATCGCCAGCGCGTACGGCGCGATGATCTGGAGGGTGTCGAGCGTGAACGGCACGTCGGGCACGAACCAGCTCGGGAGGCTGTCGGGCAACGTCCCCTGGTCCCCGACGGTCGGGACGTCGAACGCCCCGACCACGGTGAAGGCGGTCAGGGCGACGATCGCGACCAGCGGCGCCGGCACGACCTTGTTGATCCTGCGGGAAGCCGACGATGACAGCGATCCCGACGGCGATCATCGGGTAGACGAGCCACGGCACGTCCACGAGGTGCGGGACCTGCGCCAGCAGGATCAGGATCGCCAGGGCGTTCACGAAACCGACCATCACCGAGCGCGGGATGAAGCGCATCAGCCGTGCGACACCGACCAGGGCGAGGAGGATCTGGATGACCCCGCCGAGAAGGACCGTCGCGATCAGGTAGTCGTACCCGTGGTCGCGCATCACCGGCGCGATGACCAGCGCGACGGCACCTGTCGCCGCGGAGATCATCGCCGGCCGGCCGCCGAGGAACGCGATCGCGACCGCCATCGTGAACGACGCGAAGAGCCCGACGCGGGGATCGACCCCGGCGATGATCGAGAACGACAGGGCCTCGGGGATGAGAGCGAGCGCGACCACGAGCCCGGCGAGGACCTCCGTACGGAGGATCTTCGGCGACCGCAGGGCGCGGAGGACGGAGTGCTCGGCCGACCGCGCATCGGCTCGGGGCATGGGCGCGCTCACGAGGGTGCTCCGTTCAGGGGTGGTCCGAGAAGAGGTGGTGCGCCGCACAGCGCACGGCCGGCGTCAGCGCCGGCGAAACCCGTCCTCCATTCTACGGCGCTGCCCCTGGACGCATGGTCGGACAGCACGCGGGCACCGGAGCGGCGTACCCGAACGAGGGAGCACCCATGGTCGAACCACACACGCGGTCCGACGAGTCGATCGCCGACCTCGTCCGTGACCTGTCCGAGCAGACCTCACGGCTCGTCCGCGACGAGCTCCGCCTCGCGCAGGCAGAGCTCAAGAAGAAGGGCACCCAGGCAGGAGCCGGGCTCGGTGGGCTCGGCGCTGCCGGACTTCTTGCCCTGTACGGCCTGGGGGCGCTGTTCGCCGCCATCATCGCGGCCCTTGCCCTGGCGATGGACGTCTGGCTCGCGGCGCTGATCGTCGCGGTCGTCCTCTTCATCATCGCCGCCGTCCTTGCCGTCGTCGGCAAGAAGCAGCTCCAGAAAGCCGCACCTCCCATGCCGGAGCACACCGTGGAGAACGTCAAGGCGGACATCGCCGAGGTGAAGGAGGCGCGACAGCGTGAGCACTGATCCCAGCGAGATCCAGCGCGACATCGAAGCGACCCGGGACGAGCTCGGCCACACGGTCGAGGAGCTGACCGACCGCCTGGACGTGAAGAAGCAGGCCCAGCAGCGCATCGACGAGGCGAAGCAGGAGGCGCAGCAGCGCCTCGAGTACGCGAAGCAGAACGCGCGCGAGAACCCGCAGCTGCCCGCGATCGTCATCGCCGGGGTGCTCGCGCTCCTCGTCACCGCGCTCTGGCGGCGCAGGCGCCGCTAGAACTTTCTTCTCCTGGTCGGGTGTCCAAACTCACGTTTCTGTCGCATACTGAGAGACGTGGCTATTGGACGCCTGCCCAACATGGAGAGACTCGCCCGCCTGACGCGCGACCTGGAGACGCCGTACGCGGTCGTCGACGGCGACACCTTCGCGCGTAACGCCGACGACCTCGTGCGCCGCGCCGGCGGGCGTGCCGATCCGGGTCGCCAGCAAGTCGGTGCGGGTCCGGTCGATCATCGACGCGGACGCTGCAGCGCGACGGCTTCGCGCGGCGTCATGTCGTACTCGCTGGCCGAGTCGTGCTGGCTGGTCGACCAGGGCCACGACGACATCCTGCTGGCCTACCCGACCGTCGAGCCGCGCGGCGCTCGCGCGACCTCGTCGCCGACGAGCGCCGCCGCGCCGCGATCACCGTCATGGTCGACAGCATCGAGTCGCTCGACCTCATCGACGCCCCCGTCGGCACCGACCACCCGCCGATCCGGGTGTGCATCGACGTCGACGCCTCGCTCAAGCTCGGCCCGGATCCACCTGGGCGTCCGCCGCTCCCCCGTCCACTCGCGCGACGCAGGCGATCGCGCTCGCCGCGGCCATCTCGCGCCGCGCCGCGGCTTCGACCTCGTCGGGCGTCATGTTCTACGACGCGCAGATCGCCGGTCTGCCCGACACCTCCCCCGCCGTCCGGCTGGTCAAGACGCGCTCCGCCGCCGAGCTGCGCGACCGCCGCGGCACGGATCGTCGAGGCCGTCCGCGAGCACGCCGACCTCGAGATCGTCAACGCCGGCGGCACCGGCAGCCTCGAGGTCACCGGCGACGACCCGTACGATCACCGAGCTCACCGCCGGCTCCGGCCTGTTCTCCCCACGCTGTTCGACGGCTACGACGCCTTCGAGTCGCGCCCCGCGGCGTTCTTCGTGCTCTCGGTCGTCCGCAAGCCGCGCCGACGACATCGCGACGCTGTTCGCCGGCGGCTACATCGCGTCGGGCGCCGCCAAGAAGAACCGCCAGCCGACCCCCGCCTGGCCGCGGGGCCTCGCCCTGATCGGCACCGAGGGCGCCGGCGAGGTGCAGACCCCGCGTCAAGGGCAGGCGCCGCCCGCGAGCCTGCGCGATCGGCGACCGCGTCGTGCATGCGGCACGCCAAGGCCGGCGAGATGTGCGAGCGCTTCGACGCGGTCGTCGTCGCTGCGTCGACGCCGACGGGCCACGTCGACGGACGCTCCCGACCTACCGCGGCGAAGGGAAGAACTTCGGATGAGCCCACGACCCGGCACCGCGAGCACTGGACGAACTGGGGCCGCAGCGTCGAGCCCACCCCGTCGCGCATCGCGCACCCGCGCTCGACCGCCGAGGTCGTCGACGATCGTCCGGACGCGCTGCCGCGCCGGCCAGCAGGTCAAGGCCGTCGGCGCGGGCCACTCGTTCACCGCCGATCGGCGCCACCGACGGCGTGCTGCTGCGGCTCGACCGGCATGGCGCGCATCCTGCGCGCCGACACGACGACCGGCCGGGTCCGCGTGCAGGCCGGCATCTCGCTGCACGACCTCAACCCGCAGCTCGCACGCGCTCGGCCTCGCCCTGCCGAACCTCGGCGACGTCGACCCGCAGTCGGTCGCCGGCGCGATCTCGACCGGCACCCACGGCACCGGCGGCACGGCTCTTCGGCATCTCCGCGCGCGGTCGTCGGCCTGCAGCTGGTCACGGCGCGACGGCGACGTGCTCGAGATCGACGAGCAGCACCCGCTGGTTCGGCGCGGCCGGCGTCGGCGCTCGGCGCCCTCGGCATCGTCACCGAGGTGACGCTGCAGTGCGTGCCGGCGTTCCTGCTGCACGCCCGCGAGGAGCCGATGGCGCTGCCGGAGGTGCTCGGAGCAGCTCGACGCGCTCGTCGACGACAACGACCACTTCGAGTTCTACTGGTTCCCGCACACCGACAAGACGCTCGACCAAGCGCAACAACCGCGTCCCCGAGGGCACGGCCCGCAAGCCGTCGGCCGGGTCGCGGCACTGGCTCGACGACGAGCTCGCTCAGCAACGCCGTGTTCGAGGGCGTCAACCGCGTCGCGACCCGCCAGCGCCGCTCGTGGATCCCCCGCGTCAACGCGATCGCCGGCGTCGGTGCTGTCGCGCGCGCGAGTACATCGACGACTCGTACGAGGTCTTCGTCTCGCCGCGCACGGTGCGGTTCCGCGAGTCGGAGTTCGCGATGCCGCGCGAGGCGCTGCCCGACGTGCTCGGCGAGCTCGCAGCGTGGTTCGGCGCGCGGCCACGAGAACGATCTCGTTCCCCGATCGAGGTGCGCTTCACCGCGCCGACGACATCTGGATGTCGACCGGCCACGAGCGCGACAACTGCTACGTCGCGGTGCACCAGTACTGGCGCAGACGGACTACCGCGCCTACTTCGCCGGCGGCGCAGGACATCTTCACGGCGCACGAGGGGCGTCCCCACTGGGGCAAGATGCACACGCTCGACGCCGCTACTTCGCGCGAGCCGCTACCGCGCTTCGACGACTTCGTGGCCGTCCGCGACCAGCTCGACCCCGACCGGACGTTCAGCCAACGCCTACCTCGACCGCGTCCTCGGCTGAGGCCACGCGTCGGCCAACGTGTCGGGTGCGACGGTCAGCGCCTGACCTTCGCGGTTCGCGTCGACCATACCGACTTCGCCTTGTAGCCAGAACGCTTCACGGTCACCTTCACGCGGAGCCTCTTGCCCCGATCGGCCCTCGTCACCTTGAGGGTCCGCTTCGCACCGGCCTTGCCCTTGATCGCCTTCGCACCCCGGTACCAGCGGTAGGTGACCTTCGTGGGACGCGGCGACCACGTGCCCGCGGTGACCGACACCTTCTTGCCGACCTTCGCCTTGCCCTTGACCCGCGGCTTCTTCTTGACCACGAACGTCTTGGCCTTCGGCGGCGCCGGCTTCGCCACCGCCGGTGGGTTCAGCGACGCCGGCGACCAGTGCGGCTCGGATCCGCCCGCGATGAGGAGTGACGGCTGCGGTGTGTCGCACGAGCTCAGACCCCGCTTGACCCAGATGCCGTCCGGCTCCTCCCACGCAAGGCCCTGACTGTCCGGGCTGAAGGTCGGACCGGCGAACCCCGCAGCCTCGTTCGTGTTGCACAGCGCGGTCGGCGGCGCCGGAGGCGTCCCCGTCCTCGCGTTCCCTCGGACGGCGTACCAGGCGATCTGCGTCGAGTCGCCGTACCCGCGGACTGCCGCGAGGTACTTGCCGTCTCGGCTCAGCTCCGAGTCCCCGAGATCCGTCGAGGAGGCGAACACGTCGCCGTCGTTGAACCACAGCTTCGGGGTCGTCGTGAGGTCGTGCAGCATGACGTGCGAGCCGTAGCCGCCGCCCTGCAGCGTCCGGGTGCTGCTCACCCAGGACGGGTTCCGGAAGTACGTGCTCCGCCCGGCCGACTGATACCTGCCGGCCGCGGTGTAGCCGGTCGCCGAACGGATCCCGCAGCTCACCCCGACCGGGCACTGGTACGCCGACACCGACCATGCGATCTTGCTGCCGTCGGGAGAGATGACGCTGTCCGGGACGCCGTCGACCGGGCTTCCCGCCGAGCCGGGCAGCGGCGGCGGGTCGATCCGGTTGAGGACGACGCCGTTCTGGCGCATCCGGACGATCGAGTAGCCCTTCGACACGGCGACGATGCCGGCGTCGGACATCGACGGGGCCGAGTACGGCGAGCCGGCCGTTCCGTCCGTCGTCACCCGGTGGTGGCGCCGACCGTCGGCCGTGGAGATCCAGACGTTGTGCGCCTTGATGTAGACGAGCGTGCCGGTCGCCCCGACGGCCGACGGCGCGACGGCCGACGTGGCGACGGCGGGGGCCGCCGCCGAGGCCGAGGCAGGTGTTGCGGTCACGGCACCGGCCGCCAGCGCCAGTGCCGCGATCGCCGTCAAGGCACGCATCGTTGTTCCTCCAGGTGGTCGTGGGTCGGCATCCCACCATGACGCGACGCCCACCACTGCCACATCGTCCGGACGGAGTAGTCCTCTCCTCCTGCCGGACGGTTCAGAGGTCCCGGCGAGGCTCCAGGAACCCTGACTCGTAGGCGAGCACGACCGCCTGAACACGGTCTCGCAGCCCGGTCTTGGCGAGGATCCGGGCGACGTGCGACTTCACGGTCAGCTCGCTCACCGTCAGCGCCACCGCGATCTCGGCGTTCGTCAGGCCGCGCGACATCAGCCCGAACACCTCGAGCTCACGCTCGGTCAGCTCGTCCAGCGGGCTCGGAGTGCCTGCCGGCGGCGCGGTGCGCATGAACCGGCCGACGAGGCGGCGGGTGATCGCGCTGTCGAGCGACAGTGCGCCGCCGTGGGCCTGGCGTACGGCGGCGACGAGCTCCGCACGCCCCGCGGTCTTGAGGAGGTAGCCGGCTGCACCGGCGCCGAGCGCCGCGCCGACATGCTCGTCGAGGTCGAACGTCGTGAGCATGACGACCTTCGTACGCGGGTTGGCGCTCGCTGTCAGCGTCACGCCTTCGAGGCCCCCTGTCCCGGGCATCTCCACGTCCATCAGGACCACGTCCGCGTCGAGCTCACGGGAGGCCCGCGCGGCCTCGCGACCGTCAGCCACCTCGGCGACGACCTCGATGTCGGGCTCGACCGACAAGATCGCGGCCAGCCCTGAGCGTACGACCTCGTGGTCGTCGGCGAGGACGACGCGGATCATCGGCCGATCTCCTCAGGTGTCGCTCGGAGGACCGCCCGCGGCGTCGCACGCTCACCGACGCTCGGCGCCCGTACCGGGATCCGGGCACGCACCGAGAAGCCCGCGCCGGCCGGCGCTGCCCACATCCGCCCGCCGGCCCGTTCGACGAGCTCCGCCTGCGTCAGCAGCCCGAACCCCGTTCCGGGCGGCTCGCTGCGGGGACGATGTCCTCCGTCGTCGACGACGGAGACGCACACCTCACCGCCGATGCGGCGAACTCGCAGCGAGACGTGGGCACCAGGGGCGTGCTTGGCGGCGTTGGCGAGCGCCTCGGCGACGACGTGGCGCGCTGCACTCGTCGCAGCAAGGTCGGCGACGGGCACCTCGATCCGGGCGTCGACCCGCAACCCGAGAGCATCTGCGTCGGCAAGGAGGCGATCCCAGAGATCATCCTCGCCCGCCCCCTCGTCGTACAGCACCCGGCACAGCCGCTCGAGCTCGACGTCGGCCCGCGATGCCGCGTCCACGACGACGTCCATCGACCGCTGCGCGCGTACGGGGTCGGTCTCGGCGAGGGCCACGGCCGCTTCGGCATGGACCGCGACGACGCCGATCATCCGGCTGACGTCGTCGTGCAGGTCACGGGCCAGGCCGCGCCCGACCGCGACGAGCATCGGGCTCAGCCTGCCCCCACACTGCTTCCTCGTACGCCCTGGCCGTCGACGTCGCGCGCTCTCCGTCGCGCACCACGTGGTGCCACGCGAACGAGGCGACCGCCACGAACGCGACGAGCGACCCCGTGACGAGAGGGTAGATCGTGTCGGGATGGGTGGGCGCGAGCACCACGGTCGCGCCCAGGAGCGCGCACGCCGCCCACGTCCGACGGTCCGCCGCGGCCACGGCGGACCAGGCGAGCAGCCCCACGGTGGTCAGAGTCGCGAGACCGAGCACCAGGTCCGTCCCGGTCGCGGCGGCCACGACGAAGGGCACGGTCGCTCCCAGGCACGCACGGCCGGGCGACACGCGGCGCCACGGCAGCGCGACGACGCAGACGAGCGCGAGCCACGCCATCAGCCCGACGTCGGGGAACACCCGCCCGACGATGACGGTGTCCGTCGCGGCGACGGCGGCCACCGCGAGCGTCAACGCGATGTCGGCTCGCCACCGCGCACGGGAGAGCCGTCCACGGTCGTCCGCCTGCTCGGCGCTTGCGGGGGATGCGGGCTCGGGCGACCGGAGAGAGACGAGCAGCGTACGGAGGTCGCCGATCGTCGTCTGAGCGAGCCCGTGCACGCTCTGGAGAGCGCCGACGTCGACCCGTCCCCCCGTGGCGAGCACGATCTCCCTGATCGCGGCGACGGACCCGCGCAAGGTGGCCAGGACGTCGAGCTCCATCCGACGCCGTTCCGCCGCGACCACCCGGGAGACCCAGGTCTCCATGTCGCCTGCCTGCCACGCGCGCGACCGCGAACGCGCCTCGTCGACCGTGCGGTCGACGTGCCGCAGCGCGATGCCGAGGCCCCACACGACCAGCTGGACCGCCACCCCGATCACGTGGCCGGCGAACGGCATCTCGGTCGCCGCGATCGTCAGCACGAAGCACCCGATGACCGGCGCGCCGGCCCTGATCGTGGTCAGGCGGCCCAGGAGGAACGTGAGGGTGATTCCGGCGAGAAGGACGGCAGGGTTGTCGGGTGGGATGTCCCTCACGACGACGGCGACCTCGGCGAGCAGCACGATGAGGGCACCGGGCACGACCCGTCGCACGCCCACGTACGAGCCCACCGCGACCAGCGGGACGATCACCGCCTGCTCGAGCGGGTCGCCCCAGAGCCAGCCGGCGGCCCACATCGTGCAGACGACCGGTAACCACGCGCGCCAGAACGGCACGACCGCCGAACCCATGCCTGGATCGTAGGAGAGTCCGCGGGCCACGGCAGCGGAACGTGCAGATGTCTCCGGGTTTCGACTGGCTTTGGGCGTTCCGTCCCGCGAGGCTGGGCGCATGCCGGTCCATGTCCTCTCCGCACGGCCCCGTAGCGGACTCGTCTCGTTGCCGTGGCGCGTACCGCTGATCGACTGGCCGGAAGACCTCGATGTGTCCCTGCCGCGCGGCATCCATCGTCACGTCGTGCGCTTCGTCCGCGTCGACGGTGCCGTGCTCGTCGTGAAGGAGACGACCGAGCACTACGCGCGCCGCGAGTACGCGTTGCTCCGCCACCTCGTACGCCTCGATCTCCCGACGGTCGAACCGGTGGCGGTGGTGACCGGGCGCACGGCCAGGGACGGCTCGCCGCTGGGGGCCGCGCTCGTGACGGCGCACCTCCCGCACTCCCTCCCGTACCGCTCGCTCTTCGAGCACCCGTTGTCCGACAACACGCTCGACGCCGTCGTCGACGCCCTGGTCGTCCTGCTCGTACGTCTGCACGTGGACGGGTTCTTCTGGGGAGAACTGCTCGCTGTCCAACACGCTGTTCCGCCGCAGCGCCGGAGAGTTCGCGGCGTACCTCGTCGACGCCGAGACCGGCGCTTTGCACGACACCCTGTCCGACGGGCAGCGCGGCGAGGACCTCGACCTGGTCCGCACGAACACCTTCGGCGAGCTCCTCGACCTGCAGGCCGGCGGGCTGCTCGACCCCAGCGTCGACCCGCACGCACTGGTCGACCACATCGTCGAACGGTACGGGGAGCTCTGGGAGGCGCTGACCGGCGTGGAGGAGTTCGGCCTCGACGACATGTGGCGCATCGAGCAGCGCATCGAGCAGCTCAACCAGCTCGGCTTCGACGTCGACGAGCTCGACATCGTCACCGACTGGGACGGCGACAGCGTCCGCATCCAGCCCAAGGTCGTCGAGCCCGACCACCACGCCCGGCGTCTGCAGGGCTTGACGGGCCTCGACCTCGAGGAGGCGCAGGCCCGGCGCCTGCTCAACGACCTCGACGCCTTCACCGGTGCGCACCAGCTCCAGCAGGAGGACGCGATGGTCGTCGCGCACCGCTGGCTCACCGAGGTGTGGGAACCGCTCACGCGGATGATCCCCGAGGAGTACCGCGACGTCGTCGAGCCGGCGCAGTTCTTCCACGACGTGCTGGTGCACCGGTGGCACCTCTCGCAGCAGGCGGGGGAGGAGGTCGAGATCTTCGAGGCCGCAGAGGACTACGTACGCACCCACCTCGCGCACCAGGCAGCCACCATCCGCGCCGCGTCGGGAGGCGCCGCGCCCCGTGACCCTGCAGTGTGACGCCTCCGCATGCCTCGCGCAGCGACGGGTCGAGACCGAGGTCGTCCAGCGCGGCGACGGCGCCTGAGTCGCGTCACATCCCCGGACGCCGCGGCGGGCCGCCGGGCTCAGCCCAGTGCTCAGCCCAGTGCGCGAGCGACGGCCCGTCCCGCCGTGCGGCCGGAGAACAGGCAGCCCCCGAGGAACGTCCCCTCCAGTGCGCGGTAGCCGTGCACACCACCGCCGCCGAATCCGGCGACCTCGCCCGCGGCGTACAGGCCCTCGAGACGTGAGCCGTCGGCCTTCAGCACGGCGGCGTCGAGATCGGTCTCCAGCCCGCCGAGGGTCTTGCGCGTGAGCACCCGCAGGCGGACCGCGATCAGCGGACCCGCCAACGGGTCGAGGATCCGGTGCGGCGCCGCGGTGCGGATGAGCTTGTCGCCGCGGTAGGCCCGTGCGCCGCGCAGGGCGACGACCTGCATGTCCTTCGAGAACGGGTTGTCCATCTCGCGGTCGCGCGCCTCGATCTGGGTGCGCAGCGAGGCCAGGTCGAGGAGCGGCTCCGGCGTCAGCTTGTTCATCCCGGCGACGAGCTCCTCCAGGGTGTCCGCCACGACGAAGTCCTCGCCGCGCTGCTTGAACGCCTCGACGGGAGGCGCTGCGCCGGGGCGCACCCGAGACAGCACCTTGCGCACGTCACGGCCGGTGAGATCCGGGTTCTGCTCCGACCCCGAGAGGGCGAACTCCTTCTCGATGATCTTCTGCGTGAGGACGAACCAGCTGTGGTCGTAGCCGGTCGTCGTCCGCAGGTGCTCCAGCGTGCCGAGCGTGTCGAAGCCCGGCCAGAGCGGACCGGGCAGCCGGTTGCCCCGCGCGTCGAACCACAGCGACGAGGGTCCTGGCAGGATGCGGATCCCGTGACCGGGCCAGATCGGGTCCCAGTTCTTGATGCCCTCGACGTAGTGCCAGCCGCGGTCGGGGTTGATCATGTGCGCGCCGGAGTCGATCGCGATCTGCTGCATACGGCCGTCGACGTACGCGGGCACACCGGTCAGCATGTCCTCCGGCGGCGTACCCAGGCGTTCCGTCGGCCAGGTCTGGCGAACGAGGTCGTGGTTGCCGCCGATCCCGCCCGAGGTGACGATCACCGCCTGCGCGGACAGGGCGAAGTCGCCGTCGACCGTGCGGTTCGACGCGACGCCGCGTGCGGAGGAGTCGGGCGCGAGGACGGATCCGGTCACGCCGGTCACGACGCCGTCGGTGACGCTCAGCCCGTCGACGCGGTGACGGAAGCGGAACGTGACGAGCCCCTTCGCGACACCGTCGCGGACGCGGCGCTCGAACGGCTCGACGATGCCGGGCCCGGTCCCCCAGGTGATGTGGAAGCGCGGGACGGAGTTGCCGGGTCCGATCGCGCCGTATCCCCCGCGCTCGGCCCACCCGACGATCGGGAAGAGCTTGAGGCCCTGCTCGCGGAGCCACGCGCGCTTCTCGCCGGCGGCGAACCCGACGTACGCCTCCGCCCAGCGGCGCGGCCACTCGTCCTCGGGTCGGTCGAAGCCCGCGTTGCCCGTCCAGTCCTGCATCGCCAGCTCGTACGAGTCCTTGATGCCCATGCGCCGCTGCTCGGGGCTGTCGACGAAGAACAGTCCGCCGAAGGACCAGAACGCCTGGCCGCCGAGGTTCGCCTCCGACTCCTGGTCGACGAGCACGACCCGCTTCCCGGCGTCCACCAGCTCCGCGGTGGCGACCAGACCGGCCAGCCCGGCTCCGACGACGATCACATCAGCATCCATGGCGTCATGCTCCCCGTACGGCCCGGTGGCGGGCAACGCCGACCGTCCACTGTGAGTACACGTGTTGTCAGTCGGTGACAATGACGAGGTGGGAACTCAGGAACGTCTCGCGGTCCAGCGGGCGATGGCGCGCGACTCCGACGCGATCACCGCGCGGGTGGTGGCGCTCGTGCTGCGGGAGATCCCCGCGTACGGGGGCGTCAGCGCGGCACAGCGCGAGGAGATCGCCGCCATCGCGGGGTGGGCGCTCCGTCGCACCGTCGAGCTGTGGGTGGACGGGTCGGTGATGTCCGACGCGGACCTGCGGCGGTTCCGCGGGATCGGTGCCGCGCGTGCCGCCGACGGTCGGCCGCTCCAGGCGATCCTGCGGGCCTACCGGGTCGCCGCCGTGGAGGCCGGTGACCTCGTCGTCGAGCGGGGCGCCGGCATCCTCGACGTGGACGACCTCGCCGCGCTCAACCGGACGATGCTGGTGGGCGTCGACTCGCTGTCGGAGGCGCTGTTCGCCGGCTACACCCAGGCGGCGTCGGCGCTCGACGAGGATCGTGAGCGTGCTCTCGCGGGGCTCGCCGACGACCTTCTCGCGGGACGGCAGACGTCCCGCGCGGCGCTCGCCGACCGCGCCGCGCGCCTCGGCATCACCTTGCCGTCCCGGTTCACGCTGACGGTGACCTCCGCACCCGACGGGCCGCCCGCTGCCGTGCCGCGAGCTGCTGGGTCCGACGCGACGCTGCTCACCCGTCGCGGCGACCTCACCGTCGTCCTCGGACCAGAGCCGGCGCCCACGCCCCCCGGTGCACGGGGAGCGGTCGTCACCGATGTCGCAGTGGCGCGGCTTCCCCGGACGTACCGGCTGGTCGTCCACGCGCTCGACCACGCACCCTCGCGAGCCTTCGTGTCGTCACCGGTCCTCGACCGTGCGGACGTCCTGGCGCTGGCGGTGCTGCGCGGCGCGGACGCGGACGCGGCGGAGGAGCTGGCCTCAGCAGCGCTCGGCCCGCTGCTCGACCCGGCCCACGCGCACCTGCTCGAGGGTCTTCTGGGCTATCTCGACCACGGGAGCGCGACCGGAGCGGCGCAGGTGCTGGGCCTGCACCCGCAGTCCGTGCGGCACCGGCTCCGGCGGATGCGCGAGCTGACCGGACGCGACCTCGACGACCCGTGGGACCGCCTCGTCCTTGACATGGCGCGGACGTCCCCCGGCCCCGTCCCGGACAGGTGACAGCCCCCGGATCCGGGTCGGATCCGGGGGCTGGGGTCACGCGTCCGGGACGTGAGCGCAGAAGACGCTAGGACTCCTCGGCCGGGACGAGGCGCGGGCGCCGGTCCTGGTCGGGATCGAGAACGGCCGCCATCCGGTGGTAGACCGCACCCTCACGGTGACGCGACTGACGATCGAGCGTCAGTCCGAGCGCGACATGGGCCCAGCCGCTGGTCGGCTCGAGATCGATGAGCCGACGGAACGCCTGCTCCGCCGGCTCCAGGAGGGCAGCGGCGAAGTACGCCCTCCCGAGCAGCTCCCAGGCAGCAGCGTGACCCGGCTCCTCCTCGACGACCCCGGTGAGCATCCGGACGGCGTCGCGGGGATGCCGGTTGGCCACCATCTCCTCGGCGCGGCGGAACCGGTCGTACAGCGACATCTCAGCGATCATCGCGTCGTTGAAGATGGGCTTCAGGGTCAGGGGACGGAAGTCCTCGGTCATGCGGGCGCACCTCCTCGGTGGCAGGTTTCACCGTCCTCAACGACGGCGTACCGGCCCTCATTCCCGACGGTACGGCCTGACGGCGCCCGTGCCCGGCAACGCTCAGGTGATGTCGCGGCGCAGGGTCGTGAACCGCCCGATCACGGCGAACAGCAGACCGTACGCGAGGAAGACGAGCGCGCCCGCCGGGCGTTGGAGCAGGTCGGACATCCCCAGCGACGCGTACGTGCTCGCTCCCACGAGTGCCTCGGACGCAGCCCCTGGGAGGAACTTCGCCGCACCTTCCAGCAGCTCGACGGCACCCATGCCCAGCCGGAGGATGGGTTCGACGAACTGCGTGAAGGCGAGCACCACGACGATCGCCGCGACCTGGTTCGTGATGAGCGTGCCCACCCCGACGCCGACGAACGCCCAGATCGCCAGGGCGACCACCGACAGGAGGACCGGAACGAGCACGTCGGTCGAGCCGAGGAACGCACCGTCACCGCGCAAGGCGAGGATCGGAGCCCCGCCTGCGACGCTCGCCAGCGTGCCGACGACACCGAACGCCAGACCGATGAGCACCGCGGAGAGCAGCTTCGCGCCCAGGAACACGCTCCGGCGCGGATCGGCCAGCAGCGCGGGCGTGATCGTCTGGTACCGGAACTCGGCCGTCATCGACATCGCGCCGGCCAGCAGCGGGAACACGTACCCGAGCGCATTGCCGAGGGTGTAGACGGTCAGCGCCGCGTCGATTCCGTCGATGGGCATCGCACCGGAGCCTTCGGCCGGCTGCAGCGTCACCGTGAACGCCATGACGACACCCAGGAACGCCATGTACGCCGCCATGACGATCAGGAGGATCCACCACATCCGGGTGGAGGCCCACTTGCGGTACTCCGAGACCAGCGCCGCCCTCATGCGGCCACCTCCTGCACTGCGTCGGGCTGGTCGGTCTGACCGGTGAGCCTCAGGAACACGTCCTCGAGCTCGACCTCCGTCTGCGTGAGCGCGTGCAGCTCGACGCCGGCCGCGTACGCGGCTGCGCCGACCTGCGCCGCCGCGACGTCGGCGACCCTGAACACCCGCGTGCCGTCGTGCGAGGCGGGGGCGTACGACCACCGCTGCGCGTCGAGCACCGCCTTCAGCGCCTCCGCGTCCGGTGAGACCACGTCGACGTGACGCTCAGCCTGCGCGGCGAGCTCGGCGAGCGGCGAGGCGTGGACGAGCCGGCCGCGCGAGATGATCACGACGTCGTCGACCGTCTGCTGGACCTCGGACAGGACGTGGCTGGAGACCAGCACGGTCCGCCCCTGCGCGGCGAAGTGGCGGAGGAGCTCGCGGAGCCATCGGATGCCACCCGGGTCGAGACCGTTCGCCGGCTCGTCGAGGACGAGGACCGGCGGGTCACCGAGCAGCGTCGTCGCGAGCGCCAGACGCTGACGCATGCCGAGCGAGAAACCGCCGACGCGTCGCTTCGCCGCATCGGCGAGACCGACCATCTCCAGGAGCTCGCGGCAACGCTGGTCGGAGACGCCGACCTGCGGGGCGAACACGCGCAGGTGGTCGAGCCCGGTCCGGCCGGGGTGGAAGCTCGCGGCCTCCAGCGCCGCGCCGACCACGCGTGCCGGCTGCGGGATCTGGGCGTACTCCCGGCCGTCGATCGTCGCGCGACCCGCGGTCGGGGAGACGAGGCCGAGGAGCATCCGCAGGGTGGTCGTCTTGCCGGACCCGTTCGGGCCGAGGAATCCGGTGACGACGCCGGGCCGGACCTCGAAGGTGAGGTCGTCGACCGCCCGTACGGTGCCGAAGGTCTTGGTGAGGGAATCGATCGAGATCATCGCGGCCCACGGTAACGAATGCCCTGCCCCCGTCGACCACTAGCCTTTCGCGCATGACTCACCAGGTCGATCCCCCCGAACCGACCCGAACCCTCACCGCCCGATCCGACGCCCGCTCCGGCGAGAGGTCCGGCGAGAGGTCTGACGACACCGCCATCCCGTACGAGGACTCGTACTCGCCTTACCCCACGTCGACGCCGCGCTCCGGCGGCTCGTCCGCGAGCCGTCACGCGCTGAGCCTTCTCGTCGGGCTACTCCTCCCGCCTGTGGCGCTCGTCCTGTTCGACTGGGGTCTGGCGCGCTACTGGTACGACGTGATGCAGTTCCGCAGCGTCGCCGACGGTGAGCTGTGGCCGTACGGCGTCGTGGCGTTCGGTGCGGTCCTGCTGCTGCTCACCGCCGCCGCCGGCCGCCTGTCGTGGATCGGGCCCGCGGTCGCCGGCCTCCTGTACGGGGTCGCCCCGACGGTCGCGATCGTCCTCGCCCGCGACGACGTCATGCGGCTCGGCAGCGAGGTGCGCGACACGCTGTACGCGCAGGCGGTCGTCAACGCACCGTTCTACGGCTTCCTGCTCTACCCGACGATCGCCGCGCTGCTGCTCGGCACCGCGATCGTGTCGATGCGCAAGCGTCCGCAGGCCTGAGGCTCGTCCCCTGACCCTGACACGACGACGGACTCGACATCTCCGCAGTTGCAGCAGCGGGAATGTCGAGTCCGTCGTCAGGGGTGAGTCCGCGGATCAGTCCTGGATGATCCAGGTGTCCTTCGCGCCGCCACCCTGCGAGCTGTTCACGATGAGGCTGCGCGGCCCGGCAACCCGCGTGAGGCCGACCGGGATCGCGCGGACCTGACCCGGCTCCGTGCCGGTCACGTGAACGAACAGGCGCAGGTCGACGTGACGCGGCTCCAGACGCCCGTGGTCGAGCGTCGGGTGCGAGCTCAGCGAGACGGTCTCCTGTGCGACCCACCCGTCCTGGTTCTTCGCGATCTCCATGCGCCGCCGGGCGATCTCGCCCTCGGAGGCGAGCGGACCGACCAGCACGCCGTGGCCGCCGTAGCCGTCGACCGGCTTGGTCACCAGCTCCCCGACGCGCTCGAGGACGATGCGACGCTCGGCGTCGTCGTCCGTGCGGTACGTCGGCACCGACTCGATGAGCGGCCGCTCGTCGAGGTAGTAGCCGATCAGCTCCGGGACCACGCGGTAGGTCGCCTTGTCGTCGGCCACCCCGTTGCCCGGGGCGTTGGCGAGCACCACGCCACCGTCCGCCGCGACGTCGATGATCTCGGCGCCGAGGGCGCGACCGTCCTCGGTCGTCAACGTCTCCAGCTCGTCGTCGAGGCGCACGTAGATCCCGTCGACCACACGGTCGCCGTCGACGAGCCGAACCCTGCCGTCGCGGACCACGAGGTCCTCGCCCGTGGCCAGGACCATCCCGCCGTCCCTGGCCAGGCGCTGGTGCTCGTACCAGGCGATGCTCGACGGCCCGGTCGCGAGCAGCACGAGCGCGCCTTCGTCTCCGACACCGACACCCGCGCGCTCGGCACAGGCGCGCAGCGTCTCCCCGAGCAACGGCAGGGACGCGTGCGGGTCGATGAGACCGTCCGGTCGCGCCATGCCCGGGACCACCGTGTCGAGCATCTCGCGCGCGGCGGTGGCGTAGGCCAGACCGCTGGGGTTGCGCAGGTTGTCCTCGAGGACGCGCCACTCGCCCCGCTCGTCGCGTACGAGGTCGAAGCCCATGATCGGCGCCCGCACCACACCCTGCGGCAGCCGCCGACCGTCCTCGCGCCACCCGGGGCAGGCGACGAGGTCCGGCTCCGAGACGACGCCGTCGGCGATCACCTGGCCGGGACCGTAGATGTCCTGGAGGAACGCCTCCAGAGCACGCGCCCGCTGCTCGAGACCCTCGCTCAGCATCTCCCACTCGTGGGCGTTGATGATCCGCGGGACGAGGTCGACCTCGAACCGACGTGTCTCGCCGTCGAGCAGGACCGACAGGCCCTCGTCGTCGGACCACGCGTCGCGCTCGGCCTGGAGCTCCTCGAGGTCCTCGCGGCTCCGCTCGCGGATGAAGGACATGACGTCGCTGTAGATGGGGCGCGGTCGCGACCCCAGCCCGATCACCTCGTCGCCGGCACGCGCGGGGTACGAGCGCAGCGCGGGAACCTCCGCCGGCAGCCCTGACGGCGGACCCTGCGTCTCCGCGACGACCTGGTCCATCACGTCGTCGAGCGAGCCGCTCTCGGCGTACGCGGCGCGCTGACGGTCGGCGGAGGTGCCCTGCGCGAGCGTGCGGGCGGCCAGCTCGGACACCTCGTCGTAGTCGCCGAGCTCCTCGAGCGCCGGGCGCAGACGCTCCAGGAGCGAGCGGACCACACCAGGGGCGGGGACGCGCTCGGCGTGCGTGCTCGGGTCGAGCAGCGTGCCCGACAACCCGGCCCGCGCCGCCTGCCAGGTGGCCGCGCGCTGCAGCGGTGCCGCCACCGGCACGTACGGGACGCCCTGCTCGATGTCGATCTCGGCGGAGCGCACCATCGCGCGGAACAGACCGGCCACGAGGATGGCGTCGTCGACCACGGGGCACGCGTCGGTCACGCGCAGCTCGAGCGTGGGTGCGTGCGACGAGGGGCGCACGTCGAAGTACGCCATCTTGCCGTCGGCGATCACACCGCTCGCGACGAGGTCCTCGAGCAGCGCGTCGTACTCCTTCGCCGACCCGAGCGGCGGCAGCGCGCCGGTGGTGGGCCAGCGCTGCCAGAGGATCGTCCGGATGCTCGCGTACCCGGTGTCCTGGCCGTTCCAGTACGGCGAGGACGCCGAGAGCGCGAGCAGGGTCGGGAGGTCGCGGCCGATGCGCTGCGCGATGTCGATGGCGAGGTCACGGTCGGAGACGCCGACGTGGATCTGCGTCCCGCAGATGAGCTGCTCGTCGACCAGCAGCCGGTACTGCTGCTGCATCCGGCCGAACCGGCCGTTGGCGGTCAGCTCGAAGTCCTCGTCGTACGACGACCGCGGCGCCGTGCCGACGGCGGCGATGCCGATGCCCTCGGGATCGGCCACCGCGATCAGCTGCTTGCGGAGGGAGACGAGCTCCTCGCGCAGCGCCGCGAGACCGGTCACGACGCTCGTGTTGGTCTCGACGGTCGTGCGCTGGAGCTCGGCCGAGAAGCTCTCTCCCGGCAGCCGGGACAACAGCTGTGGCGCCGACGCCGACAGCGTCCGGGTCGTGCGATCGATGAGATGAAGCTCTTCTTCTGCACCCAGGGTCAGCTCAGCAGTCATCCTGTCACCGTACGGGCACGCAGTGTCGCCCCGTCAACGACCGCTGCGCGCCTTTCAAACCTGTCTTGCGGCGTGTTCTTCGCCGCCGTCCTAGGCCTGTGCCCGCCGCTGGTCGATCGCGTAGAGCGCGATGCCGGTGGCGACGCCGGCGTTGAGCGACTCCAGCGTCGACGCCATCGGGATCGACACGAGCTCGTCGCAGGTCTCGGCCACGAGCCGCGACAGGCCCTTGCCCTCGCTGCCGATGACGAGCACGAGCGGGCCGTCCGCGAGGTCCAGGTCGGGCAGCGAGACGTCACCGTCGGCGGCGAGGCCGACGACCATCAGACCGTCCTCCTGCGTACGCCTTGAGCTGCCGGGTCAGGTTCGTGACCCGCGCCACCGGAACGCGCGCTGCCGCACCGGCCGACGTCTTCCACGCCGCCGCCGTCATGCTGCGCCGCGCGACGCTCCGGGATGACGACGCCGTGCGCGCCGAAGCCCGACGCGGAGCGGATGATCGCGCCGAGGTTGCGCGGGTCGGTGATGCTGTCGAGCGACGACGATCAGCGGCGGTCTCCCCGCGCTCAGCGCGCGGCGGCCAGCAGGTCGTCGGGGTGCGCGTACTCGTACGGAGGCAGCTTGGCCGCGATGCCCTGGTGCACCGCGTCGTCGGTGAAGCGGTCGAGCTCGAGCTTCGTGGCGTCGAGCATCGGCAGCGTGCCGGTCGGCGGCGAGCTCGCCAAGATCTCGCGGACCCGGTCGTCACGGTCGATGCCCTCGGCGACGTACAGCGTCGCGCACGGGCACGTCGGCACGCAGCAGCTCGAGCACGGAGTTGCGGCCTGCCGCCCACTCGGAGTCGTCGCCGCGCTTCCGGGGCGCCTGCGGACTGGCGCTTCTCCGCGGCCTTCGCCATCTTGTACTTCTTGTGGTTGGGGCGGTCCTCGGCGCTGGGCGTCGGGCCCTTGCCCTCGAGTCCCTCGCGGCGGCGGCCGCCCGACCGGCGGTGGGATTGCCCTTGCCGGCTCTTCTTGATCGCGCCCGTGCGCTTGCTGTTGCCGGCCATCAGCTGCCGCCCCCCGACGGACCAGCGTGGTCCTGCGGGTGTGTCCTCGACCTCGATGCCGGCTGCCGTGAGCTGGTCGCGCACCCGGTCCGCGGTCGCGAAGTCCTTGTCTGCCCGTGCCTCGGCGCGCTGCTCGAGCAGCGCGTCGACGAGCATGCCGAGCGCCGTACGCTCGGCCGACCCACCCTCGCCCGCACGCGCCCACGTGCGGGGCGTAGCGGGTCGAGGCCGAGCACGTCGAGCATGCGCCGTACGGCCGAGAGCGTGCTCACCAGGGCGTACTTCTGCTCCTCGCCGGCCGCGAGCTGCTTGTTGCCCTCGCGCACCAGCGCCTGCAGCACCGGGCGAGCGCCGCCGGCACCGAGAGGTCGTCGTCCATCGCCGCGGCGAACCCGGGCGTCACGGCCCCGCCGAGCTCGGCGGGTCGGTCGTGGCGCCGGCGCCTCGGTCGCCCGACGGACGAAGCCCTCGATGCGCTCGAACGCCGTCGCGGCCTCGGCCAGCGACTCCTCGGTGAACTCGATGATCGAGCGGTAGTGCGCCGCGACGAGGTAGTAGCGCAGCGTCGATCGGGCGGAACGCGCTTGACGACCTCGCTGACCAGCAGCGTGTTGCCGACGGACTTGCTCATCTTGGCGCCGCCGAGGTTGAGCATCGCGTTGTGCATCCACGACCCGGGCGAACGGCTGCCCGGCGGCGCGCGACTGGGCGAGCTCGTTCTCGTGGTGCGGGAAGCGCAGGTCGAGGCCGCCGCCGTGGATGTCGAACTCCGGACCCAGGTACTTCGCGGCCATCGCCGAGCACTCGAGGTGCCAGCCCGGACGTCCCCGACCCCACGGCGTGGGCCACGAGGCCGACTCGGGCTCGCCGTCCTTGTGGCCCTTCCAGAGCGCGAAGTCGCGCGGGTCGCGCTTGCCCGCGGGCGGCGTCCTCGGCGTCGCGCATGTCGTCGATGCGCTGGTTGCGACAGCTCGCCGTAGTCCGGCCACGACCGCACGTCGAAGTAGACGTCACCCGAGCCGTCGGGCGCGACGTACGCGTGGCCGCGGTCGATCAGCGTCTGCGATCATCTCGATCATCTCGGGCACGTGCCCGGTCGCGCGGGGCTCGTACGTCGGCGGGAGGCAGCCGAGCACCTCGTACGCCGCGTGCAGCGCGCGCTCGTTCTCGTACGCGACGGCGAACCACGGACGGTCCTGCTCGACGCCCTTGGCGAGGATCTTGTCGTCGATGTCGGTGACGTTGGCGACGATCGTGACCTCGTAGCCCGAGCGCTCGAGCCACCGCCGCAGCACGTCGAAGACCACCTCCTTGCGGATGTGGCCGATGTGCGGCGGACCCTGCACGGTGAGCCCGCAGTGGTAGATGCCGACCCGTCCTTCGACGAGGGGCACGAAGTCGCGGGTCTGCGTCGTCGCAGAGTCGTAGAGGCGCAGGGTCACGGTGACAAGGGTAGTGGCACCTCCCGATCGGGCTTAGCATCGACAGATGCTGGCACCGACGGCGGGGAAGGTCCGGACGAGCCTGGTTCTCCTGTGCGCGGGGGGCGCGGTCGCCGCAGGCACGTTGACCGCGCCGGCGCACGCGGCGACGCCGAGGGTGGCCTCGGCGCGCTGGTCGTCGACGGCGCAGCTCGCCGCGGGCGCGGAGTCCGGGACGACCGTGAGCGCCGGCGCCGTCCGGTTCGGTCGCGCGACGGGCAGCGCCCGCCTGGGCGGCCGGGCGTACGAGAGCGCCCGCTGGACCTCGCCGTGGTCGACGACCGGCTTCGCCGCCGACGAGCTGATCCCGTCCTGGAACGCCCGGACTCCCGGCCGTTCGGCGGTCTCGATCTCCGTGCGCGTCCGCACGACGGCCGGCCGCACCGGGAGCTGGGACACCGTAGCCCGCTGGGCCGAGCGCGACACCACGCTCGCGCGTCGCTCCGGAGGTACGCAGGCCGACGACGTCGCCCGGGTCGCCACCGACACCGTCCGGGCGACCAGCGGGCACCGCATCGCGGCATGGCAGGTGCGGGTCACGCTGCTGAGGCCGAAGGGCACCCGCACCAAGCCGCGGCTGATGTCGGTCGGCGCAGTCGCCTCCGCCTCCGCGAAGACGAGCCGCCCGACGTCGGCGACCACGATGACGCGCACGATGGAGCTCCCGGTCCGCCGCTACTCGCAGATGCTGCACCGCGGCCAGTACCCCAAGTACGGGGGCGGCGGCGCGGCCTGGTGCTCCCCGACCGCGACGACGATGGTGCTGCGCAGCCTCGGCAAGGGGCCGACCAAGGCGCAGTACGCCTGGGTGCGCAAGGGGATCAAGCAGCGCTTCGTGGTCCACGGCGCCCGCAGCACGTACGACCACCGCTACCGCGGTGCGGGCAACTGGCCGTTCAACACCGCGTACGCCGGCGCGCGCGGGACCGACGCCTTCGTCACACGGCTCACCTCGCTGCGGGACGCCGAGGCGTTCGTCAAGGCCGGCATCCCGCTGGTCGTCTCGATCAGGTTCGACCGCGGCGGGCTCGACGGGGCGCCGATCCGCTCGACAGCAGGCCACCTGGTCGTGATCCGTGGCTTCACCGCGAGCGGCGCCGTGATCGTCAACGACCCGGCCGCGGCACGGGCCTCGACGGTGCGCCGCGTCTACCGGCGGGCCCAGCTCGAGCGTGCCTGGCTGCGCGGCAGCGGCGGTGCGGCGTACGTCGTCCGGACGAGCAGAGCCCTCCCGCCGCTTCCCGGCCACCGCTGGTGACCCCCGCTGCGGGGGCGGCAGGGCATGGCGCCGTACGGGCTGGGTAACGGGTCGGCATGACTGAACAAGACAGGCTCACTGCCATCCAGACCGTCGTCGACCGCGTGACCTCCTGGCAGGACGGCGCCACCGAGGGCACGGTCGCGGACGAGCTGCGCCGTGGGTTCGAGGAGGTCGGCGTCGACCTGAACGACGACGAGGTCGCACGGCTGGCCGACGTCATCCAGGACCGCCACGGTGCCGTCTCGGCCGCCGAGGTGCTCTCGGAGGGGTGATTCCGGGCGCGCCGCCCCGGACCGGACGACGACGCAGCCCCCGCACCGCGCGATGATGACGGCATGGCCTCGCAGATCCCCCGTACCGGCATCGGCACCGACGTCCACGCCTACGAACCCGGCCGGCCGATGTGGTGCGCGGGACTCCTGTGGCCCGACGAGCCTGCGGGACTCGCCGGCCACTCCGACGCCGACGTCGTCGCGCACGCGATCTGCGACGCGCTGTTGTCGGCCTGCGGGCTCGGCGACCTGGGGAGCAACTACGGGACTGCCGACCCACAGTGGTCCGGCGCGTCAGGGGTCGCGTTCCTCACCGAGACCGCCCGGCGCGTCCGTGAGGCAGGATTCACCGTCGGCAACGTGGCTGTGCAGATGATCGGCAACCGTCCCAAGGTGGGTACGCGCCGCGACGAGGCGCAGCAGGTGCTCTCCGAGGCGGTCGGTGCCCCCGTCACGCTCTCAGGCACCACGACGGACGGGCTCGGCCTGACAGGGCGGGGCGAGGGCGCGGCGGCGATCGCGACGGCCCTGGTCATCCCCGGACCGTGATGCAGACCTCCACGAACCCGTTGACCAGCCGCACCGGGTAGGTCGTGATCCGCGTCATCGGGTCGTCGACGCACTGACCGGAGTCCAGGTCGAACAGCTCGCGCCCGGCCGGTGCGGCGAGCAGCGTACGCCCGTCGCGCTGGACCACCAGGCCGCGTGCCATCGTCTGCGTGCCCGCGTACGGGTCGCGGTTGCCGACGGCGTGGAGCGACCGCTCCCCCGTCTTGAACAGGGCGATCTGCTTGCCCCGTACCAGCGCGGAGACGCCGATGCCGACGACGAGCTCGCCGGCATCGCACACCTTCACCCAGGTCGCCACCCCGTTCGACGTCGCCATGTCGTGACGCTAGGCACTGCGCATTTCGGGAGGATTACCTCAAGATACGTCGCAGAAAACAATGGTCTGCACGACGAAGCCGCCCCCGTCGAGACGGGAGCGGCTTCGTCGTGACGATGTGGCGCGCGGCCACACCCCGGGCTCAGGACGCGAGCACCTCGTCGAGCAAGGTCTCAGCCTTGTCCTCGTTGGTGTTCTCGGCGAGCGCGAGCTCGGAGACGAGGATCTGGCGAGCCTTCGCCAGCATCCGCTTCTCACCCGCGGAAAGACCGCGGTCACGCTCACGGCGCCACAGGTCGCGGACGACCTCGGCGACCTTCATGACGTCTCCGGAGTGGAGCTTCTCGAGGTTTGCCTTGTAGCGGCGCGACCAGTTGGTCGGCTCCTCCGCGTGCTCCGCCCGAAGCACACCGAAGACCCGGTCCAGTCCGTCCTTGTCCACCACGTCGCGCACGCCCACCAGGTCGAGGTTGCACGCCGGCACCCGTACGACGAGATCGTTCTGGGCGACGATCCGGAGCACGAGATACTGGCGCTCCTCGCCCTTGATCGTCCGGACCTCGATGTCCTCGATGACCGCCGCGCCGTGATTGGGGTAGACAACCGTTTCGCCAACAGTGAAAGTCATATGTCCATAGCCCTTTCTTAGGTGACTAGGGTAACACGGGCCACCAACGGGCAGTCCGATCGTTTGCGCAGGTCAGAGGCGCATTGAGGACTTGACAAAGCGGCCTCCGAGTGGCAGGCGCAGGCGTAGAGAGGTCCTCCCCACGGACCTCGTCGCACGTCTCGGAGTGCCCGAAGATACGCTGTGCTGGTCACGCGTCACGTCGTTCGACGCCGTGCAGTGACGTAGTACCCACCGATGGCTGTTCTTACCTTTCGAAAGGGTCGGGCTGTGCTCACTCGCTCCCGCCGCGTTCCCGTCGCCGTCGTCGTCGCCGGCCTCGCACTCGTCCTTGCCGGGTGCGGCACGGGCTTCCAGGCCCAGACCAACGCGGTCTACCAGGCGAGCATCGGCACCAACAACCGCTCGTCCGACGTCGAGGTGCTCAACGCCCTGTTCGTGAAGAACGACGACGGCACCGCCACCCTCTCGGCAGGCCTGGTCAACCAGGCGCTCCAGAGCGACCGTCTCGTCACCGTCGATGCCCAGACGCTCGCCGGCACGCCGGTCGAGGTCCGCTTCGACGGGCCGGTGTCCGCGCCGGTGCGCCGCCTCGCGACCCTCGGCGCCAAGCCGCAGACGATCATCTCGGGCGAGGAGCTCTTCGCCGGGCAGTTCCTGAACGTCGCGATGACCTTCGCCAACGCGGGCAACATCGAGATGCAGGTCCCGATCGTCAACCGCACGGCGATGTACGACAAGGTCGCCTCCCCGGCCCCGGCCCAGGCGGCCGACGCCGAGTCGCAGGCCGACGCCGAGCAGGAGGAAGAAGAGGGCATCGCGCCCGAGGAGACCCCGGCCACCGAAGACGCCAGCGGCCGCTGACCCCGCTCAGCCGAGCTGTTCGCGCAGCCAGCTGATGTCGTCGCCGGTCGTGTCGTCCGCGTGCGTCTCGATGATCACCGGTGCCTGCGCCTGACGGACCACCTCGACGAGCTGCTCCGGCGGGATGGTGCCCGCCGTGAGATGGGCGTGGCGGTCCGCGCCGGAGTCGAACGCGTCCCTGCTGTTGTTGCAGTGGACGAGGTCGATCCGCCCGGTCACCGCGGTGATCCGCTCGACGATGCCGTCCAGCGGGATGCCGCCCGCCCACGCGTGGCACGTGTCCAGGCAGAAACCCCACGCGTCGCCGGCGCCGCCGGCCTGGATCGCCTCCCACGTCCGCGCGATACGGTCGAAGCGCCGAGCCATCGAGAAGTCGCCCCCGGCGGTGTTCTCCAGGAGGATCGGGACCTTCGCGTCGATCGCCTCCACGGCCTTGCGCCAGTTGTCGAACCCCTTGTCGAGGTCGGCCTCGGAGTCCACGTAGCCGCCGTGGAGGATGACCCCCTTCGCACCGATCGCCGCCGCACCGTCCACGGCGTTCTGGACGAGCTTGCGGCTCGGGATGCGGACGCGGTTGTTGAGGCTCGCGACGTTGAGGAGGTACGGGGCGTGGACGTACAGCGGGATGTCCCGAGCAGCCGCGTCGTCACGGAGCGCGTCGGCTCCGCCCTCGTACGCGTACTGGGGCCACTTCCAGCTCTGCGGGTTGCCGAGGAAAAGCTGGACGACGTCCGCTCCGACGCGCTCTGCGTCGTCGAAGGGGTGCTCCTGGTCGACGTGGGTCCCGACGCGGGTCTTCATGCGATCAGCCTCATGGCGACAGCCTAGGGCGCGCGCTGCCCCTCGTACTTGTACCCGAGCCCTCGTACGGTCACCAGCGTCGAGGGCCGCGACGGGTCGGCCTCGATCTTGGCCCGGAGCCGCTTCACGTGGACGTCGAGCGTCTTGGTGTCCCCGACGTAGTCCGAGCCCCACACGCGGTCGATGAGCTGGCCTCGGGTGAGGACGCGCCCGACGTTGCGCAGGAACATCTCGAGGAGCTCGAACTCCTTCAGCGGGAGCCGTACCTCGTCGCCGTCGACCGTCACCACGTGCCGCTCGACGTCCATGCGGACGCGTCCGACCTCGAGCGCAGCGTCGTCACCGGCTGCCTGGTCGCCGCCGCGGCGCAGCACGGCGCGGATGCGCGCCACCAGCTCGCGAGGGCTGTACGGCTTCGTGACGTAGTCGTCGGCACCGAGCTCCAACCCGACGACCTTGTCGACCTCGGAGTCCTTCGCGCTCACCATGATGACCGGCACCGACGACGAGGCGCGCAGCTTGCGGCACACCTCGGTGCCGCTGAGACCGGGCAGCATCAGGTCGAGCAGCACGATGTCCGCGCCGAAGCGGTCGAACTCCTCGAGAGCCGCGTAACCGTCGGTCGCGACCGCCACCTCGAACCCCTCCTTGCGCAGGACGTACGAGAGCGCGTCGATGTAGCTCTCCTCGTCCTCGACGACGAGCACGCGGGTCACGGTCGGACCTCCTGGGTCGGGGCGGGCTGGAGACGAGCACGGGACTCGTCGTGCTCGCGGGTACGGGCGGCGGCGGGCAGGACGAGGCTGAACGACGATCCCTCGCCGGGCTCGCTCCACACCTCCACGTAGCCGGCGTGGCTGGCGGCCACGTGCTTCACGATGGACAGGCCGAGGCCGGTGCCGCCCGTGCTGCGGGCGCGGGCGGGGTCGACGCGGTAGAAGCGCTCGAAGATCCGTTCCAGCTCCGGCTCGGGGATACCGACGCCCTGGTCACGCACGGTGATCCGGATCTCCTCCCCCGACGCCGTGGCCTCGAGCGTGACGTGGGTGCCGTCCTCGGAGTACGCGACGGCGTTCTCGACCAGGTTGTTGACGGCCTGCAGGAGCTGCTCGCCGTCACCGAGGACGTACAGCTCGTCGTCGCAGCGCGTCGTGACGGTGATCGCACGCGCCTCGGCGTCGACGGCGTTGCGCTCAGCGGCGGCGGCGACCAGACCGGCGACGTCGACCTCGTACGGGTCCTCGACGAGCGCGTCACCCTGGAGTCGCGAGAGCTCGATGATCTGCTGGACGAGCCTCGTGAGGCGGGCGCCTTCGCGCTTCATGCGCCCGCTGAACCGCACGACCGCCTCGGGATCGTCGCGCGCCTCGGAGACGGCCTCGGCCAGCAGGTTGAGGGCGCCCACCGGTGTCTTGAGCTCGTGGCTCACGTTGGCGACGAAGTCCCGACGGATCACCTCCACCCGACGCTCGGCGGTCCGGTCCTCGACGAGGAGCAGCACCAGGCGCGAGGTCAGCGGCGCGACGCGCACGAGCACGTGCCGCTGTCCGCCCCGGCCGAGGCCGAGCGTGAGCTCCTCCTCGCGGACCTGTCCGTCGCGCCGGACGAGGCGCACCAGGTCTCGGAGCGCCTCGCTCTCGAGCCGGGTGTCCTGGAGCAGGCCCATCGCGTGCGCGGGGGCGGAGGCCTTCACGACACGGTCGGCAGCGTCGACGATGACCACCGAGGAGCGGAGGATCGCGAGGACGTCGTCCGCGCCGGCCGGCAACTCGGGCTCGGGCCGCTGCGGGACGTCCGCCTGCTGACGCTCGCTGTAGCGCCACGCCCAGACCACGCCGACCCCGAGCAGCAGGCCCACCGCGGTGCCGAACGCGAACGCGATGTTCGGATCCACGCCTCGATCGTACGCACCCGGCACAGGGAGAACCGTGCTCACGGAGGACCGGACCTCAGCGGTTCCGCGAGTGTTCATCCGTCGTTCACCACAGGTCGGGAGGGGTTCACCGGGCGCTCATAGCCTGCGGACCATGCGCGACTTCTACGACGACCAGCTCGACGCCCTTGCCGCTGACCTGGCGGCGATGACGACGGCGGTACGCCTCTCCCTCGCCCGGGCCTCGACGGCACTGCTCGACGGAGACCTCGGTGCCGCCGAGACGGTCATCAGCGGTGATGCCGTCATCGACGCGGCCCGGGAGTCGTGCGAGAACGACGCGATCTCCCTGCTCGCGACGCAGCAGCCGGTCGCCACCGACCTGCGGCGGGTCGTCGCCGGCCTGCGCATCGCCGGTGACCTGGAACGCATCGGCGACCTCGCGGCGCACATCGCCAAGCTCGCACGGATGCGGATGCCCGAGCCCGCGGTCCCGGCGTCGGCCCGGCCGATCATCGCGGAGATGGCGCGCGTGGCCGAAGGGATGCTCGAGTCGGTCGCGATCGTCCTCGGGACCCACGACCTCGACGCCGCGGCGGCGCTGCTGTCGGCCGACGACGAGATGGACGGGCTCTACCGGGCGATGTTCCGGGACCTGCTCGACGGCGACTGGGACGGCGGTGTGGAAGCGGCGGTCGACGTCGCGCTGCTCTCGCGCTACTACGAGCGCACCGGCGACCATGCGGTGTCGATCGCGCGACGCGTCGTCTACCAGGTCACCGGCGTGGTCCCTCAGGCGTGACCTGCCGGTCTCTCGCCCCGCGATTTGACGCCTTCCCCACCGAATCGCGCCCGCGACACGTGGGAAGCGCGTCAAATCGCGGAGGTGGCGGAGGAGGTCAGCGCATGCCGAGGATCGAGTAGAGGGCGACCACGCCGAGCACGACGATGCAGGCGCGCAGCAGGAGGGGCGGGAGCCGCCGCCCGACCCGGGCACCGATCACTCCGCCAACCAGCGACCCTGCCGCGACGAGTCCCACGGCCGTCCAGTCGAGCGCGTGCGTGCCGCCTCCCCAGGTCGCGACGACGATGTAGGTGCTCGCCGACACGACGTTGACGCCCAGGACGAGCACGTTCTTCAGCGCGTTCATCCGCTGCAGGGCCAGCGGCATCAGGAGGCCGAGGAACCCGATCAGAAGAATGCCCTGGGCAGCGGCGAAGTACCCGCCGTAGATCCCGCAGAGGAACACCGCAACGGTCACGGCCACCATCCGGGGCGCACCCAGGGTGTCGAGCGTGACGGCGTCGGCGCCCGAGGCCTCGCGTCGCGCCGTCAGCCAGCGCTGCAGCGGAGGCTGGACCACGACGAGGACCAGGGCGAGCACCAGCAGCACCGGCACGACGGCGATGAACGTGTCCTCGGGAAGGTGGAGGAGCAGGTACGCGCCGACCAGCGACCCGAGGAGCGACGCCGGGATGAGCCGCCTCACCAAGGACCCCTGACCCGCCAGCTCTCGCCGGTAGCCGAAGGAGCCGGTCACGTTGCCGGGCACGAGACCGACGGCGTTGCTCATCGTCGCCGTGACGGGTGGCACGCCGAACGCGACCAGCGTCGGGAACGTGATGAGCGTCCCGGACCCGACGACCGTGTTGATGATGCCGGCGCCGGCCCCCGCGAGGAGGACCAGCACCATCTCGACGACGGACAGCGGTCAGCGTCCCTGGTTGGCGACGGCCTCCGCCGCAGCCCGCGCCGCCTCCGGGTCGAGGTAGCGACCGCCGGTCGTGATCGGCCGCATGTTCTCGTCCAGCTCGTACAGCAGCGGCATGCCCGTCGGGATGTTCAGGCCGACGATGGCCTCCTCGGACATGTTGTCGAGGTGCTTCACAAGGGCCCGCAGAGAGTTGCCGTGAGCGGCCACCAGGACCGTACGACCGAGCCGCAGGTCGGGCACGATCGCGTCGTACCAGTAGGGCAGGGCCCGGTGGAGGACGTTGGCGAGCGCCTCCGTACGAGGGCGCACCTCCGGCGGGAGGTCGGCGTACCGGACGTCGTAGAACTGGCTGTACTCGGCGTCCGCGGGAAGCGGCGGCGGCGGCACGTCGTACGAACGGCGCCACTGCATGAACTGCTCCTCGCCGTACTCCTCGAGGGTGGCCTTCTTGTCCTTGCCCTGGAGAGCCCCGTAGTGGCGCTCGTTGAGCCGCCACGAGCGGCGCACGGGGATCCAGTGGCGGTCGATCCCGTCGAGCGTGATCTGCGCGGTACGGATCGCGCGACGCAGAAGCGACGTGTGCACCACGTCGGGGAGCAGCCCGGCCTCGGCGAGCAGCGGTGCGGCGGCCCGGGCCTCGGCCTCCCCCTTCTCGGTCAGGTCGACGTCGACCCAGCCGGTGAAGAGGTTCTTCTGGTTCCACTGGCTCTCGCCGTGGCGCAGCAGGATCAAGGAGTACGGGCTCATGCGGCTCAGCCTAGCGACGGCACGTCCGCGCACAGCGGAAGACCTTGTGCGCGAGACACCGCCGTTGCGACGGTGGACGCATGAGACTGCTCGTGCTCGGAGGGACGCACCACGTCGGACGCGCGGCCGTGGAGGAGGCGCTCGCCCGCGGGCACCAGGTCACCACCCTCACCCGCGGGATCAGCGGCCCGCCCGCCGACGGCGTGGACGCGCGCTACGCCGACCGGCGGGACCCCGAAGCCGTCGCCGCCGCGCTGGGCGACGAGTCCTGGGACGCCGCTTTGGACACCTGGTCCCAGGAGCCGGCCGCCGTACGAGCGGGGGCGACGCTGCTCGCCGACCGGGTGGCGCACTACGGGTACGTGTCGAGCCGGTCGGTGTACGCCTGGCCGCTGGTGCCCGGCGCCGACGAGTCCGCTCCGGTCGTCGAGGGCGACCCGGACAGCGACGACGCGAGCGACTACGCGGCCGCCAAGCGGGGCGCGGAGCTCGCCGTCCTCGACGCGTTCGGAGAGCGTGCGCTCGTCGCACGTGCAGGACTCGTCATCGGCCCGTACGAGCAGGTCGGGCGCTTGCCGTGGTGGCTGGAGCGGATCTCACGCGGCGGCGAGGTCGCCGCGCCGGGACCTGCGGATCGTCCGCTGCAGTACGTCGACGGCCGTGATCTCGCGGCCTGGATGCTCGACCGTGCCGAGGCCGGTGCAGGCGGGCTGTTCGACGCCGTCAGCCTCCCGGGGCACACGACCACGCAGGGGCTTCTCGCCGCGTGCGTCGCCGCGACCGGAGCCGACGCGACGCTCGTCTGGGTACCGCCCGAGGTGCTTGCCGCCGAGGGCGTGACCGGCTGGACGGACGTGCCGATCTGGGTTCCCCCGACCGGTGAGCTCGCAGGCCTGCACGCGAGCAACACCCACGCTGCGTACGAGGCAGGCCTCCGCTGCAGGACCGTCGAGGAGACGGTTGCGGACACCTGGGCGTGGCTCCAGCAGGAGGGCCGACCGACGTCGGCGCACCCCGAGCGCCAGCCGACGGGGATCGATGCCGACACCGAACGCCGCCTGCTGGAGGCCGTACGCGGCTGAGCCCGCGGCTCCCGCGCTGGACGCCGTCAACCCTGGGTTGACTCCTTGTCGAGGAAGTGCCGGAAGGCCTCGAGGTTGCGCGTCGACTCGCCCCGCGAGACTCCGCCACTCCCACTCCTTGCGGATCGACGTCGCGAATCCCAGCTCGAGGATCGTGTTGAACGACTCGTCGGCGTACGTGAGCACCGAGCCCAGGATGCGGTCGACCTCGTCCGTCGGTGATCGCGTGCAGCGGCAGGCGCCCGTCGAGGTAGATGTCGCCGGCGCTGTCGACCGCGAAGGCGACCCCGTACATCCGCAGGTTGCGCTCGAGCAGCCAGCGGTAGACGGCCTCGTGGTTCTCGTCGGGCCTGCGCGCCACGAACGCGTGGATCCCGAGCGCGTGCTCGCCGACCTCGAGCCGGCAGGTGGTCTGGAGCTTGCGTTCGCCGGGCAGCGTGACCTCGAAGACGCCCGGCCTGAACTCGGTGTGCTCGAGCTCGGCTGCCGCCAGCGCACTCCGGATCGTCGCCGCAGCCGCCCAGGGAGCGTCGTTCACGTGGTCCACCGGGTCTCCTTCGTCGTGCTGCGTGCGTCCGACTACTGTCCGATCGCGGTCGGGAGCGCCTGCATCTCGGCGACCGCATCCGCGTACACGCTGAGCGTGCGCTCGGCGGTCACGTCCCAGCCGAACCGCGAGGCGTGACGGACGCTGGCGGCCGACATCGACGCGTACCGCTCGGGCTCGGTCGAGGAGGGTCGCGAACGCGGCGGCATAGTCGGCGGGGTCGTGCCCGTCGACGAGCACGCCCGTCACGCCGTCGCGGACCGCCGTGGCGAGGCCGCCGACGTTCGCCGCGACGACCGGCGTGCCGCAGGCCTGGGCCTCGATGGCGACCAGACCGAAGGACTCGTTGTACGACGGCACGCACACGATCGAGGCGGCGGCGTACCAGAGCGCCAGCTCGTCCTGGGCGACCGGCGGCACGAACCGAGCACGGTCGGCGATACCGAGACCCGCGGCCAGGTCGAGCAGCGCGGTCGGACGGTCCAGCCCGCTGCCGGACGGCCCGCCGACGATCGCGACCGTCGTACGCTCGCGCCGCCCTGACGCCATCAGGCGCGCGGCCGCCTCGAGCACGACGTCGGGCGCCTTGAGCGGCTGGATGCGGCCGGCGAACAGGATCACGTCCTGGTCCTGCGGCAGACCGAGGGCAGCACGCGCCGCCGCACGTTCCCGCGGCCGGAAACGCTCCAGGTCGACGCCGGGGTGGACCACCTCGACGCGCGCCGGGTCGGCCCCGTACAGCTCGACCATCTGCGTCGCCTCGTCGGCGGTGTTCGCGATCAGGCGGTCGGCGACCTCGACGAGCTCCTGCTCCCCTGCGACCCGGCCTGCAGGCTCAGCGCTGTCGCCGGCGGCGAGGCTGGCGTTCTTGACCTTGGCCATCGTGTGCATCGAGTGGATCAACGGCACGCCCCACCGGTCGCGAGCGACCTGACCGACCTGACCGGACAGCCAGTAGTGGGAGTGGATCGCGTCGAACCACCCGACGGGACGGGTCGCCTCCGCCCGCAGGACGTCGCGGACGAACGCGCACATCTGAGCGGGAAGGTCCTGCTTGCCCAGGCCCTCGAAGGGTCCGGCGGGCACGTGCCGGACCAGCACGCCGGGCAGCGCCTCGACGACCGGCGGCTGCTCGGAGGACGTGGCGCGGGTGAAGATCTCGACCTCGACGGAGCATGCGGCGAGGCGGCGGGCGAGCTCGAGGACGTACACGTTCATGCCCCCGGCATCCCCGTTGCCCGGCTGAGCCAGAGGCGACGTGTGTGCCGAGAGCATCGCGACGCGGCGCACCTGGGGGGACATCCTCACCCTTCCATCCTAGGCAGGCGCCCAGGACGGTCGGCAGGACCACGTACGCCGCCGGTCCCCGGTCATGGCAGCATCTGCCCCATGCAGGACGTCACCGAGAGCTCTCGCCGTACCGCCGTCGTCACCGGAGCCAGCAGCGGGATCGGAGCAGCCACCGCACGACGTCTGGCGGCCGACGGCTTCCGGGTCGTGTGCGCGGCCAGGCGCGCCGACCGCATCGAGGCGCTGGCGGACGAGATCGGCGGCCTGGCCGTGGTCTGCGACGTGACCGACCAGGCCTCCGTGGACGCGCTCGCGGCCGCCGTCGGGCCGGAGCTCGCGGTGCTCGTCAACAACGCGGGTGGCGCCGTCGGCCAGGAGCCGATCGAGCGTACGGACCCGGAGGCGTGGCGGCAGATGTACGAGTCGAACGTGCTCGGCACCCTGCGCGTCACGAAGGCCCTGCTGCCGGCCCTGCGCGGGAGCGGTGCGGGCACGGTCCTCAACGTCGGGTCCATCGCGGGCCACCTCGCCTACGAGGGAGGGGCGGGCTACACGGCGGCCAAGCACGGCGTCGCCATGATCACGGAGACGCTGCGCCTGGAGCTGAACGGCGAGCCGGTCCGGGTCACCGAGATCGCCCCGGGGATGGTGCAGACGGACGAGTTCGCGTTGGTGCGCTTCGGTGGCGACCAGGCCAAGGCGGACGCCGTCTACGCAGGCGTCGACGAGCCCCTGACCGCCGACGACGTCGCCGACGCGATCGCCTGGATGGTGACCCGGCCGCAGCACGTGAACGTCGATCTCCTGGTGATCAAGCCGATCGCCCAGGCTGCGCCGTGGAAGATCGCCCGCGGCTGACCCGTACGCCCGCGTCCGCGCCGACGCCGCCGACGAGAAGGCTCGCGAGCTGGTGGTAGGCCGCGGCGTCGTCGAGGCCGGTCTGCTCCTCGAGCTCTCCGCTCTGGATCGAGAGCATGACGTGGGCAGCGACCGCGCCGGCGAACGCGGCGTCGACCTCGCTCCCCCGGGCGCTGAGGTCCTCGACCAGCTGACGCACCCGCTGGGCCGCCCACTCGGTGTTGCGCCGGTAGACCTCGCGGGCCGGCGCGAAGGCGTCCAGGTCGGCGAAGAAGGCCGGAGAGGCCGGGGCGAGCTCGCGCGAGATCGCCTCCAGGTACGCCCGAAGCCGCACGACCGGGTCGGACTCCTCGGCGAGGCTGGCCTCCACCCGCTCGGTCGCGGCGCGGAAGAAGTCCCGGACTGCGGCGGCGATGATCTGTTCCTTGCTCGGCGCGATCCCGTACAGGGTCGTGCGCGAGCAGTGCAGCCGGGCGGCGAGGTCACCGATGCCGAAGGACAGGAACCCCTCGTCGAGATAGAGGGCGATCAGCTCGTCCATGAGGGCGTCGCGGCGGACCGGCATAGGGGGACAGTACCAGGACCGGTTCTGGAGTACTCTGCTCGTTACACGACGACGAGAGGGCGCTGTCGTGCTCCGGCCGCGGCCTCTCGTGCTTCCTCGTCCCGGCAGACAGACCGGGGCTCGTCGCCGACAACTCCGAGGACGAGATGGGGTCCACCTCGACGGCACTACGGTGCCGTTGCGGGCGCTGCTGGTATGGAGGTGTTCAGTATCGAATACCGACGCCCGGTTCTGGCATTGAGCTCAAGGAGTTGAACATCTCCTGATATGCCTGTTTGGCGACGATCATCTGGGGGAGAAGAGATTTACCGATCTCGGTCAGAACTGCCTTCCCCGAATCGTCGCGAGCCAGTAGCGTGACGCCGTGAAGTGAGCGCTCGAGGCGGCGGATCTGCTTTCCGACGGCGCTGTGGTCGTTGAGGTTCAGGACCTCGGCAGCCGCGCTGTACGTGCCTACTTTGATCACTGTCATCAGCACGTCGATATCCGAGATGTTCACTCTGGCTCCTTTCGAACCCCCCGAAGTATGGCGGGTTCATAAATGGCCGAGTGATTCGGGTTTCCGTGCGGTCCGGGTTGTAGTCCGCCGGTCCAATCCGGACCGGACGATGGTGCGCGTGACCAGTTGTCATTAGCGTTCCGCTAATTGGCGAATGGCAGGGCGATCGGGCTGCTCCGCGGTAGGTGATACCCGCGGCATCTGTCGCCGTCCGGTGCACCAAGCATTCGGAAATGGCCCTGCGGACGCTGACGCGTCCGGCGGGTCCCTGTGGCCGGGGCAGTCTCGGCCTGATGTAACCAGACAAGGACGTGGGCAAGTTGAAGACAAGTAAGACCAGGATTCGCTCCGTGGCGATGGCCGCGTCTGTCTGTGTGATGTGTGTCGCGGGGACGACCGCGGCCGTCGCGGTACCGGTGGGCGGCTCGGCGGCGGTCACCACGACGGTTGGCGCGACCGCGGACGCCGACAGCACGATCAACGGGTCCCTCGACTCGCTCGCCGGGCTCTTCGCCGCGGCGGTGACCGACGCCGGCCTCCGTCAGTCGATCCACGACGGTGCGGCGGAGCGGTTCGACGGCGACACCAACGTGCTCTACAAGACGCTGTCGTCGACCTCGAACGTCAACGGAGCGTTGAGCGCTGCGTACGCCACGAGCACCAAGGCCAGCGGCAGCGCGGCCCTCGAGGCCGTCAAGGCGATGGTGAGCGACGTTCCGCGCCTCCAGGTCGCGGTGCCGGTCAACTTCGATGCGTGGGACCCGGCCAAGTTCACGCCGCTCGTCGCGTTCATGCCCGTGGGGGTCGACGACACGACCCTCAAGACGGTGACGGCCTACGACGCGACCGGAAAGGCGCACGTGCTGGACGCACAGGTCGATCCCACCGAGCCGGTGATCGTCCTGAGCGTGAACGAGCGCACTGACGAGGCGGGCAACCTCGTGGAGGCGGAAACGGTTCCTGAGGACAACCCCGTCGTCGAGGACGAGAGCTCGCTGGCCGGGGCCAACTACGAGGTCCGCCTGAAGATCATCAACCTGTACGACGACAAGGAGCCGTGGGCCAAGGGTGCCGCGGAGATCAGCATGAAGGCCAAGGGTGCCGGCCTGTTGTACTCGGACAACAACTGGGTGAACCTGGACCACAGCGGCGACGCGTGGTTCGGCTCCAGGGTCTTGGGGACCGCGACCAACGATGTCCGCTTCGTGTGGTGGGAGGACGACGCCAGCGGCACCGAGGTCACCCTCAACTACAGGGACGTCGGGTTGACCTTCAAGATCTCCGACGAGGACGACCAGATCGGCTCGATGCGCATCGACCACTCCACGTTCCAGGGTGCCACCGGAAAGTGGCACGGGTGGAGCGCGCTGGACCAGATGACCGACTGAGTTGCGTGCTCGATCGGTCGTGGGCCTCGCACCGGCTGACACCTGCCTGCGTACGTAGGTCAGCGGCGAGCCGCATCTCCATCGTCGCCTGAGTCTCGGCCTGCACCGCCGTCAGCGGTGCAGGCCGAGACTCGTCGAGAGAGAGGGCGATCAGCTCGTCCATGAGGGCGTCGCGGCGGACCGGCATAGGGGGACAGTACCAGGACCGGTTCTGGAGTACTCTGCTCGTTACACGACCACGAGAGGGGTGCCATGCCCGTCGAGCGCCTGATGCCGACCGAGGAGTCGGCCGACCTCATCGCCCTCACCCGCGACATCGTCGACCGCGAGCTGCGACCGCGCGTCGACCAGGCCGAGACGCACCGCGACCTTCCCCCGCGACGTCTTCCGCACCCTCGGACGCGCCGGGCTGCTGGGGCTGCCGTACCCCGAGGACGTACGGCGGCGGCGGGCAGCCGTACGAGGTCTACCTGCAGGTCGCTCGAGGAGATCGCGTCGGCGTGGGCCTGCGGTCGGCGTCGGGACCAGCGTCCACGCCCTCTCGTGCTTCGGGCTGTTCACCGCGGGCACCGCCGAGCAGAAGCAGGCGTGGCTGCCGGACATGCTCGGCGGCGACCTGCTCGGCGCGTACTGCCTGTCCGAGGCGCACGCCGGCTCCGACCCTGCGGCGATGCGCACCCGCGCCGTGCGCGACGGCGACGAGTACGTCATCAACGGCGCGAAGGCGTGGACCACCCACGGCGGCGAGGCCGACTTCTACAAGGTCATGGCCCGCACCTCCGACGACGGCGGGCGCGGCATCTCGTGCTTCCTCGTGCCGGCCGACACGCCCGGACTCGTCGCCGACAACCCCGAGGACAAGATGGGCCTGATGGGCTCGACCACGGCCACGATGCTGTTCGACGACGTCCGCGTGCCCGTCGAGCGCCGCCTCGGCGACGAGGGCCAGGGGCTGCCGATCGCGCTCGCCGGACTCGACTCCGGACGCCTCGGCATCGCCGCCGTCGCGACCGGCGCTCGCGCAGGGCGCGCTCGACGTCGCCGTGACCTACGCGAAGGAGCGCGAGACGTTCGGCAAGGCGATCATCGACCACCAGGGGCTCGCCTTCGTGCTCGCCGACATGGCCGCGGCCGTCGAGTCCGCACGCGCCACGTACCTCGCCGCCGCGCGGCTCAAGGACGCCGGGCGCCCGTTCGCCCGGCAGGCGTCGATCGCCAAGCTCGTCGCCACCGACAACGCCATGAAGGTCACGACCGACGCCGTCCAGGTGCTCGGCGGCGCCGGCTACACCAAGGACTTCCCCGTCGAGCGCTACATGCGCGAGGCGAAGGTCATGCAGATCTTCGAGGGCACCAACCAGATCCAGCGGCTCGTCATCAGCCGCGACCTCGCGCCGACATACGGCCAGCACCATGGACCTGCAGCCAACACCGCCGCGCTCGTGACCGGAGGCGCCTCCGGGCTCGGAGCCGCGACGGCCGCCGCGCTGGCCGCACGCGGTGCGAGCGTCTACGCGCTCGACCTCGCGCCCGTCGATCGAGAAGGCCGCCGACGTCGAGGGCGTCACCTACGTCGCGACCGACGTCACCGACGAGCGCCCGGTGCGCAACGCGGTGGCCGCGGCGGCGTCCGAGCGGTGTGCCGCTGCGTACCGTCGTCAGCTGCGCCGGCATCGGCCCGTCGGCCCGCATCCTGGTCGCAAGCGGGGTCCGCACGACCTCGACCTTTTCGCCAAGGTCGTCCAGGTCAACCTCGTGGGCTCCTTCAACGTCTGACCGTGGCGACCGAGGCGATCGCCCAGACCGACGCCGACGCGAACGGACAGCGCGGCGTCATCGTCAACACCGCCTCCATCGCCGCGTACGACGGGCAGGTCGGCCAGGTCGCGTACGCCGTCTCCAAGGGCGGCATCGTCGGCCTCACCCTCCCGGCTGCTCGCGACCTGGCCCAGTACGGGATCCGGGTGTGCACGATCGCGCCCGGCATCGTCGACACCCCGATGCTCGCCACCGTGTCGCGACGAGTTCCGGGCTGGCCTCGCCGCCGGTGTGCCGTTCCCGCAGCGGCTCGCCAGGCCGTCGGAGTTCGCGGACCTCGTCGACGATGATCGTCGACCACGACTACCTCAACGGTGAGGTCATCCGGATGGACGGCGCCCTGCGGATGGCGCCGCGCTGACCGCCGCCCCTCAGTGGGGAGGCGGCGCCGCAGCGGCCCCCGTCGGCGCCTCGGTGTCGAGCATCCGCGACTCCTCGCGTCGCCGGGGCAGGAACGCGACCGGGATCAGGGTCAGCAGCACGAGGACCCACGCCACCCAGAACGTGCTCGCGAACGCATCCCCCGCCTCGGCGAGGAAGCCGTCCACGACGCCCTGACCACCGAGCTGCGTGACGAGGTCTGGGTTCTCCCAGGAGCCCACGACGGCGTACCAGATCCTCTGGGGCGGCAGCCAGTTGGTGAGGAGCACCGACATCACGGCGACGCCGACCGAGCTGGCGATCTGCTGCGTGACGTTGAGCAGCGTGGAGCCGCGCGCAACCTCCTGGTCGAGAGCGTCTTGAGCGCCGAGGTGAACATCGGCATCATCGTGGCGCCCATGCCGAGCCCCATCACGAACAGCGCGAGCATGATCTTCCAGTAGTCGGTCTCCGACGTGATCTGGGTCAGCGGGAACATGCCGACGAGGATGCCGAGCAGGCCGAACGGCACGATGCGCCCGACCGGGATCCTGTCGACGAGCGCCCGGCGATCGGCATCGTCACCATCGCGCCGATTCCCTGCGGGGCGACCAGCAGGCCGGCCATTGACTCGACTCGCCGTGGACCTGCTGGAAGTAGGTGGGCACCAGCAGCAGCGCGCCGAAGAAGGCCGCGGCGAACAGGAACATCACGATGACCGAGACCGTGAGGTTGCGGTTGCGGAAGCAGCCGCAGGTCGAGCAGCGGGTGCTGCGGGCGGAACGAGTCCACACGAACGCGAGCGATCAGCAGCGCACCGGCGAGCATCGACACCCAGACCCGCGGGCGGCGACCGTGCCCTCCTCGGGGATCGACGAGACGCCGTACAGGAACAGCGCCAGGCCCGGCGACAGCAGCAGCATGCCGACGAAGTCGAACGACTCCGTCGGCTCGGGACGGTCCTTCGGCAGCACGCGGACCACGCGTAGACCAGGGCGATGACCGATCGGCAGGTTGATCAGGAAGACCCAGTGCCACGACGCGTTGTCGATCAGGAAGCCGCCGACGATCGGGCCGAGGATCGGGCCGAGCAGCATCGGGATGCCCAGGATCGCCATCAGGCGGCCCATGCGGTGCGGGCCGGCGGCGCGGGTCATGATCGTCATGCCGAGCGGCATCAGCATGCCGCCGCCGAGACCCTGCAGGACGCGGAAGCGCGATGAGGGTCTCGATGTTCCAGCGCGGTCGCGCACAGCACCGAGCCGAGCGTGAACAGCCCGATCGCGGTCATGTAGAGCCGCTTGGTGCCGAAGCGGTCGGCGGCCCAGCCGGTCAGCGGGATGACGGCGGCCAGCGCCAGCATGTAGGCGGTCGCCGTCCAGGCGACGTGGGAGTACTTGAGCGGCTCGCCGTCGGCTCGAAGCTCGGTCTGGAACGTCGGCAGCGCGACGTTGACGACGGTGACGTCGAGGATCGACATGATCGCGCCGAGCACGACCACGCCGGCGATCTTGAGGACTCCGGCGTGATCTTGTCGTCGTCGGGGACTCCGGGGCTGCGGACATCGATGCTTCTTTCTGCGGGCTGAGCCTCGACCAGGGCGAGGCATGCGGGTCGAGGTCGTCGAGCAGCGTCGCACGACGTCCTCCTTGGACTTGAGGTGGCCTGGCGGCTCCGACCGGTCGGTGACGCGACGAGCTTGACCCGCCGGTCCCGGGTTCTCGCGCGCTCGACGAGCCTGCGCACCAGCTGCTCGACGTTGCGCCGGCGGCGGCGCCGAAGCCCATCGCTCGGCCATCGCGATGGCACGGTTCGTCGTGCTGGCAGCGAACACGCTGGCCTGGTGAAGACAGTCGAGTCGACGAGTCGTCGAGGACTCACACTCGGCCGTCGTGAAGACCTGGCCGCGGAACTCTCGCGGCAGTGCCGCGTAGGCATGGAACGTCATGACGAAATCTGCGCCGATGCGACTGTCGCGAGCGTGCCTTCGTCCCCCGAGAGGGCAAGGACCTCGACACTGCCGAGATCGCATGCCCATTCGCTCTGACCTGCGCAACGTCGCCATCGTCGCCCACGTCGACCACGGCAAGACCACTCTCGTCGACGCGATGCTCCAGCAGCAGGGCACCTTCGACGAGCACCACCAGCTCACCGAGCGCGCCATGGACTCCGGTGACCTCGAGCGCGAGAAGGGCATCACGATCCTCGCGAAGAACACCGCCGTGCAGTACGACGGACCCGGCGCACCCGACGGCGGCGTCACGATCAACATCATCGACACCCCCGGCCACGCCGACTTCGGTGGCGAGGTCGAGCGCGGCCTGTCGATGGTCGACGCGCGTCGTCCTGCTCGTCGACGCCTCCGAGGGCCCGCTGCCCCAGACCCGCTTCGTGCTGCGCAAGGCGCTGCACGCCAAGATGCCCGTCGTCCTCGTCGTCAACAAGGTCGACCGTCCCGACGCCCGCATCGCCGAGGTCGTCGACGAGACGTACGAGCTGTTCATGGACCTGCTCGAGGACGCCACCGACGACGAGGCGCTCGACTTCCCGGTCGTCTACGCCTCGGCGAAGGCCGGCCGCGCCTCGCTGACCCAGCCCGAGGACGGCGGGCTGCCCGACAGCGAGAACCTCATCCCGCTGTTCCAGACGATCATGGACACCGTCCCGGCCCCCGAGTACACCGAGGGCGCGCCGCTGCAGGCGCACGTCACCAACCTCGACGCCTCGCCGTTCCTCGGCCGCCTCGCGCTCGTCCGCGTCCACGAGGGCACGCTCAAGAAGGGCGCGCAGGTCGCGTGGATGAAGCGCGACGGCACCGTCGAGCGCGTCAAGATCACCGAGCTGCTCGTCACCGAGGAGCTCGAGCGCGTGCCCGGCGAGGAGCGCCGGCCCCGGTGACATCGTCGCCATCGCGGGCATCCCCGAGATCACGATCGGCGAGACGCTGGCCGATCCGGACAACCCGGTCGCCGCTGCCGCTCATCCACGGTCGACGAGCCGGCCATCTCGATGACGATCGGCACCAACACGTCGCCGCTCGCCGGTCGCGAGAAGGGCACCAAGGTCACCGCCCGCCTCGTCAAGGACCGCCTCGACCGCGAGCTCATCGGCAACGTCTCGATCAAGGTGCTGCCGACCGAGCGTCCCGACGCCTGGGAGGTCCAGGGCCGCGGCGAGCTCGCGCTGGCCATCCTGGTCGAGCAGATGCGTCGCGAGGGCTACGAGCTGACCGTCGGCAAGCCGCAGGTCGTCACGCGCGATGTCGACGGCAAGGTCCACGAGCCCGTCGAGCGCCTGACGATCGACTGCCCCGAGGAGTACCTCGGCACCATCACGCAGCTGCTCGCCGTCCGCAGGGGCCGCATGGAGCAGATGATCAACCACGGCACCGGCTGGGTCCGCATGGAGTTCCTGGTCCCGGCGCGTGGCCTGATCGGCTTCCGCACCGAGTTCCTCACCGACACCCGCGGCACCGGCATCGCGCACCACGTCTTCGAGGGCTACGAGCCGTGGGTCGGCGAGATCTCCACCCGCCCGTCGGGCTCGCTCGTCTCCGACCGCGCCGGTGCGGCGACGTCGTACGCGATGACCAACCTCCAGGAGCGCGGCACGCTGTTCGTCGAGCCGACCACCGAGGTCTACGAGGGCATGATCGTCGGCGAGAACTCCCGCGACGACGACATGGACGTCAACATCACCAAGGAGAAGAAGCAGACCAACGTCCGCTCCTCCACCTCCGACGACTTCGAGAAGCTGATCCCGCCGCGCAAGCTGTCGCTCGAGCAGTCCCTGGAGTTCTGCCGCGAGGACGAGTGCGTCGAGGTCACCCCGACCAACGTGCGCATCCGCAAGGTCATCCTCGACGCCGGCGAGCGCGCGCGTTCGAAGCGTCGCGGACCCAAGGGCTGACCCCGCGGCGGTGACCTGTGAGGGATGCGCCTAGGCGTACGCCCCACAGGTCACCGCTCACGGGACGGTGCGTCGACCGGTGCCGGCGCGAAGAGGGCTCGCCACCGTGCCCC
>CAVPEH010000001.1:0-627458 GCA_963703415.1 uncultured Actinomycetota bacterium | reverse complement strand
CTGCTCGACGGTTGGTCTTGCTACTCGGCGGTCGTGCCGGGGCGGACGAACTCGTCGTGGTCGAGGATCGTGAGGCCGTTGACGTCGGTCACCGGGACGACGGACTTGGCGAAGTAGCCGTTGGCGATCGCCTTCGCGGCACGCGCCTGCGACTCCGCGGCGTACGTGTCGACGTCGGTGCGGGTGAAGCCCTCGATCGTCGCGATGAGGTCGGCGCCGATGCCCTGCGGCACGAAGTCGGTGTCGAACGCGGTCTTGGGGTCCATCGCCCAGGCGCCGCCGTCGGTCGCCATCGGCACGCGGCTCATCGACTCGACGCCACCGGCGAGGATCAGGTCCTCCCAGCCGGAGCGGACGCGCTGCGCGGCCTGGTTGACCGCCTCGAGACCCGAGGCGCAGAAACGGTTCAGCTGGACACCGGCGACGGTGTCGGGCAGCCCGGCGGCGAGCGCGGCCGTCTTGGCGATGTCGGCGCCCTGGTCACCCACGGGAGTGACGCAGCCGAGGACGACGTCCTCGACCTGTCCGGCGTCCAGGGTCGGGTTGCGCGTCTGGACCTCCTCGAGGAGCCCGGTCACGAGGCTGATGGGCTTCACCTCGTGCAGGGATCCGGTCTTCTTGCCGCGCCCACGGGGGGTGCGGATCGCGTCGTAGATGAATGCCTCAGTCATGGCGGTCCTTCGTTCGTTGACGACCCGGCAGAGCAGTTGTCGCAATAAAAGTTACTTGTGAGTAACGACGGTGTCAATGATACCCACACCACTATGACAGCGCGACTGTCACGGTGCCAATCAGCCGAGCAGCGTCACGGACGGGGCGGGCGCCGCCACTCGCCGACGAGGCACTGCAGCGCCGCGATGAGGGCGACGGGCTGGTCGAGCATGATGTGGTGGCCCGCGCCGGGGACGACGGTGACGGGCACGTGGCCGCCGAGGCGCTCGGCGACAGTCGTCGTGATGTCCGTGGTCGCGAGGCCGCGCTCGCCCCGGATCAGCGCCGTCGGGCACACCGCCTCCGCCAGCTCCTCGGGCTCCATCTGGGCGCCGAAGAACACCCGCGGGTCGAACTTCCACGTCCAACCGCCGTCGACCTCCCGGACAGACTCCTCCGCCACGTGGTCCTGCACGTACGGCAGGGTCGCGCCGTCGGCGGGGAGCGGGCGGAAGCGTGCGACGACCGCCTCCCGCGACGGGTACACCTTGTTGCCGGGCGCATTCCGGCCCGACTCGCGCCACGCACGCGCCTCGGGTGACATCTGCTTGACGGGCGAGTCGACCGCGCACACCCCGGTGAGGCGAGAGCCGTGGTCACGCCCCGCCGTCAGGGCGACGAAGCCGCCCATGCTGTGCCCGATCACGCACGGCTTCTCGGACGTGTCCGCCGCCTCCGCCTCGGCGACCGCGAGCACCTCCGCGGCATACGTCTCCAGGTCATAGGTGTCGCGCCGGTCCGAGTCGCCGTGCCCGGAGAGGTCGAGGGCGACGACACGATGGGCGGCGGTGAGGAACGGGGCGACGTGGTCCCACCAGCCGGCGTGCGCCGCACCGCCGTGCACCAGGACGAGGACCGGCGCCCCCGGCTTCCCCCACGCGCGGTAGGTGACACGGGCTCCCTCGACGACGACATCGCGCCGGTCGTACGGCGTCGCCAGGGCGTCGGAGAACCAGGTGGGCGCGGCGGGCATGACGCCTCCTCAGCGACGAGCGGACGTGGGTGGTTGCGCCCGACACCTTACGTCCGGCGACGCACCGTCTCCCGCTTGGTCTCGTTGACGGCGCTCTCGTACGCGGTGACCAGCGCCTGCACCGTGAGCGGTTTGAAGCGCTCCACCATCGCCGTGATCGCCTCGGCCGACTCGCCGCTCGCGCGGTAGTGCGGCAGGACCTTCTGACGGAAGATGTCGGTCAGCTCGCGGGCGATCTCGCGCGCGTGCGACTCGAAGAGCCGCTCGGCCTCGACCGCCGCGTCGAGCGGGAGGCCCGAGGTCGATCATCGCCACCCCGACGGAGAGGTGGGCGGGCGAGACCCGGAAGACGTCCTCGTCCGGCGTGGGCTCGACGACCCGCATCGCGACGAGCAGCTCGACGTCGTCGTCGCTCAACGGGCGCCCCGCCCGTACCTCGAGGACGTCGCGGGCGACGGTCTCCGGGAGGTCGGACAACCATGGCGCCAGCAGCGTGCGCTGGAGCGCGACGTCGGCCGGCGAGGCGCTCGACGGAAGCCGCTCGAGATAGCCCTCGATCGCCGACAGCGTGAACCCGTGCGCCTGGAGCTCGCGCACCAGCTCGAGGCGGGCCAGGTGGTCGGGCCCGTAGAACCCGTTGCGCCCCTCGCGCAGCGGCGGGGGGATGAGGCCGCGACCCGCGTAGAAGCGGATCGTCCGGACGGTCATCCCGACCCGCTCCGCGAGCTGCTCGACCGTCATCCGGTCGGACGTTGACTGGGGCATCCCCGCACGATAGACGGTCGCCTCCCCCACGCGGTGGCTCGTCACGTCGCCGGCGCGGGAGGTCAGGCGGCGCCCATGGGGAGGATCACCACGGGGCACGGCGCGGTACGGGCGAGGACGTCGCTGACCGACCCGAGCGCGTTGTGCCGGATCATCGACGTGCCGTGGCTGCCGACGACGAGCATCTGCGCCCCCTCCGCGACCGACAGCAGCACGTCGACCGGTCGGCCCTCGTGCAGCCCCACGGAGACCTCGGCGTCACCGTCGCGCAGGGTGGCTGCCTCCTCGGTCTCGCGCACGATCCGCTCGCCGTCGGGGATCGAGGTCACCGACGAGCCCTGCGGATCGACGGTGACCACCACCTGGACGGCGGCCCCTCGCAGGTCCGCCTCGGCCATGGCCCAGTGCAGGGCACGACGGGCGCCCGCGGAGCCGTCGCTGCCGACGACGATCGTTCCGGTCCTCTGCGGTCTGTCGCTCATGGCGCCATCCTGTCGGGTCCGCGCTCGCGAAGCGACCTCGAAGCCGCTCAGATGCCCATGCGGCGGCCGATGATCTCCTTCATGATCTCGGTCGTGCCGCCGTAGATCGTCTGGATGCGGGTGTCGAGGTACGCCTTGGAGATCGGGTACTCCGTCATGTAGCCGTAGCCGCCGTGCAGCTGCAGGCACTGGTCGACCGTCTTCTTCTGCAGCTCGGTCGTCCACCACTTGCCCATCGCGGCGTCCTCGACGGTGAGCGTGCCGGCGTTGAGCTCGCATGATCGAGCGGTCGACGAACACCTGGGCGATGCGCGCCTCGGTCTCCAGCTCGGCCAGCGTGAAGCGCGATGTTCTGGAAGGAGCCGATCGGCTTGCCGAACGCCTTGCGCTCCTTGACGTACTCGAGCGTCATGTCGATCATCCGCACGGCACGCGGCCGCGGCGACGACCGAGATCGACGAGGCGCTCCTGCGGCAGCTTCTCCATCAGGTAGATGAAGCCGTGGCCCTCCTCGCCGAGCAGGTTCGTCCTTCGGCACGCGCACGTCGTCGAAGAACAGCTCGGCGGTGTCCTGCGCCTTGAGGCCGATCTTGTCGAGGTTGCGGCCGCGCTCGAAGCCCTCCGTGCCGCGCTCGACGACGATCAGCGAGACAGCCCATCGCGCCGGCCGTCGGGATCGGTCTTGCACGACGACGATGACGAAGTCGGCGTTGATGCCGTTGGTGATGAACGTCTTCGGAGCCGTTGACGACGTACTCGTCGCCGTCGCGCACCGCGGTGGTCTTGATGCCCTGCAGGTCGGAGCCGGTGCCGGGCTCGGTCATCGCGATCGCGGTGATCATCTCGCCGCTGCAGAACTTCGGGAACCAGCGCGCCTTCTGCTCCTCGGTCGCGTAGCGACAGCAGGTAGCCCGACACGAGGTCGGTCTGGAGGACGAAGCCGACGCCGCTGGCGCCGATGCGGGTGATCTCCTCGGTCGAGGATCGCGTTGTAGCGGAAGTCCGTGACGCCGCCGCCGCCGTACTCCTCGGGCATCATGAAGCCGAGCAGGCCCATGCTCGCCGGCCTTGGTCCACACGTCGCGCGGGACGATGCGCGTCCTTCTCCCACTGCGTCGTGGTGCGGCGCGATCTCCTTCTCGCAGAACGTGCGGACGGTGTCGCGGAACGACTCGTGGTCGGCGTCGAAGATGTTGCGCTTCATGGTGGTCCTTCGTGTCGGTCGGTCGGTGCCTGGACGGCGACGCCGTCGGCGATGAGGTGCGTCGACGTCGTCGATGCCCCACGCGGTCGAGCGCCTCGCGCGGTGCTGGCGCCCGGCGGCCTCGGGCGGGGTACGTCCAGGGTCGCGGGCGTCGCGGAGAAGCGGGGCGCGGGTGCCGGCTGGACGACGCCCGTCGTGCTCGACGTACGTGCCGCGGGCGACGTTGTGGGGGTGCTCGTAGCGCCTCGCGCATCGGGCACGACGGGCGCGACGCACGCGTCGGTGCCGTCGAACAGCGCGGTCCACTCCGCCTGGGTGCGGCTCGGCGAACCGCCGCGGCGAGCGTCTCGCGCAGCTCGGCCCAGGGTGCGAGGTCGTTCCGGTCGGGCAGGTCGTCGAGCCCGAGGCGCTTGACCATCTGCGGCGTAGAACTGCGGCTCGAGGGCGCCGACGCGACATCCACTGGCCGTCGGACGTCTCGTACACGTCGTAGAACGGGGCGCCGGTGTCGAGCAGGTTGGTGCCGCGGCGCGTCGTTCCAGGCGCCGACCTGCTGCATGCGTCGATCGATCATCGACGAGCAGGTGCGCGGTGCCGTCGGTGATGGCGGCGTCGACGACCTGGCCCTCGCCCGGTCGCGCGCGCGTGGGTGAGCGCGGCCAGCACGCCGGTGACGAGGTACATCGAGCCGCCGGCGAAGTCGCCGAGCGAGGTTGAGCGGCACCTGCGGCGGACCGCCGGCGCGGCCGATCGGGTCCGAGCGCGCCGGCGACCGCGATGTAGTTGATGTCGTGGCCGGCGCGTCTGCGCGAGCGGGCCGTCCTGGCCCCAGCCGGTCATCCGTCCGTAGACGAGCGCGGGTTGCGGGCGAGGCACGACGTCGGGGCCGAGGCCGAGCCGCTCCGTGACGCCGGGCCGGAAGCCCTCGATCAGGATGTCGGCGCGCTCGACCAGGTCGAGCACGACGCTCGACGCCCGCGCGGATCCTTGAGGTCGACGGCGACCGACGGGCCGACCGCGGCCGAGGATGTCCTTCTCGGGCGGCGCCGACCTGCAGGGCGTTGCCGCCGCGGTCGGTCGACGCGGATGACGTCGGCGCCGAGGTCGGCCAGCAGCATCGCGGCGAACGGTCCCGGGCCGATGCCCGACGATCTCGACGACGCGGACGCCGGCGAGCGGACCCCGCGAGGGCGGGACGGCGGACGACGTGGCGGAGGAGGACGTGGCGTGGGTCACCCTCAGATTGTGACAGTAGAACTGTCATCATTGTCAACCCTCGTGCTCCCCGCTCCCGGTGGGTTACGATCCCGGCGAGCGTGACATGCCGCATGGCACATCGGGGATGACGGGAGACAGCGATGGCAGACATCGTCTACAGCCGCCGAGGGACGGGCGAGCCCTTGGTCCTGATCCACGGCATCGGCCATCGCAAGGAGGCGTGGAGCCCGGTCGTCGAACGGCTCGCCTCGCACCACGACGTCATCGTCCTGGACCTCCCGGGGTTCGGCGCCTCGGGCCAGCTGCCTCGACAGGGACCCGACCGCATGGAGCACCTGACCGAAGCGCTGGAGACGTTCTTCGCCGACCTCGGCCTCGCTCGACCGCACGTCGCCGGCAACTCCCTCGGCGGAGCGATCGCGCTGGAGCTCGCCGCCCGCGGCTCGGTCCGGAGCGCGACCGCGCTCTCGCCGGCCGGCTTCTGGACCGAGACCGGCCGCCTCTGGGCGTTCGTCGTGCTCATGTCGATCCGGATGTCGTCGTTCCTGCCGACGCCGGTCGTCCAGCGGATCGCCATGCACCAGTGGGCGCGCGGCCTCGCGCTCGCGAGCCTGCACACGCAGGGCCACCGGATCTCCTCCGACGTGTTCCTCGGCGACATCACGGCGCTGCGCCGGTGCACGGCGTTCAACCGGGTGCTGCGGGCCGGGGTCCGCTACGCCTACCGCGGGATGCCTGCCGTGCCGGCCACCATCGCGTGGGGGACCAAGGACCGCGTCCTCCTCCCGTCGCAGGCCGCCCGTGCCCGCCTTCAGCTGCCGACCGTCACGCACGTCGCGCTGCCCGGCGCCGGGCACGTACCGATGCTCGACGAGCCGGACCTCGTGGCGCAGGTGATCCTCGAGCAGGTCCGCGCCGCCTGACCCCGCGCTAGGTCGCCTTGCGACGACCGGCGGGACGGTCGCGCATCCCGATCGCGGTGTAGAGGAACACGAGCGCAGATGCGGCGCAGAGCAGCAGGAGCCCTGTCGTGTACGTGTGGTCCTGCTCGTTGTACGTCGCGCCCATCACCAGCGGCGGGAAGAACCCGCCGAGCCCGCCGGCCGCACCGACGATGCCGGTCACGGAGCCGGTCTTGTCCGCCGGCGCCCGCTGGGCGACCCAGGCGAACACCGATCCCGACCCGAGACCCAGGAACACCGCCATCAGCACGAACGCGATCCCGGCGGGCCACTCCGGCTCGGGACGCAGCGACAGCACCACGGCCATCACCGCGATCCCGGCGAGGGAGACCAACGTGACGAGGCGCGGCCCGAGCTTGTCGGACAGGGTGCCGCCGACCGGCCGCGCGACCACCGCGGCGATGGCGAACCCCGCCGTACGCTCCCCTGCGGCCGTGAGGTCGTACCCGTAGGTCAGGACGTCGCCGAGATAGGTCGGCAGGTACGTGGAGAAGGCGACGAAGCCGCCGAACGCGATCGCGTACAGCAGCGACATCTGCCAGGTGACGGGCTCCTTCAGTGCGGCCAGCAGCTTCGGGGCGGCCGGCTGGTTCGACGCGGTCCAGCGCGGCGAGTCCCGCATGAGCGACCAGCACAGCGCGGCGGTGAGGAGCAGCGCGGCGGCGATGATCACGTGCGTCACGGTGTAGCCGAACCACTCGACGAAGCGCGGCGTGAAGAAGGACGACAGCGCCGTGCCGCCCATGCCGGCACCGAACAGCCCCGTGGCGAAACCCTGACGCGGCTTCTCGAACCACGCCTTCACCATCGGGATGCCCACCGCGAACGTCGTGCCCGCGATGCCGAGGAAGAACCCGAAGACGACCAGGAGCGGGTACGAGTCAGCGTTGCCGGCCACGGCGACCAGCACGACGAACGGCGCGGACAGCACGAGCAGCACCGTGAACATCAGACGGCCGCCGAACTTGTCCGTCAGGGTGCCGGCGGCGATCCGGCCGAGCGCGCCGACGATCACCGGGACCGCCACCACGAACGACTTCTGCGTCGCGCTGAGGTCCATCTGCGTGGCGTACCGGGCCGCGAGCGGACCGATGAGGTTCCACGCCCAGAAGCTGATGGCGAACGCCCACGTGGCGAGGATCAGGTTGCGGGTCTGGGGGGCCTTCGGAAGCGCCGGCAGCTCGGTGGCGGTGGTCATCGCGGTCCTCGTCTCAAGTGACGCAGCAGTAGGGTCCTCGGCCTGACTCAGCGATCGCGGTCGGGCGTTCCGACGGGGTCCCAGCCAGGGCGCGGAGCGCGCGCGGCCGGGACGTCGTCGCGGCTTCGGTAGACGATGTACGGGCGGAACAGGTAGTGCAGCGGGGCGGTGAACGCGTGCACGAGCCGCGTGAACGGCCAGATCGCGAAGAGCGCGAGCCCGACCAGCGCGTGCACCTGGAACGACGTGGACGCAGCCGACATGGCGTCGACGTCGGGCTGGAGGACGAACAGCGAGCGGAACCACGGAGACACCGTGTGCCGGTAGTCGGTGACGTTGGTGTCGAAGACGCTGATCACGGTCGTCGCGAGTCCGGCGACGATCGCCGCGAGCAGCACGACGTACATCGTCTTGTCGTTCTTGGTCGTCGCCATGAACACCGGACCCGTCTTGCGGCGCCGGTAGATCAGGAGCGCCACCCCGACCAGCGTCGCGAACCCCGCGATCGCCCCGAGCGACAGCGCCATCGCGTGGTAGGCGTCCTCGCTCACGCCGATCGCGTCCGTCCACGACTCCGGGATGAGCAGACCGACCACATGACCGATCACGACGACGAGGATGCCGAAGTGGAACAGCGGGGAGGCGACCCGCAGCAGCTTCGACTCGTACAGCTGGGACGAGCGCGTCGTCCAGCCGAACTGGTCGTACCGGTAGCGCCAGATCAGGCCGCCGACGAACACGGCGAGCACCAGGTACGGGATCACACCCCACAGCACGACACTCATCGAGCACCTCCGGACTCCGAGAGCGGCAGGAGACGGGGGTCGTAGGAGTCGAGACCGACCGTCTCCGTCGGCGGTCCCGCCATCGCCATCGCGGCGGCGCGGTCCTGCGGTCCCGGGCCGTCGTACGTCGCGCACACCCCATGCAGGACGTGGACCCACGGCATCGGCGTGCTCGCCGCCTCGTCCTTCTCGGCGGCCTGCTCGAGCGCGAGCCGCAGCAGCTCCACGCTCGGGCGGTAGCGCTCCAGCAGCGCCAGCCCGCGCTCAGGATCGTGGGCCGCGAGCTCCAGCACCATCGGCAGGTAGTCGGGCAGCTCGCCGTGCGTGTCGACGACGAGGCCGGAGTCGCGGTAGGTCTGCTTGAACCCCGCGAGGACCTCCCCGCGACGCCGCGTGTCGCCGTCGGTGAAGTAGGAGAGGTAGAGCGGGTGCTTGCGGTCCAGGTCGAAGACCTCGACGTACCGCCGCGCGAGCACGTCGACGGGTGTCTGCTCGACGACCTCCACGGAGGAGAGGAGGTGGGTGTACGGCTCACGCCGTGCGGCCCTCCCCCGCCCGGCGGCCTGCTCCTCGAGGGCCGCACGGATCAGCGGGAGACGCTCGACGAGCCGCTCGTCGGGATAGGCGAGCAGCAGCGCGGCGCTGCGGTACGCGACGCGACGGTCGGTCATGACGTCCCCTCACCGTCGCTCGACAGCGGCGGGAACATCCCCTGGGGAGCGCCACGACCGTCCCAGTTGAGAAGGTTCACCTGGCCGCTGCGACCCGGGTCGGGGGCCGCCATGGTGTCGGTGCTCTGACGCTGCTTGAGCGCGTGGAACGACTCCACCGCCATCGGCACCGGCCGCCCGCTCGCCTCGCCGACGGAGCCCGACTCGTACATGCCGGGCCCCTCGTCGAAGTCGAGCGAGCACCCCAGCTCCTCGAGGTCGTGCGCCTGCTCGGTGTGCGCGGTCGGGATGACGTAGCGCTCGTCGTACTTCGCGATCGCCATCAGGCGGTACATCTCGTACATGGACTCCTGCGTCATCCCCACCGAGGCCGGGATCGCGCCGTCCGGCTCCTTGCCGAGGTTGATGCCCCGCATGTACGACCGCATCGCCGCGAGCTTGCGCAGGACGTCGGTCACCAGCTCGGTGTCGCCGGCGGTGAAGAGCTCCGCGAGGTACTCGACGGGGATGCGCAGCGCCTCGATCGCCCCGAACAGCGTGCCCGGGTCCTCCGCGTCGTGCCCCTGCTCGGCGAGCAGGTCGACGATCGGCGACAGCGGCGGCACGTACCAGACCATCGGCATCGTCCGGTACTCCGGATGCAGCGGCAGCGCGATCCGGTACTTCTTCGCCAAGGCGTAGACGGGCGAGCGCTGCGCGCCGGTGATCCAGTCCTCCGGGATCCCCTGCGCCCGTGCCTCTGCGACCACCCGCGGATCCTCCGGGTCGAGCATCAGGTCGAGCTGCGCCTCGTACAGGTCCTGGTCGTCCTCGACCGACGCCGCCTCCGTCACACGGTCGGCGTCGTACAGGAAGACACCGATGTAGCGCAGCCGGCCGACGCACGTCTCCGCGCACACCGTCGGGAGCCCGACCTCCACCCGCGGGTAGCAGAACGTGCACTTCTCCGCCTTGCCCGACTTGTGGTTGAAGTAGATCTTCTTGTACGGACAGCCGGTGATGCACTGCCGCCAGCCGCGGCACTTGTCCTGGTCCACGAGCACGATGCCGTCCTCGGACCGCTTGTAGATCGCGCCGCTCGGGCACGACGCCATGCACGACGGGTTCAGGCAGTGCTCGCAGATGCGGGGCAGGTAGAACATGAACGTGTTCTCGAGGTCGAAGCGGATCTTGTCCTCCGACTCCCGGCGCACCTTCTCGACCATCGGGTCCTGCAGCGCCCCCGCCGGTCCGCCGCCGAGGTTGTCGTCCCAGTTCGCCGACCACGTGATCGCCATGTTCTCGCCGGTGATGAGCGACTTCGGGCGAGCGACCGGGAAGTCGTCCCCGAGCGGGGCGCGCGTGAGGTTCTCGTAGTCGTACGTCCAGGGCTCGTAGTAGTCCGACAGCTCCGGTTGGACCGGGCTCGCGAAGATGCTCATCAGGCGCCGGCCCCGGCTGCCGGTACGGAGCGAGATCCGGCCCCGCCGGTTGCGCACCCACCCGCCGCGCCAGCGGTCCTGGTCCTCGTACCGGCGCGGATAGCCCTGCCCCGGCCGGGTCTCCACGTTGTTGAACCACACGTACTCGACGCCGGCACGGTTGGTCCACGCCTGCTTGCACGTCACCGAGCACGTGTGGCACCCGATGCACTTGTCGAGGTTCATCACCATCGCGACCTGTGCCATGACCTTCATCGGGCCCCTCCTCCTGCTGCCGTCGTGCCGCGGACTAGTAGCGCACCGGCGCCGTGCGCTTGCGCACCGTGCAGACGATGTCGCGCTGGTTGCCGGTAGGGCCGAGGTAGTTGAACGCGTACGAGAGCTGTGCGTAGCCGCCGATCATGTGCGTCGGCTTGACCAGGAGACGCGTGACGGAGTTGTGGATCCCGCCCCGCCGTCCGGTCTTCTGCGACTTCGGGACGTCGATCGTGCGCTCCTGCGCGTGATGCACGTACACGACGCCGTCGGGCATCCGGTGGCTCACGATCGCGCGACCCACGAAGACGCCGTTGGCGTTGTCGCACTCGACCCAGTCGTTGTCGGCGACCTCGATCCGCTCGGCGTCGGCGACGCTCATCCAGACCGTCGGACCGCCGCGCGACAACGACAGCATGAGGAGGTTGTCCTGGTACTCCGAGTGGATCGACCACTTGTTGTGCGGGGTCAGGTAGCGCACCGCGATCTGGAGCGCACCGTCGTCCACCGGCCCTGTGCCGTCGAGGGCCACGTCGCCGTACATGAGGTGCATGTCCAACGGCGGCCGGTACGTCGGGAGCTGCTCGCCGTAGTCGCGCATCCAGTCGTGGTCGAGATAGAAGTGCATCCGGCCCGTGAGGGTGTGGAAGGGCTTGAGCCGCTCGATGTTGATGGTGAACGGCGCGTACCGCCGCCCGCCGGTCTCCGACCCCGACCACTCCGGCGACGTGATCACCGGCTGCGGCGAGTCCTGCGTCATGGCGAAGGTGATCCGCTTGTCCTCCGCCCCCTCCGCGAGGTCGACGAGCGACCGCCCCGTACGACGCTCGAGCTCACGGAACCCCTGGACGGCCAGCTGGCCGTTGGTGGTGCCGGAGAAGGTGAGGATCGCCTCGGCGAGCCGGGAGTCGGTGTCGATCGCCGGGCGCCCCTCACCGGCACCGGACGGCATGACCCCGTGCTTGGCCGCCAGCGAGGCGACGGCGTCGTGGAGGTCGTACGTGACGTTCTTGGTGGTGAAGCCGAGCCCCTCGGCCTTCGGACCGACCGTCACCAGCTTGTCGGCGATCGCGGTGTAGTCGCGCTCGACGACCATCACGGCGGGCATCGTCTTGCCGGGGACCGGCTCGACCTCGCCCGCACGCCAGTCGAGGTCGCGGCCGGACGGCTGGGCGATCTCGCCCGGTGTGTCGTGCTGGAGCGGCACGGTGACGAGGTCCTTGCGCGTGCCGAGGTGGGTCTTCGCCAGCTCCGACAGCCTGCGCGCCAGCGCGACGAACGTGTCGTAGTCGCTGCGCGCCTCCCACGGCGGGTCGATCGCCGGCGTGAACGCGTGCACGTACGGGTGCATGTCGGTCGACGACAGGTCGTACTTCTCGTACCAGGTGGCCGCGGGGAAGACGACGTCGGACAGCAGCGTCGTCGAGGTCATGCGGAAGTCCGCGCTCACGAGGAGGTCGAGCTTGCCCTGCGGCGCCTCGTCGCGCATGCGGATGGTGCTCGGCGGCTCGGCGGCGTCGGGCGCGTCGACGTTCGACTGCGTGCCGAGCAGGTACTGGAGGAAGTACTCGTTGCCCTTCGCCGACGAGCCGAAGAGGTTCGAGCGCCAGAGCACGAGCGTGCGCGGCCAGTTCTCCGGTGCGTCGACGTCGTCGATCGCGGCGTTGAGGCTCCCGTCCTTCAGGCGGTCGGTGACCCAGGTGCCGGCGTCGGGAGCGGTGCCGTCGGCGGTCGCGGCGCTCGCCTCGTCGGCGAGGTCGAGCGGGTTGCGGTCGAACTGCGGGTAGAACGGCATCCAGCCCTGCCGCGCGGACTTCGCGATCACGTCCGCTGTGTGCAGGCCTGCGAGGTGTCCCTCGGCGAGCGGCGACGTGAGGACGTCCTGGTGCGAGGCGTCGGAGCGCCACTGGTCGGTGTGCATGTACCAGTACGACGTCCCGGTCATGGTGCGCGGCGGTCGTGACCAGTCCAGCGCATTGGCGAGCGAGAGCCAGCCGGTGATCGGGCGGCACTTCTCCTGCCCGACGTAGTGCGCCCAGCCGCCCCCGTTGCGTCCCATCGCCCCGGTGGCCATGAGGAGCGTGAGGATCGCCCGGTACGTCGCGTCGCCGTGGAACCACTGGCAGACACCGGCGCCGAGGATGATCATCGAGCGCCCGTTCGACTCCTCGGAGTTGCGGGCGATCTCGCGTGCGATCCGGATGCACTGCGCGGCGGGGACGGAGGTGATCTCCTCCTGCCACGCCGGCGTGTACGGCGTGGACGCGTCGTCGTAGCCGGTGGGCCACACGCCCGGAAGACCGTCACGCCCCACCCCGTACTGGGCGAGCATGAGGTCGAGGACGGTCGTGACCATGTGCCCACCGACCTCGCGTACGGGGATGCCCCGGCGGATCACCGAGCCGGAGCCGTCCGGCGCGTCGAAGGCCGCCATCAGCACCTCGCCCGGCGCCGCGGACGGGCCGATGACCGACAGCGCGGGATCGACCTCGCCGAGGTCGAGGTTCCACCTGCCCTCGCCCGTCTCTCCGTACCGGAAGCCCATCGACCCGTTCGGGACGACCGGCTCGTCGGTCCGGGAGTCGAGGACGACCGTCTTCCACACCGCGTTCTCCGAGGGCTCGCCGGAGCCCGTCGTCGGGAGGTCCGCCTCGGTGAGGAACTTCTCCGGCACCCACGCGCCGCCCTCGCCGGGCGAGAGCCGGACGAGGAACGGGAGGTCGGTGTACTGCTTCACGTAGTCGGTGAAGAACGGCACCTGCCGCTCGAGGTAGAACTCCTTGAAGATCACGTGGCCCATCGCCATCGCGAGCGCCGCGTCCGTTCCTGCCTGCGCGGGCATCCACTCGTCGGCGAACTTGGTGTTGTCGGCGTAGTCGGGTGACACGGCGACGACCTTGGTGCCGCGGTAGCGCGCCTCGGCCATCCAGTGCGCGTCGGGCGTCCGGGTGACGGGGACGTTCGACCCCCACATCAGCAGGTACGAGGCGTCCCACCAGTCACCGGACTCCGGCACGTCCGTCTGGTCGCCGAAGACCTGCGGGCTCGCGACGGGCAGATCGGCGTACCAGTCGTAGAACGACGTCATCACGCCGCCGATGAGCTGGATGAAGCGTGTGCCGACGCAGTGCGACACCATCGACATCGCCGGGATCGGCGAGAAGCCGGCGCACCGGTCGGGCCCGTACGTCTTGATCGTGTTCACGTGCGCGGCGGCGGCGATCTCGATCGCCTCGTCCCACGAGATCCGGACGAGCCCGCCCTTGCCGCGCGCGCTCTGGTAGCGGCGCCGCTTCTCGGGGTCGGCCGCGATCTCGGCGAAGGCGAGGACCGGGTCGCCCAGGCGCTTCTTGGCCTCGCGGTACATCTCGATCAGCACGCCCCGCCCGTACGGGTAGCGCACGCGGGTCGGCGAGTAGGTGTACCAGGAGAACGCCGCGCCCCTCGGGCACCCGCGGGGCTCGTACTCCGGCCGGTCCGGCCCCGTGCTCGGGTAGTCGGTCTGCTGCGCCTCCCACGTGATGATGCCGTCCTTGACGTACACCTTCCACGAGCACGAGCCGGTGCAGTTCACGCCGTGCGTGGAGCGGACGACCTTGTCGTGGCTCCAGCGGTCGCGGTAGAAGACGTCACCGCGGCGGCCACCCTCGCGGTACACCGCGCGGCGGTCGGCGCTCTCGTCCCAGCGGCTGAAGAAGTCGCCGAGCGCGAGGAGAGCCTCAGAAGCGGGCCCGTCGGTGCCCGGTGTGCTTCCTCGGCGTCGCGATCGTGCGCGTCCCTCACGGGTCGTATCGGTCATTACAGACCTCCTCCGGCTCAAGGTAGATCCGCGTGAAGAGCACCGCACCCGGAAGCCGTCGGGCCCGATGAGCGCTACGCTCACGAGACCGAGCCCCCGTCGGAGAGGGAGTACGCATGCGTGACGTCGCCGCACTGACCGAGGAGTACGCCACCGCGGCGAGCTCCGCCCCGCACGGACGCAGCGCCGAGCTCGTCCTCAAGGACGGGCCGCTGCGCCAGAGCGTCCTCGGTCTCGCCGAGGGGGCCGAGCTCGCCGAGCACGACTCGCCGCCGGCCGGGAGCGTGCTCGTCCTCAAGGGGTCGATCGAGATCGTGAGCGGCACCGAGACGCTCACGCTCGAGACCGGGATGCTGGCCGAGGTGCCCCGCGAGCGGCACTCGGTCCGTGCGGTCGTCGACTCGGCGTTCCTGCTCACCGCCGTCACCGACATCTGAGCGCGCCCCACGGCGCCCGTGCGGTGTGGGTAGGCCTGCGTGGCCTGGGTACCGACGGCGCATGACGAAGGACATCGCAGCTGCCACGACGCCCGCAACGGAAGGCCGTCCAGACCGTACGCGCGATGGCGGCCGTGGTCGGCGCCACGTTCGTGCTCGTCGGCATCCTCGGGTTCGTCCCCGGAGTGACGACCGACCTCGACACGATCACGTGGGCCGGCCACGAGAGCGGCGCCCAGCTGTTCGGCATCTTCCAGGTGTCGGTGCTGCACAACCTCCTGCACCTGGCGTTCGGCGTGGTCGGGCTGGTGCTCGCACGGACCGTCGTCGGCTCGCTGCGGTTCCTCCTGTGGGGAGGCGTCGCCTACCTCGGGCTGTGGGCCTACGGCGTCATGGTCGACCACGACCACGGCGCCAACGTCGTCCCGACCGACCAGGCGGACGACTGGCTCCACCTCGGCCTGAGCATCGGCATGATCTTCCTGGCCGCGCTCGGGCGAGGACTCCTCACCCCGCGGGCAGCCGCACGGGCGCCGGGGCACCCCACGAACTGAGGGCCCGCGGCGTCACATCAAGAGGCGTCAGACCAAGAACTGGAACGCCGGGTCGTCCGGGGACAGCTTCTGTGCACGCAGCGGAGACTCCGCCAACCGCTCCAGGAGTCCGGGCAGCTCGTCGGGCGAGCCGAGCTCGATGCCGACGAGCGCCGGACCCGTCTCCCGGTTGTGGCGCTTGACGTACTCGAACAAGGTGATGTCGTCGTCGGGACCGAGGACCACGTCGAGGAAGCGGCGCAGTGCGCCCGGCTCCTGCGGGAAGTCGACCAGCCAGTAGTGCTTGACGCCCTTGGAGACCAGCGCGCGCTCGATCACCTCCGCGTAGCGGCTCACGTCGTGGTTGCCGCCCGACACCACGACCACGGCTGACTCGCCCGGCTCGACGACCCCCGGCAGGCGGAGCGCGGCCGCGGCCAGCGCACCCGCCGGCTCCGCGATGACCCCGTCGACCTCGAAGAGATCGAGCATCTCCTCGCTCACGCGTCCCGGGTCGACCGTGACGAGATCGACCGGGCGGCCCGACTCGGCCAGCGCGGCAAGCACCGCGTACGCATGGTCGCCCGCTCGCCGGACCGCCGCACCGTCGACGAACGCGTCCACCTCGTCGAGCGTCACCGGACCGCCGTGCTTCACCGCGGCCGCCATGCTCGCCGCGCCTGACGGCTCCACGCCCACGACCCGCGCGTGCGGGTGGCGCGCGGCGAGCCACGCCGACATCCCCGCGATCAGGCCGCCGCCGCCGACCGGGACCACGACCACGTCCGGAGCCGCCTCGGGCTGTCCCTGCTCCACGCGCTGCGCCACGAGCTCGAGGGCCACGGTTCCCTGTCCGGCGATCACGTGCGGGTGGTCGAACGCCGGGACGATCGTGGCCCCCGTCCGTGCCGCGTCGGCCGACGCTGCGGCAGACGCCGCGTCGTACGTGTCGCCTCCGACGATGACCTCGACCCGGTCACCGCCGAGCACGGCGATGCGCTCGCGCTTCTGGCGAGGTGTCGTGCGCGGCAGGTAGATCCGGGCGGTGGTCCCGAGCGCCCTCGCCGCGTACGCGACGCCTTGGGCGTGGTTGCCGGCGCTCGCCGCGACGAGCCCGCGGCCGCGCTCCTCGTCGGTGAGGCGAGAGATCATGTGGAAGGCGCCGCGCAGCTTGTACGAGCGGACGGCCTGGAGATCCTCGCGCTTGAGCCACACGTCCGCTCGGGAGCGTTCGCTGAGCCGGGCAGCCCGCTCGAGCGGGGTCCGGATCGCGACCTCGGAGACAGAGGCGTACGCGGCGTCGATGTCGTCAGCGGTCACAGGCACGCCCTACAGAGTAGGCATCGACCCGCCGGCGCCGGGGACCGGCGTCAAGATCACGTCAAGAGCGGTCAAGGCCTCGTCAAGGGCGACGCTTTCGGCGCGACCGACGCGTTGACTCGCCCTCATGAGCTTCGAAACCGGCCTCCTGATCACCCTGGTGGCCCTCCTGATCGGCTATCTGGTCGCCTCTCTCCTCCACCCGGAGCGGTTCTGATGAGCGACGGTCTCGCAGGCGTGCTGAGCCTGCTCGCCCTCGTCGGCCTCCTGGCCCTGGCCTATCGCCCGCTGGGCGACTTCATCGCCCGCACGCTCGAGAGCCCGCGGCACAACCGCGTCGAGCGTCCCCTCTACCGCCTCGCCGGTATCGACCCGGACGCCTCACAGAGCACCCGCTCGTACGCGCTGGCGGTCGTCGGCTTCTCCGTCGTGAGCCTGGTGCTCCTCTCCCTCCTGCTCGTGCTGCAGTCCTTCCTCCCCTACTCGCGCGGGACGGCCGGCATGCCGTGGGACATGGCGCTCAACACCGCCGTCTCGTTCGTGACCAACACCAACTGGCAGTCCTACGCGGGCGAGTCGACGCTCGGCTGGACCGCGCAGGCCGCGGGTCTGGCCGTGCAGAACTTCGTCTCCGCCGCAGTCGGCATCGCCGTCGCCGTCGCCCTGATCCGTGGTTTCACGAGCAACCGGTCGGACCAGCTCGGCAACTTCTGGGTCGACCTCGTCCGGGTGACCCTGCGTGTCCTCCTCCCGATCGCGTTCGTCGGCGCCGTGCTGCTGGTCGTCGCCGGGACCGTGCAGAGCTTCACAGCCGACCAGGTGGTGGACACCGTCACCGGTGGACAGCAGACGATCACGACCGGGCCGGTCGCGAGCCAGGAGGCGATCAAGGAGCTCGGCACCAACGGCGGCGGCTTCTTCAACGCGAACTCGGCCCACCCCTTCGAGAACCCGAACGGGTTCTCGAACCTGCTCGAGATCTTCCTGATCCTTCTCATCCCGGTGGCGCTGACCCGGACCCTCGGGACGATGCTCGGCAACCGCCGGCAGGGCTACGCCGTACTGGCGGCGATGGGCGCCCTCTTCTTCACCTCGCTCGCGATCACCACGTGGGCAGAGGTCGGTGCGCACGGCCAGTCGGCACAGGCCGCCGGTGCGGCGATGGAAGGCAAGGAGACACGGTTCGGTGAGTGGGCTTCGGCCCTCTTCGCGACGGCGACCACCGGCACCTCGACCGGCGCGGTGAACTCCGCGCACGACTCCTTCACGCCGACGGGCGGTGGTGCCGTCCTCGTCAACATGATGCTGGGCGAGGTTGCGCCCGGCGGCGTCGGCGCCGGCATCTACGGGATCCTCGTCATGGCGATCCTCGCCGTGTTCGTCGCCGGCCTCATGGTCGGTCGTACGCCCGAGCTGCTCGGCAAGAAGATCCGCTCGACCGAGATGCGCTACGTCGCGCTCTACACGCTGACCACCCCTGCGCTCGTCCTCGTCGGGGTCGGAGTCGCGATCGCCCTGCCCAGCACCGCCGACGCGATGGGCAACCCGGGGGGCCACGGCTTCTCCGAGGTCGTCTACGCGTTCACGTCGGCAGCCAACAACAACGGCAGCGCGTTCGGCGGGCTCACGGCCACGTCGACGTTCTTCCAGCTGATGCTCGCCGCGGCCATGCTGCTCGGCCGGTTCGTCCCCATCCTGTTCGTGCTCGCCCTGGCCGGGTCGTTGGCCCGGCAGGGCAAGGTGCCCGCGACCGCCGGCACCCTTCCCACCCACACTCCCCTGTTCGCGGGCCTGCTGGTCGGCGTCGTCCTCGTGATGACCGGCCTGACCTACTTCCCCGCGCTCGCCCTCGGTCCGATCGCGGAGGCCCTCGCATGACCCTCTCCCAGCTGGTGAGCCAGGTGCCCACGGCTCTGCTCAAGCTCGACCCGCGCCACATGTGGCGCAACCCGGTGATGTTCGTCGTCCTCATCGGATCCGTCCTCACCACGGTCCTCGCGTTCGCCGATCCCGACGGCTTCACCGTCGCGATCGCGGTCTGGCTGTGGCTCACGGTGATCTTCGGCAACCTCGCCGAAGCCGTGGCCGAAGGCCGGGGCAAGGCACAGGCGGCCTCGCTGCGCGCCGCCCGCAAGGACGCCGTCGCCCGCCGGCTCGAGCGTGACGGCAGCGAGACCGAGATCCCGGCACCGACCTCCAGGTGGGCGACCGCGTCGTCGTCGAGGCGGGCGAGGTCATCCCGGGCGACGGCGACGTCGTCGAAGGCATCGCCTCCGTCGACGAGTCGGCGATCACGGGCGAGTCCGCACCTGTGATCCGTGAGGCCGGCGGTGACCGCTCGGCGGTGACCGGCGGGACGACCGTGCTCTCGGACCGGATCGTCGTCGCGATCACCGCCGCCCCTGGCAGCACGTTCCTGGACACGATGATCGCGCTCGTCGAGGGGACCTCCCGGCGCAAGACCCCCAACGAGAACGCGCTGACCATCCTGCTCTCCAGCCTCACGATCGTCTTCCTGCTCGCGGTGGCGACGCTGGCACCGATGGCCGACTACGCCGGCGCCCCCCAGCAGACGCTCGTCCTCGTCGCGCTCCTCGTGTGCCTGATCCCGACCACGATCGGTGCGCTGCTGTCGGCCATCGGCATCGCCGGCATGGACCGGCTCGTCCGCGTCAACGTCCTCGCGATGTCGGGCCGGGCGGTCGAGGCAGCCGGCGACGTCGGCACGCTGCTGCTCGACAAGACCGGCACGATCACGTACGGCAACCGCCGCGCGACGGCGTTCGTCGCACAGGCGGGCCTCGACCGGGAGGTCCTGCGGGACACCGCCCGGCTGTCCAGCCTCGCCGATCCCACGCCGGAGGGACGCTCGATCGTGGAGCTCGCCCTCGCCGAGGGTGCCGGCGACCTGCCGCTCCCCGTCGGCGCGACGATCGTCGAGTTCTCCGCCTCGACCCGGATGTCCGGGGTCGACCTCGCCGACGGGACCCAGGTCCGCAAGGGCGCCACGTCAGCGGTCCTCGCCTGGCTCGACGACACCGCCCTCCCGCCGAGCGTCGAGTCGGCCGTCGAACGGATCAGCGCAGACGGGGGTACGCCGCTGGTGGTCGCCGTCCGTCCCCCGCACGGTGCGGGACAGGTCCTCGGCGTCGTCCACCTGAAGGACGTCGTCAAGCCCGGGATGGCGGACCGCTTCGCCGAGCTGCGCCGGATGGGGATCCGGACGGTCATGGTGACCGGCGACAACGCGATCACCGGCAAGGCGATCGCTGCGGAGGCCGGGGTCGACGACGTCCTCGCGGAGGCGACGCCGGAGGACAAGATGGCGTACATCCGGAAGGAGCAGGCCGGCGGACGCCTGGTCGCGATGACCGGGGACGGGACGAACGACGCCCCCGCCCTGGCGGCGGCCGACGTCGGTGTCGCGATGAGCTCGGGCACGTCGGCCGCCAAGGAGGCCGGCAACATGGTCGACCTCGACTCCGACCCGACGAAGCTCATCGACATCGTCGAGATCGGCAAGCAGCTCCTCATCACCCGCGGCGCCCTGACGACCTTCTCGGTCGCGAACGACGTCGCGAAGTACTTCGCGATCATCCCCGCGATGTTCGTCGCGGCCTACCCGGGCCTCGAGAGCCTCGACATCATGCGGCTGCACAGCCCCGAGTCGGCGATCCTCTCGGCCGTCGTCTTCAACGCGCTCGTCATCGTCGCGCTGATCCCGCTGGCGCTGAAGGGCGTGAAGTACCGGGTGACGTCCGCGAGCGGGCTGCTGCGCCGCAACCTGCTGGTCTACGGCCTCGGCGGCCTGATCGCGCCGTTCGTCGGGATCAAGGCCCTCGACCTCCTCTTCTCGAGCCTCTTCGGCTCCGCACTGTGACCCCGTACGACCGAGCCCACAGAAGGCACACGCCCATGACCACCACCACGCCCACCACCTCCTCGGACCGCGACTCCGACACCCCTCCTTCGCGCAGCCCGCTCGGGGCCGGTCTCCTGCGCCAGACCGCGACCGGCATCCGCGTCCTGCTCGTCCTCACGGTCATCCTGGGGATCGCGTACCCCGCGGCGGTCTGGGCCGTCGGTCAGGTCGTTGCGCACGACCAGGCGAACGGGCAGGTCGTCGAGATCGCCGGGCGGCCGGTCGGTTCTGCCCTCCTCGGCCAGGCCTTCGACGACCCGGCGCTGTTCCACTCGCGGCCGTCGGCGACCGACTACGACGGGCTTGCCAGCGCCGCGAGCAACCTCGGGCCCTCCAACCCCGACCTCCTCGCGTCGATCGAGGAACGCCGCGCGGACGTCGCCGAGCAGGAAGGGCTCTCGCCTGCCGATGTCCCGGCGGACGCCGTCACCGCCTCCGGCTCCGGCCTCGACCCCCACATCTCGAGCGCGTACGCCGACCTCCAGGTGGCACGGGTCGCCGACGCCCAGGATCTATCCCCTTCCACGGTCCGCGACCTGGTCGCCGAGCACACCTCCGGGCGGGCCCTCGGACTCCTCGGCGAGCCGGGCGTGAACGTCCTGCTGCTCAACATCGCCGTCCTCGAGGCCGGGAAAGGCTGACAAGATGGCGGGCATGGACCACCCGCCCGGCCGTCGCGGGCGGCTCCGGGTCTACCTCGGGGCCGCCCCTGGCGTGGGCAAGACGTACGCGATGCTGGACGAGGCGCACCGCCGTGCCGCCCGCGGCACCGACGTCGTGGTCGGCTACGTCGAGACGCACGGACGGGTGCACACCGCCGCGCAGCTCGACGGCCTCGAGGTCGTTCCGCGACGGCGTCTCGATCACGGCGGCTCCGCGTACGAGGAGATGGACCTGACCGCGGTGCTCGCCCGCCGTCCCGAGGTGGCCCTGGTCGACGAGCTGGCGCACACCAACGTCGCGGGCTCCGGCCACGTGAAGCGGTGGGAGGACGTCGAGGCGCTGCTCGAGGCGGGGATCGATGTCGTCACCACGGTCAACGTGCAGCACCTCGAGTCGCTCAACGACGTCGTCGAGGCGATCACGGGCGTCCGGCAGCGCGAGACGGTCCCCGACCACGTGGTCCGTGACGCCGACGCCGTCGAGCTGGTCGACATGAGCCCGCAGGCGCTCCGGCGCCGCCTCTCGCACGGCAACGTGTACGCAGCCGACAAGGTCGACGCCGCGCTCTCCCGGTACTTCCGCGAGGGCAACCTCTCGGCGCTGCGCGAGCTGGCGCTGCTGTGGGTCGCCGACCGGGTCGACGAAGGGCTGGAGCGCTACCGCCACGAGCACCGCATCGACGCGAGCTGGCCGACGCGGGAGCGTGTGGTGGTCGCCGTGACCGGCGGTGCGGAGTCGGGGACGCTCCTCCGTCGGGCGGCGCGGATCGCCGGTCGTACGGTCGGTGGCGAGTGGAGGGCGGTGTACGTCGCGCGGCGCGACGGGCTCTCGGGCACGTCACCGGACCGGCTGGCGCGCCTGCACGCGATGGCCACGGACATGGGCGGAAGCTTCCACACGGTGGTCGCCGACGACGTCGCGAGCGGGATCCTCGACTTCGCGCGGGCCGAGAACGCCTCGCAGATCCTCATCGGCGCGAGCCGTCGTCGACGCTGGTCCTCGGCCCTGCGGCCCGGTGTCGGGGAGCGTGTCATCGCAGGGTCGGGGGACGTCGACGTCCACATCGTCCACCACGACGAGGCGAGGCGGGCGTCGCGTGACGGCGACCGGCGCCCGGACCTCGGGACCCGCCGCGTCGTCCTGGGGTACGCGCTCGGTGTGCTGGCACCCCTGGCGGCGACGCTGGGTCTCGCCTCGACCGCGCACCTGCACGACCTGACGCTCGAGTCGATGGTGATGCTGAGCGTCGTGGTCGTCGTGGCGCTCGTCGGCGGCCTCGTCCCCGCGCTCATGTCTGCCGTGCTCTCCGCACTGCTCCTCAACTGGTTCTTCGTGGCGCCGACGCACACCCTCACGGTCGCGAGCGGCCAGTACGTCGCGGTGATCGCGGTGTTCGTCGTCGTCGGCGCTGCCGTGGCCTCCGTCGTGGACCTGGCGGCCGGTCGCGCAGCGCAGGCGAGACGTGCGTCCGCAGAGGCCGATGCCCTGGCCGTGCTCTCCCACAGCCTCCTGTACGCCGGGGAGAGCCTGCCGCGCCTCCTGGCGCAGGCGTGCGAGGTGTTCGGGATGCGGGGTGCGGCCATTCTCGCCCGCGACGGGGATGCCTGGGGGACGGAGGTCGCGCACGGTGACGCGCCCGCCACGGTGGCCGCCGCCGACGTCGCCGTCCCGATCGACGACACCACCTCGCTCGTGCTGCGCGGACGGACGCTTCCCGCAGCCGACCGGCGGCTCGTCACCGCGTACGCGGCGCACGCCGGTGTGATCCGGGAACGGACGCGGGCCGCCGCTCAGCACGCCCGGGCCCACGAGCTCGCGGAGGCGGACCGGACGCGTACGGCGCTGCTCGCCGCCGTGTCCCACGACCTGCGAAGCCCGCTCGCGGCGCTCAAGGCCTCGGTCACGAGCCTGCGCAACGACGAGATCACCTGGTCCGCGGACGACGAGGCCGAGCTCCTCATGACGATCGAGGAGTCCGCCGACCGGCTCGACGCCCTGGTCGCGAACCTGCTCGACATGAGCCGCCTACGGGTCGGCGCCGTCAGCGCTCTCCCGGCGGAGGTCGACGTCATCGAGGTGGCGCGTCGTGCGATCGCGCCGCTCCCCGGCAGCGACCGGATCGTGGTCGCTAGCCCGGACGACCTCCCTCTCGCGTGGGCGGACCCCGGGCTGTTGGAACGGGTGCTGGCCAACCTCTGCGAGAACGCGCTCAAGCACACGTCCGGCCGGGTCGCCGTCCAGGCGTCGGCGTACGTCGAGCACGACGAGACCGCCCGCGTCTGCCTGCGCGTCGTCGACCACGGGCCGGGGGTCGACGACTCCGAACTCAATCGGCTCTTCGCACCGTTCCAACGTCTCGGGGACGTTCCGCAGGGTGACGGCGTCGGCCTGGGGCTCGCCGTGGCGCGTGGCCTCACCGAGGCGATGGCGGGGACGTTGGAGGCCGAGGAGACGCCGGGCGGCGGGCTCACCTTCGTCCTGACGCTCCCGCAGGCGGAGGTGCGCAGCACCGCGCTCGCGCCGGAGGAGAGCTCATGACGTTCGTGCTCGCTGTCGACGACGACCCTGGGATCCTGCGGACGTTGCGGATCAACCTCCGCGCGCGCGACTACGAGGTCGAGACGGCGGGGGACGGGCGCTCCGCGCTGCAGATCATGGCGGAGCGCGAGCCCGACGTAGTGCTTCTCGACCTCGGGCTGCCCGACGTGGGTGGGGTCGCGGTGATCCGCCGGATCCGCGCGACGAGCTCGGTGCCGATCGTCGTGCTGTCCGCGCGCCACGAGTCCGACGACAAGGTCGAGGCGCTCGACGCCGGCGCCGACGACTTCGTCACGAAGCCGTTCGGGATGGAGGAGCTGCTCGCGAGGCTGCGGGCCGCCCTGCGACGGGGTGTCACCGCGCCGGCTCCCGCAGAGCGCGTCACGATCGGCGGCCTCGTCCTCGACGTCGACGACGGGAGCGCCACGAAGAACGGCGCAGAGGTCCACCTCACCCCGACCGAGTGGCGCATCGTCGCCGCGCTGCTGCGCCGGCGTGGACGCCTCGTACGGCAGTCCGAGCTGCTCCGCGAGGTGTGGGGACCGGCGTACGAGCGCGAGACGCACTACCTGCGGGTCTATCTCGCCCAGATCCGGCGGAAGCTGGAGGACGACCCGGCGCGCCCGGCCTACTTCGTCACCGAGCCCGGCCTCGGCTACCGCTTCGTCGGGTGACCCATGTGTCGGTGGGCCGGGTTAGCGTGGCGACCATGACCGAGATCGTGCTCTTCCACCACGCACAGGGACAGACCGACGGCTTCCTCACCTTCGCCGACGAGCTCCGCGCGGCGGGCCACCTCGTGCACACCCCCGACTACTACGCCGGCGCGACCTTCCCGAGCGTGGAGGAGGGCGCGGCCCACCGCGACGAGATCGGCCACCCCGAGCTGATGCGGCGTGCCGCCGAGGGCGTCGACGGCGTGCCGCCCGAGGTGCTGTGGATGGGCATGTCTCTCGGCGTCGTCTTCGCCCAGCTTCACGCCCAGACCCGGCCGGGCGCGCAGGGAGCGGCCTTCCTCTACGGCGCCCTGCCACCCGACGCCCTGGGGTCGCCGTGGCCCGCCGACGTGCCGGCGCAGGTGCACGGCATGACCGACGACCCCTGGATCGACTGGGACGAGGAGGTCGCGCCGTTCGTCGCGGCCTCGGGAGCCGAGGTGTTCCGCTACCCCGGGTCCGGCCACCTGTTCGGCGAGGTCGACAGCGTCGACTACGACCACGAGGCCGCAGTCCTGCTGCGCGAGCGTGTGCTCGCCTTCGCCGCGGAGTCGGCGCCGCGATGAGCCGCTTCAGCGAGGCGCCCCGTCTGCCGCTGGAGTCCGCAGCGCAGTGGCGCACCTGGCTGAGCGAGCACCACGACGACCCCGAGCCCGGTGTGTGGATCGTCTGGCGGAGGCGCGAGAGCGAGCGCCCCGCGTTGTCGTACGAGGCCCTGATCGAGGAAGCCCTCGCGTTCGGTTGGATCGACGCCCAGGCCAAGGGGGTCGACGACGACCACATGATGATGTGGATGACGCGGCGGCGCCCCGGCTCCGTGTGGAGCCGCCTGTCCAAGGAGCGGATCGCCCGTGTCGTCGCCTCCGGACGCATGACCCCCGCCGGACAGGCTGCGGTCGACCGCGCCCAGGCGGACGGGTCCTGGTCGATCCTCGACAGCGTCGAGGCGCTGGAGGTCCCCGACGACCTGGCCGCGGCGCTCGACGCCGAGCCGGAGGCGCGCCGCCACTACGAGGCGTTCAGGCCGGGGCAGCGCAAGGGGATCCTGCGCTGGCTCGTCGACGCGAAGCGTCCCGCCACCCGGCAGACCCGCATCGCCGAGGTCGTCCGCCTCGCGGCACAGGGTGTCGCCGCGCGGGACCGCTGACCGCAGCGGGATCAGTCGACCGGCTGCAGGAACTCGAGCCGGTTGCCGAACGGGTCCGCCGCGTAGAAGCGCCGGTGACCAGGGAACGCGTCGTCCCACGTGACGTCGGTGCCAGAGGCGAGCAGCCGCGCCGCGACGTCGTCGATGCGGGCGACCAGGAACGAGGGGTGTGCCTTGCGGGCTGGCTCGAAGTCCTCCTCAACGCCCAGGTGGACCTCGACGCCGCCCGACCGGAACCAGCAGCCGCCTCGGGCGGCCAGGACCGGAGGCTTCTCCAGCTCGTGCATCCCCAGCACGTCGCGCCAGAACGCCCTGCACTCGCCCTCTCCGCCCGACGGGATCGCCAGCTGGACGTGGTGCAGGTGCACGAAGACCAGATGGTCCGGGTCGGAGCGAAGGTCCGTCATCTCGCCCGTCATCTCGCCCACGCTAGTCGCGGCGGGGCCCCGGAACACGGACTTGTTCATCGTGGTTGACCCGTACGTGAGCCTCTCCTCCGTCCCCGTCGCCGTCCCCGTGACCGACCACGACGTCGACGTCGTGGTCGTCGGTGCCGGACAGGCCGGGTTGTCCGCGGCGTACCACCTGTCGCGGCTCGGGGCCCGCTTCGTCGTCCTCGACGCGAATGCGGCCCCCGGCGGTGCGTGGCAGCACCGGTGGCGCAGCCTCACGATGCGCGACGTGCACGGGATCGCGATGCTCCCAGGTCTCGAGGTCCCCGACGCCGACGACGACGCGCCGGCGCAGGAGTTCGTTCCGGCCTACTACGCCGCGTACGAGGAACGCTTCGCGCTGCCCGTGGTCAGGCCCGTCCGGGTCCGCTCCGTCCGTGACGCCGTGGCCGGAGACCCGGACGGTGACCTCCTCGTCGTCACCGATGCGGGCACGTGGCGTACTCGCGCGCTCGTGAACGCGACCGGGACGTGGGAGCGGCCGTTCTGGCCGAGTTATCCGGGAGCCGGCACGTTCCGGGGCCGACAGCTGCACACCGCGGACTACGCGGGGCCGGACGAGCTCGCCGGCCTCGACGTCGTCGTGGTCGGTGGCGGGGCGTCGGCGGTGCAGATCCTCGGCGAGGTCGCACCGCTCGCGGCGTCGACCACCTGGGTGACGAGGCGCGAGCCGGTGTGGCGTGACGACGACTTCGACCCCGACGCCGGGCGTGCGGCGGTGGCGCTCGTCGAGGACCGCGTCACCCGAGGGCTACCTCCGCAGAGCGTCGTGAGCGTGACGGGCCTGCTGCTGCGTCCGCAGGAGAGGTACGCGGCCACCCTCGGGGCGTACGACCGTCATCCGATGTTCACGCGGATCGAGCCCGACGGTGTGCGGATGGCCGACCGTTCGTTCCGGCACGCCGACGCGATCGTGTGGGCGACGGGCTTCCGTGCCGCGCTCGGTCACCTGGCCCCGCTGCACCTGCGTGAGGACACCGGCGGCGTACGGCTCGTCGCCCGCGAGGACGCGCACACCCCCACGACGGCAGCGCGGGACCACCGGGTCCAGCTGGTCGGGTACGGGCCCTCCGCCTCGACGATCGGTGCGAACCGTGCCGGACGGGTGGCCGCCCGCGCCGCCCTGCGAGCCGCCGCGTCCCCGGGTCCCGCCGCGTCCGCGATGTGAAGGGTTGCGGTCGGTTTCGGACAGGTGAAACCGACCGCAACCCTTCATATCGGGGACGGGCGCGAGCGAACGGCGCGGTGCAACTCGACGCAGTGCATCGAGTTGCATATACTCCTCGTATGGCTCTGGAGCACGCGATCCTCGTCTCGCTCGCCGAGCGTTCGGCGTCCGGGTACGACCTCACGCGCCGGTTCGACAAGTCGATCGGCCACTTCTGGACGGCCAGCCACCAGCAGATCTACAAGGTGCTCGGCCGCATGGAGACCGCCGGCCTGGTTGCCTCGACCGCCGTGCCGCAGGACGGCCGACCCGACAAGAAGGTCTACGCGATCACCGGTGACGGCCGCGAGGCGCTTCGCGACTGGTCGCGCGAGCCGAGTCCGACGGAGACCGCCCGGAGCGACTTCGCCGTCAAGCTGCGCGGGCTCCCGTACGGCGACCGCGACGCGATCCTGGCCGACGTCGGCCGCCGCGCCGAGACGCACCGCGAGCGCCTGGCGTACTACCGCGCCGACGAAGCCCGCACCTTCCCCGACGTCGACGCGCTCGACGAGACCCAGCGCGCGCAGTACGCGGTGCTGCGCGGAGGCATCCTGCTCGAGGAGGCGGGGCTCGCGTGGTGCGAGGAGATCGTCGGGCTGCTGGGGGGTCTCGATACGCCGCTCGCCCAGGGGCTCGCGGCTACTCGACCGACGGAAACCTGCGGCTACTCGACCGACGGAAACGTGCGGCTACTCGACCGACGGAAACCCCGACTACTCGACCAACGGAAGCTCGAGCGACGGAACCGGCGGCTACGCCGGGCGACGCCGCCGGGAGCGCAGCGCATTGAGCGCCACCAGCAGGACGCCGATCGCGATCGTCACCGCCGCCACGATCAGCACCGCGTGCACCCACAGGAAGCCCGTCGGCGTGCTGTCACCGACGGCCCCCTCCCACGCCCGCTCGTCGTTCCAGATCGCGAGCCCGAAGCGCGGCCAGATCACGATGTTGAACACCCCGGCGAGCACCAGGAACCACGCAGCACGTCGAGAGATCACCCGTCCAGTAGACACCAGAGGCCCCCATGTCTGACCCGACCCCCTCCCCGTACCCGCACCTCCTGAGCCCTCTCGAGGTCGCCGGCTTCACCCTGCGCAACCGGGTGATGATGGGCTCGATGCACACCAAGCTCGAGGACCGGGCGAGCGACGTGCCGAAGCTCGCCGCGTACTTCGCGGAGCGGGCCAAGGGTGGCGCGGCGCTCCTGGTGACAGGCGGGTACGCCCCGAGCTGGCGAGGCTGGCTCTCCCCGATGGGGTCGACGATGGCGAGCCGCCGGATGGCGGACCGGCACCGGACGGTCACCGAGGCCGTGCACGAGCACGACAGCCGCATCCTCATGCAGGTGCTGCACGCCGGCCGGTACGGCTACTCCCCGTTCTCGAAGGGCGTCTCGTCTAAGAAGTCGCCGATCACGCCGTTCAAGCCGAGTGCGATGAGCAGCCGCGAGGTCGAGGGCACGGTCGGCGACTTCGTCCGTGCCGCCCGGCTGGCCCAGCGCGCCGGGTACGACGGCGTCGAGGTGATGGGCTCCGAGGGCTACCTCATCAACCAGTTCCTCGCGGCCCGCACCAACGACCGTACAGACGCGTGGGGTGGTACCGCCGAGAAGCGGATGCGCTTCCCGGTCGAGGTCGTACGCCGCATCCGCGAGGAGGTCGGTCCGCACTTCATCGTCCAGTACCGGATCTCGCTCCTCGACCTCGTGGACAACTCCCAGACCTGGGACGAGACGCTCGAGCTCGCCCACCGGGTCGAGGCGGCCGGCGCGTCGCTGCTCAACACCGGCATCGGCTGGCACGAGGCGCGGATCCCGACGATCGTCACGTCGGTGCCGCGCGGCGCGTTCGCGTGGGTGACGGGCAAGCTGCGCCCGGAGGTCGGCATCCCGGTCATCGCGTCGAACCGCATCAACACTCCCGAGGTCGCCGAGCAGATCCTCGCCGACGGCCAGGCCGACATGGTGTCGATGGCGCGCCCGATGCTTGCGGACCCGGAGTTCGTCAACAAGGCCGCGCAGGGTCGGGCCGACGAGATCAACACGTGCATCGGCTGCAACCAGGCGTGCCTCGACCACACGTTCAAGAACCAGCGCTGCACGTGCCTGGTGAACCCGCGGGCCGGGTACGAGACCGAGCTGCGCCTGCTTCCGGTCCCCCAGCTGCGCCGCAAGAAGATCGCGGTCGTCGGTGCCGGCCCCGCGGGTCTGGCCGCCGCGACGGAGCTGGCCGGCCGCGGCCACGCCGTCACGCTGTACGAGGCCGACGACCAGCTCGGCGGCCAGTTCCGGCTGGCACGGCTGATCCCCGGCAAGGAGGAGTTCGCGGAGACGCTGCGCTACTACACGCGGCGCCTCGAGCTGACCGGTGTCGACGTGCGGCGCTCGACGCGCGCGACCGCCGACGACCTCCGCGCGTACGACGAGGTGGTGATCGCCACCGGGGTGGTGCCGCGGGTGCCGGAGATCAAGGGCATGGACCACGCCAGCGTCGCCACGTACGCCGATGTCATCGACGGGCGTGTGGAGGCCGGCGCGAAGGTCGCGATCATCGGCGCCGGCGGCATCGGCTTCGACGTCGCCGAGTTCCTCCTCCACGAGCCCGACGAGCCGCTCGACGCGTGGATGGCCCGTTGGGGCGTCACCGATCCCGCACTCGCCGCCGGCGGCCTCGGCACGAAGGTCGCGACGGTGCCGCCGCGCGAGGTGTGGCTGCTCCAGCGCAAGCCCGCCCCGCTCGGCAAGGGACTCGGCAAGACCTCCGGCTGGGTGCACCGCGCGACGCTGAAGGACTCCAGCGTCCACATGCTCGGCGGCATCTCGTACGAGTTCGTCGACGACGCGGGGCTGCACATCCGCGACGAGCACGGGACCGCGCACGTCCTCGAGGTCGACACCGTCGTCGTGTGCGCCGGCCAGGAGTCGGTGACCGACCTCGCCGAGCCGCTGCGCGAGTCCGGGGTCGCCGTGCACGTGATCGGCGGCGCCGACGTCGCGGCCGAGCTCGACGCCAAGCGCGCGATCCGGCAGGCCACGGAGCTCGCCGCGCGCCTCTGAGGTCTCACGTCCTTGATCTCAAGGAGGCTTGAAGTCCTACGGTGACGCCATGACGACGCACACCGACGACCTGCAGGACTACCCCACCGCGCTGATCGCGGGCCAGCCGATCGGCGCGTGGACGGGTGACGCGTACCGTCGCGTCGTCGGCGCGATCCGGGAGGCGCTGGCGACCGAGGACCTCACGCAGCCGCACTGGTGGACCCTCAACCACGCCGCGGGCGAGCCCGGGCGGTGGACGCGGGCGACGCTGACGGAGCGGCTGAGCCCGTACGAGGACCTGGGGATCGACTTCAACGACGTGTACGACGACCTGGTCGCGCGCGGGTGGCTGCGCGAGGACGACGGCGCCATGACCCTGACCGAGGACGGCGCGGCCGGTCTCGAGCGGGCGCGCGAGCGCAACGCCCAGGTCCACCGACAGACGGTCGCCGGCATCTCCGACGAGGACTACGTCACGATGATCAACGTGCTGCGCCGCGTGGTCGCGAACCTCGGCGGTGACGGCAACATCCCGGACTGACCCGCCCGCGGGCCCTCTGGGTCACGATGGGCGGATGAGACTCGCGTACGGCTGCATGGGGCTGGATGACCTGGACCGGGCCGACGAGGCGGTGCGCACCGCGTACGAGGTGGGCATCCGACTGTTCGACCATGCCGACATCTACGGTGGCGGGACGGCGGAGGCCGTCTTCGGGCAGGTGCTCGCACGTCACCCTGGCCTGCGCGACGAGATCGAGATCCAGACGAAGTGCGGGATCGTGCTCGGCGGCGCGGACGGCGGTAACGCGTACGACCTTTCGCGCGCCCACCTGCTCGCGTCGGTGGAGGGGAGCCTCGAGCGGCTCGGGACCGACCGCATCGACCGGCTGCTCCTGCACCGGCCCGACCCTCTCGCCCGCCCCGCCGAGATCGCGGACGCGTTCGACGTGCTCACCGCCGCCGGGACGGTCGGGGCGTTCGGGGTCTCCAACATGGCGGCACCGCAGCTCGCGCACCTGCGCTCCGCCGTCCGGCAGCCGCTCGACGTGAACCAGCTCGAGCTGAGCCTCCACCATCGCGACCTGATCGAGGCCGGCGTTCTGGTGAACCATGCAGACGCAGCGGCGTACGCGCCGGTGACAGGAACGCTCGAGTACTGCACCGACCACGCCGTCACCGTCCAGGCCTACGGGGCGCTCGCGCAAGGACGGTTCACCGGGCGTCCGCGCGGACCGGAGGACGAGGCGACGGCGACGCTGGTGCGTCGGTACGCCGCGGAGCTCGGTGCGACCCCCGAAGCCGTCGTCGTCGCGTGGGTCCTGAAGCACCCCGCCGAGATCGTCGCCGTCGTGGGCACCACTGACCCGCACCGCATCCGCGCCTGCGCCGATGCGGAGCGGGTTGCCGAGGCGATGACCCGCGAGCAGTGGTGGTCCCTGTGGACCGCCGCACGTGGTAAGCCGGTGCCGTGACGGCGACCCCGCAGCTCCTCCCCCCGAACCTCGTCCACCACTTCTACGCCGGCGGGGCGCGCATCGCCGCGCTGCGCGGGCTTCCCGCGGTCGAGCGCTGCCCCGAGGAGTGGGTCGGCGCGACCGTCTCCCGTGCAGGCTCGCCCGGCACCGGTCTCGCCCGGACCGCCGACGGCGCGCTCGTCCGTGACCTCCTCACCGCCGACCCGCAGAGCTGGCTCGGCGGCCCCGCCGTCGACGGTCCCGGCTCGATCGAAGGAGACACGGGGTTCCTGCTCAAGCTGCTCGACGCCGGCCAGCGCCTCCCGGTCCACGTCCACCCCGACCGTTCCTTCGCCGCACGACACCTCGGCTGTCCGTACGGCAAGACCGAGGCGTGGCTGGTGCTCGAGGCCTCCGACGATGCCGCCGTCTACCTCGGCTGGAGCACCGACGTCGACCCCGAGGAGCTGGCGCACCGCCGCGACGTCCAGGACGGCGCCTGGATGCTGAGCCGCCTCCACCGCATCCCCGTCGGCCCTGGCGACGGCTTCCTCGTACCGGCCGGTGTCCCCCACGCGATCGGCGAGGGCGTGTTCGTCGCCGAGGTCCAGGAGCCGACAGACCTCTCGCTCCTCCTCGAGTGGTCGGTCACGACATCGACGCGCGAGGAGTCGCACCTCGGCCTGGGGTTCGACGTCGCGATGGACGCCGTGTCGACGACCGCGCTCGCCGCGGAGGACCTGCTGCGGCTGCGCGTCCACCACGACCTCGAGGCACGCACGCCCGGCGCCGTGCCTCTCCTCCCGGAGGACGCCGACCCGTTCTTCCGCCTCCACCTCCTCGCCCCGCCCCCGGACGAGGCAGCCGACGTGCCCGCCGGGTTCGCCGTGCTCGTCGTGCTCTCAGGGACCGGTGTCCTCGAGGGCGCCACCTCCGTGCCCGTCGGCGGCGGGCAGTCGTTCGTCGTCCCCGCCGCGTTCGGGCCGTGGCGTCTGGTCGGCGACGCGCAGGTCCTGGCAGCACGTCCGGCAGAGGGGTGGCGCGGGCGGCCCACGGGGCGCATCGTGGGGTGATGATCCGCCCTGTCGCGCTCCTTGCGGCCGCCGCGCTCGTCGCCGGTCTGCCCTCCGGCGCCGCTGCCGACACCGCCGGCGATCCGTCTACCGAGGTCGGCGCACTCCGGGCCGCAGGAACCGTGCGCCTCGACGGTGTCACCGTCCGGCTGCGCGCCGGGACCTCCCAGGTCGTCACGGTCAACCGCACGCGTGGGTACCGGGCCCGGGTCACGTACTGGGTCCGGCGCGACGGACGATGGGTCGCGAAGCGCCGGTCGACCGACGGCCGCATCGGGTACGGCGGGCTGGTCGCCGCCTCGAAGCGCAAGCAGTCCACCGGCACGACGCCGCTCGGGACCTTCACGATGACCGAGGCGTTCGGGATCCGCGCGAAGCCGCGCGGCACGCAGCTGCCGTACCGGAAGGTCCGTCGTGGGGACTACTGGGTGCAGGACAACCGGTCGGCGCACTACAACACGCTGCGCAGCAAGAGCGCCGGCGGCTTCCGGTGGTGGCTCCCGTCGTCGCACCGCAACGCCTCCGAGCGGCTCCGCGACTACCGCAAGCAGTACGTGTGGTCGGTGGTCGTCGACTTCAACCGGCCTCCGGGCGCGGTCCGCTACCGCGGTTCGGGCATCTTCCTCCACGCCAACGGACGGGGCGCAACGGCCGGATGTGTGTCCGTTCCCGCCGCATTCATCCGATTTGTTGTGAAACATCTCCGTAAAGAAAAGCAATCAGTTATCGCGATCGGCAGATAGCGGTGTTTGGAACCGCTACAGGGGGGCACCTTGCACTACGGTCACTAACGTGTGACACACCGTATGCACTTGAGCCGGGCCCCCCGCCCGGAGAACGGAGTAAAGCATGACGTTCTTGCTCTGGATCCTCGCCGTCATCCTCGTGGTGTCGGGAATTGTCGCCCTTGTCCGCAGGCAGATGCTCTGGGGCATCGTCCTCATCATCGTGGGCCTTCTTGTCGGCCCCGGTGGCGTGAGCGTCTTCGGTTAACCAAACAACCCGTAGGCTGACGACATGGAGCTCGTGATCCTCGTCGTCATCGCTGCGATCGCCCTGTACCTGGTCAGCGACCGTCGCAAGACCAAGGCACGCGAGAAGGCCGAGCTCGCTGACCAGGTGCAGGCGGTCCGCAAGACCGCGTTCGAGGACGTCACCGCCCTCGGCGAGGAGCTCCAGAAGCTCGATGCCGATCTTGTCGGCGCCCCCCTCGACGAGGGTGCGCAGGCCGACTACCAGCGGGCCCTCGACGCGTACGAGTCCGCAAAGTCCGCAGTCGACGCGCTGCAGGACCCAGAGGATGTCCGGCACGTCACCGAGATCCTCGAGGACGGCCGCTACGCCATCGCGTGCGTAGAGGCCCGTGTGACCAACAGCCCGCTTCCCGCGAAGCGGGCGATGTGCTTCTTCGACCCGCGGCACGGCCTGTCCGTGGAGGACGTCCAGTACGCCCCCGACAGCGGCACCGTCCGCGAGGTCCCCGCGTGCGCACTCGACGCCGAGCGCGTCAAGGCCGGCGCCGAGCCCGACACCCGCAAGGTGATGGTGGGCCCGCAGCGGCTCCCGTACTGGCAGGCCGGTCCGGCCTACGCCCCGTACGCCGCAGGCTACTTCTCCGCGTTCGCGTTCATGCCCGCGCTGTTCATGGGCACGATGCTCGGCGGGATGTTCGCCTCCGACGCAGGGCTCGATCCCGGCACCTACGGTGACGGCTCCGAAGGCGGAGGCGACGGCGGCGGGGATGCGGGTGGCGGCGACGGCGGTGGAGATGCCGGCGGCGGAGATGCCGGGGGCGACGGCGGCGGCTTCGACTTCGGTGGCGGCGACGGCGGAGGGTTCGACTTCGGTGGTGGCTTCGACTTCTGAGAAGGTCGCCTACCTTCTCCGTGCCGTCAACGTCGGCGGCAACAGGGTGCCGATGGCCGACCTCCGTGCGCTCGCCTCCGACCTCGGCGCGCACGACGTCACGACGTACGTCAACAGCGGGAACCTCGTCTGCGTCCCGCCCGGCGACGCCGAGGACTTCGGCGCCGCACTGACCCGCGGGATCGCCGACCGGATGGGCGTCACCACCGACGCCGTCGCTCGTACGGGAGCAGAGCTGCGGGCGGCGAGGGACACCTACCCGTTCGACATCCACGACCCGAAGTGGTGCCACGTCTGGTTCTTCACCGAGGCGCCCACGCGCACAGCCGCTGCGGCGGTCGAGGCGTACGACTTCGGCGACGACCGGCTGCGCGTGCTCGGGCGCGAGCTGCACCTCTGGTACGCCGACGGCTCCGGCCGCAGCGCCGTCACCGCGCCGCGCCTCAGGCGGCTCGCCGGGGTGCCCGGCACCGGTCGCAACCTTCGTACGGTGGAGACACTCGCCGCGATGGCGGAGTGAGTCAGCTGAGCTGGCGCAGGCGGACCGTCTCGGGCAGCGTGCCGAGCGCCGTGAGCATCTCCGGCTCGAGCTCGCTGTCGACGTCGGTGAGCACGTAGCCGATCTCGCCGCGCGTCGCCAGCGACTGCCCCTCGATGTTGACGCCGTGGTCGCCCAGGATCCCGTTGATCGCGGCCAGCACGCCCGGGCACGTTGTGGTGCACGTGCGCGAGCCGGTGGTGGTCGCGGTACGCAGGGCAGGTTGCTCGTGCGGCATGTTGAGCGAGAGGTCGGTCGACCGCCTCGGCGAGTACGAGCGCAGCTTGGCGGCGACGAAGCGACCGATGTCCTGCTGCGCCTCCTCGGTCGAGCCGCCGACGTGCGGCGTGAGGATGACGTTCGGCAGGCCACGCAGGTCGGACTCGAACGGGTCGCCCTGCTTCTTGGGCTCGACCGGGAAGACGTCGACCGCCGCGCCGGCGATGTGGCCCGACTCGAGGTGGCCGCGCAGCGCCGTCGTGTCGACGGCGATGCCGCGCGACAGGTTGAGGAACAGCGAGCGCGGCTTCATCGGGCGCATCTCCTCGTCGCCGAACAGGCCGGCGTTGCCCGGGCGGCCGTCGACGTGCAGCGTCACGACGTCGACGATCGCGAGCAGCTCCTCGAGCGTGGAGCAGCGCTTGGCGTTGCCGAGCGCGAGCTTGTCGTCGATGTCGAAGAAGACGACCGACAGCCCGAGCGCCTCGGCGATGACCGAGAGCTGGCTGCCGATGTTGCCGTAGCCGACGATGCCGAGCGTGCGTCCGCGGATCTCGTGGCTGCCGGCGGCCGACTTGTTCCAGACGCCGGCGTGCATGTCGGTCGACTTCTCGTGCAGGCGGCGCGCCAGCGAGATGATCTCGGCGATCGCCAGCTCGACGACGCTGCGGGTGTTGGAGTACGGCGCGTTGAAGACCGCGACACCGGCGCTCGGCGGCGCGCGAGGTCGATCTGGTTCGTGCCGATGCAGAAGGCGCCGATGGCGAGCAGGTCGGGAGCGTGCGCTCGAGGACCTTCTCGGTGACGTAGGTCGTCGAGCGGATGCCGAGCAGGTGGACGCCCTGGATCGGCCTCGATGAGCTCGTCCTCGCCGAGTGCGCCCGTCCGCGTCTCGACCTGGTAGCCCTTGGCGCGCAGGAACTCGGCGCCGTCGGTGTGGATGTTCTCGAGCAGCAGGACGCGGACGTCGCCGTCGTCGAGCCGGGGCGTGGTCACGGGAAGGTCAGCGGTCATCGTGTAGAGCGTCTGTGTCGTCACGAGCAACGTCCTCCTGGTCAGGTCGTCCCACCGGGTGGTGGCGGTCGACCCAGGGCCCAGGCGAACGGTCCCGCGGTCTGTACATGTCGTGTCGCTCCCTGGTGGTCGACCCACCTGAACGCCAGTCGCGACCCGTTCAGTGTAGGCGACGGTGCGCCGCCGTCGACCGACTTCCCGTGGTGCGGACTGCGGCGCGACTCAGGCGCCGTCGAGCATCGCGAGGAACTCGGGCGGCGGCGAGCCGGGTCGAGGTGCGCCAGCCGCACCTGGCCCGCGCGATGAGCTTGCCCTCCTGCGTTGGTCGAGTCGCCATCTCCCAGAGCTGCTGAGGTGCGGCCACGGTGGATCGGCGTCGCGACGGTACGAGGGTGTCGCCGACCCGCGCCTGGCGCAGGAAGTCGGTGTTGTTGTTGAGCCGACCACGACACCCTTGTCGCCGAGCCAGACCTGCGCCGGCCATGCTCGCGGTCGACTCGTGGACGGCGCAGTAGACGCCACCGTGGGGGATGCCGAACGGCTGCAGGTGCTGCGGGCCGACGGTCCAGGAGATCACGGCGCGGTCGCCGCTCAGCTCGACGTACCGACAGACCGAGGACGCCGTCCGAGGCCGGGCTCCGACGTGGGTGCATGAGTCATCCGACGATTGTGCTCCCGGCCACTCTTGAACCTGATACCCCCTAGGGGTATGGTCGCGGTATGGACACGCACGCACCCGGATACAGCGCGGACAAGGACGCCGTCCTCAAGCGGCTGCCGCGCATCGAGGGCCAGGTCCGTGGGCTGCAGCCGCATGGTCGAGGACGACACGTACTGCATCGACGTCCTGACCCAGGTCTCTGCCGACCACCAAGGCGCTCGAGTCCGTCGCCCTCAGCTGCTCGACGAGCACCTCGCCCACTGCGTCGCCGACGCGATCGCGTCGGCGAGGGCGCCGAGGCCGAGATCGCCGAGGCCTCCGCGGCGATCGCGCGCCTGGTCCGTCAGCCGACGCCCACTCCCGTACGCAGACCGTACCTCTCGCCTGGCTCGAACGAAGGAGACACCACCTGAAGAAGACCTACTCCGTCACCGGGATGACCTGCGGCCACTGCGCCGCCGCCGTCACCGAGGAGATCAGCGCGCTCGACGGCGTCGAGTACGTCGAGGTCGATCTCGTCGCCGGCGGCACGTCCGCGGTCCACGTGACCAGCACCGCCCCGCTCGACGACGCCGCCGTCGCGGCCGCGGTCGACGAGGCGGCGAACTACCAGGTCCGTGTCGTGAGCACGGGCGCGACCGACCTCGTCCACGTACGAGCTCGAGATCGGCGGCATGACCTGCGCGTCGTGCGCGGCCCGGGTCGAGAAGAAGCTCAACCGGCTCGACGGCGTCGAGGCGCCGTCAACTACGCCACCGAGAAGGCGTACGTCGCGCGCTCCCGGCGTCGTCGACCCGCCGACGCTGATCGCCACGGTCGAGAAGACCGGCTACACCGCGGAGCCCGTCCAGATCCGCACGCCGAGACGACGGAGGGCACCGCCGGCGCACCGACGACGGCCTGCACTCGGCCGAGTCGATGCGCCAGCGTCTGCTGGTCTCGGCCCTGCTGTCCGCACCGGTGCTCGTGCTCTCGATGATCCCGGCCTGGCAGTTCGACGGCTGGCAGTGGGTCGACGCTCGCCCTCGCCACGCCCGTCGTCCGTGTGGGGTGCCTAGCCGTTCCACCGCGCCGCGGTGATCAACGCGCGGCACGGTGCGGCGACGATGGACACGCTCATCTCGCTCGGCGTCTCCGCGGCGTACCTCTGGTCGCTGTACGCGTTGTTCTTCGGCGACGCCGGGATGACCGGCATGCGCATGGAGATCAGCTGGTTCGCCCAGGGATCCGGCGCGGACGAGATCTACCTCGAGGTCGCGAGCGTCGTCACGATGTTCCTCCTGCTCGGGCGCTATCTCGAGCACCGCGCGAAGCGTGACTCGGGAGCGGCCCTGCGCGCGCTGATGTCGCTCGGCGCGAAGGAGGTCACGGTGCTGCGCGACGGTCGTGAGGTCGCGATCGGTGTCGGTGACCTCACCGTGGGCGACCTCTTCGTCGTACGGCCCGGAGAGAAGATCGCCACCGACGGCGAGGTCGTCTCCGGCGCCGCCACGGTGGACGAGTCGATGCTCACCGGCGAGTCCGTCCCGGTCGAGACGGGTCCGGGCGACCGCGTCGTCGGCGCGACCGTCAACCGACGGCGGTCGCCTCGTCGTCCGCGCGACCGCCGTCGGGCGAGCGACACCCAGCTGGCGCAGATGGCCAGGCTCGTCGAGAACGCGCAGAGCGGCAAGGCGCCTGTCCAGCGGCTCGCCGACCGGATCTCCGCGGTCTTCGTCCCGATCGTCCTCGTCCTCGCCGTAGGCACCTGGGCCGGCTGGCTGCTGGCCGGCGGCACGGTGAACGAGGCCTTCACGGCCGCGGTCGCCGTGCTCATCATCGCCTGCCCCTGCGCCCTCGGCCTCGCCACGCCGACCGCGCTTCTGGTCGGCACGGGACGAGGTGCCCAGCGCGGCATCCTGATCAAGGGCCCGCAGATCCTCGAGTCGACCCGCAAGATCGACACGATCGTGCTCGACAAGACCGGCACCGTCACCGAGGGCGCCATGCACGTCGTCGGCACGACAGCCGCTCCCGGCGAGGACGCGGACGAGGTCCTGCGGCTCGCCGGTGCGGTCGAGGCCGCGTCGGAGCACCCCGTCGCGCGCGCTGTCACCGCGGCGGCGCGACAGGCCGGCGACCTCCCGGAGGTCCGGGACTTCGTCACCACGACAGGCCTCGGCGTCGGCGGCGTGGTCGATGACCGCGCCGTCCTCGTCGGGCGCCTGCCGTGGCTCGAGGAGCAGGGGGCGAAGGTGCCGGACGACCTGCCCGAGGTCGATCCCGCGACGACTCCGGTCCACGTCGCCGTCGACGGGACCGTACGAGGAGTCGTCACGGTTGCCGACCGCGTGAAGCCCACGTCCGCACAGGCGGTGGCCGAGCTGCGCCGGCCTCGGGCTCGACCCGGTGCTCCTCACCGGTGACAACGCCGCGCGGTCGCCGAGGCCGTCGCCGCGGAGGTCGGGATCGACCGAGGTCGTCGCCGAGGTGATGCCCGAGGACAAGGTGCGTCGTGGTCGCGGACCTGCAGGCACAGGGTCGTACGGTCGCGATGGTCGGCGACGGCATCAACGACGCACGCCGCGCTCGCCGACGGCCGACCTCGGCATCGCGATGGGCACCGGCACCGACGTGGCGATCGAGGCCTCGACCTGACGCTGGTCCGGGGCGACCTGCGGTCGGCGCCGCAGGCGATCGAGCTGTCGCGGGCGACGCTGCGCACGATCAAGCAGCAACCTCGTCTGGGCGTTCGGCTACAACGTCGCCGCGATCCCGCTCGCGGCGGCAGGATTGCTCAACCCGCTGATCGCCGGCGCCGCCATGGCCGCCAGCTCGGTCTTCGTGGTCACGAACTCCCTGCGGCTGCGCCGGCTCTGACCCCTCACGACGTCATACCGATCGTGGGTTCCGACCCTCGCTCCGTATGACGTCCGGGCGTGCGGCGGGCTCCGGGCGTGCGGCGGGGTCAGACGGTGGCGAAGGTGCGGCGGTACTCCCCTGGCGTGACCCCCACCAGGCGGCGGAAGTGGTGGCGCAGCAGGGTCGCCGACGAGAACCCGCAACGGTGCGCCACGTGGTCGACGTCGAGCGAGGTCGACTCCAGGAGCGTCCGCGCGGCGAAGATCCGCTGCTGGACGAGCCACTGGACGGGCGTCGTCCCGGTCTCGGCGGAGAAGCGCCGCGCGAACGTCCGGGGCGACATCCCCGCCAGCTCGGCCAGGCGGGCGACGGGCTGCTGCTCGTCGAGGTGCTCGACCATCCAGTCGAGGACCTCGGCGAACACGTCGTCGCTGCAGGTCGGCACCGGGCGCTCGATGAACTGGCGCTGACCGCCGTCGCGCTGCGGCGGAACGACCATGCGGCGGGCGATCGCGTTCGCGACGTCGCTGCCGATCTCTCGCCGTACGAGGTGCAGCGCCGCGTCGATGCCGGCCGCGGTGCCGGCGCTCGTGACGACGCTGCCGTCGTCGACGAAGAGGACGTCCTCGTCGACCTTCGCGACGGGGTACATCTCCCGAAGCGTCGCCGCGTGCCGCCAGTGGGTCGTGCACGGGCGCCCGTCGAGCAGCCCGGCCGCGGCGAGGATGAACGCGCCGCTGCACAGGCTGAGCATGATCGCGCCGTCGGCGTGGGCGGTGCGCAGCGCGTGGAGAATCTCCGGGTCGAGGTCGGTGAGCTCCTCACCGCTGCCCCGCCACGACGGGACGACGATGACGAGATCCGCACCCTGCAGGCCGTCGAGCCCACGCTCGGGCACGACCGACGAGCCGACCGACAGACGCAGCGGCACCCCGGCCTCGGGGCCGCAGATGCGGAAGTCGAACGAGGGCACGCCGTCCTCGGTGCGGTCGATCCCGAAGACCTCGCACGCGATCCCGAGCTCGAAGGTCGCGACGTCGTCGAGGACCAAAGCTGCCACTGTCCGAATCATCCCCTTACCGTACGTGGCAGGATCTACGTGGTCAATGGCTTTACCGCCACTGTTGGCAGGATGTGCGTTGCGGCAAACTCAGCGCCATGAGGAACATCGTGAAGCACCACACCGCCAACAGCGTCCACACCGTCCGCTTCCCGGCCTTCCGTACGGGGAACGGCAACCGCGACCGCCAGCGGATCAGCGCCGAGCTCGACGCGATCCGGACGCACAGCGGGCGCTGACTGCCCGTGGCACGATCGCCGCATGACGACGCTGCGAGCGATCACCGGTGCGAGCGGACGCATCGGCGCCATGACCGCCCGCCACCTCGTAGACGCAGGGATGCCGGCACGGCTCGTCGTCCGCGACGCGAGCCGTGCCCCGGCCCTCCCCGGCTCCGACGTCATGGTCGCCTCGTACGAGGACGGGGACGCGTGCCGCAGAGCCTTCGACGGCGTCGACACGCTCTTCCTCGTCTCCGCGACGGAGTCCGCGGACCGGGTCGCCCAGCACCGCACGGTGATCGACGCGGCGGCCGCCGCCGGGGTCCGCCAGGTCGTCTACCTGTCCTTCGCGGGCGCCGGCCCGCACGCGACCTTCCTCCTGGCGCGTGACCACGCCGCGACCGAAGCCCTCCTCGAGGCCGCGCCGCTGGAGTGGACCTTCCTGCGGGACAACCTCTACACCGAGGCGCTGCGCTCCTTCGCGACCGACGGGGTCATCCGCGGCCCCGCGGGCACGGGCCGGGTGGCGTCGGTGAGCCAGCGCGACGTGGCGGCCGTCGCGGCCCACGTCCTCGAGGACCCGACGGCCCACGTCGGCCGGGCCTACGAGCTGACGGGTCCGCAGGCGTTGACGCTCGGCGAGATCGCGGCACTGCTCAGCGAGGCGACCGGCACATCCGTCACGTACGTGGACGAGACCCTCGAGGAGGCGTTCGCCTCGCGCGCCCGCTACGGAGCGCCCCGGTGGCTGGTCGAGGCCTGGGTCAGCACCTACACGGCGATCCGCGACGGCGAGCTGGCCCGCGTCACCAGCGACGTGCCGGCCCTGCTCGGGCGCCCGGCCCTGTCGGCGGCGGAGGTCTTCAGCGGGCGTCGTTGACGGCGGTGGTGGCGGCGTCCAGGACCCGGAGCGCGTTGCCGCCGGCGACCGCGGCGATCTCCTCGGCACTCCAGCCACGCGCGGCCAGCGCCTCGAGGAGGCGCGGGTAGCCCGAGACGTCCTCGAGGCCGCGGGGGAACACGGCGAAACCGTCGTAGTCCCCGCCGAGCCCGACGTGCTCGACCCCCATCACCTCGCGCGCGTGCTCCAGGTGCGCGACCACCGCGTCGACCCCGACGACCGGCTCAGCGCCGACCTCGCCGGCGTAGCGCCACTGTGCCCACTCCTCGCTCAAGAAGCTGCGGGACGAAGGCGACCATCAGCACCCCGCCGTTGTCACGCAGCCGGAGGAGGACGTCGTCGGGGACGTTGCGCGGGTGCTCCGTCACGGCACGGCAGCCGGAGTGGCTGAAGATCACCGGCGCCGTGGTCACGTCGAGGGCGTCGTGCATGGTCGTCGGCGCCACGTGCGACAGGTCGACGAGCATGCCGAGCCGGTTCATCTCGCGGACGACGTCGCGCCCGGTGTCCGTGAGGCCGCCGTGCACGGCGTCGTCGGTCGCGGAGTCGGCCCACGGGGTGTTGTCGTTGTGGGTGAGCGTCATGTACGCGACGCCGAGCCGCGCGAAGGTTCGCAGGACGGCGAGCGACCCGTCGATGCTGTGCCCGCCCTCGGCGCCGAGCAGCGAGGCGATCTTGCCGTCGGCCCACGCCGCGCGGACGTCGTCCCCCGTACGGGCGAGCGCGAGGTCGTCCGGGTACGCCGCGACGAGCCGGTGCACGAAGTCGATCTGCTCCAGCGTCGCCTCCACCGCGTCGGCGCCCGCGAGGTCCGTCGGCACGTAGACCGACCAGAACTGCGCACCCACTCCGCCGCGCCTGAGCCGCGGCACGTCGGTGTGGAAGCGTCCGTGCGCGTCCGCCGAACCGAGACCGATGGTCTCGTACGACGCCAGCGTGCGTGACTCCCAGGCGAGGTCGTTGTGCCCGTCGAAGACGAGCGCTCGTCCCAGGGCTTCGCGGACGGTCGGATCGGTCGTGGCGGCGAGGGCCGCCGCAGGCAGAGTGGACGTCACCGCCCCACCTTCTCGCACGAGCGGTCCGCCACGCGCGGACCCCGTACGTGAGCGTGTCTCGTACGGGGCCCGCGCGGGGTCAGGTGCCGGCGAGCGCCCGGTCGACCTCGCCGAGGAAGGCGTCAAGGTCCTTCGGAGTACGCGAGGTGATCAGCACGGGGCTGCCGGAGTCGTCGCGGACGACGGTCTCGTCGACCCAGGAGCCGCCCGCGTTGCGGACGTCGGTCGCGAGCGAGGCGTACGAGGTCAGGCGGCGTCCGTCCACGATGCCGGCCTCGACGAGCGCCCAGGGTCCGTGGCAGATGGCCGCCACGGGGCGACCGCCCGACGCGAAGGCGTTCACGATCCCCACAGCATCGCTGTCGAGGCGCAACGAGTCGGCGTTGAGCGTTCCGCCGGGGACGAGCAGCAGGTCGTACGTCGAGGCGTCGACCGCGGCCAAGGTGGTCGTCGGATCCACCGACTTGCCGGGATCCTTGTCGCCGACCAGCGTCTGGATCGGGTCGTCGGTGACCGCCGCGACATCCACCTCTGCGCCGCGTTCGCGCAGGTGGTCCACGGGGACGACGAGCTCGTCCTGCTCGACCCCGTAGTTGGTCACGATCGCGAGAACTCGGCGACCGCTCAGGTCCTTGTCGGACATCATGCTCCCTCCGTACGGGTGCGGGTGGCCCTGACCAGGTACCCGGTCACGCGAGCCTCACACCCCGCCCCGTACTGCACCCAGACCTAGGCTCGTCCTATGAGGTCGCAGATGGAGGAGACCGCGCGGGCCGCGCGGCGCGCGGAAGCACGGGAGGATGCGTCACGGGTCCTGCCGCGGATCGCGCAGCTCCTCGCGCCGTACAAGCGCAAGATGATGCTGGTCGCGCTCGCCGTCGTGACCGGCGCGGTCCTCAGCTCGCTGGCCCCCTTCCTCACCAAGGCCGTGTTCGACGACGCGCTGTTCCCGGTGGACGGCGGGAGTCCCGACCTCGCCCTCCTCGGCTGGCTCGTCGCAGGCCTCTGCCTCATCCCGATCGTCGCCGCGCTGATCGGGATCGGGCAGAACTACCTCACGTCCACCATCGGCAACTCGGCGATGGCCGACCTGCGCAGCCGGCTGTTCGCACACCTGCAGACGATGGAGCTCGGCTTCTTCACCGCGACGAAGACGGGAGCGATCCAGTCACGACTGGCCAACGACGTCAGCGGCGTCCGTACGGTGCTCACCGACACGGCGACGACGATCCTCCAGAACGCCGTGACCGTCAGCTCGGCACTGGTCGCGATGGTCATCCTCTCGTGGCAGCTGACCATCATCACGCTCATCCTGATGCCGTTGTTCGTCGTCATCCAGGTCCGGGTGGGACGGCGGCGGCAGCGGCTGGCGCGCAAGACCCAGGAGTCGCTGTCGGAGATGACGGCCATCACCGAGGAGGCGCTCTCGGTCTCCGGGATCCTCCTGGCGAAGGTGTTCAACCGCGCGGAGAGCGAGACGCTCCGCTACCGCGAGGAGAACCAGCGCCAGACCCACCTCCAGGTGACGGCGGCCATGACCGGACGGACGTTCTTCGCGATGGTGCAGACGTTCTTCGCGATCACGCCGGCGATCATCTACCTCGTCTCCGGGTTCATGCTCACCGGACGGATGGACTTCTCGGGCGGCGGTGCGCTGACCGCCGGCACCCTGGTCGCCTTCACCACCCTGCAGTCACGCCTGCAGATGCCGCTGATCCAGCTGATGCGGGTGACGCTGGACGTCCAGACCTCGCTCGCGCTCTTCCGCCGGATCTTCGAGTACCTCGACCTCGAGCCGGCCATCGTCGAGCGTGAGGACGCGCGGCCGCTGCCGGACACCGGGCAGGGTGGGCACGTCGAGTTCCGCGGCGTGTGGTTCCGCTACCCGCCGCCGCGCCTCGTGGGCGTCGCTCCCCGCGACACCGACGACCAGGACCCGATCACCGAGGAGCGCTGGACCCTGCGCGACGTCTCGCTGACCGTCGAGCCGGGTCGGCTCGCCGCGATCGTCGGGCCGTCGGGGTCGGGCAAGACGACGATGACCTACCTCGTGCCGCGCTTCTACGACGTCACCGAGGGCGCCGTCCTCGTCGACGGCGTGGACGTCCGGGACGCGACCGAGCACTCGCTCGCGACGACGGTGGGGATGGTGACGCAGGAGCCGTACCTCTTCCACGGCACGATCTTCGCCAACATCGCGTACGCGAAGGCCGGCGCGACGCCCGAGGAGGTCGAGCAGGCAGCCCGCGACGCGAACATCCACGACCGGATCATGAGCTTCGCCGAGGGCTACGAGACGATCACCGGCGAGCGGGGCTACCGGCTCTCGGGCGGTGAGAAGCAGCGCATCGCGATCGCCCGGGTGTTCCTCATGAACCCGCGGGTGCTCATCCTCGACGAGGCGACGTCGGCGCTGGACACGGAGACGGAGCGGCTGGTGCAGGATGCGCTGGAGCGGGCGACCGTCGGGCGTACGACGATCGCGATCGCGCACCGGCTCTCGACCATCCAGAACGCCGACGTGATCTTCGGCCTGGAGGAGGGAAGGCTCGTGGAGCAGGGCACGCACGCGGAGCTGCTCGCGAAGGGCGGGCTCTACTCCCGCCTGTACGTCGAGCAGTTCGGCGGCGGCCAGGTCGAGGGCCGCTTCCGCGACGGCGTCCTGTTCCGGGACGGGCACCGCGTGCCGGACCACGAGGACCATCTCCGCGCCGACGTCCCGCTCTGACGCCCGCGAGCCACTCTCCGCGCACCCGGCGAGCCACTCTCCGCGCGCCCGCGAGCCACTCGCCGTTGCACGCGGGGTGGCTCGCGGCTATTCCTGGATGACGGACAGGATGTTGCCCGCCGGGTCGGTGAACCACGCGATCAACGGGCCGCCGCCGCGGAAGACCCCTTTCTCGTCGGTCGCCATCGGTGTCCCCGCGTACCGCTCGAACCGCACGCCCCGCGCCGTCAGCGCGTCCACGGCTGCCTCGACGTCGGGCACCGGGAAGTTGAGGATCGTGTACGAGGCGGGCTGGTGCCGCTCCCCCTTCGGATAGACGAGCGTGTCGCGTCCTCCGGCGAGGTGGAGCCGGAGCAAGCCGTTCTCCTCCTCGACGTCGAGACCCAGCACGTCGGCGTAGAAGTCGCGCGCCTTCGCGACGTCGTCGACGGAGAACCCCTGGAAGGCCGGTGATGCCGAGAGCATGGCGATTCCTCTCCGGGACCACGGACGGGCCCCTCCGTACGGTGGACCGGAGGCCGTGCCGAAACTCAGCGGCGGCGCAGCGGACGCGTGGCCGGGCCCTCGAGCACCGACCCGTCCTCGGCGAACCGCGAGCCGTGCAGCGGACAGTCCCACGTGCCTTCCGCGTCGTTCCACTCCACGATCCCGCCGAGGTGCGTGCAGACCCCACTCACCCGGTCGCCGTTACCGGAGTCCGCGCACGGCGGGACGCCCCGGACCGAGGGCGGGTCGTCGTCACGCGACATCGCGGACGCCACCCATCCCTTGCCGAGCTCGAGCCCGACCGACACGTTGAGCGCGACCGCCTTTGCGGCATCGCGGACCGCCGGCCGCCGCCACGCGCGTACCGCGTCCCGCCAGGGCGGCGCCTCCTCCAGCACGTCCCCCGCGAGGGCGAGGCCGGCGGCCGCGCCCATCGCCATCCCCCACTTGTTGAAGCCGGTCGCCACGAGGACGGGCGAGTCGTTGGGCAGCAGCCCGCCGACGTACGGCAGCCCCGAGGTCGGCGCGTAGTCCTGCGCGGACCAGGTCGCGAGGGGCTCCCCCACGCCGAACGTGCTTCGGGACCACGCCACGAGGTCGGCGACGTTGGCCGCCTCGGAGCGGGCGCGGCCGGTGGTGTGTCCGTTCCCGCCGACGAGCAGGACGGACTCGTCGGGCGTGGAGGTCCGCAACGAGCGCGTCGGCGTGTCGATCGAGAGGTGCATCGCCTGCACCGACGGGCCGTCGGTACGGAAGGCCGCGGCGTACGACCGCTCGGGCGAGAGCCGGGCGAAGAAGCCGCCGCGGTCGAGGATCGGGGTCCCGGTCGCCAGCACGACACGTCGCGCGTCGACGGTCCCGTGCTCTGTGCGCACCTGTTGCCGCTTCCCGCCGTCCACGGTCAGGACGCGGGTGCCCTCGAAGATCCTCGCCCCGGCCTCCACCGCGTCGGCGGCGATGCGGTCGGTCACGGTGACGGCGTCGATCTGGCCCTGTCCGGGGAGCCGGATCGCTCCCCGGATCTCGTACGGGAGCTCCAGCTCGGTCTCCCACACCACCGGGAGGCCGGCCTCGACGCACGCCGCGTGCTCCTGCCGGAGCTGGGACTCGCCCTTCGACGTCGTCGCGTACGTGACGGCGTCGCGCACGTCGTACGGGATCCCGCTGCTCTGGCAGAAGGCCTGGATCCACTCCTCACCGGCGCGGTTCGCCTCGACGTAGCCCCTCAGGTGCTCAGGGTGGCGCCGGCGGATCGTCGAGAGACGCGACCCCTGCAGGAGGCTGACCTTCCCGGTCGTGCCTCCCGTCGTGCCGGCCGCCACGCTCCGGCCCTCAAGGACCACCACCGAGCACCCGGCACGGGCGAGGGCGAGCGCCGTGGTGGCGCCGACCAGCCCCGCGCCGACGATGGCGACGTCGCAGGAGAGGTCTTCGGTCAGGGGTGCGTACGTGGGGCGGGCAGTGTTCTGATCGTGCCACCAGGACTGCATCGGGCTCCTTCCGTCGTCGCCCCGGTACCCCGCGGGCAGCAGGACAGTCGTGTTTCGGGCGGGCGTCCCCCGGGTACCGCCCGGACACCCCCTCACCCGCGAGCGTCCAGGAGTCGATGTGCCCACGAGCGCGTACGACGTGGTGGTCGTCGGCGCGGGTCCGAACGGTCTGGTCGCCGCCAACCTGCTCGCCGATGCCGGGCTCGAGACGGTCGTCGTCGAGGCGCAGCCCGACATCGGCGGCGCGGTCCGCAGCGCGCGCGACGTCCATCCGGACTACGTGCACGACACCTTCAGCTCGTTCTACCCGCTCGCCGCGGCGTCGGGGACGATGCGGAGCCTCGATCTGGAGCAGCACGGGCTCGAGTGGAGCCACGCTCCCGCGGTGCTCGGACACCCGCTGCCCGACGGCTCGTGGGCGATGCTGCACCGTGACGTGGAGGCGACCGCCCGCTCCCTCGACGCCCTCGGCACAGGCGACGGTGACGTGTGGAGGCAGTGGGTCGACGACTGGCGGCACGTCGGCGACGCGATCGTCGACTCGCTGACGACGCCGTTCCCCCCGGTCCGTGCGGGCGCCCGTACGCTCTGGGCGCTTCGCGAGGTGGGCGGCCTCGACTACGTACGACGGCTCCTCGCCCCGGCGAGCGCACTCGGCCGCGACGGGTTCCGTGGACCGGGCGCGGCGCTGCTGATCGCCGGCAACGCGGGGCACGCGGACATCCCCACCGACGCCGCCGGGTCCGGCCTCATGGGCCTGCTGATGACGATGCTCGGCCAGACCGTCGGCTTCCCCGTTCCGCGCGGCGGTGCGGGCGAGCTGGCGGCAGCCCTCGCACGGCGGTTCACCTCTCTGGGCGGCGAGATCCGGACGTCTGCCCGCGTCGACCGCGTGCTCCTCGGGGACGGACGCGCCGTAGGGGTGCGCCTGGCCGACGGCGGGGTCCTCGCAGCGGAGCGCGCCGTGGTCGCCGACGTGGTCGCGTCCTCGCTGTACGGCGAGCTGATCCCTCCGGACGAGCTGCCCGCCCGTCTGCGGCGGCGGATGAGCCGGTTCACGCTCGACCCCGGCACGGTGAAGGTGGACTGGGCGCTCGACGGGCCTGTCCCCTGGTCGTCGCCACCCCCGGTCGCTCCTGGCACCGTCCACCTCGCCGACTCGGTCGCCGCGATCACGCAGGCACTCGCGCAGGTCTCGTCGTCCACCGTCCCGGTCAAGCCGTTCCTCATCGTCGGGCAGATGTCGACCGCCGACGGGACACGCTCACCTGCCGGGACGGAGTCCCTGTGGGCGTACGCGCACGTGCCGCAGGAGGTCCGTCACGACGCGGGCGACGGCATCACGGGGCGGTGGGACCGTGACGAGGTCGAGCGTTTCGCCGACCGGATGCAGCACCGCCTCGAGGCGTACGCGCCCGACCTGGCGAGCCGCATCGTGGCACGACGGGCCCTCGGTCCGCGTGAGCTCGAGGCGCGGGACGCCAACCTCGTCGGCGGCGCGATCAACGGCGGGACCTCCGCGATCCACCAGCAGCTCGTCTTCCGTCCCGTCCCGGGCAACGGCCGTGCGTCGACGCCGGTGCCCGGGCTGTTCCTGGCCTCGGCCTCCGCCCACCCCGGAGGCGGGGTCCACGGAGCACCTGGCGCCAACGCCGCTCGCGCGGTCCTCGCCGAGCCCGCGCTCGTACGCCGTGTCCGCCCGCTCGTCGCCAGGATGCGGACGTCGAACCACCACCGCCTTTCGACAAGGAGCCCACGATGACCGTTGTCTCGCGCGACATCGACGCCCCGGCCGACGCCGTGTTCGCCGTCCTCGCCGACGGGTGGACGTACGCGTCCTGGGTGGTCGGCGCCTCACGCATCCGCCAGGTCGAAGACCGCTTCCCCGAGCCGGGCGCCCGGATCCACCACTCCGTCGGCACCTGGCCGATGCTCATCGACGACACGACGTCCGTCCTCGCGTGCGAGCCCGGTCGGTGCCTGGAGCTGCAGGTGCGGGCGTGGCCCGCAGGCGAGGGGTACGTCGGGCTCACCCTGCACCCGCACGGCGAGACGACTCGGGTGGAGATGGAGGAGCACGCCGTGAGCGGGCCGGCCGCGCTGATCCCCCGTCCGGTGCAGGCGTTGACGCTGAAGGCACGCAACCGCGAGGCGCTGCGCCGGCTGGCGTACCTGGCGGAGGGTCGCGCGTCCTGACGAGGACGCGAGGCGTCAGTCGGCAAGCGCCGCGGCCTTCGCGGCGTACACCCCGCGCTCGCGACCGTTGCCCGACAGCGCCGCCGCCTGCTCGTACGCCTCCCGCGCCTCGTCGGTGCGGCCGAGGCGTGCGAGCAGGTCGGCGCGGACGGCGGGGAGCTGCGGGTACGACGCCAGCGACGGCGTCCCGGCGATCGCCTCCACGACGGCGAGCCCGCGTTCGGGTCCCTCCGCGAAGCCGACTGCGACCGCCCGGTTGAGCTCGACGACCGGCGACGGCCACGCGTGACGGAGCAGCACGTAGAGAGCGGCGATCCGACGCCAGTCGGTCTCTTCGGCCGTCGCCGCACGGGCGTGGCAGGCCGCGATCTCGGCTTGGATCGCGTACACCCCCAGCGCCAGCGCGTCCGGTCCGGGAGCGCTCGCGAGCTCCTCCGCGCGGGCGAGCGCCTCGAGTCCACGGCGCAGCAGCGTGCCGTCCCACCGGCGCCGGTCCTGGTCCAGGAGGAGAACCGGGGACCCGTCGGACGCCGTCCGTGCGTTGAGGCGTGAGGCCTGGAGCTCGAGCAGTGCCACGAACCCGTGCACCTCCGGGTCGTCGGGGACGAGCGACGCGAGCAGGCGCGCGAGCCGCAACGCCTCCTGGCAGAGGGCCGGTCGCACCCAGTCGTCCCCGGCCTGCGCGGCGTACCCCTCGTTGAAGATCAGGTAGACCACCTCGAGCACCGAGCCCAACCGCGTCGCCCGCTCGCCGACGTCCGGCATCGCGAAGCCGACGCCCTTGTCGGCGAGCGTCTTCTTCGCCCGCGAGATGCGCTGGCCGGCCGACGCCTCCGGGACCAGGAGGGCACGCGCGATCTCGCGGGTGCTCAGCCCGCCGAGGCAACGCAGCGTGAGGGCGACGCGTGACTCGACCGACAGCACGGGATGGCATGCGGTGAAGATCAGCCGCAGGAGGTCGTCGCCGATGTCGTCGTCGAGCGCGTCCTCGAGGTCGTCGCCAGCACCGTACGCGACGGTCTCCTGGTCGCGGCCGATCTCCTCGAGCTTGCGCTGGTACGTCCCGCGCCGCCGCGCCGCGTCGATCGCGCGGTTCTTGGCGGTGGTCATGAGCCAGCCGGCGGGGTTCGGCGGGACACCCGTCCTCGGCCACTGCTCGAGCGCGACGACGAGCGCGTCCTGGGCGAGCTCCTCGGCCAGGCCGACGTCACGGGTCACGCGCGCGAGTCCGGCGACGAGGCGGCCGGACTCCGTCCGCCACACGGCCTCGACCGTGGCCCGCGCAGCCGCCTCGTCCCCCATCCCGCGATCCAAGCACAGGCCCCGTCCGCGATTCGAAGACTTCCGCACCGTTTTCGACATGTCGAAAACGGTGCGGAAGTCTTCAAATCGGGGACGGGGCGTCAGGGGAGGTTCGCGAAGTCCTCGGGGCCGAAGATCTTCACGACCCGGGCGCTGCCCTCCCATGCCGGCCAGAGCTCCTGATGGAGCTCGAGGAAGCGACGCGCCCACTCGACGGCTTCCTCCTTCGTACCGACGTCGTACAGCGCGTAGCTGATGAGCTCCTTCGCCTCGGTGAACGGGCCGTCGGTGATGCTGATCTCTCCGCCGGTGAGGTCGACACGGGCTCCGAAGGCGCTCGGGGCGAGCCCGGCGTTGTCGAGCAGCGCGCCAGAGGTGGTCGCTTCGGCGCCGAGGGCGGCGATCGCTTCCATCAGCCCGGGCGGAGGCGGGCCCTCGGGCGCGGTGCCGTCGAGCAGGACGAGGTAACGCATGGTGGTCTCCTTCGTTCGGACGTGGTCGGGTCAGGACGCGAGCGAGGCGTTGCGGTACCGGTCGACGGCGACGGCGGTCAGCCACCCGAAGACGGTGATGACAGCAGCGGTGAACGCGAGATTAGCGGCGGCGGCGCCCCCGCCCCCGGCAACCGCGCCGAACCCCGCGAGGAACAGCACACCCACGATCCGGGAGGCGATCGCCCATCCCCGGCGACCGTCGCTGCGGTAACGGCGGGCCATCACGAAGCACGCCACGGCGAGGCAGGTGAAGCCGACCGCCCCGGCGGCCAGGTGCAGCATCCCGTGCCACGAGACCGCTCCGGGCCCGTCGGGCGTCCCGACCGGGAACCCGAACGCCGCATCGGCGGGGAACGCGGCCGCGGCCACCATCGAGAGCCCGTACGCCGCCACGAGGCGCGGCGCCCAGCATGCGCCGCGACCGGGGCGCAGCGCACGGCGCAGGCCGACTCCGAAGGCGACGAGCATCAGCCCGGTCAGGGCGAGGTTCGCGACCTGGATCCACCCGTGCTCACCGAGCGCGAGCATGCTCCACGGGTGGACGGTCGGGTCGAAGCCGTCGCGCGTGAACGCCTGGGCGAGCGCGACGCTCACGTAGAACGGGCCGGCGAGGACGCCGTACCCGAGCAGGGACTTCGTCACGCTGGTGGCGGGGTCGCAGGCGGTGCGGGACGTGTTGCGCGTGGTGCCGATCATGGTCATGACGTGCTCCTGGCGGTTGTCGGCCGCCGCCCTCGCGACGGCCTCTCACCACCTCCACGAACGACTGCGGCCGACTTTGCGAAACCCGCAGAAGTTTTCTCGGCGACGACGTGCGACCTAGAGCGCGAGCCCCACGTACTTGACCTCGAGGTACTCGTCGATCCCCTCGGCACCACCCTCACGCCCGAAGCCGGACGCCTTCACTCCGCCGAAGGGCGCGGCGGGGTTGGAGACGACACCCTGGTTGATGCCGACCATCCCCGTCTCGAGCCCCTCATAGACCCGGACCGCCCGCTCGAGGCTCTCGGTGAACGCGTACGCGACGAGTCCGTACTCGGTGTCGTTGGCCATCCGCAGCGCCTCCTCGTCGGTCGAGAAGGTGAACACCGGTGCGACAGGGCCGAAGATCTCCTCGCGGAAGACCTGGGCGTCGAGGGACACCCCGGCGAGCACCGTCGGCGGGTAGAACCACCCCGGCCCGTCCGGCACCTCACCACCGGTGAGTACCTCCGCTCCCGAGCCGACCGCGTCGGCGACGAGCTCGGTGACCTTGTCGCGAGCCTTCTTCTCGACGAGCGGACCGACCTGGACGCCGTCCTCCGATCCGCGTCCGACCGTCATCGCCCCCATCCGCTCCGCGAGGCGACGCGAGAACTCGTCCGCGACCGACTCGTGGACGAGGAAGCGGTTGGCCGCGGTGCAGGCCTCACCGATGTTGCGCATCTTGGCGAGCATGGCGCCGTCGACCGCCCTGTCGAGGTCGGCGTCCTCGAAGACGAGGAACGGCGCATTGCCGCCCAGCTCCATCGACACGCGGAGGATGCCCTCGGCGCTCTGCTCGATCAGACGCCGCCCGACCCCGGTGGACCCGGTGAACGTCAGCTTGCGCAGCCTCGGGTCACGGATGAGCGGCTCCATCACCTCACCGGTGGACGTCGTGGTGACGACGTTGAGCACGCCCTCCGGCAGCCCAGCCTCCACGAGGAGGTCGGCCAGCGCGAGCATCGTGAGCGGGGTCAGGCTCGCCGGCTTCACGACCATCGTGCACCCGGCGGCGATCGCCGGACCGATCTTGCGGGTCCCCATCGCGAGTGGGAAGTTCCACGGCGTGATCATGAGGCACGGCCCCACGGGCTGCTTGAGGGTGAGCAGGCGGGTCGCCCCGTTCGGCGCGACCGCGTACCGGCCGTCGATGCGGACGGCCTCCTCGGAGAACCAGCGGAAGAACTCCGCTCCGTAGGCGATCTCCGCCTTCGACTCCGAGATCGGCTTGCCCATCTCGAGGGTCATCAGCAGTGCCAGGTCGTCAGCGCGCTCTGTGATCAGCTCGAACGCCTTGCGGAGGATCTCGCCGCGGTCGCGGGGAGGCGTCTTGGCCCAGTCGGCCTGCGCGGCGACGGCAGCGTCGAGCGCCGCCTTGCCGTCGGCGACCGACGCGTCCGCGACCTCGGCGATGGTCTCGCCGGTGGACGGGTCCTCGACGGAGAAGGTCTTCTGACCCTCGGCGTCGCGCCACTTCCCTCCGACGAAGAGCTGCTGATGCACCCCTGCGACGACCTCGGCCTCGCGACCCTTGAGCACTGCGCCTTCCGACGACATGACGACCTCCTCGTACGCGGCTGTGACTCGATCCTCGCGCGCCACGGCCACCCGCGCACGAACCGGGGGTGCCGTCCGCCCGACCTCGAGCGTTACACGTGGCCCGTACCCCACCGACGTTCCGCCCACACCAGGCAGAGGTGCGCGACCGCGCCGAGCAGCACGCCGACCGCGATCCCGTAGAGGTTGTCGCCGAGGTCCTCGCCCGACAGGCCGTCGCGCACGGTCGGCATCACCGCCTGCCACCACTCCGCGACGAACGGCGCGACGAGCACGACCAGCACAGGCCACCACCGCCGCAGGTCGAGGGCGAGGAGGACGGCCCCCACGCCGAGCAGGACGCCGATCCAGACGTTCAGCGAGCGCGAGTCGATGCCGGTCACGAAGGCGTCCCACCGCGGTGCGTCGAGGTGCAACCCGAGCGGGCTACGCCAGCGCCAGCCCTCCTCGAACGCCCCCGGCACCATCGTGATCGCGACGTACGACCCGAGCGCGGCGGCGTACCACCAGACCCGCAGGGGCGATGCCGCGCCCGTGCGCAGCGCCGCGGCCGCGAGCACCGTCGCCACCAGGAGTGCGAGCACGACGCCGACACCGGCCAGCGGGAACTCGCGGAAGTAGGCGTCGAGCACGCCTCCGAGTCAAGCAGGCGCGGGGTCAAGCAGGCGCGGGGTCAAGCAGGCGCGGGCGGCACGAACACCCACGGCGCACGGGGCAGCGTCGCCGGGTCGAACTCTGCGAGCATCCCCGCAGCGTCGCGCGCCGCCATGCCGAGCGAGTCCGCGATCGCCGCGACCACGTCGGCGGTGCTCCACCCGAGCGTGTGCAGGTCCGCCAACGTCACGGCGCCGTCGCGCTTGGCGAGCCGCGCGCCGGCGGCGTTCAGCGCCAACGGCACGTGGGCGTACACGGGCGGCGTGACCCCGAGGAGCGTGGCGAGGTACGCCTGCCGGGGTGCGGACCCGAGCAGGTCGTCACCGCGGACGACCTGGTCGACGTCCATCGCCCCGTCGTCCACCACGACAGCGAGGTTGTACGCGGGAACGCCGTCGTTGCGGACGAGCACAAGGTCGTCGACCGCTCCGGTGTACTCCCCGTGGAGGAGGTCGCGAACGGTGAACTCGACAGCCCCTGCCGCCAGCCGGAGCGCAGCGGGCCGTTCCTCGCGACGCGCGGCGCGCTCCTCGTCGGTCAGGTCCCGGCACGTCCCCGGGTAGAGGCCCGGGGTGCCGTGCGGCGCCGACGCGGCCTCGGCGATCTCACGGCGGGTGCAGAAGCACTCGTACGTCAGTCCGCGCGCGACGAGCCCTGACACCGCCGCCTCGTAGACGGCACGGCGCTCCGACTGCCGGACGAGCGGGGGGTCCCAGTCGATGCCCAGCGCCGCGAGGTCGTCGAGCTGGCGTCGTTCGGCCCCCTCCCGGACGCGGTCCAGGTCCTCGACCCGCATCCGGAAGTCCCGGCCGGACGAGCGGGCGAACATCCACGCGAGCAGCGCCGTACGGAGGTTGCCGATGTGCAGGTCGCCCGAGGGGCTCGGGGCGTACCGCCCGCTCACGCCACCCGCCGGACGCCGGGGTGCTCGGCCACGGCACCCTCGTGCAGGACCGACGCGAGCGCCTCGACCCCGTCGACGAGCCGGGGTCCCGGACGGACGACCAGCGCGTCGGCGTCGATCGCCCACACCGGCACAGGCCCGACGGTCTCGGCGACCCGCGCGACGACCTCCTCGGCCTGCTTGGCGGCGCCGTCGAGGTCGTACCCGCACGGCGCGACGACGACCATGTCGGGCCGCGCCGTCCGTAGCGTCTCCCAGCCCGTCGGGTGCGAGCGCTCACCCGGGTGGCCTCCTGCGCTGGTCCCGCCGGCGAGCGCGACCATGTCAGGGATCCAGTGTCCGCCCAGGTAGAGCGGGTCCGTCCACTCGACGACCGCGACGCGCGGCCGGTCACGGCCCTCCACGGCCAGGCACACCTCGGCCAGGCGGCCGCGCAGCTGCGCGACCAGCGCCTCGCCGCGCTGCGGGACACCGGCGCACTGCGCGACCTCGGTGATCCCGACGAGCACGTCGGCGAGCGTGTGCGGGTCGAGCGTGACCACGGTGGCGTCGCTGCCCAGACGCTCGAGGGCGAGCCCCACCTCCCCGGCCGGGACGGCGCAGACCGCGCACAGGTCCTGGGTGAGGATCAGGGCAGGCTCCAGGGCTGCCAGGGCGTCGACGTCGAGGACCGAGGACGTGTCGCCGGGACGGACGACGACCTGACGGCCCGTACGAGCGTCGGCGTCGCACTCGTGCGTCACCGCGACGAGGTCGTCGCCCAGCGCGAGGGCGAGGACGATGTCGGTGGCGGCCGGCAGCAGGGACGCGATCCCGCTCATGACGATCTCCTCATAGACCGCGCATCCTACGCACGCCTCGACCGTCGACGACAGCCCGCGCTGCGGCGCGTGACCCATCCCACAGCGGCGGCGTTGTCAGGTTCGCGTGCCACGATCGAAGGGTGAGCACGTCCGGCCCCCCGCGCCCCGACGCCTTCCGCGCCTGGCGTCCGGAGGCGCCGGTCGACGTGCGCCGGACCCTCGCTGTGCTCGCCAAGGGCGCGTACGACCCGGCCCATCACGTGGCACCCGACGGTGCGGTGTGGCGCGCGAGCCGGATGCCCGAGGGACCCGTCACGTACCGCGTCACCTCCGTGGCCGACGAGATCCACGTCGCCGCGTGGGGCCCGGGCGCAGAAGCGCTCACGACGGAGGCACCCGTCCTTCTCGGAGCGGACGACGACTGGACCGGCTTCGAGCCCCGTGTCCCCCTCGTCGCCCGCGCGCACCAGCGTCATCCCGGCCTGCGGTTCCCCTGCCAGCGGCGCGTGCTGGAGGTGCTCGTCCCGGCGATCGTGGAGCAGCGCGTGCCCAGCGTCGACGCGTTCGCCTCGTGGCGGCGCCTGCTCCGGACCCATGGCGAGGCAGCGCCCGGCCCCACCCCGCGGCCGATGTCCGTGCCGCTGTCGGCCGAGCAGTGGCGGATGCTGCCGTCGTGGGCGTGGCACCGCGCGGGCGTGGATCCCGGCCGGTCCCGCACGGTGGTGCGGGTCGCCGAGCGGGCCGCGGCGCTCGAGCGGCTCGTCGGCCGCCCGTACGCCGAGATCACGACCGCGCTGCGGAGCCTCCCGGGGGTCGGACTCTGGACCGCGGCTGAGGTGACCTTGCGGCTCGGCGACCCCGACGCGGTCTCCGTCGGCGACTACAACCTGGCCAAGGACGTCGGCACCGCCTTCGACGGCACGCCGGTCGACGACGCGCGGATGCTGGAGATCCTCGAGCCCTGGCGAGGTCATCGAGGCCGGGTCGTCCGCCTCCTCTACGCCGACGGGGCGCTGAGACGCCCTCGTCGCGGGCCGCGGATCACACGGATGGACCACCGCACGCGTTGACCGGCCCGTCCGCGGCCGCGACTCGGTCCACCGAGGTGGTCGCCGCCGACAGACCTGCCGCGCGCCCCGGGGAGGTGCATGATGACCGCATGCGACGTCTGGGGGACGTCGCGTGGAGGGTCGTCACCCTCACAGCGGTCTGGATCGTCCTCGGACGGGCGGTCGGGCTGCTCGCCGGTGACACCCCCGACGCGACCATCGCGTCCGCTGTCGCGACCACGGCGCTGTGGTACGCGACGGCGGGAGCCGTCGCGCTCCGCGACGGCCGCAGACGCCTGCTCCGCTCCCCGTACGTGACCTGGGTCGTCGTCGGGCTCGCCGCCTCCGTCCTGTGCGTGGCGTGGCAGTGGGCGGCCCGGGCACTCAGCGGCGGCGCAGCGGACGCGTTGGTCCTGCGCGACGACCTCGTGGTGCTCGCGCCGGGACTCGCCGCGGGCGTCTGGGTGTGCGCGGCGACGGGCCTCGCGCTGGGCCGGCACGACGTCGCGGTGCGGCAGCGGGCTGAGGACGACCGCGACGTCCAGACGGACGGGGATGCCGAGGCGGAGCGGGATGCCGAGGCGGACGGCGCCGCCGAGGCGGACGGCGCCGCCGAGGCGGATCAGCGGCCGCTGACGACGTCGGCCGCCCGCGCGACCCACGAGGTGCCGCCCCCGCGCCTGTCCTCCCGCCGGTCAGCGGCGCGATAGGCCGCGTACATCGCCTGGACTCCCAGCCACCGTAACGGCTCCGGCTCCCACCGCCGGGCGCGGTGCCCCACCCACGGCAGCGCCGTCAGCGGGGTCGTGTCACCCAGCACCAGGTCGCGCAGCGTGCGGCCGGCGAGGTTCGCGGTCGTGACCCCGTGCCCGGTGTAGCCGCCCGCTGCCGCGAGGCCGGTCGTACGGTCGAGCGTCACCGCCGCGCACCAGTCGCGAGGGACGCCCAGCACCCCCGCCCAGGCGTGGTCGAGCCGCGCACCGGCGGCCTGGGGGAACCGTCGCGCAAGGACCGCCCTCAGGCTGTCGACCGTGGCCTGCTGCGTGGTGCCGTCGTGGTCGGTGCGTGAGCCGAAGCGGTACGGGACACCGCGGCCACCGAGCGCGATCCGGCCGTCGGCGGTCCGTTGGGCGTACATGTACGCGTGGGCCATGTCGCCGACCGTCTCGTACCCGCCCCAGCCGATCGTCTCCCAGACGTCGTCACCGAGCGGCTCGGTGACGACCATCGCGGAGTTCATCGGCAGCCAGGTCCGTCGTAGCCCGGGGAGACGTGCCGTGAACCCCTCGGTCGCCCGCACGACGAACGTCGCGTCGACGTCCGCACCGCGGAGACGGGCACGGCGCGGCTCGATCGCGACGACCTCGGTGCCCTCGTAGATCTCGACGCCGAGGGCCTCGACGGCGTCGGCGAGCCCGGTGACGAGCTTGGCCGGGTGGATCCTCGCGCAGTGCGGGGTCCAGGTGGCACTGACGGCGTCGGCGACGGTGATCCGCTCGGCGAGCACGGCCGCGTCGAGGAGCTCGAGGTCGTCCTCGCCCCACGACCGGGCGCGCGCGTGCTCGGCGCGCAGCCGCTCGTCCTGCGCCGGACTGCAGGCGACGGTGAGCTCGCCGCCCTTCACGACGTCGGCGTCGACCCCCTCGGAGGCGGCGACGCGGATGACCTCGTCGACGGACCCCTTCATGGCCTCCGCGAGCGCGACCACGGCGTCATGCCCGTGCGTGCGGGCGTACCGCTGGGGGGATCCCGCCATCGCCGCGGTCAGCCAACCGCCGTTGCGCCCGGACGCGCCGTAGCCGCACAGCTCCTTCTCGAGCACGGCGATCCGCAGGCTGGGGTCGGCCTTGGCGAGGTAGTACGCGGTCCACAGGCCGGTGAACCCACCACCCACGATCGCCACGTCGACACGGTGGTCATGGGTGAGCGGCGCGCGTGTCGGACGCGTGCGACCGAGACTGCTCATCCAGTACGAGAGGTGACCGTTGCGGGGAGGCGGCTGCCCACCGGCCACGGTCACAGGGCGACCGCCTTGCCGCTGACGCGTACGCGGGGCGAGTCCTCGCTCAGCGCCACCTGGATCAGGCTCGGGCGCCCCATGTCGACACCCTGCTCGATCGAGAACGAGGCGTCGGGCGCGACGAGCCCGTGGTGCGCGAGGTAGGCGCCGAGCGCTGCCGCGGCGGCACCGGTCGCAGGGTCCTCGAAGACGCCCCCGACCGGGAAGGGGTTGCGCGACTGGAACGTGCCGTAGTGGTCGGGCCAGACCAGCTGGAGCGTCGTCAGACCGCCGCACGCATGAGGTCGGCAAGCCGAGGCTGGTCGTACGACAGCTGCGCGAGTCGCTCGCGTGTGCGCGCGACGAGCACGAGGTGCCAGACGCCGGCGTTGGCGAGGGAGAGCGGGTAGGACGGGTCGAGGTCGTCGCGTGACCAGCCCAGAACCGCCAGGACGTCGTCGACGAGCGAGTCCTCGGCGGGCACGACCTGCGGCTCGACGCTGGTCAGCGTCGCCCAGAGCCGGCCGTTCCGGGCCGTCGTGTCGACCGCGATCTCACCGGCCGGGGTGTGGAACGTCAGCGGCCCCGCACCGAGCCGTTCGGCCAACGCCACGCCGCTCGCCACGGTCGCGTGGCCGCAGAAGGCGACCTCGGACTCGGGAGCGAAGTAGCGCACGTCGAACGTCCGGCCGTCGTCGTCGCGCGGGACGAGGAACGCCGTCTCGGAGTAGCCGACCGCCGCCGCAGTCGCGAGCATCTCCTCGGGACTCATCCCCGTCGCATCGAGGACGACGCCCGCCGGGTTGCCCCCGTGGGGGTCGTCAGAGAACGCGGTGTAGCGCAGGACCTCGGCCATGGAGCACACGTTAGCGCCGCGTACGAGCTAGGGGCGTCGCCCGAGAAAGGCCACGAGGCGTTCGGTCGGCGACGCGTCGGGGCCGACCTCGACCTCGGCACCGATCTGGCCGCTGGTCCGCATGAGGTCGCCCAGCTCGTCCGTTCGGCGGCGCACCCACGCGACGTCGGCGTCGGGGATCGTGTCGTCGACGCCGATCGCGTGGGCGAGGTCCCAGCCGTGGACGATGAAGTCGAAGCTCAGGAACCCGTCGACCATCGCCTCGAACGTCGTCGGACCGAAGATCGGGCTGTCGTACGGCGTCGCCGCGGCGTCGGGGTCGCGCAGGTCGGCGAGCACGACACCGGTCGCGTGGTCGTACGCGGCAGGGAGGTCGTCGGTCGGCCCCGGCGGGATCGCCCTCCCCACCATCGACTCGAACAGTCCCTGGGTGTCGACGACGTGCTGGACGAGCTCGTGCACGGTCCAGTCCTCGCACGGCGTCGGGCGTTGCCAGCCGTCGTCGGGGACGGCGGCCAGCGTGGCACCGAAGCGCTCACGCAGCCGGGCGTATCGGTCGGCAGGGGTCTCGTCGCTCATGCACGGCACCGTACGGTCGGGTGCTGACACTGCGCCACAGCGCGGACAGCCGGCCTCAGCGCGGGACGTGCGCCATCCAGTCCGGCGGCACACGGCCTGCCGGGCCCGGCGCCGGCTGGTCTGCCGGGTGCTCGTGCGGGGGCGCCAGCTCGGGCCCCGTCGCCAGCGTCTCGTCCTGGTAGTCGTAGAACCAGTCCTCCCCCGGCTCGTACGACTGCACGTACCGGTGGCCGGTCTCCTGCCAGTGGGCCGTCGCATGACGCCCGGGTGAGGAGTCGCAGCACCCGACGTGCCCGCACTGCGCGCAGCGCCGGAGGTGGAACCACCAGCCCCCCGGCTCGGCGCTCTCGCACTCGGCGCACCCGGGTCCGCTCGGCGGCACGTCCACGTCGATCCCGTCGGTCATCAGATCTCCCTCCCGTCGGCGCAGTCGCCAGGCTACGCCGGACGACGCCGACAGGCCCGCCGAAGGCGTGCCAGCATGGAGTCATGGCACCGGAGCAGCCGCACGAGACCGAGAGACCGTGAGCCCCAGGTCGCGCATCCCTCAGCACCGCACACCGTCGACGGGGACGGGATCGAGCCCGACGAGTTCGCCGAACGCTGGTCGTACGGCAACCCCGAGGCGCCGCACACGGTCGTGGAGTTCGGTGACTTCGAGTGCCCGTACTGCGGGGCCCTGAAGCCCGTCCTCCACGACCTCGTGGCGGGCTCCGACGGCGAGGTGCGCCTGGTCTGGCGGCACTTCCCGCTCTACACCGTGCACCCGTTCGCGCTCACCGCGGCGCTCGCCGCCGAGGCCGCCGGCCAGCAGGGGGCGTTCTGGCCCATGGCCGGGCTGCTCTTCAAGCACCAGGACCGGCTCGACGACGCCTCGATCCTCTCGTACGCCGAGCAGCTCGACCTCGACACGAGCATGCTCGTCGGTGATGCCGCCCAGATCTACTCCGACGCCGTGCGCCGCGACTACGCCGACGGGATCGAGCTCGGCGTGCACGGGACGCCGACGCTGTTCCTCGACGGCGAGCCGTACCTCGACGGCGTCAGCGTGCCCGACCTCCGCCAGGCGCTCGGTCTGTCACGCCGGGGCGCGCCACGGCCCCTCCGGTAGCGGCGGGGGCCCGTCCTCCTCGTCCGGGGTGCACAGCGGCAGGCGATCGCCGAAGTAGCGCAGGATGAGAGCGCCCGCGAGCGCCGAGGCCAGGGAGCCGATGAGGATGCCGATCTTCGCCTCGTTGCGCAGTGCCTCGTCGGCGAACGCGAGCTCGCTCACGAACAGCGCGATCGTGAACCCGATGCCGCACAGGAAGGCGCCTCCGAGCAGGTGGCCGTAACGGACGCGTCCCGGCAGCGTGCCGAGGCCCGTCTGGAGGGCGAGCGCCGCCCCGGCCATGACACCGACCGCCTTCCCGACGAAAAGGCCGAGGATCACGCCGAGCGTCACCGGGCTCCCGAAGGCGTCACTGATCGCGTCCCCGCTGAGGACGATCCCGGCGTTCGCGAGCCCGAAGGCGGGCACGACGAGGTACGAGCTGATCGGGTGGAGCCCGTCCTGGAGCCGGTCGGCCGTCGGCACCGCGGAGCGGGCGGCGCTCACCGCGAGGCGCGAACGCGTCGCGTCCCGGTCCTCGGCGAGGGCGCGCCCGTAGAAGAGCAGCCGAAGCCGCACCTCCTCGCGGCGCGAGGTGTGGCGGACGGGGACACAGAGGCCGACGGTGACTCCGGCGAGGGTCGGGTGGATCCCCGACTCGAGGACGGAGAGCCAGAGCGCGCCGCCGACGAACAGGTACGGCGTCACCTGCCAGATTCCGACCCACCGCATCGCGACGAGCACGGCGACCAGCGCGCCGCTGATCCCGAGAGCCGTCAACGAGACGTCCTCGGAGTAGAAGATGCCGAGCAGCGCGATCGCCCCGATGTCGTCGAAGATCGCCAGCGTCAGGAGGAACACGCGCAGCTGGTCCGGGCAGCGCGGACCGACGAGCGCCAGGACACCGACGACGAACGCGGTGTCGGTCGACATCGGCACACCCCAGCCCGAGAAGTCCTCGCCCGACGGGTTGAGCAGGATGAAGAGGCCGATCGGGACCGCGAGCCCGCCGATCGCTCCGAAGAGGGGGACCGACGCGGCGCGGAAGCTCCGCAGCTCCCCCACGGTGAGCTCGCGGTTGACCTCCAGCCCCACGACGAGGAAGAAGATCGCCATCGCCCCGTCGTTGATCCAGTGGTGCAGCGAGAGGTCGATGCTGCCGTCGCCGATCGCGATGCTGGCCGGTGTCGACCAGAACTCCTCGTACGAGTGGCCGGCCAGGTTGGCCCACAGCAGCGCGGCGGCCGACATCGCGAGGAGCAGGGTCGCTCCGCCCGACTCGGTCGAGAGGTAACGGCGCAGGCCCGGGGACAGCCGTGGGTACGGGACGACGACCCGGGGCTTCGGACCTGGCCTGGTAGGGACTCCGGTGGGGATCCGATCGGTCACGCGTCAAGACTGGCAGAGCGGGACAGGTCCTGCGGCTCCTGTCGCCCAGGATCCTGGCACGATCTGATCGCCGGGTCGGCGTTAATCGCGTGGCGCCGTGTCAGTCCCGTTCCGTAACGTCGCTCTGTGACCACCTCCAAGGACGACACCGCGATCCAGGCCCCGGTCGTACGCGACCTGTCCTTCGCCGCCCTGGGCCTGACTGTGCTTCTGTGGGCCTCGGCGTTCGTCGGCATCCGTGCGGTCGGTGAGACGTTCTCCCCGGGCGCGCTGTCGCTGGGCCGCCTGGCCGTCGCGGCGCTCGCGCTCTCGGTGCTCTTCATTCCCCGCCAGCTCGGCGCGCGACGCGAGCCGCTCCCCCGGGGGCGCACGGCGGCGCTGATCCTCGCGTACGGCGTCCTGTGGTTCGGGGCCTACAACGTCGCGCTCAACGCGGGCGAGCGCCACGTCGATGCCGGCACGGCCGCCATGCTCGTCCAGCTCGGACCGATCCTGATCGCCGTCATCGCCGGCCTCTTCCTCGGCGAGGGGTTCCCCGTGACGCTCGCGGCGGGCCTCGCGGTCGGCTTCTCCGGGGTCACGCTGATCGCGCTCGGCGGTGACGGCTCCGGCAACGACATCACGGGTGTCCTGCTCTGCGTGCTCGCCGCCGTCCTGTACGCGGCCGGCGTGCTCCTCCAGAAGCCGGTGATGGGGACGGTCTCCCCGCTCATGGTGACGTGGCTCGGCTGCGTGATCGGGGTGGTGACGTGTCTGCCGTTCGCCGGGCAGCTCGTGAGCGAGATCGGCGACGCCTCGACCGGGGCGATCCTCGGAGTGGTCTACCTCGGCGTGTTCCCGACGGCGCTCGCGTTCACCGTCTGGGCGTACGCCCTGCGGCGCGTGGGCGCGGGGCCGGCGAGCGCGACCACCTATCTGGTTCCGGCGATCGCGATCGTGCTGTCCTGGGCGTTCCTGTCGGAGGTGCCGACCGCGCTCGGTCTCGCGGGCGGTGTGCTCTGCCTGCTCGGCGTCGCGATCACCCGGATGCGGCGGCGCACCCCGCGCTGACCGACGTCAGACGAGGATGCCGCCCACGAGACGCGCCAGGACCTCCGCAGACTCGTCCTTGATGCGCGGCCGGTCCTCGGGCGCTGCGGCGGCGATCGCCATGCCGCAACCGCCGAGCATGCTGAACGTGACCGACGCCGTCGTCGCGATCGGCAGCGGCGGGAGTCGTCCGGCCGAGACCAGCGCGGTGACGATCTGCTCGATCAGGCCCGCGGCGAACTGCTCCTCGCACGCCTTCCACTCCTCCCACCCCAGCGCGATGGGTCCCTGGCGGAGCACGATCTCGGCGTAGTCGGAGTCCACGACGCGGTCGAGGTAGGCGTTCATCGCCGCCATGGCCCCCGCCACGGGGTCCTCGTGGGCGAGGTAGGCGTCGCGGATCGTCGCCATGCCGTCGGTCTCGGTGCGCTCGAGGACGGCGCGGTACAGGTCCTTCTTGTCCTTGAAGTGGTGGTAGACCGCTCCGCGCGTGACGTGGGCCGCCGAGGCGACCTCCGAGAGCGCGGTCTTGGCGAAGCCCCGCTCCGCGAACATCGACGTCGCCGTCGTGAGCAACGCCTCACGGGTCTCGTCGGAGTACTGCTCGCGTCGACTGCGGGGACGTGACATACTCCCAGCATAAGACATACACTGTGTATGTCACCGACATGGCGCAGGTCACAGTCACTGCGTCGGTCGGACCCAGATCCCATGGGAGGAGAGCCCGATGCCGAGCTCCACCACCACCCGCTCCGCCTGGGAGCGGACCACCGAGCGCCAGCGCGCGCTCCACGACCTCACCGCGTCCGTCGAGGACGACCCGACCGCGCTGCAGGACGCCGTGCGCCGCGCGCGGACAGAGACCTTCGGGTCGCTCGAGACAGTGCTGCTCGAGCTCCACGCCCAGTGGGTGCGGACCTTCGACGCACACCTCGACGCCCTGATGGAGAACGGCGCGTACGGCGACCAGGAGGCCGTCGACGCGCTGTGGGCCCGGACCACCCGGGCGCTCCCCGGCACGGCGCGTGTCCTCGACGCGTACGCCGACCACCCCACGCTCGTCCAGGCCCACGCCCAGCACGCCCGGCGGACCCGCCGCTCGATAGCCGCGGACCTTCCGGCGCGCTGGACGTCGTCGACCACTCTCGTACGCTCAGGCGCGCACCGGAGCTGGCGACGTCGCGCCCTGTCGCTGCTCCCGCACTGACGCTGCGCCTGCACCGACCCGGACGTCATACGCAACGTGGCCCAGCACCCGCGATACGGATGACGTCAGCGGACGGCGCCGAGCTTGTCCGGGTTGCGGACGATGTCGACGACCGCGACCCGGCCGTCAGCCACCACAAACGATGTCACCGACCACGCGCCCATCACGTCGCGCATGACGATGCCGTAGGACCCGTTGACGAGCGCCGGACGCACCTCGAGGGGCGGACGCCGGAGGAACCCGAGCAGGACGCGCGCGACCTGTTCGGCACCACGCTGGACGTCACGTACGGCAGGAACCTTGCCGCCACCGTCGGAGCGCATCACCACGTCCGGGTCCAGCAGGCTCACGAGCGCCGCGAGATCGCCGCCCGCACAGGCCGCGACGAACGCGCTGACGACTTCACGCTGCTCGTGGAGCGAGGGCGTCGCCCGCGGAGCCCGCTCGCGTACGTCCTTGCGGGCCCGTGCAGCGAGCTGCCGGACGGCGGCGGGTGAGCGCCCGACCACGCCGGCCACCTCGTCGAAGGACATCCCGAACACGTCGTGCAGCAGGTAGGCGACCCGCTGTGCCGGGGACAGGCGCTCGAGCACGACGAGCAGCGCCAGGCTCAGCGACTCGTCGAGCGTGACGCGGTCGGCCGGGTCGGCCGGCGGTGTCGCGACGAACGGCGGGAGGGGTTCGACCACCGGCTCCGGGAGCCACGTGCCGACGTAGCGCTCCCGCTGCGCTCTGGCGCTGCCGAGCTGGTCGAGCGCCAGATGACCGACCGTCGTCGTCAGCCATGCGCGCAGGTCTCGGACCGTCTCCGGATCGACCCGCTGCAGTCGCAACCAGGCCTCCTGCACGCAGTCCTCGGCGGTCGCTCGAGAACCGGTCACGGCGTACGCGACCCGCTGGAGGTGAGCGCGGTGCTCCTCGAAACGCGCCGCCAACGCCTCGGCATCGTTCACGCGTACGCCCCCTTGACCCAGGACGCGAAGGTCGTCGTCCCCCGCACGTCGGGCGACTCGTCGACGAGCACGCCCGCGGCGACGGCGCGCAACCCTCCCCACATCGGGACGTGCACGGGGACGCGACCACGGCCGGTGACCTCGCTCCACGTGCGGGCGAGCTCGGCGAGCGTCGCGACCTGCGGGCCGGCGACGGACAGCGTACGTCCGTCGGCCGCCTCGTGACCGCGCAACGCATCCACGACGTCCGCGATCGCGTCGGCGACGTCGCCGACATCGACCGGCTGCACGGGCGCCGCGAGCGAGGGCCGCAGACCGAGCTTGGCGGCACCGGAGAACCAGGTGTCCAGGAGATCGTGGAACTGGGTGGCCCGGACCAGGGTCCAGGGGACGGGCCCGGAGCGGACGACGTCTTCCTGCGCGACCTTGGCGCGGTAGTAAGCCAGTCCGGGGACCTTCTCGCACCCGACGATCGAGACCGCGACGTGGTGGGCCACCCCCACGGCCGCCTCCACCTCGAGGAGCCGGCGGGACCCGTCGACGAGCACCGCCTGCGCCGCCTTGGCGCCGGCCCCGTTGCTCGCGTCCACGACGACCTCGCAGCCGTCGAGAGCCGTCCGCAAACCTGCACCCGTGGACAGGTCCACGCGATGGTCGGCGCTCCCCCGGCTCAACGACCGGACCTCGTGCCCGCGCGCCTGCAGGGCGGCGACCACGGGAGCGCCGAGCGTGCCGGTCCCTCCGACGACTGCGATCCTCATCGTCATTCCTTCCGTCGTGAAGTGCTCTCACGGTGGGGACGACGCGGCGGACCGGGATGTGACATCACGGGGTTCGCCGGTGCCGGTCACTCCGGCGGCGTCTCCGGGAGGCCGAGGAGCGCGAAGAGACGCGTGTCGAGAAAGGCGGAGATGTTGCTGACCTGCCCATCGTGCATGTCGAGGGCGTAGATCGCCCACGGCGCGAATCCACCCTCCGGCATGGGACGCCACTGGGCGAGGCCCGGCGACCCGTTGACGCTGAGACGAACCGTCCGCGAGCCCCGGCACTTCGAGCCCGGCCCGAGCATCCAGGCACGGATGTCGTCGCGGCCCTGGAGCCACATCTCGTACGGCGGCATGCTCTGAGTCGCGTCCTCGCGCAGGAGGCTGACGAAGGCGTCCATGTCGTACGCCTCGAACGCGGCGACGTACTTGTCGAGGAGCTCCTGCTGCGCGGGGTCGAGCGGGTCGTACGCGTCCCCGGAGTCACCCTGCGCCTCGGCCAACGTGGCCCGCGCCCGCTGGAGAGCGCTGTTGACCGAGGCGACGGTCGTGTCGAGCAGCTCGGCGACCTCGGCAGCCCTCCATCGGAGCACCTCGCGGAGCACGAGGACGGCGCGCTGCCGGGGCGGGAGGTACTGGAGGGCGGCGACGAAGGCCAGCCGGATCGACTCCCGGCCGGCGGCGACCTCGGCGGGATCGGCCGACGGCGGCAGGATCCGGTCGTCGGTCATCGGTTCCATCCACGCCTCGTTCGCACGCTGGGCGGCGAGGGAGTCGACCGAGGGCTGCCACGAGGTGGCGGACAGGTCCATCGGACGCGCGCGGCGCTGGCCGGCGCCGAGCAGGTCCATGCAGACGTTGGTGGCGATCCGGTAGAGCCACGAGCGCAGGGACGATCGGCCCTCGAACTTGTCGAGGCTCCGCCAGGCGCGGACCATCGTCTCCTGCACGGCGTCCTCGGCATCGAACGCCGAGCCGAGCATGCGGTAGCAGTATCCGGTGAGCTCGCGTCGGTGTCCTTCGAGATCGAGCTCCGTCGTCGCGACGGCCGTCATGGCGCCCCCTCGGCACGTGGCAGCGGATCTCGCTGCCCCTCCACCAAACCGTAAGCATCCGACAGTTCTGCGAACAACGATCTTGAGGCCCCGCGGGCGGCCGAGGTCCGTGACCGATATCGGACAGGTACGTAGCGGTGTGACCCGCATCACTCTACCGTCGACGTTGAAACGTTCCAACGTTCCACCTCGAAGGAGCCACCGTGGTCGCTCGTTCTCGCCCTCTCCTCCTCCTCGCCGCCGCGGCGCTGGTCGCGGGTCTCCAGGCCCCTGCCGCCGCCGCACCCGACTCCCCTCCCTCCTCCGCCGCGAGCGTCTCCGACACCGCGCCGACGGTCGGTGGGCTGCGGGTGAACAGCACCGAGAACCCGCTCGGGATCGACGACTCCGCCCCGCGCCTCGGGTGGCAGCTCGAGGCGCCCCGCCGCGGTGTCTCCCAGTCCGCCTACCAGGTCCGGGTCGCCAGCGTGGAGTCACGCCTCGACGACCCCGACGTGTGGGACAGCGGCAAGGTCGCCTCCCGCGAGTCTGTCGAGGTCGCGTACGGCGGCCCCGCACTCACGTCGCAGACGCGCTATGTCTGGTCCGTCCGGGTCTGGGACGACAGCGGGGCCGCGTCCGCGTGGAGCGCGCCCGCGACCTTCGAGACCGGACTGCTCGAGGCCGACGAGTGGACGGCGTCGTGGATCGGGGCGCCGCGCGAGCAGCTGGGCCCGGAGTGGACCGACTACGCCGTCGAGTTCACCGCCTCACGCATCTCGGGCGCGCTCGGCGTCTACGTACGAGGGCGCGACACGGAGCACGCGTACATGTGGCAGGTCAGCCAGGCCGAGAAGGCGCTGCGCCCGCACGTGAAGGACGGCGGGTACCGCGTGCTGCCGGCCACCCCGTTCCCCGCGGGCTTCGACTTCGCCGCCGAGCACCGCTACCGCATCGAGGTCGACGGCACGACGATCCGTACGTCGGTCGACGGCACGCTGCTCGACGAGCGCACCGACGCGACCTTCACGGGGCCGGGGTCGGTGGGGTTCCGGACGAGCGGCCCGGAGACGGGTCGCGTCCACGACGTCGTCGTGACCTCCAAGGGCGGCGACACCCTCGTCGACACCACGTTCCCGAGCGGTGACCGGACGTTCGCCGCTGGCACGGTCTCCGGAGGCGCGCTCACGGTCGACGCCGCCGGGCCCGAGGCGTGGCTGCGCCGCGACGACCCCGTACCGCTGCTGCGCAAGGAGTTCGCCCTCGCCGACAAGGAGATCGCGCGCGCCCGCGTGTACTCGTCGGCGCGTGGCGTCTACCGCCTGCACCTCAACGGGAAGCGGGTCGGCGACGACGAGCTCGCGCCCGGCTGGACCTCCTACGACAAGCGCATCGACTCCCAGACGTACGACGTCACCGATCTCGTTCGGGCGGGCGACAACGCGTTCGGCGCCGAGGTCGCCGGCGGCTGGTACACCGGCAAGATCGCGATGTTCGGACCGAACACGTACGGGACCGACACCTCGCTGATCGCGCAGCTGCGCGTCGACTACACCGACGGGACCTCCGCGGTCGTCGGCACCGACGGCTCGTGGCGCACCACCGACGGACCCGTCCGCGAGGCCGACTTCCTCGACGGCGAGTCGTACGACCGCCGCCGCGCCGACGCGATCGGCGACTGGTTGGACGCGTCGTACGAGCCGACCGGCTGGAGCGACGTCGTGGTCCGCAACGAGTCGAAGGCGACCCTCGAGCCGCAGACCACCGTCCCGGTCCGCGTCACCCAGGAGCTCACCGACACCCGGCGGATCGACTCCCCGACCGAGGGCGTCCACCTCTACGACCTCGGTCAGAACATGGTCGGGCACGTCCGCGTCACGCTCCAGGGCCGCAAGGGTGACACCGTGAGGATCCGCCACGGCGAGGTCCTCAACCCCGACGGCACGCTCTACACCGCCAACCTGCGCAGCGCGAAGGCCACCGACTACTACACGCTCGGGTCGGACGGTCCCGAGACGTACGAGCCGGCGTTCACGTTCCACGGGTTCCGGTACGTCGAGATCACCGGCGTCGACGAGGCGCCCGCCGCCGAGGACCTCGTGGGGGTCGTCGTCGGCACCGACGGTGAGCTCACCTCCGAGCTCGACACGTCCTCGGACATGGTCGACCAGCTCCACCGCAACATCGTGTGGGGCATGCGCGGCAACTTCCTCTCCATCCCGACCGACACCCCGGCTCGCGACGAGCGGATGGGATGGACGGGCGACATCAACGTGTTCGCCCGCACGGCCGTCTACGACATGGATGCGCAGACGTTCCTGGACAAGTGGCTGCAGGACCTGCGTGACACCCAGCGCCCGAACGGCTCGCTGCCGGGCGTCGCGCCGGTCGTGCTCGGCCGCTTCGACGGCGGCTACGAGTCGGCGGGCTGGATGGACGCCGGCGTGCACGTGCCGTGGACGCTCTGGCACGCGTACGGCGACACGGACATCATCCGCGACAACTGGACGATGATGCGCAAGTACGTCGACTTCCTGGCGGCGGACTCGACGAACCACATCCGCTCGGCCGGGGGCTACCTCGACTGGCTCAACCTCGACGACCCGACGCCGGCCGACGTGCTCGACACGGCGTTCGTCGCGAAGAGCACCCGCGAGCTGGCGCAGATGGCCGCCGCGATCGGCAAGGACGACGACGCCGCGGAGCTGCAGGAGCGCTACGAGACGATCCGCACGGCGTACCAGGACGCGTTCATCGGCGCCGACGGCACCGTCAAGGGCGACAGCCAGACCTCGTACATCCTCACGCTGATCAACGACCTCGAGCCCGCCGACCGGCGCGACGCGGTGATCGACCAGTTCGTGGAGACCTTGGAGCGGCGCGACTACCACCTGTCGACCGGGTTCCTGGGCGTCGACGGTCTGCTCCCGGCACTCACGAAGGCCGGCCGCACCGACATCGCGTACCGCCTCCTCCAGAACGAGGACTACCCCTCGTGGGGGTACGAGATCGGCAAGGGCGCGACCACGATCTGGGAGCGGTGGAACTCCATCAACCCCGACGGATCGTTCAACGACGTGGGCATGAACTCGTTCAACCACTACGCGTACGGGGCGGTCGGCGAGTGGATGTACCGCACGATGGCGGGCGTCTCCTCGCTCGAGCCGGGCTACCGCAAGGTGCTCGTGGCGCCGGAGCCCGGCGACGGCATCGACCACGTGACGTTCGGAGTCCAGACGCGCTACGGCAAGGTCCGCAGCGCCTGGAAGAAGGTCTCCGGCGGTCTCGAGCTCGAGGTGTCCGTCCCAGCGAACGCCACCGGCGAGGTCCGGGTCCCGGCACCGAGCCGGTGGGCGGTCACCGAGGGCGGTCGTGCCGCGGAGTCGGCCGACGGCGTGCGGTTCGTCGCGTTCGAGGACGGGCACGCCGTGTACGAGGTCGGGTCGGGCGACTACACCTTCAGCATCGACCGTGCACTCGGCGAGCTGGGTGAGGCCGCCGCCGACGTCGACGTGCTCGCCGGCCAGGTCGATGCGCTCGCCACGAAGGGCGTCCTGACGGCGCTGCTCAAGCGGCACCTGCAGTCCGAGGTGGCGACGCTGGACCGGCAGGTCGAGCAGGCACGGGCGGCGCGCGCCGCAGGTGACCGCGACACCGCTGCATCTCGGACCCACCAGGCGCTCGCCACCGTGTCGGCGCTCGAGCTGTGGGTGGACCTGCAGCGTGTGCTCCGCCTGGTCGACAAGCCGACCGCGACGGCGCTGAAGGAGACGCTCGCGAAGGTCGACGGACACCTGTCGGCCGCCTCGGGCCTCATCGTCGGCGCGGTCGCCAAGGCCGAGCCGCAGGGCACGGTCCACCTCGCGGGCGACACCGTGCGGGTCGCGGTGACGCTCGAGAACACCGGGACGAAGTCCCTGCCGAACGTCGCCAGCACGCTGAGGTCGGCGTCCGGCTGGACGGTGAAGCCGGTCGGCGGGCGGCCCGGTTCGGTGGGCGCCGGCAAGACGGTCACCCACCTGTACGACGTCACGGTGCCCGCCGGCACCCCGATCGGCACCGAGGCGCTGACGGGGACGGTGTCGTACCGGCAGAGCTGGGGCACGGCCACGCTGCCCGTCTCTGCGGACGTGGTCGTCTCCCCGACTCTCACGCTCGACTCCGCAGCGGTGGCGCCGGAGACGGCGACGGCCGGCGAGGAGGTCACGGTGACCGCGGTCGTGCGCAACCACAGCGCACGGACCGCGTCGGGCTCGCTGACCGTCTCGGGCTCGGGGGTCGAGTCACCCGCACCGGTGCCGTACTCGGTGCCCGCGGGTTCCACGGCCGAGGTCACGGCGACCGTGGTGGTCCCGACGACGGTGATCGCCGGACCGCTCGCACTCACCGCGTCGACCGGCGCGACGGAGGCGGAGAAGGCGGCGGCCACGCTCGGTGTCACCCTCGCGACCCCGCCGTCGGGTGCCGTCGACCACGTCGACGTGGGGTCGGCGGCATCGGAGCAGGCCCACCGCCTGACGGCGTCGCAGCACTCCGGCACGACCGTCGAGGCCGGTCTCACGCGTCGCTACACGCACTCGTCGTACCCGGGCGGCTGGTTCGAGATGGACCTCGCCGTCCCGGCCGGTGAGGCGTTCGTCCTGCGGGCCGTCGAGACGTACGACGGTGCACGGCGCAAGACGTACGACATCGTCGTGGACGGCGAAGTCGTGTACTCGCACGACGCCCGACGGACCGAGGGCGGCGAGGGTACGCAGACGTACCAGGTGCTCGTCGACCGTCCCGACCTGACGGCCGACGGCGTGGTGCGTGTCCGGTTCCAGGACACCGGCGCCGACTACGACCCGTCGATCGCCGACGTCTGGTCGCTGCCGATCTCCTGACGCGTCGTACGGAGGAGGGTCCCCGCGCCGCGCCGGCTCGGGGACCCTCCTTCTACGCTCGCGAGCCACCCTCTGCGTACCCGCGAGCCAGCCTGTGCGTACCCGCGAGCCACTCTCTGCGCACCCGCGAGATCCGGGGGTGTGTGGCCGGATGCGGACAGACCTCTTCACGGCGTGACGTGGATCACCTTACGGTCGATTGAAACGTTCAAACACGCAGTCCGCCGTCGTCATGAGAGGACGAGGATGAGAACGAGACGCATCACAGGGGTCGTTGCGGCAACGGCCCTGCTCGCCGGATCTGCCGCGATCACGGCACCCGCCGAAGCCCGTGGAGGTCACGCGCCCGGCGCCCCGAAGGCGCTGACCGTCGACGACTCCGCGCGGCCGCTCAACGTCGAGGGCGTACCCGCCTTCGGATGGATGCCGCAGGACCGCGACCCCGGCGAGGTGCAGAGCGCCTACCAGCTGAAGGTCAGCGACGACGACGGCCGGCTCGTCTGGGACAGCCGCAAGGTCGAGTCGGATCAGCAGGCCTACATCGAGTACGACGGACCCTCGCTGGACCGCGGCGCCGTGTACACGTGGACGGTCCGGACGTGGGACCGCACGCACCGCTCGTCACCGTGGGCGAAGCCGGCGACCTTCGAGACCGGCATCTCGGACGCCGACTGGGACGGCGCGCAGTGGATCCAGCGCGCGCCAGGCGGTACGGCCCCGGTGGCCGTCGTCGATGGGCGCGCCCGTGTCACCGGCGGCGACGTCACGCTCGCGAAGGGCAGCGCCGACTGGACCGACTACACGATCGAGGCGACCGTCCGGCCGCATACGGGCGGGGCCGGCATCGCCTTCCGCAACGCCGACCGCCGCAACGGCTACATGTGGCAGCTCTCGCCTGCCAACGGATTCCGTGCCCATGTGCAGCGCAACGGCTCACACACCGTTCTCGCGACGAAGCCGCTCGCGATCGTCGCAGGCCAGGACTACCGCGTGAGGATCGAGGTCGACGAAGCGACGGTCACGACCTTCGTCGACGGCGTCCAGGTCGACCAACGGACGGACACCACCCACGCCACCGGCGGTGTCGGCTTCCGTGAAGCGTCCAACGAGACCGCCGAGTTCGACGACGTACGCGTCACGGCACCGGACGGCACGGTGCTGCTGGCCGACGACTTCTCCGGCGACCTGTCCGCCTGGGACGTCGCCCCGCCCGGCCGGCAGGCCGACGAGTGGACGCTCGCCCGCAAGGACGTCCCGCTCGAAGGGCGCAAGGTCGTCCGTGCCCGCGCGTACGTCGCAGCCAGCCACACGTACGAGCTCTGGATCGACGGACAGCGCGCTGATCGCGGCCAGTCCTTCTCGTACCCCGGTGAGGGCTACTACCAGGCGAGCGACGTCACGCACCTCGTCAAGGGCGAGCGTGCGATCGGGCTCGGTCTGATCGCACACTGGTACGGCTCCGGGCAGGGCCGCCCGGCGGGCGTGCCAGGTGTTCTCGCTCGGGTTGTCGTCGAGTACGCCGACGGCTCCACGCAGACGGTCGTCACCGACGGCTCGTGGAAAGTCACCGAGGGCCCGTACGTCCAGGCCGGCCGACGCAACGGTGAGGGCGAACAGATCGAGCACCTCGACGGGGTCCGGGCAGCCGCGCTCGACGGCTGGGACGAGGAAGGGTTCGACGACTCCGCCTGGGGTGACGCCGTCGTGCTCGGCACGCACCCGGTCGCACCGTTCACGCAGCTGCAGGGCCAGGAGACCCGCCTCGATGAGACCACCGCCCGGCCCGTACGGATGCTCAGGGCCGAGGACGGCACCGTGGTCGCAGACTTCGGGAAGGTGATCCCTGCGCGTCCCGCGGTCCAGTTCGACCACGGGGTCCAGGGACGCGTGCTTCAGATGCGCGCCGGCTACACGCTCACCGAGCAGGGCAGGGTCGCGACGTCGACACTGCAGACGCAGGGCACGAACATGGCGTTTCCGTACACGCAGGTCGACGGGAGGCAGTCGTTCGAGGCGTTCACGCACCTCGGGTTCCGCTATCTCGAGATCCCCGACGCCGGTGAGGCGATCGAGCGTCGCGACGTGTCCGCCGTCGTGGTTCACACCGACGTGCCCAACGGACAGGGGGCCACGTTCGACAGTTCCGACCGCACCCTCGACGAGGTGTGGGACATGATGCAGCGCTCGGCGCTGTACTCCGTCCAGGAGGCGTTCGTCGACACCCCGACCCGGGAGAAGGGCCAGTTCCTCGGCGACGCCGTCAACATCTCGTACGCGACGATGCAGGGTTTCGCCGAGCGCGACGCCACTCAGCAGGCGATCCGCGAGTTCCTGGCATCCGAGATGCGGTTCTGGAGCGGAAACCCGAACGACCTGGGACGGTACAACGCTGTCTACCCCAACGGGGACGGGAAGCGTGACATCCCGGACTACACCGAGATGTTCGTCGACTGGGTCTGGCGGTACTACCAGGTGACCGGAGATCGCGCGCTTCTCGAGGAGGCGTACCCGGCGATCCGGCGGACCGCCGCCTACGTCCAGCGGCACATCCCCGAGTCCGGCCCGACCGCGGGCCTCGTCACCGATCTCTCGGGCGGCTCCGGCGCCTACCAGTACGGCATCGTCGACTGGCCGGCGCCGGGACGCTTCGGGTACGACATGGACACCACCGCGCGGACAGTCATCAACGCGCTGGGCGTGGGAGTGCTGCGGCGTACGGCTGACATGGCGGAGGCGTTGGGCCGCCCGGAGACCGAGGCTTCCTCGTACCGCGCGGCTGAGAGTGAGCTCGTCGAGGCGATGAACACCAAGCTGCGTCGTTCGGACGGCATCTACGTCGACGGGCTCAAGGCCGACGGCGCGCAGAGCGATCACGCGGGGCAGCACAGCACGTCGTTCGCGGTCGCGTTCGACGTCGCTCCCGAGGCCGATCTGCCGGTGCTCGCGGAGCATCTCGCCGGGATGGGCATGAAGCAGGGCCCGATGACGGTGCACCGCCTGCTGCAGGCGCTGGGCAAGGCCGACCGCCCCGACGCGGTGCTGCGGCTGCTCACGAACCCCGACGACCTCGGGTTCGCGAACATCCTCGCCCAGGGCGGAACGTTCACATGGGAGGCGTGGACGCTCGACGCAGGCTCGAACCACAGCCAGTCGCACGGTTGGAGCGCACAGGCGGCCGTAGACGTGACTGAGACGCTGCTCGGCATCCGGCCTGACGGCGTGGGCGGCTCATCCGTACGGATCGTGCCGCCAGCGACCGGTCTGGCCAAGGCGTCGGGATCGGTGCCGACACAGCGCGGCGAGGTCGCGCTGTCGTGGGAGCGCAAGCGCCACGGAGTTCGCGCGACGCTCGAGGTGCCGGTGAACGTGACCGCACGCGTCGAGCTGCCGAAGGTCGCCGGTGCGTCGTACCGAGCCGTCGGCACCACCGGCGCGCGCCTCGTCGGAACCGTGGGGGACCGCGTGGTCTTCGAGGTCGGATCCGGTAAGACTCAGTTCGTTCCCGTCCCACGGTGAGCCGTTGTGGCCCCGGGCGAAGCGCTCGGGGCCACAGCCCTCCCACCCGCCGAGAGTGGCTCGCCAGTGCGCGGGAAGTGGCTCGCCAGTGCGCGGAGAGTGGCTCGCCAGTGCGCGGGAAGTGGCTCGCGGGTGCGCGGAAAGTGGCTCGCGAGCTAGATGAGGTCGCGGCGGACGGCCCAGACGACGGCCTCGATCGGCGTCGCCACCTCGAGGGCCGAGCACACCGTACGGAGACGCCGGCGCACCGTCCGCTCCGAGAGGAGCATCCGGCGACCGACCGCCTCCACGGTCAGGCCCTGTGCGACGAGCGCGAGGAGCGCGAGGTCGTCGCGCTCGAGCGGTGCCGGTGGTTCGGTACGTCTCCGGTGCCCGCCGCGTGTCATCGTTCCCCCCGTCCCCCTCATCGCGGTGCTATCTCCTCGGCACGAGCCGTTCGAGCTGCGTGACGTGGTCCGGCCGCAGCTCGTCGAGGCTGCTGACGCCGAGGAGGCGCATGGTCCGCTCGATCTGCGTCGAGAGGATCTCGATGGTCTTGTCGACCCCCTCGCGCCCACCGGCCATCAGTCCGTACAGGTACGCCCGGCCGATCAGCGTGAACCTGGCGCCGAGCGCGAGCGCGGCCACGATGTCGGCGCCGGACATGATGCCGGTGTCGAGGTGGATCTCGGTCGCGTCGCCGACCTCGCGCGCGACCTCCGGCAGGAGGTGGAACGGCACGGGAGCCCGGTCGAGCTGTCGCCCTCCGTGGTTGGAGAGCACGATCGCGTCCACACCGAGCTCGGCGAGCCGCGACGCGTCCTCGACGCTCTGCACACCCTTGACGACGAGCTTGCCCTTCCACTGGTCCTTGATCCAGGCCAGGTCGGCGTAGTCGACGGTCGGGTCGAACATCGTGTCGAGCAGCTCGGCCACCGTGCCCGACCAGCGGTCGAGCGAGGCGAACGCGAGCGGCTCGGTGGTGAGGAAGTTGATCCACCACGCCGGTCGCGGGATCGCGTTCGCGACCGTACGGGGCGTCAGGGTCGGCGGGATCGTCATGCCGTTGCGGGTGTCGCGCAGCCGCGCACCGGCGACCGGCACGTCGACGGTCACGACGAGCGCCTCGTACCCGGCGGCAGCAGCGCGGTCGACGAGCGCCATCGACCGCTCGCGGTCCTTCCACATGTACAGCTGGAACCAGTTGCGACCCGACGGGTTGGCGTCGCGGACGTCCTCGATCGAGGCCGTGCCCATCGTCGACAGCGTGTACGGGATGCCCGCCGCGCCGGCCGCGGACGCACCGGCGTACTCGCCCTCGGTCTGCATCATGCGCGTGAAGCCGGTCGGCGCGATCCCGAACGGCAGCGCCGACGGGGTGCCGAGCACGGTGCGCGAGGTGTCGACCTTGGAGACGTCGCGCAGGATCCGCGGGTGGAACGTCACGTCACGGAACGCCTGGCGGGCGCGCGCCAGCGACAGCTCCTCCTCGGCCGCTCCGTCGGTGTAGTCGAACGCCGCCTTCGGCGTGCGACGCTTCGCGATGGCCCGCAGGTCCTCGATGGTCAGCGCAGCGGCCAGGCGGCGCTCCTTCGGCGACAGCGTGGGCTTCTTGAACTTCAGAAGCGGCCGGAGCTCGCTCGGACGGGGGGCGCGGCGTTCCATCAGAAGACCTTTCGAGAAGCGGGCGGAGTGGTGCGGGAGGTGCGGGGCCGGTAGTGCTGCTGCTCGAGCGTCCGGCCGACCAGGGCGCGGAGGGCGTCGAGGTCACCGGACACGGCACCGAGCGTGCGGGCCTGGACCAGCGCGTTGCCGAGTGCGGTGGCTTCCACGGGTCCGGCGAGCACCTCGAGGCCCGACCGGTCAGCGGTGAGCTGGCACAGGAGCGTGTTGAGCGCTCCCCCACCGACGATCTGGATCCGGCGCACCTCGCGTCCGGACAGTGCGGCCGCGCGGTGGATCGTCGTCGCGAACCCCTCGGCGAGGCTCTCGAGGATGGTGCGGACGACCTCGGCCCGACCTTGGGGTGCGGGCAGCCCGTGCTCGGCGGCGTACGCGCTGATCCGCGCCGGGATGTCTCCCGGGGCGAGGAACCGCGGGTCGTCGACGTCGAAGAGCATCGGCGCCTGTGCCTCCGCAGCCCCGGCGAGCAGCGTCGCGAGGTCGAGCGACCGTCCGTCCTCACGCTCCCACGTACGGACCGACTCGCTGAGCAGCCAGAGCCCCATGACGTTGTGGAGGAAGCGCGTCCGTCCGTCGACGCCGCCCTCGTTCGTGAAACCGGCCTTCCGCGCGTCCTCGGTGAGGACCGGGCGCTCCAGCTCGAGGCCCGCGAGCCCCCAGGTGCCGCACGACACGTACGCGTCGTCCGGTCCGAGCACCGTGCCCGCCACGGCCGACGCGGTGTCGTGCGAGCCGACCGTGGTGACGGTGAGCTGCCGGCCGCCGAGCTCTGCGGCGACGTGCGGGAGCAGCCCGCCCAGCGTCTCGCCGGGTGCGACGAGCGGCGGCAGGATCCCCGCCGGGATGCCCAGCATGCCGGCCAGCTCGGTGTCCCACGCCTTGGCTCCGAGGGGCCCGGTCCGCACGTCGAGCAGCCCCGTCGTCGACGCGTTCGTGGTCTCGGCGCCGACGTGACCGCTCAGCCAGTGGGCGATCAGGTCGGGAACCAGCAGGAGGGTGTCCGCGTGATCGAGGTGTGCTCCGTCGGCCACCAGCTGGAAGACCGTGTTGAAGGGCAGGTGCTGAAGGCCGTTGCGGGCGTACAGCCCCGACGGGTCGACGACGGCGTGGACCCGCTCGACCGCGGCCGCGTTGCGGTCGTCGCGGTAGTGGAACGGGGTCGACACCATCCGCCCGTCACGCATCAGCGCGTAGTCGACCGCCCAGCTGTCGACCGCGAGACCCGCCAGGTCGGGCGTCGCCTGTACGGCGCTGCGCAGGCCTTCGACGATCTCTCGGAACAGGCCGACGACGTCCCAGTGGAGGCCGTCGGGCAACCGTACGGGCGTGTTGGGGAACCGGCGCACGACGTCGAGCCGCACACCGTCGGGGCCGACCTCGGCGACCACCACGCGTCCGCTGGTGGCACCGAGGTCGACCGCTGCGACGTGAGCCATTCTCGTCCTCAGCGCAGGAACGCGGCGGCGACGCCCGCGTCGACGGGGATGTGAAGCCCGGTCGTGTGGCTCAGCTCCGCGCTGCACAGGACGAACACCGCGTTCGCGATGTTGGCCGGCAGCACCTCGCGCTTCAGGATGGTCCGCTGCGCGTAGAACTTGCCGAGGTCCTTCTCCTCCACGCCGTACACCGCGGCGCGGTTGGCTCCCCAGCCGCTGGCGAAGATGCCGGAGCCCTGGACCACGCCGTCGGGGTTCACGCCGTTGACCTTGATGCCGTGCTCGCCGAGCTCGGCGGCCAGGAGGCGCACCTGGTGGGCCTGGTCCGCCTTCGCCGCACCGTAGGCGACGTTGTTCGGACCGGCGAAGATCGAGTTCTTCGAGGAGATGTAGACGATGTCGCCGCCCATCTCCTGGGCGATCATGACCTTCGCGGTGGCCTGCGAGACGAGGAACGACCCCTTCGCCATGACGTCGTGCTGGAGGTCCCAGTCCTTCTCGCTGGTCTCGAGCAGCGAGCGCGAGAGCGAGAGACCGGCGTTGTTGACGACGAGGTCGACGCCACCGAAGGCGAGGACCGCGGCGTCGACGGCCGCCTGGACGGCGTCGGCGCTGGAGACGTCGACCTGGACGCCGACGGCGACGTCCGTGCTCCCGATCTGGGCCGCAGCCTCCTGCGCCTTCTCCAGGGACAGGTCCGCGATGACGACGCAGGCGCCCTCCGCAGCGAGCTTTTCGGCGGTCGCCCGACCGATGCCCGACGCGGCGCCGGTGACGAGCGCGACGCGGGTGGCCAGCGGCTTCGGCTTCGGCATCCGCTGGAGCTTGGCCTCCTCCAGCGCCCAGTACTCGATCCGGAACTTCTCCGACTCGTCGATCGGCGCGTACGTCGAGAGGCCCTCGGCACCACGCATCACGTTGATCGCGTTGACGTAGAACTCACCGGCGACGCGGGCGGTCTGCTTGTCCTTGCCGAAGCTGAACATGCCGACACCCGGGACGAGCACGACCAGCGGGTCGGCTCCGCGGATGGCGGGGCTGTCGGCGGACGCGTGACGGTCGTAGTACGCCTGGTAGTCCTCGCGGTACGACGCCGCGAGCTCCTTCAGGCGAGCGATCGAGTCCTCGACCGACGCGTCCGCGGGGAGGTCGAGCACAAGCGGCTTGACCTTCGTGCGGAGGAAGTGGTCGGGGCACGACGTGCCGAGCTCGGCGAGCCGCGGGTGCTCGGCGTGCGCGAGGAAGTCGAGCACGACGTCGGAGTCGGTGAAGTGGCCGACCATCGGGCGGTCCTGGCTCGCGATCCCCCGGATCGTCGGCGCGAGCGCGGCAGCCTTGGCGCGGCGCTCGTCCTCCGGCAGCGCGGCGTACCCGTCGAGCGCCGGACCGAAAGGCTCCGCCTTGCTGTGCTCGTCGATGTACGCGGCCGCGGTGCGGATGATCCACAGCGAGTTCTGCTCGGCCTCCTCGGAGGTGTCACCCCAGGCCGTGATGCCGTGCCCACCGAGGATGCAGCCGATGGCCTGCGGGTTCTGGGCCTTGATCGCGGCGATGTCGAGCCCGAGCTGGAAGCCGGGACGACGCCACGGGACCCAGACGACCTTGTCACCGAAGATCTTGCCGGTCAGCTCTTCGCCGTCGGCGGCGGTCGCGATCGCGATGCCGGAGTCGGGGTGGAGGTGATCGACGTGCGCGGCGTCGACGAGCCCGTGCATCGCGGTGTCGATCGACGGCGCAGCACCGCCCTTGCCGTGCAGGCAGTAGTCGAACGCCGCGACCATCTCGTCCTCGCGCTCGACGCCCGGGTAGACGTCGACGAGGGCGCGCATGCGGTCGAGGCGGAGCACGGCGAGACCGGTCTCCTTGAGCGTGCCGAGGTCGCCCCCGGAGCCCTTGACCCAGAGCAGCTCGACGGCCTCGCCGGTGACCGGGTCGGTCTCCGTGCCCTTGGCCGAGGTGTTGCCACCGGCGTAGTTCGTGTTGCGCGGATCGGCGCCCAGGCGGTTCGAGCGCTCGATGAGCGCCTTCGCCGTGGGGTTCGTGCCGTTCGCGGTGGTGGTGTCGGACATCGTGGTCATCAGCTCCATCCGGCCTGGGTCCCGCCGACCCGTTCGGCCTCGATCTGGTCCTGGTAGCCGCTCGCGAGGTAGGCCTGCATCGGGTTCGCGGGAAGGCCCTGCGTCTCGCGCCATGCGGCGAGGTCGGCGCGCACGTCGGTGTAGAAGGCGTCCATGAAGATCTCGTTCGCCAGCAGGACGTCGCCGTCCTCCTGCGCCGCGGTCAGCGCGTCGGTGTCCACGAGCAGCGCTCGCGCCGTCATCTCCTGGACGTTGAGCACCGAGCGGATCTGGCCGGGGATCTTCTTCTCGATGTTGTGGCACTGGTCGAGCATGAACGCGACGTCGCCGTCACGTCCGTACCCGCCGCCGCGCACGACCTCGAAGAGGATGCGGAAGAGCTGGTACGGGTCGGCGGCGCCCACGATCAGGTCGTCGTCGGCGTAGAAGCGCGAGTTGAAGTCGAACGAGCCGAGCTTCCCGAGCCGCAGCAGCTGCGCGACGATGAACTCGATGTTGGTCCCCGGCGCGTGGTGGCCGGTGTCGAGGCAGACGACCGCGTTGTCCCCGAGGGCAGCGACCTGCGTGTACGCCGTACCCCAGTCCGGGACGTCGGTGTGGTAGAACGACGGCTCGAAGAACTTGTACTCGAGCACGAGGCGCTGGTCGCCGGAGAGCCGCTCGTAGATCGTGGCGAGCGACTCCGCCAGGCGGTCCTGCCGTCCGCGCATGTCGGCCTGGCCGGGGTAGTTGCTGCCCTCGGCGAGCCAGATCTTGAGGTCGCGCGAGCCGGTCGCGTTCATGACGTCGATGCACGCGAAGTGGTGGTCGATCGCCTTCTGGCGGATCTTCGCGTCGGTGTGCGTCAGGGCGCCGAGCTTGTAGTCGTCGTCCTGGAAGGTGTTGCTGTTGATCGTGCCGAGGCCGATGCCCTGCTCCTCGGCGAAGCGGCGCAGCGCCTCGTAGTCGTCGACCTCGTCCCACGGGATGTGCAGCGCGACGCGGGGCGCGAGGCCCGTGAACCGGTGGACGGCTGCCGCGTCGGCGACCTTCTCCTCGACCGTGCGAGGCGTCCCGGGCGAGCCGAAGACCTTGAACCGGGTGCCGGAGTTGCCGTAGGCCCACGACGGGACCTCGATCTCCTGCTCCGTGAGCCGCGACGAGATGTCAGCGAAGTTCGTCATGTCAGTTGCTCTCTTCATGCGTACGGGTCTCGTACGCGGTCGTCTGTGCCGTCTGTGCTGCGTGGCGAGAGGCGGCGAGCTGGTCCTCGAGGTTGAAGATCTCCTCCAGCTCCAGGAAGCCTTCGTCCGGAGCTCCGTCGAGATCCTCGAAGAGCTCGGCCATCTCGGCCTGCCAGCGACGGTTCACGTCGGTGGCGGCCATCCGCGCCTGGACGTCCTTGAGCTCGTCAGCCTCGACCGAGTCGGTCTCGAGGTAGCCGATCAGGAGCCCGTCGGGCCGGAGGAACAGCGAGTAGTTGTGCCAGCCGGCGGCGTACAGGGCCTCGAGCATCTCGGGCCACACCGCGGCGTGGCGGCGCTTGTACTCGTCGATCCGGTCGGGCCGGACCTTCAGCTGGAAGCAGACGCGACGCATCGTTCCTCCGAGATCTGGTGTGTGTGGTGGTTCCCGGCCTCCCCAGGCCGCCGGGGAGGCCGGGAACCACGTCTCAGGTGCCGGGCGCTAACGCCCTGGCGGACTTCTCTTCGATCAGACCGATCAGAAGTTGAAGTCGTCGATGTTGTCCTTGTTGAACTCGAGCGGCTCGCCGAGCACGACGACGCCGTCGGCGCCCACGGTGTAGTCACCGAGCTTGCCGGCCTTGAAGGTGTCGCCTTCCTTGCCCTCGATGTCGCCCTCGATGAGTGCCTTCGACGCGAACGCCGTCAGGTAGCCGAGGTCCTCGGGGCTCCACAGCGCGAACGAGCCGACGGTGCCGTTCTTGACGTACTCGCGCATCTGGTCAGGGGTGCCGAGACCGGTCAGCGCGACCTTGCCCTTGTACTGCGAGTCCGACAGGTAGCGGGCCGCGGCGGCGATGCCGACCGTGGTCGGAGAGACGATGCCCTTGAGGTCCGAGTGCTTCTGGAGCAGCGCGGCGGTCTTGTCGAACGACGTCTGGTCGTCGTCGTCGCCGTAGACCGTCTCGACGAGCTCGATGTTCGGGTGGTTCGCCTTGAGCTCCTCCTCCATGAGGCGGATCCACTCGTTCTGGTTCGTCGCGTTCGCCGACGCCGACAGGATGGCGATCTTGCCCTTGTCGCCGATGGCCTTGGCGATGAGCTCGACCTGCTTGCCGGCGATGCCCTTGGCGTCGGCCTGGCTCACGAAGAGGTCGCGGAACTCGGGGTCGGTGTCCGAGTCGAAGGTGACGACCTTGGTGCCGGCGTCACGCGCCTCCTGGAGGGCGTCACCGATGGCCTTGGGGTCGTTCGCCGAGATGGCGATCGCTCCGGTGCCCTGCTGGGTCAGCGTGTTGATGTAGCTGACCTGCGAGTCCGGGGTGGCCTCGGACGGACCGACCTCCTTGAAGGTGCCGCCGAACTCCTCGACGGCCGCCTCGCCGCCCGTGGAGGACGCGTCGAAGTACGGGTTGCCGAGGTTCTTCGGGAGGAACGTCACCGAGAGGTCGCCGTTGCCGCCGTCGCCGGAGCCGCCCTCGTCGTCACTTCCGCCGCAGGCCGCGAGCACGAGGCTCAGGCCGAGTGCTGCCGCGACAGCCGGGACGAACCGGGCGAGGCCGCGTCGCCTCGTCGTTGATGTGGTCATCGGTCTTCTCTCTCTCGCTCGCCGACCGGGACGTCCGTGTCGGCCTTGGTGGTGCCGGGCGTGGGGGTGCCCGGTGGTGTCGTGCTGGACCGCGGTTCGGGGGCGCCGCGCCGTCGCCGCTTGCTGCTGACCCAGCCGAGGACGCTGGAGCCCACGACCGCGACGACCAGCAGCAGGCCGGTGACGATGTTGATGACGTCGGCGGTCTGGTCGGCGAGACGCAGTGCGCTGCCGATCGCCCCGATGAGGAGCACGCCGGCGATGACGCCGGGGAGTGCACCTCGTCCGCCGAAGATCGAGACGCCACCGAGGAGGACCGCGGCGATGACCTGCATCTCCATCCCGTTGGCGTTGTCGCCGCGCGCACTTCCGTACCGCAGCGTGTAGTAGATGCCGGCCAGCGCGGAGACCACGCCGGTCAGCACGAACAGGAGCAGCTTCGTCCGCTCGACCCGGATCCCGGAGAAGCGTGCCGCGCCCTCGTTGAGGCCGATGGCGTACACACCTCGCCCGAACGCGGTGAAGTGGAGAAGGACGATGAACAGGACCGCGAGCACCGCGAACGGGATCATGATCGACGGGATGTCGGAGTCACCGATGCGGCCACGCGCCCAGTCGGTCCAGGTGTCGGGGAAGTCGGTGATCGCCGTCGTGCCGAGCAGACCGACCGCGATGCCGCGGTAGAGCGCGAGGGTGCCGATCGTGACGGCCAGGGAAGGCAGCCCGAGGGCGGTGACGAGGAACCCGTTGAGAGCACCGCAGACGAGGCCGACGAGCAGGGCCGCGACGGCCGCGAGAAGGATCGGGGTGCCCTTGTCGTACAGGACGCCGAACGAGACGCTCGCCAGCGCGACGGTGCTCGCCACGGAGAGGTCGATCTCCCCGGTGATGATCACGAGCGTCATCGGGAGCGCGATCAGCAGGATCGGCGCGACGTCCAGGAGCAGGTACGTGATGGTGATCGGCCGGTCGAAGAACGGCACGGTCGCCGACGCGTACAGGAAGACGGCGACCAGCGCCGCCCACACCGCGACGTCGCGGTTGAGCAGCGCCCGCTGCCACAGCGGCCGCTGGTGGTCGCGGTAGGTCCGCGTCAGCTTCTCGGTCGCGCTGTCGGAGGGGTGGATGAGGCTGGTCATGCGGCGTCCCTCTCTGCCAGCAGCTTCTTGTGCTGACGCTCGCGCAGCACCTTGTCGAGGACGATCGCGGCGATGATGAGGAGGCCGACGACCGCGCGCTGCCAGAAGTCCTGGATGCCGAGGATCGGCAGGCCGCGGTTGATCGTCATGAGCAGGTACGCGCCGACCGCGGCGCCGAAGATCGTGCCGCTGCCGCCGAAGATCGCGACACCGCCGATGACGGCTGCACCCACGGCCTCGAACTCGATGCCGAGACCGGCGCCGGAGCTGATCGTGCCGTAGCGCGCGACGTACATGACGCCGGCGAGGCCGGCCAGGCCTCCGGAAGCGGCGAACGCGACGAGGGTGCGCTGCGTCTTCTTCAGGCCGTACAGCGTCGCCGCGTCCGGGTCGGACCCGATCGCGTACATCTCGCGGCCGCCGCGCGTGCGCCCCATGAGGTAGGCGCCGACGCCCAGGACGAGGAACGAGATCCACGCGAGCGACGGGATGCCGAGGATCGACGAGGTGCCGAACGAGAGCAGGTCCCGCGGGATGTCGGAGGCGTTGATCCGGTCGGAGCCGGCCCAGGACATCATGATGCCGCGGTAGACGTAGAGCGTGCCGAGCGTGATGACGAGCGCCGGGACCTTGGCGAACGCGACGAGCGCGCCGTTGATCAGGCCGAGACCGACGCCGAGCAGGATGCCCAGGAGCAGCACGACGACGAGCGGCAGACCCGTGTCGACGAACATCCGCCCGGTCGCGTACGCCACGAGTCCGAGGACCGAACCCTGGGAGAGGTCGACGCTGCGGGTGATGATGACGATCGCCTGACCGACGGCCAGGACCACCAGGATCGACGGCGTCAGGAAGAGGTCGCGCCATCCGTCGGTGCTGAAGAGGAAGGACGGGTTGATCGCGGTCGTCACGGCGAGGACCACGAGGAACGCCAGGATGATCCCGGTCTCGCGGGCCTGGAGGACCTTGCGCGCCCGGGCGCCGATCGACGGTGCCTGCGGCGTCGGTGGTGCCGTGGGTGCCGGGGGTGCTGCGGTGCTCATGCGGACGCTCCGTGGGTGCTGGTCGCGGCGGAGGTGCTCGTCGCGGCGGTGTCGGTGGCGGCGGCGGTGTTGGTCGCGGCAAACATGACCGCTTCGGGGGTCGCCTCGTCGCGGCTCAGCTCGGCGGTGATGCGGCCCTCGTGGACGACGACGACACGGTCGGCCATCCCGAGGACCTCCGGCAGCTCCGACGAGATCATGACGACGGCCAGCCCTTCACCGGCCAGGGTGGACAGCAGCCGGTGGACCTCCGCCTTGGTGCCGACGTCGATACCGCGCGTCGGCTCGTCGACGATCAGGACGTCGGGCTGGGTGCTGAGCCACTTGGCCAGGACGACCTTCTGCTGGTTGCCACCGCTGAGGGTGCCGGCCAGCGTGTCGAGCGTGGAGGCCTTGACCTCCAGGCGCGCGGCCCAGTCGCGGGCGGTCGCGTTCTCCGCGCCCGAGGTGAGCAGGCCGCCACGGCTGAGGCGGCGACGGATCGCCATCGTGATGTTCTGGGTCAGCGTCGACTCGAGGACGAGGCCGTGCTTGCGGCGGTCCTCGGGCACGAGCGCGAGCCCGAGACGGATCGCCGCCGCCGGGTCGTTCGGCGGCACGACCTTGCCGGCGACCTTGACGGTGCCGGAGTCGTACGGGTCGACGCCGAAGGCGGCCTGCATGATCTCGCTGCGACCGGCTCCGACGAGTCCGGCCAGGCCGACGATCTCGCCACGACGGACCTGGAGGTCGACGTCGTGGAAGACTCCGGCGCGGCTCAGGCCCTCGATCTCGAGGACGACCTCGCCGATCTCCGCGTCCTGCTTCGGGTAGAGGTTGCCGACCTCGCGCCCGACCAGGCGGCGGACCACGTCCTCGACGGTGACGTCCTCGATGCGATCGGTCGAGACGTACGAACCGTCGCGCATGACGGTGATGGTGTCGCAGAGGCTGAAGACCTCGTCGAACCGGTGCGAGATGAACACGAGCGCACGGCCTTCGTCGCGCAGCGCCCGGGCGATCGTCATCAGCCGCTCGACCTCGACGCCGGACAGGGCCGCGGTCGGCTCGTCCATGATGAGGACGCGGGCGTCGAGGGAGATGGCCTTGGCGATCTCGATGATCTGCTGGTCGGCGATCGAGAGGCCGTCGGCGGGACGCTCCGGGTCGATCACGACACCGAGCCGGGCGAAGAGGGCACGCGCCTCGGTGTCCATCGCCTTGCGGTCGATGCGCCCGAAGCGGTTGCGGGGCTGGCGGCCCATGAAGAGGTTCTCGGTGACGCTCAGGTCGGGGAAGAGCGTCGGCTCCTGGTAGATGACCGCCACGCCGGCGTCCTTGGCCTCGGCCGTCGTACGGAAGTCGACCGGCTCACCGAACAGCTCGTACGAGCCGGAGTCGGCGCGGTACAGACCGGCGATGATCTTGACCATCGTCGACTTGCCGGCACCGTTCTCTCCGACGAGCGCGTGGATCGACCCCGCGGTGACGGTCAGGCTGCCCGAACGAAGGGCGACCACCTGTCCGAAGGTCTTCGAGACGTCGCGCAGTGCGAGCGCGACCGTCCCGGGGGCGGCTGTGGCCATCGACTTCCTCACCGACTTCCGTACACGCCGTTGTTCACGGGGGTGCGTGTTTGAATCGTTTCAATTAACGTGGCGTTCACAAAGTATATGAGGCGGCTCACAAGGTCAAGAGGGACATTGAAACGATTCAGTGGCACACTGCTCACACCGTACGTCAGACTTCGTCCCGCACATTCACGCAACCCGAGGAGACGCCGTGGCCGAGCCACCGACCGCGCCCACGCCCGCGTCCAGCCTGCGTGACGTCGCCGCGCTCGCCGGCGTGTCCGTCGGAACCGTCTCGAATGTCCTGAATCATCCTACGAAGGTCTCCGCGCAGACCGCCGAGCGCGTCTTCGCCGCGATCCAGCAGCTCGGGTTCGTCCGCAACGAGGCCGCCCGCCAGCTGCGCCAGGGCCACAGCCGCTCGGTCGGGCTCATCGTGCTCGACATCCGCAACCCGTTCTTCACCGACGTCGCCCAGGGGGTCGAGGACGAGGTCACGGCCCGCTCACGCAGCGTGCTCCTCGCGAACTGCGCGGAGGACGCCGCCCGCGAGAGCGCGTACCTCGACCTCTTCGAGGAGCAGCGCGTCGACGGGCTCCTGATCTCGCCCGTCGGGGACGTGCTCGACCGGCTCGACCGGCTGCGCGCACGGGGGATGGCGGTGATCCTCGTCGACCGGCTCGCCTCGACCGCGTCGTACAGCTCGGTCTCCGTCGACGACGTCCGAGGCGGGCGCCTCGCGATGGAGCACCTGCTCGCGATCGGTCGCCGACGCGTCACGTTCGTCGGCGCGTCCACGGAGATCGAGCAGGTCCGTGATCGCCTGGCCGGTGCGTACGAGGCGGTCGCCCAGGTGCCGGACGCCACGCTGGAGCACCGCGAGATCACCGGGATGAACGTCGCACCGGCGCTCGTCGAGGGCGAGCGCATCGTGGCGCTGCCGCCCGCCGAGCGCCCCGACGCCGTGTTCGCCGCCAACGACCTGATCGCGATGGGGATGCTCCAAGCGTTCACGTTGGGCGGCGTCCGGGTGCCCGACGACGTCGCGCTGATCGGCTACGACGACATCGACTACGCGGCGTCCGCGGCGATCCCGCTGTCGTCGATCCGCCAGCCCTCGCGCGAGATGGGTCGCCGCGCCGCCGAGCTGCTCATGAGCGAGATCGAGGCCGGCGGACGCGGGGAGCGCCAGCACATCGTCTTCGAACCCGAGCTCGTCGCACGCGCCTCCACCCTCGGCTGAGCCCCGCGTCCGCGATGTGAGGGGTTCGGGTCGGAAAGGGCCGCCTGATTCCGTCCCGAACCCGTCACATCGGGGACGGGAGCGTGCTCAGGCGGCAGGGTCGTACGGGATCCGGACGGTGAAGCGGGTCTCGCCCGGCCGGGACTCCACCCGCAGGTCGCCGTGGTGCTTGCGGACCACGATGCGCCACGAGATGTCGAGACCGAGCCCGGTGCCCTCACCGACGGGCTTCGTGGTGAAGAACGGCTCGAAGATGCGTCCCCGTACGTCCTCGGGGATGCCGGGTCCCGTGTCGGCCACCTCGACCTCGCACCAGTCCTCGACGCGCCTCGTGGTGATCGTCAGCGTGCCGGAGCCCTGCATCGCCTGGACCGCGTTGACGATCAGGTTCGTCCACACCTGGTTCATCTCGGCGGCGTACATCGGCACGGGCGCGATCGACCGGTCGTAGTCCTTGACGACCTCGAGGCCGACGAGCTTCTTCTGCAGCATGACGAGCGTCGCGTCGATCAGCTGGTGGACGTCGGTACGGACGAAGGGCGCCCGGTCGAGCTGCGAGTACTGCTTGGCGGCATCGACCAGTGTCGAGACCCGCGTCGTGGCGTCCTCGATCTCGACCATCAGCTCCTCCGTCTCGAGCGTGTACGACAGCCAGTGCAGCGCTCCCCCGAGCACCTCGGCGTCGACCCGGTCGGTGAGGCCGGCGAGCCACTCCTCGTCGAGGCCGCTCTGGACCAGCACCGGAGCGACGTCCCACGCGTCGGTCAGGCCGTGCTCGTCGAGCCAGTCCGCGACCCGGTCCTCACGGTCGGCTGCCTCCAGCGGGCCGAGCGGGTCGCGCTCCAGCGCCTTCGCACGGCGCTCGAGCGCCTCGTCCTGCAACCGCATCAGCACCGCGATCGTCGCGCGGTCGTACGGCCCCTCGGCGATGAGCGCGAGCTTGTGGCGCATCGCCGCGACGCGCTCCCGCAGGGTCGCCGTGGCGCGGACCGCGGCCGATGCGGGGTTGTTGAGCTCGTGGGTCAGCCCGGCCGAGAGCTGTCCGAGTGCCTGGAGACGCTCGCGCTCCCCGATCGCGGCCTGCTGGTTGCGCTGCCCGAAGAACAGGCCCTCCAGGAGGTGCACCGCCATCGGGAACCAGTCGTGCATCAGCGTCGCGAAGTCGGCCGCGTCGAGCACGAAGAACCGCGAGGGCGCGAGCACGCGGGTCGACCCCCCGTACCCCTCGGGCGCACGGTCGCCGAGGTACGCCGACCACGCCCCCGTGTACACGCCGGGCTGCGTGGTCCGGGAGATCTCGACGTCGTCGCCGCCGACCGTACGGAACAGCGCGACCGCGCCCTCGATCATGACGTAGAAGCACGTCGCGGGCTCGCCCTCGCGTGCGAGCCATCCCGGCTCGACGTGCTCGACGTGCCCGTGGTCGCACAGCCACGCGAGCTGCCAGTCCTCGAGGTGCTCGAAGAGGAACAGCGTGCGCAGCTCGGCCAGGTCGCACGGCAGCCGCTCGGGGGCGCTCACAGCTGCTCCAGATAACGGTGCGCGAGCATCACGGCCATCGCCCCCTCGCCGACCGCGGACGCGACCCGCTTCGCCGACTCGGCACGGACGTCACCCGCCGCGAAGACCCCGGGGACGCTGCTCTCGAGGTGGTACGGCGGCCGGTCGAGCGGCCAGCCGGGCGGCGCGGCGCCGTCCTGAAGGAGGTCGGGCCCGGTCGGGACGAACCCGTACCGGTCGCGGACGACGACGTCGCCGAGCCAGTCGGTCCGCGGCACGGCCCCGATGAACACGAACACCCAGCCGCACGGGACCGTCGTGGTCGCGTCGGTGGTCACGTCGCGCAGCACCAGCCCTTCGAGGTGTCCGTCACCGCACGCCTCGGCCACCACGGTCGACGTCCTGACGCGCACCCTGGGGTGGGCCTCGACCTGCTCGATCAGGTACGCCGACATCGACTGCGTGAGCGACGGACCCCGGACGAGAAGGGTCACGCTGCGGGCCTCGCGCGCGAGGGCGAGCGCCGCCTGCCCTGCGGAGTTGGCGCCGCCCACCACGTACACGTCCTGGTCCGCGCACGCGGCCACATTGGTCAGCGCCGACCCGTAGTAGAGGCCTCGTCCCGCCATCGCGTCGAGCCGCGGACCGTCCAGGCGCCGGTACGAGACGCCGCCCGCGAGGATCACGGTCTGCGCGTCGAGCGTGCTGCCGTCGGCGAACCGTACGGAGCGGGCCGATCCGTTGACGTCGAGCCCGACCGCGTCACGCGTGGTGACCAGCTCGGCCCCGAACTTGAGCGCCTGGCGGCGGGCCCGCTCGGTGAGCTGCGCACCCGAGACGCCGTCGGGAAAACCGAGGTAGTTCTCGATGCGTGAGCTCTGGCCGGCCTGCCCGCCCGTCGCGATCCGCTCGACGAGCACCGTCCGCAGACCCTCGGAGGCCCCGTACAGCGCGGCGCTCAGCCCCGCCGGGCCGCCGCCGACGACGATCAGGTCGTAGAAGTCGGCGCTCGGCCGCGTCACCAGCCCCACTCGCTCCGCGAGATCGGCGTCGCTCGGGGCGACCAGGACGTCACCCGCCGGCGTGACGACGACGGGGAGCTCCGGATCGTCGAGATCGGCGGCGGTGAACAGTGCGCGGGCCTCGGAGGACTCCGAGGAGAACCACCGGTACGGCACCTGGTTGCGGGCGAGGAACTCCCGGACGGCCGAAGAGCGTGCCGACCAACGGTGACCGACCAGCTTGGTCTCGACGACGGGGTGCCGCTCGGCCGCCGACCAGGCACGCAGCTGCTCGTCGATCACCGGGAAGAGCTTCTCCTCCGGGGGGTCCCACGGTTTGAGGAGGTAGTGGTCGAGATCGACCAGGTTGATCGCGTCGATCGCCGCGTCGGTGTCGGCGTACGCCGTGACCAGCACGCGTCGTGCGTACGGGAACAGGTCCATCGCCTGCTCCAGGAACTCGATGCCGGTCATCCGCGGCATGCGGTGGTCGGCGAGGATCACGGCGACCTCCTCGCCGCGCAGCCGGAGCTCCTTGAGGGCCTCCAGCGCTGCGTCGCCCGACTCGGCACGGACGATCCGGTAGTCCTCTCCGTACCGGCGGCGCAGGTCGCGGGCGATCGCCCGCGACACGGCAGGGTCGTCGTCCACGGTCAAGAGCGAGGCACGGGCGGACTGGTCCCGTGAGGTCGGGGACTGCACCATGCGACGACCCTACGTCCTGGACCCGGGGACGCGCCCGGGTTCAGGTGTTGTCGTCACCGTGCTCCGGGGCGGCCCTGAGCTCCAGGCTGATCTGGTCGGCGTCGAGGATCGCGAGCGCCTCCGACAGCGCGGCCGCGCTGTACGTGCCCACCGCCCTGGCCCGGAGGAGGGCCTCCCGCTCTGCGGCGATCGTCTGGAGCCGCAGCTCCCGGACCTGGTCCCGGATGCGTGCCGACCGGGCCGTCGTCTCGGGGTCGTCGGCTGCCTCGCGTGCCACCTCCGCGCGCACCCGCTGGACGATCTCGGCGTCGTACGGCCGTCCGTCCGGCCGCCGGAGGTCGGGCGACTCGAGGAGGTTGTTGGCGGCCCGGTTCATCTCGCGGCGCAGCTCGTCAAGGTCCGGGTCGCGCGCCCCTGGGTCCTGGCTGGCCAGACCGAGCGACCGCACCACCCAAGGCAGCGTGCCGCCCTGGACGAGCAGCGTGCCGGCGGCGACCACGAACGCGACGAGCACGAGGGTGGCACGCTCCGGGGTGTCCTGCGGGAGCGACTGGGCGGCGGCGAGCGTGACGACGCCGCGCATCCCCGCCCAGACCAGGACGACGCCCTCGCGCCAGCCGAGCGGCACAGCGGTGAGGTAGTCGACGTCGGCGAGCGCCCGCCCGAGGCGTCGTCGCACGCGCTTCGCGTGCTCGGCGTCTCGCGGGTGCTCACCCTGGTCGAGACGTTCCTGCAGGCTCTTGCACGTACTCCCGGTACTCGGGGGCGTTCCTGCGCTTGGTGCGTGCCGAGAGCACGAGCGGCAGGACGTACACCGACCGGATCAGGAGGATGATCGCCCCGGCGGCCAGGCCGACACCGAGGGCGTTCGCGGCACTGTCGTGCGCGTCGCGCACGTCTTCCAGGAGTCCGTACAGCTCCAGCCCCATGAGGAGGAAGACGCCGCCCTCCAGGAGCAGCTCGATCGTGTGCCAGTTCGACGTCTCGTACAGCCGGTCCTGCGGACTGAGGTACTTCGGCGCACCCTGGCCGGTGACAAGGCCCGCAGCGACGGCGGCAACGAGGCCCGAGGCACCGAGGTGCTCGGCCGGCACGTACGCCACGAACGGCACCACGAACGAGATCGCCGTGTTGAGCGGCGCCTCGGTGATCCGGTGGCGCACGAAGAGGTTGAGCCGCCCGACGAGCACGCCGATCAACCCCGCGCCGAGCACCGCCCAGACGAAGTCGGCGGCGACACCCCAGATCGAGACCGAGGCCGCGGTCGCGACGATCGCGGACCGCAGCAGCACGAGCGCCGAGGCGTCGTTGAGCAGGCTCTCGCCCTCGAGGACGGTGACGACCCGCGGGGAGACCCCGAGCCGGCGGACGATCGACGTCGCCACGGCGTCGGTCGGACTGACGATCGCGCCGAGCGCGATGCCGGTCGACAGCTCGATGCCAGGGACGACCGCCCGGAAGAAGAGACCGAGGACCACGGCGCTGATGATGACGAGGAGCACCGAGAGGCCGCTGATCGCCTTGAAGTCCCGCCGGAAGTCCATCGCCGGCATGGAGACAGCGGTCGAGTAGAGCAGCGGCGGCAGCACACCGGCGAGCAGGATCTCCGGCTCGATCTCGATCGGCGGCACGAACGGCAGCAGGCTGATCGCGACCCCGACGAGCACCAGGAGGAGCGGTGCCGCGACCCCCACCCGAGGGGCGAGCACGGTGACCGCCACGATGCAGACGATCGCAGCGATGCCCACCAGCAGGTAGTCCACGTGTGCTCCTCTCGAGACCTCAGCCCATCATCGCGTCGTGCTGCGCGCGAGCCGTCGAGCGTTCACCACGCGTTCGCATCGGCGTGAGACGACGGTCGTCCGGGACTCCTAGCGTGCGGGCGAAGACGTTCTCACGACACCCAGGAGTCACCGTGCGCCCGCTGCTTCCGTTCCTCGACCCGCCCGTGTCCGGATCGCCGTGCGCCTCCGGCCGCGCGGCCCTCACGTGTCGCATGCGGTGCGGCGACGCCTGCGCCCACGAAGCGCCCAACACCTCTGAAAATGCGTACTTCGGTGACGTCGCCGCCGGGATGTCACGGAGAGGGCTGCTGCGTGCCGGGGCGGTCGTCGGCGTCGGTGCCGCCGCAGCGGGGTTGTCGGTCGGCACCACGACCCCGGCCGCAGCCACGCCCGTCGTCGCTGCGCGCGGCAAGAGCAAAAGCTCGCGCCCTGCCGGCGCCCACGGCAAGGGCCTCGACTTCGTCCCGGTCGAACCGAACACCCTCGACCAGGTCACCGTGCCGCCCGGGTACGCACAGGCGGTCGTGATGGCGTGGGGGGACCCGCTCTTCACGGGGGCCCCGGCGTTCGACGTCGACCGCCAGAGCGCGGCCGCGCAGCGCAGGCAGTTCGGCTTCAACAACGACTTCCTCGGGTTGCTCCCGCTCGGCCGCGGCCAGCACCTCATGGTCGTCAACCACGAGTACACGACCGAGCAGCTGATGCACCGCGGGTACGACGCCGCGAACCCGACGCGGGAGCAGGTCGAGATCGGCTGGGCGGCGCACGGCCTGAGCGTGGTCGTCGTGGAGGAAGAGCGCGGCACCGGCATGCTGAAGCCCGTGGTCGGCCACCGCCTCAACCGCCGGCTGCACACCCACAGCGGGTTCGCGCTCGCCGGTCCGGTGGCGGGGCACCCGCTCGTCCGGACGACGGCCGACCCGCGTGGCCGGACCGTGCTCGGCACCCTCAACAACTGCGGCGGCGGGCTCACCCCGTGGGGCACCTGGCTGACGGCGGAGGAGAACGTCAACCAGTACTTCGCGAACGGTGCCTCCGTGACCGACCCCACCACGCTGGCTCGTCTCAAGCGGTACGGCGCCGCAGGCGGTGCGACCGAACGCCGGTGGGAACGCTTCGACGACCGGTTCGACCTTGCCAAAGAGCCGAACGAGATCAACCGCTTCGGCTGGGTCGTCGAGGTGGACCCGTACGACCCGACGTCGACACCGAAGAAGCGCACCGCGCTGGGACGCTTCAAGCACGAGGCCGCCGAGCCTCGGATCACCGACGACGGCCGCGTCGCGATGTACATGGGGGACGACGAGCGCTTCGACTACCTCTACAAGTTCGTGTCCGACGGCCGCGTCGCCCGCGGTGCCGACGCGGGCGCCCGCCGCCGCAACCGCGACCTGCTGGACAGCGGGACGCTCTACGTCGCGCGCTTCCTCGGCAGCTCCTCGCGGGCCGACATCGACGGTACGGGGGCGCTGCCGAGCGACGGCAGGTTCGACGGCGTGGGTGTCTGGGTGCCCTTGGTCAGCGGCACCACCTCGTACGTCAAGGGCATGACGGCCCAGGAGGTCCTGCTGTTCACGCGGCAGGCGGCAGACGTCGCCGGTGCGACGAAGATGGACCGCCCCGAGGACGTCCAGCCCAGCCCGAGGACCGGCACGGTGTACGTCGCACTGACGAACAACGCCAACCGTGGTGCCGCGGGACAGGCGCTCGCCGACGAGGCGAACCCGCGTCACGCCAACAAGCACGGTCACGTCCTCGAGCTCACCGAGCACGGCGACGACGCCGCGGCGACCTCGTTCACCTGGAACCTGCTCCTGGTGTGCGGCGACCCGGCGGACCCGAGCACGTACTGGGGCGGCTTCGACCCGCGTCGCGTCTCACCGATCTCGTGCCCGGACAACCTGGCGTTCGACCCGCACGGGAACCTGTGGATCTCGACCGATGGCAACGCGCTCGGCTCGCACGACGGCCTCTTCGCGGTCCCGCTCGACGGCGAACGCCGGGGCCAGGTCAGGCAGTTCCTCACCGTCCCGGTCGGTGCGGAGACCTGCGGACCGTGGATCGACGACGACCGCGTGATCGTGTGCGTGCAGCACCCGGGCGAGAAGGACGGTGCCACCGTCGACCGACCCGCCTCAGGATGGCCGGACGGTCCGGGATCGGTGCCGCGTCCTGCCGTCGTCGCCTCGTGGCGCTCACGTCGCTGAGACGCTCAGCCGACGCCGATCAGGCTCATGCTCAGCGCGAACCCGAGGACGACCGGGAACGCGCTGAGCGCGCCGAGCCGTCCGAACGCGGTCGGGACGAGGTGGGCCACGATGTTCGCGATCAGAGCCCCGCCGGCGACCGACAGGACGGCGGCGACCACGTTGGGTCCCCCGAGGTCGAGGAGGAGGTCCGCGACCACCGCGCTGAGACCTCCGTACCCGACGAGCGCGACCCACGTCCGCATCACTCGCGCACCGCTGGCCCCTGCCTCCACGAGCAGCGCCGTCCCGACGACCGCCTCGGGCACTCCGCAGAGGAAGACCGCGACCACCACGGCGACCGTGATTCCGTGGCCGTGCAGCGCTCCGACGATGATCACCGCCTCGGCAGCGACCGCCAGGAGGAGCGTCGCGAAGCGGTGGTCGATCTCCGGCGGCTCGACCCGGGTCGCCGCCACCGCGCTGGGCAGGCCGCGTCCGAGCATGACGGTCGTCGCCAACGCGACGCCGGCGAGCAGGCCCACCGCGACGACGACCTCGCGTCCGGCGAGCTGGCCCGCCTCGACGGTCAGCTCGAACGACACCACACCGAGGAGCGCACCCGCGCCCACGCCGGCTCCGACGGCGATCCACGACGGCCTCGGCGGACGCCACAGCGCGAGCGCACCACCCACGACGAACGACGACGCCGCAACGGCACCCCACAGCAGTGCACTCAGCATGGGAGCGACATTCCCACATCACAGGACTCGATGGGGATCGGCTGTCGCCCTCCGCGTCGGCCGACCCCTACCAAAGGCGGTGCCCAGACCCGACCTCCGGCCGATGCGCGGCATGCGGAGCGGCGGTGACCCTGAGGAGGTGACGCTCACACTCGCCGGGTTCCTCATGGTCATGGCGCTGGTCGACAGCACCAGCATCGGCACGCTCGTCATCCCCGTGTGGCTCGTCCTGGTGACGCGGCGCGGCGACCTCGGGAGGGTCGTGGCGTACCTTCTCACGATCGCCGCGTTCTACTTCGTCCTCGGTCTCCTGCTGGCCGCCGGCGCGTCGGCGGTGGGGCCCGTGGTCGCCGACGCGCTCGACTCGCGCGTCGGCGACGTCCTGGTGATCGGTGCGGGCGCCACGCTGGTCTGGCTCAGCTATCGCATCGACCCGAAGGCGCGGGCGAAGCGGGGAGAGGATCCCGCGGCGGGCACTCGTCGTTGGCACGACCGGATCACCACGGCGCTCGGGACCCGCCGTGGGATCGTCGTGCTCGCCCTTGCCGCGGGGACGGTCGAGGCCGCGAGCATGCTCCCGTACCTCGCGGCGATCGGGGCCCTCACCGTCGCCGCGCCCGGCCTGGTCACGACCGTCGTGGCTCTGGTCGTCTACTGCCTCGTCATGATCGCCCCCGCGCTCGTCATCCTCCTCCTGCGTGTGGTGGCCGCCCGGTGGGTCGACGGCCCGTTGCGACGTTTCGGCGCGTGGGCCGAGCGGGGTGCCGGGTCTGCGACGGCCTGGCTCGTCGGGATCGTCGGCGTGCTGATGATCCTGAACGGGGCCGGGGCGCTGGTCTCACGCTGACTGGCTCCATCACGTGTGACCGCACTCACGCTGCCTTCTGCTAGCAGACGCTTGCATCTGCAAGCAGACCACGCCAAGACTGGAGGCAGGTCGGAGCTGCACGGGCACCGACCACACCACGAGGGGAAAAACCATGGCCATCAAGGAACAGCTCAGCCCGACACCGCTCTTCGCCGTCGTCGGAGTCGGCGACCTCGTCGCCGAGAAGGTGCGCACCTCCGTCGACCTCAAGACGCTGCCGGAGCAGCTCAAGACCCTCCCGGAGAAGGCGCAGTCCGCCGCGTTCGGCGCGCTCAAGGACGCCGAGTCGGCGTACGCGGGTCTGGCCCAGCGCGGGGAGACCCTTGTCGGCCGCGTCCGCAAGCAGCAGGCGACGGCCGACCTCGAGTCGTCGGCGAGGTCGACCGAGGCCAAGGTGAAGGCAGCCACGACGACCGCCAAGAAGTCGGCGAAGCAGACGAAGTCCTCGGCCAAGGGCGCCGCCACGTCCGCACGCAAGACGGCGGGGGCCGCGAAGGACGCCACCGCGGCGGCGGCCGAGAAGGTCGGCGACTGACCCGGCGGGCGCGAGGGCTGGACCGATTCCCCATCGTTCTCGCGCCCACGGTTCCGTAGCCTGGGCCCATGGAGCCCACCGAAGACCCGTCCCAGCGGATCCGCGTCTCCGACGCCGACCGGGAGCAGGTCGCCGAGATCCTCCGGACCGCCGCCGGTGACGGCCGTCTCGACTCCGACGAGCTCGACGAGCGCCTCGGCGCCGCGTACACCGCTCGCACGGTCGCCGATCTGGTCCCGCTGACCGCCGACCTGCCCGACGCCGCCGTTCCGTACGTCCCGCCGACACCGGCTCGTACGGGAGGGTCACGGATCACCCCGGTCGCCGAGCCGACCCACGAGCGCGGCCTTGCCATCATGAGCGGGTACGAGCGTCGCGGTGACTGGCTCGTCCCGCACGAGCTCACCGTGATGGCGATCATGGGCGGCGCTAACCTCGACCTCCGCCGAGCACGGTTCAGTGCTTCCGAGGTCGTCATCGTCGCCAACGCCGTGATGGGCGGCGTCGAGATCGTCGTCAATCCGCAGACTCGCGTGATCGTCGAGGGCACCGCGATCATGGGGGGCTTCACCGCGCCCCACGACGACAGCGAGGTCGTGACCGGCGCGCCGACGGTGCGGGTCCGCGGCATCGCGTTCTGGGGCGGCGTCGACGTGACCCGCAAGGCCTGACGGCGGCGGGTCGGACCCGCCTAAACCGGTTGACCGGCGTGGCATGCTGGACGGGCGATGAAGAACTGACACCGACTCCCGCTCGCGTCCGAGGCCCCGTGCCCGGCGAGCCCCTCCGGACCCCACGAGGTTCCTCGGTGTCTTCTTCTCCTTCCTCCCCGCTCAACCACACCTCTTCGCGTCCCGCGGCGACGCGCGCGCTCGTCGCCCGCGGCATCACCGTCTCGTACGGCCTGCGTACGGTCCTCGACGGCGTCGCCCTGACCGCACCGCCCGGGGAGCGGCTCGGCCTGGTCGGTGAGAACGGCGCGGGCAAGTCGACGCTGCTACGCGTTCTCGCCGGGATCCAAGAGCCTGACGACGGTACGGTCACGCGCCCGGCGCACGTGACCTATCTCGGGCAGGTCCCCGACCTGCCCGAGGGGGGCACGATCCGCGGCGCGATCGACGCCGCGCTCGCCGACTTCCGCGTGCTCGAGACGCGGATGCGCAGCCTCGAGCAGGCGATGGCCGGAGGCGACGAGACGGTGCTCGACGAGTACGGCGAGGTTCTCGAGGAGTACGAGCGGCGCGACGGCTGGGCGGCGGACGCCCGAGCGGCCCGTGCTCTGGCCGGGCTCGGGCTCGGCGACGTCCCCGAGGACCGGCGGCTCGCGACGCTCTCCGGCGGGCAGCGCTCACGTCTCGCGCTGGCCCTCGCGCTGGTCGTGTCGGCGGACCTCATGCTGCTCGACGAGCCGACGAACCACCTGGACGACGCGGCGGTCGACTATCTGGAGCGTGCCCTCGCGGAGCAGCGGGGTGCCCTCGTCGTGGTGTCGCACGACCGCGCGTTCCTCGACGCCGCCTGCACCGGGATCCTCGACCTCGACGCGACCCTCCATGTCGCCCCGGACGGCACGACCTCGACGGGGCCGGCGCGCTACACCGGCGACTACACCGCCTACCTCGGGGCCAAGGCCTCCGCGCTGGCTCGCTGGGCGCAGGCGCGTGAGGCGTGGGAGGACGCGCACGCCGACGCGAAGGCGGTGCTCAGCACGGGGAGCAGGCAGGTCGGTCACCAGGGCTACCGAGCGCCGCGCGACAACGACAAGTTCATCGGCCACTTCCTCGGTGAGCGCAAGGACGCCGCGGTGTCGCGCCGGGTGCGTGACGCCGAGAACCGGCTCGCGCGACTCGAGGACAACCCCGTGCCACCGCCTCCCGAGAAGCGCGCGTTCACCGGGCTGGTCGAGGCGGGGTCTGCCGACGGCGTGCTCGTCTCCGTACGGGACGTGGAGGTGACGGGGCGCCTGCGACTCGCCGCGCTCGACGTCACCGCGGACAGCCGCCTGCTGGTGGTCGGCCCGAACGGTGCGGGAAAGTCGACCCTGCTCGGAGTCCTCGCCGGCGTCGTCGAGCCCGACACCGGAGCGGTACGGCGGCAGCGGCGACTGCGGATCGGCTACCTGCCGCAGGAGGACGCGTACGCCGATCCCGGCGCGAGCGCGCTGACCGTGTTCGCTGCGGGGCGTCACGGTCCGCCCGAGGAGTGGCGCGACGCGCTCCGCAGGACCGGCCTGCTGCACCCGCGCGACCTCGACAAGCCGGTGGCCGACCTGTCCGTCGGGCAGCAGCGACGCCTCACCCTCGCCCGGGTCGTGAGCGAGGGACCGCAGCTCCTGCTCCTCGACGAGCCGACGAACCATCTGTCGGTCGCCCTCGTCGAGGAGCTCCAGGAGGCGCTGACCATCAGCCCCGTACCGGTCGTCCTCGTCACGCACGACCGGTGGTGGCGCCGCCGGTGGGACGGCGCGACGTTGGCGCTGAGCCCGACCGGGTGATCAGCACCCGCAGATCCGCTCGGGCGCGCCGTACGGAGGTCAAGGCGTCAGGGAAGCTCGACGTCGAGGTGCTCGACCGTGATCCGCCCGTCAGGGAGTCGTCGCAGATCGACAAACCCGTCCGGGACACACCTCTTGCGGCGGCGGTCGAGCGGACGGAGCGCCTCGTACGTCCCTTCAGGAACCGTCGTCACGCCCACCCGGCGCTCACCGAGCATCACGGCGGCAGTTCTGGTCTCCGCGACGACGTCCAGCCAGACGGGCACCTCATCGCCATCGACGTCGGCGGGGTCGTGCGCCCTCCGCCACGGCCACGCGAGCACCTCCTGGGTGCCCGCCTGCTCACGGAACGGAAGGGGTTCCGCGATCACGTACGCAGGCTCGTCCTCACGTACGTCGCCGAACGCGACCACGCCGCGCGGGAGCTTGAGGTCCTTCGGTGTCCGCAGAAGGCGCCCGGTCATCCAGACCGTCGCGCCGGCGGCGAGGACCTGCTGCCAGAGCAGCGGGCGCCAGAGCTTGTCCGGTGGCGTGCCCTTCCGCCACGCCGTGGAAAGCAGCTCGACCATCCTCGTGACCTCGTCATGCCCAAGCTCATCGCGGTCGAGCGTCCGGGACACCTCCGCCCGCAGCACCTCGGACCGGTCGTCGGCGGTGGAACTTCGGTAGGCCCAGGCGGTCGCGTAGGCCGCCGTCAGTCGCTCTCCCACGGTCATCGCGGGCTCCTTCGCTCTCCGACCGGAGTATGACGCGCGTGCCGGAGCCCTGTCCCGTAGACCGACGTGGGACACCCGCCGGCCTTCCTACCGTGAGGGCATGAACGCACCGCTCGTCGCGCACGACCTCGTCCAGACGTACGGCGAAGGCAGCACCGCCACCCATGCCCTCGCCGGTGTCGACCTCACCGTGGCCCCCGGAGAATCCGTCGCCATCATGGGCCCCAGCGGCTCCGGCAAGACGACACTGCTGCACTGTCTCGCCGGCGTGATCCGGCCGACCGCTGGCTCGGTGACGTGGCAGGGAACCGACCTCGCGACGCTGTCGGACCGTCGTCGCACCGCACTGCGGCGTACCGACTTCGGCTTCGTCTTCCAGTCCGGACAGCTCCTCCCCGAGCTCCCCGCGGTCGAGAACGCCGCACTCCCCCTGATGCTCGCCGGCACGTCGCGGGTCGAGGCCACCCGCGTCGCGGCGGCGTGGCTCGGGCATCTCGGTCTGGCCGGGATGGAGAAGCGACGCCCCGGGGAGCTGTCCGGTGGCCAGGCCCAGCGTGTCGCGATCGCGCGAGCGCTGGTCGGTGCCCCCGGTGTCGTGTTCGCCGACGAACCGACCGGAGCGCTCGACCAGGCGACCGGCGCGGAGGTGCTCTCGGTGCTGACCTCGGCGACACGAGACACCGGTGCGTCGCTCGTCGTGGTGACCCACGACGCCGGCGTCGCACGCCACTGCTCCCGTACGGTCACGATGCGCGACGGCCGCGTCACCGGCGAGTTCCTGGCGGAGGCGGCGCGATGACGACGCTGCGCCTGTGGTCGCTGCTGCGTTCCCGGAGTGCAGGCGACGACGATCCGCGACGCCTCACAGCGGTGCTCGCCGTCGTCGCGTTCGCCACGGCGACCGCCGTCCTGCTGGTCGTCGTCGCGGGGGTTCAAGCGTTCTGGGACCGGGCCGGTGGCGCCGACGGGATCCGGGCCGGGCTCGAAGCCCCCGAGACCCCGTACGTGATCCAGTACCCGTTCCTGGCAGGCATCGCGGCGCTCCTCCTGCTCGTCCCGCTCGCCACGCTCGGCGCGGCGGCCGCCCGGATGGCGGCGGCACGGCGTGACGCGCGCCTCGCCACGCTCCGCCTGTGCGGCGCCACCCGGAGCCAGGTCACCGGACTGACTGTCCTCGACGCCGCGTCGCAGGCGGCGCTGGGCGCAGCGCTGGGACTCGTGGGGTATGCGGTCCTCGTGCCTGCGGTGGCTCGGCTGCGCTTCCAGGGGCGGACCTTCGACATGTCCGAGCTCTGGGTCGGCGTTCCCGTCTTGCTCGGCACCGTCCTGGCCGTGCTCCTCGTGGCCGTGGTGTCGGCGGTGGCGAGCCTGCGCCGGGTGGCGATCACCCCGTTGGGCGTCGCCCGCCGCGTCACGCCACCGGGCATGCGGGCGGTCCGGGTCCTCTCGACGCTCGGCGGTGCCGGCGCGCTCCTCGTCGTACCTCAGCTCGTCGGGGGCTCGGCCGGTGTCGCCTTCACCGTCCTCGTCGTGCTGCTCCTGGTCACCTTCGCGACCCTCAACCTCGTCGGGCCGTTCGTCCTCTGGATCGTCGGACGCATGACCGCGGCGGCCGCACGTTCCGTACCGACCCTGCTCGCGGGACGCAGGATCGCGGACTCCCCCAAGTCGGCATGGCGCTCGGTCGGCGGGATCGGGCTCGCTGCGTTCATCGCCGGGCTGACGAGCACCTTCTCGCTCCTCGACCCCGGTGACAGCGGACGGGCGGACGAGGCACTGTTCATCGCCGACCTCAAGACGGGCGGGTTCCTCACGCTGGCGATCGCGGGGGTGCTCGCTGCGGTGTCCACCGGCGTCATGCAGGCGGGGAGGGTGATCGAGCAGCACGCCGAGTACCGGGCGCTCACCCTGGCCGGCACCGACTCCCGAACACTCGACCGTGCGCGGATGCGCGAGACCGTCGTCCCCCTCGCCGTGAGCGTCGGCGTCGCCACGGTCACCGCTCTCATGGTGATGATCCCGGTCGTCGGGCTCCAGCCGGTGGCGCAACCCTCGGTCGTCGTCCAGTACCTGCTGTGCGTGGTGGTCGCGACGGCCCTCGTCCTCGCCGGAACCGGGGCGTCACGTCGGGTCGCCCGCGCGGTGGCCTGACGGATATCCCCCGCCGACGCCGCGGATCTCCCCCGTACGGAGGAGATCCGCGGCGCCCGTCGTCACGAGGCTGAGGGAGTCAGCACCCGCTCCAGGAGGTCCTCATGCTCCGCACCCTCGGCGCCCGCGCACGGACACCGCTCGCGCTCGCCCTCACCTCGACGCTCGTGGCCGTCCTGGCCACGCGGTGGCTCGTCGAGCCCAGCACGAACCCTTTCGGTGACACCGCCGGAAGCGTCTCGGTCGTGGCTCTGCTCCCCGACCCGCTTCCCGCGACGCTGCTGCTGCTCGCCGGACTGCTCGGGCTCACGGTCGCCCTGTCCCTGCAGGTCGTCGCCCGCACGCCGGCCCAACGGCGGCGACTCGTCGCACCTGCCGCGACGGTCACGGCCGTGCTGGCGCTCGCGTGCATGGACACCCAGCTGATCTCCTTCACCGGATACCTGGTCGCGATGACGATCCCCTTCGTGGCGATCGCCCTCCTCGTCGCGGCCCTGCGCCGCTCGACGGCCGCGCGCGTGACGGCCGTCGTGGTGGTGAGCCTGCTCGCGTGGTGGGGAGCCACCTCAGGATCGCTCGCACCCGGAGCGGTCACGGAGATGGTCCGCGAGCTCGGCGGCGGCTTCGCCCGCGTGGGCGCACGTCCGTGGATCCTCGCGGGCCTCGCGCTCGCGACCGTCCAGTGGTGGACGGCGGTGATCTCCCTGGCCACGCCGCTCACCGCACGGCTGCGGCTCCCGTCCGTGCGACTCGACCGGCTCACGACCGTCGCCACGGTGGTCGCCGTCCTCGGCCCGTTGCCGTACGTCGCCGTCCGCGCCACGTGGCTCCTCCCGGACGCGGTGTTCGTCGGTCCGATCAGGCCGGAGGACCTCGACCCGTCGATGCGGCTGTGGGGACTGATGCTCGGTGCGGCCGCGCTCGGCGGTGCGATCCTGACCCTGGGGCTGATCCGCCCGTGGGGCCGTGTCTTCCCCGCCTGGATGCCGTACGTGGGAGGTCGGGCCGTCCCCGTCGCTGCTGCGGCAGTGCCCGGGTACGCGGTGGCGTTCGTGCTCACCGCCTCGGCGCCGTCGATCGCGCTGATGTCCTTCGAACAGGCGGCCGACGGTGACACCGACGCGCTGTGGATGCTGCTGCTCCTGCCGTTCTGGCTGTGGGGACCGGCCCTGGCCGTCGCCGTCTGGGGGTACGTCCGCCGTCGGCGCCTCACGGATCCGTCCACTCCGCACCCGGACCCCGTGCCGGGCAGGATGGCTGCATGAGCGCAGCCGGTGCGATCAGGACGGCGCTGCTCCGTACGGTCTTCCTCCTCATCGGCGCAGCGCTGTTCCTGGCGTTCGCTCTGCTCGGCCTCAGCGTCGCCGCGGTGGGGCGGACGACGGCGAACGTCCTGGTCGGTGTCGTCGGGGTCCTCCTCGTTGCCGCGCTCCTCGTCGCCGTCTCGCTGTTCCCCGGCGTGCGCGACGTCGAGGTGGCGGCGGCCCGCATCCTCCTCGACCCCGGCGCGGAGCTGGTCGAGGAGCCCGCCGAGCCGCGCCGCCACCGCTGGCGGACCACGTGGTTCGTGATCGCCCACGTCCTTCTCGGCGGACTGGTCGGCACGGGCCTCGTCGTGGGTGTCCCCGCCGCCATGAGCGAGCTGCCCTGGTACGCGGCGGTGGCCGCCGTGCTGGCGATCCTTGCCGCCGTCGCCGCCGCCGGGCTGCTCGTCACGCGTCTTGCCGTCGTCTGCCTCGGGCCGACCGACGCCGACCGGCTCGCCCTCGCCGAGCAGCGCATCCGGCGTGAGCAGGGCCAGCGCATGCTCGCACGGGACCTGCACGACGGCATCGGGCACGCGCTCAGCGTGATCTCGCTGCAGGCCGTCGCCGGGCGTCGTGTCGTCGACCGCGACCCCGGGCACGCCGCCGAGTCGTTGGAGATCATCGCGCGGACGGCCCGCGACGCCCTCGACGAGCTCGACCACGCGCTCGGCGTGCTGCGCGACGAGCCGATGGCGCGGGCACCGGACGCACGGCTCAGCGACGTACCTGCGCTCGTGGCGTCGTACGTGTCCACCGGTGCCGACGTGGAGGCCGATCTCGCCGAGCCCACCGGCGTGGCCGACCTGGTCTCGCGCGAGGCGTACCGGATCGTCCAGGAAGCACTCACCAACGCCCACAAGCACGGCGACGGGACGGCGATCCGCCTGCGCACAAGCGTCGGCGCCGACCTTGTCGTCGAGGTCCGCAACGGGGTCCCCCGGCAACGCGCCCGGACCGCCGGCCCAGGGTCGGCTCGCGGGCTCGCCGGGCTGCAGGAGCGCGTCGCCCTTCTCGGCGGAGACCTCCAGGTCGGCGCCCTCGATCCGACGACGTGGATGCTCGTCGCCCGCATCCCGCTGCCGCCCGAGCGGGAGGAGCGACCGTGACGGGGACCGTCCGGGTGGTGCTGGTCGACGACGAACCCCTCGTACGGCGGGGTCTGCGGGCGATCCTCGAGAGCGACCCCGAGATCGAGGTCGTCGGCGAGGCCGGTGACGGGGCGGCAGCCCTCTCCGTAGCCCGCAGGCTCTCGCCGGACGTGGTCTGCATGGACGTGCGGATGCCGGACGTGGACGGGATCCGGGCGACCGAGCTGGTCCTCACACTCGACCCTGCGCCCCGGGTGCTGGTGGTGACGACGTTCGAGAGCGACGACCACGTCTTCGACGCGTTGCGTGCGGGGGCGTCCGGATTCCTCCTCAAACGCGCCGATGCCGACGAGGTCGTGGCCGCCGTGCGCGCGGTGGCGGCCGGGGAGAGCCTGCTGTTCCCCGAGTCGGTGCGCCGGATGGCCCTGTGGCACACCGCGCGCGCCTCGTACGAAGGCCCGGCACTCACCCCGCGCGAGACCGAGGTCCTCACGCTGGTCGCGCGCGGTCTGTCCAACCCGGAGATCGCGGAGGCGCTGGTCGTCGGCGTCGAGACGGTCCGGACCCACGTGGCCAACGTGCTGGCGAAGCTCGGTGCACGGGACCGGACGCAGGCGGTCGTCATCGCATACGAGACGGGGCTGGTCGCCACTGGCCGCTAGGCCGGTTGCCTACGACAACCGTTGACACCACGGGGCGACACTGCAAGGTTTTCGTCAGTGCGTGTCTTCAGCGACACGACCTGTCCCCGTGGAGGCACAGCATGCGACGTCCTGTAGCGATCGTGTTCACCGCCGCGCTTGTCGGAGGGCTGCTCGCAGCCGTGCCGGCCGCCGCGTCCCCGCCCAAGGCGCCACCCGGCGGAGCACCACCGGGGAGCCTCGAGGTCTACACGGCCACAGTCGATGCTCACGATCTGGAGCTCCTGGGTGAGGCCGGTGTCGACCGAGGGCACGACGTGCTCGGCCCGGCCAAGGACGGCAAGGCCAAGGTCGAGGTCGTGCTGCCGACGAAGGAGGCCGCCAAGCTCCGCGCCAAGGGTGTGCCGCTGCAGCTCAAGAAGATCGACGGGGTCAAGTCGAGCACGCTGATGGCCCGCCAGGCGGCGAGCGGGTACGACGTCTTCAAGACCTACAGCGAGGACGGCGGCATCCGCGACGACATGGTCGCCACCACCCGCACGTACCCCAAGCTCTCCAAGCTCGTGAAGGCAGGCAAGTCGGGCCAGGGCCAGGACATCTTCGCCGTCAAGGTCGGCAAGAACGCCTCGAAGTCCAAGGACGGCAGCAAGCCCGCCGTCCTCTACGGCGGCACCCAGCACGCGCGGGAGTGGATCACGCCGGAGATGGTGCAGCGCCTCATGCACTACGTCCTCGAGCAGTACGGCAAGGACCGTCGCATCACGAAGATCCTCGACACGACCGAGCTGTGGTTCCTGCCGGTGCAGAACCCCGACGGGTACGACTTCACCTTCACCGAGGGCAACCGGATGTGGCGCAAGACGCTGCGCGACAACAACGGTGACGGCGAGATCACCACCGGTGACGGCGTCGACATGAACCGCAACTTCCCGTTCAAGTGGGGCTACGACAACGAGGGCAGCTCGCCGCAGACCTTCAGCGAGACCTACCGCGGCCCCGAGCCTGCCTCCGAGCCCGAGACGCGCGCCACGATCGACCTCGTCGACAAGGTCGGGTTCGAGTTCTTCATCAACTACCACTCCGCCGCCGAGCTGCTGCTCTACGGCACCGGCTGGCAGGTCGACACTCCGACGCCGGACGACGAGGTCTACACCGCCCTCGCCGGCAACGACGCCAACTCGGCGATCCCGGGCTACGACCCCGACATCTCCGCCGAGCTCTACACCACCAACGGCGACACCGACGGCCACACCCACGAGGAGCAGAACACCCTCGCGTTCACGCCGGAGATGGCGACCTGTGCGACCGCCAGCGCCGCCGACCCCGACGACGAGTGGGAGCCCGAGGCGTGCTCCAGCGTCTTCGCGTTCCCCGACGACGAGGAGCTCGTCCAGGCGGAGTTCGAGAAGAACATCCCGTTCGCACTCGTCGGTGGCCGAGTCCAGCCACGACCCGGACGACCCGAAGTCGTCCGTCGGCATCAAGGTCAAGGACATCCGTCCCGACGCGTTCACGACGTCGTACGGGAAGAAGCAGACCGTCGCCGTCACGGCCAAGCGCAAGCTCAAGGGTCTGCTGATGACCTACAAGATCAACGGGCGCATCCGCGGCATCACGCCGATGAAGCAGTGGAAGGGCGGCGACCGCTACGGCGGCGAGAACGACCTGCACTACGCCGAGTACCGCGCAGACGTGAAGGGCCAGAAGCCCGGCGACAAGGTCGAGGTCATCTTCACCGGCCTCAACGTGAAGCCGCTGCGCGCCACGAAGGAGTCCTTCTCCTACACGGTCGCCGACGACATCGGCGGTGACGTGCTCATCCTCGCCGCCGAGGACTACACCGGTCTCTCCCCGGCACAGGGCGTCACCGCACCGAAGTACGTCTCGGCGTACGCCGACGCGCTGGAGGATGCCGGCTACTCGACCGACGTCTACGACATCGACGCCAACGGCCGCAAGGCACCGCACGATCTCGGCGTGCTCTCGCACTACGACGCAGTCGTGTGGGAGACCGGTGACGACGTCATCCCCCGCAACGCCGGACAGGTCGCCGGCACCGCGGCGAAGTGGACGTACGACACCGAGCTCCGCGTCCGCGACTACCTCAACGAGGGCGGCCGGGCGCTGATCGCAGGCAAGTACGCGCTGTACGCACAGGCCGCGGACGGCAGCTACTACTACCACCCCGACGAGGAGACGGCCGGCTCCTGCACGACGGCGGGCGCGTACCCGTGCCTGCCGATGGGCAACGACTTCCTGCAGTACTGGCTGGGGTCGTACCAGTACGTCGACGGCGGCGGCACGGACGCGGAGGGGACGCCGTTCCCGCTGCTGGGTGATGAGGACGGACCGTTCACCGGGTTCGCTGCTCAGCTCGACGCCACGCAGGACCACACCGGAGCGTTCGTCTCGACGTCGTCGTTCCTGCCGCCGGAGGAGTTCCCGCAGTTCGCCTCCAGCGCGCCGATCAGCTGGTCGCGCGGGTTCGGCGACCCGTACTCGCCGTTCACCGGTGACTGGTTCATGAGCGCAGGCTCGGCCGACCAGTCGTACAAGCGGCTTGCGACCACCGTCGACCTGAGCGGTGCCACCTCGGGCTCGTTGGACTTCAAGTTCAGCGCCGACGTGGAGGAGCACTGGGACGCGCTGTTCGTCGAGGTGCGGCCGGTGGGGACCGACGACTGGACGACGCTGCCGGACGTCGGCGGTACGCCGAACACCACCCAGGACACCGGTGACAGCTGTGTCTCGGGTTGGGCGAACGAGATCCACCCGCAGCTCCAGCACTACGTGAACGCCGCCTGTGAGCCGACCGGGACCACCGGTCAGTGGAACGCGTTCAGCGGCAACTCGGCCGGCTGGCAGGACTGGAAGGCCGACCTCTCGGCCTACGCCGGCCAGGAGGTCGAGGTGGCGATCGTCTACGCCACCGACTGGGCCACGACCAACCTGGGCGTCTGGATCGACGACGCGTCGGTCACGGTCGACGGTGCGGCGGCCAGCGAGACGTCGTTCGAGTCCGACCTCGGTGACTGGACGGTGCCTGGCGCACCGGAGACGTCGCCGGGCAACCCGAACGACTGGGAGCGCGCACAGCAGACGGTCGACGAGGGCGCTGCCGTCATGACCGACCGTTCGGTGCTCTTCGGGTTCGGGCTCGAGGGCCTCGAGGACGACGCGCGAAGCGATCTCATCGGGCGGTCCCTGGACGCGCTGCTGGAGTAGGCGGCTCCGCAGCGCGAGCGGGCGGTGGGTCGGCTGTACCGATAACTCGGTGGCCGGCTCACCGCCCGTCTCGTTTCGCAGCGTGCAGCCCGAGCCGCAATCCCGCTGGCTGGTCGAGTAGCCCGAGCCGCTAGGCGAGGGCGTATCGAGACCCCGGGTCTCGATACGCGGCTCGCCCAAGGGCTCGCCACTACTCGACCGGCGGTAGAGAGGTCAGCGCGTGAGCAGGGCGACGTCTCGACGAACGGCGGCGCTGAGCGCTGTGGCGGGGCGGCCCAGCACGCGTGCGACCGTGTCGGTGGTGGCGACGTTGCGGCCGTCGAGCACTTCGCCGAACAGCTCCTCCAGTCCGTACGCCAGCTCGGCCGGCTCCCCCGCCGCCACGACGTCGGCGACGAACTCCTCGGCCGTGACCGCGCGGAACCTCACCGGACGGCCGACCGAGGCGCCGAGGGCTTCGGACGCCTCGCCGAAGGTCATCGACTCCGGCCCTGTCAGCTCGAGCACCTCGCCGGCGTACGCGTCGTCGCGCAGCGCGGCGACCGCCACGTCGGCGACGTCCTCGAGGTCGACGAACGGCTCGGGCACGTCGGTGGGGACGGGGAGCGCCAGCTCTCCGGCGCGTACGCCGTCGGCGAAGACGCCCTCGGTGAAGTTCTGGGTGAAGAAGGAGCACCGTACGACGCGCGCGGTCGGGACGGCGTCGAGCAGCGCGACCTCCGCTGCGCGGGCTCCGGCCTCGCCGCGTCCGGAGAGCAGCACGACGCGTTCGACACCCCGATCGGCCAACCGACGCGCGAGGTCGGCCACCTGCTCCGCGGCACCGGGGAAGGCCAGGTCGGGGGCGTACGACAGGTACGCGGCGGAGACGCCGTCCAGCGCGGCGTCCCACGTCGACGGGTCGGACCAGTCGAACGGTACGGGCGTCGAACGGGAGGCGGGGCGGACCGCGATGCCGAGCGCGTCCAGGCGCGAGGCGACGCGGCGAGCGGACTTGCCGGCTCCGCCGACGACGAGGACGGGGCCTTCGAGTGTGCAGGACATGGGTTCCTCCTGGGGTGGGTCTTGTCATTGATGACTCCATCCCATCGCTTGTGAGTGAGACGATCCATGGTCGAAACGGGCAATCCCATATGCCAACGTCTCGCATCGGCCTAGAGTGGCGGGATGGACATCCTCGGCGGACTCCTCGACGGCCCGCGGGCGGACGGCGCCTTCCTGCTGCGTTCGGTCTTCGCGCCGCCGTGGTCCTTGCGCATCCGCGACCGCGCTCCGCTGTCGGCCGTCGTGGTCGCGCAGGGCTCGGCCTGGGTGGTGCCGGACGCGGGTTCCCCGACGCTGCTCGAGCCGGGAGACCTGGCACTGCTTCGCGGCCCCGACCCGTACACGGTCGCCGACCTGCCGGGCACGACCCCGCAGGTCTTCGTCGAACCCGGCCAGCACTGCGTGGACGCCTCGGGGCGGTCGATGTCCGACGAGATGCTGCTCGGCCTGCGGACCTGGGGCAACGCCGCCGACGGCGCGACGATGCTGGTCACCGGGACGTACGAGCGCGCGTCGGCGGTGAGCGATCGGCTGCTGCGCGCGCTTCCGCCGATCGTCGTCCTGCGTCGCGGCGAGTGGACCTCCGACCTCGTCACACTGCTGTGCGCGGAGATGCAGCGGGACGTCCCCGGCCAGGAGGTCTTCCTCGACCGCCTCCTTGACCTCGTCGTCCTCGGGTCCGTGCGGTCGTGGCTGTCGGACCAGGAGGACGCTGCACCAGGCTGGTACCGCGCGGCGGCAGACCCGGTCGTCGGACCCGCTCTGCAGGAGCTCCACCAACGGGTCGCCGAGCCGTGGACGGTCGCGACGCTCGCGGCCCGGGCTCAGGTGTCGCGCGCCGTGCTCGCCCGACGGTTCGCCGCGGTCGTGGGCGAACCACCGATGGCCTACCTCACCAGCCTGCGGCTCGCGCTCGCGGCCGACCTGCTCGAGCGGACCGACCGGACGCTCACCTCGATCGCCCGCGAGGTCGGCTATGCGTCCCCGTTCGCACTGAGTGCCGCCTTCTCACGCGAGCGCGGCGTCAGTCCGACCCAGTACCGGGCGCGTATGCGGGCGGCGTGAGCGGAGGGAACCCGACCGCCGTCGCCGGACTCTTCTTAGTGTGGGCACGTCAGTGCCGCACGTCCCATCTGTTACCACCAGGAGATTCCACTTTATGCACCTCACCAAGGGCCGTACCTTCGCAGCAGGACTAGCCTCCGTTCTCGCCACGGGAACGCTGCTGGCCGCGACCCCCGCACATGCCGCCTCGACCAGCTGTGTCGCTCCCTTCCTGAAGGGCACCGGGTACCGCACCTGCACCACAGGCACCATCCCGGCCAACAGCGCTCGGTACATCAACATCACCGTCACGGCATGCAAGGGAAGCCCGTGGCGAGTGTGGGACACCGGTACCGGCGTGACGATCGCGACGGGCACCGGCAACGGTCAGAGCACCGTGATCACGCGCAAGGTGACCGGCCTCTACGGCACGTACAAGGGCAAGCTCACCGATGCCTGCTGGCAGGACAAGCTCGTCCTCACGAGCTGAGGAGGAGTCGCGGGCGGGTGGGCCCAGGCTCACCCGTCCCCGCGGCCGAACCACGGGCCACGCGCCGGCGCGAGCATGAAGTCGAGGGTGCGCTCGAGCCGTACGGAGGAGTTGGCCGAGAACTCCTCCGGGACGTCGGCGAGGTCGAACCAGGCGACCTCCAGGGACTCGTCGTCGGCCGCGTGCGCACGCCGCGCAGCCGTGGCGTCGACCGGGCGGCACACGAAGCACAGGTCGAGGTACTGCGAGCGGTCGCCGTTCGGGTACCGGACCTCGTCGGTCACCGTCACCGCCGAGAGCGCCTCGACCACCACGTCGACGCCCGACTCCTCCAGGACCTCGCGGACGATGCCGACGGCCGGCTCCTCACCCGGGTCGAGGATCCCGCTGATCAACGCCCACTGCCCGGTGTCGGCGCGACGACCGAGGAGGACCTGACCGCCGTCGGCGTCGAGGACCACGGCGGTCACACCGGGAAGCCAGAGCAGGTCGGTGCCGATGCGGGTGCGGAGCGCGGAGACGTACGGAGGGATCGGCACAGCCCGAGCCTATGACGCCCGCAGGGACCGCCACCGCACCGCCGGTACGGTGTCGGGCATGGACCGCATCGATCCCCGCGACATGCGCGCCGGCGATCCCGACCGCGAGCGCGTCGCCGAGATCCTTCGTGAGGCCGCGGGCGAGGGAAGGCTCGACCTCGACGAGCTGGAGGAGCGCCTCGAACGGACGTACCGCGCAAAGACGTTCCGGGAGCTCGACGCGGTCGTCGCCGACCTGCCGACGGAGCTGCCGCTGCCCGTTCCCGCTGGGGCGACGTCGCCGGCACCGCTGGAGGAGCTCACGCTGACCGCGATGATGAGCGACGTCGAGCGGACGGGCGACTGGCAGGTCCCGCCGCGGATCGTGGTCTCCCCGAAGATGGGCAACGTCAAGCTCGACTTCCGCCAGGCGCGGCCCTCGTCCCGTGTCGTCGAGATCGAGGTCAAGGGCGGCGCCGGCAACCTCGTCCTGATCCCCCAGGCGGGATGGGCGGTCGACACCGACGACCTGCGCACCGGGTGGGGCGCGATCAAGAACAAGCGCGGTGGCGACCCCGCGCCGGACGGCGTCCTGATCAGGGTGACCGGCGGGATCGGGATGGGGACGCTGGTCGCCCGCAACCCGTACTTCTACGAGAAGGGCTGATCGGCCGAGGCCGGATGGGCCTCGACCACCCGGAACCGCTCCATCACCACGAGGGTCTCGTCGTCCACCCGGAAGTCCTCGTCGCCGAGGTAGGCCCGCATCTCGGCGCCGTTCCAGAAGTCCTCGTGGCTCGTACGCCACTGGGCCAGCGTCTCGTCACCCTCGCCCTCGTCGAGCGCGTGGCGCAGGTCCACCTCGCTGAGCGGCGCGATGCGGAGACCGGTGGTCTCGACGACGCAGACGGTCGCTCCGGTCGAGTCGACGACCCGCCACCGCTCCCCGACGGCCGGCATGCCCTCCGGCTCCTCGCCGGCCCCCGCGCTGTCGCCACCCACGCTCTGCTCACCAACGCTCTGCCCACCAATGAAGAGCTCGACCGCCAGTGACGACGTCGTGGTCTTCGCACCGGATGCGACCAGTCCGGCGAGGCGGTCGCGCAGCGGTCCCGGGAACGCGAACTCCAGCGGAGGCAAGGCGTCCGTGGCGAGATCGTGCCGGACCGGGATGCCGGCCACCACTGCCGTCCCGATCTCCTCGTCGTGGTCGGTGACGCGCGGGTGCAGCCCGTTCCGGGCGAGCGCGAGCGCCGTCCAGGGCACCTGGGACGTGCTCGTCTCGAAGAGCACCTGACCCGCAGGCGCGAGCCAGCCGCTCACCCGGTCCGCGACCCGCCGGTGGACGTCGACGCCGTCGGCCCCACCGTCGAGCGCGACGCGCGGCTCATGGTCGCGGGCCTCGGGCGGCATCGACGCGATCGCCTCGGTCGGCACGTACGGGGCGTTGACGGCGACGACGTCGAGACGGTCGCGCAGGTCGCCGGGAAGCGCCTCGAACAGGTCGCCCTCGAACACGTACTCGGGCGGCAGGTTGCGCCGCGCGCAGGCGACGGCTGCCGGGTCGAGGTCGGCGGCGAGGACCCGCACGTCGGGCCGCAGCTCGGCCACGAGCGCACCCACCGCTCCGGACCCGCAGCAGAGGTCGAGCACCGTCCCGCCCTCGGGCGCGAGCGCTGCCGCACGACGCGCGAGCGCCTCCGTGCGCGTACGAGGTACGAAGACACCGGGGCCCACCGCGATCCGCAGCCCTGCGAACTCCGCCCATCCCACGACGTGCTCCAGCGGCTCGCCGGCGAGGCGACGCGCGGTCCACTCCTCGAGCTCGGCTGGTGTGGACGCCGACGCGACGAGGATGCGCGCCTCGTCCTCGGCGAACACGCAGCCCGCCGCGCGCAGCCGTGCCACGAGGTCTTCAGAAGTGCCCATCGGCCGATGATCCCAGGCTCAGACGTCGATGCGCGCGGCGCCGTCGAGCACGTCGCGGACCGCCTGCTCCCGGGGCGACCGGTCGAGCATCGTCGCCGCGACGAAGTCGGCCGCGAGCCCTTCGAACCGGCCCCGGCGTCGGAGCATGCTGTGGTTTCCGCCCGTCACGAGGACGAGGCCTACGGGGGCCGTTCGCCGAAGTGCCTCGATGACCCGCACGGTGCGGCTGAGGTCGGAGACGCGGTCCTCGGTCCCGTGGACGACCATGATCCGACAGCCGTGCGGGGCGACCGTCGCTGCGTCCCCGGGCTGGACCCACGGAGCGAGAGCGACCACCGAGCGGACCGCAAGCTCGGCCGACGAGAGCAGCGCCGCGCGCCCGCCGAGCGAGTGCCCGACGAGTCCCACCGGCAGGTCGCCGTGGCGGTCCCGGATCTGGTCCAGCGCCCACCGCACGTCGCCGAGCGGGTTGAGACCCCTGTCCCAGCCGCGCCGGGAGTTCAGGAGCCGGTAGACCGCCAGCCTCCCGCCTCCGGCACGGGCGAGCCGCCATGCGACCGGGATCATGCGCAGCACCGAGGGCTGGAGCGGGCTGACGGCCATGTCCTCCCCGCGTCCGCCGCCTCCGTGCAGGACCACCACGACGCCGACCGGCGCGCGCGGGACGCGCACAGGCAGCAGACGTGCCTCCGCCGTCATGGGCCGGACCTTGCACGGGGGAGCGATCGCGTGACGTCGACGAGCATGAGATCGACGGTAACCGCTGGAACGGCACTCGCACCGGCTCACCATTGGGTACGGTCGCGTCCATGACCTTCGCGATCCGCGACGCGACGAGCGATGACGCCGCGGCCTGCGCCGCGATCTACGCCCCGTACGTCCGCGACACGGCGATCACCTTCGAGACCGAGCCCCCGTCGCCCGCGACGATGGCCGCACGCATCGAGACCGCACAGCAGCGGCACGCGTGGCTGGTGCTCAGCGAGGACGGCGCGGTGAACGGCTACGCGTACGGCACCGAGTTCAAGACCCGGCCGGCGTACGCGTGGTCCTGCGAGGTCAGCGTCTACCTGGCCCGTGACCACCAGCCGCGGTCGGGCGCCGGGCGCGCCCTGTACGAGGGCCTGCTGCCGCGGCTCGCCGACCTCGGGTTTCGCACCCTGCTCGCGGGGATCACGCTCCCCAACGCGGCGAGCCTGGGACTCCACTCGGCGCTCGGCTTCCAGCCGGTCGGGACGCTGCGCCGGATCGGATGGAAGCACGACGCCTGGCACGACGTCGCCTGGATGCAGCGCAGCATCGGTGACGACTCCGGTCCCCCGACGGGCGAGGCGTAGCGTCAGGCGCCGAGCCCGGTCTTGACCGCGAGGGCGATGACGGCGACGCCACCGACCAGCGCCGTCACCCGTTGTCCGGTCCGCCCGGTGATGACCCGCCCGAGCCAGGTGCCCGCACCGGCGACGAACAGCTGCCAGCTGGCGGACGCGAGGCCGGCGCCCGCCACGAAGGCGACCCGCTCGGGCCCGGTGTCGATCGCCCCGAACGACGAGCCCGCGACCAGCGCCGCGAAGTAGACGACCGTGGCCGGGTTGATGATCGTCAGGCCGAGCACCACCGCGTACGCCCGTGCGGGTGTGGTCGAGCGTGGGTCGGCCGTCACCGCCCGCGCCGGGTCCGAGCGCAGCGCCGGACGGAGGAGCGTCACCCCGACGGCGACGAGCACCGCCACGGAGATCCACGTCAGCGGGGTCTGTGCCGCCACGATCGCCGGAGCGAGCACGGCACCGAGAGCGAGCGCGAGCGTCGCGTACAGGGCATCGGCCGTGGCCACCCCGAGGCCACCCCCGGCGGCGACCCACCAGCCGTGGCGGGCGCCCAGCATCACCAGGTACGTCGTGATGGCGCCGACCGGCACCGCGATCGCGTACCCGGCGACAGCACCCGCGAAGAAGGACCCACCCATCTCCGCATGATCGCCCTCGCGGACGCTGACCAGCAAACGGGTACGCTCGCACTACCGCTCGTGGTGCCCGTACGGACACTTGTGGTGGTGCTAGAACCACCACGAGCCTCGCCCCAGCACCCTCGTGGCCCCTCTCCCCCGGTCCTAGCGTCGAATCAAGAGCACGAGACGTGCTCTCCGACGAACGGAACGAGGCCCGGATGAGCGTCCAGACCGGAGAACCCCAACCCACCCAGACCACGACCGAGACCGAGACCTACACAGGCCGGTTCTCAGAGCTGCTCGCCGACGTACGCGAGCGCGGCCTGCTCAAGCGGCGACGCGGCTGGTACGCACTGCAGATCGCCCTCGCGATCGGCGCGTTCGCCGGCCTGTGGGTCGCGTTCTTCGCGATCGGCACGTCGTGGTGGCAGCTGGCCGTCGCGGCAGCGATGGGGGCGGTGCTGACGCAGTTTGGCTTCCTCGGCCACGATGCGGCGCACCGGCAGATCTTCACCTCGGGATCGGCGAACGCCTGGATCGCCCGCCTCCTGTCGGGTCCCTTCGCGGGGCTCAGCTACGGGTGGTGGCGCGCCAAGCACAACATGCACCACAAGGGACCGAACCAGGAAGAGGTCGATCCCGACATCGCGCCCGGCGCGCTGGCGTTCACGCCGGAGATCGTGCAGCAGCGGCGCAGTGCCTTCGGGCGATGGTTCGCCGACCACCAGGGCTGGTTCTTCTTCCCGCTGCTCACGCTCGAGGGACTCAACCTCCACTACGCGAGCGTGCGTACGACGATGGACCGCACCTCGCGACAGCCGTGGCGCCGGCTCGAGCTCGCACTGATCACCACGCGCCTCGTCGGGTACGTCGCGGTGCTGCTGATCTTCCTCCCGATCGGGATGGCGGTGGCGTTCTTCGCGGTGCAGATGGCGGTCTTCGGCGTGATGCTCGGGATGTCGTTCGCGCCGAACCACAAGGGCATGCCGATCGTGCCGCGTGACATGCGGCTGGACTTCCTGCGCCGTCAGGTGCTCGTGTCGCGCAACGTCCGCGGCGGCCCGCTCACCGACATGCTGATGGGTGGTCTGAACTACCAGATCGAGCACCACCTGTTCCCGAGCATGGCCCGGCCGCACCTCAAGAAGGTGCAGCCGATCGTTCGCGCGTACTGCGCCCGTGCCGGCATCCCGTACACCGAGGTCGGGCTGCTCACGTCGTACGGGATCGTCGTCGACTACCTGAACCACGTCGGCCTGCGCGCCCGCGACCCGTTCGACTGCCCGCTGGCCGCACAGCTCCGGGCGCCGGCGGGGGCCACGCTCACGTGAGCCGCTGCTGCAGGTGGACCGTGACCTGCTCGCCGGCCTGATCCTTGCCGATGGCCCTGCACAGCTCCTTGCGCACGGGGAGCCAGTGCGGGCCCTTGCCCGACGGCATCAGCGTCGCCGCGAACGCGTGCCCGTCCATGGTCCCGATGACCTTGACCGCCTTGCGGGTGCCGAGGAGGTCGGGTGAGCCGTCGACCGTGAGATAGGTGGCGAACGCACCGTCCTTCTCGATCGGCGCGGTGAACGTGTGGTCGAGCCGGAGCGGCATCGCGGTCTCCATGGTCGTCTCCTCGTACGGGGTGGGGCTGGTGCGAGTGACGACTCCGCCGGGATCACGAACTCATCGGTCTGCCGGGGCTGCGCCGAGTCACGCAGTAGACGCGCCCGGACGGGTCGCGCAGCGTGATCCACCACGCGGAGCGCCACAGCTCCTCGGCACCGAGCGCGAGGTGCCGTGCGACCTCCGCGTCGGCGTCCGTGCCCGCCCCGAGGTCGAGGTGGGCGGCGACGGCGCCGCCGGGCGGGGTCTCGCCGAGACGCTGGAGCAGGAGGCCCAGCGGCATCGCGGGAGGACGCAGCAGCCGCATGAACTCGGGGGTGTCCTCGTCGCGCAGCGTCCACCCGGTCAGCGCCTCCCAGAACGCGCACTCGCTCTCGTACAGGTCGGGCGGGATGTCGAGGGACACCTGGTCGACGGCGCTCGTGTGCCCGTCCGTCCAGGTCACGGGCGGCGGCACCACGTGCTCACCCTGGTGAGGGACGAGGCAGAACGGCATCCCGCCCGGCGACGTCATGACGACGTGAGTGCCGGGCTCCGCAAGGATGCTCGCGCCGAGAGCGACCGCACCCTCGACTGCCTTCGGTACGTCGTCGACGTGCAGGTCCAGGTGGAGCCGGGGCTCCCCGTCGCCGACCACCTGGAACCGCAGCGCGCCGTCGCCGTCGGAGCGGCTGCAAGCGTGCGGAACTCGTCGTGGTCGCCCCGCGGCGCCGAGACACGGGTGCCGCTCACCGCCTCCCAGAAGGCGAGGGCTCCCGGCGCGGTCGCGGCGGGCTGGTCGAGGTAGGCGGTGATCCAGCGCAGCGGTTCCGTCATGCGCGCCATTGTGCACGCGTGACGCTCAGCGCGGGAGTCGCAGCTCGACGTCGTCGAGGCCGACCTCGTGACCGTCCGCGCACCGCACCTCGACGTCGACCGGCGCACCGCAGTCGTGGTGGGCCAGCTCGAGGACCGTCTCGCTCGGCAGGTGCTTGCGCCCCCACTGGAAGAGCGCCCACACCACGGGGACCAGGTCGCGTCCGGCGTCGGTGAGGACGTACTCCTTGCGGGTGCGCTGCCCTTCCTCGCGGTAGTCGCGCTGCTCGAGCAGCCCTGCCTCGACGAGCGCCGAGAGCCGGGTCGACGTGGCGGCTCGCGTCATCCCGACCCGCTCCGCGAAGTCGTCGAACCGCGTCGTGCCGTAGTACGCCTCGCGCATCACGAGCATCGCCGTACGGGTCCCGACGACCTCGACGGCCTTCTCGATCGAGCAGCGACCGACGGCGCTCCACGCGTCACGGTCACCGAGCACACCCTTGAGGATCACCCGGCCATCGTTGCACCGGATCTAGGTCTGTTCAACTGAACCCAGCAGTGCTAGCGTGCTGAGTACACCAGACTAGACTCAGATGCGCCCTGGAGGCCACGATGCCCACACCGCTCCGTACCGCCGTCATCGTCGACGCCGTCCGCACCCCGGTCGCGAAGGGCAAACCCGGCGGCGCGTACGCGACCGTCCATCCGGTCGACCTCCACGCGCACGTCCTGAGCACCCTCGTCGAGCGCACCGGGATCGATCCGACCGTGATCGACGACGTCGTCAGCGGCACCGTCGGCCAGGTCGGCGAGCAGAGCGGCAACACCGCACGGTGGGCCGTCCTCGCCGCCGGATTCCCCGAGTCCGTCCCCGCGGTGACGGTCGACCGCCAGTGCGGCAGCAGCCAGCAGGCCCTGCACTTCGCCGCGCAGGGCGTGATGAGTGGGGCGTACGACGTCGCGATCGCGTCCGGAGTGGAGTCGATGAGCCACGTCCCGATCGGTAGTCAGACCGTCGGGCGGGACTTCGTCGGGACGCGGGTCGCCGACCGGTACCCGTCCGGGCTGATCCCCCAGGGCATCAGCGCGGAGCTGATCGCTCAGAAGTGGGGGCTGAGCCGGGCCGAGCTCGACGCCTTCTCGGCGCAGAGCCACCACCGCGCAGCGAAGGCACGCGACCACGGCCTGTTCACCCGCGAGCTCGCTCCGGTGAAGGTCACCCGTGAGGACGGGTCGGTGCACGAGGTCTTCGACGACGAGAGCGTCCGACCTGACACGACGGTCGAGTCCCTCGCCGCGCTGCGGCTCGCGTTCAAGAACGACCACTGGGCACAGCGCTACCCCGACCTCGACTTCAAGGTCACCGCCGGCAGCTCCTCACCGGTCAACGACGGTGCCGCTGCGCTCCTCGTGACCAGCGAGGAGGCCGCAAGCCGGCTCGGTCTCACCCCGCGTGCTCGGCTGCACGCGTTCGCGGTGGTCGGCGACGACCCGGTCATGATGCTCACCGGCATCATCCCCGCCACGGCGAAGGTGCTCGACCGGGCGGGACTGACGATCGGCGACATCGACGCGTTCGAGGTCAACGAGGCGTTCGCCAGCGTCGTGCTCGCGTGGCTCGCCGAGACCGGCGCCGACCCGGCGAAGGTCAACGTCAACGGCGGCGCGATCGCGATCGGACACCCGCTCGGTGCGAGCGGCGCACGCCTGACGACGACCCTGCTGTCGGTGCTCGAGCAGCGCGGCGGCCGCTACGGCCTCCAGGTCATGTGCGAGGCGGGCGGGCTCGCGAATGCGACGGTCGTCGAGCGCCTCTGAGCATCGTGCGCGCACTCCGCGGACGTCATGGCTGCAGCGCTCGGGTCACCGCCAGCTCGTAGGCGGCCCCCAGCGCGCTCCACTCCTGCGCCGACGCGGCGAGCAGTGCAGGGTCGCGGTCGCGTCGGCCGCGGGCGCGGAGCAGGCCTGCAGCGACCCACCGGTGGTGCGGTACGTAGCACTCCGCCTGCTCCAGCAGCCGGTCGCAGTCCTCACGGTCCAGGGCGACGGCCAGCTCCGCAGCCATCACGGCGGCATACCCGTCGAAGCGGCCGGCGACGAACGGCCGGGAGACCGCCGCCAGCGCTCCCCGCAGATCATCGTCCTCGGCGAGGGCCACCCGTGCGCGAACGAATGCCGCCCACGGCGCCAGGTTCGGCGACTCCTCGAGGCGAGTGGGCGCGGCGACCTGCCGGGCCCGCTCCCACCACGTGTCGCACGCGGCGCGGTCACCTCGCAGCCCCGCCGCGAGCGCCGCCCCGACGAGCGGGCCCGCGAGGGACACGTTGTGGAAGCGCCGGGTCGCCAGGACGTTCTCCCAGACGTCGTCGGCCGCTCGCTCGGCGCCGTCGAAGTCGCCGGACAGTGCCAACGGAGCGATCGCACTGCCCTTGGCCCAGCACGGGTGCGGCTCGAGCGCGGGGTTCGCGATGCCGCGACGAGTGACGTCGAGCGCCTCGGAGAGGCGTCCGGTCGCCACGGCGTACGAGGTCACCGCCCGCATCGCGTCGACCACCTCGACCGTGCCGCGCGGATGGCGCTCAGCGTGCGTGCGCGTCACCAGGGCGAGGCGTTCCGAGGACAGTCGCAGCGACTCCACCGGGCGACCGGCGAGCGCTGCAGCGGTCGACGACGCGTCGAGCGCCGCGCTGAGGACCAGGTCGTCGCCGGCGTCTCGGGCGACGGCGACCGCCTCGGCCGCGAGCTCGGGGTCGACGTGCTGAGGGGCAGCACCCGAGGCCCAGGCCCGAGCGGTCGCGAGTGCGGCACGCGCCGTGTCGGTGCCCGCCGCGAGCCCCTCGGCGTCGGCCAGGATCGCGTGCAGGGTCTCCGCGTCGGGGTCGTCCAGGAACCCCGCCCCGCGGAACCTCTCGGCGACCGTGACGGCGGACGCCAGCGCAACCGCGGCCGGACCGGGGGCATCGGTCCGCGCCACCTCGGCCGCCTCCCGCAGCAGCGCGTACGCCTGACGGGCGTCGGAGACGAGGTGCACGCATGCCGCGGCGTCGGTGAGATCGAGGGCGGCATCGCTCGCCCGTACGGCGAGCCCCGCGGCGGTACGGAAGTGGCGCGCGGCCTCGGCGACGAATCCGCGCGCGTAGGCGAGCGTCGCGACGTCGCGAGCGAAGGCGTGGGCGCCCTCGTTGTGCTGAACCTGCTCCTGCAGGCAGGCACGGAGGTCGTCCATGACGACGTCGACCTCGGTGGCCCAGGCATCCACCGGCTCCGTGCCGTGCGGGCGGCTGCCGACGAGGTCGTGGGCGCGTCCGCGCGCCCACGCGGCGTACCGGTGCTGTGTGGCCCCGGCCTCGTCGGACGCGGCCAGGTGCTCGCGGGCGAGCTCCCGCACGCCGACGGGCGCCGACCAGCGGTCGGTGCTCCCGGGGCCGGAGGCACGGCGGACGAGGCTCTTGTCGGCCAGGCGGCCGAGGAGGTCCGCGACACCGGCGCGTCGCTCCTCCGGCAGGAGGGCCGTGGCAGCGTCGAGGTCGAACCCGCCGGCGAACACGGCGACGGTCCGCAGGGCCCGACGCTCCTCCGGATCGAGCGCGTCGTGGCTCCACTCGACGACGGCGCGCAACGAGCGGTGGCGGCGGTCGGAGGCTCGCCCTTGCGTGAGGAGGCGCAGGACGTCGTCGAGACCCGCCTCGACCCCGGCCAGTCCCATCGAACCGACCCGCGCCGCTGCGAGCTCGATCGCCAGCGGCGAACCGTCGAGACGTCGGCACAGCGCCACCGCCGCCTCGGGGACCACGGTCACGGAGGCGTCGACCGCCGCCGCCCGCTCGGCGAAGAGCTCCGCGCCCTCGGCCTCGGACAGCGGCCCCAGGTGGAGCACGGCCTCCCCCGGCACGGCGAGCCGTTCACGACTGGTCACCAGCACGTGCAGGTCGGGCAAGGCGTCGACGAGGTGGGCGACCAGGTCGGCCACGTCGTCGGCCACGTGCTCGGCGTTGTCGAGCACCAGCAGCACCCGACCACGCAGGGACGCGGCGAGGGCGTCGGCAAGACCCACCTGCGGTCGCTGCGCGACCCCGAGGACGGCGGCGACGGTGGCGACGACGGCTCCCGGCGCGGCAGGCACGAGGTCCACGAACGCCCCGCCCGACGCGAACCACGCCCGCGACCGCTCGGCGGCAGCCACCGCGACCCGCGTCTTGCCGGCCCCACCGGGGCCGAGGACGGTGGTGATCCGGCTCTGCGCGACGAGCCGTACGACCGCCTGGACCTCGGCCGAACGACCGACCAGGGAGGTGCGCGGCCGCGGGAGCCCGGCGAGCTCGCCGGGAACGACGCGCGTCCCCGCAGCCGGCGACGAGGTCCCGGCGGCCAGCACCGCGAGCTCGCGGCGGTCCCGCGCGCCGAGCTTGCGCAGCAGGGACGAGACGTGACTCTCGACGGTCCGCACAGACAGGTGCAGCCGGTGGGCGATCTCGGCGTTCGAGAGGTGCTCGGCAACCGCAGCGAGGACGTCGCGCTCGCGAGGCGAGACGGCGTCGACAGGTGGGCCCGGCACCCGCCCAGTATGCCGCGCAGGTCGCGCGTGGGCAGTGGCGTTTCGGTGGCGGTTGCGTGGTCGGCACGGATCCGTGGGAGGGCCGCCCCGTCCGACGATCGAGGTCCACCCGCCGCCCACCAGGCCCACCAGGAGATGCCCATGCTGATCGTCGCGAAGGAAGCCGACCTGCGAATCCCCGGCTCACGGACCACGAGGTTCGAGGGCGAGGCGTACGGGTCCGGCGTCTCGTTCTTCCACGTCGACAACGCACCCGGGCAGGGGCCAAACGCTCACGTCCACCCCTACTCCGAGACGTGGGTGGTGCTCGCCGGCGCCGTGCACATCCGGACGACCGACGGCGAGACCCGTGGCGAGCCCGGTGACGTCGTGGTCGTCGGACCCGGCACCGCGCACGCCTTCCGCGCCGTCGGCAAGGAGACCCTGCGGATGCTGTGCATCCATGCCTCGCCACGGATCGACCAGGACTTCCTCGACGACGCACGGGCATCCGCACTCGCGGTCGTGTTCGACACGGAGGCGACCCGATGAGCGCGACCGCCGTGGCCACACCCGCACCGCACGACCTCGAGGAGTTCCGCGGGGAGCTGACCCGCTTCTGTTCCCGTCGACTGGGCTCGTCGGCGGAGGCCGACGACGCCGTGCAGGAGACGATGATCCGCGCGTGGCGTTTCGGCGACACGTTTCAGGGACGCGCGTCGCTGCGGTCCTGGCTCTATCGGATCGCCATCAACGTCTGCCTCGACGTCCGGGTCGCCAGGAACCGCCGACCACTACCGGTCGACCCGACCGACGTGCTGGTCGAGAGGGACGAGACGTATGGAGTCGCGTCGGCACCGGACCCGGTCGACGTCGCCGCCGACCGGGAGGCGGTACGCGAGGCGTTCACCGCCGTCGTCCGCCACCTCCCGGCGAGACAGCGTGCCGTCATCGTGCTCCACGACGTCCTCCGGTGGCGCGCCCGAGAGATCGCCGGCCTGCTCGGCGCGACGGAGGCGTCGGTCAACAGCGCCTCACAACGGGCGAAGGCGACGCTACGGCTCCGGGCTGGTGGCGGAGCGCACGAGCGGCCTCTCGAGCCCGCCGGCGAGCGGCTCGTGGAACAGTGCGTCGCCGCCTTCGTGGCGTACGACGTCGACGCGCTCGTCGCCCTCCTGCGGGCCGACGCGCTCACGGCCGCGCGTACGTGAGGACAGCGCACCCGTTGTCGAACGTGCTCACCTCCTCCAGAGCGAGCTGCGTCGGCCGGAAGCTCGTCCTGAAGGCCGGGATGCCGGCGCCCGCCACGACGGGATACTTCTTCACGACCATCCGGTCGATCTCGCCGAGCAGCGCCCCGGCGAGCCCGCCTCCTCCGGCGAGGTAGATCCCGTACGGCGAGTCCTCCGCCTTGAGCTCCCGCACACGCGCCACGGGGTCGGCGGCCGTCACCTCCACCTTCGGGTCCGGCGATGCGCCGAGCGTGCGACTGAAGACAACGGTCCGCAGATGTGCGTACGGGTCGGTGATGCCGGCCTCGAGCGCCGGATCGTACGTCCGGCGGCCCATCACCACGGTGTCGAACGCGCGGTTCGGCACATCACCGGCACCGACGGCCTCGCGGATGTGGGTGGGGAGCACCTCGGGAAAGCGTGCGTTCATGTGCTGCACGTGGTCGTCCGAGACGGGGTAGAAGTCCACCTCGTCATCGGGTCCGGCGATGAACCCGTCGAGGGTCAGGGCGATGTAGTAGGTCATCTCTCGCATGCCGTCGACCCAACCACGACAGATGGAGTACGTCAAGCGTAGTTGTTAAAGCCGCAGTGGCGCGGCAGGATGCTCCTATGGTCAGCAACCCCGGACGTCGTACGGCACTGCTCGACGCGGGCATCGAGGTGATCGCGGCTGCCGGCGCCCGGGGACTGACGTTCCGCGCCGTCGACGAGGAGGCCGGAGTCCCCACGGGGACCACGTCGAACTACTTCACGAACCGCGACGCCCTCCTGCGCGAGCTCGGCCACTACGTGTTCGTCCGGCTCACTCCGGACGCCGACACGGTGGCCGCGCGTCTTGCCGAGCCACCGTCACGCGAGCTCGAGGTCGCCCTCATGCAGGACATCGTGGCGCGAGCACGCGCCGACCGTGCGGGCTACCTGGCGTTGTTCGAGCTCCGGCTGGAGGCGGCGCGCCGCCCCGAGCTGCAGGAGGCGTTCACGGCGCGCTACCGCGCCAACCTCGACGAGATCACCACGGCCCACGTCGAAGGCGGCTTCCCCGGTGGCGCGACGACGGCGCTCCTCCTCTATCTGGCGATGAGCGGACTGCTCCTCGAGCACCTGACGCTTCCGGGCGTCATGGACGTGGACGACGCGGGTCTCGAGGACCTCGTCCGAGCCCTCGTCGTCGCGGTCGTACCCGCGCCGGAGCGCGAGCAGCTCGCCTGAGGTCGCCGGGTCAGCCCCGGTGCCGGGCGGACGCCCCGCTGCGCCGCCGTGCGAGGCCGAACGCGGCGGCGACGGCCAGCAGCGCGGCTCCGCCCACCGCGACCACACCCACACGGTCGAACGGGCTTGCCGGGGGCGTGCCGGCCGCGACCTGGCGGGTCTCGTCGTCGCCAGGGCCCGGCAGCTGCGCGCCGGGCACCGCATCCTCGGACGCCGTGGCGCTGGGGCTCGGCGTCGGCGTGGGTGTGGGGGTGGGCGTCGTGGCCGTGGCCGACGGTGAGGGTGTGCGGCTAGGCGTGGCCCTCGGGGTGCGCGGTGCGGTGGTCGGCTTGCGTACGGTCGGGGTGGCTGAGGCCTTCGGACGTGGCGCGGCGGTCTTCGTGGGTGACGGTGTCGACGGAGCCGGCCGCGCTGCCCCGTTGGGGTAGGTCGCGAACACCTGGACGCCCCATGTCGTCCCTCCGGACTCGACGAACGCGACGCCGATGTCGGTGTAGTCCCCGAGGATGTTCGCCCGGTGGCCGGACGAGTTCATCCAGCCGGAGTGCATCTGGGCGGCGGTGCGGTAGCCCTGCGCGACGTTCTCACCCACCCGACGCCAGCCGCCGGGGATCTCCTCGGCGACGTCCGGGTTGTGCGAGAGACGGCCGGCCGACGCCATCTTCTGCGCCCAACCGCGGGCGACGGCGTCGAGGGCGGCGTTGCGGGCCAGCGGACTCTTGCCCTGCGCCGAGCGGGCGACGTTGGCGAGGTCCGCGAGGGTGTCAGCAGGGGCGGCTGCCGCAGGCGGCGCCGTTGCCAGGAGCATCGCCATCGTGGCCGCGACCGCGCAGAAGAAGGCCACGGCGACGCCGGTCGGGGTCGCGGGCGAGCGATGCTGCGTGCGTCCGTACGGTGCGATCACCCCGCGAGACTAGCGGTACGGTCACGAGATGGTCACGTCCATCGCTGTGCTCTCCGACATCCACGGGGTGCTCCCCGTGCTGGACGCCGTGCTCGCCGAGCCGGACCTTCTCGCGGCGGACCGGATCGTGGTCACCGGTGACCATGCCGCAGGGCCGATGCCGGTCGAGGTGCTGGACCGGCTCGTGTCCCTCGGCGACCGCTGCGTCCTCGTTCGCGGCAACGCCGACCGGGAGCTCGTCGCAGTCGCCCAGGGAGGGTCCTCGGACCACGCCGAGTCGCAGTGGGCGGGCCGCCAGCTCCGTCCGGACCAGGTCGAGATGCTCGCGGCGATGCCACACCCCGTCACGCTCGACGTCGACGGGTTCGGACCCGTCGTGTTCTGTCACGGGACGCCGCGCGACGACGACGAGGTGGTGCTGGTCGACACGAGGTTGTCGCGGTGGAGGGACGTCTTCGAGGATCTTCCGGACGAGGTGCGGACGATCGTGTGCGGGCACACCCACATGCCGTTCGTACGGCTCGCCGACCGCAGGCTGGTCATCAACCCGGGCAGCATCGGCATGCCGTACGGCCGCAGCGGCGGTGCGTGGGCGCTGCTCCGCGATGGGCAGGTCTCGCTGCGTCATACCGACGTGGACGTGGACGCGGTCGTCGAGGAGATCGTCCAGCGCTCGGCGTACCCCGACCGGGCCGCCTGGGCCGACGAGTACGTGCGTTCCCGCAACGGTGACGCCGAGGCGCTCGCCGCGTTCGGGCCCCGCGACGGTCGTTGACTGCGTACGGGCAGGGGCGATCAGGCGAAGAGTGCGCGGTAGTGGTCCTGCTGGTCGGCGAGGTCGACCGTCAGGACCCAGTCCGTCTCCGTTCCGTCCGGCGCCCGCGTCCGGGTCACCAGACGCCGCGGCGGCTCGCACGCCTCGATGACGTACGTCTCCACCGGGACGTCCTCACCCTCGGCCGTCATGCGGAAGTCCACCGTCCCCCGGGCTGGATCGCCCGTCCAGGTGCCGATCCAGCGGGAGAGGCGCTCAGGGTCGGTCACCGCTGCCCACACCTCCTCGACTGGGAGCGGGAAGTCACGATCGAGAGCCAGGTGGTCGACGCCGTCTCGCGTCTCACGTCTGCCGGTTGCCAAAAGCGTCATTCCTCATCCTTCCACCGTGATCCCTAGGGTGTCCGCGAGCAGCGGCGCGAGCAGCGAGAGCTGCAGAGGGCTGATCGTGACGCCGCGCAGCGAGGTCACGCCGACGATCTCCCGCAGCTCCGCGCCACGGAGGTCGACGTGCGTCGACGTGGCGTGCTGGACGTCGAGCCGCGCGATCGTGCAGCCCGTGAAGCTCACCCGCGACGCGGAGGCGTTCACCAGGTCGAGCTCGTCGATCACGCAGTCGGTGAAGGCGACGTCGCGCAGCTCGGATCCGCGAAGGTTCACGAACGACAGCTTGCAGCCGCTCACGCGTACCGACTCCCAGACGCCGTCGTAGAGGTCGGCCGACCCGATCCTGCCGCCCTCGATGCGCACGTCGCGAAAGGTTGCCCGCGGCGCGCGCAGCACGGCGACGTTGACGCGCTCGAACAGCGACTCACGCACGCGAGAGCCCGAGAGATCGGCGGAGTCGACGGTGAGGTCTCGGAAGACGAGTCCGTCGAGGTCCGTCGAGGGGACGAGGTCGTCGAGGCTGCCGTCCACGAGCTCGTCCACGGCGAGCGCGTCGAGCTGTGGCGCCCGCGTCCTGCCTGGCTGCGGCCTCATCGGTCCCCTCCGAGTCGTGCTGGCTGGCATCGAGCGACACCCTACGGCGGCCCACCGACAAGGAATCCGGATCTCCCGGCGGACGACGGGTGACGCCACTACGGTCGGCGCATGGACAACGCGCTGCCGATCGGATCTCTTGTGGACTCCGTGGACGGCTCTCCCGCCACCCTCGACCCGACGCGCTTCAACCGCCACACGTTCTGGTGCGGACAGAGCGGTTCGGGCAAGACGTACGCGCTCGGGGTGGTCCTCGAGCAGCTGCTCCTGCGGACCCGGCTGCCGCTGCTCGTCATGGACCCGAACGCGGACTTCGTACGGCTCGGGGAGGTGCGTGACGACGTCGACGCCCAGGTGGCGAAGCAGCTGTCGGAGGTCCGCCCGCGAGTGTTCCGGCCGGGAACCGAGGGCGCCGACCGGCTCAACGTGAAGTTCGTCGACCTCAACCTGCGCTCGCGAGCCGCGATCCTGCGGCTCGACCCGTTGAAAGATGCCGAGGAGTACAACGTCCTCCTACACCTCGAGAAGGCGTACGGGCCGGCGACGTTCGACCGGGCCACCCTCCTGCAGCGCCTCACGGAAGCGAAGGACCCGGGACTGCGCAAGCTCCTCGTGCGCCTGGAGAACCTCGGCGTGCTCGACTGGGACGTGTGGGCGTGGGGAGGGGAGTCGACCCAGAGTGTGATCGACGAGCGCCCGCGCGCCACCGTGCTCGACCTCGGCGGATTCAAGAACCCTGACGAGTCGAGGGTCGCGACACTCGGCATCCTCGACCACCTCTGGGCCCACCGTGAGAGCCGCCGTCCGGTGCTGATCGTCATCGACGAAGCACACAACCTCTGTCCGGCGGACCCCCTGCTCCCGGTCGAGGTCGCGCTGACCGAACGCATCGTGCAGATCGCGGCCGAGGGCCGCAAGTACGGGTTGTGGCTGCTGCTCTCGACGCAACGCCCGTCCAAGATCCACCCGAACGCGCTCTCGCAGTGCGACAACCTCGGGCTGATGAAGATGACGTCGCCGCGCGACCTCGACGACCTGGGCCAGTACTTCGGCTACGCGCCGCACGAGCTTCTTGCGCGGTCGGCGACCTTTGCGCAAGGGCAGGCCCTGTTTGCCGGCGGTTTCACCAAGGCTCCTGCGGTCGTGCAGGTCGCGCAGCGGCTCACTGAGGAAGGCGGGTCCGACGTGCGCGTGCCGCTGTGACGGGACCGGCGACCCCCGAACCCCGTACGTTGACCCTCGCGGCCCGGATGGTGGGCCGCGAAGGGAGAGTGAATGAACCTCAGCATCCGCGTGACCGGCACCCTCGCCGGCACCGCCCTCGTCGCAGGCACGTTGGCTGCGATCGCACCGAGCGCCGTGGCCGACGACGTCAACGTCGCTCCCGTGCGCACTATCCAAGGCCCGACCCACACAGGGCTCCAGAGGCCGATGGGCATGTACGTCCGCGGCGGCCAGATCCACGTCAGCAACTTCGGGGCCGCGTCGATCCTCGTGTTCGACCTCAACGCTGACGGCGACGTACGACCGAAGCGGCGTATCGCCGGCACGACGTCGCTGGTCTCGTTGCCGCGGACCGTCGCGGCGGACAGCGCCGGCCACACGTGGGTCACGAGCGCCGCCACGGCGCCCGCCGGCAACCGCGTGCTCTCGTTCCGCCCGAAGGCCGACGGCAACGTCGCTCCGGCCTCGAAGTTCGATCCCGGCTTCGTGCCGTTCGGCATCGCGATCGACAAGAACGACAAGGTCAACATCTCGAACCAGGGAGACACGATCAAGGTGTTCTCGCGGTCGGCGACAGGAACGCCGGCCGCCGAGCGCACGATCAAGAGCACTCATCTCAGCAACGCCCGTGGGATCGCGATCGATGCGGTGAACCGTCTCTGGGTCGCCAACGGCTCGGGCGACTCCCTGGTCGCGTTCGCTCCGGGTGCCACCGGCAACGCGGCGCCCGTGCGCGTGATCAAGGGATCGCGGACGCAGATCCAGTTCGCGACGGACATCGCGCTCGACGCGTCCGGACGTGTGTACGTCGCCGACCACCGGGCCCGCGACGTCAAGGTCTTCGCAGCCAACGCGAACGGCAACGTCGCGCCGATCAAGGTCCTCGGTGGGTCGGCGGCAGCCCTGACGACGCCTGCTGGTGTGACGGTCGCGCCCGACGGGAAGGTCGTCGTGGCTGACTATGACGGCCACGACATCTCGGTCTTCGCGCCACTCTTCGCGCCACCGAAGGCCGTGAAGGTCCCGGGCAAGCCGCGGGCGCTGAAGGTCTCCGGCAAGGCAGGCTCGAAGACGCGCAAGGTCTCGTGGCGTCGGCCGTCGAACAATGGGGGCGCGAAGATCACCGGTTACCGACTGGTGGTCAAGAAGGGCAACAGGGTTCTCCTGAGGAAGAACCTCGCCGCGAGCAAGCGGTCCTACAAGGTCAAGCGCGCCCAGCTGCGCAAGGGCAAGCTCACGGTGTACGTCAAGGCGAAGAACCGCAAGGGCTACGGCAAGAACGTCAAGCGGGCGTTCCGGGTCCGGAAGTAGAGCCGAAAGAATGGGCACTCCTCGGGAGATCGTGACGCCCACGGTCACCCGAGGAGTGCCCCTTTCTTGTCCGAGACGCGCACGCGGCGGTCAGCGGTTGCTCTCGCTGAAGTGCTGGTAGTCCTTCAGAGTCCGCCACGCGCCGCCCCAGCCCCACCCGATCGCCGAGAACGCCCGCACGACGGGGCCACGTGCCGTGATCATCCCTGGCCGGACGTCGCTGCGGTCGAGGTAGGCGGACGCGAGCTCGGGCAGGACCACGTCGCCCTTCACGTACGGGTTCTGGAACGGGTTGATGTCGACCGCCAACCCGTACGCGTGCTCGGAGAACGTGGTCGTCCCGCGCGTCGGGCGGCACGCGAACGCTCCGGTGTTGTTGCCGTCACCGGTCGGCGGCGCGTCCATCTCGGCAGCGGGGGTGATGCGCATCTCCTCGATCGGGAACCGCGCCTCGTACAAGCGGCGGAAGGCCCTCACCACGTCCTTGGCGACACCGCCGTTCACCAGCAGCTCGCCGGTGTGCCGTGCGCCGTCGAAGCCCCAGAAGGTCAGCCGGACCCAGGCGAGGTCCCGCCGCCCGACGGGGCAGCCGGGCTTCCAGCTGGAACGTGCGATGACGCGTGCCGGTGCGGGGTCGGTGATGCGGCTCGCGAACCCGCCACCCGGCAGCTGTGGCAGCGAGTCGGGAAGGGTGAACCGGCGGTTGCGGAGCTCGCGCGGCGTCGGCTGCACCTCGCCGAATCCCGCTTCCGTACGAGGAAGCTCGCGCGTGCCGAGCCAGCTCGGCGGCACCGTCCCAGGCGCCGCGGACGCCGACGGACTCGACGGACTCGCGGTCGGGGTCGCGCTCGCCGAAGGACTCTGCGCCGCCGACGACGTGCTGGTCTCCGGCGCAGGCGTCGTGTCCGCGGGGCGCTCGTCGCCGCCGCCACCGCAGCCACCGAGGAGCACGGCCAGCGCCACCGCGACGATGGCACGGTGACCTCGTCGCTCCCCGGCACGGACCCCCACCCTGTCGAGTCTAGGCAGCGGACCGAGAAGGACGCGGGTCGATACTTTCGTCCGAGCGCACTAGCCCGATGGCCGATGCCGCGTCCGAGCCGTCCTCCGTACGGTCGGCTCGTGAGCATCGAGTCCCCCACCACGACCCTCGGCCTCAGTCGCGCCGACAAGATCGGCACGGCCGCGGTCTTCGGAGCCGGCGGCCTGGCGATCTTCCTTCTCGCGCCGTCGCTGGCGACGTGGCTCGCCGACGTGCCGTTCGTCCCGTTCAAGGGCCCTCTGGAGTGGGTGGGCTCGTTCGACCAGCCGTGGGCGTGGGTCGCACGTCCCGTGATCGGGCTGCTGCTCGGCGTCGTCGTGGCCGTCGTCGTCCTCGCAGACGCCTATCGGCTGGAGGTGAGCGATGAACGGATCGTCGTGCGTCACGGCGAGGACGGCCGCTCGATCGCCCGCGACAAGGTCGCCGCTGTCTACCTCGACGGCAAGAAGATCGTCATCGACGGGACCGACGGGCGGCGCCTCTTCGACAAGGAGGTGGACGCCGGCCGGGGCCAGGTGGCCGACGCCTTCCGCCGCCACGGCTACCCGTGGGAAGGCCTCTGAGCCCCGACGAGCGGCGGCAGGTCGACCGGAGACCGACGCGCCAGGGCGCCTGAGACCTCGGGCCGCTCACCCGTGAAGAGCCACGCGTCGAACAACGCGTCGAGCTGCTGTCCGGACACGCGCTCTGCGTGCGCGATGAACTGCGGGATCGTCACGTTGCCTCCCTCGTACCGGGCGGCCCACCCGCGCAGGATCGCGAAGAAGTCGTCGTCTCCGACCGTGACGCGGAGCTGGTGGAGCGTCATCGCCCCTCGGTCGTACACCGCGCCGGCGAACAGGTCGTCCGGACCGGGATCACCGATCACGACGTCCCAGAACGGGTCGTCGGCCGGGTGGGCGGCGTACGTCGAGTCGAAGATCTCCTGCGCCGTCGCGACCCCCTTGCTCTCCCACCACAGCCACTCGGCGTACGAGGCGAAGCCCTCGTTGAGCCAGATGTCCCTCCACCGCTGGAGGGCGAGGCTGTCGCCGTACCACTGGTGCGCGAGCTCGTGCACGATCACCCCCTCGGCGGTCTCGTCCGAACCGCTGAACCACTCCTGCGCGTAGATCGGGCGCGTCTGGTTCTCGAGCGCGAAGCCGAGCCCGGGGTGCGCGTCGACGAGACCGCCTGACGCCGAGAACGGGTACGGGCCGAAGCTGTCCTGCAGGAAGTCAAGGATCTGCGGGTGCTTCGCGAAGCTCGCCTCCGCCTTCTCGCCCAGCGTCGGCGGGCCCTCATCGGGTGTGCCCGCGATCCAGTCGTCGGGGTTCGGCGCGCTCCCTGCCGGCGCGCCGGTCGCGGCCCACCCGTCGAAGGTGTCGCCGTCGTCCTCGAACGACGTGCTCCCGACGCCGGTCGGCGTCGTGACGTCGTCGACGAACACACCCATCCCCTGGAAGACGTCGTCGCTCGCGTACGTGATCGCGACCTCGACCGACCCACCGGCCCATGCCCCGAGATCGACGCGCCACTGCTCGTAGCCGTCCGAGCTGCCCGTCGCCGCGTTCCACGTCCCGGTCGACCCGTTCGGCGCGCAGGTCCCGTCGGACTGCACGCTCTGGTAGTGCTCGAGGAACGGGTGCAGGCTCAGCCAGAACGGGCACGCGTCCCCGACGCTCGTGCTCGTCGCCCCACCGAGGTCGGGCAACGTCGTCCAGTCGTCCTGACCCGGCGTGCGGGCCTCGACGAAGACGAAGTCCCAGTCCGTCTCCGTGTCGCGATCCACCCAGAAGCCCAGCTCACCGCCGCCTGCGGGCACCTCGACAGTGCGGCTCAACCGCTTGTACGAGGCCGCCTCGCCGGCGACCTGCGAGATCGCGTACTGGTCACCGGTGCGCGTCGGCACCGGCTCGTACAGCCGCGGGTCGATCGCCTCGACCATCCGGATTCCGTCGTACCTGTAGTCCTTGAGCGCAAACTCACCCATCGTCGCCGTCGTGAGGTACGAGGCCATCGGCTCGCGTGCCTCCCACGCCCACGTGGTCCAGCCCCTGTGCGTACGGTGGCCGCGCGGGACGCCGTTCGCGACAGCCTCGAGGCCCTTCGGCACGGTGACGCGGAACGAGTACGAGGCCTTGTCGCTCGGGTGGTCGTTGACCGGGTACCAGGTGGCAGCGACGTGCGGCTGACCGACGACGAGCGCGCCGTCGTTCGTGTGGATGAATCCGGACCCGTCCTCCAGGGTCGCGGGCACGCCCCCGTACGTGACCTCGGTCGTGAAGGTGCTGCGCTTGCGCAGACCGCGCGACGGGATCACGGTGAGCTCGCCGTCGACGTGCCTCCAGGCGGCGCGCCGGCCGTTCACCCTCACCGAGCTCACGGTCAGACCGTCGAGGTCGAGATTGAACCGTGACAGGTTCTGCGTGGCCCGTGCCCGGATGTGTGCCGTGCCGGTGAGCCGGTCCGTGTCGGGGTCGTAGCGGACGTCCAGCGCGTAGTGCCGGGCGTCGTAGCCGCCGTTGCCGTCGGTCGGGAAGTACGGGTCGCCGATGCCTGCGGCACCCGGCGTGAAGTGCGGCCGCGGGTGCGGCCGGGCCGCTGCGGGTGCGGCGAGCAGCGCGGCACCCAGCGCGAGGCCGGAGAGTGCGGAGACGAGGACGAGGGCGGGACGACGCATGAGAGACCTCCAGAGGATCCATCCAGGTCGTCTCTTACTGTGCGCCTGCCTTCTCGCAGTGGCAAGGCCAGCGCGCTTCCGGCGGTCTCAGCCGCGCCGTGGCCGGTCCCGCCACGCGCCGGTCGCCCAGAGGGCCCACAGCACCAGCAGCGGCTGGAAGAGAAGGCGGACGGCACGCGCGCGATCGGTCGTGAGCCCGAAGGCATCGGTGTGCGTGACGTACTGCGAGATGTTGCCGGGGAAGATCGCGACGAAGAAGGCCGCCGTCAGCCAGCCGACCGCCACCCGCTTGCCGGGCAGGCCGATCAGGGCGCCGCCGAGGCCGATCTCGACGAACCCCGAGGCGATCACGACGGTGTCGCCGTCGAGCGGCACCCAGTCCGGGACCTGCGCGAGGAACTCGCCGCGTGCCCAGGTGAGGTGGCTGATGCCCGCCGCCAGGAGGAACGCGCCGAGGGCTACCCGGCCCAACGTGCGCGGCACGGAACCGGAGGTCGTCGCAGGCGTGTCGGACATGGGACCTCGGTTCGCCGAAGGAGAGGGTCGCCGCCCAGCCTAGGGCGCGGGCGAGCAGAGCCGGTCGAGCAGCGCGGCGCACTCCCGACGCAGGACCTCCACGCAGTCCGGGTCGCCGGCGAGGAAGTCGATCAGGGAGCGGAGGAAAAGCCCGTCGTAGAGCGCGTACGCCACGGGCGAGGTGACGTTCGGGGGGCTCTCCGCAAGCTCGGCGTACCGCGTGACGACCTTCCAGATCATCTCCTCGAGGAGCAGGTCGATCTCCTTGATCACACCGACGAGCTCGGTCGTGAACATGCTCTGGTTGCGCAGGTCGTACCACATGCGGTGCAAGGTGGACTCGTCCTGAAGGGTCTCGACCATCGCGTCGGCGAAGCCCTCACCGAGCTGGCCGGCGGTCGTCGCCGACTCGAGGATCCCGTCGTACTGCTTGACGCAGTCCTGCTTGTACTGGCGGATGCAGTGCTGCATCAGGTCGAGCTTGTCGCTGAAGTAGTAGTGGACCACCCCGTGCGAGAACGGCGAGTTGTGGGCGATGTCCCTCAGCCCGGTGTGCGCGTAGCCGTGCGCCGCGAGCGTCATCAGGGCGGAGTCGGCGATCTCGGCACGACGGCGCTCGAACTTGTCGACCGCAGCACGCTCGGCGCGTGCGCGCTGCCGATTCCTCGGACCCTCGGTCACGCTCATTCCTCCCATCCTACGAGGGCAGGTGTCCAAAGAGTGGTCGTCTGGGAAGTTTTTTTGGACGAATGTCAGTAGAAAACTTGTCGGTCGTCAAGTTTTCTGTTCTTCTATGGAGTGTCATCGGTTTCGCGGCCTGTGACAGAGGGGCTCGGCGCCGGCGGGGGCGGTTCCGAGCCCCTCTTCTGTGCCCGGTGAGACAACGGGTGAGCGAAGCGGCCCGCTGAGGGCCATTCTCGGGTCATCGACACACCGAGAGGGCTGACCATGACCGACAGGCCCGTACCCGACAGGCCCGTACCCGACACGATCGTCCTGGTCCACGGACTATGGATGACTCCACGCAGCTGGGAAGGCTGGGTGGACTACTACGGCGCCCAGGGCTACACCGTCGTGACCCCCGGCTACCCCGGCTTCGACATCGAGGTCGAGGCTCTGCGCGAGAACCCCGACGTGATCGCGCGCCTGACGGTCCCCGAGACCGTCGACCACCTGGCCTCGGTCATCGAGGCGCTCGGTGCTCCGCCGATCATCATGGGCCACTCCTTCGGCGGCACGCTGACGCAGCTGCTGCTCGCGCGCGGGCTCGGTGCGTCGGCCGTCGTCATCGACTCGGCGCCGACCGAGGGGGTCCGCGTCAACCCGCTGTCGCAGGTGAAGTCGCTCTTCCCCGCACTCAAGAACCCGGCCAACCGCCACAAGACCATCGGCTTCACCGCGGAGGAGTTCCACTACGCCTTCACCAACACGTTGCCGAGGGAGGAGTCGGACAAGGTCTGGGAGCGCTATCACATCCCTGCCCCCGGCAGCTGGGTGTGGGAGTACGGCCTGTTCGCCAACCTCAAGCCCGGTCACCAGGAGACGTGGGTGGACTACGACAACGACGACCGCGCTCCCCTGCTGTTCATCGGCGGCGGCGAGGACCACATCATGCCGGCGTCGGTCAACAGGTCGAACGCGAAGCACTACAAGAAGTCGGCCGCACTGACGGACTATTACGAGTTCGAGGGGCGCGACCACTGGACGTGCGCCGGTCCGGGGTGGGAGGCCGTCGCCGACTACGCGTTGGCGTGGGCGCTCGAGTACGCCCAGGCGCCGACGACTCCCTCCGCACCGGCAGAGGGCTGACGCGCCGCCGGGCCAAGGCTCAAACGGGCGAGAGCCTCTCCGCGAGCGCGGCCTCGTCGGCGACGAACCACGTCTGCGCGCCGCGGTCAGCCTCGCGGACGTAGTCGCGGAAGGCGTCGCTCGCCGCGACCCGCTCCGAAACGTCCCCGAGCACGGCGAGCCGCACGCGGTAGTTGACGAGCTTCTGCGTCACCTCGCCGAGCAGCCCGGAGCGCAGGCGGAAGAACTCTGCGGAGAACCGCTGGACCGGCACCGCGATCATCTGCGCGTCACGGCCGAAGGCTTCTCCGACGAGATCCAGCGCGTCCTGCGCGCTGGAGATGGAGGGTCCGTCGGGATCGACGAGGAGGACACGGACGTCGCCGTACTCTGCGGTGCGCATCACCAGACCGTACGGGCGCCGGGGCCGGACGTCGACCGGTATTCGGGAGGCGCGGTGTCCGGGATCGCGAGGCCCGCTCAGCCTCGGTCCTGCCAGGTGCAGAAGCAGACCTTGTTGCCCTCGGGATCCGACAGGACCCAGAAGCTCGGCGCCTCCGCATCGCTGACGAGCGTGCCGCCGGCCGCGACGGCGGCATCGATCCGCGTCTGGACCTCCGACGGCTCCACCCACACGTCGAGGTGCCAGTGCTGACGCGGCTCGTCGCGGGTGGAGCGTTGGAACCAGACCGTCGGCAGCGCCCCGTACGGGTCGCGCACCTCGTCGTCGACGTCCGACGACGCGGGGTCCTCCATCGCGAGGACCGCCCGCCAGAACGGCAGCACACGTTCGTGGGCAGGAGTGTCGAGCGCGAGCTCCAGCCGGGAGACGGTCGCGCACTCCATGGTGATCTCGGCTCCGGCCGCGGCATCCGCGACGAGCCCGCTGATCGTCCGCGCGAGGTCGATGTCCCGCTCGGTGACGCCGCCGACGTCGTGGCTGGACAGGCGGACGTCCAGGTGGGCGAAACGCAGATCGAGGTCGGGGTGGTGACCCGCCTCCTCCGCTGCCGCACCGATCGCGTTCACGAGCGCCAGCCCGGTCGCGAAGTCGGGGGTGTGGATGCGGGTCTGGAGGCCGCCGATGAGGTTCGTCCATCCGTCGAGGCGCGCCTCGGCGATCTGCGGTCCGGTCAAACGCTGTGTCGTCATCGCACCATGCTGACGCGGCTGCGCTGCGCTGTCATCCGGCAGGGAACACCGTCGACTTTACGACCGATCGGTCGTAAAGTTTCGGTATGACAGTCACTGATGAAAAGAAGAAGCCCACGCCGGACGAGCCGCCGTACGGGGTCGTGGTGCCCGTACGGATCTATCTCGACGACCTCGACGGCTTCGGGATGCTCAACCACGTGGAGTACGCGCGCGTGTTCGACCACGCGGTCATCGACTTCTGGACGGAGGCCGGCTGGGTGCTGGATCCCTCCACCTCCGTCCAGGCGATCCGCGAGGTCCACCTCACCTTCCACCAACCCGTCATGCAGGTCGGCGAGGTCGTGGTGCACCTGTGGGTCGACGAAGCCGGGCGCACCAGCGTCAACTACCGGTTCCGGGTCCTGTCGGCGGACCACTCGGTCCTGCACGCCGAGGGCTCGCGCCGCCTCGTCAACCTCGACCCCGCGACCCTCCGTCCCACGCCGCTGACCGACGAGCAGTGGTCCTACGCCGCGCCGCTGCTCGCCGACCACGTGACGCGTCCCGCCACCTGAGGCACCCTGCGTCTGGCGGGCGCGCGTCAGTCGAGCGAGGCGACGACGTCCAGGGCACACTCCAGCGCCAGGTCGAGCTCCTCGTCGGAGTCGAAGAGGACGGACCTCGTGATCCCGGCGGAGAGGAAGGCGTCGACCTGGAACGCGACCGTACGCCCGTCACCGCCGGCAGCCTCTGCCTCCGTGGCGAGCAGCTCCAACCACTCCCGCTTGAGATCGCGCACCGCGTCGGCCAGCGGGCCGACCTGGGCGCCGAACTCCGCCGACGCGCTCACCAGGAAGCATCCGCCGGGGAACACCCGGCGGCGCGCGTACGCGGCCCAGCTCTCGACCAGCGCGCGCAGCCGCGCCGCGCCGGGCTCGGACGACCAGACCGGTGCGACGACCTCGGCGACGACCACGCGGCGAGCCTCCGAGACCGCCGCGAGCTGGATCGCCTCCCGGTTGGCGAAGACGGTGAGGATGCCGCTCTTGCTCACGCCCGTCGCGGTCGCGAGCCCGCCGACCGACAACGAGTCGAGCCCGTGCAGCGTCGCCTCGTCGGCGGCCACCCGCGCAACATTGCGTCGTGTCGCATCACCTCGCGCACGTCGCCCGTCGGTCGTGGCCCCCATGCGGCGAGTCTAGGCCGGTCCACCTTGGCCGGACATGCGTCGACGGTCGCCACCGACTCCCGAGCGGGCCCGCCGAAGCAGCAGGAACGCGTTGACGGCGACGATGACGACGGCGGCGACGCTCGCCGTCGCGACGAGGGCGCCCGAGGTGTCGCGCACCGCGACCACCACGCCGACGAACGCCCACGCGAGGGCGGCCGCGTACGCCCACGATCCACCGATCAGCACGCTGAAGCCGATGGCGACGAGGACGATGACCACCAGGGCCCAGACCTGCCACCCGATCGCGGCGCCGTCGAGGTCCCCGTCTCCCACGACGGCGCTGCAGACGTTCAGACCGCCGGCCGCGGTGACCCAGCCCGCGTACAGGCCGGTCGTCACGCGGGCCAGGGGCGTCAACCACGCCGGACCGTCGTGCTCGGGCCCGCGGGCGGCGGCCACGTGCGCGGCGTCGACCGCGATGACGACCATGACCAGGAGGATCGCTGCGGTGACCCACGACCACTCCAGAGCCGACGCGACGATCCACAGCGAGGCGCCGAGGTACAGCAGGGCGAGGTCACCGAGGAGCCGGTCCGGCGCCACGGTTCCTGTCGCCCGCTTCACCACCACCGCCACCGCGTACGCGATCGTCAGCGCGTAGATGATGCTCCAGATCGAAAACGTGTAGCCCGACGGCGTGATCAGCAGGTCGTCGCCCTGGCTGCTGGGCGGGGCACCGAGGTCGCCGAGCGCCTGGACCGCAGGCGTGACCACCTGGAGCACGGCCGCCGCGAGCACCACCCAGGCGAGGACGGGCGAGGGTCGGGTCGGCGTACGTGGGGTGGTCGAGGTCGTCATGCCCTCTCACGCTACCGGGGGATCGACGCCTCCACAGGCCACGGCGAGGGTCTTGCCGGTCTCGTGCTGGTCGTGGTGACATGTCCGCCATGTCCGCCCGCGTCCTGACCCCCGGTGACGCGATGGTTGCTGCGCGCCGCTGGTTCCTCGAGGGCCGGGCCGTCGACATGCAGCGTCTCGCCGAGGAGCTCGCCGTCGGGCGCGCCACGCTCTACCGGGTGGTCGGCAGCAGAGAGCGCCTCCTGGGGGACGTCATCGTGTCGTTCGCACGGCCCACGATCGCCGCTTCGTTGGTCCGGGCGCATGAGCGTGGGCTCGTCCCGGGCGTGGAGCGACTCGTCGGCGCTGCACGGATCATGAACCGCGCGGTCATCGAGTTCGAGCCGCTGCGGACGTTCGTGGCTGCCGAGCCCGAGGTGGCCTTCCGGGTGCTCTTCATGCCGACCGCGGGAGTCCACCTGCGCATCGTCGCCGCCTGGCAGCAGGTCCTCGCAAGGGCCCGGGCCCGTGGCGACCTCCACCCGGAGGCGGACGTGGGGCGCCTCGCCTACCTCTTCGTCAGGATCGGGGAGTCGGTGATCCACGCCGACCTGCTGGCCGGTCGCGAGCCGGACCTCGACCTCGCCGCCGACCTTCAGCGCTCGCTCCTGACGTCGCCCGACTGAGCGCGAGCGCGTCGCGACCCGCCCGCTCAGCCGAGCTGCGGCCAGAAGTCGCAGTTCGCCGCTGCCGCGACGTCCTCGGCACGGATCCCGCCGGCACTCTCGAGGTCGAGCGCCAGCACGTCGCCCGCGCCGTCGTACTCGGGCCACCGGGGGAGACCCCTGCCGGAAGGGCGGCCGTGGCGGGCGAAGCTCGTCCAGTACGAGACCATCGCGTCGGACAGCTTCTCCTGCTCGGGGTCGAGGCCGTCGCCGAACAGGCCGGGGAAGAGGTAGGGCAGCTCGGTCGCGTGCGACGCGCCGTTCGCCGTGCCGAGCAACGGGACCAGCGGGTCGGCCGTCCGGTCCTGGAACTGGTAGGCGTACACCCGCGTGCGTCTCCTGGGCAGTGTCGTAGGCGTCGACGTGGCTGCACGTCGAGAACGGGCTGCCGTAGTCGCTGAAGACCGTCGACAGCGCGATGATCGGCGACGCGTAGGCGTCGACCGGGTATCGCGCGAGCACCGCGTGCGCAGCCGGGCCGAAGATGGCGCCGATCGCCCCGACGTACTGGGCCGCGGTCAGCGACGTGCCGTACTGGAGCGGGATGAAGAGACGGTTCTCGTCGAGCGTGTTGCCGTGCACCAGGTCGACACGGTGGGCACTCCCGTCCGCGAGTGCCTGACCCGGCTGCCGGGGGAGCGCGGCGCCTCCGACGGCGAACGCGCCGCTCGTCCATGCGCGCAGCAGAGTCTCCGCGTCGATCGTCGCAGGCAGGCAGGCGATGTCCTCGGCGCCGCCGACCGCGGCCGCTGGAACCTCTCGCGCCGATGCCTCCGAGGTCGCCCGTGTCGCGAAGTCGGTCGTGCACGAGTAGCTCTGGGCGATCGCACGGCGGAACAGCCCTCGCGCCTGCGGCGACGCGACGTGCGCGCACACGGACGCGCTGCCGGCGGACTCGCCGAAGACCGTCACGTTGCGCGGGTTGCCGCCGAACGTGCGGGCGTTCTGCTGCACCCACCGGAGCGCGGCCTGCTGATCGAGCAGGGCCGCGTTGCTCGTCCCGAGGTCGGGGTGGTCGAGGAAGCCGAACGGGCCCAAGCGGTAGTTGATCGTCACGACCACGACGTCGCCGTCGACCGCGAGCTTGGACGCGTCGTAGCTGGCGCCGTCGCCGGTCAGGAACGACCCGCCGTGGATCCACACCATCACGGGCAGCCCCGCGCGCCGCGCCGAGCGACCGGCAGGCGTGGTGACGTTGAGGTACAGGCAGTCCTCGTCGAAGGTCGTGGGATTGCCCGTGCCGTTCGACGCTGGGCGCACTGCGAACCCGGCGCGGTCGCGTCGAGCATGCCGCGCCACGGCGTCGCCGGCCGAGGCCGCTCGGAACCGCAGGTCACCCACCGGTGGTGCGGCGTACGGGATGCCCTCGAAGGCCCGGTAGCCCGGGTGCGACGTGCCCCGGAGCGCGCCGTCGTCCGTGCGGACGACAAGGTCGTCGCCATGACGCTGCGGTGCCGCCGCAGCCGGGCCGACGAGGGTCGCCATCACGAGGGCGACCGCGAGCGAGCAGGCGGTGAGGAGAGGGAGGAGAAGATCGCGACCTCGGTGGAGAGCATGCACGGGGGGACTCCTGGGGGTTGGGACGTGCAGCCCTCACCTCGGCCGCGCTGCGACGCTAGCCAGCGGCCACGGAGCCGCGCCAGCGTCCGCGGGCAACGTGAGACCGCGTCCCAGTGCGTACCTGCACTCAGCCTGCGGCGTCGTCGAACTCCGCACGGGCGCGGACGATCTCCTCCTGGTGCTCCTCCGTCCACCGCACGAGCGACTGGATCGTGCCGAGCAGCGTGCGCCCGAGCGGCGAGAGGCAGTACTCGACGCGCGGCGGCACCTCCGCGTACACCGTCCGGCAGACCAGGCCGTCGCGCTCGAGGTTGCGCAGCGTGACGGTCAGCATGCGCTGGCTGATCCCGTCGATGGCCCGGCGGAGCTCGTTGAAGCGCATGGTCCGCTCCTCGAGCAACGAGATCACGAGCAGCGACCACTTGTCGGCGATGCGGTCCAGGATCTGGCGGACCTCGCAGTCCTCGCGCGCGTCCCACTGGAACACGTCCCAGCGGTCGCGCTCGCCCGAAGGCTCGGTCACCTCCGAGGGCTCGGTCACTTCCGAAGGCTCGGTCACCTCAAAGGGCTCGGTCACCTCAAAGGAACCTGGTGACGTCGAAGTGCGTACTTCCGCCATGCCCACATCCTCGCTGAGACTGAAGTCGGTTACAAGAGGTAACCAGCAGTCGGTCCAGTAACCGGAGGAGCACCGTGACCACCATCCGTACCGGCCCTCGCCCCGAGCCTCGGATGGCGGCTCGCGCGTGGGGGGTCCTTCTCGTCCTGTGCGGCGCCCTGTTCCTCGAGGGCATCGACATCGCCATGCTGAACGTCGCTGTTCCCGCCATCGCCGACGACCTCGACCTCTCGACGGGCTCGGCGCACTGGATCATCAGCGCGTACGCCCTCGGCTACGGCGGGTTCATGCTGCTCGGTGGCCGCTCGGCCGACCTGTTCGGGCGGCGTCGGGTGTTCCTGGTCGGGCTGGCGGTCTTCGTGGCCTTCTCCGGTCTCGGCGGGCTCGCAGACTCCGGCTGGCTCCTGGTGACCGCCCGCTTCGCGACTGGTGTCGCCGCCGGGTTCATGACGCCTGCGGGCTTCAGCATCGTCACGTCGACCTTCGCCGAGGGCCCGTTGCGCAACCGGGCGCTCGCGATCTACGGGGCGGTCGGGGCCGGCGGCTTCACGCTCGGGATGGTCGCCGGCGGGCTCCTCACCACCGTGAGCTGGCGGTGGGTGTTCTTCGCACCGGTCGTGCTGGGCACCCTGCTTCTCGTCGCCGGCCGACGCCTCATCCGCGCCGACGTGCCACGACTCCCGTCCTCCGCGGGATTCGACGTGATCGGCGCCGTCACGGTCACCGGCGCGATGGTGGCGACCGTGTTCGGCCTGGTCAGCCTCGGCGAAGGGCACTCCCGTACGGCGCTCGTCACCCTGGTCGCCGCGGCCTCTGCTGCTCGTGGGCTTCGTCCTCGGTGAGCGGCGCTCCCCTGCGCCCCTCGTCCGGCTCGACATCCTGCGCCAGGGCATGCTCCTCTCGAGCAGCACCGCCGGTCTGCTCTTCATGGGCGCGTTCTTCGGGTTCCAGCTGCTGATCACGCTCTATCTGCAGGACCTGCGAGGGTGGAGCCCGCTCGAGACCGGGCTCACCTTCGCCGTCATGGGCGCCGACATGGTGCTGGCCCCGCTCTTCACGCCCCTCCTCGTCGCCCGGTTCGGGAACGCCGCCGTGATGACGGCCGGGTTCGCCGCCGCAGCGGCGGCCTTCGCGCTGACCCTCCGGCTGAAGGCGGACTGGACGTACGTCGACCTGCTGCCGACGCTCCTCCTCGTCGCCGTCGCCTTCGCGCTCACGTACGGACCGCTCACCGCGGCGGCGACCGACGGCCTCGACGAGTCCGAGCACGGTGTGGCCGGTGGCATCGTCTACACGGCGTTCCAGTTCGGTGCCGCGCTCGGGCTCTCGGCGGCGACGATCGTGCTCGTGGGTGGGGACACGGCTGACGCGACCCTCGGCGACTACCTGCGCGCGCTGCTCGTCCCGACGGCGGCGGCCGCCCTCGCGGTGCTCGTCGGCACCGTGGCCTGGGCACGACGTCGGCGCTGGGTCGCTCAGCGGAACTGAGCGAGCGCCTCACGCAGGTCGTCGACCGCGGCCGGGAGCACGTCGAGCCTCTCGGCCGCCTCGGCGCGTGCCCGTACCGCCGGGGTGGTGTCGGCGTCCGCGGCCGTCGCGCGCTCGTACGCGTCCGCGAAGGCGAGGGTGTCCCGGACGTCGCCGAGCAGGTCGTGGATCCGCTCGGCGCTCTCCGCCAGCGCGGTCGCAGCGGCACCGAACAGATCGACGGGAGGACGGGTCACCGACTCGACGGCATAGCGCAGCCGGCGCGCAGCCTTGCGCAGCTCGTGCAGCGCAACGTCGTCCTCGACCGCCGCGGTCGCCGTCTCTGCCCGGCGCAGCACGTGCTCGCCCTCCTTGACCAGCCGGCGTCGGAGATCGCGCTTCGTCCGGCGGGCGGCCTTGGCCGTTCGGGGCGGCGCCTCGAGGAAGGCGGCGAGGTCGGCACGTCGTCGCCTCGCGACCGCCGTCACGCCCCGGCGGGCGACACGTCGGTGGGCAGACGCGTAGGCCGCGGTCAGCGCGTCCAGCATCGGCGCGGCCGCCGGGTCGGCCTCGGGATCGAGGAACCGCTGCGCGACCGCGATCCGCACCTCGAGGTCGCGGGCCTCTCCGAGCTCACCACCCCAGTCACGGTACGTGTGGTGGAGGCGTCGTACCGCGTCGTCGTCGAAGAAGGGCCGGTACGCCGCCAGCGTGCTGCGGAGTCGTCGTACGGCCTTGCGGTGCGCGTGCACGGCGTCGGGGCGGTCGAGCAGCGCGGGGCCGAGCGTCGCGTCGAGCTGGTCCACGATGCGCGACAGGCTCTGCGAGACCGCGTCACCCGCGTCTGCGGGTCTTCCCGACACCTCGCTCATGAAGGGACCGTACTCCGCGACGTGCCGTACCGGCATGCGCAAGACTGCGGACGTGCTCCATCTTCACCTCGTCACGCCGTCGGACCTGACCGACGAGGTGACCGGGCTGCTCAGCGCGGACATGTCGGTCAGCAGCGTCGTCGTGCTCCGCGGTGCGGCCGTCAAGCCCGCCGGGGACGTGGTCGAGGCCGACGTCGCCCGCGAGGGTGCGAACGAGATCGTCGACCGCCTCCACGAGCTCGGCGTCCACCGACGAGGGAGCGTCCAGATCGCGCCGGTCGGGACCTGGCTGTCCCAGGCCGGGTACGACGCCAACGCCCGCACGCCCGGCAGCAGCGCGGACGCGGTCGTGTGGGCGGAGGTGACCCAGCAGGCGTACGAGGACTCCGAGGCCAACTGGACCTACATGTCGTTCATGGTCCTGGCGACCACGCTCGCCGCGATCGCGATCGTCGTGGACTCGTTGATCCTGGTGATCGGTGCGATGGTGCTCGGCCCGGAGTTCGGTGCGATCGCCGCGCTGGGGGTCGCCCTCGTCCGTCGGCGCTACCGGCTGCTCGCGCTGGCGACCCGCACCCTCGTCTGGGGGTTCGTCCTGGCGATCCTGACCACCACGTGCTTGATCCTGCTCGCACGGCTGGCGGGATGGATCACCCCGGACATCCTGGCCCAGCCGCGACCGGACACCGCGTTCATCTACTCGCCGGACAGGTGGTCGTTCGTCGTCGCGGTGATTGCTGCCTCCGCCGGCGTCCTCTCGCTGACGTCAGCGCGCATCGGCGGACTGTCCGGTGTCTTCATCTCGGTGACGACGATCCCGGCCGCGGGCAACGTCGCCCTCGGCCTCGCCTTCGCCCACTGGGACGAGGTCTGGGGCAGCACGCTCCAGCTCCTCGTCAACATCACCGGGATGGCGCTGGCGGGCTGGCTCACGCTGGCGCTGCAGCAGAGCGTGTGGTCGCGGCTCTCTCGCCAGCGGGCACGGTTGATGCGGCGCAGAGCAGGGACTTAACCGTTCTTGCCGCGAGCGGCCACGTCCCAGGTGGTCGACTCTGCCTCGCCGCGCACCTGCACCCGGTCGGCAAGGTTGATCGCGGTGCACGCGTGGTTTGGGACGACGGCGACGCGCTCACCGACCTGCGGCACCCGCCCGGCGTCGACTCCGCTGACGTCGACCACACCGTGGTGCTCCCAGATCCTGTCGATGCGCGCGCCGGGCACCCCCAGCAGCAGCCCATGGCCGTCGACGTACGAGGGCCGGTCGGCAGCGAGAACCTTGGAGCCGGCGTCGAGGACGACCCGGTCCGGCGTCGGCGCGCTCACGACGGTGGCGATCACGGCGAGCGCGACATCATCGGGGGTCGCCGTGCCGAGGGCGACCTGCTGGGCGTCCTGGAACACGTACACGCCCGGCCGCGTCTCAGTGACCACCGCCGTGTCGGTCGCCTCGTACGACGGGGTCGCACCGCCGCTGCGGATCGCGCACTGCAGGCCCTCGGCCGCAAAGGCGTCGGCGGCACGAGACAGCGCCCGCGCCTCGTCGGCGGCCGCCGACTTCGCTGCCCCGACGGCGTACGCCTGACCGGGGAACGTGAAGACGCCGCCGACGCTGAGCCCTCGCTCGGCGGCGTACGCGGCGAGGCGACCGGCCTCCTCGGGCACGGCCCCCGTACGACGCAGTCCGCACTCGACCTCGACCAGGACCGAGAGGCGTGGGTGCGCAGCGAGCCCATGGCGTACGAGGGCATCGACGCCCTCCCGCGAGTCGATGCCGAGGGTCACGTCGGCCGTCTCGAGCAGGCGCTGCACGCGGTCTGCGACCGCCCTCGTCGTGAGGACGGGATAGGCGACGAAGAGATCGTCGAACCCTGCCTGCGCGAAGCTCTCGGCCTCTCCCACGGTGGCCAGCGTGAGACCACGGGCTCCCGCATCCATCTGGAGGCGTGCCATTTCGATGATCTTGTGCGTCTTGACGTGCGGGCGAAGCAGCAGACCCCGGTCGTCGCAGAGTGCCTGCGCGCGAGCGACGTTGCGACGCAGCGTCGGCCCGTCGACGGCGAGGAACGGCGTGGCGATGCCCTGCCAACGCTCCGAGGACCACCGCTCGTCGTTCACCGCGTGCATGCTCATGGCCTCACCCTAGGCGCGCCGACGCCGGTGGTCTGTCCGCGCTCACCCGGTCGCGACGACGAACGACGCCACGGCAAGAACGAGGCAGACGGGCGTCATCGTGTAGCGCTCCGGCTTGCTGCGTGACACGGCGTTGACGAGCACGCCCACCGCCGAGAACCCGAACACCACCCACGCACCGATCGACGCCGCCGCGTCCGAGAGCACGTCGATCTCACCCGCACGGTCGAGCACGACCACGGCGATGGCCGCGTACAGCAGGACTAGCACCGGCACTGCCGACCCGCAGCGACGGCGGGAGGACCTCGTCCTGACCTCCCCACGCGAAGGCACCCCATGGTGCACCAAGGGCGAGGGCGATCTGGAAGACCGCGAGAAGAGCGAGGACGGCGACGACGATCCAGGCGGCCAGCACGGTCGCAGGCTATCCGACACCGGGGCCACGAAGCGCGCGGTTCTGAGGGGACCGGTCAGGAAACGAGAAGCAGGCCCGCCGCCCGCGCGCCTACGGTCACGTCATGTGCCTCAACACGTTCACCAGCCGCTCCCTCCCTCGCACCGCACAGGCGTCCGACGATCGTCTCCTCGACGAGCTGGTCCGCCTGCGACGCGTCCACGACCGCATCGGCAGCGACTCGGCCCGCCCGTTGGACGTCGTCGCCCTCGCCGCGGGCGCACGGATGTCGGCGGGACACCTCATCGGACGGTTCCGCGACGTCTACGGGGAGTCGCCGTACGAGCTCGTCACGCGGCAGCGCCTCGACCGCGCGGCCTGAGGTCAGTCGAGGCAGAACTCGTTGCCCTCGGGATCGGCCATCACGACGAAGCCCGCCTCCATCGGAGGCGCGGGCTCGACGCGCCGGAGCCGCGTCGCCCCGAGCGCCACGAGCCGCTCGCACTCGGCCTCGAGCGCAGCCATCCGCTCGTCGCCCTCCAGCCCGGGCGCGGCGCGGACGTCGAGGTGCACGCGATTCTTGGCGACCTTGTCCTCGGGCACCTGCTGGAAGAAGACGCGCGGGCCCTCGCCGTCCGGGTCCTCGATGCGCCGAGCGGGAGTTGCGCTGCCTCCTCCGGCACACCGAGCTCGCGCGAGGAAGTCGTCCCACGCGGCCAGCGGGTCGGCGCCCTCCGGCAGGTCGACACCCGGGCGGACCCGGGTGGACGTAGCCCAGGACGTCGCGCCAGAAGGTCGACAGCGCTCTGGGGTCGTGGGCATCGAACGTGACTTGGATCTGTCGGCTCATCTCGTCACTGTCGCACTGGGGACCGACAGCTCCGCCCGTCATGCACCGGCGCTCAGCCCGCGGCCCGCCGGACGAGCTCCTCGATCCTCTTCTCCTCAGCGGCCGTCATCGTGGTCAGCGCGTACGAGGTGGGCCACATCGCTCCGTCGTCGAGCCTGGCGGCACCTTCGAAACCGAGGGTCGCGTACCGCTCGCCGAACTTGTCCTTCGCCTTGAAGAAGCAGACGATCTTCCCGTCCGCGTTCCGGTAGGCAGGCATCCCGTACCAGGTAGAGGCGTCGAGCTCCGGCGCGACGCGGGCCACGACGGCGTGCACGCGCTCGGCGATCACGCGGTCCTCGTCCTGCATCTCGGCGATCTTGGCGAGTGTGGCCCTGAGGTTGTCGGCCTTCTTCGCCCCACCCCGACCGCTGGCCTTCAGCTCCTCGGCCCGGTCCTTCATCGCGGCGCGCTCGGCCTCGCTGAAGCCGCTGCCGGCAGGAGTGGTGCTGGTCTTCTTCGTCGTGGTCATCGCTCGCTCCTCGGGTTCGGTCGACGGTCTCGTCGTGATCGCCACGATGCCGGAGCGCCCGCACTCGGTGCTTCTCGATTCGTGACCGATCCGTTCAGCCGATCCGAGGCCGACGACGCGCGAGGTGGAGCGCGACCACCGCCAGCAGGGCGCCGATGCCGCTCCCGATCGCGTTCGAGAGCCAGTCGGTCGTGTCACAGGACCGGCCGATCGCCGGGACCACGGCCTGGACGGTCTCGATGAGGGCGGAGAAGGCCGCTCCTCCCACGAACGCCACCACCGGGCGCCGCAGGAGGATCCCGAGCAGCATCACGGGCGCCGCGAACAGCGCGACGTTCGCGACCAGCTCGACTCGTCCCCACATCGGGAGCGCCCACTGGACCGTGCAGCCGACCTCCAGCTGTCGATCGGTCGGGACGAGGGTCAGGGCGAGGACCGCCAGCACCGAGACGGCGCTCAACCACCGCGTGAGAAGCCCGTGCCGGGTGAGCCAGGAACCGACGAGCGGGCACACGATCAGCAGGAGGAGCAGGAGAGCCGGCGCGACCCAACGGTGCTCGACGAGGAAGGTGGTGATCACCGGCCACCCGCGTCGTGACGCTGGCCGGTCACGGGGTCGAGGTGCAGGTCGACGGCGCGGTGCGCTCGGGCACGTCTCACCGAGCGGTCGAGCAGGAGGGCGTCGACCAGGAGCGGAGACACGATCGCGGCGACCACGTCGTCGGCCTCCGGGCGGGGAAGCCCGGCACCGTCGAGCACGCGACGGAACGGCGCGACGAGGTCGTCGACGTAGCGCCGGCGCAGCGCCACCGCCGCAGGATCCGTCGCCGCCATCGCGACGAGTGCTTGGAGGAACGCAGCCACGGGCTTCTCGCGGAGACGGTCGCACAGGGCGTCGACCTCCGCATGGGCGTCGCGTACCGGGTCTCCGGTGCTCGACCGTACGGCGTCCGGGGCGACGTCGATCAGCGCGGCCAGGACGTCGGTCGGGGTGGCCCAGTGCCGGTAGATCGTCGACCGCGAGACCCCGGTGACCTGGTGGAGCCTCTGCGGGGTGAGCGCTGCACCACCTTCGTCCAGGAGCAGCTCGAGGGCAGCGGTCAGCACTGCGACGGCGGTGTCGGCAGCAGGGCCGGCGGGTCGTCCAGCGCGGGTCACGGAATTAACAGTACATCTTGCACCGGATGCCGGAACCGCGTACTGTCCCTCTCACCAATTACCGATACATCTTGTATCGCCATCACCAGGAGGGCGCCGTGCGCGCACACGTCGAGATGATCCACGAGGACGACTACGTCTGGCACCCGGCCGAGCTGCCAGGCGGGCAGGGCGACGTGCTCGAGCAGCGGTTCTCCGTCGACGAGGAGGACGGCTCGTCCTCGTTGATGCTGTCGTTCACGACCGACTGGAGCCGAGGCGCGGGCGTTCCCCACGCCGACACCGAGTTCTTCGTCGTCGACGGCTCCCTCGAGTACGACGGCGCGACCCTGGGCAAGTGGGAGTACCTTCACGTCCCCAGGGGCGTCCCCATGGGCGCACTGAAGGTCAGCGCGGGCTCTCGCGTCCTGCACTGGCGGGAGTACGGCCCGAGCACGTTCGACCTCGACGGTGACCGCTGGGCCGACGCCCGGGGCGACGTCACCGTCACCGACCCGGCCGATCTCGAGTGGACGTCGACCATCGAACGTACGCCGGGCCCGCTGAAGCCGCTCTACATCAAGATGCTCCACCACGACAAGGAGACCGACTTCTACACCCGCCTCATCAAGGCCCCCGCGGGATGGACCGAACCGCGTCTCCCGCACCACCCCGTGTTCGAGGAGTTCTTCACCCTCGAAGGCCGCACGGCGTCGGTCCACGGCGACTCCACCGCCGGGACGTACGCGTTCCGTCCGGCGTGGATCAAGCACGGCCACTACGAGACGCTGGAGGAGACGATCTGGATCCTGCGCTGCGACGGCGTCCTCGTGAACCTCTACTCGACCGACACCTGGATCGACTGGGGCGGCACGGCGGAGAACTACGACCCGGAGACGCAGGCGCCGATCCCGTCGACGCTGCCGCTGCGGTCGCGCAAGGTCGGCCCTTGGGATCCGAAGCTGGCCTGACGGCGTTTCCCACCGCGCCAGCAGGTCGGCCTCGTGCCATGATCGGGCGGTTCTGACCCACGACGGAAGGATGCCCATGACCCATGAAGCCCCCACGTCCGCGGCCGACGATCCTGGTCCCTTCTTCCACGGCACGAAGGCCGACCTGCAGCCCGGCGACCTTCTCGAGCGTGGCCGGAGCTCGAACTTCGGGGAGCGGAGGGAGGCGAACTTCCTCTACCTGACAGCCACGCTGGACGCGGCCACCTGGGGTGCCGAGCTTGCCGTCGGCGACGGACCCGGCCGGATCTATCGCGTGGAACCGACGGGTCTGTACGAGGACGACCCGAACCTGACGAACCAGCGCTTCCCCGGCAACCCCACCCGGTCGTACCGCACGCGGGACCCCCTCCGCGTGGTCGGAGAGGTCGAGGACTGGGAGCCGCACTCCGCGGAGCAGCTCCAGCAGATGCGGGACCACCTCGCCGAGCTGGCGCGGCAGGGCGTCGAGGCCATCAACGAGTGAGCGGCCCGGCGCCCTCCGCCCGGGGGCGTACGACCGATGAGTCCGGCCGAGGGCCGCAGTCGTCTGTCCATGGCGGTAGTGGAGGACGTGCGGCCGTTGGGGACCGAGCTGGAGCGCTCGTACGAGGTGTATGTACGAGGACGGCTGAAGTTCCGGGTGAAGCAGATCGTCTACGTGGCGTTCTCGCTCGACGAGACCGTGATGGGCTTTGGCTTCCCGAAGGAGGAGCGGGCGGCGCTCGTCGCGGCCGAGCCGCACACGTTCCAGATGCCCGCGCCGTCGGACCTGCGCTTCCACTGGGTGCACGCCGACCTCTCGGCGCTGGACCCGTCCGAGGCGCGTGAGCTCGTCGTCGACGCGTGGCGCATGGTCGTCCCCAAGAAGCTGACCCGCGCGTACGACCTCGCCCATCCCGACGGTCCGGGTTGAGGCGCTGACGGCGGCTGTCGTCCCGGGCCTCGAGCAATGCGTTGGACGACGATCCGGCGCAGTGCTCTACTGGGCTGTACCAGTTGGTACAACCAGCGAGGAGCGACCCATGCCTACCCTCCGACTCTCGGCCGGCGAGATCGAGTACTCCGACACGGGCGGCGACGGTCCGGTCCTCGTGCTGCTGCACGGGGTCACGATGGACGCCGGTGTCTGGGACGACGTCGTCGCAGCGCTGGGACCCGGCTACCGCTGCATCGCGCCGACCCTCCCGCTCGGCAGCCATCAACGACCGATGGAGCGCGCCGAGCTCGTGACCCATCGTGGTGTCGCCGCGATGGTCGCCGAGCTGCTGGAGGCGTTGGACCTCCAGCAGGTGACCCTCGTCCTCAACGACTGGGGCGGAGCGCAGCTCCTCCTCGCGGACGGTCCGAACGAGCGCATCGCCGGTGCCGCGCTCGTCGCGTGCGAGGCCTTCGACAACTTCCCTCCCGGTCGACCGGGCAAGGCGATCGCCACGGCGGCACGGGTGCCGGGGATGCTCTGGCTCTCCCTCCAGCTGCACCGCACCGGTTGGTTCCGCAGGGCCCCGGGTGCCTGGGGATGGATGAGCAAGCGACCCATTCCCGACGCCGTGATGGACCGCTGGTTCGGGCCGGCCCGACTCGATCGCGCCGTACGTCGTGACTTGCGGACCTTCGCGCTCTCCACACCGTCGCCGTCCGAGCTGGTGGCACTGGCCGAGGGCCTTCGGTCCTTCGAACGACCGGTGCTGGTGGTGTGGGCGACCGAGGACAAGCTGATGCCGCGCGACCACGGCCCGCGCCTGGCCGAGCTGTTTCCTCGCGGACGGCTGGTGGAGGTCGACGACTCCTACACGCTGGTGCCGGTCGACCAGCCGGAGCTGCTGGCAAGCGAGCTCGCGCGCTTCGTCACCGCCGAGGTGGCCGCCGGCCGATGACCGCCGTACGCACGCCGGATCCTCTCATCGCCCCGGCCACGTCTCGTCGAGCACCGTGCGCACAGCGAGGTCGGCGGCAGCGCGGTCGCCGGTGATCGCCAGCTCCCAGAGCGCACCACGCACCACGGCCATCGCGGCACGCGCCAGCGCTTCGGCGCGCGCGGGCGGCTCGCCGTACGCGACCAGGTGAGCACTGATCTGGCGCACCCAGGCGGCCGTGCCCTCACGGAAGGACGCGGTCCACGGCGCCTCCTGCATCGCCGGCGCGGAGAGCTCGAAGACCAACGGCGTGATGGCGCTCCCCTCGACCATCACCTCCCACATCCGCCAGGCGTTGCCACGAGGGTCGCCCGGGTCGGCACCGGTGAGCTGGTCGAGCACCGCCTGCTGCCCGTGCCAGAACGACGAGACGATCGCGGTGAGCAGGCCCTCACGCGACCCGAAGTGGTAGATCAGCATCCGGTGGCTCGTCCCGATCTCGGCGGCGAGCGTACGCAGGCTGGTGTCCCCCACGCCGTGAGCCACGAAGTAGGCGATCGCCTTCTCGAGCAGGTCCTCGCGCGGTCGTGGGCTGGACATGAACCGGATGGTACACATGCAAGACTCCCGCCATGTCGGCGAGCGGAGGCCTCTTCTTCGGAGTGCTCCCTCTCGTTGTCATGACGAGCGTCAGCTTCGGCGTCGGGGCGTCCCTCCAGAAGTCGCTCCCGAAAGCCGTCCGCAGAGCCTTCGCTATCGCCACCGCCGCGATGGCAGTCGCCACGGCGGGCGCCGTCGCCGCATGGTTCTTCCCGGCGCTCAGCGGGAGGGGAAGCCGAGACCGTGACCTTGTGGGCTACGAGGAAGCCTTCGTCCAGTACGTCGTGGGGACGCTGGCCCTGGGAGCGCTTCTCTTCGTCGCCGCCCTCACCGCCTTGGCAGCAGTCACGTTCGAGCTGCTGACCTCACCGCGTCGACGCTGAGCGGATCCCACCTCTGGGGACTCTCAGCGGCAAACATCGCCGCCCCGACTCCCCCTGGTGACTACGCTTGCTTGCCACATTGCGAGGCGCCAAGGGGAGGCGATCTGCATGGTGGAACCACGAAGAGAAGAGAACCCGCTGCTGGCTTTCGATCCACAAGAAGCGTTGGTCGGAAAGGTCAGCCTGGACAGGCTCGCGCTTCGCGACGGTTGGAACGAGCTGGCTCAGCACGAGGAGTCGGGCGCCCGGCTCTGGGGACTCGTCCGCAACGGCGCCTCCACGTGCTACCGGTTCACCGACCGCGACGGTGTCGAGCTGGAGACGCTCCACATCTCGCCGACCCCGGACCGAGGGTCGCCGGACGTGGATCCAGAAGGGCTCGACCCCACGCGCGATCCCGCAGCGCCGCCCGAGAGCGACTGCTTCGGCCAGCCCGTCGACCCGAAAGATCCCGACCTCGTCTCCGGCGCCGATGGCGGCACACCCGCACCGGCACCGTCGCCACCGAGCTGCCCCTACGTCTGTGCACCACTCGGCGACGGTGGGCAGATCTGCTGGGAGGTGTGCAGCGGGCACTAGCGGGCCGACTTGTCGTCCCATGCCGTGCGTCATCGACGGCCGTGTACGGCTCAGAACTCCTTCGGCATGTCGATGAAGCGCGAGTAGTGGCCCTGGAAGCTGACCGCGACCTTGTTGGTCGGACCGGAGCGGTTCTTGGCGACGATGATGTCGGCCTCGCCGGGGCGCTCGGACTCCCCGGCGCCCGTGCATGTCGGGGCGGTTGAGCAGCAGCACGATGTCGGCGTCCTGCTCGATCGAGCCGGACTCACGCAGGTCGGAGATCTGCGGCGTCTTGTCGGTGCGCTGCTCGGAGCCACGGTTCAGCTGGCTGATCGCGACGACCGGGACACTCCAGCTCCTTGGCGAGCAGCTTGATGTTGCGCGAGAACTCCGAGACCTCGACCTGGCGGTTCTCGACGCGCTTGCCCGACGTCATCAGCTGGAGGTAGTCGATCACGATGAACTCGAGACCGTGCTGCTTCTTGATGCGACGGGCCTTCGACCGGATCTCGGGCATCGTCATGTTGGGGCTGTCGTCGACGACGATCGGCGCGCCGAGTTGACCCGCGGCATGGCCTTGGTGACTGGCGTCCCAGTCGCGCTGGTGCATGCCGCCACCGCGCATGTGGCCGATGCTGACCCGCGCCTCGGCCGAGAGCAGCGCATCGCGATCTCGGCGCCCGTCATCTCCAAGCGAGAAGATCGCGCACGGGATCTGGTGCCGGATCGCGGCCGAGCGGCACGAAGTCGAGGCCGAGCGTCGACTTGCCGACACCGGGTCGCGCGGCGACGACGATCATCTGGCCGGGACGGAAGCCGTGTCGTGAACTTGTCGAGGTCGGGGAAGCCGGACGGCACGCCCGTCAGGGTGCCGTCGCGGCCCTGGATCTCCTCGATCTCGTCGATCGTCGAGCGGCATCAGGTCGGAGACCACCGGTAGTCCTCGGCCTGGCTGCGTGCCGTCGACGTCGAGCACCTCGGCCTGCGCGCGGTCGACGATCTCGGCGATCTCGCCCTCGCTGCGCCTGGCCCATCTGGGCGATGCGCTGGCCGACCTGCGACGAGACGCCGCAGCACGGCCTTCTCGCGGACGATGTCGGCGTAGAAGTCGACGTTGGACGGCGATCGGCACGGCCTGGCACCAGGTCGTGCAGGTACGGCGCGCCGCCGATGCGGCCGATCTCGCCGCGACGCTGCAGCTCGGCGGCGACCGTGATCGCGTCGGCCGGCTCACCGCGGTTGGCCAGAGTCGACGATGATGTCGAAGATCAGCTCGTGCGCGGGACGGTAGAAGTCGCCGCTGCAGGACTCGGCAGCCGGGTCGATCGCGTTCTTGGAGAGCATCATCGCGCCGAGGACGCTCTGCTCGGCGGCGATGTCTTGGGGAGGAGTGCGGTCGGTCTGGCTCCCGCCGTACTCGTAGTCGTCCGGCGGCTCCGGAACCGATCCCAGCTCAGCAACGCTCATCCGCGCCACTCCTCCACGCTCGACCCCGAATGCGACACCCCCAGCACCCACGACGGCACGCCGTGAATGACACACGTGTCATTCACGGTCGAGCGTACGGGGGAGCACCGACGGACCCTCGGACCCCCTGCCGGACCTGCACCAGCGAGCTCCAAGAACGTCCGTCGAACAAGTAGCAAACTACGCGCGTCGCGCGACCTCGTGCCAGTCGCCGACACCCGTGGACGCACACCCCATGTGGATGGGCGCGCCGTTCGTGTGGATAAGTAGGGGAAGAGGTGTGCACAGCCTGTGGGTATCTATGTGGATTTCACCGGGAGGTTCTCCACACCTGTGGGCTGACCTGGGGAAACACTGTCCCCCGCGTGTGGATCGAAAGTGCCCCACGGGCGTGTCCCGCCGAGTTGCACACAGGCTGGATGCCTTCTAGTGTTCGCCCGCCTCACGGGTCGGACCTGGCTCCGCCGTCGTCGAGACGCGCGTCACGGTATGCCTCCCAGCGCGCGAGCATCCCGGGGATCTCCTGCGCCATGAACGCGAAGAACATCGCCCCCCGCTCCAGCGGCACGCCGTGGTCCTCCTGCTCACGCCCGAGGTCGGCCGCCGCCGCCTCGAGACTCTCGTACCAGCGGACCAGGACCGCCTGGCGCCGCGCGATCATGTCCGCCCACAGGTCGCCGGGTGGAAGGCGGTAGTGGTGACGCCGGTCCTTGCCACGGTGGCCTTCCAGCATGCCCTGCCCGATGAGGTAGTTCACTGCGCCCGAGACCGCGGCCGGGCTCGCGCCGGTCGCTTCGGCCAGCTCGGCCGCGGTGTAGCTGCGCCGACCCAGCCCGAGGACGTAGGCGAAGATGCGTGCCGGCATCGGGGGTATGCCCGAGTCGCGGAGAACCGCCGAGAAGCGTTCTACGAAGTCGTCGAGCGCGCTGTGGGCCATGGGGCCCACCATAACCTTCACATACTTCTGAATCATGTGTAGCGTCGATCTCGTGACTGACGCGATCGAGATCACCGGGCTCCGCAAGAGCTTCGGGACGACGCAAGCCCTCGACGGGCTCGACCTCACGGTGACCACCGGCGAGGTCCACGGCTTCCTGGGGCCGAACGGTGCCGGGAAGTCCACCACCATCCGCGTCCTGCTCGGCCTGCTGCGCCACGACGGCGGCACCGTCCGGCTCCTCGGAGGTGACCCGTGGTCCGAGGCCACCGCGCTCCACCGCCGGCTCGCGTACGTGCCCGGCGACGTGACCCTGTGGCCCAACCTCTCCGGTGGAGAGGTCATCGACCTCCTCGGCCGGCTTCGCGGCGGCATCGATCCGGACCGCCGCGACGACCTCGTCGAGCGCTTCAAGCTGGACCCCACCAAGCGCGGCCGCGCCTACTCCAAGGGCAACCGCCAGAAGGTCGCCCTCGTCGCCGGTCTCGCCGCACACACCGAGCTGCTGCTCCTCGACGAGCCCACGTCGGGCCTCGACCCGCTGATGGACGAGGTGTTCCGAGAGGCGGTGCAGGAGGTCCGCGACCAGGGCCGCACGGTGCTGCTCTCGAGCCACATCCTCAGCGAGGTCGAAGCGTTGTGCGACCGGGTCACGATCATCCGAGAGGGCCGGACGGTCGAGTCCGGGACGCTCGCCGAGATGCGCCACCTCACCCGTACGTCCGTCGACGTCACCACCGCGCGCCCCGTCGAGGACCTCGACGACCTGCTCGGCATCCACGACCTCGTCGTCGACGCCGACCACCGGCGTGCGCGGTTCGAGGTCGACACCGTACGGATCGGTGACACGCTCGCCCACCTCGGCGCCTTCGGCATCACGGCCCTGACAAGCACGCCGCCGACGCTCGAGGAGCTGTTCCTGCGGCACTACGGCGACGCCGTCGACGACCGGGACGAGGAGCCGGTGGCGTGAGGGACTCGCTCACCGGCACCGGCACGCTGGTCCGTCTCGCCCTGCGCCGCACCCGGTTCGCCCTCCTGTGGTGGTTCCTCGGGATCACCGTCCTCTATCCGGTCCAGGCCCTCGCGCTCGAGGCGACCTACCCGACGCAGGCCGATCTCGACCGCCTCGCCGCCTCGGTCGGCGGCAACCCCGCGCTGCTCGCGATGGCGGGACCCGACTACGCCCTGGACACGATCGGCGGGCAGACCGCGTGGCAGACCTCGGCCTTCGGCGCGATCCTCGCGGGGTTGATGAGCACCTTCCTCGTCGTACGCCTCACCCGGGCCGGCGAGGAGTCCGGCCAGGACGAGCTGCTCCGCGCGGACGTGACGGGGCGGGCGGCGACGAGCGCGGCCGCGCTCGTCGTGACCACCGCGATGAACGTCGCCCTCGTCGTCGCGGTCGCACTTCTCCTCATCGCGTGCGGCCTGCCCGGTGCCGGTTCCTGGGCCCTGGCGCTGGCGCTCGGCTGTGCGGGTCTGGTGTTCATGGGCTTCGCCCTGGTGTTCTGTCAGGTGTCCAGCACGACGCGCGGCGCGTGGGGAATGAGCGGTGCCGTGATCGCCCTCGCATACCTGCTGCGCGCCGTCGGTGACGTCGGCAACGGTGTCCTGAGCTGGTTCTCCCCCATCGGCTGGGGCCAGCAGATGAGGGCGTACGCCGACGAGCGCTGGTGGCCGGCCCTGCTCTCGCTCGGGGTCGCATCTGCGCTCGTCGTCCTGGCGCGCGTGCTGTTCGAGCGTCGCGACTTCGGCGCCGGGCTCCGCCAGGCACGGAGGGGACCCGCCGCGCGGACCTGGCGCGGCGGCGCGTACGAGCTCGCGTGGCGACTGCAGCGCCCGACCGTCATCGGCTGGTTGATCGGCCTCGCCGTCGGCGGGCTCGCCTACGGGTCGATCGGTGACGACGTCGGCGACCTCGTCGGCGACGGCGACCTGTCGGGCGTCCTCACCGGCGGCGAGACCGGCGGGCAGGCGCTGATCGACGGCTTCTACGCGAGCGCGATCCTGCTCCTCGCCATCGGCGCGGCGGCCTTCGGGGTCGCCTCCACGCTGCGGGTTCGCGCCGAGGAAGCGAGCGGCCGCCTCGAGCCGCTCCTGGCGACCGCCCTGTCACGCCGCTCCGCACTCGGCGGTCACGTCCTCGTCGCGGTCGCCGCCTCGACGCTCGGCACCGCGCTCGCCGGGTTCGCGACCGGCCTGATGAACGGCTGGGTCTCAGGCGACTACGGGCAGGTGTGGGCGCTGACCGGCGCCGGCCTGTCGTACGCACCGGCTATCTGGGTGATGATCGGTGTCACCGTCGCGCTCGTGGGCCTGGTCCCGCGTCTGGCGTCCCTCGCATGGCTCGCGATCGCGTACGCCGCCGTGGTGATGTTCTTCGGCCCGCTGCTCGACTTCCCCTCGTGGGTCGAGGACGTCTCCCCGTTCTCCCACCCGGCGCTCGTGCCGCTGGAGGACCTTTCGTTGCCTCCGCTCCTGTGGCTCACCGCGGTCGCGGCAGCGCTCGCCGTCGCGGGTTTCCTCGGTTTCCGCCGACGGGACGTGCAGGGCTGAGGGTCGGGCTGACCTAGTCCGGCACCCTGCGGCTCGTCGACCGGCTGCAGTCGCTGGAGGTGGCCAGGCGGCTGCGCCCGGCCATGCGGGCAGTGGCCTTCGCCTGGGTGCTCGCGCGAGGGCGCCGACTCCCCTTCGACGGACTCCGTGCCGTCTGGGTGAGACTAGGCCGGTGAGACGGTACCTGGACACGCGCGACCGCGAGATCTTCCGGATCGCCGTCCCGGCGTTCGCCGCCCTCGTCTCCGAGCCGCTGATGCTTGCCGCGGACACGGCGATCATCGGCCATCTCGGCACCGACCCGCTGGCCGGGCTCGCCATCGCGTCCACGGTGCTCCAGACCTTCGTCGGGCTCTGCGTGTTCCTGGCGTACGGCACCACCGCGTCCGTCAGCCGCCACATCGGGGCCGAGGACGTGCGTGGCGCGATGGCTGCCGGCATGAGCGGACTCTGGCTCGCCGTGCTCATCGGTGCGTTGGCCGCGCTCCTCGCGGGCGCGGGAGCGACGCTGATCGTGGGCGCGTTCGGTCCGGAGGCCGCGGTCGGCGACCAGGCGGTGACCTACCTCGTCTGGGCCGCCCCGGGGATCCCGGCCATGCTCGTCGTGCTCGCCGCGACGGGCGTGCTGCGCGGCATGCAGGACCTCAAGACGCCGCTGTACACGGTGATCGTCGCCAACGTGGTCAACGTGTTCCTCAACCTGGCCCTCGTCTACGGGCTCGACATGGGCATCCGTGGTGCAGCGATCGGGACGACGGTGGCGCAGCTCGGCTCCGGCCTGTTCCTCGCGTACGTGGTGGTGCGGGCGGTCCGCCGAGAGCGTGCCCCGATCCGCCCCGATCGCTCGGGGATCCGCGAGTCCGCACGTGCCGGCGTCGCCCTCGTCGTCCGTACGCTGACGCTGCGCGCCGCACTCCTCATCGCCACCGTGGTGGCGACCACGCAGGGCTCCGAAGCGCTCGCGGCACAGCAGGTCGCGGTCACGATCGTGTCGATCCTCGCGTTCGCGCTCGACGCGATCGCCATCGCCGGGCAGACGCTCACCGGGCGTTCGCTGGGTGCCGGTGACGTCGCGGGCACGCGCTCGACGACGCGACGGATGATGGGGTGGGGGGTCGCCTCGGGCGTCGTCGCCGCGGTGCTCCTGCTCGCCTCGGTGCCGTGGCTGCCCGGCCTGTTCACCTCCGACGAGGGAGTGCGCCACCTGCTGGTCGGCGCGCTGGTCGTCATCGCGCTGACACAGCCGATCTCAGGCGTCGTGTTCGTCCTGGACGGTGTGCTCATCGGAGCGGGCGACGGCGCCTACCTGGCGTGGGCCGGGGTCGCCACGCTCGTGGCGTACGCGCCGCTCGCGATCGCGGTGTGGCTCCTCGACGCAGGACTCACGTGGTTGTGGGTCGCGTACGCGGGCTTCATGCTCGCGCGCATGATCACCCTCGTGCTGCGCGAGCGTACGGATCGCTGGATGGTCGTCGGGACTCCGTAGGCGGATACGCCTGCCCGGTCGCGCGTCGGCACGCGAGGGTACGGCGCGCCGGCGCGCCCGGGTCAGGCTGCGCGGGAGCTCTCGCTGGCCGCGCGCTGGAGGTCGGCACCCGCCGTGCCACCACGGTCGTCGTCGCACAGGAAGCAGTCGAAGACGTACGTGGCGTGGGCTCCCGAGCCGTGGTCCTCGAGCACGACACAGCACATCGTGCACCGGTCGAGCCACCCGTCGGCGTCAGAGAACTCCGAGCCGCAGTCGACGCAGATCGTCACCAGCTCCGACATCGAGCACCTCTTCTCCGGGGGTCGGGGTTCCTCCACCTCTCAGTGTGCGCGCGAGGTCCGACAGGACGGCCGAGGCGCGACCCGGCGTGTCGCGTGACACGCGTGACCGTGATCGCGGTCCCTCGGTGCCGGCAGGTGGCACCGCACGGACCGCACTGACCCGCGTGGCGTCGGCTCTCGAGGGTCCTGGCGCTCGCGGTGATCCTTGGCCCGACAGCGATCGGCACCTGGGCGATCCTGTCGTACCGCTGAGCTCAGGACGCCTTCTTGGCGGCCTTCTTCGTGGTCTTCTTGGCGGCCGACTTCTTGGCCGGGGCCTTCTTGGCAGCCGCCTTCTTCGCGGGGGCCTTCTTGGCCGTCTTCTTCGCCGGCTTCTCCTCGGCGTCGTCCTCGTCCTCCGCTGCGTCGGCGTCCGACCCGCGGGCAGCACCGTCGCCCTTCTTCGCCCGGTCGATCGAAGCCTGCAGCGCGGCCATCAGGTCGACGACGTTGTCCTTCTCGTCGCCCTCGCCCACGGCGGGCGACACGACCTCGTTGCCCTCCAGCTTTGCCTCGACGAGCTCGTCGAGCGCCGACTCGTACTCGTCGGCGTACTCCGACGGGTCGAAGTCGCCCTCCATGCTCGCGACCAGCGACTGCGCCATCTTGATCTCCTGCGGACGCAGCTCGAGGTCCTCGCCGAGGAAGCCGAACTCGGGCTTACGGATCTCGTCGGCCCACAGCAGCGTGCTCATGGTGAGGACGCCGTCACGCACCCGGATCGTGGCCATCTGCTCGCGCGTCCCGATCGTCACCTTGACGACGGCGACCATCTCGGAGGACTCCAGCGCCTCACGGAGCAGGAGGTACGGCTTGAGCCCGGCGTTGCTGTCCGGCTCGAGGTAGTAGCTCTTGTTGTAGAGGATCGGGTCGACCTGGTCGAGCGGGACGAACTCCAGCACCTCGACGGTCTTCTTGGTCGGCAGCGGCAGCTGCTCCATGTCCTCGTCGGTGAGGATGATCATGCGCCCGTCGGGGAGCTCGTAGCCCTTGGCGATCTCGGAGTACTCGACGACCTCGCCGTCGGCCTCCGCGACCCGCTTGTACTTCACCCGCGATCCGTCGCTGCGCCGGACCTGCCGGAACGAGATGTCGTGCGTCGAGGTCGCGCCGTACATCTTGACCGGGATGCTGACCAGGCCGAACGAGACGGAGCCCTTCCACATCGCGCGCAATCGTCTCACCCCCTCGTGGGCAAGCGAAGCGTCCCGAGGCGGCGCTGTCAATGTGAATCGCGTCCGATTGCCGTTCCGGCCGAGGACGCGCAGGGTCGTCTCATGGCGACGAACAGACAACAGATCGGCTTCAAGCTGATGGCTGAGGGATTCCCGCCCAAGGAGATCGTCGAGCAGGCGGTGGCGGCAGAGGAGGCGGGCTTCGACTTCGTGGAGGTCAGTGACCACTACCACCCGTGGCTGTACTCCCAGCAGCACTCCGGCTTCGCGTTCTCGATGCTCGCGGCCATCGCCGCACGGACCGAACGGATCGGCCTGGCGACCGGGGTCACCTGCCCGATCATGCGCTACCACCCCGCTGTCGTGGCGCAGATGGCGGCGACGACCGGGGTCCTCAGCGACGGGCGTTTCACCCTCGGCGTGGGCGCCGGTGAACGCCTCAACGAGCACGTCGTCGGTGCGGGCTGGCCCTCGGTGTCGGTCCGGCACGAGATGCTGACCGAGGCGCTGGAGATCATCCGGCTGCTGTTCACCGGCGGCTACCACTCCTACTCCGGCAACTACTTCGACCTCGACGACGCGCGTGTCTTCGACCTGCCCGAGGTCCCGCCGAGGATCGTCGTCGCCTCGGGTGGTGAGGAGTCGGCCCGCCTTGCCGCCGGTCTCGGTGACGGGCTGTTCGCCACCGAGCCGCGCGAGGAGCTCGTCGAGGCGTACGAGCAGGCGGGCGGTGTCGGACCCCGGTACGCCGAGGTGCCGCTGGCGTACTCCGCCGACCCCACGGCCGCAGCCGAGGCGGCGCACCGCACGGCGCGCTTCGGCGTCACGGGCTGGAAGGTCCAGGCGGAGCTGCCCAACCCCATCAACTTCGAGGCGGCGACCGCGCACGTCCGCGTCGACGACATGCGCGAGGCCTTCGGCTGCGGACCCGACGTGGAACGCCATGCCGAGGTCGCGAGCCGCTTCATCGACGCCGGCTTCGACCATCTCGTCCTCATGAACGCCGGCCCACCGGACGAGATGGACGCCTTCTTCACCCACGTACGGACGACGCTGCGTCCGCGGCTCGAGGAGCTCGCGGCCGGATGAGGACGCTCGGCATCGAGGAGGAGATGCTGCTGGTCGATCCAGGGACCGGGGAGACGGTCTCGGTCTCCCAGCGGGCCCTGCGTCACCACGACGGCGAGGCCGAGCTGGAGCACGAGCTGTTCCTCGAGCAGGTGGAGACGATGACGAGCCCGCACGAGAGGCTCGACGACCTGGCGGCCGACCTGGAGCAGGCACGCCGCGAGACCGTCGCCGCGGCGCGTGCCGCAGGAGCGTCGCTGATCGCCACGGGCATCGCGCCGCTCCCCAGCACCGCCCCGGAGGTGACCCCGAAGCCGCGGTACGAGCGGATGCTTGCGGAGTTCGGCGCGATCGGACGCGGCGCCGCCGTCTGCGGCATGCACGTCCACGTCCACGTCGAGGACGACGAGGAGGCCGTCGCAGTGATCGACCGGGTACGCCCGTGGCTGCCGTCGCTGATCGCGCTCTCCGCCAACTCCCCGTACGAGGACGGCGAGGACACCGGCCATGCCAGCTGGCGCTCGCGCCTGTGGGGCTCATGGCCGACCGCCGGTCCGGTCGAGCCCTTCGGTGACGCCACGACGTACCGGGAGGCGGTCGCCGCCCTCGTCGCGTCCGGCGCGGCACTCGACGAGGGGATGATCTACTTCGACGTCCGTCGTGCACGCTCGCTGCCCACCGTCGAGATCCGGGTCGCCGACGTCTGCACGGACCTGCGTGACGGCGTCCTCGTCGCCGCGCTCACCCGAGCTCTCGTGGAGACCGAGGCTCGCGCCTGGGCCGACGGCCGGGCAGCCGAGCCCTGGCGGGTCGAGCTGTTGCGAGCCGCGCGCTGGCACGCTGCCCGCCACGGCCTGGCCGAGACGCTGCTCGACCCGCGTTCGCGCTGTCTCTGTCCCGCCGCAGACGTGCTGGACGCGTTGGTCGCCCACGTGCGCGAGGCGCTCGACGACGCCGGGGACCTCGACCTGGTCCGCGACGGCGTCGCACGCGTGCTGCGTGACGGCACCGGCGCCGACCATCAGCGGAGGATCGGTCGCCACGGAGACCTCGGCGCCGTCGTCGCGGACCTGGCCCTGCGGACCGACCCGGACGCGTGAGAGGCCGCCCGGTGCGTGACCGGGCGGCCTCATTCCCGAGACCTCGTGGCTCCGGGTCACCGGAGCGCGGGGTACTTCTCGACCAGCTCCAGCGAGCCCCACCAGCGCCCGAGTCCCCAGGTGTCGCCGGCGAGGGCGAGACCGACCACGAGGACGCCGAGAGCGCCGAGGAGGTGCTCGTCGAGGACGGGGTTGTTCGCCGGGGGAAGAGCGACGGTCCACATCATCACGTAGAGCAGGACGCCGGCCGCCGCGCCGAGACGGATACCGATGCCGAGGGTGAGGGTCACACCGACCGCGAGCAGGCCCGCCATGAACAGGATGTCGACCCACCACTGACCGGCAAGGGCGTGGTAGAACCCCTCGAACGGTCCAGCGGGTGCGTTGGAGAGGTAGCCGTCGGTCGGACTGCCGCCGCTGACCCACGCTCCCTCGCTCGGAGTCGCGTAGCCGAGCCCGAACAGCTTGTCGACGAAGGCCCACAGGAACGTGAGTCCGAAGCCGATCCGCATCGCCGCCAGTGCTCTGGCGACCGCGGTCGAGGTGACGGCATGCGCTTCGTCGCGTGCCTCGAAGATCTTGGTGCGGCCGGCGGGGCCGGCTCCGGTGGTGGCGCTCATGGTGTCCTCCTGGATCGTTCTGATGCCTTCATCGTCGTCGTGGGCGCACCCTCCCCGTCAGTGCCGAGAGTCCTCTCGTCCCGGGACCTTGGTCACTGGTCCGCGCACCACGCCCGCGCGCATGCTGGGCGGACAGCCGCACCAGGAGAGGTGAGAACGATGACCACCACGACCACCCGTGCACCGCAGCCCGTCACCGTCGGGGTGGACGCCAGCCCGTCCAGGACGGAGACGGGGATACGCCACGGGGTGGCGATGGCACGGATGCTCGACGTACCGCTCTCCCTCGTCCACGCGACCGCATGGCCGTTCGAGGGCGTCGCGTTCACCCCGTACGAGCTGACCGCGGCCCGTGAGGACGCGGCTGCGATCCTCGCGAGAGCGGCGACGAAGGCGCGCTACCTCGCCCCCGACCTCCGCGTGGAGGTCCACCCCGTCGTCGGCTCGGCCTCCCTGGCCCTGGAGTCGGCGTCCACGCAGTCGTCCGCGGTGGTCGTCGTCCGCCGCGACGCGGGTGTCGCCGACCGCCTGCTCAGCGGGAGCACCAGCTCACGCATCGCCACCCGCGCCGCCTGCCCCGTCGTGGTCGTGCCCGGTGACACCGAGCCGCCGACGACCGGCCCCGTGGTGGTCGCGATCGACGCCGACTCTCCCACGCACGGGGCCCTGGCGTTCGCGTTCGCGCGGGCCCGGCACGTCCACGCCGACCTCGTCGTCCTCCACGCCACGCCGCGCGGGGGCGCCGAGCAGGGACGGCGCGCGGTCGCAGAGACGATCGCAGGATGGCGTGCGGACTACCCGGAGGTCGAGGTCACGACCCTGACCGTCGAGGGGTCGGCCTCGACAGTGTGCGCGGAGGCGGCCCACGGCGCGCGGCTCCTCGTCCTCGGCCGGCACCGGACCACGGGGCGGCGCATGCCGTGGACCCGTTCGGTGGCACGCGCGGTCCTCGCCCACACCCCGTGCCCGGTCGTCACGGTCCCGCACGACGCGGTCGACCTGGCGTACCACCCGCGCGCGGCCGCGATGCAGCCGTCGGCCGGTCCCGTCTACTGAGCGGCGCCCGTCACCCGGGCGGGCGGTCGTCGCCTCAGGTGCGCGGCTGCTCGCCCTCCTCGGCGCGGCGGACCTCGGCGCCGAACACGGCCGCCTGGGTCCGTCGCTGCATCCCGAGCTTCGCGAGCAGGTTCGTCACGTAGTTCTTCACCGTCTTCTCGGCGACGAACAGCCGGGCGCCGATCTCACGGTTGCTGAGGCCCTCGGTGATCAGCATCAGCACCTCACGCTCGCGTTCGGTCAGCAGGCCGAGCCGCGGGTCGCCGTGCGACGACTCCCTGTCTCTGAGGCGCCTCATGAGCTGCGCGACGACGTGCGGGTCGAGCAGGGAGCGACCGGCCGCGACGTCGCGCACCGACTCGACGAGCCGCGATCCCAGCACCTCCTTGAGCAGGTATCCCGACGCCCCGGCGAGAACCGCTGCGTAGACCGCCTCGTCGTCGTCGTACGAGGTGAGGATCAGCGACCTGATGCTGGGGCAGGAGTCCTGGAGCGCGCGGCACACGTCGATGCCACTGCCGTCGGGAAGGCGGACGTCGAGGACCGCGACGTCCGGGACGACCGACGGGATCCGTGCGAGCGCCTGGGCGACATCGGCGGCCTCACCGACCACGTGGATGTCCCCGGCAGTCTCCAGCAGGTCGGTGACGCCCCGTCGGACGATCTCGTGGTCGTCCACGACGAACACCGTGATCATGCGCCGTCTCCTTCGGTCGGTACGGCCCAGCGCAGCGTCGTGCCGTCGGGTCCGCTCGTCACCCGGCACGAGCCGGAACGCCTCTCGGCGCGGCGGGTGAGGTTGTCGAGCCCGCTGCGCCGCGCACCGTCCGGGATCCCTCTGCCGTCGTCGCTGACCGTGACGACCACCTCGCCGCCCCCCACGACGCAGCGGAGCCCGATGCGCCCGGCCTGCGCGTGACGCCGCGCGTTCGACACGCCCTCTCGGGCCACGGCCACGACGTCGTCGGCGAGTCCGTCGTCCAGGGCGAGGTCGACCGGGCCCTCGATCTGGAGCGCGACTGCGGTGCCGCCGTCCCCGCTCGCGGAGACCAGGCGGTGCAGCCGACGCCGTACGCCCTCCTGGCCGGGCTCGGCGTCGTGCAGCTCGAAGATCGTCCGGCGGATCTGGCGGATCGTCTCGTCCAGCTCCGCGACCTGCGACGCCAGCCGGTCCCGAGGAGCACCCGCCGGGATCGACGCATGGACGCTCTGCAGCGTCAGGCCGCTGGCGAACAGCCGTTGGATCACGTGGTCGTGCAGATCGCGCGCGATCCGGTCGCGGTCCTCGAGGACGAGCATCGTCTCCTGGGCCTGGCGCAGCTCGCGCTTGCCGAGCGCGAGGGCGGCCTGCCCGGCGAACGCCTGGGCCAGCGACAGGTCCGTGTCGTCGAAGCGCGGCGGTCCGTCACGCAGCACGAGGAGCAGTCCTCTCGGGTCGTCGGCATCGACCAGCGGCACCAGCATCGCCTGGGTCGCCGCGAGCTCCGGCAGCTCCAGACCGAGCGGGCTGCACACGGCCGCGACGGGGCCGACCACCGGCTCGGCCGGAGCCGTCCGTCCCGACGCCGTGGTGCATGTGCCGACGAGCTCCTGACCACCCTTGCCCGCAGCACGGGACACGGCGTACGTCCCGTCCCCGACAGGAAGGAGCACCGCGACGAGCACCGCGCGCGTGAGCTCGTGGACCCGCACCGCGACCAGCTCGAGCGGGTCGATGCCGTCGGACGACAGCAGCTCGCGGGTCACCTCCGCCGAAGCGGAGGACCAGGCTTCGCGGCGACGGCTCTCGTCGTACAGGCGAGCGTTGGCGATCGCCACCCCCGCCGTCTCGCCGAGCGCACGGGCGAGCTCCGCGTCCTCTTCGCTGAACGCACCATGGGCGCTGTCGGTGAGGTACAGGTTGCCGTAGACGCGGCCGCGGACCTCGAGGCCGAGCCCCAGGAAGGAGCGCATCGGCGGGTGGTGTGCGGGGAACCCTGTGTAGTGCGGATGGGTGGCGACGTCGTCGAGCCGCACGGCCGGGCCCCCGTCGAGAAGGTCTCCGAGCAACCCGTCGCCTCGCGGCAGGTGCCCGATGCGGGCGGCGGTCTCGTCGTCGATGCCGGCGTGGATGAACACCTCGAGCCGCCCGTCGTCGTCGAACACGCCGATCGCGCCGTACCGGGCGCCGACGAGGTCGATCGCAGCGGTGATGATCCGCCGCAGGACCTCGGGCAGGTCGAGCTCCTCCACCAGCGTGCGGTTGGCGTCGAGGAGCAGGCGCAGACGGTCAGCGGCTCCCGCGGTGTCCGCCGTTCGGCTCGTCACCGGGGTCCTCCTCGTCCTCGACCATTCCCGATGGATGCACCGTCACACAGCCGGCGCAGACGCACAAGGACCCGCCACCCTGGGAGAAGGGTGGCGGGTCCTTGTGACTCGTGGGGCAGCCTGGATCAGGCAGCGACCACGTTGATCGTGACCTTCGCGGTCACCTCGGGGTGGACGCGCACCTGCACGTCGTAGGACCCGAGGGCCTTGATGGCGTTGCCGATCTCGATGCGGCGCTTGTCGACGTCGGCACCGGCGCCCTCGAGCGCCACGGCGATGTCGGACACGGTGACCGCACCGAACAGGCGACCTTCGTCGCCGGCACGGGCCTTCACCTTGACGGCGTTCGACTCGAGCTTCTGCTTGAGGGCCTTGGCGTCGTCCAGGTCGTGGATCGCGCGGGCGTCGCGGGCCTTCTTGATCGACTCCACCTGCTTGCCGGCACCACGCGTCCAACGGATCGCGTACTTGCGCGGCAGGAGGTAGTTACGGCCGTAGCCGTCCTTGACCTCGACGATGTCGCCGGGTGCACCGAGGCCGGAGACCTCGTGCGTGAGGATGAGCTTCATGTGTTGTCCCTTCCCCTACGATCAGCGACCGGTCGAGGTGTAAGGAAGCAGCGCCATCTCACGGGCGTTCTTGATCGCGGTCGCGATCTTGCGCTGCTCCTGGACGGACACACCCGTGACGCGGCGAGCGCGGATCTTGCCGCGGTCGGAGATGAACTTCCGCAGGAGGGTGGTGTCCTTGTAGTCGATATAGGTGATCTTCGCAGCCTTGAGCGGATTGCTCTTCTTCTTGGGCTTACGAACAACGGGCTTGGCAGCCATTGTGGTGCTCCCTTCCGGTGAGCCCGACCCGCAGCACGGGTCGGAATGACGCGGCGATCAGCGATCGCCGTGGTTGTCGTTCAGATGCGTGGGCTCAGAACGGCGGCTCGTCAGTCGAGCCACCGGCCGGCGACGCCCACGGATCGTTGCCAGCGTTGCCACCCTGCGGAGCGGGCGAGGACCACGGGTCGTTGGCCGGGGCCTGCTGGCCTCCGCCGCTGAACCCGCCCTGGCCGCCGCCACCCTGCTGGTAGCCACCGCCGCCGCCACCACCGGAGCGGGACGCCTTGGTGACCTTGGCAGTGGCACTGCGCAGGCTCGGACCGACCTCGTCGACGTCGATCTCGAACACGGTGCGCTTCTCGCCCTCACGGGTCTCGTACTGGCGCGACTTGAGCCGCCCCTGCACGATCACGCGCATGCCCTTCTGGAGGGACTCGGCCACGTTCTCCGCGGCCTGACGCCACACGGCGCACCCGAGGAAGAGCGTGTCGCCGTCGCGCCACTCGCCGCTCTGACGGTCGAACGTGCGCGGCGTCGAGGCGATACGGAAGTTCGCGACAGCCGCGCCGGACGGCGTGAACCGCAGCTCGGGCTCGTCCACGAGGTTGCCGACGACGGTGATGACGGTCTCGCCTGCCATGTCTCTACTCCAACGGGTCGCGGGATGTCTGCTGGCTAGCAGTCAACATCAAGAGTCCGACACAAGCGACCCCTTGAGCACAGGCCCGGGAAAACCGTGGCGCGTGCGGGGACGACGTGTCGTACGTCCGTCACTTCTCGGGTCGGATGACCTTCGTACGGACGACGGACTCGTTCAGCGTGAGCTGACGATCGAGCTCCTTGACGGTCTCGGGTGTCGCGGTCAGGTCGACCACGGCGTAGATCCCTTCGGACCGCTTGTTGATCTCGTAGGCAAGACGACGCTTGCCCCAGATGTCGACGTTGTCGACGGTGCCACCGTCCTGACGCACCACATTCAGGTACGTGTCCAGGCTCGGGGCGACCGTGCGCTCGTCGAGGTCGGGATCGAGGATCACCATGACTTCGTAGTGACGCAAGGCAACTCCACCTCCTTCGGTCTGTACGGTCACGGTCCTTCCGTGACAGGAGGGCTCTGCATCCGTTGCCCGGGCACCGTGGGTCCGGCATGGGCCGGCGGTGGCCAGGCAACCGGGTCAGTCTATCGGTCGGTACGGCGGCCTCCCAAATCGCCGCCCTCACGACGAGAGCGCATGATCGCTGCGTGGGGACGGTCTGGGTCTGGGGCACGGTCGCGGCGTCGTCCTTGCTGATCGGCGCCGTCCTCGGGGTGACCCGCCGCTGGAGCGACGCCGTGGTCGGCAGCGTCCTCGGGTTCGGCGCGGGCGCGCTGATGGCGAGCATCTCGTTCGAGCTGTTCCAAGGTGGGCTCGAGATCGGCGGGGCGATCGCCCTGGCGTTCGGGCTCACCTGCGGTGCCGGCGTCTTCTTCGTCTCCGACCGCTGGGTGAAGCGGATCGGTGGCCGCTCGCGCCCCGGGGCCGCCGGGCTGCCGCTCGCACTCGGCGCGTTCCTCGACGGGATCCCTGAGCAGACGGTCCTCGGCGTCGGGATCGCCGACGACGGCGTCGGGAGCATCGCGCTCCTCGTCGCCATCTTCGTGTCCAACCTCCCGGAGGCCATGGGGTCGGCGACGGAGATGAAGGCCTCGGGTTCACCCACGAGGCGGATCCTGCTCCTGTGGGCGTCCGTGACCGCGCTGTGCGTGCTGGCGACGGCCGGCGGGTACCTTCTCGCGCACGTGACCGGCGGGGCGTTCGTCGGAGCGGTCGACGGGTTCGCCGCGGGCGCCCTGCTCGTGATGCTCGTCGGCGCGATGATCCCCGAGGCGCAGGCGAAGATCCACGACAGGGCGGGGCTCGCGGCCGTGCTCGGGTTCGCGGTCGCCGCAGGCCTCGCCGCGTTCTCCTGAGGAGGCGACGACCGCGGCGTGCCGACCTCCCCCTCCCCCTGTCCCGCCCTGCCCCGCCCCGCCCCGCCTCCGTGGTTTGCCACGCCAACGTGGGAGCCCGTGGTTGGCGCGGCAGGCCCACCGCGCCAACCGGAGGCCGCCACGTTGGCGTGGCAAACCGCTGGCGAACCGGGCACTCGCCGTCCTCGTCCGTCCACAGCGGGGCGGACCGGCTGTCCACAGCGACTGGTCCGCGACCCCCAGAGCGGGCCCAGACCGACGACCGTCAGGTCCATGGATGATGTGACCGATCTCGCCGTGAGCCAGGGCGGATACGTGACGCGCGCGCAGCTGCTGTCGCTCGGCTCGAGCGACTTCGGGATCGCGAAGGCTGTCCAGAGTGACTTCCTTCGGAAGGTCCGCCACGGGACCTATGCACCCGCCGCGACGTACGACCGACTTGATGCCGAGGCAAAGTTCCGGGTCAAGGTCCGATCCGTGCTCGACAAGCTGGGGCCTGACTACGTCGGGAGCCATCGTTCGTCGTCTGCGGTCCACCGCTTCGGAACGTTCCGCGTCTCGAACGACGAGGTCGACGTGACCCGGCGCGACGGGACCCGGGGACGGGTGGAGGCCGGCATCCGGTTCCACCACGGCACGGTGCGGGACGAGGACGTCATGATGGTTGACGGCATGCAGGTGACCGAACCCGTCCGCGCCTCGATCGAGACGACGACGCTGCCGGGTCTGCGACGTGACCTCGAGGCTGGTGTCGTCCTGCTGTCGGAAGGGATGCGCCACAGCGGCGCACGCCGTGAGGAGGTCGCCGCCCTCCTCAACGGGCGATTCGCATCGTGGCCGAGCACGAGCGTCGCCCGTACGGCGATCACGATCGCCGACGGCCGGTGCGAGACAGTCGGCGAGTCGCGCTCGCTGTACCTGTTTCATCGGCACAACGTGCCCATGCCTGAGCTGCAGGTCTGGATCCGCCTGCCGGACGGGACGCTGGCGCGCGTCGATTTCCTGTGGCTTCGGCATCGGACGTTCGGGGAGTTCGACGGTGCAGTGAAGTACGCGGCCCGCGCCGACGAACCCCGGGGTGTGCTGTACGACGAGAAGCTGCGCGAGGACGCCCTTCGCAACTATGACCTGGGCGGTGCCCGCTGGGGGTGGGCTGCTCTCGGGCGCGCGCAGTCGCTGTCGACCGCGCGTCAGATAATGGCGACCCTCGACCGGTCGGTCCGGTTGTACGGGCGCAGCCGGATCGAGATTCCGATCGTCGACCCACCCGTCTTGGGAGGGACCGTGACGCCGGCGGAGACGGTTGCGGCCGCACGTCGGTTGGAGTCGATCACGACGGGCTGAGGCCGCCGTGTGGACCGCCGCCGTGTCCCGCCGCCGTGTCCCGCCGCCGTGTGGACCGCCCTCGGTCCGCTGGCGGCCCATCGGGGTTTGCCACGTTGGCGTGGCAAACCCCGGTGAGCGCAGCAAGCACGCCGCGCCAACCGGAGGCCGCCACGTTGGCGTGGCAAACCGGGGTGAGCGCAGCAAGCACGCCGCGCCAACGAGAGTCGGCCACGTTGGCGTGGCAAACCGGGACGGCGGGAACGACGATGCGCCCCGACCAGAAGGTGGCCGAGACGCATCGTCGTCGTACGGGCGGATGCCCGGTGCGGCTACTCCGTGGCGATCGCCCGCAGCACGTTGAGCCGCGAGGCCCGCAGCGCCGGGAAGAGCGCCGCGAGCACACCGACCAACGCCGCGATCAGGACGTAGACGAGGAGCGTCACGTACGGGATGGAGAGCTCGGTGATGCCGTCGTCCTGGAGCACCCGCTGCAGGACGATGCCGAACACCAGGCCCATCACGATGCCCAGCACGGCGCCGAGCACCGCGATCGCGACCGCCTCCAGCCGCACCATCCGCCGCAGCTGGCGCCGGCTCATCCCGACCGCCCTCAGGAGCCCGACCTCACGGGTCCGCTCGATGACGCTGAGCGCGAGGGTGTTGACGATGCCGAGCGCGGCGATGATGATCGCGAGTCCGAGCAGCGCGTTGATCAGCATGAGGATCCCGTTGATCTGGTCGCGCTGGGACTCGATGAACTCGTCCTGCGTCTGCACGACGACGGTCGGGATGTCGGCCACCACGTCGCGTACGGGCTCCTCGATCGCGGCGCCGGTCGCTCCGGGAGCGGCGTCGACCGCGACGAGCGAGTCCTCACGGGTGAGGCTCACGAGGTCCACGAAGGCGAACGACGTGAGGTACTCGGTGATCACGCTCGACTCCGGGAAGGTGCCCGCCACGGAGAGCTCGTGCTCGCCGGACTGCGTCTCGACGGTCAAGGTGTCCCCCACCTCGAGGCCACGGTCCTCGAGCGTGTCCTCGCGCACGGCCACCTCGTCAGCGCCCAGCGCGCCGACGGACGCGTCGAGCTCGAGCATCGAGAGGAGCAGCTGCGGGTCGCTCGCGGTGACTGCGGTGAAGGACCCGTCGACCTCGGCGGGCACGAACTGCGTCTCGACGACGTCGCCGACCCCGTCGATCTCACGGATCTGCTCGGCGATCGACGTGGAGAACGGCGCCCCGACCGGGTTGGTCAGGAGGAAGTCGGTCGTGAACTCCTTCTTGACGCCCACGTCGACGGACTTGTTGACCGACGACCCGAGGATGCTCATCGTCGTCACCAGCGTCAGACCGATCATGAGCGCCGACGCGGTCGCCGCCGTACGACGGGGGTTGCGCAGCGCGTTCTGGGTGGCCATGCGGCCCACCAGCCCGAACGGACGGTAGAGCGCACCGAGCCCGACGAGGACCGGGTGGCTGAGCAGCGGGCTCATCAACGAGACGCCGATGAGGATCGCGAACGCGCCGGCCCCGACGTACCAGGCACCGTTGTCGATGCCGCCGAGGCCCATCCAGACGAGCCCGGCACCGATCACGACGAGGATCGAGCCGATCAGCATGCGGACCCGCATCGACGACTCGGGCAACGCCACGTCGTCGCGCATCGCCGCGACGGGCGCGACGCGTGCGGCGCGGCGTGCCGGCAGGTAAGCGGCGACCATGGTCACGAGCAGCCCGACGACGTATCCGACCAGCCACGTCCGCGGTGCGATGACCAACGGCGTCTCGGAGACGTCCAGGCCGAACCCCTTGAACAGCGCGCTCAACGCCTGTGCGAGCCCGATCCCGAGCAGGACGCCGAGCGTCGACCCGACGAGCCCCACGACGAAGGCCTCGAGCAGGACCGAGCGGCTGACCTGGCGACGCGAGGCGCCGAGGGCCCGCAGGAGTGCGAGCTCGCGGCTGCGCTGGGCGACGAGGATCGAGAACGTGTTGATGATGAGGAACGTGCCGACGATGATCGCGATGCTCGCGAACACGAGGAGGATCGTCGTGAGGAAGCCGAGGATCGTGCCGATGGTGTCCTCGGTGTCGGCGGCGAGCTTGTCACCGGTCACCACCTCCAGACCGGCGGGGAGGATCTCGGCGGCCTCGTCGGCGAGCTCGCCCTGAGTCACCCCGTCCTTGGTGGTCAGCGAGACCTGGTTGTAGACGTCGCGTCCACCGAGGAACAGCTCCTGGGCGTACGCGGCGTCGAACAGCACCAGAGACGCCCCTGCCATGGACCCGCCGCCGAACTCGGCGATCCCGACGAGCTCCACCTCCAGCGTGGGCTGGTCTCCGGTGGAGACGAGGGTGACGGTGTCGCCGAGGGCGTACCCGCCCTTCTCGGCGCTCGCGGAGTCGATCGCCACCTCACCGTCCGCGGTCGGCGCCCGGCCCTTGTCGATCACGACCGCAGGCTCCCCCGTCATCGCCGGGGAGTCGTCGTAGCTGAACGTCAACGTGGGTGGCCCGAAGCCGGTCACGAGCTTGCCGTCGCTGCCGACCAGGGTCAGTGCCTGGCTCGCCACGATCCCGTCGGCGCGCTCAGCACCCGGGAGGTCGCGCAGCTCCTCGACCAGCGAGGCGGGGATCGTCCGGGTGTCGGCGCTCGGGGCCTGCTCCCAGCCGCCGACGCCGTCCGGGCGTACGGTCACGTCGGCCGTGGAGCCCTTGACGATGCCGTCGAAGGACTTGCTCATCGTGTCGGTGAAGATGAGCGTGCCGGCGACGAACGCGACGCCGAGCACGATCGCGAACGCGCTCATCAGCAGGCGCACCTTGCGCGCCAGCAGGTTGCGCAGGGTCACGCGGACCATCAGGCGCCCCCACCCTCGAACCCGGCGGTCACGTCGTCAGCCTCGGCCGCCGCATCCATCGCCCGGGTCTGGATGGCACCCATGCGCTCGAGCACCTTCTCGGGGGACGGGTCGCGCATCTCGTCGACCACGCGGCCGTCGGCGAGGAAGACCACACGGTCGGTGTACGAGGCAGCGACCGGGTCGTGCGTCACCATGACGATCGTCTGGCCGAGTGCCCGGACGCTGTGCTGGAGGAACTTCAGCACCTCGGCCCCCGACGTCGAGTCGAGGTTGCCGGTGGGCTCGTCCGCGAAGACGATCGTCGGCCGGCCGATGAGCGCGCGGGCGCAGGCCACGCGCTGCTGCTGGCCGCCGGACATCTCGTTGGGGCGGTGACCGAGCCGGTCACGCAGCCCGACGGTGTCGATGACCTCGTCGTACCAGGCCTTGTCGGGCTTGCGGCCGGCGATCGACAGCGGGAGGAGGATGTTCTCGTTGGCCGTGAGCGTCGGCACAAGGTTGAACGCCTGGAAGACGAACCCGACGTCGTCTCGGCGCAGCTTCGTCAGCTGCTTGTCGCTGAGGCGCGACAGCTCGGTGTCGCCGATGTAGACCGAGCCGCTCGTCGCCGTGTCGAGGGCCGCGAGCAGGTGCATCAGCGTGGACTTGCCGGAACCTGACGGCCCCATGACCGCGGTGAACTCACCGTCGTACACGTCGATGCTCACGCCGTCGAGGGCCCGTACCTCCGCCTCTTGCTTGCCATAGGTCTTGTGCAGGTCGACCGCGCGGGCGGCGACGGTGCGGGTCGTGGTGGACGCGGCATCGGGCATGGCAGTACTCCTGGTGGGAGGGGTGTTCCTCCACGCTAGGCCAAGGCGGGGACCCCGGGACATCGGTTTTGCCCCTGGCGAACGCCCTCGCCCCTCAGGGATCACCCTGATACTGGGGGCATGAGCGACCTTGAGCGCGACCCTCAGGAGATCTCCTGCCCGCCCACCGACGGCCACGGGGCGCCCGAGGTGCTCGAGCCGCGGCTCGTGCCCCTCGGCGGGCCACGGTCGATGACCGTCCGCCGCACCCTCCCGCAACGGCTGCGCTCGCTGATCGGGGCGTGGTGCTTCGTCGACCACTACGGTCCAGACGACGTCAGCGAGACCGGCGGCATGGCCGTCCCCGGCCACCCGCACACCGGGCTCCAGACGGTGACCTGGCTCTTCACGGGCGAGGTCGACCACGTGGACACCGTGGGGACGAGCCGTCGCGTCCGTCCCGGCGAGGTGAACCTGATGACGTCCGGGCGCGGGATCGCTCACTCGGAGTACTCGACGCCGGAGACCACGATCCTGCACGGCGTCCAGCTGTGGACGGCGCTGCCGGACGCCGCACGCTTCACGGGACGCGCCTTCGAGAACCATGTCACCGAGCCGGTGCAGCACGGTCCGGCGACCGTACGGACGTTCGTCGGGTCGTTCGCCGGATCCACCTCGCCGGTCACGACGTACACACCGCTGGTCGGTGCGGAGATCGTGATGCCGGCAGGCACGGAGGTGCGCTTCGACCTCGACCCCGCGTACGAGCACGGCGTCCTGGTCGACCTCGGTCCGGTGGACGTGGGCGGGGAGACGGTGGCGCCGGCGTCGCTCGCGTACCGGCCGCTCGGCGAGACGACCCTCGCGCTGCGCACCGGAGACTCCCCCGGCCGTGTGCTCCTCCTCGGAGGCGAGCCTCTGGACGAGGAGATCGTCATGTGGTGGAACTTCCTCGGCCGGGACCACGACGAGATCGTGCGGTTCCGCGAGGAGTGGCAGGCCCAGCTCCACAGCGGCACGGACAGCGACGCGTACGGACCGTTCCCCGACGTGTGGGGCAGCGCCGTCCTGCCCGCGCCGGAGCTCCCGCGCACCCGGCTGATGCCGCGCAAGCAGCCGCCACGCTGACGTCCCGGCGACTGCCGAAACCTTTGGCGGCACGGTCTCGACGCGCGCCTGGCGCTGGAGCCTGGCGCTAGGCTGATCGCACGCAGACTGGACGAAGTGGCCAGAGAGGCGGTGACCATGACAGCAGTCGCCGAGCCCGTGGTGGTGAGCCACCACGCCACTGTCGCGCGTCACCGCAGGACCGTCCTGGTCCTCAACGCCAGCTACGAGCCGCTGCAGCGGGTCTCCTTGCGGCACGCTATCCGGATGCTCGTGCGCGAGGTCGCCGTGGTCGAGGAGGCCCACCCCGAGGACCGTTTCGGGCCGTTCCCGGTGCCCAAGGTGCTGAGGCTGGTGCGGTACGTCGTGATGCGATGGCTGCACGGCCGCGACCCGTTGTGCACGAAGTCGGCGGTCAAGGCGCGCGACCAGCACTGCGCCTACTGCGGCGGTCCCGCCGAGACCGTCGACCACATCCTGCCCCGCTCGCGCGGTGGGCTGCTCACGTGGGAGAACTCGGTCGCCGCGTGTCTGCGGTGCAACCACCGCAAGGGCGACCGGACACCGGCGGAGGCCGGGATGACCCTGCTGGTCACCCCCGCCGTTCCCCACCGGTCGCCGCTGACGGTGCGCTGACGCACCGCTCGCGACGGCGACGGCTCGGCGTGCCGAGGAGGGCTCTGCGGCCTCCGGTAGCCTCGTGGCCGTGTCTCTCACCGTCCGTACGATCAGCAGCGCCGACCACCTGGCGTACCTGACCTCCCTTCCGTCAGCGAGCTTCCTCCAGACCCCGGCCTGGGCCGCGGTGAAGGCGGAGTGGAGAGGTGAGTCGATCGGCTGGTTCGACGGGACGCAGATGGTCGGCGCCGGCCTGGTGCTCTACCGCAAGCTGCCGAAGGTCGCCAAGTACCTCGCGTACCTCCCCGAAGGGCCCGTCGTCGACTTCGCGTCGGCGCTCGAGGGGCCCGGTGGTCTGAAGGCGTGGCTCGACCCGATGGTGGAGCACCTCGCCGCCGGGGGCGCGTTCGGTGTCCGCATGGGCCCGCCCGTCGTCCTCCGCGCCTGGGACGCAGCCACCGTCAAGAAGGCGGTCGCCGACCCCGCGCTCCGGACCCTCGGTGACGCGCCGGCCACCTCGTCCAACGGCCGGGCCATCGCCCTGACCCGGGAGCTGCACCGCCTCGGATGGCGCGAGCAGGTCGCGGAGGGTGGGTTCACCGCCGGCCAGCCGAAGTACAACTTCTGGCTGCCGCTCGTCGACGAGGAGGGCACCCCTCGTACGGAGGACGAGGTGCTGCGCGGCATGAACCAGCTGTGGCGCCGCAACATCAAGAAGGCGGACAAGTCAGGCGTCGAGGTCACGCTCGGTGGCGCCGACGACCTGCAGGCGTTCCACACGATCTACTCCGAGACCGCCGTCCGCGACCACTTCACGCCGCGGCCGCTGCCGTACTTCCAGACGATGTGGGAGGCGCTCAACGGTGAGGACCCCGACCGGATGCGGCTCTACCTGGCGCATCACGAGGGCGACCTCGTCGCGGCGACCACGCTCGTCAAGGTCGGCCGGCACGCGTGGTACTCGTACGGCGCCTCGACCACCGAGAAGCGCGACGTCCGTGGCTCCAACGCGATCCAGTGGAAGATGATCCGCGACGCGATGGCGGCCGGCTGCAGCGTGTACGACATGCGCGGCATCACCGACACGCTCGACCCGGAGGACAGCCACGTCGGACTGATCCAGTTCAAGGTCGGGACCGGGGGTTCGGCCGTCGAGTACGCCGGTGAGTGGGACCTGCCGATCAACCGCCTGCTCTACGTGGCGTTCCAGCAGTACATGAAGCGGCGCTGACTTCACACCTCGCGAGGAAGGCTGACCATGACTCTCACGCTCCACGTCGACGGCGAGCGCTGGCGGGCGCACCTGCGCGGCACCGCCGAGCTGTACGAAGGCATCATCCCCGTCATCAAGGGCAACGGGTACGGGTTCGGCAACCGCACCCTCGCCCGCCGTGCGGACTGGCTCGAGGTCGACACCGTCGCCGTCGGCACGTACGCCGAGCTGACGGACGTGCTCCCGCGCTTCGGCGGCGACATCCACGTGCTCACCCCGTGGCGCCCGTTCTGGTCCGACACGGTGCGGCCCGAGCGGATGTACGACCCGCGGGTGGTCCACACCGTCAGCCGCATCGAGGACCTCGCCACCCTGCGTGACGAGGCCCCCGAGGGCACGCGGATCGTCATCGAGGGCGAGACCGCGATGGCGCGCCACGGCATCGACCGTCACGCGCTCACCGCCGCCGCCGACGCGCTCGGACGGCTCCGGCTCATCGGCTTCTCGATCCACCTGCCGCTCGCCGAGGACAACCTCGCCGAGGCCGACCGCTGGGCAGCGGCGTTCGAGGCGTCCAAGCTCGCCCCCGCGGTCCCCGGCACACCGCTGTTCACCGTCTCCCACCTCTCCGACCGCGAGGTCCGCGCACTCGCCGAACGCCGCCCCGGCCTGGCCGTACGCCCGCGCGTCGGCACCGCGCTGTGGCTCGGTGACCGCGGTGCCTTCCGCGTCACCGGTCTCGTCATCGACTCCCACGTCGTGGAGCGCGGCGAGCGGATCGGCTACCGCCAGCGCCCGCTCCCCGCGGGCGGCACGGTGCTCATCGTGTCCGGGGGGACCTCGCACGGGATCGGGCTCGAGGCTCCGACGGCGGCGACGACGTTCAAGCAACGCGCCACCTCCGTCGCGAAGGGCGGGCTCGGCGCCGCCGGGCTCGCGCTGTCGCCGTTCGTCGTCGGCGGCAAGCAGCGCTGGTTCGTGGAGCCCCCGCACATGCAGGCGAGCATGATCCTCCTGCCCTCCGGCGTCGCGGTGCCGGAGGTCGGCGAGGAGGTCGAGCTCGAGGTGCGCATGACCACCACGACCTTCGACGCGGTCGACCTCCCCTGAGCACTGCCCTCTCGAGCCCAGCCCTCGTGAGCTCAGCCCTTCTGAGCCGGGAGGTCGCTCACGCGGTGGCGAAGAAGGCGCGCAGGTCCTCGACGAGGTCCTGCGGCTTCTCGAGCATCGCGTAGTGCCCGCCTTCGGGGAACTCGCTCCAGTGCACGATCTGGTCGTTGTCGCGCTCGGCGAACGCCCGGATCGTCTTGAAGTCGTCGGCGAAGACAGCGACCCCGGTCCGCGAGTGGTTCACCTCGGGTGAGGCCTCGCGGCGCGCCTCCTCGTAGTGGTACCGCCCGGCGGTGGCCGACGTGTTCGTCAGCCACTCCAAGGTCACCTCGGCCAGGATCTGGTCGGTGGTCAGCAGGCTCGTGCCGTTGCCGAACGACTGGAACAGCTCGTTCCAGGCCAGCTGTCCGACGGGCGAGTCGGAGACACCGACGGCGACGGTCTGGGGCCGCGACGCGTTGATCGCGTTGTAGCCGCCGACCGACTGGAACCACTGCAGGTGCTCGAGGGCCGCGTACTCCTTCGGCCCGAACCCGTCCATCTCGCCGGGCGCCCCGGTCGGGAACGAGAACAGCTGGAGGACGTGGAGCCCGAGGAAGCCGTCGGGCTCCGCCAGCCCCAGCTCCCGCGAGACCATCGCACCACCGTCGCTGCCGTGCGAGCCGTACGACTGGTAGCCGAGGCGCCGCATCAGCACGTCGTACGCGCGAGCGACGCGTGCCATCGTCCAGCCGCGATCCACGACAGGGATGCTGAAGCCGAACCCGGGCATGGACGGCACGACGACGTCGAAGGCGTCCTCGGCCCTGCCTCCGTGGGCGACCGGGTCGACGAGGGGATCGATCATCTCGACGAAGTCGTACACCGAGCCCGGGTACGAGTGGGCGAGCAGGAGCGGTGTCGCGTTCTCCTCGGCCGAGCGGACGTGGAGGAAGTGGATCGTCTGGCCGTCGATCTCGGTGACGAACTGGTCGTACGCGTTGAGGCGGTCCTCGACCTGGCGCCAGTCGAACGCGGTGCGCCAGTGCTCGACGACCTCGGCGAGGTAGGCGTTCGGGACGCCGTAGGTCCAGTCGTCACCGGGCGCCGCCTGCGGCAGGCGCGTCCGGGCGAGACGGGCGTCCAGGTCGTCCAGGTCGGCTTGCGGGACCTCGATGCGGAAAGGGCGGATGCTGCCGTTCTCGTGGGTGCTCATGGAATGACCGTACGAAGAGTTCCGGTACGTTCCGTTCCGCTTCTGTGACAGGATCGGAAGAATGTTGGAGACCTCCGCACGACTGCTCGCGCTCCTCGGCCTGCTCCAGTCACGGCCGGCCTGGCCGGGTGCCGAGCTCGCACGGCGGCTCGAGGTCACCCCGCGCACGATCCGCAACGACGTCGATCGTCTGCGTGACCTCGGGTACCCGATCGACGGTGCCCGAGGCCCCTCGGGCGGCTACCGGCTCGGCCCGGGCGCGAAGCTTCCGCCGCTGCTCCTCGACGACTCCGAGGCGGTCGCCGTCGCGATCGGTCTGCGTGCGGCCCACGGCGTCACCGGCATCGAGGAGAGCTCGGCCAGCGCACTCACCAAGCTGGAGCAGGTCCTCCCGCACCGCTTGCGTCGCCGCGTCGAGGCGATCACCGACACCGTCAGCGCAGGTCCGGTCAACACCGACAGCAACGTGGAGGATCCGCAGATCGCGCCTGAGACGCTCTCCCGCATCGCCGACGCGATCCGTGATGAGGAGCGGCTCCGCCTCACGTACGGGGGTGACCGCCTCGACGTCGAACCGTACCGGGTGATCACGTGGCAGCGACGCTGGTACCTCGTCGCTCGGGAGGTCCCCACCGCGCGGTGGCGCGCCCTGCGGGTGGACTGGGCGGAGATCAGCGCCATGCCCCAGCCGCGCTTCTCGCCGCAGCCGATGTCCGTCGACGACTACACGACGTTCGTCGTCCGCGAGATCGCCTCGGGCGGCTGGTCGGTGCACGCGCGCATCACCGTGCTGGCGCCCGCCGAGGAGGTGCGCTCCCGGATCAACGACGCGGTCGGGGTGGTCGAGCCGCTCGACGACCAGACGTGCGTGCTGGTCACCGGCGCCGACAGCATCGAGATCCTCGCGGTGTACGTCGGGATGCTCGGGCTGGACTTCCGGGTCGACTCACCGCCCGAGCTGGTCGAGCACGTACGGCTGCTCGGGCGCCGGTACGCCGCGGCGGCCGGCTGAGAGCTGCATGCGCGCGGCCAGCCACACCGTCGCGACCACGTGCACCCCGATCGCCACCACGTAGACGACGTCGGCGGTGTCACCGGCGGGCTTCGTGACCTCGCCCAGGTGCCACCACGTCGCGACCACGAGGAACACCTCGGCCGCCTGCCACCACAGCAGGTCGCGCCAGACCGGGTGCGCCAGCACCGCCAGCGGCAGCAGCCACAGGGCGTACCCCGGCGCGTACGTGGTGCCGGTGAGCAGCAGCGCCGCGAGCAGCACGAACGCGTAGCGCGCCGTCTGGTGGACGTCGCCCGACCGGGCGGCGTACAGGAAGCCCACGGAGACCGCGAACGCCCACAGGCCGACGACCGTCGGGACGATGACCGTCGACGACGCCTCCACGCCGAGCTCCGCCAGGACGGCCCACACGGAGCCCACGCCGTCCTCGTGGTCGAGCCAGCGCCTCAGGGGCTCGGTGACCGCGCTCCCCGACGTCGTCGCGTACGCCGCCACGCCGCCGACGGCGCCGGTGACGGAGGCGGAGACGAGCAACCGTCCCGCTGCGGCACTGTGCCGCAGCAGCGCGGTGGCAGCGAGGGGCAGGAGCACGGCTACCGGCCACCACGTCGCGAGGACCGCGACACCGAGGACGAGCCCGGCGACGCGTGCCCGTCCGGCGGCCCACGCGGCGAGCCCCCAGGCGACGAGGGCGACGCCCACGAGGTCCCAGCCGACGCCGACGAGCAGCGCGACCAACGGCGAGGCCGCCAACGGCATCAGCGCGACGACCGGACGTGACCACGACGGCCACGGGCGCAACACCTCCGACCCGAGCGCCGCACGGGCGAGCGCGACGAGGGCGAGCAGCAGGAGCAGGAGGCTGCCGATCGAGACGAGGCCGGTGTACGCGACGGCCTCGCGGCGCACCGAGCGGTCACGCTCGACGGCCGCCGCGTCCTGTCCCGCGCGCGCGGTGACGTCGGGGCGGGCCACGGCGTGCACGACGGCCGCCGTCGCGTACTGCAGCGCGGCGACCGGCAGCGCGACCGCGTTCACGGGCCAGCGGCCGTCGTCGTCGGACCACGGGGCAACCCGCTCGGCGAGTCCCGTGGTCGCGTACTCCTGCGGCAGCTCGCTCGCGCACAGCCGCGCGTACGAGGCTCCGCCGGCGACGGGCTTCTCGCTGAACCACCGGCTGCCGTCGTCGACGGCGCACGGGCCCTTGGTCACCAGCCCGAGCACGCCGACCAGCAGCGCGGTGGCGAGCAGGACGCGGACCGGCGTCCACCACCGGTCAGGACGGGTCCGGTCCCCCACCGGGCCCGCCACCGTCAGTCGCCCCAGCCCGGTCTGGACGGTCCGTCAGTCTCTTCGGTCGGGTCCGGCGGGCCGGGATCCGTCGGCAGCGTCGGGCGGGTCGGCTGCGTGGGCTCCGGATCGGTCGGCTGCGTCGGCATGGTCGGCATCGTCGGCGCCGGGCGCGTGGGGCGGCCCGGCCGGCTCGGACGGTCCGGGCGTTCCTTCTTGGGCCGCTCTGTCTCCTGGGTCTCCGTGGGGACCGGGACGAACGTCGTGCCCTTGTCGACTTGATGTTGGCCGGCGGCGGGAACGTGCCGCAGTCGCCACCGTCGAGCGCCTTGTTCATGAAGCGCTGAACGTCTGGGCCGGGTAGCTGCCGCCGAAGAACGGTCGGCATGTAGCCCTCGAGCTCCTCGTTGCCCTTGCCGCGGTTGTACATGACCGCCGTCGGCGAGCTTCGGGCGTGAAGCCGACGAACCACGACGACGAGACGTGGCGTTGCCGACCTCCTCGCCGTTCGCCTTCTGGCCGTCGCCGTGCCGGTCTTGCCGGCGGTCGGGCAGATCGTGCGGCCGTTGGTGCCGATGCCGCCGCGCACGACGTCCTGCAGCGCCGCGAGTCGTGTCGGCGGCGACGTCCTCGGGATCGCCTGCTTCGGCCGGACGTTGTGCTTGTGCAGGTCGCTCGCCCGGACGGTCGCGCACGCGCTGGATGACGTACCAGTCGGCGCGCTTGCCGTCGGCCGCGAGCGTCGCGTACGCGTTGGCCATGTCGATCGGCGGGACCGGCGCGTAGCCGAGCGAGACGACGGCGACGCTGGGGTCGTAGCGCTTGGCCGCGGCCGCCGGACATGCCGGCCTGCGCGTGCGGCCTCGATCGATCTTCTGGCCGCCGTCCTCCATCTGGTCGCGTGAGGTCGACGAACGCGGTGTTGACCGGACTCCTGCGGTCGCCGTCTCGAGCGAGACCGGGCCGAAGGACCGGCCGCCGCTGTCGCCCTGGTTCTCGATCTCGGCGTCGCCCTTGATGCTGCAGCGGCGAGTTGCCGTTGAGCCTGGTCTGAGGCTGTAGCCGTCCTCGAGCGCCGCGACGACCGCGAACGCCTTGAACGTCGAGCCGGGCTGCGTGCCGAGCATCGCCCAGTTGAGCTGGCTCTTGAGGTAGTCGGGGCCGCCGTACATCGCGCGCACCGCGCCCGTGCCGGGCTGCGACCGACGACGAGCGGCGGTGTTGCAGCTCGTGAGGCCCGTCGGGACGCATCTCCTTGACCGCCTCGACGGCGTCCTTCTGCGTCGTCGTAGTCGAACGTCGTGACGATGCGCAGGCCGCCGCCGTCGATCTGGCTGTCGGTGAAGCCCTCGGCTTGCGCATCTGCTTGCTTGACCAGGCTCGAGCAGGTAGCCCTTCGTGCCGCCGAAGCGGTTGGACTGGCGCGCTGCTTCTTGACCTTGGGGAGCTTGTCCGCGTACGTCGGCGGCCTCCTCGGCGGTGATGGCGCCGGACTTGACCATGCCGTCGAGCACGTAGTTGTAGCGCGGCATGGACGCGGGCCGCGGCGCCCTCGGCGTACGGGTCGTAGTACGCTCGGGCTGTTGATCGACCGTGGCGAGCAGGGCCGACTGCGCGTCGTTGAGCTTCGGCGGCCGGCTTGCCGAAGTAGGTCTGCGACGCGACCTCGACGCCGTAGGAGCCGTTGCCGAAGTAGATCGTGTTGAGGTAGCCCTCGAGGATCTCCTTCTTGCTCAGCTGGTTGTGGATCTTGATCGAGAGGATCGCCTCCTTGACCTTGCGCGTGTAGGAGCGCTCCTGCGTTCAGGTAGAGGATCTTGACGTACTGCTGCGTGATCGTCGAGCCGCCGCCGGGATCGAGCCGCTCGTCGCGTTGTTGCGCGGCGGCGCGGATGATGCCCTTGAGGTCGATGCCGCGGTTCGTGTAGAACGTGCGGTCCTCGGCGGCGATCGACCGCGGCCTGCATCGAGGCGGGGATCTCGTCGATCGAGACGCTCTCGCGGTCCTGCGGTCGCGAAGCTCGCCGATCTTGTGCTTGCCGTCGGAGTAGTAGACCTTCGTCGTCTGGGTCTGGAAGTCGGCGTTGGCGTCGGGGATCGAGATCGCGCGGTAGAGGATGAAGAACGCCAGCGGCGCCGGCGAGCATGCCGGCGACCACGAGGAAGGCGACCCACCGCAGGGCTGCGCCACCAGGGCCGCGAGCCGCCGATCCTGGCCGATCGCTCTGCGGAGCGAGAGCCGCCTTGAGCGGCTGAGCCTTCGGCGAACGTGGTCTCGCGGTCTGCCGTGCGGCTGGTCGTCGCGCGTCGCTTTCGCTGTGCTGCCAAGGGTCCGTCTACCTCCTTGCGGGAGCCGAGGACGGCTCCGCCATCGATCAAGTGTGCCGAACGTACCTGAGAGATCCGAATCGGCCCGCGCCCGTGGCGCGGTGTCCCGACCGCGGCTTGACATCTGACGTTCGATGTATCGTCTCGATATAACCAATCGGCATCGAACGGATGTCAGGAGCTGGAAGGGGGCGACGATGACACGACGCGGCGCGGCACTCGAGGTGGCAGTCCTCGGGCTGCTCCACGACGCCCCGATGCACGGCTACGAGCTGCGCAAGCAGGTCAACGCCCTGCTCGGCTGGGGTCGCGGCTGCTGTCCTACGGCACGCTCTACCCCTGCCTCAAGGCGCTCGGCAGTGCCGGCTACATCGTGGCCGACGAGACCGAGACGCCGCGGCGCCGCGGGCGACGCGCCCGCATCGTCTACCGGCTCACGGCCGAGGGCAAGGAGCACTTCGCCCGGCCGCTCGAGGACGCCGGCCCGTCGACCTGGGACGACGAGACCTTCGGCGTCCGGTTCGCCTTCTTCGCGCGCACCGACGCCGCCACGCGGGTCCGCATCCTCGAGGGGCGACGGAGCCGGCTCGAGGAGCGGCTCGAGCAACGTCCGCAAGGCCGGCGCAGCGCAACGCGTGAACGCGTCGACGCCTACACCCTGGAGCTGCAGCGGCACGGCCTCGAGTCGGTCGAGCGCGAGGTGCAGCTGGCTGACCGAGCTGATCGACCGTGAGCGTTCCGGCGGGTATCCCGACGCAGACGGACACCGAAGACAACGCAGCCACAACGAGACAAGGAGAAGTGAGGACCATCCACTGAGAGGAGAACCCATGGGTTCGATACGCGTAGCAATCGTGGGCGTGGGCAACTGCGCCACGTCGCTGATCCAGGGCGTCGAGTACTACAAGGACGCCGACCCCGACGGGCAACGTCCCCGGGCTCATGCACGTCAAGTTCGGCGAGTACCACGTCAACGACATCGAGTTCGTCGCCGCGTTCGACGTCGACGCCAAGAAGGTCGGCTTCGACCTCTCCGAGGCCACCCAGGCCAGCGAGAACAACACGATCAAGATCGCCGACGTCGCCGCCGACCGGCGTGACCGTCCAGAGGGGCCACACGCTCGACGGTCTCGGCAAGTACTACCGCGAGACCATCGAGGAGTCCGACGCCGAGCCGGTCGACGTCGTCCAGGTCCTCAAGGACACCCAGGCCGACGTGCTCGTCTCCTACCTGCCCGTGGGCTCGGAGGAGGCCGACAAGTTCTACGCGCAGTGCGCGATCGACGCGAAGGTCGCCTTCGTCAACGCCCTGCCCGTCTTCATCGCGTCCGACCCCGAGTGGGCCAAGAAGTTCGAGGACGCCGGCGTCCCGATCATCGGCGACGACATCAAGAGCCAGGTCGGCGCGACCATCACGCACCGCGTCATGGCCAAGCTGTTCGAGGACCGCGGCGTCGTGCTCGACCGCACGTACCAGCTCAACGTCGGCGGCAACATGGACTTCAAGAACATGCTCGAGCGCGAGCGTCTGGAGTCCAAGAAGGTCTCCAAGACGCAGGCCGTCACCTCGAACCTGCACCGGCTCGCTGGCCGGCAAGGTCGACGACAAGAACGTCCACATCGGCCCGTCGGACTACGTCGCGTGGCTCGACGACCGCAAGTGGGCGTACGTCCGCCTCGAGGGTCGCGCGTTCGGCGACGTCCCCCTCAACCTGGAGTACAAGCTCGAGGTCTGGGACTCGCCGAACTCGGCCGGCATCATCATCGACGCCATCCGCGCGGCGAAGATCGCCAAGGACCGCGGCATCGGCGGCGCCCTGCTGTCGGCCTCGTCGTACCTGATGAAGTCCCCGCCGGAGCAGCGTCCCGACGACCTCGGTCGCGAGCATGCTCGAGGCCTTCATCGCGGGCGACGACGAGCGCTGACCCTCACGGGACGACGCTGACCTGCTCCCCGGAGCAGACGACGCCACGAACGGCGCGGACACCCTGGTCGGGTCCGCGCCGTTCGGCGTCTGCGGGTGCGGCCATGCGGGTGCGGCCATGCGGGTTCAGGGCGGCGGCGCCTCAGGACACCCGGTCGCCCGAGGCGACGTACTCCCAGTGCCACGGCTCTGGGCGCGACCCGCCTGGCCGGGCCCAGGACGGGATGTCCCACCCGTACTCCGACGCGTGGGCGTCCATCCAGGCCCACGCGCTCGTCCCGGCCCGTCCGTCGCTGTTCGTGCACAGGTCGAGCGCGAGCCCGAGGCCGTGGTTGCTCGTCCCCGGCGGTGCGACCATGCCGGGGTTGGAGGCGTGCATCTTGGCCTGCTGCGCATAGCTGCGGTAGCCGTTGTTGACGCACGGATAGCGGCCGTGCGCCTTCTTGAACGCCTCCTGCAGGGTCGCCCACGCCTCGGCGGCGTCGGCACGCAGCTGAGTGCCGCTCGGTGGCACGGCGCACAACGCCGACGCCGGGAGCCGGCCGTTCGGGCCCGAGGGCTGCGCTCGCGTCGAGGCGCACGTCGCGAGGACCAGCAGCCGCGCGGCGACGGCACGTCCGGACTCGCTCATGCTGCGGCTGGTCTGGACCTCTGTGGCCTCGTGGGAGGCCCGCTTGTCCGCCTCCTGCGCGATCGCGCGGGCGAGTGCTGCCTCCTGGGCGACGCGCTCGCGCTCGGCCATGACGAAGCGGGCCGCAGGGACGGACACCGCAACCAGGAGCCCGGCGACGACGAGCGTGGCGAGTCGGCGCTTCCACCGTCGGCGGGGCGGGGGAACTGCCATGGCCTCCGCCCGGCGCGCCCGGTCCGGTCGGTCGGCGCGACGCGCCCGCCCGGGGCGCTCCGCACGGCGTCCGCCTACGGGTGTCGCGGTGCGGACCACGGGTGCGGCGACGACGACCGACGAGGACTCAGGCACGCCGACGTCCGTGCCGGCGTGCGGAGTCGCAGGCTCGGCACGGCTCGGAGCAGCATGCCGTCCGCTCACCGTGGTCCTCTCGCGCGTCCCCCGCGCCGGTCAGACTAGCGAGGCTTCCCGTCTCGACGCCACGTCTCGGCACGAACACGTCCGTACGACGAGCATCTGGGTTGCGCGAGCACCGTGCGGCCCGCGAGGGTCGAGCTGTGGATGCGCGCACGACACGGAAGACACGGAACGTGACCTGGACCGGGGCGGAGGACGACCCCGGGCGGGTGGAGTCGGCGACCCTCGCGCTCGATGGGACCCGCCTGGTGGCCCGCGGCACCTCGACCGCACGCACGTACGTGGCCGCGTGGTCGCTGGTCACCGACGACGACTGGGTCACGCGCCGCCTCGACGTGACGGTCCACGGGTCGGGGTGGGCGCGCGCGCTCACGCTGGCCCGCGACGAGGGGTCCTGGGAGGCCACCACGACGTGGGCGGGCGAGGGCGGACCGTCCGCCGCACCCGGTCTCGCCGACCCGGAGTCCGTCGCCGAGGCGCTCGACTGCGACATCGCCCTGTGCCCCGTCACAAACACGATGCCCGTCCTGCGGCACGGGCTCGTGACCGCTCCTGCCGGACCAGAGATCCCGCACGTGATGGCGTGGGTCGACCTGCCCTCGCTCACAGTGATCCGCAGCGACCAGCGCTACCGCACAGTCGCGCCGTACGACGACGACGCCGGGCACGCGGTCGTGCGGTACGCGAGTGCCAGCCGGGACTTCGTCGGGGACCTGACCGTCGACCGGGACGGGGTCGTGATCGACTACCCGCAGCTGGCCTACCGGGCGACGCTCAGCTGAGCGTGCCGTCGCGCGCGGCCCACCAGGCGAGGAGCGCCTCACGGGCCGCGTCCTCCCCGAGCGGTCCGCGGTCGAGGCGCAGGTCCATGAGGAACCGGTACGCCTCACCGACCTGCTTGCCGGGCTCGACGCCGAGGACGGCCATGATCTGGTTGCCGTCGAGATCGGGCCGGATCTTGTCGAGCTCCTCGGCCTCGTTGAGGACGGCGATGCGCCGCTCCAGGTCGTCGTACGTGCGCTGGAGACGCTCGGCCTTGCGCCGGTTGCGCGTCGTGGAGTCGGCACGGGTGAGCACGTGGAGCCTGTCGAGCTGGTCGCCGGCGTCGCGGACGTAGCGGCGCACCGCCGAGTCCGTCCACTCGCCGGTGCCGTAGCCGTGGAAACGCAGGTGGAGCTCGACGAGCGTGGTGACGTCGTCGACGACCTCGTTGGAGTAGCGCAGCTCGCGAAGCCGCTTGCGCGCGAGCTTGGCCCCGACCACGTCGTGGTGGTGGAACGTGACGGACCCGTCGTCGGCGAAGCGACGCGTACGCGGCTTGCCGATGTCGTGCAGCAGGGCCGCGAGCCGGATCACCAGGTCCGGGCCCCCGCCCGGAAGACGCTCCTCGAGGGCGATCGCCTGCTCGAGGACCGTCAGCGAGTGGTCGTACACGTCCTTGTGCCGGTGGTGCTCGTCGCGCTCGAGACGCAGCGCGGGGAGCTCCGGCAGCACGTACGCGGCGATCCCGGTGTCGACGAGCAGCGTCAGCCCGGGCCGCGGGTGGTCTGCCAGCAGCAGCTTGTCGAGCTCGTCGCGCACGCGCTCGGCCGAGACGATCGTGAGACGGTCGGCCATCGCGGTCATCGCGGCGACGACCTCCTCGACGGGAGTGAAGCCGAGCTGGGCGACGAAGCGCGCGGCGCGCATCATCCGCAGCGGGTCGTCGTCGAACGACTGCGTCGCGCTCACCGGCGTCCTCAGGAGCCGGGCGTCGAGATCGGCGAGACCGCCGAAGGGGTCGACGAACGTCCCGGTGTCGAGCAGGTACGCCATCGCGTTCACCGTGAAGTCGCGGCGCGACAGGTCACCCTCGAGCGAGTCGCCGTACGAGACGTGCGGCTTGCGCGACGACGTGTCGTACTGCTCGCTGCGGTACGTCGTGACCTCCACCGGGAGGTCGCCCTTGCGTGCGGCGATGGTGCCGTACTCGCGTCCGACGTCCCAGGTGGCGTCGGCCCAGCCCGCGATGATCCGCTCGCTGTCGTCGGGGTGCGCCGACGTGGTGAAGTCCCAGTCCTGCGTGGGCCTGCCGAGCACCGCGTCGCGGACGGGGCCGCCGACGAGGGCCAGCGTGTGACCGGCGTCGCTGAAGCGCCGAGCGAGCTCGACGACCCCAGGAGCCGCGCCGAGACGGTCGGTGAGTGCTGCCCCGGGATCGTGCAGGGCGTGGGAAGGAGACGCGGTGGCCATGACCCACCACTCTACGGGGCGGTGTTCACCGTGGCTGGGTCCGCCGATTCGAGCGGTCGCTCTAGCATTGCCCCGATGACACGCGCCGAAACCTGCTCCTCCCGTCCCGCGCGCCGCGGTGCCGTACGGGGGCTGCTGGCGACCGCGCTGGTCGCCCTGCTCGCGGTCCTGCTGCCGTCCACCGCCGTCGTCGCGCCCGCAGAAGCCGCGGACGCCGACCGGCTCGCGGTCGCGATCGACACGCTCTCCCCGGCGACGCTGTCGGCCGGCGACACGTTGACCGTCACCGGGCGCATCACCAACCCCTCCTCGGAGGCGTGGAGCCGCCTGCGCGTCCACCTCGTGATGCCGTCGGTCCCGATCAACGACGCCGCCGCGCTCGACGAGGCGCTCGCCGACCCCTCCGCCGATGTCACCGGGACCCGCCAGACGAGCGACGGAGCCGTTGTCGCGGCCGGTGATCTCGCGCCGGGCGACACGACGACCTTCCAGCTCCAGGTGCCGTCCTCCGAGCTGCGCGTCACGTCCGAGGGCGTCTACCCGGTCGGCGTCCACGTGCTGGCCACCGGCCCGAACGGCGACCGCTCGCCGGACGCCGTCGGCCGCGCCTACACGAGCGTCCCGTTCGTCGGTGACGGTCCGACGGCGGCCGCGCAGGTCTCGATGGTGTGGCCGTTCGTGGCGCCGGTGCAGCGCGACGAGCGCAACCGGTACGTCGACACCGCCGGCCTGGTCCAGTCCGTCTCGCCCGGTGGTCGGTTGCGGCGCGTGCTCGACCTGGCGCGGTCGGACGAGACGTCGCCGTCGACGGTTCTGCTCGACCCTGCCCTCCTCGACGCCCTGCGCGACATCGCGACCGACTCGTACGGTCCGAGCCGCGAAGGCGGACCGGGCGGCGCCACGCAGTACGTCCCTGACGGTGAGCCGACACCCGCCCCGCAAGCCTCCGACGACGCTGCGGGCGAAGGCCAGGCGACCCCCGAGAGGCCGGCCGAGGACGAGGCAGAGGAAGGCGAGACGCCCGACGCGAGCCAGCGCGTGGCGACGTTCCTCACCGACCTGGTCTCGTACGCCCAGCGCCACCCGGTCTGGGCGCTGCCGTACGGCCGCCCCGACGCGTTCGCGATCACCCGCCGCAGCGCCGGCGAGGCCGGCGCGACGGTCGTCGAGGCCGCCAACACGGCGACAGAGGCAACGCTCGCGCAGTTCGGGCTCACCGCGCGCACGGTCTACTGGCCGCCGAACGGCATCAGCAACGCCAACCGGCTCGCGAGCTCGCGCCGGCTCGGTACGGAGGTCGCCGTGCTGTCGCCCGACGTGCTCGCCGACTGGACGCCGTCGGACGGGACTGCCTTGCGCGCCCAGGTGGGGGGCGCGCCGATGGACGTCGTCGTCCTCGATCCAGGGCTCCAGCCCGAGTCGTCGGCCACGAGCGCGCTCGCGCTCCGTCAGCGGGTCGCGTCGCGTGCGGCACTGGGGGCGCTCGGGGACGGGTCCCGGCGTGTCGTGGTGCTGCCCTCGATGTCCTTCGACCCGGGCAGCGAGTGGGCGCGTGCACAGTTCCACGAGGTGTTCGACCCCGCCTGGGTACGCCCGGTGCCCGCCGACGCGCTCCTCTCGAACGCCCGTCGGTGGACGGATCGCATCGCGTTGCCGCGCGACACCAACCAGCGGCCCATCACCGCGGAGCAGGTCGCGGCGGCCGCGCGCATCGTCACGAGCGGCAACGTCGTGAGCGAGATGCTCGGCGACGACGCCCCGCGGGACGTCTTCTATGCCCAGAGCGCCTCGCTGGCGGCGTCGCAGGACTGGCGTGCCGCGCGTACTCGCGGGCTCCAGCATGCCGAGGCACAGGCCGCGTCGGTCGAACGGATCCTCAACCGGGTGAGCGTCTCGGCGACTTCCTTCGTCACGCTCTCCGGATCGTCGGGACGCTTCCCGATCACGATCACGAACCGGCTGTCCTCGCCGGTGACGGTCGGAGTCCGGTTCTCCTCCGACGACGCGAGCGCGACCATCGAAGACATCGCGCCGCAGCAGATCTCCGCAGGTCGGAGCGTGACGCTCACCGTCACCGCCGACGTCGGTCAGGCCACCACGACGGCCTTCACCGCGGCACTCGTGACCTCCGGTGGCAAAGAGCTCGGTGAACCGGCCCGCTTCACGGTCCGGTCCAGCGTCGTCGGGCGGGTGATCTGGGTCTTCCTCGGTCTCGCGATGCTGCTGGTGGTGGTCGCGGTGGTCCGTCGGTTCGTGAAGGGCCGCACGGTCGAGACGCTCGACAGCGAGGTCCTCGACGTCGAGCCGGGCGAGGCCGTCATCACCGGCGCGGGCAGGCCAGAGGTGGCCGTGCCTGAAGCGGACGTGTCGGAGCCGGTGGTGTCGGAGCAGGACGCGTCGGAGCAGACGCCGACCGGACGGGAGACCGGCGCATGAGCAGGCACCGGCTGTCGCGGCGAGAGCGCCGGGCGGGCGCGGTCTCCCCCGTTCCTGCGGAGACCGCGACCGCCCGGGAGGCCCCGCTCGCAGTCTCCGAGGCCGACGCCGTCCACGAGGTCACCCAGACGAGCGAGGCTGTTGCTGAGGCGGAGCGTCGCACGTCGACCGGTCTGCTGTCGGCGAGCGTCCTCATGGCAGCCGGCACGATCGTGTCCCGGATGTCGGGGTTCGTTCGCTCCGCCCTGATCTTCGCTGCGATCGGCAGCAGCCTGAACGCCGACATCTTCACCGGCGCCAACACCATCCCGAACGCCCTCTACATCCTCCTGGCCGGCGGCATCTTCAACGTCGTGCTGGTCCCGCAGCTCGTGCGCGCGATGAAGAACGACAGCGACGGTGGCGAGGCGTACGCCAACGGATCGTCACGCTCGGCCTCCTCGTGCTCGGCATCGCCACCGTGGTGCTGATCGTGCTCGCGCCGTTGCTGGTGCGGGTCGTCTTCGACGGCCGGCTCTTCGATCCCGGCAACGAGAGCGCCCTGTCGTCGGCCTACGCCCTGATGCGCTACTGCCTGCCGCAGGTGTTCTTCTACGGCGCGTTCGTCCTGGTCGGCCAGATCCTCAACTCCCGTGGCCGGTTCGGTCCGATGATGTGGGCGCCGATCGTCAACAACCTGATCTCGTGCGCGGTCCTCGTGACGTTCCTGCTGGTCTTCGGCGGCAGCAACGGCTCCGACGGCTTCAGCAACGGCCGAGGCGCTGCTGCTCGGTGTCGGATCGACGGTCGGGATCGCCGTGCAGGCGCTCATCCTCCTCCCGTACCTGCGGCCGCCGGGTTCCGCTACCGCCCGCGGTTCGACTTCCGCGGCGTCGGGCTCGGCCACACGCTGCGGCTGGGCGCGTGGACCCTGGCGTTCATCCTCGTCAACCAGATCATGTTCGTCGTGGTCACCCGGATCGGGACGAGCGCCGGTCTCCTCGCTGTGGCCAACGGCGAGCCGGACCCCGCCGGCACGACCGTCTACGCCATCGGCTTCCTCATCAGCCAGGTGCCGCACGGCGTCATCACGGTGTCGCTGGTCACGGCGACGATGCCGCTGATCTCGCGACTCGCCGCGCAGGGCGACTTCGCGGCGATGCGGTCGGAGATCCGCAACAACATCAGGCTCGTGCTCGCCCTCATCGCCCCGATCGCGGTCGCGGTCCTCGCTCTGGCCGGTCCGCTCGGCACCGTCGTCGCGTCGTGGGGTGCGATGACCGGTCGTACGGAGACCGTCTCGGTCACGATCGCCGCGTTCGCCCCGGCCATCATCTTCTTCTCGCTGCACTACATGAGGCTGCGAGGCTTCTACGCCCTCGAGGACACCCGCACGCCGTTCTTCCTGCAGATCGTCCTTGCCGCCGTCAACGTCGGGCTGGCCGTCTCGCTCACGGCCCAGGTGGAGGCGGACGGGATCTCTTCCATGCTCGCGCTCTCGTACGGTGCCGCCTACCTGGTCGGCTCGTTGCTCGCGATCACGATGCTCTCTCGCCGGATCGGGGCGATCGTCGACTGGAGCGCCGTGGGATTCGTCACCCGCCTCGTCGCCGCCTGTCTCCTGGCGCTCGCCGCGATCCTCGGCTCCGCCGAGCTCCTCGCCGGTCCGCTGGGGATCGACGGGGACGGCAAGGTGGACGCGATGCTGGCGATCGTGGTGTTCGGTGGTCTTGGCGCGGTGACCTATCTCGTCGCCGCGTGGCTGCTGCGCATCCGCGAGGTGACCTCGGTCGTCAGGACCGTCGCGCGCCGCTGACCGCGCGGTGGTGCGAACCCCGCGGCGGACCTGGGTAGCATGAGGCGTGGACCAGACCACGGCACTGAGCTCCGGGACGTTGCTCTCGGGTCGTTACCGTCTCGACGACCTCATCAAGGAGACGGGCGGCGCAGTCACGTGGAAGGCGTACGACACGGTCCTCGACCGTAACGTCGGGATCCAGGCGGTACGTGCCGACGACCGTCGTGCGACCGCGTTCGTGCTTGCCGCGGGGCGGTCGACCGCCGTCTCCGACCCCCGCTTCCTGCGGGTCCTCGACATCGTCGAGAACGACCATGGCCACACCTACCTGGTCCGCGAGTGGGCTCGCGCGGTCTCGCTCGACCACGTCCTCGGACCGTCGACGCTGACGAACGCACGCTCGACGACGGTCGTGCTCGAGCTCGCCGACGCCTTCGCCAACGCCCATGAGGCGGGGGTCTACCACCGCCACCTGCGGCCCGCGACGGTGCTTCTCAAGGAGAACGGTGGCATCCGCGTCATCGGGCTCGCGACCGACCATGCGCTGCGCTCGGCGCACCACGACGTCGACGATGCCGACGTCGGCTACGCCGAACAGCTCGACGTCGAGGCGCTCGGCAAGATCCTGTACGCCTGTCTAACCGGACGCTATCCCGGCGGGGACGAGCTCCTCGCTCCCGCGCCGCGCGAGCACGGTCGGATCCTCCGTCCGCGGCAGGTCCGGGCGGGTGTCTCCCACGACGTGGACACCGTCTGCGACCGCATCCTGGGTCGCCCGCCTCGCCACCACCGGCCGCCCCTGCGCAGTGCCCGTGACGTCGCCCTGGAGCTCGCCATCACGGGTGAGGAGGAGGCTGTCGAGCCCGACGCGGACATCGGCTCGTCCCCCGACCTCTACCGCCACGACCCCGTCCGTACGGGTGTGGACGATCCCCCGCCCGCAGTGAACCCACCCAAGCCACGACCTGCGGCGTTCGAGCCACCGCCCCCGACGCCGATGGAACGCGGCATGTCGAAGGTGCTGCGGTCGACCAAGGGTGAGCGTGGGCTCATCTGGCTCGCGGTCGGAGTCATCGTCGTCCTCGCCGCCGCGCTCACCTTCATCCTCGGGCGGGTGTCCGCACCGTCCGACTCCGCGCCGCCTGCAGCGGAGCCGCCCCCAGAGGCGAGCCGCGCCGTCGTCGACCTCGGCGTCAAGAGCGTCGAGTCGTTCGACCCTGCACCGACGGCGACGGGCAGGAGAACCCTGGCACCGTAGCCCTCGCGACGGACGGTGACCCCGCGACCTCCTGGATCACGATGGAGTACTACCGCCGCAACGACCTGGGCGGCCTGAAGGACGGCGTCGGTCTGCTCCTCGACCTCGGCAGGGCCCGCGACGTGACGGCGATGCAGGTGCTCTTCGGCGCCTCCCCCACATCGTTCCGCGTCTATGCCGCTCCGGGTCGCACCGAGCCTCCCACCGCGCTCGACCAGATGGAGCGGATCGGCGGTTACGCGGATGCACCCAGCGGGGCCTCTGTGTCGTTCGCCCAGCCGGTCAACACCCAATACGTGCTGCTCTGGCTGACGCGCCTCCCCGAGCTCGAGACCGACGTCTACCAGGGAGCGGTGGCTGAAGTCACCGTCCGCGGCCTGGAGTGACCGGCGCCGGCCGCGCCACGGTCGACGGGAAGGGCTCGCCGGAATGCGCGCGGCCTAGGATGCGTTGTGTGGGATGCGGTCGAAACACCGCACGAACAGCAATCCGATAGGCGGAGCATGTCCACTGACGTACGCAATCTGATCATCATCGGCTCGGGCCCCTCGGGCTACACCGCCGCGATCTACGCCGCTCGCGCCAACCTCGAGCCGCTCGTCTTCGAGGGCTCGGTCACCGCCGGTGGCGCCCTGATGAACACCACCGACGTCGAGAACTTCCCCGGTTTCCCCGACGGCATCATGGGCCCCGCGCTCATGGACAACCTGCGCGCAGCAGGCCGAGCGCTTCGGCGCCGAGCTGGTCGCCGACGACGTCACCGCGGTCGACCTGACCGGTGACATCAAGACCGTGCGCACTCGCCGACGGCGACGTACCGCGCGCACGCCGTGATCCTGGCGATGGGCTCGGGCTACCGCAAGCTCGGCATCGACGGCGAGGACCGTCTGTCCGGCCACGGCGTCAGCTGGTGCGCCACGTGTGACGGCTTCTTCTTCCGCGAGCAGAACATCGTCGTCGTCGGCGGCGGCGACTCCGCCGTCGAGGAGGCGACCTTCCTGACCCGCTTCGCCGACAAGGTCACGCTGGTCCACCGCCGCGACGAGCTGCGCGCCAGCAAGATCATGCAGGACCGCGCCTTCGCCAACGACAAGATCGAGTTCGCCTGGAACTCCGAGGTCGACGAGATCCACGGCGACGACTCGCTCGAGGGCGTCACGCTGCGCGACACCGTCACCGGCGAGACCCGTCCGTCTCGACGCGACCGGCCTGTTCATCGCGATCGGCCACGATCCGCGCTCGGAGCTGCTCACGGGCCAGGTCGACCTCGACGACGAGGGCTACGTGCTGGTCCAGCCCGGCTCCACCGCGACCAACCTGCCCGGCGTCTTCGCCGCCGGCGACCTCGTCGACCACACCTACCGCCAGGCCATCACGGCGGCCGGCACCGGCTGCGCGGCCGCGCTCGACGCCGAGCGCTACCTCGCCGACATCGAGCACGCCGCGCTCGCCACGGCGTGACCGCCGGGAATCCACGCGACTCGACGCGTGTCCACGTGAAACAGACTCTCTACCGCCCAGACCTGAAGGAGAAGCCATGGCAGACATCCACGGCCGTCACCGACGCCGACTTCGACGACCACGTCCTCAAGGCCGACGGCCCCGTGCTCGTCGACTTCTGGGCCGAGCTGGTGCGGCCCGTGCCGCCAGCTCGCCCCGATCCTCGAGGAGATCGCCACCGAGAAGGGCGACAAGCTCACGATCGTCAAGATGGACGCCGACGCCAACCCGGTCACCCCGGCCGCAGTACCGGGTCACGCGGTCTGCCGACGATCAACCTCTACTACAAGGGCGAGGTCGTCCGGTCGATCGTCGGCGTCCGCCCCAAGTGCCGCGATCCTGAACGAGCTCGACGAGTTCGTCGGCTGACGTCCCGCAGCAAGCGAAGGCCCGACACCTCACGGTGTCGGGCCCTTCGTCGTTGGTGGCACGGAGAGGTGCGCTCTCTCGTGGCGATTCAACGATCTGTCGTTTTGTCGACAAATCGACGAATCTCTAAATCGACGATGGATCGGTGCCGTCCGCTTCGGCGTCTCCCGCTTGGCCGGGTCCATCAGCGTGACGATGCGCTCGAGGTCGTCGATCGTCGCGAACTCGACCGTGATCTTGCCCTTGGACTTCCCGAGGTCGACCTTCACCCGGGTGTCGTACCGCTCGGAGAGCCGGTCCGCCAGATCGGCCAGTCGGGGCGCGGTCATCCGCCTCGGACGCTGGCGGCGTTCCGGTTCGGCCGCGTCGTCACCGACGCGCGACGATCTCCTCCAGAGCTCGGACCGACAGGCCCTCGGCCACGACCCGCTGCGCGAGCCGGTCCTGGATCTCGGGTTCGACGACGCCACCAGCGCCCGGGCATGACCGGCCGACGAGCACGCCCGCAGCGACGCGTCGCTGCACCGCCGGCGTCAGCTTGCAGCAGCCGCAGCGTGTTGCTGATCTGCGGGCGCGACCGACCGATCCGTGTCGGCGAGCTCCTCGTGCGTGCAGCCGAAGTCCTCGAGCAGCTGCTGGTAGGCCGCCGCCTCCTCCAGCGGGTTGAGCTGCGACGCGGTGCAGGTTCTCCAGCAGCGCGTCGCGCAGCAGGTCCTCGTCCGTGGTGTCGCGGACGATCGCCGTGATGGTCTCCAGGCCGGCCTCCGCGTGGCGCGCCAACGGCGCTCGCCCATGATCGAGCTCGTAGCGGTCCGGGCCGACCGTCCGGACCACGACCGGCTGGAGCAGGCCGACCTCCTTGATGGAGTGCACGAGCTCGGCCATGTGCCTCCTCGTCGAACACCTGCGCGCGGCTGGCGCGGGTTGGCGACGATCTGGTCGAGCGGGATGCTCGGCGAAGCGAGCGCCCTCGACCTCCTTGAGTCCGGACGCCTCGCGCCTCGGCCGGGCTGCGAGGGGATGAGGGCCTCGAGTCCGCGGCCGAGTCCGCGACGTGGCTGCTCATGCGATGCTCCTCCGATGTGCGGGTGGTCGTCCCGGCCTCCGCGATCTCGCGGGCCGCCTCGAGGTACGACAGCGCAGCCCGGTCGAGCTCGGGTCGTACGTGATGCACGGTCTGCTGGTAGCTCGGTGCCTCCGAGATGCGCACCGACCGCGGGATCGCCGTCGTGAGGACCTGATCGCCGAAGTGCGACCGCACCTCCTCGGCGACGCCGGCCGACAGCCGGGTCCGCGCGTCGTACATCGTCAGCAGGATCGTGCGTGATCTCGAGCGTCGGGTTGAGGTGCGCCTGGACCAGGTCGATGTTGCGCGATCAGCTGGCCAGAGCCCTTCGAGCGCGTAGTACTCGCACTGGATCGGGATCAGCACCTCGCGGCCGGCGACCATCGCGTTGACGGTCAGCAGGCCCAGCGACGGCGGGCAGTCGATGAGACGTAGTCGATGCGGTCGCCGGCCTCGCGCATTCGCGCGAGGTAGGTCTGTCAGCGCCCGGTCGAGCCGCGACTCACGGGCGACCAGCGAGACCAGCTCGATCTCCGCGCCGGCGAGGTCGATCGACGCCGGCAGCACCGTCGAGGCCGCGGATGTCGGGGCACGGCTGGACCAGCTCGTCGATCGTCGGTACCGTCGACGAGCGCCTCGTAGACGCCCGGGGTGTCCGCCGTGTGCGGCACGTTGAGCGCGGTCGACGCGTTGCCCTGCGGGATCGAGGTCGATCACCAGCACCCGCAGCCCGCGCGTCGCCATCGCCGCGGCGATGTTCACCGTGGTGGTGGTCTTGCCGACGCCACCCTTCTGGTTGGCCACGACGAACACCCGGGTGGCGGCGGGCGCGGCATCGGCTCACTGGACTCAGCCTCGTGCTGACGCTGCAAGGTGGCGGCGACTTCCCGCGCAAGCGGGGTCATCGGTGACGAGATCACCCGAATGGCGCGAGATCAGACGTCGCGCGGGACGGTCGGGGGTACGTACGGCTCGCTCACGCAGCCTCTCCTCGGTCATTGTTTCACGTGAAACAGGCGGTTGCTGCCACGCGGGGTGCGTACGAGTCGTCGGCAGCGGCTCCACTTCGACGACCAGGTCCGAGTCCGTGGCAATGGGACGAGCATTCATCCGTTGTCGTGATACGAGTCGTGCACCACGATAGTCGTCGCGCCGAGTCGGTCGGAGGTGTCCGCCGCGCGCGGACTGTCAGATCGCTCCTCGTCGGCGCCGACGATCCCTTGAGGGCCAGCAGCACACCGCCGGGCGCGCACCAGCGGCATGCACCAGCGGCGCCAGCTTGTCGAGGGCGGCCACGGCGCGGGCGGTCACGACGTCGAACTGTTCCGTGACGTCCTCGGCGCGCGCCCGCACGACCGTCGACGTTCGTCGAGACCCAGCTCCTCGACCGCCTCCGTCCAGGAAGGTCGTGCGGCGCAGCAGCGGCTCGATCAGGGTGACCGTCGAGGTCGGGACGGGCGATCGCCCACACCAGACCGGGCAGTCCGGCGCCGGTGCCCACGTCGGCGACCGTGGCGCCCTGCGGGAGCGCGAGCAGCCGGCACGGCGCAGTTCAGGACGTGCCGATTCCACAGGCGTGGGACCTCGCGAGGACCGATCAGGCCGCGGACGACGCCGTCCGTCGCCAGCAGGTCGTACGTACCGCTCGCCAGATCGAGGCGGTCACCCAGAACGCCGACCGCCGCGTGCGGCGGGGGATGTTTCACGTGAAACAGTCCAGCTGAACAGACACTGCTACTCGCAGGACGAGCGATGACGACGTGGCGGTGCGGCTCGGCGCCGTCGGACTCGCTCGTCAGACCCGCCTCGGCCACGGCGTCGTGGACGACCTTGCGCTCGAACGGCGTCATGGGATCGAGGGCGACGGAGCTCTCCGCCGCCCTTCACCGTGCTCGATCGCGCTCCTCGGCGATCGCGACCAGCTCGGTCGCGACGTGCGGCGCGGAAGCCGTCGACGTCGAGCATCAGCCGGCTGCGCTCGCCGGTCTCGCGGTACACCGCCAGACGGGTCAGCTCCTGCAGGGCGTCGAGCACCTCGCCGTCGCGACCCACCAGGTGGTCGAGATTGCCACCGACGATCTCGACCGCGGCGCGGTCGCCGTCGACGTCCATGTCGATGTCACCGTCGAGATCGGCGATGTCGAGCAGCTCCTCGAGGAAGTCGGCGGCGATGTCGCCCTCGTTCTCGAGCTTCCAGGCGTCGTCATCGCGTCCACTCGCTTCGGAGTCTTCGCCGCGGCTGTTCTGTCGATCGCGGAGTCCTCCGTCGGCTGGCGCGGCCGTTCGTGTCTGTGGCGTCTCGGCTTCTGCTGCCGCCCTCTTCGACCGGAGTCCGGGTCTCTTGGCGCTGACGGCCGGAGTCGGACGTCGACCTGCCTCGGGGAGGATCCCCTTCTTGCGCTGCTCGCGCGTCTGGTTCTTGGGCTGCTGACGCGAGGCGCGTCCGACGGCTCTCGGTCGACCTGCGTCAGCGGATCCTCCTGCGACGTCTTGCCGCTGCGTCTGTCGCGCTCCTGCTTCGCCTTGAAGGCCGGCGTGCCGGGAGCCGGGTTGTTGCGGATGACGTAGAACTGCTGGCCCATGGTCCAGAGGTTCGAGGTGGTCCAGTAGAAGAGCACGCCGAGCGGGAACGCCACACCACCGACGGCGAACACGACGGGCAGGACGTAGAGCAGGAGCTTCTGCTGCTGGGCGTACGGACCGGTCATCGCGTCGGCCGGCATGTTCTTGCTCATCAGCTGGCGCTGCGTGAGGAACTGGTCGCGCACATGAGCGACGACCAGCGACATCGCGATGACGTCTTGGTCGTGCGTGTGGTCGCTCGATGAACGGTGTCGGCGATGCGCGCGCCCAGGAGCTTCGGCGTTCGGCAGCGACTCCGCCTGCTCGGCCGTCAGGAAGCCCTTGGCGTCCTGCCGCGCCATGCTCGGCGCCTGGTCGATCACCCGGAACAGGGCGAAGAAGATCGGCATCTGCAGGATCAGCGGCAGGCACGAGGCGAACGGGTTGGTGCCCGTCTCCTGCCACAGCTTCATCTGCTCCTGGGTCAGGCGCTCGCGGTCGTGCCCGTACTTCTGCTGCAGCTCCTTGATCTGCGGCTGCAGCAGCTGCATGTTGCGGCTCGACTTGATCTGCTTGACGAACAGCGGGATCAGCAGCGTCCGGATCGTGATCGTCAGGCCGATGATCGACAGCACCCAGGTCCAGCCGGAGTCGGGATCGAGCCCGACCTGGTGAACATCCAGTGCCAGGCGAGCAGGATCGCCGACACGACGTAGTACAGCGGCGTCATGATGGCGCCGCCGATGTTGCCTAGGAAGTCGAACATGGTTCTCCTCGGTGGAGTCGGGGATGATCCGCCTGGTGCGGATCGGGGGGAACGGGTCGTAGCCGCCCGGCGCCCAGGGGTGGCACCGGCCGAGACGACGGACCGCCAGCCAGCTGACCCCGCATCGCGCCGTGCTCCTCGACCGCGTGCAAAGCGTAGGCCGAACAGCGCGGGTAGTAGCGGCACACCTGGCCGTACAACGGGCTGATGGCGAATCGGTACGCCTTCAGCAGCGCGATCAGGATGTGCTTCATGTCAGCGAGGACGTCCTCGACTGGTTCAACCGATCGAGGGCGAGGTCGAGATCGTGCGCCAGCTCCGGGCTCGAGCGGCGAGCCGAGGGCGGAAGAGCCCGAACGCACGACGCGGAGCCGCCGGGAGCAGCGCCGAGGCGCGTCGCGCATCAGGGCGCGCAGACGGCGCTTCACGCGGTTGCGGTCGACAGCGGTCCCCACCTGCCTTGCCACGACGAAACCGACGGACGAGGGGTCCCGGAAGACCGAGCCCCTAAACGGCCATGGGCGACGAGGTGCGGGATCCCGCACGGCGCCCCGCCGGATGGTGTCCGGAAGTCCTCGCCGTGCGCATGCGATGGCTGCGCTCAGCACCGCGCGGCCAGCACGGCTCAGGCCGACAGCCTGCGCGCGGCCCTTGCGGCGACGATCGGCGAGGATCGCGCGGCCGGCACGCGTGCGCATGCGGAGGCGGAAGCCGTGCTTCTTGGAGCGACGACGGTTGTTCGGCTGGAAGGTGCGCTTGCTCACGGGAGTGCTCCCCATCGTGTGTCGGACCGCAATCGATCACGGTCATCGGGTACTGGACGGTCCTGGCTCGACGGCCACCGCTCGCCCACGACGCGCGCGTTCGCGCCAGTACGTGGGCATGCGGCAGGTGTCGAGAACGCTCGACCCTCAACGGTACGGGGTCGCTCCACGGCGGGTCAAACCGACCTTACACCCGTGACGCCTCACGCGTCCAGAGCGACACGCCGGGAACCCCAGGTTGCGTGCCCCCCGGAGGCCTGTGGACAATCGGTTGCCGCTGACCTTCGGCTGCTAGCGTCCCCGCGATAGCAGGATTTCCACAGGGCACACCAGCGACGTGGAATGCCGCGAAATCACTGGGATCACGGGGATCTCATCACGGGAGCAGTAAGTCCACAGATTGTGGACAACGATGTGGACGTACCGCGCCCCCCGGGAGCCGGAGATTGGGGCCAACATGAGTGATGACCAACCGACGCCGCCCTCGGAGGTGATCGACAGCGCGACGCTCCACCGCCGTTGGAACTCGATCACGGAGATCCTGCCGGTCACGACGCGCGCATGGGTGACGAGCTCGGTACCGATCACCCTCCACGACAGCACACTCCTGGTCGCGGTCCAGAACGACCTCACCCGCGCGCAGCTCGAGTCTCGCGTCCGCCCCCGCTCGAGCAGGCGCTCACGGACTCTGGCGGGCGACGATCCGCCTCGTCGTCACGATCGACCCCGACGTCCTGCCGGCGAGCGACGCCGAGCAGGGCGACAGCCTCGAAGATCCGACTTGTCGACAAATCGAGAAAGCGGCAAAGCGACACAGGATCTCCGAGGTGGCGGCATCCCCGGGCCGATGCCCGGCGCGAGCGCGTCCGACCTTCACGCGCCGCCGCCGGCGGCCCACGAGGACTCCGCCCCCGTCAGCTTCGACTCGTCGCCCGCGTTCGTCCCGACGACGAGCCAGGCGCGTCCCCCGCACCACGTACGCGCGGCCGAGGCCCGGCTCAACCCGCGCTACCTGTTCGAGAACTTCGTCATCGGCTCGTCCAACCGGTTCGCCCACGCCGCCGCGGTCGCCGTGGCCGAGGCACCGGGCAAGGCGTACAACCCGCTGGTCATCCACGGCGAGTCCGGCCTCGGCAAGACCCACCTGCTCCACGCCATCGGCCACTACGTCCTCAACCTCTACCCGTCGTCGCGCGTGCGCTACGTCAGCAGCGAGGAGTTCACCAACGACGTCATCAACGCGATCCGCGAGAACCGCACCCCTGCGCTCAAGCGCGCAAGTACCGCGAGATCGACGTCCTCCTGGTCGACGACATCCAGTTCCTCGAGGGCAAGGATCCGACGCAGAAGGAGTTCTTCCACACGTTCAACGCGCTGCACAACGAGAACAAGCAGATCGTCATGACGTCGGACCGGCCGCCGCGGAACTCGACGACCCTCGAGGACCGCCTGCGCAACCGCTTCGAGTGGGGCCTGACGACCGACGTGCAGCCGCCCGACCTCGAGACCCGCATCGCGATCCTGCGCAAGAAGGCCGCCAACGAGAAGCTCACCGCGCCGGCCGACGTGCTCGAGTTCATCGCCAGCAAGGTGCAGACCAACATCCGTGAGCTCGAGGGCGCGCTCATCCGCGCCACCGCCTTCGCCAACCTCAACGGCACCACGGTCGACCTGCAGCTGGCCGCAGATCGTGCTGAAGGACCTGATCGCCGAGGGCGACGAGCCCGAGATCACCGCCGGCATGATCATGGCGCAGACCGCGGCCTACTCCGAGTACTCGATCGACGACCTCTGCGGCGCCAACCGCTCCCGCAACCTCGTGCTGGCCCGCCAGATCGCGATGTACCTGTGCCGCGAGCTCACCGAGCATGTCCCTGCCCAAGATCGGGCAGGAGTTCGGCGGCCGCGACCACACCACGGTGATGCACGCCGATCGCAAGATCCGCAAGCTCATGGCCGAGAAGCACGCCGTCTACAACCAGGTCACCGAGCTCACGGCGCGCATCAAGCAGCAGGCCCGCCAGTGAGCTGACCCTCTCCAGCGGGCTCACAAGCCTGAAGGGGCGGTACGACACTCGTCGTACCGCCCCTTTCTTGTGATTCCTGACTACCCACATCTGGGGAAGCCCCTGGGGAAAACACACCTACTTCGTCCACAGGCACCGGTCACATCCGTGAACGACCGGTGGAGCGACCGAAGTCGCTCCACCGCGTCGCACAGCGAAGCGCGGCGTCGTCCACAGCGCGTGAACAGGCTGATTCAAGCGCTGACCTGCAAGGACCTGAGTTGTCCACCGAATCCACAGACCCTACTACGACGATGGGAACTACAACAACTCCACGTTCCATCGAAGTCATCCACAGGCCAACCTGGGGGTGACGAATGACAACCTCCCTGACTGGTCGCTCAGGCCGGAGCCGTGGCAGGATTCCAGTAACATGTCATTCCCCGGCCGCTCCCACGGCCGACCACACCCGTCCGGAGGCACATCGCGTGAAGTTCCGCATCGACCGCGACACCCTCGCCGACGCCGTCGCCTGGACGGCGCGGAGCCTGCCGACCCGTCCGAGCGTGCCCGGTCCTCGCCGGTCTGCTGGTCGAGACCGCCGGCGACGGGACTCACCTGTCGGGATTCGACTACGAGACCTCCACCCGCGCCACGCTGCCCGCCGAGGTCACCGACGACGGGCGCGCGCTGGTCTCCGGTCGTCTGCTCGCCGAGATCGTGCAAGTCGCCTGCCGGCCGCGCCCGGTCGACGTCTCGCTCGACGGCACCAAGGTCCAGGTCGTCTGCGGCAGCCCCGCTTCAGCCTGCAGACGATGCCGGTCGAGGAGTACCCGCAGCTGCCCGAGATGCCCACCTCGTCCGGCACGGTCAAGGCCGACGACTTCGCCACCGCCGTCGCCCAGGCCAGGCGCCGCCGCCGGTCGCGACGAGATGCTGCCGCTGCTCACCGGCGTCCGCCTCGAGCTCGAGGGCTCGACGATCTCGCTGATGGCCACCGACCGCTTCCGCGCCAGCCTGCGCGACTCTGCCGTGGTACCCCGAGGCCCGGACATCTCGGCGCAGGCCCTGGTCCCGGCGCGCGTCGCTCTCCGAGACCGCGAAGTCGCTCACCGCTGGCGGCGACGTCACGATCGCGGTGTCCACCGGCGAGACCGGCGACGGCCTCATCGGCTTCGAGGGCACGGTCGGCGACGGCACCCGCCGCACCACCACCCGCCTGCTCGAGGGCGACTTCCCGCGCGTCCGCCAGCTGTTCCCGGCGCAGGCCGAGACGGTCGCCTACGTCGAGCACCCAGGCCTTCGTCGACTCGGTCAAGCGCGTCGCGCTGGTCGCCGAGCGCAACACCCCCGTCCGGCTGACGTTCTCCGACGGTCAGGTCCTCGCTCGAGGCCGGCAGCGGCGACGAGGCGCAGGCGTCGGAGACCGTCGAGGCCACGATCGACGGCGACGACATCTCGATCGGCTTCAACCCGACCTACCTGCTCGAGGGGCTCGCGGTCATGTCCGAGCCGGTCGTGCACCTGTCCTTCACGCAGCACACCAAGCCCGCCGCGATCTCGCGGAGTCGCAGGAGATCGGAGCCGATCCCGACTGCGCGTTCCGCTACCTGATCATGCCGGTTCGCCTGCAGAACTGACCGCCGACATCACCGACCGCTCGGGAGGAGCGCCATGGACATCGGACTCGTCGGACTCGGCAAGATGGGCGGCAACATGCGCACGCGCATGCGCAACGCCGGCCTCACCGTCGTCGGCTACGACCGCAACCCCGAGGTCGCGACGTCGGCTCGCTCGGCCGAGATGGTCGAGCAGCTGCCCTCGCCGAGGGTCGTGTGGGTCATGGTCCCGGCCGGCGACATCACGCGCAGCACGGTCACCGAGCTCAAGCGAGCTGCTCTCGCGAGGGCGACGTCATCGTCGACGGCGGCAACTCCCGCTGGACCGACGACGAGAAGCCACGCGGCGCGAGCTCGGCCGAGAAGGGCATCGGCTACGTCGACTGCGGCGTCAGCGGCGGCGTCTGGGGCCTCGAGAACGGCTACGCCCTGATGGCCGGCGGCGACGCCGACGACATCGCCAAGGTGCAGCCGGCGTTCGACGCCCTGCGGCCCGAGGCCGAGACCGGCTTCGTCCACGCCGGCCGCGTCGGTGCCGGCCACTTCTCCAAGATGGTCCACAACGGCATCGAGTACGCCATGATGCAGGCCTACGCCGAGGGCTACGAGCTGCTCGAGAAGGTCGACATGGTCGACAACGTCACCGAGGTCTTCGACTCGTGGCGCGAGGGCACCGTCGTCCGCTCGTGGCTGCTCGACCTGCTGGTCAAGGCGCTCGAGGACGATCCGGGCCTGTCGAAGATCCGCGGCTACGCCGAGGACTCCGGCGAGGGCCGCTGGACCGTCGAGGCCGCGATCGACAACGCGGTCCCGATGCACACCATCGCCGCCTCGCTGTTCGCGCGGTTCGCGTCGCGCCAGGACGAGTCGCCGGCGATGCAGGCCGTCGCCGCGATGCGCCAGCAGTTCGGCGGCCACGCCGTGCAGGCGCCGCCGAGGCAGGTCACGACCCGAGGACGCCGGCCGTGACTCGGCCCACGTGCACGTCACCCAGCTGACCCTGCACGACTTCCGGTCGTACGCCGACGTCGAGATCGACGCTCGAGCCCGGCGCGACGGCCTTCATCGGCGCCAACGGCCAGGGCAAGACCAACCTGGTCGAGGCGATCGACTACCTCGTCGACGCTCGACTCGCACCGGGTCTCGACCGACACCCCGCTCGTGCGGGCCGGCGCCGAGCAGGCGATCGTGCGCGCCGGCGTGGTCCAGCGGCGACCGCATCGGCGCTGCTCGAGCTCGAGATCACGCCGGGACGGTCGAACCGGGCCCGCGTCAACCGCGGCCCGCTGCCCCGGACGCGCGACCTCGTCGGCATCGCTCCGCACCGTGATCTTCTCGCCCGAGGACCTCGCGCTGGTCAAGGGCGACCCGTCCGACCGGCGGCGCTTCCTCGACTCGCTGCTCGTCCTGCGCACGCCGCGGCTCGCCGGGCGTGCAAGGCCGACTACGACCGCGTGCTCAAGCAGCGCAACACCCTGCTGAAGTCGGCCGGCCGTCGTCGCAACGTCGAGATCTCGACACGCTCGACATCTGGGACGAGAACCTCGCGCGCACCGGAGGCGAGCTGCGTCGCCGCGCGGCTGGCGCTGCTCGACGCCCTCGCCCCGCACCTCACCGACGCCTACCGCGACGTCGCCGCCGGCGCCGCGGCCGAGCGCCGAGGTGGTCTCGCCGACTACCGGCCGTCGGTCGAGCGCATCGAGGAGCTGCGCGACCGCGACGACATCGCGAAGGCGCTGCTCGACGAGATCGGTCGCCGTCGTCGCGACGAGCTCGACCGCGGCATCAGCCTCGTCGGGCCCGCACCGCGACGACGTCGTGCTGACGATCGGCGACCTGCCGGCCAAGGGCTACGCGAGCCACGGCGAGTCGTGGTCGCTCGCGCTGGCCCTCGCGCCTCGCGTCGTTCGAGCTGCTGCGCGAGGACGGCGACGACCCGATCCTGATCCTCGACGACGTGTTCGCCGAGCTCGACCAGGGACCGCCGCTCGCAGCTGGCCGACGCGCGTCGCCGACGCCGAGCAGGTGCTGGTCACCGCCGCCGTCGCCGACGACGTGCCGGAGGGCTTGAGGGCCACCGCTTCGACGTGCGCCGAGCCGATGGGGCAGTCGTCCGATGACTGACGATCCGCGATCGATCGGTGACCCCGACCGTGGCCGACCGAGCCATCGACGCCGACCGTCGCTGCAGCCGTCGCGCACGAGAGCGCCGACGCCGACCGCAGCGGCAGCGCCCGCGTCCCGCGCGCGCCCGGCGCACCGAGCTCGCGGCGGCAAGCCGCCGCCGGCGCGCGCACGACCCGGGGCGAGGACGCGTGCCCGACGATCGCGCGACCTCCTCGGCGAGATCGTCAGCAACCAGGGCTGGGACGACGGAGCTCGCGGCCCACGCGTCTTCACCGACTGGGCCGCGATCGTCGGGCCCGAGGTGGCCCAGCACTGCCAGGTCGACCGTTTCGACGACGGCGTCGTGCATCGTCGCGGACGTCGACGGCGTGGGCCACGCAGCTCAAGATGCTCGCGCCGCGGATCGTGGCGAAGCTCAACGAGCGCGCTCGGCGACGGCACGGTGACTGCGGATCGACGTGCGCGGACCGCAGGCGCCGACCTGGAAGAAGGGCCGCGGTCGGTCCGGGGCCGCGGTCCGCGCGACACCTACGGCTGAGCGCGAGGCGCGTGCGGCGTTCAGCGCCGCTGCGGGGCCGACGACGATCCGCGTCGATCGACCGCCACGACGAGGGTGACGAGCGCAGGCCGATGCGACCACCACGAGCGCCGCACGCGGGTCCGACGCCCCGACGCACCACTCGGCGTACGAGGAGTCACGTCCGATGACGGCCACGGACGCACGCCGATGCGGCGCGTCGCGACCGAGCAGACCCGCGACCGCCACCGGACGAGGACGACGCCGCCGGTCGGCGCGCCGCTACGCGCCCGCGACGGCGCCGCGGATCATCACGGCGACGCCGTCCCCAGAGCAGCCACGACCGCGCAGCGCCGCACCACGTCGGACGGCCGGTGCCAGCCGGCGACGATCGTGGACACGCCGGTCAGGCCGGCCGCGGCGGCGCCGAGGCCGGACGAGCGAGGCGCGCAGGCGCGGCGGGTGCGACCAGCGAGGGCGGCGGCGACGAGCGACTGGCACGACCGTGGTGTGGCCGCTGGGCAGGCTGTTGAGCGCGCCGAGCCGAGATCGGGACGGTCGAGGAGCGCCGTGCTTGAGCACCTGCGTGGTCACGTTGGAGCCGGCGATCACGACGACGGCGGCGAGCAGCCGCGGCGCCCGCTGGCGCAGCGCCGGCCACGGCCACGCAGGCACAGCACGGCGATCGCGATCGTGCCGATCGACGACGTAGCCGAGGACGGACAGCAGCGTCAGCTGGGCGTCGCGGCCGCGCGTACGACGGTGCGCCATCGCCTGCTGGTCGTCCGCCTGTCCGCGCGTGGACGACAGGGCGACGCGCATCAGCACGAGCGCGGCGAACGACAGCACGAAGAGGCCGAGCGCAGACACCAGGTCGTCCGCGGTGGGCTCTGCCCCGCGGACGGTGCGCGCGTCGCCGTCGGAGATGCCATGGGCTCCACCTGCCTCATCGCGCACCACGATCGACACCGTCCCGACCGACCACGCCACGAGCCCGTACAGGCGTTCCAGCGGGTGCGGCACATCGGGGCATCATCAGCGGGTCCTGATCGGTCACGGCGGCACCTGAGCCCTCTCAGAGCCGTCGGAGCCTCGACGCTCCGCTGCGCGTCGGCCATGTGGCTCGTGTGCGCGTTCTACCGGCTCTGTGGATCAGAAGCGTCCCGGCTGACCTCGCCGCCCCGGCGACCGTGTAGGTCGTGACGCCTGCAGACGCACACAATGGCCCCGTATACTGTGAGGAGTGACCCCACCCCGAGACCCGCCCGGCAGACACTCCTCGTCCTACGACGCCAGCAACATCCAGGTCCTCGAGGGGCTCGAGGCGGTCCGCAAGCGTCCCGGCATGTACATCGGCTCCACCGGCGAGCGCGGCCTGCACCACCTCGTCTACGAGGTCGTCGACAACTCCGTCGACGAGGCCCTCGCCGGCTACGCCACCACACATCGAGGTCGTGCTGCAGGCCGACGGCGGCATCAAGGTCGTCGACGACGGCCGTGGCATCCCGGTCGACGAGCACCCCGACCGAGAAGATCCCGGCGGTCACGCTGGTGCTCACCTCGCTGCACGCCGGCGGCAAGTTCGGCGGCGGCGGCTACAAGGTCTCCGGCGGTCTGCACGGCGTCGGCGTCTCGGTCGTCAACGCGCTGTCGACCAAGCTCTACGTCGAGGTCAAGCGCGACGGCTACCGCTGGACGCAGTCCTTCACGTACGGCGTCCCCGACGGTCCGCTCGAGCGCGAGCGAGGCGACCGACGAGACCGGCACCACCACCACGTTCTACGCCAGCGACGACATCTTCGAGACCACGACGTACAGCTACGAGACCCTCAAGACGCGCTTCCGCGAGATGGCGTTCCTCAACAAGGGCCTCGAGCTCCGCGCTGCGCGACGAGCGCCACGCCGACGACGAGCGATCCGAGCGACGGCGTCGGCGACGACGTCGAGCGCGACGGTCACGCTTCCGCTACGACAACGGCCTGGTCGACTACGTCGACCACATCAACGTCGGCAGCAAGTCGCCGATCCACCGCGACGTCATCGCGTTCGAGCGCCGAGGACGAGGCCAAGCGGCCTGTCGCCTCGAGATCGCGATGCAGTGGAACGACAGCTTCAGCGAGTCGGTCCACACCTTCGCCAACACGATCAACACCCACGAGGGCGGCACCCACGAGGAGGGCTTCCGCGCGGCGCTGACCTCCACGGTCAACAAGTTCGCCGAGGACCAGGGCCTCATCAAGAAGAAGGAAGACCACCTCTCCGGCGACGACATCCGCGAGGGCCTCACCGCGATCATCTCGATCAAGCTCGAGGAGCCGCAGTTCGAGGGCCAGACCAAGACCAAGCTCGGCAACACCGAGGCCAAGGTCGTCGTCCAGCCGGTCGCTCAACGACGAGCTCGGCGCGTGGTTCGAGCAGAACCCCGCCGAGGGCAAGACCATCGTCCGCAAGTCGATCGACGCCGCGACCGCCCGCGATGGCCGCCCGCAAGGCGCGCGACCTCGCCCGCAACCGCAAGGGCTTCGGCTCGGCGGCGGCGGTCTGCCCGGCAAGCTGACCGACTGCTCCAGTCCGCAACCCCGAGGAGTGCGAGATCTTCATCGTGGAGGGCAACTCCGCCGGCGGCTCGGCCAAGGGCGGCCGCGACCCCGCGCACCCAGGCGATCCTCCCGCTGCGCGGCAAGATCCTCAACGTCGAGAAGGCGCGGATCGACAAGATCCTGCAGAACGCCGAGGTCCAGGCGATCATCTCGCGCGCTCGGCACCGGCGTCCACGAGGACTTCGACATCGCCAAGCTGCGCTATCACAAGATCGTGCTGATGGCCGACGCCGACGTCGACGGCCAGCACATCTCCACGCTGCTGCTGACGCTGCTGTTCCGGTTCATGAAGCCGCTGATCGACGCCGGCCACGTCTACCTGGCGCAGCCGCCGCTCTACAAGATCAAGTGGACGCAACGCGCCGCACGAGCTGGCCTACTCCGACAGCGAGCGCGACGCCTGCTCGCGGCGGGCCTCGAGGCCGGCTACCGGCTGCCGAAGGAGGCCCCGGTCCAGCGCTACAAGGGTCTCGGCGAGATGAACGACCAGCGAGCTGTGGGACACCACGATGGATCCCGACGGCCGCGCATCCTGCGTCAGGTCACCCTCGACGACGCGGCCGTCGCCGACGAGATCTTCACGATCCTCATGGGCGAGGACGTCGAGCAGCGACGCTCGTTCATCCAGCGCAACGCCAAGGACGTCCGCTTCCTCGACATCTGACCCCTCGACCACTCGGTGGTCGAGGCGCCCGGCAGCCAGCGGCCACGACTGACCCGGACGAAGGACACACCAGTGACCGACACCCCGATCGCAGCCGACCGCATCGAACCGTCGAGCTGCAGGACGAGATGCAGCGCTCGTACATCGACTACGCCATGAGCGTCATCGTCTCGCGTGCGCTGCCCGACGTGCGCGACGGCCTCAAGCCGGTGCACCGCCGCGTGCTCTACGCGATGTACGACGGCGGCTACCGCCCCGACCGCGGCTTCAACAAGTGCAGCCGCATCGTCGGTGACGTCATGGGTCAGTACCACCCGCACGGCGACACCGCGATCTACGACACCCTCGTGCGCCTGGCGCAGCCGTGGGTCATGCGCGCGCCGATGATCGCGGGCCAGGGCAACTTCGGCTCGCCGGGCGACGACGGCGCGGCCGCGATGCGGTACACCGAGTGCAAGCTCGCGCCGATCGCGATGGAGATGGTGCGCGACATCGACGAGAAGACCGTCGACTTCACGCCCAACTACGACGGCCGCTCGCAGGAGCCGACGGTCCTGCCGGCGCGCATCCCGAACCTGCTGGTCAACGGCTCGGCCGGCATCGCGGTCGGCATGGCCACCAACATCCCGCCGCACAACCTGCGCGAGGTCGCCGAGGGCGCCCAGTGGGCGCTCGAGCACCCCGACGCGTCGCGCGAGGAGCTGCTCGAGGCGCTGATGGAGCGCATCAAGGGCCCCGACTTCCCGACCGACGGCCTCATCGTCGGCACCAAGGGCATCGAGGACATGTACCGCACGGGCCGCGGCTCGATCACGATGCGCGCGCGTCGTCGACATCGAGGAGGACAGCCAAGGGCGGATCCAGCTCGTCGTCAAGGAGCTGCCCTACCAGGTCAACCCCGACAGCCTCGCTGCAGCAAGATCGCCGACCTGGCCAACGACCGGTCGTGTCCAGGGCATCGCGCGACGCTGCGCGACGAGTCGAGCGTCGCGTGTCGGCCGCCGCATCGTCGTCGAGCTCCGCGCGACGCCGTCGCCCGGGTCGTGCTCAACAACCTCTACAAGCACACCGACCTGCAGTCGAACTTCAGCGCGAACATGCTGGCGATCGTCGACGACGTCCCGCGCACGCTGACCCTCGACGGGTTCATCTCGCAACTGGATCACGCACCAGATCGAGGTCATCCGGCGTCGCACCGAGTACCGCCTGCGCAAGGCCGAGGAGCGCGCCCACATCCTGCGCGGTCTGGTCAAGGCGCTCGACGCGCTCGACGACGTCATCGCCCTGATCCGTCGCAGCCCCACGGTCGACGAGGCGCGCCAGGGCCTGATCGGCCTGCTCGACATCGACGAGCTCCAGGCCACCGCGATCCTCGACATGCAGCTGCGTCGCCTGGCGGCCCTCGAGCGCCAGAAGATCATCGACGAGCTGGCCGAGCTCGGAGCTCGAGATCGCCGACTACAAGGACATCCTGGCCAACGCAGGCCCGCCAGCGCTAGATCGTCGTCGACGAGCTCGCCGAGATCGTCGACGAAGTACGGCGACGACCGTCGCTCGCAGATCATCCCCGCCGACGGCGACCTGTCCGACGGAGGACCTCATCCCCGACGAGGAGGTCGTCGTCACGATCACCAAGGGCGGCTACGCCAAGCGCACCAAGACCGAGCTCTACCGCGTGCAGAACCGCGGCGGCAAGGGCGTGCGCGGTGCCTCGCTGCGCGGCGACGACGTCGTCGAGCACATGTTCTCGACGACGAGCCACCACTGGATCCTGTTCTTCACCACGGCCGGCCGGGTCTACCGCGCGAAGGCGTACCACCTGCCCGAGGCGCGGACGCGACGCCAAGGGCGGTCACGTCGCCGGGCTGCTGTCGTTCCAGCCCGACGAGGAGATCGCCCAGGTGCTGGCGATCCGCGACTACGAGCAGGCGCCCGTACCTGGTGCTCGCCACCAAGCGCGGCCTGGTCAAGAAGACCCGCCTCGACCGACTACAACAGCCCGCGTCAGGCCGGCGTCATCGCGATCAACTTCCGCGACGACGACGACGAGCTGATCGGTGCCGAGCTGGTCACGCCCCGAGGACGACCTCGCTGCTGATCTCCCGCAAGGCCCAGTCGATCCGCTTCCGCGCCGACGACGAGCAGCTGCGTCCGATGGGCCGCGCGACGTCCGGCGTCACGGGCATGAAGTTCCGCGACGACGACTCGCTGCTGTCGATGTCGGTCATCCGGCGCCGACGACGGCCAGGACGACGAGAGCCGACGAGCTCTACGTCTTCACCGTCACCGACGGCGGCTACGCCAAGAAGACCCCGATCGACGCAGTACCGCGTCCAGGGTCGTGGTGGCCTGGGCATCAAGGCCATGCAGATCCCGGACGAGCGGGGCGCCCTGGTCGGTGGCCTGGTGGTCGACGACGACGACGAGATCATCGCGATCACGGCCAGCGGTCAGGTCACACGCAGCCTCGTCTCCGGCGTCAATCCGACCGGACGTGGCACGATGGGCGTGAAGTTCGTCGGCGTGAGGGGTGACGACGAGGTGGTTGCCCTTGCGCGCAATGAGGAGAACTCCTCACTGTTGGATACAGTCGACGAGTCCGACGCCGAGGAGACGGTCGAGGCAACGGAGCCGGAGACCCTCACCGCCGACGCCCAGGAGGAAGAATGACGGACCGCAAGCCCGATCCCGCGGCTCCGCAGCGGCCGAGGCAGAGCGCCCCTGACACGAGTGCCGTCAACGGCGGCCCTCGGCGCCCTGCCCAGCCGACTCCGGGGAGCCTGAACGGGGGTCAGTCGAGCGGCAAGCCGTCCGCTGCCTCCCCACCACCCACGCAGCCGGGTGGTCGGCCGCAGACGCAGGGCCAGCCGCAGACGCCGGGATCGGCCCCCCAGGGCGCCCCGCAGCGCCCGGCTCCCGCAGCCCCGACGCGTCCGGGCACGCCGGTCACCCGTGACCGGCAAGGCGCAGCGGGCCAGCCCGCCGCACCGCGACCGACCTCACCGGCCCAGCCGTCCGCCCCAGCGGCAGGCAGCGCTCCTCGGCCGACGGCTCCGGCCGCTGCGGCGCCCACGCCCGCTGCGCCGAACAAGCCGAGCGCTCCGTCGAGTCCCACCCCCGCCAAGGACGGTGTGCCGACCAAGGACGGTGTGCCGACCAAGCCGGCGGCCGCACCGTCAGCACCCGTCGCGTCCAAGGTTGGCCAGGGCTCGAGCACCAAGCCTCGAGACACCCCTGCCGCCCCGGCGAGCAAGGCAGCCCCGTCGCCCGGCGCGAAGCCGGCGACGTCCACGTCGTCTCCGGTGAAGGCCCCCGTCCCGACGGCCGGCTCGATCGCTGAGGCGGAGGCCCGCGCGTCCGAGACCAAACGTCAGCCGGCGGTCTCGCCGTCGGGTGTCGCGCCGGTGGACAACGACTCGGCGTCACGCAAGCGTCGCCCGAAGCCGTACGAGGAGGCTCCGAAGGAGTCGAAGAAGCCCTCAGTCGCGCCGACTCGCAAGGCCCGGCTGCGCGTCTACCGGGTCGATCCGTGGTCGGTCATGAAGATGGCGTTCGCGCTCGCGATCGCGCTCGGCATCGTCACGGTCGTGGCGGTCGTCCTGGTCTGGGCGGTGCTCGGCGCTGCCGGTGTCTGGGACGCCATCAACCAGACCGTCGCGACGGTCCTCAACGACAACGCCGACGCGTTCGACATCAGCGAGTACGTCGGTTTCGGTCGCATCATCGGTCTCACGATCGTGATCGCGGCGATCGACGTCATCCTGATCACCGCTCTCGCGACCGTCGGAGCGTTCCTCTACAACCTCGCCGCGCAGCTGCTCGGCGGGCTCGAGGTCACGCTCGCAGAGGACGACTGAGCCTTGCGGGCCTGGTGGTCGACCCCGATTTGGGTCCGCCGCCAGGCACCAGGTAAAGTCACCGACGGCTCACCGGTTCGGTGAGAACGGGCCTATAGCTCAGCTTGGTTAGAGCGCTTCCCTGATAAGGAAGAGGTCACAGGTTCAAGTCCTGTTAGGCCCACGTAAACCCACCCAGAGGAGAGTCTGATGAAGAAGCTCGTGATCGCAGCCATCGCCGCAGCAGGTCTCTTCGCGGTGGTCAACAAGAAGAAGAAGGCCGGCCGCAACGAGCAGCAGCTCTGGGCCGAGGCCACGGACAAGGTCTGACCAGCTGCCGGGCGTCCCGCGCCCGCAGTCTGCGGGGCTGTGGCGCAATTGGTAGCGCACCTGCTTTGCAAGCAGGGGGTTAGGGGTTCGAGTCCCCTCAGCTCCACCACGTACGAGACAGCAGCTCCCGAGGGTCACCCTCGGGAGCTGCTGCGTTCTCCCGCTCGTTCGTCCTCGCGGCCGATGCCCGCGGAGTCGCCTCGCGCGGCGCGGGTGACGATCCAGGTCGCACTGAGCGCGAGGGTGAGACCGAGGGCGGTGACGGCCGAGAACGGTTCCCCGAACATGAGCGCGCCCCACAGCGTCGTGACCGGGGGGACGAGGAACAGGAGCGCGTTGACCACCGTCACGTCGGTGCGCGCGAGCAGGAACCAGTAGAGGCCGTAACCGCCGAACGTGGGCAGGACGATCAGCCAGACCGTGGCCACCCAGAAGGTCGTCGAGGCCGGCGGGACCGCGGTCCCCGTGACCAGCGCGAGAGCAGTGAAGACGAACGCGCTCGCGGTGGAGTGGAGGGCCAGTGCCGTCATCGGTGCCGGCCGGACGGTGGCCCGCCGGTCCAGGACGGTGGCTGCCACCAGCGACAGCATCCCCGCGGCAGGGACGGCGTACGCCCACGCCGGCGCGTCCGTCGCGGGTGCCGAGGCGTCGGCGAGGATCACGAGGGCGACCCCCAGCAGGCCGATGCCCATCCCCACCCACTGCCTGCCGCTGACCGCCATCCCGAGGAGGGGGCCGACGAGCGCGGCGACGACGAGCGGCTGCATGCCGTCGATCAGGGCGGTCGTCCCGGTGCTGACGCCGAGCCCGACCGCCGAGTAGACCGCGAGCAGGTAGCCGGACTGCGACAAGGCCCCGACCACGATCTGGCGACCCCAACCTCCGGGGGCGGTCCGGCGCACGCGCGGGAGGAGCAGCACCGGGACCAGAAGCGCCGCCAAGGGGAGGAACCTCCACATCAGGACCGTGGTGGAGGGGGCGTCGGCGGCGCCGAGCTTGGCGCCGATGAACCCCGACGACCAGCTGACGACGAACAGGGCGCCGAGAAGCGAGGTGACGGTGCGTGGGGATATACCGATCGGTTTACCCATGGGCAGCACTATACAGAACTGTATAGTGAGGGCATGGACGCGGCGATCGAGTGGACCCCGAAGGCACGCGCTGTCCTCGACGCCGCGAGCGACCTGTTCTACGCGCACGGCATCCATGCGGTCGGCGTCGACACCATCGCGCGGCACGCCGGCGTCACCAAGAAGACCCTCTACGACCGCTTCTCCTCCAAGGAGCGGCTCGTCGTCGAGTACCTGGCGCACCGGGACCGGCAGTGGCGCGACTTCCTCGATCCGTGGCTGGAGTCAGCAGGAGACGACCCCGAGGCGCGCCTGGCGGCCGTCTTCGACGCCGCGGCGGCGTGGGCGTCCGAGCGTGGGGGCAAGGGGTGCGCGGTGATCAACGCCCACGCCGAGATCAGCGACCCCGACCACCCGGCGTACCCGGTGATCCTCGGACAGAAGCAGTGGATGCTCGCCCTGTTCACGCAGATCGCCGCGGACGCCGGGGTCGACGCACCCACGGCCACGGGCAAGGAGCTGATGCTGGTCCACGAGGGTGCGGTCGTCACCGCAGGCATGCAGGTCTTCGACGAGGCGTTCGCGAGTGCGCGCGACCTTGCCATGGCCGTGCTCGCCGCACGTCGAGGACGTACGGACTAGCGGGTCTCGGCCGCCGGTCCGAGGTCAGGGCGCTTCGCCGTCCGGCCGTCGCCGGACGAGCGTCCGGTGAACCGACGGCCCAGCCAGGGACCGACGTGCGTCCCGTACCAGGCGACCTCGGTGCCGAGGCGCTCGCGGACGGTGCGTCGCACCGGCGGAGGGAGCGGTGCGGTCCACGACACGTCCGCGCCCTCGAGCCCAGCGGCTGACGCCATCGCGCGTGCCAGCAGCGCATGACCGTCGGGGTTGAGGTGGAGCCTGTCGTCGGCCCAGACCCGCGGGTCCCCGGCTGCGGGGACCGGCGCCATGTCGAGGAGTGTGGCGCCGTGGCGCGCGGCGACGCTGCGGAAGCCTCGGTTCAGCGCGACGACGCGACCCCGCAGCGCCCGACCGACCGGTGACACGGCAGTCAGGTCGGGGAACGTCATCAGCATGACGTTCGCGCCCTGACGGCTCAGCGCACCCACCATCGTGTCGACGTCGCCGACGATCTGCGGTGCGCTGAACCGCGGACGGAGGAGGTCGTTCATCGCCACGACGAGGCTGACCAGGTCGGGCTCGAGGGCGAGCGCCGGGGCAAGCTGTTCGTCGCGGACCTCGCGGGTCACCTTCCCCCTGACGGCGAGGTTCGCGTACGCCGCCGTGGGTGACCGCTCCGCGAGGAGCGCGGCGAAGCGGTCGGCCCAGCCGCGCGGGCTGCCGTCGGCGTACGGGGTGTCACCGACCCCCTCGGTCGTGCTGTCTCCCAGAGCCACGAAGCGTTGGTAGGTGCCCATCGACGCAGACTATCCGGCGGGTCGTTAGTCGACGTCGCTCAGCAGCGCACCGCGTGCCTCGCGCCGGCGTCGCTGCTCGGCCGGGTCGGGCACCGGCACCGCGGCGATCAGGCTGCGCGTGTACTCCTGCGCTCGGGTGCACCCAGCACCTGCTCGCGCGGACCGACCTCGACGAGCCGCCCGTGCTGCATCACCGCGACCCGGTTGGCCGAGCGTGTCCACGACGGCGAGGTCGTGGGTGATGAACAGGCACGCGAACTGCAGCCGCTGCTGCAGCTCGAGGAACAGCTCGAGCACCCGCGCCTGCACCGAGACGTCGAGCGCCGAGGTCGGCTCGTCGGCGATCAGCAGGTCCGGGTCGAGGGCGAGGGCCCGCGCCAGGCTGACGCGCTGGCGCTGTCCGCCGGACAGCTCGTGCGGGATAGCGCTCGGCGTAGACGCGCGGCAGCTCGCACCCAGTCCAGCAGCTGACGCGACCTTCGCGCGCTGACCTGCGCCTGCCGTCAGGTCGGTCTGGACCTGCAGCGGCTCGGCGATGCACTCGCCGATCGACATGCGCGGGTTGAGCGACGCCGCCGGGTCCTGGAACACGAAGCCGAACCGGCTGCGGTGCGGCCGCAGGTCGCGGTCGCTCAGCGCCGAGATCGTCGTGCTCGCCCGACGACGCACGGTGCCGACGGTCGGCTGCTGGAGACCGACCGCGACGCGGCCGAGCGTGGACTTGCCCGAGCCGGACTCGCCGACCAGGCCGAGCACCTCGCCGCGGTGCACCTGCAGGATCGACGTGGTCGACGGCGCGGAACGACGGCTGGCCGAGGCGTCCGGGAACTCGACGCACGAGGTCCTCGATGGTCAGCACGACGGGCGCCGACTCGGGCGACGGCTGGGCCGCGCCCGTGCGCGCTGACCGAGGTGGGGCACCGCGTCGAGCAAGGCGCCGGGTGTACGGGTGCGCGCGGCGCGGCGAACAGCCGGTCGACGGGTGCCTGCTCGACGATCGTCGCCGCGGTACATCACGACGACGCGGTCGGCGATGTCGGCGACGACGCCCATGTTGTGCGTGATCAGCACGATCGCCGTCCCGAGCCGGTCGCGCAGATCGAGGCAGCAGCTCGAGGATCGCGGCCTGGACCGTCACGTCGAGCGCCGTGGTCGGCTCGTCGGCGATGATCACGTCGGGCTCGCAGGCGATCGCCATCGCGATCATCGACGCGCTGCTTCTGGCCGCCCGAGAGCTGGTGCGGGTAGTAGTCGACGCGCCGCTCCGGGTCGGGCAGGCCGACCAGGTCGAGCAGCTCGACCGCCCGGCGCCCGCGCCTCCTGCCTTGCTGACGTCCGCGGTGGGCGCGGATCGCCTCGACGATCTGCCAGCCGACCGTGTAGACCGGGTCGAGCGCGGTCGACGGGCTCCTGGAAGACCATCGAGACCTGGTCGCCGCGGATCGGGCGCAGCTTGCGCTCGGACATGCCGATCAGCTCACGGCTCGGTCGCCGCCGTCCGCAGCACGGCCGAGCCGTGACCGTCGGCCGTGCTCGCGGCAGCAGGCCCATGACGGCGCGCGACGTGACCGACTTGCCCGACCCGGACTCGCCGACGACGGCGACGACCTCGCCGGGCGCGACGTCGAAGCTGACGCCGTTCGACGGCGCGACACGGCCGGCGTCGGTGCGGAACGTGACGGCGAGGTCCGTCAGGGACAGCGACCGCCACGCGACGTGCGTCTGCGTCGACCGGCGGCTGCCGACCGCGGCGACCTCGGTGCGTCGAGGCCCTCGGGCGCCAGCTGCGCTCGGCGTACTCCGCAGCTCGATCTCCAGCTTCGTCGGCGTCGCTTGTCGCCCGCCACGGGTGCGCAGCAGCGGGTTGAGTGATGTCGTTGAGGCTCTCGCCGACCAGCGTCACGCCGAGCACGATCAGCACGATCGCCAGGCCCGGGAAGACGCCGGTCCACCAGATGCCGTTGGTGGCGTCGGGCATCGCCTTGTTGAGGTCGTAGCCCCACTCGGCCGCGGCCGACGGCTCGATGCCGAAGCCCAGGAAGCCCAGCGCCGGCGAGGGTCAGGATCGCCTCGGACGCGTTGAGCGTGCGCGATGACCGGGAGCGTCTGGCGCGACGTTGGACGAGGATGTGCCGGAACAGGATGCGCGGCGTGCGCGACGCCGACGACCTTGGCGGCGTCGACGTACGGCTCGGTCTTGACCGACGACCGTGGCGTTGCGGATCACGCGGAAGTACTGCGGGATGAAGACGACGGTGATCGAGATCGCCGCGGCGAGGATGCCGCCGAGCGCGCCGCTGGACGCCGCCCGACACCACGATCGACGACGACGATCGCGAGCAGCAGCGACGGGAACGCGTACAGCGCGTCCATCACGAGGACGAGCGACGCGGTCGAGCCAGCCGCCGAGGTAGCCCGAGACCAGGCCGAGCGGCACGCCGATCAGGCTCGAGACAGACCACCGCGAGCACGATGACCTCGACCGCCGTGCGGGCGCCGTAGATGACGCGCGACAGGACGTCGGTGCCGCCGACGGTGGTGCCGAACCAGTGGTCGGCGCGACGGCGGCTGCTGGGTGCCGAACAGCGACGCCGTCGGCGCGGTCGTGCGTTGAAGTCGTACGGGGCGAGCCACGGGGCGAAGACCGCGAGGACGAGGAAGAGACGCCAGACCAGCCCGAAGCCGAGCAGCAGCATGAAGCGCTGCAGGCCGTGGGACTGCGCGACGACGATCAGGCCGGGGACGCGCATCAGAACCTCACTCGGGGGTCGACGAACGCGACGATGACGTCGATCAGGAAGCTCGCGATCGCACACGACGAACGCGATCACGGTCACGATGCCCTGCACGGCGAGGAAGTCGCGCCGGATCAGGTACTCCGCCAGCTCGTAGCCGAGGCCCTTCCACTCGAAGGTCGTCTCGGTCAGGACCGCGCCGCCGAGCAGCAGCGCGATCTGCATGCCCATGACGGTGACGACGGGGACGAGCGCGTTGCGGAACGCGTGCTTGCGCATCGACCCGCCGCTCGGAGACGCCGCGGGCGCGGGCGGCCGTGACGTAGTCGATGCGCAGCGTCTGCAGCAGGTTGACGCGCACGAGGCGCAGGAACACGCCGCCGGTCAGCAGGCCGAGCGCGATCGCCGGGAGCACCGCGTGCTGCAGCACGTCCCACGATGTACGCCGGGTCGCCCCACAGGATGGCGTCGACGATCATGATGTTGGTCTGCGGGCTCGACGTCCTGGCAGCGTCAGCTCGGTCGCGGTGGTGGCGCGGCCCGACGACGGCCAGCCGAACGGCGCGAACGCCAGCTTGAGCAGCAGGCCGACGAAGAAGACCGGGCGCCGCGTAGACGAGGATCGCGAACAGCCGCAGCAGCACGTCGGGCCACGCGGTCGCGGTGGCGGGCGGCGATCCGGCCGAGCGGGATGCCGACGCGCGAAGGCGACGAGCAGCGCCCAGAACGACAGCTCGAGCGTCGCCGCGCCGTTGACGACGAGGATGTCGGAGACCTCGCGGTTGTCGGTCAGCGTCGTGCCGAAGTCGCCGCGGAGGAGTGCCCGAGATGTACTCCCAGTACTGCGTCAGGATCGGGCCGGTCGAGGCCCGCGTCGGCCTTGCGCTCGGCGATCTGGTCGGGCGTCAGACGGCCGCCCGAGCGGCGGCCTGATCGGGTCGCCGATCACGCGCATCAGCAAGAACACCATCGTGACGAGCACCCACAGCATCGGGATCGATCAGCGCCAGTCGGACCAGCAGGTAGCGCGCGAGCGGGCTGAGCGGCCCGCGGCGGCGGCCGGGCGGCTCGGCCGACGGGCGGTGTCGAGCGGCGACGAGGACGTCGGTGGTGGCCATGGCGTGTCTCCTGCCGTGACGTGGAGAGCGCGGGCCCCGGCACGCGCTGGTCGTGACCGGGACCCGCCGACTGCTCGGGTGTGCGTCGGTGCGTCACTTCGACAGCGAGGTGAACCGGAACTTGAACGACGCGTCGAGCGTGTCGTCCACGCCCTTCACGTCGTCGCCGGCCACGGCGACCTGCGCGCCGGTCAGCAGCGGCAGGATCGGGACCTGGTCGGCGAGCCAGCTCCTGGATCTGGCCGAGCGTGGCCTCGCGCGAGGCCTTGTCGGCGTCGGTGCGCTCGCGCGTCGAGCAGCGTCGTCATCTGCGGGTCGTCCTCGTAGTGCGACTGCGAGGAAGTTGTCTCGGTGTCGCGAAGAACGGCGTCAGGTAGTTGTCGGCGTCGGGGAAGTCCGGGAACCAGCCGAGCTGGAACACCGGGTACGCGTCGCTTGACGCGCTCCTCGGAGTACGTCATCCACTCGGTCGACTGCAGGTCGACCTTGAACAGGCCGGTGTCCTCGAGCTGACGCTTGACCGCGTTGTACTCCTGGTCCGAGCTGCCGCCGTAGTGGTCGGGGTTGTACTGCAGGTTGATCGTCGACCGGGCGTCGTGACGCCGGCGTCGTCGAGGAACTTCTTGGCCGCGGCGGTGTCGGGCTTCGTCGCCGTACGCGTCCTTGAACGGCCTCGGTCGCGCCGGCCTGGCCCGTCCGGGACGACCGAGTACGCCGGCGTGTACGTGCCCTTGTAGACCTGCGTCGGAGATCTCGTCGCGGTCGACCGACGAGGCCATGGCCTTGCGGATCGCCAGCTTCTGCGCGTCGTCGTCGCCGGGCATCGTCTTGAGGTTGAACACGATGTAGCGCAGCTCGCCGCCGGCACCGGTGTGGACCTTGACGTCGTCGGCCTTCGTCGAGGCTGTCGATGTCGGTCGGGGTCAGCGAGCGGTAGGCGACGTCGATGTCCTCTTCTCGATGTCGAGCTTGAGGTTGTTCGGCTGTCGGCGTAGTACTTCATCGTGACGTCGTCGGTCTTCGGCTCGCCGTAGGTGCCGTCGTAGTCGGGGTTGGCCTTGAACTCGGCGAGCTGGTTCTTCTTGTACTTGCCGATCGTGTACGGACCGGAGAAGCCGTTGGCCTCGACCGCCGTCGTCGTCGTCGAGCAGCTTGTCGGCCGGGTAGGTCTCCTCGTCGACGATCGGGCCGGCCGAGGTCACCAGCACCTGCGGGAACGTCTGGTCGTTGGGGGCGTTGAGCGTGAACGTCACGGTCGAGTCGTCGCGTGGCCTCGACGCTCTTCATGGCGCCGAGCAGCGAGGCCGGGCCGTTGGGGTCGTTGATGTCGACGATGCGCTGGAACGAGAACGCGACGTCGGAGGCCGTCAGCGCGTTGCCGTTGGCGAACTTCAGGCCCGTCCTTGATCGTGCAGACGTAGATCGTGGGCGTCGTCGAAGTCGCACTTCTCCGCGGCGTCCGGCGTCGAGCTCGGTGCTGCCGGCCGGGAAGTTGAGCAGGTACTGGTAGACCTGCGTCTGGACCGTCAGCGAGCCGTTGTCGTACGAGCCGGCCGGGTCGATCGAGACGACCTTGTCGGTGGTGCCGACGATCAGGCGTCCAGCACCGGACTCCTCGTCGTCGCTGTTGTCTGCCTGCGCCGCACGCCGCCAGCACGGAGCCGGCCGAGGGCTGCGCTGTCAGCCAGGCACCGGTGACGCGTCGCCGCATCGGAGTTCATCTGCGTTCCTCCTCGGTCAGGTGTCCACCATCCGGACACTCGCTGCGGCACGCTACTCCCGGTCGCGCACCGGCGGTGCCATCCGCCGGGAAGGTTGCGTTTTGGTTACCGCCCGCGAGGCGGGCGGCGCGAGATCCGGGCGTGTCGTGGACCGGGCGATATCCTTGGAGTCATGAGCCATGACCAGCATCTCGCCGAGTTCGATCCCGACATCGCGGCGCTCCTCGACGCCGAGCTGGACCGCCAGCAGACGACCCTCGAGATGATCGCCTCGGAGAACTTCGCTCCCGTCGCCGCCCTCGAGGCGCAGGGCAGCGTGCTGACGAACAAGTACGCCGAGGGCTACCCCGGCAAGCGCTACTACGGCGGCTGCGAGTTCGTCGACCAGGTCGAGCAGCTCGCCATCGACCGGCTCAAGCAGCTCTTCGACGCCGACTACGCCAACGTCCAGCCCCACTCGGGCGCCTCGGCCAACGCCGCCGCGCTGCACGCGATCGCCACGGCCGGCGACACGATCCTGGGTCTCGACCTGGCCAACGGCGGTCACCTCACGCACGGCATGAAGCTCAACTTCTCCGGCCGCTCTACAACCCCATCGCCTACCACGTCGTCCCCGAGACCGGCCTGGTCGACATGGACGAGGTGCGCGCCCTCGCGCATCGAGCACCGCCCGCCGGTCATCATCGCCGGCTGGTCGGCCTACCCGCGCCAGCTCGACTTCGCCGCGTTCCGCGCGATCGCCGACGAGGTCGACGCCGATCCTGTGGGTCGACATGGCCCACTTCGCCGGTCTCGTCGCCGCCGGCCTGCACCCGAGCCCGCTGCCGCACGCGCACATCGTCACCACCACGACGCACAAGACCCTCGGCGGCCCGCGCGGCGGCGCGATCCTCACCAACGACGAGACGATCGCCAAGAAGATGCGCTCCGCGGTGTTCCCCGGCCAGCAGGGCGGCCCGCTCGAGCACGTCATCGCCGCCAAGGCCGTCGCGTTCAAGATGGCGCTCGCAGCCCGAGTTCGACGAGCGCCAGCAGCGCACGATCGAGGGCGCCCGCATCCTCGCCGACCGGCTCCTCGCCGACGACATGCGGTCGACGCCGGCGTCCAGGTGCTCAGCGGCGGCACCGACGTGCACCTGGTGCTCGTCGACCTGCGCAACTCCGAGCTCGACGGCCAGCAGGCCGAGGACCGGCTCCACGAGGTCGGCATCACGGTCAACCGCAACGCCGTCCCGAACGACCCGCGTCCGCCGATGGTCACCTCCGGTCTGCGCATCGGCACGCCGGCGCTGGCCACGCGTGGCTTCGGTGCCGAGGAGTTCACCGAGGTCGCCGACATCATCGCCGCGGCGCTGCAGCCCGAGGTCGACATCGAGGGCCTGCGCAAGCGCGTCGCGGTCCTGGCCGAGCGCTTCCCGCTCTACCCGTCACTGGCTCCGCTGACGTGAGCCCGCGCCCGGCTGCCACTCGCCCTGCTGTGGGGTGGCTGTCGCCACGACTCTGGGGGCTGCACCTCCTCGTCGTGGCGGCGGTCGCGTTCACGACCTTCATGGGGCTGTGGCAGATGGGCGTCTACGACGAGCGTCGCGACGAGGACAAGGCGAACCACGCGACGACGGAGTCCGTCCCCCTCCAGGACCTGCTCGGGCCCGACGACCCGTACACGTCGAACGCCGACTACCACCCGGTGACGTTCACGGGAACGTACGGGGCGACCGACGAGCAGGTCTGGGTGACGGGTCGCGAGCACGAGGGACGCCCGGGCTTCTGGCTCGTCGCGCCGGTCGTGGTCGACGGGGTCGAGTCGGACGCCGGGGGCGCGACCCGGCGCTGCTGGTCGTCCGCGGATGGTCGGAGGAGGCCGGTGAGCTGCCCCGACGCCGCAGGGCGACGTGGCGATCACGGCGGTCCTCCAGGCCGGCGACTCGCGAGGCTCGGCCTTCGACGCACAGACCCGCACGCTCGACGGCATCCGCATCCCGCGGCTCGTCAACGAGATGCCGTACGACCTGTACGGCGGGTACGGCATCGTGACCGCGCAGGACCCGGCCGACCCGGCGGCGCTCACCCCCGCGACACTGCCCGACCCGACCAGCGACTCGACGGCGGGTCTGCGCAACCTGTTCTACGCGATCGAGTGGTGGATCTTCGGCGTGTTCGCGCTCTTCATGTGGTGGCGGATGTGCCAGGACATCCGCCGTGAGGCCACGGTCACGTCGCCGCGGATCCCCGCGGCCAAGCGCGCCGCGCAGGAGGCCGTGAGAGCCCGGGCGCGCGCACGCGAGGCCGAGCCGGTCGACGAGACGTCCCCGTCGGGCCGTTGACCGCCGCGGGTACCCTCGAAGGGTGCCCAAGACACTCGCCGCCTACCGCGTCCTCGCCCTCGTCGTCAGCTTCTTCGTGATCGCCGTCGTCGGTGGCTGGATCCTCAAGATGGTCGTTCCCGAGGGCACGACCTGGCACGACATCGGCGAGTTCACGGCGTCCATCTCGCCGATCCACGGCGTGTTCTACATGGTGCTCCTGATCATCACGGCGGTCCTCTCGCGGCAGGCCGGCTGGAGCGTCGGCTTCACCGTCGCGACGATGGTGCTGGCGACGATCCCGTTCGTGTCGTTCTGGGCGGAGCACCGCGCGACGCAGCGCACCCGCGAGCTGTGGGCGACGTACGAGGCCGAGGCAGAGGCCGCCGCCGCTCAGTAGCGTCGGACCGCATCGTCCGCAGGTCCGTCGTCGTTCGACGCTCAGCGCCCGGTGTAGATCGCCTTGCCCGGTCCGGACTCGAGGAACGAGCTGATCCCCGTACGCAGGTCCTCGGTGTCGTAGAGCGCGGCCGAGATCGACGTGATCTCGGCGTCGGCCGCGGCAACGCCGCCGCGCTCGACGGCGCGCAGGACGTCCTTGGTGGCCGCGTGGGCGCGGGTCGGGCCGGAGGCCAGCGCGTTGACCAGCTCCGCGACGGCCGCGTCGAGCTCGTCCGCCGGATGCACCCGGTTGACGACACCCCACCGCTCCAAGGTGGCGGCGTCATAGAGGTCGCCGGTCATGACGAACTCCTTGGCCCGCCCGATCCCGGCTCGCGACGCGAAGCGCTGGGTGCCGCCCATCGTCGGCGTCAGCCCGACGACCTTCTCGACGAGGCCGAACCGCGCCCGCTCGGAGGCGACGATGAGGTCGCAGGCGAGCGCGACCTCCAGCGCCCAGGTCAGGCAGAGCGCGTGCGCGCAGAACACGACCGGGTAGTCGAGCGCGGCGATCCTCAGAGGAAGCTCGAGCATCGTGTCGAAGAGGGCCTTGCCCTCCGCGGCGGAGGTCTGCGCATCGAAGAGCGCGACGTCGACGCCACCGGAGACGACCTTGCCCTCGGCCCGGATCAGCAGGGCCCGAGGCGGCTCGGCGGCCAGCGTGTCCAGAGCATCCTCGAAGGCCGCGTGGAGCTCGAGGGAGTAGAGATTGACCGGCGGCGCCGCGAACGTGAGGATCGCGGCGCCGCTCGGCTCATGCGTCAGGGTGACAGTCACCCTCAGATCTTGTCGGACCCCGGGTCCCGGTAGAGGCGCGGGTCGGCGTCACCGTCGACGACCGCATCCTCGTCCTGACCCTCCGGCGGCTGTGCGGCAGCCGGAGAGGCGGGGACGGTCCCCGCACCGGTCGGGCGGACAGGATCCGGCGGCGGCGGGGGCGGCGTGTAGCTGCCGCCCGACGGAGCCGACGTCAGCTTCTTGACCGCGAACGCGATCGCCCCGCTGATCGCGAGGACGAAGAACAGCTTGCGTACGCGGTGCTTCTTCTTCTCCTTGGGCTGCTCGTCGTCACCGGTGTGCTCGGCAGCCTTGGCCGCGGCGGCGGTCGCGGCGACCGCAGCGAGCTCGGCGGCACGGCGCTTGGCCTTCTTCGCCTTGCGGCGCGACAGCTCCGTGGCCTCGGCCGCACGCTCCTGTGCGTCGACGAGAACGGGACCCGCAGCGACACGGGCATCCTCGAGGCGTGGTCCGACTGCAGCTGCCACCGAGTCGGCCGCTTCGACGACGGACTGGGAAGCGTTCTCCCAGAACTCCCCGGCCCGCTCTGCGAGCACCTCGCCCTTGGACTTCTTCTTGCGCAGCAACATGGTTGGCCCTTCCCATGGACAGCGTTGTCTTTGGCAACACCGTACCGACGTCGTGGTCACACTGCCTGTGCCCCGAACCAGCGGTTCTCACACTGAGGGCTCCCCCACAGCGTCCTCGGCTGTGTCCTCGGCTGTGGTGCGGCGTGGGAGGATGGAGCGCGAAGACATCCGAACGAGAGGCAACCGTGGCTGACCAGTCGACCGTCACGCTCAAGACCAACCGTGGCGACATCACCCTCCGGCTCTTCCCGAACCAGGCTCCCAAGACTGTGGAGAACTTCGTGGGACTCGCCAAGGGCACCAAGACGTGGAAGGACCCGGAGACCGGGGCCGAGCGCAACGATCCCCTCTACGACGGGACGACCTTCCACCGCGTCATCGACCAGTTCATGATCCAGGGCGGCGACCCGCTGGGCAACGGCACCGGTGGCCCGGGCTACAAGTTCGAGGACGAGTTCCACCCCGAGCTGAAGTTCGACCGCCCCTACCTGCTCGCGATGGCGAACGCCGGACCGGGCACCAACGGCTCGCAGTTCTTCATCACGACGGTCGCGACGCCGCACCTCAACCGCAGGCACACGATCTTCGGTGAGGTCGCCGACGACCAGAGCCGCGCGGTCGTGGACGCGATCGGCGCCACTCCGACCGGTCGGCTCGACCGTCCCGTCGAGCCCGTCGTCATCGAGTCGGTCGTCTTCGACGAGGCCTGACCCGACCGTCGATGACCCACTCCCCGCACGACGCCGGGGCGGCACCCCAGCCGGTGCCGCCCCGCTGCTACCTCCACCCGGACCGTGAGACGTACATCTCGTGCCAGCGGTGCGGCAGACCGATCTGCCCGGACTGCATGCGCGACGCGTCGGTCGGGTACCAGTGCCCGAACTGCCTGCGCGAGGGCGCTGCGAACGTGCGCCAGGCGCGCACGGCCGGTGGCGGGCTGATCCCGGGTCGCCCCGGTGTGGTCACGCTGAGCCTCATCGGCATCAACGTCGTCGCCTACCTGGTGATGATGGCGACCGGAGGTCTGTGGCAGTCCCCGCTCTGGGAGTGGGGCGTCATGCTCGGCGACACGGGCGCGTTCCGGCTCGAGGACGGGTCGGTCGTGCTGATGGAGGGGGTGGCCGACGGCGCCTACTGGCGGATGCTCACCTCGGCGTTCCTCCACGCGAGCATCCTGCACATCGCGTTCAACATGTACGCGCTCTACCTGTTCGGGCCCGTGCTGGAGCGCTACCTCGGGACCGCCCGCTTCCTCGCCGCGTACGTCACGTCGGCGCTGGCAGCCTCGGTCTTCGTCTACTGGCTGTCGGGTCCGCACCAGACCACCCTCGGGGCGTCCGGCGCGATCTTCGCGCTCTTCGGGATGGCCCTCGTCGTCATGTACAAGCAGGGCCAGGACGTCCGTGGCCTGCTGGTGCTCGTCGCGATCAACGCGGCGATCACCGTCCTGGTCCCCAACATCAGCTGGCAGGGGCACCTCGGAGGCTTCGTGACCGGCCTCGTGCTCGGAGCGGCCTTCGCCTACGCACCGCGCGCGCGACGCAACCTCGTGCAGTACTCCGCGTTCGCCGCGGTCTGGCTCGTGGTGGTCGGCGCGACCGTGCTGCGGACGCTCCAGCTGAGCTGACGGTCAGTCGAGACGCTTCGCGTACTGGAGGTCGACCGACCCCGAGTACGCGGGGGCGACGACCTCGTCCTTCGGGGAGATCGTCAGCCCGAGCTGGTAGCGCTCGGCGTAGTCGCGATAGGTCTGGACGGCGCCGGAACGAGAGAGCCCGGCGTACAGGCCGTCGACCGAGCCGACTCCCTCGATGATGTACGGCGGCGAGTACGGGACGCCGTTGAGGATCACCGTGTTGCCGACGCACTTGATGCCCGTGGTCGAGATGAGGCGCTGGCCCTGGAGCGTGACAGCGGTCGCGCCGCCTTCCCACAGCGCGTTCACGAACGCCTGGATGTCCTGCTGGTGCACCACCAGGAGGTTGGGATCGAGCCCGGGCTCGTCGACGTCTCGGGGTGCGTCCTCGAGCGTCACGCGCAGGCCCGGCCCGCTGACCTCGGTGAAGCCCGCGGGGGCCCGCAGCGAGCGGGTCTCCTTGCGCGCCTTGGAGACCTCGGCGGTGTCGACCTCGTCGGTGAGCGAGGCGATCTGCGCGCTCAGGTCGTCGACCGTCTGCTGTGCCGACGCGACCTTCTCGCGCCGCTGCTCGACGAGCGTCGGGAGATCCGTCGTCTCCTGACGCAGGTCGTTCCCCTCGGAGCTGATCGCGCTGGTGACGAAGAGGACGCCGGCGAGAGCCGTCGTCACGGGCACGGCGACGCGCCAGGACAGGGGTGTCCGCGGCGTGGCGGGCTCCCTGTCGGGGTCGGTCACGGCGCTCTCCTTCTCTCCGCCGAGGTGCGCCGACTACGCTAGCCGACAGAACCAACTGCCGATGCCGCCCCGACCCCGGGGTGCCTGTCTCCTTGAGGTGTCCTCGTGTCCGAAGCCGAGTCCAACAAGTCCGCCGCACGATCGGGCAACCCTGCCAAGCGGGAGGCTGCGGCCGAAGCCGCCACGCCGGACCGCCGTACCCCGGTCAAGCCGAAGATGATCGGCAACCGGTGGGCGGCGCCGGCGATGATCACGTGTGCCGTCATCGGTCTCCTCTGGATCGTCGCGTTCTACACCGCCGGCAACGACATCCCGGTGATGCGTGACCTCGAGAGCTGGAACCTCGTCATCGGCATGGGCTTCATCGTCGCCGCCTTCGGCTTTGCGATGAAGTGGGAGTGACCCTCCTTCGACGCCGCACCGGCCGTAGAAAGTTGTCGTTAACTACACCGGTGTAGTTCTCCACACTGGGGATAACTCCTGTGGAGAAGCAGACCCCGGGTTCTTCGGAACCCGGGGTTTTTTGTGCGTTTCTGGACGTGCCGAAACGAGGAGGAACCGGGAGGAATCCGTCGTCAACAGGAGCGCCAAATCGCCATGCACAGGCTCTGACCTGCATGATCCACATGCCTGTCCCCACCTTCGTCCACAGGCGGTGGGTGGTCGCCGGACACGCAACGAGGCCCCGAGTCCAGCAGGACTCGGGGCCTCGAGGGTTGGTCGTACGGGGTGCTAGCCGTCCTCTGAGCCGGGGAACATCGGGTCCTCCGGGTCGGTGTTCGGCGGTGTCTGCGGGTCAGGCGACTGCGGACCACGCGAGACCGTCAGCACGATCTGCGCGCCGGGATCGGCCTGGTCGCCGGACCCCGGGATCTGCTCGATGACCGTGCCAGCCGGCTGGTCGGAGTCGGTCTCGAAGACACGGACCTCGAACCCGGCGTCGCGCAGCGTCTTCTCGGCATCCTCACGCATCTGGCCCACGACGTTCGGGACCTGCGTCTTGCCCTTGGAGACCGTGAGGGTGACCGACGTGCCCGGGTCGATCTCCTCGCCGGGCACGGGGTTGGTCTTGAGGACCTCGTTCTTGGGGGCGTCGCTGTCCTGCGTGACGACATCCCACTTCAGCCCCAGCGCCTTCAGCTCGGAGCGCGCTTCCTTGAGGGACTTGCCGACGAGGTAAGGCACCTCCACCCGCTCGGGGCCCGCGCTGACGATCACCTCCACCGAGGTGTCGGGCCCCTTGTCGACCTCCGCCTCGGCAGGGGGGTTGGTCGCGATGACGTCACCCTCGTCCACGTCGGAGCTGGGCTGCGTGCTGACGCTCGTCGTGAAGCCGTACGGCTCACCGGTCAGCTCACGCTCAGCGGCTTCCTGGGACTTGCCGACGACGTTCGGCATGGTGACCTTCTCGACGGCCGGCTCGTCGTCGCCCATCAGCTTCGGGATACCCCAGGCCGCGAGCCCGATCACCATCAGGGCCGCGATGGCTGAGACGACCCAGATCCAGCGCTTGCTCCTCCCCTCCTCCTCGTCCGAGGCGGGCGGGAGGTTGGCGGGGGGAAGCGCCTCGGTGGCCGGAGCCGCCGGGACAGGGGCGTACTGCGCGGTGGGTGCGGCGGAGGCGGCCGTCGGCTGGCCGGCGAGGACACGCTCGATGTCCTTGCGCATCGTCGCCGGCGCTCTGGTAGCGGTCGTCGACGCGCTTGGCGAGCGCCTTGGCCACGATGTCGTCGACCGCCGGAGCTGACGTCGGGGTTGAGCTGCGACGGCGGCGGGGCCTCCTCGCGGACGTGCTGGTAGGCCACCGAGACCGGGCTGTCGCCGACGAACGGCGGGCGTCCGGTGAGCAGCTCGTAGAGCAGGCAGCCGGTCGAGTAGATGTCGCTGCGGGCGTCGACGGTCTCGCCGCGGGCCTGCTCGGGCGACAGGTACTGCGCCGTGCCGATGACGGCGGCGGTCTGCGTCATCGCCGACGACGTGTCGGCGATGGCGCGGGCGATGCCGAAGTCCATGACCTTGACCTGGCCGGACGGCGTCAGCATGACGTTGGCCGGCTTGATGTCGCGGTGGATGATGCCGGCGCGGTGGCTGTAGTCGAGCGCCGCTCAGGATGTCGGCGGTGATCGACAGCGCGCGCTCGGGCAGGATCTTGCGGCCGTCTCGCGCCGCGCAGGATGTCGCGCAGCGTCTGGCCCTCGACGTACTCCATGACGATGTACGGCACGTGGCTGCCGTGCGGTGTCGGTCGCCTCGCCGGTGTCGTAGACCGCGACGATCGACGGGTGGTTGAGCGCCGCCGCCGACTGGGCCTCGCGGCGGAACCGGGCCTGGAACGTCGTCGTCGGCCGGCCAGGTCGGCGCGCAGCTGCTTGACCGCCACGGTGCGGCCGAGCCGCAGGTCGCGGCCGACCCGGACGTCGGCCATGCCGCCGCGGCCGAGCAGCCCGCCGAGCTCGTAGCGGTCGCCGAGGCGGCCGACGCTCGTCGAGGCCCTGCATGCCCTGTCGCCGGTACGTTCGGTCATGGTGTCCAGTTCCTCGCCTGCTCAAAGTAGCGTGCCCGGAGTGACTCCGGCGTCGAGCTCATCTGCCGATCACCGCCTCCATCACGGACCGGGCGATCGGGCCCGGCCAGGCGGCCGCCGGCGATGTCGTCGCGGGCGGTGTCGCTGGACTCGACGAGCACGGCGACGGCGACCTGCGGGTCGTCGGCCGGGGCGAACGAGACGAACCAGGCGTACGGCGGCCGGTCGGGCGTCGACTGCGCGGTGCCGGTCTTGCCGCCGACCTCGACGCCGGGGATCGCGGCCGATGTCGCCGGTGCCCGTTCTCGACGACGCTCGACCATCATCTCGCGCAGCTCGCGGCGCCGTCGGCCGGACGATCGGCCTCGCTGAGCTCCTCGGGCTCGGGCTGCTCGAGCACGTGAGGTTGGGCGCGCGGACGGTCGTGACGACGTACGGCTTCATCAGCGTCGCCGTCGTTGGCGATCGCCCGCGGCGACCATCGCCATCTGCAGCGGGGTGGCGGCGACCTCGAACTGGCCGATGCCGGTCTGCGCGAGCTGCGGCGCCTCGAGCTTGGTGTCGGGGTCGGAGGTGAAGCGGCTGGCGCTCGACGGCGAGGCCGGTCGATGGGTCGCGTGCCGAAGCCGAACTTGCGTCGGCCTGGCCGCCAGCGTCGTCCTGGCCGATCTTGCAGCGCGAGGTCGCCGAAGGAGACGTTGCACGAGACCTTGAGCGCCCGCTCGAAGCGTGATCTGGTTGCCGCCGCAGTTGCCGCCGTCCTCGTTGGGCAGCGTGTAGCCGATAGCCCGGGAACGTTCAGGCGTCGTGCCGGCCTTGACCTTGTCGTCGGACTGTGGTTCGAGCCGTTCTCGAGCGCGGCGGCCGCGGTGACGAGCTTGAACGTCGAGCCGGGCGGCAGCGTCTGCTGCGGTCGCCCGGTTGATGCAGCGGCTGGTTCTTGTCGGCTGTTGAGCTCGCTCCCAGGCCTTGCTGCGACCGCGTCGAAGTCGTGGCTGGCGAGCGCGTTCGGGTTGTACGACGGCTGCGCTGACCATCGCGAGGATCGCGCCGGTGCTGCGGGTCGAGCGCCACGACGGCGCCCTTGGTGTCGCTCGCCGAGCCCTTCGAGGCCCTCGGAGGCGGCCTTCTGGGCCAGCGGGTCGATCGTCAGCTCGACGCTGCCGCCCTTGGGCTGCTTGTTGGACGACCAGGTCGACGACGCGGTTGACGAAGAGCCGGTTGTCGCTGCCGGACAGGATGTCGTTCTGCGGACTGCTCGAGCCCGCTGCGGCCGTAGATGTAGGAGAAGTAGCCGGTGAGCGGGGCGTACAGCTCGCCGTCGGGGTAGCGGCGCTGGAACTTGCCACTGGTCCTTGACTCGGGACGCTCTCGGCGATCGGCTTGCCGTCGACGAGGATCGGCGCCGCGCTCGCGCGAGAACTCCTCGTCGATGACGCGACGGTTGCCGTTCTTGGCGTTCAGCGTCGTCGGCCTCGACGAACTGGACGTAGTTGGCGTTGATGAGCAGGGCGAGGAACAGCACGAGGCACGCGACGGCGATGTTGCGGATGGGCCGGTTCACGCAGCTTCACCACCTGGGTCTCGTCGTCGCTGTCGAACGGGCGAGATCTCCGGCGCGCGGCCGGCGGGTCTGGTCGCTGATGCGCAGCAGCAGCGCGATGATCGCCCAGTTCATGACGATCGACGAGCCGCCCTGCGCCATGAACGGCGTCGTCAGGCCGGTCAGCGGGATGAGCCGGGTGACGCCGCCGACGACGACGAAGACCTGCAGGGCGAACGAGAACGGCGAGGCCGACGGCGAGCAGCTTGCCGAAGGCGTCGCGGCAGATCAGCGCGATGCGCAGGCCGCGCTCGACGATGAGGCCGTAGATGACGCAGGATCGCCATGAGCCCGGTGAGGCCGAGCTCCTCGCCGATCGAGGCGACGATGAAGTCGGAGAACGAGAAGGGCGTCAGCTGCGGGACTGCCCTGGCCGAGCCCTGCGCCGAGCAGGCCGCCGTGCGCGAGGCCGAACAGGCCGTTGATGATCTGGCCGTTGCGGTCGGGGTCGGCCGAACGGGTCGAGCCAGGCGTCGAAGCGGCTCGCGCACGTGGCCGAAGGCGGGTAGCCGAAGTAGGCGCCGCCGACGAACAGCAGCCGCGCCGACGACGAGCCAGCCGGGACGCTCGGTGGCGACGTAGAGCATCACGACGAACAGGCCGAAGAACAGCAGCGACGAGCCGAGGTCGCGCTGGAACACCAGGATGCCGACGCTGATCGAGCCAGCACGGCCAGGATCGGGCCGAGGTCGCGGCCGCGCGGCAGGTCGATGCCCATGAACGCGGCGGCCGGCCAGCGCGAGGGCGTCGCGCTTGACGACGAGGTAGCCGGCGAAGAAGATCGCCAGGCAGATCTTGGCGACCTCGCCGGGCTGGAAGCTGAAGCCGACCGACGCGGATCCAGATCCGGGCGCCGTTGATGGTCGTGGCCGATCACCGGGCAGCAGCGGCAGGATCAGCAGGCCGATCGCGGCGAGCCCGAACGTGTACGTATAGCGTCTGCAGCCGTGCGGTGGTCGCGGACGAGCGAGCAGCACGGCCGACGAACGCGGCGATGCCCGAGCGCCGTCCAGCACCAGCTGCGTGCTGGCGAACGGTTCACGCCGCGAGCCGGTGTCGATCTGCTGGCGCCGAGGTCGAGGCGGTAGATCATCGCGAGGCCGAGGCCGTTGAGCGCGACGACGAGCGGCAGCAGCACGGGGTCGGCGTACGGCGCGACGAACGGCGGACGACCAGGTGCGTCGCGACCGCGACGACGACCAGGAGGACCGCGAGCTTGTAGGTGTCGGCCGGGGACCGTGCCGTCGGCGCCGAGGCCCGACCGCGGCGTACGCGGAGATGCCGATGACGACGCGCGAGCGCGGTCAGGAAGAGCTCGGCGCCTCGCGCCGCTTGCGGGGGACCCACGCGGGGGTGGTCGGCAGCGCTGCCGGTCATCCGACGCGCACGGCGACGTCGTTGCCGGCGGGCGTTGGCGCTGGCGCCGGGGTCGGCGCGGCGGGCCGTCGGTCGTCGCGCGATGCGTCGAGCTCGTCGATGTCGCGGGCGTCGGTCGGGTGCTGGACGCCTGATGCCCTGCTCGACCTGGTTCGCGCTGGAACGTCGGGCAGCGCGTCGAGCTGGATGTCGGTGACCTCGTCGACGCTGTCTGAGCGTGATGCCGGGGATGTCGGCCTGGACGCCGCGGAAGATCACGACGACCTGCCGTCCTCGGTGCCGACGTAGTACTGGCGCTGCGTCCAGTCGTAGGTGAGCTGCGCCGGCGGCCGCGAGGAGCCGACGACGATCAGCGATGATGACCAGCGCCAGCGCAGCCAGCGGCGGCGGCGGGGCGGCGCGGGGCGCGTAGCGCAGCTCCTCGGGATCGAGTCACGCGTCACCGCGCCGCGCTCACCGTCAGCCCCGACCTCGTCCGGCGAGAGCGGGATCGCGTCGAGGCTCGTCGAGGTCGTGCCGGTCCGCCGGGACGGGCCTGGCTCGGCCGCGGCGCCCACGAGCTGCGGCTGGCCGTCGGCGCACGACAGGTGCTCGGTCGGACGGGCGTCTCGCCGTCGACGAACTCGGCGATGACGACGGTGACGTTGTCGACGCCGCCGCCCTCGAGTGCGCAGCCGGACGAGCTCGGTCGGCGGCGACGTCGATCGTCTCGGTGCCGTACGGAGCGCCGCGGCGATCGCGTCGTCGTCGACCATGTCGGAGAGACCGTCGCTGCACAGCAGGTAGCGGTCGCCGACGCGCGGGCTGCGATCCAGCGTGAGGTCGGGCTCGTTGTCGTCGCGGCCAGCAGCGCGCGCAGGATCAGCGAGCGGTGCGGGTGCGTACGCGGCGCCCTCGGCGCGTGAGATGCGGCCCTCGTCGACCAGGCTCTGCACGAAGCGTGTGGTCGGTCGCTGATCTGGCTGGAGCTGTCCGTCGCGCAGGCGGTAGGCGCGGGAGTCGCCGATGTGGGCGAGGCGAACTTCTCGCCGTCCCACAGCAGCGCGTCGAGCGTGGTGCCCATGCCCTCGACGGCCGGGTCGTCGGCGATGACCTCGGCGAGGCGGTGGTTGGCGCGGTGGACGGCGCCGCGTCGAGCGCGTCGATCGACGTCGACCGGCGAGGTCGCGGTCGAGCTGGCGGATCACGTGCAGTGACCTCCGAGGAGGCGAGGTCGCCGGCTGCGGCGCCGCCCATGCCGTCGGCGATGACGAGCAGGCGCGGGCTGGCGTAGCCGGAGTCCTGGTTGTCGGTGCGGCGCAGACCGATGTCGGTCAGCGCGACGTAGCGGTAGCCGTGAGGGCTGCTGCGCGGACATGGGCGTCGCCTACTTCCGCAGCTCGACGATGGTCTTGCCGAGGCGGACGGGATGCCCGAGGTCGACCGGGACGGGCGTGGTGACGCGCTGGCTGCCGAGATAGGTGCCGTTGGTCGACCCGAGGTCCTCGACGAACCACTGCTCGCCGTTGGTGGCGAAGCGAGCGTGACGGGTGGAGACGTAGTCGTCGTCGAGGCGGATCGCGGCGTCGGTGCCGCGCCCGAGCAGGATGCGGCGCCGGTCGCCGAGCGGCACGCTCTGGCCGGCGTTGGGGCCGTCGCACGACTGAGCGTGGTCGGCATGCCGCGTTTGGGCTTGCGTGCCCTTCGGCGACCTTGGGGGCGCGCTGCTTCTGCTTGGGCTGCTTCGGCCGCGGGGCGACTGCGACCTTGGTGCCGAAGATGTCGGAGCGGATCACCGAGACGGCGGACAGCACGAACAGCCACAGCACGGCCAGGAAGCCGAGCTTGATCAGGGTCAGGGTCAGCTCGGTCACCAGCGGCCGCCTCGTGGCCGCGTGGGGAGGCGGAGCGGCCGGTGGAGGCCCGCCGTACTCACCGGGGCGGCCCTGGCCCGACGGTGGTGCGGCGTGCGGCCCGAGTCCGGGGGGACTGGAGCCTGCAGGCGAGCCCGCGGCGGGAGCGACCGGTCCTGTAGGACCGACCGGCGGGCCGGGACGCGCGTGGGGGTTGCGGACGATGACGAGGGTGTTGCCGAGCCGGATCGCGGAGCCGTCGGACAGCACCGCGTGGGTGACCCGGCGACCGTCGACGACGACGCCGTTGGTCGAGCCGAGGTCGTCGATGGTGACGCGGACGCTGCTGCCCTCGAGGAACACGCGATCTGCGCGTGCTGGCGGGAGATGCCGGGGTCGTCGATCCTGAGCTGCGCGTCGTCGCCGCGGCCGATGATGACGCCGGGCGGCTCGACGGGGTGGCGTACTCCGTTGACCTCGAGGACCACCGGGGCCGGCGACGGCGGTGTCGGTCATACGGACGCCGGCCGCGGGGGTGACCGCGGCGGAGGTGCGTGAGCGGACGCGGAAGCGGCCGGTGCTCAGGTCGCTGGTCGGCACGAACTCGATGCTTGAGCGGGCCGGCGAGCGTGTAGTGCTGCTCGGCGACGTGCTCCTTGACCAGCTCGGACAGCTCGCCGGAGAGCGTGCCGCCGTACGGGGCGAGCCGCTCGAAGTCGGTCGGCGCCAGCTCGACCGTGAAGTCGTTGGGCACGAGCATGCGGTCGCGGGACAGGATCTGTGCGCCGTTGTCGACCTCGCGCTGCAGGGCGGCGGCGATCTCGACCGGCTGGACCGCGCTGCGGAAGGCGCGCGCGAACGCACCGGTGACGGCACCCTCGAGTCGTTGCTCGAAGCGCTGCAGCACTCCCATGGATGAGACCTCCTCCTGTCCGCTCGTACCGGGCGTCGTGACAGACACGCGTACTCTCTCGAAGAAGAGCACCGCGCGTCCACCTGATCGTATCGGGCGGGCGGAACCCGTCGCTCTCCTCGCACCGCAGAGAGCGTCGGGCGCCCACCCGTGGGCGGGTGGCCGGAGGGTGGCTGTTAGACTCGGCTCGCAATCGCGCGAGTGGCGGAATGGCAGACGCGCTGGCTTCAGGTGCCAGTGTCCGTAAGGACGTGGGGGTTCAAGTCCCCCCTCGCGCACGCGAATGGATATGGCCCCTGACCTGGGATCTCGTTCTCCGGGTCGGGGGTCGTTCACGTCGGGGCTCGCCTCTCGTGCGTCCGGGGCCTGCCGCGCGAGCTCTCGGCCGTGGGACGGTGGACCCGTGACGACCCCGGGTCGCAACTGGGCCGAGACCCACACGTACGCGGCCACCGCCCTGCACCGTCCGTCGAGCGTCGACGAGCTGCGCAGGGCCGTGGCGGAGTCCCCGCGCGTCCGCGCACTGGGCAGCCGTCACTCCTTCCACGACCTGGCGGACTCGCCCGGGCTGCTGGTGAGTCTGGACGCGATGCCGCGCGAGGTGGTCGTGGACGCCGACGCCGGTACCGCCACGGTGGGTGCCGCCGCCTCCTACGCCGAGATCGCGCCCGTGCTGCACCGCTCCGGCTGGGCGCTCGGCGCCATGGCTTCCCTGCCGCACATCTCCGTCGCCGGCGCCGTCGCCACCGGGACCCACGGGTCGGGCGACGCCGCACCGACGCTCGCCGGTGCGGTCACCGCTCTGGAGACGGTCGGACCCGACGGCGACCTGGTGTGGACGAGCGAGGCTGATCCGGACTTCCCCGGCAGCGTCGTGAGCCTGGGGGCGCTGGGAATCGTCACCCGGGTGACGTTGCGCGTCGAGCCGACGTACGACGTCCGTCAGGACGTCCGCAACGCCGTGCCGTGGGAGACGGTGCTGACGGACTTCGACGCGGTCTCGTCGTCGGCCGACAGCGTGAGTGTCTTCACCCGCTGGGGAACCGACGTGGTCGACCAGGTGTGGATGAAGAGCCGACGGTCGACCGAGCCGACCGTGCGGTGGGGGTCGCCGGCGACCTTCGGGCAGCACCCGATCCTGGGTATCGACGCGGTCCACGCCACCGCGCAGCTGGGAGTCGGTGGGCCGTGGTTCGAGCGGCTCCCGCACTTCCGTGCGGGGTTCACACCGAGCGTCGGTGCGGAGATCCAGAGCGAGTACCTCCTCCCGCGCGACCATGCGACGTCCGCCTTCGAGGCGCTGCGCGCGCTCGGGCCCCGGATCGATCCGCTCCTGCTGGTGAGCGAGATCCGCACCATCCCAGGAGACGACCTGTGGCTCAGCCCGGCGTACGGCCGCGACACCGTTGCAGTCCACTTCACCCTCGTCCGCGATCCCGACGCCGTACGCCGGCTGCTGCCGGAGATCGAGGACGTGCTGGCGCCGTTCGGTGCGCGCCCGCACTGGGGCAAGTGGTTCACCCTCGGGGCGGACCGGATCGCGGAGCTCTATCCGCGGCTTCCCGAGTTCCGGGCCTTGGCGGACCGGCGGGACCCGGACCGGTGCTTCCGCAACGCGTTCCTGGAGCGCACCGTCCTCGCGGACCTCCCGGACTGACTGACTGACTGACTGACGCGCCGTCGGCGTGGCCGTCGTCCCTCGTCAGACCCCGGTGCCGGCGAACACGTCCCGGCCCTTGCCGCCCTTGGCGAAGCGCATGCCGAGCTCGAGGCTCCCGACGCGCTTGAGGGTGGCGCCGTGCTTGGGGTTCGAGAGGATCATGTCGACGATCGGAGGCGCGGCGTCCTGTACGGGGTCCGCCAGGATGTTCATCGCCTTACGGACCCGGGCGAAGCCCTCCGGACCGAGCTCACGTGCCTCGCGGATCATGCCGTCGGTGACGACGACGCCGGGGCTCACCGAGGCGATGCGGACGGGGCCGCCTGTCGTCTCCCGCACCAGTCCGTCGGTGAACGCCCGCAGGCCGCGCTTCGTCGAGCCGTAGACGGTCATGCCGGGACGGATCTTGCCGTCGGAGCCGCCGCCCAGGATGTTGACGAGCTGGCCGTGGCCCTGCGCCGTCATGCCGCGGACCGCGACACGGCTCCCGAGGATCGTGCCGACCATGTTCGAGGTGACCATCTCGACGATCCACTCCGGGCGGAGATCGACGACCGGGTGCACCGTACGGGCGACGCCGGCGTTGTTGACCCACAGGTCCACCGACCCGAGCTCGGCGACGGAGGCGTCCCAGAGGTGCTGCACCGAGGCGGGGTCGGAGACGTCGCAGACGATGCCTGCGACCCGCCCGTCGCCCGGCGCCTCCTTGACGCGCTCGGCCGCGTCGGCGACGGAGGCCTCACCGCGACCGCTCACCACGACGTCGAAGCCGCGTGCCCGCAGCTCCTTCGCGAGTCCGAATCCGATGCCCTTGCTGCTGCCGGTGATCACCGCGGTCTTCATGCCACCAGAACGTATATGATAGTGACGGCGTTCCGCTAGAGGGAACGCCCGACGACCTCGGTCCAGAGTGCCTCCGGGTCGGTCGCCTCCGGGTCGGTGGAGTCTGGGTCGGTCGAGTCGGGCGTGGACGCCGCGACCTGGGCGACGAGCAAGCGTCCCGTTCGGACGAGGTGGTCGCGCATCGCTTCCTCGGCGGCCTCGCCGTCGTGACGGCAGAGCGCCTCGACGATCGGTGCGTGCTCGTCGCGGATCTCGCGCAACGACCGTCCGGCGTGCGACGTCGGTGGTCCGAGCAGTGCCGTCGTTGCGCGCAGCGAGGCGACGACGGCCGCCGCGCGGGCGTTGCCGGCGCCGCGCAGGATCGCGTCGTGAAGCGCCTGGTCGGCCTCCCAGAACGCCGCCTCGTCGCCCACATGCTCGGCGGCGGTGAGGGTGGCGAACGCCCCGGACAGGTCGACGCGGCGCTCCCCGCACCGGCGGGCTGCCGCGGGCTCCAGCGCGAGGCGCACGGCGAAGATCTCGGCGACGTCGCGGGCCTGCGGAAGTACCACCCGGAAGCCGCGGTTGCGGGCGATCTCGACCAGGCCGGCCTCCGAGAGTCGCATCATCGCCTCCCGGACCGGGCTGCGGGAGACGCCGAGCGCCTCCGCCAGCTGGTAGACGGAGTAGATCTCGCCCGGGACGTAGCGCTGGTGCCGGATCCCGTCCCGCACGTGCGCCACCACTCGGTCGGTCAAGGAGGACACGAGTAACATGTTACGCGTGACGGTGACTGACACGCGCGACGCCATGGCAGCCCTGCGCCGCGCCGGCCTCGAGGTGCACGACGACGACGGGACGAAGGCGATGTACGCCTCCGACGCGTCGCTCTACCGGATCCCGCCCGCTGGTCGTCGTCCGCCCGCGCGACGTCGCCGAGATCGCGGCGGCGCTGGCGGTGGCCCGCGAGCACGGCGTCCCGGTCACCGCGCGCGGCGCCGGCACGTCCATCGCCGGCAACGCGATCGGGCGCGGCACTCGTGCTCGACATGAGCCGCCACATGAACCGCGTCCTCGCGCGTCGACCCCGACGCACGCACCGCCGTGGTCGAGCCCGGCACGGTCCACGCCGTCCTTCAGAAGGCGGTGCTGCCGCACGGCCTGCGCTTCGGTCCCGACCCGTCGACGCACCCGCGCTGCACCATCGGCGGCATGATCGGCAACAACGCGTGCGGCAACCGCGCGCTGGCCTACGGCCGGACGTCCGACAACGTCCCGGCGCCCCCACCTGCTCGCCTCGGGCGAGATCCTCGTACCGGCGACGACGACACGGGTGCGCCGCCGCGCGGACGGTCCCGACGCTCTGCTCGACGACCTGCGACGGTCGCGGGCCGCCATCTCGCGACGGCACGCACGGAGTTCGACCGGTTCGGACGACAGGTCAGCGGGTACGCCGTCGCAGCACCTGCTGCCCGAGCGGTTCGACCTCACGCAGCTCCTCGTCGGGTCCGAGGGCACGCTCGCGATCCTCACGGAGGCGACCGTGCGCCTCGTCGACCGATCCCGCGCACCGGGTGCTCGTCGCGATCGGGTTCGACGACATCGTGAAGGCCGGCGAGGCGGCGCCCACGGTCGAAGACGTACGGCCCGACCGCGTGCGAGGGCATCGACGTCGCGGCTGGTCGACGTCCTGCGCGCGCGTCGAGGTGCAGGCCGCCGTGCCGCCGCTGCCGCGCGGCGCGGCCTGGCTGTTCGTCGAGATCGCCGGCGACGACGCCGACGGAGGTGCTCGACCGCGCCCGCTCGCTCGTCGATGCCGGCCTCGGGTGTCGAGTCGCTCCTCGTCGACGACCCGGCGACGGCAGGCACGCCTGTGGCGGATCCGCGAGGACGGAGCCGGGCTGGCGGGACGCGCACCCTCGGGGCAGCCGGCCTGGCCCGGGTGGGAGGACGCCGCCGTCCCGCCGGAGATGCTCGGGTCCTATCTCGCGCGCTTCGACGAGCTCGTCACCGAGCACGGCCTGACGTCCGCGCCCGTACGGGCACTTCGGCGACGGCTGCATGCACGTGCGGCTCGACTACCCGCTCGACAGTCCGACGGCCTTCCGCGCCTGCGTCGGTTCCTGGACCGCCGCCGCGGGCCTGGTCGCCGAGTACGGCGGCTCGCTCTCGGGCGAGCACGGCGACGGCCGCGCGCGCAGCGAGCTGCTGCCCCTGATGTACTCCGCCGACGCCATCGCGCCTCTTCGGCGAGATCAAGCACGTCTTCGACCCCGACAACCTGCTCAACCCCGGTGTGCTCGTCGACCCCGACCCGTTCGACGCCGACGTCCGCGTCGCGCGGGGTCGCGCGCCGTACCGCAAGCAGCTGGCCTTCGCCTACCCGCAGACGACGGTGACCTCGCGCAGGCCGTGCACCGCTGCACCGGGGTCGGCAAGTGCCGCGCCGACAACTCCGCCGCCGGCGGGGTGATGTGCCCGTCGTACCTCGCGACCCGTGACGAGAAGGACTGCACGCGCGGACGCGCGCGGGTCCTGCAGGACGTGGTCCGCGGTGCGCTCGACTGGCGCGGCTCGCCTGAGGTCGCACGACTCGCTCGACCTCTGCCTGTCGTGCAAGGGGTGTGCGTCGGACTGCCCGACGGGGATCGACATGGCGACGTACAAGGCGGAGGTGCTCCACCAGAAGTTCCGGCACCGGCTGCGGCCGCGCTCGCACTACTCGCTGGGCTGGCTGCCACGGTGGGCCGACTGGCCGGCCGGCTGCCTCGGGTCGGCCAACCTGCTCCTGCGGCTGCCGCTGCTCGGGCGGCTCGCGCTGTTCCTCGCCGGCGTCGACACGCGGCGCTCGATCCCCGCCTTCGCGAAGACGCCGTTCCGACGCTGGTGGGCGCACGAGGTCAGTGACGACGCGACCGGCCGGCAGCCGGTGGTGCTGTTCGTCGACTCCTTCTCCAACGCGTTCTCCCCCGACGCGGCGCGTGCCACCGTGCAGCTGTTGCGCGACGCAGGCTACGAGCCGACGCTGCCGTCTCCCCAGGCGTGCTGCGGCCTGACGTGGATCACGACCGGCCAGCTCGACGCCGCGCGCACGATCCTCGGCCGTACGGTCAGTGAGCTCGCCGAGGCGGTCCGCGCCGGCGTGCCGATGGTCGGCATCGAGCCGTCGTGCACCGCGGTCCTGCGCAGCGACGCCGTCGAGCTGCTCGACAACGACGACGCCAGGCTGGTGGCGGGGGCGACGCAGACGGTCGCCGAGCTGCTCGCCACGGCCGAGGGCTGGAACCCGCCGGACCTCACCGGCACGTCGATCGTCGCGCAGCCGCACTGCCACCAGCACGCGGTCCTGGGCTGGGAGGCGGACAAGGCGCTGCTCGCCCGGACCGGGGCGTCGGTGACGACGCTCGCCGGCTGCTGCGGGTTGGCCGGCAACTTCGGCGTCGAGCGCGGGCACTACGAGGTGTCGGTCGCCGTCGCGGAGCAGAACCTGCTGCCGGCCCTCGACGCGGCGCCCGAGGCGGTCGTGCTCGCCGACGGATTCTCGTGCCGGACCCAGGTGGCGGACCTGCGGGGCCGGCCGTCGATGCACCTTGCCGAGCTGTTGACAGGGCCTCCGGACGGTCGGTGACGCCGCGGCGCCTCCGAGCGGTGAGCTGTGGGGAACAGGGCCCCCGTAATCCCCGCAGGTCACCGATGACGGAGCGGATCCGCCACAGGGTCGCCGAGCGCCGCGAGTCCGGTGACGACGACGTCGAGGAGAGCGTCGAAGCTTGCGTCGAGGTCGTCGGGCAGTCGGAAGCCGAGGTCGAGCTCGAGCGTGACGAACCCGTGCACGGCCGACCGCAGGATGCGCACGGCGTCGACGAGCCGGTCGTCGGCGACGCCTGCGCCGCGGACCACGGCGGCGAGGACGGCGACGGCGTCCGCACCGGCGTCGGCGAGCGGAGCGTCGTCGGGATCGTCTGGATCGGCCGCGACCTGGATCGCCGCGTACCGACCGGGGTGCTCACGGGCGTAGTCGCGGATCGCGTGCCCCAGCGCCCGGACGGCCTCGGGTCCCGACCGTCCGATCGTCGCGCGCGCCGTCGTCCGCACCGTCTCCTCCACCGCGCGTACGGCGATGTCGCGACGGAGCGCAGCGAGCGAGGGCACGTGCTTGTAGAGGCTCGGCGTCGAGACGCCCGCGGCTGAGGCGACGGCGGCGAGGGTGAGGTCGGCGAAGCCCGTACGGCCACCCGCGTCGACGACGTCGAGCGCCACCGAGACCACCCGGTCACGGTTGAGCCCGACCCTAGGCATCGGCGTCCTTCCGACCGGTCGTGGTCGCGAGGAACGTGAGGAGGGCAGCGAGCACCTCGTCGCGCGCCTGGAGGTGCGGGTAGTGCCCGACCTCCTCGAGCACGACGCCCTCCGCACCCACGGACTCGCGCGCGAACGCGAGCTCGGCCTCCGCGTCGGAGAAGTCGGGGTCCTTGTCGCCGTAGACGGCGAGCACGGGGGTACGGACGTCGGTGAGGCGTGACTCGACCTCACGGTGGTCGAGGGCGACGGTGAGGCGGCGGAACGCGCGCAGGCGGGCCGGGTCGGCGAAGGTGCTGCGCAGGAGAACGAGCCGTGCGTCCAGGCCGGGCGTGGGGCGGCCCTTGCTGAGGGCGGTGCGCACGTACCAGGTCCAGGCCGCCGCACCCCAGGGGCGTGCGAAGAGGACGCGGTACGCGAGGCGCGCGACGGCGCTCATCGCCCGCGACAGAGGCTCACGGAGGAAGCCGGCGAGCATGACGACCCCGCGCACGAGCTCGGGACGGTCGGCCGCGGCGATGACGGCGGCGGACCCACCCATCGAGCTGCCGACGAGGACGGCGGCGCCGGCGTCGAGGTGCTCGACCAGCGCGACCAGGTCGGCGGCCGTCACGGTGTCGCCGTACGCGCGGAAGTCGGTGTCGGAGTCACCGTGGCCCCGCAGGTCGGTGACGACGACGCGGTAGCCGGCCTCCACGAGGGCCGGCGCGACCAGGTCGTACGTCGCTCGGAGGTCGCCCATGCCGGGGACCAGGACGACGAGCGGGCCGGACCCGGTGTCGGTGTAGGCGATGCGGCCGTCCGGACGTGCGAGGCGCTGCGGGGCGGCGGCGGAAGAATGGCTCATGCCCATCACCATACGGCTATGGGCATTAACTTTCAAGGTCAGCCCTCAGCCGGTCAGCCTGTCGCCGGAGGTGCGGCCCCGCTCGCGAGCCGGGCCGCACCCAGCGACGGTCAGTCGACCCAGGTCGCGCCCTCCTGGAAGAGGAGCTCCCCCTCTTCGACGCTCAGCGAGTCGTCCGGCCACTCGTCGGGGTCGGTGGGGAGCAGGCCCTCGTTGGCCACGGCAAGTGCGACATGGGCGACCGGCTCGAGACCGCTCGTCTCGGCCAGCCGGCTCCAGCCGCCCGGGCCCTGCGCGTGGGCCAGGGCGTAGAGGGCATCGCCGAGCCCGGTGACCGGTCCCTCGATCTCTCCCTCGGACAGCCGCTGGGCGACCGCGCCGGCCGCGACCACGGCGCGAGGGTCGGTGACGCGGTAGTCCATGCGCTGGAGCACCGTGACGCCCGTGATGTTCTCGTCGGGCGTCGCGTCACCGTCCTGCGCCTCGTGCGCGTGGTCGTGCTCGTCCTCGTCGTCCTCCTCGATGATCGCGAAGGGCGGGAACGTGCCGCTGTAGTCGTACTGCGCCTCGTCGTACGCCTCGAGCGCGTCGGCGAGCGCCTGCTTGGACGCATCGATCGTCGCGACGTCGGCGTCCGAGCCGGCTGCCGCGACCGCGACGGTATGGGTGCGGAGCGCTGAGCTCAGTGCGTCGGCGGCGCGGACGAAGGCGTCCTTGGCGTCGTCGGACCAGCGGTCGGGTTCGGTGGTGTCCTCGGTCATGGGTCGAGCGTAGGCCCCTGCGCACACCGGCGGCGACGAGTCGGCACACCGGCGGCGTCAGTCGGTGTCCCTGACCCGCCCTCGCGTCGCCTTCGTCTCGGAGCGGCGACGCTTCGCCTCGGCCCGCCGACGCTTCGACCCGCGCGTGGGCCTCGTCGCGACGCGCGACCGGGGTGGCGGTGCGAGTGCGGCGCGGAGCCGCTCCGCGAGCCGTTCGCGGGCGGCGACACGGTTGCGCATCTGCGACCGGTGCTCCGACGCCGTCACGCTGAGGCGCGACGTGCCGAGAGTAGCGACCGCCCTGTCGCGCTGCTGCGGGGTGAGGACCTCGGACGCGGCGAGGTCGAAGACGATCTCGACCCGGCTGTCGGTCGTGTTGACCGACTGACCGCCCGGGCCGGGCGAGCGCGAGAAGCGCTCGTCGAGCTCACGCTCGGGCACCACGAGACCGCCGGGGATCCCGGGACCGGGCGTGAGCACCAGCGGGCCGGTGGCCTTCGAGGTCATGAGCCGCGATTCCCCCACTCGATCATCGGGCAGGTGTCCATGACCATGGGGACGCCGGCAGCACGGGTCCGGGCGAACGCCTCCTCGTCGATCACGCCGAGCTGGAACCACACACCCTTCGCGCCGATCGCGACGGCCTCGTCGGCGAACTGCCCGGCCGCCTCCGAACGACGGAAGACGTCCACGACGTCGACGGAGAACGGGACGTCGAGCAGGGACGCGTACCCCTGCTCGCCCAGGACGGTCGGCGCGTCGGGATGGATCGGCACGATCCGCTTGCCGCGCCGCTGGAGCGCCTCGGCGATCCGGAAGGCGGTGCGGGAGCGGTCTCCGGAGAGTCCGACGACGGCCCAGGTCTCGAGGTCGTCCAGCATCAGCGACACGGCGCGCGGGTCGTTCCACTCGGTGCTCATGGACTCGACGGTAGCGCTGCGCAGCCCGGGGTGCGGTCGTGTCGGGGGGTGCGTGTAGAACCGTCGGGTGACCCCCCGCACGCGACGCTTCGTCCTGGCCGCATCCGCCTCGCTCCTCGCCGTGTCGGCGTGCGGGCCCGTCGACGGCGAGCAGACCGCCGAGGCGGTGGTCGAGTCCGTCGCGCCGGCGAAGTCTCCGGCTCCCGCGAAGACCCCGCCGCCCGCCGACGTCGCCGGTCAGGTCGCCAAGGCGCGCACCATGCTCGACGGGCTCCAGGTCGCGGGCCGCGCGCCCAAGACGGGGTACGACCGGGTCGGCCAGTACGGCCAGGCGTGGGCCGACGTCACGCGCACCGGCTGCGGCACGCGCGACAACATGCTCGTCCGCGACCTGCGAGACGTTGAGAAGCGCAACAAGTGCGTGGTCGTCGCGGGCACCCTCGACGACCCGTACACCGGCAAGACGCTCACCTTCCGCAAGGAGGACGCGTCGGCGGTGCAGATCGACCACGTCGTCCCGCTCTCGCTGAGCTGGCAGCTCGGAGCCCAGCAGTGGCCGGTCGGCAAGCGCGTCGCGTTCGCGAACGACCCGCTCAACCTGCTGGCGGTCGACGGTCCGACCAACTCGAGCAAGTCCGACTCCGGTCCTGATGCCTGGTTGCCGCCGAGCACCCCGTACCGCTGCACGTACGTCATCCGGTTCACGCGGGTCGCCCACGCGTACGCGATGCGGGTGACCGCTCCGATGAAGGCGGCGATCAAGGGCATCCTCGACGGCTGCACACGGGTCGTCGGCACCCCGGCCGATCTCGCGCCGCTGCCCGAGTCCACCTGGGCGTATGCCGCAGGGTTCGCCAAGGGTGCGACGAAGAGCGAGCCTCCGAAGGCCCCCAAGCCGGCGGCGTCAGGATCCAAGGCGCCGTCGGGCAAGGACTGCCCCGCGGCGGCACCGGTCAAGGGCAACATCCCCGACGACGGTGGCGACCGCATCTTCCACGAGCCGGGCAGCCGTTCGTACGCGGCGACGATCCCCGAGGAGTGCTTCGCGACGGCCGCAGCCGCGGAGGCGGCAGGGTTCCGCGCCCCCCGGTGACGTGCCATGCTGCGGCGCATGGCTGTTGACCCCCGCGGTGCCGATCTGAAGCGCTACCTGACCGAGGACCCGGGCGGTCCCGTCGTGATGCTCAACCTGCTCCGGTTCGCCGACGGTGGCCGGGAGACCTACGCGCGGTACGCCGCCGCCCTCGAGGAGACCTTCCTCCCGCAGTACGGCGGAGAGGTGCTCTTCGCCGGCGACGGGTCGACGGCGCTCGTCGCGGACGACGGCCAGGCGTGGGACGCTGTGGTCCTCGTGCGCTATCCCTCGCGCGAGGCGTTCACGCAGATGGTCGCGGACCCGGCCTACCAGCAGGTCACGCACCTGCGTACCGAGGCGCTGGACGAGGCGGTGCTCCAGGCGACCGTGGCGTGGTCCCCGGCCTGACTCAGTGGGCCTGCCCCGCGACCTCGGCCTCGCTGCGCAGGATGCAGAACTCGTTGCCCTCCGGATCGGCGAGCACGACCCAGCCCTTGCCGTCCGGGGTGCGCCGGTCGTCGAGCGCCGTGGCGCCGAGGCCCACGACCCGCTCCACCTCCTCGTCGCGTGAGCGGTCGGTCGGGCGCAGGTCGAGATGGAGGCGGTTCTTGACGCCCTTACCCTCAGGAACCTCGAGGAACAGCAGGGGCCCGGCGGCACCGGCGCTGCCGTCGGCCGGAGGGACGATCATGCACTCGTCGTGGCCGGGCTCGTTCGGATCGCCGGGGACATCGGTGTAGCCCGTCAGCACCTGTTTCCACCACTCGGACTGGGCGTAGGCGTTGTGGGCGTCGAAGGACGTGTGCGAGATGCGGCAGGCCATGGGGTGACCGTAGCCGGGGCGCGGGTCCTCTCGCAGCCGCAATTCGGGCGTCGACCGCGCGCGAGTCAGCGGTCGCCCACGTCCCGGAGCCGTCGCTGCTCGAGCGCGTCGAGGATGAGGTCGAGCCCGTACGCGTACTCGTCGCCGAACGCGTAGCCGGGCTTCATCACGTGCTCCACCGCCAGCTCGGTGAGGTACGGGAGGTCGGGAGCGGCACCGATGAGCATCTCGTCGGCCACCTCCGCGGCGCCCTGCGAGTCACTGAACGGCAGGTTGACCTCCTGCACCACCTGGCCGAAGAGCTGGGCGTCGATCAGGGCGAAGGCATGCGCGGCGAGGCGGACGGAGAATCCCGCCTGTCGGAGGCATGCGAGCACCGCCTCGTGGTGGCGCAGCGTCGCCGGGCTGGGTCCCGTGCGCGACTCGACGAACCCGATCGCCCAGGGATGGCGCAGGAGGACCTCGCGCGCGGACTCGCAGCGTCGCCGGATCTCCGTACGCCAGTCCTGGCCGGCGACCGGGAGCGCGATCTCGGCGAAGACCAGGTCGACCATCCCGTCGAGCAGGGCGTCCTTGTTGGCGACGTGGTGGTAGAGCGACATCGCCTCGACGCCCAGCTCCCGGGCCAGGGCGCGCATCGTCAGCGAGGCGGCGCCGGCCTCGTCCGCGAGCGTGACCGCCGTGCGGAAGACCACCTCCCGAGTGAGGGGCGGACGACGGGACATGGCTCCTCCTGCACGAGAGCGTCTTGCAACGGGGCTTGCGCGACCTTACGTCGTAAGGCTACCGTCATGACGTCCCCTTACAACGTAAGGTTGTGGTCCCTGTGAAAGCCATCGTCCAGGACGAGTACGGCAACGCCGACCGTCTCGAGCTCCGTGACGTCCCTCCGCCCGTCGCCCGCCCGGGAGAGGTCGTCCTCGACGTCCACGCGGCAGGGCTCGACCGAGGGGCATGGCATCTGATGACCGGACTGCCGCTCGTCGGACGCGCAGCGATGGGCCTGCGCCGACCGAAGTGGCCCGTCGGCATGGAGGTGTCCGGAGTCGTGAGCGCGGTCGGTGACGGGGTCACGGCACTCGCGGTCGGCGAACGCGTCCTCGGTGTCGGCACGGCCACGTACGCCGAGCGTGCGCGCGCGAAGGTGAAGCACCTGGTGCGCAAGCCCGACGAGCTCTCGTACGTCGAGGCGGCCGCGCTGCCGGTCTCGGCGGTGACCGCGCTCCAGGCCATGCGGGACGTGGGCCGGGTGAGCCCGGGCGACCGGGTCCTCGTGATCGGCGCCTCCGGCGGCGTGGGCACCTACGCCGTCCAGCTGGCGCGCGTCCTCGGTGCCGAGGTGGCGGGCGTCTGCCGGACGGAGAAGGTCGACGGGGTTCGTGCCCTCGGCGCCGACCCGGTCGTCGACTACACGCGGGACGATCTCGCGGACCACGCCGGTCGGTACGACGTGGTCGTCGACCTCGGAGGTCTGCGCCCGGTCCGCGAGCTGCGGCGCCTCCTGACCCCGCGCGGCACCCTCGTGATCGCCGGCGGTGAGGGCGGCGGTCGCGTGCTCGGTGGGCTGCAGCGGCAGCTCACCGTGCTGGCGCTCTCACCCTTCGTGCGGCAGCGCCTCACCACCTTCGTCTCGGTCACGAAGGCAGACGACCTCGCCACGGTCGCCGACCTCGCGGCACGAGGGGAGATCCGGCCGGTGATCGACACGACGTTCCCGCTGGACGCGATGCCCGACGCGATGCGCGCGCTCGTCCGCGGCGAGGTGCTCGGCAAGATCGTCATCGCCGTACGGGAGGACTGACCGTCACTCCCAGGCCGCGCGCCAGAACGCCTCGAAGACGGGCGTGGGCTCCGGCGACGACCACATCTGGTTGGTGAGCAGCACGGCGACGACGTCGGAGACCGGGTCGACCCACAGCGTCGAGCCCATCCCGCCGTCCCATCCGTACGACCCTGCGCGCCGACCGTCCGGGTGGTCCCCTGTATTCACCCCGAACCCGAGCCCCCAGTCCGAGAGGCCGTCGGCGTCGATCTGCCCGACGCGCGGGCGGGTCGCCTCCGCAAGGACCTCGGGAGAGAGGACGCGGGTCCCGTCGTCGGTGACACCGCCGGCACGGAGCATCCGCCCGAACGCTGCCAGGTCGGCGACCGTCGACACCAGACCGTCCCCACCGTTCGGGAAGGCCGGGGGTCGGGACCACTGCCCGTCCGCCGGGTCGTACGCGTCGAGCGGTCCGCCCTGCGGGGGCAGCCAGTGAGGGCCGAGGCGACCGGCCTGCTCCGGGCTCACGCCGAAGCCGGTGCTCGTCATCGACAACGGGGCGAGCACCCGTGCCGTGAGCACCTCCTGGAGCGGGGCCCCGGCTGCGCGGGCGATCAGGACGCCGAGCACCTCGCTGCCGGTGTGGTAGAGCCAGCGCTCCCCCGGCTGGTAGGACAGCGGGACCGAGCCGAGCGCCCGCATCCAGGTGTCAGGGTCCGGGTTCGCCCCGGGAGCGGGTGGGCCTGCATGGAGCCCCAGGGCCGCGAGTGCGGAGAGCACCGGTCCGGGGAACGGCCCGGTGAAGTCGAGCCCGATGCCGAGCCGCAGCTCCAGGACGTCGGCGACCGTGATCGGACGTGTCGCCGGCACGGTGTCGTCGAGCGGTCCGGCCGGGTCGCGCAGCACCCGGCGGTCGGCCAGCTCGGGCAGCCACCTCTCGACGGGGGCGTCGAGGGTCAGCGTGCCGTCGTCGAGGAGCGAGAGCGCGGCTGCCGCGACGACAGGCTTGGTCACGGACGAGAGGCGGAACGCGGTGTCGACGCCGACCGGTGTCCCGTCCGCGGGCCCGTAGGTGCCGAGGGCGCCTGACGCGACCTCGTCCCCTCGGGCGACGCACCATGCGAGGCCGGGCGGTTCGGCGCGGTCGGCGTACGGGGAGAGGGCGTTGGTGACGCGGTTCTTCAGATCCATGGGCACTCCTGGTCGGACGTTTTCAGGACCGACCCAGCCGGGACGCCGAACTCATCGGCGTCCCGGCCCGAGAGGAGCCGGAGACCTACGGGGTGTGGCTCCAGATGCCGACCTTGTTGTTCTCGAAGCTCGAGAACACGACCTCGCTGTTTCCGTCGCGATCGAGGTCGGCGATCTTGGCGCCGCCGGCCTGGCCCCAGCCCTCCGCTCCGGGCAGCACGTGCTGCGCGAAGACGCCGGGCGAGGTCTGCTCGATCCAGAAGAGACGGAACTCGCCGTCGCCGGAGACGGCGAGGTCGGTGTCGCCGTCGCCGTCGATGTCGCCGAACCCGGTCTTGCCCGGGGCGGCCTGACCCGGCCGCGGGTTCGCGGTGAACTCGGCGCCGGCGTCGACGCTCGAGGCGAGCGGTGCCACGGCCCACGGCGTGCGGGGATCCGCGCCGGGGGTCAGCAGGAAGACGTCGGGCTTGGCACGCAGGAACACTGGCGGGCCGGGGTTGCCGGTCGTGGTGTTCGTGTGGTTGACGCCGACCCAGCGGTCGACACCGTCGCCGAAGAGGTTCTCGGCCTGGTGGATGCTGAACGACGGGCCCTGGCCGCGGCTGATCTCGTGCATGACGAAGTCCGAGGCGGTGACCCCGTCCTTCGCGCTCCCGACGCGCTCGAACCAGACGAACGACGCCTCGCCCGTCGGAGGGCCGGCGACGACAGGGCTCACGCCGAAGTACTGCGCCGAGATGATGTCGAGATCGCCGTCGCCGTCGACGTCGTCGACGACCGGGTTGCTGCCGCCGCGGTCGGCGAGCGCGACGGCGGGCTCGAACGCACCCTTGCCGTTGCCCTTGAAGAACTGCAGCTCCACCACGTCGTCGGTGATGTCGGACGGGTTGAAGCCCTGCTCGCCGACCGTGACGATGTCCTTGCTGCCGTCGCCGTCGAAGTCGACGAACTGCAGGTCGTGGTACGAGAACGGGCTGTCGGTCACGATGTCGTGACGCTTCCAGTCACGCTTCTCGGCCACGCAGGCCTTGAGGGCGGCGAGCGTCCGGGAGTTCAGCGGGCACTTCGCGAGGGCGAGCACCTCGCGGACGCTTCGCGGCTTGTCACGGTTCTCCCACCAGGTGATCGAGCCGCGGCTGAACCCCATGCCGGAGTCCCAGAAGTAGCCCGCGGGCTGGATGATGTCGAGGTCGCCGTCACCGTCGACGTCGGCGAGGGTCGGCTCGCTGGGGAAGATGATGCCGTCCGAAGGCTCGACGACCGTACGCGTCGTCCAGCGGTCGACGCCGCCCCCGCGCTTGCGCCCGTCGTTCTCGTAGACCGTGACGCTGCCGGGCTCGGGCAGGGCGGCCGATCCCTGCATCGTGAGCTTGCCGTAGCTGGTCGAGACCAGCTCGGGGCGCGAGTCGCCGACGAGGTCGCCGACTGCGGTGAACGCGGGACCGGCGGCGTCCTCGGCGATCACCGTACGGGTGAAGTCGGGTGCGTCGGCGGAGGCTGGTCCGCCGGTCATGGACGCCGCCGCGACGGCTGCGGCGAGTGCCAGCGCAGTCGTGGTCGTACGAGCGGGGGTACGCATGGGTGCTGCTCCTCGAGCAAGTGCGTTCACAGATTCGGAACGGCGTTTCGATAAGTGGCTGAACTGTGGCACAGAACACGCCGGGAGTCGAGGGTCTTGCGGTACTGGTCGTTCGGCTCCTCCAAGCGTTCTCCAAGTTTCTCCAAACCTTGGAGTTGGGAGTAAGGTTTGCTCCAAGATTTGGAGAAACTTGGAGGAGAGTTGAAGGTCCCGGCCCAGCCCCCTGATGTCGACGCCGTGCTCGAGGCTGCAGGCCAACAGGGCCGCAGGCTCAACATCTTTCAGGCAAGCCTCCAGTTGCGAGCGATGTCAGGCGACTATCTAGCTTGGGACAAGCTGCGATACAAGCAGCCGCCCGATGACCTCACGCACGAGGAATGGTGGGCGGCGACTCGCCTGGCAAGGACCATGGTCGAGCGACCGGTCGATCGCCTCGTCGATGTCGAGGGCCGTCCCTTCACGTTCACGCTTCCCGACGCTGTGCTGCGGTCGATCGAGAACGTCAACCGTGCGGCGAGCGGGCACATCGCGGTCAGTGAGCAGGTCACGAACGCGTCCACTCGCGACCGCTATCTGGTGAGCAGTCTCATCGAGGAGGCGATCACGTCGAGTCAGCTCGAGGGCGCAGCAACCAGCAGACGAGTGGCCAAGGAGATGATCCGAAGCGGGCGACCTCCGGCGGACCGCGGCGAGCGGATGATCCTCAACAACTACCGTGCCATGCGGCAGATCATCGAGCTCCAGCACGAAGAACTCTCGCCTGAGCTGGTCTGTGAGCTGCACCGCATCGTGACCGAAGGGACACTCGACAACCCGGCTGCCGCGGGCGTTCTCCAGAGCGACGAGACTGAACGCGTCGCGGTCTGGGGTGACGGCGACCAGCTCCTCCATCGGCCGCCGCCGGTCGACGAACTGCCGGAACGCCTGCGGAGAGTGTGTGCGTTCGCCAACGGTGACGGCGCCCCCGGCTACGTACCGCCGGTGCTCCGTGCGATCACTGTCCACTTCATGATGGGGTACGACCACTACTTCGAGGGCGGCAACGGCCGTACCGCACGAGCGCTGTTCTACTGGACGATGCTCCGCGAAGGTTTCTGGCTCACGGAGTTCGTGCCAATCTCGCGCATTCTCAAGCAGGCGCCGGCCCAGTACGCGCGGTCGTTCCTCCTGACCGAGCAGGATCATGGCGATCTCACCCACTTCTTTCTCTACCAGCTTGACGTGCTCGAGAGAGCGATCAAGGACCTTCACGAATACCTTGCACGCAAGGCGTCAGAGGTCCGCGACCTGCAACGGTCGATGCGGGCACGCCCGGGGGTGTACAACCACCGGCAGCTCGCGCTACTCGAGAGTGCGGTGAAGGACCCGGGCGCGGAGTACTCGGTGCGATCGCACTCGCTCAGCCACAACACCTCGGGAGAGACTGCGCGCCACGACCTGCGGGCACTCGAGAACGCGGGCCTCCTCGTACGGTCGCGACGAGGCAAGCAGTACGTGTGGGTGCCGGTCAGTGACCTCGTCGATCGCCTCGAGGGGTGAGGAACGCTCTTACGCGTCCCAGGACTTCGCGACCAGCGTCAGCACGTCGTACGTGGCGACCGGCGCGCCGTCGCCGTTGGCCACGACGGCATCCCACCTCACCTCGCCGTAGTCCGCGCTCGTGCGGGGGGTGATCTGCTTGACCGTGAGCGTGACGGCGATGTCGTCACCGGCCTTGACCGGCGTGAGGAAACGCAGCGAGTCCACGCCGAAGTTCGCGAGCACGGGACCCGGGTCCGGGTCGACGAACAGCCCCGCCGCCAAGGAGACCACGAGGTATCCGTGCGCCACGATGCCGCCGAAGAGCGGGTTCGCCGCGGCGGCCTCCTCGTCGGTGTGCGCGTAGAACGTGTCACCCGTGAGCTCCGCGAAGCGGTCGATGTCCTCACGCGTGACCGTACGGGGAGCCGACGCGACGGTGTCTCCGACGCGCAGCTCCGCGAGGCTCTTGCGGAACGGGTGGGTGCCGTCCTCGTGTCGCGCGGCACCGGTCGCCCACCTGCCGGTGATCGCGGTGAGCATGTCCGGCGAGGCCTGGATCGCGGTCCGCTGCATGTGGTGGAGCACGCCCCGGATCCCGCCCAGCTCCTCACCACCGCCGGCGCGGCCGGGCCCGCCGTGGACGAGCACCGGCAGCGGGGACCCGTGACCGGTCGACTCACGGGCGTCGTCGCGGTCGAGGACGAGGATCCGGCCGTGCCACGGGGCGAGCCCGAGCGTGAGCGTACGGGCGACGTCCGGGTCGTGGGTGACGACCGATCCGACCAGGCTGCCGCGACCCCGCGCGGCGAGCGCGACGGCCTCGTCCAGCCCGTCGTACGCGAGGACCGTGCTGACCGGTCCGAACGGCTCGACGTCGTGGGGCTCGGTGGCATCCGCCCGGGCGCGCAGGAGGACGGGGCCCATGAAGGCACCGCGCTCGGGATCGCCTCCGACCACGTCCGGCCGGTCGGGGTCACCGAAGACGAGGTCGCAGGAGCTGCGGAGGACCTCGACGGCCTTGCGGACCTCGTCGCGCTGGGCGAGGCTCACGAGCGGCCCCATCCGGACGTCGCGGTCCGTGGGGTCGCCGACCGTGATCTCGGCGAGCCGCTCGACGAGCGCCGCGAGGACGGTGTCTTCCTTGTCGGAGGGGACCAGGACGCGCCGGATCGCTGTGCACTTCTGTCCTGTCTTGGCCGTCATCTCCGCGACGACGCCGTCCACGAACAGGCCGAGCTCGGGATCGTCCGGCCCGACGTCCGGGCCGAGGATCGTGCAGTTGAGCGAGTCCGCCTCGACGCCGAGCCGGACGCCGCCGGTCGCGATCGACGGGTGGTCGCGGAGCACGCCCGCGGTGTGCGCGGAGCCGGTGAACGCGACCGAGTCCTGCGGTCCCAGCTCGTACAGGAGCGAGCCCGCGCTGCCGCAGACGAGCTGGAGGCTGCCCTCGGGCAGGAGACCGGACTCGATGACCTGGCGCACCAGCGCCTCCGCCACGTACGCGGTGGGGGTGGCCGGCTTGACGATCGTCGGCAGTCCGGCGAGGAAGGCGGGCGCGAGCTTCTCGAGCATCCCCCAGACGGGGAAGTTGAAGGCGTTGATCTGGACGGCGACTCCCGGTCGGGAGGTGAACACGTGCTGGCCGAGGAATGTCCCGCCCTTGCCGAGCGGCTCGGCGGGCCCGTCGAGCACCACCGTGTCGTTCGGCAGCTCGCGGGTGCCCTTGCCGGCGTAGGAGAACAGCGTGCCGATGCCACCGTCGACGTCGATCGCCGCGTCGCTGCGTCGGGCCCCGGCGCGCGCCGACAAGGCGTACAGCAGGTCCTTCTCGGCGCCCAGGTGCTTGGCCAGCGCCTTGAGCATCGCGGCCCGCTCGTGGAAGGTCAGCCCGCGCACCGCGGGGCCCCCGACCTCACGGGCGTACGCGACCGCCGCCGCGACGTCGAGTCCGGCGCTGGAGACGCGGGCGACCTCCTCGCCGGTGCTCGCGTCGAGGAGCGGTGCCCCCTCGTCCGGTGCGGCGTACCAGCGCCCTGCGGTGTAGCTCTCCAACAGCGTGCTCACGTGTCCCCCTGGGTGTCGCCCTCCGGCTCTCCGGCACCCACGCTATTGCAGAACGATCGGTCAGTAAATGCTCAGCGGTCGAGCCCGAACTCGGCGAGCCACGCAGTAGCCTCGAGCTCCGTGAAGGTCTGGCGCGCAGACGCGAGCAACGGCTGGGCCTCGTCGTCCCGGCCGTGCGACCGGAGCCAGCACCCCAGCGTGGCCTCGGCTCGGGCGCGGGTCGGGACCGCTCCCCACGCGTCGAGGACCGTGATCGCGGCGGTGAGCTCGGACTCGACGACAGCGGGGTCCGACTCAGGATCAGCGGCAGCCACGGCCGCGGCGAGCCGACGGCGCTCAGCGACGTGGCGGGTGTTGATCTTGACCACTCGCAACTCCTCGTCGCGGGCGAGGATGTCCCGCGCCAGGGCGACCTGGCCGCCGGCCAGCGCACGGTCGATCGCCAGCGTCCACACGAGGTGCACCTCCTCGCCGACGAGGCCGGCCACCGCCCCGTTCTCCAGCGCCCGTACGCAGAGGTCGACGCCGCGGGCGTCCTCGCCCCGCATCATGGTGAGGAGCGCCTGGTGCGCGATGGCGAAGAACGAGCGTTGCCCGCCGCCGTCGAGGTCAACGACGTCCCAGCTGGTCGGCGCCGTCTCGGGGCCGCCGCGCGCGAACGAGACGAGGTTGCGGAGCCAGACCACGGTGGCGAAGTCGTGAAGCTTCTCCTGGTCGTCCAGCCCGTCGGAGGCCGGTCTCCCGAGCGACGTCTCCATCAACGCGTCCCACTCGCCGACAGCATGGTGGACGAGCATGAGGTTGGTCTGCGCGAAGGCGCTCAGGGCCTGCATCCCGGACGCGAGACCCAGCTCGAGCGCTTCGAGCGCGTACTCGCGGGCCCGCGTCGGGTCGACGCAGATCAGCTCGTCCGAGCGGTTGACGAGCGCCTGGATCAGCTCTCGACGCAGACCGTGGCGGCGGGCGAGCTGGAGACAGGCGTCGAGGATCGCTGCCTCCAGGGTCGGCGCGCGCTGTGCGAGGTCGCCGAGCGCGATGCCGTTGAGGGCGAGGTAGATCGTGCGCGGGTCGCCGGTGGCTTCGGCACGAAGCAGGGCGAGGTCGCCCCACCGTCGCCACTCCTCGAAGTCGCCGAGCTCGAGATGGGCAGCGCTGCGAGCCCCTGCCACCCCCGAGGCGGTGACGTCGTCGAGACCGTCGAGGTCGTCGGCGCGCGCGTACGGTGCGAGGACCTCGAGCGCCGCATCGCTACGGCCGACGGTGCGCAGCGAGTACGAGGCGCGCGTGCGCGCACTCGCCATCTCGGTCGGTCCTGCGGTCGGCGACTCGATGACCGCGTTCGCGTGCGCGATCACGGTCTCGTGCCGGCCGATGTCGTAGGCGATGTCGGCGGCGACCAGCTGGAGCGCGACGACCTCGGCGGGGTCCTGGGTCGTGGCGATGATCCGCTCGTAGGCGGCGAGCGCGTCGTCGAGGGCTCCGAGGGCGCGCATCCTCTCGGCAGAGCCGACCTGCCAGGAGGTCGCCCGCCGGAGAAGCTCCGCGTAGGCGGCGTCGTCGGGATCGGTCAGACGGAGCGCGTCGAGGAGGTGCTGCGCGACGACCGTCGTCAGCTCGCCCGCCGCCTCGGTCATCGGCTCGAGGGCGTCGGCGGCCGCCAGGTGGCGCTGACGGCGATCGCGGCGCGAGAGCATCTGGTAGGCGACCTGACGCACCGGACTCTGGACGAACGCGTACTTCCCGTCCTCCGACGAGAGCTTGTCGCGGATCAGCGACAGCAGGTCGCGCGAGACCATCTCGTCGAGCATCGCCTCGATCTCGGCGACGTCGCGCCCGGAAGCGACGGCGAGGACGTCGGCGGAGAAGGTCTGCCCGAGGACCGCCGCGTCCTGCAGGAGCGCACGTCGCTCGGGGCCGAGCATGTCGAGCCGGCTGGCGATGAGCACCTGAAGGCCCGCCGTCGTGGCCGGATCGAGGATCTGGGCCGGGTCCGCGTCCGGCAGGAGGGTGAGCGCCCCGCCGCGCTCCTCGGTGAGTCCGCGGTCGATGAGGGCACGCACGGTCTCGATGGCGTACAACGGCATCCCCGCCGCCTGATCGACGAGCCGTGAGCGGGTCTCGGGGTCCAGGCCGCCGATCAGCGCGTCGAAGAGCTCGTCCATCTCGCGGCGTGGGAGCCCGGCGAGCTGCACGGTCGTCGTGCGGCGCCCGGTGACGAGGGTCGGATGCCGCTCGAAGAGCTCCGGGCGAGCGAGCCCGACGACGAAGAGGGGCACTCGGACCGACCGGACCAGGTGGTCGAGCAGGTCCAGGAACGCGTCGTCGGCCGCATGGAGGTCGTCGACGACCCACACGACGGGTGAGCCGTCGGCACCGATCCGCTCGAACCACGTCAGCCACGCGGCGAACAGGTCGTCGCGTTCGAACGACCCCGTGCCCAGTCCGAGGAGGGCCTCGAGGCGAGGGGTGATCCACGCTGCCTCGTCGGGGTCGGGGGTCCAGCGTTCGACCCCGGCGCCCAGCTTCTCGCGCAGCGCCGCGGGATCGTCACCGTCGTCGGCGCCGATCCGCCCGCGGACCGCACCGACCAGTGCGGAGTACGCGACGCCGTCCCCGTACGCGAGGCACCGGCCGCGATGCCACCGGACCGTCTCGGGCAGGCCGTCGGTGAAGTCCTCGAACTCGTTGCCGAGCCGGGTCTTGCCCACGCCCGGCTCGCCGACCAGCAGAAGCATCCGCCCCGACGCGGACGCGCGCGCCGCGTGGAACTCGTTCTTCAACAGCGCGATCTCGCGGTGGTAGCCGATAAGCGGGACGGCGACACCGGTCGTGGTCTCGGAGGCGATCGACACGGCCTCGTGCAGAGCCAGTGGAAGGGCCTTGCCCTTGACCGTGTGCTCGCCGGCGTCGCGGTAGCGCACCGCGTCCGACGACATCACTCGTGTCTGCTCGTCGACCCAGAGACGGTTTGCGGGCGCGAGCGCCTGGACCCGCGAGGCGGTGTTCACGGCGTCGCCGGCGACCATGCCCTCCCCGGTCGCGCCCAGTGTCACCGCGACCTCACCCGTCACCACGCCGACCCGCATGGCGAGCTCGGGGGCTCCGTGCTCGGAGCCGAACGAACGGACTACGGCGATCAGGTCGAGCCCTGCGCGGACGGCCCGCTCGGCGTCCTCGTCCGTGGTGGTCGGGACGCCCCACACAGCCATGACCGCGTCGCCGATGAACTTCTCGATGGTCCCGCCGTACCGCCCGACGACGTTGCGGCACTGGTCGAAGTACGTCGACAGCAGCTCGCGGACCTCCTCAGGGTCGCGGCCCTCCGAGAGTGCGGTGAACCCGACGAGGTCGCCGAAGAGGACGCTGGTGACCCGGCGCTCGGCGACACGGTCGGCACCCGCGACGTACCTGCGCCGTTCGGAGCGCGGCGTCACGGCGGGCCCGGAGCCGGTCCCGCCGCCGCACTGGGGGCAGAACTTCGCGCCGCTGGGCAGATCGGCCTCGCACGCCCGGCACCGCGGGGTCATCGACCCGCCGCACTCCATGCAGAACCGGGCACCCGCCGGTGAGCCGGCGCCGCACGAGGGGCAGCCGACAGACACGGCACCGCGACGCTCCATGCTCGGGAGGGTAGCCCGTTGCCCGCCTGCCGGCGGGGAAAGTCGCGATCACCTCGCACGGTCACCGCGTCCGCCGGATGCGCTCGTCGGCAAGCCGGACCATCGACTCCGACGGCTCGCCGGCACCGAGTGCGGCCAGGAAGTCGTCTCCGGGGACGCGCAGCACGACCCCGTCGGCCGCCGCGATCACCGTCGCCGTACGAGGGAGCCCGTGGAGCAGCCCGATCTCGCCGACGTACCCGGGTGCCTCGACGGTGGGGAGCGTGCGGCCGCCTGCGGAGACGTCGAGGGCGCCCGACTCGAGCAGCCACAGGTCGTCGGACGGGTCACCCTCGGCCATGAGGACCGTGCCGGGACGGATCGTGACGGGGGTGGCCCGCGACGCGAGGTGCTCCAGCGCCGCCTGCCCGACACCCCGGAAGAGGTCGACACGCTCGAGGAGGTCCAGACGCTCTTCCTCGTCCTCGGAGAGCAACCGTGCCCCGCGCAGCGTCGGCACGCACATCAGCACGGCGAGCACGGAGAACCCGATCGCGATCGACCACAGCGCCGCCTCCATCCCGAACCGGTCGAGCACGAGGGCGCCGGTGATGCCCGCTCCCGCGATGCCGGCCAGGGCGAAGGCGTCGAAGGTCGCGAGCGCACGGCCCAGGAGACCGTCGGGGATCTCGCGCTGGACCAGCGTCAGCGCGATGACGTCGACGACCGTCATCGCGGCGCCCGAGACCGCCATCAGCACCGCGACCACGAGGAGCTGGTCGGTCAGGATCATCAGCGCGAACGGGACGGCCTCGACGACCAGCATGACGACGATGACGAGGTCGAGACGACGGACCCGCGACAGCCGTCCGGCGACCGGTGCACCGAGGATGCTGCCGATCGCCGACGCCGTGAGCAGGTATCCGTACCCGCCCTCCCCGGCGCCGATCTCCACCGTGAGCGGCAGGAGGAGGACGACCGAGGCGCCGTAGATGCCTGAGCACAGCAGGGTCGCGAGCGACGCTCCGAGCGCGACGCGGGTCTGGAGCAGCGTCCCGACGCCGTCGACCATCTGTCGCAGCGAGCTCTCTCCGCGCTCGGCGTCGCCTCGCGACGACAGCGAGACGCGCAGGAGGATCAGGACCGCGATCGCGTACGTCGTGGCGTTGAGCATGACGCCGACCACGGGGTCGGCCACCACCACGAGGAGCCCGCCGATCGCGGGACCGACGGCGATGACCACGTTCTCGAGGAGGTTGAGCAGGGCGTTCGCGGTGGGGAGGTCACGTTCCTCGACCATCTCCGGGACCATCGCACCCGAGGCCGGCCGGTTCGGGGACTCCAGCAGCGCGTTGACGATCGAGAGCGCCACGAGGATCCACAACGGCAGCCCGGCAGCCACGACGCCCGCCATCGCGACCATCGCCAGTGCGGAGAGCCCCGCGCACCAGATCATCAGCTTCCTGCGGTCGTAACGGTCGGCGAGCACACCGGCGTACGGGGCGAGCAGGAAGCCGGTGATCCAGCGGCTCGTCACGAGCCAGGCGACCGCGGTGGCCGAGCCGTTCTGGGTGAACACGTAGGCGGTGATCACCACCGTGTACGACCAGGCGCCGGTCTCCCAGACCGCCATGGCCGTGAACAGGCGGCGGAAGTCGCGGTTGCGCAGCGCGCTGCGGTAGGGGTGGTGCGCCGTGACGGCGGCGGTCGTCGTGTCCATGCCCGTGACGCTAGGGACGCCGACGGCGTCCGTCTGTCAGCGTCCTGACACGACGCTCACCTGTTGCTGCAACACCTGCGCGGAGTGTCGTGGGCGGTGGTTGACTGGCCGCGTGCAGTGGGAGGTGCTGGCCTCGGTCCCGGGCCCCGAGCGTGAGCGTCTCCTGGCGGGCGCGCGCCGCCGCCGCTTCGTCAGGGGCGAGCACCTCGTCCACGAGGGCGATCCCGCCGACAGCCTGCACCTGGTCGCCGCCGGGAGGCTCGCCGTGCGCGCGTCGACGCCAGACGGGGACAGCGCGATCCTCAACGTCCTCGGCCCGGGGACGTACTTCGGTGAGCTCGCACTCCTGCCCTCCGAGAAGCCTCCGGTGCGCTCGGCGAGCGTCGTGGCGCTCGAGCCGGCCGAGACGCTCGTGCTCTCCGCCTCGACCTTCCTCACGCTGCGTGAGGACCACCCCGGCGTCGAACGGCTGCTGACCGTCCTCCTCGCGCGCCGCGTGGAGGAGCTGAGCGACCGCCTCGTCGAGGCGCTGTACGTCGGCCTGGACCGCCGGGTGCACCGGTGCCTCGCCGGTCTCTGCGACGTCTACGGGGCCGGCGACGCGGCCGGGCCCGTCCGGATCCCGCTCACGCAGTCGGACCTGGCCGACCTCGTCGGAGGTGCGCGACCGTCGGTCAACCAGGTCCTGCGCCGGCTCGAGGACCGTGGCGTCGTCGCCCTGCGTCGAGGCGCCGTCGAGGTCGTGGACGTCCCCGCGCTCCTGGGACTCGCTCGACGGTGACCGAGTGTCGGGGATCCGACTCCCGGTGTGTCATCGCGCGGACAGACGCGCCCTCCCACGCAGGCGACAGTGGAACGCGTCGCCACAAGGGCGGCGGACGACCAGGAGGGGGCTCGCCATGTATGACGACGAGAAGCGCCGCCGCTGACGGGCTTGTGCCCCGGCACCCGGTGTGTCACGATTTACAGACCGATCGGTCAGTAAATCCCGGAGGGTGCCATGACCGCGACAGCCGACGAGGCCGAGCTCGTCGCCGACTTCGAGGCGATCCTCGGCCGTCACGACCGCATCGAGCCCCGTGACTGGATGCCCGAGCGCTACCGCAGGACCCTGGTCCGCCAGATCGCGCAGCACGCGCACTCGGAGATCATCGGGATGCAGCCCGAGGGCGCCTGGATCACCCGGGCGCCGTCGCTGCGCCGCAAGGCGATCCTGCTGGCGAAGGTGCAGGACGAGGCCGGGCACGGGCTCTACCTCTACTCCGCGTGCGAGACCCTCGGTGTCTCGCGCCAGGAGCTGACCGAGCTGCTGCTGTCGGGGCGGCAGAAGTACTCCTCGATCTTCAACTACCCGACGCTCTCGTACGCCGACGTCGGCACGATCGGGTGGCTCGTCGACGGCGCCGCGATCTGCAACCAGGTGCCGCTGTGCCGCACCTCGTACGGGCCGTACGGGCGCGCGATGATCCGCATCTGCAAGGAGGAGTCCTTCCACCAGCGGCAGGGTTACGAGCTGCTGATGACGATGCAGCGCGGCACCGACGAGCAGCGCGCGATGGTGCAGGAGTCCGTCGACCGGTTCTGGTGGCCGTCGCTGATGATGTTCGGGCCGCCGGACTCCCAGTCGCCGAACACCGCCCAGTCGATGGCGTGGGGGATCAAGCGCGACACCAACGACGAGCTGCGGCAGAAGTTCGTCGACATGACCGTGCCGCAGGCCGAGGCGCTGGGGGTGACGCTGCCGGACCCCGAGCTCGCCTGGAACGCCGAGCGCGGCCACTACGACTTCGGCGAGCCCGACTGGGACGAGCTCACGGCGGTGATCAGCGGCGACGGGCCCTGCAACGCCCAGCGCATGGCGCACCGCCGCCGCGCCCACGAGGACGGTGCGTGGGTGCGCGAGGCGGCGACGGCCTTCGCCGCGAGGACGAGCGAGGACGGTCGATGAGCGAGATCCGGGCGGAGTGGCCCCTGTACGAGGTGTTCGTCCGCGGCAAGCGTGGTCTGAACCACGTGCACGTCGGCTCGCTGCACGCTCCCGACGACGCGATGGCGCTGCGGCACGCGCGCGACGTCTACACGCGACGCAACGAGGGTGTGAGCCTCTGGGTCGTGCGCTCCGACGCGATCACGGCATCGAGCCCCGACGAGAAGGACCCGCTGTTCGCCCCGAGCGGTGACAAGGTCTACCGGCATCCGACGTTCTACGAGATCCCCGAGAACGTCCCGCACATGTGAGAGGTGGCCATGGCCTCGACCGGCACGACCGACGCGAACGACAACCCGTACGAAGGCCTGTACGGGGGCGACGCGACGCACTGGGCCTTCGGCACCGCGTTCGCCGACCCGCTGGCCGGTGTCGTCGGTCCGACCGGCCGGGAAGTGGCGGTCCCCGACGGTGTCGATGCGCGTGACCTGGCGACGTACGCCGTGATGCTCGCCGACGACGCCCTCGTGATGTCGCAACGGATCGCTGAGTGGTGCAGCAACGCCCCGGACCTGGAGGAGGACGTCGCGCTCTCCAACGTGGCGCTCGACCTGCTCGGCCAGGCGCGGCTCCTCTACACCCGCGCGGCCGCGGTGGACCCGGACGGTGTGCCGCCGCTCCCTGAGGGCTCACCTGCTCCGCCGGAGGACGCGTTCGCGTTCTTCCGCGACGCCGCCGGCTTCCGCAACGTGCACCTCGCGGAGGTGGAGAACGGTGACTTCGCCGACGCCGTCGTCCGCATCCTGGTGTTCGCGACGTGGCGACTGGCGCTCACGGAGCGCCTGAGCGAGAGCACCGACCCGATCCTCGCGGCAGTCGCGGCCAAGGCGGTGAAGGAGCTGACGTACCACCGGGACTACGCGGGACGGTGGGTCGTCACGCTCGCCGGCGGCACCGAGGAGTCGAGACGGCGGGTGCTCGCCGCATGGGACCGGCTCTGGCCGCTGTGGCCCGAGCTCGGGGCGTCGCACCCCGTCGAGGAGAGGCTGGCGCGCGCCGGCGCCGGCGTCGACCCGGCAGTCGTCGTCGCCTCCGTCGACGACGTCCTCCGCCAGGTCCGGGATGCCGCCGGGATGGAGGAGCCGGAGCACCGACCCGCGGCGCGCCCGCAGGGCCGCGACGGTCGGCACACCGACGCACTCGTCCCGCTGCTCGCCGACATGCAGAGCGTCGCCCGTGCCCACCCGACGGGCCGGTGGTAGCCGTGGTGGCGACGAGGGAGGGTTCCCGCTCGGTGTCCGAGGCGTACCGTGCGGCGTCGACGGTGACCGACCCCGAGATGCCGATGCTCACGCTGGCGGACCTCGGCGTGCTGCGCGACGTCGCCCTCGACGGCTCCACCGTCGTCGTGACGATCACCCCGACCTACTCGGGATGCCCGGCCATGACGGCGATGCGCGACGACCTCGTCCGTACGTTGCGCGACGAGGGGTTCGCCGACGTGCGGGTGGACGTCACGCTCTCCCCGGCGTGGTCCACCGACTGGATCACCGTCCGTGGACGGCGCGCGCTCGCCGAGCACGGGCTGTCGGTCCCGGGCCCCGCTCCGCGCCACCAAGGACCGGTCGCGCTCACGCTGACGCCGACCCGTCGTGACCTGCGGTGCCCGCGGTGCGGGTCCGGAGCCGTGAGGCTGACGTCGGAGTTCGGGCCGACACCGTGCACCGCGCTCTACCGGTGCACGGCCTGCCTGGAGCCGTTCGAGCACGTCAAGGAGATCTGATGACCCTCGCGTCGCAGGAGCCCCGTACCCGAAGGTCTGCGCCCTTCCGTGCGCTCATCGTCGCCGCGGTCGAGCCCTTGACCGACGACTCGGTCGCGGTGACCTTCGAGGTCCCGGACACCCTGCGGGAGGAGTTCGCGTTCCGCGCCGGGCAGTCGGTGACCCTGCGACGCCTCGTCGACGGTGAGGAGCACCGGCGCTCGTACTCGATCTGCGCCGCCGTCGGCGCCCCTCTGCGCATCGGCGTACGCACGATCCCGGACGGGTTGTTCTCCCACTGGCTGGCGCGGGAGGTCCGGCCGGGGACGCGGATCGAGGTCCAGCCGCCAGCAGGCAGCTTCCGTGCCGACCCTGACCTCGGCGGCCGCCACCTCTGTATCGCGGCGGGCTCGGGGATCACTCCGATGCTCTCGATCGCGAGCACCGTGCTGGCCCACCCGGAGGCCGAGGTGACGATGCTGTACGGCAACCGGACGAGCGCCAGCGTGATGTTCGCCGAGGAGCTGGCCGACCTCAAGAACCGGTACGGCCCCCGCTTCGAGCTCGTGCACGTGCTGTCGCGCGAGCCGCGTGACGTCGAGCTCTTCTCCGGGCGGCTCGACGGCGACCGGCTCCGCCGCCTGCTCACGCTGCTGGTCCCCGTCGCCGATCTCGACCACGTCTGGTTGTGCGGCCCGTTCGGGATGCTGGCCGACGCTCGTACCGTCCTTGCCGAGCTCGGCGTTCCTGAGGAGCGGGTCCACGTCGAGCTGTTCTACGTCGACGAGCCGCCGCCCGAGGTGCGCCACGTCGATCCGGCGCTGGAGGGGGTGACGAGCGACGTCACCGTCGTCCTCGACGGCCGCAGCACCACGACCCCGATGCTGCGCGACCGCCCGCTCCTCGACTCTGCGCAGCGCACTCGCGCCGACCTGCCGTTCGCCTGCAAGGGCGGCGTGTGCGGGACCTGCCGCGCGCGGGTGTGTGCCGGCAAGGTCGACCTGCGGCGCAACTATGCGCTCTCCGACGAGGAGGTCGCGCGCGGGTTCGTGCTGACGTGCCAGTCCTACCCGGTCAGCGACGTCGTCACCGTGGACTTCGACGCATGAGCGGCGCCGAGGCGATGTGGGCGGCGGACGTGGCCAGCAAGGCGCTGGGCATGGAGTGCGAGGACGCTGCGCCTGGCACCGCCCGGGTGTCGATGGTGGTGCGCGACGACATGGTCAACGGGCACGGCATCTGCCACGGTGGCCTCGTCGCCGCGCTCGCCGACAGCACCTTCGCGCTGGCGTGCAACGGGTACGGGGAGGTGACGGTGGCGGCGGGCTTCGACATCACCTTCCTCGCACCCGCCCGTCGCGGGGACACCCTCGTCGCGGTCGCGGTCGAGCGGGCACGCGCTGGCAAGTCGGGTCTGTACGACGTGACGGTGCGGCGCCGGTCCGACGCGGCCGTGATCGCGGAGTTCCGAGGGCGCAGCCGCGAGGTGGGACGGGTCAGCGCTCCCTGACGGCCAGGCCGTCGAACGCCAGCGCCGCCACCGCGTCGGCGAGCACGGTCGCGTCGACCGGGCCGCCGGGGCGGTACCACTCGACCAGCGAGTTGACCATGCCGAAGAGCAGCCGGCTGATGACGTCGGGATCGATGTCGTCACGCACCGCGCCTTCGGCGACCGCGTCCTGGACGAGCCGGCTCAAGCGCTCGTCGATCGCGCGTCTGCGGGCCAGCGCCTGCTGCTCGACGTCGCTGTTGCCGTGCACGCGCAGCAGCAGGGTCACGGCCGGCAGGTGCGCGACCAGCACCTCGACGCTCTGGCGGACCGCGGTCCGGAGCCGGTCGTACGCGCTGACACCGGGGCGGTCGTGCACGGCTTCGGCGATCACGGCGTCCAGGCCGTCGAGCGCCTCGTCCAGCGCCAGCGCGAGAAGATGCTCCTTGCTGGGGACGTGGTGGTAGATCGCGGACTTGGTGAGGCCCAGCTCCCGGGCCAGGTCGCCGATGCTCGTCGCGTCGTACCCCTGGCGGTTGAAGAGGTCGACCGCACGGCGCAGCACCGTCTCCTGGTCGTACCCGGGGCGGCCTCGCCGCACGGTGCCCTCCGTCGAGCCGGTCGCCATGCCCACAGGTTCTCACAGCCGGCGAGGCGTAGGTCACGACTCGACCCGTGCCCTAGGGGCGGGCGCCGGGTCGCACTACTCTCGGGGGCGACATGGACGACGAGGAGAGCACGCCCAGGCGCGCACGACGGTGGTGGGTCCCCGTCGTCTCGGTGGCGGTGCTGGCGTTGCTGGCGGTGGGGATCGTCGCCCTCGTCCGCGGACCGCTCGCGGGCGCCGACGACGACCGAGCAGGCACAGGCTCCCCGGGCGCCACGACGCATCCGCCCGCGCACACCTCGCCGTGCGTGACCATTCCTCGCCTGCGCACGATCGCCGACCTCCAGAGCATCGTCGACACGACCCGCGGGGGACCCGCCCTGCAGGGTGCCGACGTCGGCGCCGACCTGGCACTGGAGGACGGCCGTCGCCTCTGGGTCATGGGCGACACGCTCCGCGCCGCCGACTTCGACGGCCCGCGCTTCGTCCGCAACTCGATGCTTCTCATCAGCGACGGGTGTGCGCAGACGGTCCTCCCGAAGGACAACGGCGCCCTCATCCCCGACCGTTCCGACGGGGTCGGCTACTGGCCGATGTCGATCGGCCGCGTCCACCGCGCCGGCGTCGACGTCGTCGGCGTGGGCGTCCAGCGCGTGCGCAGCACCGGCAGCGCGATGAGCACCGAGTTCGAGAACCTCGGTCCCGCCATCGCGGTGTTCCACGTGGAACCCGGCGGTGTGCCGCAGCTCGTCGAGGTCAAGGACCTGGGACGCGACGACCCGAGCCGCAAGCGCCCCACCTGGGGCGCGGCCGTGGCGGTCGAGGGTGAGTGGGTCTATCTGTACGGCACCGCCAACCCGGAGGTCGAGGGAGTCTTCGGATACTCCCTGCGGGTCGCGCGGGTCCACATCGACCAGCTGCGGGACCAGTCGATGTGGCGCTACTGGGACGGTGAGCAGTGGAGCCGAGATGCCGGTGACTCGGCGGAGCTCATCCCTGCCAAGGGCGGCGTGTCGCAGACGCTGAGCGTCTTCTCGCAGGACGGCTCCTGGTACGCCGTGAGCAAGCAGGACGAGTTCCTCGGCCAGGACCTCGTGATCTGGAAGGCCCCCTCTCCCACCGGTCCGTTCACGCGCGCCTCGACGGTCGCCCGGATCCCGTCCAACGCCGTCACCGGTCAGCTCCGCTACATGCCGCTCGCGCATCCCGCGATCCTGCCCAGGCGCGGGTCGGTGGTCGTCTCGTACAGCCGCAACAACACCGACCTCGGCAAGGTGGAGGCGAACCCGTTCCTCTACCGCCCCGCGTTCATCCGCGTACCGCTTCCCTGACGCGGTCCCCACAACCGGACACGCCCACCGCGTGTCCCCGTGCGCCACCCGTACGCGCGCCCCTAGTGTGCGAGACAGGCGAACGAGGGGGCAGCCATGACGGATCTTGCCGGGACCATCACATCGGCCGCGAGGTCGGTCTGGTGGATCATCGTCGTCCGAGGGGTGGTCGCGATCGCCTTCGGCGTGCTCGCGCTCTTCTATCCGGAGTCCACCGCGAAGGCGATCGTCATCGTCTTCGGCATCTGGGCGCTCGCCGACGGCGTCATGGCGCTGGTCAGCATCGTCACCGGCGGTGGCCGTGCGTGGGGATGGTTGCTCCTCGAGGGCGTGCTCGGGATCGCCGCCGGCGTCATCGCCTTCCGCGAGCCCGCGATCACGGTGTTCGCGCTCGTGCTGGTGATCGCCTTCTGGTCGCTGATGATCGGCGTGCTGGAGATCTCCGGCGCCCTCCAGCTGCGCCAGGTCCCGGGCAGCGGCTGGGGTTGGCTCCTCGCTGCCGGCATCGCGTCCCTGATCTTCGGCATCCTGCTCATCGCCAACCCCGGCATCGGTGCGGCGACCGTGCTCGTCCTGATCGGGATCTACGCGATCGTGGTCGGTGTCTTCTGGCTGATCAGCGCGTTCATGTTCCGCAGGGGTGCCCGCCAGCTCGCGTGAGCGGGCCCGCAGACGCCAACGCCCCACGCTGCGACCAGGGCCGTGGGGCGTTGTGCTGGGTGTGGGAGTGCGCCGGTGGCGCGGCTGTCAGCCGTACAGGCGGACCGGCATCGCCTCGACGCCGTACACGATCGAGCGCTGGCGGAAGGCCAGGTCGGAGGGGTCGCACGCGAGAGCGAGGTCGGGGAAGCGGCGGAAGAGGCGCGGGTACGCCGAGCGCAGCTCCATCCGAGCGAGCTCGGCTCCGACGCAGCGGTGGAACCCGTGTCCGAACGCGACGTGCGAGGTCGGCCAGTCACGGTGCGGGTTGAACCGCTCGAGATCGGGTCCCCCGGTGCGGTGGTCGCGGTTGGCGCCGCTGAGCGAGCACACCACGACGTCGCCCTTGGCGATCGGCTGGCCGAACAGGTCGTGATCGACCTTGGCGAACCGAGGGAACGCGACCTGGACGACCGTGAGGTAGCGGAGCATCTCTTCGACGACCGGGTCGGCGAAGCTGTCGTCCGCGACGAGACGGCGCCGCGACTCGGGGTCGTTCATCAGGACCATCGCCCCGAGCGCGATCGTGCTCGCCGTGGTCTCGTGACCGCCGGTGAAGACGCCGTCGGCGAGCCCGCCCAGGTCGTAGTCGGAGATCTCGTCGCCGACCTCCTCGATGATCTTGCCGATCAGGCCGTCGCCCGGGGCGTCACGCTGCGCCTTGGTGGCGTTCATGAGGAAGGTGCGCGACTCCGAGATCGCGCCGAAGCTCGCGGCGCCGCCACCGGAGACGTCGAAGCGTGCGGAGCCGAGCGCGAAGAACTCCTCGCGCGACTCGTCCGGCAGGCCGAGGAGCTCGCAGATGACGAGGAACGGGACGGCGAACGCGAAGTCCGCCATGAGGTCGACCTCCGGGCCCTTCTCCTCCATCACGTCGAGCTGGCGCTCGATGATGTCGTCGATCGTGGGGGCGAGACGGGCGAGGCGGCGCATCGTGAACTCGGGCGTGAGCAGCTTGCGCAGACGCGTGTGCTCCGGCGGGTCGGTGAACCCGAGGCCGCCGATGTCCCCGTCCGCGGCACCCACCTCACCGACGAGCGGCCGGATGTCGTTGCTGTAGGAGGTGCGGTCCGCGAGCACGGCCTGCGTCTCGGCGTGGCCGGTGACGAGCCAGATGTTCATCCCGAAGAGGCTGGCGAGCCGCTTCACGGGCGCCTCGGCACGGGTCTTCGCGAGCGGAGCGACAGGATCGAGTCCGTCACGCCGCAGCGGCATGAGCCAACGGCTGGGGACGAAGGTGAGCTTGGAGAGGTCGATACCGTCCTTCTGCGACCGAAGGACCGTCCGGTGGGCGACCCAGGTGAGCAGATCGGTAGTCATCTTGCGCATAGTCCGCCCAGACTAACGTCAGCGTCGTCCGTCGACGCCCATCCTGCGACTATTTCAGGGATGACCCTGAGCACCCTCGGGGATCAGGTCGATCAGCACCGGCACGGCGCTGCGCTCGACGGGCTTGGTCGCCGTCACAAGGGTGAGGACCCGGCCGTCAGCGCGGGCTCGGAGGGACTCGACCGCCGCGCGGCCGGCCGGTGACGCCAGCTCGGCGCGGTACCGGCGGACGAAGTCCTCGTACGGGAGGTCCTCGTGGTGCAGCGCATGGCGCAGCGTGGTGCTCGGCGCCACGTCCTTGTCCCAGGCGTCGAGTGCGAGATCCTCCTTGCGGACCCCGCGTGGCCACAGGCGGTCGACCAGCACACGCATGCCGTCGTCGTCGGACGGAGGGTCGTACGCCCGCTTGCCCTGGATGCGCGTCGGTCCCATGGGCTCAGTCAGGCACGGGTGCGGCGTCACCGCGCGCCGACGGTGACGCGAAAGGTCCGGGCCACCGTGGCGACCCGGACCTTCACGAACACCGCAGGGGCGTCGTCACAGCCCCAGCACGCGCACCGTCACCGTCGTCTCGGAGGCGGCGTGGGTCGCGTCACCGGTGTAACGGACGGTGAGCTGGTGGGTCCCCGGCTTCAGTGCCGTGGCCGGCAGGGCCACGACCGTCACGCCCAGCACCAGTCGCTGCGACGCGAGCACGGTGTCACCCTTGAGCACCTCGACAGTGCCCGTGGCGCGCGGCTTGACCTGGGCCGCGACGAGCGGACCGAACAGCGGCGAGATCCCCGGAGTGGCGATCGCGCTGACCGAGGTCGGCGTGAGCTGCTCCTCCAGCGCGATCCCGACGAGCGCCGGGTCGTGGTCGCTGGAGCGGAACGGGCCCGCGTCGTAGAAGTCGGTCGCGTTGTTGTTGTAGCGGCTGTACTCGTACGCGATCGGCTCCATGGCGTTGATCGACCACACGCCCATCCCCTCGACGTCCGGCGCGGCGGCAGGCGACGCGAAGACGTGGTCGAGCGAGCCGATCTCGCCGTCGAACTGGTACGTCTCGGCGGTCTCGTACTCCTCCTCGAGATCGACGTAGCCGGCCTCGCGGAGGACGGTGATCGGGTCCTCCTTCGAGTACGCGTTGAGGTCCCCGGTGAGGTAGACCTTCTCGGTCCCGGCCGCAGCCTTGACCTGGTCGGCGAACGCGACGAGCGACTGCGCCTGCTGGACGCGCTCGGCGTTGCCCGCACCCTGGTCCGGGTCGGGCGTGCCCGACCGCTTGGACTTGAAGTGGTTCACGATCGCGACGAAGCGGTCGGCCTCGACGCCTGCGACCGGCTGGAACGCCTGCGCGAGCGGCTCGCGCGAGTCGGCGAACGCCGGATCACCGACGAGCACCGTCGACGCGCCCACGGCCTCGATGACCGCCGGCTTGTAGATGAACGCCGTACGGATGAGGTCCTGCTCCGCTACCGACGGCAGTGCCGAGGCGTCGGGCGACGGGACGTACGCCCACGTGCCGGCGCCTGCCGCCTCGTTGAGCGCCTCGGTGAGGGCCGCGAGGGCCGCGTCGCGGTCCTTGCCGAACTTCACGGAGTTCTCGATCTCCTCCAGCGACACCACGTCGGCGTCGAGGGCGTTGATGGCGGCGACGATCTTCTTCTCCTGGCGCTCGAGCTGCACGGCGCTCGCTGCGCCACGAGGTCCCGCCTGGCCGACGCACTCGTCGACGGTGGTCGGAACACCCTCGCGGTCGACGAAGTACTCGCACGAGATGCCGGTGGTCGCCTCGTACTCCTCGCCCGTGGTGACGAAGTAGTTGAGGACGTTGAACGCGGCGAGGGTGAAGTCGCCGCCGACGGCCGGTGGCGAGGCAGGACGCTCGGCGCCGCTGAACGTCGCCGGGAGCACCCCGTTGGCGTCGTCGGCGGTGAGCTGTGCGGTGGGCTGGAGCTTCCACGTGTTGTTGCGGTAGTCGAGCACCACGTCCTTCGTGAACGTCGCCGCCGCCCCGACCCGGATCGTCGTGTCGCCGTCGATCCACGGCTGGGGCGTGTTCTTGCCGGCGCCGGTGTAGTTGGTCGAGGAGCCGTCGTCGAGCGTGATCCGCCTGGTCGCGTTCTCCGCCTTCACGGCCTGCGAGGCGGCACCCGGGGCGGCGACCTCGGTCGGGACGTACAGCGGGGAGTCGCCGGCCGCCAGGCCGATCTCGGCGAACGTGTTGGTGGTGTAGTTGTTCGTCACCGTCATCGGGCCCGCAGGGGCGACGAGCATGCCCTCGAGCCGTTCGCGGCCGGCGTCACCGAGCGGCAGTGCGAGCGGGGTCGGCTTGACCGCCGATGCCGGCTCGTCGAGGACGACGACGTCCGACGCGGCGGGGGTGATCTGGGTCATCCCACCGAACTCGCTGACCGGCCCCGTCACCTTCACGTGGTCGTCCTTCTCGACCAGGGCGACCGCGGCGCTGCCGAAGACGAAGATGCCGTCGGAGGCGTCCGGAGTCGCGTCGTCCTCGCCGCCGCTGCCCGCGGTCTGGAGGTAGAAGCCGTTGAAGCCGCCGGTCTTGTACGCCGCGGTGACCACGCCCTGCGTGATGACGGTGTCACCGACGTACGGGCTGGCGACGCCGGTGCCCTGGATGGCGGCGATGGTCCGCTCGACGACCGGGTTCGGACCCGGGACGCACGCCTCGCCGCACGCGGTCGGTGTCGGCTCACCGGCCGTGAAGTCGGCGCTGTTGTCGTTCGTGTCGGCCCCGCCGGTGCGGTTGAGCGACGACGTCACCGAGTAGCCGTCGGCCTTGGGCGCGGTCTCGGAGGTGTTGGCCACGCCGTACCCGAGGAGGTCGACGACGTCGGGGTCGGCGAGCACGGCGGCACCGTCACCGGTGAGCGTGTCTGCCGTCTTGGTGAGCGCCAGCGTGCCGCCGTTCGCGTTGCCGGAGAACGCGATCGTCGACGCCACGTCGGGTGTCGGCAGCGGCGTGCCGTTGGCCGCGTTCGCGTTGCCGCTCACGAGGTAGTGACCGCCCGCGGGGATCGTCCCTGACAGCGCGATCTTGCCGGTGAAGTTGCCGGTGGAGGAGTACGAGCGGTACTGGACCGTCCACCCGTCGACCGTGATCTCCTCACCGGTCGGGTTGTGGAGCTCGACGAACTTGTTGAGGTAGGTCGCGCCGGCGCTGCCGCCGTTGAGGTAGGCCTCGTTGATCACGAGGTGCTCGGCCGGTGCAGCGTTCGCCGGTGCGGCGACCGCGGCGAGCGTGCCCGCCGCGAGCGCGCCGGCGGCCGCAAGCGCGGCAGACCGTCGTCGTAGAAGGTGCGGGGTCATGCAGGTTCTCCTCGCTGGTCGTCAGCGTCCGAGGACGCGGACCGTCTTCACGGTCTCGGACGGCTTGTGGTTGCCGTCACCGCCGTACCGGATGGTGAGGGTGTGCGTGCCCGGCTTGAGGGCACGACCACCGAGAGCGACCAGGGTGTGACCGGCCACGAGCTTGCCGGAGCCGAGAACCTTGCCGTCGGAGTCGAGCACCCGGACGGTGCCGGTCGCGCCGCGCGGGGTCACGCGAGCCACGACGATCGGGCCGAACAGCGGCGAGATGCCCGGAGTGGCGACGGCATCGATCGTCGTCGTGACCTTGCCCTTGACCACCGTCACCGGGAGCGACACGACCGTGCCCGACGGCTGGGCGGTCAGGGTGAGCATCGCCGGTCCGGCCGCCAGTCCCGCGGGAGCGGTGAACGACACGGTGGCCGCACCGTCGCTGACAGGGAAGGTCCCGACCACTGTGTCGCCGATCTTGGCCGTCAGCGTCGTGTTCTGCGGGCTGTCGAGCGACGTGAGATCGAGCTTGGAGACAGTGAAGGTGGTCGACTCCCCCGCCTTCAGGGTCGTCGGCGCACCGGTCGTCACCGTCGAGCGGCGGGCGAACGAGGGTGCGACGGGCGACTTGGCATCGAGGTAGGAGATCCACGCCTCCCGATCGACCAGACCGGAGTCCTTGGGGGCTTCGCCCTCCTTGAACACGTGGAAGTTGTCCTGGCCGGTGACCAGGAAGGAGAACGTGCCGATGCGGTAGTTCCTGGCGAGGTCGATCGGCTCACCGTCGATCGTCACCGAGTCGATGACGCCCTTCTTGCGCGGGTTGCCCTGCGGGTCGGCGGGGACGGAGCGGGTCGTCGACCTCGTGGTACGTGTACGAGACGTTGTCGGAGAGCCCGAGCTGGAGGTACGCGCGCGAGGGCACCGCCCCGTCGGCGTCGCGCTGCCACTGCTGCTCGAGCAGCGTCACGAACTCCTCGCCGGTCAGCGTGATCGACGAGAGGTTGTTGGTGAACGGCAGGACGGAGTTCGCCTCGGCGTAGGTCACGACTCCGTCGGTGTTGGCCGGGTTGGTGCTGGTGTCGCCGGCGTAGATCAGCTCCGCGCGCAGACCGCCGGGGTTGGTGACGCCGATCTCGACGTCGCCGCCCTGGTCGTTCGCGAGGCTGTCGCGCAGGGAGTTGGCGACGAGGTTGCCGAGGGCCGACTCCGACCCCCGGTCGTCGCGGACCCCCGAGGCGGTCGGTGTGGGGTGGAAGTAGCGGCCGTCCTCGTACGTGCCGCCCGTCAACGCGGTCGTGATGTCGTTCGTGATCGTCGCGACCGGCTCGTTGCCGACCTCCGCGGCGTTCGCGAGGGCAGCGTCCACGATCGTCTTCACGGCGGCGACGCGCGGGTACTGAGCGACGAGGTCCGCGTCGTTCGCAGAGGTGCGGGCGACGACCTCGCGCGTGTGGTCGACGACCTCGTCGGTGGCGGTGTCGTACGGTGAGCTCGACCTTCGCGACGCCCTCGCCGTAGTTGCCGGACTGCACCAGCGGGCGTGTGCCCGTACCGCCGGGGATCGGCGCGTCGTACGCGTAGCGCTGGTGGGTGTGACCGGTGAAGATCGCGTCGACGTGCGCGACGGTGTCGTTGACCATGTGCGCGAACACCGGGCTGGCGGCGACCTGCTGGTCCAGGGTGGCCGCGGCGTCGGAGAGGGGGGCGCCCTCGTGGTAGCTGGCGATGACGAGGTCGGCCTCACCGTTGGCGTCGTTGCCGTCCTTCAGCTCGTTCGCCACGCGGTTGACCGCCTCGACCGGGTCCCCGAACTCGAGGTCGGCGATGCCGGCGGCGGGCACGAGGGACTTCGTCTCCTCGGTGACGACACCGACGATGGCGACGTCGACACCCTTGACGGTGTACTCGGCGTACTCGGGGAGGGCGGGATCGTCGGTGCCCTTCTCGTAGACGTTGGCGCCGAGGAAGACCGGCGCTCCGAAGCGGTTCTCGCCCATCCGGGGGATCACGCGGCCGGTGAGGTCGGAGAAGCCCTTGTCGAACTCGTGGTTGCCGACGGCGGAGTTGTCGAGCTGGAGGGCCTTGAGGACGTCGATCGTCGGGTTGTCCTGGTCGACGGCCGACGCGAAGAGCGAGCCGCCGATGTTGTCGCCCGCGGCGACGAAGACGGTGCTGTCCTCTCCCGCGGCCGCCCGCAGCTGCTCGACGGTGCCGGCGAACTTCACGGTGTTGGCGTCGATCCTGCCGTGGAAGTCGTTGATGCCGAGGAAGGTGAGCTTCACCTGGTCCTCGGGCGCCGCCGAGGCGGCGGGGACGACGGAGAGGGGAGCCGCCACGAGTGCGGCGGCTGCGGCGAGCAGGGTGCCCCGTCGCAGGAGAGTACGGTGTCCGGGTCGCATCAGGGGGCTCCTCAGAGAGACGTGATCCGCCGACCCTAGCGAGCGCACGTGTCAGACGCTGCTGCAAACTGTGACGGTTCGGCGACGCTCAGATGTCAACTATTGGTGATTCGGACAGGTTGACGGGAGGTTCTGTGGCAGCGGACCACTACCTCGTCCCCGCCCGCGATGCCGAGGCGACGATCGAGGTCAAGGGATCACGGTTCCTCGGCTGGGCGCGCCGGGTCGAGTCCGAGGAGGAGGCGCGCGCGTACGTCGCCCAGGCACGCAGGCAGTTCTTCGACGCGCGCCACCACTGCTCCGCCTTCGTGATCGGCGCGGACGGGGCGCTCCAGCGCAGCAACGACGACGGGGAGCCGAGCGGGACCGCCGGTGCTCCCATGCTGGAGGTGCTGGTCCGCCGCGAGGTCCGCGACGTCGTCGCCGTCGTGACGCGCTGGTTCGGGGGCACGCTGCTCGGGGCGGGGGGTCTCGTCCGTGCGTACTCCGAGACCACGGCCGCCGCGCTCGACGTGGCTGGCGTCGTCCGTCGCGAGCTGCGGGTGCTGGTCACCCTCGAGGTCGCCCACGCCGAGGCGGGCAAGGTCGAGAACGAGCTCCGTGCGCGGGGCGTCGAGGTGGTCGACGTGGCGTACGGGGCCGATGCCGTACGCCTCCGGGTGGCGGCCTCGCCGGCAGGCGTCGCGTCCCTGCGGGAGCAGGTCGCGGTCCTCACGCACGGCGCCGGACACGTCAGCGTCGGCGAGTCGGTGTGGATGCCCTGAGGGGCTACCGTCGGGGAATGGCAAAGAAGCAGTGGTCCGACCTCACCCCGCGCCAGAGGCGTGCTCTCGTCGTCGTGGGAGCCGCCGAGGTCGTGCTCACCACCGCGGCGTTGACAAGTCTCGCCCGTACCCCGTCGACGCGGATCCGCGGACCGAAGGCGGCGTGGGTCGGTGCCTGCTTCGTGCAGCCGGTCGGGCCGCTCGCGTACTTCGTCCTCGGCCGCCGCTGAGCCGTCCACGCCCGCCGGCCTGAGTCGAGCAGGTCAGGTCGAGCGGGTCAGAGCGCGTCGAGGCGTCCGAGGACGTCGTGGACGTGCTCCAGCGACCGCTTGTGCGCGAGCCCGGTGGTGTCGTCGAAGTAGAGACCGTCACCGATGAGCTGGACCGTACGGGCGAGCGCGTCGTCGCCGTAGTGCTCGGCGAGGACCGCGAACCACCCGTTGCGCAGCTCCGCCAGCGTCTCGCGCGCCCGGACGTCGTCCTGCGCGACGCGGGAGGCGGCGATGAGGCCGCGGTCGAACGCAGAGCCGGTGTCGACCGAGGTCTCGAGGTAGTAGCGGACCGGCCCCTGCGGTGCGTCCTTCATGGTCAGGACGTCGGCACGCCCCTGCTCCTTGAGGCGGTCGAGCATCGCGTCGACCATCGCGTCCTTGCTCGGGAAGTGGTAGAGCAGCCCGCCCTTCGACACCTCGGCACGTGCGGCGACGGCCTCGAGGGTCGCGAGCCTGCCGCCCCCCTCCACCAGGAGCATCTCGAAGGCGTCGAGGATGCGGTCACGGGTGGAGGCACCGTCGGATCGGGCGGACATGCGAGCACTCTAGCGAGGCGTCGCGGCATGGACTCGCGGCCGACCGGGTACCAGCCCCGCATGGATGCCGACATCACGCTGACGGTCGACGGGCGTTCCCGCGATCTGACGGTCGATACGCGCACGACCCTGCTGGACGCCCTTCGGGAGCGGCTCGGCATCGTCTCTCCCAAGAAGGGCTGCGACCACGGTCAGTGCGGATCGTGCACCGTCCTCCTGGACGGGCGTCGCCATCTGACGTGCCTCGCGCTGGCCGTCTCGTTCGACGGCGCCGAGATCGTCACCTCCGACGGGCTCGCCGACGACGGTCTGCATCCCGTGCACGAGGCCTTCCTCGAGCACGACGGCTATCAGTGCGGGTACTGCACGCCCGGTCAGGTCTGCTCCGCGGTCGGCGTGATCGACGAGGCGAAGCAGGGGCACCCGAGCCACGTCACCGACGACCTGGAGAGCGACATCGCTCTCGACGACGACGAGATCCGCGAGCGGATGAGCGGCAACCTGTGCCGCTGCGGAGCGTACGCCGGCATCCTCGCCGCGGTGCGTGAGGCGGCGCAGGCATGAGGGCCTTCGACTACGTCCGGCCGGGCGACGCGCAGGAAGCTGTCCGGACGGTGGCGGGCAACCCTCGGGCCCGGTTCCTCGCGGGCGGCACCAACCTGGTCGACCACCTCAAGCTGGGAGTCGCTGCGCCCGAGGTGCTGGTGGACGTGAGCCGGCTGCCGATGGACCGCATCGAGGAGTACGACGACGACCACGGAGCCGGGCTGCGGATCGGGACGAACGTCCGCAACAGCGACCTCGCCGCTCACCCGTCGGTCCGCGCGCGCTTTCCTGTGATCACCCGGGCGCTCGTGGCCGGAGCATCCGGGCAGCTCCGCCACCAGGCGACGACCGGCGGGAACCTCCTCCAGCGCACCCGGTGCGTGTACTTCCAGGACGTCACCACGCCCTGCAACAAGCGCGACCCGGGCAGCGGGTGCTCCGCGATCGGCGGGTACGGCAGGTACAACGCGATCCTCGGCACCAGCGAGGCCTGCGTGACGACCCACCCCAGCGACCTCGCCGTGGCCCTCGCGGCCGTCGACGCGACCGTCGTGGTGCTCGGCGTGGAGGGCGAGCGACGGGTGCCGCTGCGCGAGCTCCACCGGCTGCCCGGTCACCATCCCGAGCGGGACACGGTCCTCGACCCCGCCGACCTCGTCACGGCCGTGGAGGTCCCGTGGTCGGAGGCGGCACGGTGCTCCACGTACCGCAAGGTCCGCGACCGCGCCTCGTACGCCTTCGCGCTGGTGTCGGTCGGCGCCGCGCTGACCGTCCAGGACGGAGTCGTCGACGACATCCGGATCGCCTGGGGAGGCATCGCCCACAAGCCGTGGCGCGCCGAGCGGGCGGAGGCGCTGCTTCGCGGACGCGAGCTCACCGAGGAGTCGATCAGCGCGGCGGTCGAGGAGGAGCTCGTCGACGCGCAGACCGACGAGGAGACCGCGTACAAGCCCGCGATGCTGCGGCGGACGACGGCGTGGACGCTCCTCGCCCTGGCAGAAGGACGCACACGATGATCGAGCACCCGACCCGTCCCCTCGACGCACGCGCGGTCGGCGCCGACCTGCGGCGGGTCGACGGCGTCGAGAAGGTCACCGGAAGAGCGTCGTACGCCGTGGAGCACGGCGCGGGTGACGACGTCGCCGATCCCCTGCACCTGTGGCTCGTCACCTCCACGATCGCGAAGGGCCGGGTCGTCGACGTCGACGGCAGCGCCGCCACCGCGCACCCTGGTGTGGTCGCGGTGATCGACCACACCAGCGCCCCGCGGCTGGACGACACCAGCAACGGAGAGCTCGCCATCCTGCAGGACGACGCGGTCGGCTTCCGCGGGCAGATCGTCGCTCTCGTCCTCGCCGAGACCTCCGAGGCGGCGCGGGAGGGCGCGGCGCTCGTGCACGTCCGCTATCGCGCCGAGGCGCACGAGGCCGAGCTGCGCGAGGACAACGCGACGTACAAGCCGGAGGTCGTCAACCCCTCCATGGACACCGACACGGACGACGGTGACGTCGACGCGGCGCTGGCGGAGGCCGACGTCGTCGTGGCGCAGACGTATCGGACGCCGTACGAGCACAACAACCCGCTGGAGCCTCACGCGACGGTTGCATGGTGGGGCGAGGACGGCGGCCGGCCGACCCTGACCATGTTCGACTCCACCCAGGGTGTCCACGGTGTCGTGCAGGCGATCGCTCCGATGCTCGGCCTGGAGCCGGACCAGGTACGCGTGCGGGCGCCGTACGTCGGCGGCGGCTTCGGCAGCAAGGGCGAGGCTCATGCCCACGTGATCGCCACGGCACTCGCGGCACGGACGACCGGTGGGCGCCCGGTCACGCTCGCCGTCACGCGCCAGCAGATGTTCTCGCTGACGGGCTACCGCACGGCGACTCTCTCGCACGTCCGACTGGGCGCTCGCCTGGACGGGACCCTGACAGCGGTCGAGCACGCCGTCCAGGAGCAGACCTCGGTCATCCGCGAGTTCGCGGAGCAGACGGCCTCACCGTCCCGGATGATGTACGCCGCGCCGAACCGCCGCACCAGCCACCGGCTGGCGCAGCTCGACGTGGCGGTCCCGTCGTGGATGCGCGCGCCCGGGCGAGATGCCGGGGATGTACGCCCAGGAGACGGCGATGGACGAGCTCGCGGTCGCGGTCGGTGTCGACCCGATCGAGCTCCGCGAACGCAACGAGCCGCAGGTCGACCCCGAGACCGGCAAGCCGTTCCACGACCGGAGGCTGGTGGAGTGCCTGCACCGGGGAGCGGACCGGTTCGGGTGGGACCAGCGGCGGCCCGCGCCGCGCTCGACCGTCGACGGCGACTGGTGGGTGGGCACCGGGGTGGCGTCGGCGACGTACCCGGCGATGCGGTCCCCGGGCAACGCGGCGCGGGTGCGCGCGCTCGACGGTGGGCGGTACGCCGTGGCGATCGGAGCCGTGGACATCGGGACCGGTGCCCGGACGGTGCTGACACAGATCGCCGCTGACGCTCTCGGGGTCGGCACCGACGCGATCGAGCTGGCGATCGCCGACTCCTCGCTCCCGCCGGCGAGCGTGGCCGGTGGATCGTCCGGCACCAGCTCGTGGGGCACCGCGATCGTCGCCGCGGCACAGCAGTTCCGTGAGGACCACGGGGACGCCCCTGACGCCGGCGTCGAGACGACCGCGTCGGCAGCGGCCAACCCCGCGACCGAGGAGTACGCGTTCCACTCCTTCGGCGCCGTCTTCGCCGAGGCGCGGGTGCACCGCTGGACCGGCGAGGTGCGGGTGCCACGGCTGCTCGGCGTCTACTCCGTGGGCCGGATCGTCAACCCGACGACCGCCCGGTCACAGCTCCTCGGGGGCCTGGTCATGGGACTCTCCGCGGCGCTCTTCGAGGAGTCGTACCGTGACTCGCGCTTCGGTCACGTCGTGACGCAGGACCTCGCGACGTACCACGTCGCCTCGCACGCCGACGTGCTCGGCATCGAGGCCGAGTGGCTCGAGGAGTCGGACGAGGTGTTCACCCCGATGGGGTCGCGCGGCATCGGAGAGATCGGCATCGTCGGCACGGCGGCGGCGGTGGCCAACGCGACGTTCCACGCGACCGGCGTCCGCGTCCGCGACCTGCCGTTGACGGCGGACCACTTCGTGCAGTGATCTGCTGCCGCCCTCGTGTGGTGGCCAAGAACACCTTCTTCTGGCTTGAGCCGCGGGCGTTCGCGACTGTACCGTCTGGACGGGAATGACTGTACCGGCTAGACGGTTAAGACTGTCGTACCGCGACCACGACAGGGGAGACATGAGCATCCGCACCACGCCACGCCAGGTGGCTCCCACGCCCGGGCGTGCCGGCTGGCGCCAGTGGGGTGCGCTGGTCGTCCTGATGCTCCCGGTGCTCATGGTGAGCATGGACAACACCGTCCTCAGCTTCGCGCTCCCCGACATCAGCACGTCGCTCCACCCGTCGGGCAACGCCCTCCTGTGGGTCGTCGACATCTATGCGCTGATGCTGGCCGGGCTGCTCGTCGCGATGGGATCGCTCGGTGACCGTGTCGGACGGCGTCGCCTGCTGGTCATCGGTGCGGTCGGCTTCGCCGTGGTGTCCTTCTTCGCCGCCCAGGCCACCGACGTCTCCCAGCTCGTCCTGGCACGCGCGCTGCTCGGCGTCTTCGGTGCCACCCTCATGCCCTCGACCTTGTCGCTGCTGCGCAACATCTTCGTCGACCGCCAGCAGCGCCGGCTCGCGATCGCGGTCTGGGCTGCCGGCTTCTCGGCGGGCGCTGCCCTGGGCCCGGTGATCGGCGGCTGGCTCCTCGAGCACTTCACGTGGGGCTCGGTCTTCCTCATCAACCTGCCTGTCGTCGCGTTGCTCGTACCCCTCGCCCTCTGGCTGGTCCCGGAGTCGCGCGACCCGAACCCGGGCCCGATCGACCCGGTCAGCATCGTGCTGTCGATGACGACGATGCTGCCGATCGTGTACGCGATCAAGTCGTACGCGGAGCACGGCCTCACCGGCACCGTCGCCTGGTCGGTCGCGCTCGGCGTCGCGAGCATCGTCGTCTTCGTACGCCGCCAGCTGGTCCGTGAGAACCCGCTCGTCGACGTCCGGCTGTTCTCGAACCGGGTGTTCTCCGGAGCTCTCGTGGCGAACATGCTGAGCCTGATGGGGCTGACGGGGTTCCTCTACTTCAGCGCGCAGTTCCTCCAGCTGGTCGTGGGGCTCGAGCCGATGGACGCCGCGCTGGTGCTCGTGCCAGGGCTGGTCGCGACGATCGTCGCCGGTCTGACGGTGGTGCGGCTGGTGCCGATCTTCGGCGTACGCGCGGTCGTGTCGGCGAGCTTCGCCCTGTCGGCCGTGGGCTACGCGATCGCCACCTTCGTCGGAGAGGTGCCGAGCGCCTGGTCGATCGCGGTCGCGTTCCTCGTGCTCGGCGTCGGCATCGGCTTCGCGGAGACGCTCACGAACGACGTCGTCGTCTCCAGCGTGCCGGCCGAGAAGTCGGGGTCCGCGTCGGCGCTGTCGGAGACCGCGTACGAGATCGGTGCCGTGCTGGGCACCGCCGTGCTCGGCGGCATCCTCACCGCGAGGTACCGGGCGGAGGTTTCCGTGCCGCCGCTGGCGGGGACCGAGGCGCAGCGCGAGGCTGCCGGCGAGACGCTGGGCGGTGCGATGGACCTCGCGTCGCAGATCCCGCACCAGGTCGGCGACTGGCTCGTGGGTTCGGCGCACCTCGCGTTCGACCACGCGGTGCAGGCCACGACGTCGGTCGCGATCGTCATCGCGCTCGGTGCCGCCGTCGTCTCGTGGTTCACGCTGCGCGACGCCGAGCGCTGAGCCCCTGCGGTTTGCCACGCTGACCTGGCAGACCCCGGTTGGCGCGGCACGCAGGCCACGCCCACCGGAGGTGGCCACGCTGGCGTGGCAAACCGCAGCCGGGCGGGAGCGACGAACGGGCCCCGGGGAGTCCCCGGGGCCCGTCCGCGTTCACGACGAGATCAGTTGAACTTGACCTTCATCGAGGTGCCCTCCTCCTTCTGGACCCTGATCTTGACACCCGCCGCGGGGAGCTTGACGCCGTGGTTCGGCAGCTCCTCGAACCAGTACTTCTTGGTGTCGTCGAACAGCGGCTTGGCGGCCTGAGCCCGGATGTAGCTGGGCTTGCCGTTGGTGTGCAGCGTCATCGAGTCGGCCTTGTGCAGCGAGAAGGGCGCGTCATACACCTGGACGCGTGCCCGCCACGGGGCGCCGGTCGCGATGTTGTGATCGGCGACGGGTTGGCGTCGATGATCAGGTTGCGTCCCGTGCCCGGGGTGGTCGGTGGTGTTGTTGTCCTGCGACCGACGTGTCCCAGTACGAGATGAGCAGGCCGTGGCCGTAGCGGTAGTGCTCCACGCAGTCCGGCTTCGTGTTGATGAAGCCGAAGTTGTACGGACCCGTCTCCAGGTACTTGTCGTACCAGACGTACGAGCGGTGGCCCGATGACGTAGTAGTTGTCGTAGTCACTCGTCGTCGTCGCCCCGACGATGCGAGAACCCGTCGAACGTCCACGCACCGGCCGCCGGTCTCGGCGCCGTCGGACAGCAGCGTCGCGCCGTCGGCCGTCACGGCGATGTCGTCGACGAACAGGCCGGCCTTGGCGAGCCACCGTCGGTCTTGTAGACGACCGAAGCTTGATCTTCTGGCCGTCGTAGGCGTCCAGAGGCACCGAGAGGTGCCCCACGTCAGGCCTGCTCACCGTCGAGCGCCGGCGTCTCCGACGAGTCCGTCGCCGATCGGCGTGCCCGTCGATCGTGCCGTCGAGCGACGTCCACGTCGTCCCGCCGTCGGTCGACGCCTGGACGTACGCGTAGTCGTAGCCCGCCTCGATCGAGTAGCGACCTTGGCCGTGAAGGCGGCCGACCGGTCTTGCCGGTGAGGTCGACGTCGGTCGTCATCGAGTTGGCCAGGTCGTCGCCGGAGCCGGAGAAGAACTGCTTCGTGCCCGAGGCCGGGCGCGCCGTTGTCCTTCGCTCGACCTTCTTCTTCGGCAGCACCACGACTGCTGCCTGCGCCTTCTCGGAGTTGTACTCCTGCGGGCCGAGGTCGAGCGTCTTCTTCTGCTTGGTAGCCGATCGCCTCGTAGTCGAGCCAGCCGAGCTGCAGCTTCTTCCACGCGCCGAGGTCGCCCGGACGGGTGCCGAGCGGCCTCGCCCTTGGCGTTGAGTCGGCTCTGCGCCATCAGCGTCCAGTACTCGCTGCTGTTGTCGCCGTCGCCGCTGGTGTCGTAGTCGTCCGGCAGACCGAGGTCGTGGCCGTACTCGTGGACGAAGACCGACAGTCCGCCGTTCTCGGGCTGCGCGCGTGTAGTCGCCGACCCAGACGCCGGTGTTGCCGACCTGCGGTGCCGCCGAGCTGGTTCTGCGCTCGGGCCCGGTGAGGCCGGCGTCGGTGCCGAAGGCGTACCAGCGGTGCGACCAGATGGCGTCGCTCGCCCTGCTGCGGATCGCCGTCGGCCTCGTCGCCGCCGGCGTGGACGATCTGGAAGTGGTCGATGTAGCCGTCGGGCTCGTTGAAGTCGCCGTCGCCGTCGAAGTCGTAGCGGTCGTACTTGTCGTACGACGCGATCGTCGGCCTTGATCTGCGCGTCGGTCTGCCCGGCCTTCTTCTGGTCGGCGACCCACGCGGTCAGCGAGTCCTGGATCAGGTTCCAGACCGTGCCGGTACGACTCGTCGCGGCCGTAGCGCGCCTCGTTGTACGGGCACCTTGACCCAGTCCGAGACCTGCCGTCGACCGTGTAGCGACCCGACGACTGCGTCTCGTAGTAGGTCTTGACCGACTCCTCGCCCTTGCCGGTGCCGAAGTAGAGGTCCTGGTAGTGCTGGCGGTTGTAGTCCGTCTGCCAGACCGTCGAGTTGTCCTTGGTGCGGTCGGGCTCGGGGATCTGGTTGCGCAGCGGACCGTCGAAGCGTCGTCGGGCCCGGTGACCGTCGGGATCGGTGTCCTGGTCGGGGAAGTCGGGGTGACGCTTGTCGCCGAACTCGGCCAGGATCACGAAGATCTTGTCGGCGCGCTCCTGCGAGAGCTCGACGTACTGGTCCTGCTTCTGCGCCTTCGCGCCCTGATGGCCGTGGCTGGCGCCTTGCGGCCCGCTTGTTGGCCAGCGCCGCGGCGTCGGCGGGCGCTGTAGCCCTTGCCGACCTTGACGACCTGGAGCCGTTCTTGTCGACCGGCGTGGCCTCGCCGTTGATGACCGACGTGATGGCCTCCTCGCGCAGGGCGCGCCGCTTGTCCTCGAGCGGGTTGGGCAGCTCGTGGTCCTTGGCGGTACGGTCAGCGGCGCTGACCGGCGGAGCGGGTTCGGCTGACCCCGGTGAGGCGTACACGGCGCCGAACGAGGCCGCGACGCCGAGGGTGATGAGTGCCGTGCTGAGACGTCTCAAGACTTCTCCCCTTACATGCAACGGTGGCCCGGGCCGGTCGGCCCGGTAGTCACGCGTCGCCCCCGACGGCGCAGATGTGGTTGCGTGGAGGAACGAGGCGCACCGCGCTCAACATAGGGTCCTTGGGCGACCAACGTCTAGACCGGACGAGCTGTTGGTTTTCAAGCGTTTTGTTGAAGATGTTGTGGGTACCTGGGTTGGCTCTGCTCTTGCCTTCCTGGTCCCAGGACATGCCAGGATGCCTTCATGCCTGACGAGGTCGCCCGCGAGGCAGCGCGCAGGATCGCCGCCTCCAGCGGCGTGCCCCGGCACGACGCGGTCGTCGTCCTCGGCTCCGGGTGGACGGGCGCGATCCGCGAGATCGGTGCCCCGACCTGGCGGGTGCCGGCGGCCGACCTGCCGGGCTTCGTCGACCCGACGGCGCCGGGGCACGCCGGCGAGGTGGCGTCGGTGCCACTGCGTACCACGCTCGGGACGGTGGCGCGTGTTCTCGTGCTCAGTGGCCGCACCCACCTGTACGAAGGGCACGGCCCTGCGGTCGTCGCGCACGGGGTGAGAACCGCCGCCGCGTCCGGGGCGAGGACCTGCGTGCTCACGAACGCGAACGGCTCTCTCCGCCCTGGATGGCCGACCGGGACGGGTGTCCTCATCGCCGACCATCTCGATCTGGCGGCCGCCTCCTCGGTGACCGGCGGCACGTTCGTCGACCTCACCGGCTGCTGGTCCGCACGGCTCCGCGCGGTCGCACGCAGCCTCGACAGCCTCCTGGTCGAGGGCACGTACGCGATGGTTCGCGGGCCCGAGTTCCAGACCGTCGCCGAACTGCGCGCGCTGCGGATGGTCGGGGCCGACGTCGTGGGGATGTCGACCGTCCTCGAGGCGATCGCCGCCCGTGCCGCCGGGATGGAGCTGCTCGGCCTCTCTGTCGTCACCACCACCGAGCTCGACGAGCACGGTGCCCACCCGGTCCTCACCGACGCCGACGCGGTGGTGGCCGCCGCGGCTGCGGCGGCGGCCGGGCTCGGGAGCACGATCCGCCGTGTCCTTGCCGCAACCCTGCCGACCGCACCGCCGAAGGAGATCTGATGTCGAGGGAACCGCATTCGCGTAGCCGCGAGCCCCTTCCCGCCGCAGCGCCTGTCAGCGCGCCCACCGGCGCGATCGAGGCCAACGGCATCAACGTCATCGACGAGTCCGAACGCAAAGGCACTCCGCGTTCGCTGTTCTGGCCGTGGTGCGCGGCCAACATCTCGGTCTTCGGTGTCGCGTACGGCGCCTACTTCCTCGGGTTCGGGGTCTCGTTCTGGCAGGCGCTCTTCGCCGGGCTGATCGGGACGGTGCTCTCGTTCCTGCTGGTCGGGGTCGTCTCGATCGCGGGGAAGCGCGGATCGGCGCCGACGATGGTGCTGTCACGCGCGGCGTTCGGCGTACGGGGCAACACGTTGCCGAGTGCCGTCTCGTACGTGCTGCTCGTCGGCTGGGAGACCGTGCTGGTGTCGCTCGCGGCGTTGGCGAGCGCCTCGGTCATCGAGGAGCTCGGGTGGGGCGGCGGTGACGGGGCGCGGATCCTCGGGTTCGTCCTCACCGCGGCCGTCGTCATCGGCGCGGGCATCCTGGGCTTCGACACGATCATGAAGCTCCAGGTGTGGATCACCGTCGCGACCGCGGTGCTCACCGTCGGCTACGTCGCGCTCACGTTCGGCGACATCGACTGGGACGCCGTGACCTCGCTGCCGTCGGGCGGTGCCGCCGCGGTCATCGGACTGGCGATCTTCGCGACCGCGGGGTTCGGGATCAGCTGGGTGAACTCCGGCGCCGACTACTCCCGCTACCTGCCTCGTACGGCGTCGGCCGGAGGCGTGGTCCTCTGGACGACCGTCGGCGGGGCGGTCGCGCCGGTCTTCCTGGTCCTCTACGGCCTCCTGCTCGCGGGCTCTGACCCCGCGCTGTTCGCGGCACTCGGCGAGGACCCGATCGGCACGCTCGTGACGCTGCTGCCGACCTGGTACCTGGTGCCGTTCTTCCTCGTCGCGCTGGCCGGGCTCGTCGGTGGTGCGGTGCTCGACATCTACTCCTCGGGCCTCGCGCTGCTCACGCTCGGACTGAAGACGCCGCGCTGGGTCGCGGCGGCGATCGACGGCGCGATCATGGTGGTCGGGACGATCTACTTCCTGTGGATCGCCGACGACTTCTTCGGCCCCTTCCAAGGCTTCCTCATCACGCTCGCCGTGCCGATCGCGGCCTGGGCGGGGATCTTCGTCGCTGACATCGCGCTGCGTCGCCGCGACTACGCCGACCTCGATCTCTACGACCCCCGCGGACGGTACGGCGCGTGGAACGTTCCGACCGTGGCGTGGTTCCTGCTCGCCGTGGTCGTCGGTTGGGGCATGGTCACGAACACGTACGCGGACTGGCTGGGCTGGCAGGGCTACCTGCTGGAGCCGCTGAGGCTCGGTGGCAAGGACGGCGAGTGGGCGCTCGCGAACCTCGGCGTCGTCGCCGCGCTGGCGATCGGCTTCGTCGGCTACCTCCTCACCGGACGGCGCCAGGTCGCCCGCCAGGAGGCATCGAGACCCGTCGGCTCTCGATGAGGATCGCCGTCACGGGGGCGAGCGGGAACGTTGCGCGCACGAGAACGTCGTCCGTGCGGCCGCTGACACCGGCGTTCCGCACGTCGTCTACCTCTCCGGGTTGGACGTCGACCCCGCGTCGCCCTTCTGCTACGCCGCCACCAACGGCGCGACCGAGCAGCTCCTCGCGGCGTCCGGCTGCGCGCGGTCGGTGGTCCGAGCGTCGCTGTTCGGGGAGTTCTTCGCGAGTCTCCTCGGCGCCGCGCGAGAGACCGGCGAGCTCCGCCTGCCGGCGGGCGACGCTGCGATCTCGCTCGTCGCCCGTGCGGACGTCGCGCGCTGTCTCGCGGCCCTCGCCACCCGGCCGCCGACGGGGCGCTGCCACGAGGTGACGGGTCCGTCGTCGCTCACGATGGACGAGGTCGCCGTACTCGCCGGGCGTTCCTGGGGCAGGCCTGTGCGGTACGTCGACGTCGCCGAGGCCGACTTCGTCGCCGAGACCGCCCTGGCTGGCGAGTCGCCGTGGTGGACCTACGCCTACGCCTCGATGTTCGCCGCTGTCCGCGAGGATCGCTGGGCGCGCGTTTCGGGCGAGGTGCTCGCGCTCACCGGCCGCGAGCCCGCGCCGTTCACCACGTCTCTCGCATGACGGCGCCGCGGCCGCGCATGCGCGCCGTCACCCTGCCGCTGTGCTGCGCTGCGTCGTGAGCAGCAACGCCACGGCGGCGTGCTGGAAGTGCAGTCCGGTCGTCGCGATCCGTACGTGGCGCCGCCCCTCCTCGTCGCCCGCGACGTCCGACCCGAGCCCGACCCGGATCCCCGCGGCAGCCAGCCGGCGTACGACGGCGGTCGCGTCGTGGACCCGGACCCAGACCGCCAGCCCTTCGACGCCCGGGACCGTGACGCCGTGCTGCCGCAGGGCACGGTTCAGCGCCTGCCAGCGGTGCGCGTACCGCCATCCCGCCCTGTCCACCGTGTCGGCGACCACCGGGTCACGGAGCATCATCGACAACGTGCGCTGAGCGAGCAGCGGCGGGAACGACCCCGTCACCTCCTGGCGCACGCGCATCCGGTCGACCACCGGCGCGGACCCGCCGACCAGCGCCATCCGGACGCGTGGCCCGTACGCCCGCCGGTAGTCGCGCACCAGCACGGTCGCAGCGGGCAGCCATGTGCCGAGCGACGCCGCCGGGCTCGAGGCCAGGGCTGCCGCGCTGTCCTCCTCGACGACGACCACGTTGCGGTCGACGAGCACCGACGCCAGCTCGTAGGCCCGTTGCGCCGTCACCACGTGCGCGAGCGGGTCGGCCATCCTCGGCTGGAGCACGACCAACGACGGGCGTACGGCCATCGCCCGCTCGACCTCCGACGGGACCATCCCCGCGGCGTCGCACGGGATGCGGACGACCTGCGCCCGGTGTGCCGTGAGCACCGCGACGGTCTCGGGCGAGCATGCCGACTCGACCAGCACCCGGTCTCCGGGCGCGACGACGAGGGAGGCGATCTGCGCCAGCGCGTCCGAGAAGCTCCACGTGACGGCGAGTGCGTCGGGAACGAACGGCCACGCCGCGTGCGCGTCCTCGGCGAGTCCGTCCTCCACCTCGGCCGTCTCCGCGCTGTGCCAGACGAGCGACTGCGCTGCTGCCGCGAGGTGCGGGCCGGGATCGGGCACGAGGTCCGCGTCGTACGAGGGCGAGACGAGGTCGAGCTCAGGAGACTCGGGCATCCGGGCGTTCACGTCGCCCGCCCTGGTGGTCGTCGGCACGGACTCGCAGAGGTTGCGGACGAACGTGCCGTTCCGTCCGTCCGACCGGATCAGCCGGTCGTTCCGCAGCAGCGTCCACGCGGTGGCGACCGTGGTTGCACCGACGTGGAGCGCGGCAGCCACCGCGCGTACGGTCGGCAGGCGCGTGCCGTCGACGAGGCGGCCCTGGGCGATGAGCCGCGCGACGTGGTCGGCGATGCCGCGCGCCGAGGGTTCGGAGAGCCCGTCGACGAGCGCACGGGCGGGGACCGGGTCAGCGGCGAGCCTCTCCCGTCCGTCCATGGGGTCATTCGTAGCGCGCCTTGGTCGGTGCCGCCACTCGCGAACAGGTGTCCTACCGGCAAGTCCGAACAATACGGAACAGTCGTGGTCGCCCTGCCGCAGTGAATGCTCATTAACGTGAGGCAACCTCGCCGGCACATCCTTCGGCGGGACCTCGTGGAAGGTCAATCACATGGCACAACACAGACCACGCAGACGCCTCCTCTCCGTCGCCGTCGCCACGGCCTCGGTCGCTCTGCTGGGGAGCAGCCTCGTCGCGTCATCCGCCACCGCGGAGGCGCCGTACCGGGTCGATCTGCCTGCTGCAGCGGAAGGCATCCCCACCCCCGAGGAGTTCTTCGGGTTCGAGATGGGAACGGAGGGGAAGCTCGCCGCGTACCCCGACGTCCTCGACTACATGAAGTCCATCGCCGACGAGTCCGACCGGGTCGAGTACGAGACCGTGGGCAAGACGACGATGGGCAACGAGTACGCGACGGTCTTCATCAGCGCCCCGAAGAACCTCGAGCGCCTCGACGAGATCGTCGAGATGAACCAGAAGCTCTCCGACCCGCGCAACACCTCGGAGGCCGAGGCGAAGGCGCTCGCACGTGAGAGCGTGCCGATCTACCACCTCGAGGCCACGATCCACTCGACCGAGGTCGGCAACGGCCAGGCGATCAACGACATCGTGCACCGCCTCGCGACCGAGGACTCGGCCTTCACCGACGAGGTGCTCAACAACTCGGTGATCATGCTCGTCCCGTCGCAGAACCCGGACGGCCAGCACCTCGTGGTCGACCACTTCAACCGGACCGCGGGCACCGACCTCGCACGGACGTACCCGGACCTCTACCACAAGTACACGGGGCACGACGACAACCGTGACTGGACGATGTTCACCCAGGTCGAGGCGCAGTACCGCCTGGAGCTGGAGAAGAAGTTCCGCCCGGTGATGACGCACATCATGCACCAGCAGGGCAACTCCGGTGAGCGTCTCTTCGTCCCGCCGTACGGTGGCGTGACGAGCCCCAACGTGCCACCGAACATGAACGCGCTCAGCTCCGCCATCGGCCAGCACGCGATGCGCCAGCTCGCCGCCGAGGGCAAGTCGGGCGTCGGCACGCAGGACTACCACATCTTCTGGACCCTCGAGCAGCCCGTGGGCTTCTTCCCGTTCACCGGCACGGGCGCGTTCCTCACCGAGCTCGCCTCCGTCGTCGACCTGGCGTATCCGCAGAAGTCGAACGACGGCAAGCCGCTCGGCCCGCAGATCCCGACCCAGGCGCTGATCGAGCCGTACGAGAAGGACACCTGGACGCTCAAGGACATCGTCGACTACGCCAACACCGCCACGTACGCAGGCATGGAGTACGTCGCGCAGAACGGCGAGAAGCTGTTGTACGACAACCTGTACTCGGTCCCGCAGGAGTACATGGAGAACGGGGTCAAGTCGGGTGTCGAGGCGTACGTTGTCGAGGCGCAGCAGCGTGACCCGTTCGCGACGTTCGAGATGCTCGAGCGCCTCGACTGGACGCAGGTGGAGATCGACCGGGCGACCGCGCCGTTCACCGCGGGTGGCAAGCAGTACGCCGCGGGGTCGTACGTCATCAAGACCAAGCAGCCGCGCGGCAACTGGGTCGACCAGGTGCTCGGCAAGGACAGCTACCCGACCGACGACCTCCCGTACGCGGAGGCCACCACGAGCCTGCCGATCCAGATGGGCGTCGCGGTGGACGAGGTCAAGGGTGCCTTCGACGCGCAGCTCGAGCGCGTGAAGTCCGTCGAGGTCCCGAAGGTGACGATGCCGGCTGCGCCGGGTGCCTCGGGCGCCTACCTCGTACGACCGGAGTCCTACGGCACGATCCAGGTCGTCGCCGCGCTCCAGAAGTCCAACATCACGACCTTCCGTGCAGGCAAGGCGTTCAAGGACGGCGGCACCGCGTACCCCGCGGGCACCTACGTCGTCCCCGCGACGCCGCAGGCGCGCTCCGTGCTGACCACGGCGACCAAGAAGGTCGGCGTGCCGGTCGCAGCGGCCGCGTCCGCCCCGAACGTGAAGGGCATCCAGCTCAAGCCTCGTACGCGGGTCGGTCTGCTGCGCGGCGCCAACAACATGCCCGGTGGCTGGGACATGTGGCTGATGGACCAGTACAAGGTCAACTACGAGGTCGTCGGTGCGCAGGACTTCCAGAGCGGCAAGCTCATCGACGTCTACGACACCATCGTGCTCCCGCACGGCATCTCCAAGTCGCGGATCGTCGACGGGCTCGACCCGGCGCGCTACGACGAGGAGTTCGCGTGGGCGTACGGCGTGGGCGAGAAGGGCTGGAAGAAGCTCCAGCAGTTCGTCAAGCAGGGCGGCACGCTGCTCGCCATCGGCAGCTCGGCGGCAACGGCGAAGGAGCTGCTCGACCTGCCGATCGAGCCGGCGCTGCCGACCGACCGCTCGGTCTTCGCGACCGGCGGCAGCCTCTTGAACCACGAGTTCGACACCTCCGACATGGTCGCGTGGGGGATGCCGGAGGAGTGGCCGGTGTGGCTGTACAACACGCAGGCGTGGAAGCCGACGGGCAAGAAGGCCGACGTCGTGTCGACGTACCCGGAGTCGGACGTGCTCGCCAGCGGCTACCTCAAGGGTGAGGACCACATCAAGGGCGCCGCGAACGTCGTCTCGTTCGACATCGGCAAGGGCAAGGTCGTCACGTACGGCAGCGAGATCACGTTCCGCTCGCTCCCGCGGTCGTCGTTCAACCTGCTCTACAACGCGGTCTACGGCGGCCCGGCGGCGGAGGTGAACAAGACCCAGCTCAAGAAGCTGAAGCCGGCCTTCTCCGCGAACGGCAAGCTCCTGCCGTAGCGCCTCGCCCCGTCCCCGATGTGATGGCTAAGCGTCGGTTTCCGTGGAGGAAAACCGACCGCAACCCTTCACATCGGGGACGGGCCTGCGTCGCGGTGGAGCTCGGAGAGCCCGAGGTAGTTGCGGGCGTTGACCTTGAGGCCCTCGCGCTCCTCGTGGGTGAGCTCCCGCCGTACCTTCCCAGGGACGCCGGCGACCAGCGAGCCCGGCGGGATGTCGGCGTTCTCGAGCACGACCGCCCCCGCCGCGACCATGGACCCCGCGCCGATGCGTGCGCCGTTCAGCACGACCGCGCCCATCCCGATGAGACAGTCGTCCTCCACCGTGCACCCGTGCAGCACCGCGCGATGACCGACCGAGACCCCGCTGCCGAGCGTGACCGGCTTGCCGGTGTCGACGTGGAACACGCAACCGTCCTGGACGTTGGTGCGCTCGCCGAGCGTGATGGGGGCGTTGTCGGCGCGCAGCACGGCGCCGTACCAGACGCTGGCCTGCGCCCCGAGGGTCACGGCGCCGGTGAGCACGGCCGTCGGAGCGACGTACGAGGTGGGGTCGAGGTCAGGGCTGGTCCCGCCGATGGTGCGGAGCAGAGGTGCGTCGGTCATGGTGCCGATCGTGCCACGGTTCGCGCCGCGCCCGCCCTGGGGTCAGCGCGTGCGCGGGCTCACCCGAGAAGTGCGCGGCGCGCCATCTGGGTGAGCAGCTCCGCCATCGCGTCCGCCGAGATGCGCGCACTGTGCGGGGTGGAGTTGAGGAGGCCGAACGTCGCCTGTACGGCGGCGCGCGCCGTGCGCTGGTCGAGCTCGGGCCGCAGGGCGCGCAGCACCTCGACCCACGCGTCCACGTAGTCGAGCTGCAGCGCACGGACCGTCGTACGGCTGGCCGGGTCGAGGTTCGGCCACTCACGCTCCTGCACGACGATCAGCGCCGGGTTGGTCAGCGCGAAGTCGATGTGGAAGGCGACGAGCGCATCGAGCGCGTCCTTCGGGTCCGCCGCCGCGGCGAGACGCGCACGGCCACCGCTCTGCAGGGTCTTGCTGATCCCGACGAGCATGTCGGAGAGGATCGCGTCCTTGCCGGCGAAGTGCCGGTAGAGCGCAGGACCGGAGATCCCGCAGGCCGCCCCGATGTCGTGGACCGAGACGCCGTGGAAGCCACGCTCGGCGAAGAGCGTCGCGGCAGTACGGAGGATCTGCTCCTGACGAGTCGTGGCCACGCAGTCATGCTAGGTCGCCCCGTATGCGAGCGGTGGGAGGGCGGCCCGTCGCGTACGCGAGGCCGCGCGGGCGCGGGCACAACAGAAGCGGGCACAAAAGAAGCGGCCGGCGGGGGTGCCGCCGGCCGCTGGGTGTCCGTGAGCGGTCTCGGGTCCGCTCACGAACTGTTCTCCTCCGCGTCACGGGGGCCGCGCGGAGGAGCTCGGGGTGCTACAGGAAGAAATCTGCCATGAATTCACCCCTATGGGAATGGCATAATACTGCCGTGTCGCTAATACGACATCCGTGAGCCCATCTGACCCCCCATTCGACGCAGATTCCCGCAAACCGGCCCACAGCAGTGGTGTCGGCATGGAAAGATCCGCCAAGCGACGGACGGAGGAAGGAGGTCGTGGGTGCTCGAGATCCTCGGGCTCGCCCCTGACGAGTACGACCTCTACCGGGTCCTCGTCGAGACCGCGAGCGCCACGCCCGCCCAGCTTGCGGCGATGGTCGGGACCGACGTCGACGACGTCGTCGCCTATCTCGCCTCCCTGGAGCAGCGCGGCCTGGTCGGCCACCACGTCAGCGACGGCATCGACCACTTCACCGCGTCGCCCCCGACCGTCGCGATCGGGTCGCTCATCGTCGAACGTCAACGGTGGCTCCGCCGCGCCGAGATCGAGCTCGAACGGCTCAACCAGCTCTACCGCAAGGCGGCCGACGAGCGTACGGCCTCCGACCTGGTCGACCTCGTGCCCGGACGGCAGGCGGGTCTGCAGCGCGTGGCCCAGCTCGTACGTGCGTCGCGTCGCGAGGTCCGCCTGACGTTGCGCACGACGAAGCTGACCTCGCCTGAGCACGACTTCATCGAGGAGCGGCGTGCGCTCGAGCGAGGGGTGCGCTTCAGGATCCTCGCCGAGCGCGGGGTGCTCGACCGCCCCAACGTGCTCAGCGACTTCCAGGACGGGCAGGGCATCGACGTGCGTCTCGCCGCGGCCCTCCCCTCGCGTCTCCTCGTGGTCGACTCCGAGGTGGCGATGGTGCCGGTGATGGCCTCCCCTGACGACCTGACAGGTGGTGCGCTGATCGTGCACCGCAGTGGTCTCCTCGACAGCCTGGTCGCGCTCTTCGAAGGACTGTGGGTCGACGGCGCTCCCCTGCTCGAGAGCGCGCCCGACGCGGACGACGAGCTCGACGGCACCGACGCACGGATCCTGCGCCTGCTCAACGCCGGCCTCACCGACCACAAGGTCTCCAACCAGCTCGGCCTGTCGGCGCGCACGGTTCAGCGCCGGATGAGCCGCCTCATGGCGCGCGCGGGCGTCGAGACCCGGCTCCAGCTCGGGGTCGCGGCCAAGCAGCGCGGCTGGCTCTAGTCGTCCCGAGGCCTCACAGGCCGCCGGTGATGCGCAGCGTCGTGCCCGTCATGTACGAGGCCTCCGCCGAGAACAGCCAGGCGACGGCGGGCGCGATGTCCTCGGGCACACCGGTACGGCCGAGCGGTACCCGTCCGGCGACGCGGGCGGGGCGGCCGGGATCACCGGCGTCGGCGTGGATGCGCGTCTCGATCGTCCCTGGTGCCACGCCGACGACGCGGGTGCCACGGCCTGCGGTCTCCTTCGCGAGCCCGAGGGTCAAGGCGTCCACGCCGGCCTTCGCCGCGGCGTAGTGGACGTACTCACCAGGTGACCCGAGCGTCGCGGCACCGGACGAGATGTTCACGATCGTGCCCGGGACGCCGCCCGCCTCGAACGCCAGGACGGCACGTCGTGCGCACAGGATCGCGGCGGTGAGGTTGAGGTCGACGACTGCGCGTACGACCTCGGTGGGGGTCTGCGCCAGTGGCGCGACGTGCATGGTGGCGCCGGCGTTGTTGACGAGTCCGGTGACTGTCCCCAGACGCGTGGCGGCGGCGAAGAGGGCCTCTACTCCCTCGTCGGTCGTGACGTCGGAGCGGACGAGCGCGACGCGGGTCGTCGCGTCGAGCTCGGCACGCAACAGCTGTGCGGCGTCATCGTCGTGGGCGTACCCGAGCACGAGGGAGTGGCTCTCCCCGGCCAGCCGGCGCGCGATCGCGGCGCCGATCCCCCGGGTGCCTCCGGTGACGACGGTGACCTGGTCGGAAGTGCTCACGCGGGGAGCGTAGCGCCGCGGCGCTCGCACTCCTTGACCTCAAGTCGACTTGAGCCTCCACACTCGGGGCAACCAACGGAGACGAGGAGTGGACATGCGAGCGGTGCAGGTCAGCAGGTGGGGCGGGCCCGAAGTTCTGGAGGTCGTCGACCTTCCGGTGCCCGAGCCGGGACCCGGTGAGCTCGGGGTCGCGGTCACGGTCGCAGACGTGATCTTCCTCGACACCCTGCTGCGTGGAGGAGCGGGCGCCGAGTGGGGGATCGCCCTGCCGTACGTGCCCGGGGGTGCGCTCGCCGGCACCGTACGCACGGTGGGTGCCGGCGTCGACGAGAGCTGGGTCGGGCGCCGCGTGCTGGCGCGTACGGGCACGGTGGGGGCCGCCGCGGAGTATGCGGTCGCCGCTGCGGACCGAGCCGTGCTGCTCGACGACGACATCACCGACGACGACGCCGCGGCACTGTCGCGCGACGGCGTGACCACGCTCAGCCTGCTCGACGTGACGCGCGTCGGGCCCGGCGACCGGGTGCTGGTCAACGCGGCCGCCGGGGGTGCCGGCGCGCTGGTCGTCCAGGCGGCCCTGGCGCGTGGTGCAACGGTGGTCGGCGCGGCGCGGGGTGAGCGCAAGCTCGCGCTCGTCCGGGAGCTCGGTGCCGAGGCGGTCGACTACACGCTGCCGGGGTGGACCGACAAAGTGGTCGCCGCGCTCGGCGGTGAACGGCCGACCGTGCTGCTCGAGGGCGCGGGTGGGACGCCAGGACAGGAGGCGTTCACCGTGCTCGCCGACGGCGGGCGGCTCGTCGCGTACGGGGCGGCCGGCGGCTTCTTGGAGCCGGACCCGGAGGACGTCCGGAGGCGAGGGCTCGACGCCGGCGGCATCTCCCGGATCCAGCTCGGGAAGGACGAGGTGCGCGCGCGGACGGTCGAGGCGCTCGCCTTGCTGCGGCAGGGCGCGTGGGCGCCGGTGATCCGGCAGCGGTACCCGCTCGAGGACCTCGCCGCCGCGCATCGCGGTCTCGAAGAGCGCACGGCGCTCGCGAAGACCCTCATCTCGCTGGCCGAGTAGCTCCCGCTGGTCGAGTAGGGCGAGGGACGAGCCCGTATCGAGGCCGGGGGGTCTCGATACGCGAAAGGTCTCGTTGGTCGAGTAGGGCGAGGGACGAGCCCGTATCGAGGCCGGCGGGTCTCGATACGCGTCTCGCCTAGCGGCTCGGCCCTACTCGACCACCGGAAGGTCTCGCTGGGCGACCTGGCGGGTCTCGATACGCGTCTCGCCTAGCGGCCCGGTGCTCCTCGGACCACCGGGCCGTCCTTGGTGAGCTTGTTGGTGCCTGCGGTTAACAACCGTTAACATCGGTCGCATGCAACCCTCCGGCATGCGCGAGCTCGTCGCCGAGCTCCGTGAACGCCTCGCCGTCGTGCGCACGGGCGGCTCCGAACGCGCCCGCGCCAAGCACGAGAAGCGCGGCAAGCTCTTCGTCCGCGACCGCGTCGACCGTCTCCTCGATCCCGGATCGCCGTTCCTGGAGATCGCGCCGCTCGCGGCGTACGGGATGTACGGCGCCGACGGCGACGCGTACGCGGTCCCGAGCGCCGGCGTCGTCGCCGGCATCGGCCGCGTCTCGGGGCGTGAGTGCGTGATCGTCGCCAACGACGCGACCGTCAAGGGCGGCACGTACTACCCGCTGACCGTCAAGAAGCACCTCCGTGCGCAGACCGTCGCCGCCGAGAACCGGCTCCCGTGCCTGTACCTCGTCGACTCCGGCGGCGCCTTCCTCCCGATGCAGGACGAGGTGTTCCCTGACCGCGAGCACTTCGGGCGGATCTTCTACAACCAGGCGCAGATGTCGGCGCAGGGCATCCCGCAGGTCGCGGCGGTGATGGGCTCGTGCACCGCAGGCGGAGCGTACGTGCCCGCGATGAGCGACGAGACCGTGATCGTGCGCGACCAGGGGACGATCTTCCTCGGTGGACCTCCGCTCGTGAAGGCCGCGACCGGTGAGGTCGTCACGGCCGAGGAGCTCGGCGGTGGTGAGGTCCACGCGCGGAAGTCCGGCGTGGTCGACCACCTCGCGGACGACGACGCGCACGCGCTGGCGATTCTCCGCAGCATCGTCGCGACCTTCGAGCGCCGCACCCCGCCGAGCATCGAGCGCGCCGCTGTCGTCGAGCCGCTGGAAGATCCCGAGACGCTGTACGACGTGGTGCCGACCGACTCGCGCACCCCGTACGACGTGCGCGACGTGATCCGCCGCGTGGTGGACGGGTCGACCTTCCACGAGTTCAAGCCGCTGTACGGCGAGACGCTCGTGTGCGCCTTCGCCCGCATCTGGGGATACCCCGTCGCGATCGTCGCCAACAACGGCATCCTCTTCTCGGAGTCGTCGCTCAAGGGCGCCCACTTCATCGAGCTGGCGAACCAGCGTGGCGTCCCGCTCGTGTTCCTCCAGAACATCACCGGCTTCATGGTCGGACGCGAGTACGAGAACGGCGGCATCGCGAAGGACGGCGCCAAGCTCGTCACCGCGGTCGCGTCATCGGTCGTGCCCCGGTTCACCGTGGTCATCGGCGGTTCGTACGGCGCGGGCAACTACGGCATGTCGGGACGCGCGTACGACCCGCGGTTCCTCTGGATGTGGCCCAACGCCAAGATCTCCGTGATGGGGGGCGAGCAGGCGGCGTCGGTGCTCGCGACGGTCCGGCGCGACTCCCTCGAGGCTCGCGGCGACGAGTGGAGCGCCGAGGACGAGGAGGCGTTCAAGGCGCCGATCCGTGACCAGTACGAGGACCAGGGCTCGTCGTACTACTCGACCGCACGGCTCTGGGACGACGGGATCATCGACCCCGCGGACACCCGGCGGGTGCTCGGGATGGCGCTGCAGGCGTCGTCGAACGCGCCCATCCCCGAACCCCACTACGGCGTCTTCCGGATGTGAGTGACATGACCCCACGATTCACCTCCGTCCTCGTCGCGAACCGCGGCGAGATCGCGGTCCGGCTCGTCCGCGCGGTCCAGGCGGCGGGGCTGCGGGCGATCGCCGTCCACTCCGACCTCGACGCACGCGCGCCTCACGTACGCCTCGCCGACCACGCCGAGCGCGTCGAGTCGTACCTCGACGTCTCCGCGATCCTCGACGCCGCCCGTCGCAGCGGCGCGCAGGCGGTCCACCCCGGCTACGGGTTCCTCTCCGAGCGCGCCGACGCCGCCCGTGCCGTGGTCGACTCCGGGCTGGTGTGGATCGGCCCGAGCCCGGACGTCATCGACCTCATGGGCCGCAAGGACCGCGCCCGTGAGGTGGCGGAGCGGGCGGGCGTGCCGGTGACGCGCCGGTACGAGCCGCAGGTGGTGCCGCCGGACGCGTACCCCGTCCTCGTCAAGGCGGCAGCCGGCGGCGGCGGCAAGGGCATGCGTGTCGTCCGTGACCCCGCGGAGCTCGACGCCGCCGTCGCCTCGGCACGTCGGGAGGCCGCGACCGCGTTCGGTGACGACACGTTGCTCGTCGAGGAGTACGTCGAGCACGGCCGCCACGTCGAGGTCCAGGTGATCGGCGACGAGCACGGCGCGGTCCTCCACCTGTTCGAACGCGACTGCTCGGCGCAGCGCCGCCACCAGAAGGTCCTGGAGGAGGCCCCGGCGCCGACGATCTCCGAGGTCACCCGTGCGCGGCTCACGGAGGCGGCCGTCGCGCTGTCGCGTGAGGTCGGGTACGTCAACGCCGGTACCGTCGAGTTCCTCGTGCACGGCGACGGCGAGATCGCGTTCCTCGAGATGAACACGCGCCTCCAGGTCGAGCATCCGGTCACCGAGGCGATCACCGGCCTCGACCTCGTCGCGCTCCAGCTCCTCGTCGCCGAAGGCAAGGCCCTTCCGCTCACGCAGGATGACGTGACCGCGACCGGGCACGCGATCGAGGCGCGCGTCTACGCCGAGGACCCGTACGCCGGGTTCCTCCCGCAGGCCGGCCGGGCGGGCACGGTGGTCTGGCCGGAGCACGTGCGCGTCGACGCCGCGCTGGAGTCCGGTGCCGTCGTCACCACCTCGTACGACCCGATGCTCGGCAAGCTGATCGCGCACGGACCCGACCGTGACGCCGCCCGCGCCGCGCTCGTGGACGCGCTCGACCGTACGGCGATCCTCGGCATCACGACCAACGCCGGGTTCCTGCGGCGGCTCGTGGCCTCCGACGAGTTCGGCGAGTCGCGAATCGACACGGCGTGGCTCGACTCGCCCGCCGCGGAGTCGCTGACCACCCGGCCCCCCGTACCGGACGAGGCCGCGCGCACCGCGGCGCACGCGTGGGCGGACGCCTACGCACGTCCTGCGGGAGACCCGTTCGGCGCTGCGGACGGCTGGCGCTCGGCCGGCGACGCGGCTCCTGTGCTCGTGTCGCTCCTCGACCCCGACGCCGTGCCGGTCGAGCTGGCACTGCCCGTCGGCTCGTACGTCGGTGCTCTGGAGGCAGGGTCCGTCGCGCTCGACGGCACCGGTGTCACCGTGGCGTACGAAGGCCAGTCGTGGAGGTTCCGCCACCCCGACCCGGCCCGCGACCGCGGCGCCGAGGGCAGCGGCGACGCCGACGTGGCGTCACCGATGCCGGGTACGGTGCTCTCCCTCGCGGTGGCGGAGGGTGACACCGTGGAGGAAGGTCAGGTCCTCGGTGTGGTGGAGGCGATGAAGATGGAGCTCGCGCTCAAGGCCCCGTACGGCGGTGTGGTGACGCACGTCGGAGCGTCCGTGGGAGATCAGGTGGCGCTCGGCGCCCTGCTCTTCCGGGTGGAGGGTCTCGATACGCCGGCTCCTTCGTCGCCGGCTACTCGACCACCGGGTACTCGACCACCGGGTACTCGACCACCGGCTGCTCGACCATCGGCGCCGGCTCGTCCCCTGGAGTCGGCATGAGCCTTCCCGCCGTCCACCGCGACGCCTCGCTGCCCGACCGCGTGACGATCTACGAGGTCGGCGCCCGCGACGGCCTCCAGAACGAGTCGGGCGTGATCCCGCTCGAGACCAAGCTCGAGCTGGTCCAGCGCCTCACCGCGGCCGGCCTCCCGATCGTGGAGGCGACCAGCTTCGTCCACCCGAAGTGGGTCCCGCAGCTCGCCGACGCGGGCGATCTCGTCGCGCGCCTCGACCTGCACGGCGCAACGCCGTACCCGGTCCTCGTGCCGAACGAGCGTGGCCTCGACCGCGCGCTCGACGCCGGCGTCACCCACGTCGCGATCTTCGGCAGCGCCACCGAGACGTTCGCGCAGAAGAACCTCAACAGCACGTACGAAGCGCAGTTCGCGATGTTCGAGCCGGTGGTCCGGCGAGCCCTCGAGGCCGGTGTGCAGGTGCGGGCGTACCTCTCGATGTGCTTCGGCGACCCGTGGGAGGGCGAGGTCGCGATCGACCGCGTCGTCGCCGCAGGGAAGCGCCTGCTCGACATGGGCGCGTACGAGCTGTCGCTCGGCGACACGATCGGCGTCGGCACCGCGCACCACGTCGAGGCGCTGCTCGACGCGTTCACGGCGGCGGGGGTCGCGACCGACCGGCTCGCGATGCACTTCCACGACACGTACGGGCAGGCCCTCACCAACACGTACGCGGCGCTGCGCAAGGGCGTGACGACCTTCGACGCCAGTGCGGGAGGCCTCGGTGGCTGCCCGTACGCCAAGTCCGCGACCGGCAACCTCGCCACCGAGGACCTGGTCTGGATGCTCGACGGGCTCGGGATCGCGCACGGCGTCGACCTGCCGGCCCTCGCGCAGACCAGCGCGTGGATCGCCCAGCACCTCGGCCGACCGTCACCGTCCGCGGTCGTACGGGCACTGACCGCCGGCTGAAGGCGATCGGCGACCGCCCCCTCGCGCCCGAGATCGAGGGAGCGGTCGCCGACGTCGTGGGACGGGCTCAGCCCCGCCGGAGGTACCGGCTGTAGCGCGTGACCTCGTCGTACGAGTCGTGCCCCGGGCCGACCCGGGCGAGGATCGCGGCCTTGGCCTTGACCCGCCTGCTGCTCGTCTCCGTCAGGCACCGGACCGGGACGGAGATCGTCGTCCTCTTCCCCTTCCAGGAGGTCTTGATGCCCCTGCACGGGAGACGTGTGTAGCTGCTGGGGTCGTCCCCGCGCTGCCAGCCGAGGTACTTCCCCGTCACCTTGCCCTGGGAGTTGCGGGCGATGGAGACGATGTACGTCCAGCGGCCGCTGTCGCGCGTCTTGATGATCAGGTCGGTGGAGGCGAGCTTCTTCTTGTTGCGGTACGGGACCGTGAGCACGCCGGTCACCCGTGCCTCGCCGTTCTTGACGCGCAGCTGGGTGATGTCGGCGACCCGCGGTGCGTCACCGCGTGGGTCCTTGACCACGCCCGAGGCGGCCTGAGCGGTGCCCGGGACCAGGCCGATCGCGAGGACGGTCCCCGCCGCCACCGCCCCGATACGTACGAGTCTCGTCGTCATGACGTACCTCCTTGTTCGTCGGTTCGGGGGTTTCGTCCATGGCAGCACGTCCGAGGTTCGCGGCACACCTGCGTTTTCTCTTCCCCGGCTTTTTTTGACTCATTCCAGAAAAGAGGGCAGACTGGCGGCATGAACCCCGCTCCCGATGCCACGCAGATGCTGCGAGCGTGCTCGCTGCGCGTGACGCGCCCTCGGGTGGCGGTCCTCGACGCGGTGCACGCGTTCCCGCACGCCGACACCGACACGCTCATCGATGCCGTACGACGCCGCATCCCCACCGTGTCGCACCAGGCGGTCTACGACTCCCTGCACACGCTCACCGACCACGGCCTGGTCCGGCGCATCCAGCCCTCCGGCTCGGTCGCCCGGTACGAGGGCCGGACGGGCGACAACCACCACCACGTCGTGTGCCGCTCCTGCGGGGCGATCGCCGACGTGGACTGTGCCGTCGGTGAAGCGCCCTGCCTCCACGCCTCCGACGACCACGGCTTCTCGATCGACGAGGCCGAGGTCATCTACTGGGGCACCTGTCCCGCCTGCTCCGTCGTCGCGAGCGCCTGATCGACGCGAGCCCTCCACGACCCCTCTCGCCTTGTCCCGTAACGCCCTGAAAGGAATCCATGTCTGAGAACCACGACGCTGTGCTCGGTGAGGTCAACGAGGAGCCGCCCGTAGGCGGGTGCCCGGTGGCCCACGGCAAGCCCGCTCACCCGACGCAGGGTGGCAGCAGCAACCGTGGCTGGTGGCCGAACCAGCTGAACCTCAAGATCCTCGCGAAGAACCCCGCGGTCGCCAACCCGCTCGGCGACGACTTCGACTACGCCGCGGCGTTCCAGGCGCTCGACCTCGACGCGGTCAAGCAGGACATCGCGCAGGTCCTCACCACCTCGCAGGACTGGTGGCCGGCGGACTTCGGGCACTACGGCCCGTTCATCGTCCGCATGGCGTGGCACAGCGCGGGCACGTACCGCGTGAGCGACGGCCGTGGCGGCGCCGGCGCCGGGCAGCAGCGGTTCGCGCCGCTCAACAGCTGGCCGGACAACGTCAACCTCGACAAGGCGCGCCGCCTCCTGTGGCCGGTCAAGAAGAAGTACGGCCAGAGCCTGTCGTGGGCCGACCTCATGATCCTCGCCGGCAACGTCGCCCTGGAGACCATGGGCTTCGAGACGTTCGGCTTCGCCGGCGGCCGCGAGGACGTGTGGGAGCCCGACGAGGACGTGTACTGGGGACCGGAGACCGAGTGGCTGGGCGGCGACGCCGGCGGCGCGGAGCGCTACACCGGTGACCGCGACCTCGAGGATCCTCTCGCTGCCGTCCAGATGGGCCTCATCTACGTCAACCCCGAGGGGCCCGAGGGCAACCCGGACCCGTTGGCGTCGGCGCGCGACATCCGCGAGACGTTCGGCCGCATGGCGATGAACGACGAGGAGACGGTCGCCCTGATCGCCGGCGGTCACACGTTCGGCAAGACGCACGGCGCCGCCTCGGCGGACCTCGTCGGCCCCGAGCCCGAGGCCGCCCCGCTCGAGGAGCAGGGGTTCGGCTGGAAGCAGGGCTACGGCACGGGCAAGGGTGACGACGTCATCAGCTCGGGCCTGGAGGTCACCTGGACGTACCACCCGGTCCGCTGGGACAACGAGTTCTTCCACATCCTGTTCGCGTACGACTGGGAGCTCATGGAGTCGCCCGCCGGTGCGAAGCAGTGGCGTCCGAAGAACGGTGCGGGCTCGGACCTCGTGCCGCTCGCGCACGATCCCTCGACGCACCGCGAGCCGCGGATGCTGACCTCGGACCTCGCGCTGCGCTTCGACCCGGTGTACGAGGAGATCTCGCGCCGCTTCAAGGACGACCAGGCGGCCTTCGCCGACGCGTTCGCCCGCGCGTGGTTCAAGCTCACGCACCGTGACATGGGCCCGGTCGTGCGCTACCTCGGCCCCGAGGTCCCGAGCGAGAAGCTGCTCTGGCAGGACCCGCTGCCCGAGGCCTCGTACGAGCTGATCGACGCAGCCGACGTCGCCGCGCTCAAGGACCAGATCAAGGCCACCGGCCTCACGGTCTCGCAGATGGTCACCACGGCGTGGGCCTCCGCGTCGTCGTTCCGCTCCAGCGACAAGCGTGGCGGGGCGAACGGTGCCCGCATCCGTCTCCAGCCGCAGGTCGGTTGGGAGGTCAACAACCCCGACGAGCTCGCGGGCGTGCTCCGTACGCTCGAGGGTGTCCAGACGGCGTTCAACGACGCACAGACCGGCGGCAAGCAGGTCTCGCTGGCCGACGTCATCGTCCTCGCCGGTGGCGTGGGTGTCGAGCTGGCCGCGCAGGCTGCCGGCCACGAGCTCACCGTGCCGTTCACGCCGGGCCGCGTCGACGCGTCGCAGGACGAGACCGACGTCGACTCGTTCGCGTACCTCGAGCCGAAGGCTGACGGGTTCCGCAACTACGTGGGCAAGGCCACCCGCCTCCCCGCGGAGTACCTGCTCATCGACAAGGCGAACCTCCTCGGGGTGAGCGCGCCGGAGATGACGGTGCTCGTCGGTGGCCTGCGTGCCCTCGGTGCGAACTACGACGGCTCGTCGCTGGGTGTCCTCACGGCCACCCCGGGTGCGCTGACGAACGACTTCTTCGTCAACCTGCTCGAGCTCGGCACCACCTGGACGCCGGACGACGAGTCCGCGCAGACCTTCACCGGCACGACGGCGACGGGTGAGACCTGGACGGGCAGCCGTGTCGACCTGCTCTTCGGGTCCAACTCGGAGCTGCGTGCGCTCGCGGAGGTCTACGCCAGCGACGACGCCAAGGCGAAGTTCGTGAGCGACTTCATCGCCGCGTGGGTCAAGGTCATGGAGGCCGACCGCTTCGACCTGGCGTAGATGCGCTGACACCCTGCGTGGGGCCCCACGCACACGCCGCGCCCCACCGGATGCTTCCGGTGGGGCGCGGCTTCGTCGTGGGGCCCCACGAAGAGTGCGGGTGCGGTCAGCGCTGGGGCGGGAGGCGGCGGTCGCGGAGCTCGTGACGGGCGTACGAGGCGAGCTGTGCTGTCGAACGGGCGTCGGCGACTGCTCCGACCCCGCCGCCGAGGACCGGCACCTTGCGGAGGAACGCCGTCGCCCCCTGCTTGCCGCTGACCCTCCCGAAGAGGGCGGTCGTCACCGCCCGCGCGATCTGCTCGTCGAGCGCCGGGTCGTGGACCGGCGACGTCGCGAGGCCCATCGGCGTGGTCGGCAGACGGCCGTCCTTGACCGCCTTCGCGACCTCGGCCTTGCCGAGGAGCGTCGCCATCACGGCGTTGCGCACACGCGGGTCGTCGAGGTCGTAGCCCCGCAGGTACGCGATCGCCGCGACCAGGTGGCACTGCAGCAGCGCAAGGCCGGCGACGTTGGCCGGGATCGTCACGACCATCGAGGCGACGCCACCGAGATTGGTGAGGAAGCCCTGGGCGCTCGCGTACCGGACGTGGATGCCGACGGACTCGCCGATCGCGTCCTCGACACGCCCACCGGCGAGCGCGAGGCGCGCGTCACAGGCGACGCGGACCGGCTTGAAGGGACCCACGCCGTCGATCGCGCGGTCGAGCAGCACACGGACGTAGCCTGCGGTGACCTTTGGCCCGGCCGACATCGCGACCCGGGGTCCGACGAACTTCGCGGTGGTCTTCGCGATTCCCACGAGCACCTCCTCTGACGGTGCGCCCCATCGTAGGTGACTCGTCCACACGGCTGACTAGAGTCGAGCTGTGACGCCCCAACCCCTCGGGCCGAACCACTGGGAGTTCGGCCAGGACTCGTGGCCCGACGACGACTTCGTGGGCATCGGTGCCGACCTCGAGCCGTCGACCGTGGTCGCGGCGTACGCGGCGGGCCTCTTCCCGATGCCGACCGAGCCCGGCGGACCAATGGGTTGGTGGTCGCCGGTCCGGCGGGGCGTTATGCCGCTCGACCGGCTGCGCGTCACACGGTCTTTGCGCAAGTCGGTCAAGCACTTCACGACCACTTTTGACACGGCCTTCGAGGAGGTCGTCCTGGCCTGCGCCGACCCGTCGCGCGAGGGGTCGTGGATCGACGGCCAGATCGGCGCGGCGTACGGGCGGCTGCACGCGCTCGGGTGGGCGCACTCGGTCGAGGTCCGCAACGCCGAAGGGACGCTCGTCGGGGGTCTGTACGGTGTGGCGATCGGCGGACTTTTTGCAGGTGAGAGCATGTTTCACCGCGAACGCGACGCCTCGAAGGTCGCCCTCGTCGCACTCGTGGACCTGCTCTCCGACGAGTACGCGAAGCGGCGCCTCGTGGACACCCAGTGGCAGACCCCGCACCTGGCCACGCTGGGGGTCGAGGAGTGGCCCCGCGAGGAGTACCTCGCCGCCCTGCCGACGGTCCTCGACACACCGCTACCTGCCCCGTGGCGCTGAAACGGAGTGCGGCGTGGGCTACTGTCGACACGCACCACACCGGCGTGGGGCGCTGGAAATCCAGGGATCTCGGGCATTTCTTCCTATGCTGGTGTGCGTCACAAGACAACTGACCACACGCACGTCGGAGGAATCCCGTGAACCGTACTGAACTCGTAGCCGCAGTCGCCGAGACTGCCGGCACCACCAAGGCCGACGCCGATGCGGTCCTCAGCGCCTTCGGTGACACGCTCATCGCCGCGGTCGGCAAGGGTGAGAAGGTCCAGATCCCGGGCCTGCTGACCGTCGAGCGCGTCGAGCGCGCCGCACGTACCGGCCGCAACCCCGCGACCGGCGAGACCCTCAACATCCCCGCCGGATACGGCGTCAAGGTCACCGCGGGCAGCAAGCTCAAGGGTGCCGTCAAGTAACGACGCACCGACGAAGGGACCCCGGGCACGCGAAAGCGGCCCGGGGTCCCTCGCTTTGTGCGGCACACTGGGGACGTGCCTGAGCTGCCCGAGGTCGCCGCGCTCGCCGTCGACCTGTCCCGCCGCCTGGGGGTCACCGACGGTGAACCCCGCGCGATCGTCGCCGCGTACCCGGCCGCGATCAGCGCCCTCAAGACGTACGACCCGCCCGTCAGCGCACTCGCCGGGCTCCTCGTCGACGACGTCACCCGCCACGGCAAGTTCCTCGACATCAGCGCCGGTGGGCTCCACCTGATCATCCATCTCGCCCGGGCCGGCTGGCTGCGCTGGAAGGACGAGCAGCCCAAGGCGCCTCCGCGGCCTGGTGGCGGCAAGAACCCGCTGGCGTTCCGCGTCGCGCTCGACGACGGCTCCGGCTTCGACCTCACCGAGGCCGGGACCAAGAAGGGGCTCGCGGTCTACCTCGTCCGCGACCCGGCCGAGGTCCCGGGCATCGCACGGCTCGGCCCGGAGCCCCTCGACGACGCCTTCACGATCGAGACGCTGCGCGACATCCTCACGGCCGCCGGGCGCTCGCAGATCAAGGGCGTCCTGCGCGACCAGTCGCAGATCGCGGGGATCGGCAACGCCTACTCCGACGAGATCCTCCACGTCGCGAAGATGTCGCCCTTCAAGCCGGCGAACGCCATCGCCACGTCGGAGGAGGACCTGACCACCCTCTACGAGGCCGTCGGGAGCACGCTGCGCGACGCGATCGCCCGCTCCGACGGCCTGGCGGCCTCGGAGCTCAAGAAGGAGAAGAAGTCCGGACTGCGGGTGCACGCCCGTACGGGGGAGACGTGCGAGGTCTGCGGCGACACGATCCGCGAGGTGTCGTTCGCGGACTCGTCGCTGCAGTACTGCCCGACGTGTCAGACCGGGGGCAAGCCGCTCGCCGACCGGCGCATGTCCAAGCTGCTCCGCTAGGCCGTCGGGTCAGACCAGCCGGCGTCCGGCCTGGTGCCACGCGATCACGCCGCCGGCCAGGTTGACGGCGTCGACGCCACGCTGCTGCAGGAAGGCCGTGGCACGGGCGGAGCGCCCACCGGCGTGGCAGTACACGAGCACCTGGCGGTCGGCCGGCACCTCGTCTGCGCGTACGGCCAGGTCGCCGAGCGGGATGTGCACCGCTCCGTCGATGTGGCCGCTCGCCCACTCGTCGTCCTCGCGCACGTCGAGAACGACGAGCTCGGCAGGCACCGGATCGGGAACGCCGGCGACCTCGACGGTGGGGATGCTGATCTCGTCCATGCCTCGATCCTCCCAGGTGACCACAACGTCGGCGCCTCGTGCCGCCCGGAGCGGGGCCGCCGCCCGAGAGGTCCGCCGTTGGCTAGGCTTGGCACGCCGGTCGCACGTGCGGTCACCGGTACGAGGAGGGAACCCCATGTCGCAAGGCCCGCAGGACCCGTACGGTCGCCCGTACGCGGGAGGTTCCGCTCAGCCCTCCGGAGGCCCTGGTTGGGGCGCGCCGCAGCCGGGTGGACCGCAGCAGCCGCCTCAGCAGCAGCCGCACTGGTCGACGCCGCACGCACCTCCGACCGCGAGCGGCCGTGACGTCGAACGCCCCTCTCCGTGGGGCACCGTCGCGCTCGTCGGCCTCGTCGTCGGCACCCTCTTCTCCCTCGGGTACGGCGTGTACGCACTCACTGCGCGGCGCGGCATCTTCGCCGACCTCGCGGACGACCCGTCCTCGGTGAGCCGCACCGTCGCCGAGGACAGCGACGCGCTCAACTCGATCCTCGTCGTCGCCACCTCGGTCGTGCTGGTGATCGCGATCGTGCTCTGGGTCCTCGCCGTCCTCAAGGGCCGCGGACGGGTCGCGCTCGGCTGGGCCGGGCTCGGGCTCACCGCCGTCGGAGTCGCCGTCGCAGTGGCCGGCGCCGTGATGACCAGCGGCGTCGACGACGCGAAGGACGTCGACAGCGCGGTGACCGGATACCTCCTGGTCGGTGGCGGCATGGCCGTCGTCGCCCTCGGCCTCGTCCTCGGGATCCTCGCGCTGCTGGCCACCCGCAACAACGGCACGTCGACCCAGGGACGCTCCGAGCCGAGCCCCTCGTACGGCCAGCAGCCGCCGCAGGCCCAGCAGCCGCCGCAGGCCCAGCAGCCCCAGCAGCAGGGCCAGCCCGAGCACACGCAGCAGTTCCCGCGCCCCCCGTACCAGCAGCCGCAGGCCCCGTACGGCCAGCCCGGCCAGCAGCCTCCCTACGGGCAGCCGGGCCAGCAGCAGCCTCCGTACGGCCAGCCGCAGCAGCCGCCGCCGTACGGTCAGCCCGGCCAGCGACCCAATCTTCCGTACGGCCAGCCCGGTCAGCCGCCGCAGCACCCGCCGTACGGCCAGCAGCCCGGACAGCCGCCGTACCCGCCGCAGGGTCCGTCCGAGCGCCCGTGACCAACCGGTCACCCTCAACGATCACAGGAGTACAAGCATGGGCAAGCGTTCCCGCCGCCGGGTGAAGCCCGAGAAGGTCGAGCGGATGCCGTTCCGCGCCAGGACGTTCGAAGGGCTGCCGGGCGAGTGCGACCTGGTGGCGCTGCGCGAGTTCGTCCCCGCCGCGACGGCCACCGTCGCACTGCGCGACGACGTGGCGTCCGGCCGGTCGGTGCGCTTCGTGACGCTGCTCCCGTCGGCCTCGGCCGGGCTGGTCCGTCCCGACGACGAGATCTGGGTCGGGCTCCAGGTGCAGCACAACTTCGGCGACGTGAGCCGTGATCTGGCCGCCGTCGTCCTGAAGGGTCTCGAGACCGAGCCGGGCACCGAGATCGTCCTCACCGACCCGGGTGTCGGTGAGCGGCTGCAGGACATCGTCGACACGGACTCGGACCTCGAGGTCGACGTGCAGGAGGGCTTCGACTTCTGGACCGCCGGTGTCGACGACCCGACGGGCGACGTCGCGGCTGCCATCGAGCACGCCAACGAGATCGTCTCGCCCACCGTCCGCCTCGAGGAGGTCGACGCGGCGTACTGGACGCAGCTCGGCGAGCGCCAGTTCCTGCGTTGGGTGATGCCGTACGACGAGGACGCGCTGCTCAGCGCGCTGGCCCGCCTGCGCGCCGCGGGCGACGACCGGCTGGGTGACCACGTCCGGCTCATCGGGTCCTTCCGCGCGCACGGCCTCCTCGTCCCGGTGTGGGAGATGGAGCAGCCGACCCCGGCCGCCGATCTCGAGGGCCCGGCTGCGGCGTTCGCGACGCGGTTGCAGGAGGCGCTGGCCGACTCCACCCCGCTCACGAGCGAGCAGCGTGGGGCCCGGAACGGCCTCGCGAACCGCCAGATCACCGTCCGCTGACCCTGATCCTCAACTGTCGTCCCGGGCGGTGAGCCAGGTCACGAAATGCCGCTCTTGTACGACTGTTCAGGATGACCTAGGCTAGTCATCAGGCCCCGGTCGTTGCTGTATCCCCCGTCAGCAGCGGCTGGGGTTTCCCAATGCCCCAGCAGCGGCCGATCGACCCCCGGCCCCGTGCGTGGCCCGACGGGGCGGGTGCTAGCCTCGGCCCCATGTTGAGCGGGCGATTTTATGGGCACGACGTGCTGGTGCAGCCAGCGGTCGGTGCCGCGTAGACCTCAGCCCCGACCCGCACAGCGAGCCAGCACAGGCACGGACCACCCGGTCCGTGCCTTTCGTCATTCGTGGCGGTGCCGGCGCAGATCTCGGCCCCGCCGAGAGGAACCACGATGTCTCCGAGCTCCACCACCTCCACCACCACGGCCACCCGTACGAGCACCGCCTCCAAGACCGCATCGACCAGCAACCTGCGGGTCCGAACCCTCGAGCCGCTCGAGCCGCCGCGTGACGTCGTCGCGGCGCGCCCTCTCAGCGAGGCCGCGGCCGATCTCGTGGCCCGCTCGCGGCAGTCGGCTGCCGCGATCATGGCCGGGCACGACGACCGTCTCCTCGTCCTGGTCGGGCCCTGCTCGATCCACGACCCGAGCGCAGCCCTCGACTACGCCCACCGCCTGGCGCCGCTGCGCGGGGCGTACGCGGACCAGCTCGAGATCGTCATGCGGGTCTACTTCGAGAAGCCGCGGACCACGATCGGGTGGAAGGGCCTCATCAACGACCCCGGGATGGACGAGTCGTACGACGTCCACCGCGGTCTGCGGCTCGCGCGGTCGGTCCTGCTCGACGTGCTCGCGACCGGCCTTCCCGCGGGGACCGAGCTCCTCGAACCCACCAGCCCCCAGTACCTCGCCGACGCCGTCTCCTGGGGGGCGATCGGCGCGCGGACGCCGGAGAGCCAGGTGCACCGCCAGCTCGTGTCCGGGCTCTCCATGCCGGTCGGGTTCAAGAACGCGACCGACGGCGTCGGTCCAGGCGGCCGTCGACGGGTGCCGGGCGTCGGCTGCGGAGCAGACCTTCTTCGGGATCGACGACGAGGGCCGGGCGTGCGTGGTCTCGACGAGCGGCAACCCGGACTGCCACGTGATCCTGCGCGGAGGGCACGCCGGACCGAACTACGGCGCCGACTCCCGACGGGCGGCCCTCGACCTGCTCGCGGCGGCCGGGATGCCGGGACGCCTGGTGCTCGACGCGAGCCACGGCAACTCCGGCAAGGACCACGTCCGGCAGGCCGCCGTCGTGCGCGAGCTCGCCCACGACATCGCCGCTGGTGACCGCGGGATCGGTGGCGTCATGCTCGAGAGCTTCCTCGTGCCCGGCAAGCAGGCTCCGGCGCCGGAGGGCCTCACGTACGGGCAGAGCGTGACCGACGCGTGCATCGGCTGGGACGTCACCGCCGGCCTGCTCGGTGAGCTGGCGAGCGCGGTGAACGCGCGGCGGGAGAAGGGGGGACTCGCCTAGGCTGAGGTCCCTACCCCCGGGTAGGGTCCTAAGCGGGCGCTTACCTCAAGTGCCTCGAACAACCATGCAGAGTGCTCGACGCACGTCGTACGCCACCAGGGAGCGAACATGAGGCTCGCGCTGTCAGCGGAGGACGCGCGGCTCCAGCAGGAGCTGCGGGAGTTCTTCACCACCAAGGTCCCTCAGGAGATCCGAGACGCCGTGCGCAACGGCGAGGACCTCACCAAGGACCAGATCGTCGAGGCCCAGCGGGCCCTCAACGCCGACGGACTAGCGGTGCCGCACTGGCCGGTCGAGTGGGGCGGCCAGGACTGGACGCCGGTCCAGCGCCACCTCTGGGCCGAGGAGATGGCCCGCCGACGTGCCGCCGCCGCTCGCGTTCAACGCCGGCGATGGTCGGCCCGGTGATCGCGACCTTCGGCAGCGAGGAGCAGCAAGCAGCGCTTCCTGCCGCCGACGGCGAACCTCGACATCTGGTGGTGCCAGGGCTTCTCCGAGCCCAACGCCGGCTCCGACCTCGCGTCGCTGCAAGACGACGGCCGTGCGCGACGGCGACGAGTACGTCGTCAACGGCCAGAAGACGTGGACGACGCTCGCGCAGTACGCCGACTGGATCTTCTGCCTCGTCCGCACCGAACCCCGAGGCCGAAGAAGCAGCAGGGCATCTCGTTCCTGCTGATCGACATGAAGACGCCCGGGCGTCACCGTGCGCCCGATCCACCTGATCGACGGCGGGTACGAGGTCAACGAGGTCTTCTTCGACAACGTGCGCGTGCCTGCCGACCAGCTCGTCGGCGAGGAGAACCGCGGGCTGGGACTACGCGAAGTTCCTGCTCGGCAACGAGCGTGACGGCATCGGCGCGACCGGCATCATCAAGACGCGCCTCCAGGTGCTCAAGGAGCACGCGGCGGCGCCGATGGCCAACGGAGCCGCCCGATCGACGACCCGGTCTTCCAGGGCCGCTTCGCCTCGCTCGAGAACCAGCTCCGGCGCTCGAGATCTCCGTGCTGCGCGTCGCGGGCGGGTCGAAGAACGGCAAGCCCGACCCGGTGTCGTCGATCCTCAAGCTGCGCGGCTCGGTGCTCCACCAGGAGGTCAGCGAGCTGGCCGTGGACATCGCCGGCGGGGACGTCCTCGCGGCGCGTGCGGATGCCGACTCCGACGTTCCGTCGTGGGCGGCCCACTCGGTGCCGACCTACCTGAACCTTCGCAAGGTGTCGATCTACGGTGGCTCCAACGAGATCCAGCGCAGCATCATCGCCGGCACGATCCTGGGACTGTGAGGGACTGACATGGATTTCACCTACGACACCGAGCAGATCGCCCTGCGTGACGCGGTCCGCGGCATCCTCGGCGAGTCGGCCGGCAACCGTGAGAAGGTCGTCGCGACCGAGCCGGGCTGGGACCGGGCGGTCTGGAGCAGGCTGGCCGAGATGGGGCTGCTCGGCCTCCCGTTCGACGAGGCGTACGACGGCGCGGGCGCGACCGCCATCGAGGTCGGGATCGTCGCTCAGGAGATCGGCCGCGTGCTGGCTCCCGAGCCGTTCATCGACGTGGTCGTCGGCGCCGGGCAGCTGATCGCCGACGCGGGGTCGGAGGAGCAGAAGCAGGAGCTCCTTCCCGCGATCGCGGCCGGGGACCGGATCGCCGTCATCGCCCACGCCGAACCCCGCGCACCGCACGGCACCACCGCGTACGGGGTGACCGCGACCCGCGCGGGTGACGGCTGGACGCTCCAGGGCGTCAAGGAGCCGGTGCGCCACGCAGGGGTCGCCGACGTCCTGATCGTCAGCGCGAAGGACGGCGACGTCACTCGCCTCTTCCTGGTGGACGCGGCCGCCGACGGTCTCACGCGCACCACGTACGCGACGCCCGGACGACTCGGTACGCGGCCCGTATCGTGCTCTCCGGGGTGGCGGCGACGCCGCTCGGTGAGGCGGGCGAGGAAGCGCTCGCTGCGGCGTTCGTCCGCCTCCAGACGGCGTACGGTGCCGAGGCCCTCGGCGCGATGGAGGTCTCGGTCGAGACGACCGTCGGCTACCTCAAGACCCGCAAGCAGTTCGGAGTCACGCTCTCGAAGTTCCAGGCGCTGACGTTCCGCGCGGCCGACATGTACACCTCCCTCGAGCTGGCGCGCTCGGTCTCGCTCTGGGCGACGATGGCGCTCGCCGAGAGCGGGCCCGACGCCCTCGTGGGGTCGCGGCTGCAGGCGGAGCTGGGGCGTACCGGTCGCCACATCAGCCAGGAGTCGATCCAGCTGCACGGTGGCATCGGCGTGACCGCGGAGTACTCGATCGGCCACTACGCCGCGCGGCTCACCGTGCTCGACCGCACGCTGGGCAACGAGGCGTACCACCTCGCGCAGATCGCCGACGGGGTCGCCGACCGCGGCATCGTGGACCTGTTGCACTGACGACAGCCCCTCGGTGAGCCACGTCCGCCACCGGTGAGCCACGACGACCACCGTCGCTCACCACCGGCAGACGTGGCTCACCGCTACTGTGCCGCCATGACGCGACTCCGTACGGCGTGGGCGGTGGCACCGCTCGCGCTGCTGATGGCCTGCGGTGCCGGTGCGAGCGACGCTCCTCGGGCCTGCACGATGATCGGGTCGTCCGCCGGGATCGTGGTCTCTGTCGAGCCGCCGCTCGCGCGGGAGGCGAACGCGGTACGGACCAGCGTCTGCTGGGACGGCAGATGCGTGGAGACGCTGTCGGCGCTCACCCCTGGCCAGGCGGCCGTCGACCAGGGCTGCGACGGAGTCGGCCCCGACTCCTCCTGCAGTGCCGTCATGACCCCGGACGGGACCATGCAGGGCTTCGTCGAGGTCTCCGCGCTGCCTCTCGAGGAGGTCGAGGTGACGACTGTCGTGCAGCGGCGCGACGGCACCGACCTCCGTCGCGACGTCGCACGGGTGACTCCGCAGCCCACGTACCCCAACGGGAAGGACTGCGACCCCGGCGGCAACCAGGCGCGGGCCTGACGCTCCCGTGACCTGGGGCCGATGAGTTCGCGAGCCGCCCCGAGTCGAGCCTGCATGACCACCTTCGTCCTCATCCCCGGAGCCGGCGGGCACCCCGGCTACTGGTCCCGCCTCGTCCCCGCGCTCGAACGCCGCGGGCACACCGCGATCCCGGTCGACGTGCCGCAGCACGACGAGTCGACGGGCATCGAGGACCACGTCCAGGTCGTCGTTGCGGCGGCTGCGGAGCGTGTGGCCCCGTACGACGACCCGCCGGTCGTGGTCGCCCAGTCGATGGGGGCGTTCATCGGCCCGCTGGTGTGCGAACGCATCCCGGTCACGCAGCTCGTGCTCCTCAACCCGATGATCCCCGCGCCCGGCGAGACCGCAGGCGAGTGGTGGTCCGCGACCGGGAGCTCCGAGGCACGACGCGAGGCGGGGTGGGAGGGGTTCGACGTCGCCCGCGACTTCTTCCACGACGTCCCCGCGGAGCTCGCTGCCGAGATCCTCGCCGGCGAGGATCGTGAGCCCTCCGAGCGGTCGTTCGCCGAGCCGTGGCCCGCGCGGGCGTGGCCCGACGTGCCGACCGTCGTCGTCGCCGGCACGGACGACCGGTTCTTCCCGATCGCGTTCCAGCGGCGTGTGGCGCAGGAGCGGCTCGGCCTCACCCCGTACGAGGTGCCCGGGGGCCACCTGGTCGCGCTCAGCCGTCCCGAGGAGCTCGCCGACCAGCTCGAAGCGCTCGCGGCGCCCCGGTCGGACGAGGTCGTACGAGAAAGTTCGTGACCCGTGTCGAAAGCCCGGTGGCTCGTTCGGCGCAAGGGTGAGAAGCCGCTTCGGCACTAGGGTCGGAACGGGCTCGATCGACAAGGAGAGCGACATGCGAGTCATGGTCATGATGCAGTCCACGCCGGAGTGGGAGGCGCAGGCTCAGATGCCTTCCACCGAGATGCTGGCGGCGATGGGCGCGTACAACGAGGAGCTCGTCAAGGCCGGCATCATGCTGGACGGTGACGGGCTCAAGAACAGCGACGAGGGCGCTCGGGTGGTCTTCGGCAACGGCGAGCCGCGGGTCGTCGACGGGCCGTTCACCGAGAGCAAGGAGCTGCTGGCCGGCTACTGGATCTGGGAGGTCAAGTCCTTCGAGGAGGCTGTCGAGTGGGCGAAGCGGATCCCGCACCATCCCACCGAGCCGGGTCAGGTGGAGCTGCGGCCGATCTTCGAGGCCGAGGACTTCGGCGCGGAGTACACGCCGGAGCTGAGGCAGCGCGACGACAAGCTCCGCGAGCAGGTCCAGCAGCAGCACGGGTCCTGAGGGACGCGCGGCAGGAGCACAGCGGATGCCTGGCGACGTCGGTCGGACGATCGACGCGATCTGGAGGATCGAGTCGGCGCGCGTCGTCGCCGGGCTCGTCCGCGTGGTCCACGACATCGGGTACGCCGAGGACCTTGCACAGGACGCGCTCGTCATCGCGCTCGAGAAGTGGCCGCGCGAAGGCGTGCCGGACAACCCCGGAGCCTGGCTGACGAAGGTCGCGCGCAACCTGGCGGTCGACAAGGTGCGTCGCGAGCAGAAGGGGCGCGAGAAGTACGCCGTCCTGGCGCCTGAGCTCGACGAGCGGCGCCGCGCCGCGACACCTGACCCGGAGTCGGTCGTCGAGGACCCTGTGGGTGATGACGTGCTGCGTCTGGTCTTCGTCGCGTGCCACCCTGTCCTCGCCCGCGATGCGCAGGTCGCCCTCACGCTGCGGATGCTCGGTGGCCTCGCGACCGACGAGATCGCGCGGGCGTTCCTCGTCCCGTCGGCGACGGTCGGACAGCGGGTGTCGCGGGCCAAGCGGACGCTCTCCGAAGCACGGGTGCCGTTCGAGGTGCCGTCTGCGCAGGAGCTCCCGGACCGTCTCTCCGCGGTGCTCGAGGTGCTCTACCTGATCTTCAACGAGGGCTACTCCGCGAGCTCCGGGGACCGGCTGATCCGCGACGACCTGTGTGGTGAGGCGATGCGGCAGGCGCGGGTGCTCACCGCGCTGCTGCCCCGCGAACCGGAGCCGTACGGGCTCGTCGCGCTGATGGAGATCCAGGCCTCCCGGTTCGCCGCGCGCACCGACGCGCACGGGGATCCGGTCCTGCTCGACGACCAGGACCGCACGCGCTGGGACCGCACGCTGATCCGGCACGGGCTCCGCGCCCTCGACCGGGCCGTCACGCTCGGTCGCCCGCTCGGTCCGTACACGCTCCAGGCCGCGATCGCCGCCTGTCACGCTCGAGCCGCGACGCCGGAGGAGACCGACTGGGAGCGGATCGTCGCGCTGTACGACGGCCTCGCCGCGCTCAACCCGTCGCCCGTGGTCGAGCTCAACCGTGCCGTCGCGGTCAGTCGTGCGTACGGACCCGCCGAAGGGCTGGCACTCCTCGAGCCGTTGCGTCGGGACCCGCGACTCAAGGCGTACCACCTGCTCCCCAGCGTGCGGGCGGACCTTCTCGTCCGTCTGGGGCGCGACGACGAGGCCGCGGCGGAGTTCGAGGCTGCGGCCGTACTGGCCGGCAACACGCACGATCGCCGGGCGCTGCTCGAGCTGGCCGCGGCGGCGCAGGAGCGGACCGCTCGCCTAGGGTGACGGCGTGGATGACCTCGAAGTCCTGCTGGTGGACGTCTCCGACGAGAGCGCCGCCCGCGAGGTGCTCGCGGTGCAGCGCGCGGCGTACGCGGTCGAGGCGGAGCTGATCGGCTTCCCCGAGCTGCCGATGCTGCACGAGACCCTCGACGAGCTGCGGGCCAGCGACGAGACGTTCCTCGGCGCGTACGAGGACGGCCGACTGGTCGGCGTGGTGTCGTGGGACGTGCTCGAGGACGGCACGGTCGACGTGTTTCGCCTCGTCGTGGACCCCGCCGCGCACCGCCGTGGCGTCGCGTCGCTCCTGCTGGAGTCCCTGGCCGCATGGCGTCCTACCGACCGCACCATCGTCTCGACGGGCAGCGCGAACGCACCGGCTCTGGCGCTTTACGCCCGGTACGGCTTCGTACCGGTGGGCGAGCGGGAGGTGGCGCCAGGAGTCCGGCTGACGGATCTGGAGCGCCGCGAGATAGTTTGAGGCATGACCATCAAGGAGATCGACTTCGACGGCGGCATCCTCGTCGGCCATGACGGTTCGGACTTCTCCGACCAGGCCGTGAGCTGGGCACTGGAGTACGGCCGGCTCACCGCCCAGCCCGTCACGGTGGTCCGTGCGTGGGTCCTCACGACCGCGCCGCGTCCCAAGACGTGGGAGCCCGGCTACATGCCGCCCCTCGAGGACTTCGCCGGCGCGGTGGTCGAGCGGCTCGACGAGGACATCGCGCCGCTGCGTGCCGAGTACGCCGGCGTGGACGTCCGTACGTGCGCCGTCCACGGCAAGCCCGCCCAGCGGCTCATCGAGGCGTCCGAGAAGGCCTCGACCGTGGTCGTCGGTCGACGCGGCCTCGGCGGGTTCAAGGGTCTCGTGCTCGGTTCGGTCAGCGAGCAGGTCGTCCGCCACGCACAGGCGACGGTCATCGTGGTCCAGCCCGACAGCGACGACGCGTCGCCGGGTGCCCGCAACGTCCTCGACTCCAGCCTCTCCGACGACGCCTGAGCATGTGGGTCGGCACCGTCGAGCTCGACCTGCTGCTCGGTGACGTCCACACGCTGAAGGAGAAGCGCGCTGTCGTACGCCCGCTGGTCGCCGACCTTCGTCGTACGTTCGAGGTGACGGTGGCCGAGACCGGCAACCAGGACCTGTACCGGCGTGCCGCGATCGGTGTCGCGGTCGTCTCGGGCGACAACGCGCACGTCATCGAGGTCCTGGACCGCATCGAGCAGTTCGTCGCCGGGCGTCCCGAGCTGGACCTCCTGTCGGCGCACCGCGCGTTCCTCAACACCGACGACTGACCGCTTGCGCCTGCGCCGGACGGCCGCGTACCGTCCGGGTCACTCCCCTTGCCGAACCCCCAGGAGATGGTCGTCGTGCCGAACGCCGCAGAGCGGTTCCGTGCAGCTGTCGAGGCCCGCGACCTCGACGCGTTCGACGAGGTGCTCGCGCCCGACGTCACGTTCCACAGCCCGGTGAAGTTCTCGCCGTTCCGGGGACGCGAGGTCGTGAAGCAGGTGCTGTCGCTCGTCATGGTCGTCTTCGAGGACTTCCGCTACGTCGGCGAGCTCGACGGCTCGGGGTCACGCGCGGACGAGGGTGACGCGGTGCCGGCGGAGATCCTGGTCTTCCGGGCGACCGTCGACGGCTTGGCGGTCCACGGCATCGACATGCTGCACCTCGGAGACGACGGCCTCGTCGAGGAGCTCACGGTGATGCTCCGTCCGCTCTCGGCCGTGCAGGCGATGCGTGACGCGATGAACCGGGCGATGGTCGAGGCCGGGATGGCGCCGGCGTCCGTCCTGTCCTGAGCGCCCGGCGGAAACGGCTTGACCTTCACACTGGTGTCAAGTTCTAGCCTGCGGGCATGAGCGAGAACGACACCGACAACCCGGTCCTCCAGCTCCGCCTGGTCGTCGAGGCGGACGACTACGAGCAGGCGGTCCGCTTCTACCGCGACGTCCTCGGCCTGCCCGAGCAGGCGGCGTTCGAGGGTGAGGGTGACGCGCGCGTCACCATCCTCGAGGCCGGCCGGGCCACTCTCGAGCTCGCGAACCCCGCCCAGCGCCGCATGATCGACGAGGTCGAGGTCGGGCACCCCACGTCGCCCCGGCTGCGGGTCGCGTTCGAGGTACGCGACGGCGAGGCGCGTACGGAGCGGCTCGTCGAGGCCGGGGCGACCCTGGTCGCGTCCCCGCGAGAGACGCCGTGGCGCTCGCTCAACTCGCGCCTCGACGCCCCGGCGGGACTCCAGATCACGCTGTTCGAGGAGCTCCTGCCGCTGGAGGACCGGAAGGAGCTCGACGGGTTCGGCACGGACGCCGCGCGGCGCGACGCCTGAGTCGTCGCGCCGCACGACGGCGCTCACGCGGCGCAGGGCTCGGAGTCCTCGCACTCCACTTCCGGTGCGACCACTTCCGGTGCCACCTTTTGCGGTGGGGCCTCCTGCGGCGGGACCGCCTGGACGCGGGGTCGTCCGCGTCCGCGCTTGCGGGCGACGGGAGCACCCTTGACGAAGACCTCGCCGCCCCACACGCCCCACGGCTCCCGTCGCTCGATCGCCGCCGTGAGGCAGAGGTCGCGGATCGGGCACTGCAGGCACAGCGCCTTCGCGCGCTCGACGTCGTCCGCGTGCTCGGCGAACCACAGGTCCGGCCCCAGCTCGCGGCACGGGACGGGCGGGGCGTCGATCACCGCCCGGGCCACCGCAGTCATCCGACGACCTCCTTCAGTCGAGCGTGGATCCCCGCAGCATCCAGGCCATGGGCTGCGGCGTGGTCCTTGGGCGTGCCGTACCGGCGGAGCTCCGCACCGCGAGGCACTCCCACGTACGCGACCCGGCTGGGGCGGTCGGCGAGCGCACCGGCGACCGCCGGGGCGCTGGTGCCCTCGAGGTACGGCTCGACGACGGCCACCACCGGCGTCGGCCCGGCGAGCGTCCGCAGGCCTCGGGTGTCGAGGGGGTGCGGCGTGGACGTGTACGCGACGCGGACGTCGAGGTCGCGGGTCGCCTCGACGACCGTGTCGAGGATCGGACCGACGGCGACGACGAGCGGTCGGGTGTGCGCGCCGCCCCGTACGACGTGGAGCAGGCCGTCGACCGGGTGAGCGTGGGCATTCTGCTGCCCGGACGTGCGGAGGTACACGCGGTCGTCGGTACGTCCGGCACGGTGCAGCATCCGCGCCAGCTCGTCGGCATGGCCGGGGACGTGGACGGTCCAGCCGGGGAGCGCCGACATCAGCATGACGTCCGCAGGCGCCTGGTGGGTGCGCCCGGCCGTGCTCGCGTCGTACGAGGCGCCGGCGCTCACGAGGACCGCACCGACGTCCTGGTGGCCGAGGTCGAGCTTGACCTGCTCGTACGCCCGCTCGACGAGGAACGGCGCGTACGTGTGGACGATCGGCCGGATGCCGGTCAGTGCGAGGCCGCCGGCGACGCCGACCATCGCCTGCTCCCGGATCCCGATGTCGATGACCCGTTCCGGATGGCGTGCGCTGACCTCCCGCACGCTGCTGGCGCCGATGACGGCCAGCACCACGGCCGTACGGGGCTCGGCGTCGAGCAGCGGACCGAGCTCGGCGTAGAACCGCTCGCGCATCGTGGGGCGGCTCATGCGGCAGCCTCCTCGGCGACGGTGCGGGCGACGACGACGCTCGGCCGCGACGAGTCGGTGTGGCGCAGGGCGTCACGGAGCGCGACGTGGTCGTGAGCGGCGACGTCGGTCGTGGCCCACCCCTCCAGGGCGAAGCGGGCGGCGATCCCTCCGGGCCAGCCCAGGTTGTCCGAGCGGTTGTCCACGACGACGCACGTCAGGCGGTCGAGCGCGAACCGTCCGGCGACCGCGATCGCCTCGGCGTTGCTCCCCTCGTCGAGCTCGGCGTCGCCCACGAGCACGACCACGCGGGCGGTCCGACCCTGGAGGCGGAGACCGAGCGCGGTGCCGACGGCCAACGGGAGGCCGTGGCCGAGCGAGCCGCTGCCGATCTCGATCCCGGGCACGAGCGTGCGGTCGGGGTGGTGGCCGAGGCGGGAGTCCCAGGCGGCCACGTCGTCGAGCCAGGTAGCGGGGAAGTACCCCTTGGCGGCGAGCACCGCGTACGTCGAGGCGGGGCCGTGTCCCTTCGACAGGAGGAAGCGGTCGCGGTCCGGGTGGTCGACGCGGTCGGGTGCCACGTCGAGCACCTGGTCGTACAGCACCCAGACGACATCGAGGGTCGAGTGTGCGCTGGGGTCGTGCTTCTCGTCGCCGGTGACCCGCGAGAGCAGCGTGAGAACGGGTGGCGGAACGGTCGTCGTAGGCATGCGGGTATCGTGCAAGTTCAAGTCGACTTGAGATCAAGTCCGACCCCGCGAGTCCCGAGGAGCAATCGTGACCTCCGAGCCGCACCTCACGATCGGCGAGCTCTCGCAGCGCAGCGGCGTCGCTGCGTCGGGGCTGCGCTACTACGAGTCGCTCGGCCTCATCGCGTCCGAGCGGACCACCGGCAACCAGCGCCGGTACGCCCGCAGCACGCTGCGACGGGTCGCGTTCGTCCGCACGGCCTCGCGGGTGGGGCTCACCCTGGAGGAGATCCGCGACGCCCTCGCCACGCTGCCGGAGGGCCGCACGCCCACGAAGAAGGACTGGTCCCGGCTGTCGCGGACGTGGCGGCCGCGGCTCGACGCCCGCATCGCGGAGCTCGAGCGGCTGCGCGACGAGCTGGACTCCTGCATCGGCTGCGGCTGCCTGTCGTTGCAGCGGTGCGCGCTCTACAACCCTGGCGACCGCGCCGCCCGGCTCGGGCCAGGGCCACGGTTCCTCGAGGGAGACACGCCGGCCGACGCGATGAAGGCGTGACGGTCCACGTCAGACCTCGAACGGCAGCCCGGCGTAGTTCTCCGCGAGCCCGGTCGCGCCGGCCTCCGACGACGTGACCCAGCGCAGCTGCGAGAGCTGGAGCTGCTCCTCGAAAGGGTCTCCGCTGCGGTGCAGCATCGTCGTCATCCACCACGAGAAGTGCGTGCACCTCCAGACGCGTCGCAACGCCGTCTCCGAGTAGGCGTCGGCGAGACGGACATCGTTCTTCCGGACCAGGTCGCCGAGCGCCGGTGCGAGCAGGGCGACGTCCGCGATCGCGAGGTTGAGCCCCTTCGCGCCGGTCGGGGGCACGATGTGCGCTGCGTCGCCGGCGAGGAACAGCCGTCCGCGCTGCATCGGCGCGTGCACGTACGAGCGCATCGGAAGCACGCTCTTGTCCGTGATCGGCCCGGCAGTCAGCTCCCAGCCGTCCTGGCCGTGCCCGAGCCGGGTCGCGAGCTCGTCCCAGATCCGGTCGTCGGACCACGACGCCGGATCCGTGCCGGGCTCCACCTGGAGGTAGAGGCGGCTGACCGTGTCCGAGCGCATCGAGTGCAGCGCGAAGCCGTTCGGGTGCCACGCGTAGATCAGCTCGTCGGTCGAGGGCGCGACGTCGGCGAGAATGCCGAACCACGCGTACGGGTAGGTCTTCTCCCACGTCGCGCCGCCCGGGATCGCCGAGCGGCTCGGTCCGAAGGAGCCGTCGCAGCCCGCGATCGCGTCCGCGGTGAGGCGGTACGGCGCACCGTCGGCGTCGGTGAAGGTCACGGACGGGCGGTCGGAGTCGACGTCGTGGAGGCGGGTGTCGGAGATCGAGTAGAAGAACCACTGCTCGTCGGCGTCGCGTGCCGCCACGAGGTCCGCCGTGACCTCGGTCTGGCCGTACACCCACACGCTGCGGCCGATCAGGTCGACGAAGTCGAGGTGGTGACGCTCCTGCGGGAACTGGAGATGGATCCCTCGGTGCTGGTCTCCCTCGCGCGCGAGCCGTTCGCCGAGGCCGACGTCGGTGAGGAGGTCGACGCTGCTCTGCTCGAGGATCCCTGCGCGGATGCGCGCGCCGACGTACTCGCGGCTGCGGTTCTCGACGACGACGGACTCGACGCCCTGCGCTGCGAGCAGGTGCGACAGGAGGAGGCCGGCCGGTCCGGCGCCGATGATGGCGACGTCCGTGTGGAGGGTCTCGGCGGTCATGGCGTCATTGGACCGTGCCGCCCCTCGTACCGCCAACCGGCCCTTCCGCTGGGCGGAACTTGCCGCGCTGGCGTGGGAACCGTGGTTGGCGCGGCGGGCCACGCCTTCCGGCTGGGCGGAGTTTGCTGCGCTGGCGTGGGAGATCGTGGTTGGCGCGGCGGGTGAGCCGCGCCAAGCGGAATCCGCCACGCTGGCGTGGCAAACCGCGGGAGGGGCGGAGCACGCCTCCCGGCTGGGCGGAGTTTGCTGCGCTGGCGTGGGAGACCGTGGTTGGCGCGGCGGACGAGCCGCGCCAAGCGGAAGCCGCCACGCTGGCGTGGCAAACCACGGGAGGAAGCCGCCGCGCCACCGCGGGCGCAGCGCCGGGGGCCCGGAGGAGCACGGCGGGCGTCAGAGCTGGCGGCCGATGCCCTGCGCCGCGACCTCGAGCGCGGTGACGAGGCGAGCACGGTCGCGCTTGAGGTTCGCGACGACGATGCCGATCGCCGCGACCACCTCGTCCGCCCGCCGGATCGGCACGGCCACGGAGCACGCGCCGAGCGACATCTCCTCGTACGTCGTCGCATACCCGTCGCGCCGGATCCGGACCAGCTGCTCGTCCAGCAGGCCCGGCTGGGTGATCGTGTAGCGCGTCACCCGTACGAGCGACCCCAGGACGCGCGCCCGTACGTCCTCCGGCGCGTGCGCGAGCAGCACCTTGCCGACGCCCGTGGCGTGCAGCGGCAACGTGGAGCCGATGCTGCTGACGACCGGCACGGAGGTGCGTCCGCGCATCCGCTCGAGGTAGAGCGCGGCGTCCCCGTCGCGTACCGCCAGATGGACCGTCGCCCGGGTCGCCGCGTACACGTCGTGGAGGAAGGGCTCCGCCACCTGCCGAAGGCCCGTCTCCACGGGCGCGAGCAGTCCGACGTCCCAGATCAGGCGGCCGACCACGTACCGGCCGTCGGGGCACCGCGACAGCGCGCCTGCGGCGGTGAGCTCGCCCGCCAGCCGGTGCGCCGTCGGGAGCGGGAGCGCTGCGCGGGCGGCGAGCTCGGTCAACGTCAGCCGTCGGTGCTCGGTGTCGAACGCCGCGAGCAGTCCGAGCACCCTCGACGTCACCGAGGCGCCCGGGCTCGACGTGTTGCCGGCCATCACACTCCTTCCGCTGAGCGGAATTTTAGCCTCGCTGACGTGACCGCCGTCACCTAGCGTTCAGGCATGACCACACCCGCCCCCAGCCACGGCGGCGCGCTGGCGAGCCAAGCTGACATCAGCATGGAGATCGCTGCCGCCGAGACGGTCTACCAGCGTGCCGGCATCGAGGAGACGCAGCCTCGGCTGGACTACCCGCCCTACCGCAGCAGTCTTCTGCGCCACCCCACGAAGGACCTCCACCATGCGGATCCGGAGACGATCGAGCGCTGGGCGCCGTGCTTCGGTCACCGCGACGTCGACCCGCTCGAGGCGGACCTCACGATCCAGCACGGCGGCGAGCCGATCGGGGAGCGGATGGTCGTCGCGGGCCGCGTCCTCGACGGGGAGGGACGTCCCGTACGGCACCAGCTCGTCGAGATCTGGCAGGCCAACGCCGGTGGACGGTACGTGCACAAGCGTGACCAGCACCCCGCGCCGCTCGACCCGAACTTCACGGGCGTCGGACGCTGCCTCACCGACGCCGACGGCAGCTACCGCTTCCAGACGATCAAGCCCGGCCCCTACCCGTGGAAGAACCACCACAACGCCTGGCGGCCGGCGCACATCCACTTCTCCCTGTTCGGCACGGACTTCACGCAGCGGATGGTCACGCAGATGTACTTCCCCGGCGACCCGCTCTTCGCCCTCGACCCCATCTACCAGTCGATCACCGACGCAAAGGCTCGCGAGCGGCTCGTCGCGGCGTACGACCACGAGCTGACGTCGCACGAGTGGGCGACGGGCTACCGGTGGGACATCGTCCTCACCGGCAGCCAGCGCACCCACATGGAGGAAGAGGGCGACGACGCATGACGACACTGCCCCCCACGCTGCCCCCCACGCCGGGCCAGACCGTCGGACCCTTTTTCCACTACGCCCTCCCGTACGACGGCGACCGCGACCTGGTCGCGCCGGGCAGCGCCGGCGCGATCCGGCTGCGCGGCACGGTGTACGACGGGGCGGGAACGCCGATCCCGGACGCCCTCATCGAGATCTGGCAGGCGGACCCGGACGGCTCCGTCGTGCAGCAGCCGGGCTCGCTGCGACGTGACGGGTGGACCTTCACCGGCTTCGGTCGCGCCTCGACCGCCCGCGACGGGACGTACGGGTTCTCCACCCTGACGCCCGGCCCGACCGAGGAGGGTGCCGCGGCGTTCTTCGCGGTCACCGTGTTCGCGCGGGGACTGCTCAACCGCCTGTTCACGCGGGCGTACCTGCCCGACGACGTCGACGCGCTGGCCGCGGACGCGTTGCTCAGGTCCGTCCCCGAGTCCCGTCGCGGCACGCTGGTCGCGACACGCGACGAGCAAGGGCTGTGCTTCGACATCCGGCTCCAGGGCGAGGACGAGACCGTCTTCCTGCGTTTTCCGGGACACTGACCGTATGGCGCACCTTCTCTGGCCCGGTGACGAGCGGGCCGGTGCGCTCGTGAGCGACGCGGCGCTCCTTACGGCGATGGTCCACGTCGAGCAGGCGTGGCTCGACGCACTGGCCGCCGAGGGGATCGCTCCCGCGACCGCCGACCTGTTGAGGCTGGTGGACGGTGATGACGTGGAGGAGGTCGCCCTGGCCGCCGAGGGCGGCGGGAATCCCGTCCTGGCGCTGGTCGGTCTCCTGCGCGACCGCGTCAGCGACCCCGCCGCCGCGTCGTGGCTGCACCGCGGCCTCACGAGCCAGGACGTGCTCGACACCGCGCTCGTGCTGTGCGTCCGCGAGGCGCTCGACCGGGTGGCGTCGGAGCTCCGCCGCCAGCTCGAGTCGCTCGTACGGCTTGCCGGGGCCCACCGGGACTCGGTGATGGTCGGGCGGACGTTGACCCAGCACGCCGTCCCGACGACCTTCGGCCTCGTGGCAGCGACCTGGCTGGAAGGCCTGCTGGAGGCGGCCGAGGAGGTGACGCGCGTCCGTGCGGGCCTGCCGGCGCAGCTCGGTGGTGCCGCCGGCACGCTCGCCGCGAGCACCGAGCTGGCGCGCCTGCGAGGGGTCGACGATCCCGAGGCGGCTTCCGTCCGGCTGGTGCGCAGGACCGCCGAGGAGCTCGGTCTCGCCGACGCGCTGCCGTGGCACGTGCGCCGGACCCCGATCACCCGGCTCGGGGACGCCCTCGTGACCTGCACCGACGCTTGGGGGCACCTCGCCACGGACGTCGTCCTGCTGTGCCGCCCGGAGGTCGGGGAGCTCGCCGAGCCGGTTGCCGACGGGCGAGGTGGCTCGTCGACGATGCCGCAGAAGCAGAACCCGGTCCTGTCCGTCCTCATCCGCCGTGCGGCGATCGCCGCTCCCGCCCTCGGCGCGACGCTCCACACGGCTGCCGCGCTGGCGGTCGACCAGCGTCCGGACGGCGCCTGGCACGCCGAGTGGGACACCCTCCGTACGCTGGCGCGTCGCACGGTCGTCGCCGCGTCGCAGGCCTCCGAGCTGCTCGCGGGCCTGCGCGTCGACCACGACCGCATGCGTCTCAACCTCGATTCCGCCGGCAGCGGGGTCCTCTCCGAGCGCGAGACCATGCGGCGCGTGCTCGCCGAGACCCGCGGGACGGCAGAGGCGGCTCCTCCGTCTTACCTCGGCGCCACACCGTTGCTCATCGACGCCGCGCTGACCCGCGCCCGGACCTACCTGGAGTCTGCATGACCACCCCCCGCATCGTCGGCGTCGAGCTCTCCGGAGACGCCGCGCTCCCGCTGCTGCTCGTCGGCCCGTCGTTGGGCACGTCCGCGACGACGTTGTGGTCCCCCGTGGCCGCTGAGCTCAGCCGCGACTTCCACGTGGTCGGCTGGAACCTCCCAGGACACGACGGTGCGCCGGTCGGGGACGCGTTCACGATGGCCGAGCTCGCGGAGGGGGTGCTGGCGTTCGCGGGCGGGGTCTGCGCCGCGCGCGGTGACGCCGAGGTCGGGTTCGCGTACGCGGGTGACTCCGTCGGCGGTGCCGTCGGGCTCCAGATCGCGCTCGACTCTCCGGACACGCTGCGCTCGGCGGTGCTGCTGTGCACGGGCGCCAGGATCGGTGAGGAGTCGATGTGGCGCGAACGCGCGGCCACCGTGCGCGAGTCGGGTACGCCGACGATGGTGAGCGGCTCGGCGCAACGATGGTTTGCCAAGGGCTTCCTCGAGCGGGAGCCGGCCGCAGGCGCGGCCCTGCTCCATGTGCTGCAGGCCGCCGACGCGGAGGGGTACGCGCAGGTGTGCGACGCGCTCGCCGCGTTCGACGTCCGCGACCGGCTCGCCGGGATCTCCGTACCCGTGCTCGCGGTGGCGGGAGCCCACGACGTCGCGACCCCGCCTGCGGACCTGGAGGAGATCGCCGAGGGCGTCCCGCACGGTCGCCTCCTCGTCCTCGCCGACGCCGCGCATCTCGCGCCCATCGAGTGCCCGGCCGAGGTCGCGTCCGCGATTCGAAGGGTTGCGGCCGGTTCTGCGCCCCCCGAAACGGCCCGAACCCTTCGAATCGGGGACGGGGCGGAGGCGGAGGATGCGTACGAGCGGGGCATGGCCGTGCGGCGGGCGGTGCTGGGGGACGCGCACGTCGACCGCGCGACCGCCCGTGCCGACGACCTGACCCGTCCGTTCCAGGAGCTCATCACCCGGTACGCGTGGGGCGAGGTGTGGGGTCGTGACGTGCTCGACCGCCGTGCCCGCTCCATGATCACGCTCGCCCTCCTGGCTGCGCTGGGCCACGACGACGAGCTGGCGATGCATGTCCGCGCCGCCCTGCGCAACGGCGTGAGCCGCGAGGAGATCGCCGAGGTGTTCCTCCACACGGGCGTGTACGCGGGGGTGCCGGTCGCCAACTCCGCGCTCTCGCTGATGCAACGCGTGCTCGCCGACGGGGATCCGGGATCGTGATATCCTGTTCACGATACGTACCGGTGTTCGCACAACGAACGAACGCCGCGACCTCGACCACCTGAGGGCATGAGGAGTGCGATGGCCGCGTACCTGTTCGACGCAGTCCGGACCCCGTTCGGCCGGTACGGCGGAGCGTTGTCCGGCGTCCGTCCCGACGACCTCGCCGCCACCGTGATCGAGGCGACCGTGAACCGTTCGCCCGGGCTCGACCCCGCTGTCATCGACGACGTCGTGTGGGGCAACGCCAACGGCGCCGGTGAGGACAACCGCAACGTCGGCCGGATGGCGGCGCTTCTCGCCGGTCTCCCGACGAGCGTCCCGGGAACCACCGTCAACCGCCTCTGCGGATCCAGCCTCGACGCCGCGATCATCGCCTCCCGCGCTATCGAGACCGGCGATGCCGACGTCGTGCTGACGGGCGGCGTCGAGTCGATGAGCCGTGCGCCGTGGGTCCTGCCGAAACCCGACCGCGCGTTCCCGGCGGGCAACGTCGAGGCCGTCTCGACCACGCTCGGCTGGCGCCTGGTCAACCCGCGCATGCCGAAGGAGTGGACGACCTCGCTCGGGGAGTCCAACGAGCAGCTCCAGGAGCGCTTCGGCATCTCGCGTGAGCGCCAGGACGCCTTCGCCGCCGCCTCGCACCGGCGCGCGCACGCTGCGTGGGAGGCCGGCCACTACGACGACCTCGTCACCCCTGTGGACGGCACTGACCTCACCCGCGACGAGGGCATCCGCCCTGACTCCTCGGAGGCGGCGCTCGCCAGGCTGCGGCCGGCCTTCCGGCCCGACGGCACGATCACCGCAGGCAACGCGTCTCCGTTGAACGACGGCGCCTCCGCCGTCCTCCTCGGCTCCGCCCGCGGGGCCGAGCTCATCGGTCGCGACCCGGTCGCGCGCATCGCCGGCCGCGGGACGATGGCGCTCGACCCGCAGGAGTTCGGGTACGCGCCCGTGGAGGCGGCGAACCGGGCGCTCGCGCGGGCCGGCATCGGATGGGACCAGGTCGGTGCGGTCGAGCTCAACGAGGCGTTCGCCGTGCAGAGCCTCGCCTGCATCGACGGATGGGGCATCGATCCCGGCCTCGTCAACCAGTGGGGAGGCGCGGTCGCGCTGGGCCACCCGCTCGGCGCGTCCGGCGGCCGGATCCTCGGCACCCTCGCGGCCGTGCTGCGCGAGACCCGCCGCCGCTGGGGCGTCGCGGCGATCTGCATCGGTGTCGGCCAGGGCCTGGCGGTCGTCCTCGAGAACGAGGCAGCGTCCTGATGCAGGTCGTCGACCCGGAGACGGCCGTCGCCGACGTCGCCGACGGCTCGACGGTCCTCATCGGCGGGTTCGGGACGGCCGGCATGCCGTTCACGCTCGTCGACGCCCTCGTGCGCCACGGCGCGCGTGATCTCACCGTCGTGAGCAACAACGCCGGCAACGGCGACACCGGCCTCGCCGCGTTGCTCGCCGCAGGCCAGGTCCGCAAGATGATCTGCTCTTTCCCTCGCCAGCCCGACTCGTACGTCTTCGACGCGCTCTACCGCGACGGCAGGATCGAGCTGGAGGTGGTCCCGCAGGGCAATCTCGCGGAGCGGATGCGCGCCGCGGGCGCCGGGATCGGTGGGTTCTTCACCCCGACCGGGTACGGCACGATGCTCGCGGAGGGCAAGGAGACGCGCACGATCGACGGCCGCGGCTACGTCCTCGAGGCGCCGTTGCGCGGTGACGTCGCGCTGATCGCCGCACGCCGTGCGGACACCCTCGGCAACCTCGTCTTCCACAAGACGGCACGCAACTTCGGCCCGGTCATGGCGACCGCGGCCACGACCACCATCGCCGAGGTCGACGACGTCGTCGAGGCCGGGGAGATCGATCCCGAGGCGGTGGTGACGCCGGGCATCTTCGTCGACCGGGTCGTCGCCCTCGGGGCCGAGCAGCGCGTCGCCGCCCGCGAGGCATCGTCCGCATGACGGTCAGGGCGGACGCGCGGCCGGCGACGGTCGAGCACCCCGACCGCGAGCCCCTGTCGCGCGACGAGATGGCCCAGGCCGTCGCCCGCGACATCCCGGCGGGCGCCTACGTCAACCTCGGGATCGGTCAGCCCACCCGTGTCGCCGACCACCTCCCGGACGAGAAGCACATCGTCCTGCACACCGAGAACGGCATGCTGGGCATGGGCCCGCGGGCGCTCGGCGACGCCGTCGACCCGGACCTGGTGAACGCCGGCAAGGTCCCGGTGACGGAGCTTCCGGGGGCCTCGTACTTCCATCACGCCGACTCCTTCGCGATGATGCGCGGCGGCCACCTCGACGTCTGCGTGCTCGGTGCGTTCCAGGTGTCGCAGCACGGCGATCTCGCCAACTGGCACACCGGTGCGCCGGACGCGATCCCCGCCGTCGGCGGCGCGATGGACCTCGCCGTCGGTGCGAGGGACGTGTTCGTGATGATGACGCTGTTCGCCAAGGACGGGTCCAGCAAGCTCGTCGAGGCCCTCACGTACCCGGTCACCGCGCTGGCGTGTGTCAGCCGGGTCTACACGGAGTACGCGGTGCTCGACGTCGGCGCGGACGGCGTGACGGTGCGCGAGACGTACGGCACCACGGTCGAGGCGCTCCGCGAGCGGCTACCCGTCGCGCTGCGCAACCTGGGCGACGGAACGCACTGAGCGCACGCGAGACGCTCGGCGCTCGCCACGACCTGCGGACGCAAGAGCGCCCGCCCGTCCCGGGGGCGGGAACGGAGCGGGCGCTCGCTCGGGGGCCGCGGAGGCGGCAGCAGCACTAGGGCGCGAAGTGCGTGTCCTGCGCGACGGTGACCTCGACGACGAGCGGGCCGCCGGGCTCGTCGAGCCGCTCGGCGGCCGCGGCCAGCGTCGACTCCAGGCGTGTGTGGTCCTCGACGCGGACCACCCGGCAGCCGAGGGCCTCGGCGACCCGACCCACCGACAGCTCGGGGAACGACGGCCACGACGGCTTGCCGTCGACCCGCTCGGCCAGCCTGTCCATGACGGCGTACCCGCCGTTCGCCATCACCACGCACAGCACGCCGATGTCCTCGCGGGCAGCGGTCCACAGCGACTGGATCGCGTACATCGCCGACCCGTCGCCGATCACCGCGACGACGGGTCGCTCGGGCATGGCCATCTTGAGCCCGATCGACGCGGGCATCGCAAAGCCGAGCCCGCCCATCGCCGCGGACACGAAGCCGAGCGGCTCGCGGGCGGGCACCATCGCCTGCAGCAGCGCGCGGGACGACGGTGACTCCTCGACGAGGACGGTGTGACGCGGAAGGACGTCGGCGAGGGTACGGAACACGTCGGTCGCGGTGAGGGCGTCGTGGTGCGCGACCAGGTGGTCGACGTGCGCGGCGTGCCCGGTGACCGGCCCAGAGGCGAGCGCGGACACCGCCTGCGTGTGAGGAGGGACCGAGACCGCGGTCAGCACCGGGTGGTTCAGGAGTGCCGCGACGACCACCGACGGCGTGGCGATGACGGCAAGGTCGGCAGGCGAGCGGTACGCCTCCTGCGGGTCCGCGGTGATCACCGCGATGCGGGTCCCCTCGGGCACGAGCCGACCTTCGGCGTACGGGTACTGGCGGATCGCCGCCGCCCCCACGACGAGGAGCAGCTCGATGCCCTCGAGCACCTCACGGGCGCGCGCCCGTTCCGCCGGCAGGTGCCCGGCGAACAGCGGATGGTCCTGAGGGAATCCGGCCCGCGCCCCGAACGGTTCCTGCCACACAGGGGCGCCGAGGCGTTCGGCCAGGGACGTGAGCGAACGCCACCCCTCCGCGTCGTCGTTGCCCGCCCCGGCCAGGATCGCCGTGCGACCGCTGCTCGCGACCAGCGCCGCGAGCGGGTCGAGGTCGACCGGCGCCGACCGCGAGGCCTGCACCTCTCGTGCTGCGGACACGTCGGCGGGGTCGTGCGGTGCCTCCCAGTCGTCCATCGGGACGATGACGAGCACGGGCCCCTGGTCCGTACGGGCACGGTGCGCGGCGCGCTCGACCGCCGACGGCACGTCCTGCGCCCGTACGGGGGACAGCACGTCGAGCGGGTACTCGCCGGCCAGCCCGTCGAGCCGTCCGGCGAGGAAGGGCTCGAGGGCGAGGTGGCGCCGGTCCTGCTGCCCGACCACGATGACCATCGGCGCACGGTTGACCCGCGCGGTCGCGATCGCGCCGACGGCGTTCCCCAGCCCCGCGGTCGTGTGGAGGAGGACGAACGCGGGCTCGCGCCGTGCGATCGCCCAGCCCGACGCCATCCCGACGACCGATCCCTCGTGCAGGGCGAGCACGAAGTCGAGGTCGTCGGGGAGGTCGACGAGGAACGCCACCTCGGTGGAGCCGGGGTTGGAGAAGATCGTCGTCATGTCCTGGCGGCGCATCACGTCGTACGTGGCGTCGCGGACGGTGGTGGTGCTCGACGGACCCGGCGTCACGCGGTGGCTCCTGTGCCGCGCTTGGCCTTCTGGATCTGCTCGTACACGTGGGCGCGCAGCTCGGTGAAGCGCGGCATCGACCGCGTGGTCAGCTGGTCGCGCTCGTCCGGCAGGTCGATCGTGAGGTCCTCCTGGACGATCGTCGGCGAGTCCGACAGGACCAGGACCCGCTCGCCGAGGTAGACCGACTCGTCGATGTCGTGGGTCACGAACAGGATCGTGACGCCGAGCCGCTTCCACACCGTACGGACGAGGTCCTCGAGGTCGGCGCGGGTCTGTGCGTCGACGGCGGCGAACGGCTCGTCCATCAGCAGCACCTCGGGCTCGTACGCGACGGCGCGCGCGATCGCGACGCGCTGCTGCATGCCGCCCGAGAGCTGCCACGGGTACGAGCCTGCGGCGTGGTCGAGACCGACGGCGTCCAGCGCCTTCTCGACCGCCGCCTTGCGCTCGGCCTTGCCCATGCCGGCGTTCTTCAGCGGCAGCTCGACGTTCTGGCGCACGGTCATCCACGGGAACAGGCTGCGCCCGTACTCCTGGAAGACGACCGCCATCTTCTTCGGCGGTGCGGTGACCTTCGTGCCGTCGAGCTCCACGGTGCCCGAGGTGGGGTCGAGCAGGCCGGCGATGCAGCGCAGCAGCGTCGTCTTGCCGGCATCCGGAGGGGCCGACGAGGCAGACCAGCTCGCCCTGGCGCAGGTCGAACGTGAGGTCGCGGACGGCCTCGACGTCACCGGTGTCGGACGAGTAGATCTTCTGCAGCCCCCGGACGGACAGGGTCACGGGGGCGTCGGTGCCCTGGTGGGCGTCGGACGCGACGGTGGCGCTGTTACCGGCCATGCTGCACCTCCTTCTGGCCGTAGTACCAATGCAGGATCCTGCGCTCGCAGAGCTGGAAGAGGACCGACAGCCGCGACACCGATGAGGCCCAGCAGCACGATGCCGCTCCACATCTCGGGGATCGCGAAGGACCGCTGGAAGAGGACGATCGTGAAGCCGAGACCGGACGACGACGCGAACATCTCCGAGATGACCATGAGGATCAGGCCGATCGAGAGCGACTGGCGGACGCCGGTCGCGATCTGGGGTGCGGCGCTCGGCAGGATCACCGTCCGCAGCCGGGTCGCTCCGCGCAGCCCGTACGTGCGGGCCGTGTCGAGAAGGACCGAGTCGACGGAACGGACGCCCTCGATCGTGTTGAGCAGTACCGGCCAGACAGCGCCGACGACGATGACCATGACCTTCATGCGGTCGTTGGCGCCGATGAACAGGATGAGGATCGGCACGAGGACCGGCGGCGGGATCGCCCGGAAGAACTCCAGCAGCGGCTCGAGCAGGCTGCGCACCGTGCGCACCGACCCGATCCAGACCCCGGCGGCGATGCCCAGGACGATCGCGAGCCCGGTGCCGACGGCGAAGCGCGCGAGGCTCGGGAGGACGTCGGTGCGGAACCGCTCCCCGATCCACGTGTCGACGAAGGCCGTGAGGAGCTCGTCCGGCGTCGGGACGTAGAAGTTCGTGGTGTTGCGCGAGAGGGCCCACCACAGCGCGATCAGCGCGAGGGGCAGCCCGACCGCGTACGCGGCCTTCTTCACGAGGGTCATGCGACCGCCTCCCTGCGCACCGAGACGTGCCAGCGCAGCGCCCGCCTCTCGACCGCGCGGACGAGCAGGTTGATGGCGACCCCGATCAGCCCGGTCGTGACGACCAGGGCGTACATCTCCGGCACCGCACCTCCGCTCTGGGCGAGAGCGATCTGCGTGCCGACTCCGCCGCCGCCGATCACGAGCTCGCCGGTGATCGTGAGGATGAGGGCGACCGCGGCGCCGAGGCGCACGCCGGTCATCACGTACGGCAGCGCCGAGGGCCACACGAGGTAGCGCACCCTCGCGGTCCAGCCGAGGCCGTAGCTGCGGGCGGTGTCGTCCGCGACCGGATCGACGTCGCCGACCCCGTACAAGACCTGGATGAGCACCTGCCAGAACGCGGCGTACACGACGAGCAGCAGGGTGGCCTGCATCGACGTGCCGTACAGCAGGACGGCGAGCGGGATGAGCGCCACGGACGGGATCGGCCGGAGGAACTCGACGGTCGAGTGCGTGGCCCTGCGCAGGAAGCGGCTGCTGCCGATCACCAGCCCGAGGACGATCGCCGCGGCGCCGGACACGGCGAGGCCGATCGCCCAGGTACGCAGCGTCCAGCCGACCGCCTCCCAGAACGCGGCGGTCGTGGCGATCGACGCCAGCTCGGCCAGCACGGTGCTCGCCGCGGGCAGGTACTGCGGCTCGACGAGCCCCGAGCGGACGACGAGCTCCCAGGTGACGAGGAAGCCGGCGATGCCGGCGGCTCCGAGCAGGCCCGACGGGACCGCGGTCCCCCGTCGACGGGAACGGCTCGGGGGCGGAGCCGTTCCCGTCGACGGAGGTGCGGAGCTCGTCGGGGTCATGGCAGGAGCGCGTCCAGGTCGGGTTCCTTCTCGAGCGTGCCGTACTTCACCGCGACGGCGCCGAGGAGCCCCATCGATGGCCCGTCGAACTCCGAGCGGAAGACCGGCAGCACCATCTTGGCGCGGGTCGGCTCGTCGATCTTCGTGTACGTCCCGACGATCTCGCGGACCTCCGGCTCGTTCTGGCCGGCGTAGTCGAGCGACTTGTTCATCGCGCGGGCGAAGCGCTCGACGAGGTCCTTGTTCTCCTGGATGTACTGCGTCGTCGTGAAGTAGCCGGCGATGTCGAGCTTCGGCGACATCGGCGAGGTAGTTGTACGTGACGACACGCGCTCCGTCGGCCAGCGCCGCGGACATGAAGGGCTCGAGGACCCAGATCGCGTCGACCTGCTTCTTCGCGAGGGCAGCGGGGGCGTCGGGGAACGCGACCTCGACGAACTTCACGTCCGTGGGGTCGCCGCCGTCCTGCTCGATCGCGTGACGGACGGTGGTGTCGCCGATGTTCTTGAGGTTGTTGACGGACACCGTCTTCCCGACGAGGTCCTTGGGCGTCTGGATCGGCGAGTCCTCGGGCACCAGCACGGCGCCGAAGTCGGGGCGCTCACCGGCCGATGAGGTGCCGTTGGTGACGAACTCGAGCGGGAGCCCCTGGTCCGCGCCGACCATGAGCGACACGACGTTGCCGAAGGCGAAGTCGAAGTCGCCGCTGACGACACCCGGCACCGCAGCGGCGCCACCCGTGGTCGTCGTGATCTCGAGGTCGATGTCCTCGTCCTCGAAGAACCCCTTCTCCTTGCCGAGCCAGATCGGAGCGGTGTCGACGATGGGGATGACGCCGACCTTCACCTTCGTGCCGCCCTCGGCGTCGGTCTCCGGGGAGTCTCCTCCTCCGCAGGCGGCGACGAGGGTGAGGGCCGCTGCCGCGAGGGCGGCTGTGGCTGTGCGACGCATGGTTCTCCTTGGGCTGTACGGGGGTGGGCCGGCGGATGGCGAGAGTCAGAACGGATAGGTAGGGGGCTCGTTGCGGACCGTGACCCACCGGGTCTCCGTGAACGCCTCGATGTTGGCCTCGGCGCCGCCGTGGCGGGACCCGGTGCCGGACGCCTTCACGCCGCCGAAGGGTGCGTTCGCCTCGTCGTTGACGGTCTGGTCGTTGATGTGGACGATCCCCGTCGGGATCTTGGCCGCGACCTCGAGGCCGGCGGCGGCGTTGCGGGTGACGATGCCCAGGGACAGCCCGTACGCGCTGGCCGAGGCGAGCTTGACCGCCTCGTCGACGGAGGAGAACCGCACGACCGACGCGACGGGCCCGAAGACCTCTTCCGCGTACGCCGGGGCATCGAGCGGCGAGTCCGCGAGGACGGTCGGGCGGTAGAAGAGGCCCTCGTACTCGCCGCCGGTGACGAGGCGGGCGCCCGCCTCGACGCTGCGGGTGACGAGCGCGTGGATCCTGTCCCGCTGCGCCTCGTCGATGATCGGGCCGAGGGCGACCTGGTCGGTCGCGGGGTTGCCGACGGGAAGGTGCGACGCCTTCTCGGCGAGCCGGGCGACGAACTCGTCGTACAGGCTCTCGTGGACGAGGTGGCGTCCCACCGTCATGCAGATCTGACCCTGGTGGAAGAACGCCCCCCAGGCGGCGAGGTTGACGGCCTCGTCGACGTCGGCGTCCTCGAGGACGACGAGCGCGGAGTTGCCGCCGAGCTCGAGGTGCGCGCGCTTGAGGTGACGGCCGGCGGCTTCGCCGACCTTCCGCCCCGCCGCCGTCGAGCCGGTGAACGCGATGACCGCGACGTCGTCGTCGGTCGTCAGCGCCTCGCCGACCTCTGCCCCGCCCGGCAGCATCTGGAGGACGCCGGCGGGGAGGCCCGCCTCCTCGAAGAGGCGCGCGAGCACGACACCACCGGTCACCGCCGTCCGCGGATCGGGCTTGAGGATGACGGCGTTGCCGAGGGCGAGCGCGGGCGCCACGGCCCGGATGCCGAGGATGATCGGGACGTTGAAGGGCGAGACGACCGCGACCACGCCGGCGGGCACGCGCTGGGTGAAAGACAGGCGTTCCTGCGTGGTGGCGAGGAGCTGGCCGGTCGGGTGCGACGGCAGCGCTGCGGCCTCGTAGCACTCCTCGGCGCCGACGTTCAGCGCGAAGCCGGCCATGCCGGGGACGGCGCCCACCTCGCGGATGTTCCACTGCTGGATGGCCTCCGCATGCTCCGCGAACAGGTCGCCTGCGCGTCGCAGGACCGCGGCACGCTCGCTGCCCGGGAGGGTGGCCCACTCGCGCTGGGCAGCGGTAGCGTGCTCGGCGGCGCGACGCACGTCGGCCGTCCCGGCACGACCGACCCGACCGAGCTCCTCGCCGGTCGCGGGCTCGACGACGGGGTACGTCTGTCCGTCGGCCGGCTCGGTCCAGTCGCCTCCGAGGAAGATCTTGTCGGTCCAGATCGCGGGGTCGAGCATGAGAGCCGTCTCCTCGGGTCGTGATAGCGTGCGGTGACGTTCGCATAGTGAACGTCTGTGCAATGTCCGAACATACCGTGACGCCGCTCACAGGGCAACGGTGTGCGGCTGTTCCCAGTGGCTCCGCAAGGGGTCGTGGACCACGGATAGGGTGCGAGCGTGGCGATGGCTGACGAGGGACGACAGGTGGCGCCCGTCCAGTCGCTCCAACGAGGGCTGGCGGTCATCCGCGCCTTCGATGCCGAGCATGCGCGCATGACGCTGTCGGAGGTCGCCAAGCAGACCGGTCTGACCCGGGCGACGGCACGCAGGTTCCTGCACACCCTCGTGAGCCTCGGCTACACCGACACCGATGGTCGCGAGTTCTGGCTGCGGCCCCGCGTGCTCGAGCTGGGGTACGCCTACCTGTCGAGCACGTCGCTCCCCGACATCGCGACGCCCCACCTCAAGCACCTCACCGACACCGTCGACGAGTCGTCGTCGGTCTCGATGCTCGACGGCACGGACATCGTGTACGTCGCCCGTGTCCCCACCCGCCGCCTGATGACCGTGGCGATCAGCGTCGGCACCCGCTTCCCCGCGTACGCCACCTCGATGGGTCGCGTCCTGCTCGCAGGGCTGGACCGCGACGAGCGCGACCGTGTCCTCGACGCCGCGGAGCTCGTCGCGCTGACGCCGGGGACGATCACCTCGCGGGCCCGGCTGGACGAGGTGCTGGACCAGGTCGCCGCGCAGGGCTGGGCGCTCGTCGACCAGGAGCTCGAGGTCGGGCTCCGCTCGATCGCCGCGCCGATCCACGACGCGCACGGCACGGTGATCGCCGCTGCCAACATCTCGATGAGCGCGACCCAGGGCACGGTCGCCGAGGCGCAGGAGCACCTGCTGCCACCGCTGCTCGAGACCGCGTCGCAGATCGACCGCGACCTCCGCGTCTCCACGCACTGAGGGGCGGCGCTTTCATCGGCCCCTCGTGACCGGTCCTTGCCCTAGGCTGCCTGCCAGACCGGAAGGAGCGGGTTGTCAGTGTGGTCCTTGGCAGTGCGTCGGGCGCGCGCCCACGTCTGGCTCCTTGCCGCGTTCGCACTCACCAGCATGTCGACGACCTTCGTGCTCTGCGGCCTCGCGACCTCCTCTGCGCGGGACGCCGATTCCGAGGTGGCGCGTGCCCTCTCGGCCCCGCCGGCCCGTGACGGCGCGCTCCGGATCTCCGCCACGACGCGACTCCCGGAGGAGGTCGCGGAGTCGGAGGAGCTTGCGCGCCGAGCCACCGCGCTCGGGCTGGTGGTCACCCCGAGCGTCCGCACCGAGGTGCTGGGGGACGGTGGTCGCCGCTATGTCGCCGTGTCCGATCCCACGGTGCCCGAGCGGGCGACCCTGTCCTCGGGGCGGTGGGGCGACGGCGACGGCGAGGCCACCGTGCCCGAGGCGGCCGCGCGGCGGCTCGGGGTGACACCCGGTGACCGGCTCACCCTCGGGACGACGACGGTGAGTGTGGTCGGGACCTGGACGGCCGACCAGCCTGGCGACCCACGGTGGTTCGGTGACCCGGCGGTCGGGTCCGGCTCCGACGCGGGTGCTGTCGGGCCCGTCGTCGTCACCGCCCGGACGCTTGCCGCACTGCCCGAGTCCAGCACCTCGTCATGGGTGCTCACGACACCGTCGGGCGCCGGGCGCGCCGAGCTCGCGGACTGGGCGACCGAGGTTCCGGCGCTGGTCATGGACGCGAACGAGGGCGCCGTCGACGTCGCCGGCGCACTCGGGCGCCGGGTCGAGGACGTGGCTCGCGCCGACGCGTCCGTCGCGGCGACCCGCACGGTGTGCCTGGTGCTCGTCGCGGTCCTGAACGCGGTGGCGACATGGTTCGTCGCAGGGGCGCTGCGGCGCGCCCGTGGCCGGGAGACGGCGGTGCTGCGTGCGCGCGGAGGTTCCCGGCCGCAGCTCCTCCTCTGGTACGGCGCCGACGCGCTCGCCGCCGGTGCCGCTGGGGTCCTGCTCGGGGTGGTCGGCGCGGCCGCGCTGATCGGGGCACCTGGCTGGACCGCGATCGCCGCGTCCGCCGCGCTCGTCACGGTGGTCGCGGCGATGCGCGCATGGCCCACGTCGGGGTCGTCCGCGTCGGGGCACCAGCAGCCCGGGACCTCCCGTGCGGACGCGGCGCCGGTGACGGTCGTCGGCGTCGTCCTCGTCGCTGCGGCCGTCCTCTCCGCGCTGCGCGTGTCCTGGGCGTCCGACATCGTCGTCGTCGACGGCGCCGGCCGGGTGACCACGGACCTCGTCGGCGTCCTCGCTCCCGCGCTGGTCCTGGTGGCCGCGGGTCTGGTCTTCGTCGCCCTCGCGCGACCGCTCCTCGGCTCCTCCGCGCGCCTCGCGGCACGGACCAGCACCCGCCTCGCGGGCGTGCTCAGCCTGCGGCTGGCTGCTCGCCGGGCTCGGGCGCAGGCGGCGGCGACCATGCTCGTGACCCTTGTCGTCGGTTGCGTCCTCACCGCCGCGGCGGGTTCCGCCTCCACGAGCGACCTCGTCGCCCGGACGCACGAGGCCGCCGTCGGTGCCGACGTCAGGGTGACGTTCGACGTCGCGCCGCTCGTCGACGGGCAGAGCCCAGCGGTGGACCTCACGCCGTACGCGGACCTGCCGGGTGTCACGTCCGTCCAGCCGGCCGTGAGCACGGACGTCGGGGTCGCAGACGTGACGACGACCCTCCTGGCCGTCGCGGCGCCGCTCGGTCCGGACGGCGAGGACGCCAACGACCCTGTTCCCGCAGGACCGGTGCCGGTCGCGGTGACCACCCGCCTCGCCGACCTCATCGACCTCCGTCCCGGCGACGAGGTCGAGGTCCTCGTCCAGGTCGCGGCGGCGCGGTTCCAGGGTGTGGTCAGCCGGGTCGCCGACCACCTGCCCGGCCTGCCCGGCGACAGCGGGATGGTCGCCGACCTCCGGATCGTGGAGGACCGGCTCTCCGATCGTGAGGTGCCCCTCGCCGTGAACACGCTGCTGCTGGAGTCCCGCGATCCCCCGAGGTCCGCGGAGGCGGTGACGACCGTGGTGGAGCGGCCCTACGCGGTGACGACCGCCCAGGCGACAGATGACGGCACCGTGGGCTCGGCCGGGCCCTGGGTCTGGGTGGTCCTCACCGCGGTCGTCGTCGGAGGGTGCGGGCTGGCGGCCGTCGTCGTCGGCGGTGCGCGTCGGGGCCGCCGAGAAGCAGCGGTGCTGCAGGCGTTGGGCGCCACCTCCTCGGAACGCCTGCGTGCGCTGCTCGGCGAGGTCGCCCTCGCCGTCGTGCTCGGTGCAGCGGCCGGCGTGGTGGGGGCGGGCGTCGTGGCCATGACGGTCCTCCCCTCTCTCGGGCACGCCCTCCTCGCCGGCGGGTCTCCGGACGTCGGCTTCACCCTCGCCGTCGACGGTGCGGTCCTCGGCTGGGCCTCGGTCGGGGTCGCGGCGGTGGTGGTTCTGCTCGGTCTCGCCTCCGCGCGGGTCCTGCGCTCCGCCGACCTCGAGGCGCTGCGCGAGGAGGCCGCATGAGCAGGCGTCTGAGCGGTCCCGTGCTCCTGCTGCGGTGCGCGGTCTCGATGCGGGACGTCCTCGCCCTGGTCGCGGGGCTGGTAGCGGTCCTGGCGTTCGCCGGCACGATCGCCCCGGCTGCGCTGTCGACGCTGCTCACCGACGCACAGCGGCACGAGCTCGACCAGATGGTGCCCCGTGCCAGGGACCTCGTCTCCGAAGTGCAGATGACCCCTTCACCAGAGCTCATGGACGGCGACTGGGCAGGACTGCAGACCAGACTCTCCACCGCCCGTGAGGGCATGGGTCCGCTGCTGCGTCCCATGACGGCCCGGGGGTACTTCACCGTCACCAGCAACACACGTGAGGCGTTCGCAGACGACCCGCGCGTACTACTCCCGACCTCGTACGTGAACACCAGCGTCGCGCCCGACCTCGACGAGCACGTCGCGATGATCGAGGGCGACCTTCCTGCGCCTCCGGGGAGCTCCGAGGCCACCGCCGACCTCGTGCTCTCGCGCAAGGCGGCCGACGAGATGCGGTGGCCGGTCGGCGAGGCGCGGACGCTGAGCGGGTCCGACCTGCCCGAGCGCCGCTACCGCCTCAGCGGGATCTACGCACCGCTCGACCCGGACGGGCCGTTCTGGCGCCAGACGTCGGCTGCCGTCGTCCCGGTCGTCCGCGACGACGGACAGGGCCGGACGGTCACGGCGACGGCATGGGTGTCCGCAGACGGCACCGACGCACTCGGCCTCGACCAGCTCGGCCCGGGTGCCCGTACGAGGCTGTGGTTCCCCTTCGACCCCGCGCAGGCGACGTCGGCGCAGGCACCGGCGCTCGTGGACCAGCTGTCCGCCTTCACCCGTACGCCCGTGCCGTTGATCGACGCCGGGCGGGTGACCGTGGGTGACATGTCGCTCGGGGTGGAGGCGGTCTCCGCCACGTTCTCGACGGGGACGAGCGGTGTGCTCCGGGCGACCCAGGTGTCGGCCCAGTCGCTGGTTGCTCTGACGACGTTGCTGGCGGTGGGCCCTGTCGTGGCTGCGCTCTGCGTCCTCGTCCTGGCGGTCAGACTCGTCCGGGCACGCAGCGACGCCCTCCTCGTCCACACCCGAGCTCGAGGGGCGTCCGAGGGGCAGGTCGCGCTGGCCGCGTCTGCGGTCGGGGCGCTCGTCGGGATCCCTGCGGCCGCTCTGGGTGCGGTCGCGGCCGCAGGGCTCGCGCCCGGGTCGGACGGCGTCCCGTGGTGGCCGGGCGCGCTGTGTGCCGCCCTCCCCGTGGTCGCGATGGTGGTCGCCGCCTTCTCCGGCGCCGATCAGCGGCGACCGCGCGTGCCCCGCCTCGCGCTCGAGCTCGTCGTCGTCGGTGCGACGGTGGTGTCGGTCGTGGCCGTTGCGCAGGGAGGTGCGGGAACCCCCGGGTCGGGGATCGATCCCCTCTTCCTCGCCGCGCCCGTGCTCGTGTGCCTGAGCGGCGCCCTGGGAGCGCGGCGCCTGCTGCCGCTCGTCGCCGCGTGGACGGCGTCGTGGCAGCGACGTCGTACGGGGCTCGTCGGCCTCGTCGCCGCGTCGCGCACCCGTGACGGGGCGACGTCGGCGGCCGCCGTGGTCGCCCTGGTCGCGGCCACCGGGATGGCCGTGGCCGCGGGGGCCGCGGTGGCGACGCTGGACCAAGGACGGCACGACACCGCGTGGGCGGTCGCTGGCGCCGACCTGAGGGTGTCGGGCGACGCCCTTGACGGCCAGGCGATCGCGTCGCTCGCGGACCACCGCGACGTGCGGGCCCTCACGACGCTGTCGGACGGCTCCGACGTCCGGGTCGAGGGGGGCTCGTCGGCCTACGCCTCCCGGCTCCTCACCGACGCGACGGCGCTGCGAGACGTGCAGGGCGGCGCTGTCGGCGCGGTGCCCGGGGTCGCTGCGCTGGCCGCGGGGGCCGGCACCGACGGCAGGATCCCGGTGGTCGTGTCGGAGACGGCCGCCACCCAGATGGGCAACGCGCGCGAGATCGAGGTCGACGGCGTCGAGGCACGGGTCGTCGCCGTCGCTCGCGATGTCCTCGCCGGCGTCCCGAAGCGGGTGTGGGTCCTCATGGACCGCGAGACGCTCGGCGACGAACGGCCCTCGTACGACCCGCCGGTCAGCGTCCTGGTCGCCGCGGATGGTGACGCGAGCGAGGGCCTCGTCGAGGATGCCGAGGCGTTGTTCCCGGGAGCGACCGTGACGACTCCGGCCCGTGAGGCCGCCGCGCTCTCCGCCGACCCTGCGGTCGGTGGCGTCAACGCCGTCGCGTGGGTCGCCGCCGTGGCCGCCGCCGTCCTCGTGGCGGTCACCGTCGTCCTGACGCTTGTCGGAGGTGCTCCCGCGCGAGCACGCGACCTCGCGGTCGTCCGGGCGCTCGGCCTCCCCGCGCGGCTGGTACGCCGCCTGCCGCTCTGGGAGGTCGCCCTGGTGGTCGTCACCGCGGGCGTGCTCGGCGTTGTCGTCGGTGTCGTGCTCCCGTACGCCGTCCTCGGCGAGGTCGACCTCAGGCCCTTCACGGGGGGCGAAGGGCAGCCCACAACGGTCCTTCCGCTCGCGGGGTTGGTCGCCGTCGCGGCAGGCCTCGCTGCCATGTCCGCCGCCGGTGCCCTGGTCGCCGCGGGCGCTGCCGGTCGGCGGGACCTCACGACAGTGCTCAGGACGATGGAGGAGTGAGTGACGTGAACCAACCCGACCCCGATGGTGCGATCGTCTGCTCCGACCTGGTCCGTGTCTTCAGCACCCGAGGCATCGAGGTCCAGGCCCTGCAGGGCTTGAGCCTCCAGGTCGACTCGGGCGGCGTTGTGGCGGTGGTGGGCGCGTCCGGGTCCGGCAAGTCGACGCTCCTGGGCATCCTGTCCGGCCTCGACGTCCCCACTGCCGGAAGTGCCGTCGTCGCCGGTCACGACCTGGTGACGATGGGAGGGCGCGAACGCGTGGAGTTCAGGCGGCACAGCGTCGGGTTCGTCTGGCAGCAGACCGCCCGCAACCTGCTCCCGTACCTGACGGCCGCCGAGAACGTCGCGCTCATCGCCGGCGTCGGACGCCGGGCCGGGCGTCGTCGAAGGGCGGTCGTGGACGAGCTGCTCGACCTCCTCGATGTCGGCGACTGCCGTGACCGACGCCCCCGCGAGCTGTCCGGCGGGCAGCAGCAGAGGGTGGCGATCGCCGTCGCGATGGCGAACTCCCCGCGTGTCCTGCTCGCCGACGAGCCGACCGGTGAGCTGGACGAAGCAGCGAGCGCCGAGGTGCTGGCCGCCATGAACCACGTCAACCGCGAGCGCGGCACGACCGTCCTCGTCGTCACCCACGACGCGACGGTGAGCGACCACGTCAGCCGTACCGTCCAGATCCGCGACGGGCGTACGTCGACCGAGGTCTTGCGCAGGGCTGCGGTCGACGAGCACGGGGCCGACACGGTGGTCGCCGAGGAGTACGCGGTGCTCGACCGGGTCGGGCGCCTTCAGCTGCCTGACGAGTTCACCCGCGCCCTCGAGCTGCGCGACCGCGTACGGCTCGCGCTGGAGAGCGACCACGTCGGGGTGTGGCCGAGCGACGACGACCGCGACACGACGGAGGCGCGATGAGCATGCACGCAACGGCGGTCCGCGCGGAGGCGGTCGGCCGGGTCTTCCGTACGCCCGCCGGGGAGGTCCGCGCCTGTGCGGACGTGACGCTCACGGCACATGCCGGCGAGCTCGTGGTGGTCCGCGGCCCGTCGGGGTCCGGCAAGACGACCCTGCTCAACCTGATCGCCGGCCTGGACCGGCCGTCGACGGGCCGCGTCGTGCTCGCCGGCGTGGACACCTCGACGGCGTCGGAGGAGCAGCTGCTCGCGCTCCGCCGCGAGCGCGTCGGGTTCGTGTTCCAGTCGTTCGGCCTCCTGCCGGTGCTGACCGCGTCGGAGAACGTCGAGGTTCCGCTGCGGATCCAACGGGTCGCCGCCGAGGAGCGGAGCGCCCGCGTCGCGGAGGCGCTCGCAGCGGTCGGGCTGGACGTCCACGCCGGTCAGCGGCCCGACGAGCTCTCGGGCGGTCAGCAGCAGAGGGTCGCGATCGCGCGGGCGCTGGTGGTCGAGCCTGCGCTCCTGATCGCCGACGAGCCCACCGGGCAGCTCGACAGCCAGACCGCGGCGGCGGTCATGGACCTGGTGGTCGACATCGTCCATCGCCGGCAGATCGCCGCGGTCGTCGCGACGCACGACCCGTTGCTGGTCGAGCGGGCCGACCGGGTGCTGACGCTGCACGACGGCGCCGTGGTCGACGAGGCGGTAGGTCCTTTCCGGGCCCCGCTCAGCGCACTGTGAACCCGATCGACCCCTTGCGTACGGCGAACGCGCCGCGGACCTTCACGACCTCGCGACCCTTACCCGACCGGACCGTGAAGCGGACGACGACGGAACCGCGGGCGTTCGCGCGCAGCGACCTCGGCGAGACGACCTTGCCTCGGTAGCGGACGACGACCTTCTCGCCCTTCACCAGGCCCTTGATGCGGACGACCTGGGTGGCGCCACGGCGGATCTTCTTCGACCCGACCATGACCCGGAGCCTCTTGGCCCTGACGACGGTGACGGAGCGTCCGCCGGTCCGTCGGGCGTGCGCACCGGTGACCGTCAGCGCGCGCGAGCCTTCGGCGACGCTGCCGGGGACGACGACGGACCGCGCGACCCGTCCTCGGGCATCGGCCATGCCGGCGGCGGCCAGCACGCCGCCGATCCGGACCTGGTACGGCTCGGCCGGCAGGAGACCCCTCGCGGTCACTGGCACCGTACGACCGGTCAGGCGCGGTCCCGAGGGGGCGCTGACCGAGAACCGCGCCGCGGCCGGCGTGACGCGCCACGTGAATGTGTCGGCGAGGACGGCCCCGTCGGGGTCGCTGATCCGTACCTCGACCTTCCGGTCGCCCGGCGTGTGCGGCACGTCGAAGGTTCCCCCGTCGAAGCACGGGCGGAACGCGCCCGCCCCGTCGACACGGCAGGTGACCTTGTAGCCGTGCGCGGAGTACGGCGCCGCGATCCACGCGCCGATGCTGTCGGCGGTCGGGTCGTAGAAGCGCAGCCGCAGGCGCTCCGTCAGCGCGGTGGGCGACGCGGGGCCGACCCGCGTGATCTCGGGCTCGATGAAGTTGGCACGCACCTTCGCCTCGTACGGGGCACCGGTCGCACGCGGACCGACGGCCCACACCTTCGCGTCGTACGTGCCGAACCTGCGCTCCTTCGGCCAGGGGAAGGCCTTGCCCGCCGCGCACTCCTTGCTGAACAGCACCTGGCCGTCGCGGCGCAGCTCGCACATGACCTTCAGGTCTGCCGTCGCGGGCGGTCGCTCGCCCCACTCTGTGCCCTGGAACGCCACGTCGACGTAGTGGTTCGGCCAGGTCGAGCGATGGAAGTGGACGCCCCACTCCACGTTGGTGAGGTACGCGCGGTAGCCGGGCGTGACGCTCGTGCGGAGGTCGAGCGTCACGCGCGCCGGCGTCGCTCGGACCCCCGCGCCCTCCGGCTCCTGCTCGACGGGCACCGCCAGCGTGTACAGCCCGAGGTCTGCGCTCTCGGGCTGGCCGAAGACCTCGAGGAACGTGCGGCCCTCGTCCTGGACGAGCTGCATCTGGAGCCCGGGCGGCAGCTGCTTCGTGATCGCCTCGACGTATGGGCGGATCGTCAGGCGCTGGTCCGGGTACGTCGTCGCCGGGGTCACCTCGACGACCCGCGTACGGGTGAACGTGCCGACCGGGATCTGCACGTACGGCGCGGGGTCGACGAAGCGTGGGCGGTGGTCACCGAGGACCGGGAAGACCCGGGTCACCTCCCGGCCGTGCGAGTTCGTGATTCTGACGGTCACCTGCGGGAGGAAGTCGTAGTCGTCGGGGATCCGGAAGGACGGCGACTCCGACCAGTTGGCGTTCGTCGGCGCCGTCGGCGGTCCCGCGTTGAGCGGGTCCGTCTCGCAGGCGGTGGCGTTCAACCGCCGGCAGACGACGGTGTAGCTCTTGACCAAGGGCTTGCCCGACAGGTCGTCGGCCCACTCGACCTCGACGTCGAACGTGTCGTTCGGGACGTCCTCGGTCAGGCGCAGGTCGAGCAGCAGCTTGCCGTCGAGCGTGCGGTCGTCCTTGAGCGAGGCGGTCATGATCTCCGGCTCGGGGGCAGCGATCGTGAAGTCGACCGAGCCCGTGACGTCGTACGCCGTGCCGTCGTTGCCGCGGAACCCGGCGGTGGCCCGGTACGCGCCGACCGCGTCGAAGCGCTGCTGGAAGCCCGAGAGGTTCTCTGCCTCCGTGCGTGTCCAGGTCTGCGCCACCTCACCGTCGGCGTCGAAGCGCTCGATCCGCCAGCTGTAGCGCCCCGGCATCGCCTCGCTCGGACGCGAGCGGTTCGCCTGGAAGGTATGGGTCCGGCCAGGAAGCATGTCGCCGGTCACCGACGGCAGCACGGTCAGGTCCGGGAGCAGCGGCGTCTGACTGACGAGTGCCGCCGTACGGGGCTGGCGGCCGTCGGAGAGGTACTCCCAGGTGTCGCTCACCTCCGAGCGGGTGCCGTCGGTCAGCAGGAACTTGCGCTGGAGGACACCGTCGTCGTCGGCGTGGGCGACGACCGACATCTGCATGTTCTTGCCGGCATGGTCCAGGTAGCGCACGGACAGCGTCGGTGTCGGACCCTGGTAGCCGCGCCCGGTCACGTACGGGTCGTCCATCAGCCAGCCGCGGCTGAAGTGGACGCGGTGCCCCGAGAGCTTCTGGCCCGCGACGTCGGTCTCCTCGCTGTACAGCGCGACCGAGTCCCGAAGGACACCGCCCACCCGGAACTTCTTGTCGGCCGCCGTGCTGGCGGCGTCGTACCCGTCGACCGGGTCCTTGATGAAGATCTTGCCGCCGTCGGTGAAGAGCATCGAGTCGGCGAGCATCGTCTGGAGGAGACTGCTGAACTCCGCCGACCGATGCGTCGGAGTCGATCCGTCCGCCGGCACCTCGCGCGTCTTGTAGTCCAGGTCCGCGTACTTCGGCTTTTCTGCAGCGATGCCGAGGGGGTCGTCGCTCGACCCGGCGTTCGCGGCGCGCCGCTTGATCGTACGGATGCGGTTCTGCTCGTCGACGACCATCCAGATGGAGACGCCGGTCAGGACGGCGCCGGCGAGGATGATCCCGACCACGCCCGCCGCGGTGCTCGCACCGATCGCCGTCGCCGCTGTGGTGCTGATGCTCGCGTGGGCGACCGCGTGGGCGGCGACGCCGGTGACGGCGATCGTCGCGGCGGCGACCCCAGGGACCGCGGTCGCCACGACGCCCGCGACCGCGCCGGCCGCGACGGCGATGCCGACGCCGGCGAGCATCGCGTACGCCGACGAGGTCCCCACGCTCATCGCCTTGAATCTCGGGTCGGCGGCCACCGTCATCGTCGGCGTGGGGTTGCGGTAGCGCGCCCACGCCTCGAACGTCTCCACCGGCGGTACGTCGTTGAGGATCTGGAAGGCCGTGACGAGCCGGCTGCCCTGCTGGCAGCGCGGCAGCGTGCGGACGGGATTCGGGACGGACTTGAGGGCAGGCGAGGGAGGTGCCGGCGGAAAGTAGCGGCAGGGGTCGGCCTCCCAGAGCTCGTACTCGGCGAGGGTCTGCTTGGCGTGGCTCGTCTCCCGCGTGTTGAGCGCCTGCAGGAGCGCGTCGTACGTCCGCTGCTCCTGGGGAGTCAGGGTCACGCCGTAGAGCGCGCGGTCGAGGATGTCGAGGAGGCGCATGTGGACGTAGGCACGGATCTCCGGGCGCGCGAACGAGCGGATCATCGAGCGGTCGGGCACGTCGTGGGTGGACGAGAGCGCGATCACGGCCTCCTCCACGATCCAGTCGTAGGCGCCCAGACGCTTGAGGGTGTCGGCGTCGTGGAGGACGATCTTGCCGTCGTCCGACGCCGAGCCTCCGATCACCTGGTCGTGAGAGGCGCCCAGACACAGCGTGCTGCCGAGGGTCAGCGCCCCGGAGGTGAGGTCTCCGACGGGGAGACACTGCTCGGGGAGTGTCGTCGCCGTGCCGGGATTGTTGACCGTGATGCCCGAGTCGTTCAACGTCACCGTGATCTGTCCGACGCCCTCCACCAACGACTCCGGCGACCGCAAGATGACCGTCTCGTCCGCGGCGGCGGGTTGCGCGACGAGCAGCCCTGCGCCCAACGCTGCTGAGACGGCGGCGACGAGTGGTCGGGTCAAGGTTCGCGAGATCGGTCGCATGTGGGGTCCCTCCGCCGAGGCAAGAGGGAGTCCTCCTGCTAAGCGGACGATAGTGTCCGTTTAGCAGCGCGGTGGTGAATTTTCAGAACCGCTCAGGCGGTCGGTCGTGCACCATGGCGTGGAGCTCGTCGACGTGGAGACCGACCTCCCCCAGGGGTGCGCGCCCCGCGCCCGTGCGGCGGAGGCCGTCGACGACCACGCTGCGCAGGCGCGTGAACGCCATCGTGCGCATCGGTTCGGGGAAGGACGCGAGGCTGCCGAGCAGGTACGGGACGAGCGCGACGTCGGTCGGCCGGACGTCCGGCCGCAGTTGCTCCTCGGCGATCGCTGCGGCGACGGACTGCCGCAGCGGCTCCTCCCAGCGCCGTCCGGGCCGGTAGCCGGGGTCGTTCTCCGCCTGGCGGCGCATGACCGCCGACATCACGGGCGCGCCCATCATGACCTCTGCTGCACCGTCGATGAAGGTGAGGACGGCCTCCCATCCCGTCGGAGCCTGCGCGCACCGGTCGGCGACCACGTCCAGCCGTGCCACGAAGCGGTCGTACAGGCCGCGAACGAGGTCCGCGTGGGTCGGGAAGTGGCGGTAGAGCGTGCCGCTCCCGACCGCGGCCCGCTCCGCGACCCCGCGCAGTGGAGCGTCGATGCCGTGCTGGGCGAAGTACGTCTCCGCCGCGGCAAGGATCCGCTCGCGGTTGGCGACGGCATCGACGCGCTCAGCACGTCGCCGGCTCTGCGAGCCGGATTCGGAACTGGTCATGCGCCTCCTCCGACTCGCAACACTAACCGGAGGCGGGTGCGTGTCCGCGACACGACAAGGGCCCCGGTCAGTGACAAACCGAACGGGGCCCTCTTTGTCTGGCGGAGGTGGCGGGATTTGAACCCGCGAGAGGTTTCAACCTCAACCCGCTTAGCAGGCGGGCGCACTAGGCCACTATGCGACACCTCCAGGCGTGCCGCTCAAGGCTACAAGGTCCCACCGGACCCGAACCAGTCGGGGCTCGTTCAGACGGCGGGCGGGAGAGGGCGGTAGCCGTGTGCCGCGTTGAGCCGCTCGCGGATCTCCCGCTGGAGCTCCAGCCCTCGAAGCCCGAAGAGCAGCATGGGCAGGCGCGTCGTACGGCCGTGCTCGAGGCCGATCACGAGGTCGGTCCCGCCCTCGGGGTTGGGCTTGTCGTCGACACGCTCCACCTGGGCCCAGGCACCGGCACGGACGCCGGCTCCGCGGACGCGGTGGACCCGGTAGCCCACCTCGGTCAGGGTGATCAGGCGCGGCGGCCACCGCAGCGCGACCAGCGACGCCACCACCAGGAGCGCCACGAGGACGCTCACGACGATCCCCCAGATCACGGCGGACCCCCCGATCGTCAGCAGCACCGCCGCAACGACGGCCCCGACGGCGGCCACCATCATGCGGATGCCGAACAGCCTCAGCGCGAGGACGAGCGTGAGGCGGTACGTCGTGGGTTGCATGGCGTCAGTCACCTGTCCGTGGGTCATGGAGCAGAGGGGGCGGGATTCGAACCCGCGGCTGACACTTCTGCCAGCGACCGCTTTCAAGGCGGTTCCGATCGGCCACTCCGGCACCCCTCCCGGGCGTCGCGCGTGCACGGCGCACCGGTCTCGATTGTCGCAGGCACCCGGTGAGCGGTGCGGACGGGGGACGGGCCTACTTGAGGGCCGCGAACCGCGGCGGCTCGGCACGCACGTACGTGTCGCCGTCCTCGCGGCGCGCGGCACGGCGCCCGGAGCGCGAGGTGGTGCCGGGGTCGAGCTTGCGGACGAGCAGTCCCAGCCCGAGGCCGAGGACCGCCGAGTAGAGCGTCGACAGCGCCACGTACGTGACGTCGGCGTTGGGGGACGCGAGGCCGGTCGCCATCACGCTGGTCCCGACCACGCCGAAGGCGCACATCCACCAGCCCTGCCGCCGGTTGGACCGGGTGCTGATGCCCCAGACCAGGGCAGGGAATCCGATCAGGACCTCGGTGGGCCGCGGCACCCCGCCGATGGTGTCGCGCAGCCACACGACCGTCTCGTCGATGGCGTTGACCAGCTCGGGCGAGCCGTACGTACGGACGAACGTGCTGTAGACCAGCAGGACGGCAAGCACCGCAGCGCCGCCCACGATCAGCGTGACGCCACGCCTGCCGAGGCCGTGGAGGCCCGCGCCAAGCCCCCACACGATGCCGAAGATCGTGGCGAGGGCCGCCACGAGGACGAGGATGTAGTAGCGCTGGTGGACGACGGGCGCGTTCCAGGCGGCGACGGCGACGGCCGCGCTGGTCGCCATCAGGAGCGCGATGGCGTACTCACGCACGACGCTGGACAGTCTCGAGGCCGGCCGCGTGATCAGCACGGCCAGCACGGCGCCGAAGGTCGCGGTGACCACCGAGGCCCCCGCCATCGCCCAGGCCCACTCGGTCAGGAGCGCGATGGCGCTGAGCAGCGCGACCAGGACCGACCACAGCGTGCTGCGTCCGCCGCTGCGGCGCGCGACACCGGCGGTGAACACCACGGCGAGCACTGCGGCGCCGTAACGGGCGTAGCGATCAGGGAACCCGACCGCCACCACGGACGTGGTCGCGACGGCGAAGCCTGCGAGCCAGGCGAGGAACAGCCCGCTGACGCCTGCGGCTCGCAGCGCCTTCATGCTGAAGCGCGGCTCGCGGACAGGCGGGATGTAGCTCAGGGTGTCGCTGGTGCGCCGGCGCGGCGCGGCGCGGCGTCCTCCGGAGGTCTCGGTCACGGCGCGACCGCCCCCGGCGAGAGACCGATGCGGCGGTTGGCCAGGGAAGGGTTGGTCGTACGGGCGCGGTCGAGGCGCTCCGCAGACAGCGATGCTCGGACGATCGTGGGCTCCTCGCCTGCTGAGGCCACCACCACGCCGAGCGGGTCGACGACCATGCTGTGTCCGACGTACGCCCCGCACTGGTCCGCGGCGACGACGTCGACGGTGTTCTCGATGGCCCGCGCGCGCAGCAGCGTCGTCCAGTGGTCCTCCTTGAGCGGCCCTCGCACCCAGGCCGCCGGGACGCACAGGACGTCGGCGCCCGCGTCGACGAGCATCCGCGCCATCTCGGGGAACCGGAGGTCGTAGCAGGTCATCAGGCCGACGCGGCGCCCTGCGACGTCGACGACGGCCGGGGCGATCTCGCCGGCCGCGAGCCGCTCGGACTCGGCGTAGCCGAAGGAGTCGTACAGGTGGATCTTGCGGTACGCGGTCGCGAGCGTGCCGTCGGGCGCGAACGCGAGCAGCACGTTGTACGGCAGGTCAGGCGCCCCCGACGCGTCGGACCGGCGCTCGAACCCCCCGGCCACGACGTGTGCGCCGAGGCGTACGGCGTGGTCGGCCAACTGCGCGGCGAAGGGGCCGTCGAGCGCCTGGGCGGTGCTCCGGAGGTCGTCGTCAGGGGTACCGAAGTCGCGCATCGTCGCCTCCGGGAGGACGACGAGGTCGAGTCCGTCGTGCGGACCCAGCGTGCCGAGGACGTCGTCGACCAGCGCCCGGTTCTTGTCGGGGTCGGTCGTCGCGCTCAGCTGGACGAGGGCGACCTGCATATCTCCATCTTTGCAGGGCACTCCAGGCTGCGGCAGGGTGAGGGCGTGGCCGTCTCACCGACCGTGCAGCCCACGGTGCCGCCGTACGACGTGCTCGTCCTGGCAGGAGGGGCATCGCGCCGGTTCGGCGCGGACAAGCTCGTCGCCCGTGTCGAGGGTCAGGCGCTGCTGGACCGGGTGCTCGCCGCGACGTCCGGCGGGCAGCAGGTGTGCGCCGTCGGTCCGCGTCGCCCGACCGTACGACCGGTGACGTGGATCCGGGAGGACCCTCCCGGCGGCGGTCCCGCGGCCGCCGTCGTCGCAGGTCTTGGCGCGGGCGACACCCCGTACGTGGCTCTGCTCGCGGCGGACCTCCCGTACGTCACGCGCGAGACGGTCGACCGGCTGGCCGCAGCGCTCGCCGAGTCCCCGGCGCGTGACGGTGCGCTGCTCGTGGACGGTGACGGACGCGCCCAGTACCTCTGCAGCGTGTGGCATCGCGCGGCGCTCGACGGTGCCGCGGCACGCTCGCCGGACTGGGACGGGGTCGCGCTGCGGAGGCTCCTGGAGCCGCTCCACGCCCGGCAGGTGGCAGCCCGTGGGCGCGAGAGTCATGACGTGGACCGCCCAGAAGACCTACCGTCGGACACATGAGCACTTCGACCGGACCCGAGCGCTCGCTCGCCGACTGGGGCGACGTCGTCTGCGCGGCGCTCGGCATCGAGCCCGACTACGACCTTCACGCCATCCTCGACACGGCGCGAGACGTCGCGCACGCGGTCGAGAGACCGGCGGCTCCGTTGACGGCCTTCCTGGTCGGCTTCGCCGCCGCACAGGCAGGCGGCACCGCCGAGGACCTCGACCAGGCGCTCGACCGCGTCACCGTCCTGGCCCAGGAGTGGACCGCCTGAGCCGACGGTACGGTGTGAGCCATGCGTGCCGTGGTCGTGAAAGAGCCCGGAGGACCCGAGGCGTTGGACGTGGTCGATCTCCCGGATCCGGTCGCCGGAGACGGTGAGGTCGTGATCGGCGTGGTGGCCGCCGGGGTCAACCGCGCCGACGTGCTCCAACGTCAGGGCCACTACTCGCCACCCCCCGGGGCGAGCGACGTCCTGGGCCTGGAGTGCTCGGGCGTGATCGCCTCCGTCGGTCCGGGCGTCACCGCCTGGAAGGTCGGGGACCCGGTCGTCGGGCTGCTGGCCGGTGGTGGGTACGCCGAGAAGGTCGCCGTTCCTCAGGAGCAGGTCGCGCCGCTCCCCGAGGGGATGGACCCGGTGACGGCCGGTGGGCTGATGGAGGTCGCGGCGACGGTCTGGTCGAACGTCTTCATGTCGGCAGACCTCCAGCCCGGCGAGCGGCTGCTCGTCCACGGCGGCGGGTCGGGGATCGGCACGATGGCGATCCAGATGGCGAAGGCCTTCGGGGCGTGGGTCGCCGTCACGGCAGGGTCCGAGGCCAAGCTCGAGGCGTGCCGCGAGCTCGGTGCCGACGTCGCGATGAACTACCGCGAGATCGACTTCGTCGAAGGGCTTCGTGCCGCCACGGAGGGTCGCGGTGCCGACGTCATCCTCGACAACATGGGCGCGGCGTACCTCCAGCGCAACGTCGCCGCGCTCGCCCACGACGGAAGGCTCGTCGTGATCGGCCTCCAGGGCGGCGTCAAGGCGGAGCTGAACCTCGGCGCCCTCCTCGCCAAGCGGGGCTCCGTGGCCGCGTTCGGCCTGCGCGGGCGCCCGCGGGCGCAGAAGGGCGAGATCGTCAGCGACCTGGTGTCGAGCACGTGGCCCCTCTTCGCCGACCAGACGCTCAACCCGGTGATCCACGCGACGTTCCCGCTGGAGGACGTCCGAGAGGCCCACCGGGTCCTCGACGAGTCCAGCAACGTCGGCAAGGTCGTGCTCACCCTGTGATCGCGCTCCGGCACGGACCGTGGTCCGCGACGGTCGACCCGCACGGTGGGGGGCTGGCGACGCTGGTCCTCGACGGCAACGACGTGGTCGTGCCGCAGGACGGCGAGGGAGGCCACCCCGCGTACCGGGGTGCTGTGCTCGCGCCCTGGCCGAACCGCCTCGAAGACGGCACCTACACCTTCGGCGGACGGACGTACGAGGTCCCGCTGAACGAGCCGGAGGGCGGTACGGCCCTGCACGGGCTGGTCTACGACGTCGACTGGGAGGTGGTGCAGGCGGCGGCGGCCGCGACCAGGTTGCAGGTCGAGGTGCCACGCATCGCCGGATACCCCTTCTCCGTCCGCCTCGATCTCACCTATGTGCTCTCCGACGCCGGCCTCGCCGCGGCGCTCGTCGCCACGAACACCGGTGACGTCGACGCCCCGTACGGCAGCGGGTTCCACCCGTACCTCGTGGCGGACCCGGTCGCCGAGACCGCGCTGACCCTCGACGCTGCGCGTTACGTCGAGACGTCGCACGACCGGCACCTCCCGACCGGGACAGCCGCCGTGTACGGCACGCCGTACGACTTCCGCGAGGGGCGTCCTCTGGGTGACACGGTGCTCGACACCCCGTACGGGGACCTGCGGGCGCCGGTGGTGGAGGTCGGCCGCATCGCCGTGGGGCTGGGTGCGGGCGTCCGTTGGGTGCAGGTCTACACGCCGTCGGACCGCCGTTCGGTCGCCGTCGAGCCGTGCTCGTGCCCGGCCAACGCCTTCCGGTCAGGGACCGACCTGGTCGTCCTGCGCCCGGGCGAGCAGCACACGCTCGCGTTCACGCTCTCCCTGCGCCAGGACTGACAGACGCCCCCGGCTGACTAGAGTGGGCCGTATGCCAGGTGAATCGTTCGACCACTCCAGCAGTGACCAGCACCCGGTGATCGGGCCCGACGGGCAGCCCACCACCGAGCCCGAGAGCGACCCCGCGGAGGAGGTCCGTTCGGTCACCGAGCTCGTCGAGCAGCCGGCGAAGGTGATGCGGATCGGAAGCATGATCCGGCAGCTCCTCGAAGAGGTGAAGTCCGCCCCGCTCGACGCGGCCAGCCGCGCCAGGCTCCGTGACATCCACCAGACCTCCATCAAGGAGCTCGAGGACGGCCTCGCTCCCGAGCTCGTCGAGGAGCTCGAGCGGCTGAGCCTGCCGTTCGACGAGGCGACACCGTCCGAGGACGAGCTCCGCATCGCTCAAGCGCAGCTCGTCGGGTGGCTCGAAGGGCTGTTCCACGGCATCCAGACGGCGATCTACGCCCAGCAGATGGCGTCGCAGGCACAGCTGCAGCAGATGCGCCGCGCCCTCCCCGGCGCTCCGGGGGTCCAGGTGCAGGGTCGCCCCGGGATGCCAGGGCAGCAGGCGGAGGAGGCTCCTCAGGCCCGTCCGGGCATGTATCTCTGATCCTGGGTCCGTGTCAAGGATCCGTGACGAGAATCTGCGGATGACCCTCACGGCGATTATTGTTGCTGGAGCGACAGGTACTCGCCTGCCGCTGAGTAGGCATTTTCGGCGTTTCTGAGTACTTGTGCGCTGACCCCACTCTTGACACCGATGTTTGACTTTCTGCATCTCGAAGTTCCAAAGGAGATGCACAAGCCATGCACATCGTCTCGGACCGCCGCCAGGTTGACGCCCACACGGACGTCGTCCCCGCCTGCGCCACGATGCCCGACGTCTACGACACCCTCAGCGAGCCCCTCGAAGACATGTCCCGTTCCGGCGAGACCTGGGACGCGTGGCTCTCCGCCCACGCCAAGGCACGCGAGGCGTGCGCGGCGTGCCCCCTTCTCGCCCAGTGCCTCTACCGCGCGGTCGTCGACGGCGAGGTCGCCGGCTACGCCGCCTGCACCTCCTCCGAGGACCGCGCCGAGATGCGCACGCGTCTCGGGATCACGCTGACCGCACCGGACATCGACCGGATCGCCGGCGTACGAACGGCCGGGTCGCCGGTCGACCACGAGTCGATCCTCGCGGCACGCCGCCTGTATCCGCGCGACACGTTCGCCCAGCTCGCCGAGCGGCTCGGCTGCTCGCTGTCGACCGTGAAGCGGCACCTGCGTGAGGCGTCCTCACGGCCGCGTCCGTCCGCACCCGAGCGTCGCCGGACCACCCGCCCGACGGTCGACGAGGTGCTCGACGTGTTCGACGAGGTGGTCTCCACGAGCGTGACCGGCCGCACCGCGCCGAGCGCCGCGCCTGACACCGTCCACCCTCCCTGCTCCCTCAGCGCGTGATCCCTGAGTCCGGCCACGCACGGGGGTGGCCGGCCCAGGGATCAGAGGCCGTGGGTCCTGGGGTCAGAGGTACTTCTCGAGCTCGCGTACGACGCCGTCGTTCTCGACCGTCTCGGTGACGTCGTCGGCCACGGCCTGGACGTGCAGGGGCGCGTGGCCCATGGCGACGCCGCGGCCGGCCCATTCGAGCATCTCGACGTCGTTGGAGCCGTCGCCGATGGCCAGCACGTCGGCGCGGTCGACGCCCAGCTCAGCGCACACGCGCTCCAGACCGGCCGCCTTGGAGACGCCCTCCGGCGCCAGATCGAGCCAGGCCGTGTAGCCGACGTAGTAGTTCGTACCCTCCAGGCCCAGCGAGTGAGCGAGCTCGGCGAACTCCTCCGCGGAGGCGTCGGGGCTGCGGACGATCACGCGGGTGACCGGCTCGGCGATGAGATCCTCGATCGGCTCGTGAGCGATCTCGCCACCCAGCTCCCCGTCGGGGAACGGCTTGTTCATGCGGAAGCCGACGCCCACGTTCTCGACGGCCACGGCGGCCTCCGGCACCTCCGCCATCAGCGCGCGCACGGCCGGCCGGCGTCGAAGGTGACGGTGTGGAGGATCGTGATCGGGTCGTAGGAGAACACCACGGAGCCGTTGCTGGCGACCGCGAGGCCCTCGGTGAACCCGAGCTTCTGGACTGCGTCCATGACGCCGGAGACGGAGCGGCCGGTCGAGATCACGCAGTGCATCCCGGCCTCGGAGGTCGCGCGGACCGCCTGGCGTACGGCGTCGGTCATCTCGTTGGCGTAGTCGACGATCGTGCCGTCCACGTCGAGCGCCACGATGCGTGGCCTCCAGGTCGTGGCGGCGCCGTCGGTGGTGTGCGAGGTCAACGTCAAGACAGCGGCTCCAAGATCTCTCGGCCAGCGAGGTAGGGCTGCAGCGCCTTCGGGACCCGGACGGACCCGTCGGCCTGCTGGTGGTTCTCAAGAAGGGCGATGATCGTCCGGGTCGACGCCATCAGCGTGCCGTTGAGCGTGGCCAGCGGCGTCGTCTGCTCGCCGTCGCGCATGCGGATCCCGAGGCGGCGCGCCTGGAAGGTCGTGCAGTTGGAGGTGGAGGTCAGCTCGCGGTACTTGCCCTGCGTGGGGATCCACGCCTCGCAGTCGAACTTGCGGATCGCCGAGAGGCCCAGGTCGCCGGCCGCGACGTCGATGACGCGGTACGGCAGCTCGAGCGCGTCGAGCCAGTCCTGCTCGTGGCGCAGCAGCTCCTCGTGCACGGCGTACGAGTCCTCGGGTGTCGCGTAGACGAACATCTCCACCTTGTCGAACCAGTGCACCCGGAAGATGCCCCGGGTGTCCTTCCCGTACGAGCCTGCCTCACGACGGAAGCACGGGCTGAACCCTGCGTAACGGCGGGGCAACGAGCCGGCGTCGAGGATCTCGTCGGAGTGGTACGCCGCGAGCGGCACCTCCGAGGTGCCCACGAGGTAGAGGTCGTCCTTCTCCAGGTGGTAGACGTCGTCGGCGGCCTGGCCCAGGAACCCGGTGCCCTCCATCGCCGACGGCTTGACGAGTGCGGGCGGGATCATCGGCGTGAAGCCCCACGCGTGGGCGCGGTCCATCGCCATCTGGACCAGTGCGAGCTCGAGCTGCGCGCCGATGCCGGTGAGGAAGTAGAAGCGTGCGCCGCTGACCTTCGCGCCGCGCTCGATGTCGAAGGCGCCCAGACGCTTGCCGATCTCCAGGTGGTCGAGCGGCTCGAACCCCTCGGCGGCGAAGTCGCGCGGCTCGCCGACGACCTCGCGGACCACGAAGTCGTCCTCACCGCCCGGAGGGGCCTCGGGGGCGGCGAGGTTGGGGAGCGTCGCGAGCAGCGAGTCGAACGCGGCGCCGGCGGCGTCGGAGGCGGCGCTCGCCTCCTTCACCTGGCCGGCGAGCTCCTTCGTACGGGCCAGCAGGGCGGCCTTCTCGTCGCCCGTGGCCTTGGCGACCTGCTTGCCGAGCTGCTTCTGCTCGGCCCGCAGCGCCTCGTACCGGCCGATCGACGAACGGCGTGCCTCGTCGGCGGCGATGAGCTCGTCGACGACAGCCTCGGACTCACCGCGGCGGCGCTGAGCAGCGCGGATCTCGTCAGGGTTGTCACGCAGCGTACGAAGGTCGATCATTCCCCAAGCCTATCTGCGTGGCTGACACGACTACCCTGATCGGGTGCCGATCGACCTTCGCCGCGCCCGGCCGGCGCGCCCTGCCCTCCTGCCGACGACGACCGGTGTCCTCCTCCTGCTCTTCGTCGCCCTCGCCGCTGCGGTGTGGTGGGAGTGGGCGCCGCTGCTCGAGCTCGACCAGCAGGTGGCCGACGCGGTCCACGACGCGGTGGCCGGCAGCGCGACCGCGTCGGACGTGTTCCTGTGGATCGCCGACGGGCTGGGGCCCTGGACGCTGCGGGTGATCCTTCTCCTCGTCGCGGTGTACGCGCTCGTCCGGCGGTCGTACCGCGTGACGCTCTGGATCGTGCTCTCGATCGCCGTCCAGTACCTCGCCGTCTACGGGATCAAGCGCCTGTTCGCGCGCGTCCGCCCGACGTTCGAGGACCCGATCCAGGTCCTCGACACCTACTCGTTCCCCAGCGGTCACGCGACTGCCGGCGCGACGTTCGCCACGATCATGGTGATCGTCACGCTGCTGCTCGTACGCCGTGGCGTGCTCCGCGTGCTGCTGATGGCGTTCTGGGTCGCGTGCGGGGTGCTCGTCGGGCTCGACCGCGTGTTCCTGGGCGTGCACTTCCTGTCCGACGTCGTCGCGGGCTGGTGCCTGGGGACGGCCGTCGCGCTGCTGCTGTGGTGGCTGCTGACCCGTACGGGCTACGCCGTCGAGCAGCCCACCCACCCGGCCGCCGCGGGCACCGGGCGGCGCCAGGTGGGGGTGGTGCTCAACCCGGTGAAGGTCGGCGACGTCGAGGTCTTCTGTACGAAGATCCGCGACGCGGCGGCCCGTCACGGGTGGGCGGAGCCGAAGTTCTTCGAGACGACCGTCGAGGACCCCGGGGCGTCGCAGGCGGTGGAGGCGCTCGAGGGCGAGGCCGACCTGGTGATCGTGGCGGGCGGCGACGGCACGGTGCGCGAGGCGTGCGGAGAGCTCGCCCGTACCGGGATCGGCGTCGGAGTGGTCCCCCTCGGCACGGGCAACCTGCTCGCCCGCAACCTCTCGCTGCCGCTGCACACCGGCGACGCGATCGACAACGCCTTCACGGGGCAGGACCGCGCCATCGACATCGTGCGCCTGTCGATCGACGGCTCGGAGGAGTCGACGACGTTCCTCGTGATGGCGGGTCTCGGGTTCGACGCCGCGATCATGACCGGCACCAACGAGAACCTCAAGAAGCGCGTCGGCTGGCTCGCGTACGTGGTCTCGGGCATCAAGCAGCTGTTCCGTTTCCCCCGTACGCGGGTCCAGATCTCGATCGACGACGGTCCCTTCGTCCGGCGGCGGGCGCTGACCGTCGTCGTGGGCAACGTCGGCTTCCTGCAGGGCGGGCTGCCGTTGCTCCCCGACGCGCAGATCGACGACGGCGAGATCGACGTCGTCGCGATCGCCCCGCCGCACAAGTTCGCATTCGTGTCGGTCGGCCTGCGGCTGTTCACGCGCGGCAAGCGCACGGACGAGCGCCTCGACCGGATGACGGGGCGTACAGTCACGCTGAGGACCGACCGGCCGACGCCGATGCAGCTCGACGGGGACCCGATCGGCGACCACACCGAGCTCCGCGCGACGGTCGAACCCGGCGTTCTGCTGGTCCGCGTCCCACGCTGAGGCGGTCCGGCCCTGACATGTCAAGAGCTCTTTTTGGAACGCATGTCACGGTTAGGTAACGGATGTTACCGGCATGTTCCCTTCGTAGTAACCGAGTGTTGAACTCGGTTTCGCATGTGGTGCAGATCGCACCGAATCCTCGGAGGGAGATCCTCATGCTTGAGTCGAAGCCTGCCCAGTCGGGCACGCGTCGCACGCGGCTTGCCGCGGTAGCGACCGGCACCGCACTGGTCGCTGGAGCCGGTGGCCTCGTGCTCGCCGGTGCGCCGGCCGCGAACGCCACGGTCTTCACGAAGTCGTACACCTACGTCTGCGGTGTCACCGCCGCCGGTCTCAACCTGAACAACCACAACGTCGGTGTGAAGGCGTCGGTCGACCTGCCGAGCAAGGTCGCACCGGGCCAGACGATCGCGAAGCGCACGACGTCGATCACGCTCACGATCCCCGAGACCCTGCGCGCCGCGACCTACGGCCTGCTGGGAGCCCGCAAGGCGGGTGGCTACTCCAACGATGCGTCGGTCACGATCGCAGCGCCCGGTGCCGCGACCCAGACGGTGCGCATCGCGAACCTGAAGTCGGCTCCCGTCCCGGTGCCGCCGAACGTCGGTGACGCCTGGAACATCCCGACTCGTGGCGACGTCCCGGCTGTCAAGATCCCGACCGGGGCAAGGACGACTGGCACGGTCGGCATGCCGAGCCGGTTCACCGTCCGCGCGACGATCTACAACGCCGCCGGCGCCGTGATCGACAAGCCCGACACCGTCGTCATGAACTGCTCCTTCGGTGGGGACCGGACGCTCGCGAAGATCGCCATCGGCAAGGCCACGGCGAAGATCGCCTCCGCGAAGGCCACGCCGAAGAAGATCAAGGCCAAGAAGACCCGGGCCAAGGTCTCCGTCAAGCTGCGCACCGCGGCGGGCGTCCCGCTGACCGGCAAGGTCACCGCGAAGGTCGGCAAGAAGACGGTCGGCAAGGCCTCCGTCAAGAACGGCAAGGCGACGATCAAGCTCAAGAAGTTCAAGAAGAAGGGCACGTACAAGGTCAAGCTGACCTACAGCGGCTCGGCTTCGACGACCGGCGCCAAGAAGACCATCAAGGTGAAGGTCAGGAAGTAACGACCAGCACCGTCTCGGGAGCACGTCTGCGGCGTTGACGCCGTACGGACCCTCCGAGGGGACGAGTGCCCCGGCCCTCACGGGTCGGGGCACTCGCTCGTTCCACGGGTTCTGCGCCGCCCCTCCGGCCCTCTCCCGTTTGCCACGTTCCCGTGGCAAGTACCCGTCGCCCTCGGCAAATTTGCCGAGGGCGAGAGGCGTTTGCCACGGGAACGTGGGAAACGGCGGGGAGGCTAGGGGTGGGGGACGGTGGCGGTGATGATGGAGCCGTCGGCGCGGCGTACGCCCTCGAGCGGGCCAGGACCCGGCGTGCCGGACAGCGAGGGCCCCTGGTCCGCCAGCGGCACCACGACGGGCTCCGCGGCCGTGACGTGCACGATCTTGCCCCGTACGGAGAACTTCGCGCCGGTCCCCTTCTCCACCGTGAGCTCGACCGCGTCGGCGGTGATGCGGACGCGGATCCGGCTCGACTTGATCGTCAGCCGGAACACGAGCTCGTCCCAGCTCGCGGCAGCCGCGGGTCGATGCGTGAACTCGCCGCCGTGGTCGCGGAACCCGCCGAACCCGCTGAGCCAGCGCGCTCCACACGCCGCCGGTCGACGCGACGTGCACGCCGTCGGAGGTGTTGTCGTGCCGGTCGGCGAGGTCGACGAACAGCGCCGCGGTGAAGTAGCGCAGCGCGAGGTCGTGGTAGCCGACCTCGGCCGCGATGATCGACTGCACGACCGCCGACAGCGTCGAGTCGCCGGTCGTGATCGGGTCGTAGTACTCGAAGTCGGCGCGCTTCTCCTCGGTCGTGAACTGCTCGCCCTGCAGGAACAGCGCCAGCACGACGTCGGCCTGCTTGAGCACCTGGAACCGGTAGATCACCAGCGGGTGGTAGTGGAGCAGCAGCGGACGCTTGTCGAGCGGCGTGTGCGCGAGGTCCCAGACCTCCCGCTCGAGGAAGTGCTGGTCCTGCGGGTGGACGCCGAGGTGCTCGTCGTACGGGATCGCCATCGCCTCGGCGGCGCGCTCCCACTCCTCGACCTCGCCGCTGTCCAGCCTCAGCCGCGCGACGATCTGCTCGTACGCGATGCGGTCGCGCCCGCTCCAGCTCGCGGACGGCCCGTGCGGCGCGGCGCAGGTTGAAGCGCGCCATGACGTTGGTGAACAGGTTGTCGTTGACGACGGTCGTGTACTCGTCCGGGCCCGGTCACGCCGTGGATGTGGAAGGTGCCGTGCCCTCGTTGCGCCAGAAGCCGAGGTCGACCCACATGCGCGCGGTCTCGACGAGGATGTCGATCGCCCTCGCGCATGAGGAAGTCGATGTCGCCGGTGGCGGCGACGTACTGGCTCAGCGCGTACGAGATGTCGGCGTCGATGTGGTACTGCGCGGTGCCGGCGGCGTAGTAGGCCGACGCCTCCTCGCCGTTGATCGTGCGCCACGGGAACAGGGCGCCGTGCTGCGAGAGGTCACGTGCGCGCCGTCGCGCGGCCGCGTCGAGCAGCGTGTAGCGGAACCGCAGGGCGTTGCGCGCGCGCTGCGGGTCGTGTACGTCAGGAACGGCAGGACGTAGATCTCGGTGTCCCAGAAGTAGTGGCCGCCGTAGCCGGACCCGGTCACGCCCTTCGCCGGGATGCCGGTGCCCTCGGCGCGGGCCGAGGCCTGCGCGACCTGGAAGAGGTTCCAGCGCATGGCCTGCTGGACCTCGGGCTGCCCGCCGATCTCGACGTCGGCCCTCGCCAGAAGTCGTCGAGCCACGACTGCTGGTCCTCGAACTGCTCGTCGCACCCCCTCGTCGTTGACGCGGTCGAGCGTGCGACGGCAGCGGTCGAGCAGCTCGCGGGACGGCACGCCGCGCGACGTGTGGTAGCGGCGACCTTGGTCAGCCGGATCGGCTGACCTGGCTCGGCGTCGATCCGGTAGACGACCTTGGCCAGGTCGTCGTCGGTCTGGACCTGCTTGGTGTAGTGTTGGCCGTCTCGAGGCGGTGGTCGGCGGCGACCGCGATCGTCATGCCGCTCTCGGCGCACTGGTAGCCGAGCGCGACGCGGCCGTCTCCGTCGTCGGCGTCCTGTGCGCTGGGGCAGGAGCACGCGTCGCCCGATCTGCTCGGCCTTGCGGGGGTCGACTCCCTCGCCCATCGCGGCGGAGCGGACGTGGTACTCGTCCTCGCCGTCCTGGCGGTTGAGGATCTGCGACGAGATCGCGATCGGCGCGTAGCGTCGAGCATCGTCACCTCGAACGTCATCACCGCGAGGTGGCGCTGCGTGAACGACACCATGCGGCGCGAACGGACGCGCACGCGCTTGCCGGCGGGCGTGCGCCACACGATCTCGCGGCACAGGACGCCGGTGCGGAAGTCGAGCGTGCGCTCGTACTCGATCAGGTCGGCGACGGGCAGCAGCAGCGGCTCGTCGTCGACGTACAGGCGGATGACCTTGGCGTCGGGTGCGTTGACGATCGTCTGACCGACGCGGGCGAAGCCGAAGGCCTCCTCGGCGTGCTGGATCGGCCACGTCTCGTGGAAGCCGTTGACGAACGTGCCGTGCGTGTGGGACTCGCGGCCCTCCTCGACGTTGCCGCGCAGGCCGAGGTAGCCGTTGCCGACGGCGAACAGCGTCTCGGTACGACCGAGGTCGTCGGCGGTGAAGAACCGCTCGACTCAGGCGCCACTCGTCGACGGGGCAGCGGGGGCGGTCGAGGTAGTCGGGGACGGGGCGCGGGGTGTCGCGCGGGACCGGTGTCATACCAGCTCCCCGAGGTCGGCGACGACGACGTCGGCGCCGTGGTCGAGCAGCGTCGGCGACCGGCGCCGCGGTCGACGCCGATGACGAGCCCGAAGTCGCCGGCGGCACCCGCCTGGACGCCGGAGACCGCGTCCTCGACGACGACGGCGTGGCTGTCGTCCGTGCCGAGCTGCTTCGCGGCGAACGCGTACGTGTCGGGGGCAGGCTTGCCGGGGAGCTCGTGCTCCGCGCGACCACGCCGTCGACGATGACGGCGAAGCGTTCGGCGAGACCCGCGGCCTTCAGCACCGCAGGCGCGTTGCGCGGAGCTCGACACGATCGCGAGACCGATCGGCAGGGTCGCGAGGTGGTCGACGAGCGCGACGGAGCCGGGGTAGGCGACGACCCCGTTCTCGTTGATCTCCCGCTCGAACTCGGCGTTCTTGCGGTTGCCGAGACCGCAGACCGTCTCGGCGGTCGGCGGGTCGGTCGGTGCGCCCTCGGGCAGCGCGATGCCGCGCGAGGCGAGCATGGTGCGGACACCGTCGTAGCGGGGCTTGCCGTCGACGTACGTGAAGTAGTCGGCGTCCGTGTAGCCCGGAGAGATGTCGTGCGTGGTGAAGTAGTCGGTGAACATCGCGGCCCACGCGCGCATGTGGACCTCGGCGGTCGGTGTCAGGACGCCGTCGAGATCGAACAGCACGGCACGGAAGTCGGCCCAGCGGACCAGCGGGGATCTGCTCACCCTTCGAGAGTATGGCGTGCGGGTTGCGGGTGCGTGACGTGTGGGCAGAAACGCTCCGCCGGATACGGTGAGGCGGCAGTTTTCGACATCTCACTCCGTGCTGTATCTCTGCGTGCCACACTGAGTTAACTCTGTACGGGTTGACTTCGTACAGCGCGATTCTCTGGAGGGAGAACAGTGAAGCATCACCCCATTTCCGCGGCGAGAGGTCGCCGCGCCCTCGGGTCTCTGACCGCAGGGGCGCTCGTGGCGGGCACGCTGAGTGCGTTCGGCCTGGCGAGCGCGAATCCCGCACTCGCGGCGGCGAACCTGGCGAAGAACTACAACTACAAGTGCAAAGTCGACGCGGCCGGACTGCCGCTCGGTGTGAAGGACGTCGGCGTCCATGCCGCCGTGGAGGTCCCCGACTCCGTGGTGGCCGGAGAGACGATCCCGGCACGCAAGACCCAGATCACGCTGACCATGCCGGAGGACCTCCGCGGAGCGACGGTGGGGCTGCTCGGCGCGAAGACCGCCGGCGGCAAGTCGACGGACGCGTCGATCACGGTCACTGCTCCGGGCGTGAGCGATCCGCTCGTCGTGCCGATCGGCAACCTCTCGGCGCCGCAGACCGACGTGCCGACGGAGGTGGGTGCGGTCTGGAAGATCCCCACGGAGGGTGATGTCCCGGCGATCACGGTGCCCGCAGGTGCGACAGAGGCGGCGACGCTGCGGATGCCGACCAACTTCAACATCGCAGCGACGCTGGTCAGGCACGACGGGGGCTTCGTCGGTTCCGAGGGTGCGGTCAAGATGGCGTGCGAGCTCGACGCCGCCGGACCGAACGGTGACGGCCTCTTCGGAGCCATCCCCATCGTCGAGCCCGTCAACCAGCTGCCGGTCGCGAACGACGTCACGGTGTCCACAGGCGCGGGCGATCCCGTCGCGGTGACGCTCGACGCCTCCGACCCGGAGGGCGCGGACCTGACCTACACGACGACGTCGCCGAGCCACGGCACGCTCAGCGGTGACGCACCGAACCTCACGTACACGCCCGCGGACGGGTTCGTCGGGACGGACTCGTTCACCTACACGGTCAGCGACGGTGCCGGCGAGGCGACCGCGACCGTGACCGTGAAGGTCGCGGGCGGCGAGGGCTCGGTCACCACCGAGGACGTCACGGTGTCCGAGCCGCTCCACCGCGGCCTCTTCGCAGGTACCAGGATCAGATCGCGCTGGACGGCAGCGGCGGCGAGGGCTCCCTGACGTACAAGGTGGGCACGTCAGCGGTCCGAACAACGGCCGCAACATCGGGCGACGATCAGCGGCAACAAGGCGTCGCTCCAAGTGTCGGAGGTGCGGCGCTCGGCGACGTACCGCTTCGACTACACCGCGACCGACGCCAGCCGGCAGTCGAGCACCTCGACCGTCCGTTTCACGTCGTCAACGTTGCGCCTGTCGTGGCGGATCGTACCTTCACCACGACGAAGGACAAGCCGTTCGACGGGTGGCCCTGGGCGCGTGACCTCGACACGGTGGGCCGTTCGTCTGGAATCGAGCCACGACACGGTTCACCTATGGCAAGCCGGAGCACGGCACGATCAAGCCCTTCTTCATCGCCGACGACAACCCGCAGCAGCCCGGACTCCCGTTCGCGGCCGATCAAGCACAAGTACACCTACGTGCCCGATCCGGGCTTCGTCGGGACCGACTCGTTCACGGTGACGATGACCGACAAGGACGGTGCGGCGACGACAGGGACGGTGACGATGAACGTCGTCGAGCCTCCCGAGGCTGCGGCGGGCGGCCTCAACGACGTGCGCTTCCGTTGCGAGTCCGCGATTGTGTCCGCTCCACGGATGCTGACGTACGATCCGCGGCCCGATCGACCCGGGCATGAGCGAGCTCGTCAGCACTGTCATGGGCGGAGACGTGACGTTCCGAGTCGAGCCTGAAGGCCCACATGCCGGAGCTGCTGCAGCCGGGCGAGAAGTTCACCGTCCCGGACACCGACATCACGCTGAAGATGGCGCAGCCGATGGCGGAGCTCCTCGCGGGCACCGACTTCAGCACGGTGCTGCCCGGCGAGTACCCGCCGCTGGACGAGACCGGCTTCGGCCAGACGTCCGTTGCCGGTCAGGCGGACGCGACGGCGGTGTTCACCGAGACCGCGACCGGCGAGACGTACGAGGTGCCGATGTCGGACCTCAAGTCCGAAACGGTGCCGATGTCGCTGCCGGTGCCCGCTGCCGGCGTCTCGGATCCCGGTCAAGGGCGGCCTGCCCGAGCTGACCGCACCGGAGTCGGGCGCGCTCCAGGTCGCGACGCCGAAGAAGATGTTCATCAACTCAGTCCTCACGCCTGGCGCGCTCGGATTCATCGACGACGTCGGTCTCGACTGCACGGCGATGGACGGCGAAGAGCTCACGATCGGCACCGTCGAGGTCGACGACCCGCCGACCGCCGATGACGTCGCGACGACGACTGCCATCGACAAGGCCGTCACGGTGGCCCTCAAGGGTCACGAGCCCGACGGCCAGAAGCTGACGTACTCCGTCGGCACTGCGGCGAACGGCACCGTCACCGTCGACGGCGCGAAGGCCACGTACACGCCGAAGGCCGGCTTCGCAGGCACCGACTCGTTCACCTACACCGTGAGCGACGGCACCCACGAGGCGTCCGCCAAGGTCACCGTGACGGTCGAGAAGGCCGCTGCGTCGGTGAAGGCGTCGGCTCCGTCGAGCCGGTACGGCGTGTCGCCGCGGGTTGCGGTGACGGTGTCGCCGACGAAGGCGGGCGGTCGTGTCGAGGTTCTCAAGGGCAGCAAGGTCCTGGGCCAGGCGGCGGTCGCAGGTGGCCGCGCCTCGGTGGCGCTGCCGCGTACGGCGCTGAAGCCGGGCACGCACACCCTCACGGTGCGCTACCTCGGTGACGCCAAGACGAAGCCGTCCTCGACGTCGGTCCGTCTCACCGTGCTCAAGGCGAAGGCGTCGGTTGCTGCGAAGGTGACGACCAAGAAGGTCGTGGCCGGCAAGACGCGCGCCAAGGTCCGGGTGACGGTGAAGGCCAACGGGTTCACGCCGTCGGGCAGGGTCGCGGTCTACTACCGTGGCAAGAAGGTCGGTACGGCGACGCTGAGCAAGAACGGCACGGCGGTCGTCCGTCTCAAGAAGCTGGCGAAGTCCGGCAAGGTCACTCTGAAGGTGCGCTACCTCGGTAGTGCCACCACCGGCTCCGCGGCCAAGACCCTGAAGGTCACGGTCAAGCGGCGCTGATCAAGACGTCGGCGCCGCCCGTCGATCCGACGGGCGGCGCCGAACGAAGGCGGACCCGGGTCTCTCCCTCACGGGATCAGGGGCCGCCGCCCTCACAAAGTCGAGGCCCTCGCTCCCTCCCTCCGGGACCGAGGGCCTCGGCCGTGTCCGGGAGGGGTCAGCGGAACGCGGACTGGCCCGTGAGCGCCTGGCCGAGGACGAGCGTGTGCATCTCGGTCGTCCCCTCGTACGTGAGCACGGACTCGAGGTTGTTCATGTGGCGGATGACCGGGTACTCCAGCGAGATGCCGTTGGCGCCCAGGATCGTGCGCGCCGTGCGGCAGATCTCGAGCGCCTCGCGGACGTTGTTCAGCTTGCCCATGCTCACCTGCTCGGGGCGGCAGGACGCCGGCGTCCTTGCGGCGTCCGAGGTGCAGCGCGAGCAGACGCCCTTGGCGTACTCGAGCGTCATGTCGGCCAGCTTCTGCTGGGTGAGCTGGAAGCCGCCGATCGGCCTGCCGAACTGCTCGCGCTCCCCGGCGTACGACAGCGCCGCCTCGAACGAGGACCGTGCCGCGCCCATCGCGCCCCAGACGATCCCGTACCGCGCCTCGTTGAGGCAGCGACAGCGGGCCCCGCAGGCCGGTGACCTCGGGCAGCACGGCGTCGGCGGGGAGCCGTACGCCGTCGAGCACGAGCTCGCTGGTGACCGAGGCCCGCAGCGACAGCTTGTGCTTGATCTCGGGTGCGGAGAAGCCGGGCGTGTCGGTCGGGACGACGAAGCCGCGGATGCCGCTCGTCGGTCTGCGCCCACACGACGCGACGTCGGCGACCGGTGCCGTTGGTGATCCACATCTTGCGGCCGTCGAGGACCCAGTCGCCACCGCGTCGCGGCGGGCCCGGGTGCGCATGCCGCCGGGGTCGGAGCCGTAGTCGGGCTCGGTGAGGCCGAAGCAGCCGATCGCCTCGCCCGCGGCCATCCGCGGCAGCCACTGGTCTCCTTCTGCTCCTCGGACCCCCAGCGCCAGATCGCGAACATCGCGAGCGAGCCCTGCACCGAGACCAGCGACCGGAGGCCGGAGTCGGACGCCTCGAGCTCGAGGCAGGCCAGCCCGTACTCGGTCGCGGTCATGCCGGCGCAGCCGTAGCCGTCGAGGTGCATGCCGAGCACGCCGAGCGCGCCGAGCTCCTTGGCGAGACCGCGGATGTCGGGGATCTCGCCCTGCTCGAACCAGTCGGCGACGTACGGCTCGACCCGCTCCGCGCACAGGTGGCGCACCGAGTCGCGCACCGCGCGCTCGTCGGCGCTCAGCAGGTCGTCGATGCCGGCGGGGTCGCGCGGGTCGAACGCGGGGCGGGAGGAGGTGCTGCTCATGGGGTCTCCGTCTCGTCCGCCAGCCAGCGGCGGATCTCGTCGTCGTGCTGTCCGAGTCGCGGTGGCGCGCGTGGGCGTCACCGGGGTGCTGAGCGAGTAGGTGACGGGGTGGCGCACCTGCGCCGGGTGGCCGTCACCGACCTCGACGGGGGGGTCGAGGCCGAGCGCGCGTGCGCAGGGCGAACGCCGTGCCGACGTCGCCGACCTCGCCGGCCGGGACGCCGGCCGTCGGACAGCCGTCGCTGCCAGCTCGGCCGCGGTGTCGCGCGGCGAGCGCGCTCTCGAGAGACGTGACCAGCTCCGTCGCGGTGCGCCACCCGGGCGGCGTTGGTCGCGAACCGGGGGTCGTCGGCCAGCTCGGGACGTCCGAGCACTTGCGCCAGCCGGCGCGAACTGGCCGTCGTTGCCGCAGGCGACCGCGAGGCGGCCGTCCGCGCAGCGCAGCGTCTCGTACGGCGCGATCGACGGGTGCTGGTTGCCCATCCGGCCCGGCGCCACGCCCGGTCGTGAGGTAGCCCGACGCCTGGTTGACCAGCGACGCCGAGCAGGCTCGAGAGCAGGTTGACCTCGACGTGCTGCCCGCGGCCGCTGCGTCTCGCGCTCGGCGCAGCGCGGCCAGGATCCCGATGACGGCGTCCTTGCCGGTGAGGACGTCGACGAGCGCGACGCCGACCTTCGTCGGCTCGCCGCCGGCGGTCGCCGGTGATGCTCATCAGGCCGCCGACGGCCTGGACGACGAAGTCGTAGCCCGGGCAGGTCCGCGCCGGCGCCGCTGCCGAAGCCGGTGATCGAGCAGTAGACGACGCCGGGGTTGGCCGGCGGCGACCTGCGGCGTACCCGAGGCCGAGCCGGTCGAGCGCGCCGGTCCGGAAGTTCTCGACGAGCACGTCGGCGCGGCGTGCCAGCTCGTGCGCGAGCGCGAGGTCGTCCGCGTCGCGCAAGGTCGAGGGCGATGCTGCGCTTGGTGCGGTTGGCGCTCTCGAAGTACGCCGCGGTGCCGTCGTCCGTCCACGGCGGTCCCCACTGCGCGGGTGTCGTCACCGGCGCCGGGGCGCTCGACCTTGATCACGGTGGCGCCGAGGTCGGCGAGCATCGAGGTGGCCAGCGGGCCGGCGAGGACGCGGCTGAAGTCGGCGACGACGACCCCTTCCAGCGGCGCACCCGAACGTGCGCTCACGGCAGCACCAGGCGACCGTCGACGCGTCGGGGGATGTGCCACGGGTTGTCGTCGCGCAGCGGAGCGGGCAGGGCCTCCTCGGGCACGGACTGGTACGTGACCGGGCGCGCGAACCGGCTCAGGGCCGCGGCGCCGACCGAGGTCGCCGTCGGGTCCGAGGTGGCGGGCCACGGGCCGCCGTGGTGCTGCGCCCACGTGTACGCGACGCCGGTCGGGCCAGTCGTCGACCGTGACGCGCCCGACCTTGGTGGTCAGCTGCGGCGAGCACGCCGGGCAGGTCGGGGTCGGACGCGCCGTCGGCCATCACGGCCGCGGCGAGCGTGCCCTGCAGCGCCTCGATCGCACGGGCGAGGGCTTCGGTGTCCTCGTACTCGGCGACGAGTGCGACCGGTCCGAAGCACTCCTCGAGCAGTCGGCTTCCGGGCTGCAGGGCGTCGAGCGGCACGGACAGGACGGTGGACGGCGACCGACCAGCCGTCGTCCGGGCCGTCGACCTGCGCGACGACCTCGGCGCCGGCGTCGACGAGCTCGCTCGATCCCGCGTACGCGGCGGCGTCGGCGATGCCCTTCGGTGAGCAGACCGGCCCTGTGGGGCCGCGTCGCGCAGCGCCTCCGCGACCGCGTCCGCGGCGCCGCGCGCCGTGCGGGGCGAGCAGCAGGCCGGGCTTGGTGCAGAACTGCCCGGCGCCGAGCGTGAACGAGCCGACGAATCCGGCGGCGATCTCGGTCAGGCGGTCCCGGCTGCGGCGCCGGGTGACCACGACGGGGTTCACGGTGCCCATCTCGGCGAACACCGGGATCGGCACCGGACGGCGCTCGGCCGCGTCGCCACAGCGCCATGCCCGCGCGCTGCGAGCCGGTGAACGCCACGGCGGTGATCTGCGGCGCCTCGACGAGCCGTACGCCGGCCTCGAAGCCGTGCACGATCCCGAACGTGCCGTCGGGTGCTCCGGCCGCGCGCAGCGCCTCGGTCGCGAGCTCGGCCGAGGCGGCGGCTGAGCAGCGGGTGCGCGGGGTGTGCCTTGACGACGACCGGGCACCCGGCAGCGAGCGCGGAGGCGGTGTCGTTGCCGAGCACGCTGAACGCGAACGGGAAGTTGCTCGCGCCGAACACCGCGACCGGCCCGAGCGGCACGTTGATGCGGGCGAGCATCGGGTTGGCGCCCGTCGGCGTGATCGATCGTGGCGCCGAGGTACGAGCCCTCGACCGCGACGTCGGCGTAGAAGCGCAGCTGTCCTGCCGCTCGGGCGACCTCGCCCTCCAGACGAGGCTCGCCCGAGCGCGGTCTCGGCGTCCGCGAGGTCGACGAGCTCGCCGCTCGCCGCCTCGAGGGCGTCGGCGATCGCGCCCACCCAGCGCGCGCGTTCCGTCGGCGGTGTCGCGGCCACCTCGGCGGCGCACGCAGCCGCCGCGGCCACGACCGCAGCCACCTCGTCGTCCGAGGAGGCCGGCACCTCCCCGTTCGTACGACCGGTGCGCGGGTCGTACGAGACGTCAGCGCTCGCCGTCATGCGTGCCCTCCCCTCGTCCCGCCCCGTCCCCGATTTGATGGGTTGGAGCTGGTTCCGTACCGGAAGAACCGACCGCAACCCTTCACATCGCGGACGGGACGGCCCCGGAGTGCGCTCATGCGAGACCCCGTACGCCGGCGGCGAGGACGTCGAGCGCGTCGTCGAGGAGTGCATCGCCGATCACGAGCGGCGGGAGCAGCCGGATGACGTTGCCGTAGGTCCCGCACACGAGCACGACGACGCCCTCCGCGTGGCAGTGCGCAGCGACGCGCCTGGGCGAACCGCGGGGCAGGGTCGTTCGTGCCGGGCTCGACCAACTCGATCGCGAGCATCGCGCCTCGGCCGCGGACGTCGCCGATCCGACCGCCGGAGGCCGCCCGCATCTCCTCGAGCCGCGGCATCACCCGCTGCTCGATCTGCGCCGCCCGCGCGACGAGTCCTTCGTTCTCGATGGTCTCGATCGCGCCGAGCGCCGCCGCGCAGGCGACCGGGTTGCCGGCGTACGTGCCGCCCAGCCCGCCCGGCGCGACGGCGTCCATGATCTCGGCGCGCCCCGTGACCGCCGACAGCGGCATCCCGCCGGCGAGCGCCTTGGCGGTCGTGATCAGGTCCGGGACGATGCCCTCGTGCTCGCACGCGAACATGGCACCGGTCCGGGCGAAGCCGGTCTGGATCTCGTCGGCGACGAACACGATGCCGTGCTCGCGCGCGAACTCGACCACGCCCGGCAGGAACCCCTCGGCCGGGACGATGAAGCCACCCTCCCCCTGGATCGGCTCGGCCACGATCGCCGCGACGTTGTGCGCACCGATCTGCGTGAGGACGATGTCCTTCAACCGCGCCAGCGCGTCGGCCGCGCACGCCTTCTCGTCGCCGTCGTACCGGAACGGATACGCCATCGGGGCGCGGTAGACCTCGGGCGCGAACGGTCCGAAGCCCTCCTTGTACGGCACGTTCTTGGCGGTCATCGTCATCGTCATCAGCGTGCGGCCGTGGTACGCGTGGTCGAGCACGACGATCGCCGGACGGCCGGTGGCGGCGCGGGCGATCTTCACCGCGTTCTCGACCGCCTCGGCACCGGTGGAGAACAGCGCCGTCCGCTTCTCGTGGTCGCCGGGTGTGAGCCGGTTGAGCGCCGCGGCCACCTCGGTGAAGCCCTCGTACTCGGTGACCATGAAGCAGGTGTGCGTGAACTTCGTGGCCTGCTCGGCGATCCGCTCGACCACCGCCGGCGCCGCCGCCCCGACGCTCGTCACCGCGATGCCGGACCCCATGTCGATGAGCTGGTTGCCGTCCACGTCGACGAGGAGCGCCGCCGTCCGCGTGGTCGACGAACACGGGGAGCGTGACCCCGAACCCGCGCGCCACCTGCTGAGCGCGCGCCTCGTGCAGCGCGACCGAGCGTGGTCCCGGGACGGCGGTCTTGAGGAGTCGTGCCTGGTCGGTCATGGGTGTCATCCTTCGAGGTTGGCCATCACGTGCTTGACCCGCGTGTAGTCCTCCAGGCCGTACATCGACAGGTCCTTGCCGTACCCGGAGTGCTTGAAACCACCATGCGGCATCTCCGCGACCAGCGGGATGTGGGTGTTGATCCACACGCAGCCGAAGTCGAGCGCCTGCGACATGCGCAGGCCGCGGCCGAGGTCCTTGGTCCAGACCGACGAGGCCAGTGCGTACGGCACGCCGTTGGCCTTGGCGATCGCCTCGTCCTCGTGCTCGAACGTCTGGACGGTGATCACGGGGCCGAAGATCTCGTGCTGGATCAGCTCGTCCTCCTGCTGGAGCCCGTCGATGACGGTCGGCTCGACGTAGAAGCCGCGGTCGCCCTGCCTCTCGCCGCCGGTGGTGACGGTCGCGTGGTCGGGCACGCGCGAGAGGAAGCCGAGCACGCGCTCGAGCTGCTGGGCGTTGTTGACCGGCGGCACCCAGGCGTCCTCGTCGTTGCTGCCGCGCCCGTACGAGGTGGTGGCGGCCTTCGCCTGCTCGGTGAGCGCGGCCACGAAGTCGTCGTGGACCTTCGGGTGGACCAGCACGCGCGTGGCTGCGGTGCAGTCCTGGCCGGCGTTGAAGTAGCCGGCAGCGGCGATCCCCTCGGCCGCGGCGGCGATGTCGGCGTCGTCGAACACCACCACCGGTGCCTTGCCGCCGAGCTCGAGGTGCACGCGCTTGAGGTCGTGCGACGCCGCCTCGGCGACCTGACGGCCCGCGCCCACGGAGCCGGTGATCGACACCATCGCCGGCGTCGGGTGCGAGACGACGGCGGCCCCGGTCGTACGGTCGCCGCAGACGACGTTGAGCACTCCCGACGGCAGGAACTCCGCCGCGATCTGGGCCATCATCACCGTGGACACCGGCGTCGTGTCGCTCGGCTTGAGCACGACCGTGTTGCCCGCGGCCAATCGCCGGGGCGAACTTCCAGACGGCCATCATCATCGGGTAGTTCCACGGCGCCACCTGGCCGACGACACCGACGGGCTCGCGGCGGATCCACGAGGTGTGGCCGGCCATGTACTCGGCGGACGCGCGTCCTTCGAGCACCCGGGCGGCGCCGGCGAAGAAGCGGATCTGGTCGACCATCGGCGGAATCTCCTCCGCCATCGTCACCGGGACGACCTTGCCGGTGTTGCGGCTCTCCGCCTCGACGAGCTCGTCGGCTCGCGCCTCGATCGCGTCGGCGATCTTGAGCAGGGCCTGCTGGCGCTCCGACGGCGTCGTACGCCGCCAGGTCTCGAACGCCTTGCCCGCCGACTCGTACGCCAGGTCGACGTCGGCCTGTCCGGAGAGCGGCGCGTCGCCGTACGTCTCCCCGGTGGTCGGGTCGACGAGATCGGTACGGCGGCCGTCGCGGGTGTCGACGAGCGCGCCGTCGACGAAGTTCTGGACGTGGACGGTGTCGGTCATGCGGAGTCTCCTACTTGTCGTGGGTCGAGCGGGTTTCGCCCGGGTAGGGCGTGACGATGTTGATCGCGTCGCCGTGGGCGGCGTCGGAGCGCCGGTACGGGCGGGCGAGGAGCATGTAGAGGAGCCCGACGCCGAGCACGATCGCGGCACCCACGGCGACGATCCAGTTGTCGTACCAGGGCACGTCGGGCGTGCGGGGCCAGATCATGTTGAGCGACGCCAGGAGCTGGTACGCGAGCGCCGCGACCGTCACCAGTAGGCCCCAGCGGCCGAGGGTGAACGTCCCGGACGGCTTCCACCCCGCAGGCGTGCGCGCAGGGCCGCGGCGACGACCATCATGAACGCGAGGTAGATGCCGAACGACGCGAACGAGATGATCCGCACCAGCGCGTCGTCGGAGACCTGCGAGCCGAGGATGATCACGACCGGGATCAGGGCGGCGAGCGACAGCGCGTACGGCGGGACGTGGCGTGCCTGCGAGAACCGCTTGAGGAGCCCGCTGCCGGGGACCATGTCGTCGCGGGCGTAGGCGTAGATCATCCGGCTCGCCGCGGCCTGGAGGCTGAGCACGCAGGACAGGAACGAGATCAGCACGATCACGAGCACGACCCGGAAGCCGACGGAGCCGAACGCGTTCTCGAGCACGGTGGAGACCGGGTCGGGGTCCTCGCCGGCGAACACGGCGGCGAAGCTCGGCACCCCCAGGACGAGCGCGAAGGTGACGAAGAATCGCCGCAGCGCCGCCGATGTAGATCGTCATCCGCATCGCCTTGGGGATCTGGCGCCCCGGGTCGCGCACCTCCTCGGCGACGTCACCGCACGCCTCGAAGCCGTAGAAGAGGTAGAGGCCGATGAGCGCGGCGGCGGCGAACGCGGGGAAGTACGAGCCGTCGCCCTGCACGTCGTACGTGTCGAACAGGGCGCCGATGCTGTGGTGGCGCTCGGTGAGCAGGACCCAGATCCCGACGACGAGGGCGCCCACGAGCTCGGCGGCGAAGCCGAAGAAGGCGATCCTCGCGAGCAGCTTGGTGCCACCGAGGTTGAGGAGGGTGGTGAGCACGATCAGACCGATCGCGCAGCACACGACGACGGTGGTGGTCGCGTCGATGCCGAGCACGATCGCGACGAACGGCCCCGCCCCGTACGAGACGGCGGCGATGGTGACGGTCAGCGCGATCATGTAGACCCAGCCGGTCATCCACGCCCACCGGCGTCCCCACAGGCGGCGCGCCCAGGGGTAGACACCGCCGGCGACGGGATACTGCGCGACGACCTCGCCGAAGACCAGCGCGACGAGCAGCTGACCGAGCGCCGCGAGCACGATCGCCCAGATCATCGGCGGTCCGCCGTTGGCGAGCGAGGACCCGAAGAGCGAGTAGACGCCGACGACCGGCGAGAGATAGGTGAAGCCGAGGGCGAAGTTGCCCCAGAGGTTCATGTCGCGCTTGAAGTCGGAGGTGTAGCCGAGCGACGCGAGATGGGCGTCGTCGGCGTTGGTGTGGCCGTGGGTGGTCGGGTCGAGCGGCGATGTCGTCACGGGAGTCTCCCTGGGAACGAGCCGGCAGTGCGCGGCGACGTCGTCGCACACGGGGGTGTCAAGCAGGCTAGGAGTGACGGTGGGCGCCGGGTCCCTGCCGAAACGGTGCGCAGCCCGTGCCGACCATGGACACTGTGTCCATGACGAGCGCCGCCCCGGGGACTCCGGCAGCAGAGGACCCGTACGGGGTCTCGCTGGCGTGGCTGCTCGACCAGGAGGCCCTGGGGCTGCGCCTCGTGGAGCCTGCGGAGGTGCCTGCGGTCTCGCTCGGGTGGGCCCACGCGATCGAGCTCGTCGACCCCACACCGTTCCTGGGCGGCGGGGAGCTCGTCCTCACCACCGGTTTGCGGATGCCGCGGGCGCGCGCCGACCAGGCCGCGTACGTCGAGCGCCTGGCGGGGGTCGGGGTGGTGGCTTTGGCGCTCGGCGTCGGCGTGCGGTTCGCGACCATCCCGGTCGGGCTTCGCCAGGCGTGCCGGCGGGTCGGGATGCCGTTGCTCGAGGTGCCGCTCCCGACGCCGTTCGTCGCGATCACCCAGGCAGTCGCGGCACGGCGTGCGGAGCAGCAGAACGCCGCGATGCACCGGGCGGCCGGCTTCCAGCGGCAGATGACACGGGCGGCGCTCGAGGGCGGGATCGCGGGCCTGACCGCTGTGGTCGCGCGCGAGCTCGACGCCGTGGTCCTCGTCCTCGACGAGCTGGAGCACCCGGTGGCGTGGGCGGGCGAGACGTCGGACCTGCGGGAGCGGGTGGCCGCCGAGCTGGTCGCGCTCGCGGCTCGGCCCGCGAGGACCAGCATCGCCGTGGTCTCGGACGCCGGCACGCTCGCCGTCCAGCGGCTCGGCGGCCTCGAGCGCCCGAGCGGGTGGCTCGCCGTCGAGATGCCGGGTCCGCTGTCGGCCGGGGACCGCCTCCTGCTCAACCAGGCGGTGTCGCTCCTCACCCTCCAGCGCGAGCGCCCGCGCGAGCTCGTCGACGCCCGGCACCGGCTCGGCGCGACGGTGCTCGAGCTGCTGCTGGACGACGACGTGGTTGCGCCGTCGGTCGTGAGGCACCTCGGGCACTTCGGGTTCGAGCCCGACGACCACGTACGGATGCTCGTCGTGAGCGCCGCGAAAGGTCGGACGTCACCGCTGCCGCTCGTCGCCCATGCCCTCGACGCCGCGTCGGTAGCCCATGTCGAGACCGACACGGACGACGGCGTGGTCGTGCTGGTCCGGGACGGCGACGTGTCCGCGGCCGTCGACGCCGTCACCAGCGGACTGGGCCGCGCGGGCCGCCACGACGTGGTCGTCGGCGTCAGCGGCGCGCTGCCGACGGAGCGTGCTGCCGCAGGTCGCGCCGCGGCCGTCCACGCCGCGGCGTCGGCGCGGGCGTCGCACGAGCAGGTCGGCTGGTACGGCACGCTGACGTTGGAGTCGATCCTCGCCGACGAGGTCGTACGGGCTCGGGTGGCGACGCTGGCTGCGTCACCATTGGCGCCGTTGATCGACGGTGACTCGAAGCGTGAGCGCGTCCTGCTGGAGTCGCTCGAGGTGTTCCTGCGGCACAACGGCTCGTGGGAGACCGCGTCGCGCGCGCTCGGCGTTCACCGGCACACGCTGCGCAACCGGATGGCGCGGGTCGAGGAGCTGACCGGCGCGCGGCTCGACGTCGCGGAGGACCGGGTCGCGCTGCTGCTCGGGCTGCTGGCCCGCGAGCGATGAACGCCTGACGTCAGCGCGCGAGGCCCGACGAACCCGGTGCCGCCGTCGTTCCGACGCGCGCGAGGCCGCGTGCTCGCTGACACTGGGCGCAACGCGGTTTGGACGACCGCCCGAGTTCTGGCCTCGACGGAAGGGCTGCTCGATGTTCTCGCCTCTCTGGGATCGCGTCGTGCCGGTTCCTGCCGGGACGCGGACGGTCGGACAGCTTCTCCGGGAACACCGGATCACCCACGACCTCACGCTGGAGCAGCTCGCCGAGCGGTCGGGTGTCAGCGACCGCGCGATCAGCGACATCGAGCGCGGCGTGAGCCGGCGGCCGCGCGCCCACACGGTGCAGCTGCTGTGCACCGCGCTCGGGCTCGGCGCGGACGAGACGGCGCAGGTCCTCGAGGCCGCCCGGGAGGGTCGCGAGCGCAGCGCGCAGGCAGGGCTGCGCCGCCTCCCGCTTCCGACGGTCGTCCGCCACTTCGTGGGCCGGCTCCTCGAGACGTCGTACCTCGTCGACGCGCTACGGGCCGATCGCCCCGGCCCCTCCCCTGTCGCGGTGGTCACCGGGGCGCCCGGGATCGGCAAGACAGCCTTGGCCGTCCACAGCGCGAACGCGCTCGCGCAGGCGTACGACGCGACGTACTTCCTCGACCTCCGCGCGCTCCAGGCCCGCCCGTTCGATCCGCACCGGGCGTTGCGGCACCTGGTGAGGGCGGCGAGACCCGACCTCACGACGGTGCCGCGCGAGCTCGACGCCGTCCGGTCTCTCTGGGACCAGACGTTCGAGCGACGACGGATCCTGCTCGTGCTGGACGACGCCCGCGACGAAGCGCATGTCCGGCCCCTGCTGCCGGCGGCGGGGCGTGGCGCGGTGGTCGTCACGAGCCGACGGACGCTCGCGGGTCTGGACGGGGTCCGCCGCCTGGACCTGTCCGTGCTCGCGGAGCGGGAGTCCGTGGACCTCCTGCGGCGCATCCTCGAGGACGTCGGCCCTGGCCAGTCACCCGACGTCTCGCCGCAGGACCTCGCGACGCTCGCGATGCTGTGCGAGCACACACCCCTCGCGCTGCGCGTCGCGGGCAGCCGGATCGCCGCGCGGCGTGGCGCGACCGTGGTCGACCTCATCCGCCGGCTGCAGTCGCGCGACCGGCGTCTCGCGGTTCTCACCGCCGGCGACTGGCGGCTGTCCGCGGTGCTCGAGCCGTCGTACGCGCAGCTGTCGCCGGACGCGCGAACCCTCCTGCGGCGCCTGGGAGCGACCGAGGGGACGACGTTCTGCCCGAGTCTGGCGGCGGTGCTCCTCGAGGCGGACCTCTGGGTCGCGGAGGACGCGGTCGACGACCTTGTCGAGGTGGGGTTCGCGCGGCCGGCGGGCGGAGGGCGGTTCGTGATGCACGGCCTCGTGAAGCTGTACGCGAGCGCCCTTCCCGCAGACGGTCGCGGGTCCGCTGGGGAGCGGGCCGACGCCGCGGCTCGTGCCCGTGACTGGCTGCAGTTCGAGCGGCGTGACGGTGCGCGTGACGAGGTCCAGCTCGGCTGACCCGGCATCAGAACTGCGTGTCTTCTTCGTGGTCACCACGGCGGGGTGCGCGGTCGAATCGATGCGGGGGACGACGAGGACCGGCCTGGTCGACCGACATCAGAGGAGCCGCAGATGCCGTACGTCACAGCCTCGGACGGGGCCCAGATCTTCTACAAGGACTACGGGACCGGGCAGCCGGTCGTCTTCTGTCACGGGTGGCCGTTGTGCTCGGACGCGTGGGACGTCGAGCTGAAGATGACCGCAGAGGCGGGCTTCCGCGCGATCGCGCACGACCGCCGAGGGCACGGGCGCTCGACGCAGACGTGGGACGGCAACGACATGGACACGTACGCCGCGGACCTCGCGACGCTCGTCGACGAGCTCGGGCTCGAGGACATCATCGTGGTCGGGCACTCGACGGGTGGCGGCGAGGCGGTGCGCTTCGCCGCGCAGCACGGGCGCGGGCGCGTGTCCAAGGTCGCGACCGCCGGCGCGATCCCGCCCGTCATGGTCAAGTCCGAGACGAATCCCGAGGGGACGCCGATCGAGGCCTTCGACGAGATCCGTGCGGGTGTCCTCGCCGACCGGTCGCAGTTCTACAAGGACCTCTCCGCGCCGTTCTACGGGGCCAACCGCGAGGGTTCGACGATCTCCCAGGGGCAGCGCGACGACTTCTGGCGCCAGTCGATGCTCGCCGGTCTCAAGCAGGCGTACGACTGCGTGGCGGTGTTCTCGGAGACGGACTTCACCGAGGATCTGAAGGCGCTCACGATGCCGGTGTTCATCGCCCACGGCGAGGACGACCAGATCGTGCCGGTCGACGACGCAGCGCGCAAGTCCGTGGACCTCGTGAAGAACGCGACGCTCAAGGTCTACCCGGGGGCGCCGCACGGGATCGCGGGCGCCTACCAGCAGGAGCTCGATCGGGATCTCCTCGCGTTCTTCCGGAGCTGACCCCTCGGGGCGCGCGCGTACGGGGTGACCGATGGCAGGACAGGCACGAGGGTGGCGGCGAGGAGCGGGAGTCTTCTCGCTCGCCGTCACGCTTGCGCTGACCGCTGGTGGCCTCGACGGGCTCGACGGTGGTCCGGCTGGCGCGCGAGCGGAGGCCGCTGAGATCCAGGCCGCCGAGCCCGCCGTTCGCGCTGGGGCTCCGTCGCGGTCGCTGGCGCCTGCGGGGGCGGTACGGACGGAGGCGCGCCTTCGGGCGGCGTGGGCGGACCCGATGCGCCGGCGGATCGATCTCGGAGCGGACATCGTGCTTCGCAACTGCAGCCGCGGTGATCCCCTGCGGGAGTCCCCGTACCCCCTGGTCCTCGACGGGCACGGCCACTCGATCCGGCAGACCTGCTTCGAGAACCGCGTGCTGCGCCAGGACGGGACCGGGTACCTCGACGTGCGGCGCGTGACGCTCCTCCGCGGCGGCTCGGACGGCCCCGGCGCGGCGCTCACCTCCCGCGGCGAGATCACGCTCTCGGACTGCTCGGTCAAGCAGAGCCTGGCCGAGGAGCCGGGCGGAGGCGTCTTCTCGATGCGCCGCGTCACCGCCCGCCGGTGCCACATCAACGGCAACCTCGCGAACGATGACGGAGGAGGGATCTACGCGCGCAGAGGCGGCGTCCAGGTGTACGACTCGGTGCTCAGCGCGAACCTCGTCGACGGATCCGGCGGTGCGATCGGGTCGACCGGCGACATCCTCGTGGTCCGTTCGCGCGTCGACGCGAACACCACCGACGGCGACGGGGGTGCGCTGTACGCCGACGAGGACGGTGACGTGACGGTGGTCGACTCCCTGGTGGACGGCAGCGACGCGGACGGACCTGGCGGAGCGATCTTCACGCTCGACGGCGACGTGGCGGTCTTCGGGTCGACCCTCGTCGGCAACCGTGCGGACGACCGGGGTGGAGCGATCTCCGGCGAGGCCGACGTGCTGGTCGTCAACTCCACCGTCGCCAGGAACCTCGCCGTCGCCCATGTCGGCGGTGGCATCTGGGCGCGAGGCGACCTGGTGCTCGTCAATGCGACCGTCACCAACAACTACGCCGAAGGTGCGGGCGGTGGGGTGATGTCGGCCGGCGCGACGACGCTCGTCTCGTCGACGATCACCCGCAACATCGGCTCCGTGGCCGCGGATGTGGGTGCCGCCGGGCCGTTCGCGAGCGCCTCGTCGATCATCGGACCCGCAGCCTGGGAGGGCGTCACCGGCGACACGATCCCGACCCGGCGGAGCTGCCGGGTGTACCGGGTGCGCTCGCTCGGCCACAACTTCACGACGGACACGTCGTGCGGGCTCCGTGCCGCGGCCGACCACACGGCGGACGATCCGCAGCTCGCTCAGCTCGAGGACGATCCCGCCGGTTTCGTCCTGGTGCCCCGCGCCACCAGCCCCGTACGGGGCAAGGTTCCTGCGGGCGCGTGCCGAGGGCGTCTGCCGTCGCCACTGCCGGCCGGGCAGCTGTTGGAGCGCTGGGTGAGCTGGAGCAGGGTTCTGAACCACGACGCCGTCGGCACCCCGAAGGGTGTCGCGGGACGCCCGTGCGACATCGGGGCGGTGCAGTCGGCGGCGGCTGCACCGGCTGCTGCCTCGTCGACTGCGAGGCCCGCCACGACGCGCGTACCCGGCGTGGATCCGGCCTCGTCCGCCGAGGTGGCGGCACCGGTGACTCGCCGCCCCACGCCGGCCGCTGACCGCTCCGGAACCGCGCCGGCGAAGGCCCGCGGCGCCAGGACGGCACGACCGGCCACGTCCTTGCGCGCCTCGCTGCGGCGGATGAGGGCCCGCCTGCGGGCGCTCGACCGTGGCTCGGCGCGCTTCGACCGGCTGCTGGGCTGTACGCGGAAGGTCGGCATCACCCGCGCCGGAGGACGCGGCCGCGGGTTCCTCTACGACGAGCGCGACGGCTCGGGCCTGGAGACCCGGCGCGCGCTGGTACGGACGAGGTCGGCACCGCGGTGGTACCTCCTGCGGCTGTCGCCGTCACGTCGCTGCGCGAGCGCTGCTCCTGACCCGTTCGGATCGGGCGCCGACGCGCGGGTCGCCGGGACCCGCCTGCCTCGTGGCCTGGCCGCTCTCCGCAAGGTGTTCCGGCGGCTGGAACGCATCGAGGAGCGCGTCGAGGACCGGACGGAGCGCTTCGACGCGTGGGAGTCCTGCCTCGCGTGGGTCCCGGTCACCGAGCAGGGAGATGCCGAGCAAGGTCTGGGCTTTCGCGTCGATCCGCGTCGCTCGCCCGGCCACAGGTCGTACTCGCCGGCTGTCGACCTCGACCGCGGTCGCTGGGACGACCCGGACTACCAGCTCCTCGCGGTGCGGCCGAAGAACCGTGGCTGCGGCCGAGGTCCTGGTGAGTCCGCCGACCGGGTGGCGCCGCGGCGATCGGACGACTCGCGGGAGGATCTCCGGCAGGACCTCCGCTCGATGCGCGAGGACGTCGACGACCTGGTCGAGCCGGTGGGCGACATCGTTCGTTTCGACGAGTGCGCGTACACGGTGGGTCTGCGGCAGACCCGCGGCTACCTGCACAAGGGTGCGCGAGGTCGGGTCACCCGCCGCCAGGCGCTGTCGTTCGACATGCGCGGGCACCGGCTGCCGCGTCTCAACGTCCTCGCGTTCCCTGGGGAGGAGCCGCCTCAGATCGAGTGCAACGAGGACGCCGGCGGGCAGGAGACCGACGAGTAGTGCGGTCCGACCCGCTCGTGGCTAGAGCCCCAGAGCGCCCGCGAGGCCGTTGAGCTGCAGCCGGATGCCGCCGTGGACGTGCGGGAGGTCGTGGGTCCCGTCGCCGGTCGGGGTCACGAACGCGACCTGCTCGGTCCGCCGCAGCTGCGTTCCGTCGCCGTCGGGGATGAGGTCGACCGTCACCAGCGACGTCCACCGCAGGATGCCGTCGACGTGGGTCTCGTAGGTGAGGACGATCCGCCGGTCCGGCACCAGGTCGACGAAGCGGGAGTCGTACGCCACGTCCTCCACCGTCCCGTCGGGCATGGGGAACGTGCTCCGCGCCGCCTCCCCGCCGCCGACGCGGAAGTCGTGCTCGTACGTGGCGTCGCGACCTGGGAGCCGGAACCACCGGCGCCGTACGGCGGGATCGGCGAAGGCCTCGTACACGCGGTCCGGCGGGGCATCGACGTCGAGCGTCACGGTGAACGTGTCGTGCTGGACGTCGGCGAGCGTGGGTGTCGTCATGGCGAGGAACAACCGCGCCGGCGTACCGGATAGTCCCGGATTGCTAGGCCGACTCCGCTGGACCGCCGCCGAGGCCGATCTCGTTGCCGTCCGGGTCGCGGTAGGTGAACTTGCGGACCCCGTTCTCGTACGTCTCGCGTGTGACCGGCTCGATGCCGCGTGCGCTCACCCCGGCGACGAACGCGTCGAAGTCCTCGAAGAACAGCGTCTGCATGGCGTGACCGGCGTGCTCGGGCTTCCGCTCGACGTAGAGGAAGCGGTGCTCGGCGAGCTCCCAGACGATCTCGGCGTCGTTCGGCCGGAACGCCTCGTCCGTGCCGAGCAGACGGGCGTACCAGTCGCTGGCGGCGTCGAGGTCGCTGACACAGATCCCGGCGAAGAGGTCGATCTCGCTCATCCGGCCAGGCTAGACGGCTCGAAAGTCCACAGCGCGGTCCCTCGGTGTCACGGGATGGCACCGAGGGACCGCACTGACGGCACCGAGGCACCGCATTAAGGGATCGCGAGGCGATGAGTCCGGCGTCGGCGTACGGTCCAACGGATATGACAGAGACACGCATGCTCGAGACACCGGCGGTCACGCTCGCGTACGACGTGCGGGGTCCGCTGCCGCCGGCAGACGGCCGCCCCGTCCTGATGATGGTCGGCGCTCCGATGGACGCGAGCGGGTTCACGTCGCTCGCGTCGCACTTCGGTGACCGCACTGTGGTCACGTACGACCCGCGCGGCATGGGGCGCAGCACCCTGCACGACGGTTCGACCGCGCAGAGCGCGGAGCAGAACGCCGAGGACATCCACGCGATCATCGCTGAGCTGGGGATCGCCCCCGTCGAGCTGTTCGGGAGCAGCGGCGGTGCGATCAGCGGGCTCGCGCTCAGCACCGCGTACCCGGAGGACGTCTCCGTGCTGGTGGCGCACGAGCCGCCGCTCACGGGACTCCTTCCCGATGCCGACAAGGTCGCTGCCGCGGAGCGCGCGGTCCAGGCCGTCTATCAGGAGAAGGGGTGGGGTCACGGGATGGCGGCCTTCCTCGCGATGGTGTCGTGGAAGGGCGAGTTCACCGACGAAGCGCTCGCCGCACCCCCACCGGACCCGGCCGCGTTCGGTCTGCCGACCGAGGACGACGGGTCGCGCGACGACCCGCTGCTGTCCGGCGGCTCCGACGACGTCACTCCGAGACGACCTCGACCTCGACGCTCTCAAGGCCTCGCCCGTACGGATCGTCGTCGCGGCGGGCGTGGAGTCCGAGGACCTGATCACCGGGCGTACGTCCGCCGTGCTCGCCGAGGCGCTCGGGCAGGAGGCGGTCGTGTTCCCCGGCGGGCACGGAGGGTTCCTCGGGGGCGAGTTCGGTCAGCAGGGCGACCCGGAGGCGTTCGCCGTACGCCTGCGCGCGGTGCTCGACGGTCAGTGACGACGCGCGCGCAGCCGAGCGATCTCGGTCCGGGAGTGCGCCACCTGTCGGCTCTCCCCACCGCCGGCCGCAGCGAGGTCGTGGGCGAGGTCGAGGGTCGCCTTCATGACGTGCTTCTCCCGCCGGCGGCTCACTCCCTTCGGCCGTGATCGGAGTGCAGTGCGTCGGGCGTGACGACGTTGCCTGCGGTCGCCCGCCACGGCGTCGAGCTCGGCCTCGGTGATCGTGCCGTCGACCACCTCGGGCTGAAGGATGGCCCGGAGGTATCCGCGCTCGCGTGTCCCACCGAGGCGGATCGCGAGCATCAGTGCGACCAGGGCGGCGACAGTCAGGCCGAGCATCATCGCGCTGACCGCGGCTGCCCCGAGCGGACCGACGAGCGCTGCCGCCGAGTCCCACAGCCCGTGCAGAAGCATGGCGGTCGCGATGAGGGCCAGCCCGCGCCCCACGCGTCGCGGCTGGGCGACCGTGCCGATGACGTAGACCAGACCGGCACTGAAGAGCGCGGTGTAGAGGGCGTGGGACGGGATGCCGGTGATCGCGCGGACCGCGAACGTCTCCAGCACGGTCGACGTCTGGTCCGTGCCGAAGTGCGACATCGCCGAGTTCTGGCCGTACAGCACGTCCTCCAGGATCTGGAAGCCGAGACCGATGTACGCGCCGACCATCAACCCGTCGTACACCGTCCGGATGACCACCGGAGCGAGTCCGAGCAGCAGCACGAAGAAGACCGCCTTCGACGTCTCCTCGACGAAGGGCGCCGTCAGACCTGCCTCCCAGTCCTCGGCGAAGGTCTGGCCGAAGAACTTCCCGTACAGGTCCATGAGGGCTGCGTTGCCGGGCAGCGCGAACGCCCAGGGCGCAGCGAAGCCACCGGCGACAAATGCCGTGAGGGCGAGCCGGCCAGGCGTCTTCTCGTACCGGTCGAACGAGTGCAGGAACAGCAGGAAGACGAGGGCGAACAGGCCGGAGCTGACGATCGCGGCGGTGTTCGCGTCGGCGAAGATCTCGGCTGTCGGCAGGGACAGGGTCACGAACTTCCAGAGCCCGAGGCCGACGAGGAGGAGATAGACCCAGAAGCAGGCGTTGTGCGGCTGGACGAACCGGTACGGCGCACCCCAGCCGGAGACCGCGATCGCGTCGCGTCGGCCGGCGAGCGCCTCGTCGGCATCGGGCGCGGGGACGGGCACGGCGGTCGCGGTCACGAGTCGTCCCTCCGTGTGTCGGTGAAGCTCAGGAGCATCGCTTCGATGTCGCGTCTCTTCTGCTTCATCGCCTCAGGGGTGCCGATGACCTGGACCTCGATCCCGGTGTCGTCGACGACGAAGGCGGCGCTGACCCCGACGTTGCGCTGCGACTCGAAGCCCTCGACGAGGCCACGCAGCCCCGAGTCGGTCGTGAGCGGTCGTGGGCTCCCGGTGACCGAGAACCCGGCGGGGTCGCCTGTCGTGGTGCTGATCCGGTTGATCTGGCGCAGGAGTCTGCGGGTCGAACCCGTGAACGGGCCCTGGGTGACCTCGAAGTAGATGCCGTCCTCGGTCAGGACGGTCTGGTCCGTCGCCACCGTGCCGTCGCGCGGCTTGTCGCTCGTACGGAGACCGCTGACGAGGCCCCAGCCAGCGGACGGGGTCATGGTGACGTCGTCGGTGACCTGGAGGACGTCACCGGCGCGGATCGGGTCGTCCCACGGGACCTGGTTGTCGATCCACGGGACGAGCCACGCCCAGAGCAGGTAGACGACGAGGGCCGGGACCGCGTACGCGAAGGTCCTCCGGTCGAGCCCCAGCACACGGTGCTCAGCGGGGACCCGGTGGCGCGAGAGTCCGGACCTCGACATCGCCACGCCCCCTCCCGCTGTGGGACCCAGCGGCCCGCGGTGCGGTCGTGCTGGTGAGTTGCAGACTACGTCTGGGAGAGCGATCGCGCGTACGAGACGCCGCGCGCGACCCACTCCTCGAGCGCGGCGTCGTCACGGACGGCCTCGTTGCTGACGAGGAGCCAGCCGTGCATCTCACGCCCGCGCATGACCATCGGCTCGACGCCGTCGGCCGACTCCAGGGCGCCGGACTCCGCCGGGTCGACCCGCACCATCAGACCGTCACGTCCGCTGGCCGCGACCGCCATCTTGCCCGCGACGAGGAACGCGAGCCCTCCGAACATCCGTTGCTCGTGGAGCGCGTCCTCGCCTGCGACCACCTCTCGGACACGCTCTGCCAGCTCTTCGTCGTACGCCATGAGGGTCAGTGTGCTCCGGCACACGGACAGAAGGCGAGGGTCAGGACTGCGCCTCGACGTCCTCCAGGCCGGCGAGCATCGCGCGAAGCACCCGCAGCGTGGTGTCGATGTCGGACCCGGTGAGGTCGCCGGGGACACGGCTCATGAGTGCGTGCTCGCGGGCGATGACGGCGGCGATGGCGCGCTCTCCGTCGGGGGTGATCCGGATGAGGGGTGAGCGTCGGTGCGCCGGGTTGTCGACGGCCTCGACCCATCCGAGCGTGGAGGCGTCGTTGACCATGCGCTGCACGAACTGGCGGCTGAGATCCTGCGTCCTGGCCATCTGCGGCACGGTCCGCGCCCCGTCGCGGCGGAGCTGGTCGAGGACGGCGCGGACGCCGACGGACATACCCATCACCGGCTGGCTCTGCTCCACGACCCGCAGGACCTTGCGGGAGAGCGGACCGACGACGAGATAGACCTCCGCGAGCCGCTCGGCCAGGCGGTCGGGGTTCAGTGGCTTCTCGGTCACCGGGCCATAATGACACCTGGGTTGTCAGTTTGCGAATCCTATGACACCTTGGTTGTCATGTTGCGTACTGCCGAAGATCTTCAGCACCTCCACCTCGCCGACCAGCACGTCGCCTTCGTCGACCGGGACCCCGGTACGGGCGCCATGCCGCTCGTGCTCCTGCACGGCGGCGCGATCGACCACCGGATGTGGGGGCCGCAGCTCGACGCGTTCCCCGAGCGGCGCGTCGTTGCGCCCGACGCCCGCGGCCACGGCTGGTCGTCGCCCGCCACCGACGCGCGGCTCTGCGACGACGTGGTCGCCCTGCTCGACGCGCTGGAGATCGAGCGCGCCGTCCTTGCGGGGATCTCGATGGGCGGCGGGACCGCCGTCGACACCGCGCTCGAGCACCCCGACCGCGTCGCCGGGGTCGTCGCCGGCGGCGTCGGGACGAGCGAGCCGGTCTTCGAGGACCCGTGGGCGCTCGATCTCTTCGCGCAGTGGCAGCGGGCCGAGGCGGCCGGTGACGCGCAGGCCTGGATGGCGGCGTTCATGGCGTTCGTGCCCGGGCCGCACCGGACGCGAGAAGACGTCGACCCCGCGGTGTGGGACGCGGTCGAGGCGATGGCGTGGCACACGCTCAAGGAGCACGTCGTGGTCGGTCCGGACGGAATCCCGGTGCAGCCCGCGAGGCCTACGGGGGTGAGCGACACCTGGGCGCGGCTGCTCCGCGTCGCCGCACCCGTCCTCGCCGTCGTCGGTGCCGTCGACGGGGACGACCACCGGAAGATGGCCGAGCGCCTGGCCGCGCTGGTGCCGCAGGGCGAGCTGGCGGTCGTCGAGGCCTCAGCGCACTATCCGAACTTGGAGCGGCCGGAGGAGTTCAACCAGCTCGTACGGGACTTCCTCGCGAAGGTCGAGTAGCGCGTTGGGTCTGGTGGTCGAGTAGCGGTGAGCCGCTGGGCGAGGCGTGTATCGAGACCTGGGTCTCGATACGTCCTCCGCTGGCGCTCCGGACTACTCGACCAGCGGGGGGTAAAGGTCTCGATACGTCCTCCGCTGGCGCTCCGGCCTACTCGACCAGCGGTCACTTCACGACGTCGAAGACCTGCTTCTGGATGCCGTTCGCGTACGCCTCGTGCTCGACGAGCTTGAGCTTGGTCGTGTCCTTGTCGCTGTCGCTCCACAGGCGCTTGCCGGCGCCGAGCAGCAGCGGGAACACGAGCAGGTGGTAGCGGTCGACGAGCCCGGCGTCCGCGAGGCTGTGCCCGAGCGTCGCGCTCCCGTGGACGGCGATCGGGCCGCCGTCGGTCTCCTTGAGCGCGGCGACGTCGTCGAGCGAGCGCAGGATCGTCGCAGGCCAGCGCGGGTCGTCGGACTCGAGCGTGGTCGAGACGACGTAGCGCGGCATCGCGTTGTACTCCTTGAACTCCTCCATCGTCGGCCACACCGGAGCGAACGCCTCGTACGACGTGCGCCCGAGGAGGAGTGCTGTGGTCTCCTGCTGCTCGCGGCCCTTGAGCTCGTACGAGGCCTGGTCGGGCTTGACGTCCTTGAACGTCCAGCCGGAGTTGCGGTAGCCGGCCTCCCCACCGGGTCCTTCCATGACGCCGTCGGCGGAGACGAAAGCAGTGACGATCAGAGTGCGCATGGTGTTCCTCCAGTGAGTCCGGGCGCCGCTCACGACCCTAGTGTCGCGGCGGTTCTCACCCCTACGCCGAACGAAGCGGCGCACTTTCGACACGGTCGCCGACTCTTTCTCATCGGCTTACGGGCGCTCCCTCGGACGAAAACCAGTTGCGCCGCCCTTTCGCTCAGGATAGGTATGCCTTACCTTGGTTGTGTGAACAGCAACCCGCGCACCCCCGAGCTGACCGCCGACGGCGTCTGCGCGGCGTACGGGTCGGCGGTCGTGGTCGACGACGTGAGCGTCGCTCTCGTACCGGGCCGCGTCACCGCGCTGATCGGTCCGAACGGCATCGGGCAAGTCGACGCTGCTGCGGTCGCTCGCCCACCTTCACCCGGCGTCCGCCGGCCGGAGTCACGCTGCGCGACGGCGAGCCCGTCACGGACCTCACTGGCCAGGAGCTCGCCACCCGGCTCACCCTCCTGTCGCAGTCGCGGGCGCGCCGGGCGGCGTGACGGTACGGGAGGTCGTCGAGTACGGCCGTCACCCGCACCGCGGGCGGTGGGGCGGCGGCGACCCCGACGGGCACGCGTCGTCGAGCGCGTCGATGGCGATGACCGGCGTCGACGAGCTCGCTGAGCGCGGCGGTCGACACCCTCTCGGGCGGACAGCTGCAGCGCGTCTGGCTGGCGAGCTGCCTCGCCCAGGACACCGCGGTGCTGCTGCTCGACGAGCCGACGACCTTCCTCGACCTGCGCTACCAGGTCGAGCTCCTCGACATCGTCCGCGACCTCGCCGACGACCACGGCATCGCCGTCGGCGTCGTCCTGCACGACCTCGACCAGGCGGCCGCGATCGCCGACGACGTCGTGCTGCTCGTCGACGGGCGGGTCGTCGCCGTCGGCACCGCCGCACGACGTCCTCACCTCCGAGCTGCCTCACCGCCGCGTACGGCATCCCCGTCGACGTCGCACGTCGAGCCGCACGACCGGCCACGCTGCGCACCCGTGCCCGTGCGCGCCACCACGCTCGCCCACCGTCGCCGTCGCCCTCCGACCCCGTCCCCCATCGAAGGAGAACCCAGGCCGTGAAGACCACCCGCACCCTGCCGTCGCGTCCGCGGCCGCCGCTCGCGCCTCGACGCTCGGCCGCCTGCGGCACCACCGAGGACGACGCCGACGCCTCGGCTCGGTCGGCGGCGAGAAGTCACCGTCACCGACGCGCGCGGCAAGACGGTCACGCTCGACGGCCCGCCGAGCCGCGGTCGGCCGCCACCGAGTGGAACGCCGTCGGAGTACCTCATCTCGCTCGGGCGTCCAGCCGGTCGGCGTCTCCGACATCAAGGGCTTCGAGACCTGGGACAGCGCCGTCGAGCTCGACGACGACGCGACCGACATCGGCACCCGCGGCGAGCCGAGCCTCGACACCGCTCGCCCGCTCGACCTCGACGTCCTCTTCGTCACCGACCAGCTCGTCGGTGACGCGATCGAGCAGATCGAGAAGACGACGCCGGTCGTCGTGCTCCCCGGCGGCGACGCCGAAGGACCCGGTCGGCGCAGATGTGGGAGAACGTCGACCTCGTCGCCACAGGCCACCGGCACCGAGGACGAGGCCGTGACGCTCGCACGGAGTACTTCGACAAGAAGCTGGCCGACGACAAGAAGGCCGTCGAGGCGCCTCCGACCTCGCCGGCGCGCCCGTCGCCTTCAGCGACGCGTACGAGGCCGGTGGCGCCGTCTCGGTCCGCCCCTACCTCGAGGGCTCGCAGCTCGGCGCGCTGCTGAAGCGAGCTCGGCTTCAGCCAACGCCGTGGACGCAGATCGCCGGGCATCGAGGCCGACCCCGCCTACGGCCTCGGGACAGACCGACGTCGAGGGCCTGACGAAGCTGCCGGCCGACACGCGCTTCTGGTACATCGGCAACGAGGGCGAGGCCGACCCGTACACCACGACGCTCAGGGACAACACGGTCTGGACCTCGCTGCCGTTCGTCAAGGCCGGCAACGTCTCGCGCCTCCCCGACAGCATCTGGATGTTCGGCGGGCCCGCGGTCGATGAGCAGTTCCTCGACGCCGTCGTCAAGACCGTCCAGGGCTCCTGACCTCCCGGACCTGCCGCTCGGCCATGACGCTCGACCGCCGAGCCCGCCGCCGCGGACGCCCCTGACCTCCCGAAGCTCGACGCCGAGCCGAAGGCCGTCCCTGATGGCTCGTCGCGCGTGGTCGTCGGTCTGCTCGTCGCTCGTCGTCGCGCTCGCAGCCGTCCACGTCGTGCAGGGCACCGCCGACGGTCGGGTCTCGGCGACCTGTGGGCGGTGGGTGACCGGCGGCGGCTCGGCAGCAGGCGTCGGCGGTCATCGTCGACTCCCGGCTGCCGCGCGTCGCGGCAGGGGTCGTCGTCGGCATCGCGCTCGGCGCCGCCGGCGCCGTCATGCAGTCGATCTCGCGCAACATGCTCGCCTCACCCGACACCCTCGCCGTCAACGCCGGCGCCTTCCTCGCCGTTGACGGTCGGCCGCGACGGTCGGCCTGCCCGCGATCCTGCTCGGGCGACCTGGCGCTCGCGTTCGCCGGCGGGCTGGCCGCGGCGGCTGGTCGTGTTCGCGCTGGCCGGCACCGAGTACGGCACCGTGCGGCTGGTGCTCGCCGGCACCGTCGTCGCGACTGGTGCTGATGTCGCTCGTCGACGACGCTGATCATCCTCAACCCGCATGGAGGCCAGCGGCTCCAGGCGTGGGAGTCGGCGGGTCGCTGAGCCAGAACGGCTTCGACGGCGTGCGGCTCATGGCTCCGGTCGGTGGTCGCGTGCCTGGTCGGCGCTGATGCTCTTCGCGCGGCGCCTCGACGTGCTGGTGCTCGGCGACGACGCGGCACGGTCGCTGGGCGTCCCCGTACGGCGGACGCAGCTCGTCGTCCTCGTCCTCGCGGTCGTGCTGTCCGCGGCGGCGGTGACGCTGACGGGGCCGATCGGCTTCGTCGGGCTGGTGGCGCCGGCCCTCGTACGGCTCGGCCGCGCCGGTGGTGCCGGGTCTGCACCGGCACCGGGTGCTCGTGCCGGTCTCCGGGCTGGCCGGTGTGGTGATCGTGCTCGCCGCGGACGTGCTCGATCCGGGCCGTGGTCGGCGCGCAGCGGGCGGTCGAGGTGCCGACCGGTGTCGTGACGTCGCTGCTCGGCGCGGTCGTGCTCGTGTGGTTCGCGCTACCGGCTGCGCGCCTCGCGCCTCGACGACGCGTCGCAACGCGCTCGACGTACGCGGGCTCGGCGCGACAGCACCCGTGGGTGCTGGTCGCCGTGCTCTCGTCGTGCTGTTCGCGCCGTGCGTCGCTGCGGTGCTGATCGGCGACCGGATGTTCCTGCTCGGCGACCTCGTCAACTGGGCGACCGGTCAGGCCGGGCCGATCGTGACGAACGTGATGGGCGCCCGGGTGCCGCGCGTCGTCGCGGCGCTGCTGGCCGGTGTCGCCCTGGCGGTGGCCGGGACGGCGATCCAGGGCGTCACGCGCAACCCGTTGGCGGACCCGACCATCATCGGCGTCTCCGGCGGTGCGTCGGTCGGGGCGGTCGTCGTCGTCACGCTGTGCCCCGCTGGCGTCGTTCTGGGCCCTCGCTGGCGCGTCGGGCGTGGGTGCGCTCGTGGCGGCGACGATCGTGTTCGGGCTTGTCAGCGCGCGGTGGCTTCGCGACCGACCGACTCGTGCTGATCGGTGTCGGCGTCGTCGTTCGCGGCGAAGGCGATCGTGTCGCTGCTGATCGTGACGACCGATCCGTGGAACGCCTCGAAGGCGTTGACGTGGCTGTCGCGGCTCGACGTACGGGCGCTGCGTACGAGCACCTGGTGCCGCTTGATGATCGCGATCGTGGTGCTGGTGCCTGCGGTGATGGTCGGGCTATCGGCAGCTGGATCTGCTGTCGATCGACGAGGACACACCGCGGGTGCTGGGTGTTCGGCCCGGGCCGGCGCGGTTGATGCTGCTGACGTGCGCGGTGCTGCTGACGGCGACGGCGGTGGCGGCGATCGGGCTGGTCGCGTTCGTCGGTCTGGTCGCTCCGCACGCGGCGCGGTCGCTGGTCGGTCGGCGGCATCTGCGGGTGATCCCGGTGGCGGCGCTGCTCGGGGCGATCCTGCTGGTGCTGGCGGACCTGCTCGGGCGCACGGTGGCTGCACCGACCCAGCTCCCGGCGGGGTTGTTGGCCGCGCTGGTCGGTGCGCCGTACTTCTTCTGGCTGCTGCACAAGAGCCGCCGCAAGGTCTGACCGCTGGTCGAGTAGCCCAGCCCCCGCTGGTCGAGTAGCCCTCCCCGCTGGTCGAGTAGCCCGGAGCGCTGGCGGAGGGCGTATCGAGACCCCGCTGGTTGAGCGGGTTACGTGGCCAGTCGCTCCACGGGTTGGCCGGTGAGATCGGCGATGAGGTCGAAGTCCTTGTCGACGTGGAGGACGATGTGCTTGTTGATCTCGGCGGTGGCTGCGATCAACAAGTCGGGGATGGAGGGTGCCCGATGGTGTCCGCGCTCGGCTAGTCGCTGCTGTACCTCCATGGCACGATCCTCGATCGCAGGCGCGGAGTACTCGACTGGCATGACGGAGACGGGGGCGGTGCCCAGCAGGCCCTTCAGGTCGGCACCCGATCGGGCCGAGTAGCCGACCTCGAGCAGTGTGATCGTGGTGATGCGAACCAAGCCGCGTTCGATCCGGTTCGCCCAGGCGTCAGCATCCGGGCTAGCACCCAGTCGTACGAGCGCCGACTTGTCGATGATCCAGCTCGGTTCGGTCATGACCACGCGTCGGACGTGACCGCATCATCGGCGAGGTCGGCGGCAGCCGAACTGAACCGGGTCAGGTCGGCCGCGGTGACCGTCGTGGAACTCCGACGGGCCTCTTGGTGCAGTCGGCGGCGAAGGTACTCGGTGCGTGAGAGACCAAGCCGGGCAGCTTGCTCGTCCAGCAGCGCGAGATCGTCGGCCGGAAAGTTGCGGATCAAGACATCAGGCATCCCGATCACCTCCTGATATCAAAAGATATCAGGGGTGGCTCCGCCTGCTGAACTACGCGAGCGGGCCGGGACCACCCCCGTTGGCCCCGGCGCCGGGCTGCTCGGTCACTCAGGCGTGCGAGGTGTGGCGGCGCTGCGACCACTGCCAGATCAGCAGGGCGATGACTGCGCCGATGATCGAGCCGATGATGCCTGCCGGCTGGAAGAAGCCGTCGTCTCCGTCCTTGCCGAACAACAGGTAGCCGAGAAAGCCGCCGATGAACGAGCCGACGATCCCGAGCACGATGGTCGCGACGATGGAGAGGTCTTGACGACCGGGTACGAGGAGTCGGGCAACGAAGCCGGCGATGGCGCCGACGATGAGGATGGTGAGGATGAGTCCGAGCATGGGTCTCCCTTTCTTCGAGAGGCCGACTGTGGCGCCCTCTGCCCACTACGCAACCACCCCTAGGAGGGGTGTGGCACACCCCTAGGTGGGTTAGCGTCGAGTCATGAGCAATGGAGTCCGCCCCATCCAGGTCGCCCTGGTGGACGACTACGACGTCGTCGTCATGGGGGTCGCCAACATGCTCGAGCCGTACCGCGACCGCGTCGTGGTCGCCGAGCTGGACACCAACATGTCTGTCGAGGACGGTGTCGACATCGCGCTGTACGACTCTTTCGCCCAGCCGGAGTCCGATCGCGAGGAGATCAAGGCCCTCATCGACAACCCACGTGCCCGGCGAGTCGTGGTCTATACCTGGAGCTTCCACCCGGACCTCCTCGCGTCAGCCCGGGATCTTGGAGTGCACGGCTATCTGTCGAAGGCGCTCACGGCCCGAGAGCTCGTCACGGCCCTCGAGGCCGTGCACGCGGGCGAGATCGTGGTCAGCCCTCCAGCGCCCAAGGTCCGCACCCAGCGCGGTGACTGGCCCGGGCGCGGCGAAGGCCTCACCGATCGTGAGGCGGAGATCCTCGCTCTCATCACGCAGGGCAAGAACAACGCTGAGGTCGCAGCATTGACCTATCTGAGTCCCAACACCGTGAAGTCCTACATCCGCGGGCTCTACCGCAAGATCGATGTCGAGAGCCGGACCCAAGCAGTTCTCTGGGGTGTGGACCACGGGTTCCTGCCCGACAAACGCCGGATCGAGCACTGGCGCGGCGGTCCCTGACAGAGCGTCACGCGCTGGGGCCGAGTGTCCCTTCCCCGGTTGGTGCCGTCGAGCTCTTGAGCTCCACAAAGATCGCGTGCGTAGCGGTGTCGCCGATGTTCTCCCCGTGGTGCTGCTGCGCCGGAAGCCAGCCGACCGTGCCTGCTTGGAGCTCCACCTCGCGTTGCTCGTCCCCTTGGACGAGTCGTCGCCGGAACGAGGACAGCGTGTACATCACGCTGTCGGGGTGTTGGTGCGGGGTGGTGACCGTGCCGGGCTGATCGAGGTACTCGAGAACGCGGACACGGTCGTTCTCGAAGATGACCTTGTAGTGATCGGGGTTTGTCTCAGCAGGATCAAGGCTCATCACTTGAGCATGGCCCCGTGGGCCGGTACGAGAAAGGTCGCTTTCAACGCCTGCCCGCGGAGCTGGTCTGCACGGGGAAGTGTCTCCACTGCCCTTCGGAGACGACCTCCACCGCGCCGTCGGTCACCGTGATGGCGGTCTGGTCGTCGATCGCGTACGCCGGACCCGCGATCTCGACCGCCCATCTCTCAGCGCAGGCCATGGTGTTGTCCGGCTCCATGCCGAGGTGCGGGAAGATCGAGAAGTCCACGATCCCCAGCGTGCGGTCGTCAGGTGCGGACTCCCACTCGACGAACTGCGCACCGATGCGTGGCGTCAACGCCATGCTCCCGGCGCTCAGCCCTGCCCAAACGGTGTCGCGCAGCGACGGCACGACATCCGCCAGACCGGATTGCCGTATCCAGTGGGACAGGTAGGTCGCGTCTCCGCCGCCCGCGAGGATGACGTCCGCCTCCCGCACCCAGGGCAGCCACCGTTCTTCGCCGGCGCTGGGCAAGGCGGTCAGTTCGAGGACGCCCAGCGAGCTCCAGCCCAGGCCGCACATGGGCAGCGGCGTCTGACCGGTGATGAAGCGCCACGCCGAGGGTGGCCCGCCCATGGCGTAGGTGGCCGTGGGGATGCAGAGGGCGTTGGCTTCGGCGATCGGCTTGCCCAGCAGATCGGCCAGCGCGTCGCGGATGCTCGGGTTCGTGACGCCTGCGGAGGTGAGGAGGAGCTTCACGCGTGCCACCTGTACGTGGCGCTCACGGCATTCCTTAGACGCGGGAGGTCGGGGTGCATGGATATCCGACCCGACGCCGCCAGGAAACTCATCGCTGCGGGCCGTCATCGCGAGACGAGCGACGGGGTGGCGGATCCCAGACTGGTACCGTCTTGGTATGAGCACTCAGATCGCTGTGCGTCTGGACGACGATCTCGTGACGTTCGTGGACGAGCTGGTCAAAGCGGGCGAGGCCCCGAGTCGCGCTGCCGTCGTGACGCAGGCGCTCCAGCGGGAGCAGCGACGCAAGGTTGCTGAACGCGACGCTGCGATTCTTGCCGCTGAACGGGAACACACTGACATGGACGGGCTGGCGGAGTTCGCGGCCGGCGTGTCGATGGACGACCTCGACTGATGCGACCGATCCACGTGGCCCGTCTCGACAAGGCGCGGCCGGTGCTGATCCTCACCCGGGAGGTCGTTCGTCCGTACCTGAATCGGGTCACCGTCGCGCCGATTACGAGTACGATCCGCGGGCTCTCCACCGAAGTTCCTGTCGGTCCGATCAACGGGCTTGACCGCGACAGCGTGGTGAGCTGCGACAACATCGTGACTGTGCCCGTGGAGACTGTGGGACGACAGCTCGGCTTCCTGCTCGAGTCACAGGAGGACGACCTTGCGCAGGCGATCCGCGCTGCGTTCGACCTCGATCTCTGAGCCCGCTGGAGTGGATGTCGAGGCAGTGGCTAGGTGTACTTGGCCAGGACGTTGGTGACGGTGGGGTGTTGACGTAGGGAGAGCCTCCGGGTGGGGTGTGGCTTGTCTAGGACCCACTCCACGCTGGAGGCTCTCGTGTCTCACCGTAATGCCCGCACCACGTTTCAGGGCAGGCTGCTCATCGTTGAACGTCACCTGGCGGGGTGGCCGCAGGCGCATATCGCCAAGGCGATGGGGATCTCGCGCCAGTGCGTACGCAAATGGCTGGACCGCTACGCCGCCGAGGGTGAGGCGGGTCTGCACGACCGGACCTCGCGGCCGCACTCCTGCCCGCGGCGGACCAGCCCCGACCTCGAGGCCCAGATCGTGGCGGTACGGACCCGAGAACGTCGTGGTCCGGACTGGATCGGCGCCGAGCTCGGCGTGCCGGTGCGCACCGTCTCACGGGTGATCGCCCGCGCCGGCCTGCCGCACCTCGACGAGCTGGACTCGATCACCGGCCAACTGCTGCGAGCCAGCAAGGCCAGCACGGTGCGCTACGAACGCGAACGACCCGGCGAACTGGTCCACATGGACGTCAAGAAACTCGGCCGGATCCCCGACGGCGGCGGCTGGCGCGGACAAGGCCAGAACACCCTCGACCACCGCTCCCGGGCCGAGCGGACCCGCATCGGCTACGACTACGTGCACTCGCTGGTCGACGACCACTCCAGGCTGGCCTACTCCGAGATCCTGCCCGACGAGAAGGGCCCCACCTGCGCGACGTTCCTGCAACGCGCGATCGACTACTTCGCCGCCCACGGCATCACCCGGATCGAACGCTTGATCACCGACAACGCCTTCGCCTACCGCCGCAGCACCGCACTGCGCCAGGTCTGCGCCCGCCACGGCATCCGGCAGAAGTTCATCCGCCCGCACTGCCCCTGGCAAAACGGCAAGGTCGAAAGACTCAACCGCACCCTGCAAACCGAATGGGCCTACCGCCAGGTCTTCACCAGCAACGACGAACGCACCGCCGCCCTTGCACCCTGGATCGAGTACTACAACACTCGACGACGCCACAGCGCACTCGACGGACTCCCACCCATCAGCCGACTGACACCAACCTCATGACCAAGTACAGCTAGCGCGTCGGGGATGCGGGCCGCGTTGGCGGGTGCCCCCGTACTTCTTCTGGCTCCTCCACCCCAGCCGCCGCCAGGCATAGCCGGTCGAGTAGCCCGGAGCGCCAGCGGAGGGCGTATCGAGACCTCCCTGTCGAAACTCCTCATCGGCCGGTCCAGGTGGTCCGTCTCGACCAGGCAGGTCGGATCGTCGGGGATGTACGAACACCCGGTGCCGACGACAGGCGAGAGATGCTCGCCGGTGTATGCCGCGCCATACATATGTTCGCTGCGGTGAACATATGGCTCGCCGACGCCGAGGCTCACGTGATCGGCTGACGGGACGCTACCGGCACGACCTTTTTCGTTATACGATTTTCTTATGGCGACAGACGAACAGATCGAGGCATGGGCCGACGAAGCCGAGGCTGGCTACGACGTCGACCAGCTGAAGCGACGCGGGCGAGGCCGGCCAGGGCGTGGGGCTGAGCCTATGCAGGTGGTGGCCGTTCGTCTCACTGCCGAGGAGATCGCCGCGCTTGACGCCGTTGCTGAGCGGGAGCATCTCTCCCGTTCGGAGACGATTCGTCGCGCGGTGTCAGCCCTGTCGGCGTGAGGGTTCATCGCAGCGCGCTCAAGCACGGCGTCCTGCCGGAGGATGCCATCCAGGCAGCCGATTGGTCGCAATGGATAGAGCCACTCGATGAGGACGACTGGCCCCACCGCGAATTGCGGCTCGGGTTCGACACTCATGCGCGACTGCTGGAGACGGTCGTTCTCGTCTTCGAGAGCGGCGAGGAGATGGTGATCCACGCGATGCCTGCCCGCCGACAGTATTGGGATCTGCTTCCCTGACTGAAGTGGTGCCCGCCCGGCGCCGTTAGAGATTGTCAGGGTCTGTGGGGTCGAAGCCGGAGATCCGGATCAGTTCCCGGTGGCCGGTGGTCTTGACGTTCGCGAAGATCTCGTAGGCGCGACCTTGGGACTGCTCGTCGGCCCAGATGACGACCTCGCGGACGTCGTTGGTGGGCACGGTGTAGGTCTCGGCCGGGCCGTCCCAGATCGTCACGACGAAGCCCTGGTTGTCCGCGATACTCCCAGTCAGGACGGACCGAGGGTCGACGAGAGTTCCCTTCACTTGCGGCATTGGGCCACCCTATGCGTCGTGTCGGCCTTCTTGAATCGTGCGCGGGGCCCGGCGTGCGCCTTCGAGAAGAAGGTCAGGTCATTTGTGGCCGGCCAGCGGCCGCTAGCGCTGCCGGCGGTGCGGGACGGCGCGTTCGGGCGGCGCCATCTGAGTGTCGGCTTCGGGGCTGGCGAGCAGTCGTTCGAAGCCGGTGAACGCGTCGAACAGGTCGACGACTTCGAAGGCGCGATTGCGGCGGCCGAGGGAGACCTGGCGTACGACGCCGGCGTCGACGAGACGGTTGACTGCGTCGCTGGTCGCTTGGAACGTCCGCCCGATGTGCGCTGCGGCGGTCGTCACCGAGAAGACCGGCAACGAAGGAAGGGCCGTGACTAGGAGGTCGGTTGCGGACTTGGCACGCACCTTGCCGAGCGACTCGCGCCAAGACTGTTCCAGTGCTGCCAGTTCGGCGGCGAAGTCCGACGCGTCCCGGCAGGCCCGACCTGTCGCGGCGACGAACTGTGCGACCCACGCGAGCTGTCCTTGTGTCGTCGGCCCGTCGGCGTGCGTGCCGGCGAGAGCGCGCACATAAGCGTCGGCCTGTGTCGCGAGGACGAGCGAGACCGGCGGAACGATGCGGGTCGCGACGCCACGCCTCCGCAGCACAAGCTGGATGAGTGCGCGGCCCGTCCGCCCGTTGCCGTCGGCGAACGGGTGAATGGTCTCGAACTGCGCATGGGCGAGCGCAGCCTGCAGAAGTGCGGGGTGCTCATCACCCGACACGTACTCCATCAGGTCGTTCAGGAGCTCGGCGACGCACTCGGGTGGCGGCGGGACGAAGGTTGCCGCGCACGGGTTGATGCCGCCGATCCAGTTCTGCTCGTTTCGTACGACGCCAGCCCAGGGTTCATCGCGGGTGCCGATCAGCAGGGCCCGGTGAATGGCGAGGAGTTGGTCGAGGGTGGCGGGCTCGGAAGGGTCGGACGCGAGTGCGACTGCCTCATCAAGCGCACGGATGTTTCCGAGGATCGCGCGTGCGGTCTCATCGGCCACGGGCAGTCCTTCGCGCTCCGTCGCCTCGCTGCGAGCGAGCCGTCGGACGTTGATGACTAGGCCTTCGATGTTCGACGAGGCGACTGCTTCAGCCCGCAGAAGGAACCTCGCGAGCGGCTCGAGGTTGGGCAGTCCGGGGTGCGCGTTGTTCAGGTCACGTACGCACTGTTCGATGTCGACGAGGTCGGCGCTCAACCGAGCCGGCAGGCTGAACTCTGCGCCTACGAGGTGGTCTGGGATGTACGCGCGGTACCGGCACGACGCGCGCTCGCTGCGTGTCGCACCCGCGGGGTTGCCCTCCCACACGCGGTCCTCGTAACGTCCCATACCCACCTCCCATATTCAAGGTTAGTAGGTAACTTTGAATATGGCGAGGCGACGCCTGAGCTCCCTTGTCACCTTCTCGTGCAGTAGTTCCGAACGCCTGGCTCGCCCGCCGCTTATCCGACAGACCTGGTCCGTCGCGGACACTCCGGAGGTCAGCCGGCGACTTGTAGCGTGCTGCCATCACCCGGATGGCGGAATCGCGTCGACCGGGAGGCACTGACTCAGGCGCGACCCTATATCGACTGCTCCGAGGACCCTGTGACCTGCCAAGTCCGCCAACAGTGGATCCTTTCCGGTTCGAAGGCATCGGTGAAGCCGACGGGATAGAAGACCCATTGGGGCCACGCACCGAGGGGGTCTGCTGGCGCTTGCATTCGGCTCGCCGTTCTCGCGACCTGGCACACATGCGCGAATTGGTTGCGGAGGGAACCGAGACTGATCAGGGTGGCAAGAAGTAACGCGGCCAGGCCCGCGTGAGCAATGTGCGCGCCGCCGTGAAGGTTCGAGTTTCGGTGCTTGAATAAGATCGAGTAAAGATCACGGTTTTCGCCCGACACGGTTCGCGTCTCCTCAGATGCGCCGCGTCTTGAGATCTCTTCTCGCAGGGCGCTAAGGCGCGCTCCGAGATCGTTCGGCTGATTCTCGCGCTCTAAAAGCGTGAGTGCGACGCTGAGGTTGCTTATGGTTTTGCCCACGCCGTACCGGTTCTCCCCTAACTCGAAGGACTTTCGCGTTCTACCTTCATGATCCATATATTCCGGCAGCGCTCGACGTGTGACTCCTTCGAGGAAGGGAAATGCTGCGAAAGCCAAGATCAGACATCGATCCGGCGAATTGCGTCCGATGACGCCAGGACGTGAAACCTCCGGCGCAATTGCGAATGCGTAGACTGATCGTGCCGCGTTCAAGAACTCTCTTGGATAAACCAGACCCGTCGAATCTGGTACGTCAGATGTGAGGAGCTGTGCGCACCAACCGAGAAGGAGCCTCTGGCAATCGAGCATTCCATCCGCGCCAATCCCCTTCGTGATTACGTCAACTATCCAGTCTGCCAGTTTTTCTTCGAGTTGCCCCAGAGTCATGGCGAAGGCCGGCGTACATGTACCCGAATCCTTGTCTGCGGTCTCCTCGTACGCATATAGGTCGAGCAGCACTCGCAGATGAGCGTTTTCGGCATTCAATCTGCGGCGGCGCTTTTCCGATCGGAAGGACTCGATGCCTAGTTCGGCGCGCGTCTCGAAGTCTGCGACGTCCATGCGCTGTCTCCAGTCAGCCTCTTCGGCACGGAGGTCGTGCAGTTCCTGGCGCACGCACCGCCACCGGGTCAGTACTTCCTCAGGCTGTGCCACGGGCCCAGAGTAGGGCTGCGTCAGCCCGATTGCATGGGCTCGGGAGCAAGTCGCCATGCAGAGCCTCTTTGTCTGCCGTTCGAGACGGAGGGCAACGTGGCGGCGACGTGTGGACGTTGAGCGGGACGGGAGTTGGCTAGTGTCACCGGCGTGGGGATCAACGTGCACCGGGGCGACCAGCCGGAGACGCTCGTGCGCGAGTTCTCCGCGATGTTGCGCGATGACCCGGCGGACGTCTTCACCCCCGAGGTCGTCGTCGTCCCCGCCCGAGGCGTAGAGCGGTGGCTGGCGCAGCAGCTCTCCCACAGCCTCGGCACCACCATCGCCGGCGACGATGGCGTGGCGGCAGGCCTGGAGATCATGGCCCCGCAGTCACTCATCAGCATGCTGTTGGGTCGCGACCGCGACGACCCGTGGCAGGCGGACCGGCTGGTCTGGCCGACCCTCGAGGCCATCGACGAGCTCACCGGGACCCCTCACTTCGACGCGCTCACCCATCACCTCGGAGCCGGGCCGGAGATCACAGACGACCCACGGGCCGAGTGGGATCGCAAGGCTCGCCAGTCACGCAGGTACGCCGTCGCGCGCCGGATCGCCGGGCTGTTCGCCTCGTACGCACGAGAACGTCCCCGCCTACTCGCCGACTGGGAGAACGGCGTCCCCTCCGACGGTCTGGGCGAGACGCTGCCGGACGACTTCCTCTGGCAGCCGGTCCTCTGGCGGCGCACGGTCGAGCTCGTCCGCGAACGACACGGCGTGGACGAGTCCGTGATCGAGCGTCACCGCCGCGTCCTCGACGAACTGTCGTCCGGGGCGAAGGAGCTCGACCTTCCGCAACGGCTGTCGTTCTTCGGCTACACCCGTCTTGCCGAAGCGGAGCGGGAGCTGGTCGTCGCGCTGGGCGCCTGCCGCGACCTGCATCTCTGGCTGCCTCACCCGTCGCCCCAGCTGTGGGCCGACCTCGAGGGCGAGGCCACCACAGGCGCGCGGGCGGATGACCGTACGGCGCGCCACGCCAAGCATCCGCTCCTGGCCACACTCGGTCGCGACGTGCGGGAGCTCCAGGCGGTCCTGAGCACCGACGGCGTCACCGCCCACGAACCCCTCGCGACCGCGCCGCCGGCAAACCCCACCGACCGCCTCGCCCTGCTGCAGGCCGACATCCGCGCCAACCGCGCCCCCGACGAGACGCGGACCACCACGGCCGACGACCTCTCTATCCAGGTGCACGCCTGCCACGGGCCGGCCCGTCAGGTGGAGGTGCTGCGGGAGGTCCTCACCTCGTTGCTCGCCGACGCCCACGGCGCGCTGCAGCCGCGGGACATCCTCGTGATGTGCCCGGACATCGAGACGTTCGCGCCGCTGATCCAGGCCACGTTCGGACTCAGCCTCGTCCCCGCTCCGGGCACGACCAAGACCTCGTACCACCCCGGCCAGCAGCTCCGCGTACAGCTCGCCGACCGCTCCCTCGGCGCGACCAACGCGCTGATCGACCTCGCCCAACGCGTCGTCGGCCTCGTCGCCGGGCGGATGACCGTCTCCGAGGTGCTCGACCTCGCGAGCCACGAGGCCGTACGGGCGCGGTTCGGATTTGACGAGGAGGACCTGGCGCGGGTCGGACAGTGGGTCACGGACGCAGGGGTGCGGTGGGGGTACGACGCGGGGCACCGCGGCGAGTACCAGCTGGCCGGCCTCGACGCGAACACCTGGACGCGGGGCATGGACCGGATCGCCCTCGGCGTCGCGGTCGCCGCCGACACCGACGGTCCGTCAGCCGCGCGCGTCCCCGTCGACGACATCGGCAGCCGCGACATCGAGGTCGTCGGCCGGTTCCTGGAGCTGATGGAGCGGCTGAAGCGCGCCGCCGACGCCGTACGCGGCACCCTCTCGGCGCGTGACTGGATGCAGTGGTTGCGCGACACCATCGAGGCGCTCGCCGACACGCCTCCGGACGAGCGGTGGCAGTTCGCCCAGCTCGACCGGGACCTTGCCGCGATCGGAGAGACGGCGAGCGAGGGGACGACGCTGCGGCTCAACGACATCCGGGTGCTCCTCGACCAGCGGTGGGGGGCGCGGCCCACCCGCGCGAACTTCCGGACCGGTGCCATCACGGTGTGCACGATGGTGCCGATGCGCTCGATCCCGCACAAGGCCGTGGTGGTGCTCGGCGTCGATGACGGCGTCTACCCGCGCTCGCCCGTGGTCGACGGGGACGACGTGCTGGCCCGCAGTCCCCGGGTCGGCGAGCGCGACCCGCGCAGCGAGGATCGTCAGCTCCTCCTCGATGCGGTGATGGCGGCCGGCGAGCAGTTCGTGGCGATCTACTCCGGTTTCGACGAGCACAACGGTCAGCGCCGCCCCCCGGCCGTACCCCTCCAAGAGCTGATCGCCGCAGCAGCCCGTACGGCGACGGCGCCGGAGGACAGGTCGGACGGCACCGCCGAGCCCAGCTTCGTACGGCACCACCCGTTGCAGGCGTTCGACGAGCGCAACTTCCGGCCCGACGGTCCGGTCCCCGGCGGGACGTTCGACACCGCCGCCCTCGCGGGAGCCGAGGCGTTGCGCGCCTTCCGTGCGAACCCTCCCGACCCCACGGTCTTCCTCGAGCAGCCGCTGCCGGTGCAGCCCGTCTCCGCCGTCACGGTGGACGAGCTGGTGGCGTTCCTGCAGAACCCGGCACGCGAGTTCCTGCGCCACCGCCTCGACGTGACGGTGCCCCGTGACGTGGACGAGACCAAGGACTCGTTGCCGATCGCGCTCGACGGCCTGGAGCAGTGGGACATCGGAGAACGCGTGCTGCACGAGGTGCTGGACGGTACGGCGCTCGAGGACGCCCTCGACCGGGAGGTCGTACGCGGAAGCTTCCCGCCCGGCTCGCTGGGCGGAGCCGTCCGCGCCGACATCGCGGCCAAGGTGACCGCGATCGCCGCCGACCAGGGCGACGCCCGTCCGAGGTCGGTCGACGTGCGGCTCGACCTGTCCGTGCCCGGGGACAGCGGCACCGTACGGATGACCGGCGTGGTCGGCAACGTCCACGACGACACGCTGTGGCTCCGGACGTACTCCACCATCAGCGCGAAGCACGTCGCGGCCGCGTGGGTACGCCTGCTGGCGCTCGCCGTCGCCGAACCCGACCGCGAGCACCGCGCCGAGCTGCTCGGCAAGAAGGGCGGCCTGCGGTTGGTCTCACCCAGCCCGGCGGACGCCGAGGCGCGGCTCGTCGAGCTCGTCCAGGCGCGGCAGTCCGGGATGCGGTTCCCGATGGGCGTCCCTCCCAAGACCGCGAGCGCGTTCGCCGCCGCGTACCGCAAGACCCGCCCCGGCGACCCGTACGGCCTGCAGCAAGCACTCGACCGCGCCCGTCAGAGGTGGGAGGGCGACAACCGCTACCCGGGCGAGAACGACGACCCGTGGTGGCGACTCGTGCTCGGACCGCACGTCGCGCGTCGAAGCGCTCAACCGGCTCCGCAGCCTCGAGTACTTCGCGCCGCGCATCTGGAACCCGATCCACGAGCACGGGGGCGAGGCATGAGCCCGACGAACGCCCCTGGGATGACCGGCTTCGACATCACCGCCCCGCTCCCGTCGGGGACCACGCTCATCGAGGCGAGCGCCGGCACGGGCAAGACGTGGACGCTGTCGGCCCTCGTGGTCCGCTACGTCGCGGAGCAGGGCCGGTCCGCTCTCCGAGCTGCTGATCGTCACGTTCAGCCGCGCCGCGAGCCAGGAGCTGCGCGAACGCGTCCGCGCTCGGATGGCGGAGACCCTCACCGTCCTCCAGCGCGGGGACGAGACCGACGACGTCCTCGTCAACCACCTGCGTGACTGCTCCGACGACGAGCTGGCGCGGCGCGTCGATCGACTCACGACCGCCGTGGCCGACTTCGACACGGCCACGATCGCGACGATCCACCAGTTCTGTCACTACGTGCTGAAGGGACTCGGCGTCGCCGGCGACTCCGACTCGTACGCCACGCTGGCGGAGGACCTGACGGAGATGCAGGCCGACGTCGTCGACGACCTCTACCTCGCCGAGCACGTCGCGGGCTCGACCCTCGAGTACGCGCAGGCCAGGACCGACACGCAGATCGCGCTCGCCAACCCCAGCGCGGTGCTGTCGCCCACCGATCCCACCGGCCCGCTGGCGGCGCGGCTGGCCTTCATCGAGAAGGTCCGCGCCGAGGTGACGCGCCGCAAGCGTCGAGCGGCGCTGCTCGGCTACGACGACCTCCTCACCGAGCTCGCTGACGCGTTGGAGGCCGATGACAGCCCGGCACGGCGGCGGATGCGCGAGCGCTGGTCGGTCGTGCTGGTCGACGAGTTCCAGGACACCGACCCGGTGCAGTGGCAGGTGTTCTCCCGCGCGTTCGCGACGGAGGACAAGACGCTCGTGCTGATCGGCGACCCGAAGCAGGCGATCTACGGGTTCCGCGGCGGTGACGTCGCCACGTACCTGCTCGCCGCGCAGACGGCGGCGACACGGACGTCGCTGCCGACGAACTACCGCAGCGATGCGCCGTTGGTCGACGCGCTGCAGCTGCTGATGGCGAACGTCCAGCTGTCGCCGGGCATCGTCGCCCACCCGATCACCGCCCAGAAGAAGGCGCACCGTCTGGAGGGAGCGCCGGACAACAGCCCTCTCCGGCTGCGGGCGATCCTCGGCAACAGCAGGCTCCCGATCGGGACCGTACGCGAGACCGTGTGCGCCGACGCCGCTGCCGACATCGCGCGCCTCCTCACCTCGGGCGCCACGTTCGACGGCGCCCCGGTCCGGCCGCAGCACATCGCCGTGCTCGCGCACACCAACCGCGACCTGCACCTCATGCGTACGGCCCTGCGCAAGAACGGGATCCCGTCCGTCCTCGTCTCCAACGAGTCTGTCCTGCGTACGAGCGCCGCCGAGTGGTGGCTGCACCTGATGATGGCGCTGGAGCAGCCGCACCGCCCCGACCGCCTTCGCCTGGCAGCGCTCACACCGTTCCTCGGCTGGACGGTCGAGCAGCTGGACGCCGGGGGCGAGAAGGGGACGGAAGAGATCTCCACGCAGGTACGCGCCCTGCGTCGCGGCGTTCCACCGCGGCGCGATCGCCGCCGTACTGGATGTTGCGCGCAGCCAGGGTCTCGATGCGCGCGTGCTGTCGCAGGTCGGGGGCGAACGCGACCTGACCGACATCGAGCACTGCGCGCAGCTCGTGCAGGAACAGGTGCTCGGCGGGACGGGAGCGCTTCCGAGTCTGGTTGCCTGGCTGAGGCAGCAGAGCGCCGACGACACCTCGGCCACCGCGGCGTCGCGGATCATGCGGCTCGACTCCGATGCGCTGGCCGTCACCTTGTCGACGATCCATGGCAGCAAGGGCCTGCAGTACCCGATCGTCTACGCGCCGTTCCTGTTCGACCACTGGATGAGGGACGACCCGACGCCCGCGATCATCCACCGCGACGGGCAGCGGGTGCTCTCCTTCGACTCCGCCGAGGTGAACCAACCGGAGCACCGGTCGGAGGCGCTCGGGGAGAACATGCGCCTCGCGTACGTCGCGATGACGCGGGCACAGTCGCAGGTCGTCCTCTGGTGGGCGCCGACGCGGAACACCGCCAACTCGGCGCCTGCACCGGCTCCTGTTCGGGCAGGCCGACTCCGCCGAGCAGCTCGAGGCGCTGCTCACGGCCCGCGAACGGAGCGGGGGCGAGGGCGCGGTGGTGGTTCCCGCCGAGCGCGTGGCGGTGAAGAACGGGACGGCCTCCGAGCAGATCCTCGAGACGTGGGCCGCTCACGGCGTGTTCAGCCTCGCCCAGGTCGATGGCCATCACAGCGCCCCGGAGGTCTCGGCCGAGCGGGCGACGACACCCTTGGCCGTACGCGCGTTCGACAGCTCCTGGGTGGACCAGATCTGGCGCCGCACGTCGTACTCCTCGCTGACCGCCGCCTCGCACGAGGCCGGCGCCGCGACGTCGGAGCCCGAGTCCGACGCGGTGGGGCGGGACGACGAGGAGCCCGTGGCGGCGCTGGGTGCGCGGCGGCGGACGGGCTGGCCGAGATGCCGTCGCCGATGGCGCACCTGCCGGTCGGCACCACGTTCGGATCGCTTGGTGCACGCGGTGCTGGAGGACGTCGACCTCCAGGCCGACAGCCTGCACGCGTGACCTCCTCGACCGGATCCACGAGCACCTGGCGTGGTGGCCGGTCGACGTGGACGCGGACGCGCTGGCCACGGCGCTCGAAGCCGTCTGTACGACGCCGCTGGGGCCGCTGGCGGACGGCGTGACCCTGGTCGACCTGCCTCGTACGGACCGGTTGGCGGAGATGGACTTCGAGCTGCCCCTGGCCGGCGGTGACCGCCCGCACGCGAGCGCGCGGTTGGGGGCGATGGCGCCGGTCCTGCGTCGTCACCTGCCGGACGACGATCCGCTGCGTGCGTACGCGGATGCCCTCGACGGCGACGAGCTCGGCGGGCAGGCGCTGCTGGGCTATCTGACGGGCTCGATCGACCTGACCTTCCGGCACCAGGGCAAGTTCTACGTCGTCGACTACAAGACCAACTGGCTCGGACCGTCCGACGCCGAGCTGACCCTCGCGGACTACGCACCCGCGCGGCTGGCCGAGGCGATGACCCACTCGACGTACCCGTTGCAGGCGATCCTGTACTCGGTCGTGCTTCACCGCTACCTGCGCTGGCGGCTCCCGGCGTACGACCCCGACGAGCACCTGGGCGGCGTGATGTACCTGTACCTGCGCGGCATGGCCGGCCCCGACACCCCGCTGGTCGACGGGCACCCGTGCGGGGTGTTCTCGTGGCGTCCGCCGTCGGCGATGCTCGAGGACCTGTCGGCCGTGCTCGACGGTCGTACGCGCGAGGGGGCGCGATGACGGCGACGACCGGGGACTCGGCGCTCAGCGTCGTCGCCGAAGGGCGGCTGCAGATCCTCAACGAGGCAGGCTTCCTCGACGGCAGCGACTGCGTCGTCACCGCCCGCATCTGCCGCCAGCTCGGCGAAGACGTCGCCGGCGATGCTGCGCTCGCGCTGGCGTTCGCCGTACGCGCGGTGCGGGACGGGTCGACCGCGCTCGCGCTCGACTCGGTTGCGGCGCTGACCGCGGACGTGGACGACGACGAGGAGGACGTCGACAGCGAGCCGCCGACCGTGGGTGGCACGGTCGCGCTGCCCGAGCCGGGGCCGTGGCTGGACACCGTGCGTTCTTCTGCCCTGGTGGCCGCCGGGCGTGCTGCGCGTCGATCTCGGGCTCGTGTACCTCGACCGCTATCACGCCGACGAGCGGCTCATCGCCGACGCGTTGCGGGCGCGGCGGGCGGCGTCCGTACGGCCGGTCGATCCGGCAGCGGTTGAGGAGGTCATGCGCGAGCCGGGCCTGGACGAGGCGCAGAAGGACGCCGTGCGTGGCGTTGCCGAGCGCGCCACCACGGTCCTGACCGGCGGGCCGGGCATGGGCAAGACGCACACGATCGATCGCGTCCTCCGTGCGTTGGGCGCCGACCGCGGCCAGGCTCTCCGCATCGGGCTGGCCGCTCCCACCGGCAAGGCCGCAGCCCGGATGAACGAGATGATCGAGGCCGATCCGACTCGCGCGTCGTCGGTCAGCCCGGCGGTGACCCTGCACCGCCTGCTGGGCAGCATCCCGGGCACCAGCCAGCGGTTCAGGCACGACGCCCGCAACCCGCTGCCGCACGACCTCGTCATCGTCGACGAGGCCTCGATGGTCTCGCTGAGCATGATGGCCCGGCTGATCGACGCGCTCGCGCCCGATGCCCGGCTCCTCCTCGTCGGCGACCCTGACCAGCTGGCGTCCGTCGAGGCCGGTTCGGTCCTCGCCGACCTCGTACGCGGCCTGGAGGCTGACGGCAGCGTCGTCCGCCTGACGAAGAACCATCGTGTGGGAGGCGTGCGTGCCGACCTCGCCGTGGCGTTGCAGGCCGGCGATGCCGACGACGTGCTCAGCGCGGTCGACGTGGCGAGCACGGACGTCGCGTTCGTCGAGACCGACGCGCCCTCGCTCGACCTGCTCCCGCAGGTCGTCGACCACGCCGTACGGCTCCGCGAGCTCGCGCTGAGCGGCGACGCGGACGCTGCTCTCGCTCACCTGGACACGCTCCGGGTGCTGTGCGCGCACCGTACGGGGCCCTTCGGCACCCGGCACTGGAACCAGCTCGTCGAACGGGCGCTCGCCGAGCGGGCTCCCGAGGTGTCGCTGCAGGCGATGTACGTCGGGCGCCCGATCCTGGTGACGCGCAACGACTACGGGCTCGGCGTCCGCAACGGCGATGCCGGCGTCATCGTGCGTGCCGAGGACGGCCCGGTGGCGGTCATCCAGACCGCCTCTGGTCCTCTGCGGCTCTCGCCGTGGCGCCTGTCCGACATCGAGACCATGCACGCGATGACCGTGCACAAGGCCCAAGGGAGCCAGGCCGAGAACGTCGTCGTCATCGTCCCGCCGCCGCGCTCACGGCTGCTCACCCGCGAGATGCTCTACACCGCCGTCACTCGCGCGGCAGGGCACCTGACGATCGTCGGCAGCCGCGACGCCGTACGCCACGCAGTGGAGACCACCGCCCGGCGATCGTCCGGACTGGCCGAGCGACTCATCGGCTGAACCGATCGAGGGCTCCCGATCCCTGGGCCGCCACGGAAGATGCCGGGGTCGCATGAGTCGGTCCCGACCGCGCGAGCATCTTGTCGTCCTTGTCGTCCTTGTCGTCTCGCGTCGTTCCGGCTCCAGAAAGACGCGGCATCACCCGCTCGCAGCAGGTGGGGGCAACGGACAGAGCCGACCCAGACGTGACGTCGAGACGACGCCTACGTCGTATCGGGGGACAGGTCAGTGGCGCGCCCCTCTGTGATTAGCTCGCGTGAAGTAATAGTTTCGACAAACCAGTACATGTCCTCTTCGCCCTTCGGCCCCAGGCCCCCGCAGGTGAGCCGATTCGGGGTCTAGCCCCGCGGGGCAGCCTCGGAACCAGCGTTGGAGGCGATGGGTTTTTGCGTTCTTGACGATGCGCGGAGATCGCGGTGAGCCAGAGGCCTGCGTCGTTCCTGACGGGACCCAGACGGGGATCGCCTTGGCTCCGGCCTAGTTGCATCGGCCAATGTGGCTTGTCGTAGGAGATGTAGACATCCACGTCCCAGGCACTATTCGGATCCAGTAGCGTCCCTAGCCGACGACCGGACTGACCATCTCCGATCTCGGGTGCTTCACCAAACACGGCTGCCGAACGGTACTTTGGCCGCTGAAGGTGCCATCGCCATCGAAGGCGTGCCCACCTGGAAAGCTTTCTCGCCAACTTGTATGCCATTGAAGGGCTTACCCTTTTTGGGTACATGGTGTTCAACAAAGTGTCCAGATTCCCGCGCTTGCTGGACGGCCTTGCGATCGATCTTCTTTGATGTGAAATCTATGATCAGTGAAAGTCCCGCTGGGGCCGTGAAGCGATACGTGCATTGCCCGACCCGTGGGCCCAACGGTATCTAGGTAGAAGTCGGTCTTCTTGGTAGTGATCCGCCAGACGCTTCCCAGCGCAGGTGTATTGCCAGCAGTCAGCGCGAGCATGATCTCGCTAGTCGGAAGCATCGTCCCCTTGCGGTTCACGGCCCCAAAGATAGAGGATGCCCACGCGGCTCGTGTCGGAGTTGCGCCCCTTTCGCGGCTCTACAATCTTCCGCGTGATGCGGTCCTGACGTAGGTGCTCGTGGCGCTGCGGCAAGGTGGGTGTTCTTCAGGTATCCATCCAGAACAGGGACTACGAGCGTGTCTAGGCCTACGGCTGACGCGGCCTCTTCGGCTGCGTCGGTGTTGTTTCAACCTGCCCGGCTACGAGGTCCTTGAGGTGACCCGCGACGACGATGGTGATCGCACGGTCGTGATCGTGACCGTTGTCAGCGAGGCGGCCTGCCCGGGCTGCAGGGTGCTCAGTTCGTCGGAGACCCGCCATGGCTGCGAGCTTCTGGCCAGCCTGATCGACTCGCTCAGGACCGGCGTCCCGACCGCCCTGGTCGAGGTCAAGACCCGGGGCCGGACGCTGAGGGAGAGGGCAGCTGACGTGGTCGCGTAGGGACTGCTGCACGGATAGGTGACAACCGATCTGCCTAGCCCGAGGGGTTGGGCTGGAAGGATGTCCACCGTGTCCAAGAAGCCGTATCCCAAGGAGTTCCGTGACGATGTCGTCCGGGTCGCGAGGAACCGTGAGCCCGGTGTCGGGCTCGACCAGATCGCGAAGGACTTCGGGATCCACTTCACGACGTTGTACTCGTGGATGAAGAAGGCCGACATCGAAGACGGTGAACGGCCCGGCACCACCGAGGTCGCCTCGGCTGAGCTGCGTGAGGCCAAGCGGCGGATCCGACTGCTGGAGCAAGAAGTCGAAGTCCTGCGCCGTGCTGCGGCCTACCTCTCGCAGGCCCATCTGCCGGGAAAATGAGCTACCCGCTCGTCCGTGACCTTGCCGCCGACGGGATCCCCGTCACGGTGACGTGCCGGGTGCTCAAGCATCGCCCGCCAGCCCTACTACCGCTGGCTCCCGCACCCGGTCACCGACGCCGAGCTCGTCGAGGCCCACCGGGCCAACGCGCTGTTCGATGCCCACCGTGACGACCCGGAGTTCGGCTACCGGTTCCTGGCCGACGAGGCCCGCGACGCCGGGCAGGCGATGGCTGAGCGGACGGCGTGGAGGATCTGTGCTCGACAACGGCTGGTGGTCAGCGTTCGGGAAGAAGCGCGGCAAGAACGGCAAGAAGCCTGGCCCGCCGGTCCACGACGACCTGTGTGCCGTGGTCGACGAGAAGGGCCGGACCCGGCACGAGTTCACCGCTACCGCGCCCAACGAGCTGTGGATCGGCGACATCACCGAACACTGGACCGGTGAGGGAAAGCTGTACGTGTGCGCGTTCAAGGACGTGTACTCCAACCGGATCGTCGGCTACTCCATCGACTCCCGGATGAAGTCCCGCCTCGCCGTCACCGCGCTGAACAACGCCGTCGCCACGCCGCGGCGACGTGGCCGGCTGCGTGGTCCACACCGATAGAGGATCGCAATTTCGAAGCCGGAAGTTCGTCCGTGCGCTCAACCGCCACCACATGGTCGGATCGATGGGCCGAGTCGGCGCCGGCGGCGACAACGCGGCCATGGAATCCTTCTTCTCCCTGCTCCAGAAGAACGTCCTCAACCGCCGCGCCTGGGCCACCCGCGAAGACCTCCGGATCGCGATCGTGACCTGGATCGAACGGACCTACCACCGACGCCGACGCCAAGACGCCCTCGGCCGATTGACCCCCATCGAGTACGAGACCATCATGACCACGCCAGCCACTCAGGCTGCGTGACTAACCACTGTCACCTGATCGTGCAGCAGACCCTTCCACGCCCAGCGGCCTCTCGGAACGGCCCGGGCTGACCAATCCGCGCTCGGCGGATCTCACACACGGGGGAACACCAGGATGCTCCGCGCTGCGCGCACTGCTGCGCTCATGCTCGCCACCACGACCGCTGTCGTCGCCGGCACGCTCGCGGCCACCGCAGCGGACCGGCCGCCGCGGCGAGCCCGTACGTCGTCACCTCAGCGGCCGACCACACGGACGACGCCCGGCGACGGCAGTGCCGTACGAGCGCAGCGACGGGCGCGGTCTGCACGCTGCGCGCCGCGATCCAGGAGGCCAACGCGGGCAGCGGCGCGGACACGATCCGCTTCGCCATCGGCTCCGGCCCGGTCACGATCTCGCCGACGTCCGAGCTCCCGCAGATCACCGAACCAGTGACGATCGACGGCTTCACCCAGCCCGGCGCCGGGACAGCCCCGATCGTCCACCTCGCCGGCGACACCGTCGGCGCGAGCGGCGACGGCCTGCGCCTCGCGGCCGGCACGAGCTCGGTCTCCGGCCTCGTCCTCTCCAACTTCGAGGTCGCGATCTTCATCTCCGGCCCGGGCGGCAACCTCGTCACCGGCAACTACGTCGGCATCGCCGCGGACGGCACGACCGGCGCGCGGCAACTCGTACGGGATCGTCATCGACAAGTCGCCCGACAACGTCATCGGCACCTCCGCCAGCCGCAACGTGATCTCCGGCAACGCCAAGGCCGGCATCACGGTCACCGGTGCCGCGGCGAAGGACAACGAGATCGCCGGCAACCGCATCGGCACCAACGCCGCCGGGACCGCCGACCGTCGCGAATCTCCTCGGCATCACCGTCCTCGACGGCGCCCTCGACACCCGCATCGGCGGCACCACCGACGCCGACGGGAACCTCCTCTCGGGCAACGTCAGTCACGGCGTCGAGGTCGCCCAAGCGGCTAAGGGCACCGTCGTCTCCCGCAACCGCATCGGCGCCGACGCCGGCAGGACGACCATCCACGCGAACGTCACTCCCGGAACGGCGAGACCCACGGTGTGCACGAGTGCTCCGTACGAGCGAAAGTGTGCTCAAGGCCTCGGCCGGGTGGGTGCGGCGTACCCCAGCCCACGATCTCCATGAGCCCTCGCCCGTAGTGGTGAGGTGGCGGGCGGCGGGTTCGAGCTGCAGGCCCAGCTGTGCCTGTAGGTCCTGCCCTCAACCGCGCAGGACGCCGTACGCGATCTGTCCTCCCGCCCTCACCTCCACCGGCACGAGTGCCCAGGCGGCGTGCGCGTCGTCTCCGAGCGCCTTGGCCCTCTGCAGGCGTTGCCGATCCTTCCTCGTCAACTCCTCGGCGAGCGCGAATGGGTCCTCGACCAACGAGCACAGAAGCGCAAGATCTCGATAGTGGCGTTCGGGATCCGGCAACGTGACCGCCGCCGACTTCCCGACGATCGCCGCGAGCAGGGTCGGCCGTGGCACGCGTCCGCGCCGGCCCTCGTGGACGACGGTCACGGTCTCGGTACGTGCGAGTGCCTGCGTTCCCGCGAGTGCTTCGATGGTGCGTCCGGGTGGAGTCGTGGTGAGATCGGCCGCGAGCTCCCAGGCCTTCGGGCGCGAGGACATCGACCGTCACCGGTCGCGGCTCGGCCGGGCGGAGGTAACGGTGCGCGAGACCGTCAGCGCTCGGGTCTCCCAGGTGGAACCCCAGGCGCTCGAGTGCGCGTACGACCTTGGTGATCGCGTCGGGGTCCGACCGGATGTCGGCCACGATGTCGCCGTCCTGGCTCACCTGTGGCGGAACCTGCCCGTGCTCCAGCGCGTGAAGAAGGACCATCTGGCCACCCACCAACGACCACGGCACGCGAAGGCGATCCTCGAGGTCGAGCAGCACATGCCACAACGCATCGATCGGTGCGGGCATCGGTGGGAGCGTGATGACGGCGCTCACTCGCTCTGCCACTCTCTCAAGAGCTCGCTCAGACGCCGTTCGCCCGCACTGACAGCGCGCGGCTCGGCCGCCTCGAGGAGGTCGGCTGCCAGCGCGGCGTCGGAGACTCCGCCAGATGACTCGAACGGCCACACCCGCTCCGGGATGCGGACGACGAGGTTGGCGCTCTCGCCCGGACCGGCATCCCGGAGGGCGAGCGACTTCTTCAATGCAGGCCACTCCTCGCCGGGGACGTACGCCTCGTCACGCTGACTCCCGAGGGCAACCAGGTCGAAGCCACGGCGTACGGCCTCGTTGACGCCTGCCACGTGGACCTCGGGGCGTGCCAGCAGACGCGGTACGGCAGCAGGGTGGGCGACGACGCGGACGACTCGGCTGCGACCCCGCAGCATGCTCCGCCACCGGTCAGCGTCGACATCCTGCAACCGCGACATGGACGCGCGGACCTGACTGCGTGCCGAGTACGACAGCCAGGACGCTGGACCGCCGGCCAGGAGGTCGAGGAGGCCCCACGCCCGCAGCGGTCCGAGCGGCCGGCCCGGTCGTCGACGCTGCCCTTGCAGGCGAGCAACGTCCTCGGCCGACACGAGCCAGTCCCGACCGACCCGACGTCCCTGCAGGTCGCCGGCGTTCAGCAGCTGACGTACGCGCGACCGATCGACGCCGAGACGCTCGGCTGCTTCGGCGACCACGACCTCCACAAGAAACCACCACCTTGCAGAAATACTAGCGTACACGTGAGGTTTTACGATAGCCGTGACGTGATCGATCACCCCTAATCACGGCGGTTCCGCGGACGGGAGGCTAACCGCTGCGCCATGCTCTGACCCGGACCTCTCAACCCGAACAAACAGGAGCGCGCACGTGGAAGCATCCGTCATCGCCAGCTGGACCCTCCAGAACGAGATCCCGATCCCGGACGACGTGATGCCGCTGCTGACGCCGGGCGAGAAGCCGGTCGCCGCGTTCAAGACGTTCCGCGACAGCGCCGTGTTCACCTCGAAGCGCCTGATCGTGCGTGACGCACAGGGCATCACCGGCAAGAAGGTGGAGATCTACTCCCTGCCGTACAGCGCGATCAACATGTGGTCGTCGGAGAACGCGGGCCGCCTCGACTTCAACTCCGAGATCGAGCTCTGGACCCGAGCCGGCCACATCAAGGTCAAGCTCAGCAAGGGTGCCGACGTCCGACGGATCGACAGCCTCATCGCGTGGGCGGTGCTGGGGAACGGCTAGAGCCGACCCCGTACGGACTGGGGCTCGCCTCGCTCACACCCCGATCCCCTTCCTCCACACTGCGTCGAGACCGCGGGCCGGCAGCAGCGCCTTCATCGCGAGGATCGTGCGCGCGTCCGCGCCGACCACGACCCGCGGTCGCATCCGTCGTCGCGTCAGCTGTCGCTCGACCGCGGCGGCGACCCGGTCAGGCGGCTTGGCGTTCTTGCGGATCTTCGCGACCAGCTGACGTTCGCCGGCGAAGTGCGCCGCGTAGAGCGCCCGCTGCTCGGGTTCGAGATCGGCTTCGAGCTGGTCGATGACCTGGTCCATCTCCGCCCAGGGATCGGTGTCGGTGACCCCTGGCTCGACCAACCCGACCTGTACGCCGAACGGGCTCAGCTCGACCCGCAGGCAGTCCGCGACCGCCTCGATCGCGTACTTCGACGCGTTGTACATCCCGGTGAACGGGAACGACACCCGGCCGTTGACCGAGGAGATGAACACGACACGCCCGCGCGCCCTGCGCAGCCGCGGCAGCATCGCCCTGGTCAGCGCGAGCGGTCCGATCAGGTTCACGTCGAACTGGCGGTGCATGGCCTCCCGCGACAGCGTCTCCACCGGCCCGGCGACGGCGATGCCGGCGTTGTTGACCAGCGCGTCGAGCCGGTCGGGGAGATCGCGTTCGAGCGCCGCCACGTGCTCGGGCACGGTGACGTCGAGCTCGACCGGCGTGATCCGGTCGGACTCCGCGGCGAGCTCCTTCGCGGCAAGGTCGGTGCGGACCCCTCCGTACACCTGCCAGCCCGAGCGGGCGAGGCGTACGGCGGTGGCGCGGCCGATGCCGCGACCGGCACCGGTGACGAGGACGGTACGAGTGCTCATCCCTCGACGTTCGCGCGGACCGGCCCAGGCGGTGCAAGTAGTCCGGTACTCGAATCGCGCGTCGCTAGCCTGACGTCATGGAGCGGCTGTGGCCGCTGACCGGTCGGGACGACGAGCTGCGCAGGGTCGCGGCGGCGATCCGGCCTGGTGGGGCGGGGATCGTGGTGGCGGGCCCGGCGGGGATGGGCAAGACCCGGCTCGCCCGCGAGGCGCTGGCCGGTCCGCGCGGCCGTGGGACGACGGTTCTGTGGGCTCATGGCAGCGCCGCCGCCCGGCCGTACCCGCTGGGGGCGTTCGCCGGTGTCCTCGACATCCCGTCCGGCGACGCCGCCGAGACCATCGGCCGCGCACTCGAACAGCTCGCCCAACGGCAGCCGCTGGTGCTGGCCGTCGACGACGCCCACCTGCTCGACGAGCACTCCGCGATCGTGCTGCACCGCCTGGTCGTACGACGCCTGGCCCCGGTCGTCGTCACCCTCCGGACCGGGGAGCCCGCCCCCGACACGGTGACGTCCCTGTGGAAGGACGACCACCTTCCACGCCTCGACCTGACGCCGCTCGACGTCTCTGAGACCACCGGCCTGGTCGCCCGCGTGCTCGGTGGGCCGGTCGACTCGGCATCCGCTCAGCGGTTGTGGGCGTTGACCCAGGGCAGCCCGCTGTTCCTCCGGCACCTGCTGGCCGGGGAGGTGGCGGCGGGCCGGTTCGCCCCGACGACCGGGATCTGGCGGTGGACCCGCGAGCTCGCGATCTCTCCCGAGCTCACCGACCTCCTCGAACGCGAGATCGGCGCCCTGCCGGCGGGCGTACAGGACGTCGTCGACATGGTCGCGCTGGCCGAACCCGTGACCGTGCCGACGCTGTGCGCGCTGACCTCGCCGGTCGACGTCGAGCTGGCTGAGGGCCGCGGACTCGTGCGCGCCGACGGGCTCGTGGCCAGGCTCGCGCACCCCCTGTACGGGGAGGTCCGCCGCGCCGTGATGGGAACGCTGCGTGCGCGCCGCCTTCGCGGTCAGGTCGCGCAGACCCTGGACGCCGAGCCGGACCCGATCCCGCGAGCCGTGCTCACCCTCGACTCCGACCTGCCGCCCGATCCCGGTCTGTTCCTCGCGGCGGCCGAGGCCGCGACGCGGATGTACGACCTGCCGCTGGCCGAGCGGCTGGCCCGTGCGGCGGCCTCGACGGGAGATCCGGGTGCCCGGCTGGTGCACGCCGCGGCGCTCTCGTGGCTCAGTCGCGGTGAGGAGGCCGACGCGATCCTCGCCGAGCTCGTGGGAAGCGCTCCGGATCCAGGGACGTGCGCGATCGCCGAGCTGCACCGGGCGGGCAACCTGCTCTGGACGATGGCTTCGCCGGACCAGGCGCGGCAGGCGATCGCCGCCGCTCGGGCCACCGGCGAGCTCCCGCTCCACGTCGGAGCGATGTCGCTCGCGCTCTCCGCTGCCGTCGGCGAGCTTGCGCCCGTCCTGGACCGGGGTCCCGCGCTGCTGCGCACGGAGCTGCCCGACGATCTCGCTCGCATCCTCGTCGCGTCCGCCGTGTCCGCGGCGGCCGCGGTCACCGGTGAACGCGGCCTGCTCGACGAGGCGGCGGTCGTGGGTGGGCTCACCGTCGACCGTGTGCCGACAGGCATCCCGGGCTTCGGGCTCGCGGACCTCCAGGTGCTCGGGCACCGCCTCGCAGGGACGCCGGACGTGGCCGAGGCGCAGGCTCGGCGGATGCAGGCCGTGTCGGCGGACCTTCCGGGTCCGGCGAGACTGATGGGTCTCGTGGTCGTCGGGCATGCCGCCCTCGCCGCAGGCCGGGTCGGTGACGCGCTTGTCGCGCTGCGCGAGGCGTGGGCGGGGTTGGCGGAGTCGGGACACGAGTTCCGGTTCCGCTGCCGCACGCTGCTGGCCACCGCACTCGGGCAGGCCGGCCTGGCGGATCAGGCCGCTCCGCTCCTTGCCGAGATCGCCGCCGGGCAGCACCCCGCGTACCAGCTCTTGCTGCCGGACGATCTCCTCGCGCGGGCGTGGGGTGCGGCCGCGGAGGGGTCGACGACCGAGGCGCTCGGGCATGCCGTCGCCGCGGCGGACGCTCGCTCGCGAGTCGGGTGAGCCCGCGTACGAGGTGCTCGCGTGGCAGACCGCGGTCCAGCTGGGTGGCGCGTCGGCTGCCCTGTCGCGCCTCACGGAACTGGGCGGGCTCAGTCTCCGCGCTGCGTCGGCCCGCGACCATGCGCAGGCGTGCGTGGTCGGGGACGGCAACGCGCTGCTTGAGGCGGCGGACGCCTGGGTGGCGCTCGGCGACCTCGTGGCTGCGGGTGACGCGGCGGCGCAGGCCGCGGACCGGCATCGGCAGGACGGGCGGCAGGGGTCGGCTCTCTCCGCCGCCGCTGTCGCCGAGAACCTCGCCCGCCGCTCCGGAGCTCGTACGCCGGCGCTCGCGGTCGCCGCCCGCCCTCTGCCGCTGACCGCGCGCGAGCGGGAGATCGCCGCGTTGGCTGCCCGCGGACTGTCGAACAAGGAGATCGCCGAGCGGCTCACCGTGTCGGTACGGACTGTCGAAGGCCACCTCTACCGCGCCGGCCACAAGCTCGGGGTGTCGGAGCGCGCCGCGATGGCGGACATCTTCGCAGTCGAGTAGCGGACTACTCGCAGCGCTCTCGCTCCTCCGCTCGACGCTGGGCGTACGCCACCTAGAGGAGGAGCCATGAGCACCAGCACGAACACTCCGTACATCGCGCCCGGGGAGGGCGACCGCTACCCGATGATCGACGGCGACCACATCGAGAAGATCGCCGTCCGAGACGACTGCGGGGCCTTCGAGGTCTTCGAGGTGGAGGCGCCCGCCGCGCCGATGGCGCCGCCGCACGTCTCGCCGTGGACGGGGGTGCTGTACCTCCTCGAGGGCAGCGTCACCGCCGTCGTCGGCGGCACCTCGTACGAGGTGGAGCCGGGCGGGATGGTCATCTTCCCGGCGGGTACGCCGAGCACCTTCGGGGTGATCGGTGACTCCGCGCGGTTCCTGGCGATCACGTCGGGCGACGGCGCGGGGCGGTTCTTCGCCGACTTCTCCGAGCTCGGTGCCGACGGACCGGCCGGTCGAGGAGTCGATGGCGGCGATCATGTCCGTGACCCAGCGCCACGGAGTGGCGATGGCGGACGCGCCCCAACCCGAGGTGGTCGAGTAGCCCTCGCCATCCACACCGCCCCGGACGGTCGAGTAGTCCGGAGCGCTAGCGGAGGACGTATCGAGACCTGGGTCTCGGGTCTCGATACGCGCCTCGCCTAGCGGCTCGTCGCTACTCGACCATCCAGGTGCACAGCTCGTAGCTATTCGACCATCGCGTTCGTGGCGTACCTCGCCGGCCTCGCCGCCGACCTCATCGCCGGCGCCAGCCAGTGGCTGTGGAGGCATGCTTTCATAATGCTTGCGAAATCGATAGCATTATGGACATGAGCAAGCTGTCGGTTCCGCAAGCGGCAAAGCGGCTGGGGGTCACCTCCGCCCGCGTTCGACAGCGCGTGGACGACGGCTCGCTCGTGGCGGAGAAGGTCGGCGGTCGCTGGTTGGTCGACCTCGATGCGTCGCAGCCGGAGCCTCCGCAACGCGGTCGCCCGGTCTCGCCATTGTCTGTGTGGTGGTCGCTGGTATGCGCCGAGGCGGCGAAGGCGATCCCCAACAGTGGGCGCGGGGAGTCGCTCCTCGAGCGCATGCGGGTCGCAGACCTCGAACTCGTCGACGGCGACTCGTCAGACGTCGCAGCAGAGGCGATGAGGCTCGGCCGGTCTACGCGTAGCCGGGCGGTGCGCCGGTTTGCAGACGCCGTCCAGAGACGAGATCACGAGGCGCTCTTGTCGTGGTTGCGCGGTCGTGCGGCTCGCGTGGCGTACGTGGCCTCGCCGACCGACCTGTCCGCTCTCCGTGCGGACAGCAGGCTCGTCATTTCGGGAGTCTCGCACGGGGACTCTGGAGTTGAGGATCCGCGCGTCGTCGAGGCGTACGTCAGCGTGGGTGAGGTTGACGATGTGGTCGGCGATCACTGGCTCGAGAAGCCGATGGTCGACGAACGTCCCAACGTGGTGCTCCACGTCGCGCCAGTACGTCCGCCTCGGATCGACGCCATGCTGCTCGCCGCCGACCTCGCCGAGCATGGCGGGCCGCGAGAGCTTCAGCGCGCACATGAGCTTCTGGACAAAGCCGTCGATGGGCTCGTTGCGACGAGTCCGGGTGCGTCAAAGCCAGACGCCGGAGAAGAGGTTGGCGCGTGATCGTCCTTCCCGAGATGGGCCGCGCGCAGGAGCAGGCGTGGCATGCGTTGCTCGACCTGTACGCGAGCCACCGTGACGGGTGGACGCTCATCGGTGGGCAGATGGTCCACCTCTACTGCGCCGAGCGTGGTTACGAGCCAATGCGGCCCACAACCGATGCTGACGCTGTCGTCAACGCCCGAGAGCCCGGTCTGCTGGGTGCGGTGACCGCGTCCCTCGTCGACATGGGGTTCGTTGCAGAGCCCAGCGCCGACGGTGTTCAGCACCGATGGGTTCGCGACGAGGCCATCCTTGACGTCCTCATCCCTGAGGGCACTGGCGAACGGTCGGCGTCGCGCAGGTCGGCGAGCGGCTTCCCGACCGTGCCGGCGCCTGGCGGGACTCAGGCGCTGGGACGGAGCGAGGCCGTCGAGGTGCAGGTGGGAGGTCGGGTCGGCATGGTTCGGCGTCCGGTGCTGCTCAGCGCCATGATCCTCAAGGCCGCCGCCCGGATGGAGACGAACGGGGCCGCGCGTGAGCGCCACTGTCTCGACTTCGCTGCGCTCGCCGCCATGATGGCTGCGCATGACACCACCGCGTTCGCGCTTCAGGCGAAGGACAAGAAGCGTCTGCGCGCGATGATCAACCTGACCCGCGCGTCCGCTCAGGCGATGGAGCAAAACCCGATGGCTGCTCGGCGCCTGGACCGTCTCGAGAGCCTTCTATAGGCCGTGCCGATGTCGGTCAGAGCCCCACCTTGTCAGCGGCGTACTCGGCCTGGGCCTGGGTGAACTGGTCGCCGCTCGACGACGTCAACTGTTGGATCAGACTCTTGCGGGAGAACCCACCCATCTCCATGTAGCCCTCGGCCGCCTCGACGGCCTCGGCGTTCCAGTCCGCGTCAACGTGGTTCGCGGCGAACTTTGCGTCCGCCGTCGCTGAAGCCGTTCCCCGTATCCGAGGAGAGCTGCCTGATCAGCCCGGCCTTCGACATCGCGGTCAGCTCCAGGTAGTCCTCCGCGGCCTGGACGGCCTGCTTCTGGCTCGTGGTCCACGAGTCCTCGGGGTTTCGTTGGTCGAGTAGCCCGGAGCGCTAGCGGAGGGCGTATCGAGACCCAAGGGCTCGGACCTACTCGACCAGCGGGTCCGACCACCGGCACCCTTGACCTGCTCCCTCCCCGGCGACTACCGTCGCGCCAATTGCGAAGTTCGTCCGCCTAGATCCTCGTCATACGAAACGTTTCCTCACCACCCACCGATCCGGGGGAGAGATCATGCGACGTAGGGATGTCCTCGCAGGCATGCTGGGAGTGGCCAGCGTGCCGGTGCTCGGCGGCGCGAGCGCCACAGCCGCCGCGACCACCGCGACCACCGCAGCAGGCCGGCCACCCACCCACGGCCACGGCCGCCAGGTCCGTACCGGCTTCGAAACCCTCGCCGCCGCCGGCTTCCGAGAGCTCCGCGGCCAGCGCGTCGGCATGATCTCCAACCCGACCGGCGTCCTGCGGGACCTCACCCACGAGGTCGATGTCCTCGCGAACCACCCCGATGTCGACATCGTCGCCGTGTTCGGCCCGGAGCACGGGTTCCGTGGCGTATCTCAGGCCGGACAGGGCGAAGACTTCTTCATCGACGCCAAGACCGGCCTGCCCGTCTACAACGCGTACAACGACGCCGCCCGGATGACCGACCAGTTCGCCGCGGCCGGCATCGACACGGTGGTCTTCGACATCCAGGACGTCGGCGCGCGCTTCTACACGTACATCTGGACGATGTACCTCGCCATGGAGGCGGCCGCCGAGCTCGGCCTGCGGTTCGTCGTCCTCGACCGCCCCAACCCGATCACCGGCGTGCAGGCGGAGGGCCCGGTGCTCCACCCGGAGAACTCCACCTTCGTCGGGCTCAAGCCGATCAGCCAGCAGCACGGCATGACGGTCGGCGAGCTCGCCCAGCACTTCAACGGGGAGTTCCTGCCACCCGCGATCGGCAAGCAGGTCGACCTCACGGTCGTGCCGATGAGCCACTGGTTCCGCGACATGTGGTTCGACGAGACGGGGCTCCCCTGGGTGCTGCCGTCGCCCAACATGCCGACCGTCGACACGGCGATCGTCTACCCCGGTACGGCGCTGTTCGAAGCCACCGCACTCTCCGAGGGCCGCGGCACGACCCGCCCGTTCGAGCTGATCGGCGCACCCGGCATCGACCACCGCTGGGCGGAGGCGCTCAACGCCCGCAACCTCCCCGGCGTGCGCTTCCGCGAGGCGTACTTCACCCCGACGATCTCCAAGCAGGCCAACAAGGTCTGCGGCGGCGTCCAGGTGTACGTCGAGGACCGCGAGGCCTTCGATGCCATCACCACGGGCCTCGCCATGATCGTCACGCAGCGCCAGGAGTTCCCCGAGTACGGCTGGCGCAGCCAGGACGGTCCGTCGTACTGGCTCGACAAGCTCACCGGCACCGACCGCGCCCGCCTCGTCATCGACGCCGGCGGGGATGTCGACGAGATCGTCGCCGGCTGGCAGGACGACCTCGCCGAGTTCCGGAAGAAGCGCAAGAAGTACCTCATCTACCACCAGATGCGGGGCCGTCGACCGTAGGACGGAGGGGACCATGCGTCGTACGAGCTGGGCCGTGACCGTGGCAGCGGGGGTGGCCGTCGTGGGCGCGTTCGTCGTGCCGGCCGGAGCCGTCGAACCACCGGGGAACGAGACCGGACCACCGACCGTGACCGGCGAGGACGTCCGGTTCTCCCCGCCTCGCACCCTGCGCGAAGGCTCCCCGGAGAAGGCAGGGCTCCTCCCCGAGCACATCGCCCGGATCATGCCCGACCTCGCCGCGTACCTGAAGACGACGCCCGAGAACCCCAACTACCCCATGTACGCCGGAGCGGTCGCGCTCGTCGCGAAGGACGGCATCGTCGTCGAGCACGGGGCAGTGGGTGACGCGGTGCGGTACGCGAGCGCCGACGGCACCGAGCTGCCCGAGGACCAGCAGATCCCGATGACCGAGGACACGATGTTCGACCTCGCCTCGGTGACGAAGCTGTTCACCGTCGTCGTGACCCTCCAGCTCGTGGACCAGGGCGTGGTCGGCCTCGACACCCCGGTCGCCGACTACCTCCCCGAGTTCGCGCAGAACGGCAAGGCCGAGGTCACGGTCCGGCACCTGCTGACGCACACCTCCGGTCTGCGGAGCTGGGTCAACCTCTACTCGGCGTACCCGACGCCGGAGGCGCGGATCGCCGCCGTCTTCGCGCAGACCCTCGTGACGCCGCCGGGCACGGCGTACGTCTACTCCGACCTCGGCCTGATCACGCTCGGCAAGCTCGCCGAACGCGTCACCGGCCAGCCCCTCGACCAGCTCGTGGCCGAGCGCATCACCGAGCCGCTGGGCATGACCGACACGATGTTCAACCCGCCGGAGTCGCTGCGACCTCGCATCGCGGCCACGGAGGACATGTCGTCGATCGGTCGCGGCATGGTCCACGGCGAGGTGCACGACGAGAACGCCTGGTCGCTGGGCGGCGTCGCGGGCCACGCCGGGCTGTTCTCCACCGCGGGCGACCTCGCGGTCTTCAGCCAGATGCTGCTCAACGGCGGCCGGTACGGCAAGGAGCGGATCCTCTCCGAGGACATCATGCGGGAGGCGATCACCGACCAGAACGTCGGCATCCCGCCCGCGATCACGTCCCGCCGCGGCCTCGGATTCGAGCTGAACCAGTCCTTCTACATGGCCTCGCTCGACTCGCCGGTGACATTCGGGCACACCGGTTTCACCGGCACCTCGCTCGTCATCGACCCGCTGTCGCGCACGTTCGTCATCCTGCTCACCAACCGCGTCCACCCGAACCGCGCGTGGGGCTCGAACAACGGCGCGCGGCAGTCCATCGCCCGCAACGTCGGCCGCGCCATCCCCGTACGACCGGCCGTCGGTCGTACGGCGTGGTTCTCCGGGCGGCCGGACTCCACGACGCACACGCTGACCGCACCGCTGGCCCGTCCGGCGACCGAGGCGGCGTGGCTGTCGTTCCGGCTCTGGTACGACACCGAGGCCGGGTACGACGTCGGGCGCCTCGAGGCCTCCACCGACGGCGGTACGACGTGGCAGCTGGTGCCGCTCAACCTCGCGGCGGGCGGTGCCCGGTGGTCCACTGACGGCACGTTCTCCGGATTCGAAGGGCGTCAGTGGCTGAAGGCCGACGCGGTGGTGCCCGCCGGTGCGACCCACCTGCGGTGGACCTACACCGGGCTGCGCGCGACGCCGTCTCGCGGGCGAGGCGTGTACGTGGACGGCGTGCTCGCCGTGGATCGCGGCGGTCTGCTGTTCAACGGCCAGCGGCCGAGCGACGCCGCGCGCTTCGTGGCGCAGGGCTGGGCGGAGTCGAGCAACTGAGGTGGGGGGTTCGCCCTCCTCGGACGCCGGGGTCAGCCGCTGAGCCGGTCGAAAGGGCGTGCGTAGCGGAAGTGGCCGGACTGTCCGGCGTACGACGTGAGGGTCCGGACCTGGAAGTAGTCACCCCACTCGGGCTCTGGGGCGACCACCCCGATCGACGCTGCAGGGGCGAAGCCGAACCGGCGGTAGTAGGCAGGCTCACCGACCAGTCCCACCACCGACTCGTCCAGTGCGTCGGCGGCGCCAAGAACGGCGTGCATGAGCGCCGAGCCGACGCCCGTTTTCTGTCGGTCCGGCACGACGCTCAGCGGCCCGAGACCCAATGCCGGATGGGCGTCGATCTCCGCCCGCGTGGCGACCACATGGCCCACGAGACGGTCGTCCTCGACCGCGACGAGAGACAGCTCAGGAATCCAGCCGGTATCCTCCCGCAGCCACGAGACGAGCGTCGCCTCGCCCGGATCCCCTCCCGGCTCCACGGGCGGTGCGCTGTGCTCGGCGGTACGGAACGCCGCAGCGGTGACCGCTCGTACCGCGTCGATGTCGTCGGGAAGCTCGCGTCGGATCATCACGGCGACACCCTCGGTTGCTGACCGGTCTCTCGTCAACGCCATTTCGGGGATCTCGATACGGGTCGTTCCTCGCCCTACTCGATCACCGGGGGGCTTGGGCGGCTCAGAGCGCGATCCACGGCCTGAACAGCTGCACCGGACCGTCGTCGGCGAAGTTGGCGCGCAGGTCGGGGCTCGGATCGCCCAACAGCTCGCCGTGCACCGACCCGGTCGCGATCACCGGCTCCATGAGGTGGGCGAGATTCTGCCCGTGAGCGGTCAACGCGTCGGAGTCGCGGTAGCGCTCGATGACGATCGCCTCGGTCTCGTCGGTGTTGAAGTAGACGCTGTACTCGAGGGTCCCGGGCTCGTTCGCCCGGACGATCTCCATGGCTCGCTCGGACAGGCGCTTGAACTCCTCGACGTCGCCGTCGCGGAAGTCGAACCGTGCGATCCCGATGAGGTCACTCATCTGCTTCGTCCCTTCGTTGCGGTGCATTCGTGAGGAGAGCGGAGCCGAGGGCGGATTCTCGACATCGCCGCTCCTCTACTGTGGGGGCGATGCGCGTGTTGTTCGTCCACGGTGCGGGCGGCTACCTGGAGGACCAGGCCATGGCCGACGCGCTGAGCGGCGCCCTCGACGCTCCCGTGGACTACCCGCAGATGAGCGATGAGGACATGTCGGTCGAGGCCTGGGCGGGTCCGGTGCGCGAGCGGTTGGCCGCTCTCGGCCCGGACGACGTCGTCATCGGTCACTCGTTCGGCGCGACGATCCTGCGATCGGTGCTGCCGGAGCGGGCGTGGACGCCGAGGAAGGCGTTGCTGCTGGCAATGCCGGACTGGAGTCCGGCCGGCTGGGATGTCGCGGAGTACGTGGACGACGGGGACGGAGCCGGACATGGCGGTCTCGCTGCACCACTGTCGCGACGACGAGGTGGTGCCGTTCGAGCACCTGGCGCTGAACGCCGTACGGATGCCGTCGGCGCGCGCGGTCGAACACCCTGCGGGCGGACACCAGTTCGTCGGGCTGGCCGAGGCGCTCGCGGAGGACGTGCGCGGCGCCTAGCCTCGCAGGACCTTCTCCATCGCCTTGCCCTTGGCGAGCTCGTCGACGAGCTTGTCGAGGTAGCGGATCTTCTGCATCAGCGGATCCTCGATGTCCTCCACGCGCACCCCGCAGACCACACCGGTGATCGACGAGACATGCGGGTTGAGCCGTGCGTCGGCGAAGAAGTCCTCGACGGTCGTCTCCTTCGCCAGGTGCGCATCGAGCGCCGCCTCGTCGAACCCGGTCAGCCACTCGATCACCTGGTCGAGCTCCGCCTTCGTACGGCCCTTCCGCTCGACCTTCGTCACGTAGTGGGGATAGACCGACGCAAAGCTGACCGTGAAGATGCGGCTCATCCTCGTGAGGATAGCCGCGCAGCCGACCGACACCTGCGGCCAGCTCGCTCACTCGGCAAAGCCTCTTGCGCGCGCACTATTCAGCGTTACTATGTACTGGTAGTCAGCAACGTTGAGTAGTGAAAGCAGGCGGCCTCCATGGGCAAGCAGATGACCGAGATGCTCAAGGGCACGTTGGAGGGGATCGTCCTCGCGATCCTCACCCGGCGACCCGCGTACGGGTACGAGATCACGGCATGGCTGCGCGACCAGGGCTTCGCGGAGATCGCCGAGGGCACGGTCTACGCGCTGCTCGTACGGGTCGAGCAGCGGGGCCTCGTCGACGTGGAGAAGGTCCCGTCGGAGAAGGGCCCGCCGCGCAAGGTCTACTCCCTGAACGCTCAGGGACGGGCCCACCTCGACGAGTTCTGGAAGACGTGGAGCTTCCTCGTCGAACGCATCGAACAGCTCCACCACGTACAGACCGACAACACAGAAAGAGAAGGCTGAGATGGCCGCCAAGTGGATCGAGACCGTGATCGGCTCGCTCGAGCAGAAGAAGCAGTACCGGCAGTACAAGGCCCGCGTCCAGGCGCTCCCTGAGCCGTACCACCAGGCCGCGAAGGCGCTCGAGCGCTACCTCATGTACAGCTCGGGCCTCACCGACGGCGACACGATGATGACGATGTTCGCCGACTTCGCCGACCTCTGGGAGCGCGCCGCCGCCGACGAGACACCGGTCCGCGCGATCGTCGGTGACGACCCGGTGGAGTTCGCCGAGACCTTCGCCGCGGCGTACTCCGGCAAGCAGTGGATCGACAAGGAGCGGGCGCGCCTGATCAAGGCGATCGACGAGGCCGCCGCAGGTGACGCAGCCGGCGGCGCTGATGGACGGGACGTGGACGCATGACCCCCACAGCGACCCCCGCGATCCAGCTCCGCGGTCTGGAGAAGTCGTACGGCGAGCTGCACGTGCTGCGCGGCGTCGACCTCGACGTGGCGCCGGGAAGCATCTTCGCGCTGCTCGGCTCCAACGGTGCCGGCAAGACGACGGTCCTCCGGATCCTGGCGACGCTGCTCAGGGCCGATGCGGGCACGGCAACGGTCAACGGCTTCGATGTGGCGACTCAGGCCGCGCAGGTGCGGGAGTCGTTCAGCCTGACGGGCCAGTTCGCCGCGGTCGACGAGCTCTTGAGCGGCCGAGAGAACCTTGTCCTGGTCGCCAAGCTCCGCCACCTCCCGGCGCCGGGGACCGTTGCCGACGACCTGCTGGCGCGCTTCGCGCTGACCGAGGCGGGTGGGCGGAAGGTCTCGACGTACTCCGGGGGCATGCGTCGCCGCCTCGACATCGCGATGAGCCTCATCGGCGACCCGTCGGTGATCTTCCTGGACGAGCCGACCACCGGGCTCGACCCGCAGGCACGCCTCGAGGTCTGGGACACCGTCAAGGAGCTCGCCGGTCAGGGGACGACCGTGCTGCTCACCACCCAGTACCTCGACGAGGCCGAGCAGCTCGCCGACCGGATCGCGATCCTCCACGAGGGCCGCATCATCGCCGACGGCACCCTCGCCGAGCTCAAGCAGCTGCTGCCCCCGGCCGAGGTCGAGTACGTCGAGAAGCAGCCCACCCTCGAGCAGATCTTCCTCGCCGTCGTCGGCGCGGACACGAAGGGACCACGATGAGCACGACACACTTCCTGCCCGACACCACCACCCTCACCGGGCGGTCCTTGCGTCACATCGTGCGCAGCCCGGACACGATCATCACGACGGTCCTCACGCCGATCGCGATGATGCTGCTGTTCGTCTTCGTGTTCGGGGGCGCGATCGACACCGGTCAGGACACCGGCTCGTACGTGAACTACCTGCTGCCCGGCATCCTGCTCATGACGATCGCCTCCGGCATCGCGTACACCGCGTACCGGCTCTTCACCGACCTTCAGAGCGGCATCTTCGAGCGCTTCCAGTCGATGCCGATCGCCCGCTCGTCGGTGCTGTGGGCACACGTGCTGACCTCGCTCGTCGCGAACCTCGTGTCCCTCGTGGTCGTCATCGCGGTCGCGTTCGTCATGGGGTTCCGGACCAGCGCGAGCGTGCTCGACTGGCTCGCCGTCTTCGGCATCCTCGCCCTGTTCACCCTCGCCCTGACCTGGCTGGCCGTGATCCCGGGCCTCACCGCGAAGACGATCGACGGCGCGAGCGGCTTCTCGTACCCGCTGATCTTCCTGCCGTTCATCAGCTCCGCCTTCGTCCCGACCGACAGCATGCCCGCGCCTGTGCAGTGGTTCGCCGAGAACCAGCCGGTCACACCGATCGTCAACTCGATCCGTGCCCTGTTCGCCGAGCAGCCCGTCGGCAACGACCTGTGGGTCGCCCTGGCCTGGTGCGTCGGCATCCTCGTCGTCGCGTACGTCCTCGCCATGGCCGCCTACCGCCGCAAGATCGCCTCGGCATAAACCGGATGCTGCGCCCGGGACCCGCGTGGCACCCTCGGAGAGAGTGCCAGGTCGAGTCGAGGAGCCGCGCATGATCGACACCGCAGCCGCTGTCGGCATCGCGCTCGTCGCCCTGGGCATGGTGCTCACGCCTGGGCCGAACATGATCTACCTCGTCTCCCGCAGCATCAGCCAGGGCCCGCTCGCCGGCCTCGTGTCGCTCCTCGGCACGATGGTCGGCTTCGGCGTCTACATGGTCATGGCCAACGTCGGGCTCGCCGCGATCTTCGTCGTGGTGCCGTGGCTGTACGTGGCGCTCAAGATCGCAGGTGCCGCGTACCTCTTCTGGCTGGCCTGGAAGACCCTGAGGCCCGGCGGCCTCTCGGCGTTCGAGGCGCGTGACCTCCCCCGCGACTCACACCGGCGGCTGTTCACGATGGGCCTGACGACGAACCTGCTCAACCCCAAGGCCGCGATCATGTACGTCTCGCTGATCCCGCAGTTCGTGGACCTGTCGCGCGGGGACGTGGTGCTGCAAGGGTTCGTCCTCGGCAGCATCCAGATCACCGTCAGTGCCGTGGTCAACGCGACGCTCATCATCGTGGCCGGAGGGATCGCCGCCTTTCTCGCGAGCCGGCCGTCCTGGATGGCGTGGCAGCGCAGGATCAGCGGAAGCCTCCTCGGTATGGTCGGCGTCAAGCTCGCCGTGGACGCACCGAAGCCCGCATGACACGGCGATAACCGCGTCGCGGATGACACCGCGGCGTCTTACGGTGGGACGAGCGCGCGATCGTAGGGGGGCTGAGTGGACGAGTCGACCCGCGACGTCACGCGCTCTGACGCGCCCGGCTCGCCCGTCATGGGGGGCAGGACTCCGTCGTGGCAGCGTCGCGCGACCGCGATGGTCATCTTCACCGGCGCGTTCGTGCTCTGGCTCTTCTTCATCGGCATGCCGACCGACGTGGTCCAGATCGTCGCGTGGCTCTGGGTGCTCACGATCGCCTGGAACACCGGCGCCGGCTGGCAGGCCCACCTCACCTTCCTCAAGGACTGGTGGGGTCCCGTCGCGTTCCTGCTCGTCTACCTCTACAGCCGTGGGCTCGCCGACGAGCTCATCCCGCTGCCGGTGCACGTCACCGAGCCGATCGTGTTCGACGAGTGGCTCGGCGGCGGCACCACCCCGACCCGCCACCTCCAGGACTGGCTCTGCGAGCAGCCGTGCTCGATGGCGTCGCCGCCGCAGTGGTACGACGTCGTGTTCACCACCGTGTACTTCACGCACTTCATCGCGGGACTCTCGATCGCCGTCGTCCTGTGGCTGTCGACGCGCAGCGAGTGGGTCCGCTGGATGCGGCGCTACCTCGCGATCAGCTTCGGCGCGCTCGTCATCTACATCCTCTATCCGATGGCCCCGCCGTGGATGGCGTCGCGGGACGGCTACCTGGCGGACGAGGTCGTACGACTCACCGGGCGCGGGTGGTCCGACATGGGGCTCGGCGGGTTCCACCTCGTCCTCGCGAACGTCGGCAACCCCGTCGCCGCGATGCCGTCGTTGCACGCCGGACTCGCTGCGCTGATCGCGTTCTACGGGGTGCAGCGGCTGCGGTCGCCGTGGCGGTGGCTGCTCCTCGCGTACCCGCTGGTGATGTCGTTCGCGCTCGTCTACTACGCCGAGCACTACGTCATCGACATCATCGCCGGCTTCGCGCTGGCCGGGGCGGTGCTGCTCGGCTGCGACACGTGGGAGCGGCGGCGCGGCGAGCGGCCGAGGTACAGCGCCAACGCCTCCGCGTCGTCCCGCCCGCCCCGCTAGGTGTAGCGCGCCGCGCCGCGCCCGTCGTGCGCCGTCGGCCGGTGGCGCCGCGTCGCGCCGCGTCCGTACGGGCTCACTTTCCGTTGGGCCCAACGAAGACGTCTCGCCCCACCTGGACGTCCCGGTGGGCGACGCACTTTCCGTTGGCCCCAACGGAAAGTGCAGGGCGGTGCGGGCATGGCCAGCGGCGTACGGAGGCGCGGCGCGGGGCAGGCTCAGCGGCGGGCTTCGGCGAGCGCGCGCTCCTCCTCGGGCGTCAGCGTCTGCTCGCTGCTCCACCCGCTCACGCTCTTGGCGTACGTCCGGGTCTCGTTGCGGCCGTGGATCGAGGTGATGACGACCCCTGACCCGGTGTCGTCGGCGAGCGCGAGTGTCCACGAGAGCGCGCCGCCGGTGTCGCCGAACGCGTCGTACCGGACGACCGCCAGGTGCCGGAACGTGTGCGTCTGCGCGTCCGCCCACGCCGCCACCTCGCGGCGCAGCGCCGCGGTGTCGCGGGGAAGCTGGTCGACCGTACGGCCGGAGCCGCCGCGCTTGGGGACGCGCGACGCGGCGGTGGCCGAGACGACGAGCGCGCCCGCAGCGGTCACGAGGGCGAGGATGGAGATCGCGAGAGCCACGATTCACACCCTAGGCGGCATGACCCTAGGGTGAGTGGATGGACGACGGTGTCATCACTCCCGGAGTTGCCAGCGAGGTCGGACGGCTGCGTACGGTCATGCTCCACCGGCCAGGACCTGAGCTCAAGCGCCTCACCCCCCGCAACAACGACTCGTTGCTGTTCGACGGCCTGCCGTGGGTCGGCAGAGCGGTCGCGGAGCACGACCTGTTCGCGGCGGCGCTCGCGGACCGCGGCGTCGAGGTGCTCTACCTGCGCGACCTTCTGGTCGAGACGCTGCAGAACCCCGCGGCGCACGCGACGGCGGTGGCCGGCCTGACGGGCGACCTGCGGCTGGGTGACACGGTCTCCGAGTACCTCTCCGCGGCGTTCTCCTCGCTCGACGCCAACGACCTCACGGAGGTGCTGACCGCGGGTCTTCGCAACGACGAGCTCGACGGTGTACGGAGCGTGGTGACGACGCTCCTCCAGCCCGACGACTTCCTCGTGGACCCCCTCCCGAACCTCCTCTTCACGCGCGACTCGTCGGTGTGGCTGCGCGACGAGGTGGCGCTCACGAGCTTCGCGATGCCGGCGCGAGAGCGCGAGTCGTACCTGACGCAGCTCGTGTACGAGCACCACCCGCGCTTCAGTCACGTGCCGCGCGTGCACGGGCCGCACCTCGAGCACCTCGAGGGCGGCGACGTGCTCGTCCTCGGAGACGGGGTCATCGCCGTCGGCGTCGGCGAGCGTACGACGCCTGCGGGCTTCGAGCGGATCGCGCGCCAGTGCTTCGCGCACGACCTCGCGTCCACCGTGCTCGCCGTCCCGATCGCCCAGGACCGCGCGACGATGCACCTCGACACCGTCGTGACGATGGTCGACGTCGACGCCGTCGTGATGTACCCGGCGGTCGCCGACACCCTCCAGGCCTACACGGTCACCGACGGTCACGGCACCGACCTCGCGATCGATGGACCCGCACCGTTCCTCGAGGCCGCCGCGAAGGCGCTGCAGATCGACCGCCTCCGCGTCATCGACACCGGCCTGGACGCCGTCACGGCGGAGCGCGAGCAGTGGGACGACGGCAACAACACGCTGGCGATCGAGCCGCGGCTCGCGGTCGCGTACGAGCGCAACGTCGAGACCAACTCGCGTCTGGAGGCGGCGGGGATCGAGGTCATCCGGATCCCCGGCTCGGAGCTCGGGACCGGCCGCGGCGGCCCGCGGTGCATGTCGTGCCCGATCGCCCGCGACCCCGTACCGGCCAGCGTCTGAGGCGTTTGCACGCGACACACCCCTGGGCGGAATGAACCCGTACGGCCTGTGGTTGGTTGCTGAGCAGGACTGGTCGCACCGAACGTGGCCGCCACGACAGGGGGCCAGCAGGTGATCTCGACCGCGCGACGGACGCACTACCGCGTCACGCTCGCCGTCCTCTGCGTCGGAGTCGCGTCGTTCGCGCTGGTCCAGTCGCTCACGATCCCCGTCCTCCCGCGCATCCAGGACGAGCTGGGGACTGACCCGACGACGGTCACGTGGGTCGTCACCGCGTACCTCGTCTCCGCGTCCATCTTCACGCCGCTCGCCGGACGCCTCGGGGACGCGACCGGCAAGGAGCGCGTGCTGGTGTACGCGCTCGGGCTGCTCGCGCTCGGGTCGGTCATCGCGGCGCTCGCGCCCGAACGTCGCGGTCATGATCCTGGCGCGCGTCGTCCAGGGCGTCGGCGGCGGCGTGATGCCGCTGGCGTTCGGCATCATCCGTGACGAGTTCCCGGAGCCGAAGATCGCCGGCGCGATCAGCTTCGTGTCCGCGCTCATGGGCGCGGGCGGCGGGTTCGGGACGGTCGTGGCCGGGCCGATGGTCGACGGGCTCGGTTACGTGTGGCTGTTCTGGCTCCCCGCGATCGTGACCGGCGCAGCGGCTGTGGCCGCGTGGGTGCTGGTGCCGGAGTCCCCCGTACGGACTCCCGGTCGCATCCCGTTGCTCCCGACCCTGCTCTTCGCCGGGTGGCTGACCGCGCTGCTCATCGGCATCAGCGAGGGGTCGCGGGCGGGATGGGCGTCGCCGCTCGTGCTCGGTCTCCTCGTGACGGCGGCCGTCCTCGTCGTCGGCTGGGTGCTCGTCGAGCAGCGGGCCGTCGTCCCGTTCATCGACCTGCGGATGATGCGCCTGCCGGCGGTGTGGACGGCGAACCTCGTCGCGTTCCTCGTCGGTGTCGGCATGTACGCGTCGTTCGCGTTCACGCCGCGGCTGCTGCAGACCGATCCGGACGTCGCCGGGTACGGGTTCGGCGCGACCATCACCCTGTCCGGCCTGCTGATGCTCCCGTCGGCGGTGGGGACCTTCGTCATGGGACTCGTGTCCGCGCCGCTCGTGCGGATCCGGGGCCCGAAGCCGGTCGTCGTGATCGGCTGCGTCCTGAGCGCCGTCGGGCTCGGCGCGATGGGTCTCGTCCACCACCAGCCGTGGCAGACCGCGATCGCGAGCGGCCTGTTTGGGATCGGCCTCGGCGCCGTCTTCGCGTGCCTGGCGAGCCTCGTCGTTGCCGCGGTGCCGCCGGAGCAGACCGGAGTGGCGACCGGCATGAACGCCAACATCCGTACGATCGGTGGCGCCGTCGGGTCCGCCGTGATGGCGACGATCGTGACCGGTCAGCTCGGACGTGGCGGTGAGCCGCGCGAGTCGGCGTACGTGGCGGGGTTCCTGTTCCTCGCCGCGGCGCTGCTGGTCGCGGCCGTGGTGGCACTCGCGATCCCGAAGATGACACCGCGTGAGCTCGAGGACGGGCTCGAGGCGGCGCCCGGGCCGGACCGCGTGCTCGCCGACTGACCTGTACGCCGACCGCCTGTACGCCGACTGACCCGTACGCCGGCCGACCGGTCAGATGTTGGAGCCGTCCGGGGGCGAGTCGGGGGTGGCGGGCTCGCCGGCAGCGACGTCGCCGTCGGGGGCCGGGCAGTCCAGGTCGAGCGTGAACGCCGTCATCGACAGCGACCCGTACGTGTAGCCGTCGACGAGCACCTCCGCACCGCGCCCGGACTGGTCTGCCATCCCGGCGAGATAGAGCAGCGGCAGGAAGTGGTCCGGTGTGGGCACCGCGTGGCGGTAGTCCGAGTGCGCGTCGAGCGTCGGGATGTTGGTCGGGTCGTCGGCCATCAGCTCCTTGGCCGACTCGTTGAAGCGGTGCGCCCAGTCGTACCCCTCCTCGGCGAGTCCCCAGTTCATCCCGCCGAGGTTGTGGACGACATTGCCGCTGCCGAGGACGAGGACGCCGTCGGCGCGCAGCGCGTTGAGCTTCTGGCCGAGGTCCAGGTGGTAGTCGAGGCCCTTGTCGGCGTTGATGCTGAGCTGGACGACCGGGATGTCGGCGTCCGGGAAGACGTGGGTGAGCACGGACCAGGTCCCGTGGTCGATGCCCCACGAGTCCTTGTCCTCGCCGCACCACGTCGGGTGCACCGCGTCGGACACCTCCTCGTACAGCTCCGGCATGCCCGGCGCCGGGTACTCCACCTCGAACAGCTCCCGAGGGAACCCGTAGAAGTCGTGGATCGTCCGCGGGGCCCGCATCGTGGTGACCGCGGTGGCGTTGATGTACCAGTGAGCCGACACGACGAGGATCGCTCGCGGCTTCGGCAGGGACTCGCCGAGCGTGCGCCATGCCTCGGTGTAGCGGTTGCGCTCGAGGGCGTTCATCGGGTTGCCGTGCCCGATGAACGCGGCGGGCATGAGCGAAGGAGCTGCGGTGTCGGCCATGTACGCCATTGTCCCTTACGCCTTCCGGCGGCCGACAGGTAGTTGACTCTTCACCTATCGGTGCTCGGCGCGGGAAGGTCAGCCGGACTCGGCGCGTCTGCGGGTTTTGACCCTGATCGAAGGCCCTTGTACCAATGCGTGTCACCACCCACGCTGTCAAGCAATTCAACACGACCAGCAATACAGGGGGATTCATGAAGAACCACGTCAAGGCCGTTCTTGCGACAGCAGGGCTCGTGGCAGCGGCCGGTGTGGTCGGAGCGTCGCCAGCTTCTGCAGACACGTGCGGAAACACCCGGGATGTCTCCGTCACTGGCGCCAAGTCGCACTACACCATCTGGTGCAGTGGCGGCTACGCCAACATCGACGGGTGGGTGAAGGACACCAAGGCCGACGGCAAGTGCGCCGTGGTCAAGATCCAGGCTAGCGGCGAGACCTTCTACTCCAGGGCGTGTGGCAACGGCCAAACAGAGTGGTTCATCGGGGAGAGCGCGACGCCAACCAACACCATCAAGGTCTGGACCTACACGGAGTAACACCACGCAAGTACCGGATCGAGGTCGGCGGTATGGCCACAACGGCCACACCGCCGACCTCTGCCTCCGAAGTCACAGACTCCCGTAGTGCCGGAATCACAGACTTCCGAACTCAACCACCGACGAGCCAGGCAGATCGCCTCGCCTATCCGTGCGCGGAGACGCGTCAGGTGACCAGTTTGTGCGCGTCGCCGTTGGCCTCTTGAGGGCCGATATCACCGGCATCGGCTCGGGTTGATCGCCACATGATCCAGAGGACGATGAGCAGGAGCGTGGCAACCGCGGTATATCCGACGATTCCGCAGACGCGCTGCATCACTGGGTCGTGCGGGACCAGCGGGCGGTAGGTGAATGCCTTGTGGGCGATGTAGGCCGGTACGGCGAGGGAGGCCAGCAGGCCTCGTATTCCGCCCTTGTGGATGGTGACGACGATGAGGCTGAGACCTGCAGCCGTGATGGACCCGATCACGAAGTAGGCGGTCACGTCGGTGACCACACCCATGTCGCCACCCGCGTACGTTCCGGCGGCGAGGTCGGACACGTAGTAGCCGAGGACGGCAGGCAGCAGGAAGGCCAGGCATCGCTGCATCGCGGTCGTCCAGGTGCGTGCCGGCAAGGCGCTGAGGAGTCCCGCCGTAAGCCAGGCCCAGTCATTTCCGAGGACCTTTGACAGGTACTCGGCCTGCGGCGTGTTGCCGTGGTTGGCGGCTGAAGTTGGCAATTCCGAATCCGAGACCGGCGAGCACCAGGACGGACGGATGGGTGAGGCCGAAACGGTGGTGTCGCATGATTCCTTCGTCAGGGGAGGATTGGGCTCGTAGACGATCAGTTTCGAGCAGCGCCGGACCGCGGTCGTCGTCTGCAAGGATGTTGTCGTGGCCGCCTCTTGGGATGACCGAATCGACAGGTTCTGGGAGTCGGCCGATGATGCTGCACCCGACCTGATGATCGAAGAGATGGGGTCGCTCATCCGAGAGCGACCGGCAGATGATCCGGATGCACTCTACGAGTGGGCATCCGTCCACGACTTTCTCGGGCGCGAGGCCGAGGCGATTCCGTTGTACAGGAAGGCTCTCGCCAGCGGGCTCGCTGGCCACAGGCGCCCTCAAGCGGTGATTCAGCTGGCTAGTTCCCTCCGAAATGTGGGAGACCCGCAGGCAGCCGTCGACCTGCTGCAGGATCTCCAGCCAGACGAGCTGACCGGCGAAGCCGGTCAGGCATTCCTCGCGTTGGCGCTGTATGACGCTGGCCGACCGGACGCCGCTCTTCGCGTCGCGCTCAAGGCTTTGGCGCCAACACTGCCGCTCTACAGTCGTGTCGTCTCGTCCTACGCGGACGACTTACAACGGGGAGCGTCAGGTCAAAACATGGAGACGGCTGCGGTGAGTCGATCAGGCTGGTCGAGGCTCTCGACTTCTACGCGCAGGGCCTGATCCACCCGACCATCACGACCCGCGAGCTCGGCGACATCGACGCGATCTTCGACGAGATGGAGCACGCGCAGATCGATGGCCAGGTGGTCATCGAGTACTGAGCGCGCCGACCTGCGGCGCGCTGACTCCGCCTCACCCGGCCGGGCCCCGCACGAGCAGGGCCGCGACGCGGTGGGCCAGGAGTCGTGCGACGACGACCGTGATGGTGATCCCGAGTGCCGCTCCGGCGACCACGTCGGCGATGTCGTGGACTCCGACGACGACCCGTCCGAGTACTACCGCGCCGGCCAGGAGCGCCGCGTACCGCCACCACTGAGGCGCCGCCAGCACCACCGCTGTCGCGAGACCGGCAGCGATGGTCGCGTGATTGCTCGGCCAGGCCCAGTCGCCGGTGCCGGGGCAGGTCGCGAGCACGTCGATCGTGCGGCACGGGCGCTCGTCGCGGACGAGGATCTTCAGCACCTCGCTGGTCCCGTACGCGAGCACGACCCCGAGTCCGGCGGCGATCCCGATCGCGAGCGTGCGAGGGCCACGGCCGTACGCGGCGGCCGCGAGGAGCAGCGAGAGCACGACGATTCCGAGGTTGGGGATCAGCTCGACCGCGGTCGCGAGGGGCGCCGGAAGTCCGGTGGCGGCCTCGGCGATGAGGCGTGAGAGCGGGTCGGAGATCAGCACTCCGTGACCGTACGGCGGCGGGCGCCGCGATCCGTCAGCCTGCGGGACGGACGGTCCGGCGGTGCGTCAGACCACGGTCGTACGGGCGGGGGTCTCGATACGCGTCTCGCCTAGCGGCTCGTCGCTACTCGACCAGCGGAGGCGGGGTCTCGACCAGCGGGGGCGGGATCTCGACCAGCGGGAGACAGCGCGACGCCCCGCAACCCTGCGTGAGGGGTGCGGGGCGTCGCGCCAGAACTCAGGCCTCGAGGCGGGCCTTCAGACCGTCGAGCTCGGTCCAGAGAACGGCCGGCAGGGTGTCGCCGAACTTCTCGAACCACTCGTTGATCTGCGGGATCTCGGCCTTCCACTCGTCGACGTCGACAGCGAGCGCCTTGGCCAGCTGCTCGTCGGTGACGTCCAGGCCGTCGGTGTCGATCGACGACGGGTCGGCGGCACGAGGCCGATCGGCGTCTCGATGCGCCTCGACCTTGCCCTCGACGCGGTCGACGACGTACTTGAGCATGCGGCTGTTCTCGCCGAAGCCCGGCCACAGGAAGCCGCCGTCCTCGTCGCGACGGAACCAGTTGACGTAGAAGACCTTGGGGAACTTCGACTCGTCGTTGTTCTTGGCCATGGTGATCCAGTGGCCGAAGTAGTCACCGGCGTCGTAGCCGATGAACGGCAGCATGGCCATCGGGTCGCGGCGGACGACGCCGACCGCACCGGTGGCCGCAGCCGTCGTCTCGGACGACAGCGTGGCGCCCATGAACGTGCCGTGGGTCCAGTCGCGGGCCTCGGTCACCAGGGGGATCGTCGTCTTGCGGCGACCACCGAACAGGATCGCGTCGAGCGGGACGCCGTTGGGGTCGTCGTACTCGTCGGCCGAGGATCGGGCACTGCTTGATCGGGGTGCAGAAGCGGCTGTTGGCGTGGCTCGAGAGCTCCTCGGCTCTCGGGCGTCCAGTCGTGGCCCTTCCAGTCGGTGAGGTGGGCCGGCGGCTCGTCGGTCATGCCCTCCCACCAGACGTCGCCGTCGTCGGTGAGCGCGACGTTGGTGAACACCGAGTTGCCCTGCTCGATCGTGCGCATCGCGTTGGCGTTGGTGTCCCAGCCGGTGCCCGGCGCGACGCCGAACAGGCCGAACTCGGGGTTGACGGCGTACAGGCGGCCGTCGGCGCCGACGCGGATCCAGGCGATGTCGTCGCCGATCGTCTCGACCTTCCAGCCCGGGATCGTCGGCTCGACCATCGCGAGGTTGGTCTTGCCGCACGCGCTCGGGAACGCCGGCGGCGATGTACTTGACGACGCCCTCGGGGTTGGTGAGCTTGAGGATCAGCATGTGCTCGGCCATCCAGCCCTCGTCGCGGCCCATGACCGAGGCGATGCGGAGCGAGTAGCACTTCTTGCCGAGCAGGGCGTTGCCGCCGTAGCCCGAGCCGTACGACCAGATCATGCGCTCCTCGGGGAACTGCACGATGTACTTGGTGTCGTTGCACGGCCACGGCGACGTCGGCCTGGCCCGTCGGCGAGCGGGGCGCCGAACGAGTGGAGCGCGGGCACGTAGTCGGCCTCGGTCGCCTCGATCTTGTCGAGGACGTCGCGTGCCGATGCGGGCCATGACCGTCATCGACGCGACGACGTAGGCCGAGTCGGTGATCTCGACGCCGAACATCGGGTGGTCGGACTCGAGGTGACCCATGACGAACGGGATGACGTACATCGTGCGGCCCTGCATGCAGCCGTCGTACAGGTCGGTCATGAGCTGCTTCATGTCGTCGGGCGCCATCCAGTTGTTGGTGGGGCCGGCGTCCTTCTCGTCGACGCGAGCAGATGTAGGTGCGGTCCTCGACGCGTGCGACGTCGTTGGGGTCGGAGGCGCAGTAGAAGGAGTTGGGCTTCTTCTCGTCGTTGAGGCGGATGAAGGTGCCGGCCTCGACGAGCTCGTCGGTGATGCGGATCCACTCGTCGGGGGTGCCCTCGCACCAGTAGATCTCGTCGGGCTTGGTGAGGGCGGCGACCTCGTCGACCCAGGCCTGGAGCTGGCCATGGCTTGAGCGGTAGGTGCTCGTGATCGGGTCGTCGGTGGTGATGTCTGCGGCCATGATGTGTTTTTTGTCCTTCTCGCATCGCGATTCAAGCGTGTTGATCGCACTGCCCGAGCCATCCTGTGGCCGGCCAGCTGATGTGGATAGGTGGTCGCGGCTCGCGCGATCTCAGCCGTCAGACGGTCCGAACCCGGTGAGCCGTGCTGCCAATGTATGCCCCGGTCGGACGGCCGTTTCCTCATGGGTGGGAGTTAGTGAACATTCTCACAGAGTGCGTCTGACCTGCGCTTTTAAGTTGGACGGCGCCACAAACCACATTTTCGGGCCCTACGACAGGCGCTGCCCTGGGCGTTTTAGGGCAGTCGTCCAAAATAGTTCGATTTTCACGTTTCTCTGACACGGGCTACTTCCGGTTCCTAAAGTCACAGCATTTCCCCGGCCTCCCGGAGCACGCACATGAACAACGCCGTTCAGTCCCGCCGCCCTCTCGCCCTCCTCCTCGCCCTCGTGCTCGTCGCCGGTGCGCTCGCCCTGGTCCCGGGTCTCGCCGACCCGGCCTCCGCGGCGCCGACGGCCAGCAAGTGCGCCAAGTCCGGCCGCTGGCTCGCGCAGTACTACAAGGGCACCGCGTTCAAGGGGAAGCCCGTCGCGACGCGGTGCGAGAAGCGCATCGCCGCCTCGTACCCCGCCCGCCGCAAGCCGTTCTCCGTCCGCTGGACGACGACCAAGAAGCTGAAGGGCGCGTACGAGCTGCGCGCTCGTGCGACCGGGAAGGCCGTGCTCCGCATCGACGGCCGTACGGTCGCCACCTCGAAGAAGGGTCGCTACGCCGCCGGGACGCGCACGCTGCGCCGCGGCAAGCACACCTTCGAGGTCCGGTACGTGAAGAGGTCCGGCGCCGGCTCGGTCCGGGCCGAGTACGTGAAGGCTCCCGACCGCAAGGCGCCCGCCACCCCGACCGGCGTGCGCGCCGTGGCCGGTGACCGTGCCGTCGCGCTGAGCTGGAAGGCGTCGTCGTCCCTCGACCTGCGCGGCTACCGGATCTTGCGCAACGGCCGCTTCGTCCGCGAGGTCACCACCCCGCGCTTCACCGACACGCGGCTGACCAACGGCACCACCTACGCGTACACGGTCGTCGCCGTCGACCACCGTGGCAACGCCTCGCGTCCGAGCACCACCGTCCGCGCGACGCCGCGCGACAAGGTCGCTCCGAAGGCACCCGCCGGGCTCACCGCCGTCGCCGGTGACAGCACCGTGACGCTGACCTGGAAGAAGAACGCCGAGGCCGACCTGGCCGGTTACGTCCTGCGGCGCACGGCGCCGGGGACCGCGGCGAAGACCTGGAACCTCGCGAAGACCGCCACCACGGCCACCGACTCGAGCGCCGTCAACGGGACCGCGTACGTCTACTCGCTGGTCGCCCGCGACACCTCGGGCAACTCCTCCTCGCCGGCGCTGGTCGCGGCCACGCCGATCGACACGAGCGCGCCGGCGACGCCGAAGGGTCTCGCCGCCGTACCGGGCGACGGGGAGGTCGCGCTGACCTGGACCGCCAACACCGAGCCCGACCTCGACGGCTACGTCATCACCCGCACCCGCGCCGACGGGTCGGGTGTCGAGGCGCGCTTCGACGCGGAGGCGACCGCCACGTCGTTCACCGACACGAGCGCGGAGAACGGCACCGCCTACCTCTACGTGATCCGTGCGGTTGATGGCCAGGGCAACGCGTCGGCCGACTCGGCCCCCGTCCCGGCGACGCCGCGGGCCGAGGTGCCGGACGACACGACACCGCCTGCCGTCCCGACCGGCCTCGCTGCCGTTGCCGGAGACGGTGAGGTCGCCCTGACCTGGACGGCCAACGACGAGGACGACCTCGCGGGCTACAAGGTCTTCCGCAAGAGCGGCGCCGGCCCGTACGCCGAGATCGCCGACCTGGCCGCGGATGCCACCTCCTTCACCGACGAGAGCGCCGAGAACGACACGCTCTACACGTACGCGCTCGCCGCGTACGACGAGAATGACAACGTCTCCACGCTCAGTGCCGACGTCACCGCCACTCCGACCGACACGACGCCGCCGGCCGCTCCGGCGACGCCGACCGCTGTCGCCGGCGACGGCCAGGTCGCCCTGACCTGGACCGCGAACGGCGAGAGCGACCTCGCGGGCTACCGCGTCTACCGCGCGACGACCGCCGACGTCCCGACCACCGGCAACGGCATCGGTGGACCGGGTCTGCTCCCCACGGCCAGCTTCACCGACGAGGACGCCGCCAACGGCACGACGTACCACTACGTCGTCGTCGCCTTCGACACCCACGGCAACGCCTCGCTCGCCTCGGCGAGCGCCTCCGCGATGCCGGCCGACGCCACGGCGCCTGCCGCGCCGACCGGTCTCCAGGCCACGGCCGCCGAAGGTCGGGTCACGCTCGACTGGGCGGACAACACCGAGGGCGATCTCGACCACTACGCGGTCTACCGCTCCGTGGTCGGAGCCGCTGAGCCGTTCGCGGAGGACCCGCCGATCGCCGAGGTCGAGACCTCCGCGTACGTCGACACCACGGTCGCGGCCGGCACCGCGTACGCGTACTGGGTCGTCGCCGTCGACACGACCGGCAACGCCTCCGCGGCGTCGGAGACCGTCGAGGTCACGACGCCTGAGCCCGAGCCGGAGCCCGTGCACGAGAAGTTCGTGTTCCAGCCGAGCACCGGACCCGGCGTCACGGGCTACACGAAGCACACCGGCACGCCGTGGACGGACGCGGCCGGCAACGGCTTCGTCCGCGAGGACAGCCTCAGCGCGGCCACCCACGTCCCGCTCGACATGACGACGAACACGCGCTTCCGCACGCGGACGGCGCCGGTCACGGCTCTGCAGAACAGCCTCGTCCACCTGCAGTACGGCACGTCCACGCCGCCGCTGCAGGCCGGCCAGAACACCGCGTCCGGAGCGTTCGAGCTCGGCGGTCCCCGACGGCTGGTACGCCGTCAAGGTGTCCGTCGGTGACCAGGGCGGTGGCGCCAACGGCTACGACAGCACCCACACGGTCAACGTGGAGGGCGTGAGGACGGTCGACGCGTTCAAAGGCACGGCGGCCAAGGAGTACGAGTCCGCCACGAAGACCGTCGAGGTCACCGACGGCCGACTCACGATCGACGCGCTCGGCGGGACCAACACCAAGCTGAACTACGTCGAGGTCGACACCACCGTGGAGCCGGAGGAGCCGGTCGACGTCAACGAGAAGTACGTCTTCTCCACGGTCGCCGACAACGCGGTCCCCGCCGGCTGGACGAAGAACACCGGTGCGGCCTGGAACGACGGCGCCGGCATCGGCTGGGTCACGCAGGCGAGCCTCGCCACCGCGACCCACGTCCCGCTCGACCTCACGAAGAACACCCGCCTCCGCACCCGTACGGCACCGATCACCGCGCTGCAGAACCGTCTGATCCACCTGCAGTACGGCGACGTGGCCGGCGGGACCACCGCGAACGGTGAGATGACCGCGGGCGCCTTCGAGCGTGCGGTGCCGGACGGCTGGTACGAAGTCAGCGTGAGCGTCGGCGACCAGCCCGGCGCGACGTCGTACGACAGCCTGCACACGATCCGCGCCGAAGGCGTCACGGTCGTCGGCGGGTTCCAGGCGACCGCGGCCAAGGAGTACCAGACCGGCACCAGCGTCGTCCACGTGACCGACGGCCGCCTGACGGTCGACGCGATCGGCGGCACCAACACCAAGATGAACCACCTGTCCATCGCCAGCACCGAGGCGCCGAGCGAGCCCGACGTGCACCGCAGCGTGCGCTTCGCCGACGAGGCCAGCGCCCCGCCGGCGGGCTACCTCAAGGACTTCGGCCAGGCGTACGGCCTTCGGACGGGCGCCGACCAGGGCACCGGGCTGGCGTACGGGTGGCTGCGGCTCGGGACGGTCGACCCGCTGAGCATCGTCGGCAACGGGCGCAACCGCCTCGGTGGCGCTGCCGGCGAGGCGCCGGTCGGGACCCCGCAGCTGCGGGCGGGGCTGATGCACATGCAGCTGCCCGACAACGCGAGTCAGGGCGTGAAGATCCCGGCGTACTGGGAGATGGAGGTGCCCAACGGCGCCTACCGCGTCGAGGTGTCGGTCGGAGACGCCGGCACCGCGACCGACTCGGTGCACTGGATCAGCCTCGAGGACCAGAACGCGATCGCCGGCTACGTGCCGACGGGCGCGGCGGGTTCGCCGACCAAGCACGCCACGGCCGCCCGTACGGTCAACGTCACGGACGGACGGCTCACCGTGACGCCGGCCAGCGGGACCAACACCAAGATCAACTGGGTGACGCTCGACAGCGTCGCGGGCGCCTCGCTGCGCCCGTCGGTGCGCGTGTCGACGCCGGCCAACCTGGCCACCGGGGTCTCACCGAACGGCAGCGTCGTGAACGACCTCAACCTCGTCGGCAGCGCGGTCGCCCCGGCGTCGCTGAGCAGCACGAGCGTCACCCTGACGAAGGTGTCGGACGGCGCCGCGGTCGAGGCGAACGTGATCACCAGCGGCGGCGGCGACGTCATCAACCTCTCGCCGAAGCAGGCGCTCGAGGCCAACACGCTCTACCGCTACAACGTGACCGACGGCGTGAAGGACGTCGCGGGCCACGCGTTCCTGCCGTACTCCAGCGTCTTCACCACCGGGGAGACGCCCGGCACCGGAGGGCCGGTCGCGTTCGACAAGTCCGACTCCGGCGCACTCGCCGCGGGCGGCGCCGAGATGGGCTACTCCAGCATCACCAAGGGCCCCGACGGGCGGATGTACGCCGCCACCCTCGCCGGTGACCTCTACCGCTTCGACATCGCCGGGGACGGCAAGCTCACGAACCGGTTCAAGATCACCACCGTCCGCGACTACTCCAACAGCGCGGCGAGCGGCGACACGTACGTCAAGGGCACCCGGACCGTCATCGGGCTCGCCTTCGACCCGGCGTCGACCCCGGCCAACCCGATCCTCTGGATCACCGACAACGCGCCGTACATCGGCCAGAACAACGTGCCCGACCTCAGCGGTCGGCTCGCGAAGCTGACTGGCCCGAACCTCAGCACCTACACCGCCGTGCTCGACGGGCTGCCCCGCTCCATCAAGGACCACGAGGCCAACTCGGTCGCGTTCGGTCCCGACGGCGCGATCTACTTCAACGTCGGCGCGAACAACGCGATGGGCGCCGCCGACGGCACGTGGGGCAACCGCGAGGAGCAGCCGCTGTCCGCGGCCACGCTGCGCGTCGACCCCACGAAGCTGCCCACGCAGCTGCCGCTGAACGTGCGCCCGCCGGCGTACGACCCGTTCGCGGCCGGTGCGCCGGTGACGGTGTACGGCAGCGGCATCCGCAACGCGTACGACCTGCTCTGGCACAGCAACGGGAGCCTGTACGTGCCCACGAACGGCTCGGCGGCGGGCGGCAACGTGCCGGCCGTCCCGACCACGCTGCCGGCGCAGTGCGCCAAGCGTCCTGACGGCGGCTACACCGGACCGACCGGCATCGCGGGCATCACGAACAATCCGAACGCGGAGACGGACTACGTCTTCCGCGTCCGCAAGGGGAAGTACTACGGCCACCCGAACCCCAGCCGCTGCGAGTACATCCTCAACAACGGCAACCCGACCGCTGCGGTCGACCCGTTCGAGACGGCCCGCTATCCCGTGGGGACGGCGGCCGACCCGAACTACGACCTGGCGGGTGTCTTCGACGCCGGTCAGCACGCGAGCGCCAACGGCGTCATCGAGTACAAGAGCAACGCCTTCGGTGGCGCGCTCAAGGGCAAGCTCCTCTACGTCCGCTACAGCCAGGGTCAGGACATCGTCACCTTCGACGTCGCCGCCGACGGAGGGCTGTCGAACCGCAAGGTCGGGACCACGGGGCTGACCGGCTTCAACCAGCCGCTCGACGTGACCGAGGACCCGGCGACCGGCAACCTCTACGTCACCCAGCTCGGGAACGGCACGATCTCGCTGGTCAAGCCGCGCGGCGGCACGGGCGGACCGGGTGCCGACGTCACGCCACGGCTCGTCCTGAGCGGACCGGTCGGTGCGACGTCGCCCGCGGCCAACGCCACGGTGACCAACACCGGTGCCGAGCCGCTGACGATCCCGGCCGGTGGATTGGGGATCAACGGGCCGGACGCCGCGGCGTTCACGTCGACCACCCCCAACACGTCGCCGATCGTCGTGGCACCCGGGGCGTCGACACAGCTCGCCGTCACGTTCCGCCCCACCACGGTCGGGGTCAAGACGGCGTCGCTCCAGATCGCGACGTCGGCCGGTCCGCGGACGGTCGCCCTCAGGGGACTGGCCGCGGCCGGGCTCGGCGGTGCCAACGAGCCGTCGCTGCAATGGATCATGGACACGCTCCAGATCCCGATCAACGTCGGCGACCCGGACCCGGCGAACGCGTCGATGCCGTCGACGCAGGGCCCGATCGGCGACGAGGTGGCCGCGCAGCGCTTCCAGAAGGCGGCGTTCGACGCACCGATCAGCATCACCCCGCTGGCCGCGTACGGCCCGCAGAGCAACGATCCCGCCGTGCACGTCGGCTGGTACGACGCCGGGCAGGCCGCGGGACTCCACCGGCAGTTCTCGCTGCCCGGCGTCGGAGGTCCAGGGGCTGATGCTCAACCCGACGGGCTCGACGAGCAACATCGATCCCGGTGAGGAGACCGTCTTCGGCTTCTACTCCGAGTGGCCGGCGTTCAGCGGGCGCAAGGCGTACACCGAGGACGCGCTGAACACCTGGGACGCCGCACTCCCGCACCACGTGCGCGTCTACCCGTACAAGAACGCCGACGGCTCCGTCGAGCCGAACGCGTACGTCGTCGCGACCGAGGAGGTCCCCGGCTCGCCGTTCGACAGCCAGGACATCGTCCTCCTCGTCCGCAACGTCAAGCCGTACGTCCCGGCGCAGGTCGAGGGTGCCGTGCTCAAGGCCGTCAACGCGGACCCGGTGCCGTTCGAGGACCAGATCGCGTTCAACCGCCTGCAGACCACCGCGAACAGCGACCAGAAGATGGCCGACACCGGCACGGTCCGGATCAGCAACACCGGGACGGCCGCGCTCCAGGTCACCGGACTGCCGATCACCGGCCAGTTCGAGCTGGTGGGTCCGCCCGCCCTGCCGTTCACCGTCGCGCCCGGCGCCACCCGAGACCTCACGGTCAAGTTCGTGGCGCAGTCGACGAAGGTCCACAACGGCACCCTGACGGTGCAGTCCAACGCGGAGACGAACCCGGTCCAGGTGATCCAGCTCGGCGGTCTCTGGCAGTCGCAGAGCGAGGGCGGTCAGGAGCCGAACCTGTCCCAGATCGCGAAGGCGTTCGGCATCGGGAGCAACATCCCGAGCGGCTTCACCAGCAAGGGCGAGTACGCCCCGATCGGCGACGAGGTCCTGTCGCCGTACTGGTCGCGCATCGACACCACCAAGCCCGTGACCGTACGACAGCTCGCCGGGTTCCACACGTACCCCAACGGTGCTTCCCTGCGCTGGCAGAACAAGCGGGCTCGCTCACGACACCTGTTCGGGATGGGAGGTCAGTACGCCCAGTCGCTGCTACCGCGGGCGAACAACAACGTGGGCGCCCGCCGGCAGCGGGATCGTTCACCCCGGCGCGAGCTTCGGGTTCGCGGTCGACGGTGAGTGTGGCGACTACACCAAGAACGACGCGGCGGTCGACATCAACAACGGCTGCGTCGCACCGTGCGGCCAGCACGTGCGGCTCTGGCCGGTCAAGAACCGCGCCGGCACGCTGGTCCCCGGGTCGTACCTGCTCTCGATGGACTACGCCGGGATCAACTACGACTACCAGGACAACGTCTACCTCGTCACCAACCTCCGGCCGGAGGTCATCACCACGCCGCAGGTCGTGGCGACACCGGGGAACAACAAGGTGACGCTCTCGTGGGGACGCAACCCGTACGACGTGGGTGTCGGCTACCGGGTCTACCGGGGGACGACACCGGGGTTCACCGTCAACGACGCCGCGCTGATCAGCGGGCCGACCACGGCGGACCCGCTCACCGCGACGACGTTCACCGACACCACGGCGGTGAACGGGACGACGTACTACTACGTCGTCCGGGCGGTCTACCGAGGGCTCGGCAACTCCGGTGACGGCACCGCTTCGGCGACGCCCACGGCAGCGGCCCAGACGGTCGACGTCAAGGTCGACTTCGGCAACGAGGCGGCGCCGCTCCCGGCCGGGTACCTCAAGGACTTCGGGCAGGCGTTCGGCGCGCGGACGCGTCCCGACCAGGGCGCCGGGCTCACGTTCGGATGGCTGGGCGAGACCACGCTGCAGCCGCTCAACCTGTCTGTCGGCGGCACGACCGGGCCGGGCAACGGACGTTGGCGCCAGTCCACGCAGCCGGACCTCCGGCTGGACACCTTCATGCACATGCAGGCCGACGACGTGCCGAGCTTCAACGGGACGCCGCTGCCCGGTCGATGGGAGCTCGCGGTGCCGAACGGCTCGTACGACGTGACCGTCGCTGTGGGTGACCCCAACGTGAACTCGGACCCGGAGATCCACACGCTCAACGTGGAGGGCACCCGGGCGATCGACGGGTTCGTCCCGGCGGGCGGGGCCGGGAGCGCGACGCGGCACAAGACGGCGACCGTCGAGGTCGTCGTCGAGGACGGACGCCTGACGGTCGACGCGCTCGGTGGCACGAACACCAAGATCGACTACGTGGACGTCGCGACCGCCGACTGACCCGCAGGGGCCGGCGGGCGTCCGGGCGCGCTGAACCGCGCCCGGACGCGTGCGGCCGTCACCGCGGCCCCAACGATCCCGAGGGTGGTCAGGAGAACCGTCAGCGAGGGGAAGATCCGGAAGGTGTCCGAGGGCGTCAGGCTGCTGCTCTGAAGTGCAGGGGTCACCAGGACCACGAAGATGGCCAGCGCCGGAGCGATCGTCTGCGGGAACAACCGCAGGACGAAGCGCCAGAGGGGCCAGGCTGCCCTCCGCGCGACCCACCGTCGGTGACGACGAAGGCCGAGCGCCCCGAGAGCCACGGCGAGCACGGTGAGGGCACCGAGGAAGAGATCGACGAGGGTGGCGACGGGAAGCCCCACCTCGACGTCCTCGCCCTCGGTGAGCGCGATGATGCCGCTGCTCATCTCGTACGCGTGCTCGCGCGTCGGCGTGAAGCTGTTGAGCATCACCACGACGCCGTAGCCGCTGTCAGGGACCAGGTCCTGCTGGGCGTTGAACGTCCCGAGCACACCGCTCGCGCCGATGCGTTCGGGGGACCTGGATGTGCTGCGCTGCCACCCGAGGCCGTGGCGCCCGGCATGGGGCTGCGGCGTGTGGGAGAGCTCCACGAGGGTGGGGGCGAGCAGCCGCTGCCCGTCCGGCGCCGTACCTCCGCGCTGCTGCATCGCCAGCCAGGCCGCCATGTCGGTCGCCGTGCTCACCACGCTGCCCGCCCCGGCGTCCATCTGCTCGGGTTCGCGGGTCGCGAAAGCCAGCCCGTACGCGGTGACGTGTCCCTGGGCCAGGTCGTCGACCGCCTCGCGGGTCGTCACGACGCTCTCGCTGTCGACCATGCCGAGCGGCGCGAACACCTTCTGCTCCAGGTAGTCGGCGAACGGCATCCCGCTCACCGTCTCGACCACCTGCGCCGCCAGCCAGTAGTTGGCGTTGCTGTAGAGGTACGAGGTGCCAGGGTCTGCGGCGAGTGTCCAGCTCGCGACCCGCGCCGCGCCTTCCTCGAGCGAGTCCGCGGGGCCGATGATGACCGGGCTGGGGATTCCTGAGGTGTGGCTCAACAGCTGGCGGACGGTGATCTCGTCGGCGCGCGGGTCGTCCATGACGAAGTCGCTGAGATACGTCCCGATCGTGGCGTCGAGGTCGACCTCTCCCGACTCCACGTGCTGCAGCACCGCGAAGGCCGTGAACGACTTCGAGACCGACGCGATGCGCATCCGGCTCTGCTCGTCGAGAGCGGCGCCCTCAGCGTCGTGCCCGTAGCCGGCGGTGAGCACCGTCTCGCCATCGTGGACCACCGCGACCGTGGCGCCCGGCAGGCCGTGGCGGTCGAGGTAGTCACCGACGAACCTGTCGACGGCGGGGCGATCGAGCTCAACCGGGGCTGAGGCGAGTGCTTGGGCGGGGGCCAGGGCGATGGTCGTGACGACCAGCGAGGCGAGGAGTGGCCGGAGCCGGGGCATAGCGGTCCTGTCAGTCGATCTGCTGTCGTGAACCACTGTGCTGGCGGGTCGGCCCGCCGAGGATCGGGAAGCCCCCGGAGATCGACCCCGGCGAACCATGACGAACCGTCGAGGGCCCGCACCCCGATCGGGGTGCGGGCCCTCGCTCGTACGATCCGGTCAGCGCTTCTTCGGCGACTTCCCGTAGCGGATCACCGGGATCATCAGGCCACCGCTGACCACCGTGGCGGTCGCCTTGCGTGCGGTCTTGTCGACGGCGCGACGTCCGGAGCCCATGCTCAGCACGGCAGAGACGTCGTTGCCGCGCTCGGCGGTCGACATCGCGCGGAGGAGTGAGGGAAGACCCGTCGCGTCGCCGGCGGCGGAGTAGTACTCCTCGCTGTACTCGTCGTAGTACATCTCGTCGGTGGAGGGGGCGCCGCCGCTGAGCGTCAGGATCCCGACCGGGCTCTTGAGCTTCTCGCGAGGCACCGCGACCTTGAGGTTCACGACCTTGCGTGCAGGACCGGCGGCCCCCTTGTCACGCACGAGCGTCACGCGCAGACGCAGCGTGCCGCCACGACGCGCCATCACGCCGTCGTCGTCGACCGTCGTCCACCGGCCGAACTGCTTGGCCTGGACACGGCCGATCGTGTACGCCTCGTAGCCGGCGTTGACCGTCGACGTCTGGGTGGCGTCGACGATCGTCACGGGCTCGAAGTCGTTGTCGAGCAGCGTCTCGATGTCGCCGGCGAACTGGTCGGCGGCACCGGCGGTGATGTCCCAGCGGTCGGCGTACATGTCGGTACGGCGGTAGGTGAGGATCTGGCCGTTCGCACGCCGCAGGCGGATCGTACGGGTCGCACGTGCTTCGCCGCCGAAGGTGCCGTCGGTGACGACGTACGAGTCGTTCATCGACTGGAGCGCCGCGAGACCGGAGATCCAGTCCGGCGAGACCACCGTGCTCGACGACGTCCGCGTACGGCTGCCGAAGCGGTTGGTCGTCGTGACCTTGGCGCCGGTCGGGGCCGCCCCGAGGTTGCCGACGATCGCCGCGAGGCGGTCCTGCGTGAACGTGCCCATCGGGGCACCGATGTTGGCGAGCTTGAAGGAGCCGTCCAGGTCACGCTCGACGTAGACCGCATCGGCGCCGTGCAGCGACATCTTCGTCTTGCCGGCCCAGTCCATGGGGTGACCGAAGGCATACACGGTCGAACCACAGACCGCGGTCGCCGTGCCGACACCCGCGAGCGGAACCGAGCCGTAGGAGTACGAGGCGGCGACGTTCGAGCCGGCCGAGACGGGGATCTTCTGTGTGCTCGTACGGCCACCGGCACCGCCGGAGCGGAACGTGACGCCCTTGAGGCGCGCCTTCTTGGCGACCTGCTTGGCGTTCGTGGCGGTCAGTCCGGCGGGGACGCCCACGGGGGTCGGGAGGCGGCGCATCGAGCCCGTCGCGGCGGCGGGACGCGCACCGGCCGAGCGCATCGCCGAGGCGACCTTCGGGGTGAGCGGTGCTGCTGCGGCGGCGTTGCCGTAGGAGCCCGCACGGTAGAGGTCGGCCGCCGGCGTGACGCCCGCGTACTCGCTCGGCGCGTACGACTGACCGTACGAGACCGCTCCGACCAGACGGCCGTCGGCCGCGTACAGCGGCGTGCCCGACATGCCCGCCCAGATGCCGCGGTCGACGGCGCCGGCCGCGTTGGTGATGCGCGAGCCGCTCATCTTGAAGATGAGCATGTCGACACCAGGCGCGATGCCGTCCTCGAGCGTCCCGACGAACTCGCCGGTGACGGTGTCGGCTGTCGTCCCGGTCGAGACCGTGAGGCCCTCGACGGTCGTGCCGGGGTTCGCGCCGCTCGGGCGGACCAGGTCGGAGACCGGGAACGCGGCGGGGCAGGCGGAGCCGACGGCGGGCGCCGGCGCCTGGGGGGAGTCGGCGAGCGCCGGACCCGTCATCGCGAGCGTTGCGGCGGTGACGGCCGTCAGGGCGACGACGGTGGTGAGCGGGCGCCTGCGGGCGCGCGCGTATGCGGTCATGGTTACCTCGGTTCGAACGGGGGTGCGGCGGCGGGGGTGCGGCCATCGGCGCAGAAGAGACAGGGGAACGCCGGAGAGGGCAACGTACCGTGAGCTCAGGGTCTCGGGGGCTCGATTGACCATGAGGGGGGAGCCCGATTTCGGTCTCGCGGAACGACCCGCTAGAGTAGGGGTCGCTTCGCTGATGAAGCGGGCGCTCGTAGCTCAACGGATAGAGCATCTGACTACGGATCAGAAGGTTAGGGGTTCGAATCCCTTCGAGCGCGCAGAGTACGACACGAAGGCCGGACCCTCTGGGTCCGGCCTTCGTCGTTCTGCGGCTACCGCGGCCAGACGGTCTCGTCGAGAAACTGCTCGACCCTCGTGGCCACCTGACCCAGCACGCCTGCGGACGCGGCGAGCGGGCCTGACACCTCCATCGCGTGGTCGGCGCCCTCGACCTCGAGGACGAAGGGCGTGAGCTCGCGCGCGACTTCTCCGTCCCACCAAGCGTCCGCGGTTCCTCCGACGAGCAGGAAAGGAGCTCGGGCGGCACGCAGCCCAGCGACCACGCGCGCAGAAGTCAGCAGCGGGGTCAGCCACACGGCGGGGAAGCCCCGTTCGCCGACGACCGAAGCGGCAGCGCTCCCTAGCGACTTGCCGACCACGAGCACTGAGCCGCCGGGGACGGCGGCCGCGGCCTCGTCGAGCACCGGGGTCGCCCGCGGCACCACCCATCCAGCGTGCTCCGAAGGATCGAGGCCGACCGGCGCCTGCCATGACGCGCGATGGACCTGCGCGCCACGGGCCTCGGCGGCCGAGGTCGCGAACGACGGAAGGGGAGCGAACGGACCGCCGGAGCCCCCCGGCAGCACCACCACGGCCCGGGACGCCGGGCTCTCGGCCCGGCCGGCGTCGCCGTCCAGCGAGAGCAGGTCCCACCGGTTGCCCACCAGGTCGAGGAACACGGCGACGCGGCCGTACGGCTCCGTACGCGGCTCTGAGACGAAGACCACCCCAGCCGCCTTCATCCGTTCCACCCGCGCCTCGAAGTCCTCGACGCGCAGGAACAGGCCGACACGTCCGGCGAACTGGTCCCCGACTGCCCGGTCCTGACGCTCGCCGTCGGCGCGCGCCAGGAGCAGCCCGGTCCCCCCGCCCTTCGGGCGTACGACCACCCATCGCTTCGGGCGACCGTCGTTGGTCAGCGAGGGCGTGTCCTCGGTGAGCGCGAAGTCGAGGACGCCGACGAAGAAGTCGATCGCCTCGTCGTAGTCGGGGACGATCAGGGCACAGAGGTCGAGGTGCATCCGGTCACGCTACGGGCGGCCCCGGTCTGCCACCCGCCCGAGCGCGTACGGGCCGGAAGGTAGCGTGAAAGGGCAGCAGCACAGCGACGAGGAGTGAGGCAACGGATGCACGAGGTCAAGGGTGTCGTGGCGAAGGCCGTCGGAGAGCCGGTGAGCCTGGAGACGATCCTGGTGCCCGACCCGGGTCCGGGCGAGGCGCTGGTGAAGGTGGAGGCGTGCGGCGTCTGCCACACCGACCTCCACTACCGCGAAGGCGGCATCAACGACGAGTTCCCGTTCCTGCTCGGCCACGAGGCCGCGGGTGTCGTGGAGGCCGTCGGCGAGGGCGTCACCGACGGTCGCGCCCGGTGACTTCGTCGTCCTGAACTGGCGTGCGGTGTGCGGGGAGTGCCGGGCGTGCGAGCGCGGCGAGCCGCAGTACTGCTTCAACACCCACAACGCGACCCAGCAGATGACCCTGCTCGACGGCACCCCGCTGTCGCCGGCGCTGGGCATCGGCGCGTTCGCCGAGAAGACGCTCGTCGCGGCGGGCCAGTGCACCAAGGTCGACCCCGAGGCGCGGCCCGCCGCCGTGGGCCTCCTCGGGTGCGGGGTGATGGCCGGCATCGGAGCGGCGATCAACACCGGGAACGTAGGACGCGGCAAGTCCGTCGCCGTGATCGGCTGCGGAGGTGTCGGCGTCGCCGCGATCGCAGGCTCCGCGCTCGCCGGCGCGAGCACGATCATCGCCGTCGACATCGACCCCAAGAAGCTCGAGGCCGCCAAGCGCCTCGGCGCCACCCACACGGTGAACTCGTCGGAGACCGACGCGGTCGAGGCCATCCAGGCGCTCACCGGCGGCTTCGGCGCCGACGTCGTCATCGACGCGGTGGGACGCCCCGAGACCTGGAAGCAGGCGTTCTACGCCCGCGACCTCGCCGGCACCGTCGTCCTCGTCGGTGTGCCGACCCCGGACATGCAGCTGCCCGACATCCCGCTGCTCGACTTCTTCTGCCGCGGCGGTGCGCTCAAGTCGTCCTGGTACGGCGACTGCCTGCCGAGCCGGGACTTCCCGATGCTCGTGGACCTCTACCAGCAGGGCCGTCTCGATCTCGACGCGTTCGTCACCGAGGAGATCGCCCTGAACGAGGTCGAGGCCGCGTTCGAGCGGATGCACCACGGTGACGTCCTGCGCTCGGTGGTGGTGTTCTCATGAGCACGCCTACCGGGCCGCGTGTCGACCACGCCGTCGTCTCGGGCACGTTCTCGCTGGACGGCGAGACGTTCGACGTCGACAACAACATCTGGGTCGTCGGTGACGACACGGAGTGCGTCGTGATCGACGCACCCCACGACGTCGACGCGATCCTCGCCGTCGTCGGCGACCGTACGGTGAAGGCGATCGTGTGCACCCATGCGCACGACGACCACGTCCGTGTGGCGCCCGCACTGCGCGAGCGCGTCGGCGCCCCGATCTTCCTGCACCCCGCCGACAAGCCGTTGTGGGGGCTCACCCACTCCGACGAGCTCTGGGACGTCGATCTCACGGACGGGCAGCTGATCCCGGTCGGGGGCACCACCCTGGAGGTCCTGCACACGCCGGGTCACGCGCCGGGTGCGGTCTGCCTGTACGTCCGCGACCTCGGCGCCGTCTTCACGGGCGACACCCTCTTCGAGGGCGGTCCGGGAGCGACGGGACGGTCGTACTCCGACCGCCCGACGATCGAGGACTCGATCCGTACGAGGCTCTTCGCCCTGCCCGACGAGACGGTGGTCCACACCGGGCATGGCGCCGACACGACGATCGGCGCGGAGAAGGCCAACCTCGGCTGAGCGTCAGAGGAGCCCGTCGACGAGCGCGGTCGGCGTCCCGAACCGGTGGTCGGTCACGGCGATCGCCTGCTCGTGAACGAACGTCAGCAGCTCGAGCCGACCGGCCTCGACGACCGGCTGCGCGTAGAGCGCGAGCTCCGGACGCCCGGCGCTCGTCTCGGCGAAGGCGCGCCGGTCGCCGCCGATCAGCCGTACGCGGCCCGACGGGAGACCGGCGAGCGTGTCACGCCACGCGGCCTCGTCCTCGACGACCGGCGTCAGGCCGACCCGCGCGAGGGCGGCGACGATCTGCTCGGGCAGCGGTTCGGCGGTCGAGATCCGCATCGGGGCGCCCACCCGCAGGCCGGCGCCGACGACACGCAGCAGGTCGGTCGCTGAGCCTGACTCGAGCCGGATCCACGCCGGGACCGGAAGGTGGCGCAGCACGTTGCGTTCGATCTCCAGCCCGGTGACGTCCGTCGGCCGCCCGAGGTCGGACGCCCACACCGCGGCGTCCGACCCGAAGGCACGGGTGAGACGTGCGAGATCGTCCTCGGCGAGCGCGGGGCCGACGAGGTCGAGGAGGCGCTGCGGTGCGCCGTCGACCGGCGCGGTGGTGCGTGCCGGTGCGGTCGCCCAGTCCGTCAGACCGAGGAGATAGCTCGGGCCCCCGGCCTTCGTCCCGGCACCGACCGCGCTCTTCTTCCAGCCACCGAACGGCTGCCTGCGGACGATCGCGCCGGTGATGCCGCGGTTGACGTACAGGTTGCCGGCCTGAACGGTCGTGAGCCACTGGTCGATCTCGTCGCGGTCGAAGGAGTGCAGGCCGGCCGTCAGCCCGTAGTCGACCTCGTTCTGGAGGGTGATCGCCTCGTCGAGAGTCGCCGCGGTCATCAGTCCGAGGACGGGACCGAAGTACTCGGTGAGATGGAACTCCGAACCGCGCTTCACCCCGGTCTTGACGCCGGGTGACCACAGACGTCCGCCGCCGTCGGGGCTGTCGGCGTCCAGGGGGCGCGGCTCGACCAGCCACTCCTCGCCGGGCGCCAGCTGGGTGAGGGCGCGCGCGAGCTTGCCCTGGGCCGGTTCGATAAGCGGACCCATCTGGGTGGTCGGGTCGGACGGGTAGCCGACCTTGAGCGACGTGACGGCGTCGACGAGCTGCTCGCGGAACCGGCGTGACGTCGCGACCGAGCCGACGAGGATCCCGAGGGACGCGGCCGAGCACTTCTGTCCGGCGTGCCCGAAGGCCGAGGCCACGAGGTCCTTGACCGCGAGGTCCAGGTCGGCGTTCGGGGTGACGACCAGGGCGTTCTTGCCGCTCGTCTCGGCCAGCAGCGGCAGGTCGGGACGGAACGAGCGGAACAGCTCGGCGGTCTCGAACGCCCCGGTGAGCACAAGGCGATCGACCGCCGGGTGCGCGACGAGCCGCTGCCCAAGGTCCCCCTCGTCGACGTGGACGAGGTGCAACGCGTCGCGCGGCACCCCGGCCGCCCACAGCGTCTCGACCATGAGCGACCCGCTGCGACGCGCCTGGGTGGCGGGCTTGACGACCACCGACGACCCCGCAGCGAGCGCGGCGATCGTCGATCCGGTCGGAATGGCGACCGGGAAGTTCCACGGCGGCGTTACGAGCGTGACCCGCACCGGGCGGGCGACGGCGCCGTCGATGTGGTCGAGCTCCTCGGCGCGCTCGGCGTAGTAGGCGGCGAAGTCGATCGCCTCCGACACCTCCGGGTCACCCTGGTCGAGCGTCTTGCCGCACTCGGCTGCCATCACCTCGAGCAGGTCGCCGCGCCGGCGCTCCAGCTCGACGGCCACGCGACGCAGGACGGCCGCACGCTCGGCCCCCGTACGCTCGCCCCATCGGCTGGCGGCCGCCTCGTCGACGATCTCGTCGAGAGTCTCGGCGTCGGTCACGGTGTGCGCGGCGACAAGGTCGTCGCCCAGCGTCGAGCGCGCGATCCGGTGCGTGATCGCCCGTCCCCACTCGCGGTTGCCAGGGAGCGAAGGGTCGGTGTCCGGGGTGTTGGCGAACGTCGTCGGCGGGGTGTCGGTAACCGGCTGTCGGCGGTCCTGCACGCGGTTCGGTGACGGGACGGTGTCGTCGAGCGCCTCGAGCGAGGCCACGAAGCGGTCCCGCTCGCGCGAGAACAGTCGCGCATCGTCGTGGAGGTCGAAGACCGCGGACATGAAGTTGTCCTGGCTCGCGCCCTCCTCGAGCCGGCGTACGAGGTAGGCGATCGCGACGTCGAACTCCTGCGGGTGCACGACCGGCGTGTAGAGGAGGAGCCCGCCGACCGTCTCCTTGACGGCGGCCGCTTGTCCTTCGGCCATGCCGAGGAGCATCTCGATCTCGATGCGGTCCTGGACTCCGCGACGCCCGGCGAGCACCCAGGCGTACGCGACGTCGAAGAGGTTGTGCCCGGCGATGCCGAGCCGCACGTTCGCGAGCCTCTCGGGCGTCATCGCCCACCGCAGGACGCGCTTGTAGTTCGTGTCGGACTCCTGCTTCGTCGCCCAGGTCGCCAGCGGCCATCCGTGCAGCGCCGCCTCGACGCGCTCCATCGGGAGGTTGGCGCCCTTCACGACGCGCACCTTGATGGGGGCGCCACCGTCCGCGCGGCGCTTCGCTGCCCAGTCCTGGAGGCGCTGCATCGCTGACAGGGCGTCGGGGAGATAGGCCTGGAGCACGATCCCGGCCTCGAGGTCATGCAGCTCGGGACGGTCGAGGAGCCGGGTGAAGACCGCGATGGTCAGGTCGAGGTCCCGGTACTCCTCCATGTCGAGGTTGATGAACTTCGGCGTCGGTGCCTCGGCCGCCAACCGGAACAGCGGGAGCAGGCTCTCCTCGATGTGCGCGACGGCCTCGTCGAAGGCCCACGGCGAGTGCGGGGGGACGGTCGCCGACACCTTGATCGACACGTAGTCGACGTCGGGACGGGAGAGGAGGCGGTGGGTCCCGGCGAGGCGGCGCCCGGCCTCCTTCTCGCCGAGGACGGCCTCGCCGAGAAGGTTGATGTTGAGGCGGACGTCGCGCTGGCGCAGGTGGGCGATCGCCTTGCCCAGGCGGCTCTCGGTGGCGTCGACGAGCAGGTGTCCGACCATCCGGCGCAGCGCGCGACGCACGACCGGGATCACCAGGCCGGGGGCCACGGCGGAGACGGCCGCACCGAGTCGTACGCCGGTGCGCAGGTGCCACGGCAGGAAGCGCGGCGTCGTCCCCGCGAGCTCACGCAGGCTCCGGGCCGCGACGTGCGGGTCCTCGGGGCGGATCACGCGGTCGACGAACCCGACGGTGAAGTCCAGGCCGGCCGGGTCCTTGAGGACGTCCGCGAGTCGGCGCGCCGCAGGGTCGACCGGCTGCGAGGCGGCGGCGTCCAGCCACTGGTGTACGAGGGTCTCGACGTCACGGAGGAGGGCGGCGTCGTGATCGAGGTCGCGCGGGCCGTCGTCGAGCGCCGTCATAGGTGCCTCCAGGACGAAGAAGCAGGGATGACGCCAGTATCTGCCGGAGATATCGTAAGGTAAAGCGTCCTTTGCTAAAGGATATCCGTCAGGAGACCTGAACGATGCTCGATGTCCGCCGCCTGCGCCTGCTGCGCGAGCTCAGCCTCCGCGGCACCCTCGCAGAGGTGGCCGAGGCGCTGCACCAGAGCCCGTCGTCGGTCTCGCAGCAGCTCTCCCAGCTCGAGCGCGAGGTCGGTGTCCCGCTGCTGCGCAAGGCCGGGCGCCGCGTCCGGCTCACCCCGGCCGCCGAGCTGCTCGTCGGGCACACCGACGCGATCCTCCAGCGCCTCGAGCAGGCCGAGTCCGAGGTGACGGCGCTCGGCGAGGAGGCGGCGGGCACGCTGCGGGTCGCCGTCTTCCAGTCCGCCGCCCTCGCGTTCATGCCGCAGCTCCTCGCCGACCTCACCGCACGTCACCCGCGGCTGCGCGTGACGATGACGCAGCGCGAGCCCGAGCAGGCGCTGTACGAGACGTGGGTGCGCGAGTTCGACCTGGTGGTCGCCGAGCAGTACCCAGGCCACTCCGCGCCGTGGCACCCCGAGCTCGACCGCGACCCGCTCACGACCGACGCGCTCCGGCTCGCGGTGCCGCCGAGCGGTGCCCCGTGGTCGGCGATCACGAGCATCGAGGACGCGGCGGACGTGCCGTGGGTGATGGAGCCGCAGGGTGCGGCGTCACGGCACTGGGCGCTGCAGATGTGCCGTACGGCGGGTTTCGAGCCGGACGTGCGTTACGAGACCGCCGACCTCCAGGCCCATGTCGCGCTCGTCGAGACCGGCAACGCCGTCGCGCTGCTGCCCGGGCTCATGGGCGTACGGCGGACCCCGGAGGTGCGGATGGTCCCGCTGCCCGGCGCTCCGCGGCGTACCGTCTTCACCGCGACCCGCGCCTCGCTCGCGGACACGCCCGCCGTCGAGGCGTGCCGCGCCTCGCTGCACCGCATCATGCGCACGCTGGAGGGCACGGGCACCGGCGCGCCGCAGGCGTGAGCCCGCGACGCGCCCGTCGACCGTGTGCTACCAGGTCAGCAGGATCGGCCAGTGGTCGGAGCGCTTCGCACTGCTGCCTGGGACGAAGTCGTCGTCAGGATGGGGCTTGGCCCGGCTCCAGTCGAGCCGGTCCACCGAGGGGCCCGGCACCCCGGGGGCGACCAACGCCCAGTCGAGCTCACTCCCGCTCGTGTGGGTCCGTCGGAACGGGCGGGCGCGCACGAAGTTCTGGAACGCGGTGGCGTTCAGAGCGAGGGTGAATGCCGCCAGGTCCGCCGGGTTGCCGGCGTTGACGTTGAGGTCGCCGACGACGGCTGAGACGTCGTACGGCCCGGCCGGGCCCACGTGGTGACCGTCGGCCGTCAGGCCCTGCGCGATCTCGTTGAGGGCGGCGACGGGGACGGCCGCGGTGAAGCCGCCCATCTGCGCGGGCAGGTGGACGAACGCGATGTGCTCTGCCGCGCCGCCACCGTGGCGGGTGAGCATGAGTGAGGGGCGCGACTGCCCGACTCCGCGCCCCACCAGCGTCTGGGTGAACAGGCCGTGCTGCGGCTGGATGGCGGCCAGCCGCAGCGAGGTGTCCTTGAGGTAGTTGCCTCCGGTGCCTGCGGGTGAGAGGGGAACGGCCTCCCAGTTCCAGGCCCGCACCGAGTAGGCGAGCTGTCCGCCCGTGTACCCCTCGCTCAGCTCGCACAGGACGATCGCCTCGGGGGTCGGGGTGCGGTGGATGAGGTCGGCGAGGCCCTCGTCCAGCCATCCACCCTCGTCGAGGCCCGAGCGTTGCACGTTCCAGAAGATGACTCTCACAGCGTCGTGAGCGCCACGTCGGCGTGCGGCGGGAACAGGCGCATGACGGTTGCTGGCTGACCGGCTTCCATGACGGCAGGCGGCCGCTCGGTGGAGACGACCGTGAACCGGTCGACCAGCTGCCACTCGAGGATCGTCACGGGCTCGGTGCCACGGTTCTCGACCGACTGGTTCACCACGGTCGTCTCGGTCGACGTGATGGTCGTCGTCTGGCTGGTCGACGACGAGCTCGACAGCGAGGCGGAGACGGACGCCGACAACGATCCCCAGCCCCACGAGGCCGAGGCTGAGACAGAGGTGCTGAGGCTCGACTGCACCTGCTCCTGGCTCGTCGTGGAGTCGAGGCGTCCGACCGTACGGAGGAAGCTGAGCGAGCGCTTCTCCTGCGGTGCGAGCGAGCACGTGACCCCACCGAGCTGCCAGTACTGCTCGTGGACGACGACGAACTTCGGCGACTGGCCCATGCTGATCGACGTCGCGTCGCCGGCGAAGTTGACGAGGATGGGTGCTGGCGAGCGCTGCAGGCTCACGGCGTTGAAGGCGTCGGGCGGTGCGTCGATGTTGGACGGCATCCGCTGGAGACCGGTCGCGCCGATCGGGATGACCATCGGGTCGGGGATGTTGGCGGTCGGGATCCGATACACACCGACGATGCCGCCGGTGGTGGCGGAGCTGACGACGATCCAGGAGCCCGGCGCGATCGTCTGCCACACGGTCTGCCCGGACTTCAGCACGTACGGGTCGACGCTCGGGTCGTAGTCGATCCTGAGGTCCTTCACGTTGTTGAGCTGGAACCCGGCGACGTAGGTCGGTGTGGGTGCCTTCTCCCACGGCGTCACGAACGCGACGTGGACGGGCAGCGTCCCTCCTTGGATCTGGAGGTTCATCGTGGCGTCAGTATGGGCACAGCCTCAGGGGGTCTGCTCGACAGTTGTCCCCAGGCTCACATGCCGTCGCGGCGCAGGGCGGCGAGCATCCCCTCGGTGTCCTGCCAGATGTCGGCGAGGATGCGGCGACCGGCTGAGAGCAGGTCCTCGACGTCGGACGTGCTCAGCTCGTACAGCACGGTCGACCCCTGACGTGTCGACGTCACGAGGCCGGCGCGGCGCAGCACGGCGAGCTGCTGGGAGAGGTTCGACGCCTCGACCTCGAGCTCGTTGAGGAGGTCGCGGACGGGGGTGGGGCCGGACTGGAGGATCTCGAGCACGCGGATCCGGACGGGGTGTCCGAGGGTCCGGAACAGCTCGGCCTTTGCCTGGTAAAGCGGTACGTTGCTCGTCATCGCCCCTCGTCCGCTTACACGTCGAATGGTGCCCGGGGCAACAAAGGTAGGGGTTATTGCAGAGTTCTTCAACTCATGTACCCTTCATCGCACCTTGCCGATCCGAAAGGACCCCAGACGATGGCAGATCCCGACAAGGCCATGGACGAGGCCGGCCTCGCCAACCCGAGTGTGCGCGAGTACGTGCGCTACTGGGCTGAGCTCACCGGCGCCGACCGTGTCGAGGTCGTCAGCGCCGCAGACGATGCGCGACTGATCGACGAGGCCCTGGCGGCCGGTGAGCTGGAGCCCGCAGGTGAAGGCCGCTACTACTCCCGCAGCTACCACAAGGACACCGCGCGCTCGGAGGAGCGCACGATCGTCGCGACCAACGACCCCAAGGACAAGGGCGTCTACAACAACTGGCGGCCGGCCGCCGAGATGCGGCCGCTGCTCGAGAGCAAGATGCGCGGTGCGCTGGTGGGCAAGACGATGTACGTCGTCCCCTACCTGATGGCACCTCCGGGCAATGTGCTCGCACCCTGGGCCGCGGGTGTCGAGCTCACCGACACCCGGACCGTCGTGCTCCACATGATCCGCATGGCGCGCGTCGGGTCGGAGTTCGTCAACGACCTCGAGGACCCCGACAGCTTCGTCCGCGCCGTCCACGTCACCGGCGAGCTGGAGTCCCTCGGGCACGGCACGCCGGACGACCAGCGCTACTTCGTCACCGTCGCGGACGAGCGGACCATCCTCCACTTCGGCTCCTCGTACGGCGGCAACGCGCTCCTCGGCAAGATCGCTCACGGTCTGCGCCAGGGCGCGTACGACGGGTGGGACTCGCGCAAGTACCTCGCCGAGCAGTACATGCTCATCGGCATCCACGACAAGGAGACCGGCGAGACGTACCACATCTGCGGCGGGTTCCCGAGCGCCTCGGGCAAGACCAACCTCGCGATGATGCTGCCGCCGGACGCGCTCGGCGACCGCTACCACGTGTCGTTCTACGGCGACGACATCGCGTGGCTGTGGGTCGACGAGGAGAGCGGCCGCCTGTACGGCATGAACCCCGAGTACGGCGTCTTCGGTGTCGCCAAGGACACCAACGAGATCACCAACCCGACGGCGCTGAAGTCGATCGACGAGGGCACCGGCACCATCTTCACCAACGTCGCGTACAACCCGCAGACGCAGGAGGTCTGGTGGGAGGGGCGCACGCCTCAGCCGCCGGCCGACGTCACCGGGTGGCTCGACTGGATGGGCAGCCCGATCGCTGACCGCGAGCCGGGCGACGACTCGCCGTGGGCGCACCCCAACAGCCGTTTCACGACGACGCTCGACAACGTCCCGAACATCGCGCCGGACTACAACGCCGCTTCGGGCGTGCCGATCGACGCGATCATCTTCGGCGGCCGAACGCGTGACCGCGAGCCGCTGATCCGGGCGATCGACGACCTCGCGGAGGGCGTGTACGACGGCCTGACGCTGGGCGCCGAGGCGACGTTCGCGGCGGAGGGCGTCGACGGGCAGCTGCGCTACGACCCGATGTCGAACCGTCCGTTCATGGCGTACGGCGAGGGTGACTACGCACGGCACTACCTCGACGTGGTCGGCGCCGCGAAGGAGCAGCCGATCTTCGCGCACGTCAACTGGTTCCAGCGCGACCCGGAGGACGGTCACTTCCTGTGGCCCGGGTACCGCGAGAACCTGCGCCCGCTCCTGTGGCTGATCCAGCTCAAGAAGGGTGAGGTCACCGGTCGCAAGACGCCGGTCGGCATCATCCCGACGAAGGAGGAGCTGCTGCTCGACGGGGTCGAGATCACGCCGGAGGACCTCGACACGATCCTGTCGATCGACGTCGACCGCTGGCGTCAGGAGATCGGCTTCCGCGAGGAGCACCTCGCGCAGTTCGAGCGGCTGCCGGAGGAGATCTGGGAGGCGCACCGCCGGGTCGCCGCCGCGCTCGAGGCCGAGGCTCAGGTGCCCGCCGAGTAGCACCCGCCGCATCCGTCACACCGCACTCTCCGTCGTGCCGCACTCTCCGTGGGGACCAACGGAAAAGGGCTGCCCCACCGGAAACAACCGGTGGGGCAGCCCTTTCGCGTGGGGCCCCACGGAAAGTGAAGGGGGCCGCGCGCGCTCAGGGTGAGGCGCCCCGTCGTACGTCGACGCTCACGGTCGCACCTTCGCGGTCGGCAGGGACGGCGCCACCATCGGGTGCAGCGCGGGGTCGTCCACCGAGACCACGGCGATGATCCGCTTCCCGACGTCGGCCGCGCGCGGCGTGTAGGTGTACGAGGTGGCGCCCTTCACGACGTGCCCGCCGACGAGCCAGCGGTAGCCGAACCCGTGGACCTCCCGCGACCACCGCCCGTTGCTCACCGTCAGGGTGGACCCGACCTTCGCCTCCCCGCTGATCCTGGGCAGCGCGGTCGGGACGACGACACGCTTGCCCGGGTCGTCGAGCACGACGTCGTCGGCCTGCACGAACAGCTGCTTGTGCGCGTACCAGAGCTGGTAGTAGCGCAATGCGCCCTTGACGTCCGTACGGTCGTCGGGGATCGATCCGTCGAAGGACTTCGCGTAGTAGTAGTCCGTCTCCACGTCGTCGTCGCTGACGGCGTAGCGCTGGCCGACCCCGAGGGTGTACTCGAGCGCGCCGATCGCCTGCACCGGGATCTCGTACGGGGCGTACGCCTCGGGCTCCGGGTACGCCCGCCCGTACGTCGGGGCCGCTGTGGTCGCAGACGCGACCGTCACGGTCTTCGCCGTCGTACGGAACACCACCGGGTCGTCCGCGGGGTTGGCGATCCACACGAGCGATCCCGCCCACCAGACCCCGAGCCACCCGTCGCGTACCTCCGCCACGACGAGCTTGTGGCCCGACTGGACGCGCGCGCTGATGTCGCTGGCGTACGAGGTGCCGGCGGCACCGCCGGGCTTCCAGCCCGGGTCCTTCGCGAGCGGCGCGTCGGGCGCCGGCGCCTGCCGCGCGAGCACGAAGTTGGTGCCCTGTCCCTCGACGCAGTCACCCGAGCCCGGCGACGCCTGCTGGCAGCCGGTGATCGGGTTGACGTTGTCGGCGTAGCCCGCGCGGACCTCGACGACGTCACCTGCCAACACGTCGGTCGTGTTCTTCGCCGACTGCCCGATCGGCGCACCGATGAGGTCGAAGTAGTGCTCCCAGTCCCAGTACGGGCCGGGGTCCCAGTGGACGCTCTTCGTCGAGCCGGCGAGGACGCCGGGGACCTGGTCGTGCCCGATGATGTGCGCCCGGTCGAGCGGGATGTCGTGCTTGTCGGCGAGGTGACGGACCAGGGCTGCCGACTGCTGGTACATCGCCTCGGTGAACCATCCGGCCGAGCCTGCCCACCCCTCGTGCTCGATGCCGATCGAGTGCGCGTTCACGTACCAGTTGCCCGCGTGCCACCCGACGTCCTTGGGGTCGAGGTGGTTCGCGATGTGCCCGTCGGACGAGCGGATCGTGTAGTTCCAGGCGAGGTACGAGGGATCCGTGACGAGTCCGATCGTCGGGTCGTAGGCGGTCTCCGTGTCGTGGATGACGATGTACTTGAGCTTCGGCCCGTCAGGACCCGTCCGGTCCGCCTTGTCGTGGTTCCCGTAGTTGCCGGTGCTGTCCGGGTCGGTCGGCACGAGCTTCTCGTAACCCGCGGGGATCCACTCGCAGCCGAGGTTGGTGGGGCAGTCCGTCTCGGGGTCGCTCGGACCTGGTGCGGGCACCTCGATGGAGGGGTCGCTCCGAAGGGTGACCCGATCGCCGCTCGAGGTGACCCGCTCCTGGCCCTTGCGCGCGGCCGTCAGCACCTGGCGGACGAAGGTGTCCGCGGCGCCGAAGCGCCGGATCGCTGCCGTCCACGTGTCGGCGGGGCTGGTGCGGTCGAGGCCGGGTGCGTACGAGGCCGTGAGTGCTGCGGCCGCGCAGAGGTTCGCCCTGTCGTCGTTCTTCACGGCAGCGACGGTCAGGCCGGTGAGGTGGGCGCCACGCTCCAGCGGGCTGGCCGTACGCCCGGAGCCGCCTCCGTCCTCCTTGCCTGCGCCGTCCGGCACCGCCTGCGTCGTGGCCTTGAGGTTGAACATGCCGTACCCGCCGTCGTTGCTGGCCTCACCGTCGTGGCCCTCCCAACGAGACTGCAGGTACGAGACGGACTTGAGAAGGTCCTCGGGAACGTCGGCCGCCTCGGCGGCGGCGGTGAACGCGGACTCGAGGGTGGGTGCCGCGAGGACCGGGGTGCAGTCGACGGCAGATCGGTCGGTGGGAGGTCGTTCGGTCGAGGGTGATGCCGAGACGAGCGAGGCGGGAAGGGCGGTCAGCAGCAGGGCCGACGCTCCCCCGACGACGCCGACCCGGACGAGTGTGGATCGCACGCGAGTGGCTCCTTCCGTCGCCTGATCGGTTCAGGTGATCTCTGCATGCAAGCGCACCTCACGTCGTCACACCATGCGACGTCCCATCACCTGGGATGAATATTTGTTACGTAAACCACGACTGACGCGGATCTCACCTATGTGCCTGCTGATCGACCGACGATGATGCGCGACGCGTCATCCAGCCGACAGGCGGTCCATCTCCTCGGCGGTGAGGCGGAGAGCGCTGGCTGCGACGTTCTCGTCGACGTGGGTGGGATCGCCGGTTCCCGGGATGGCCAGGACGTGCGGGCCCTGCTGGAGGGTCCACGCGATCCGGACCTGTGCTGGAGACGCGCCGTGCGCTGCTGCGATGTCGAGGACCTCGGCATCCTCTCGGTCTGCGGACCGACCCCGCTCGGCGCCCTGGCCGGCGACGGCGAAGAACGGGACGAAGGCGATGCCACGAGCGCGGCAGGTGTCGAGGACCTCCCTGGCGTCGCTGCCGGATCCGATCCCGTACCGGTTCTGCACACTGACGACCGGCGCGACCGAGAGCGCCTCGTCGAGGTGCCCGAGGTCGACGCCGGAGATGCCGATGTGGCGGATCAGGCCGGCGTCGCGCAGCTCCGCGAGCGCCCCCACGTGCTCGCTGATCGACGTCACCGCGGGCATCCTCCGGAAGTACACGAGATCGAGATGGTCGCGTCCGAGCTGGCGGAGGTTCTCCTCGACCTGGCCGCGGAGCTGGTCGGGGCGGGCTGGCGGCAGCCACGCTCCCGAGGCGTCCCTGCCGGGCCCCACCTTCGTGGCGATGACGAGGTCGTCCGGGTACGGCGCGAGGGCGGAGCAGATCAGCTCGTTGGCCGAGCGGAGCGACGAGAAGTAGAACGCCGCCGTGTCGAGGTGGTCGACGCCGAGCTCGACCGCGCGTCGCAGCACCTGGAGAGACCGCTCGCGGTCGCTCGGTTCGCCGAGGTCGAACGCCGCGCTTCCGGTCAGCCGCATCGCGCCGAGACCGAGCCGGTTGACGGTGAGGTCGCCCAGCTGCCACGTCCCGGCGCCGTCGGCAGTGATCGTCGAGGTCATCGACGGAGTCTGACAGGCCGGCACGCCGGACGAAACTGCGTTGAACATCCGTGGGTCGTCTGGTTGTCTCACCGCGTGACGATTCCTGAGCTCAGCTGGCCGCGCCGAACCGAGCGGCTCGAGCTGCGGCTGCCCACCGACGAGGCCATCGACGAGGTGCTCCGGTGGCGCAACGACCCGGAGGTGACCCGCTGGCTGCTGCGGACGACCGTCGACCCGGACTCGTTCCGCAAGGCGTGGATGGCCAGCGCCGACGACCCGCTCGACCACGCGGTGTTCGTCCACCTCGACAGCGTGGTGGTCGGGATCGCGTCGTTGGGGGTGCAGGACGGCCTCGGGCAACGCGAGGACGAGGAGCCGTGGCGTGCGGCAGAGGGAACGCTCGGCTACACGTTCGACCCTGCGTACGCAGGGCGCGGGTTCGCGACCGAGGTCGCCGGAGCTCTGCTGGACCTGGGCTTCACCGAGCTCGGGCTGCACCGGATCACGGCCGGCTGCTTCGCCGCCAACACCGCGTCCGCGCGGGTGATGGAGAAGCTGGGCATGCGGCGCGAGCAGTACGGCGTCCGTGACTCGTGGCACGCCGAGCTCGGCTGGATCGACGGCTGCCAGTACGGGATCCTCGCGGAGGAGTGGAACGCCGGCTGATCGCGAGGCGGCACGGCTCAGGCCGGTGAGCGCTCCACGAGCCGCGCGAGCCGGCTGAGGCCGTCGGGCGCGCCATCGATCACCGTCGCCGCGAGGTGGCCCTGCGCGACTGGGACGGCTTCGCGCACGTACTTCGCCTCACCCTTGGACAGCTCTGCTCCCCGCAGGTCGCGGGCGGTGAGCATCGAGGCGAGGAGCGCCAGGTCGTCGAGGTGACGGTTGCGGTGCGGGTCGACGGTGATCGAGTACGCGGCCGACTTGATGACGAGGGCGCCGAGCAGCGTCGGCCGTCGTACGGTGCCGGTCGTGTCGCCGACCGTGACCTCGACCGGCTCGGAGCGTCGGAGCGCGTAGATCGCCCCGGGGGTGGCAAGGCCCGGGTAGCCGCTGGCGCCGACGCCCCGCCCGGGCTGTCCCGTGAAGGCAGGGATCAGCACGTCGATCGTCGCGTGCCCGCGGACCCAGCGGTGCTGCTTGCCGCTCGCGGTCAGGCCGCGCGGCTCGAACTCGGCGTCGGCCAGCGCCGACGTGACCGTCATGAGGATCTGCGGGTGGCCGCGGACGTCCAGCACGGCGTCGACGTCGGGGGTCGACCGGTACGGCTCGACGCCACGCTCGGCGCAGTGGAGGTGGACCATCTGGCCACCCACCAGGGTCCATCCCTCGGGAACGTTCTTGGCCAGGTGGAACAGGCCGAACCAGGAGGCCTCCTGCTCGGCGCTCATGACGGGGAGCGCGATGCTCACGCCGTACCTCCTGACCTTCTGACGACCGGGCGGGACCAGTCCGGTCGCGCGGGCGCTCTCGCGGGATCCTAGGTCCTCGTCCACGTCGGTTGCCAGCACCGGTCGCACGTCGTGTCGGAGCTGTTCGATCAGGATCGAAATCCCTTGCGGCTCCTCGTCCTCGAACCCAGGGTGATCCGGGGCGGCGATGTGGAGCAACGGCCACATCGCCGCCCTTCACTCTGCTCCGCGCACCCGCCTGAGCTCTTGACGTATGCCGATATAGGCATATGATCGACCCATGGCACGAGCAGCGACGACCTCGGACGTCTTCAACGCGATCGCCGAGCCGCAGCGCCGGGAGATCCTCCTGCTGCTGCGCGCGGGTGAGCGGCCCGTGACCGAGCTGGCCGAGGAGCTGGGGATGACCCAGCCCGGGGCCTCCAAGCACCTGCGGGTGCTGCGCGAAGTCGGGCTCGTCCAGGACCGCCGGGCGGGCAAGCAGCGCCTGTACGGCCTGGACGCCCGCGGGCTGCGGCCGGTCCACGAGTGGACCGGCGGGTTCGCGGAGTTCTGGAACGAGAGCTTCGACCGGCTGGACGCGTACGTGCAGGACCTCAAGCAGGCACGACAGGAAGAGGAGTAGCTGATGGCATCCACAGGACGGGACGCGATGGCGCAGCCGGGGGTGGTGGACCGGGAGATCGTGCTCTCCCGCGTCATCGACGCCCCGCGGGAGCTGGTCTTCGAGGCGTTCACCGAGGTTCGGCACCTGTCGCGGTGGTGGGGGCCGGAGGGGTTCTCCACCACCACGCGGTCGCTCGACTTCCGCGTCGGCGGAGAGTGGGACTTCGTGATGCACGGGCCGGACGGGACCGACTACCCCGAATGGATCACCTGGACCGAGATCATCGCGCCGGAGCGGATCGCGATGCTCCACGGCGAGTCCCGCGAGGACCCGAACGCCTTCGAGTCGGTCCTCACGTTCCAGCCCGACGGGGAGGCGACCCGGATCGAGATGCGCACCGTGTTCCCGACGCAGGAGCTGCGTCAGGAGGCGGTCGAGAAGTACCACGCGATCGAGGGCGGTCAGCAGACGCTGGGCAACCTTGCCGCGTACGTCGCCGAGCTCGCTGAGCAGGGAGGGGAGGGCTGATGGCCGGCACGGTGTTCTTCAGCGTGTCGATGTCGCTGGACGGGTTCATCGCGCCCGAGTCCGCCGACGAGCTGATGGGCCGGCAGTGGATGGAGCTGCAGCGGTGGGTCTTCCCTCAGCGGTTCTTCCGGGAGAACCTCAAGCTGGGCGGCGGGGGCGAGGAGGGCCGCGACAACGACATCCTTCGAGAGACCTTCGAACGGACCGGTGCGAGCGTCATGGGCAAGCGCATGTTCGACGCCGGCGAAGAGGCGTGGCCGGAGGAAGCGCCCTTCCACACCCCGGTGTTCGTGGTGACGCACGAGAAGCGTGATCCGTGGGAGCGGCCGGGAGGCACGACCTTCCACTTCGTCAACGACGGCATCGAGGCCGCGCTCGACCAGGCCCGCCAGGCAGCCGGCGACCGCGACATCCGCATCGCGGGCGGTGGCGCGACGATCCTCGAGTACCTGAACGCCGGCCTGATCGACGAGTTCTCGATCGCGCTCTCGCCCGTGCTGTTCGGCTCTGGAGTCCGCCTGTTCGAGGGCGTGGACGCGGCACGCGTGGCCCTTGAGCCGGTCCGCTCGGAGTCCTCGCCGAGGGTGACGCACCTGACCTATGCCGTACGGGAGCGCCGGTCCTGAGCTCAGGACGCCCGCCCGACCAGCTCGGCCGCACGGGCACTCTCGCGGGACCCGAGGTGCTCGGCGAGGTCGGCGGCGAGGACCGGCCACGCGGTGGTGTCGGGAACCACGTCGACGACGTGGAGGACGACGTTGCCCTCCTGGCGCTCCGCGGGCACGAGGAAGTAGTCGTCGACGAGGTCGGCGAGCGCTGACGTCGCGACGTACGCCTCGAGCGTGGCGCTCACGATGAAGCTCCCCTCGGCACTGACTCCGGAGAGGTGCACGCGCTCGTCGTCGCGCAGGTCGGCGAGGTCCGCGGCCGCGACCCGGAACTCCTGCCGGTCCGCACGCCGGGCCATCCAGGCCCGCAGCAGGGCGGCCGGGTCGTCCGAGGCGCGCAGGCGCTCCGCGTACGCGTGGAGGCGCGCGCGCTCGGTCGACGCGACGGCCGGTGAACCCCCGGCCAGCAGGTCGAGCAGCGCCCAGGCCATCCGCGGCGACAGCGGTCGGGAGGGTCGTGCGACGGCGAGCGGCAGCCGTGCCGGGTCGATCGCCCACTGGCTCCCTATCCGTACGGCGGGCAGCGTGCCGTCCGCGATGCGCTGGTGCACGCGACGAGGGGTGATGGCGAGACGGTCCGCCGCCTCGCGCACGCCGATGAGGGCCATGACACAAGTCTACGTGATCACGAAGGGAAGTGTGCGCCAGATTAAGAGGTGGCGGGCTGATCGTTGGTGACACCAACATTGGTGTGACCAACGAATTCCGACGAGACGAGGTCTCCCGTGCCGACCATCAAGGTTCTTGACTCCCACCTCTCCTACTCCGACTCCGGTGACGGCCCGCCCGTCGTCTTCCTGCACGGGAACCCTGCGTCGTCGCACATGTGGCGGCACGTCCTTCCCGCGATCGGATCAGGGCGCCTCCTCGCCCCTGACCTCATCGGCATGGGTTCCTCGGGCAAGCCCGACATCGCTTACCAGCTCGCCGACCACGCGGCGTACCTCGACGCGTGGTTCGACGTCCTCGGGCTCGACGAGGTGACCCTGGTCGGCCACGACTGGGGCGGGGCGCTGGCGTTCGACTGGGCGAGCCGGCATCCCGAGCGCGTACGCGGCATCGCGTTCTTTGAGAGCATCGTCAAGCCCCTCTCCGCGGCGGACCTCTCACCGCAGGCGCTCGAGCGCACGCGCACGATCCGGTCAGCAGAGGGAGAGGCACTCGTGCTGGGAACCGACTTCTTCGTGCGGACGGCCTACACCGGTGGCGTGCTCTCACCGCTCAGCGAGGACGAGCTCGCCGCGTACCTTGCGCCGTTCCCCACCCCCGAGAGCCGACGCCCCGTGCTCGCCTGGGCGCGCCAGATCCCCGTCGATGGTGACCCGGCCGCCGTGGGGGAGCGCATCGAGGCGTACGACGCCTGGCTCGCGTCCAGCCCCGACGTCCCCAAGCTCCTGCTGACGTTCGAGGGCTCACCGACCTTGATGATCGACGCGCGGAACGCGCAGTGGTGCCGCGAGAACATCGCAGGGCTCGAGACCGTCCACCTGGGGAGCGCGGGTCATCACGCGGCCGAGGACCGCCCCAAGGAGATCGGCGTCGCGATCGACGACTGGCTCGCGGCGCACGGGCTCCGTTAGTCAGGCGAGCTTGCCGAGAGCGGAGACGCCTCGCGGCGTGAGGTGACGAGGGTGCGCCGACGGTCGTGCGGGTCGACGCCGGTGCTGACACGGCACGATCGGGGGCCGCTCACCCCGCGAGAAAGCTGAGCCGCACCTCGCGGACCGGGTTGTCGACGTTGGTGTCCACGAGCACGATGCTCTGCCAGGTCCCCAGCGCCGGCGACCCGCCGAGCACCGGCACGGTGACCGAGGGCCCGATGAAAGCCGGCATCACATGGTCGCGGCCGTGCCCCGGTGCGCCGTGCCGGTGGCGCCAGCGGTCGTCGCGGGGCAAGAGGTCGTCGAGCGCGGTGAGCAGGTCGTCATCGGAGCCTGCTCCCGTCTCGATGACCGTCACGCCCGCCGTGGCGTGAGGGACGTACACGTTGAGGAGCCCGTCGCCTTCCTCGCCGACGAACCTCTCGCAGTCGCGAGTCAGGTCGTGGACGACGGCGCTGGTGCCGGTGCGGATCTCGATCGTCTCGCTTCGCATGCCCCGATCGTCGCGCGCCCGGCGTCCGCGGGCTACCTCACCCGGCGGGATTCGTCGCTGCGCCGTCCAGCCACAGCGTGTCGGAGGGGTCGCTGTGCGACCCGTCGGTCCCGACGTGCTTGGTGCTGATCTGCGGGCCGTTGCGGATGACGTGCCACAGGGCCATCGCGTGCCCGCGGCCGACCCCGTACTCCTCGCTGAGCCAGGAGACGACCTGCCCTGCCTTGGCGCTCGGCTCGGCGAACCCTCGCTCGCGAGCCTCCTCGACGAGCTCTCGCGGCGTCTTGCCGGTCTTCTTCTCGATCGTGTCGAGGTAGGCCTGGAAGGACATGTCGTTCTCCTCGTCGGGGGACGGCTCGGTGTGTACTCACCGGGCAGACCGGTCGTCCCGCGAGAACTCATCGCCGGTCACACGATCGCCTCGCGCACCCTTCGTGTCATCGCGGCGAACTCAGGCGACGCCCGCAGCTCCACAGGATCGACGTCGGCGGACGCCGCGGCGAACGGCGCCTGTTCGTCCAGGACGATCCGCCCCGGCCGCGGACTCATCACGAGGACCCGCGAGCCGAGCAAGACCGCCTCGTCGACGCCGTGGGTGATGAAGAGGATGGTCTTGCCCGTCGTGCGCCACAGCGTGAGCAGCTCGGTCTGCAGCCGCTCGCGGGTGAGCGCGTCGAGGGCGCCGAACGGCTCGTCCATGAGCACGATGTCCGGATCGTTCGCGAGGACGCGAGCGATCTGCGCCCGTTGCTGCATGCCACCCGACAGCTCGTACGGCCGCCGGTCGGCGAAGTCGGTGAGGCCCACCATCGCCAGGAGCTCCTCGGCGCTCGCGGCCCGCTCGGCCTTGGCGACGCCGCGCAGCCTCGGGCCGAGCGCGACGTTGCCGCGCACGTCGAGCCACGGATAGAGCGTCGGCTGCTGGAACACCACCCCGCGCTCGGCACCCGGTCCCCGTACGGCGCGGTCACCGACGGTGATCGTCCCCGACGACGGCCGCATGAACCCGGCGACGAGCCGCAGCAGCGTGGTCTTGCCGCACCCCGACGGCCCCGCGAGCGTGACCAGCTCGCCGGGCTCGATCGTGAGGTCGATCCGGTCGAGCGTCGGCACCTCGGCGTCGCGGGAGCCGAAGACGTGCTCGACCCCCGCGATGCGCACGGCGCCGGCGTGCGTACGGACCGACGCGACGGTCACTTGCCCGCGCTCGCCTTCGCCGCCGCCTCGGCCGCGCTCGCGTCGACGCCCTCGGCGTACGCCGCCTCGGGGCCGACGGCCGCGATGCCGTCCTGCGAGAGCAGGAACTGCGCGGTGGCGAAGAGGTCCTTGCCGAGCTTGCCGCCGAGGTAGTCCGGCCCCGCCTGCTCGGCCGCCGGGACGTACACGAACCCGGCGAACTGTGCCTTGGCCTCGTCGGTGGTCACGCCCACCTCGACCGCCACGCTCTCGGCGGCCTTGTTCGGGTCGTCGGCGATCTGCGCGACCGCGTAGTCCTGCGCCTTCGCCCACAGCGCGAGGAAGTCGGCCTCCTTCTCGATGAAGGCGTTGTCCGCGATGGCCACGTCGAAGGTCGGCTTCCCGGCCTTCGCGGTGTCCTCGCTCGTGAGGATCACGGAGCCCTTGTCCTTCTTCAGCTCGCTCAGCGTCGGGTCCCAGACCCACGCCGCGTCGACGTCGCCGCGCCCCCACGCCGAGGCGATCTGCTCGGGGTCGGCGTTGACGAGCGTGTAGTCCGCCGCGTCCTGCCCGGCGTCGGCGATCGCCTGCAGCAGCGAGAAGTGCGCGGTCGACCCGAACGGCGTGGCGATCGTCTTGCCCTTGAGCCCGGCGACGTCGGTGGCCGCACCGTCGCGGACGACGAGCGACTCGGCGGAGCCGATCACGTCGTGGATCCACACGACCGACACCGGCAGCTCGAGCGGGGCCGACAGCGCCTTGGTCGCCGGTGACGATCCGACGAGGCCGAGGTCGAGGCTCTTGCCGCCGAACGCCTGCACGACGTCGCCGCCGGAGGCGAAGTTGCTCCAGGTGATCGTGGCGTTCGGTACGCAGCTCTCGAGGATCTTCTGGTCCTTGACGACGACGTCGCCGTTCGGGATCTTCTGGTAGCCGATGCGGACCGTCGACGTGAGCGACTCGTCCGGCTCCCACGGGCAGTCCGCGCCACCGGCAGCGGCTTCCTCGCCACCTCCGACGCAGCCGGAGGTGAGGAGGGCGAGCGCGCTGAGCGTCGCGGCCGCGGCAACCTTCGAGCGGGCGGACGTGCGGGAATGAGGCTTCATGGGGTCAGGCCTTTCCTCGCCACGGGACGAGCGAGTGTTCGATGAGACGGATGACGGCGTCGAGGGCGATCGCGGTGAGGCCGATGACGAGGATGCAGGCGACCGAGAGCGCGATCTTGTTCTGCGTCCCCGAGAGATAGGCCAGACCGCCGATGCCGGGGAGCCCGTTGACGAGCTCGGCGGCGACGACGGTGGTCCACGCGAACCCGACGGCGACCCGGACGCCGCTGAGGATGTCGGGCAACGTCGCGGGAAGGACGACCGAGGTGACGGTCTGGCGCCGCGACGCCCCGAGCGACAGCACCGCGTTGACCTGGTCCTCACGGACGCCCCGTACGCCGTTGATGGTGGCGAGTGCGATCGGGGGGAACGCCGCGAGGAACAGGAGCCAGATCTTCGAGGTGTCGTAGATGCCGAACCACGCGACCAGGAAGCCGATGTAGGCCAGCGGCGGGATGGACCGCAGGAAGTCGAGGTACGGCCCGGCCACCCGGCGTACGGACGTGACCGTCCCCATGAGCAGGCCGAGCGGGACGCCGACGGCGATGGCCAGCGCGAGACCGATGCCGATCCGGCGCAGGCTGACGAGGAGGTGCTCCCAGAGGAAGTAGTTCTCCTCCCCACGGACGACGCGATCGACCCCGCCGCCGATCTCGTGGTGGGTGTTCGCCCGGACGAAGGCGTCCCACACCTCGCGCGGGCTGGGAGCGAGGTACGCCGGCTGGACGACGTCGGAGGCGGCGATCACCGTCCACAGCACGAGCACCCCGACCGCGGTCACCGCGGCCGGGAGCCAGGTGACGGTATGCCGGCGATCCTCCATGGACCGGAACGTACGGCCCGCCGGCCGCGCACGGCCCCTGTCTCGCCGGGGCAGCAGAAGTCGTCGTCTTTCACCCACGCTGAGCGATACCCGTGCCCCGCAGCGGACCGCGGGAGAGGGTGGCGTGCGTCTGTCCCGCCGTCCAGAAGGGTCCTCCATGAAGCTGCACTGGTTCCTCCCCACCACCGGAGACAGCCGGACCCTCGTCGGCGGAGGACACAGCGTGCCGACCGACCTGGTGGCGCGCGGCGGGCGGCGCTGCGACACCGCGGGGCGCTTACCGCGAGCCGGACCTCGACTACCTCGTCGCACGTCGCCCGCACGGCAGAGCGACCTCGGCTTCGAGTCGGTGCTGACGCCGACCGGCACGCCGTGCGAGGACGCGTGGGTCGTCGCGTCGGCGCTGATCGCGCACACGACGCGCCTCAAGTTCCTCGTCGCCGCTCGCCCCGGCCTCATGGCCCCGACGCTGCTCGCGCAGATGTCCTCGACGTTCCAGCGTGTCTCGGGCGACCGGCTCGCGCTCAACGTCGTCGTCGGTGGCGACCCGTCCGAGCAGCTCCGCTTCGGTGACCGGGTGGCGAAGGACGACCGGTACGCCCGGGCCGAGGAGTTCCTCGCGGTCTTCCGTGGCGCGTTCACCGAGTCGGGGTACGACTTCGCGGGCGACTACTACGACGTCGAGGACGCGAGCACCCGGAAGCCGGCGACCGTTCCTCCGATCTATCTCGGAGGCTCCTCGGCCGCCGCCGGCCCGGTCACGGCGCGTCAGATCGACGTCTACCTGACCTGGGGTGAACCGCCCGCTCAGGTGGCCGAGAAGATCGCCTGGATCCGCAAGCTCGCCGAGGAGGAGGGTCGCGAGGTCCGCTTCGGCATCCGGCTCCACACGCTGAGCCGAGACCGCAGCGAGGAGGCGTGGGCGGTCGCCGAGCGGCTGCTGGCCGACCTCGACCCCGCCGACGTGGCCACGGCCCAGGCGGCGCTGGCCTCGAGCGAGTCCGAGGGCCAGAAGCGGATGCGCGCGCTGCACGGCGGCGCGGCGCCGACCGACGCGCGTGCGCTCGAGGTGCACCCCGGTCTGTGGTCGGGCATCGGGCTCGATCCGCTGCGGGGCGGGCACCGCGCTCGTCGGCAGCCACGTCGAGGTCGCGGACCTGATCGGCGAGTACGCCGCCGTCGGGATCGAGGAGTTCGTGCTGTCGGGCTACCCGCACGTCGAGGAGGCGTACTGGTTCGCCGAGGGCGTCGCGCCGATCCTCCGGCAGCGTGGGCTGCTGTGATCCTGGCAACGTTCCGCACCACGTGTGACGGCCGTCCAGCCCCACGACCTACGATTCCTGGCATGACCCCCGTACGCCGTCCCGCCCGCCTTGCTGCGCTCGCAGCCGCCTCGCTCCTCACCCTCGCCGTGGGATGTGCGCCTGCCGACGACAACGACGACCAGTCCGCCGGCTCCGACAAGAACACCTCCTGCGAGAAGGCGGACCTGCCCCTCAAGAAGGCGGGCACCCTGACGATCGCCACCGACTCCCCGGCGTACGAGCCGTGGTTCGTCGACGACGACCCGACCAACGGCAAGGGCTTCGAGAGCGCCGTGGCGTACGCGATCGCCGACCAGCTCGGGTTCTCCAAGGACGAGGTGACGTGGGAGACCGTCCCGTTCAACGCGAGCTACCAGCCGGGTGAGAAGTCGTTCGACTTCGACATCAACCAGGTCTCGATCACGGAGGAGCGCGCGAAGGCGGTGACGTTCTCGGAGCCGTACTACAAGGCGGCGCAGGCGATCGTCACGCTCGAGTCGAGCCCGTACGCAAAGGCCACGAGCTTCGACGCGCTGAAGGACGCCCAGTTCGGCGCGCAGGTCGGCACGACGTCGCTGACGGCGATCGACCAGATCGCGCCCGCGAAGCAGGCCCGGGTCTACGACGACACCAACCAGGCCACCAAGGCCCTCGAGGTCGGACAGATCGACGTCCTCGTCATGGATCTGCCCTCGGCGTTCTACACGACGGCCGCCGTGCTCTCCAAGCCCGGCACGATCGTCGGGCAGTTCCAGCCCGACACCGGTCAGAGCGAGGAGTTCGGGCTGCTGATGCAGAAGGGCAGCGCGCTGGCCTCCTGCCTCGACCAGGCGATCGGCGAGCTCCGTGAAGACGGCACCCTCGCCGACCTCGAGAAGGAGTGGCTGTCGCAGACGACGGGCGTGCCCGAGCTGTCGTGAGCACCTCCTGGGAGGTGAGCGCCCGCCAGCTCGAGCGGCTGGCGTACCGGCGACGCCAGGATCGGCGGCGTACGTCGATCGCGCTCGTGTCGACCGTCGTCGTCCTGGCGGGTGCCTGGCTCCTCGTCACGTCGTCGCCCGGGTGGGACCGCGTCCAGGAGACGTACTTCGACTGGGACGACGCCGTGGCGTCCCTCCCGGCGATCGCGCAGGCGTTCGTCACGAACATCAGGCGTTCCTCATCGCCGAGGTGCTGATCCTGGCCCTCGCGATGCTCGTCGCCGTGGTGCGTGTCGTCCCGTCGGCGTGGATGGCGCCGCTGAAGGTGGTCGCGACCGTCTACACCGACGTCTTCCGCGGCACGCCGACGCTTCTCATCGTGCTGCTCATCGGCTTCGGCGTGCCGACGCTCGGCCTCCAGGGCACCCCGACGAGCCCGTTCTGGCTCGGGGTCATCGCCCTGACGCTGAGCTACGGGGCGTACGTCGCCGAGGTCATCCGGGCCGGCATCCTGTCGGTGCACCCGAGCCAGTGGGCGAGCGGCCGCGCGCTCGGGCTGACGCTACGCCAAGACCCTCCGGTACGTCGTCCTCCCGCAGGCGCTGAGGCGGGTGACGCCGCCGCTGCTCAACGACTTCGTCTCGCTGCAGAAGGACACCGCGCTGCTGTCGGCGATCGGGGTTCTCGAGGCGCTGCGCCGGCGAACATCTACTCCAGCCGCGACTTCGTCTTCACGCCGATGGTCGTGGCGGCCGTGTTCTTCATCGCGGCGACGATCCCGCTCGCGCGGTTCACCGACTGGTTGTCGCTGCGGGCGGCACGACGACAGAACGGAGCAGCATGACCGGGTTGCTGGAGGCGCGCGCCGTCCGCAAGACGTACGGAGCGCACGACGTCCTCAAGGGCGTCGACCTGAGCGTGGCGTCCGACCGTGTGGTCTGCCTGATCGGGGCGTCGGGTTCGGGCAAGTCGACGCTGCTGCGCTGCCTCAACCTGCTCGAGGTCGTCGACGACGGCGACATCTGGTTCGACGGTCGCGAGATCAGCGACCCGCGCGCCGACGTCGATGAGGTCCGCCGCGAGATCGGCATCGTCTTCCAGGCGTACAACCTCTTCCCGCACCTGTCGGTGCTCGACAACGTCACGCTCGGGCCGCGCAAGGCCCGAGGAGTCCGGCGCCGACAGGCGGAGGAGCAGGCGATCGCCCTCCTGACCCGGTTCGGTCTCGCCGACCAGGCGCGCAAGCACCCCGACGCGCTCTCGGGCGGCCAGCAGCAGCGGGTCGCGCTCGTGCGCGCGCTCGCGATGGAGCCGAAGGTCCTGCTCCTCGACGAGATCACCTCGGCGCTCGACCCGATGCTCGTCGGCGAGGTGCTGGAGTCGGTCCGCGGGCTGAAGGCCACCGGCATGACCATCGTGATGGCGACGCACGAGATGCAGTTCGCACGGGAGATCGCCGACGAGGTGCTGTTCCTCGACGACGGCGTCGTGTGCGAGCGCGGCACCGCCGAGCAGCTCTTCAGCGAACCCGCCGAGCCGCGGACCCGGGAGTTCCTGGCACGCCACCTGGCGTAGCCGGCCACCGTGGTGGGTTCAACGCCACCGCGCCGACGGCCGTGTACGAGCCCCGATCCGTTCCTCGAGTGCGGCGATCTCGTCCATCACGTCGGCGGCGACCCAGATGCGGTTGCGGGACCGGCCGGTGATCTCGTGCAGGATGCCCGCGTCCTCCACGGCGTTGATCGCGTCGTACGCCCTCGCACGCGAGGCGCCCGTGATCGCCTCGACGGCTGCGATGTCGACGATCGGGTGTTCGAGCAGGGTCCCGACGAGTGCCTGTGCGGCAGAACCGCGTCGCGTCCTGACGCGCTCCTCCCAGAGCGAGGGCAGTGCCGCCAAGCGCTCTGCGGATGCTTCCGCGGCGTCGGTTGCCGCCATGGCAGCCGAGGCGACGTACCGGACGAGCGATTCGACGTCACCGGCGCGATAGTCCGCGAGCCTGTCGAAGTAGGTGTCCACGTCGGCGAGCATCACCGCGGCGATCGGGACGACAGTCCGACGCGTCGTCCCGCGACGCCGGAAGACGGCGCTGATGAGACCCCGGCCGATCCGGCCGTTGCCGTCGTTGAACGGATGGATCGCCTCGAACTGTCCATGCGTGACCGCGGCCTGGGCGACGGGGCTGATGTCGTCGCGGTTGGCGAACTCGACCAGGTCGGCCATCAGGCCCTGGACGAGCTCCGGAGGGGGCGGAACGTGCGCAGCGTTGCGAGGGGTGAAGTCGCTGCCACCGATCCAGTTCTGCTGCGTCCGATAGCTTCCGGCGGCGCGGTGTTCGAGGAGGTCGTCGGCAAGCAGCGCCGCATGCGCAGAGAGGATCGCACCTTCCGACAGCGGGGTGCCGTCATCGCACGACTCCGTGAGCTCACGCAGCGCCAGGGTGGCGGCGAGCGTACTCGTCGCGCTCCTCGTCGACTCCTCGCCGAGGCTGGCGCGCGCAAGATCGTCGAGGTCGGCGTACACGCGCTCGATCCGCGACGAGGCCACTGACTCCGTCCGCGTGAGGAACTCCGCGAGGGACGAGAGGTATCGGCCCGGCCCAGCGTCGAGTGACACGATTCCTTGGCCAGCGGCCTCGCACAGGGCGGCCGTGTCCGGCGTGAGCGGTGGGGTCAGGGCACCGATCCGTGCTGGAATCTCGGTCTCGATGTGATCGAGCATGCGATCCGCTCGGCTGGGACGGCGGCCGTCGGTGCTGCGAAGATCGGGATTCGTCCGCCACCGTCGCCGTTCGAGAGAAACCGACGGCCACCCGCGATCTGAGACCTCCATGTCAATAAGTATCACATAGTCGCCAAAGTGATACTAAGGTCGGAGTTGCTCTCGGTTGTCGAGCCGATCCCTGGAGATCCGTCTGCTCATGCCGAGGCTCTCGATCAGGCGCCTCCTGGGAAGCACGCCGTCAGATGGAGGCGATGGCGCCGCGGTACGTGGAGGCGGGCGTCGGCTGAGCCTCCGGAGTTCGAGATGCACTCCGCGTTGAGATACGTAGCGTGGGGACGGTCCGCCCGGCGTGGGGAAGTCGACGCACAGTCGATGCGCCGGACGGGACCTGGGGGAGAAAACATGTCACGTACGCGCCTCGGGCGTACGGCGACGCTGCTCGTGGCGCCGTCCGTCCTCGTACTGGCCCTGGCCTCACCGGCCACGGCAAAAGCGCCACCGACACCGTCCGGACTGCCGTCCGCGTTGGAGGCTCCGGCGTCCTACGTCGGGCCGATCAGCTGCGCGAAGCCGCACAAAGGCACCGCGAGACTGGGAGCGCTGCTGGTCGCGACCTGGCCGGTGACGAGCTGGTCCGCACAGCGCGACTGCTCGACGGCGACCAGCGAGCACCACGACGGGCGCGCGATCGACTGGATGACCAACGCCCGCAAGAAGAACGGCAAGAAGCGCGGCGACGACCTCAACCGTTGGCTGCTCGCCACGGACAAGCGGGGCAACGCCTTCGCGAACGCGCGACGGCTGGGCGTCATGTACATCATCTGGAACAACCGCATCTGGTCCAGCTACCGCGCGAGCAGCGGGTGGCGCGTCTACAACGGCTGCACCGCCAAGAGTCGCGCGGGCACCGCGTACGACACGACGTGCCACCGCAACCACGTCCATCTGTCGTTGTCGTGGGCCGGTGCCCGTGGCTACACGTCGTACTGGGACAAGACCGTGGCCGGCCCGAACTTCGGACCGTGCCGCCCGGCCGACCTCAACTGGGCGTACCGCTACACGAAGAAGCGCACGACGCCGTGCCCGTCCTACCGGCGCGTGACACCCGCACCGGGGTCGTCGAGCCTGCACCGCACTCTCGTCGCGTACTCCGGTCTGCGGATCACCAAGGGGACGCGCGGCCCGGCCGTCCGGGCGGTGCAGCAGGCGCTCAGGATTCCCGCGTCGGGGGTCTGGGACGCGCGCTCACGCTCCGCGATGCGCGCCTACAAGGGGGCCCGCAGGATGACGAACAACGCCGTCGTCGGGACCCGGGTGTGGCGCAGCCTCCTGGCCGCGACCGCACCGACGAACAGGGTCAGCGCTTCTTGACCTTGGGCTTGACCTTCACGGTCCGCGTGGGCGAGACGACAGAGCGCCAGCCCTTGCTGCCGCTCTTGGCGCGGACGACGACGCGGTAGTGCTTCTTGCCCTTCCGGGTCATCTTCACCTTGGTCGAGACGCGACCGTTGGCCTTCGTGCGGAGCGTCCGCACCTTGCGCCACTTGCCCTTGCGGCGCTCCTGGAGCACGACCTTGGCGCGCTTGGCGGGCAGGCCGAGCGAGGTGACGCGTGCGGAGAACTTGACCTTCTTGCCGACCCGCACCTTGGCCTTGGAGCGGCTGAACGAGACCTTCGCGGCGAGCCGTGAGAACTCGTTGACCGACGTCCACACCGTCTGCGCGCGCCCGTTCACGGTGACTCGCAGCGCCTTGCGGCCGCTGAGGGTCGTCCGGGCCACGCCGGGTGTGCCGCTGCTGGTGAGGACGGTGACGACCCGCGCGGTCTTGCCGGTGCGCACCGAGACCGGGACCCGTACGACCGAGCCGCGCGTCGACTTGCCGTACGACTGGCCGAGCGTGCCGGTCGCGGTCGAGGCGCCCGAGACACGCGGCACCCCGCTGGTGAGCAGGCGTGCCCCGCGGGTGACGCCGACGATGTCCGGGCTGGTCAGCGCGACCGTACGGCCGCTGGTGCGGGCGCTCACGCCGCTGGGCAGCACCCACTGCTGCTGGATGGTGCCCGACTGCTTGGTCGAGCGGACGAGGTCCTCGACGACGACCGCGTCGATGCTGCGCAGGTAGTACACGCAGCGGGCGAGCTCGAAGCCGCTCGAACCCAGGTAGCCCGGGTCGTAGACGCACGTACGGTCGACCCCACCGCCGGAGGAGGCCGCCTTCACGCTTCCGTACACGGCCCGGTTGGGGGTGCCCGGGGCGACGAGGGCGCTGTGGGCGTTGCGGCGGACGACCGCCGAGCGGAGGCTGGAACCGTTGTACGCGTACGGGCCCGGATCGGCGACCCAGTCCACCCCGTCGGCGTACCAGGTCATCGCGGTCGTGTCGGCGTGGCGGTGGGACGGCAACGCGTAGCGGTCGGCCGTCCGCACGGAGTAGAACGTCGAGGAGGTGTCGGTGCCCGCGACCCAGCCCGACCGGCCGAACGCGTAGCCGCCGGTGAACCGCTTGTAGACGGCCGAGGGCTTGCGACCCGACGCTCCGGAGGTGCGGACCCACTCGGCCTCCGACGTCGCGCTGAAGACGCCGGACGGGATGCGCTGGAGATGGGTGTCGCCGATGGTCTCGAGGTAGCGGTCCGGGCGGCTGGCGTGCGCGTAGAACGACCCGCGCGCGTTGAGCATCGACGAGATCTTCGCGGCCGACGCGGTCGCGCCGTACCGGGAGAGCACGTTGTACGCGCGGTGCATGATCGTGCCCAGATAGAGCCCGTATCCCGGCGCGCCCTCGAGGTCCGAGCCGTCGGCGTGGGCGAGCCTGCGGGCGACGAGCACGGTCTGGTTGCGCAGCGTGGTGCGCTGCGCCTCGGTGCCGGCCTGGCGCGCCCCCGCGAACGCGGCGAGCTTGAGGTTCATCGTCGTGTTGTTGCCCGAGGTGCCGTAGGCGAGCGCCTTCTTCAGCTCCACGCGCAGCTGCGTGGCGGCCCAGGCGCGGTGGGTCGAGGAGGTGGCCAGGCGGTTCATGCAGACGAACGTGCCGATGCGGAAGCCGAGGTACTGGGGATGATTCTGCCAGTACGTGCGCTTCTTGACCGGGTTGTCGCGGACCCAGTCGAGCACGATGTCGACGAAGCGGCGCTGCATCGCCTGGCCCTCGGCATCACCGAGCGCGAGACCCGTCTTGAGCAGCGGCAGCGCCCAGTGGAGCGAGTGCATGTAGCGGTCGCCGGCGGTGTCGAGACCGGACTGCGGCGCCCACGACGGGTTGGCGGCGAGCGTCATGGTGCCGTACTGGCCCATGTCGACCTTGCCGCCCATGATCGAGCGCGCCCGGTCCACGTCGGCGCGGGTCAGCGACCCGAGCGTGTGCATGTTCTCGCAGATGACGTCGTAGCCCGACGCAGCCAGGGTGGCGTCGTCCGCAGCGGACACGGGAGGGGCAGCGGCGGTCTGCGCCGCGACCACGCACGTGAGCGCCAGCGCCGAGGCGGTCGCCGCTCCGACGAGGCGGCGGAGCGGGCTGAAGGTGCGGACACGGAGGCGCGGGGGAAACGACATAGGTGACCCATCCTGACAGACGCCCGGTGCGCGTCGACAGGCTCGACATCGAGTCGTGACCTTTGCGCCGAAACCGGGATGATCGGGCCGGACGGGCCGGAGATCACCGCGTACATTGCCCGCATGGACCTCCGGGACGACGACCTCACGTCGTTGGCGAACTCGCTCGCGGAGCTCGTCGGCGCACCGATCACGATCGAGGATCCTGACTCGAGCGTCCTCGCGTACTCGCAGAGTGTGGGCGCCGAACGCTCGCAGGCGGTCGACGACGCGAGGATCACGACGATCCTGGGGCGGCAGGTGCCGCCCCACTACCGCGCGCTGCTCGACGACGCCGGCGTGTTCACGGAGGTCGCCCGCAGCCGGGACGTCGTCACGGTCGACCTCCCGGGCTCGGGGATGACGCAGCGGGCGATCGTCGCCGTCCGCGACGAGGCGGGCGCCCTGCTGGGCTCGGTCTGGGCGGCCGTGCCGGAGGGCATCACCGCGGAGCAGCGTCAGTCGATGCGTGACCTCGCCCCCGTGGTCGCCGACCGGCTGATCCGGCTGCGCGAACGCGCAGACTCGAGCCGCAGGCAGACCGTGGAGGTCGTCGAGGCGCTGCTGAGCGGCGGCGACGAGGCCGTGCGTGTGGCCCAGGCCCAGGGTCTCCGGACCCCGTGCACGGCGCTCGTCCTCGCCTCCGACCGTGCCCGTCGGCCGGTGCCGGCCTCGCGGGCGGGGGCGTTCGTCCTGCACCTCGCTGCCGTGGCGCCCAGCGCGGCGGCCGCCCAGGTCGACGACGTCGTGTACGCCGTCGTCGCCGGCCCCGAGACCGCCGCCGCCCGCGTCGCCCGCGACTTCCTTGCGCGTTCCCGCGGTCCGCTCGTGATCGGCGTCGGGCGTCAGGTCGAGTCCGCCGCAGCGATCGACCTGTCGGCGCGTGACGCCGACGCCGTCGTCCGGGTGCTGCGTCGGCGCGGTCGTACGGGCGTGGTCGAGACCGTCCGGGGGGCGCTGGCCGACGTGGTGGCGCTGCGCAGCGCGGACGCGTGGGCGGGCTACGAGGAGTTCAGCCCGCTGACAGCGCTGGTGCGGTTCGACGAGGAGCAGAACGCCGAGCTGCTGCCCACCGCTCGGGCATACCTCGCCCACGGCGGAGACGTCGGCGCCGCCGCTGCCTCCTTGCACGTCCACCCCAACACGTTGCGCAACCGACTGCGGCGTGCCTCGCAGGCCGTCGGCGTCGACCTCGACGACCCGGACACGCGGCTGCTGCTGGCACTCCACCTCAAGATGGCTGAGGTCGCCGACGCGGACGAGGGCTGAACGGGCCGCGACAGCGGATGCCGTGCGACGGGCCGTGCGGCCGGCTGTGCGATCGCACAGCCGGTCGCAGTAGATGGTGGCCGAACGCACACCCCGCACAGCGGCGCCACGTCGGAGCATGTCCGCATGAGCACGAATGCTGCTGCGCCGCGCGCCCCGAAGAGCCCCGAGCACGTCGTCGTCGCCGGGGCCGGCATGGTCGGTCTCGCGACGGCCTGGTTCCTCCAGGAGCGCGGGGTCCGCGTCACGGTCGTCGACCGTACGGGCGTCGCCGCCGGGGCGTCGTGGGGCAACGCGGGGTGGATCTCGCCCGCACTGACCCTGCCGCTGCCCGAGCCGGCCGTGCTGTCGTACGGGCTGCGGGCGATGGTGAACCCGTCGTCGCCGGTGTACGTCCCGTTCAGCACCGACCGCCAGCTCCTCCGGTTCCTCGTCGGGTTCGCCCGGAACTGCACCCCGGCGCGGTGGCGTGCCGCGATGGCGGTCTTCGCGCGGCTCAACCGTGATGCCCTCGGGGCCTACGACGTCCTCGGCGACGGCGGCACGGCCGGACACGGTGTGCGTCGAGGAGATCCGTGACGCCGACCCCTTCCTCGCCGGCTTCGCATCGGACGTGGACCGCAAGATCCTTGTCGACGAGCTCGCCCACGTGGTGTCCTCGGGCGGCGCGGTGGACTACGAGCTGCTCAGCGGTGCGGAGATCCGCTCGCTCGAACCCACCTTGGGCGACGGTGTCCAGTCGGGCGTACGGATGCTCGGCCAGCGCTTCGTGAACCCGCCGGCGTACGTGGCCTCGCTCGCCGACTCGGTGGTCCAGCGCGGTGCCGACCTGGTGACGGGCTTCGAGGTGGCCGACGTGGTCGACCTCGGGGCCGGTGGTGTCGACGTGGTGGCGCAGACCGGTGAGCGGCTGCGCGCCGACGCGGTCGTCCTGGCGACCGGGACCTGGCTGGGCGAGCTCGCCCGCGGGTACGGAGTCAAGCGCGTCGTGCAGGCCGGACGCGGCTACAGCTTTACCGTCGTCCCTGACGAGATGCCGAAGAACCCGATCTACTTCCCGGTCCAGCGGGTGGCCTGCACGCCGCTCGGTGACCGGCTCCGCGTCGCCGGGATGATGGAGTTCCGCAGCCCGGACGCCCCGCTCGACCCTCGCCGGATCAACGCGATCGTCGAGGCGGCGCGACCGATGTTCACCGGCGTCGACTGGACGGCACGTCGCGAGGAGTGGGTCGGCTCTCGACCCTGCACCACGGACGGGCTGCCTCTCGTCGGAGCGACACGGTCGCCGCGCGTCCACGTCGCGGGTGGCCACGGCATGTGGGGCATCGCGCTCGGTCCGCTGACCGGCCGCATGGTCGCCGACGGCCTGACCGGTCACGACGTGCCGTCGTACGCCCGTCACCTCGACCCGCTGCGCTGAGGTCCCTGCATCTCAGATGCCAGGCGCCGCCTCGGTGCGCAGAGCGTCGGAGCTAGCATCGCGACCATGCTGATCGCCGAAGACATCGTCCTCCTCGTTACCGACGACGAGAGCGGCAAGAAGGCGTCGACCTCCACCGGGCTGGACGCGGCGCTCGCAGGTGCGCTCCTCATCGAGCTGGCAATCCGGGAGCGGGTCGAGCTGGAGGGGAAGGGCCGCAAGGCGAAGGTTGTCGTCCGCGACGGCACGCCTACGGGTGAACCCCTCCTCGACGACGCGCTCACGCGCCTGTCCGGCAGCGCCCCAGTCACACCCACCACTGCGGTGAACCGGCTCTCCAAGAAGGTCCAGAGCCGGGTGCACGACAGCCTGGCCGAGCGCGGCATCCTCCGCCGGGAGGAGGGGCGCGTGCTCGGCATCTTCCCGGTGACCCGGTGGCCTGCGGCGGACTCCGCGCACGAAGCCGCGCTGCGGGCGCAGCTGCACGACGCGCTCGTCGTCGGCGTCGATCCGGCGCCCGACGTCGCCGCGACGATCTGCCTCCTGCGTGCCGGGGACCTCCTGAACGCCGCCGTCGACAAGACCGACCGCTCGGTCGCGAAGAAGCGTGCGAAGGAGATCGAGTCGGTCACCTGGGCGAGCGACGGCGTCCGGCAGGTCGTGGAGGCAGCCAACGCCGCTGTGATGGTCGTCGTGATGGCAGCGGCGACGATGACGATGGTGGCGGGCGCCGCCAGCAGCGGATAGGACGGCCGGCACACGGGCGCCGGCGGCGTCGTCGGACCCCCGCGACCACGCCGGGCACCGAGAAGACTCTGTATGCTCGGCGCGGGCAAGGCCGTGGTCACCGTCGACCGCGCACGCGCGTCTTGAGCGCGTTCGGCTGAACGGAGGAATCGACCCATGGCGTTTCTGCTGCGCATCGAGCTTCCCGGACGTCCCGGGCTCCCTCGGGGCGGTCGCGACGGCGCTCGGTGAGGCCGGAGCGGACATCCACGCGATCGAGATCGTGGAGCACCGCAGTGACGGCAAGGCGGTCGACGACGTGCTCCTCGAGCTTCCCCGTCACGACGATGCCGGACCAGCTCATCACCGCCTGCCACCGGCTGGACGGCGTCAGGGTCCAGTGGATCTCCCGCTACAACGCGGGCGCGAACCTGTCGATGGACCTCGAGGCGGTGGAGGCGTTCACCGCCGAGCCGGCCCGTGCGCTGGAGAGTCTGGTGGACCGCATCCCGGAGACGTTCCGGGCCGACTGGGCGCTCTTGGTCACCCGCCGTGGCGACGACAGCCCGCTCGTCCACGCGACCCCGACGGCGCCCGAGCGCGTGCCCGACATCGACAAGTGGTTCGCGCTGGACCACGCGCAACGGCTCAGCCCGGTCGCGGACTGGGGCTCGATGGTCCTCGCGGGTGCACCGGTGCCCAAGCACGACGCGGTCGTCGTCTTCGGTCGCCACGGGGGTCCGCCCGTGCTCGACTCCGAGCTCGCCCGTCTGGGACACATCGTCGCGCTCGCAGCATCCGTGGGCGCCACCGTCTGAGTCGGCGTAGGGCGTCGCCGTACGAAGGCTAGGCGTACGAAGGCCCGGCACCCGACCCCCGGATGCGGGACCGGGTGCCGGACCTGGTCGAGGCCTACTTCTTGTCCGTGACCGGGACGTGGGCGGAGTGGCTGCCGGCCGAGCGCGGCCACCTCGGCCTCCATCGAGGGGATCGTCTTGCGGACCATCCGCTTGGCGATCGGCTCGACGAGGGCGGACGAGATCAACGGCTTGGTGAAGTTGGCGACGGCGACGCCGCGCGGGACGTACACCCGACGCTTCTGCTTGGCGATGCCGTGGCAGATCGCGGCCACGCAGTCCTCGAGCGTCGTGGTGCCGTTGGCGGGCCAGGGGAGCTTGCCGCGGATCGCCTTGAAGCTCGGGAGGTCGGCCTCCGTCCCGCGCACGATGTCGGTGTCGATCCACGAGGGGTGGCAGACGCCGACCTTCACGCCGTGGACCCACATCTCCTGGCGGGTCGCGAGGGCGAGGGCCTCGACGCCGGCCTTGCTCGCGTTGTACGGCGCGAGCCCTGCCAACGGCGTGAAGGCAGCGAGCGACGACACGACGAGGATGTAGCCCTTCGTCTTGATGACGTACGGGATCGTCGCGCGCAGCGTGCGGTAGACGCCGTTCAGGTTCACGTCGATGACGCGCTCGAACGCCTCGGGGTCGATCTGACGGACGGTGCCGTACGAGGCGATGCCCGCGTTGGCGAGCACGTCGTCGATGCGGCCGAAGTGCGCCGCGGCCGCGTCGACCGCAGCGGTGACGGCCTCGGTGTCACGGACGTCGGCCTCCCACCAGGCCGCCGCGTCGCCGAGCTCGGCAGCGATCGTCTTGAGCTCGTCCGGCTCGAGCCCGATCAACGCGACACGGCCGCCGCGACGGACGTACTCGCGGGCGACACCTGCGCCGATGCCGCGCGCGGCCCCGGTGACGACAGCAACTCTGCCGGTGAAAGTGGAGGTCATAGCAGCAAGATACCGGCGGTATCTCGAATAAGCCACCCTCGATGACACATAGCGGATGCCTAGAGCGCCCGAAGGATGTCCTCGACCCGCTCCTTGGCGTCGCCGAACAGCATCTGCGTGTTGTCGCGGAAGAACAGCGGGTTCTGGACGCCGGCGTAGCCGGTCGCCATCGAGCGCTTGAACACGACGACGTTCTCCGCCTCCCACACCCGCAGGACCGGCATGCCGGCGATCGGACTCGTGGGGTCCTCGGTCGCGGCCGGGTTGACCGTGTCGTTCGCGCCGATGACGAGCACGACGGACGTGTCGGCGAAGTCGTCGTTGATCTCGTCCATCTCGAGCACGATGTCGTACGGGACCTTGGCCTCGGCCAGCAGGACGTTCATGTGTCCGGGCAGGCGACCGGCGACCGGGTGGATGCCGAAGCGCACGTCGATGCCGCGGTCGCGCAGCTTGCGGACCAGGTCGGCGACGGGGTACTGCGCCTGCGCGACGGCCATGCCGTAGCCGGGCGTGATGACGACCGAGCGGGCGTTCGTGAGCAGCTCGGCCGTGTCGGCGGCGGTGATCTCGCGGTGCTCGCCGTAGTCGGTGTCGTCGCTCGTGGACGCCTCGATGCCGAAGCCGCCGGCGATGACGGAGAGGAACGAGCGGTTCATCGCCTGGCACATGATGTACGACAGGTACGCACCGGAGGAGCCGACCAGCGCGCCGGTGACGATCAGCAGGTCGTTGTTGAGCAGGAAGCCCGACGCCGCGGCGGCCCAGCCCGAGTAGCTGTTGAGCATCGACACGACGACGGGCATGTCGCCGCCGCCGATCGAGGCCACGAGGTGCCAGCCGAGCGCGAGCGCGACGACCGTGACGAGGACCAGCAGCACGAGGTTCGGGGCGATGACGAACCAGACCGTGAGGACGACGAAGAGCACGAGCGCGCCGAGGTTGATGAAGTTCTTGCCCGGCAGCATCAGCGGGCCGAGCTTCATGCGCGCCGACAGCTTGAGGTACGCCACGATCGAGCCGGTGAACGTCACGGCGCCGATGAAGACGCCGATGAAGACCTCGGCGTTGTGGATGTCCTCCAGGGACTGCGGTCGAGGTGGCTCGTGCTGCGAGGTAGCCGTTCCAGCCGACCAGCACCGCGGCGAGACCGACGAACGAGTGCAGCAGCGCGATGAGCTCGGGCATGCCGGTCATCTCGACGATGCGCGCCCGCCACAGGCCGATCGCGGCACCGATCACGACGGCGACCAGCAGCAGCGCGATCGCCGTCGCGTCCGCGACGTCGGCGACCAGCGACGAACGTCGCGACGAGCGCGATCGCCATGCCGGTGATGCCGAACCAGACGCCGTGGCGCGACGTCTCGTGCTTGGACAGGCCGGCGAGGCGACAGGATGAACAGCAGGGACGCGACGATGTACGCCGCGGTGGCAGCGCTCTGGCAGTCATGGTCGGCCTCATCCTTCGAGAACATGCTGAGCATGCGACGGGTCACGGCGAATCCGCCGAAGACGTTGATGGAGGCGAGCAGGATCGCGACGAACGACAGCACGCGGATCGTCGTCGCGTTGTCCGCACCGTCGCCGACGAGATCTGGAGCATCGCGCCGACCACGATGATGCCGCTGATCGCGTTGGTCACCGACATCAGCGGCGTGTGCAGCGCGTGGTGGACCTTGCCGATGACGTAGTAGCCGATGACGACGCGAGCGTGAGCACGGTGAAGTGCTCGGGCAGCGGCGCGGGCGCGAAGGCGTTGACCAGGAACAGCGCGAGGATGCCGGCCCCGATCAGGCCCCAGCTTCACGGCCGGGCTCGTCGGCGCCTTCTTGGCTCGAGCGGCGACAGGCACGGCGGCCGGGGCGGCGGCCGGGGTGCCGCGGACACCGCGACGGGCGGCGGCGGCCACGTCTTCTCGCCGTCGCGGACGACGGTGACGTTGCGCTGGACGACGTCGTCGAAGTCGAGGACGAGCTGGCCGTCCTTGCCCGGCGTGAGCAGCTTCATCAGGTTGACCAGGTTGGTGCCGTACAGCTGCGAGGCCTGGGTCGGGCAGGCGCCCGGCGAGGTCGGTGTAGCCGAGGATCGTGACGCCGTTGTCGGTGACGACCTTCTCGCCGGCCACCGAGCCGGCGACGTTGCCGCCCTGCGCTGCGGCCATGTCGACGATGACGCTGCCCGGCTTCATGGTCGCCACGTCGGCCTCGGTGATCAGGCGCGGCGCCGGCGCGACCCGGGATCAGCGCGGTCGTGATGACGATGTCGACGTCGGCGGCCTGCTCGGAGTAGATCTCGGCGGCGCGCCGGTCGTACGCCTCGCTCGTCGCCTTGGCGTAGCCGTCGGTCGACACCTCCTGCTCTCGACGTCGACCGCGAGGTACTCGCCGCCGATCGACTTGACCTGGTCGGCGACCTCGGGGCGCGGGTCGGTGGCGCGGACGATCGCGCCGAGGCTGCTGGCGGCGCCGATCGCGGCGAGTCCGGCGACGCCGGCACCTGCGACCAGCACCTTGGCCGGCGGGACCTTGCCCGCGGCCGTGACCTGCCCGGTGAAGAAGCGTCCGAACTCGTGGGCGGCCTCGACGACGGCGCGGTAGCCGGCGATGTTGGCCATCGAGCGACAGCACGTCCATCGACTGTGCGCGCGAGATGCGCGGGACCGCGTCCATCGCGAGCACCGTGATCCGACGCTGCGCCAGCTCGTCGACGAGGCTCGGGTTGAGCGCCGGCGCGATGAGGCTGACGAGCGTCGCGCCGTCGGCCAGCAGGCCGATCTCGTCGCTCGAGGGCGCGTTGACCTTGAGCACGACGTCGGCTGCCCACGCCTCGTCGCGCTGCACGACCGAGGCGCCCGCCTCGTCGTACGCCTCGTCCGTGAAGCTGGACGCTCCGCCGGCACCGGACTCGACCACCACGTCGTACCCCAGCTCGATCAGCTGGGCGACGGTCACTGGCGTTGCAGCGACACGTGTCTCACCCGGCGAGGTCTCCTTGACCACGCCGATCTTCATGCGGCAGACGTTATCCGGCGGGACTGGCTGGCGACCACCCCGTGAGATGCGCGTCTCGTACGCTGGACGCGCCGCCCGGTCGCACGGTATGACCTGCTCAGACGCCGCCCCGCCGCCTTCCCGCCCCGCCGCCTTCCCGCACTTTGCGTGGGGGCCCACGCAAAGTGCGTGCCCCACCTGGATGTGCCGGTGGGGCGCGGCGTCTCCGTGGGGGCCAACGCAAAGTGCAAGGGCAGGCGGTCACCCGAAGAGGCGGCGCGACTGCTCCAGCTGGGCGAGCACCCTGGCCGCGACTCCGCGATCGAGCGTCAGCACGTCGTTCCAGATCAGACGCGACATGCCGAACCGCTGTCCGCACATCTCCTCTTCGCGTTGCTTCTCGGAGACGACGACCTTCGACGCGTCGTCGCCCTCCTTGTACGGCCGGTAGTACTTGCGGAGCCCGTCGAACTCGCCCAGGTGCCGCCACTCCGGCCACGCATAGTCCGAGCGGCCGAGGAAGGTGCCGTGCTCGTCGAACACGTCGAACTGCAGCTCGGGCTTCGGGAGGTCGAAAACGTGGAACATCCATCGACCCAGCGATTCCCCTGGTGACTCCGCCCTGCCGTCGGCGAACGCGAGCGCGGCCGATGCGCGGGGGCTTCCGTGCCAGCCACGGTGACGCCGCTCGGCACGCTCGAGCTGGTCGCGGTCCACCAGGCCCTCGTGCAGAGCGGCGTCCATGAGGACCACTCCGCTGCGGACGTGCGCGAGCGACGCCGACTCCCAGAGCGCGCGTGGGAGCGCGGAGACCACCCGCCCGTCGACCTCGCCGATCTCACTGTCGCCGAGCGCTCCCTCGTGGAAGCGGACCCCGGCGACCGTACGCCCGTTGCGCTGGTCGAGGCGCGTCACGTGGACGACGGACAGGTCGATGCCGACCAGCGGCAACCCTCGCACCGCGATGGCCGAGTGGTGGGTGAGGACCGCGCCGGGCCCGAGCTTGTCGGCGACCGCGAGGCAGCGGACGGCGTACTGGTCGGTCGCGGTCAGCCCGGCGTACGTCGGGGTGAGCGCCCAGGCGCCGTACCGGACCTTCGTGATCACCTTGCGCGCCCGTGCTGACCGGAGGGCGCCGGGCCCGTACCCGTTGCGGCGCGCGTCGGCGGTCGTGAAGTAGCCGCCACGTCGTTCGGCGATGGCCGCGATCACCGGATCGTGCTCGATCTCCATCGCGCCAGCCTCGCGGGATCGGCCTCGCCCGCGCACCCGTACGACCGCTGGCCTGTGGACAACGCTGGCGCGATCGCGCGCGGCCTCCCGACCACAGCGTTGGCCCCCACGGAGAGTGCCGGCCCCACCTCGTCATCCAGGTGGGGCCGCGACTCTGCGTCGGGCCCCACGCAAAGTGAGAGGGCTCAGACGACGCCGTACAGGCGGTCGCCCGCGTCACCGAGGCCGGGAACGATGTAACCGTGCTCGTTGAGACGCTCATCGACCGCCGCCACGACCAGCGACACCGGGACGTCGACGTCGGCGAGGTCGGCCTCGACGCGTGCGATGCCCTCGGGGGCAGCCAGGAGGCAGATCGCCGTGATGGCCGAGCAGCCGCGCTGCACCAGGAACTCCACCGCCGCCGACAGCGTGCCGCCGGTCGCCAGCATCGGGTCGAGCACGTACGCCTGGCGGCCGGTCAGGTTGTCCGGCAGGCGCTCGGCGTACGTCGCCGGCTCGAGCGTCTCCTCGTTGCGGATCATGCCGAGGAACCCGACCTCTGCGGTCGGGAGCAGGTGCTGCATCCCCTCGAGCATGCCGAGGCCGGCCCGAAGGATCGGGACGATGAGCGGCTTGGGCGGGGCGAGGCGGACACCCTTCGCCGCGGAGACCGGTGTCTGGACAGTGACGTCCTCGACGCGCACGTCGCGGGTCGCCTCGTACGTCAGCAGCGTCACCAGCTCGTCGGTGAGCCGGCGGAAGGTCGGGGAGTCGGTCCCGGAGTCCCGCAGGGTGGTGAGCTTGTGGGCGACGAGCGGGTGGTCGACGACGTGGATGTCCATGTCCGGAACCCTACCGACCGGGCACCGGCTCGCGACTCCCCAACACCGGGTGTGCTTCCTCTGTCATCCTCGGGGGTACGTGTCGGTACGGGTCGTCGGAGGTGAGGATCGTGGCGGAGGACCAGGTGGACGTCGCGGTGGTCGCCTACCGCGAGGACGGCGTCTGGCAGGCGACCCGTCTCCCTGCCGAGGTGTCGGCCGACGTCGACGACCTGGTACGAGCACTGCGCCCGTACCCGTCGGAGTGCGGAGTGCTCGGCATGGTGGCCGTCGACGAGGACTTCTTCGTGCTCGTCCGCGTGACCGGACCGCAGTCGCGACTCCTGCTGTCCGACGTGACCGCGGCCGACGAGTGGCCCCTCGCCAGCTCCGTCGCGGACGCGCTCGACCTGCCCGACCCGGAGGAGGACGACGACCCCCAGCCGGCCGGTGACATGGAGATCCTCGCCGATCTCGGCGTCACGGCGATCGACCTCGCCGTCATGCTCGACGATCCGGACGCCTACCCGGACGAGGTGCTGGGTGACATCGCCGAGCGGCTGGGCTTCGGCGACGCCTACGAAGCGCTCGTCGGCTGACGTGCTGTCCCCGCTCGCCCACGACGAGGCCCTGATGGGTCGTGCCCTGACGCTCGCCGCCCGAGCGACCGAGACGGGTGACGTGCCGGTGGGGGCCGTCGTCGTCGACGCCGAGGGCACGGTCGTCGGCGAGGGTTGGAACGCGCGCGAGCGTGACGGTGACCCGACTGCGCACGCAGAGGTCATCGCGTTGCGCGCGGCAGCGGCGGCACGGGGCGAGTGGCGGCTCGACGGGTGCACGCTGGTGGTGACCCTGGAGCCGTGCACGATGTGCGCCGGCGCCCTGGTCCTCTCGCGGGTCTCGCGACTCGTGTTCGGTGCGTACGACGAGAAGGCGGGCGCGGTCGGGTCGCTCTGGGACGTCGTGCGTGACCGACGGCTCAACCACCGCCCGGAGGTACGAGGAGGAGTGCGGGCCGAGGAGGCGTCGGCCCAGCTGCTGGCCTTCTTCGCCGAGCACCGCTGAGACGAGCACCGCTGAGGCGAGGACCCGGTTCGGGATGCGGGCAGCAGGTCCGGTAATCTCTTCTGCGGTGGCGTGTCCGAGCGGCCGAAGGTGCAACACTCGAAATGTTGTGTAGGGAGACCTACCGTGGGTTCAAATCCCACCGCCACCGCCGTACGAACCCCGCCCGGACTCCGGGCGGGGTTCGCTGCTTTCGGGGCTGTCTCAGGCCATCCGAGCCACGAGCTCCGGGGTGATGTCTCCCGCTCGCTCGACGACCTCGGAGGCGAGCGCGAGGGCGTCGGCCTCCGGCGGGAACGCCTGATTGGGCACCGCGACGACGGCCATCCCTGCCGCGTGGGCGGAACGCAGACCGCTGGAGGAGTCCTCCACCGCGACGCACGCCGACGGCGACACCCCCAGCCGCCGCGCTGCCTCGAGGTAGACGTCGGGCGCCGGTTTCCCACGCGCGACCTCTTCGCTGGAGACGACCGCTTCGAAGTGCTGGGAGATCTCGGCCAGCTCGAGCACGAGCACGATCAGCTCACGGTTGGCCGACGAGGCGACCGCGAGCCGGTACGAGGGGGCGAGCGCTGTCACCGCCTCGCGTGCGCCCGGCAGGAGCGGCAGCTCGTGCCGGTAGCCGGCCGCCATCGCGTCGACCACGGCACGGCCGATGCGGTCGGGCGCCTCCGGCACTCCGAGCTCGTCGTGCAGGTAGCGCTCCCACTCGGGGGCGCTCATGCCCTGCATCGCCCGTGTCGCCGCGTCGGGAAACGGCTGCCCCGCCGCCGCGACCACGTCTCGACGCGCCGCGTCCCAGCGCTCCTCGGAGTCGACGAGGACCCCGTCCATGTCGAACACGACGGCTTCGATCATGCACCGGAGACTAGCGGCGGTGGCGGACGACGAGTCGCGAGGACGACCCAGCGAGTTTGCGACGGCGAGTTACTCCGAGGTTTACACCGCGTGGAGGCGGGAACAGGGCCCCCCAAACAGCCGCGAGCAGCGCCGCCCTCGGCACCTCGTACTCCGGAGGAGCGTCCATGACCGAGCCTCGCCCCGTTGCCGACCCCTGTCCCTTTCCCGAGCCTTCCCCCGCTCCCGACCCGATCGCCACCGGCCGCCGGGCGTTCCTCGCCCGGGCCGGCGTGCTCGGGTTGGCGCTCGCCGTCCCACCGTCGCTGGCCGGAACGCCCGCGTACGGCGCTTCGGCATCCGCCGCCGATCCCCTGGAGGAGCTCGTCGCGTGGCTGCGTCCGCAGCTCCAGCGCCTCGCGTTCGACACCTTCAGCGGAGTCGCGGCCTTCTGCGTGCCCGGACCCGACCTCTACTCGCTGCGCCAGATCGAGGTGCGGCCCGAGGCCGGGGGTGTCGCGACCAAGACGCCGCAGTTCCTCATGGACACCATGGACCGCTACCTCCCGCTGCCGGACTCCGTGGTCGTGCCGCTCCTGACCGGAGGGACGCGCGAGCTGGGGTCTCTGCCGACACCCCTGCCACGCTCGCTGCGGAGCGTCGGTCTGGGGCGCGCCCAGCGGCTCGACGAGGCACTCACCCTCGCGATCGAGAACGACGAGCACATCCCGGCGTCGATCGTGATCGCGCTGCTGCTCAACGTCACTGCGAGCGTCCTCACGCCGGCGTCGCTGTTCCGCCTCGGCTTCGACTCGCCGTTCGCACGTCTGCGCTACTCCGAGAAGGCACGCGTCTTCGCCGACCTCGAGGGTGACGAACCCTCGGTCGTCGCCGCGCTGCGCCCGATCATCGGCGACTTCCTGGCCGACGAGCTCCGGTCATTGATCCGCTTCCTCGCGATGGCGATGCTCGCACTGCCCTCGGACGGGATGTACAGCGAGCAGTCGACGTACGACCGTGCCGCTCGCCAGCTCGTCCGCCGACCCGCCGGCTGGGACCAGACCCGCTACCTGCCCGGCCGTACGCGGCCTCCGGACGGCCACCCCGAGCTGCTCGGCTACTACCAGGGCCGGACGGAGGTGGCGTGATGCGTGACGTCATCGTCGTCGGGGCGGGTGGCGGCGGCCCGGTGGTCGCCGCCGGAGCTGGCCGGTCGCGGGCTCGACGTGCTGCTGCTGGAGGCGGGCGCCCGCTCACGACAATCCCGCCGAGGAGTGGACGCCACTTCGAGAACGACGCCAACAATCCCGCGGACGGCTACTTCCGGGTCGGCCCGCAGCGACCGTTCGCGAGCCAGCGTGGATCCGCGATCAGCCGCAGAACTCCTACGTCTGGCAACGTCACCGGCGTCGGCGGGACGACGCTGCACTACTACGGCAACAGCCCGCGGGCGTACCAGGGCGCGTTCGCCGGGTACGAGGGTGCGGATCGGTCCGCGTACGACACGGCGCACCCGTTCCCGTTCGGCTACGCCGAGCTCGTGCCGTACTACGAGTGGGTCGAGGCGACGCTGCCCGTCCAGACGGCGCCGATGGGGCGCAAGGAGCGGGTCTTCTTCGACGGCTGCGAGGCGCTCGGCCTTCCGGTCCAGACCACCAAGGACACGCACGGCGTCGCGTTCCGGCCGCAGGAGAACGCGATCCTGCAGCCGCAGGGGACAGCAGGCCGGACGGCGGACTCGTCGCTCCTGCACTATCCGCAGGCTCAGGGCTGCACGTTCTGCGGGTTCTGCGTCCAGGGCTGCTCGATGCCGCTGGACGCACCGCGCAACCTCGTGGCCAAGCGCTCGACCGACAACAGCTACGTGCCGATGGCGCTGACCGCCGAGCGCGTGGTCTGCGGCGGGGCGCGACGCGACGCTGGTCACCGACGCGTTCGTCACGCAGATGCACACGGAGGTCCGCGGCGGCGAGCGTGTCGTGACGCGGCGTGACCTACCGGACCAACGACGACCGGGACACCGTGCGCGAGGACGGCGCGGGTCGTGGTGCTGGCCGCGGGCTGCGTCGAGACGCCGCGGCTGTGGTTGAACGTCCGGTCTGCCGAACCCGAACGACCAGGTCGGTCGCGGGCTACACCGACCACCACCTCGACTGGGTCGTCGGCATCGTTCGACAAGGACACCGGCGCCTCACGCGGTCCGGCGTCGGCGGCCCGCGTCGGACTTCCCCGGCTACGGCTGCATCGAGCACGGCGGTCTCCCGCCCGCGCTCCAGGCGTTCAGCATGACCTTCAGCGACAGCGGGATCCGCGGCCAGTACGACCTCGGCCGCGGCAAGCGCGGAGCGTGGGACGGCGTGTCGGGCCGCCTCCGTCGGGTCGGAGCTGAAGGACGTGATGAACAACGGCATCGACCGGATGCTGAGCCTGCTGGTCATCACCGACGACGACGTCGAGGCGCACAACCGGGTCCGGCTCTCGCCGCTGTACCACCGCGACGAGCACGGCAGCCCCGCACGGGTCGAGCTCGACGGCGCCAGGCGCTCGGCAGCGACGGTACGACAATCGCGAGTACCTCGCGAACCGTGCCGCGGAGATGCTTCGCGCGCGCGGGCGCGAAGAAGGTCTACCGCATCGACTGGGCGCCGCTGATCCTCCACACCCAGTCGTCGATGCGGATGGGCGCCGATCCTGCGGACTCCGTGCTGCGACGCGACGTGCGAGGCGCGCGGGGTCGAAGCGCCTGTTCGTCGCCGACAACTCGGCGCTCGCCAACTCCCTGGGCGGTCCCAACCCGACCCTCACGACGCAGGCGCTGGCGACCCGGACCGCGGAGATGATCTTCTCGACGTACTTCGGCGGGGACCCGTGGGTCAGGTCCGAGTCACCCGTGCCGTCGACCGATCCGCGGATCAGCGCCGCGCTGTGAGTGCTGCGACGTGAGTCGGTGGTGCCCTCCGCGGTGCCACCACTCTGGGTCACCCTTCGGCGCGACCCTGGCGCCAGTAGCCCATGAACGCCACCGACCGTCGGTCCACGCCGCGTTCGGAGACGAGGAACCGGCGCAGCGTCTTGATGACCGACGACTCGCCTGCGAGCCACGCGTACAGGTCACCGGTCGGCGGGAGCGGGACGCCGGCATCATCGAGGGGGACCTCCCACAGCACCTCCTGGTCGACGTCGACGTCCTCGAGAGCATGGGCGGCCGGGGTCGTGCGTGCCTCGACGAGGAGCTGGTCAGCGACCGTACGGACGAGCGGGACGAGTCTCTCGCCGTGCTCGGCGCCCTCACGGGCGATCCAGCTCAGCGCCATCCCCGCAGGCCGGGTGAGCTCGGTGACGTCCTCGGCGTACGGCACCTCGACCAGCGCGTGGCCGACGGTCTCGGGCGGGAGGTCCTCCAGGATGCGGGCGATCGCGGGGTACGCGGTCTCGTCGCCGACGAGCAGCAGCGGCCGGCCGGCGCCCGGGACGGTGAACTCGACGGCGCCATGGGGACCGGGGTGCCGTGCGTTGGGGCCCATGAGCACGGCCGGGGTCCCGGGACGGCAGGTCGCCGCGAAGCGTCCCGCCGGACCGGTCGTGCCGTGGAGCACGACGTCGACGTCGACCTCGTGGAGCGCCGGACGGACGTAGCGGATCGTGTACGTACGGAGCGGGTTGCGGTGCTCGTCGGGCAGGCTGCGCCACGCTCCGTACCAGTCCGAGCCCTGCGGCACGTGCGCGTAGCCGCCTGTCGCGTCGGGGAGGACGAGCTTGATGCGCTGGTCGAACCCGTTGTCGGCGATCTCGTCCAGATCGTGCCCACGGAAGGTTACGCGGACGAACGACCGTGAGAGCTGAACGGCGCGCACGACCTCGACGTCGAAGAACCGCCATGCGGCGACGGCGGTGCCGGTCGTGGTCACAGAACTCTCCTCAGTTGCGGTGTGAGGCAAGGCTAACCAAAGAGCGGTGTTCGGTCCAGATCACTACCGAGCGGACCCCTCTTCCTGCCACTAGCCTTCGGGCACCATCCTGCGACGAAGGAGCCCCGATGCCGACTCCACGCCTGCTCATCACCGTCCCCGTTCTCGCAACCCTTCTCAGTGCCGGGCTCCTCGCCTCGGCCGGTGGCCCCGCTGCCGGAGACACCTCCTCCACCTCGGCGGAGGCGGCGGTCGTCACTACCGTCCAGCGGCAGGTGGCCCAGCGCCTGACCGCACTCCTCACTCCGCAGGGGGTGAAGCCCGCCGACGGTGTTCCCGTCGGTCTCGACGCCGGGATCATCGGCGTCACGGGCAGCGCGGCCGAAGGCTACGAGGTCGTCGTCACCCGGGAGACGGACCCCAAGGCACTGATCACGCGGCTCACGGCCGGGCTGCCGGCCACGGCACGCAGTGCGCTCACCGTGCGGTCCTCCGTACGCACCGCCGACGAGCTGCGCACCGCGTGGCGTCAGGTGAGCGCGCAGGCGTGGGCAGGTGACGCGGCCCAGCGCAGCAGCTACAGCATGGATCTCGACCCGGAGCTCGAAGCCGTGGTCGTCGACGTCGAGGGTGCGGCACCGGCAGCGGGGCGGCTCGACGTCCAGCGTGCTCCCGTCGAGGACGTGCAGCCAGGTGCGGTCGTCGTGCGCTACACGGGAGACAGTGCACGAGCCTCCCGCTCCGCCGACACCGCCCCGCACTGGGGCGGGGCGAGGATCACCGCGGGCGGCACCGCCTGCACGTCCGGCTTCACGGTGAAGAGCAAGACGGCGAGCACGCGCTACTCGGTGACCGCCGGTCACTGCGGCCCGAACGGGACGTCGTGGTCCTCGGGGTCGTACTACTTCGGACAGACCGCGGGGCGCGCCGGCTACCCCGAGTACGACCAGGCCCGCCTCGCGGGTTCCACGTACACCAACTCGATCTACACCGACGGCCTCGACAACTTCAGCACCCGCCTGGTCACCGGTGCCAACGACGGCGACGTGGGTGACTCGGTGTGCGTCTCCGGCGCGGTGACGAAGTCGGTGTGCGGGATCGAGATCAAGAGCCTCTCCGCGACGTACTGCGACGATCCGGCCCGTCCCGCGACGTGCAGCACGTACCTCATGCGCGGGAGGCGCGACGACGACCGCGTGATCGTCCGCAAGGGCGACAGTGGAGGCCCGGTCTACCAGCGGAACACCAGCCTCCCGCGCGCCTCCATCCGCGGCATGGTGATCGCGTACGACATGTCCGGCGTGCGCCTGTACGCCGAGCGGTACAACTCGATCTCCAACCACCTCGGCGTGGTGGCCGTCACCAGCTGATGCCGGTCCGTGTCCTGGCGGCTCCGGTCGTCAGGACACGGGCTCGGTGAGGTCCGGGACGCAGATCGTGACCCGGTTCTTCGCCTTCATCGCGGTGACGGGCTTCTTCTTCATCCCGACGAACTTCTTGCCGATGAGCACCTCGACGTTCGCGTCGTCGCCCGGCACGCCCTTCGTGTACTGGACCTTGCCCTTGAACTGGGCGCCCACCAGGCGGGCGTCGACGCGGTTGGGCTCGCGAGCCACCACGCGGACGTTGCCGATCCGCGTCTCGTCGGGCGCGTTGCCGACCGTGCCCGGGAGGAACCCGGCGGTCTGCAGGTTGATCGCCGTGCGGTTGGCCATGCCTGAACGGCCGCCGGCGTTCAGGACATTGACGCGCACCTGGTTGGTGGACAGCTGCTCGCCCCGCTCGAGCGTGCGGTTGCGGCACGTGTCCGCCGCGACCTCGGGCAGGCTCGGCGCCTTGGAGAACAGCAGGCGGACACCCGTGTAGGTGCCACCGACGAAGACCGCGGTGAGCACCGTCATCGTCAGGAAGGTACGCAACCCCCGGCTCATCGTCACCTGTCCATCATGTAGATGCGAGCGTGCATGACCTGGCGCTGCTGAAGGGCAGCCCGCAGTGCGCGGTGCAGGCCGTCCTCGAGGTAGAGGGCGCCTTGCCAGCTGACGACGTGCGGGAACAGGTCGCCGAAGAACGTCGAGTCCTCGTCGAGGAGGCTGGCCAGATCGAGCTGGCGCTTGATCGTGATGAGCGTGTCCAGCCGGACCTGCTGCGGAGGCAGCGTCGCCCACTGGCTCTGGGTCAGGCCGTGCTCAGGGTACGGCTTGCCCTCGCCCACTCCTCGGAAGATCACCCCTGCAGTGTAGTCAGGCGCGCTGCGGCTCTCCTTGGCGCGCGGGGGGAGAGCCGGTGGAACGACGGCGGCCCGGACCGCGAGGCGGTCCGGGCCGGTCGAGTGGCGGAGGATAGGGGATTCGAACCCCTGAGGGCGTTAACCCAACACGCTTTCCAAGCGTGCGCACTAGGCCACTATGCGAATCCTCCGCGAGCAGGTTACCTGTTCGGTGCCGGCGTCGGTGAATCGGGCCCTGTCAGGCCCCGGTCGCTCGTCGTTGCGCGGTGTCGGTAGGATGACGGAAGTCCCTCGCGCGGCGGTATCTCGCCCAAATCCCCCAGGGCCGGAAGGCAGCAAGGGTAAGTGAGCTCTATCGGGTGCGCGAGGGACCTTTTCATGTCCTGACGCCCTCAGCGAGGCACGAGCGGGCGCACCTGCTCGGCCGCGAAGCGGACGAACCCCTCCGGGTCCGGCTCGTCGGCCGTCGGCTGGAGGACCACCGTCGTCGCCCCCGCCGCGGCGAGCCCGCGCACCACGCCCGCGATCTCCTCGGCATCACCTGCGGCACCGACGCCCTGGAACGCCGGCCCCGACCGCTCGGCCTCGGCGGCCACCCGATCACGTGCGCCGGGCCCGGTCGCTGCGAGGACGTAGACCACCACCGGCCACGCTCCCGTACGGCCCGACTCGCGGCGCCCCTCCGAGACGAGGTCCAGCGCGGCGCGCAGACCCTCGGGAGTCACCCGTGCATCGATGACCGTCCCGTCGGCCACCTCGCCGGTCAGCCGCAGGGAGCGCGGGCCGACCGCTCCGGCGAGCACCGGCACGGGCGCCAGGGGCGGCCACTCGAGCGCGACGTCGTCGAGCCGGACGTAGCGGCCCTGCGTGGAGACGCGCTCGCCTCGCAGCAGTGCGCGCAGCGCCGTCGCGTACTCGCGCAGCAACGTCACCGGCGACTCCACCCGAGCGCCCGCCTGCCCCATCCACTCCTGGAGCCCGTGCCCGATGCCGACGCGTGACCCGCCCGGGGAAGAGCCGGTGGAGCGTCGCGACCTCCATCGCGGTGAGTGCGACGTTGCGCAGCGGGACGGGAAGGAGCCCGACACCGACGTGGAGACGCTCGGTCCAGGCGAGGGCGGCAGACGCGGTCGCGACGCCGCTCTCGAGGAAGCAGTCCTCCCACAGCCAGAGCTCGTCGAGGCCGGCCTCGTCGGCCGCGCGCGCGATCGGACGGAGGCGCTCGGGAGGGAGCTGGGGGCGATACACCACACCAAGTGACGTCATCCGGACACTGTGCCCGACGGCGGAGTCAAGCCGCGAGAAATGAGCCACAGCCTGTGGGGAAACTGTGGATGAACCGCCCAAAGTTGTGGACGGTGGAGCACTGCCTGTGTACGACCCTCTGGATAGTGAAGAAAGTGTCTCCGAGGCCTTGCACGGTGGCTGAAGGGCACGGTAGGACAGTGCAAGTGCGCCTCGGGGCGCCTGCGAGAAGCAAACCCCCGGAAGGCCCCGCGACGCCAACGTGTCGTGGGGCCTTGCGCATGCTCAGCGCTCTGCCGGCCGTCAGGAGCGATCGTTAGGGTTGAGGCGTGGACGCACCCCTGGCGCTGTACCGGCGCTACCGGCCGGAGACGTTCGCCGAGGTGATCGGGCAGGACGCACGTGACCGAGCCGCTGCGTCACGCGCTGGCCAACAACCGCGTCAACCACGCCTACCTGTTCTCGGGTCCGCGCGGCTGCGGCAAGACCACCAGCGCCCGCATCCTCGCCCGCGCCCTCAACTGCGAGAAGGCGCCGATCGCCGACCCGTGCGGCGAGTGCCAGAGCTGCCGCGACCTCGCGCGCGGCGGTCCGGGCAGCATCGACGTCATCGAGATCGACGCCGCCAGCCACGGTGGTGTCGACGACGCCCGCGACCTGCGCGAGCGGGCGTTCTTCGCGCCGGTCAGCAGCCGCTACAAGGTCTACATCATCGACGAGGCCCACATGGTCTCCCCGCAGGGCTTCAACGCGCTGCTCAAGCTCGTCGAGGAGCCGCCGCCGCACCTCAAGTTCATCTTCGCCACGACCGAGCCCGACAAGGTCATCGGCACGATCCGGTCGCGCACGCACCACTACCCGTTCCGGCTCGTCCCGCCCGAAGGTGCTCGGCGACTACCTCGAGGCAGCTGTGCCGTACGGAGGGCGTCGACGCTGGAGCCGACCGCCCTGCCCGCTCGTCGTCCGCGCCGGTCGGCGGCTCGGTGCGTGACACCCTCAGCGTGCTCGACCAGCTGCTCGGCGGCGCGGGCCCCGACGGCGTCACCTACGACCTCGCGGTCCGCGCTGCTCGGCTACACGCCCGACTCGCTGCTCGACGAGGCCGTCGACGCGTTCGCGGCGAGCGACGGCGGCGCGGTGTTCGGCGTCGTCGACAAGGTCATCGAGTCCGGCCAGGACCCGCGCCGTTTCGCCGAGGACCTCCTCCAGCGCCTGCGCGACCTGGTGATCGTCGCCGCGTGCCCGACGCGATCTCGACCGGCCTCCTCGACGTCCCCGGCGACCGCGCCGAGCGCCTCGTGAACCAGGCCAGCGGCTTCGGGCCGTCCGAGCTGACCCGCGCGGCCGACATCGTCAACGCGGCGCTGACGGAGTTCCGCGGCGCCACGGCGCCGCGTCTGCTGCTCGAGCTGATGTGCGCCCGCATCCTGGTGTCCGGGCGCCGACGACTCCCGACGGGCTTCCAGGCCCGGCTCGACCGGATCGAGCGACGGCTGTCGATGGCGGGTGACGCGTCGCGGCCGGCGACCCCGGTGCCCGCGCCTTCTGCAGCGGCGGCGCCCGCACCGGCACCGGCATCGCACGCGCCGACCTCCGAGCCCGCCCCGACGCCGACGCCCGCGGCGAGCACCCTCGCCTGCGCCGAGCCGGCGACGCCCCCACCCGCCGCCGCGCCCGCCCAGACGGTTCGCGAGGCGGAGCCGACGCCCGACGCCCGCTCCGGGCGCGGTCAGGACGTCGCCGACGTACGCCGCCTGTGGCCCCAGATCCTCGACAAGATCCGCGGCCTGCGCCGGTTCACCTGGGTGATGCTGAGCCAGAACGCCCAGGTGCACTCGCTCGACGGCAACACCCTCACGATCGCTCTCGTCAACACCGGTGCGCGCGACTCGTTCGTCAGCAGCGGCTCCGACGAGGTCCGTGCAGCACGCGCTGACCGACGTGCTCGGCGTGACGTGGCGAGTCGAGGCGATCGTCGACCCGTCCGCCGCCGGCGGCGCCACACCGCCGGACGGGCCGGCCGAGCGCCCGTCGCACGCCGCTTCCGAGCCGCCCGCTCCGCAGGCGCCGCCGCAGGGCGCCGCTCCCGAGGCTCCGACGGCGTCAGCGCCGCCGGTTCCGTCGCGCCCCGAGCGCGCGAGTGCGGACGCGATCGCCGCCGCTCGCGCGACCCTCCGCGAGGACTCCGCGCGGCCCGAGGCGTACGACCCGGACCGTCACGCGCGCGCCGACGACCCCGCGATGGACAACGACGGCCTCAGCCACGAGGAGCTCCTCAGCCGGACGCTCGGCGCCCAGGTCATCAGCGAGATCCCGCACGACTGACGCAGGCGTCTCGATGTCCAGCGTTCGGCTGCCGGTTACTGCGATGTCGTCTTTGCGTCATTTCCTTGAGGTTCTACGGCGTACTACAGCCCATCATCGCCGCTGAAACCGACCAGGGCCTCCGCGTCCGCTACGGCCATCGCCGCACATCCGCTGCGGGTTGAAGCAGCGCTCGACACGCTCCTGGCCGCCGAATTGGGTGCGTTCAGGGGACGAGGACGATCGCGTAGAGGGAGAGCTCGCCGTTCGTGCCCGTCTGCGTGAAGCCCGCGCGCTCGAGGGTCCTCTGCGAGGCGATGTTGTCGTCGTCCGTGTCGGCCACGATGCGGGACAATCCCTGCTGGCGGGCCAGGGCCACGAGCGCCTGCGCAGCCTCCGCCGCGTAGCCGTTCCCGCGTGCGGATGGCACGAGCCCGTATCCGATCTCGACGGATCCGTTGTCCGGCTGGCCCTTGAATCCGATGCCGCCGATCGCTTGCCCGTCGGCGGTTCGGGTGATCCGGTAATGCCCGAAGGGGCGTTGGTCGCCGTTTGCGGCCGTGGCCCGCAGGAACGCGGTCAGGCCGATGACATCCCCGTCGAAGGGGAAGTCCTGCGCCCAGGAGTCCTCGGGGCCGCACTGGCGCGCGACGATGCGTTCGGCTTCGGCGGCGTCGATCGGGTGCAGGATCAGGCGCTCGGTGTGCAGGGCGGTCACGGGGCCAAGGACAGCAGGCGGCTCCAGCCGTCGCAACTGATTTGACGCACCGACGGACCCGGAGCCGGACGCTCGGCGCACAGGTCATCAGCGAGATCCCGCACGACTGACGTGGGCGGCTCGACGGACGGTGTTCGCCTGGCCGTTCTTGCGATGTCGTCTTTGCGTCATTTCCTTTAGGTTCGGTGGGTGTCGTACACCGACGAGAGGAAACCATGCGCCACTCGATCGCACGGTCCGGAGCCGTCCTCCTGGCCGCAGCAGCACTCGCACTCCCCACCGCGTCCGCCGTCGCCGAACCGACGGCGGAGCGGGCGACCGACGTCGCCGGGGCGACGGCAAAGGACCGCGGCGACAAGCCCGGCAGACCTCCCGCCCTGCCACGCCGTATCGACGGTGGAGCGTGGCCGACGAGCCACCTCCAGGGTGCCGCCGTCGACGAACGCGACGGCGTCGTCTACTGGTCGTTCACTCAGATGCTGGTCAAGACCGATCTCGACGGGAACGTCCTCGGCACCGTCACCGGACTGACCGGACATCTCGGAGACCTCGACCTCAACCCGAAGGACGGACGGGTCTACGGCTCGTTGGAGTACAAGGCCGAGGAAGCCTTCTACGTCGCGATCTTCGACGGCGACAAGATCGACCGTGTCGGCATGGACGCCGAGAGCGACGGGGTCATGACGACGGTCTACCTGCCGGAGGTCGTGGAGGACTTCACCGCCGACATGGACGGGGACGGCGACTTCGACGGAGACACCGCCGACACGGCCGACCACCGCTACGGCAGCAGCGGCATCGACGGTGTCGCGTTCGGCCCCGCCGCGGACCGGGGCAAGAAGGGCAAGGGCAAGCAGGTGCTGCGCATCGCGTACGGCATCTACTCGCACCAGGAGCGCATCGACAACGACAACCAGGTGCTGCTCGAGTACGACGTTGCGGCCTGGGGCCGCTACGAGAGGCCGCTGGTCCAGGACGCGCCGCACCGCAGCGGGCCGCGCGAGGTCCGCAACAAGTTCTTCGTGTTCACCGGCAACACCACGTACGGGGTTCAGAACCTCGAGTACGACGAGGCATCGGGCCACTGGTTCCTCGCCGTCTACGAGGGCACGAAGCCGAGCTACCCGAACTACTCGCTGTTCGTCGTCGACGGCCACCGTCGCCCGTACGAGCAGGTGGTGCGCGGGCAGGCCGAGCCCGAGATGGGCGACCACCTGTCGCTCCTACCGGCCGGGCAGTACGACCCGCGCTCGTCGACGTTCGGGTGGACGTTCGACGCCTCGTACGGGCTGGTGTCCGTCGGCGGCGGCTACTTCTACGGCGCATCGGGTGGCCCCGTCGTCGAGGACGGCGTCAGGAAGCAGACCGGCGCGCTCGACCTGTACCGCTGGACGGGCGCGGCCCCGACGCCGTTCGAGAAGGTGGGCTGACCTCGGACGACCGTGACCGCTCGCCTGCGCCTCCCCGTACGCTTCGACGTGGAGGTCGCGGGCGAGCGGCCGCGAGAGGAGCGCCGATGAGCAGCTGGCAGCCGGACGTGCTGGGTCGCGGGTACGAGCAGCACCGCATCGACCTGGGCGACGACCCCGACGGCGAGGGTCGGATCGACGCCACGCTCGTACGCCGCGTGCCGCAGGCCGACGAGTCGCCGACAGGCGCGGTCCTCTACGTCCACGGGTTCAGCGACTACTTCTTCCAGACCGAGCTCGCCGACTTCTTCGCCGCCCGCGGCTTTGCGTTCTACGCGCTCGACCTGCGCAAGTGTGGTCGTTCGCTGCAGCCCGGCCACACCGCTCACTTCGTGTCCGACCTCGCGATGTACGACCAGGAGCTCGAGCAGGCGCTGGCGATCGTCCGCGCGGACCAGGGCGGCGACGTGGTGCTCGCCGCGCACTCGACCGGCGGGCTGATCCTGCCGCTGTGGCTCGACCGGCGGCGCCGCGCCTCGGGCGGAGCGGTCGACGGAGTGGCGGGTCTGATCCTCAACAGTCCGTGGTTCGACCTCCAGGGAGCGCCGTACATGCGCTCGGTCGGCACGGAGCTCGTCAAGCTGGTCGGTCGCGTGCGGCCGACCACCGTCATCAAGCTTCCGCCGGGTGACGCCTACGGGACGAGCCTCGCCGCCTCCCACCAGGGTGAGTGGGAGTTCAACACGGCGTGGAAGCCGATCTCGGGATTCCCGGTGACGTTCGGCTGGCTGCGTGCGATCCGGCTGGGCCACGCGCGGCTCCACCGCGGTCTGCACGTCGGAGTTCCGTCGCTGGTCCTGCGCTCGACCCGCAGCCACTTCTCCGCCGCGTACTGCGACGCCGTCGACTCGGCCGACGCGGTGCTCGACGTGCGGCAGATCGCGCGGTGGTCGGGGTGTCTCGGCGACAACACGCACGTCGTGCCGATCGAGGATGCCCGCCACGACGTCTTCCTCTCGACCGAGGGCCCGCGCAAGCGCGCGTACGAGGCCGTCGACGCGTGGCTGCGGCACGAGGCCGCACTGTCCCCGCGCCCGCAGGAGCTCCCGGAGAGATGAGCACCGGCGCGCTGCGCCGGCCGGTCGGGGCGGTCGAGACCGGCGTGCTGCTGCGCCGACTGCGTGCGCAGGACCGGCTCGTCGCGCTGCTCGGTGCGTGGGACGACGGTCACGACCTCGTCGCGTACGGGCCGGATCGCGTGCTCGGTGCGGGCGAGGACCCCTTCGACCTGGGCACGGGCCCGGAGACCGACGGTGCGCCGGCGGGGACCTGGGTCGGTTGGTGGGGCTACTCGCTCGGGTCTCGGCTCGAGGACGTGGGTCCGTCGCCCTCGCGCCCTTGTCCGCTGCCCGACGCCGACCTCGCGCGCTACGACACCGTGCTGCGGCGCGGGCCGGACGGCGTGTGGTGGTGGGAGTCGGTCGCGCGGCCGGAGGAGGCCGAGCGACGGTGGGACGAGCTACTCGTGCTGCTGGGCGGACCCACGCCGGCGGCCGCCCCGTGCGCGCTCGACCCGTTCGTCGCCGTGCCCGGGGCGGACGCTCACGGTGACGCGGTGCGGCGCGCGATCTCCCACATCCACGCAGGTGATCTCTTCCAGGCCAACATCTGTCTGCGGCTGGAGTCGCGGCTGTCCGGCGACCCGCTCGAGATGTTCCTCGCGGGGGTCGAGGCGCTGCACCCCGCGTACGCCGCCTTCGTCGCCGGCCGGGTGGGAACGGTGGTGAGCCTGTCGCCCGAGCTGTACGTACGCAGGACCGGTGACCGGGTGCTGTCGTCCCCGATCAAGGGGACGGCCGCGGCAGACTCCGACCCGAGGGCTCTCGCGGCCTCGGTCAAGGACCGCGCGGAGAACGTGATGATCGTCGACCTTGTCCGCAACGACCTGGGTCGGGTGGCGCGCCCGGGCAGTGTCCGGGTCACGGCGACCGCTGCGCCGCGCGCGCACACCGGTGTCTGGCACCTCGTGTCGGACGTGGAGGCGCGGCTGCTGCCGGGGACCACCGACGCCGACGTGCTGCGGGCGTCCTTCCCGCCCGGCTCGGTGACGGGTGCGCCGAAGGTCCGTGCGATGCAGGTGATCGGCGAGCTCGAGGCGACCGGGCGCGAGGTCTACACGGGGGCGATCGGGTACGCGGGACCCCGTGGGCTCGAGGCGAACGTGGCGATCCGGACCTTCGAGGTGCGCGGAGACCGGGTCTGGCTCGGCGTCGGTGGGGGCGTGGTCGCGGACTCCGATCCCGAGGCCGAGCTGCGGGAGTGCTTTACGAAGGCGGCGCCGCTGCTGCGAGCCGTGGGTGCGCCCGGTGGTCGAGCACGGCCCCCCGGTGGTCGAGTAGTGGCGAGCCCTCAAGGGCGAGCCGCGTATCGAGGCCTGGGTCTCGATACGTCCTCGCCTAGCGGCTCGGTCTACTCGACCGGCGGAGGTAGCTCGGGCTACTCGACCGGCGGAGGTAGCTCGGACTACTCGACCGGCGGAGGTAGCTCGGACTACTCGACCAGCGGAGGGGGCTCGACCAGCGGTACGCAGCGGCCCGATCCGGCGGCGGGGATCTTCGACACCCTCCTCGTCCGCGACGGCGCCCCCGTCGACCTCGACGGGCACGTCGCGCGCCTCGTCGAGTCCGCACGCACCACGTACGGCATCACGCTCGACGTCGAGGCCCTCGCCGCTCGAGCAGGCAACGCAGCGGCCTCGCTCTCCGGTCCGCACCGCCTACGACTGACGCTCGACCCCCGTACGGGCGCGGTCGCCCTCCGTACGACACCGGCCGGCGAGGTGCCGTCCGCCCCGTGGACGCTCACACCCGCCCTCATCCCCGGCGGGCTCGGTGACGCCAAGTGGGAGGACCGTGCCGTGCTCGACACGCTCGCCGGCGCGCCGTGGACGCCGTCGCGCGACCCGCTGCTCGTCGACGAGGACGGCAGCGTGCTGGAGACCGGGCGGGGCAACGTGTTCGCGGTGTTCGACGACGGCGTCCACACCCCGTCTCTCGACGGGCGCATCCTGCCGGGCGTCACCCGCGAGGTCGTCCTCGAGCTGCTGCGCGCGCGGGCGGTGCCGGTCTACGAGCGCCGGATCGCGCTCGGCGAGCTCGCCGGTGCGACGGAGCTGTTCGTCACCAACGCGATCGGCCGTGTCCGCGCCGTCACGGAGATCGAGGGCGTCGTCAGGCTCCCGCCCGGCCGAACGACTGCCTGGCTGCGAGGACTCGACGCATCGCCTCACCCCGTGACGGATCCGGCCCGGCTCGTGGGCGCGACCCCTCACGATCGGTCGCGGCCGGGTGCGCGCGTGCTGCTGATCGACAACTACGACTCGTTCGTGCACAACCTCGCGCAGTACGTCCGCGAGCTCGGCGCGGACGCCACGGTGGTCCGCAACGACGCTGTCGACGTCGAGGCGCTGGAGCGGATGCGCCGTACAGGAGGGCTCACGCACCTCGTCATCTCACCCGGCCCCGGCGCGCCGTCCGGAGCCGGTGTCAGCGTCGACGCCGTCCGTGCGCTCGGTGCGTCCACGCCGATCCTCGGCGTCTGCCTCGGGCACCAGGCGATCGGCGAGGCGTACGGGGCGCGGGTCGTGCGGGCGCCGCGTCCGGTCCACGGGGTGCCTTCGCTGATCCACCACGACGGGAAGGGCGTCTATGCGGGCATGGACGGACCGCTGGTCGCGGCGCGCTATCACTCGCTCGTCGTCGAGGACCTCCCGGACGCGTTGGTTCCCACCGCGTGGAACGCCGAGGGGGTGCTCATGGGTGTACGTCACCGCGAGCACCCGGTCGAGGGCGTCCAGATCCACCCCGAGTCGATCCTCACGCCGCGAGGGCACGATCTGCTGGTGAACTTCCTGTTTCCGCAGTGATGCCAAGGCGAGCTGATGCCTAGGCGCGTGCCCGCGACCGCCGGCGGAAGGCGACGACCGCGGTGACCACCCCCACGACCGTGAGCACGGCGAGGGCCATGCCCCACCCGGTCGTCAGCCCGGCACCCACCGCCGCGTAGAACGCTGACATCCCGATCGTCGTCCACACCAGCGCCCACGCCATGCAGCCGGGGACCATCGCGGCCAGATAGAGCGGGAACGGCATCCGTACGACGCCCGCGCCCGCGTTGATCACGGTCTGCGCGCCGACGGTCAGGAACGAGACCGGGACCGCGAGGGCGCCCCATCGCCGTACGACGTCGGCGCCGCGCTGGGCCGAGTCACCCTCGAGCCAGTCGTGGGTGCGGGCACGCCAGCCACCGGTCGGATGGGTGCGGGTGAGCACCTGGACGGTGGCGACGCGGGCGATCCAGTACGTCGCCTGTGCGCGGAGGAAGACGACGACGAAGAAGAACAGCCACACGGTGAGGGCGGGTCCTTCGGGGCGGTCCACGCCTCCAGCCTAGGAACCACGCCACGACGCTGGTCAGCCGCCCTCACCCTGCGAACAGCAGGAACAGCCCGAGGAACGTGTAGCCGACCATCACCAGCATCAGCGCGAGCTGACCGGTGAGGTGGTGGGCTCGTGGCAGCACGCGGATGCAGCGGTCGTGCGCGGCGACCACTCCGAGCACGTGACCGGTGAGCACGAGCCCGACCTTGAGGACCGCGAGCACGTGCGGGTGCTCGGACAGCCAGTACGAGGTCTGCAGGCCGCCGAAGCCGAGCAGATCCCACCCGCGGTCGAGGGGGTCGGCGAGCGCGATGACGGTGCGCTGACCCTTCTCGACGAGGTACGACAGGTAGTGCGCGCCGACGTACCCGACCACGATCGGGACCAGCGAGTGCGCGAGCTCTCCCGGCATCGCACGTCGCTGGACCGCCGTCAGTCCGCCGGTGGCCCGCGCGGCGAGGACGAAGACGAGCGCGACGAGCAGCACCATCGCGAGGAGCCCGAGCGTCTTGTACGCGACCGCGAGTCCCGGCGACCCGGCGTACCAGGTCTGCACCTGCGTCATCCACCACGACGTCCCCGTCGCCGAGTCGAACGCGGTCGACCCGAGCAGCACCGCGACGACCGCCACGATCCCGCGGTCGACGGGGAGGCCGGCGAGGTTGGACAGCGGGTTGCGGGCCACGATCCGACGGTCGTCGGGCGAGCGGCGCCCGAACGGGGACAGGGCACTGACGAACGCGGCGTACACGTCGAACGGGTCCGCGCGCTCGAACCACCGCCGACCGAAGGCCAGCCCGCCCAGCACCCCGTACGCGACGTAGCCGATCAGCCACACCCGTACGGTCGCGAGCGCACCCGGGTCCGGCGACGCGAGCTCGGTCCACACGAACGCCAACAGGCCCAGCGCCGCCGGCCAGTAGCCGAGGCGTGCGGGGTAGTTCCACACGCCGGCCACTGGGTCCCGGCGCAGCGCCCAGCAGGCGGCACCGTGCAGCGCGCGGACGGGCGAGAGGTATGCCCAGACGTGGCCGCACAGCAACGACAGCGGGACGATGCCCACCCACAGCAGCACGTAGAACGCACCGGGCGCTCCGTTGGTGGGGCCGGGTTCTCCGCCGAACGCCGCGAGGGCGACCCAGGAGGTGAACCCGACGCCGAGCACGCCCAGGAGTGCGTGGGAGGGGCCGCTGTCGACCGTGAGGGTGATCCGCAGCGGCAGCGCGATCCCGGGCGTGCTCGGGTCGAGGCGGGGACGCCGCCACGCGAGCGCGAGGACGGCGAAGGAGATGGCCAGCGCCCAGGCGGCACCGATCATCGCGTACTCGAGGGGAAGAGGGAGGTCGGTGGACCCCCCGACCCCGTGGGCGAGGAGAGCCTCGCCGGCGACGGTCACGGGCGTACGTCGATGGTGGCGATCGTCCCTCCGATGTCGTGGGACTCCAGCGACACGCTCCCGGGGACGTCGACCTCGAACCTGAACGACTGCGTGCCGGGAGTGACGTCGAAGGACTGCTCCGGCTCCGCGTGCAGGTGGAGCTCGTCCTCGGCGTCGGACGTGACGTCGACGGTGATCGTCTCGCCCACCGTGGCGTCGTACGTCTTGCCGAGCGGGCGGACCTTGCCGTCGGCGATGCTGACGGTGATGACGAGACCGCCCGCCTCGAGCCTCGGCGTGGCCGAGGGGGTGGCCTCCGGGGTCGAGGGCGTGGCCGCAGGTGTCTCTGTCTCGACCTCGCTCGGGGAGCGGTCGTTGTCGGTGCCGCACCCTACGAGCGTGAGCAGGCCGGCCACCACGAGAAGGGTGAGCGTACGAGGTGTCATCGGTCGTCCTCCTGGAGGGCCGTGGGGGTGCTGTCGGTGGCGGCGTCGTCGGGCGCGGTGTCCTGCGGTGCGGTGCTCTCGCCGGCCGCGAGCTCGCGCGCCTCGGCGACGCGGTCCCGCCGTGCGATCACGAGCACGACCACCGTGATCGCGATCGCCGGGACGAACGCCGGGACCGCGAACAGCAGCGGATGGTGCGCGAGGAGCACCGCGTCGGGGGTCATGTCAGACGAGCGCCGGCGGCCGATCGCCGGCGTGGTGGTCGGTGGCGCTGGCCCGCGGGGTGGCGCGAGCCACGCGGGCGGCACCCCACGCCAGCGCCCAGAGGAGCAGGAGCGAGCAGATCGCCACGACGGAGCACGCGGCGTTCCAGAGCCACGTCGGGTGGTCGGCGTTCTTCTCGCGCTGAAGGATCGAGGTCTCCGGCACGAACGCTCGGGTGAACGTCGCCGGCGCGGCGAGCTCCTCTGCGCCGATCGCCTCGTCGGCCGGCATGAAGACAGGGACGGCCGCGAGCGTACGGTCGTCGGACACGCGGATGAGCGTCTTCCAGGTGCCGTGGACGGGGATCGGACGCGTCGTCTCCCACACACCGGGAGCGGTCTCGCGGAGCCGGTCGACGACGACGCCCTCGCCGCCGCCCTGCCAGGCCGTGATCTGGACCCACGTCGGGTCGTCGCTCGGCAGGTCCGCCGGGTCGAACGTGACGCGCGCCGTGACCGTACGGGTCGCGGGGTCGGAGTCGACGTCGGTGAGCGCGACGGTCGCAGCGGCGTCGGGGACCGTCGCGTACAGGCCGTTGCCCAACGACACGGCGAGCGCGACCACGCCGGTGACGACGACGGTGCGGCAGACCGTCTTGCTGGGGAGAGCGCCGGTGGTGAGCGCCGTCCCGAACAGCGCCCCTGTCATGCCGGCGAGCACGCCGACCGGCACCGACATGAGGAGGCCCTCGGCCCACATGTCGCGGGTCCAGGGGAGGACGAACGCCGCCTGGACCCAGAGGCCTTCGAGGGCGAGGCCGAGCGTCGACATGCCGAGCCCGGCGACCGCGCCGAACAGCAGCCGACGTCGGTAGAGCGGGGCGATCAGCGCCAGGAGCTCGACGACGACCGCGGTGCCGAGGTAGAGCGGGAAGACGTTGTACGCCTCGCCGAGGACGGGACCGACGATCACCGCGGTGCCGATGCGGACGGCGAGGTAGAACAGCACCGCGAGGATCGCGCCCCACGCACCCAGCACGCGCCGCGCCGCGACGAGCGCGAGGCCGGCCGCTGCGGCGATCATCATGGGGTGCAGCGGCTGACGGAACTGCTGGATGCCGAAGTCGTACTCGACCTGGAACACCGACAGGCCGACGAGGAGACCGCCGAACGCGGCGGTGTAGGAGATCCGGACGCGCAGCTCCCGCAGCGGCGCGGTGGTCCGCCCCCGAGCGAGGTCGCCCTCGCGGAGCAGCGTGAGGCTGCCGATCAGCGACAGCCCCGCGCCGCCGATGAGCATGATGTGGGTGGGTCCCCAGAGCGTGACGTCCTGACCGAAGATGCGGTGCCAGACATCGTCGAGCGGGAAGCCGATCAGGGCGTACAGGCCCGCACCGGCCACGAGGATGCCGCCGACGGGGACGCGCCAGGCGCGGGTGATCTTGACCGCTGCCGGTCCGGGGACCTCGTCGAGCGGCAGGACCATCGCGGTCGCTCCGGCGACGAACGTGAGGAAGAGGCCGACGAGGATCAGGTAGTGCGCCGGGTTCGCGAGCGGGCCCTCGTCCCGACCGACGCCGGCGTGGAGGCTGACGTCCCAGATGAAGCCGAGGAACGCCGTGAGGAGCGCGATCGCGAGCAGAGCCCCCGGGACAGCCACCCAGCCCGGGCGGCCCATCCGCTGCTCGGCACGGTCGCTGAGGCGCGCGAGCCAGGTGATCCGTCGGGTGCGGTGTGCCCAGGCGATCCACACCAGCGCCGCGAACACGACCGCGGCAGCGACGGACATGCCGATCACCTGGTCGAGAGCGGCGCCGCCGGCGGGGCGCTGCTCGACCGCGAGAAGGGCCTCGGACATGACGGGCTCAGCCATGCGAAGGAGTGTGACACTGGCAATGTCACATGTCAACGGTCACGTACGTGCAGGCATGGCGGTGTGCCGGAGCAGTCGCTCGGGGGCGACCCGGCAGTCGCTCGTCGACGACCCCGCCGTCGCCTTCATCGCCCTAGCATCGGGGTGTGAGGACGGCGTTCATGACTCCACGCAGGACCGACGTGCTGCTGTGCGTCGGCGTGGCGGTCGTGCTCGCGGTCGTGGCGAGCTCGCACGAGGGCCGTGGAGGTGCGGTCAACCCGCTCGCCTACCTGTGGGCTGTCGGTCTGGGCCTCCTCATGCTCGTACGACGCAGCCACCCGCTGCTGGTGCTGGCCCTCACGTCGCTCGGGTTCTTCAGCTACTACGCGGCCGGGTTCCCCGCGATCGGTGTCGCCGTGCCGATCGCCGCGGCGCTCTACTCGGCCGCCGAGATGGGGCACCTGCGTGCGGCGATCGTCACGAGCGTGCTCATCGTCGGAATAGCCACCGGCTTCCGGCTGCAGGAGGGCCAGAGCCCGTCGTTCGTCGTCGGCTACGAGCTCAGCGGCCATGCTGCTCTGATCGCGGCGACCATCGCCTTGGGGCACAGCGTCCGGGTCGGCCGCCGCCTCCGGCAGAGGACCGACCAGGTCACGCGGCTGCTCACCCGTCAGGGCGAGCTCGACGACGTCGCCCAGGCCCGCGAGGACCGGATGAGGCTGGCGCGCGAGCTGCACGACTCGATCGGCCACGCGCTGTCGGTGGCCTCGCTCTACTCCGACGTCGCCCGCGAGGCCCGGGACGGGCGTGAGCGCGAGGAGGCGCACGAGCTCGTACGGTCGGCGATCACCGACGCGTCGACCCACCTGCGGCGTACGGTCGCGGTGCTGCGCGGCAGCGGGCACTTCGACTCCGAGGCCGGGCTCGACCAGGTCGAACGCCTCCGGGTCGCCCCGACTGCGGCCGGGTACGCCGTCGACGTGCGTGTCGATCCTGTCGACGTCGCTCCCGAGGTCGGAGCGGCGGCGTTCCGGCTCGTCCAGGAGGCGATCACGAACACCCTGCGGCACTCGAACGGGCGCAGCATCGACGTACGGGTGGGACTTCGGGAGCCGGGGCTGCTCGGCGTCCGCGTCGTGGACGACGGGACGGCCGCCGTACCCCCGCAGATCCGCCCAGGGAACGGGCTGAGCGGCATGCGGGAACGTGTGGCCGGCCTCGGAGGGACGCTCGAGGTCGACGCAGGCGCCGGCGGGTGGGTCGTGGATGCCTCGATCCCGACGACGCCCGCCGCCTCCGGGGACAGCGCGGGCGGGGACACCCCGTGATCCGGCTGCTGCTCGTCGACGACCAGGTCCTCCTACGGCACGGCCTGCGCGCCATCATGCAGAACACCGACGACATCACGGTCGCCGGCGAGGCGAGCGACGGGCGCGAGGCGCTGAGGGTGGCGCGCGACCTGCGGCCCGACGTCGTCCTCATGGACCTGCAGATGCCCGGGATGTCGGGCACCGAGGCGATCCGCGCGATGCGCGCCGACCCGTCGCTGAGCGAGACCCCGGTGCTGGTGCTGACGACCTTCGACGACGAGGACGACGTGGTGGACGCGATCGCCGCCGGAGCCAACGGCTACCTCCTCAAGGACATCGACGCCGATGAGCTGCGGAGAGCGGTCCGCCACGCCGCGGACGGGCGCGCCCAGATCGCTCCGGGCGTACTGCGCCAGCTGATGGATCGCGTCGCGCGGCTCCCGACCCGCAAGAGCCGCGAGGAGAAGCTCGCCGGGCTCACCGAGCGTGAGGTCGAGGTGCTCACGCAGGTCGGCCTCGGGCTGACGAACGACGAGATCGGCAAGGCGTTGTTCCTGAGCCCGGAGACGGCACGCACGTACGTCAGCCGCCTGCTCACCAAGCTCGACGCCCGGGACCGGGCGCAGCTCGTCGTGCTGGCGCACCGGGCCGGTCTCGTCGACTGAGTCTGGCCGCACCCTGACGGCCGTACGTCCAGAAGCGACGACGCTGCCGCTCCTGAGGGGCTGATCCGCCCTGCCCGCGTTCCTAGCGTGGTGTGTCGACGACCTGTCGTACGGAGCGGGGAACGCTCGCGTGGAGGAAAGGGAAGCTCATGGAGGGGATTGCGCGCGTCTGCCAGAGGGCGCGGTGGTTCGTGGTGGCGGGGTGGGTCCTCGTCGTGGTGGCGCTGTCGGCGCTGTCGGGGACCTTCGGCGGAGAGACCAGCGACGACTACGAGCTGCCCGGGTCGCCGAGCGACCGCGCGGTGCAGATCTTGGAGGACGGAGGGTTCTCGTCCGACGCCGGTACCCGCGCACAGCTCGTGCTGCACCGCGACGCCGGTCTGGACGAGGAGCCGGTACGCGAGCAGGTGGCGTCCATCGTCGACGAGATCACGGACCGTGTCCCGGACGCGAGCGTCGACGGGCCCTTCGCTCCCGAAGGGGCGCACCAGCTCTCGCCCGACCGTACGACCGGCTACGTCAGCGTCGGGCTCCCGACCCAGGACGCGGAGGCGACCGCCGAGCTCCAGGACGACCTGGACGAGGTGCGCGACGCCTACGCGACCGACGACCTCACCGTGGAGGTCGGTGGTCTCGGCGCCGAGCAGGAGGCCGAGGGTGGCCCGCCGAGCGAGATGATCGGCGTGCTGGCGGCGATCGTGATCCTCCTCTTCGCCTTCGGGTCGGTCTTTGCGATGGTCCTCCCGATCCTCGTCGGCGTCATCGGTGCGGCGAGCGGTGTCGCCCTGGTGTCCCTCGGCGCGCGTGCTGTCGACATGCCCAGCTTCGCCGCCCCCGTCGCGGCGATGATCGCGATCGGTGTCGGCATCGACTACGCGCTCCTCGTCGTCACCCGCTACCGGGAGGCGCTCACGGCGGGTGAGCACCCGTCACGTGCGGTGGTGATCGCCCAGACGACGGCCGGTCGGTCCGTCCTGTTCGCCGGCATCACGGTCGTCGTCGCCTCGCTCGGACTGGTGCTGATGGACCTGAAGGTCATCACGGGAGTGGCCCTCGGCATCGCTGGGTCGGTCCTCGTCACCATGCTGGCCGCCGTCACGCTGCTCCCCGCGATGCTCGCCATCACCGGCCGGCGGATCGACCGGCTGTCGGTCCACCGCAGGCGCTCCACCTCCGACGGGGGACAGCTCGCGCGCCGGTGGAGCCGCGTGGTGCAGCGGAGGCCGTGGCCCGCCGCACTGGCCGCGACCGCCGTGCTGGTGCTGCTCACGCTGCCGGTCCTCGATCTGCGGCTCGGCTTCTCCGACGCCGGCACGCGTCCGACCAGCGACACCGGGCGTCGGGCGTACGACCTGGTGGCGGAAGGCTTCGGGCCCGGCGCCAACGGCCCGCTCGTCGTCGCCGCGGCGCTGGAGGACGGTGCCGGAGCCGACGACGTGGACACGCTTGCCGACGCCTTGGCAGCGACGCCCGGAGTCGCTGCCACGACGCCTCCGGTGTTCTCCGACGACGGCGACGTCGCGTTCCTCCAGGTGATCCCCACGACCGGCCCTCAGGACGAGGCGACGACCGATCTCGTGCACCGCCTCCGCGACGAGGTCGTCCCCGCCAGCGCCGACGCCGGTCTCGAGGTCGAGGTCGGAGGTGCGACGGCTGCGGCGGTCGACTTCGCCGACTACACCGCCGAGCGTCTTCCGCTGTTCCTCGCCGTCGTCCTCGGAGTGGCGCTCGTGCTGCTCGTCGCGGTCTTCCGCGGCATCGCGGTGGCGGTGAAGGCGGTGCTCGTCAACCTCCTCTCCCTCGGTGCCGCGTTCGGTGCGGTCGTGGCGGTGTGCCAGTGGGGCTGGGGGGTCGAGCTGCTCGACCTCGGAGCGAGCGCGCCGGTCGAGGCGTGGGTGCCGATGATGATGATCGCCATCGTCTTCGGGCTGTCGATGGACTACGAGGTGTTCCTCCTGTCACGCGTCCGTGAGGAGTACGACCGGACGGGCGACAACGCGACGGCCGTGGCCGAGGGACTGGCGCGTACGGCACGAGTCATCTCCGCGGCCGCCGCGATCATGGTGTGCGTCTTCGGCAGCTTCGTCCTCGGTTCCAGCCGCGAGCTCCAGCTGTTCGGGTTCGGCCTCGCGTTCGCGGTCTTCATCGACGCGACGCTGGTGCGCCTCGTCCTCGTACCGGCGGTGATGGAGCTGCTCGGGGACCGGAACTGGTGGCTGCCGGGCTGGCTGGACCGTGCCCTGCCGCGCCTGACCATCGAGGCGTCCCGGGGTCCTCGGGGTGATCACCGATGAGCCGCGCCCGGCTCGGGCTCCCCGTGTGGGTGATCCTCCTCCTGGCCGCGCTCGCGCTGCCGCGGGTCGTCGTGCACGACCTCGGGGTCGACGTCGGCGGGTTCGCGATGGCCCTGCTCGCCCTCGCCCCGCCGGCGGTCTGGGTGCTGGTCGCCCTCCGGGCGCGCGTCCCGTCACCCGTCACGACCCTGCTGGTCATCGGCACGGTGTACGGGATCGGGCTCGGCATCGGCCACAACCTCATGTGGGACGCGGTGTTCGAGGAGAGTCCGCGCCTCGGTGGTTCGCTGGACGGCGAGCTCCCCGAGGGGGCGGAGGAAGCCCTGATGCGGGCGACGACGTTCGGGAGCAGTGTCTTCACAGGTGCCGTGGTCGGGCTCGTCGCCGGGCTGGTGGCGAGCGCGCTGCGCCGCGTCGGTCGGTCCGACGGTGCTCGCCGGTAGGCTGGAGGGGCACTCCGCGGCGGTGACGCCGTGGTCGTACGACACGTGAGGACGTCCCGGTGTTCGGTGATGATTTCGGCGGGCTCGGCCAGCCAGGTGGCGGCATGCCCGACATGTCCGCGCTGCTCGAGCAGGCCCAGAAGATGCAGGAGCAGCTGCTCGCCGCCAAGGAGGAGCTGAGCAGGGCGCGGGTCACGGGCCAGGCTGCCAGCGGGCTCGTCCAGGCCACCGTGACCGGCACGGGTGAGCTGGTCTCGGTCGAGATCAAGCCCGAGGCCGTCGACCCGGACGACGCCGAGATGCTGGGCGACATGGTCGTCGCCGCGGTCCGTGACGCCACCGACCAGGCCGAGCAGCTGGCCGCCGAGAAGCTCGGACCGTTCGCGGGTGGCTTCGGCGGTGACGCGCTCGGGGGCGGCGGCGCTGCGGGCGCGCTCGGACTCTGACGCATGTACGAAGGGGTCGTCCAAGACCTGATCGACGAGCTCGGCCGACTCCCGGGCATCGGCCCGAAGAGCGCGCAGCGCATCGCGTTCTACCTCCTCGACGCCGACCCGGTCGACGTCCGCCGCTTCGCCGAGGTCCTCACCGAGGTGAAGGACAAGGTGCGGTTCTGCGCGACCTGCGGCAACGTCGCCGAGTCCGAGACGTGCCGCATCTGCGCTGACCCTCGTCGCGACCCCACGGTGCTCTGCGTCGTCGAGGAGTCCAAGGACGTCGTCGCGATCGAGCGCACGCGTGAGTTCCGTGGGCGCTACCACGTGCTCGGCGGCGCGATCTCGCCGATCGACGGCCGCGGACCCGACGACCTGCGGATCAGGGAGCTGATGCAGCGCCTGTCCGACGGTGCGATCACCGAGATCATCCTCGCCACCGATCCCAACCTCGAGGGCGAGGCGACGGCGACGTACCTGACCCGCCTCCTCAAGCCGCTGGGGTTGCGCGTGACGCGTCTGGCCAGTGGACTACCCGTAGGCGGTGACCTCGAGTACGCCGACGAGGTCACGCTCGGGCGCGCGTTCGAGGGGCGTCGCTCGGTCGACTGAGCCGATCACACGGGCCGATCACAGGGGCCGACCACACGGACGGGGGACGCGTGAGGGAGATGACGGAGGACGAGCTGGCCTCGGTGGGCAACAGCTTCGCCGAGGAGGTCGTCGCCGTGCTCGAGGGGCTGCGTTCGCTCGACGGGATCACCGATCCCGAAGAGGTCGTCGCGGGCCTGCTCGTCGAGCTCAGCCGCGCGCTGACGCTGGGTGCGCGGATGGCGGCGATGCCGAGACTCGTCCCGCCCGACCGGTACGAGCCCGACACCGGTCCCGACGTCGAGCTCGACGACGTGCGCGTCCGGCTGGCCGAGGTGCTCGACGGGTTCGACACGTACGTCGAGGTGTTCGACCCGTACGACGACCCCGCCGTGCCGTCCGCGTACCGGATCTCCGACGACGTCATCTCGCTCGCCGCCTCGCTCGCCCACGGGATGCAGCACGCGCGGGCCGGGCGTCCGATCGAGGCGCTGTGGTGGTGGCAGTTCTCCTTCCTGTCGTCCTGGGGCGGCGAGACGACGTCCGCGCTGCGGGCCCTGCAGTCGGTGATCGCCCGGGACCGCATCGTCGGGGTCGCTCCCGCGATCTCCCCCGAACAGCTGCCGCCCGACCCGCTCTGAGCTGCGGCCGAGCGCGACGGGCCGGGCGCTTCGGCGTACGCCTAGGCTCGACGCATGACGCAGACCGACCCGTACCTGTGGCTCGAAGACGTCAACGGCGACCAGGCGCTCGACTGGGTCCGCGCGCGGAACGCCGAGACGGAGACCGCCCTCGAGGCGAGCGACGAGTTCCGCGCGACCGAGGCACAGATCCTCGAGATCCTCGACTCCGACGCGAAGATCCCGCCGATCGAGAAGACCGGCGACTAGTACTACAACTTCTGGCGCGACGCCGAGCACGTACGGGGCATCTGGCGCCGCACCACGCTCGACGAGTACCGCACCGACGAGCCGGCGTGGGACGTCCTGCTCGACCTCGACGCGCTCGCCGACGCCGAGGACGAGAACTGGGTCTGGCACGGTGCCGCCGTCCTGCGCACCGGCCCGCTGCCTTCACGCGTGCCTGATCTCGCTCTCGCGCGGCGGTGCTGACGCCGACGTGACGCGCGAGTTCGACCTCGAGAAGCGTGACTGGGTCGCCGACGGGTTCGTGCGACCGGAGGCCAAGGGCGACGTGAGCTGGATCGACGAGGACACGGTCTTCGTCGAGACCGACTTCGGCCCCGGGTCGATGACGGAGTCCGGCTACCCGCGCATCGCTCGGCAGTGGCGCCGCGGAGAGCCGCTCACGGAGTCCGAGATCGTCTTCGAGGGCGCTCACGACGACCTGTCGATCGGCGCCTTCCACGACCAGACCCCCGGCTTCGAGCGCGACTGGGTCGTGCGGCGACATCGCTTCTACACCTACGAGCGCTACCTGCTCCCGACGGCGAGGACGGCGGCGTCACGCTCACCCAGATCGACGTGCCCGACTCGGCCGAGACCAGCGTGAAGCGCGACCAGATGCTCGTCGAGCTGCGCGAGGACTGGGAGGTCGGAGGACAGACGTACGAGGCGGGGTCGCTGCTCGCGATCGGCTTCGCGGCGTTCCTCGACGGCGAGCGCGACTTCACCGTGCTGTTCGCGCCGACGGCTACGAGCGCGCTGGCCGGGTACGCATTCACCGCGAACCACCTCGTGCTCGAGGTGCTGACCGACGTCCGGAGCCGGCTGGAGATCCTCACCCCGCCGGCGGCGTCCGGAGCCGAGTGGGACCGCGTCGACGCGCGTCACGTCCCCGAGCTCGGGACGCTCCAGGTCGGAGCGGTCGACGCCGACGAGGACGACGCGGTGTGGCTCTACACGACCGACTACCTGACGCCGACCACGCTCTCGCTGCTCGACCTCGGTCCGCGCGGCGTCAACGCCAAGCCGGTCCTGCTCAAGTCGATGCCGTCGTACTTCGACGCCGACGGCCTCCTCGTCGAGCAGCACTTCGCCACCTCCGACGACGGCACGCGCGTGCCGTACTTCGTCGTCCGCCCGCGCGACCTCGCGTACGACGGCACGGCGCCGACGCTGCTCTACGGCTACGGCGGCTTCGAGATCTCGCTGACGCCTGCGTACTCGGGCGGGCTCGGACGCGCCTGGCTGTCGCACGGGGGCGTCTACGTCGTGGCGAACATCCGCGGCGGCGGCGAGTACGGTCCCACGTGGCACCAGGCGGCGCTGCGCGACCAGCGGCACCGGGCCTACGAGGACTTCGCCGCCGTGGCGCGCGACCTGGTCGAGCGCAAGATCACCTCGCCGGAGCACCTCGGCGCGATGGGCGGGTCGCAACGGCGGCCTGCTCACCGGCAACATGCTCACCCGGTACCCGGAGCTGTTCGGCGCGGTCGTCGTCCAGGTGCCGCTGCTCGACATGAAGCGCTACCACCTGCTGCTGGCCGGCGCGTCGTGGATGGCCGAGTACGGCGACCCGGACATCCGGCGACTGGGAGTTCCTCGCGACGTTCTCGCCGTACCACCTGTTCGACGCCGACCGCCCGTACCCGCCCGTGCTGTTCACGACGTCCACGCGTGACGACCGCGTGCACCCGGGGCACGCGCGCAAGATGGCGGCGAAGATGCTCGAGGCGGGCAAGGACGTCACGTACTACGAGAACATCGAGGGCGGCCACGGCGGCGCCGCCAACAACGCTCAGGCGGCCCACATGTCGGCGCTGGCGTACCCGTTCCTCTGGTCGCGGCTGGCCTGACGCTCGTGGGTCGCGCCGGTACGCTGCCGAGCATGGCCACGACCCCGCAGCCGGCGCCCGCCGGACCCGGCGGCAAGCTGCTCGCGTTCGTCAGGCACCGCTGGCTCCCGCTCGTGCTGCTCGTGGTCGCCGTCGTGTTCGTCCTCCAGAACCGCGGCGACACCACGATCACCTTCGTGTTCCTCGAGTGGACCTCGCCGCTGTGGTTCACCCTCGCGCTCGTGCTCGTCGTCGGCGTGGCGATCGGGTGGGCGCTCCGACGCCGCAAGCCCTGACGCCGCAAGCCCTGACGCGGTCGGGCGTGCGGGACCGCACGGCCTGACCGAGAATCGCCCCAGAGGCGGACCGGGGGGTGCGATGGCGGACCAGGTGCAGGAGGCGGAGTCCGACGCACTCCCCAGAGCCAGGATCTGGACGATCTTCGGCGCCCTGATGCTCGCGATGCTCCTCGCCGCCCTCGACCAGACCATCGTCGCGACCGCGCTGCCCACGATCGTCCAGGACCTCGGGGGCGCCGAGCACCTGTCCTGGGTCGTGACCGCGTACATGCTCGCCTCGACGGTGACCACGATCCTGTGGGGCAAGCTCGGTGACCTGTTCGGCCGGAAGAGCCTGTTCATCGTCTGCATCGTGATCTTCCTGCTCGGCTCGGCCCTGGCCGGGACGTCGGAGACCATGGCGCAGCTCGTCGCCTGGCGGGCGGTCCAGGGTGCCGGCGGCGGGGGCCTGATGGTGCTCTCGCAGGCGATCATCGGAGACGTCGTGCCGCCGCGTGAACGCGGCCGCTACCAGGGGGCCTTCGGCGCCGTCTTCGGGGTGGCCAGCGTGGCCGGCCCTCTGCTCGGCGGGTTCTTCGTCGACAACCTCTCGTGGCGGTGGGTCTTCTACGTGAATCTCCCGCTGGGAGCGATCGCCCTGGTCGTGGTCGTGGCGGTGCTTCCCCGGATCCGCCCGGACCGTGCCGCGCGCGTCGACTACGCCGGAGTGCTGCTGCTCGGCACGGTGGCGACCGCGATCGTGCTCGTCACCAGCCTCGGTGGCTCCACGTGGCCGTGGAACTCGGTGCGAGGTCTGGGGTGCGGTGGTGATCGGTCGTCGCCGCGCTCGTCGGGTTCGTCGTCGTCGAGCGCCGTGCCCCGGAGCCGGTCCTGCCGCTGCGCCTCTTCTCCAACCGGACGTTCACCACGACCTCGCTCGTCGGTTTCGTCACCGGGTTCGCGATGTTCGGTGCCATCACGTACCTGCCGCTGTACCTGCAGCAGATCAAGGGCTCGTCGCCGACCGAGTCGGGCCTGGAGATGCTGCCGATGATGGTCGGCCTGCTCCTCACCTCGATCGGCAGCGGCCACCTGATCACCAAGACCGGCCGCTACAAGGTGTTCCCGGTGGTCGGGACGGCGGTCACGGCGCTCGGCCTGTTCCTGCTCTCCCTCATGGGCCGCGACACGACCACCCTCGAGTCCTCCGGCAGCATGTTCGTCCTGGGTCTCGGGCTCGGCATGGTCACGCAGGTGCTGGTGCTCGCGGTGCAGAACGCCGTCGACTACCGAGATCTTGGTACGGCGACGTCGGGGGCGACGTTCTTCCGGACGATCGGAAGCTCCGTCGGAGTCGCTGCCTTCGGCACGGTCCTCACCCGGTCCCTCGCCGACGCGCTCGCACGCGACACCCCGCCCGACGCGACCGGACGCTGTGCCGGGGACGTGCTCAGCGAGTCGGCCCTCGGGCTCGAACGGTGTCCGCCGGTGGTGCAGAACTGGTTCCTCGACGGCTACGCGGACGCCATCCATGTCGTCTTCCTCGCGGCGGTCCCCGTCGCGCTCCTCGCCTTCGCGCTGGCGTGGCTGATCCCGGAGCTGCCGCTGCGGCGAACGACCGGCACGCCCGACGCGGGCGGGTCGGCCGGCCAGTCCTTCGCTCTGCCGTCGAGCCGGACCTCCATCGAGGAGCTTCGTCTCCTGCTGTGGCGGCGTGTCGGCCGGCAGGACCCGTTGCGCGTCTACGAGGAGCTCGCCGACGACCTCGACCTCGGCCTCAGCCCGGAGGAGTGCTGGATGGTGACGCGCGTGTCGCTCAAGGGGTCTCGGTCGGTGACGACCATGGTCGAGCGGTCGGGCCGTTCGAACGAGGCGGTGCTCCGCGTCGCGGAGACGCTTGCGCGGCGAGGGCTCGTCATGGTCGACGGTGACAGCGTGACCACGACCGAGGCCGGTGACGAGGCGGCCGAGGCGATCAGAGCCGGTGAACGGCTGCGGCTCCAGGCACTACCTCGAGGGGTGGGGCCACGAGCCGGAGATCGAGGAGCTGATCGACCAGCTGACGGAGCAGCTTCTCGCGGAGGACCGGGCGGCGAGCACGGCGCAGTGACTCGCGGGCACGCACAGAGTGGCTCGCGGGGCCCCACAGGGTGGCTCGCGAGGCACGCACAGAGTGGCTCGCGGGCGTCAGGAGGTGCGGCGGCGGAACAGCCGTGCCGAGGCGACCGCGGACGCCGCGAGGATCGCCACGCACCATCCCAGCGCCCACCAGGCGTGGTCGCCGATCGCCTGGCCTGTCGAGTCCTGCCCCATCCAGAGCCCACGCAGCGTCTCGATCATCGGCGTCATCGGCTGGTTCTCGGCAAACCCGCGCAGCGCGGCGGGCAGTGTGTCCGCGGGGACGAACGCGGTGCTGACGTACGGCAGGAACGCGAGCACCATCGTGAAGGCGTTGGCGGACTCGGGAGTCCGGGCGACCAGTCCGACGGCGGCAGCGAGCCACGAGATCGCGAGCACGAAGACGGTGAGCACGCCGACCGCTGCGAGCCACCCACCGGGCCCGGCACTGGGCCGCCACCCGATGAGCAGGGCGACCGCGATGACGAGCGTGGTGGCGATGGCGTTGCGGGCCACGCTGGCGACGACGTGACCGACGATCACGGATCCGGCGGCGATCGGCATCGAGCGGAACCGGTCGATGATCCCGTTGGTCATGTCGTGCGCCACCGCGGCAGCCGTCGTGCCGGCTCCGAACCCCGCGCAGAGCAGGATGATCCCGGGCAGGACGTAGTCGACGTACGCGCCGTCGGTCGACATCGCTCCGCCGAAGACGTAGACGAACAGCAGCATCAGGGCGACCGGGAGCGCCACCGCGGTGAAGAACGCCTCGGGGTTGCGCAGGGAGGTCACCAGGCCGCGCCGGATCATCACGCGCGACTCCAGCACGATGGCGGGCGTGGAGCTCGTGGTCGTGCTCATCGGTGGGCCTCCTGGGTCGGTGCGGTGAGGGTGAGGAACACGTCGTCGAGGCTCGGAGCGTGCATGCTGACGCGCCGGGGTGAGGCCTCGGCGACGGCCAGCGTGTCGAGCAGGTCTCGCAGGGAGTCGGGTGTGCCGTTGCTGGGGACGTCCAGGGTCAGCAGGACCGGGTCACCGGTCGCCTCCGGGGTTCGCAGCACGGCGAGCGCGGCCCCGTACGTGGCGGCGTCGCCGTACGTCAGTCGGACGACCTCGCCGGCGACCTGGGTCTTGAGCTCCTCGGGCGTCCCGTCGGCGACGACGCGCCCGCCGTCCAGCACCGAGATGCGGTCGGCGAGCTGGTCGGCCTCCTCGAGGTGCTGGGTCGTGAGCAGCACGGTCACCCCGGTGTCGGCGAGCTCGCGCACGGTCGCCCAGACCTGGTCGCGGCTGCGCGGGTCGAGGCCCGTGGTCGGCTCGTCGAGGAACAGCAGGGTCGGCGGGACGACCATGCTCATCGCGAGGTCGAGACGTCGGCGCTGGCCGCCGGAGTACGTGGAGGCGCGGCGGTCAGCGATCGTCCCCAGGTCGAAGCGGGCGACGAGCTCGTCGGTACGGGCCGCACTCTCCGCGCGGGACAGGCGCCGCAGCCGCGCCACCATCGTGAGGTTCTCGCGCGCTGTCAGCACCTCGTCGACCGCCGCGTACTGGCCGGTGAGGCTGATCGCGCCGCGCACCGCGTGCGCCTCGCGGGCGACGTCGTGCCCGGCGATGCGTGCCGACCCGCCGTCGTACCCGATCAGCGTCGCGAGTATCCGTACGAGAGTCGTCTTGCCGGCGCCGTTCGCGCCGAGGAGCCCGTGCACGCTGCCCGGGGCGATCGCGAGGTCGACCCCGCGCAGGACCTCGGTCCCGCCGTAGCTCTTCACGAGGCCCTGGACCTCTACTGTGTACGTCATACGCTGACCGTATACGCCATACACAGAAGGAGCAAGGCCCTATCGTGGCTGGACCGAGACGGTCGACGAGGAGGTGGCGTGAGCGAGGAGATCCAGCTCCCGGACGAGCTCGCCCTGCTGTGGGGGCGCCGCTCCAGCGGTCGGCGTGGTCCCCGTCCGGAGCTCGACGCCAGCGCGATCGTCGCCGTCGCCGTCGAGATCGCCGACACCGACGGGCTCGAGGCCGTCTCGATGGCGCGGGTCGCCAAGCAGCTCGGCTTCTCGACGATGGCGCTCTACCGCCACGTGGCCAACAAGGAGGAGCTGCTCTCCCTGATGTGGAACGAGAGCGCGTCGGTCGCCCGGACGGTCGAGATCACCGGGGCCACGTGGCGGGAGCGGATGCGCTCGTGGGCGGCCCTCCAGCAGGAGATGCTCGCCTCGCACCCGTGGCTCGCGCAGCTGCCGATGAGCAACCCTCCGATGGGGCCGAGCGCCTTCGCGTGGATCGAGCGCGGGCTGGACGCTCTCGCCGACACCCCGCTCTCCGACGAGGACAAGCTCCAGGTGATCGGAGCGATCAGCGCGTACGCGCTCGCCGAGGCGCGGATGGCGTACGAGGAGGCCGCTGCGGCGGACCGGCGGCGCGCCGCGGGCAAGCCGGTCGTCGCGTTCGAGAACGTGATCCGCCAGCTCGCCGATCCTGCGGACTACCCCAACCTCGCCCGCCTCGCGGCCTCGACGCCGCCCGTGCCGGCTGTGGGTGAGCCCGGGTACGACCAGTACGGAGAGGCCGGGTTCTCGTTCGGGCTGGAGCTCCTCCTCGACGGCATCGCGGCCCTGATCGCGCGGCACGAGCAGTTGCCCCGTACGCCCTGACAGCGACCGCACGACGAGACGTGCGGGAGCGGCGTGGGGTGCGCCGTTAGACTGTCCTGGGCGCAGCGTGGCGTCCAGCCACCCGCCATCGAACCATTCGAGGGACCTCCGTGGGGATTGTCGTCCAGAAGTACGGCGGCTCGTCGGTGTCCGACGCCGCCAGCATCAAGCGCGTCGCGCAGCGCATCGTCGCCACCAAGAAGGCCGGCCACGACGTCGTCGTGGTCGTCTCGGCCATGGGTGACACGACGGACGAGCTCCTCGACCTGGCTCACGAGGTGTCGCCGCTGCCGCCCGGCCGGGAGCTCGACATGCTCCTCACCGCCGGCGAGCGGATCTCGATGGCCCTCCTCGCCATGGCGATCGGCAACCTCGGCCAGCAGGCCCAGTCGTTCACGGGCTCCCAGGCTGGTGTGATCACCGACTCCAGCCACGGCAGGGCCAAGATCATCGACGTCACCCCCGGGCGCATCAGCAAGGCGATCGAGGAGGGTGCCGTCGCGATCGTCGCCGGCTTCCAGGGCGTCTCGCACGAGAGCAAGGACATCACCACGCTCGGCCGCGGCGGCTCCGACACGACGGCCGTCGCGCTCGCAGCCGCGCTCGAGGCCGAGGTGTGCGAGATCTACACCGACGTCGACGGGATCTTCACCGCCGACCCGCGGATCGTCCCGACGGCCCGTCGCATCCCCGTGATCTCGTACGAGGAGACGCTGGAGATGGCGGCCAACGGCGCCAAGATCCTCCACCTGCGCTGCGTCGAGTACGCGCGCCGCAACAACATGCCGATCCACGTCCGCTCGTCGTTCTCCTCCAAGGAGGGCACGTGGGTGGTCAGCGCGGATCGCATCAACGACCTGCTGAACCAAGGCGATGGGGAGTCCCCTGTGATGGAGCAAGCGATCATCTCTGGCGTTGCGCACGACCGCAGCGAGGCCAAGATCACGGTGGTGGGGGTCCCCGACAAGGTCGGCGAGGCCGCCCGCATCTTCGAGACGCTCGCCGACGCCCAGATCAACCTGGACATGATCGTCCAGAACGTCTCGGCGGCCGCGACCGGACTCACCGACATCTCGTTCACGCTCCCGCGTGCCGAGGGCCAGACCGCGATGACGACCCTCGCGCGGCTCAAGGACGAGGTCGGCTACACCCAGCTCCAGTACGACGACGGCGTCGGCAAGGTGTCGCTGGTCGGTGCCGGGATGCGCACCAACCCCGGCATCTCGGCGAAGTTCTTCAAGGCGATCGCCGACGCCGGGGTCAACATCGAGATGATCTCGACCTCGGAGATCAGAATTTCGGTTGTCGTCAACGAGCAGCAGATCGATGATGCAGTGACCGCTGCCCACCACGCGTTCGACCTGGACTCGGACGAGGTCGAGGCAGTCATCTACGGCGGCACCGGCCGCTGACGCGGAGCGGTCGAAGGCAGAAGGAGCACCACTGATGGCCAACGGGCTGAACATCGGCGTCGTCGGCGCGACCGGACAGGTCGGCGCCGTCATGCGCACGCTCCTCGAAGAGCGCGCCTTCCCGATCGCGGACCTCCGCTTCTTCGCCTCCGCGCGGTCGGCGGGCAAGACGCTGACGTTCGCGGGCCGTGACATCGTCGTCGAGGACGCGGCGACCGCCGACCCGACCGGCCTCGACGTCGCCCTCTTCTCCGCCGGCGCCACGATGTCGCGGGTCCAGGCACCCCGGTTCGCCGCCGCAGGCGTCACGGTCATCGACAACTCGTCGGCGTGGCGCAAGGACCCCGAGGTCCCCCTGGTCGTCTCCGAGGTCAACCCCGGCGACATCGACCGCGCGGTCAAGGGCATCATCGCCAACCCCAACTGCACCACCATGGCGGCGATGCCGGTGCTCAAGCCGCTGCACGACGAGGCGGGCCTCGTCCGGATCGTCGCCAGCACCTACCAGGCCGTGTCCGGATCGGGACTCGACGGCGTCGAAGAGCTCGCGACGCAGGCCGAGAAGGTCGTCGCCGGTGCGCGCGCGCTGACCCACGACGGCAGCGCGGTGGACTTCCCGGAGCCGCAGAAGTACGTCGCGCCCATCGCCTTCAACGTGCTTCCGATGGCGGGTTCCGTGGTCGACGACGGCACCGACGAGACCGACGAGGAGCAGAAGCTCCGCAACGAGTCCCGCAAGATCCTCGGCATCCCCGAGCTGCGCGTCTCGGGCACCTGCGTGCGCGTCCCCGTCTTCACGGGCCACTCGCTCTCGCTCAACGTCGAGTTCGCGCAGGCGCTCCCGGCGGCCCGGGCCCGCGAGATCCTCGCGTCCGCGCCGGGCGTCCAGCTGGTCGACGTCCCGACACCGCTGCAGGCCGCGGGTGCCGACCCGAGCCTCGTCGGCCGGATCCGTCAGGACTCCAGCGTCGACGACCACCGCGGACTCGTGCTCTTCGTGAGCAACGACAACCTCCGCAAGGGAGCGGCGCTCAACACGATCCAGATCGCCGAGCTCATCGCTCGCGGCTGAGGTGGAGACGCTCTCCACCGACCTGCCGGTCATCGTCCGCGAGCGGCGGCGCGAGGACGTCCCCGCGCTCGTCGAGGTGCTGGGCGAGGTCCACGAGAAGGATCGCTACCCGATCGTCGGTACCCATGTCGAGCCGGGCTGGTTGACCGAGCCGGACGGACCTGCGTGGGTCGCGGAGTTCGGCGGCGAGGTGGTGGGCCAGGCGGCGCTGGCGACCGGCGCCGACTCCTTCTCGCTCGCGGCACTCGGCGGGCCTGACGTGGAGGCGGTCACGTTGTCGCGGTTCTTCGTCGCGCCGCGCGCACGCGGGACGGGGGCGGCCGGGGCACTGCTGGATGCGGTGGAGGCGTACGCCGCGGACCACCGTCTCGGACTCGCGCTCGAGGTCGTCGCCCACAACCTCGCGGCCCGCAGGCTGTACGGACGACGGGGATGGACAGCGCTCGGCTCGTACGAGGTGCGGTGGTTCGGTGACGACGGCTCGGCGTACGAGGCGTACCGGTTCGTCCTGCCGGTGCGGGCCGCAAACTTCTAGGGCGCGGCGCCCGGCCTGAGCGAGACTGGGGAGATGCGACTGCTGGAGCGCGGCAGCGCCCTGGCCGAGCTGCAGAAGGCGTACGAGGATCTGCGGCACGGGCACGGGAGCGTTGTCCTCGTCCAGGGCGAGGCCGGCATCGGCAAGACCAGCCTGGTGCGGTGGTTCCTCGCCGAGACGGTCAACCCCGCGCGCAAGGCATCTGGCGTGGCCCCCGCTCGTCGTCCACGGCGTGCCGTCCGCCTGCTCGTCGGCTCGTCCGACGACCTGGTCGTCCCTCGCCCGCTCGGTGCGGTCCTGGAGCTCGCCGAGGCGGAGCCCGACCTCGCCGACGCGCTGGCCGCCGGCGCCGACGCCCCCACCACCGTCCTCGCGGCGGCGCGCGAACAACCGACCGTGTGCGTGCTCGAAGACGTGCACTGGGCCGACGAGGCGACGCTCGACGTCATCACCGTCCTTGCGCGCAGGATCGAGGAGCTTCCGCTGCTCCTGCTCCTCACGTTCCGCGACGACGAGGTCGCGGCGGACCATCCGCTGCGTCGATCCCTGGCGGCGATCCCTTCGTCGCGCGCACACCGGGTCGTCCTCGCGCCGCTGACCGTGGAGGCCGTCGGACAGCTGACGGGGGCGCAGTCCGACGCCGGCGCGGTGCACGCCCTCACCGGCGGGAATCCGTTCTTCGTCACCGAGGTGGTCTCGGGCGGGACGGGCCGCGTCCCTGCCAGCGTCCGCGACGCCGTCCTCGGCCGGTTCGCCCGCCTCTCGGAGGCCGGCCGCGTCACCGCTGAGCTGGTCAGCGTCGTCCCAGGTCGGACGGAGGAGTGGCTGGTCGAGGCCTGCCTCGGGGACCGCGCCGACGTCGCCGACGGCGAGCGCCACGGTCTCCTGGTCGTCGACGGCGCCTCCGTGCGCTACCAGCACGAGCTTGCACGGTGGGCCGTCGAGGCGGAGGTGGGTGGCCAGCGCCGCCGCGACCTCAACCGCCTCGTGCTGCACGAGCTGGCCGCGCGGGGTGCCTCCGACGCCCGGCTCGCGCACCACGCCTGGATCGCGGGCGACGCGGACGCGGTCCTGCGTCACGGGCTCGCGGCGGGCGAGCGAGCGCGCGCGCCCGGTCCCACCGGGAGTCCGTGGAGCTGCTCGCCCGCGCCCTGGAGCACGGACACCTCCTTCCTCCGCGGGCGCGCGCCGATGCGCTCGACCTGCTCTCGTTCGAGGCGTACACCGCCGGTCGGGCCGAGCATGCGGTCAGCGCGCGTGAGGAGGCTGCCCGCGTACGGGAGAAGCTCGGCGACCCGCTCCGCTCGTCGGACACCCTGCGGTGGCTCTCGCGGATCCGTTGGTGGGCCGGGGACCGGCCGGGAGCCGAACAGGCGGCTCGCGAGGCTATGGACGTGCTCGACGGCCTGCCCGACTCCCGCGAGCACACCAAAGCCCTCAACAACCTGTCCCAGCTCGCGATGCTGGCCCAGCGGGACGAGGACGCCATCTCGTACGGCGAGCGCGCGCTCGCGATCGGGTCCGCGCACGACGACCGTGAGGTCGTGGCCACCGCGCGGATCAACATCGGCACGACGCTGGCGCGCATCGACCTCGAGGGTGGGATCGACATGCTCCGGGAGGCCGCCCGTGACGCCGCCGAGATCGGGATGCACGAGGAGACCTGCCGGGCACTGGTGAACGTCGCCTGGAACCTGAAGGACGAGCGGCTGTACGAGCGAGCGCGCCCGATCATCGACGAAGCCCTCGTCGTCGCGCGCGAGAACGAGCTCTCGAACTTCTCGGACTACCTGTACGCGACGCGCGCGCTGGTCGATCTGGCGACGGGAGCATGGGACCAGGCAGACGCCGACGTCGCCCGCGTCGAGACCGCACTGGTGCCCTCGCTCGAGGCGGAGGCGCTGCTCGCGGTCCGGCGCGGGGAGTCGCAGGCCGAGACGCTGCTGGACCGGGCCTGGGCGCGCGCCACGACCTCGGCGGAGCTCCAGCGGCTGCGCCCGATCGCGTGCGCCCGTGCGGAAGCGGCGTGGCTGGCCGGGGACCACGACCGGGTCGACGAGGTGACCGCGACGACGTACCCGCTCGCCCTCGAGGTCGGGACGCCCTGGGACGTGGGCGAGCTCGCCGTCTGGCGCTTCCGCTCCGGCCTCCTCGACCGCGCTCCTGAGGAGTGCGCGACGCCGTTCCGGCTCGAGATCGACGGCGAGCCGCTGGGAGCCGCGCGGGCGTGGAAGGAGCTGGGAGAGCCCTACTCGGCTGCGCTCGCGGTCCTGTCCTCCGACGACGTCGACGCGGTCCGCGAGGCGGCTTCCGTGCTGGACCAGCTCGGTGCCATCACCGGACTGCGGGTCGCTCGGACCCGGCTGCGCGACCTCGGAGTCGCCTCGGCACCGCGCGGCAGGCGGGCGAGCACCCGGAGCAACCCGTCAGGGCTCACCGACCGCCAGCTCGAGGTCCTCTCGCTCCTCGTCGCCGGGGCGTCCAACTCCGTGATCGCCGAGAGGCTCGTCGTGTCGCCCAAGACGGTGGAGCACCACGTCAGCGCCGTCCTGGCCAAGCTGGGCGTGGCGAGCCGACGCGAGGCAGCCGAACGCGGTCGGAGCATGGGCGTCGCCGATCACGAACGTGGGGGGACCAGACGGCAAACGTAGGTGGTCCGCCCCGACGACGCTGCCCGCCGATCTTCCTAGCGTCGTCTGTATGACTACGACCACCGCACCGCAGCACAACGAACGGATCGACGTCCCCGGGTTCCGGGGCGAGCTCATCGAGCCCGGGGACGCCGCGTACGACGACGCCCGCGCCGTCTACAACGGGAGCATCGACCGCCACCCGCGCCTGATCGCGCGCGCCACGGACGTGGCCGACGTCATCGCCGCCGTCCAGACCGCACGCGAGCTCGGCCTTCCCGTCGCCGTCAGGGGAGGCGGGCACAATGCGGGCGGCCTCGGCGTGGGCGACGACGCCCTCGTCGTCGATCTGTCGCGGATGCGCGCGATCCACGTCGATCCGTCCGAACGGGCCGTCCGCGTCGAGGGTGGGGCCACCTGGGGCGACGTCGATCACGCGACGCACCCCTTCGGCCTCGCCGTGCCCAGTGGGATCGTCTCCACCACGGGCGTCGGTGGACTCACGCTCGGCGGCGGGATGGGCTACCTGGCCCGTCCGTTCGGACTCACGATCGACAGCCTCCTGTCCGCCGACGTCGTCCTCGCCGACGGGACTTTCGTGACCGCCGACGCCGACCGGCACCCCGACCTGTTCTGGGCGCTGCGCGGAGGTGGCGGCAACTTCGGAGCGGTCACCTCCTTCACGTTCCGTGCCCACCCGGTCGGAGACATCGTCGGCGGGCCGATGTTCTTCTCCCTCGACCGCGTGGCCGAGGTGATGCGGGCGTGGGACGACTACCTCGACGACGCACCGGACGACGTCACCTGCTGGTACGGGTTCGTGACCGTACCGCCCGTCGCTCCCTTCCCCGCCGCACTTCACGGGCAGGTCGTCGCGGCCCTGGTGTGGTGCATCAACGCACCGGCCGACCGCGCCGAGGAGGCGCTCGCACCCTTCCGAGCCATGGGGCCCGTGATGGACGGGGTCGGCCCGATGCCGTACCCCGCGCTGCAGAGCGCGTTCGACGCGCTCTATCCCTCAGGTGACCAGTGGTACTGGCGCGCTGACTTCGTCGACGACCTCAGTGATGAGGCGATCGACGTGCACGTCAAGCACGGGCCCACCCTCCCGACGCCGCAGTCGTCGATGCACCTCTACCCGATCAACGGCGCCGCCGGCAGGGTCGGACGTCACGACACCGCATTCAGCCACCGGCAGGCGAAGTATGCCCAGGTGATCGTGGGCGTCGACCCCTCCCCGGAGGGGTTCGAGGAGGTTCGGACGTGGACCCGCGGCTACCACGACGCGCTCCACCCTCACTCGGCCGGCGGCGCGTACGTCAACATGCTGCAGGACGACGAGGGGCCCGACCGCGTGCGGGAGAGCTATCGCGACAACTTCGACCGGCTCACCGCGGTGAAGGACCGGTACGACCCGGGCAACGTGTTCTGCCTCAACAAGAACGTGCCACCGAGTACGGGCAGCAGCGCCTGACCGGGAGTGTGGAACGATCGGACGGTGAGCTCGCTCGATCCGTCCCAGGTCTGGACCCGGTTCACCCGCGACCCGCGTGACCCGTCTGCGACCGCACTGCGTGCCGGCGACGCCGACCGCGCCGTACTCGCCGACGTGCTCGGCGAGGCGTTCTCGGACGGGCGGTTGGACCGCGAGGAGTACGACGAGCGCAGCGACGCCGCTGTGCGGGTGCGGACGTACGGCGAGTTCCTGCCGCTGCTGCAGGACCTGGTCCCGACCACAGGGAGCGCCGTTCCCGCCGTACGACAGGCTTCCGCGGGCGACCTCGAGCAGCGAGCCGTCGCCGCGTACGAGCGCAAGCGCCGCGACGCCTGGGTCGAGGCCTTCACCATCACCCTGATCTGCGTCGGCATCTGGGGTGCGATCAGTATCGCCGGCGGCTGGGACCCGCACTTCCCGTGGCCCCTGATCGTCGCCGCTGTGACGTTCGCGGACGCGATCGACAAGACGTTCAGCCGCGAGAAGTACCTCGGCAAGGAGCGCGAGAAGCTCGAGCGCCGCGCCCGCAAGGAGCAACGCAGGCAGCTGCCCGAGTCCTGACGGACGTCCCGGCAGGTCGGGACACCCGCCTCTGGGCCCCGGGACGCCGGGACCGCGACAGTGCTCTGGTCATCACCGACCAGAAGGGCACTGAACATGAAGGACCCGACATCGATGGGCGAGGTCTTCCTCGCCGACCCTCCCGCACGGACCGAGCAGGCCCCGTCTCCCGCCCGCACGCGAGGCTGGGCAGTCAGCGGCGTCATCGCCGGCCTCCTCGGGCTCGTGACGATCGTCGTCTCGATGGGGTTGTGGGACCCGGACCTCGACTACTCCGACCCGACCGCGATCGCGGACCGCCTCCGTGAGGCGCAGGCACAGCTGATCGTCATGCACGTCGCGATGGTGACCGGCATGGTCGCGCTCGTCGTCTTCGCGGTCGGCCTGGCCCGGCGGCTCAGTGACGGCGCTCCCCGGTCGGCAGCCTGCTCGGTGGAATCGCCGCCGCGGGCATCGGTGCTCACCGCGGTCGCGAACCTGCTCGGCTCCGGGTCTCGACACCGAGTTCCTCTTCGCCGCCGACGTCGTCGAGAAGGACGTGCCGGAGACCATCGCGTTCTACAACCACTGGATCGCGACGATCCCGTGGCTGTGGGTCGGTGCCGGGCTGACGGGCGTCGTCGTCGCGATCGCCGCTCTCAGGCACAAGGCAGCGCCGCGCTGGATCGGCCTCGTCGGCCTGACGCTCGGTGGGCTCACGCTGCTGCTCGGCATCTCGCCGCTGCAGTACATGGCCGGCTTCCTCGGCCCGGTCTGGCTGCTCGTCACCGCGATCGGCTTCACGGTCGGCGACAAGGCGTACCGGAACCCGGTGGCATGACCTGGACGGCACGGCAGCACGGGGGAACGAGCTCGCGAAAAGCACCAACGGGGGTGGGCTCGTTCCCCTATCGTCGGGAGATCATGACCGATCTCGCGGCGCCCGCTGCCCTGCCGGGAGCTGTTCCGACGCCCGCCGAGGGCGGGCAGCGGAGGGCACGCACGGTGGTCTTCGCCGCGTGGATGCTCGGCCTCGGCGCGCTCGCTCTCTACGTCCTCACCACGCCGAGGATCGGGGCGGACTCGCTCTTCGTGGTCGTCGACGTCAGTGTCGCGCTCGTGTACGGCACGGTGGCGGGAGTTCTGCTCGCACGGCGTCGGCACCCGGTGTCCTGGCTGCTGGCGCTCGCCGCGATCGGTGGCGGGATGGCGGCGTTCGGCGGAGCGTACACAGGCGCTGTGGCCGTCTGGGGATGGCCACAGCTGACGTGGGTGGAGATGTGGTTCGGCTGGGCGTGGGTGCCCGGAACAGTCGGGCTGTTCATCGTCGTGCCCTGGCTGATGCGAGACCGCGCGCTCGGGCCGTGGGCCCGCGCCGGGGTCACGCTCGGCGTCGTCACGACGCTCGCGCTCACTGTCCAGCGGATGGTGTTCCCGATGTCCGACCCGCGGGTGCTCCTCGGGCTCGTCGTCGTGCTGGGGCTCGTCACGGCCGGCGCCGTCGCCTGGCGTGCCCGGTACGAGTCGGCCGTCCGCGACCGGGTGGCCCTCGGGTGGCTCACGCTCGGCGTGGCGGTGATGGCGCTCTCCTTCCTCCCCCTGCTCTGGTACTCCATCCCGCCGTGGACGATGGCGGTGCTCCACCTCGTCTGCCAGGTGCTCTTCTCGGGCGCGATCCTGGTCGTCGTCCTCCGTCAGCAGCTGTGGGGTATCGACCTTGCCGTGAGCAGGGCGCTGGTGGCGGGCGTGCTCGGGGTGCTGCTCGTCGCGGCCTACGTGCTCGCGGTGGTCGGCGTGCAGCAGGCGGTCGGGGACGCCCCGACGAGCCAGGTCGCGGCGGCCGTCGTCGTGGTCCTCGCTGCCCCGTACCTGCGCCAGTGGGCGGGCCGACGTGTCGGCGCGCTGGTCTACGGCGAGGCTCTGGATCCGCATCGTGCGGTGAGCGCGATGGGAGCCCGGTTCGCGAGCGACGACGAACGGGCTCTGCTCGACGTGCTGGTCGCCCAGCTCGCGTCGTCGATGCGGCTCCAGTCCGTCACCCTCACGAGCGGCGGCGCCACGGTCGCCTCGTACGGGGTGCCGTCGTCCAACGCGCTCGAGCTGCCTGTGGTCCACCGCGGCCAGGAGATCGGCGTCCTCGTCGTGACGGCGCCACCCGGAGAATGGCTGGGCGCCCGTACGGTCCGCGCCGTCGAGGACCTCAGTGACCTCGTCGCGGCGGGTCTGGCGCTGACGCTGGCGCTGCACGAGGCCGACGCCGCCAGGGAGCGACTCACCACCGCGCGGCTGCAGGAACGCAAGGTCATCCGGCGCGAGCTGCACGACGGTCTGGGCCCGTGGCTCGCCGGCCTCCGGCTCGGCATGCAAGGCGTCCGCAACGCGGTCCGCCAGGATCCGGACCTGGCTGAGTCGCTGCTCGACAGCCTCAGCGCCGAGCTCGATCAACGCATCGCCGACGTCCGCTCGCTCTCCCACCACCTCCTCCCGCCGGCCATCGAGCAGCTCGGGCTCGCAGCGGCCCTCCAGGAGCTGGCGGCGCGGTGGGAGCAGAACGGCATGCGTGTACGTCTCCGGTGCGCGTCGCTCCCGCCGCTCGAACCGCCCGTGGCGGCTGCCGCGTACGCGATCGCGAGCGAGGCGGTGACCAACGCCGCGAAGCACAGTGAGGTCGACACGTGCGACCTGACCGTCGATGTCCACCAGGGCACGCTTCGGGTGCTGTGCGTCGACCACGGCGCGGGCATCTCGCCCGGGGCGCGTGAGGGCGTCGGGCTCCGTGCGATGGCCGAGCGGGCCCTCGAGCTGGGCGGTGAGGTCGTCGTGGACGGCGACGGTCCGCGGGGGACACGGGTGAGCGCGGAGCTCCCGCTCGACGTGGTCGGTGCGGCATGAGCACGCCGATCCGCGTCGTGGTCGTGGACGACCACCCGGTGTTCCGGATGGGGATGGCGGGCCTGCTGCGGTCCCTCGACGGTTTCGACCTCGTCGGCCAGGCCGAGAGCCCTGCCCAGGCGCGCGAGGTCGTCGACGCCGAGGTCGACGTGGTCCTGATGGACCTCGACCTCGCGGGGGAGTCCGGTGTGGTCCTCACCCGAGAGCTCCTCGCGTCGTACCCGGACCTCAAGATCCTCGTCGTCACCATGCACGAGGACGACGTCTCGGTCCTGGCCGCGATGCGCGCCGGGGCGCGTGGCTACCTGCTGAAGTCGGCCGCACCCGAGCAGCTCGAACGCGCCGTCCGGTCGGTGGCGATGGGGGACCTCATCATGGGGCAGGGGGTCGCCGAGCGTGCGCTGTCGTACGTGGCGTCGTCGCCCGCGGGTGGCTCAGGCCGGCCGAGGCCGTTCCCGGAGCTCACCGATCGAGAGCTCGAGGTGCTGGACCTGGTGGCGCGAGGTCTGGGCAACGCAGCGATCGCCCGTGCCCTCACGCTCAGCGACAAGACGGTGCGCAACCACGTCTCCCACCTGCTGACCAAGCTCGGCGTCCGCGACCGTGCGGGTGCGGTGGCCGCGGCACGCGACGCGGGCCTCGGCGCCGGGGTGTGAGGCCGCCTGGTGGAGTACCGACAGTGCCCGGGCGGGCCGGTCGGTGATGATCGCGTCCACGCCCGCGTCGGCGGCGCGGCGGATGGCGGTGCGCGAGTTCGCGGTCCACACCGACGTCCGGAGGCCGGCGAGCTGGGCGCGGCGGACGTACGCGGAGGTCACCGAGCCGTGCCACGGGTTCACGGCTGACGCCCACGCCTCCAGCACCGGGTGGCGGGGGGCGTTGCGGACGAGCAGCGCGCGGGGTACGTCCGGCACCAGCCGTCCGAACGACCGCAGTGCCTCGCCGTCGAAGCTCTGGACGGTCACGTCGACCCCGTACGAGAAGCAGCCGAGCACCTCGGCGACCTGGGCGACCAGGTGGGGGTTCGACGTCGGGTTCTTGAGCTCGAGGAGGAGGCCGGTTCCGCTCGGCCGGAGTGTCTCGAGGACCTGCTCGAGCGTCGGCACCCGCTCGCCGGCGTACGCGGGCCCGAACCAGGAGCCGGCGTCCAGCGACCGGATCTCGGCGTAGGTGAAGGCGGAGACCGGGGCGTTCGCCCGGTCCGGTCGCCGCTTCCTGAGGTCCGTGGTCCGCGCGAGGCCGGCGTCGTGGACGATGACGGGCACCCCGTCGCGCGAGGACTGCACGTCGACCTCGACGGCGTCGGCACCCCTCGCTACCGCTGCGGTGACAGCGGCGAGCGTGTTCTCCGGAGCCACCGCGCTGGCGCCCCGGTGGGCGACGACTCGTGGTCGCCGCATCGTGGTGATGTGCTCGTTCATGCCTCGAGCGTCCCCGTGGTCGGTGGCGCGTCGGAGGGCTGCGGGTGGACGGCAGATGAACCTTGTCTGTGGGTGCGATCGTGGCTTGGAAGGAAATATGCGAACATATGTTCGATGAACGGTGAGGCCACGATCCTTCACGCGGACCTCGACTCCTTCTTCGCATCGGTCGAGCAGCGCGACGACCCCGCACTCCGCGGCCGCCCCGTCCTCGTGGGCGGCGGCGTGGTCGTCGCTGCCAGCTACGAGGCCAAGGCGTACGGGGTCCGCACGCCGATGGGCATCGTCGAGGCGAAGTCGCTGTGCCCGGGAGCGGTCGTCGCGTCGCCGCGGTTCGAGGCGTACTCGGCCGCCAGCAAGGCGGTCTTCGAGGTCTTCCGCGACACGACGCCGCTCGTGGACCCGGTCTCGATCGACGAGGCCTTCCTCGAGGTGGGCGGGCTCGCGCGGCTCGTCGGGTCGCCGGAGTCGATCGGTGCCCGGCTGCGTCAGCGCGTCCGCGAGGAGGTCGGGCTGCCCATCACGGTGGGCGTCGCGCGCACGAAGTTCCTCGCGAAGATCGCGAGCGCGTTCGCCAAGCCCGACGGCCTGCTCGTCGTACCTGTCGACGGGGAGCGTGCGTTCCTCCACCCGTTGCCCGTGGAGCGGATGTGGGGCGTCGGCGCGAAGACCGGGGCCAAGCTGCGTGCGCGCGGCATCGACCGGATCGGCGACCTCGCCGCGGTCCCGCCGCACGCGCTGGCCGCGTACGTCGGGCATGCCGCGGCGTACCACCTCCACGCCTTGGCCAACGGGCAGGACCCGCGTCCCGTCGAGACCGGTCGTCGACGTCGCTCCGTCGGCGCGCAGCGGGCGCTCGGTCGGCGGCCGCGAGTCGATCATGGGCGGGCGATGGCCGACATCGACTCGGCGCTGGCCGGCCTCGTCGACCGTGTTGCACGCCGGATGCGCAAGGCGGAGCGGGAGGGTCGTACGGTGACGCTGCGACTGCGCTTCGACGACTTCACCCGCGCGACGCGCTCGCACACGCTGCCACGTCCGACCGCGCGGACGGACCGGATCCTCCTCGTCGCCCGCTCGCTGCTCGACGCCGCAGAGCCGATGATCCGCGAGCGCGGCTGCACGTTGGTCGGTGTCGCGGTCACTGGCTTCGACGCGTACGAGGGCGTCCAGCTCGAGCTGCCCTTCGGTGAGCCCGACACCGCGTCGCTCGACCTCGCGCTCGACGACGTCCGTGAGCGCTTCGGCTCGTCGGCGGTGCTGCGCGGTTCACTTGTCCGGCGCGGTGAGGGGTACGCGATGCCGACCCTCCCCGACTGACCTCTCCACTCCCGAGCCACTTCCTGCGCCCCCGCGAGCCACTTTCCGTACCTTCGCGAGCCACTTTCCGTACCTTCGCGAGCCACTTTCCGTCGGTTCGCGAGACCCACAGAAGATCGGAGTGCCTTGCGGGTGCGCGGAAAGTGGCTCGCGGGTACGCCGAGAGTGGCTCGCGGGTGCGCGGAAAGTGGCTCGCGGGTACGCCGAGAGTGGCTCGCGGGTGCGCGGAGGGTGGCTCGCGGGTCAGGCGCCGCCGCGGAGGCCTTCGTACGCCTCGAGCGTCTCGGGGTTCTGGAGAGCGCCACGCGCGGCGGCGTCGTCGATGGCGGCGCCGCGCAGGATCTTCTTCACGGGCACCTCCAGCTTCTTGCCGGACAGCGTGCGCGGGACTCCCGGAACCTGGTGGATGATGTCCGGGACGTGTCGCGGCGAGAGCTGCGTCCGCAGAGCGCCGGCGATCGTGCGGCGCACCGTCTCGTCGAGCTCCAGACCCTCGGCCAGCACGACGAAGAGAAGCAGCTCCCCAGCGCCACCCTCGGTGTCCTCCAGGTGGATCACCAGACTGTCGGTGACCTCGTCGAGCCCTTCGACCACGGAGTAGAACTCGGCGGTCCCCAGCCGCACCCCGCCACGGTTCAGGGTGGCGTCGCTGCGCCCGGTGATCGTGCAGGAGCCGTCCGGCCGGATCGTGATCCAGTCGCCGTGGCGCCACACGCCCGGGAAGTCCTCGAAGTACGCCGCGCGGTAGCGCGAACCGTCGTCGTCCCCCCAGAAGCCGACCGGCATCGACGGCATCGGCTCGGTGATGACCAGCTCGCCGAGCTCGTCGATCACGGGCTTCCCCGCCACGTCGTACGCCGCGATCGCGACGCCGAGGCAGGGTCCGGAGATCTCACCCGCGTACACCGGCAGCAGCGGGTTCGCACCCACGAACCCGGTGCACACGTCCGTGCCGCCGGACAGCGAACCGAGGCGTACGGTCGGGCTGACCGCGTCGTACACCCAGCGGAACCCCTCGACCGGCAGCGGCGCACCCGTCGACCCCACGCCGCGCAGCGCGGAGAGGTCGGCGACGTCCTTCGGGACCAACCCTTCCTTGCGGCACTGCAGGAGGAAGGGAGCGCTCGTCCCGAAGTACGTGATGCCGAGCTCTTCGCTCATCCGCCACAGCGAGCCCAGGTCGGGGTACGCGAGGTTGCCGTCGTACATCACCACGGTCGAGCCCGAGAGCAGTCCTGAGACGAGCAGGTTCCACATCATCCACCCGGTGGTGGAGAACCAGAAGAACACGTCGTCGGGACCGAGGCCGAGCTCTAGCGCGATGGACTTCGTGTGCTCGAGCGTGATGCCGCCGTGCCCGTGGACGATCGGCTTCGGGAGCCCGGTCGTCCCCGACGAGAACAGGAGGTAGAGCGGGTGGTCGAACGCGACCCGCTCGAAGGCCAGCTCGCCCGGCTCGGCGAGAAGATCCGCCCAGGTCAGGCCTTCGGCGGGCTCGGTGTCGTCGAGGTACGGCAGTCGTACGGTCGCGCGCAGCGAAGGAAGGGCAGCCTCGATGGCCGCGACCTCGTCTCGGCGGTCGACCGCCTTCGTGCCGTACCGGTAGCCGTCGACCGCGAGCATGACCGTCGGCTCGATCTGGCCCCACCGGTCGATCACGCTGCGCGTGCCGAACTCGGGCGCGCAGGACGAGAAGACCGCGCCGAGGCTCGCGGCCGCGAGGAGCAGGACGAGGGTCTCGGGGACGTTCGGCGCGTACGCCACGACACGGTCGCCGCTGCCCACGCCCAGCCGCACCAGGCCCGTACGGACACGGGCGACCGCGTCTCGCAGCTCCGCGGCCGTGTACGTGACGTCGTCACGCGACTGCGACCGGCTGACGACCACCACGTCGTCGTCGGCGCGGCCCGGCATCCGCAGCATCGCCTCCGCGTAGTTCAGCGTGACGCCAGGGAACCAGGTGCGCCCCGGCATCGCGGGCTCGCCCTCGCCCACGGGGACCAGTGCGACGTCGGGAGCGATCCCGGTCGCGTCACCGGGGACGTCGAAGTACTGCCAGACCGCCAGCCAGAACGCGTCGACGTCCTCGACCGACCAGGCATGGAGGGCGCGGACGTCATCGAGGACGGGGCCGCCGTGGGCCCCGACCCAGTCCATGAAGTCCCCGATCCGCGTCGTACGCCGGGCGTCCGGAGCGGGCTCCCAGAGGATCTCGTGCGCGACCGTCGGCGTGGGCATGGCCACACCCTAAACCGGGCGGTCAGCACTGTTGGGTCAGGGTTCCACGACGTGGAACAGCGGGTCGGGCGCGTCGGTCAGAGCAAGCAGCCGCGTGATCACCGACGCGTCCCCCTCCATGTCCACGCCGTCGAGCGCTCCGGATCCGAGCAGACCGAGCAGCTGAGCACGGGTGAGCCGCAGCGTCAGGTCGGCCGGGAGGTCGCGGGTGGTCGGGAAGTGCACGAGCCTGCCGCCAGAGGCTCGGGTGGACCGTGTCGGGCGTCTCTCCGGTGACGAAGTCGAGCGCGCTCGCGTCGAACACGACGTTGCCGCGGCGTCCTTGATCGTCGGCGGTGAGATCGTGCCGACGAACCCGCGGACGGGGTCCGAACCGCACTCCCGGGCCCTCCGCGCCGATATCGTGACGAGGAGGAGGTCCCATGCTGATCGGGCGCGACGACGAGCTGGCGGCCCTCGCCTCCGCCGTGGCGCGTGCCCGTGCCGGCACGTCGCGGACGGTGGTCGTCGCGGGTCCTCCCGGGAGCGGGAAGTCGGCTCTTCTCGAGGCGTCGGTACGCGCTCTCGCGCCTGACGTCACCGTGCTTCGCGCCAGCGGGCACGTCGCGGAGTCCGATCTTCCGTACGCGGGTCTCCACCAGCTGCTGATGCCGTGGGCCGCCGTGCTCGCCTCCCACGACGACGCCCGGGCGCGGACCCTGTCCGGCGCGGTCGCCTTCGCGCGCCAGGAACCGGCCGAACGCCTCCCGGTGGCCAGCGCACTCGTGTGGTTCCTCGCGGAGCGTGCCGCCGCGGGCGGCCCCGTCGTGGTCGTGGTCGACGACGCGCAGTGGCTCGACGCCTCGACCCGGCAGGCCCTCGTGTTCGCGGCGCGCCGGCTCGACGCCGACCCGGTGGCGTTCTGGCTCGGGAGCCGCGAGGCCGACGGGCTCCGCGGGGTCGGCGCCACCGTGGAGCTCGGGCCGCTGTCGCGCGGCGAGTCGTTGGCGGTCCTGCGCGCCAGGCATCCGGGCATGAGCGCGGTCGTCGCCGAACGCATCGCCGACGAGACGGGTGGACTGCCGCTCGCCCTGGCGGAGGTGCCGCTCGACCTCCTGCCGGCCCAGCGCCGCGGACGGGACCCCCTCCCCGCACGCCTCCCTGTCGGGCCCTCGTTGGAGACCCTGTACGCCCCGCGGCTCGACGCCCTCACCGAGGCCGGCCGATTCGCTGTCCTGCTCGTCTCCTGGGACAACCTGAGCACGGACATGACCGCGCGTGCCCTGGATGCCGCCGGCCTGAGCCGCGACGACCTCGACGCCGCCGAACGGCTGGGACTCGTCGTCGCGCGAGAGGACGGGTGGGCGCCGGTCCACCCGAGCTTCGGAACGGCCGTCCAGGCGGCCGCGACCGCGCGCGACCTCGACGACGCGCACGGCGTCCTCGCCGAGGTCTTCCGCGACGATCCTGTACGGCACGCCGCGCATCTGCGCCACGTCGGCGGCTCCCCTCCGGCCCGCGTCGTCGAAGCGCTCGTCGCCGCGGCGGAGCAGGCTGCCCGCCAGGGTGCTCCTGCGGAGGCCGCGCTCGCGTGGGAGTCCGCTGCGGCTCGTACGCCGACGGGGCATGAACGGAGCCGACTGGCCGCGCTGGCCGCCCACGCGTACATGCAGGCCGGGGCCGCCGGTCCCGCGACCCGCATGCTCAGCGGGCTCGTGGCTGGAGCGCCGGACGACACGACGCGAGCACGGTGGGCGACCCTGCTCGTGATGGCCGTCCTGTGGTCGCAGGAGGAGCCGCCGGCTGAGCTCGACGCGTACGCGCGCCTCGGTTTCGCCCTGGTGCGGCACTCTGAGGCAGGCGCCGAGCCGGCCGATCCCGCTGTGTCGGCAGGTCTCGATCTCGTCATGTCGTTGGTGTCGCTCGGGATGGCCTGGGGCGACGTCGGGCGTGCGCGCGCAGACGCGGACCGCCTCAGGGCATCGGTGCCCGACGACCAGATCCCCACCCTGCACCGTGCCCTGCTCGACGTCCTCGACCTGATGACGGGGGTCGAGGGGGCGGGAGCCTTCCTGCGCGGGGACTGGCTCGACGCCGTCGTCGCCGACGGCTCCGCCGATCCGACCCTGGCCCTCGGGTTCGCCGGCCTGGCGCTGGCGCACCTCGGCGAGCTCGACCGGTGCGTCGAGGTCGCGCGCCGGTGCCGAGAGCTGGCGCAGGCCGCCGACGGCGAGAGCGCCGCACGGCTGTCGTCGAACGCGATCACGATGATCGTGTGGGAACGGCGGAGCGAGTGGTCCCGCGCCGTCCTCGAGCTGTCGGCTGCCGAGCGGGACGCCCGCGATCATGACTTCACGGGACCGTACGCGCACATCCTGCTGCGGCACGCGTACATCCGGGCGTGTCAGGGACGTGAGGAGGAGTGCCACGCGCTGCTGACCCGCGGTGCGGAGGTCGTCGAGCACCAGAGCCCTGCGCTCGCGCACAGCGAAGCCTGCGTGCGCGGCATGCTGCTGCTCTCCACCAGCCAGTTCGCTGCCGCCGCGACCACGCTCGAGACCGCGGCTGCGCTGGAACGCGCGACCGGTGGGGAGAACCTCGCGTACGTCGCCCGCTTCCCCAACCAGTTCGAGGCGTTCTGGCACTGTCGCCGCGAGCACGAGCTGATCGACGTGCTCACCGCGTACGAGCGCCGCGCCGAGCGTGACCAGCACGCGCTGTCTCGCGCATGGGCGGCGCGTTGCCGGGCCCTGATCGCCGAACCGCAGGACGTCGACGCCCTGTTCGCGCGTGCGGTGCGGCTCCACGACGAGGCGACCCACGGCTTCGAACGCGCACGCTCGCAGCTCTGCTGGGGTCTTCGGCTGCGCCGGTTGCGGCGAAAGGCCGACGCACGCCAGCACCTCGAGGCAGCGCTCGCGGAGTTCGTACGGCTCGGCGCCGACGCCTGGACGGCACGCACCCGTTCAGAGCTCGCCGCCTGCGGTGCGCGCCGGGTCACCCTGACCGACACGACCTCACCCCTGGCCGAGCTGACACCGCGCGAGTTCGAGGTCGCGCAGGAGGTGGCGGCGGGGAGGTCGAACGCCGAGGCCGCGGAGCGCCTGGTGATCTCTCAGCGGACCGTCGAATACCACCTCGCCAACGTCTTCCGGAAGCTGGGAATCCGCGATCGCGGAGGGCTGACGGCGTTCTTCCGCTGACGCCACACTCTGGTGGTCGGCACGGATACGGGGCGGGTGCGCGCGGCGAAGACTGCGAGTGACCTGACTGTCGTCTCCTCGCACGAATCGAGCACCCGCATGCGCCGCCTCGCCCTCCTCACCGTCTCTGCCATGGTCGCCAGCGTCGTCACCTTCTCCGGCACCCCGGCCCGGGCAGCGCCGGTCGAAGTCGCTCTCTCCCTCGCGGCCGGCAACGTCGTCTCGGTGGTGGTCGGGCAGGACGGGCGACCGTACGGCACCGGCAACAACCTGTACGGGTCCCTCACCGGCACCGGGGCGCGCCCGACCCTGACGGCGATGTCGGGTCTCCCCGCAGGTGTACGAGCGGTCTCGGTCGCCGCCGGGCCGACGTGGTTCTCGCTCGTACGAGGCTCCGACGGCCGGGTCTACGGGACGGGGAAGAACGGCTCCGGGCAGCTGACCGGGCTGCGCGACGCCGCGTCGCTGCGGCCGCTGACGGGGATGCCTGCCGGTGTCGCCGCCGTCGACGTCGCTGCGGGCAACGACTTCACGCTCGTCCTCGGCTCCGACGGCGTCGTCCGCGGCACCGGGCACAACGGGAGCGGCCAGCTGACCGGGATCGGCAACCGCTCGACCTTGATGCCGCTGACGGGGATGCCCGCGGGCGTGCGCGCGACGGCGATCTCCGCCGGCGCTCTGCACACGCTCGTAGTCGCGGACAACGGTGTCGTGTACGGGGCGGGGCTCAACGACCAGTCCCAGCTGACCGGCACCGGCGCACGACGTACCCTGACGCCGCTGACCGGGTTGCCGGCGGGCAGGGTCCCCGTGGGGGTCGCGGCCGGGTGGCGCCACTCGGTCGTCCTGCTCGACGACGGACGGTTGTACGGAACCGGCCTCAACGACCTCGGGCAGATCACCGGGACGGGCAACCGCACGACGTTGATGCTGATGCGGCCGCTCACGACCGGAGTCACCGCCTTGGCTGTCAGCGCAGGCGAGAAGCACACCGTCGCCGTCGGGACGGACGGTGAGGCGTACGCCGTCGGCAGCAACGACCGTGGGCAGGTGGGGGGTATCCCTCTCTCCCGTGTCTCGTTCGCGAGCGTCACCGACCGCGTCGAGCCCGAGGTCGTCGGCATCTCCGCGACCAACAGCAGCCACACCCTCGTGCGCACCGCCGACGGGGTCGCGTGGGGGATGGGGCGGAACTCGAACAACCAGCTGACCGCGCGCAACCCCAGCTACACGACCGGGATGAGCCCGCTCGGCGGCCAGCTCCTCCTGGCGACCAGTCGACCGACGATCCGTGGGGTGGCACGGGTCGGTGGCGTGCTTACGGCCGGGCCCGGCAGCTGGGACCCTGCAGCGACGCACTACGCGTACCGATGGCTGCGCGACGGTGTGGTGATCGCCGGGGCGACGGCGAGAACCCACCGGCTCCTTGCCGCTGACCGTGGCCGGCGCCTCACGGTGGAGGTGACCGCGGCGCGCGGCACGTACGCACTCGGGCGTGCTCAGTCCGCGCCGTCGGCGAGGGTGCGCTACGGCGTTGCGCCCCGCTGGGTACGGGCCTCGAAGCCGCGGGTCGTCGGTACGAAGCGGGCCGGCAAGAAGCTGCGCATCAGGGGTCTCGCACGCGCCGGCTTCGCGCCGACGCCGACCCGCCTGCGCTATCAGTGGTTCCGGGGGGCCAAGAAGATCCGGGGCGCGACCAGGTCGACGTACAAGGTGGCACGCAAGGACCGCGGGAAGCGGCTCAAGGTCCGCATCATCGCCGTCCGGCCTGGACACGCGACCGGGTCCTACGACACGCGCCGCGTCCGGATCTCTCGCCGGTGACCTGAGAACGACGAAGCCCCGGACCCAGTGGGTCCGGGGCTTCGTCTGGCTGTCGGGGTGACAGGATTTGAACCTGCGGCCTCGTCGTCCCGAACGACGCGCGCTACCAAGCTGCGCCACACCCCGTGGCCCTCGTACAAGCGTACGAGTGGAACGTCGCCGCGATAGTGCCGCGCTCAGTTCCTCGGAGAGTCTACCGGACGCAGTCGGAGCACCGTCGCCTCGGGTCGGCATGCGAAGCGCACCGGTGCGTACGGCGACGTCCCGCACCCGGCGGACACGTGCAGCCAGGAGGCGTCATGGCCCGCCGTGCGGTGCTGGTGGAGCCCGCGGGCGCGGCCGCGGTCGATGTCGCAGTTGGTGACGAGCGCCCCGAAGCCGGGCACGCGCAGCTGGCCGCCGTGGGTGTGCCCGGCGAGGATCACCGGGTAACCCTTCGCGTTGAAGGCGTCGAGCGCACGGAGGTACGGAGCGTGGACGACAGCGATCGCGAGGTCCGCCGCGTCGTCGGCGCGGTCGGGCAGCGAGTCGAGGTCGTCACGGTCGACGTGCGGGTCGTCCAGGCCCGAGAACGCCAGCGAGACACCGCGGACGTCGAGGCGACTCGTCGCATTGTTGAGGTCGCTCCATCCCGCCTCCGTGAATGCGGCACGCATCTCCTCGTACGGCAGGTCAGGGGTGCGGCGGCGCTGGCCCGAGGGGCCGATGAGGTAGCGGGCCGGGTTCTTCGCCGTCGGGGAGTAGTAGTCGTTCGACCCGAACACGAACACTCCGGGCACGTCGAGCAGGTCGTGGTACGCGTCCAGCACCGCAGGCAGCGTGTCGAGGTGTGCGAGGTTGTCGCCGGTGTTGACGACCAGGTCCGGCTCGTACTCGGCGAGGCTGCGCAACCAGCGCTGCTTGCGTGTCTGGCCGGGCGTCATGTGGACGTCGGAGATCTGCAGCACCGTGATCGGCTGCGCGCCCTCGGGGAGGACCGGCAGGTCGTGCTCCCGGACGACGAAGGCGTTGCGCTCGTACAGCGCGCCGTACGCCACTGCCCCCGCTCCTGCTGCTGCCATGGCGACGAGGGACTTCGACACGGTGTGCACGGAGCAAGGGTGCCACACCGCCGGTCGGGAATCGGCGTGCTGCGTTCCGGACGCCTAGGTGATGATGGGGTCATGAGCGACCTCAAGGACCGGCTGCGTCAGGACCTCACCACCTCCATCAAGGAGCGCGACAGCCTACGGGCGTCGACGCTGCGGATGGTGCTGTCAGCGGTGAGCAGGGCGGAGACCGCCGGCACCGAGGCGAAGGTGCTCTCCGACGACGAGGTGCAGCGCGTCATCACGTCGGAGTCGAAGAAGCGCCGCGAGGCCGCGGAGGCGTACGACTCCGGCAACCGACCCGAGCTGGCTCAGAAGGAGCGCGAAGAGGCGGCGATCCTCGCCGAGTACCTCCCCGCCCAGCTCAGCCCCGACGAGGTGCGGGCACTCGTGTCCGATGCGATCACGGAGGCCGGTGTCGCGGGCGACGGCATGCGCGGGATGGGGAAGGTGATGGGCCTTCTCAAGCCGCGTACGGAGGGGCGCGTCGACGGTGCAGCGCTCGCCGCGGAGGTCCGCACGCAGCTCGGTGCCTGACCTGCGCGGTGCCTGACCTGCGCGGTGCCTGACCTGCGCGGTATGGCGCGTGTCAGCCGTCGTCGCCGCGGCCTCCGCCGCCCCCGCCGCGGCCCGGACGGTCGTTGCCGCCACCGTCGTCATCGCCGCCGCCGTCGCCCTTCTTGCCCTTCTTCGGCTCCTTCTTCGGCGCGCGCGGCGTGTCCGAAGGCGCGGCGCCGAGGCTGCCCGGGCTGTTGAAGTTGGCGTACGGCAGGTCGTCCTGGATCGCCCGCATGGTGTCCGCCCACATCGGACCGGCGAGCGCGGCGCCACCGACGGAGTTGAACGACATCGTGGTGCCGTTGAGCGACGTGCCGATGAGCGACTTCCAGTGCCCGTCGCGTTGGCGCCGGCGATCATCGACGACGTCGCGAGCTTCGGGGTGTAGCCCATGTACCAGACGGCGCGGCTCTTCTGCGTCGTACCGGTCTTGGCGGCCGACGGGATGTTCAGCGGTGCAGGGCGGAACCGAAGCCGCCCGGCTGCTGGACGCCACGCAGGATCTCGTTGATCGAGTCGGCTGCCGCCTTGGTGATGACCTGCTTGCACTTCGGCTTGTACTTCTTGACGACCTCACCGTCCGGCCCGGTGATCTCGGTGACCGGCACGGCCTGCAGTACTCGCCGCCGGGCCGGGAACGTCGCGTACGCGGCGGCCATGTCGAGCGGGCTGACGTCGATCGTGCCGAGCGTGAACGACGGGTACGTGTCGTCGACGTCGGCGACGGGGATGCCCATCTTCTTGGCCATCTTGGCCGTCGCGCAGAGCCCGGCCGTCCGCTCGAGCTGGGCGAAGTAGGTGTTCACGGACTGGCGCAGGCCGGTGATCATGTTGAAGCCGCCGGCGCCGGTGGAGTTGTTGACCTCCCATGGGCCGTGCCGTCGCCGTCGCAGTCGAAGTAGGTGCCGCTGGGATCGTCATCGTCTGCGGCGAGTTGTAGTACTTGCTCGACGTCGGGATGCCCTTCTCGAGCGCCGCGGCGGCGGTGAACATCTTGAACGTCGAGCCGGCCTGGAAGCCGTTCGAGTCGCCGTAGCGTCGTGGGCACCGTGAAGTTGATGTACGTCTCGCCCTTCTTGTTGTTGCCCATCGGGCGCGACTGGCGCGAGGGCGCGCACCTTGCCGGTGCCGGGCTCGACGAGCGCCAGGCGCGCCGATCGCCTTGTCGGTGGCGACACGTGCTTCTGACGGCCTTGTCGACGGCCTTCTGCATCGTCAGGTCGATGTTGGTCTTGATCGTCAGGCCGCCGCGCTCGAGCATGGCCTGACGCTCCTTGACGGTCTCGCCGAGCGCCGGCTCCTGCAGCAGGTAGCGGCGGATGTAGTCGCAGGAGAACGCGCGCCTCGGAGTCGACGCAGCCGTTGGGGAACGTGGTGATCTTCAGGCCGAGCGGCTGGCCGCTGCGCTGCTCGGCCCTCGGCGGTGGGGATCTTGCCCTGCGCGCCATGACGCCGAGCACCGTGTTGCGGCGCTGCAGCGCGCGCTCGGGGTACGCACGCGGGTTGAACTGCGCGGGGTTCTTGACCAGGCCCGCCAGCGTGGCCGCCTGCGTGAGGTTGAGCTTGTCGGGGCTGACGGAGAAGTAGTGGTAGGCCGCGGCGCTGATGCCGTAGGCGCCGTCGCCGAAGTAGGCGATGTTGAGGTAGTGCTCGAGGATCTCGCTCCTTGGTGTGCTTCTTCTCGTAGCTCGATCGCCAGCTTGAGCTCGCGGATCTTGCGCGCCGTGGACACCTCGGTGGCGGCCGCGCTGCTGCTCCTTGGTGCGTGCCGCCTGCTGGACGAGGGTCAGCTTGACCAGCTGCTGCGTGATCGACGAGCCGCCCTGGGTCTGGCCGTCGGACGCGTTGTTGACCAGGGCGCGCAGCGTGCCCTTGAGGTCGAGCGCGCCGTGCTCGTAGAAGCGGTAGTCCTCGATCGAGATGATCGCGTCTCTGCATGACCGGGCGCGATCTTCGTCGAGCGGGACGTCCTGGCGGTTCTCCTGGTAGAAGTACGCGATGCAGGTTGCCGTTGGAGGCCAGCAGCCGAGTGGTCTGCGGGTTCGGCTGGTCCTGCAGCGCGAGCGGCAGGTCGACGATGTCCGTTGGCTGACCTTGTTGGACGTCGACTGCCGACGAAGGCGGTGGCCGGGATCAGGATCAGGCCGCGACGAGCACGCCGGCCAGCGCCGAGAGCCGCGCCATCGAGCCGATCGCCCCCAGCACGGAGGTCGGCTGCGGTTCGCTCTCGGCGACCTTCGTCGATCGAGTCGCGCATGTCCTGCCAGGCCATGGCGCCAGGATACGGGAGTCGGCACCTGCGGTCGAGCGGCGACAGACGGCGATAGTCCTACAGTGACTAGTTGGAACATGATCACTACCCGGACGATCTGTCGGCTTCGCTGCGACAAGTCCCTAGGCTTGAGACAGAAACATCACCTTCGGTCACGGGGCCGGATCTCGGGGAAGGTCTCAGCTCATGTGGAACGACAACTGGGCGCACGGACGCCGCTTGCTCGGGCAAGTCCGGACGCATCTGTTCGTCAAGGGCGCCGAGCAGAACCGCGCCAAGCAGCGTCTGCGGCGCGTGCGACGTCCGGGCCGAGTGCCTCGCCGAGGCGCTCGACAACCGCATCGAGTGGGGCGTCTGGGGCGGCATGACCGAGCGCGAGCGCCGTGCGCTGCTGCGTCGCGACCCAACGTCACGCAAGTGGCGCGACGCTGCTCGAGGCGCCCGGCCGAGTCTGCGAGCACCCGCTCCGTCAGAGCGCTCAGCGGCGGCGGACGCCGAGCAGGTCGCCGATCGCCGCGCAGGCCGTCGAGGTCGTGCACGTCGTGTCGCGAGCGCCGGGCACCGGCGACCGCTCCGACGCTGCGGGTGCGCGCGCGGTGAACCGCTCGCGCGAGCCGCGTTCTCGCGCTCGGCGACCCGCATCGCGCTCGGCGTGGACGTCCAGCAGGCGCTCGCCGCCTCGTCGTCGGCGTTCGTCCGCGTCTGCGCCCGCAGCCGTCGGGCGGCGCCGACTCGGCGTCGTCGCCGTCGATGCCGCCGGCGCCGGCTCGTCGTGCACCCGGTTGACCACCAGGCCGGCCAGCGGCATCGCTCCTCGGCCGAGCCGCTCGACGAAGTAGGACGCCTCGCGCATCGCCGCCGGCTCCGGCGCGGCGACGACGAGGAACGCCGTGCCCGCGGCCTGCAGCAGCGCGTACGTCGCCTCGGCGCGCTGCCGGAAGCCGCCGAACAGCGTGTCGAACGCGGCGACGAAGGTCTGCATGTCGGTCAGCACCTGCGCGCCGAGCACCTTGTTGAGGGCGCGCGGTGACGATGCCGAACCCGGCCGAGCAGCAGGCGCGCCGGCCCCTTCGCCGGCGCGAGCAGGAGCCGGATGAACCGGCCGTCGAGCAGCGACGACAGCCGCTCGGGCGCGTCGAGGAAGTCGAGCGCCGAGCGCGACGGCGGGCGTGTCGACGACGATCAGGTCCCAGCGCGCTCCGGTCGCCGACCGCCTCGGCGTGCAGCTGGCCCAGCTTCTCCATCGCCATGTACTCCTGCGTGCCCGCGAACGAGCTCGACAGCGCCGACGTAGAAGGGGTTGCTCGAGGATCTGCGGCGGCCTTCTCGGGCGAGGCGTGCGCCTCGACGACCTCGTCGAAGGTCCGCTTCATGTCGAGCATCATCGCGTCGAGCGAGCCGCCGGCCGACGCGTCGATCCCCTTCACCGGCCGCGGCGTGTTGTCGAGCTCGGTCAGGCCCAGCGACTGCGCCAGCCGCCGAGCCGGGTCGATCGTCAGCACGCAGACCGTGCGCCCCTGCTCGGCGGCCCGCAGCGCCAGCGCCGCCGCCGTCGTCGTCTTGCCGACGCCGCCGGAGCCGCAGCACACGACGATGCGCGGTCGTCGGGTCGTCGAGCAGCGCGTCGATGTCGAGGCGCGGCCGGCTGCGTCGCGTGCGGCTGGAGAGTGCGGCGCTCGCGTGCGAGGTACGGCGCTTCGCGCGGCGTCGTGCGTGACCGCGGCCGCTCGATCGGGCGTCCTCGCAGGCCGCCGTCGACGAGGTGCTCGGCCAGCTCGTACAGACGCGCCGAGGTCGATGCCGTCCGGTCGAGCAGGGGCAGCTCGACGAGCGGACGGCCGCAGTCGTCGAGGATCGGCGCGCTGGTCGGCCTGCAGGCGCTGGCGCTCGACGTGCGCCGAGCCCGTCGGCGAGCGAGCGTCGCGCCGCGGCCTCGTCGACGTGCAGGCCGGCACGCTCGCAGGCACCGGCGCCACCGCCGTCGCGCTCGAGGCCGTCCGGCCTCGAGCGCCTCGACGCGTCGTCGGCCGACAGCAGCGACGGCCGCACCAGGTTGACGACGACGTGGCCGACCGGCAGCCCGGCGCCGGTCAGCTCGGCGATCGCCGTCGATCGTCTCCTGCACCGGCATCTCCTCGAGCACGCGTGACGAGGTGCACGCGCGGTCTGCGGCGCAGCGCATCATCGTCATGATCGAGTCGGCCTGGCGTCTTGATCGGGCCGACCTTGGCGAGGCCGGCGACCTCGGCGTTCACGTTGAGGAAGCGGGTGATCCGGCCGGTCGGCGGCGCGTCCATGACCACGGCGTCGTAGACGAAGTCGAGGACCTGTCGTCCGTGCGGCGGCGCGCGGCCTCGTAGACCTTGCCGGTCAGCAGCACGTCGCGCACGCCCGGGCGCGATCGTCGTGGCGAAGTCGATGACGCCGAACTTGTCGAGCGCCCGGCCGGCGCGGCCGAGCCGGTAGAACATCTGCGAGGTACTCCAGCAGCGCCGCCTCGGGATCGATCGCGAGCGCGTACACCTCGCCGCCGCCGAGACCGACGGCGATCTGGCGCTCCTCGTACGGCAGCGGCGGCACGTCGAAGAGCTGGGCGATCCCCTGGCGCCCCTCGACCTCGCACAGCAGCACCCGCTGGCCCGCGGCCGGCCAGTGCCAGCGCGAGGGCGGCGGCCACCGTCGTCTTGCCGGTGCCGCCCTTGCCGGTCACGACGTGCAGGCGGGTCGAGTTCAGCCACGTCGTCGAGCCTACCGACGTCGCTCGAGCGCGCCGCGGCGACGTGCGGGCGCAGGTCAACCGTGCGCGGTCCCGCGGCGACGCGCGGGATACAGTCGGCCCATGACGCAAGTGGGAGTACCTGACGGCGCCCGTGCTCGTCCACGCGACCAAGCAGATCCTCGACAACTTCGGCCGCGACGGCTGGGAGCTCGTCCAGATCGTCCCGGGCATGAACCCGGAGAACCTCGTGGCCTACTTCAAGCGCGCCGGTGGCCTGACATGGGCGACCGTCGAGCGAACGCCTCGCCGAGCTCGGCCTCGCCGTGCCCGAGGTCGCCGCCCCCGTGGCGGTCGTACGTGCCCGCGGTGCGCACGCGGCTCGTACGTCTACACGTCGGGCCAGCTGCCGATGCGTCGACGGCGCGCTGCCGGCCACCGGCAAGGTCGGCGCCGAGGTCACGCCCGAGGAGGCGAACGAGTGCGCCCGGCTGTGCGCGCTCAACGCGATCGCGGCGGTCACGTCGCAGCAGTCGGCGACCTCGACGCGCGTCGTGCGCGTCGTCAAGGTCGTCCGTGTTCGTCGCCAGCGCGCCCGACTTCACCGGCCAGCCCGCCGTCGTCAACGGCGCCAGCGAGCTGCTGGCGTGCCGTCTTCGGCGACGCCGGGGTCGCACGCGCGCAGCGCGGTCGGCGTCGCCGTGCTGCCGCTCGACGCGCCCGGTCGAGGTCGAGCTCGTCGTCGAGGTGGCCGATGATCGTGCTGGTCCCGGTCCCCCCATCGCTCGCCGGAGCGCGCTCGCCGAGTTCGACCCGTACGGACGTCGCCGCGCCGAAGGACGCCGCCACGATCGTCCGTGGTCCGCGACGGCGCGGACGGCCTCGAGGCGTTCCTCATGCGCCGGCAGCACTCGATGGCGTTCGCGCGCCGGGCATGTACGTCTTCCCCGGCGGCGGCGTGCGGACGACGACGGCGAGCCGACGTCGACGTGGGTGGGCCCGGCCGCCGCGAGGAGTGGGCCGACCGGTTCGCGCTGCGACACCGCGGCCGGCCCGGTCGCCTGGTCGTGCGCCGCCGTGCGCGAGACCTTCGAGGAGACCGGCGTCCTGCTGGCCGGTCCCGACGAGCGACTCGGTCGTCGCCGACACCAGCGTGCCGACCTGGCAGGCGGCCCGCGAGGCCCTCGAGGCCAAGCAGCTGGCGTTCGCGCGACTTCCTCGCCGACGAGCGCTCGTGCTGCGCGCCGACCTGCTCGGCGGCCTGGGCGCACTGGATCACCCCGGCGCTTCGAGCCGCGGCGCTACGACACCCGGTTCTTCGTCGCCGCGCTGCCGCGAGGGCCAGCGCGATCGGCACGCTCAGCCGGCGAGGCCGACCACGCGTCGTGGATGCCGCTGAGCGCAGCACTGGCCTCGGTCGACGCCGGGGAGATGGCGATGCTGCCGCCGACGGCCGTGACCTGCAAGGAGATCGCCGCGTTCGAGTCGGCGCAGGCGGTCCTCGAGTCGGCGAAGGCTCGGACGATCGCGCCGATCGAGCCACGGCTGGTCGAGATCGACGGAACCTTCTACCTGGAGTCGGAGCAACCATGACGGAACGCTCGGCATGACGGAACGCTGGGACGGCGGGGTCGTGAGCGCGTGGGCGACGTGCCTGCGCGAGGACAACCCGGGCCACATGACCCTCGACGGCACGAACACGTGGGTCCTGCGGGCGCCTGACGCCGGACCCGACGCACGCTCGGTGGTCATCGACCCAGGCGAGCTCGACGAGCCGCACCTGCGGCGTGTCCTGGAAGCGGCCGCGCCGGTCGGAGTCGTGCTGCTGAGCCACCGTCATCACGACCACTCGGAAGGTGCGAGGCGTTTCGCGGAGCTGTCGGCGGCCCCCGTCCGCGCCTTCGACCCGACGCTCTGCGTGGAGGCAGACCCGCTGAGCGACGGCGAGGTCGTCGAGGTCGACGGCGTACGTCTCGAGGTCCTCGCGACTCCCGGGCACACCACCGACTCGGCGTCGTTCCTGCTGCGCGACGACGCGGCGCTGCTCTCGGGCGACACGGTGCTGGGCCGAGGGACGACGGTCGTCGCGTATCCGGACGGCGCGCTCGGGCCCTATCTCGCCTCGCTCGCCGCACTGCGGTCGGCCGTCGACACGGTCGGTGGGCCGGTCCGGCTGTATCCGGGCCACGGTCCGGTGCTGCCCGACGCGGGCGCGGTGCTGGACGCCTACACCGCGCACCGCCAGGACCGGCTCGCGCAGGTACGCGATGCGGTGGACGCAGGTGCGGGCACCGCCGACGAGGTCGTCCGCACGGTCTACTCGGACGTGGACCAGGCGCTGTGGCCCGCAGCGACGCTGTCGGTCCAAGCCCAGCTCGCCTACCTCCGCGGCGAGTAGCCCGCGAGCCACCGTGTGCGTGCTCGCGAGCCACCGTGTGCGTGCTCGCGAGTCACCACGTGCGTGGCCGCGGGGTCATCCCGAGCAGCGCGCCGAGCTCCTGCTCGAAGGAGGTGTCGGTCCCGATGATCCGTTCGCGAGTCCCGATGACGAACCGCCATCCGTACCGACGTTCGAAGGAGCTCCGTCGCGCGGCATCGTGCGCCCGGTCCTCGTCGGTCGTGTGGAACTCACGACCGTCGTACTCGCTCGCCACCAGCAGGTGTCGGTAGCCGAGATCGAAGTAGCGGTCGCGGCCCCACTCGTCGACCACGTGCAGCTGTGTGGTCGGGCGGGGCAGGCCAGCGTCAATGATCCGCAACCTCTGCCACGACTCCCCGCGTGACTCGGCCCCGGGGTCGACGAGGCCCACGAGCTCGCGCGCCTGAGGTGCACCTCGATAGCCCTTCAACGCTCGGACGTACTCCTCCAGGTCGGGCAGAGCGAGGAGCTCCGCGCGTACGAGGCCGTCGGCAGCCGCGAGCGCGTACGGGCGCCACATCTTCCGAAGAAGGTCCGAGGCAGTCCGGATCGCGGTCGTGACGCGGATGCCGTCGATGTCCGTGGTGTCGGCGACGGGCAGGACGGCCTGGCGGCAGAGGACCCCCGGAGCCCGTACGCGGCCGGACCCGTGAGGGACGACGAGGGTCGGGGTCAGGAGGTGTCGCTCGCTGGGGCGGAAGGTGTCGACACCCCAGAGCCACGACGCGAAGCAGTCGCTCACCACCGCGTGCGGCGGTGTCACCAGACGTACGGCGCTCACACGGAGCATCCGCGTGTCGGGGACGCGCGCATCGACGTAGACCGACTTGAAGACTGGGCGTACGCGCTTCTCTGCCACGGCTTGTCGCCACGCATGCCCGCCGGTGAAGCCGACCGAGGCAAGGTCGGCGCTGCGGAATGGTCGGCCGTCGTTCAGGAGGACACGCATCCGCCCATCGAAGCGTCCCGAGCCCGCGTGCCGCCGACGTCGTCCACAGGATCGTGGCGCCTGCTCGCCGGTCCACAACCGTTGGCTCGCGGGTGCGCAGAAAGTGGCTCGCGAGTGCGCCGACGGTGGCTCGCGGGTGCGCGGAGGGTGGCTCGCGAGGGCGCAGAAAGTGGCTCGCGGTGGGCGTGCGGGCTCAGCGCGCGCGCTTGGCCAACCGGTCGGGGTCGATGATGACGACGGACCGCGGCTCGAGGCGGAGCCAGCCACGCATAGCGAAGTCGGCGAGCGCCTTGTTGACGGTCTCGCGCGACGCGCCGACGAGCTGGGCGAGCTCCTCCTGCGTGAGGTCGTGGTGCACGTGGATGCCGTCGTCAGCCTTGCGGCCGAAGCGCTGCGAGAGATCGATGAGCGCCTTCGCGACACGTCCCGGGACGTCGGAGAACACGAGGTCGGCCACGACGTCGTTCGTACGGCGGAGGCGCGAGGCGAGCTGGTGGAGCAGGGCGCGGGACACGTTCGGGTGGTCGTTGAGCCACTTCGTGAGCTCTTCGTGCCCGAGGCTGTTGAGCTCGGAGTCGGTCACGGCCGTCGCGGTCGCCGAGCGCGGGCCGGGGTCGAACAGGGACAGCTCGCCGAACATCTGCCCCGGGCCCAGGATCGCGAGAAGGTTCTCGCGGCCGTCCGCCGAGCTGCGGCCCAGCTTGATCTTGCCGTCGGTGACGATGTACAGCCGGTCGCCCTCGTCGCCCTCGTGGAAGAGCACCTCTCCACGGCGCAGACGCGTGGCCGACATCTGCGAGCCGAGCGACTCAGCGGCCTCGTCGTCCAGACCCGAGAAGAGCGGTGCCTGTCGCAGTACGTCGTTGTCCACTGGTTCTCCTTGACCGAAATGTTGTGTCACGCCCCCCTCAGTCTCTCTCATTCCGCCAACTCGGCGCCACCAGCGGGTCAGCGCGTCGTTATCCGGGGCTCTGTGTCGCCCGAGACCCGTACCCTGGGCTCGTGCCCAAGACCCCACCCGCTCGCCCCGCGAAGTCGAAGCTTCCCGAGGTGCCGGCGCCGCCCACGGCGCTGGTGAGGCGTGCCCGCAAGAACGACCGGGTTCTGGCCGAGACCTATCCCGACGCCGACATCGAGCTGGACTTCGACGACCCGTTCCAGCTCCTCGTCGTCACGGTGCTCTCGGCACAGACCACCGACCGCCGCGTCAACGCCGTACGCCCGCTGCTGTTCGGCCGCTACCCCGACGCGCGGGCGCTCGCCGAGGCCGACCGGGCCGACGTGGAGGAGATCATCAAGCCGACGGGCTTCTTCCGCGCGAAGTCCGAGCGCATCATCGCCCTGGCGACCGCGCTCGTCGACCGGTATGACGGCGAGGTGCCACCGCGGATGGACGACCTGACGACGCTGCCGGGGGTGGGTCGCAAGACGGCGAACGTCGTGCTCGGCAACGGGTTCGGCATCCCCGGCTTCCCCGTCGACACGCACGTGCAACGCCTGAGCCGGCGCCTCGGCTACGTCGATGCCGCGACGGTCAAGGACCCGGTCCGTACGGAGATGGTCCTCGACAAGCTGATCCCCAAGCGCGACTGGACCCTGGCGAGCCAGCGGCTGATCTGGCACGGCCGCCGGTGCTGCCACGCGACCAGGCCCGCGTGCGGGGCGTGCCCGCTCGCGCGCTGGTGTCCCTCGTTCGGCGAGGGCCCGACCGATCCCGAGGTCGCCACCAAGCTCCTCCGTACGGAGGGTCGGGCATGACTCTCGGGTTCTCCCGGGCAGCGCGCGGTGCAGCCGGTGTGCTGGCCGTGGTGCTCCTCGCCGCGGGGTGCGGCAGCGACGAGCTGCAGCCCAGCGACGGCGCCTCCTCCACCTCCGGGACAACGTCGGGGTCGGTGTCCGACACGGACGAGCTGCGTCAGCTCAAGGCGGACGCCGGCATCGAGGACTGTCCGCGCACCAACCGCCGAGGAGCGGTCGAGGGCGGCCTGCCCGGACTCCTTCTCGAGTGCCTGGGCGGTGGCGCCCCCGTCAGCCTGCCCGGGCTCCCGGCGAAGCCGACGGTGGTCAACCTCTGGGCCAGCTGGTGCGGACCCTGCCGCGAGGAGCTCCCGTACCTGGCCCGCCTGCACGACGAGGCCGGCGACCAGGTGGCCGTGCTCGGCATCGACTACAAGGATCCGGACCCGGAGGGTGCGCTGCGGCTCGCCAAGGAGGCAGGCGTGACCTTCCCGCTCGTCGTCGACCCGGAGCAGACGGTCGGCAAGGGGCTCGGTGTCATCGGACTCCCTCAGACGGTCTTCGTCGCCGCCGACGGGCGGATCACCGCGACGCACCGTGCGCCGATCACGTCGTACGACGAGCTCCTCACGCTGGTCGACGAGCACCTCGGGGTCCGGTGGTGAGCGCACAGGGGCACCGCCTCGTCGACGACCACGCTCTCCCGGAGTGGCTGCGTCCGCTGGCGCACGCCGGCCGCGGCATCGACAGCCCTCGCTTCCTGTCGCCGTCGATGCCGGAGGCGCCGGACGACGCGAGGCCGGCCGCCGTTCTCGTGCTCTTCGGCGAGGGCGAGGCAGGACCCGACCTGCTGCTCACCGAGCGTGCGCACTCGATGCGTTCGCACGCGGGGCAGATCGCGTTCCCCGGCGGTGCCACCGACCCGGAGGACGACGGACCGATCGGGACGGCGCTGCGCGAGGCTCAGGAAGAGGTCGGTCTCGACCCGTCGTGCGTCGACGTGTTCGCCACCCTGCCGCGCCTGTGGCTGCCCCCGAACAACTTCGCGGTGACCCCGGTGCTCGGCTGGTGGGGTCGTCCCAGCACGGTGCACGCCGTGGATCCGGTCGAGGTCGCGACCGTGTTCCGCAGTCCTGTCTCGGAGCTGACCGACCCGGCCAACCGGTTCACCGTGGTCCACCCGTCGGGGTGGCGCGGTCCCGGTTTCACGGTCCACGGCGGTCTGACGCTCTGGGGGTTCACCGCAGGGATCGTCGCCCGGCTGTTCAGCGCGGTCGGGTGGGAGCGTCCGTGGGACCGCGGTCGCGTCGTCCCCTACCCGCAGTCGGCCCGCGACCCGCTGGTCGAGGAGATCGAGACGGACGCGGCGCGCTCGCCCAGGCACGAGCGTCGCGGATGAACCCGATCGATGTTGTCGTCGTCCTCGTCGTCATCTCGTACGCGGTCCTCGGATACCTCCGCGGATTCGTCGCCGGCGCCTTCGCCATGGCGGGCCTGCTCCTCGGTGGCGTGATCGGTCTGATCGCGTCGCCGATGCTCCTCAGCAGCATGGAGCACGGTACGGGGCGGTCGCTGCTCGCGGTGGTCATCGTGCTCGTCCTGGCGTCGGCGGGACAAGCCACAGGCTCGCACCTGGGCACCCGTCTGCGCGCCCGTGTGACCCACCCTCCGGCGCGATCGATCGACGCGGTCGGCGGCGTGGTGCTCAGTGCGCTGGCGTCGCTGGTCGTGTGCTGGGCGCTCGGTTATGCCGTCTCCGGTTCGCAGATCCCGGGCGCCTCGACGGCCGTCCGCGGCTCCAAGGTCCTCGCCTCCGTCGACTCGGCGATGCCGCAGGGCGTCCGTGGCGCGCTGCACTCGTTCGACACGGTCGTCGACGCGACGCTGTTCCCGCGCTACCTGGAGCCCTTCACCCCCGAGACCATCAAGCCCGCCGCCGCACCCGACCCCGCCGTCCTCCAACGCCCTGAGGTCACCGCCGCACGTCGCAGCGTCGCGCGGATCACCGGGCAAGCGGTGTGCAACCGCGGGCTCGAGGGGTCCGGCTTCGTGTATGCGAAGGAGCGCGTGATGACCAACGCGCACGTGGTCGCCGGCGTCGCACAGCCGAGCGTGGCCCTCGGCGGAGACACGTACGACGCGACGGTCGTCTACTACGACCCCTCGCTCGACATCGCCGTGCTGCGGGTGCCGGGCCTGCGAGCACGCGCGCTCGCGTTCGACCCCGACGCGGCTCAGGGGCAGTCGGCCGCCGTCCTCGGCTACCCGGAGAACGGTCCGTTCGACGCCCGGGCCGCGCGGATCAGGTCGGAGCAGCGTCTGCGCAGCCCGGACATCTACGGGACGACGCAGGTCGTGCGCGAGGTGTACGCCCTCCGCGCCCTGGTGCGGTCGGGCAACTCCGGGGGTCCGGTGATCTCCGAGCAGGGTCGCGTGATCGGCGTCGTTTTCGCGGCCTCGATCGCGGACTCGTCGACCGGCTATGCGCTCACCGCCGGCCAGGTCGGCGGGGCGGCACGCGCCGGTGTGCGCGCGCTTCGTCCCGTCGATACTGGGAACTGCGCGTGAGGGGTCATGGGTGCGACAGGACTTCGGTCACACCGCGTTCCGTCCTGAACACGGCACCAGGAAGAATGTCCGGGGTCGAACGAACCGAAGGAGCTTTGTGAGAAGCCGACTGCTGGCTGCAGCCGCAATCCTGTCGATCCTGGTACTCCCGGGTTGCGGCGGCGACGACTCGCCGGACGACGCAGGTGCCCGCGGGACACCGGCTGCCGCGGCCGAGACGGGGACGCTCGGCTCGGACGAGGCTGACACGCTGGCCAAGGAGTCCGCCGAGCGCGTCGTGACCTTGTGGGCACGTCCGGAGCTGCCGCTCGACCAGTGGGTGGCCGAGCTCCGTCCACAGCTGTCGCCTGTCGCGCTGTCGGTGCTCTCGTTCGTGGACCCGTCCTCTCTCAAGCCGGCGAAGATCGAGGGCAAGTCGCGCGTGATGGCCGGGTCGCCGGCACGCGTGGTGGTCTCGGTGCCGACGAGTGCTGGTGAGTACCGCGTGACGATGAGCCGTCAGACCGAGGGCACGGCCTGGGTGGTCGACCGCGTCAGCAGCCCGTAGTCCGCCGCGGCACCACGTCGCGATCACCTAGGCTGCCGCCTATGCGCGCCTTCGTGTCCTTCCTCCTCGGGCTCGGGGCCCTCGTCATGGCCGCGGTCGCGGTGCCGGGCCTCTGGGTGGAGCGCAACGTCGTCGACGAGTCCGGGTACGTCGCTCTCGCCAGCTCGCTCGAGGACGACTCTGCCTTCCGCACCGAGCTGGCGACGACCGTGTCGCAGGGCGTGATGCGCGGTGCAGGCATCGACGGCGTGGGTCGAGACCTGGCCGAGCCGGTCGTCCGACGTGTCGCGCTGGGCATGACCGAGCTCAGCGGCTTCGACACCGCCTGGACCGAGGTCAACCGGGAGTCGCACCGGATCAACGTCACCGACATCCCGCCCGCCGAGCTCGACGGGCGGCTCGGGATCGACCTCACGCCGCTCGGCACGCTCGTGGCGGACAACGTCAACGAGCGCCTCGGGACCAACCTGCGGGCCCCTGAAGGCCTCGTCGTGACCGTCGGCACCCCGGAGCAGCGCGACACGCTCGACCGCGTCCGTGATGCCGCGGCGTGGTCGTGGGCGGTGCTCGGTCTCGCCCTCGTGCTGGCTGTCGCCGCCGTCGTGACGGCTCGTCGTCGTGGGACGGCGTTGATCGCGCTGGGGATCGGCCTGGTGGCGATGGCGGTGGTGCAGCAGGTCCTCGCGGCGAACGGCAGCGAGGTCGTTGTGGATCAGGTGGTCGAGCGCGCCGGTCTCGGTCGCGCGCTCATGGAGCAGCTGCGCGCTGCCGTCGTCGCGTCGTACGGGCGCTGGATGCTCGTGCTCGGAGCCGTCGGCGCGGTGCTGACAGCCGTCGGTGCGGTGGTCCGCGTCAGGACTTGAGATGCTTGCCGGACGACGGCGGCGACGCCGGTGAAGCGGCTGCCTCCGGGAGGTCGATCGTCACGCGCGGATCCGTCTTGCCCTTCAGCGCGTTCGGGATCTCCTGGACGGTCGCGATCGTCTTCTCGGGAGCCTTCACCCGCTTGAGGAAGCGCACGCCCACGAGCGCGAAGACGAGGATGAAGAGGATCCACACGCCCGTCATCACGAGGAAGCCCCACGTGAAGGCGAGCGGGATGTCGCGGTTGAAGATCCAGGCGAAGAAGAACCCGCCGGCCATCGACAGCATCGTGACGACGAACAGCAGCAGCACGGCGACCGCGACCAGCAGGCCCGAACCGACCGCGCCCGACTTGACGCTGACCCGGAGCTCGGACTTTGCGAGCGCGATCTCGCCGCGGACGAGCGTCGACAGGTCACGGCTGATGTCGGAGACGAGCCGTCCGATCGTGGGCTCGTGCTCTCCGTCAGGTCCGGGTGCTGCGGGGTGGGACATCACGGCTCCTCGTCGCAGGTACGGTCGGAACGAGCCTAGGGGATGCATCCGCTCTCGCGTGGGCGCCCCGCGGGCCCGCCTCCCCGGACGTCATACGGATCAGGGGTCCGGCCCCTCGATCCGTATGACGTCCGGCGGTGGGATCAGTCCTCGGCCGAGCCGGCCATCCCGGTCTTGATCTGGTCCATCACGCCGGAGTCGGCGAGCGTCGTGACGTCACCGACCTGACGGTTCTCGGCGACGTCACGGAGCAGCCGTCGCATGATCTTGCCGGAGCGCGTCTTGGGCAGCTCCGCGACGACCATGATCGACTTCGGCTTCGCGATGGCGCCGATCTCCTTCGCGACGTGCGCGCGCAGGTCGGCCACGATCTCCTCGCCACCGTCGCCCGCGGACTCCCGCAGGATGACGAACGCGACGACCGCCTGTCCGGTCGTGTCGTCGAGGGCACCGACGACAGCCGACTCGGCGACCTTGGGGTGGGACACGAGCGCCGACTCGATCTCGGTCGTGGACAGCCGGTGGCCCGACACGTTCATGACGTCGTCGACGCGGCCCAGCAACCAGATGTCTCCGTCGTCGTCCAGCTTGGCGCCGTCCCCGGCGAAGTACACGTCCGGGAAGCGCGACCAGTACGTGTCGATGAAGCGCTGGTCGTCACCCCACAGCGTGCGCAGCATCGCCGGCCACGGCTCGGTGAGGACGAGGTAGCCGCCCGACCCGTTCGGGACCGGCTCGGCGTCGTCGTTCACGACGTCGGCGGAGATGCCCGGGATCGCCGTCATCGCCGATCCCGGCTTGGCGGCGGTGACACCGGGGAGCGGCGAGATCATGATGGCGCCGGTCTCCGTCTGCCACCAGGTGTCGACCACGGGGGTCTTGCCGCCACCGATGGTCTCGCGGTACCAGACGTACGCCTCGGGGTTGATCGGCTCGCCGACCGAGCCCAGCACGCGCAGGCTCGACAGGTCGAACTCCGCGGGGATCTCCGCGCCCCACTTCATGAACGTACGGATCGCGGTGGGCGCGGTGTAGAAGATGGTGACGCCGTACTGCTGGATGATCTCCCACCAGCGCCCCTTGTGCGGGCTGTCCGGCGTGCCCTCGTACAGGACCTGTGTCGCGCCGTTGGCCAGCGGCCCGTACACGATGTACGAGTGGCCGGTCACCCACCCGATGTCGGCGGTGCACCAGTAGACGTCGGTGTCGGCCTTGAGGTCGAAGACCGCCCAGTGGGTCCACGCGGCCTGAGTGAGGTAGCCGCCGGTGGTGTGCAGGATGCCCTTCGGCTTGCCGGTCGTGCCGGAGGTGTACATCACGTACAGCGGGTGCTCGGCGGGGAACGCCTGCGGCCTGTGGTCGGTCGACGACGTGTCGACGACGTCGTGCCACCAGATGTCGATGTTGCCGTTCCAGGCGACGTCCTGACCGGTGCGACGGACGACGAGCACGTTCTCGACGAGACCCGAGTGCTCGGCCTCGACCTTCGCGACGGCCTCGTCGACGGCCGGCTTGAGGGCGCTCGGCGCGCCGCGCCGGTAGCCGCCGTCGGCGGTGATGACGAGCTTGGCGCCACAGTCGACGATGCGGCTGGCGAGCGCGTCGGCGGAGAACCCGCCGAAGACGACCGTGTGGACAGCGCCGATCCGTGCGCAGGCCAGCATCGCGATCACGGCCTCGGGGATCATCGGCATGTAGATGGCGACCCGGTCGCCCGTCTCGACGCCCAGCTCCTCGATCGCGTTCGCGGCCTTGGACACCTCGTCCTTGAGCTCGGCGTACGTGATCGTCCGGGTGTCGTCCTCGGGCTCGCCGACCCAGTGGAACGCGACCTTGTCCCCGCGCCCGGCCTCGACGTGGCGGTCGACGCAGTTGTACGACGCGTTGAGGGTGCCGTCGGCGAACCACTTCGCGAACGGCGGGTTCGACCAGTCGAGGACCTCGGTGAACGGCTTCTCCCAGTCGAGGCGTCGCGCGGCCTTCGCCCAGAAGCCCAGGCGGTCCTCGGCGGCCTCCGCGTACGTCGCGACCGTCGCGTTCGCGTGCTCGGCCAACGACGCGGGCGGCTCGAAACGGCGGTTCTCGTGCAGCAGGTTGGACAGTGACTCTCCCACGGCGGTTCCTCTGGTCTCTCGTCGGCACGTTCCGCCGCCCATTGTGCCCTCGGTCACAGCAATCGAGGAGGGTGGGCGCTCGTCGATCGTCCAGCGGCGGGGTGGGAGCGGCAGGCGGCGGCGGGCGCGCGATGTACGGGCGCGCTGTGACAGGCTTCACCGCGAGGCGAGCAAGGAGTAACGGAAATTCGCCTGGAACGACAGGGTGTCGCCGACTTCGTCGTGAGGGAGGTCACTGGGAGGGAGGTGGGTGTGAGGATGTCTCGTCAGGGGCTAGGATGACGCGCACGGGGGCGGCACAGGACTGGATCGTTCGACGACCGCAAGCAAGACAGAAGAGAGCATCGTGACCGCGTATCCCGGCTGGCAGATCATCCACGAGGCCACCACCAAAGGCCCGTCGTCGATGCGCCGTGTCGTCATCTTCAGCCATCGCAGCGGGTCGCGTCTTCGACTCACGAGCGACTACCGCGGCGATGTCGCCACGACGGTCGCCGAGGCGTGGTCGACCATCGGCTGGGTCGAGGCCCACCGCAGTGTCGACACGCAGCTGTTTCGCAGCACCACGCCCAACGAGGCGGCGCTGGTCGACACGCTCGACCGGCTGCTGATCGAGGTCTTCCGCCTCGCGAGCCAGATCGTGGTCGGGCCTCAGGCGCAGGGAGCGCCGGCGACCACATCGGCGTTCAGCGACATGATGCGCTGACGGTCCGCCGTCACACCCGTACGGGGAGCGCCGCGCGCAGCCCCGAGAGCACCAGCCCGAGTCCCAGGTCGAACGACTCCGGTGACCCGATCGACGGGTCGTACGTGATCGCGCCGGTCGCGCTCGCCTGCTCGTGCATCTGACGCGCGGAGGCGTGGCCGAGGACGAACAGCATGATCGTCCGCGCACCCGTCACCGCAACGTCGTGCTCGAAGTCGCTCAACATGCGGATGAGTCGCTGCTCAGGCTCTCCGGCGCCGAGACCGAAGGCCGACGCGGTCGCGACGACCTCGGCACCGTCCCGTACAGCAAGCATCGCGTCACGGATCTCGTGGCAGAGAGCGCTCACCTGTTCGTCCCACGGGCCGTCCGGGTCCGTGCGGCGCCCTCTGGCGAGGATCTCGTCGGCCATCAGCGCGAGGAGCGTCTGCTTGTTGGGGACGTGGTGGTAGAGCGCGCTCGGCTGCACGTCCAGCGCCGCAGCGACCCGCCTCATCGACAAGAACTCGAGGCCGTGGGTGTCGAGCACCTGGAGCGCGACGCGCACGACGTCTTGGAGGCTGTTGGCCATGTCGCCACCCTATCGGTTAGCCTGAACGCCGTTCAGGTGAACACCGTTCAGGAGATCCTCATGACCCTCGACCCCCGCACCGACGCGTCGACAGCGCCTGCCGGCGAGCCTGCGGACGCGCCCGCCACGCGCGTCCGCGCGTTCTCGACCACCGACCTCGCACTGATCGCCGCGTTCGCCGCGCTGATCTCGGCCTGCGCGTACCTTCCCGCGATCCCGGTCGGCGCCTCCGGGGTGCCGATCACGCTCCAGACCTTCGCCGTGATGCTCACCGGCTGCCTCCTCGGGCCGTGGCGCGGGTTCACGGCTGTGACGCTGTACCTCCTCCTCGGCGCGCTCGGGCTGCCCGTGTTCGCGGAGCACTCGTCGGGGATCGGGACTTTCGCGAGCATCAGCGGCGGCTACCTCCTCAGCTTCCCGTTCGCGGCGCTGCTCGGGGGCTACCTGGTCAAGTACGTCGCCGGCCCGCAGCGCAAGACGCGCGCCGTGTGGGTGTTCCTGTGCTCGATCGCGGCCAGCATCCTCGTGATCCACCCGTTCGGTGTCGTCGGCATGATGCTGCACCAGGACGTCTCGCTCTGGACGGCGATGACCTGGGACGCGCCCTTCTGGGTCGGCGACCTCCTCAAGACGACGCTCGTCGCGATCATCGCGGCCGAGGTGCACCGGGCCTTCCCACGACTGCTCCACCCGTGACCGTGCCGACGCTCACGTTCGACGGCGCCGGGGTCACCGTCCCCACCCCGCACGGGGACAAGCTGATCCTCGCGCCGACGTCGCTGGAGCTGACCGAGCGCCGCATCGGTGTGATCGGCGCCAACGGTTCCGGCAAGTCGACCCTCGCCCGCATGGTCAACGGGCTCGTGACCGCGACGACGGGCCGCGTCCTGGTCGACGGTGTGGACGTCGCCGCGCACGCCGCCCGGGTGCGCCGACGTGTGGGGTTCGTGTTCACCGACCCGGCCGCGCAGGTCGTGATGCCGACCTGCGTCGAGGACGTGGAGCTGTCGCTGCGGCGGCACGTCAAGCGTGCGCGCGAGCGTCGCGAGCGGGCGCTGGACGTGCTCGCACGGTTCGGTCTGCGCGACCTCGCCGACACCAGCGTCCACTCCCTGTCGGGCGGGCAGCGCCAGCTGCTGGCGATCGCTGGCGTGCTGGCGACCGAGCCGGCCGTCGTGGTCGCCGACGAGCCCACGACGCTCCTCGACCTCGCGAACACCCGCAGGATCGGTGACCTGCTGCACGGGCTGGACCAGCAGGTCGTGCTGGTGACGCACGACCTCGAGCTCGTCCGCCGTTGCGACCGCGTCCTCGTCGTCGAGCACGGCCGCGTGCGCTTCGACGGTCCCGCCGACGAGGCGGTCGCGGACTACGTGGCGTCCGTCGAGCAGGCGGTCGGCGCGTGAGCACCCCGTACCTGATCGGCACCTACCAGCCGGGGACCTCGGTGGTCCACCGGATGCCGGTGGGCGTGAAGGTCGCCGCGCTCGCGGTGTTCAGCGTCGCCGTCGTCGCCGTACGGAGCATGCCTGCGGCGTGGGCGTACCTCGCCGTCGCGCTCGTGGTCGCGCTCGTCGCGCGGCTCCCGCTGCGGCTGCTCGGCCGTGCGGCGCGCGCGGTGCTGGTGGTGGCCGTGGCGATCGCGGCGTTCCAGTGGTGGTTCCACGGGCGCGACCGGGCGATCGAGACGCTCCTCGACCTCGTGTCGTTGTCCTTGATGGCGGTGGTGCTCACGGGGACCACGCCGGTGAACGCGATGCTGGACGCCTTCATCCGGTGGGTGACCCAGCTGCGCAGGCTCGGCATCGATCCCGACCGCGTCGCCCTCACCATCTCGCTCGCCATGCAGGCCATCCCGGGGACGTTCGCGATCGCCGCCGAGACGCGTGACGCCGCGCGGGCGCGTGGCCTGGAGCGGCGCCCGCGGGCGTACCTGTCGCCGTTCGTCATCCGCGTGGTCGCGCGCGCCCAGGAGACCGGCGACGCGCTCGCTGCCCGCGGTGTCGGCGACGACTGACAGCGCCCGTGCTCACCAGGAGGCGTGCAGCGGGCGGCCCTCGTCGTAGCCGGCGATGCTCTGCAGGCCCGACGACGGCGCGCTCGGCGAACTCCGCGATGCGACCGCGCGCCGGCGTAGGTGACCGACGAGCGCACGCCCGCGATGATCTGGTCGACCAGGTCCTCGACGCCCGGACGTTCCGGGTCGAGGAACATCCGCGACGTCGAGATGCCCTCCTCGAACAGCGCCATGCGGGCGCGCTCGAAGCCGGCGGCGTCGCGCGTGCGGTTGGACACCGCGCGTGACGAGGCCATGCCGAACGACTCCTTGTACGGGCGGCCGTCGGCGCCGATGCGTGAGGTCGCCGGGGCTCTCGTGCGTGCCGGCGAACCACGAGCCGATCATCACGCTCCGGCACCGGCGGCCAGAGCGCCAGCGCGACGTCGCGCGGCTAGCGCACGCCGCCGTCGGCCCACACGTGCGCGCCGAGCTCGCGCGGCCGCGTCGGCGCACTCGAGCACCGCCGAGAACTGGGGGCGTCCGACGCCGGTCATCATGCGCGTCGTGCACATCGCGCCCGGGCCCGACGCCGACCTTGACGATGTCGGCGCCGGCGGCGACGAGGTCGCGCACGCCGTCGGCCGACACGACGTTGCCGGCCGCGATCGGGATCGCGGCGTCCGGTGCGGCGCCTCGTGGGCGTCGCGGGCGGCGACGACCAGCGGCAGCGCGTCGAGCATCTTGGCCTGGTGGCCGTGCGCGGTGTCGACGACGAGCACGTCGACGCCCATCGCGAGCAGCGCCTCGGCCTTGCCGCTGCACGTCGCCGTTGATGCCGATCGCGGCGCCGATCGACGAGCTGTCCCGCGGGATCGAGTCGCGGGCGTGTAGATCGTCGAGCGCAGCGCGCCCTTGCGGGTCAGCGACGCCGACCAGCGTGCCGCCGTCGACGACGGGCGCGAACGACACGTGGTGCTCGGACAGCTGCGTTGAAGCACCGTCGCGGGCGTCGTCGCCGGCCTGGAGCGCGAGACGTCGGTCATCATGACCTCGCGGACCTGGGCGAACCGGTCGATCTCGGCGCCGTCGTGCTCGGTGACGACGCCGAGCGACCTTGCTCGGCGCTCGACGACGACGACGGCCGCCGTGGGCGCGCTTGGGGAGCGAGGCTCAGCGCCTCGCCGACCGTCGTGTCGGGGGTGACGCACGACCGGGGTGTCGTAGACCGGGTGGGCGGCCTTCACCCGCGCCGACGGTCTCGGCCGACGATGTCGAGCGGGATGTCCTGCGGGATGATCGCGATGCCGCCGCGGCGGGCGACGCGTCTCGGCCATGCGCCGGCCGGAGACGGCCGTCATGTTGGCGACCACGAGCGGCAGCGTCGTGCCGATGCCGTCGGCGGTGGTCAGGTCGACGTCGAAGCGCGACGTGACGTCGGAGCGGCCGGGCACCATGAACACGTCGTTGTACGTCAGGTCGTGGGTGGGCTGCAGATCGTTGAGGAACCTCACCGTTCCAGCGTACTGACCGGCGCGGGCGCACAGCGCTCGTCGCACGAATCTGTCGGACCTCGATGGCAGCGTGACGCCATGCCTGTTCACGAGCACCTCATCCCGATGTCCGTCGACTACGTCGAGATCGCCGTCACCGACCTGTCCGCAGCCGCCGCCTTCTACCAGGCGGCCTTCGGGTGGGAGACCATCCCGTACGGCGAGGAGTACACCGGTTTCCGTACGCCCGCCGAGCCGGAGGGACACGAGGCCGGGGGCTTCCGCCTCGCGGACGAGGTCGTCCGCGGGACCACCCTGGTCCAGCTGTACGCCGAGGACCTGGAGGCGTGCGCCGAGGCCGTCACCGCCGCGGGCGGGCAGGTCGTCGAGGGACCGTTCGCGTTCCCGGGTGGTCGCCGGTTCCACTTCCGAGACCCGAGCGGCAACGAGCTCGGGGTCTGGACCACCGCCTGACCCGAGCGCTGGCCCGACCGCCTCACCCGAGCTGGCGTCAGTGCGCGAAGGCGGCCTGCGCCTCGTGCAGACGCGCCCAGCCAAGGTCGCCGAACGGCTCTCGGCGACGGACGACCGCCTCGGCGACGTCGCGCGCCGACTGCTCGGCGAGCACGACGAGGTCGTCCGGATAGCCGTAGGTGAGCGCGTGCTCGGCGAGCTCGTCGGCGTCGAGCGTCTCGACCCGTCCGTCGACGGTGAGGATCACGTCGAGGTCCAGGTCGAGCATCGTCACCAGATCCGGGGCCTCCCACACGGCCGGAGTGGTCATGTCGACATAGAGACGCCACCGCAACCGACCTGTCGGGTCGTCCTCGACCGCATGGAACGTCGCCACGTACGGGTCGGTGTGCGGGATGACCGTGATGCTGTCGACGACGGTCCGGATGTCGCGACCGGGACGGACCATGTGCGACCCGGTGGGCATGTACAACCAGGTGCCGACCTCGTCGCGGGCGTACGCGAGCGTGTCGAACTCCCAGTGCCGGTGGCCGCCGTACTTCGTGGTGACCTGGCGTACCGGGGTCCCCGCCTCGAGTGCGGGGAGCGGTGGGACCTCGCGGGTGACGATCAGGCCGCCATCGCGACCGGGCACGGCGCTCCGGCTTCACGGACCGGCCTGACGCCCTCACGTGCGGCGTATGCGCGGGCGATGGAGGCCATGAGATCGAACATCGTGATGCCGAGGGCCCCGCACACCGAGGCGATGATCTCGGACGACGCCTCCTTCTGGCCGCGCTCGATCTCCGAGAGGTACGCCAGCGAGACCTGCGAGGACTTCGCGACGTCGCGCAAGGTCCGGCCGCGGGAGCGTCGCTCTCCGCGGAGCGCGTCGCCCAGTGCCTCACGCAGCAGCGGGGCGGGCTCCGGTGCGGGTGGGACGGGTGCGAGCATCGTGGTCACCCTTTCACGCTAGGCGGCGTACCCAAGTTTGCGCCATCGCATAAGCGCGGCGTTCGCTCTCAGCAGACGCGGAATCACTCGGTGACTGCGTCTCTGTGCAGCCCGATCCGCAGGGCGGCGCCGGGTGCGGACGACGGGTTCAGCGCGTCCTTGTGGACGGCGGCGCGGTAGCACCGGGTCGCGTAGCGCATCCGCAGACCGTTGTGGCCGCTCGCGTGGCTGTCGTACAGCGCGCGGACACGGGCGAGCACACGCTCCCGCTCACGCGGCGCCCGGGCGGCGATCGACGACCGGGACGACACGAGCGCGAGGAGGGCGTCGAGGTCGAGCTGCTGCCAGAACCCGAAGTCGGCCGAGTCGGGGAGGTCGAACAGCCCCGACATCGGCAGCGAGTCGGTGATCGCCGCCAGGTCGTCCGGCTCGGAGTCGATGATCGCGGTGAGGCGGCGCACCCAGGGGACGGACTCGTCACGCGTGTTCCAGACGAGCGCGAGATGGCCCCCCGTACGCAGGACGCGCGCCAGCTCGGGAAGGACGCGCTCGGCGTCGAACCAGTGGTAGGCCTGCGCGGCCACGACGACGTCGAACGACCCGGCAGGGAAGGGAAGGCGCTCGGCGACCGCGCGGACGACCGGGACCTCCAGACGACTCGCGAGGCGGGTCAGCATCTCCGCCGACCGGTCGAGCGCGACCACGTCGTGGCCGGCGGCGGTCAGCGCGTCGGTCATCTGGCCGGACCCGGCCCCGAGCTCCAGGACGCGGACGGGGTGGTCACCGACGAGCCAGCGCACCGCGCGCTCGGGGTACGACGGCCGAGACCGTGCGTACTCGGTGGCGCACGCGTCGAACGTTCTCGCGCGCTCCGGGGACCTGTCCACAGGCCGAGGCTACCCAACGCGTCACGCCCTGCCGCGTATCCTGCAGGGCGTGCCTGACCCCTTTTCCGCCCTGACGGCGCTGGACGGCGTCCCGTCCGCGTTCGCCGCCACCCGTGATGGCCTCGACTCCCTGCTGCGTGACCGCGGCCTGCGTCGCAGCACGCCGGAGATGACCGCCGACTCCCTCCTGCTGGGGGCGGCGGCGAGCGCGGCGATCGACGGTGCGGCGTACGACCCCGACGGGCTGCGCCGCGGGGAGGCGGACCCGCTGGCGCTGGCCGCCGCACGGATGACCACCGAGCTCCTGTCGCTGGTGCCCACCTGGCAGACGGCGCCGCTGCAGGCGATCGCGCGGATCCATGCGCTGGTCGCCCGCGGGCGCGTTGACGACGACGCGCTCGGGCGGCCCGTCTCGGCGGACGGTGCCACGCGCCTCGGGACGCTGGCGCAGGCCGTGGTCACCCCGACACAGGCGCCCGGGCTGCTCGTCGCGGCGGTCGTCCACGCCGAGATCGCGACGGCGCGGGCGTTCGCCTCCGACAACGGGATCGTGGCGCGCGCCGCTGAGCGGCTGGTGCTGGTCGCGAAGGGGGTCGACCCCGCGAGCCTCACGGTTCCGGAGGCCGGGCACCGGGCGGCGGGTGCCGGTTACCCGAAGCTGCTGGCCGAGTACGAGTCCGACGGGACCGCAGGCGTGCACCGTTGGCTGCTCTACGCAGCGCAGGCTTATGCCGACGGAGCCGAGGCCGCGCCGGTGGACCCGCCGAAGGGCCCGCGCCGCCGGGCCTGACCGGCGCTCGTCAGCCGGCAGTGCCGCACACAACAGACACGCCACCTGCTTGAGGTGGCGCGTCCGTGGCCGACCGTGTTCTCAGCTACCAAGCGTCCTGATTCCGTAGTACCAGGCCGGGGCCTCGATGGGTTCTCCCGTGGCTGGTATCCCTCTAGGACGGGAAGGATCGTCGCGTGGGTACCGTGACTTCGATCTGCCGTCTTTCTTGTCTCCTTTGTACCCGCTCCGACCGTTTACGGCTACCCCATCGGCAGAATCGGTCGCCCTTCGGTCACTCCGAGCGGCGACGCTTGAGCTGGTGCAGCGCGACGCCGGCGGCGGCGGACATCGCGGCGGCGGCCAGGCTCGCGACGGCGACCTTGCTGCCCGTCGATTCCAGCGACACGCGGCTCTTCAGCGTGACGGGCTGGCCGAACTCGAGCACCGGCCAGCCCTCCTCGAGGGCGAGCCGGCGCAGCGCCTTGTCCGGGTTGACGACGTACGGGTGGCCGACCTCGGCGAGCATCGGCACGTCGGTCTCGGAGTCGGAGTAGGCGTACGACTCCGCGAGGTCGTACCCCTGCTCCTCGGCGAGCTCCCGGATCGCCGTCGCCTTGTTCTCGCCGTACGCGTAGAGCGCGATCTCGCCGGTGTAGTGGCCGTCCTCCTCCACGAGCTCCGTCGCGATGACGTGGTCGGCGTCGAGCATCGCGCCGATCGGCTCGACCACCTCGGACCCGGACGCGGAGACGATGACGACGTCCCGTCCGGCGGCGTGGTGGGCGGCGATGAGGTCGACGGCCTCGACGTAGACCAGCGGGTCGACGACGGTGTGCAGGGTCTCGGCGACGACCTGTCGGACGGTCTCGACGTCCCACCCCTCGACCAGGGAGGTCAGGTAGGCACGCATCTTCTCCATCTGCGCCTCGTCGGCACCCTGGAGGGCGAACATGAACTGCGCGTACGCGCTGCGCAGCACCGAGCGCCGGTTGATGAGCCCCGAGTCGTAGAAGTGCTTGGAGAACGCCAGCGTGCTGGAGCGGGCGATGATCGTCTTGTCGAGGTCGAAGAATGCCGCGGAGCGCGTGCTCGCGGGAGGGACGGGCGTCGCGTCGGACGTGGTCACGCGTTCAAGCATAGACAGCGAGCGCCGCGGAGGTCGTCGCATATTCAGCGAGCCTCCTCCACAGCCCTGCGTCGTCCCCCACGTTCTGACGGCTCGTGCGCTGTGCGGCTGGTCGGCCACACGCTCACGTCATGGATGCCAACGTAGGGAGACCCGGCTGTGCCAGACCGCTGGTCGTGACCGCCTCGGAGCAGCGTCTCGAGTCCGTCCTCCGCCTGTGCGCGGCCACCGGCGTCGAGCCGTACGTGTGCGCGGACCTGGGGTCGGCCCGGCAGCTCTGGGCAGCGGCCGGGCTGGTCGTCGTCGGTGACGATGCGCTCGATGCGCTGGCCGCAGCGGCGTTCACGCGACGCCCCGACGTCGTGGTGATCGCCGAGGAGGAGCCCGACCCGCGGGTGTGGGGTGTGGCACTGGCGGTGGGGGCAGACAGGGTTCTCGCCCTCCCACGCGACGACGACGCCCTCTGTGCCGCGCTCGCCGAGGGTGCCGACGGCGCCGGCCCGGATGCACCGGTCCTGGCCGTGGTGGGTGCCAGCGGAGGGGTCGGCGCCTCGTCGCTCGCGGCAGCGGTCGCGATGACGGCGACCCGTGACCGGGCCGGTGACGGCAGCGGTCCGGGCCCGCGAGTGCTCCTCGTCGACGCCGACCCCTCGGGCGGGAGGACTCGACGTGCTGCTCGGAGTGGAGGGGGTGCCGGGACTGCGGTGGGGTGACCTCACCGACACCCACGGCCGTCTGAGCGCGGCCGCGCTGAGCCGGTCGTTGCCGTGCTTCGACGAGCTGGCCGTCCTCGCCTGGGACCGCGGTGCGACCGCGCCTCCGGCCCCGGAGACCGTACGAGCGGTGCTGGCAGCGGGGCGACGTTCGCACAGCCTCGTCGTGGTCGATCTTCCCCGGCACCTGGACAGCGCGGCCGAGGAGATCCTCGCGCGCGCCGCTGCGGTGCTTCTCGTGGTCCCGGACGACGTCCGCGCCGTGGGCGCCGCCTCGGGTGTCGTGGACGGAGTCGGCGGCTGGGTGGATTCGCTCGGTCTCGCGGTGCGCCGACGGCGGGGCGGACTGCCCGCCCCGCTCATCGCGGAGACGCTGGGCGTTCGGCTGGTGGCGACGGTCGACGACGACGCCCGGTTCAGGCGCACGGTCGAGGAGGGCCTCGGTCCGCTCGCGAGACGCTCAGCGGTCGGGCGTGCGGCGCGCACCGTGCTCGACGTCCTGGGGCCGGAGCTCGGACGATGAGGCGGACGCCGCGCCGTCCCGACGTCCGGCCCGTGGTTCCGGCCGGCGAGGTCCTCGCCGCGAGCCTGGTCGAGGAGACCCGCGACCGGATCGCGGCCGCAGGAGAGCGGCCCACCGCTGACCGCGTGGCGGCGGCGCTACGCGCGGCCGGTCACGTGCACGGGGACCGCACCGTCCTCGCGGTGGTCGACGCTCTGCACCGCGAGACGGTCGGTGCCGGACCGCTCGAGCGGCTGCTCCGCGCCGACGGCGTGACCGACGTCCTCGTCAACGGACCCGCCCACGTCTACGTCGATCGCGGGTCCGGCCTCGAGCGGGCCGACGTCACCTTCGCGGATGACGACGCCGTGCGCCGTCTGGCGCAGCGGCTCGCGGCTGCCGCCGGTCGCCGGCTGGACGACGCGTCGCCGTTCGTCGACGTCCGCCTTCCTGACGGCACGCGTCTCCATGCGGTGCTCTCGCCGCTCGCCAGACCGGGTACGGCTCTGTCGCTGAGGGTGCCCGCGCGGCGCGCGTACTCGCTCGACGAGCTCGCCGGGCGAGGCGCGTTCTCGGGCGAGATCCACGAGGTGCTGACCGCCGTCGTCCGGGCGCGCGCGGCCTTCCTGGTCACGGGAGGAACCGGCACGGGCAAGACGACGCTGCTCGCGGCGATGCTGGGTGCCGTCCCGCCTGCCGAGCGTCTCCTGCTCGTCGAGGACGCGAGCGAGCTACGTCCGGACCATCCGCACGTGGTCGCGCTGGAGTCGCGGCCCGCCAACGTCGAGGGTGCGGGGGCAGTCGTCCTGCGCGACCTCGTGCGCCAGGCGCTGAGGATGCGGCCCGACCGTCTGGTGGTGGGTGAGGTGCGCGGCGCCGAGGTGGTCGACCTCCTCGGTGCCCTCAACACGGGCCACGAGGGCGGCTGCGGCACCCTCCACGCCAACACGCCACGCGACGTCCCGGCACGCGTCGAGGCGCTCGCGATGGCAGCGGGGATGCCGAGGGCCGCGGTCCACAGCCAGCTCGGGGCTGCGCTCGACCTCGTGGTCCATGTCGCGCGTGACAGCACAGGACGCCGCCGGGTCACCGAGATCGCGACGCTGCGCAGCACGGCCGACGGCACCGTGGTGTGCGAGGCCGCCGCGTCGTGCGAGACCGACGGCACCATCACCCACGGTCCCGGGCGGGCACGGCTCGACGAGGTGCTCGCCCGTCGCGGAGCGGGCGGGGCCGAGGGGGCGGAGTGAGCGCCCCGGCGACCTGGGCCCTCGCCGCGGCGGCGCTGGCAGGGCTCGCGGCGTGGCTGGGAGCGGGCCCCGTGGCCGAGGGCAGGGTGGTGGTCGTGGCGGGTGCGGCGCCGACCGCTGCGTCCGGATCCGCGGTGGCACGCCGTACGTGGAGGTGGGTCCTCGCGGGAGGAGCCGTCGCCCTGCTCGGTCGCGCGGGAGTCTCGTTCACGGCGATGGTCGTCGCTGCGGGTGTGGCGGTGGTCGTGCTGTGGCTGCGTGGGCGGGCGCGACGCCGACGGGAGGGCCGGCGCCTCCACGGTGAGATCGCCGCCGCCTGCGAGGCACTGGCCTCCGAGCTCGCTTCCGGGACGCCGGCGTCGCTCGCTGTCGGTCGGGTCGCGGTCGACTTCGCCGTCCTGGCTCCTGTCGCCTCGCAGGCGCGGCTGGGCGGAGACGTGGTGACCGCGCTGCGCTCGGCGTCCGAGCCCCCTGGTGCAGAAGGTCTTCGCGACGTCGCCGCCGCATGGGCGGTGAGCGCCCGTACCGGTGCGAGCCAGGCGGCGGTCCTCGACCGCGTCGCCGAGACGCTCCGTGAGCACGACGACCTGCTGCGCGAAGTCGATGCCGCCCTCGGATCACCGCGGGCCACAGCGCGTCTGCTCGCGGTTCTGCCGCTCTTCGCCCTCGCGCTCGGCTGGGCGCTCGGCGGCGACCCGTTCGGCTTCCTCCTCGGTGGTGGGCTCGGTTCGTGGTGCCTGGCAGGAGGAGCGGCGCTGGCCGTGGCGGGAGTCGTGTGGGTCGAGCGCCTGACGGAGTCGGCAGCACGGTGAGTCTGCTCGCGGCACTCCTGGCGGGTCTGTCGGTCGTCCTCGCCACCGACGACCGCCGGGGACGACTGGGTGAGCGTCGCCGACCGTTCGCCGCCTCAGACCAGCAGCCGCGCGCCAGCTGGCTCACCTCGCCGTGGGTCGCAGGAGCTCTCGCCGCCGTCACGGTGACACAGGTGCTCGGCGGGCTGAGCGGCGTCGCTGTCGGGCTTCCTGTGGGCGGGTGCGTCGCGTGGTGGGTGAGCCGCCTCGAACCAGCGGCTGTGCGTCAGCGTCGTGAGCGCGAGGCGCGCGACCTTCCGCTCGCGCTCGACCTGATCGTCTCCGCGGTCGCCGCAGGACGGCCGACGACGCAGGTGCTGGAGGTGGTCGCGGGCGCGGTCGAAGGCCCCCTGGGAGATCGGCTGCGCGGGGTCGCGGTGCGCTTGCAGCTGGGGACCGATCCGGCCGTCGTCTGGCGTGAGCTGCACGACGACCCCGTGCTGGCCCCTCTGGCCCGTGCCTTCGCGCGGGCGGCGCGGAGCGGGACGGCCGTGAGGCGCGTCCTGGACCGTGCTGCGGAGGACGCCCGCGCCGTCCAGCGGGCCGCTGCGCTCGAGCGGGCAAGGGCGGTCGGAGTGCGGACGGCGGCGCCGCTCGGCGCCTGCTTCCTGCCGGCGTTCCTGCTCCTGGGGGTCGTCCCGACCGTGGTCGCGACCTTCGTCTCGCTGGAGCTTTGACGCCCGTCCCGCCTCCACAGCGAGGTGCCGTCCCCAGCGGGTCCCCGACCGATGTCCTGCCGCTGCCTCCGGACCCACCTTGTGGGTGCGCCCGATCGGGCGCCACGACAACGATCGAGGAGAGCGACATGCGTTACCTGAAGCGGCTGCGCGCACGCGCCGACGAGCGCGGGATGACCACCTCCGAGTACGCCGTCGGCACCGTCGGCGCCTGCACGGTGGGAGGTGCGATCTACAGCATCGCGACGTCGGACTGGTTCAACGACTTCCTGAAGAACGTCTTCGAGAAGGGGGTCGAGCTGCTCCCGTTCATGTGAGCGGAGGCATCGCACGCGGGTCCGACGGTCGCGCGACCGTCGGACCCGGTCGGGACACCGGGGAGAGGACGGAACGGTGGACACAGGATCGCGCAGGGAGCACGGCATGGTGACGGCGGAGACGGCGATGGTGGTGCCGTTCCTGGTCGCCCTGGCGCTCGCCCTGGTCTGGATGGTGAACCTCGGCGTCGTCCAGGTCCGGCTCGTCGACGCTGCCCGCGAGGGCGCCCGGATGTCGGCCCGCGGCGACGACCGGGCCACCGTCGTGGAGGCGGTGGAGCAGATGGCGCCGGAGGGCTCCGTCGTGACGGTCACGGAGAGCACGGATGTCGCGGACGTTCCGACGACGCGCGTGGCGGTGCGACTGCGCTCGCGGGTCGAGCTGCCTTTGATCCGCCGGCTTGCCGTCGATCTCGATGCCGCCGCCGTCAGCGCCCACGAGTCGGGGAGCTGGTGATGACCGGCCGGCGTGGGCGGTCACGCTCCGACGCAGGTGCGGGCGCCGTCTACGGGGTGGTCGCGGCGGCGGTTCTGGCGACCGCGTTCGTGGTCGGGCTGCACGTCGTTGCGCTGGCGCGGCTCCAGCACCAGGTCACCGCCGCAGCCGACCTGGTCGCGTTGGCCGCGAGCGGTGCGGCCGCAGCAGGTGGCGACGGGTGTGCCCGAGCTCGAGGGTCGCGCGAGCCAACGAGGTGCGGGTCAGCTCATGCGTGCTCGACCTCGCCGTCGCCACGGTCGTCGTGGAGCGGACCGCGCGTCCGTGGGGTGTGGTCCTGACCATCCGGCGCACCGCTCGAGCAGCACCTCGCGACTACGTCCCCGCGGGGGGTGGCGGGCGATGAGGGTCCACCTGGTCACCCTCGTCCGGTGGACCCGAGCCGTACGCCGGATCTGCCGTCCCGTCGGTCCCCTCCGTCGAGGAGAGCGCTCCCGGCGACGGATCGGCGTGCTCTCCCGCCGTCGGCTCGGACGTCGGCTCAGACGTCGGCTCGTACGCGGAGGAGTGCGACGGCTCGTCCGGTGCGCCGGCGGGGACAGCGCCTTCCGCCCGCTGCTGCTCCAGCCGCCGGTGCTCCTTGCGGAGCTGGCGGTTCTCCTTGCGTACGCGGTACGACCGACGGACCCCGCGCAGGATCAGCGCCAGCCCGAGCACCGCGACGAGCATGCTCGCGGCGCCGATCCAGAAGGCGCCGACACCGTCGGTGGTGACGTCCCACCCGAGGAAGTCGACCGAGACCGACTCGGTGGCCTCCACCGACAATACGACGCCGACCAGCACGGCCAGGGCCAGCAGCAACACACCGAGCGCGATCATCGACGTCCCCCTCGTGACGATGCCCTCAGCCTAGCGACGTTCGGCGCCCGCTACCGGCAAGGCAGGCGCGGACTCCTCGCCGATCGGCGCCTCGGCGAGAAGCGCGTCGAGCAGCACCACCGCACCGCGCTTCGAGAGCGGGTTGTTGCCGTTGCCGCACTTCGGCGACTGCACGCACGACGGGCACCCGACGTCGCACGCGCACGAGGCGATCGCGTCGCGCGTCATCGCGAGCCAGCGGCCGGCGACGTCGTAGCCGCGCTTCGCGAAGCCGGCTCCACCGGGCAGTCCGTCGTGGACGAAGACCGTGAGCATGCCGGTGTCGGGGTGCAGTGCCGTCGACACTCCGCCGATGTCCCAGCGGTCGCAGGTCGCGAGGAGCGGCAGGAGGCCGATCGACGCGTGCTCGGCGGCATGGGCCGCGCCGGGCACCTCGGCCGGGTCGAGGTCGAGCGACTCGACGACGCGACCGGGCAGCGTCCACCAGACCGCGGTGGTCCGCAGCGTGTGCTCCGGCAGGTCGAGCGGCACCTCGCCGAGCACCTGCGCCGTGCCCGAGCGACGCTTCACGTACGAGACGACGCGGCTGGTCACGTCGACGTCCCCGAACGAGACGGTCGCTCGGCCCCACGGCACCGCCGCACGCTGCTCGACGATCGCGATGTCGGTCACCGAACGCGCGGTGGTCGTGTGGTCGGGTCGGTCGGGCCGCACGAGCGCGACACCGTCGACGGGGTCGTAGTGCGCGACGACGTACGTCTCGCCGCGGTGGACGTAGACGGCGCCCTCGTGCACCGTCGCGTCGGCTCGTCCGCCATCGACGGTGCCGAGGAGCCGGCCGGTCTCGTCGTCGACGATCTGCACCGCCGGACCGCCCACCGAGCGGATATCGACCAGGTCTGCGGCATGTTCGCGCTTGGTCCAGAACCAGCCCTGTGGCCGCTTGCGGAGCCACCCCGCGGCCGTGAGGGCGGCGACGCCCTCCTCGGCCCCGGGACCGAAGAGCGCGAGGTCGTCCTCGGTGAGGGGCAGCTCCTGTGCGGCCGCGGCCAGGTGCGGGCCGATCACGTGAGGGTTCGACGGGTCGAAGACGGTGCCCTCGACCGGAGCGCCGAGGAGGGCCTCCGGATGGTGGACGAGATAGGTGTCCAGAGGGTCGTCTCGTGCCACGAAGATGCCGACCGCCCGGGACCCGTCACGCCCGGCACGTCCGAACTGCTGCCGCAGCGCAGCACGAGTGCCCGGGAAGCCGGTCGTGACGACCGCGTCGAGCCCGGCGACGTCGATGCCCAGCTCGAGGGCGTTGGTGCTCGCCAGGCCGAGCAACGCCCCGGTACGGAGGTCACGCTCGATAGCGCGCCGCTCCTCCGGGAGATAGCCGCCTCGGTAGGTCGCCACCCGGTCGGGGAGCGACGCGTCGACCTCGGCGAGCATCCGGCGCGCCGACATGGCGACCGACTCGGCGCCACGGCGCGACCGGACGAACGCGAGCGTCCGCACGCCCGACGAGACGAGATCGGTGAGGAGCCCGGCCGCCTCGACCGACGCCGGTCGGCGTACGGGAGCGCCGTTCTCGCCCGATCCCTCGACGAGCGGGGGTTCCCAGAGCGCGAGGGCGACCTCGCCCTTCGGTGCGGCGTCGTCGGTGACAGCCCGCACGGCGAGGCCGGTCAGCCGGGAGGCGGACACCTCCGGGTCGGCCACCGTCGCCGACGCGAGCACGAAGGTCGGATCAGCTCCGTAGTGCGCGCGATCCGGCGCAGCCGACGCAGCACGTGAGAGACGTGGGAGCCGAAGACACCCCGGTAGTGATGGCACTCGTCGACCACGACATAGCGCAGGCCGGACAGGAACCGCGCCCAACGCTGGTGGCCCGGCAGCATCGTGCGGTGGAGGATGTCGGGGTTGGTGACCACGTAGTTCGCGTGGTCGCGCGCCCACTGGCGCTCCTCTCGGGAGTTGTCGCCGTCGACAGTGGCTGCCCGCACCGCCTCCAACCCGACGTGAGCGTGTGAGACCCTGCAGCTGGTCGGCGGCGAGCGCCTTCGTCGGCGCGAGGTAGAGGACGGTCGGGCTCCGGCCGCGCCGCTCGTCGGACGCACGCCCCGCGCCGAGTGCCGTGAGCGCGGGCAGCTGGTACGCCAGCGGACTTGCCCGAGGCCGTGCCCGTCGCGACGACGATGTGCCGACCGGCGTGCGCGAGCTCGGCTGCCTCGACCTGGTGCGCCCAGAGGGTGTCGATGCCGACGGATCGGAGCCTCGACCGGAGCTCGACGTCGACCCACGTCGGCCACTGTGCGTGCACCGCGTCGCCGGGCCTCCTCGCGAGCGAGGTGCAGACGCCGGCCGTCGGACGCCCCCGGTAGCCGCAGCAAGATCTCGATCGGATCGGCCACCCTACGAGTCTCCCCACCGTGCGCAAGCACGGCGGCCGGCAGTACCCGGAACGCGTCGGAACGGGCCCCTGGTCGTGGTTGAATTGTGCCTGTCCCGATGCCGTACGAGCAGGAGCCCGCTGTGGACCTGTCCCTCGAGATTCGAGCGATCGACGGCTTCCGCCTTGTCGAGGTCGCGGGGGAGATCGACGTCTACACCGCCCCGCGTCTGCGGGAGGCGCTCGTCGATCTCATCGAGAGCGGTCACCACCGCGTCATCGTCGACGTGGAGAAGGTCGACTTCCTCGACTCCACCGGACTCGGTGTCCTCGTCGGCGCTCTGAAGCGCGTCCGCGCCCATGACGGCAGCCTCGACGTCGTGTGCACGCGGGCACGCCTCCTCAAGATCTTCGAGATCACGGGCCTCAACAAGGTCTTCGGCCTCTACGACACGGTCGACGACGCCGTGTCCGCGCACGTCGCCTGACCCAGAAAACCTGCTTCACACATTTCCGCGTGTCTGTCCGCGAAACGGTTGTGTCGTACGTCACGTTGCTGGTTGTCTGTTCGAGCACGCCTGAGTCAGCGCTTCACCGCGCGATGCCGAGGAAGGATCCGCATGTCGTACGTTCCCCTGGCAGCATGCGAAGACCTGTCGCTCACGGGTATGAACCTGGGCCTGGTCGCCGGAGTCGCCGTCATCGGCGTCATCGCACTGGTGATGGCCGCGGTGTTCCGCAAGCAGGTCCTCGACGCTGCCGAAGGCACCGAGCGCATGCAGGAGATCGGCCGAGCCGTGCAGGAGGGCGCCTCGGCCTACCTTGCACGACAGTTCAAGACGCTCGGCGTCTTCGTCGTCGCTGGCCTTCCTGCTGCTGTTCGTCCTTCCCGGCGACGCCAACGTCCGCGATCGGGCGTTCCGTCTTCTTCCTCGTCGGAGCGTTGTTCTCCGCAGCGATCGGCTACTTCGGGATGTGGCTCGCCGTGCGCGCCAACGTGCGGGTCGCCGCCGCGGCGCAGAACGAGGGCCGCGACGCCGGCGATGCGGATCGCGTTCCGCACCGGTGGTGTCGTCGGCATGCTCGACCGTCGGCCTCGGGCTCCTCGGTGCCGCGGTCGTCGTGCTCATCTACAAGGGCGACGCGCCCTCGGTGCTCGAGGGCTTCGGCTTCGGTGCGGCGCTGCTCGCCATGTTCATGCGTGTCGGCGGCGGCATCTTCACCAAGGCGGCCGACGTCGGCGCCGACCTGGTCGGCAAGGTCGAGCAGGGCATCCCTGAGGACGACCCGCGCAACGCCGCGACCATCGCCGACAACGTGGGCGACAACGTCGGCGACTGCGCCGGCATGGCGGCCGACCTCTTCGAGTCGTACGCGGTCACGCTCGTCGCCGCGCTGATCCTCGGCTCGGTCGACGTTCGGCGAGCACGGCCTCGTCTTCCCGCTGATCATCCCGGCGATCGGCGCGCTCACCGCGATCCTCGGTGTCTTCCTCACCCGGCCACGCGCCGGTGAGAGCGGCCTCACGACGATCAACCGCGCGTTCTACATCACGCGCGATCGTCTCCGCGGTCGGCTGCGCCATCGCCGCGTTCCTGTACCTGCCGTCCAGCTCCGAGGACCTGGTCGACGCCGGTGGCGTGACCGCGATCGAAGGGCTCTTCGGCCAGCTCGGGCTCGGCTCGCAGGCCGGCGACTTCAACCCGCAGATCGTGGCCATCGTCGCGGTGCTCATCGGCATCGTCCTGGCGTCGGTGATCCTCGCCCTGACCGGCTACTTCACCGGCACCGACCACCGCCCCGTCAAGGACGTCGCCAAGACGGCCCTCACCGGCCCCGCGACCGTGATCCTGTCCGGCTTCTCGCTCGGGCTCGAGTCGGCGGTCTACACCGCCCTCGTCATCGGTGCAGCGGTGTACGGCGCGTTCCTCCTCGGCGGCGGTGCGCTCGCTGGTCTCGCTGTTCGCAGTCGCCCTCGCCGGCTGCGGCCTGCTCACGACGGTCGGTGTCATCGTCGCGATGGACACGTTCGGACCCGTCAGCGACAACGCGCAGGGCATCGCGGAGATGTCCGGCGACGTCGACGAGAAGGGTGCGCAGATCCTCACCGAGCTCGACGCCGTCGGCAACACCACCAAGGCGATCACCAAGGGCATCGCCATCGCCACGGCCGTGCTCGCGGCGACCGCGCTGTTCGGGGCTTTCACCGACACCATCACCCGCGAGGCCGCCAGCATCACCGACGCGAGCGGGATCGCAGTCGGGTGACCTGCTCGGCCTGCTGGGCGTGCTCAACATCGCCGACCCGAACAACCTCGTCGGCCTGATCATCGGCGCGTCCGTCGTCTTCCTCTTCTCGGGACTGTCGATCAACGGCGGTCGGCCGCGCAGCCGGCGCCGTGGTCTACGAGGTGCGCCGCCAGTTCCGCGAGATCCCCGGGATCATGGAGGGCACCGGGCGTCCCGAGTACGGCAAGGGTCGTCGACATCTGCACCCGCGACTCGCTGCGGGAGCTCGCGACGCCGGGCGTGCTGGCGATCTTCGCCCCCATCGCGGTCGGCTTCGGGCTCGGGGTCAGCGCGCTCGGGTCCTACCTCGCCGGCGCGATCGGCGCAGGCGCGCTGATGGCCGTCTTCCTCGCCAACTCCGGCGGCGCCTGGGACAACGCCAAGAAGCTCGTCGAGGACGGCCACTACGGCGGCAAGGGCTCGGACGCCCACGAGGCCACGATCATCGGCGACACCGTCGGTGACCCGTTCAAGGACACCGCGGGGCCGTCGCTCAACCCGCTCCTCAAGGTGATGAACCTCGTCGCGCTCCTGATCGCGCCTGCGGTCGTGTCGCTGTCGTTCGGCGACGACGCCAACGACGTCGTGCGCTTCCTGATCGCCGGCATCGCGTTGGTGATCATCGTCGCGGCGGTCGTCGTCTCGAAGATGCGGCCGACCGTGATCGGGGACGACCCGGGGGACCGTGGCGGCGACGACGGCGGCGAGGGGACCGATCCGGAGACGCTCGAGCGCCCTGGGGTCGACTACGAGCCGACCAGCGACGAGGACCGCGAGCCGCTCCGCGGGCCGGTGCCGAACGCGCCCGAGTACGACGAGTCCGGCTGGCAGGACCCGCGTCCGATCTGACCCGCACCCTGGGCGATCCGAGGTCCAGCGTGGGCGGCACCCCCGCCTACGCTGGACCTCATGCTCCGGGACCCCGACACCGCCGCCCTGCGTGATGCCCTCCGTACCGCGGACTACACGGTCGAGGCGGTCGCGGACCTCCTCGGCCCCGACGCCCACCGCGCCCTCATGCGCAACGAGACGACCCCGGGGAGGCGGGCGACGACCGACGGCTCGCCGCTCTCGACGCTGACCCGGCTCTTCGCCCTCCAGCTGCCCGTCGCCGCCGAGCAGGCCGAACGCGCGCTGCCCGGGCTCGTCGACGCCCTGTCGGTCGCCGGGATCCTCGAGCGCTCCGTGTCCGAGGTCGCCGCCCGCGTCGACCTGCGGGCGTACGGCGACGACTCGCGGGACTGGTGGGTGGTCTGCGACCTCACACCGGGCCTCGACGGCTCCCCGCGTACGGTCGGGCCCGAGCACGTCCTCGGCATCAGCGAGGCGTCGTCGTCCCTGGCCCAGCTCGCCGTGCGCCAGCCCGTGGGCAGCGCCCTCGACCTCGGGACCGGCTGTGGTGTGCAGTCGCTGCACCTCGCGACCCACGCCGACCGCGTCGTCGGGACGGACGTGAACCCCCGGGCGCTCGCGATGGCACGCCTGACGGCCGCGCTCAACGCCGACGAGCCCTCCTCCCCCCTGTTCGAGGTCCGCGACGGGAGCCTCTTCGCCCCGGCACGCGGCGAGACGTACGACCTGATCGCCACGAACCCGCCGTTCGTGATCTCCCCGGCCACCGGCGAGCGCCTCGTCTACCGCGACTCCGGGCTGCCGGGCGACGAGGTCGTGCGCCGGATCGTCACCGAGGCTCCTGCTCACCTGAACCCCGGCGGCTGGTGCCAGATCCTGGCCAACTGGGTGCACAGGGAAGGGGAACCGTGGACCGAGCGGATCTCCGGCTGGCTCGCCGGCACCGGCTGCGACGCCTGGGTGCTCCAGCGCGAGGTGGCCGACCTGCCGACGTACGTGGAGATGTGGCTGGCCGACGCCGGACTGCAGGGTGCACCGGACTACGTCCAGCGGTACGACACCTGGCTGGCCTGGTTCGAGGAGCAGGGCATCGAGGCGATCGGTTTCGGCTGGCTGAGCCTGCGCAACGCCGGCCGCGACGAGCCCGTGCTGCGGCTGGAGGAGTGGCCGTACGAGATCGAGCAGCCGATCGGTCCGCACGTCGCGGCCTGGGGCGGCCGCACCGACGCGTACGCGGAGGCGAGCGACGCCGACCTCCTCGCGGCGCACCTGGTCCAGGCCGACGGGCTCGTCCAGGAGACGGTCGGCGCTGCCGGTGCTCCCGACCCGGAGGTCATCATGGTCCGGCTCCAGCGCGGCGTCCGCAGGGCCAAGCAGCTCGACACGGTCGAGGCGGGGCTCGTCGGCGCCTGCGACGGCGACCTGTCCGTGGGGCAGATCCTCGACGCGCTCGCCCAGATCCTCGAGCGCGACGCCGCCGATCTGCGGGCCACGACGCTGCCGTCCGTACGAGCGCTGGTGGCCGACGGCTACCTGCGGTGACCTCTCGGGTGGACGTGATCCGCGACACGAGGAACTGACACCCGTACACGTTGTGTTGCGATCACGCGCTACCTTGGCCGCGTCGCGTCTTTGCGACGCGTTGCGCGACCCGTCGAGTGGGCGCTGCAGCGACTGCACAGGACCAGGAGCACCGCACCCGTGACCTCTCTCGTCATCGTCGAGTCGCCGAAGAAGATCGCACAGATCGCCGGTTACCTCGGCAAGGGCTACGTCGTCGAGGCCTCTTTCGGCCACGTCCGCGACCTGCCCAACGGCGCTGCGGAGGTGCCCGCGAAGTTCAAGGGACAGCCCTGGGCGCGCCTCGGCGTCGACGTCGACGGCGACTTCGACCCGGTGTACGTGGTGCCCGCCGACAAGAAGGCGCAGATCGCCAAGCTCAAGAAGCTCCTCAAGGAGTCCGACGAGCTCATCCTGGCCACGGATGAGGACCGCGAGGGCGAGGCCATCGCGTGGCACCTGGTCGACGAGCTGAAGCCCAAGGTCCCGGTCAAGCGGATGACCTTCAACGAGATCACCCCGCAGGCCATCCAGACGGCGATCCAGAACACCCGTGACATCAACGAGGACCTGGTCGACGCGCAGGAGACCCGCCGCATCCTCGACCGCCTGTACGGCTACGAGGTCAGCCCGGTCCTCTGGAAGAAGGTCATGTCCGGCCTGTCCGCGGGCCGCGTGCAGTCGGTCGCGACGCGGATGGTCGTCGAGCGCGAGCGTGAGCGCCGCGCGTTCCGCTCCGCCTCGTACTGGGACCTGGACGCCCGTCTCGACGCCGGCGAGGGCAAGGACCCGCGCGCCTTCCCGGCCCGGCTGCTGTCGGTCGACGGCGCCCGCGTGGCGCAGGGGCGTGACTTCGACTCCGAGGGCGAGCTCACGGGCTCGGAGGTCGTCCACCTCGACGAGGCACGTGCCGTCGCCCTCGCCGACGGGCTCCGGGAGCGGGACTTCACCGTGCTCTCGGTCGAGTCCAAGCCGTACACGCGCCGCCCGTACGCGCCGTTCCGTACCGTCACGCTGCAGCAGGAGGCCGGCCGCAAGCTGGGCTGGGGTGCGCAGCGGGCGATGCAGGTCGCGCAGCGGCTGTACGAGGGCGGCCACATCACGTACATGCGTACCGACTCCACGACGCTGTCGCAGACCGCGCTGAACGCGGCGCGCGCGCAGGTCCGTGACCTGTACGGCCCGGACTACCTGCCGGAGGCGCCGCGCACCTACGCCTCGAAGGTCAAGAACGCCCAGGAGGCGCACGAGGCGATCCGCCCGGCCGGCGAGACGTTCCGTACGCCGGCAGAGACGGGCCTCACGGGTGACGAGTTCCGCCTGTACGAGCTGATCTGGATGCGCACGATGGCGTCGCAGATGAAGGACGCCAAGGGCAACACCGTGACCGTACGGATCGGGGCGACCTCGGCCAGCGGCGAGGAGTGCGTGTTCACCTCGTCGGGCCGCACCCTCACGTTCTACGGCTTCCTGAAGGCCTACGTCGAGGGTGCGGACGATCCCGACACGGAGTCGGACGACAAGCAGACCCGTCTGCCCGACGTCGCCGAGGGCGACACGGTCACGGTCGACACGCTGGAGGCCGCCGGCCACACCACGAAGCCCCCCGCCCGTTACACGGAGCAGACGCTGATCGGGGAGCTGGAGAAGCGCGAGATCGGCCGCCCGTCGACGTACGCCTCGATCATCCAGACGATCCTCAACCGCGGGTACGTCTACAAGAAGGGCAACGCGCTCGTCCCGTCCTGGGTCGCGTTCTCGACCGTCCGCCTGATGGAGCGCCACTTCGGCCGGCTCGTCGACTACGCGTTCACCGCGACGATGGAGGACGTCCTCGACGAGGTCGCCGCCGGTCGCGAGGAGCGTCCGTCGGTGCTGCACAGCTTCTACTACGGCGACAACGCGGGCGACACGGGGCTCAAGCGGCTCGTCGAAGGTCTCGGCGAGATCGACGCGCGAGAGCTGTCGACGTTCGAGATCGGCGAGGGCATCGCCCTCCGGGTCGGTCGCTACGGCCCGTACCTCGAGGGACCGGACGCCGACGGCGTGCTCCAGCGGGCGAACGTCCCGGACGACCTCCCGCCCGACGAGCTCACGCTCGACAAGGCCAAGGAGCTTCTCGCCAACCCGACCGGCCAGGACCGCGAGCTCGGCACCGACCCGGATACGGGGCGCCTGGTGGTCGCCAAGAACGGCCGATTCGGCCCGTACGTCACCGAGGTGCTGCCCGAGGACGCTCCTAAGAAGGAGAAGCCTCGTACGGGGTCGCTCTTCAAGTCGATGGACCTCGAGACGGTGACGATCGAGGACGCCGTCAAGCTGCTGTCGCTGCCGCGCGTGGTGGGTATCGACCCCGAGAGCGGCGACGAGATCACGGCGCAGAACGGCCGTTACGGGCCGTACCTCAAGAAGGGCACCGACTCCCGCTCGCTCGAGACCGAGGACCAGATCTTCTCGATCACGCTCCCCGAGGCGCTGGCGATCTACGCCCAGCCCAAGCAGCGCGGGCGCCGAGCCGCGACGGCTCCGCTCAAGGAGCTGGGCGACGACCCGGAGTCCAAGAAGCCGGTCGTGGTGAAGGACGGGCGGTTCGGCCCGTACGTCACCGACGGCGAGGTCAACGCGACGTTGCGCAAGGGTGACGAGGTCGAGACGATCACGCTCGAGCGGGCGGCGGAGCTGCTGGCCGAGAAGCGCGCCAAGGGCCCGGTCAAGAAGACGACCCGCAAGGCGCCGGCCAAGAAGTCGGCCGCGAAGAAGGCGCCGGCGAAGAAGGCGCCGGCGAAGAAGGCAACGGCCAAGAAGGCACCCGCCAAGAAGGCCGCGAAGTCGACGGCCACGAAGACGACGACGAAGAAGGCCTGACGTGCGGCGGACGGCGGCGGTTCTCGTCGCGCTCGGAGCCGTGCTCGCCGGCTGCGGCTCGACCGACGGAGACTCGGGAGAGGCGTCCGCCCGCGAGACGACCACGGCTAGCGCGACGCCTGCGCCCGCGCCGGTCGGCGGCCAGATCGACCCGGCGGGGTACGAGTCGCCCGAGGCACTTGCGGCCGAGTCGCCCCTCGTGGTCCTCGGCGCCGTCGTCGCCTGGGAGAAGGGCCCGCGGGTCGTCCTCGACGACGGCTCCACGCGCGGGGAGCCCGAGCAGTGGGACTACACAGTCCTCGTCCTCGCCGTGGACCACGTCGTCAAGGACGAGAAGGGGCTCGCGTCCGGAGACCAGATCTCCATCGCCGTGCCCGACACGGCCGCCACGCTGAGCGCGCTCGCACCCGTGGGCGCCAACGTCGCGTTCGTCGGGGGTGCCGAGACCGGGCTCTCGATGTTCGAGGGCGACCAGTACGAGGTGACCGATCCCGACGCCGGTGTCGCGAAGGGGACGACGCTGCTGTGGGCGAGTCCTCAGGGCGTCGTGCTCGAGACCGCGACGGGCGCGCTGGTCCATGCCGACCCCGCTGCCCGTGACGCCGTGTGGAAGGACGTGGCCGGTCTGCCCGCGGAAGAGCAGTTCGGGATGGTCGCGCAGCGGCTGACGGCGCTCGCGCGCGGCTGACCCACGCGCAGGCCCGCGCATAGGATCGACGCGTGGCGAACGTCGATGTGATCGTGGTCGGAGCTGGTGTCGCTGGTCTCGTGACGGCCGACCGCGTACGCGCGGCGGGCCGCAGCGTCGTCGTGCTGGAGGCGCGGGACCGGGTCGGCGGTCGTACGCTCACCGAGGCGGTGGCCGGAGTGAAGGACCTCTCGGTCGACGCGGGCGCGGCCTGGGTCGCCCCGGACCAGCAGCACGTGCGGACGGAGCTCGCGCGGTTCGGGCTGGAGACGACGCCGCAGGCGGGACCCGGGGACGCGCTGGCGTCGCTGCGGGGCAAGGCTCGCCGCTACACCGGAGCCGCCCGGGCGCTGGACCCCGTCACCACCGCCGATGTCGGACAGGCGATGATGCGATTCGCCGCGGCTGCCGAGCACGTCGACGTCGAGGCGCCGTGGCGCGGGGATCACGCGACGAAGTACGACGCGCAGACGTTCGAGAGCTGGATCCGCCGCACGTGCGTCACCTCGAAGGGGCGTGACTACTTCCGCCTCCTCTGCGAGGCCGTGCTGGCCACCGAGCCGCAGAACGTCTCGCTGCTCCACATGCTGTTCGTCGCGCGCTCGGGCGGCGGTCTCTCGCACCTCGTCACCACCGGCGGCGGCGCCCAGGATGCCCGTGTCGTCGGCGGCATGCAGCAGCTCTCGCAGTTCCTGGCCGCGGGGCTCGGGCGCTGGGTGCGCCTGCAGGAGCCGGTGACCACGATCATGCACGACGCCGACGGAGTGTCCGTGCACAGCGAGTCGGGCGCGACCACCGCCCACCGGGTGGTCGTGACGGTGCCTCCGGCGCTCGCGACGTCCATCGAGTACCTCCCCGGTCTGCCGCACGACCGCACGCAGCTCGTCCAGCGGATGCCCCACGGCAGCGTGGTGAAGTGCCACGCGGTCTACTCCCGACCGTTCTGGCACGACCTGGCGCTCTCGGGCGAGATGGCCACCGACGAGGGCCCCGGCAAGGTCGTCTTCGACACCAGTCCGCCCGGTTCCGGGTACGGGGTGCTGACCGTTCTCGTCGAGGGCGACGATGCGCTGCGCCTGGGTGCGCGGGGCGAGGCGCGCGCACGTACGGCAGTGCTCCGTGGCCTCGCGGAGCACCTCGGACCACGGGCGATGGACCCGCTCGCCTTCGTCTCGCGCGACTGGACGGCGGAGGAGTGGACGCGCGGATGCTTCGGTGCACACCTGCCGCCCGGTGCCTGGACGCAGGTCGGTTCCGCCCTCCGGGTGCCGGTCGGGCGCCTCCACTGGGCGGGTGCGGAGACGGCCGAGCGCTGGTGCGGCTACGTCGACGGGGCGGTCTCGTCCGGTGAGCGCGCGGCCGCCGAGGTGCTCGCTGCCCTGCCCTGACGGTCGTCGCGCCGCGCACTTCCCCCTCGCCACGCCCTTTCCCCACCACTTTCCGTGGGGGCCAACGCAAAGTGCGTCCCCCACCGGCACATCCAGGAGGGGTAGGCAGTCTGCGTTGGCCCCCACGCAAAGTGCGGAGCGGTCAGGCGTCGCGGTCGCGGGGACGGACCAGCCCCGACTCGTACGCGAGCACGACGAGCTGCGCGCGATCCCGGACACCCGTCTTGGTCATCGCCCGGCTCACGTGCGTCTTCGCCGTGGTCGGGCTGACGACGAGGCGCTCGGCGATCTCGTCGTTGTTCAGCCCGTTGCCGACGAGCGCGACGACCTCCCGTTCGCGTGCGGTCAGCGCGCCGAGGGTCGCGGCGGACACGACCTCGGCGGGGCGCGCGACGAACTCGCTGATGAGCCGGCGGGTGATCCCCGGCGAGAGCAGCGCGTCACCGTCGGCCACGACCCGCAGCGCCTGCACGATCTCCTCGGGCTCGGTGTCCTTCACGAGGAACCCGCTCGCACCCGCACGCAGCGCGTCGAAGACGTACTCGTCCAGCCCGTAGTTCGTCAGCACCACGACGCGTACGTCCGCGAGCCGCTCGTCACCGACGATCCGCCGCGTGGCCTCGATCCCGTCGAGCACCGGCATCTGCACGTCCATCAGGACGAGGTCCGGGTGGTGCCGTGCGGCAAGCTCGACCGCCGCTTCGCCGTGCTCGGCCTCGGCGACCACCTCGAGGTCGTCCTCCGCGTCGAGCAGCGCGCGCAGGCCCGTACGGATCAGCGGCTGGTCGTCGACGAGCAGCACCCGGATCACGGGCGGTCCCCCGAGACCGTGGTCAACGGCAGCCGCGCGACGACGGAGAACCCACCGTCCGGGCGGCGACCGGCGCTGAGCTGACCGCCGAGGGCGTTCGTCCGCTCCCGCATGCCGATCAGCCCGAGCCCGGGCCGTGCGGTCGCAGCAGAAGCGTCTGACTGCCCGTCGTCGTCGACCCGTACGGTCACGACGTCGGCGCCGTACTCCACGACCACCCGAGCGTCCGCGGCGCCGGAGTGCCGGGCGACGTTCGTGAGGGCCTCCTGCACGATCCGGTACGCGGCGGAGTCGACCTCGGCCGGGACCGTGCGGCGGCTGCCGGAGATCCTGAGGCTCGGCTCGATCCCGGCGTGGCTGGTGCGTGCGACCAGCGCCGGCAGGTCGTCCAGGCCGTACCCGTTCGCGGGGTCGTCACGGCGCAGCACGCTCAGCGTCTCGCGCAGCTCCCGCGACGCGTCGCCGGCCGCCTCCTGGATCGCCGACAGCGCCACCGGGACGTCCTCACCGCGCTTGCGGGCGAGGTGTGCGGCGACGCCCGCCTGCACGGTCACCACGGAGATGCTGTGCGTCAGCGAGTCGTGCAGCTCACGGGCGATGCGCAGCTGCTCCTCGGCGACACGGCGCCGCAGCACCTCCTCGCGCACCCGCTCGGCCTCCTCGAGACGCTCCTGCATCTCGGTCATCCGGCCCTTCCACTGGTGCGCGGCGGCGACGGCGACGAGACCGGAGACGAGCCAGCCGGCCGCGTAGAACCGCTTCCACCCTCGATCGGTACGCACTCGTGCACTGTAGGCGCTCGTCCGGCGGCCCCACATCCTCTGCGAGGAGCATCCGCGGCGTCCTCCCCAGGGAGTACGCGAGGCGCCTGCCCGCCCCGTACGGGGTCCGCGCAAGTGCCCTCCCTCGGACGACGACGCGGAGGCGCGCGGCGGACGAGCCTGGGGACCTTCGACGAACGAGGGAGCACGACATGGACGACGACCCTTCGGCGCCGGCGGTGGAGACCGTGGCGCTCCTCAAGACCTTCGGCGCGACGCGCGCCGTCGACGGGCTGGACCTGGTGGTCCCTCGCGGCGGCGTTTACGGCCTGCTCGGCCCGAACGGTGCCGGCAAGACGACGACCGTACGGCTGCTCGCCTCCCTGCTGCGGCCCGACGGCGGACACGCCCGCGTGCTCGGGCACGACGTCGTGGTGGACGCCGCCGCGGTACGGCGCGACATCGCGCTGACCGGGCAGTTCGCGTCGGTCGACACCGACCTGACGGGCGCGGAGAACCTCGTCCTGCAGGCGCGGCTGCTCGGTCACTCGCGGCGCTCGGCACGTGCCCGGGCCGACGAGCTCCTCAACGCCTTCGGGCTCGGGGATGCCGCCGGGCGCCTCGTCGGGACGTACTCGGGTGGGATGCAGCGCAGGCTCGACGTGGCGGCGAGCCTCGTACGGACGCCTCGGCTGCTGTTCCTCGACGAACCCACGACCGGCCTCGACCCGCGCAGCCGCCGCCAGGTCTGGGACGTCGTCCGCGAGCTGGTCGACCGGGGGAGCACGGTGCTGCTGACGACGCAGTACCTCGACGAGGCCGACCAGCTCGCCGATCTCATCGGCGTCGTGGCGCGCGGGCGCATGGTCGCGACGGGGTCGCCGGACACGCTCAAGCGGTCGATCGGGGGCGATGTCCTCGAGGTCAGGCTGACCGACCCGGCAGACGCCGTGCGTGCCGCCCAGGCGCTGGCGGGCTTCGTCGACGCGGCCGACCCGTCACTCTCACCGAGGGTCGAGGACGGGTCGACGGTCCTCTCGGTGCCGCTCACGCGACCGGTGCGGCAGATCCTCGACGTGCTCGACCGGGCGGACGTCGAGCCGGCCGGCTTCGACGTACGCCGGCCGAGCCTCGACGAGGTCTTCCTCGCCCTGACCGACGAGGGGGTGTCGGCATGACCGCCACGATCCCCGCACCGGACGTGTCCGTCCTCACCGATCCCGGGACCGAGGGGCCTCCGGTGACGGCGCTCTCCGCGGTGCGGGCGTTCGCCTGGCGCTCCCTGCTCAAGCTGCGTCACACACCCGAGCAGGCGGCCGACGCGATCCTGATCCCGTTCATCTTCACGGTGCTCTTCACCTACATCTTCGGCGGCGCGCTGTCCGGTTCGCCGGAGTCGTACCTCCAGTACCTGCTTCCCGGCACGCTCGTCATGGCGATCCTGCTCATGACCGTGTACGGCGGGCTCTCGCTGAACACCGACGTGAGCCGCGGCGTCCTCGAACGCTTCCGGTCGCTGCCCGTCTGGCAGGCGGCGCACGTGGTCGGGACGCTCCTGGGCGACGTCGGGCGGTACGTGGTCGCGGCGGCGCTCGTGGTCGTGCTCGGGCTCCTGCTGGGGTGGCGTCCGGAGGGCGGCCCTTCCGGAGTCGTCGTCGGCATCGGCCTGGCCCTCGTGTTCGCGTACGCGCTCTCGTGGGTGTGGGCGACCGTGGGCCTTCTCGCCCGTTCGCCGCAGGCCGTCTCGATGCTCAGCTTCCTCATCCAGTTCCCCCTGACGTTCGTCAGCAACGCGTTCGTCGACCCCGGCACGATGCCCGGCTGGCTGCAGGGGTGGGTCGCGGTGAACCCCGTGAGCCTCCTCGTCACGGCAGAGCGCGGGCTGTTCGCGGGAACGGCCGACCTCGGCGACGTCGCCTGGGTGCTGGGCGCGTCCGCGGCGGTCGTCGCCGTCTTCGTCCCGCTCACCCTCCACCTCTACCGAAGGAGATCCTCATGACCTCGTACGGCTCACCTGACGCCATCGTCCACGCACGGACGGCGGCCGACGTCGCCGGTGCGATCCACCACGCCCGCGACACGGGCACCACGCTGACGGTACGCAGCGGCGGGCACAGCGTCGCGCGCCTCAGCACCGCCGACGACGGGCTCCTGCTCGACATCCGCGGCCTCCACGGCATCGCGGTGCTCGACCGTTCCCGGGGTCTGGTCCGGATCGGGACCGGCGCCACCTGGGGCATGGTTGCGGCCCGGCTGGCCCCGTACGGGCTGGCCGTCACTGCCGGCGACACCGCGAGCGTCGGCGTCGGTGGCCTCGCACTCGGGGGCGGGGTCGGCTGGATGGTCCGGCGGTACGGGCTGGCGATCGACGCCGTCGTCGGCGCGGAGGTGGTGACTGCGGACGGGCGCGTCCGCCGCGTCGACGCAGACCACGACCCCGACCTCTTCTGGGCGCTGCGCGGGGGCAGCGGCAACGTCGGCGTCGTCACGAGCCTCGACGTGGAGGCGGCTCCGGTCTCCCGGGTCGTCTTCGGCGCGCTCTCGTACGAGGTGAAGGAGCTCGAGGGCCTCCTCCGCGGGTGGCGTGACCACCTTCGGCGCAGCGACGACCGCCTGACATCCGTGCTCGCGCTCACGCCGGCGACGCCGATGGGGCCACCGCGCGCCGTCGTGCAGTGGTGCTTCTCCGAGCCCGACGAGGCCGGTGCCTCCAAGGCGGTGGCGGGGTTGCGCGGGATCGGCACCGCCGTCGGCGACGAGGCGGCCGTCGTCCCGTACGCCGAGGTCCTCGAAGACCACGAGATGCCGGACGGGATGGGGGTCGCGATGCGCAACGCGCTGGTCCCCGACCTCTCGGACGCGTGTCTCGATGCCGCGCTCGCGCTGACGACCCAGGCGCCGACGGCGCTCGTGCTCCGCGGTCTCGGAGGCGCCGTCGGGTGGGTGCCGAGGGACGCGACAGCATTCGCGCACCGCGACGCCGAGGCGATGGTCGTGGCGGCACGGATGGCTCCTCCTGGGGCGCCCCTGCCGACTCTCGACGGACCGGGGGACGACTGGGAGGCGGTGGCGTGCCAGGGGACCGGTGCCTACGTCGGTTTCCTCGACGAGGCGCACCCGCAGGCGGTCGCGAGCGTGTACCCGCCCGCGACGTACGCGCGGCTGGCCGCCGTCAAGCGGGCGTACGACCCGGACAACCTGTTCCGGCGCACCCACAACGTCCCTCCCGCACCACCGGCAGACCCCGTCCGGAGGTGAACGGCACGCTGCGCAACGTCACCGCGCTGTACGCCGCGTCACCTCCGGGTCAGGTCAGGGACGCGCCGGAGCCGCCGTGACGGTCGGCACGGATACTCTGAGCGGGTGGCATACGACCCTGCAGGCACGGGACCAGAGACCGACGTCAACGGTATCCGCACGGTCATGCGGATCAAGGTGTTCCGTCAGTTCTGGGCTGCGCTCGGGTTGGCGTCCCTCGCCGACTGGATCGGCCTCCTCGCGCTGACGGCCTTCGCCAACTCGCTCGCCGAGGGTTATGCCGGCAAGAACTTCGCGATCGCCGCCGTCCTGTTCGCCCGGTTGGCCCCGGCGCTGGTCATCGGCCCGTTCGGCGGCTACGTCGCCGACCGCATGGACCGCCGCATCACGCTGACGGCCGGCCTGTTCCTCCGGGCCGTGATCTTCGCGAGCATCCCGCTGGTCGGCACGCTGTGGTGGCTGGTGGCCGCGACCGTGCTGATCGAGGCCGTCAACGCCGTCTGGATGCCCACGAAGGACGCGACCGTCCCGACGCTGGTGGCGCGCGAGAACCTCGAGGACGCCAACCGTCTCAACCTCGCCACGACGTACGGGTCGGCGCTTCCCGCCGCGATGCTGTTCATCGTCGCGACGTGGCTCACGAAGGCCATCGACGGGCTCTTCCCGGTCTCGATCCCCGACGTCGACCCGACGATGTACATGGTCGCGATCCTGTTCGCCCTCGGCGGGCTGGTCATCCTCGGGGCGCGCGAGATCCCCGCAGGCGCGGGCGCCGACGCGCAGGTCGGGGTGTGGCGCACGATCGCCGACGGCTGGGCGTACGTGTTCCGCACGCCGCTCGTGCGCGGTCTCGTCCTCGGGATCGTCGGCGCCTTCGGGTGCGGCGGCGTCGTCATCGGACTCGGGCGCGTCTTCGTCGGCGACCTGGGCGCAGGCGACCCCGGCTACGGCACCCTGTTCGGCGCGGTCTTCCTCGGCCTCGGCCTCGGCATGTGGCGTGGGCCGAAGGTCCTCGTCCAGGTGAGCCGCCCGCGCATGTTCGGCGTCGCGCTCGTCGGGGCGGGCCTCGGGCTCCTCGTGGTGGCGCTGGTCCACAACATGGCGCTGGTGACGATCTTCGTCACGCTCGTCGGCTTCTGCGCCGGCGTCGCCTGGATCACCGGCTACACGCTGCTGGGCCTCGAGGTCGACGAGGAGATGCGGGGGCGCACGTTCGCGTTCGTGCAGTCCCTCGTACGCCTGGTCCTGTCGGCGGTCCTCGCGATCGCGCCGCTCGTCGCGGGTCTCATCGGCAGCCACACGATCCCGCTGCGCGACCTCGGCAGCTTCACCTACACCGGCTCGCAGATCGCCATCCTCATCGCCTCGCTGATCGCGACGGGTTTCGGCCTGATCTCGTTCCGCCAGATGAACGACCGCCACGGACTGTCGCTGCTCAACGAGCTGAAGCAGGACCCCGCGACCGCTCCGTCGTACTCCACCAGCGGGCTGTTCATCGCGTTCGAGGGCGGCGAGGGCGCCGGCAAGTCCACGCAGGCGTGGATGCTCGCCGAGGCGTTGCGCGCCGACGGGTTCCGCGTCCTGCTCACCCGCGAGCCGGGCGCCACGCAGGTCGGTGCACAGATCCGGGACATCCTCCTCGACCCCGCGACGGGCGAGCTGGCCCCCCGTGCCGAGGCGCTGCTCTACGCCGCGGACAAGGCCGACCACCTCGAGAAGGAGGTCAACCCGGCGCTGGCGCGGGGCGAGATCGTCATCACCGACCGGTACGTCGACTCTGCGCTCGCCTACCAGGCGGGAGGGCGCGAGCTGGACCTCGACGAGGTCGAGCGGATCGCCAGGTGGGCGACGTCGCGGCTGCGGCCGCACCTCACGGTGCTGCTCGACGTCGACCCGACGCTGGGGCGCTCCCGGTTCGACACCGCCGACCGGCTCGAGGCCGAGCCGACCGAGTTCCACCAGCGGGTGCGCGAGACGTTCCTCGCGCTCGCCGCGCAGGACCGCGACCACTACATGGTGATCAGGGCCGACCGGGACGTCGTCGACATCGCCGATGCGGTCCTCGACCGCCTGCAGCCCTTGCTCGGGCACGTCGAGCGCGCGATCGCCCCGCTGCGTCCGCCGCCGCCCGGCTCGCCTTTCGAGGAGCACCCCCCGGCTGACGGCGAGGACAACGGTGCCGACGACGCGACGCGGATCGACCCGAGCGCCCTGGAGGAGCGGGTCGAGTCGTTCGAGGAGGCGTTCGTCGGCTACGACACGGTGACCGAGGGCGGCGACCCGTCCGAGGCCGACACGGGCGACGCCGGCACGCACGACTCCGGCACGGACGGCGCCGGCGGCACCGCGCGTACCGACGGCGTGGCCGGCCGAGGGGGAGACCGGTGACCGTCTGGGACGACCTGGTCGGTCAGGACGCGGTCGTGGCGACGCTGCGTGCCGCGGCGGCGTCCGCCCAGGAGCGGGTCGCGGGCGGACCGGGTCCGGCGATGACCCATGCGTGGCTCTTCACCGGTCCGCCGGGGTCCGGGCGGTCCAACGCCGCACGCGCGTTCGCTGCAGCGCTGCAGTGCGAGAACGGAGGCTGCGGCACGTGCCAGGCGTGCCGTACGGCCCTGAGCGGCGCCCACGCCGACGTCGCGCTGGTGAGCACGGACGGACTGAGCATCGACGTCGCCGAGGTGCGTGAGCAGGTCCGCATGGCGGCGATGCGCCCGACCCAGGGCCGTTGGCAGGTCGTGGTCGTCGAGGACGCCGACCGGCTCACCGAGAAGGCCGCCGACGCGTTGCTCAAGAGCCTGGAGGAGCCACCCCCTCGTACGGTGTGGATGCTGTGCGCCCCGACGGCCGAGGACGTCATCGTGACGATCCGGTCGCGCTCGCGCCAGGTCGTGCTCCGGACCCCGCCCGTCGACGCGGTCGCCCGGATGCTGGCGGAGCGCGAGCAGGTGACGCCGGAGCTGGCGCTGCAGGCCGCGCGCGCCGCGCAGGGCCACGTGGGGCGTGCTCGGGCGCTCGCCACGAAGGAGGCGGTCCGTGAGCGGCGCCGCGCCGTCCTGGCGATCCCCGGGTCGCTGACGTCGCTCGGGGCGTGCCTGGACGCCGCGGCCACGATCACGCAGACCGCGCAGGCGCAGGCCGACGAGGTGGCCGAGCGGCTCGAGGGTGCGGAGCGTGACGCGCTCAAGATGGAGTTCGGCGTCGAGGATCGCGGGCGCCGCCCCGCCGGGTACGCGGGTCGGCTCGGGGCGCTGGAGAAGGACCAGAAGCGTCGCCGTACCCGCATCGCCCGTGACTCCATCGACGGTGTCCTCATCGACCTGATGTCGTTCTACCGCGACGTGCTCGCCGCACAGACTGCTCCCGGTGCCGAGCTCGTCAACGGCGACGTCGCGGCGAGCGTCGCCGAGCTCGCCGCCGCGGGGACGCCCGAGCAGACCCTGGCACGCATCGAGGCGATCCTCGCGTGCCGCGAGGCCCTGGAGGCCAACGCGGCTCCCCAGCTGGCCCTTGAGAACCTCCTTCTGGCGCTGCGTCGCTGAGCGGTCGCCGGGCCTGTGGATGCTCGTCGGCGCGTCCTGGGTGAACTCACGTACGGTGGCTGCACGGTCGAGTTCACCGTCACGGAGGGAGCACGCTGTGCGTGGTCGCAGGATCGCCGCGGGACTTCTCGCAGGTCTCGTTCTCGTCGCCGCCTGCGGCAGCGCCGAGGACGCGCGGGACGCCGCACTCTCCTCTCCGGCTCCCTCCGACGCGCCGACGTCGGCGACGGGCGACGACGTCGACGCCACCCTGACGACGTACTACGAGCAGAAGGCGGCGTGGACCGCGTGCGGCCGCTACCAGTGCGCGAGCGTGGAGGTGCCGGTCGACTACGCCGACCCCGGCGGTGAGCGCCTCACGCTGAAGATGCGGCGGCTGCCGGCGGGCGACCCCCAGGCAAAGCGCGGCTCGCTGTTCATCAACCCGGGTGGTCCGGGCGGCTCCGGCGTCGACTACGTCGCGCAGTTCACCGCGGTGGCCGGAGACGACCTTCTCGAGGCGTACGACGTCGTCGGCTTCGACCCGCGCGGCGTCGCCTCCAGCACACCGCTGGAGTGCGCGACGACGGCTCAGCTCGATGCGTACGTCAACACCGACCCCACTCCCGACGACGCGACCGAGGAGCAGGCGTTCTACGACGCCGCCCTCACGCTCGGAGAACGCTGCGAGACTGAGGGTGGTGAGCTCGCCGGTCACGTGTCGACGGTGGAGGTCGCCAAGGACCTCGACGTCCTGCGTGCCGTCGTCGGCGACCCGACGCTGAGCTACTTCGGCGCGTCGTACGGCACGATGATCGGCGCGACGTACGCCCAGCTGTTCCCCAAGCGGGCGGGTCGGCTCGTCCTCGACGGTGCGATCGACCCGTCGCTCGACTCCGAGGGCCTCAACAAGGGCCAGGCCGAAGGCTTCCAGACGGCGCTGCGCGCGTATCTCGAGTCGTGCGTCAAGCAGGACGACTGCCCGCTCGGCGACGACGTCGCCGAGGCGCAGCAGCGCTTGTCCGACTTCCTCACCGGCCTCGACCGCACGCCGCTACGTACGTCGACCGAGGGGCGACCCGTGACGGAGGCACTCGGCTTCTACGGCGTCGCCGTGACGCTCTACAACGCCGACTACTGGGAGCTGCTCACGCGTGCCCTGCGCCAGGGTCTGAAGGGCAACGGCTCGCAGCTGCTCTTCCTCGCCGACACCTACCTCTCCCGTGGTGAGAACGGGTACGAGGACAACTCGGTGGTCGCGCTCGTCGCCGTCAACTGCCTCGACGACCCGTCGACGATGTCGCTGGAGGAGGCGCGCGAGACGGTGCCCGACTTCGAGTCGGTCTCGCCGGTCTTCGGCGCCAGCTTCGCGTGGTCGCCCGTCACCTGCACGGCATGGCCGATCAAGCCCGCGCGGGAGGCACCCGAGATCCGCGCCGAGGGCGCCCCGCCCATCGTGGTGGTCGGGACGACCCGCGACCCGGCGACGCCGTACCGCTGGTCCGAGGCGATGGCCGAGCAGCTCGCTTCGGGTGTCCTCGTGACGCGCGACGGCGACGGCCACACGGGCTACGCGATGGGCAACGAGTGCGTGGACGACGCGATCGACGACTTCCTGGTCACCGGCACCGCGCCTCGCGAGGGCCTGAGGTGCTGACCGCTCACGGTCCGATGCGGGGCGAGTAGGACCCCGAGACCGACCCCCTGATCGCCGGGTCGGGTGTGTGATTCCCCCGTCCGCACCCGGCCCGGCTTCCACGTACCGCCGGATGCTGCGGGTCCTACGGGAGGCGCCCCATGATGCGGTCGACGTCGACGAGCACGGTGACACGGGCCGGGTTCTCGCTCGGCTGGCGGTAGCGCAGCGCGTAGCGGCGGACGGACTCCGCGATCTCCTCCGGGTCGCGGCTCACCCGGGCGACGCCTTCGAGGGTCACCCAGTGGCCACCGTCGATGTGGCCCATCGCCACCCGTGCACCGTCCGGACCTGCGGCCTCGATGTTGCGGACCTTCGCGGATCCGTCGTTCGTGATGATGCGTGCGGTCCGCGTCTCCGGGTCGTACGTCACTCCGACCGGGACCACGTGGGGCGTGCCGTCGCGACGGAGGGTGGTGAGCGTGGCGAGGTGGTACTCGTTCATGAAGGCGACCAGCGCGGGGTCGTCGTACGCGAGGCGGGGCATCAGCCGCGGAACGCTTCGTGGTGACGGATGACCTCGGAGATGATGAAGTTGAGGAACTTCTCGGCGAACGCGGGGTCGAGGTCGGCGTCTGCAGCGAGGTCGCGCAGGCGTGCGATCTGGCGTGCCTCGCGCTCCGGGTCGGCGGGCGGGAGGTCGTGCTCGGCCTTGAGACGGCCCACGCGCTTGGTGCACTTGAACCGCTCGGCGAGGATGTGGACCAGGGCCGCGTCGATGTTGTCGATGCTCGCGCGCATGTCCTCGAGCTCGCTGATCACCGCCGGGTCGGGCGTGCGCGGGGCGGTGGGCTCGGGCGTCGGATCGAGGGGTTCGCTCACGCGACCAGAGTCTACGGCCCCCGTTTTGGGGCGCCCGAACCGTCTCGGCTACACTCGTGGTCGGCCAGCGGGCGATCCTCGCGAGGCCGTCGCCGCTTTAGCTCAGTCGGCAGAGCGTCTCACTCGTAATGAGAAGGTCGTCGGTTCGATTCCGACAAGCGGCTCCAACAGTTCGTGCAGGTCAAAGGCAGTTTCCGGGTTCTGGCGCTAGGCGCCGGGGCCCGGATTTCGCGTTTTGGAGCCAAAGCCAGCTCACTGACCTCCGGTCAGACGTTCGCTGGGTATCGCTCGTCCCGGCTCAGGCCAGCCTGCGCGTCGAGGGGCCGGTCCGCCACGACGCTGCCAGCTGAGTCATCGGGCCCACGGCGTTCTCGCCGCGTGTTGATCCCCAGCTTCGATGTCACACCTCCCGCGGCTGTCTGGTCTGAGTTGTTGACGGACGGCGAGGAAGTGGCCGAGTCGCAGGTAAGGACGAGAGCACCGGGTTTCACCGGGGCGGCGGACACCGTCGCTATGCCGGAAGCAGAGAGCGACTGGACCCGCTCGTCGCCCCTTCGGCCGTCCCACCGACGCCCCACCCAACAGCAAGAGAGGTGCAGTCATGAAGGTGACCATCATCGGCGGAACCGGCTTGATCGGATCGAAGATCGTCGAAAAGCTCGATGCGCACGGGCACGATGCGGTGCCCGCTGCGCTGCAGACAGGTGTCAACACCCTGACGAACGAAGGCGTGGACGCTGCACTCGCGGGGGCGGAGGTGGTGATCGACGTGTCGAACTCGCCTTCGTTCGCCGACGACGACGTCATGAGCTTCTTCGTCACCTCGACGACGAACCTCGTCGACGCGGCGAAGCGGGCGGGCGTGCAGCACTACGTGGCGCTCTCCGTCGTCGGTGACGACCGCCTTCCTGAGAGTGGCTATCTGAGGGCGAAGGTCGCGCAGGAGAAGCTGATCCGCGAGGCCGGGATCCCCTTCTCGATCGTTCGCGCGACGCAGTTCTTCGAGTTCATCCCCGCCATCGCCAACGCAGCGGCAACCGAGGGAAAAGTCCACCTCCCGCCGGTGAACTTCCAGCCGATGGCGTCGGATGACGTCGCGGCTGCCGTCGGTCGGACGTCGGTCGGCGCGCCGGTCAACGACGTCCGCGAGATTGGCGGTCCGGAGAAGGTGCGCATGGACGAGTTCATCGCCGCCGGGCTCCAGACGCTCGGTGACGACCGCGAGGTCGTGGTCGACGTGCACGCGACCTACTTCGGCACCGAGCTCGAGGCGAACAGCCTGGTTCCGGGGCCCGGCGCTGAGCTCGGCTCGACCACCTATCGACAGTGGGCAGAGGCGCGGGTCGCTCAGCCCTGACGAGAAGCAGGTGCCGGTGCCCGGAGGGATTCCGGGTGCCGGCACCTCTTCATGTCGCCGGACGTCGTCACACAGTGGGGCCCGTGGCTGTCAGCCACGGGCCCCACTGCGTCGGCGGACGTGGGGCTCACGCCGCCCTGGCGGCAGAGCGGTCGTCCAGCGCTTCGAGGATCGTGTCGACGACGACTGTGGGATGGGCCAGGCTGACGGCGTGCGAAGCGCCGTGCAGCTGGGTCACACTGCGCGCCCCCGCCCGCGACGCCGCATGCCGCATGGCGGCCGCCGGGATGTTGCGGTCGTCTTCGCCGAAGACGAACCATGACGGGAGCGACCGCCAAGCGGGCCTGTCCGTCGGGAGGCCCTCCGCCAGAGCCGCCTCGGTCACGGGACGCTGCGTGGCGGCCATGAGCGCCGCGGTGGAGGCCGGGAGATCGGCAGCGAATTGCTGGTGGAAGACGTCCTGACGGATCACGACCTCCTTGCCGCCGGCGCTGACCGGGTACTCCGTCAGCGCCTCACCGAGCGTGCTGCCGGGGTAGGTGGTCGACAGCTGGAGCGCACTCTCACCCTGCTCAGGCGCGAACGCGGCGACGTACACGAGTCCGACGACCGCGGGATTCTCCGACGCCGCTTCGGTGATCACCATCCCGCCGTACGAGTGGCCGACAAGGAGGACAGGGCGTCCCAGACCCGTCACGACGTCGCGAACGTACGCGGCGTCGCCGGCGAGGCTGCGAAGCGGGTTGGCCACGGCGACGCTCTCGATGTCACGAGCGCCGAGGCTCTCGATGACGGGGTACCACGTCGACGACTCGGCGAAAGCGCCGTGCACGAGCACGACGATCGGTGTCTGGTTGCTCATGGGGTTCTCCTCTTGGAAGACGGATTGGTGCTCATACCAGAAGCGACAGGACAGACGCCCCGCCTGTGACGCGACCTTCGCTGGGTGCACGCCCGGTCCGCGCGTGTGGTCTTCGCTTGTGGACGGGGCCGCCGTCCTGAGCTCCGCCTTCGGGGACTACTCGGCGAGCTTGCCGTCGGCCGACACGTGGTGCATCAAGGCCGCGATATCCGTAGGGATCGGCGGTACGGCCTCGCTGTGGACGCCGGTCTCAGGTGACCACACGAGGTTCACCTGCAGGTTCGGGTCCAGCGACGGGTAGTCGGAGCGGTTGTGGCAACCGCGAGACTCTCGCCGCTCGAGCGCGCACTCCATCGTCGCTCGGGCCGCGAGCACGGCGGACCTCAGATCGAAGGCGTGCGCGAGATCCTGGAACCCTGCGATGTCGGGGTGGACGCCCACGTCCGTCATCCGTTCCTCGATCTCGTCGAGGGCGGCAAGCCCGGCACGGAGACCGGAGTCGTCGCGGACGACGCCGGCGTACTCGGTCATGAGGTTGCGGACGGCGCGCTGCAACGCGCGAACGTTCTCGCGGCCATCGGCTGCAAGGAGACGGTCGACAGTCTTTCGCGCTGAGGTCACCGCCGCCGCGGAGCGCCGCTGTGCGCCGAGCCGGGCAGAGTGCTCGCGCGCCGCCTGCCCGGTGAGCCGGCCGTAGACGAGGAGCTCGATGAGCGAGTTGCCGCCGAGCCGGTTGGCACCATGCAGCCCGCTGGCGGCCTCACCCACGACGAAGAGCCCGTCGACGTCGGTGCTGTGATCTGCCGGGCGCACCCACACCCCGCCCATCGAGTAGTGCGCCGTCGGGGCGACCTCGATCGGGTCACGGGTGATGTCGAGCATCTGCAGCTCGAGCAGCGTCTGGTAGACGCGCGGGAGTCGGGTCAGGATCGTCTCGCGAGGCAGGCGTGACAGGTCCAGCCATACGCCGCCGTGACGGGTGCCTCGGCCCTCCTTGATCTCGGTGTACGACGCGAGCGCGACGCGATCGCGCGTGGAGAGCTCCATGCGTTCGGCGTCGTACCGCTGCATGAACCGCTCGCCCTGGTTGTTGAGAAGGACTCCGCCCTCGCCGCGCGCTGCCTCACTGACGAGTGTGCCCGCAGCGTCCTCCGGCTCGAGGAGACCCGAGGGGTGGAACTGCACCAGCTCGGCGTCGCGGAGTCGCGCCCCTGCCTCGACCGCGAGGCGGAACGAGTCACCCGTGTTCTCGTCGCGACGCGACGAGGTGCGCCTCCAGATGCGCGTGTGACCCCCCGCGGCCAGGATCACGGCGTCGGCATGGATGAGGTAGCGGGAGCCGTCGACGAGATCGAAGCCGTACGCACCGAACACCGCACCGTCGTGGACGAGGAGCTGCGTGACGTACACGGTCGACAGGACGGGAACCGAGAGCTGCGCCGCCCGGTCGACGAGGGCGCGCTGCATCGCCAGTCCGGTGTAGTCACCGACGAAGGCCGTGCGCCGGTACGTGTGCGCGCCGAAGTATCGCTGCGCGATCGAGCCCTCATCATCACGGTTGAAGCGCATGCCGTAGCGCTCGAGGTCGTGGATTCCGCGCGCGGCGCCCTGGGTGACGATCTCGACGGTACGGGGATCCGCCAGGAGGTAGCTCTCCTGGAGCGTGTCGGCCGCATGCTGCTCCCAGCTGTCAGCGGGGTCGGTCGTCGCCAGGGCAGCGTTGATCCCTCCCGCGGCGAGCGACGTGTGGGCATCGGCAACCGGCCGCTTTCCCACAGCCAGCACAGCGACGCCGGACTCTGCGAGCTCGATCGCCGCCCGGAGGCCTGATCCTCCGGTCCCCACCACCAGGACCGAGGTGGCGAGCTGGTGCTCTCGTGACATGGGGTGCTCCTCTGGTCGACCTCGATCTCTCCCTCGTGTTGACCGAGCAACCCTCCGGTCCGTGACGCACGGGAGGATCAGACGTTGTCGTGGCTGTCACAGCGGGAACGTCTGCGTGGTCAGCACTGCATGACCCTGCACCGCGCGATGCGCGCCCGCGCGGTCGACGAGTCCTCTCGGACCGCGACCCCCCTCGAGCTGCTCTTCGACCTCACGTTCGTCGCAGCGGTCGCCCAGCTTGCGTCCGGACTTGCGCATGCCACGGTCGATGGACACGCAGCGTCGGCCGTCGGGCCGTTCCTCATGGTGTTCTTCGCGATCTGGTGGGCGTGGATGAACTTCACGTGGTTCGCCTCGGCGTACGACTGCGACGACGTGGGCTACCGGTTGGCGGCGTTCCTCCAGATGGGTGGCGTGCTTGTGCTCGCGGCCGGCACCGGCAGGGCGTTCGAGGACGGTGACTACACCGCGGTGACGATCGGTTATCTAATGATGCGCATCGCCTTGCTCGGGCTCTGGGTCCGCGCGGCGGTCGAGCATCCGGAGGGCCGCGGGACGTCGCTCCGGTACGCCGCAGGCATCGGCGTTCTGGAAGTGTTCTGGCTTGCGCGGCTGGCACTGGGTGACCGTGCCGCGATCGCGACGTTCCTGGTGCTGGTCGCGGGCGAGCTGCTCGTCCCTGTGTGGGCCGAGCGGCATGGTCCGACCAGCTGGCATCCGCACCACATCGCGGAGCGCTACTCGCTCTTCACGATCATCCTGCTCGGCGAGAGCATCTTCGCCGGGACGACCGCAGTCGTTGCCGTCGTCGAGGACACCGCGACCATCGCGCTCGTCGCGGTGTCGGTGTCGAGCCTGGTGGTCGTGGCAGCGTTGTGGTGGCTCATCTTCGCCGTGCCGGCCAGCGTCGGGCTCGAGGAACACCGGCACTGGTCCTTCATCTGGGGCTACGGGCAGTACGTGCCGTTCGCCGCGCTCGCGGCGCTCGGTGCCGGCCTGGAGGTCACCGTTGCGGCGGTGGCTGGGGAGGCGCTCCGCATAGGAGACCGCGGCGCAGTGGCCGCAGTTGCCGTACCGGTGGCCGTCGTGCTCGTCATGGTCGAGCTGTTGCGCGCGCCGGACGGGACTCCGCGACTCCGCCCGGCGACAGTTCCGGGCCTGCTCGGACTCGCTGCCGCTGTCGCCGTGACACCGGAGGTGGGCGTCGTCGCCGGTCTCTGCCTGGTCACCGCCACCCTCGTTGTGACGGTGGTCGGGGACCTCAGTCTGCCCCGAGAACGCAGGGTGAAGTCCGACGGCTCGGTGCCGCTGCTCGGGTAGTCTCAGCGGCGAGCCGTCCGAGGAGCCGCCCCCATGAGCGCACGCCCGTCGCCACCGCCGTTCGTCGGTCGCCAACGTGAGTGCCTGGTGCTGGACGAGCTGCTCGCCGCCCTGCGCGCGGGCGAGTCCGCGGTGTGGGTGATCCGGGGCGAGGCGGGGGTCGGAAAGTCCGTGCTGCTCGAGTACGTCGCAGCGCGCGCGTCCGGGATCACGGTTTCGCGGGCGCAGGGCATCGAGGCGGACATGGAGCTGCCGTGGGCGAGTCTGCACCAGCTCTGCGGTCCCTTCCTCGACAGGGTCGACGCGCTGCCGGAGCCGCAGCGTCAGGCTCTCGAGGTGGCATTCGGGATGGCGGTGGGCGACCCGCCCGACCGGTTCCTCGTGGGCCTGGCAGTGCTGACTCTTCTGACCCGTGTGTCGGAGACCAGCCCGGTTCTGGTCGTCGTCGACGACGCCCACTGGCTCGACAAGGTCTCCTTGCAGACGCTCGAGTTCGTGGCCAGGCGGCTTCTGGCAGAGGCGGTCGCGATGGTCTTCACCGTCCGTGACCCTGAGGGCGCGTCGGCGCTTCTCGGTCTTCGGAGCCTGCAGCTGGGTGGGCTCGACCCCGTACCGGCAGGTGCCTTGCTCGACGCCGTCGTCGAGGGGCCCTTGGAGCCCCGGGTTCGCGAACGGCTCGTGGCCGAGACCCACGGCAACCCTCTGGCGCTGCTCGAGCTGTCTCGCGGTCGCAGCGCCACCGACCTGGCGTACGGGCTCGACGCCGCCGACCCGCGTTCGGTCTCGAGCCGGGTCGCGGACGACTACACCCTCCGGGTTGCCTCCCTTCCGAGGGACACACGGATGCTGCTGCTGCTCGCCGCGGCGGAGCCCGTCGGCGACGCGCAGCTTTTGCTCCGTGCGGCGGGCCGTCTCGGCATCAACCCGGATCCGGCACCCGCGGCTGAGTCCGGCCTGATCGAGCTCGCCGAACCCGTCCGGTTCCGGCACCCGCTCGCACGTTCAGCGGTCTACCGTTCGGCAGACGAGGAGGAGCGTCGCGCGGTGCACGGGGTGCTTGCGTGGGCCACCGACCCGGTGTCAGAGCCTGACCGACGGGCGTGGCACGCCGCCGAGGCGGCGGGGGCACCTGATGAGGAAGCGGCGGCCGGGCTGGAGCGGGCGGCGGACCGGGCCAGGCAGCGCGGAGGGGTGGCCGCCGAGGCAGCACTTCTCGAGCGGTCGGTCGACCTCACCCCAGACGCCTCGCAGCGCGGCCGTCGGGCCGTCGCCGCCGCCGAAGCGCACTTCTCCGCCGCTGCGCCTGACCGCGCGACCGAGCTGGCGACGATCGCCGACCTGTGTCCGCTCACCCCACTCGACCGTGCGCGTGTGGCACGGTTGCGTGCCCGGGTGCAGTTCGCCCTCAGCCGAAGCGGCGAGGCGGCAGCCCTCTTCCTCAGCGCCGCCTCCGAGTTCGCTGACGAAGGGTCTCCGCTGGCGCGCGAGACGTACCTCGAGGCGATCAGCGCGACGGTCTTCGCGGGCCTGGTGCACGGCGCGTACGGTGCCCGCGAGGTCGCGCTCGCCGCTCGAGCGTCCGAGGCGCCGCCCTCGGCCTCGGAACCCTCCGACCACATCCTCGACGGCGTCGCGATGCTGCTCGCCGACGGCCGCGGACCAGGTGTACCCGCCGTGCGGCGTGCGCTCGAGCCTTTCGCTCGCGAGCAGCTGACGAGCCGCGAGGCGACGATGCGGTGGCTGCTCGAGGCGCCGCTGGTGCAGGAGGTCGCCGTCCACCAGATGTGGGACTTCTCGGCGTGGGACGCGATGGCCTTCCGGTCCGTCCGACTCGCCCGCGAGCTCGGCGCTCTGAGCATGCTGCCGGTGGCCCTGATGTACGCCGCAGGCGTCGACTTCCATCGCGGTGAGGTGGCGAAGGCCGTGGGGCACATCGAGGAGGGCAACGCCCTCAGCGCTGCGACGGGCTACGCACCACTGACCTACGCCTCGCTGGTCCTCACGGCATGGCAGGGAGACGAGGCCGCGACGACCTCGGTGCTCGACGCAGCGCGGAGGAGCGCCGCCGAACGAGGGGAGGTCTCGCTCCTGGGCGTCAGCGGCTTCGCGAGAGGTGTGCTCTACAACGGCCTGGGCCGGCACGACCTCGCGCTTGAGGGCGCTCGACAGGGTGTCGACCACGACGGGTTCAACTTCATCGGGTGGGCCCTCACCGAGCACATCGAGGCCGCGGTCCGATGTGGAGAGAGTGAGGAGGCCGAGAAGTCGCTCCAGAGGTTGATCGGGCTGACCGGGGACAGCGGGAGCGACTGGGCCGCCGGTATCCAGGCGCGCTGTGAGGCGCTTGTCACCGACGGTGACGACGCCGACCGCCTGTACCAGGATGCGCTCGCGCGGCTGGAGTCGGACGGCATCGCGGTCCAGGTAGCACGCACCCACCTGCTGTACGGCGAATGGTTGCGCCGTGCGGGGCAGCGGACCGCCGCGCGCGAACACCTCCGCCAGGCTCACGCGATGCTGCAGACGATGCAGCTGAGGGCCTTCGCTGAGCGCGCCCGCCGCGAGCTGGCCGCGACAGGGGAGCGGGTCCGCGCAAGGAGCCGGGAGGGGACAAGCGACCTCACGACTCAGGAGGCCCAGATCGCCGCGCTCGCTGCCAGCGGGATGACCAACCCGATGATCGGGGCTGAGCTGTTCTTGAGCCCGCACACCATCGAGTGGCACCTCCGCAAGGTCTACGCCAAGCTCCACATCAGCTCGCGCCGGGAGCTCCCAGGTGCGCTCGCGGATGAGGCGACCAGCGCGTAGCGGTCACCTCACCCGCGAGCCGTCTGTTCAGGCCGCGTCTGCCGCCGCGCAGCCGTCGATCGCCTCGAGGATGGTCGCGGTGACCTCGTCGGGGTGCGAGACGCTGATCGCGTGCGACGCGCCGCCGACCTCGTGGACGCCTCGGGCGTCCGCGCGCGCTGCCTCGAACCGCAACGCCGCGGCCGGGATGTTGCGGTCCTTCTCGCCGAAGACGAACCACGACGGCAGCGCCTTCCAGGCGGGGTTCCTCGTCGGCAGTCCCTCGCTCAGCGCCTGCTCGGTCACCGGTCGCTGGGTTCGGCCCAGCTTCCCGGCGATCGGCAGCGGGACGTCGGCGCGAACTGGTCGTGGAACACGTCCAGCCGGATCGTGAGCTCGTTGCCGCCTGTGCTCACCGGGTACGCGGTGAGCGCCTCGCCAAGAGTGCTGCCAGGAAAGCTGGTCGACAGCTGGAGGGCGCTCTCGCCCTCGTCGGGTGCGAAAGCGGCGACGTAGACGAGCCCGACGACCGACGGGTTCTCGGATGCGGCCTCAGTGATCACGATGCCGCCGTACGAGTGGCCGACGAGCAGGACCGGCCTGCCGAGACCGGCGATGACGTCGCGCAGGTAGGCAGCGTCACCGGTCACGCTGCGCAGCGGGTTGGCGACAGCGACGGCGTCGACGCCCTGCATCGTGCAGCCGTTCGATGACGCCGTTCCAGCTCGCGGACTCGGCGAACGCGCCGTGCACGAGCACGACGGTGGGTGCTTGCTGACTCATGAGGATCTCCTTGGGTGGTGGCGGTGCTGGGGTCAGGCGACGCGGAGCGCCTTGCGGAGGACGTGGACGGCCTGCTCGACGGCGCCCGTGCTCGCGGCTGACGGCCGCAGCGGGTTGAGCATCATGAAGTCGTGGATCGTCGCGTTGTAGCGGACGGTCGTGGTGCGCACGCCGGCCTCGATCGAGCCGACGGGCGTAGGCCTCGCCCTCGTCGCGCAGCACGTCGTTCTCGTCGACGATGACGAAGGCCTCGGGCAGTCCGGCGAGCTCCTCGAGCGTCGCGCGCAGCGGCGACGCGGTGATCTCGGCGCGCTTCGACTCGTCGGGCAGGTAGGCGTCCCAGAACCAGGCCATCGACTTGGCCAGCAGGAACGGCCCGTCGGCGAACTCCGCAGTAGCTGGCGGTGTCCTGCGCGGCGTCGGTGACCGGGTAGTAGAGCGACTGGTGACAGAACGTCACGTCGCCGCGCTGCTTGGCCATGATCGCCACGGCCGCCGTCATGTTGCCGCCGACCGAGTCGCCGGCGACCGCCAGGCGTGATGCGTCGATGCCCTCATCGGCGCCGTGCCCCGAGATCCACCGCGCCGTGGCGTACGCCTGCTCGATCGCGACCGGGTACCGCGCCTCGGGTGAGCGGTCGTACTCGACGAAGACGACCGCGGCGTCCACCCCGACCGCGAGATCGCGCACGAGACGGTCGTGGGTGCCGGCGTTGCCGAGAACCCAGCCGCCGCCGTGGATGTAGAGGATGGCCGGCAGCAGGTCCGTGCCGCCGACGGGCTTGACGATGCGTACGCGCACGTCGCCGACGGACGCCGGGACCACGATCCACTTCTCGTCGACCTCCGGCATGTCGATGGGTGCGGCCTGCACGTCGTCGAGGACCTTGCGTGCCTGCGTCGGGTGTCATCTCGTAGAAGTACGGTGGCTTCGCTGTCGCGTCGGCCAGCGCCTGGGCCTCGGGCTCCAGGTGGTGGTTGCTCATCGGACGTTCCTTTCGGGTGGCGGGCTCTGTGCCGGCCTTCGACACGTGTGGCGTCGGAGTCAGCGGGTGGCGCGGACGGCGGAGGTGATGACGTGGGCGACCGGTCCCGGATCGGTGATCAGGCCGAGGTGGCCAGCGTCGAACTAGGCGATCGTCGAGCCGGCCTTGACGGCCATCGCGCGCTGTGCACTGGCCGGGATGACGCGGTCCTTCGTTCCGACCAGGTACCAGCTCGGGATCGTGTCCCAGGCGGGCGTGCTCGAGGGCTCGTTGAGCGCTCCGAGGGTGACGGGGCGCTGCGTGGCCCACAGCGCCTTCGCGCGCGGCCGGTCGAGACCGGTGGCGAACGACTCGAGGAACGTGGACTGCTTCAGGTAGACGTCGCTGTCCGGGCCCGGCGGCACGTTCCCCGGAACGAAGTTGAAGATCGTGGTCGGGTCGCTCACCGAGAGCGCGGAGTCGGGCCGGCCAGCTCGGCGACGGTCTCGCCCTCGGCGGGGACGGAGCCGTCGACGTACACCAGCGCCTGGACGTCGGGGTCTCCAGTGGCGGCGTTGGTGATGACGCTCGCGCCGTAGGAGTGGCCGACGAGCACGATCGGCCCGTCGATGGTCTCGAGGATCGCGTCGAGGTAGGCCGAGTCCGACGCGAGCGAACGCAGCGGGTTCGCCGGCGCGACGACGGGGTAGCCCGCCGCCTGCAGACGGCGTACGACCTGGTTCCAGCTCGAGGCGTCGGCCCAGGCGCCGTGGACCAGCACGATCGTGGGCTTGGCGCCACCATGCTCGGCGCTGCGGGCGTCGGCTGCGGTCGGGGCCGGGGCCGCCGCGACGGTGGCGAGGCTCAGCGAGCCGAGGAGCGCTGCGAGGCGGACGCGGCGGCGACGGGACCTGAGCCGGACGGCGGCGCGGGCGGAGGGGGTCATGGGGAGCTCCTGTGCTCGAGAAGTGACTGATCCGGACACCGAGGTCGACCGCGTGCACGGCCTCGGCGTGACAGGTCAGGTCGACGCGGACGCTCGGTGACGATGAGACGGTGAGGCGAACGGCCCGCAAGTCGGCCACCATGGACCAGACACCGTCGCCGTGTGCGACAGCACGTCGACAACCGGTGTCTGGGAGCGCTCCCGGGAGGGGGTGCCAGAGTCCTCAGGAGTCCCATGACCGCCACCCCCCTGCCGGAGCTGGTCGGTCGGCTGCGTGAACGCGCGGACCTGGTCGACGTCCTCGCGGGTCTGCGTGCGGGCCAGTCCGCGGTGCGGGTGATCCGAGGCGAGGCGGGGATCGGGAAGTCGGTGCTGCTGGACTTCCTCGTCGCCCAGGCATCGGGGACGAGGGTGATTCGGGCGCAGGGCATCGAAGCCGACATGGAGCTGGCCTACGCGAGCCTGCACCAGCTGTGTGCACCGTTCCTGTCGGGTGTCGACCGTCTGCCCGTGCCGCAGCGCGAGGCACTCCAGGTCGCCTTCGGCATGGCGGCGGGCGATCCGCCCGACCGATTCCTCGTCGGGCTGGCCGTGCTGACCCTGCTGACACGGGCCTCGGAGTCGCACCCCGTCCTGGTCGTCGTCGACGACGCCCACTGGCTGGACCAGGTATCGCTCCAGACCCTCGAGTTCGTCGCACGACGTCTGCTGGCGGAGGCCGTGGCCATGGTGTTCACCGTCCGCGATCCCGAGGGGGCGGCGGCGCTCAGCGGTCTCCCGACGCTGTGGATCGACGGTTTGGACAAGCAGGCGGCCGCCGAGCTGCTCGAAGCATCAGTAGAAGGCCGGCTCGAAGCGGACGTCCGCAGCCGCCTTGTGGACGAGACCCACGGCAACCCTTTGGCCCTGCTGGAGCTGTCTCGTGGCCGCAGTGCTGCCGAGCTCGCGTACGGCCTCGATGCGACCTCGCCGGGCTCCGTGTCGAGCCGGGTCGAGCAGGACTACGCGCGACGACTCGGCGCGCTACCGCACGACACCCGGGCGCTGCTGCTCATCGCGGCCGCAGAGCCGGTGGGCGACGCCCGTCTGCTGCTCCATGCTGCCGAGGTCCTCGGCATCACACCGGACGCGGCCCCGGCAAAGGCGGCCGGCCTCATCGAGTTCGGTGAGTCGGTCCGATTCCGGCATCCGCTGGCGCGCTCGGCGGTCTACCGTCAGGCCGACCCCGCGGATCGTCGTGCCGCCCACCACGCCCTGGCGTTGGCGACCGACCCGGTTCAGGAGCCGGACCGCCGGGCATGGCACGCAGCACAGGCCGCGACCGGACCTGACGAGGAGTTGAACC